>LT827128.1 GCA_900170005.1 Gordonibacter massiliensis (ex Traore et al. 2017) | reverse complement strand
GGGTCGGGTCGGGTCGGGTCGGGTCGGCCTTCGATCGCGCAACGAAACCCCTACCCCGCCGACACGGGGGAACCAACCGGAGCCGATTCCCCTATACTATATAGTGCAAAAGGAAAACGGCAGGGTCCGCCCGACGGAAGGACGGCGCAGCGGAAAGGCGGCGGCATGGAGGGACGCATGCAACGAAGCGACGAGCTGATCGACGCGATAGCGCTGCCCCCGCATGCGGCGCGCGCCCTTTCCGTGCTCGAGGAGGCCGGCTACGAGGCATGGTGCGTGGGCGGGTTCGTGCGCGACGCGCTGCTCGGGCGCCCATGCGCCGACGTGGACATCGCGACCGACGCCCCGTGGCGCGACGTGCAGCGCGCCTTCGAGGCGGCGGGCTGGCGCACGCACGAGACGGGAACGGCCCACGGCACGCTCACCGTCGTCGACGAAGGCGAGGCCCTGGAGATAACCACCTACCGCGCCGACGGCGCCTACACGGATGCGCGACACCCCGAAGCCGTCTCGTTCGTGCGCACCATCGAGGAGGACTTGGCCCGCCGCGACTTCACCGTGAACGCGCTGGCCTACCACCCTGCACGCGGGATCCTCGACCCGTACGGGGGCAGGGCGGATCTGAAGGCGCGCACGATACGCGCCGTGGGCGACCCCGCCAAGCGCTTCTCCGAAGACGCCCTGCGCATCCTGCGCGCGTGCCGGTTCGCCTCCCAACTGGGGTTCGGCATAGACGCGGACACCTATGCCGGCATGATGGCGAACAAGAACCAGCTTCTGCGCATCTCGGCGGAGCGCGTGACGCACGAGCTGGAGTGCCTGCTGCTGGGCGAGCACGTGCGCGAGGCGCTCATGGGAACGGTCGACGTGCTGGCGGCGGTGCTGCCGGAGCTGGTGGCGTGCAAGGGGTTCGAACAGCGCACGCTGTACCATATATACGACGTGCTCGAGCACACGGCGCGCGTCGTGCAGGGCACGCCGCCCTACCCGCTCGTGCGCTGGGCCGCGCTCTTCCACGACACGGGCAAGCCGGCCGCGTTCTTCCAAGACCCCGAGGGCACGGGGCACTTCTACGGCCACGCGAAGATCAGCGTGCAGCTCGCCCAATGCGCCATGGGAAGGCTCGCGCTCTCGCCGGCCTTCGTCGGGCGGGTGCTGACGCTCGTGAGGTATCACGACGACGTCGTCGAGCCGACCTCGAAGTCGGTGAAGCGCGCGCTTGCCCGCCTCGGCGGCGACGTGGAGCTGTTCCGCGCGCTCTGCGACCTGAAGCGCGGCGACGCGCTCGCCCAGGCGCCGCAGTGCGCGGGACGGGTGGCGTTGGCCGACGAGCTGGACGCGGTGCTCGACGGCGTGCTGGAAGCGGACGAGGCGTTCACCCTGAAGAAGCTGGGCATCGACGGGCGCGACGCCATGGCGGCGGGAATCCCGCAAGGGCCGGACGTGGGCGCGGCGCTCGCGGCGGCGCTCGACGCCGTGATCGACGAGCGCGTGCCGAACGAACGCGGCGCCCTGCTCGCGTTCCTGGACGCGTGGCGCGCTGGGCGGGCCGCGGATTGCGCTGAAAACGTGTAGATTACCTGACAGCTTGCCTTCCCGCGCGCAACGACCGCTCGCGAAGGCGCCGAACCGGGGCGCTCTTTCCCTATACTTCTGGAGAAATCCGCAAGCCCGAGAAGGAAGCGAGGCGCCATGGCAACGATGACCCAAGAACGCACCCAGCGCGAGACGAGCCGCGAGGCGCAACCGGAAACGAGCCCCCGGCCGAACCCCGACGCCGCACCGTCGATGAGCATCACCGTGACGGAGGACGGCCCCTACGTGGTGAAGGGCTCCGTGCCGCTGCTGGAAGAGGTCATCACGCCGGTCGACGGACACTACGAGTACCGCGTGCGCCGCGCGTTCCCCGCTGCGCAAACGTACGCGCTCTGCCGTTGCGGGCGCACGACGACGCCTCCGTTCTGCGACGGCTCCCATGCGGCCGCAGGGTTCTCGGGCGCCGAGACGGCCAGCCGCGCGCCGTTCGAGGAGCGCGCCGACGTGTATCCCGGCGAGGGCGTCACGCTGCTCGACGACAACCGGTGCGCCTTCGCCCGGTTCTGCCATCGCGAGGACGGCGACGTGTGGACCCTCACCGAGCTCTCGGGCGACGAGCGGCTAGAGCGCGAGGCCGTCAAGGCGTCGTCGGACTGCCCGGCGGGACGCCTGGTGCACTACGACACCGACAACGGAACGGTTCGCGAACCGCCGCACAACCCCGCGATCTCGCTGCTGGAAGACCCCGAGAAAGACGTGAGCGGACCGCTGTTCGTGCGCGGGGGCGTTCCGCTCGTCGGGGCGGACGGCACCGCCTACGAGATGAGGAACCGCTACGCGCTCTGCCGCTGCGGAGCGTCGCGCAACAAGCCGTTCTGCGACGCCATGCACGTGAACGTGAGGTTCTTGGACGGACTCGACTAGGCGGGGCTCGGGCGAGTATCGTCCTCGGTTGGGGAGATCCTTCGACTGCGGCCTTCGGCTCGCCGCCTCACGGCGCCGCCCTCAACCTGTACCGCGCGGTGCGCGAACGCCGCGCAAGGCCGCGACTTCGAGATTTTCCAAAAAAGTGTGCTTTGGGGTCTTGACGAAGGGCAACGCTCCCCGTAATATATGCACTCGCGCTTGCGTCTCGCGGTCAACACCCCGGGATGTGCATCGGTAAGCCGATGGGGTGTCGTCTAATGGCAGGACAGCGGTTTCTGGTACCGTATGTGAGGGTTCGACTCCTTCCACCCCAGCCATTTTTACGGTATACTGCACAGCGCACGATGTGGCTCCGTCGTCTAGCGGTTTAGGACGCCGCCCTCTCAAGGCGGAGGTCGCCGGTTCGAATCCGGTCGGAGCTACCAAGAACTTGCAGGCCGGGGCTGATGCCCCGGCCTTTTTGCTATTTCACCTCGAAGAGAGACGGAGGCCGCATGGATCGAACGAACGCGAACGGCACCGAAGCAGCCGCGGGCACGGGATTTTTCGACGACGTGGTCGAAGAGATGGGAGAGACGGCCGAAGGGGCGCTTCCCGGCATCGACGCGGCGACGACCCGGGCGTGCCTGGCGGCCCCCTTCGGCGTGCCGGTGGAGCTGTTCCCCGACCTGTACCTGGTGCGCGTGCCGCTGCCGCACAACCCCCTGAAGGCGCTCAACTCCTACCTGGTGCTCTCCGACAACCGCACCACGATCGTCGACGTGGGCTTCAACCACCCCGCCTGCGAGGAGGCGCTCGACCGGGCGCTTGCCGCGCTCGGGCGCACCTGGGACGGCGTGGAGATCGTGCTGACGCACTCGCACCCCGACCACACGGGCAACCTCGACCGCATCTACCGCGACGGCATGGACGTGCTCGCAAAACTCCACTCGTTCCAAGAGGTGGAGAACCTGCAGGACATGGAGGCGCACGTGTTCGACCCCCTGCTGCTGAAGGCGGCCACGCCGCATCAAAGCGGCCTGTGCTTCGAGAAGGGCAAGCCCACCCTGCACGTGTCCGCCGAGCTGCTGCCGCTGAAGAACCAGCCGGCCGTGACGTTCTTGCGCGAGGGCGACGTGCACCGCGCCGGCCCCTACGCGTTCGAGGTGCTGGAGACGCCGGGGCACGACCCGTGGCACATCTGCCTGTACGAGCCCTCCCTCAAGACGCTGATCGCGGGCGACCACGTGCTGGAGCGCATCACGCCGTCCATCGCCTCGTGGTTTCCCGCCTACAACGCGCTCGAGGAGTTCCTGGCGAGTTTGGGCAAGGTGCGCGACCTGGACGTCACGCGCGTGCTGCCCGCTCACGGCGCCATGTTCGGCGACCTGCGCGGGCGCGTCATGCAGCTTATCGAGCACCACGAGGACCGTTTGCAGGAGATCTACGACCTGGTGGCCGAAGGGCACGGCGACATCGTGTCCATCTCGTCCCACGCGAAATGGCGCTACGACAACTGGCGCGAATGGCCGCTCGACCAGAAGTTCTTCTCGATGGGCGAGACGATGGCCCATCTGATATACCTGGTCTGCGAAGGTAAGCTGAAGCAGACCATCTGCGGCGACGAGTACCGCTTCGAACTGCCGTAACCGAGCGGGCGCGAGCGCGGAACGGGAGCCGGCGGTCGCACGCGGCGAGACGGGCTTTTCACCCGTCCGGCGAAGGCGGGTTGAGGGAAAAGGAGCGTATCCATGCATATCGACCTGATCATCGAAAGCGAGCGCGTGTTCACGGGAACGGGCGGGACGGCGGGCCCCGGCGCCGTGGCCGTCTCCGGCGACCGCATCGCGGCCGTCGGGCCGCGCGACGACGTGCGGGCGCTGGCGCGCGAAGCCCGCGACGGCGGTGCGGCGCCCGAAGTGCGCGATTTCGGCGACGCGCTCGTGGTGCCGGGCTTCCACGACTCGCACCTGCACTTCTTCCACTCGGCGGTGTACTCCTCCCCCTTGGCCGCCATGTTCCTGGGCGAGAGCGAAGCGGACTGCGTGGCGCGCATGCGCGCGTTCGCCGCCGGCCGCGCGAACGGCTGGCTGCTGGCGCAGGGATGGCGCGAGTACCGCTGGGACCCTCCCCTGCTGCCGTCGAAGCGCTCGCTCGACGAGGCGTTCCCCGCGCGTCCCGTGGCGCTGTACTCGGGCGACGCGCACACGCTGTGGCTGAACTCGTGCGCCCTGCGCGAGCTGGGGCTTGCCCGCGACAGCGTGCCGCCGGCCGGCGGCTCCTACGACCGCCACGAGAACGGCGAGCTCACGGGCATCGTGCGCGAAGCGGCCGCCATGGAGCTCATGCCGAAGATCATGGGGGCTTTCACGGACGCCGAGGTGACGAGCGCGTACCGGGGCTTCCTGGCGCAGCTGGCCGAGAACGGCGTGACGAGCGTGTGCGACCTGTCGCTCATGGCTCATCCCGGACTCGACTTCATCCGCGACGACGTGCACGCGGCGCTGCTCGCGTCCGGCGAGCTGACGGCGCGCGTGCACCTGTTCCCCACCCTGCTGGAGGACATGGGCAGGTTCGAGGGCATGCGGGAGCGCTACACCGGGCCGCTTTTGCAAGCGCCCGGTTTCAAGCAGTTCTTTGACGGCGTGTCGAGCCAGCACACGGCCTGGGTGACCGAGCCCTACGCGAACGCCCGCGCGGCGGGCGACTGCGGGCGTCCCACGGTGGACCCGGAGGCCATGCGTTCCCTCGTGCTGGCGGCGGCCGCGAAGGGCTACCCCGTGCGCATCCACACCATCGGCGACGCGGCCATCCACGCCGCGCTCGACATCTTCGAGGAGGCCCGCGCGACCTACGGGGCGCTGCCCGAGGGGCGGCGCAACTGCCTGGAGCACCTGGAGAACTTCCTGCCGGAGGATCTGGAGCGCCTGAGCGCGCTGCAGGTGGTGGCGGCCGTGCAGCCGCCGCACATGACGCTCGACCCCGGCGGCCCCGAGCGCGACCTGGGACCCGAGCGCGTGCCGTTCATGTGGCCCTTCCGCACCCTGCTCGACCGCAACGCGGTGCTGGCCTTCGGCACCGACTCGCCCGTGGTGGGCGTGAACTCGATGGACGTGCTGTACAGCGCCGTGACCCGGCAGGATCCCGCAACGCACGAGCCGGCCGGCGGCTGGCTGCCAAAGGAGCGCATCGGGATGGCGGAGGCCCTGCGCGCCTACACGCAGGGCAGCGCGGCCGCGGCCGGGAGGCGGCGCGAGCTGGGCACGCTGGAGGCGGGCATGCTGGCCGACGTGACCGTGCTCGACCGCGACCTGCTGGCGTGCGCGCCCGAGGACATCCAGAAGACGCGCGTGCTGGCCACCTTCACGGGCGGACGGTGCGTGTTCGAGCGGTAAGGGAAACCCAGACCTGCTGCAATCGACACGCACGTTAAACCGTAGGGGGGGGGCGCTCTCCCGAGCGCCCCCCCTACATTCAGCTTGCGAGTCTTACCCAAACAGGGTTAGTATTCCCACATGTGATCTAAGGGCCCGCTGCCCTTCCCTAGATCCAATCCCGAGGCCAGGGCGCCGCGCACGTAGTCCTTGGCGCTGCGCACGGCCTGCTCCACCGACCAGCCGCGCGCGAGGCCGCAGGCGATGGCCGAGGAGAGCGAGCAGCCCGTGCCGTGCGTGTTCCGCGTGTCGATGCGCGGGGCGCGCAGCCAGAGCGCCGGCGCCTCGGCGTCCGCCGCGAGCACGTCGTCGGCCCGCTCGGTGCCGTGGCCCCCCTTCACGAGCGCCGCGCCGCGCACCTGGGCGGCCAGCTGCCGCGCCGCGCACTCCATCGAGGCGTCGTCCTCGACCGCGAACCCGCAGAGCACCTCGGCCTCGGGCATGTTCGGCGTGGCCACGTCCGCGAGCGGCAGAAGGCGCCGCACGAGCGCCTCGACCGCGTCCTCGTCGATGAGCCGCGCCCCGCTCGTGGCCACCATGACGGGATCGATCACGACGTTGCGCGCCTCGCGCCTTTCGAGCGCGTCGGCCACCGCCTCGATGATGGCTGCCGACGACACCATGCCCACCTTCACCGCTGCGGGGCGGATGTCGTCGAACACGGCGTCGATCTGCGCCGTCACGAACGCCGGGTCGACGTCGAGCACGCCGAACACGCCCGTGGTGTTCTGCGCCGTGAGGGCCGTGACGGCGGTTTCAGCGAACAGACGATGCGCGGCGATGGTCTTGATGTCGGCCTGGATGCCCGCGCCGCCGCTGGAATCCGAGCCCGCGATGCTCAGCACAGCCTCCATGGCTACCCCTCCAAAAACGCGACGGCCTCGCGCGTTAGCACGACTTTCGCGGCATAGCACGTCTCCATGTAGGCGAGGCCCTCGTCCTGATCGCCCACGAGGAACGTGAGCGTGGCGTCGCCCGCCACCACGATGCGGAAGTTGTTGAAGTACGCGTCGGCCACCGTGTGGCGCACGCAGATGTTCGTGTCCATCCCGATGCACAACAGGGTGTCGACGCCCAGCTCGTCGAGCAGCAGGCGCAGGCCCGTTTGGAAGAAGCCGCTGTAGCGGCGCTTGTCCACCACGTAGTCGCCCTCGCCGCACTTGAGCTGCGGCGCCGGCTGAGCCTGCGGCGTGCCCGCCAAACCGTGCTCGCCCCACAGGTCGAGCTCGCGGTCGAGCCCCGGAATGTGGGCGTCGTTCGTGAACACCACCGGCACGCCCGCGCCGCGCGCCGCATCGCACAGGCGCGCCGCGTTCTCCACCACGGGGAGCATGGCCTCGCGCAGGGGCGACGGCAGCGCGGTCGGATCGCCCAAGACGTCGATGACGAGCAAGGCGCAACGCCCCTTGTCGAGGTCGGCCAGCTCGAACGCGTTCTTGTTCAGTTCGTCTCCAAGCATCGTGTCTCCTTCACCGTAGCCCGAGGCCCTTTGCAGGCCCCGGCATCCTACTGTCCCGTCGATCATACCGGAAACCGCCCCCAACCGCCAAAAGCACGCCCAAGCAACGCAACCGCTGCATTCCCGCATACGGCCGCCCTTCCTCTCACCAAGCTCGACCAAGCGCAGCACTCCCCGGTTGAACTCTTCTCAACCGGAATAACGCAGGCGGCGGGCGCGGGGGCGTCCACCAAGCGAGTTCCGCATGGTTAACAGTCCAGTGGACTGTTAACACACCTTCTTCCGCGCCCGAGCGGGCGCGCCGGAGAGCGGCTTCGCCGATCTCCGGCTGGGGCGGTTGTGCGAGCCAGGACTGCCGAACGACTGGACGCCCCCGCGCTCGCCGCCGGACAGGTCTACCGCAGGTTGAGGTCCACCGTCAGCCCGTCCATGATGCGATTGACGGTGCGCATAGCGCACATCTTGCCGCACATGGTGCAGGTGCCGTCGTTCGACGGCGGGGCGCTGTCGAAGTAGCGGCGAGCTTTGACAGGATCGAGCGCCTCAGCGAACATGCCCTCCCAGTCCACGCGGCGCCGCGCGTCGCTCATGCGGTTGTCGCGGTCGCGCGCGCCGGGCACGCCCTTGGCGATGTCGGCCGCGTGCGCGGCGATGAGCGTGGCCACGAGGCCCTCGCGCACGTCGTCGGCGTCGGGCAGGCGCAGGTGCTCGGCCGGCGTGACGTAGCACAGGAAGTCCGCGCCCGACGAGGCCGCGATCGCCCCGCCGATGGCGGCCGTGATGTGGTCGTAGCCCGGCGCGATGTCGGTGACGAGCGGCCCCAGCACATAGAACGGCGCGTCGTGGCACAAGCGCTTCTCCAGCTTCATGTTGGCGGCGATCTCGTCGAGCGCCATGTGGCCGGGACCCTCCACCATCACCTGCACGCCCGCGTCCCACGCGCGGCGCGTGAGCTTGCCGATCTCGATGAGCTCGGCGATCTGCCCCGCGTCGGAGGCGTCGTAGGTGGAGCCGGGGCGCATGGCGTCGCCGATGCTGATGGTGACGTCGTGCTCGTGCAGGATGGCCAGCACGTCGTCGTAGAACTCGTAGAACGGGTTCTCGTTGCCGGTGGCCTCCATCCACGCGAACAGAAGCGAGCCGCCGCGGCTCACGATGTTCGTGAGGCGGCCCGTCTCGCGGAACGACTCGATGGTGCGCCGGTTCATGCCGGCGTGGATGGTGACGAAGTCCACGCCGTCCTCGGCGTGCGCGCGCACGACGTCGAGGAAGTCCTCCGCCGTGATGTCCACCAGGGCCTTCTCCAAATAGCCGATGGCGTCGTACATGGGCACGGTGCCGATCATGGCCGGCGATTTCTCGATAAGGCGCGTGCGGAAGGCCCGCGTCTTGCCGCTGTTCGACAGATCCATGATGGCGTGCGCGCCCAGCTCGAGCGCCACGTCCACCTTCTTCCCCTCCTCGGCCTCGTCGGCGAGGTCGCCCGATATCCCCAGGTTCACGTTGACCTTCGTGCTCAGGCCTCCGCCCACGCCCTCGGGCGAGAGGCTTTCGTGGTGGACGTTCGCGGGAATGGCGATGCGCCCGGCGGCCACCCCCTCGCGCACGAACTCGGGGTCGCGGCCCTCCTTTTTCGCGACGGCGCGCATGGCCGGCGTGACGATGCCGGCGCGTGCGCAGTCGATTTGCGTGACGGGTTCGGGTTGGCCTTGCGGCGCGGCGCTGATCTGCGTCATGGAACTCCCTTCGTTGGCATTACCCATGTCAGGTTCCTCGGGTCGAAGCGTGATCGGCGCTTCCTCTCAGCCTGCCCGGCCGCGACGCGGCTGCAAGCTCCCCGGTATGTGGACCGCCCGGATGGGCGGCGCGGCACGCATGCGGTGCCGTATCGGGCGATTATACCGCCCCGCCCTGCGACGAGCGGGCCGAATCCGCCAGCGCGCTCTACGAACCGTCGATTGCGCGCGGAAACGGAATCGCCGACAATGGAGGGAAAACGGACGCGACGGCAAGGACGAGCCATGGACCCGCAACGGAAAAAGCAGCTCAAGCAGGAGTACAGCGAGCGCAAGCCCCTCATGGGCGTGATGGAGATGCGCTGCCGAGCGACCGGCGAGAGCTTCCTCATAGCCACGAACGACCTGCACGCGACCGAGAACGGCCTGATCGCGCGCTTCGACGGCGGCAGCCACCCCAACAAGCGCCTGCAGGCGCTCTGGAGCGAGCACGGACGCGAAGGGTTCTCGTTCGAGCTGGTCGAGGAGCTGGAGTACGATGACGCGCGCGAGGACTACGCGGAGGACTTGCAGGAATTGCTGGAGTTGTACCTGGAGGAGCACCCCGGAACGGCGCGCGTCTGGCGTTGAGGGGCGCGGGCGGGCACCTCAGCACCCCGCAGCGTCGGCAGGTTCCGCCGTTCGGAGAACGGCGGAACCCTTAGGGCAAAGGATAGAAGACGTACAGCGTGCCCTCTTCCACCGCGATGCGCGCCGGGCGGCCGGTGAGCTCGTTGGAGACGCCGCGGGACGTGCGGTTGGAGAGGTCCTCGTCGTCGAGGGAGTACAGCATGCCCGTCTCTATCACGCCGCGCGCGCGGTCGTTGGCCGAGAACACCGACACGGTGCCCGACTCCATGACGGGCAGATCGAGCACGTCGGGGCCTGTGAGCAGGCGCAGCGCGCTATCGACTCCCACGGCGGTCACATAGTAGTCCTGCTCGGAGAACTTGGCGAACAGCTGGAGGTTCGCGACGGTGTGGTCAAGCCGCCCGCCCAGGGCGGCGTACACCACCAAATCGTCGTAGTCCCAGGCCACCGCCTTTTCCAGCGCAAGTTCCATGTCGCTTTTGTCCTTCTTCACGGGAAAGCGCGACACGCGGCGGCACTTAGGCTGGTAGCCGAGCGAGTCGAAGTCGCCCACCGCCATGTCGGGCTTCACGTCGAGCTCCTCCAGGAAGGCGAAGCCGGCGTCGACGGCGATCACGAACTCGAACATGCCCGCATCGTAGCGGGCCTTGAAATCCTCGGCGTTGAATTCGGGCGATGCCCCCACGAGCGCGCACGTCGCCATCTACCTCGCCCCTTCCGCTCCGTCGGCAGCCGCGACCACGCCGGCCCTCGATCCGCCCGCATCCGCCGGCGCCTGCGCGGCGAGCGCGGAGAGCGCTTCACCCTCGAGCCGATGGAGGACCAAGGGGTCCACCCGCGCCGCGCCGAGGCGCTCGTAGAATGCGAGGCCCCCCTCGTTCGTATCGCGACAGTGCCACGAGAGGCGCTCGTAACCCCGCTCCTCGCAAAGCGCGGCCAGCCGAGCCATGAGCGCGCGGCCCGTGCCGCCGCCCCGGTACGCCTCCTCCACGAACAGATCCTCCAAATACACGCCGCAAGCACCCTTCCAGGTGGAGAACGTGCGGCAGAAAACGGCGCACCCCACCACGCCGCGGTCCGGATGCACGGCGACCAGAGCCTCGCCCGCCCCCTTGTCGAACATGCCCCGCTCGATATCCTCGGCCGTGGCGGCCACTTCGCCCTCCCGGCCCATATCGGCGGCCAGCGCCTTCGTCAACCTCAGCAGGTCGGCCGCATCCTCGCGCTCGGCGAAACGTATGGTGAGTTCTTCGTTCATGGTGCTCCTTGCCTTCCCGCAGATGCGGGTTTCGGTTGAAACCGCCGTCGCGTTTCGCGCCTGCGGCAACCCGCCCGTCCAACCAGCCGCATGCGGGCCGTTCCGGTTTTTCGCGCTGCTTCGCGTTTCGCGGGCGCGCGCTGCGTTCGGTTTGCTAGAATACCATATGCGAGCGGGCCAGACGATCGCGCACCTCGGTGTGAGGAAAGTCCGGGCTCCGCAGGGCAGGATGCCAGCTAACGGCTGGGCGGGGCGACCCGACGGAAAGTGCCACAGAAAAGAAAACTCCCCCGGCTCGTCCGGGAGAAAAGCTGAAACGGTGCGGTAAGAGCGCACCAGCGCGTCGGCAACGGCGCGGCTTGGAAAACCCCATCCGGAGCAAGCGCAAATAGGAACGCGACACGGTGGCCCGCCGTACGTTCGGGTTGCGTGCTTGAGGCGTGCGGCGACGCACGTTCGAGATAAATGGTCGTCCAACGACAGAACCCGGCTTATCGGCCCGCTCGCATCCACCTGTCGCAACGAACGCGAGGAGGCCGCATGGCGAAACTCGGCATGGTCGGCGGCACCGGCCCTGAGTCGACGGTGCTCTACTACCGCGAGATAGCATCCCGCTACCAGAAGCGCCACCCCGAAGGGGCCTTTCCCGAACTCGCCATCGACACCGTGAACATGTACGAGATGTTGGGCTATTGTCGAAGCGGGGACTTCGATCGGCTGGAAGCCTATCTGATGGAAGCCGTGCGCAACCTGGAAGCGGCGCGGGCGGACTTCATCGTCCTGACGGCGAATGTGCCCCATGTCGTGTTCGATCGGCTGCAGAAGCGGGCGCACGTCCCCATGCTGAGCATCCTCGAACCCACCTGCCGCGAAATCGCAAAACAAGGGCTGCGGCGCGTAGCCCTTCTGGGCACGGGTTTCACGATGGAGCAGCCTTACTTCAAGACCGTGTTCGCCGCGCACGGCATCGACGCGATCGCGCCCGATGCCGGCGAACGAAAAGCCGTCGACGGCATCATCGCCCACGAGCTGGAATTCGGCGTGGTGAGGGACGAGTCGAAAGCCTTCGTCGATCGCGTGATCGAGCGACTCGTTGACGACGAGGACGCCCAAGGCGTCGTGTTGGGCTGCACCGAGCTTCCCCTGATGTACGCGCACGCCGAGCTTCCCGTTCCCGCCTTCGACACCATGCAGCTGCACCTCGACGGCATCGTCGACCGGATGCTCGAGGGCTAGTCGAAGACGGAGGGCGACGGCGCCCCGTCCCGCTTCGGCAAAGCATGCCGCCAGGCTCGTGTCATGCGGGAAACAGCGCGTACGCTCGCCCCTCTGCCGCTTCATGCGGCCGAACAGCCACCCCGAAGGCGCGCTCGATAGCACCCGTGCCCAGCACTTCGCCCACGCCTCCCGCCGCCGTGGCGCGCCCGCGCTCCATGACCAAAAGACGATCGGAATAGCGTAGTGCCAGGTCGAGGTCGTGGATGACCATGACGACGGTCTTGCCGGCCTCCTCGTTCAGACGACGCACCAACTCCATGGTCTCATGGCAAGCGCGGATGTCCAAATAGGTGGTGGGCTCGTCGAGCACGATGAGGCCGGTGTCCTGCGCCAGCGTCATGGCGATGAACGCGCGCTGGCGCTCGCCGCCCGACAGCCGCCGCAGCTCGTGCGTGCGGAACGCCGCGATGCCCGCCAGCTCGAGGGCGCGCTCCACCTGCTCGCGATCCTCGCGCGAGAGCCTTCCCTGGCGCGCCTGGTACGGATAGCGCCCGCATGCCACGAGCGCCTCCACCGTCATGGCCGGCGGGCGGGCGGCCTGGGCCAGCACGGCCACGCGGCGGGCCCGCTCCTTCGCCTTCATCGACAGCGTGGGCATGCCGTCGATGCGCACCTCCCCTGCCTGCGGGCGCAAGAGGCCGTCGACCAGCTTGACCATCGTGGACTTCCCGCAGCCGTTCGGCCCCACCACGCTGGTCACGGCACCGTGGGGAAACGTCGCCGAAAGGCCCTCGATGAAGGGCTCCTTCCCGTAAGAGAACGACACGTCGCGCAGTTCGATGGCGGGAGCCGGGTCAGGCTGGCGCCGCGCGGGATCCTTCGACTCCGCGCTGCGCGCTCCGCTCGGGATGACAAGGGGCGGTGCGGCGCATTCGCTCGGGATGACGGGGCTACTCAAGACTCCCCCTCCTGTTCTTCAAGATGAGGTAGATGAAGAAGGGGCCGCCGAGGAATGCCATGAGGATGCCCACCGGCACCTCGTACGGTGCGAACAGCACGCGCGCCAGAAGGTCGCACACGACGACGAACGCCGCGCCCGCCACGGCCGACAGCGGCAGCACCATGCGGTTGTCGTGGCCCACGAAGAACCGCACGAGATGCGGGATGATGAGCCCCGCGAACCCCAGCAGGCCGGCGAAGCTCACGGCCGCGCCCGCCAGCACGGCGGCGAGTCCCAGCATGGCCAGCCGGCACGCACCCACGTTCATGCCGAGCGCGTGGGCCGTGTCGTCGCCGAGCGCCATGATGTTGAGCTTGCCCGCCGCGAACAGCGCTGCGGCAAGCCCGGCCGCGATGTAGACCGCCGGCCACAGCAGGTCGTCCATGAGCACGCCGGCCAGACCTCCCACGAGGAAGGTCGACGAGCCTATGTAGGCGTCGGGGTTCACGATGAGGATGGTGTTCATGCCCGCGCCGAACACCGTGGTGATGGCGATGCCCGCCAGCACCACGGTGAGCCTCGATGTATTGGCACCGAGCGAGATGCCGAAGATGACGAGCGCCGTGACGAGTGCGCCCAGGAACGCCGCGAGCGGCGGCAGCCACAGCACCTGCGGAAACACGCTGGCCGCAACGAGCACGAACAGCCCGGCGCCCGAGTTGATGCCGATGATGTTGGGGCTGGCCAGCGGATTGTCCAGCACGGCCTGGATGATGGCGCCCGCCACGGCCAGCGCCCCTCCCGCCAGAAGCGCCGCCAGCACGCGCGGCAGGCGCACGTTCACGAGAATGCTCTTCGCCGCCGCGCTCACGTCGCCGCCGGTGGCCCAAGCGAGAAAATCGCCCAAGCTCACCGAGGACGAACCTGCGAGGAAACCCGCCGCCGTCACCGCCGCCAGAACGGCGACGGAAGCGACCGCGACAAACGGCGCTTTCAAAGAGCCGCTTCGCCGCACGGCCTTTTCGCCTTCGAGCTCAGACATGGGACGCCCTTCGCCCTACGCGTACAGCGCGTCGAAGAGCACCTGGTAGCTCTGGTTCCAGCGCTCGTTCGGCTTGTACTGGAAGAGGTGCGGATCGAGCACGACGTAGCGGCCGTCCCGCACCGCCGAGAGCGTGGACCAGGCGGGATTCGCCGCCGTCTGGTCTTCGAGCGCCTTCATGGCCGCCGCGTCGTCGTTGCCCATGGGCACCACGAAGATGAAATCGGGATCCATCTCGATGATCGACTCCAGGCTGAAGTCCTTGAGCAGGCTGGGGTTCTCGTCGGCCAGGTTCTTGACGCCCAGGTCGGCCAGCATGGCGCCCGTCATCGTGGAGGACGCCTGCACGCGGGTGCCGCCCGAATACGTGGTCAGCACGAGCGCCGAAGGCGCCTCGCCTGCGGGCACCTTGGCTTTGACCGCCTCGATGCGGTCGGACACGGCCTGGCCGTTCTGCTCGTACAGATCGTCGCGGCCCGTGACGTCGCAGCAGGTGCGCAGCATGCGCAGGTAGTCGTCGAACGTCGTCACCTGGAAGCATGCCACCGGGATGTTCGATGCGGCGAGCGCCGCCTTGAGGTCCGCCTGGTTCGAATCGCCGCCGCGACCGCCGGAGCCGCTCGTCATGATGACGAAGTCGGGCTCGAGCGCGATAATGGACTCCAGGTTCAGGTTCGCGAAATCGCCTACCTTCTGCACGTTTTCGGACTTGAGATCGTAGTCGGACAGCGTGAACGCGTCGTCCGACGCGCCTACGAGCGTGCCGCCTGCCAGCTCCCACATGCTCGCGAAGCTGCCCATGCACGCCACCACGCGCTGCGGGTTGTCGACCGCGACCTCGGTGCCCGTGTCGTCGGTGAACGTGACCGCGCCGGCTTGCGGGGCGCTTTGGGCTTCCGCCATCGGGGCGCCCGCGTCGGCTCCGGCTTCGGGCTGGGCGGTCGAGCAGCCGGCGAGCAGCATCGTCGCGGCGAGCGAAGCGGCGACGGCGGTAGGAACGATGCGTTGGGAGATGATGGTCATGCGTGTGTCCTTCCGATGAGATATTCCTGGTTTGGCAAAGTCAGCGAGGGTTTCCGTGGTGCCTGAGATCGTGGGGAGGACGAGGGCGAAGCGTACTGCGGTACGCGAGTCCTCGGCCTCGCCGCGAGATCGGGTGCCACGGGAAGCCGCAGCGTCGGCTAGTTGCGCTGTTCGTCAGAACGGCGCAACCCCCAAGCGCAGTAGTCGTCTTGGGCGAGGATGTCGCCGTCGTGGTAGTACGCGGCGCGCGCCCGGCAACCGCCGCAGCCTTGCGCGTAGTCGCAGGTGCCGCACGAGCCGGAGTAGGCCTGCGTGCGCAGGCGCTCGAACACGGGGCTCGTCCTCCATATCTCGTCGAAGGGCCGCTCGCGCAGGTCGCCCGCCTCCTCGGTCATGTAGGCGCAGGGACGCACGATGCCCTCGCTGCCGACGACGCAGTACGTGAGGCCGGCCAGGCATCCGCGGCTGAAGCGCGTCTCCACACCCAGCTGCTTCGCCACGCGCGTGAACTGGGGCGCGCACGTGGGCTTCACGTCGATGGGCACCTCGGCGGCTTTGCGCATGATGTCGCCCAGCAGCCGCTCGTTCTCCAGCACCTCGAGCGAGGTCTCTTGAATGAACTTCCCGCGACCCACCGGAATGAGGAAGAACGCGTAGTGCGCGATGGCGCCGATCTCCACGGCGAAGTCGGTGACGGCGCACACCTCGTCGCGGTTCCAATCCACCACGGTGGTGTGCAGCTGGAACGGAAGGCCCGCCTGCTTGCAGGCCTCGATGCCCGCCATGGTGAGATCGTGGGCGCCCGTCAGGCCGCGGAACCTGTCGTGCTTGGCGGCATCGAGGCTGTCCACCGAGATGCCCATGGCGCAGGCCCCGGCCTCCTTCAGCCGCACGGCGACCTCGGGCGTGATGAGCGTGCCGTTCGAGCCGAACACGGGACGCAGCCCGCGCGAGGCGGCATGCGCCACGAGCTCGTAGATATCGGGGCGCATGAGCGGCTCGCCGCCCGAGAAGATCATCACCTTGAAGCCCGCGCGGGCTATCTCGTCGATCAGCTTCTTGCCCTCCTCGCAGGAGAGCTCCAAGGCGCTGGCCTCCTCGGCGTCCTGATAGCAGTGGACGCATTTGAGGTTGCACTTGTTCGTCGTCATCCACGACACGAGCATGGGCGTATTCCTTTCATCCGGGCGCGCCGGCAGACGGCGTGCGCAAAGCGGCAGCGGCAGAAACGCGACAATGGGTTTTGGGATGCGCCGGACGGATTCGGCATCGGGAGGTAGGAGGGATCTGGTGCGGAGCCCGACCGGCGCCGGATGGGCTAGTCGGCTGGGTCGGGCCGGTCGCCATAGGCGGCGACCACGGCCTCCAGATGGTCGAACACGGCTTGGCGCAGCTCGTCGAACGAGCCGTCTTCACCGCCGTGCGGAGCGATGTTCTCCATGAGGATGAAGTTCCGCTCGGTCGCGGCGGCGTCCTGCGACGCGTCGAGGGCCAGGTACCGCTTGGCCAAATCGCGGTTGCGCGGGCTGTCGACGGGCTCGCCCGCCGGCATGAGGCGGATGGTGTCGGCGATGAGCTCGTGCCACTTCGACACGGACTCGCCGCGCGCGACGAGATCCTCGGCGGCCGTCTCGACGGCGGGCGCGTCGTCGCGGATGCACGTCAGGCGCCAGAAGAACTGGCTCTCCCCCTGGCAGCGCTCCACGGTGGAGGCGAGCGCCTCCCAATCGGGCAACCCCTCGCCGGCCTCGTCGTGCAGCGAGCGCAGCGTGGTCATGCGCTTGAACAGCGCTTGGAACTGCTCTTCGATGGCGTCCATCTGCTCGCCGGCCAGCTCCTGCAGCGCAGCGGGCTCGTCGAAAAGAGCTGCATCGGATTTGATCTGGGCCAGCGACAGCCCCAGGTACTTCAAGGTCAGAATACGATACAGGTCTTTCACGTTGGCGTCCGTGTACAGGCGCTGGTTCTGGGGGCCTTTCGCCGACGGCGACAACAGGCCCTGCTGGTCGTAGTATTGGATCGTGCGCACCGTCACCCCGACGCGTCGTGCCAACTCTCCCACGGTCAGGTATCGTTGATCGGTCATGCGGCTGCTCCTCATGCGGATCCGCGCCTGTTCGGCACGGCCGCTTCCTCGTCCTCGGCCGAACGCCCCCGTCCGACCGAAACCGAGCATATGCGATGACGCTACGTCGCCGTCAACGGGAAATCCCCGTGTTTCAAAAACTCGCAACAAAAATGCGGGTAAACCCCGCGCCGCGAAGGGCACGCGGCGTCCGGCGCGATCGCCGGATGGACGCGATGGAGGCCAGGAGATCGAAAACGCGCTTGCGGCCAAGCGCCCGGCACCGCACGGGGCCGGTCTAGCAGCGCGGCAAAGACGCGACCCAGGCGTCCACGCGTTCGGCAGGGGCGTCGACGGCCAAGCGCTTGCGGCGCGCGGTATGGCCGCTCGCCACCTCCACACGCGATTTCGGCACGCCGAGCGCCTCGGCCACGAGTTTGCACACGGCCTTGTTCGCCTTTCCTCCGTCGGGCGGAGCCGTCACGCGCACGCACACCTCGTCGGCGCCTGCGGCGTCGGCGCGCACCCCCGTAACCTCGTCACGCCCCGACCGGGGCGTGACGTGAACGGCTATGGCAATGGGCTTTTCGGGCATCGATCGCATCGGCTCTTCTCTAGCGGCTTCATAGGAGCGGCCTGCTGGCCGCCCAAACGGGGCGATCATGCATGAAAGCCGCTCCGAAAGTCACGAAAATCACCGCTGTGAAGCCTTTCGCCCCTGCTTCCGTAAAAACGCTCGGCATAGTACCTGGTCGAACATGAAAGCGATTTCGAGACAGGCGCGAGAGCCTCCGTGCAGGCACGTGAAACGCTTCACAGCGGTGATTTTCGTGACTTTCAGCCGGTCTTAGGTGCATGAAGCGGTTCCGCCGGCCCCAGGCCGGCGGAACGGTTAGTCGATCTCCTCGAACTCGAAGGCGTCGTCGGCGTCGCCGAAGCCGGAGAGGTCCTTCTCCACACGGGAGGGCGTGGGCGTGGCCGGCGCGACGGACACGGCGCCCGTCTGGGGCATGGCGTAGGCGGCCGAGCCGTCCTTGCTGATGGGGGCCTGGGCCGGCGAGCCTATCACGCGACCGGTCGTCTCGATGACGTCCGTCGCACGAGCGTGGGCGCTCGCAGGCAAGGTGGAAACCGGGGCGTCGCCGCCGATCTCGGCCAGCTTGCGGGTGGCGTCGGCGATGAAGTCGGTGAGCAGCTCCTGGTAGTCCTCGCGGGCGTCCTCGCGATCGTCCTCGAGCTTCTTGATGGCGTCGAGCACCTTCTGCTTCTCGGCCTCGGCCTTGTCGACGATGCGCTTGGCCTCTTCCTCGGCGTCGTTGATGGTGCCGGCGGCCGTGGCGTTCGCGTTCGAGATGATCTCGTCGGCGGAGCGCTGGGCGATGATGAGCGCCTGGGCAATGGCGTTGTCGTCGGCCTTCTTGGCCTCCAGCTGGCGCTCGAGCTCGGCGATGCGCGCGTCCTTGGCGGCCAGCTCCTCGCTGCTCGCGGCAGCTGCGGGAACGGGGGCGTCCTCGATGCGGGCGGGCGTGTCGAACCCGGCGAACGACGTGTCGTCGAGCTGGCTCTCCAGCTGGTCGATCTGCGCGGTCATCGCATCGATCTCGTCGGCGACGTGCTCGAGGAACACGTCCACTTCGTCGACGTCGTAGCCCTTGCGGTCGATTGAGAAGCTCTGGTTGTGGATCTCAGCCGAGGTGATTGCCATAATCGGTCCCTTCGTCCTGTCCGCGCGAACGCGGTTTATGCGCAGCTAAAACAAGTTCACTATCAAACGTACCCCGAATTGTAGTACAAGCAGGGCAATGATGGGGGTAACGTCCACCATACCTCCAAGCGGCGGGATCAGTTTTTTGAAGATGTTGAGATACGGATCGCACACGCGTCCCAGCACTCGGTAGATGTCGGCGAGCAGGCCGCGGTCCGTGGGGAGCCACGACATGAGCACGTACACGAACAGCACCATGCTGTACACGTCGGCGATCGACACGATGAGGTATTTCAAGCTCAGCAAGAGCCCAGCTCCTTCTTTCCAGGGTCGGACGGCGCCGTTCGCCGTCGATTACAGCACGCCTTGGTTGCGCAGGGCGAGGCGCTCCGCCTCGGTGAGCGAGGTGCCGCGCGTGATGGCGAACACCTTGTCGGCCACGGCCTCCACGCTGGCGTCGAGCGCGCTCGACACGCCGAACGAGAAGTCCAGGATGCGCTTGGCCAGCTGGTCGGGCGTGTTGCGCAACGCGAGCACCACGACGTCGCCCGCCTTCAGTATCTTGGCCACGCGCTCGACCTCGCCGTAGCTCGCGGGCTTGAGCACCGAGATGGCGCGCGACGGGTTGTGCGCGGGCGCGCCCGAGCCCGCGTAGGCCTCGTACGGGTCGAACGAGCCGGTGACGGCCGCGGATGCGGGCGCCTGGGCGGTGGCGGTTGCGACGGAAACGGCAGCCGAGGACGACGCGGCGACGAAGCCCGACCCTGCCGGGGTGGCGCCCGAAGAGGCCTTGGCGGGCTCGGCTTCGGTCGAGCTCGGCTCGAACAGCGCGTTCAGGCTCTCGGAGCGCTCGCGCCGGGCGGCCGTGTGGGCCGGCGACGAGGGCGCGGGCATGGTGGCGTCCACCACCGTGCGCTCGCCCCGGTAGCTCGAGGTCGATGCGGACGGCGTCGTCACGCGGCGCGCCGGCAGCGGGTCGCGACGCAGGCTGTCGGGCACCTGGGTATGGGCGCGCACGTCGTCGATGGACACGAGCTTGGGGAAATCGGCGTCGGACGAGGAGCGCGCGCTGCGGCTCCCTCCGCGCGCGGGCCGCGTGGTCACGGGCGCGTACGGGTCGTAGCGCGACGCGGGCGCGTCGTCTTCGTAGCCGGGACCGTAGTCGCCGAACTCGTCGTCGTAATCGCCGAAGTCGTCCCCGTAGTCGTCGAGGTACGCATCGTCGTATCCGGCGGCGTTGCCGGCCGAGTCGGCGAAGCCGAGCTTCGACTTGATGCCGTCGAACATTCCGCCGTGCTCGGATTTCTTGATCTTGGGCAGCTCCATGTTCACCACCTGCTTCGTTTGGTTCCGGCGGCCTGACCGCCGCTGCGTTCACCCTGCTGCGTTTGCACCTGTCCTTGCGCGACGCCGCGTCGCCGCACGACGGCTCCGCCGTTCATGCGAGATTCCCTGCGCCCGGGCCGCTGGCCTCGAAGGCGTCGTCGAACACGGCTCTGCCGATGCGCACTATGGTAGCGCCCGCGTGCACGGCCTCGCGCCAGTCTTCGCTCATGCCCATAGAAAGCCCATCGAACAGAGCGGCCCGGCTGGGGTCGAGGTCGGCGCGCAGCTCGGCGTGCAGCCGCGCCAACCCTTCGAACGTCACGCGCGCCGCGTCCAGGTCGCCCTGCGGCGCCATGGTCATGAGCCCGCGCACGCGCACGTGCGCCAAGCCGCCGCACGCATCGAGCAGCGCGGCCACGTCGCCCGGCGCCAAGCCGCCCTTGCTCTGCTCGCTCGACACGTTCACCTCGAGCAGCACGTCCTGCACCTTGCCCGCCGCCGCGGCCGCCTCGTCGATCTTGCGCGCATGGCGCTCCTCGACAAGCGAGTGCACGAGCGCGGCCGACCCCACGATGTCGGGTATGCGGCGCGATTGGATGTTGCCGATGAAATGCCAGTTGGCCTGCGGATACGCTGCAGCCTTCTCCACGAGCCCGTCGGGGCGGTTCTCGCCGAAGTCGCGCGCGCCGGCCGCAACGGCGCTTCCCACCTGGGCCGGGCCCACGGTCTTCGACACGGCGACGACCGTCACCTCGCGCGGGTCGCGTCCGGCCTCGCGGCAGACGGCGGCCACCTCGGCCGCGACGTTCGCGTAGCGCTCTTCGATACCCATGATCCGTCAACCTTTCTGCAACACGGCGATGGCGCCGTGGCGGCCGCAGGTGCCGCCCGACGCGCGGTAGGAGAAGTACTCGTCCGATTGGCAGACCGTGCACACGCCCGCGTCGACGACGCGGGCCGGGTCCAAGCCGACCAGGACAAGGTCGCGCGAGACGGCGCGGGACAGGTCCACATGGCGCTCGTCGGGAGCGACGTCGTCGCCGAAGCGCGCGGAGAACCACGTGCGCACGTCCTCGTCCGTTTCGAAGCACTCCGCGTGAATGTGCGGACCGAGATAGGCGTTGCATGCGGCGGCGGCCTCGGCCGCCGTGCAGCCGAGCGCCTCGGCGTCGCGGGCGGCCACGAGGCGCGCGGTCTTGCCGGCGATGCCCGCCACCGCGCCCCGCCACCCGGCGTGCGCGACGGCGAAGCGCCCCGTGGGCGACACGATCACCACGGGCACGCAATCGGCGAAGCACAGCAGCGCCGCCACCTGCGGCGCGTCCACGAGGATGCCGTCGGCCCCCCTGAGCGCGCGGGCGCGCGCCTTCTCCAGCGTCCGGGCGTCGGCGGAGCCCACCTCCACGATATCGTCGCCGTGCACCTGGTTCGCCGTCACGAGGGCCGCGTCGGCGGCGCCCAGCGCCTCCAGCAGCAGCTCCCGGTTGTACGTGACGATCGCGGGGTCGTCGCCCACGTGCGCGCCCAGGTTGAGCTCGGCGAAGGGGCCCATGCTTTCGCCTCCTGCGCGACCGGTGAACGCGACGCGCACGCCCGTGCGCTCGAACAGGGCCTCGTCGGTGAGCGCCGATATGCGACGCGCGCCGAAGAGGCGCGCGTCGAGATGCGGTTCTGGAAGTTCCACGGCCGATGCCATGCAAGCGGCTCCTTTAGCGCTGACGTTTCAGGAAATCGGGGATGTAGTCCTCGTCCGCGAAGCGGCCGTTGTTCGACGACGTGGAGAACGACACCGGAGGCGCGGACTGCTGCGGAATGGACGGCACGCTCGGCTCGGGCGCGGTGGACGCGAACAGGTCCTTGCGCGAGAAGTCCATGGAGGACTGCTGCTGGCTGCCCGCCTTGAAGCCGGTGGCGATGACGGTGATGCGCACCTGGTCGCCCATGCCCTCGTCCACGATCTGGCCGTAGATGATGTTGGCGTTGTCGTCGGCGCAGGCCTCCACCGTGCGGGCCGCCGCGTCGACCTCGGTGAGCGTGAGGTCGGGGCCGCCGGCGATGGAGAACAGCACGCGCGAGGCGCCCGCGATGGACGTTTCGAGCAGGTTCGAGTTCGTGGCCTGCTGGGCGGCGTCGAGGGCGCGGTTCTCGCCGGAAGCGATGCCGATGCCCATCATGGCCGTGCCCGCGTCCTTCATGACGGTGCGGATGTCGGCGAAGTCGAGGTTGATGAGGCCGGGGATGGTGATGAGATCCGTGACGCCTTGGATGCCCTGGCGCAGGGTGTCGTCGGCGATGCGGAACGCGTCGAGCATGCTGGTCTTCTTGTCCACGATCTCCAGCAAGCGGTCGTTCGGGATGACGATGAGCGTGTCGACTTTCTGGGACAGCAGGTCGACGCCTTGGTCGGCCTGGTTGCGGCGCGTGCGCCCCTCGAACGAGAACGGCTTGGTGACCACGCCGACCGTCAGCGCGCCGATCTCCTCGCGGGCGATCTCGGCGATGATGGGCGCCGCCCCCGTGCCCGTGCCGCCGCCTTCGCCGGCGGTGACGAACACCATGTCGGCCTCGGCGAGCGCTTCGCGGATCTCCGCGCGGCTCTCTTCGGCCGCCTGGCATCCCACCTCGGGGTTCGCGCCGGCACCGAGGCCTCGCGTGAGCTCCTCGCCGATGTGGATCGTCTTGTCCGCGTCCGACATGAGCAGTGCCTGGCGATCGGTGTTGACGGCGATGAACTCGACGCCCTTCACCCCCGCCTCGACCATACGGTTCACGGCATTCGTACCGCCGCCGCCGACACCGACGACCTTGATAACCGCCAAATGCTCGGAACCAATTTTGTTTGGCATTGTGTCCTCCACACCTGCTGCGTTTCTTTATGCTGCGTTTGCCCCAACGTGGGTACAGTTCACGTGGGGTTATTGTACACGAAGCTCAACCTTTTGCAAATTACACCTTGACATTGTTACATACGCGTTCACAGATATAGCGGAAGAGGCGCCGCGACCCTCCCGTCGACGCGCCCGCGGGAAGGCCGCGGCGCTTCGGCGCGCGCGATGGGCGCAGGTCATGCCCTTGCGGCCCTCCGCTCACCGCCCGGCCGCAGCCGCTGGCTGCCGGGCCCCTCCCGCTCGCAAGTTCACGCTCTGCCGTTCGTCGCCGACCCCCTCGCAAGCGACGGGGTTTCAACGGTATCGTGAAGCCACGGTATCGTGCATCGCCAGCTGGCAACGTATAGCCCGCGATCAGAAGGGAGTCCCTCCTATGGCTCCGCTCGTGCTCACCTCTTTCAAGGTATAGACGCCTCGCGCGCCTTCTGAACGCGCACCCTTATCTTCGAACAGCATCGAGCTTCGCCCGCGCCCCTCGAGGGTTCGGCGAAGCACGTCGAAAGGAAGCCTTATGCCTTGGTTCGACCAAGCGCCGTGGCTCGTCGCTCTGGCACCGTTCTTGGGTCTGTTCCTCTCCGCGTTCACGAAGCGGAAAGACCCCTTCCTGGCCGGCGACCGGGTGTACCGCCACGACGCCCCCGCACGAATATCCCACTGGGCCCATGCGGTGGGCACGACCGTTTGCCTCGTGTCCGGCATCGTCCTGGGCCTGCGGTTCACGCCCGCGTTCGTCGACGACGGCCCCGCGGCCGTGCTCTGGCAGAACGCGCACTTCGTGGCCGCCGTCGTGTTCCTCTTCGGGACGTTCTACTACCTGGGCAACACGATCGTGTCGCACTGGCGGCTGCGCGAGCACCTGCCCACGAAAAACGTGGTGTCCTACACCATCCGGCACTACAGCCTGCTCATCGGCATCAAGAAGTTCACCATGCCTCCCGAGGACAAGTACTTCGAAAGCGAGAAGGCGGCCTACGTCATGGCCGTGGTCACCGCCGTGCTGCTGGTGGTTTCGGGCCTGTTCAAGGCGGCGGCGCATGTGTTCCTCGCCCTGCCGGACGGGCTGATGAACGTCATGTTCTGGATTCACGACATAGCCGCCGCGCTCATGCTGGTGTTCCTGGTGGCGCACGTGTTCTTCGCCGTCATCGCGCCGTTCTCGTGGAAGACGTTCCCGTCCATGTTCACCGGCTGGATGCCGCTCGGCGAGGCCGAGAAGGAGCACCGGGGGTGGCTCGAGCGGCTGCAGGCCGAGCACGACGAGCGCGGCGAGGACGAGCGCGCGCTTGAGGGGGCCGCGAAGACGGCCGCAGACGAACCGACGAGGACCGTGGCGCCCGCAGGCGGAGCGCCCGGCGCGCAAGGGAGATGAGCGAGATGACTGAGACGAACAAGAGCGCGGCCGGCGCGCAGGAGAAGGGCGGCCTGTCGCGGCGCCAATTCATCGCCGGCATAGGCGGGTTGGGCATCGGCGTGGTGCTGGGCGGCGGCATAACGGCGCTGCTTCTGCCCGACGACGTGTACGCCCTCGAGGCGAGCCAGGGCTACCTGCTCGTCGACACCAAGAAGTGCGCCGGCTGCGAGACGTGCGTCATCTCGTGCTCGCTCGCGCACCTGGGGCGCATCAACACGTCGCTTTCCCGCATCCAGGTGATGAAGAACCCGCTGGGCAGCTTCCCTACCGACGACGTCACGCAGAACCAGTGCCGCCAGTGCCCCTACCCCTCCTGCGTGGAGGCCTGCCCCGTGGGCGCCATGCACGCCGACCCGACCACGGGCGTGCGCCTGGTGGACGAGGGCAAGTGCATCGGCTGCGAGCGCTGCGTGGAGGCGTGCCCGTTCACGCCGTCGCGCGTGCAGTGGAACTTCGAGGACAGGCACGCCCAGAAGTGCGACCTGTGCCAGAACACGCCTTACTGGGACGAGGAGGGCGGCGCCTTCGGAAAGCAGCTCTGCGTCGAGGTGTGCCCCATGAAGGCCATCAAGTTCACCAACGAGCTGCCCGTGCAGACCGACGAGGGCTACACGGCGAACCTGCGCAACAACCATTATTTGGAGATAGGCCTGCCGAGCGACGACGAGGCGCGGATCTCGCCCAAGGAGCGCGGCTACAGCGCCGGCGGCACCGCGGCGCAGGCGGCATCGAACGAGAACAAAGGCTAGGGGGAATCCATGTCCGAACCGAAATACGGCTACGCCGGCAAAATACTCATCGTGGACCTGACCGCGCAGAAAACCGAGACCATAGACACCGATCCTTACATCGAATGGGTTGGCGGGCACGGCATGGCCTCGAAGCTGTTCTGGGATTACTGCGAGGACAAGACCGTCGAGTCGACCGATCCGAAAAACGTCATCGTGTGCGCCACCACGCCCTTCTCCGGCGCCATCGTGCCCGCCGCGTCGGCGCGCTGCGAGTTCACGGGCATCGGGCCCTTCTCGGTGCCCGAGTGGTACAACCGCTCCAGCATGGGCGGGCGCCTGGCCGGCATGATGAAGGAAGCCGGCTACGACGCCGTCGTCATCATGGGCAAGGCCGCCTCGCCGGTGTGGATCAACGTGGTGAACGACCGGGTGGAGTTCAACGACGCGACGGATCTATGGGGTCTCGACACCTTCGAAACCCAGGAGCGCATCTGGGACGAGGTCACGCACGGCACGCCGGAGGGATCGTGGTACGAGCTGTCGGGCAGCCGCGACGGGGGGCGCACGACGCAACGCCCGTCGGTCATGTGCATCGGGCCCGCCGGCGAGAACCTGGCGCGCGTGTCGTGCGTCGTGCACGATGCGGGCCACGTGACGGGCCAGAGCGGCTTCGGCGCGGTGTTCGGCTCCAAGAACCTCAAGGCCATGAGCTTCATCGGGTCGAAGAGCATCCCCATAGCCGACCCGGCGGCGCTCGTGCGTCTGCGCATGGAGGTGCAGGAGAAGTTCGGCTACAACATCGACGAGGGCAAGGTGCCCGGCGCGCCCGGAAGCCCCGGCGCGGCTTCGACGGTGCTCGACACGAGCCCGACCGTCGCGCGCGCCGAAGGATGCCGCGGCTGCTTCAAGAACTGCCGCAACCTCTTCCCCGGCGGCGTGGGCAACGAGCTCACCTGCTCGGCGGGCACCTACTTCACCGGCAGCGGCAAGATCGACGACACGCTGGAGGTGTACAGCCTGCTTTCGAAGTACGGTTTGAACGGCTACGAGGTGGACATGCCGGTGTACCTGAACAACCTGTACAAGATGGGCGTCATGGGCAAGGGCAAGGAGATCGACACCGACCTGCCCTTCGAGAAGTTCAACACCGTCGAGTTCATGGAGGACCTTCTGCACCGCATCGCCTACCGCGAGGAGATCGGCGACGATCTGGCCGAGGGCATCGCGCGCGCCGCGCAGAAGTGGGGCCGCTGGGACGAGGACACCTCCTCCGGCCTGCTCGCCCGTCCGAACTGGGGCTACTGCGAACACAACGAGCCCCGCGCCGAGGTCGAGTGGAGCTACGGCAGCATCTTCAGCGAGCGCGACATCAACGAGCACGGCGTGCACAACGCGGTGTACAACACCTCCATCATGGCGGTGCTCACCGGCGCCGAGCCGCCGGTGGCGGCCGAGGACATGGCCAAGCAGCTGGCCGACCAGTCGGGCTTGGACGATCCCGAGTGCTTCAACTGGAGCGAGGAGGGCATCTACTCCGACGCGCGCGTGCGCGAGATCCACTGGAACCGCGCCTACGGGCGCTTCTGGCTGCAGTCGCTCGGCATGTGCGACTGGGTGTGGCCGAACTTCGTCAGCCGCAAGCACACGCTGGAAACGGGCAGCACCTACGGCGCCACGCCCGAGTACGAGGTGAAGTTCTTCAAAGCGGTGACCGGGCGCGACCTGTCCTACGAGGAGAGCATACAGCTGGGCCACAAGTTCTGGGTGCTCGACCGCGCCATCTGGGCGCTTGAGGGCCGCCACCGCGAGCAGGAGGTGTTCACGAACTACGTGTACGACGTGAAGACCACCAAGCCCTTCCCCCTCGTGGTGCACGAGGACGGGAAGTGGAGCTACTCGCTTTGCCAGGGCCGCACGCTCGACCGCGACAAGTTCGAGGACTTCAAATCGCGCTTCTACGTGCACGAGGGCTTCGAGGAGTCCACGGGCCGTCCGACGCGCGGCTGTTTGGAAACCCTGGGCCTGGGCTTCGCCGCCGACGCGCTCGAGGCCGCCGGCAAGCTGGGGGCGTGAGCGCGATGATCGCCGAAGAGGAGCGAGCGGAAGGGCTTCCCCTGCGCGAGGAGGCCGAAGGCGCCGCATCCGAAGGGGCGGCGCCTGCCGAGAACGTCACCGTGGACGATGCCGGGGCGGAGGACGAGGTCCCCGGCATGGCCGAGGCGTGCCGGCGGTTCCCGACGCCCACCGAGGAGGAGGCCGCCCATGCCCTGCGCGAGCTTTCCTGGGGCGAGCAGTTCGTGGCCAGCCGGATGTTCCCGTCCAAGGGCGGCACGGACCTGTACCTGTACAGCCTGCGCAGCGCGGCGCTCTTCCTTCTGGACGGCGACCGCGCGCACATCGGCAAAGGGTCCGACCAGGAGATCAAGCTCATCGACGTGGACGGGTTCGTGAGCTGGGTGCGCGACGTGGTGGGCGACGGACCCTTGGCCGACGCCATGGACGAGGACTGCCCGCCCGACGACCCCTACCACGACCGGCTGCAGGCCGTCCAGCGCCTGATCGACCTGCGCATGGTGCAGTACGGAGGGTTGTGGTGACGCCCTCGCGGCAAGAGGATGCCGGAGTGCCGGGCGCGGCGGGATCGTTCGCGCCCGGCACTCCGCTGCGGGCGGCGTTTCCGCTGCTGGCGGCATGCGATGCGCGCGGCGAGGGGCTTGCCTACCTCGACAACGCCGCCACGACGCAGAAGCCCGCCTGCGTGCTGGACGCCGTGGACGCGTTCTACCGCACCGGCTGCGCCAACCCCCACCGCTCGAACCACCGTCTGGCGCGCTCGGCGACCGAGGCTTTCGAGTCGGCCCGCGCCGAGCTGGCGCGCTTCGCGGGGGCCGACGCGGACGAGATCGTGCTGACGAGCGGGGCCACGCACGCCCTCAACCTGGCGGCGCTCGGTTTCGGCGCCGCCGTGCTGCAGCCGGGCGACGAGGTCGTCGTATCGCTTTTGGAGCATCACAGCAACCTGGTGCCGTGGCAGGAGGTGGCCAGGCGCACGGGGGCGAAGCTCGTGCCCCTCGTGCCCGACTGCGGCGGGCGCATCTCCGACACCGAGGTGGACCGGGCGATCGGCCCGCGCACGCGCATCGTGGCCGTGACGGGCACGTCGAACGTGCTGGGATGCGCGCCTCCCGTGGTGCGCATCGCGAGCGCCGCGCACGCCTGCGGGGCCGTCGTCGTGCTGGACTGCGCCCAGAGCGTGGCCCACGAGCCGCTCGACGTGCGTGCCCTGGACGTGGACTTCGCCGCGTTCTCCGGCCACAAGATGTACGGGCCCATGGGCACGGGCGTGCTGTACGGGCGCCGCGAGCTGCTGGAGCGCACCGCGCCCCTTCTGCGCGGCGGCGGCATGGTGGACCGGGTGTTCGAACGCACCGCCACGTTCGACGAGGCGCCGGGCGGGCTGGAGGCGGGTACGCAGAACGTGGCGGGCGCCGTGGGGATGGCCGAGGCCGCGCGCTTCCTGTCCCGCATCGGGTTCGACGCCGTGCGCGCCCACGAACGCGCGCTCACGCGCCGCATGGTGGAGGGCCTCGCCTCCCTGCCCTCGGTGAAGCTCTACGGTCCCGGCCCCGACGACGGGGACGAGCGCCACGGCATCGCGGCGTTCAACGTACGCGGCGTGGACGCCGCCGTCGCGGCGCAGGTGCTCGACCGCCGCGGCGTGGCCGTGCGCGCGGGCACGCACTGCGCCCAGCCCCTGCTGCGCCACCTGGGCACGGACGCCGTGTGCCGCGCGAGCATCGGCGTCTACAACGACGAAGGCGACATCGACCGCTTCCTCGAAGCCGTGGAAAACGCCCAACGAGAAGCCGTGGCCCTCATGACGTCGACCATGCTGTAGAAAATCGCTCGCGACAACATCTCCCCCGCAGGTAGAACCCCTCAAGCGAGCGCAACCTCGTCCAGGGCGCGAGGAGGGGTCGGGGCGGGCCGCCGCGAGGCCCCGCAGGTTGAAGAAACGCAGCGGCGGCGTCGGCGGGGGCGCGCCGCGAGATTCCGCACGAGCCGGAGGCCCCCGCAGGTAGAACCCCTCAAGCGAGCGCAACCTCGTCCAGGGCGCGAGGGGTCGGAGGGGCCTGCGCGAGATTCCGCACGAGCCGGAGGCCCCTGCGGGGCCTCCGCGCGAGCCCAGGACTGCCCGAGCGCGGGCCCCTCCGACCCCTCGCGCCCGTCCCGTAGGTTGCTAGAGAGCCCTCCAGGTGGGCCGGTCGACCACGCGCACGTTGATGTAGACGACCGTGGGGTTGTCCTCCATGATCTTCAGCACCACGCGCTCCTTGTCGCGGATGTTCTCCGCCTTGCCGAACGCGATCTCCACGTTGTTGTCCAGCGTGAGCGTGGTGCCCTCGGCGTCGGTGGCCGACACCTTCGTCACGCGGCCGGACAGGTCGGTGGTCATGCTCGACACGATATCGAGCGCGTTGTTCACGTTGCTGTCGGTGCAGTAGGCGCCGATCTCGGCCGAGGTGCCGTAGGGCACGTCGGTGATGGACAGCACGGCGGCGGCGTCCTCGTAGACCTTGGGGCTCGTCCTTTTCCCCGCCTCGGAGTCCTGGTCGGGAATGGGCATGAGCCACATGTGGTCCGACGCGATGACCCACCGCTTCACCGACTTGGCGTCCTCGGTGGGCACCGCCACCACGGCCGCGATGGTGCGCTCGGTCACGGCGAGCTCGAGCGTGTTCGGGAAGATGCGCTTCACCTCGGCATCGGCCACCCAGGCGTTCTTGAGCAGGCGCTCGCGGATGCCGGCGGCGTCCACGCGCAAAAGGGTGGTGTTCGCAGGCACGTTCGCCATGGCCGTCATGTCGTCGGTCGTGAGGTGCTCGACGCCGCTCACGGTGACGTTCTCCACGGCGAACAGGTTGGAGTTGTAGGCCACGGCGGCGCCGATGGCGAGCGCGGCCACCAGAACCAACACCACCACGATGCGCACGACGTGGCGGCGGTAGGTGCCCTGCGCGCGGGCGCTGCGCTCGGCGCGGTCGAGGTCGCCCACGCGCACCGAGGTGAGCCGCTGCTGCGGGCGGGCGCTCGCGGCGGGATAGCGCCCGCCGGGCATGGCGCGATAGGTTCCCGGTTGGGACGATCGAGACGAGGACCTTGCCGGCGTGCGGCCCGAGCCGCGGCCGGAGGCGCGGGACGCGGGAGCCGACGAACGGACGCGGCCGGACGGAGCCGCCCCGCGCGCCTTACGCGAACCCGAGGAAGCGGACTTCCGGTTGTAATTCGATGCCATACGTTTCGCTTACCTTCGCCTGTACGAGTTCGATGAGGTCCTTCACGTCGCGCGCCGTGGCGTCGCCCGTGTTCACGATGAAGTTCGCGTGCAGCTCCGACACCTGGGCCCCGCCGAGGCGCGCCCCCTTGAGGCCCGCGCGCTCCACGAGCGAGCCGGCCGACTCCCCCTCCGGGTTGCGGAACACGCTGCCGCACGAGGGGTCCGTGAGCGGCTGCGTCTTCTTGCGCCGGGCCAACGACGCCTCCATCTTACCGCGAATGAAGAACGGATCGGCCGGCTCTACGGAAAGTTCGCATTCGACGATGACCTCGTCGGGCAGAAACGAGCTCGTGCGATAGCCCCAGGCGATCTCGTCTCCCGAGCGGCGCGCGAGGCCCGCTCCGGGCGAGAACGTGGTCACGGACGCCACGCGCGCGCCGATCCACTCGTCGCGCGAGCCGGCGTTCATGCGCAGGGCCCCGCCCACGGTGCCCGGCGTGCCCACAGCGAACTCCAGCCCCGCGAGCGAGCGGCGGAACGCCTCCTGCACCACCGACGACAGCGGCACCCCAGCGCCCACGCAGAACCGCTGCGAGCCCTCGTCGTAGCGGCAGGTGCGGAAGTCGCGCCCGAGCGTGACCACCACGCCGGGAAAGCCCTCGTCGGCCACGAGCAGGTTGCTGCCCCGCCCCACCACGGTCCAGGGCACGCCCGTGCGCTCGCACACCTCCACGAGCCGCGCGAGCGCGCCCACGGAAGCCACCTGCACGTAGAAGCGCGCCGGTCCGCCGATGCGGTACATGGTGTGGCGCGCCATGGGCTCGGACGGGTAGACGTCGCCGTCGAAGCGGTCGTCCACGAGCAGCGCCTCCAGCTCGGACGTATGTCGTGCCGACACGGCGCGCCTCACCTCCGGGCGGAAGCGTCTGCGGGCATGCCGGCCGAGAGCGCGTCGACGAGCTGCGGCCCGATGGCCGTCACGTCGCCCGCGCCCATGGTGATGACGAGGTCGCCCTCGCCCGCCTTGGCCGCCAGGTAGGGCACGACCTCCACGCGGCGCGGCACGTAGGCCGCCTCGGGGTGGCCCGCATGGTCGAGCACCACGTTCAAGAACGTCTTGCCGCTCACGCCGGGCACGGGCGCCTCGCCCGCCGGGTACACGTCCATGAACGTGACGGTGTCGGCCGCGTCGAACGCGCTGCCGAACTCGTCTTTCAGCACCTCCGTGAACAGCGACACCCGCGAGTAGCGGTGCGGCTGGAACAGCACGTGCACGTGGCGGTAGCCCAGATGCGACGCCGCCTCGATGGTGGCCGCTATCTCGGTGGGATGGTGCGCGTAGTCGTCGACCACGGTGACGCCGGCGGCCTCGCCCACGAGGTCGAAGCGGCGGCGCACGCCGGCGAACCCGGCCATGGCGGCCGCGGCGGCCTCGGCGTCCATGCCGAGCGCGTCCGCGAGCACGATGACGCCGGCGGCGTTCAGCACGTTGTGGCGGCCGGGGTTCTGCTTGACGTGCGCGGAAATGCGGCGTCCGTCGGGCAGGACGAGCGCGAAGTCGCTGCCCACGCCCTGGGCCTCCCACGATTCGATGCGCGCGTCGCAGCCTTCGCCGAAGCCGTACGTGACGACCGCACGGCCCGTCTCGCGCGCCACGCGCACGAGCGCCTCGTCCTCGCCGCAGGCCACCACCACGCCGCCCTCGGCGGGAACCGAGCCGATGAACGCGCTGAACTTCTCGTAGATCTCGTCGAGGTCGCGATAGTGGTCCAGGTGGTCGGCCTCGATGTTCGTGACCAGCACGGCGCGCGGCGAGAGGTACGTGAACGACTTGTCGCTCTCGTCGGCCTCCACCACGTAGTGGCGCCCCTTGCCGGAATGCGCGTTCGTGCCAAAGGCGCGCACGATGCCGCCGATGAGGAACGTGGGGTCCTCGCCCATGGCATCCAGCACGCTGGCCAGCATGGACGACGTCGTGGTCTTGCCGTGGGTGCCTGCCACGGCAAGCGTCTCCAAGTCGCGGCCCAGGTGCGCGAGCATCTGCGCGCGGTGCCAGATGGCAAGGCCCCGCTCCTTGGCGGCGATGAGCTCGGGGTTGTTGTCCAGGATGGCCGTGGACACCACCACCACGTCGGGCGCGGCGTCGTCGCGCCCGGGGCCGCCCGGCAGGTTCGCCGGATCGTGCCCGATGCGCACGTCGATGCCGGCGGCCTTCAGCTGCTTGGTGTAGCGGCTCTCCTTGAGGTCCGACCCGCTCACGCGCATGCCCTGGTCGAACGCGACGCGCGCGATGCCGCTCATGCCGACGCCGCCCACGCCTATGAAGTGAACCGATTCTATGCGCTTCGTGTCCATGGTGTCCTTACTGCCCTTCCCTCGTCTGCGCTTCCATGGTAGCCCAAAGCAGGGCTACCGCGCCGCCCCCATCACAACATCTGCCAACTTGGCGGCCGCGTCGGCCGTTTTCTGCGCGCGGGCGGCGGCGCTCATGCGCGCTCGCACGTCCGCGTCCTCCAGAAGCGAGCGCAGCAGGCGCTCGAACTCGGGCCCTTCCACGTCGGCGTCGGCCAGCATGTACGCGCAGCCCGCCTCCACGTAGGCGCGGGCGTTCGTGGTCTGGTGGTCCTCGGTCGCGAACGGGAACGGCACGAGCAGCGCGGGGATCGCTCGCGCCGATATCTCCGCGAGCGACGTGGCGCCTGCGCGCGACACGATGGCGTCGGCGGCGGCCATGGCCTCGCCCATGCGGTCCAGGTAGCCGAACAGGTGCCACCGCGCGGCCTCGTCGGGCGCGAGCGCCAGCTGCTCGGTCACGGCGTCGAGCTCCTTCGGGCCCGTGACCTGCACCACGTGCACGTCGCCGTAGGCCAGAAGCTCGTCCTTGAGCGCGCAGACGGCCTGGTTGAGGTGCCGCGCGCCCAGGCTGCCGCCCGTGACCAGCAGCATGCGCGCGTCCTCGGGCACGCCGAAGAGCGCGCGCCCCTCGGCTCGCGTGGCGGCGAACACGCTTGCGCGCACGGGGTTGCCCGTGACGACGACGCGCGAACGCGCGGCCTCGTCGAGCGCCGCAGCGGCGTGGTCGTAAGTCAGGCACACGGCGGCGGCCCGCTTCGCCAGGTACTTGTTCGCCATGCCCATGACCGAGTTCTGCTCGTGCACCACCACGGGCACGCCCAGCTTCTCGGCCGCGCGCCCCACGGGGATGCACACGTAGCCGCCGAAGCCCACCACTGCGTCGGCGCCCAGCTCGGCGAGCCATTTCTTCGCCTTGCCCGTGCTCTTCTGTATCTTCGCCACGCCCTTCGGCAGCGTGAGCGGGTGGTTGCGGTTGAACCCGGCCGCCTCGAACGGCGTGAACGGGATGCCCGCCTCGCGCACGAGCCGCGCCTCCACGCCCTGGGGCGTGCCGGCGAAGCGCACGTCGCAGCCGCGGGCGCGAAGCTCGTCGGCCAGCGCGAGCGCCGGGTTTATGTGGCCGGCGGTTCCGCCGCCGGAGAGTACGACCAGCATGTTGCTACCTCCTGCCTTTCCGCGACGACCCCGACCGGTCCCCGCCTGCGTCGCCGCGGCTCCGGGAACGCGAGCTCACCGCGTCCCATCCGATGCCGCCCGAAGACCCCGGCGACGCGCTCTTGCGCCCGCCCGACCGGGACGAGCCCGTCTGCGAGCCCGCGCGCCCGGACGAGCGCGGAGGCTCCGGCTCGGCCCGCACGACCCGCAGGTCGGCGCGGCGCCGGGCGGGCGCGAGCGAGTCGTCCACGGCGTCCTGGGACACCGACAGGATGAGGGCCACCATGATGAACGTGGCGATGAGCGACGACCCGCCCGACGAGATGAACGGCAGCGGCTTGCCCACGACGGGGAACCACCCGATGACCATGGCGATGTTGAGGAACGCCTGGAACACGATCATGATGGTGCAGCCGCCGGCCACCATGGCGCCGAAGTTGTCGGGCGCCGTGCGCGCGATGCGCATGCCCGCGTACAGCAGCAGCAGGAACAGCACGACCACGCCGAGCGCCCCTACCAGCCCCAGCTCCTCGCCGATGATGGCGAAGATGAAGTCGGTGTCGGACTGCGTGAGGTACAGGTACTTCTCGTGGGAGTTCCCCAGCCCCACGCCGAACAGGCCGCCGCTGGACAGCGCGTAGAGCGAGTGGATGATCTGGTAGCCGGTGCCGTAGCCGCCCTCGCCGTCGTCCCACGGGTTCATGAACACCAGCAGGCGCGCGCGGCGGTAGTCCTCGCCGAAGACGCCCACCAGGCCCAGCACCACGACCACAGCGGCCACCGCGAGCAGGGTGCGCAGGGGCACCTCGCCGAGCCACATCACGGCGAACACGCCCACCACGCAGATCATGGCGGTGCCCAAGTCGGATTGCGGGCCGAGGATGATGAGGATGGGCGCCAAAACGAGCAGGAACACCAGCGCGAAGAACACCGGCACGGTGTAGGCGCCCTCGCGGAAGTCCGAGAAGAGGCGCGCGGCCACCAGCACGAGCGCGATCTTGGCGAACTCCGAGGGCTGCAGGTTCATGGGCCCGATGACGAGCCAGCGCTGCGCGCCCCATTCGTCCTCGCCCGCGCCCGAGAACATGGTGGCCACCAGCAGCACGAACGCGAGGCCCCACACGACCCATACGAGGTTGCTCCGCCAAACGGAGCAGGGAAGGAACTTCCACACGACGAAGGCCACCACGATGCCCACGACGGCGAACTTGATCTGGTTGAGCGTGTCGGCCATCGGATCGACGGCCGCGGGCGACTCGGCCTGCGCCAGCGCGATCACCGACGAGGTGGAGTAGATCATGACGAAGCCCAGGAGCGTGAGCGCGAGCACGGACAGCAGCAGGATGAGCCGCGGCCCCATGATATGCGCGGGAACCCCCCGCTTGTCGACGCCGGCGCGTGCCACGGAAACCCTTACGATTCCGCGCGCGCGGCGCGGTCCGCCACGAGCGCCTTGAACGCGCGGCCGCGTTCCTCGTACGAGCCGAACTCGTCGAACGACGCGCACGCCGGCGACAGCAGCACCACGTCGCCCTCGCCCGCAAGCGAGAGCGCCGCGTCGAACGCGTCTTCCAGGTGCTCGGCGCGCTCAAGCGCGAAACCGACGGGGGCTGCGAGCGCATCCGCCTCGAATGCCGATGCAAACCTCGACCCTGCAGCGCCGAAGCACACGGCGGCGCGGGCGTGGGCGTGCGCGGCCTCCACCAGGGGGGCCAGGTCGGTGCCCTTGTCGTCGCCGCCCAGCAGCACGATGGGGCGCGCGTCGGGGAAGGCGGCCAGCGCGGTGAGCGTCGCGTCCACGTTCGTGGCTTTCGAGTCGTTGTAGCAAGCCGCGCCGCGCACGCTGCCGCACGGCTCTATGCGGTGCTCGAGCGGCCGGAACGTGCGCAGCCCGCTCGCCACGCGCGCCTCGTCGGCGCCGAGCGCGAGCGCGGCGGCTGCGGCGGCGAGCGCGTTGCCCGCGTTGTGCGCGCCCCGCACCCCCAGCTCGTCCGCGCGCGCGAGCACGCGCTCGCGCCCGTCGAGCGCCACGACGAGCGAGCCGTCATCGGCGATGAACGCGGCGTTGTCGCTGCCGCACCTTGCGCGCATGTCTCCGCCCATGCCGTCGGCCGTGCCCATCGGCACGTAGGCGAAGCCGCGCTCGGCGGCGTCGAGCGCGCGCAGGCGGCGCACCTCGGCGCGCACCACGTCGTTCGACGCGTCGAGCACGGCCACGCCCCTCGGCGCGTCCGCCAGGTTCGCCAGGACCTTGAGCTTCGCGTCGCGGTAGGCTTCGAACGTGCCGTGCCAATGCAGGTGGTCGGGCGTGATGTTCAGCAGCACGGCCACGTCGGGCGCGAACGCGCTCGTGGACGCCAGCTGGTAGGACGACACCTCGGCCACGTAGACGTCGGTCGCGCCCGCCGCCACGGCGGCGATGCAGGGGTCGCCTATGTTGCCCACGGCGTCGGCGCGCAGGCCGGCCTCGCGCAGCAGGTGCGCGGCGCACGACACCACGGTGGTCTTGCCGTTCGTGCCCGTCACGGCCGCCCAGCGGCTGTCCGCCGCGCTCTCGCGCCAGGCGAGCTCCACCTCGCTCGCCAGTTCGGCGCACGCGGCGGCCGCCGCCACGTAGAGCGGCGAGAACGGCGGTATGCCGGGGCTCGGCACGCCCAGCTCGAACGCCGGCGCGTCCGCGGCCCGCGTCGCGCCGCCGCGCTCGGCCGCCGAGCCCGCCTGCGCGGCCAGCTCGGCCACGGCGTCGTCGCCGAACGCCACGAGCGCCCCGCGCGCGGCGGCCGCCTCGGCGAACGCCTCGGACTCCTCCGTGCGCGCGCCCGCCGCCACGGCCAGCGCGTCCACGCGCCCGCCCAGAAGCGGCAGCAGGTACTCCACGGCAGCCCGCCCGCTCTTGCCCAGGCCCAAAACGAGCACGCGCCCGAGATGCTGCGGCGCGTGCTTCCTTCCCGCTATCATGGCGACGCGTCCCATAGGCTTAGGCCACCGCCATGAGCGTCTCGGCGAAGTACAGCGAGAAACCGCAGGCCGCCAGCACGCCCGACACGATCCAGAAGCGCACGACCACCTTCGTCTCGCTCCACCCCTTCTTCTCGAAGTGGTGATGCAGGGGCGCCATGAGGAAGATGCGCTTGCGCGTTTTCTTGAAGTAGAGCACCTGGATCATGACCGACAGGGCCTCGGCCACGAACAGGCCGCCGATGATGATGGACACGAACTCGGTCTTCGTGACCACGGCCAAGCAGCCGAGCGCCATGCCGAGCGCGAGCGAGCCCGTGTCGCCCATGAAGATGTCGGCCGGAAACGAGTTGAACCACAGAAAGCCGATGCACGCGCCCGAGAGCGCGGCGGCGAAGATGGCCGGCTCCAGCAAGTCGGAGCGGTACGCGATGGCGGCCATGACGATCATGACGATCATGACCGTGCCCGCCGCCAGGCCGTCCAGGCCGTCGGTGAGGTTCACGGCGTTGCACATGCCCACCAGAAGGATGTTCGCGAAGATGAGGTAGAGCCACGGGATGGCGATGCCGTCGCCCACGGGCACCACCGTGGTGAGGATTCCCAGATCGAACGTGTACACGAAGGGTATCTCCACCGTGGGAGGCACGTTCATCCAGTTCACCGCCACGATCGTGAACACGGAGGCTATGAGGAACTGGCCGACGAGCTTGGCCTTCGGCGTGAGGCCGAGCGAGCGCTCCTTCACCACTTTCGAGGCGTCGTCCACCAGGCCCAACAGCCCCGTGAGCACCGTGGCGCCCAGCAGCAGGAACGTCTCGGGCGTGGGCATGCCGATGACAAGCGCCGTGGCGATCACGGCCACGAGCATGACCACGCCGCCCATGGTGGGCGTGCCCTGCTTCACCAAATGGCTCTCCGGGCCGTCGGCGCGCACCTGCTGGCCGATATGGCTCGATTTCAGGAACTTGATCCACATGGGCATGAGCACCATGGTGATGACGATGGCGGCCACGATGGCCAGGAACACGAGGAACGTCGGGTATTGGGAAAATATCGCAAACATATCAGTTGACCAGTCCTTCGACCACGCGCTCGAGGCCCATGCAGTGCGACGCCTTCACCAACACGGCGTCGCCCGGCTCGATGCACGTATCCAGTTCTCCGAGCACGTCGGAAATCGTTGCCGCGCGCACGATGCGCCCGGCGTCCATGCCCGCCTTCTCGGCGGCGTCGGCGATGCAGGCCGCCAGCTCGCCCACGCACACCAGGCGGTCGAGCGGCAGGCGCGCCGCCAGCTCGCCGATGCCCGCATGGCAGGCCCGGGCGAAGTCGCCCAGCTCGGCCATGTCGCCCAGCACCGCCACGCGACGTCCGGGAACCTCGAGCGCGCAGAACGTGTTGAGCGAGGCGCGCATGGAGTCGGGATTGGCGTTGTAGGCGTCGTTCACCACGGTGAAACCGCCGCGAGCGCGCAGCACTTCCTGGCGCCCGGCCTCGGGCTCGGCGTGCGCGAGCGCGTCGGCCACGGCGGCGAGCGACATGCCCGACGCGCGGCCCACGGCCGCGGCGGCGCAGGCGTTCGACACGTTGTGCAGCCCGCGCAGGTTGAGCGCGCACGGGGCCGTCTCGACGTGGGGCGCGGCGGCGGCCGCGTCGTCGAACCCGCAGGCGTGCAGCACGAAGCGCGCACGGCCCTGCTCGTCCAGCTCCACCTGCTCGGCCCACACGGCCGGACGGACGGCGTCGGCCGCGCTCGCGGCCACGCGGCGGGCGGCCGCGTCCTCCGTGCCGTCGAACAGCACGCACGGCACGCGGCGGGCGTCCAGGCGGGCGTCCTCGCGCATGAAGTCGGCGAAGTCGTCGGCGGCGTTCACGAACGCGAGCCCCGAGCCCTCCGGCAGCTCCCGCAGAAGCTCCGCCTTGGCGCGCGCGATGTTCTCGCGGCTGCCCAGAAGCTCGATGTGGCTCTCGCCCACGTTCACCACCAGGCCCCAGTCGGGGCGCACGATGGAGCACAGCTCGGCGATCTGCCCCGGCCCGCGCATGCCCATCTCCACCACCACGGCGTCGCACTCCGGCTCGGCCGCAAGCAGCGTCTTGGGAACGCCCAGCTCGTTGTTCTGGTTGCCGGCGGTGGCCGTCACGCTTCCGGCGGCGGCCAGCACGTCGCGCACGAGGTTCTTCGTGGTGGTCTTGCCCGTGGAGCCCGTGAGGGCGATCACGCGCCCTTGCAGATGAGAGCGCCACTCGCGGGCCAGGTCGGACACGGCTCCCGCCGTGTCGGGCACGTCGATGACGGCGGCGCCCAGCTCGCGCGCCAGCGCCCGCACGTCCTCGGCCTGCGGCTGCATGACCAGCGCGCCCAGTGCGCCCGCCCGCAGCGCCGCGGCCACGAAGTCGTGCCCGTCCACGCGCTCGCCCGGCAGCGCCACGTACAGATCACCCGGTTTCACGTCGCGGGAATCCCAGGTCACGCCGCACATGAGCGCGCGGGGGTCGAGCGGCTCCACGGCGAACGAGCCGCCCGTGTACGCCGCAATCTGCTTCGCGTTCAGGCGCATTTAGTTCTCCCCGCTCGCTTGTCCATAAGGGTCAGCGAGGGTTTCCGCAGTGCCGGAGATTGCGGGGCTGGCGGAGGCGTAGCGTACTTCGCTACGTGAGCCTCTGTCAGCGTCGCAAGATCCGGTGCTGCGGGAAGCCGCAGCGTCGGCATCGTCCAGCAGGCCGCCGAACGCGCGGTTCAGCTCCTCGGCCGCAACAACACGGTCGTCGAAGCTTAGAACCTCGTCGCCCACCAGCTGGTAGTCCTCGTGGCCCTTGCCCGCGATGAGCACGGAGTCGTCCGGCTTCGCGTGCGCCAGCGCCAGCGCGATGGCGGCGCGGCGGTCGGGCTCCACGGCGAAGCGGCCCTGGCCCGCCCCCATGCCGCCCACGATGTCGTCGATGATGGCCAGCGGGTCCTCGTGGCGCGGGTTGTCGCTCGTCACCACGGCGAAGTCGGCCGCGAGGGCCGCCTTGCCCATGATGGAGCGCTTCGACGCGTCGCGGTCGCCGCCGCAGCCGAACACGCAGATGGTGCGGCCGCGCGTGAGCGCCATGATGGACGCGAGCGCCTTCTCCAGCGCGTCGGGGGTGTGCGCGTAGTCAACGAACACGCTCACGCCGCCGTCGCACGGCACGCTCACGCGCTCCAAGCGCCCCGGGATCTGCGGGGCCTCTTCCAGCGCCTCCACGATCACGCTCGGCGAGAAGCCCAGCTGCAGCCCGATGCCGAACGCGCACATGACGTTCTCCACGTTGAACCGGCCCACGAGCGGGTAGTCGAAGCGGTAGCGGCTGCCGCGCACGTCCAGCTCCACGGTGGTGTGGGTGGGCGCGTACCGCACGTCCACGGGATGTATCTGCGCCGAGGTGTCGAAGCCCGTGGTGACGATGCTGTCCTCGTTCGTGGAGCAGCGGCGCAAAAGCTCTTTGCCCCACTTGTCGTCGATGCAGATGACGCGCTTGGCCGGGTAGTCCTTCGAGAACAGGCGCGCCTTGGCCTCGAAGTAGGCCTCGAACGTGTGGTGGTAGTCCAGGTGGTCCTGCGTGAGGTTGGAGAACGCGGTCACGGCGAACGTCGTGCCCCACGTGCGCTCCAAATCGAGCGCGTGCGAGCTCACCTCCATGGCCACCACGTCGCAGCGCTCGTCGCGCATGCGTGCGAGCAGCTGCTGCAGGTCGGGCGACTCCGGCGTCGTGTGCGCCGTCTTCTCGGCCGCGCCGCCGATGCGCACGCCCACCGTGCCGATGACGCCCGTGCGCTTGCCGGCCACGTGCGCGATGTGCTCCACCAGGTAGGTGGTGGTGGTCTTGCCGTTCGTGCCGGTTATGCCCACGAGCGAGAAGTCCTTCGAGGGATGGTCGTAGAAGTTCGCCGATGCGGCGGCCATGGCCTTGCGCGTGTCGGCCACCACCACCTCGGTGACGTCGGTGGCATCGGCCAGGTACACCTTGCGCTCGACCACGAGCACCTTGGCCCCTCGGTCGATGGCGTCCTGCGCGAACGAGTGGCCGTCGGCCGTCAGGCCCACGATGCAGAAGAACGCGTCGCCCGGCTGCACGCGGTCGCTGCGGTAGGCGATCCCGCCCACCTCCTCGTCAGCGTTTCCAATAACGGTGCAGTCTATTCCCGCGAACAAGTCGGTGCAGGTCTTCCCCATATCGCATCCTCACTTGGGTGAAATCTTGAAACGGTCTATGGCAGTTGACATTATATCCTTAAACACCGGCGTGACGATGGAACCGTATTCGGTCTCGTTGGCACCCACAAAACAAACCAATTGAGGGCCCGTCGAGTCGGCGATGAAGCCGGTGAACGCCATGTTGTACACGCCTTTGCGGTAGCCTCCGTTCACGTCGTCGTATATCTCCGCCGTGGACGTCTTGCCCGCCACGTTGTAGCCCTCGATGGCGGCGTCTTTGCCCGTGCCCTCGGTGACGACGGTCTTCAGCATGCCGGTCATCTGGTCGATGGCCTTCTGGTCGTCGATGACCTTCTCGGTGGCGTACTCCATCGTCTCGCCGGTTTGGGGCTTGCTCATGAGGAAGTGCGGCACGCACTCCACGCCGCCGTTGGTCAGGGCGCCGTAGAAGCGCGTCATCTGCATGGGCGTCACCGATATGCCCTGGCCGAAGGACATGTTGTAGGCGGTGACCTTGCTCAGGGTGTCGAAAGGCACCATGTAGCCCAGGATGTCGGTGCCCTCCCCACCCTCGCCGGGGTAGTCCACGCCCGTCTTCTCGTGCAGGTTGTACTTCAATATGTGCTCGTAGAACTTGTCGAAGCCCATGTTCTCCGTGGCCAGCGATATGCCGATATTGGACGATTGGTCCATAATCTCCTGCAAGGTATAGGTGGCGTCGCCGCGGTCGTGGGCGTCGGTGATGGTGTAGCCGTCGGCCACGATCTCGTTCGGGCAGAACAGCTCGGTGTCGGGAGCCATGCTGCCCGTTTCCAAGATGGCCATGGCCGAGACCGATTTGAAGATGGAGCCCGGCTCGAACAGGTCCGTGACCGTTTTGAGCTCCGTCGCCCCCGCCTTGATGTTCTCGCGGTCGTTCGGGTCGAGCAGCGGCAGCGACGCGGCGGCGTAGATCTCGCCCGACTCGCCGTCCATGACCACGGCGCTGCCCCCGTTGGAGGTGAGGCCCTTCTCGTCGGCCAGCAGGCGGTCCTCCACGGACTGCTGCAGCTCGATGTCCAGCGATATCATGATGTCCTCACCGTCCACGGCGGGCGTCTCCTCGTGCACGCCGCCGGGAATGGGCGTGCCGTCGCGGCCGCGCTCGGCCTCGTAGCGGCCGGCTTCGCCGGAAAGGATGTCGTTGTAGTATTTCTCAAGGCCGCTCAGGCCGTTGCCGTCGATGTCGGTCAGGCCGATGACCTGCGCGCCCACCCGCCCGTTGGGGTACTCGCGGCGCGACTCGCCGATGAAGTAGATGCCCTTGAGCTCGAGCGCGCGCACCTGGTCGGCCACGGCGGTGTCGACCTTGCGCTTGATGAACGCGAACGTGGTGTTGTTGGCCGCGAGCGTGCTCTCGTAGTCGGCCGCCTCGCCGCCCAGCGCGCCGGCCAGCGCCGACGCCGTGCCGCGGATGTCCTCCACCTCGGAGGGATTCGCGTAGATGGTGGTGGCGTCCACGCTCACGGCGAGCACGGTGCCGTTGCGGTCGTAGATGGTGCCGCGCCGAGGCTCGATGTCGAATCCCACGGTGCGCGCCTCCTCGGCCTGCGCCGAATACGTGGGGGCCATGACGACCTGCAGGTACACAAGCCTTACCAAAAAAAGCGCCGCGACGACGGCGAACAGGAGGATGGGTATGAACGCGCGGCCCGAATCGACCGGGAGCACGCCGCCCGCCGCGCGCGGCTGCCGCGGCGCCGCGCCGGACGAGCGTCCGCCGCGCGGCGTATGGGGCCGTCCCGCCACGCCGCTACTCCGCGGCGCCGGCGGCGATCTGCACGCTCTTGGAAAGCGACAGGTTGCCGGCGTCGTCGGTCGCGACGACGTCGGTGCCCAGGTCGATGACGCCCACCGTCTCGGGCGCGGCCATCTTCAGGCCGGTCGCCTTCGTCTTCACGCTCGTGGGGTTGGAAAGCGAGCTCTGCTGCACCTCGAGGTTGCTGCCGCTGGAACGGGCGTCGTCTATCTGGTTCGAGAGCTGCTGCGACTGCATCGACGTGGCGACCGTCGCCGAGGCGATGGCGATGCGCGCGAAGCTCAGGAGCGCGGCCACCACGAGCACGACGGCCACCGTCTTCGCCAGGAACACGACGCTGGAGGGAATGGTCTGGGTACCCGTGCCCTGACCCGGCACGACGCGGACGCGCGGACGCGCGGGGCGCTCGGGCACGCGTTCAGGATAGTTGTAGGAAAACGCCGGAGCTGCTCCTGCCATGACCAACCCCCTTTCTTCGTTTCTGCGGTGTTTAGGTGGTCGCGATGCTGCTTATGGGACGGCCGGAGCAGGGCTCCGGCCGGCTATGTCGGTTTCAGCGCTTTTGGGCCACGCGCAGCTTGGCGCTGCGGGCTCGGGGATTGCGCTCGATCTCCCCTGCCGTGGGCAGAAGCGGTTTGCGCGTGACCAGGTCGAGTATCGGCTTCTTTCCGCACATGCACACCGGGAGGTCCGGCGGACAGGTGCACCGGTTCGCGAACGAGTTGAACGTCTCCTTCACAATGCGGTCCTCGAGCGAATGGTAGCTGATGACCACGAGGCGCCCGCCCGGATTGAGCCAGCGGACTGCTGCGTCGAGTCCTCGACGCAGCACGTCCAGCTCCGAGTTGACTTCTATCCGAAGCGCCTGGAACGTCCGTCGCGCCGGATGGCCCCCGGCGCGACGCGCCGAGGCCGGAATGGCGGCTTTGATGATGTCGACGAGCTGCTCGCTCGTTTCTATCCGGCCGTTCTCCCGCGCTCGCACGACGAACTCCGCAATGCGGCTTGCCCACTTCTCGTCAGAGTACATACGGATGATCCGAGTGAGATCTGCTGTGTTGTAGGTGTTGATGATCTCTGCTGCGGTTAGGGTGGTTTTCCCCGGATCCATCCGCATATCAAGGGGGCCGTTCTCCTTGAAGGAGAAGCCGCGAGACGGTGTGTCGATCTGCACCGAGGACACGCCCAGGTCGAAGAGGAACGCATCGACCCCGGGTATCTCGGCGCTGACGAGCAGGTCGTCCATATCCCCGAAGTTGCCGCGCAGAAGCTCCAGATTGGGGCGCGTGTCGTCGGGCAGTGCTTCGAGCCGGGCGCGGGCGGCGGCGAGCGCCACCTCGTCCTGGTCGATGCCGACGAGCGTGCCCCCGGGGCCTACGAGCTTGGCCGCTTCGAGGGAATGCCCTGCACCGCCGAGTGTTGCGTCCACGAACGTTTGCTGTGGTTTGAGGTTCGATTGTTCGAGGCACTCGGCGAGCAGAACCGGTGTATGCCGATATTCGCTTGTCACTTCGCTCACGTCTTACGATCAGCCGAACAGAACACCGAGGTCGGTGTCGTCGTCCTGCACCTCGTAACGCTTCGCGTCCCAGATCTCGAAATAGCCCGTGTTGCCCACGACGACGACGTCCTTGTCGATGTCCGTCGCCTCGCGCGCCTCCGACGGGAGCATGATGCGTCCCGAGCCGTCCACCTCGACGTCCTTCGCGCGTGCCTTGAGCTTGCGGCGCAGGCGCACGTGCAGGTCGTTGGAAGAGTCGTACTTGCCGAACTTGTCCTCGAACACCTCCGCGACCCAGGCGTTGAAGCCACGGGGCTCGAAGACGTAGAGGCACTCGTCCTTCGGATTGCGGGTTACCACCAGATCGTTCGAAAGCACCTTGCGGAACTTCGCGGGCAGGGACATACGGCCCTTGGCATCGACCTTGAAGCGGAACTCGCCGTTGAGGTCGACGACTTCCGTCGCCGCCTTCGTGCTCTCCGCTGTGTCGACGACGTCCGCCATGCCACCCTTTCGCATTCGGCCCACTCGGCCCTTTCGATGTTTGGCATTCTATCCCACTTCGCCCCACTTCGCAACATTTTTGGGGTATTCCGCCCCCTTTTCGGCGTGGTGAAGCCCACCCGTTACCGTCCCGTTAAGTGATTTCCGGCACACGGGAAAACGGGGGTGCCATATGTGGGCAACATGGGCGATGCGCCCACAACATGTGGTTCGGGAAAACGCCGGGGGGCGAAGTCTCCCCTCGCAGGGGCGCTCCCCAGAGCGCCCGTTCCGGCAAAGCCGGAAAGGCAGCGAACGACTCCGCGCAAGCACCGAACGGCGATCAAAAAACGAACGAATGTTTCACGTGAAACATTCCGCATCGAAGGCGGATGACGGAACAGGGGACGACTATCGCCGCACGGTGCCCGATTCGCGCAACAACGCGTCCGCCGGCATGGCGATGCGGCGGCACCGGCGCGTTCGCGTCGCCATGCACGATTCGTTTTTTCGTTCTAATTTAATTACTCGGCTTATATTATTCCCAAATAGGAATACTTATGCGCGCGGGTGGGCGTTCAGGTATTCCTCGCGGATGTGGGTGCGGTTGACGTGGGTGTATATCTGCGTCGTCGATATGTCGGAATGCCCCAGTATCTCCTGGATGACGCGCAGGTCGGCGCCGCCTTCCAGCATGTGGGTGGCGAACGAGTGGCGCAGCATGTGAGGATGGAGGTTGTCCATGCCGATAAGGTGCCCCGCCTCGGCCACGATGGCGTGCACGCTCTGGCGCGTAAGGCGTCCGCCGCGCGCGTTCAGGAACACGGCCGCCGTGGGCTTGGCGTAGGGCTTCACAAGCTCGGGGCGCACATGCTCCAGATAGTCGCCTATCGCCTCGAGCGCGGCACCCGAGATGGGGGCGATGCGCTCCTTGTTCCCCTTGCCCACGATGCGCAGGTAGCCCTCATCGAGGATGCAGTCGCCCAGGTCGAGCCCCGTGCACTCGCTCACGCGCAGCCCGCAGCCGTACAGTACCTCCAGTATGGCGCGGTTGCGCAGCTCCAGCGGCTCGCGACCCGTGCAGGCCGACAGCATGTCGTCCACCTGCTTCACCGACAGCACGTCGGGCAGGCGCTCGGGGGGCTTCGGCAGCTGCAGCGTGTCGGTGGGGTTGCGGCGCGCGTAGCCCTCCCGCACGAGGAAGCGGTGGAAGCCCTTGATCACCGACACGCGCCGATCCACGCTCGACGTGGCGTACTGGCGATCCACCAGGCTGGCTTCGAAGTCGACCACGGTGGCGCGGTCGATGTCCTCCACCTCTTGCACGCCCCGCTCCTCCAGGAACGCGGCGTAGTCGCGCAGGTCCGTGGCGTACGCCGACACGGTGAGCGGCGACGACCCCCGCTCAACGCGCAGGTGCGAGAGGTACTCCCCCATGAGCGCTCGCACGGCGTCCATGCCCGCGCGCCTCCCGTCAGCCCTTGCGCCGGACGGCGGCGGCGACGAAATCGCTGAACAGCGGGTGCGGGCGCGTGGGGCGGCTCTTGAACTCGGGGTGCCCCTGGCTGGCCACGAACCACGGATGGTCGGGCAGCTCCACCATCTCCACCAGCCGGCCGTTCGGCGAGATGCCGGATATCGCGAGCCCCGCCTCCACCAGGCGGTCGCGGTAGGCGTTGTTCACCTCGTAGCGGTGGCGATGCCGCTCGTAGACCACTTCCTCGCCGTACGCGGCGAAGGCCTTGGTGTCGCGCGCCACCTTGCAGGGATACGCCCCCAGGCGCATGGTGCCGCCCTTGTCCTCCACGTCCTCCTGTTCGGGCATGAGGTCGATCACCGGATAGGCCGCCTCCTCGTCGAACTCGGCCGACGTCGCGCCCTCGAGGCCCGCCACGTGGCGGGCGAACTCGCACACCGCGGCCTGCAGCCCCAGGCAGATGCCCAGGTAGGGCACGTCGTTCTCGCGCGCGTAGCGGGCGGCGGCTATCTTGCCCTCGAAGGCGCGCTGCCCGAACCCGCCCGGCACGAGCACGCCGTCCATGCCGCCCAGCACGTCCGCCGCATTGGCGTCGGTGATCTCCTCGCCGTCGATGAGGTGGACCTCCACATGGCAGCCGTGATGCACGCCCGCATGCCCCAGCGCCTCGATGACCGACAGGTAGGCGTCGGGCAGGCTCACGTACTTGCCCACCACGGCCACGTCCACCTGCCCGTCGCAACGGTGCGTGGCCTCCAGGAACGCGCGCATGGGCGACAGGTCGATCTCGCGCTCCGCGAGCCCCAACCGGTCGAGCACCTTCACGTCGAAGCCCTGGTCGTACAGCCCGATGGGCACCTCGTAGATGGAGGGCGCGTCGGTGCAGGCCAGCACCTCTTCGGTGCGCACGTCGCAGAACAGCGCTATCTTCTCGCGCACCTTGTCGGTTATCTCGTGGTCGCTGCGGCACACGATGAAGTCGGGCTGCACGCCGATGGAGCGCAGCTCCTTCACCGAGTGCTGCGTGGGCTTCGTCTTCACCTCGTGGGCGGCGGCGATGTAGGGCACCAGGGTCACGTGCACGAACAGCACGTCGCCCAGGGGCTTCTCCTTCTTGAACTGGCGCGCGGCCTCGATGAACGGCAGCGACTCGATGTCGCCGATGGTGCCGCCTATCTCGGAGATGACGATATCGGCGCTCGACTGCTCGGCTATGCGGCGCAAACGCTCCTTGATGGCCTCGGTGACGTGCGGGATGACCTGCACGGTTCCGCCCAAAAAATCGCCGCGGCGCTCGCGCGCGATGAGGGTCTGGTAGATGGAACCCTGCGTGAAGTTGGACTCGCGCGACAGGTTCTCGTCGATGAAGCGCTCGTAGTGCCCCAGGTCGAGGTCGCCCTCGTGGCCGTCGTCGGTCACGAACACCTCGCCGTGTTGGAACGGGCTCATGGTGCCGGGGTCCACGTTCAGGTACGGGTCCATCTTCTGCATGGTCACCTTGTACCCGCGCGCCTTCAGCAGGTGGCCGAGCGACGCGGCGGTGATGCCCTTGCCCAGCGAAGAAACCACGCCTCCGGTCACGAAAATATGCTTCGCCATGCCCGCCCCTTACCGTCTTGTTCGAACCGGTGCAATAAAAAAGCGCTCGAGGAGCCGAACTTTGTCGCTTCCCAAACGCTTGTCTATTCTACAATAGACTTTTGGCGCTGCGCTCATGCGGCACGCTAATTAACACACCGGAAACACCGTGCACGGAAGGAGCCCGAAAGCCCATGCGCATCGGATTCGACAACGACCAGTACATCGCGCTGCAGGCAGAGCACATCCGCAACCGCATCGACCAGTTCGGCGGCAAGCTCTACCTGGAGTTCGGCGGCAAGCTCTTCGACGACTACCATGCCGCCCGCGTGCTGCCCGGTTTCGAGCCCGACTCCAAGATACGCATGCTGAAGAGCCTGGTGGACGACGCGGAGATCATCATCGCCATCAACGCGAACGACATCGAGAAGAGCAAGGTGCGCGGCGACTTGGGCATCACCTACGACGAGGACGTGCTGCGCCTCATGGACATCTTCCGCGGCATGGGCTTCGCCACCACGGGCGTGGTCATCACCCACTACACGAACCAGCCCTCGGCCGAGGCGTTCCGCAAGCGCCTGGAGAGCCTGGGCATCCGCAGCTACCTGCACTACCCCATCGCCGGCTACCCCTACGACATCGACCGCATCGTGAGCGACGAGGGCTACGGCAAGAACGAGTACGTGGAGACCACGCGCCCCCTGGTGGTGGTGACGGCCCCCGGCCCCGGCAGCGGCAAGATGGCCACGTGCCTCTCGCAGCTCTACCACGAGCACCAGCGCGGCGTGGCGGCCGGCTACGCGAAGTACGAGACGTTCCCCATCTGGAACCTGCCGCTGAAGCACCCGGTGAACATAGCCTACGAGGCCGCCACCGTGGACTTGGACGACGCGAACACCATCGACCCCTTCCACTTGGAAGCCTACGGCGAGACCACGGTGAACTACAACCGCGACGTGGAGATATTCCCCGTGCTGAAGGCCATGATGGAGCGCATCTCCGAAACGAGCCCGTACCAGTCGCCCACCGACATGGGCGTGAACATGGCCGGCAACGCCATCGTGGACGACGAGGCCGTGCGCGAGGCCGCCAAGATGGAGATCGTGCGCCGCTACTTCCAAGCTGCTGTGGAAACGCGCCGCACCGGCGTGGGCCAGGAGCACGTGGAGAAGCTGGAGCTGCTGATGAACCAGGCCGGCATCAACGCGAGCTTCTCGCCGGCGCGCTCGGCGGCGCTGCTGAAGGAGGAGACCACCGGCGGCCCCGTGGGCGCCATGACGCTGCCGGACGGCACCGTGGTGACGGGCAAGACCTCGTCGCTTTTGGGAGCGGCATCGTCGCTGCTGATGAACGCGCTGAAGGGCGTGGCGGGCGTCGATGACGAGATCGACGTCATCAGCGACGAGGTCATCGAGCCCATCTGCCGTCTGAAGACCGACCAGCTGCACAGCCGCAACCCGCGCCTGCACTCCGACGAGACGCTCATCGCGCTGTCCATCAGCTCGGCCACCGACCCCTTGGCCGCCAAGCTCGTGGACCACATCGACGATTTGCGCGGTTGCGACGCGTTCTTCTCGGTCATCATCTCGTCCACCGACGAGAAGCTCTACCGCACGCTGGGCATCAACGTGTGCTGCGAGCCCAAGTACGAGCAGCATCGGTACTACCACAAGTAAGGCGCGCGACATGTACGGAAAGGCCCCTCAACGAGGGGCCTTTTTTGATGCGGAAACCGTTGTGCGGAAGCCGGTTGAACCTTGCAGAAAGCTTGCACGGATCTTGCTGGAACCTTGCACAGTTCTTGCAGTTTTATGCATGTGATCTGGGAAAATAATATCTTCTCAAGCACTGGTATTCGGCGTAGAATACCAGTGCCGGCGGTGTCCGCACTCGGGTGGCGCTTCTTTCGAAGGAGCGATGCCTATGAACGTAGTTCTTGAAATCCTTTACGCCTACGCAGCGGTGGCCACGATAGCGAGCTTTCTCCGCGATCTGTGGACGGAACATAAGATACGCGGACGAAGCAGGGAGGGGTCCAAGGAGAAGCTGAAATAGCAAAGGCCGGGAAATAATCCCGGCCTCCCGAATACCTGCGCCGCCCGAGCTGGATGGTAGAGCGCCTATAACTCGCCGTCCTGGGCACCGCCGGTGATTCGTATTATAGCGAGCGCACGTTGCGAAAAGCAAGAGGCATGAACTCGCTGTTTGCATCGCCGTCGACCCCTTTGTCGGCCCCCCTGTTGTCATCCTGAGCATTCGACAGTCCAGTGGACTGTCGAATGCTTGCGCCGCGAAGCGACAAGCGCATGGGGGCTCTTGGGGCAAAACTCAGCCGAAGACCGGAGTCGAAGGATCTTCGAGAACGGAAGACTCCCTTGGCCGAAGATCCTTCGACTCCGCGCCTGCGGCGCTCCGCTCAGGATGACAGCAAGGGGACTTTTTGCGGGGTTAAGCTGCGGACACTATCCAGATCATGGAGCCGTAGGTGAAGCCGGCGTCGCCGGCGGCGAGGACGGCGTTCAGCAGGGTCTTCATGCCGTAGTCGGTGAAGGTGCCGTGCCAGGTGAGCTGGGTGCCCGTGTCGCCGGCGGCCAAGATGACTGGACGGTCGAACGCCACCTCCAAGCCCAGCGGCGTGAAACGGGCGTCGCTCACGAACGTGGTGGCGCCGCCCTCGGTGGTGAGCGACCACGAGCCTCCCGGCAAGTCCATGTCGGCGCGCTTGAGCCGTGCGCCGGTTACGGCCACGGCGCGCTCGGAGCGGTTGGCCACCATGACGGGGATGGTAGCGCTGTTGGGGTCGTCCTGCCCCAGCATCATGGACACCGACGAAGGAATGGTGATGTTGACCTGCGCGTCGCCCTCCTCGTTGACCGAATTCGCTGCATCGTCGGGCTCGACGGAAGCGTCTTTGGCGGACTCGGCACCGGGATCGACTCCAAGCGTGGAATCATCGCCATCGAGACTGCCCGTAACGTCCTCGGCTTCGTCGCTGGCGGGAATTTGCTCATCGTCTGCAGGGTCGGGTTCGATCGCATCGGCATCGGGGTCGACCGCAGCGGGGTCGTCCTCAGGATCGGACGCCGGAGCATCGGGGTTCACGAGGATACGGGCGTCGGCATCCCAATTGTAGGCGAGCACGTTCTCGTCGGTTCCGCGATAGACGGTTTCGATCGGCTCGGCAGGAGCCTCCTTGAAGCCGAACAGCTCATCGACCTTGGTATCGTCCGCAATGGCGAAATCGTCCGGCAGCTCCATGAGCTTCGGGCAGTCGAAGAACAGGCGCGTGAGGTCCTTGGCCCCGACAGGCACGTTCGCAACCTCTTCGAGGTTCGTGCAGCCCTCGAACCAATGAGCCAAGCTCGCGGCTTCCACCGCGTCGGCGAACACAACGCGCTTGATGTCGTCGGCTACGCCCGCGGCGAGCCAGGGAACGTCCTCGACGCGCTCGAACGCCTGCGTGTCGCCGGCGCCGTCCACGACGAACGTGCCGTCGTCCCAGAGCTCCGCGACCACCATCGCAGCATCATTCTTGCCGATGGACCACGCGTTCTCATAGTCGGGAACGGAAACCGCAGGAACGACCGGCTCAAAAGGGACCGGGCTCGCCGTAAGTGGTTCGGCAGCCACGTTGTCAGGAGCTCCAGCAGTAGACTTAGCCGCTGGAGCATCGGTTTCGGCATCTGCGAAAGAAAACGACATTGGCCACAAAGCCCCAAAAGCCAGCATCGAAGAGAGCACGAAGGCCACACCCTTTATGGGTGCGGCCTTCGTCAATACATCATGCTTTTTTTCTTGGTGCTTCACAGGTCATGCCGCCCCTTGAATGCGACTCTACTTCTTTCAACTATTGACAAAAAGCCTACACGGCCGCAAGAGTCCAAACAACGGTTCCAATAGAGAGGTCCTCGTTGATGATATCTTTTGTTACATTGGAAAGTTGCCCTGTAAGAGAAATCTTCCCCTCGGCGCCCTTGTTAATAGCCGACACCCCGGGCAGAGAAGTTGTATTGTTTTCCTCCGTGCAATCGGCGAGATTCACAGCAGCGGCGCCTTCTGCAAAAGTCGCCGAGATCAGCATCTCGTTGGAAGTGTTGCCAGCTTCCTTCACCAGATTGATGCTATCCTCCTTGGTAAAAACCATCTTCGTCACCTGCACTGACAGGGGGGAGTTATTTGTAAAGACGTACTCTCCGAACACCATCTCGCCGTCTACCGTTGCGATAGCCTTCATTGGAGCCGTCGGAACGGTCACGCTAATCTGGCCAATTTTCTGCGTATCGACAGCGATCGCGCTGGTCATGGTTCCGCTATCATCCGCTTTCGTGGCGTCATCCGCAAACGCCGTCCCTGCACACAATCCCGTCAGCATCGTTGCTGCGCACACGCCTACGATCCCCTTTTTGATGTAATTGAACCGACTCGTCTTCTCCATGATCCTTTTCCTTTCATGATGTGCCATTACGTTGTCTGACATGCTCTCGTATCTCTCGTCGAAGGCCCCTTAGCCTTCGATACGCAACGTGATTTCTGCGGCCGCCTGGCCGGTCTGCTTGTGGGTTTCCCTATCGTAGCCGGTGAAGGTCGCCACGGCGGCGTAGTCGCCAGGGGCGAGGTCCTTCGACAGCTTGATGTTCTGAATGTGCTGATCGGGTGCGATGGCGCCGGACTCGTACACCGTCTCGTCGCCGTCCTTCAGCGTGATGGTCACCTTCTGATCCATCGGGTTCGCGGCGATGTTCTCGATGCGGGCCTCGCCCTCGGACGCGCCGTCGGGGAACACGATGACGGCGGCGATGGAGATGTTCATCACGCCCTTCGCCACTTCTTCGTTCAGCGCGGCTTGTATCTCTTCTTTCGACTTGCCCTCGAATTGGCCTTGCGCGGCGTTCGAGTCGAACCAGTCCTCCACGGCGGGCTGCTGCGTCAAAACGACGCCGGCAACCACGGCTCCGGCCACGGCCACCACGGCCACGAGGGCGGCGAAGGCGTGCTTGGACATGCCGAGTATCTTGCCGGTTTTCTTGGCTACCTCGGCTGCGGTATTCGCATTGGTTGAATGAGTATCAGAAGCTCCGGTTGCGGAGGTCTGTTCGACAGATGCCGAATCAGAAGAAGCACTCGAACCCTGGTTCCGCGTGGCATCATCGACGGCGTTTTCGCCGTCCGCTTGATGCGAAGAAACATTCGGTTCGGTGTCGTCTACTGGAAGGCTCTGCATGCTCTGACTGTCTTGCTCGCTCATACGTAATAACTCCTAGACTTCTAAGCTCACCAGCCGAAACGGGAGAACTTAGTAAGCTAAGATACGCCATGGGGGTGGGGTAAGTCAACCGAAATCAGCTCTACAGATTATTCTATTTTTGACATATATGCGGTAACCAATTCCCAGTAAAACGCGCGTATTTTAGCGATTTTATGCACTTTAGAAGAACACGCGCGCGGCATGCTCGTAGAAGCCTTCTCGCTGGTAGCGCAGCAGCACCGTGGGGGCGTCTCCCCGACGGATGTAGACGCGTCGCACGGTGCGGTCGAAAACCAGGAGCTCGCCGTCGACGAACAGCGTGGCCTCGCGCGTCTCGGCGTTGCGGGACAGATCCATCTCCACCACGTCGTTGGACGCCGTGACGATGGCGCGCGAGTGCAGCGTATGCGGCGCGAGCGGCACCACCACGAGCCCCGTGAAGCCCGGCGACACGAGCGGTCCGCCGGCCGAGAGCGCGTAGGCCGTCGAGCCTGTGGCCGTGGCCACCACCAGGCCGTCGCCGCGCATGTCGGCGATGTGCGCGCCTGACACGCCCAAGCCGAAGTCGATGATGCGCCCGTGAGCTCCGCGGGTGACGGCCAGCTCGTTGAGGGCGAAGAACGTGCGGAGCGGGGTGGCCGGGGCGGGGTCGGCTGGCGCCGCGGGGGATCCTTCGACTCCGCGCTGCGCGCTGCGCGCAGGATGACAGAGAGGGTCGCCATGCGCGGGATGACAGGAGGGGTCTGCACCGCGCTCAGGATGACAGTCGCCATCGTCGCCCCAGGGGTCGGGTTCGCCTTCGCATACTACGTCGATCTGCAGGTTCGTGCGCTGCTCGGCCACCACGTCGCCGGCGAGGGCCGCGGCCACCGCCGACACGACGCCCTCCTCGCTCGTGTTCGCCAGAAAGCCCAAGCGGCCGAAGTTCATCCCCAAGATGGGCACGCCCGACGTGCCTATCTGCTGCGCGGTGCGCAGGATGGTGCCGTCGCCGCCCAGCACCACGGCCATCTCCACCCCGGAGGCCAGCGCCGCGTTCAGCTCCTCATGGCTGCCCTGGCACGACAGGTCGGACGAGTTGACCAGCGTGTAGTCCGCACCCTGCGTGGCCAGGTACGTGGCCAGCAGCAGCGACGCGTCCACGGCCTTCGAGTTGGAATTATTGCGTACGATGAGGATGTGCATGAAGGTCTTCTTTCCCGGTTTGCTATGATGGGCCATTATATCCGATGCACCGGAAAGCGTCCGTCCATGTCCGACAAGCTCGCACGAGCTCAACATACGCGCGTTGCCGAGCCGACACCAGCCCACACGCCCTCTTCCGAGAAGCGCCTCGCGCCTTCGCATGCGCGCGCGGCCGATCCCGGCTCCACGTCGGAGATCCGCGTGGGCGGGCGGCACGCGGGCTTGGACCGCACGGTCATCGCGGCCGCCGTGGCTCAGCAGGTGGTGCCGCGTCCGGAACCACGGCTCGACCCCGCCAGCGCGAAGGCCCGCCTGCGCGCCGCCGCTCCGGGCGAGACTTCCGAGATCCGCATAGGCGGAAGCCACGCCGGCGTCGACCGCACCACTCCCCCGCGCGACCCCTTCGAGCCGCAGACGCCCGACCCGCGCACCGCGGCACAAGCTGCGGCCGTGGCGAGTCGTCGCGCCGAGCGGGCGGCCTTCCCCGGCTCGACCTCCGAGCTTCCCATCGTCAGCAAGCACGCCGGCGTGGACAAGACGGCGCTCGCGCGCACGGACGACGCCGAGCAGGGCGATGCCGCCGCCGTGGGCTCGTCCGCCGCGCTCATCAGCGTGTGCACCATGGTGTCGCGCGTGCTGGGCTTCGTGCGCACGTGGACGATGGCCTTCGCGCTGGGCTCCACGCTGCTCTCCAGCTCCTACCAGGTGGCCAACAACCTGCCCTCCCAGCTCTACGAGCTGGTGATAGGCGGCATCCTGGTGACGGCGTTTCTGCCGGTGTACCTGTCGGTGAAGAAGAAGCTAGGCCAGCGGGCGGGCAACGAGTACGCCTCCAGCCTGCTCACCATCGTCGTGGTGCTGCTGGGCGTGGTGGCCGCGCTCTGCATCGCGTTCCCGGCGTTCTTCATCTACACGCAGAGTTTCTACTCCGATCAGCGCGAGATGGCGCAATCGGTGTTCTTCTTCCAGTTCTTCGCCATCCAAATCGTGTTCTCGGGCGCCACCGCCATCATATCGGGCTTGCTCAACGCGAACCGCGACTACCTGTGGTCGTCCATCGCGCCCGCAGCGCAGAGCGTCGTGGTCATCGCGTCGTTTCTGCTGTACGCGTTCATGGCGCCACAGAACCCCGATGCGGCGCTCTACGTCATAGCCATCGGAAACCCGCTGGGCGTGTTCGTGGCGCTGGCCATCCAACTGCCCGCGCTCAAGCGCAACGGCATCCGGCTGCGGCCGCGCATCAACTTCCGCGACCCGGCGCTGCGCGAGACGCTCTCGCTGGGCGTGCCGGCCCTGTTCGTCATGGTGTGCTCGTTCGTGGTAGTGTCGGTGCAGAACGCGGCGGCGTACAGCTTCGCCGACAACGGACCGTCCATCCTGCTGTACGCGCGCCAGTGGTTCACGCTGCCCTACTCGTTTTTGGCCGTGCCCATCACCACGGCCATGTTCACCGAGCTGGCCGACATGCAGGCCGAAGGCAACGCCGAGGGCGTGAAGCGCGGCATCGTGAGCGGCACGAACCAGATCCTGTTCTTCATGATCCCCTTCGCGCTGTACCTCATGGTGTTCTCGCTGCCGCTCATCACCGTGTTCCGCGCCGGCGCGTTCACCGCGGAGAACGTGGCGTCCATCGCCTCGTACATGAGCGTGCTCGCGTTCGCGCTGCCGGTGTACGGCGTGAACACGTACCTGCAGAAGATATTCTCGAGCCTGCGGAAGATGGGCGTGTTCGCGGCGTTCAACTTCGTGGCCGGCGCGGCGCAGATCGCGCTCACGATGTTCGGCGCCTCGCACGCGGAGAGCTTCCCCATCGAGATCATCGCCGCAGGCGAGGTGCTGTTCTACGTGGTGGCCGACGCGTGCCTGTTCGCGTACCTGCGCCGCCGCTTGGGACCGTTCGGGCTGCGCTCGACGGCGAAGGCGTTCGTCGTGGCGCTTCTGCTGGGCGGGTTGGGCGCGGCGTTGGGCGGCGGCGTGCTGTACGCCCTGACCACGTTCGTGGCGCCCCTGTCGGGCTCCATCCCGCAGGCGCTGGCCTACGTGGCGGCCGGTGGCGTGGTGTCGCTCGTCGCGACGTTCGGCCTGGCCATGAAGCTGCACGTACCCGAGGCCGCGTTCGTGAGCTCCATCGCCGGCAAGGTCGCCGGGAAGCTGGGGCGCGGGCGGGCGTAACGCGGGACGGGCGTAACGCAGGGCGGAAGGAACGCCTGCGCAGCACATTCACCATATGCTTGACGGCATTATGCTCAACGACTGAACATTTTTGTTCAGTCGTTGAGCATTTTCGATAGAAGGCCTATGGCACCACGCGCACCGCTATCGAGGTTAAAAGCGGCACAATAAAAGGATTGGGCGATCGCAATGCGTTCGCCAAGCTGTACCCTGACACGCATACCCTCGTAGTGGACTCCGACGATGCGCCGATCAACGACTTCCTCCTCGGAAAGATTCCCTTGTTCTAGCCCTTTCCCAAGCGTTCGCGCCTGCGGAGCACCAGGGCAACGATTGCTGCAACCGTTGCCGTTGCAGCAACCGCTTCGGCAACTGCCGGACCTGCAGCATCACCGGTGGCGGCGAGCTTCGAGGGGGCGGGTATGTACTTCGAGGTTTTCGTTGGCGAAGCGGCGGCGGTGTTGCCGCCCGACGGCTGCGCGGGAGTCGGCGCGGGCTGCGGAGTGGGCTCGGGCAGCTTCTCGAACCGGGCCGCCACCGTGACGTTCTGCGTTATGTACGAGAAGTCGCGGTCCCATCCGGCAAAGCGGTAGCCATCGGGCGCGGACACGTCGGGCGCGGTGGCCGCGCCGAACAGCGGCACCGTCTCGGTATCGAGCACCCGCCCATCCCAACCGACGAACGTGACCGCACGCGTGGCCGTGATGAGGAACGAGCCGTCATCCTGCAACGTGCCCACGCGCTCGCCGTCTTCCACGATGGCGGTGTCGCCACCGTTCACGAACAGGTTGCTCACCGCCAAGAGTTCCGAGAGGCGGGTCGCCCCGAACGGCGCCACGATGGTGTTCGATGTGTATTGGCCGCCCACCGAGTACCCTGCTATGCTGAGGGGTGAGCCGAGGGGGATGCGCGAAAGGTCGAGCGTGCCGCCGAAATGCGTGATGGTGCCCAGCGACGAGGCGGGATCGAGCACGAGCGTTCCGCCCGCCCAGATGGATACGGCAGGCGCGCCGCCTGCGAGCACCACCGTGGCCGACGGGAGCACTTCGAGAGGCTGCTGGACCGTGCCGAGCGTCACCGCGCCCTCCCCGCTCACCCCCGCGCTCCGCGCCATGTTCCACACGCTCACCTCGTTACCGGGCCCCGCAAGGCGCAACCCCGTGGTTCCCGCCATCGCAAGCGTGCCGATGCGCACGTTCGAGCCGACATCGAGGTAGTTCACGCCCGTTCCCACGCTCACGTCGCCCGACGAGCCCGAAGACGGGTCGGCCATGCCGGCGATGGTCACGCCGTTGGCCGTGACCGACAGCGTCGAGCCATCCCACGCATACGCGTCGGTCGGCCCTTCCACGTCGAAAGGCCCCGCCGGAGCCGCCAGCGCCCGCCCCGGAGCGATGGCGCACAGCACGACGAGAGCCGCGCAAACGAGGCTTGCGAGAGCGAGCGGGCGCACGGACGCACGCGGCACAGCCGTTTTCGGGCAGCGGGGCGGAACGACGGTTTCGGCGAAATCGGCGGGCAAGGCAGAACGGGCGGACATGATGAAGCTCCTATCGCATCGGCTTGATGCGACGAGCCTATCACCGGCGCGCGTTCGCCCAGGCGTTCCGTTACCGACCTTCACCCAACGGTAGCGGCGCCGTTGACGCAGCGAACGCGCTGCGGAGGACCCGACGCTGCCGTTTACTTTCGGAAGGAAGCTTCGGAGGATTTCGGCGTGCTGGAAGCACCAGGCGCGCCGGGAGCTTTGGGGGCATCAGGCGTACCGGGGGCGCCAGGCGCGCCGGGAGCCTTGGGGGTGCCAGGCGCGCCGGGAGCGCCGGGAGCGCTTGGGCTGCCCGCACCTTCGGGATTGTTGACTACCGGGGTCGATGGTCTGAAGCACATGGGAAAACCTCCTTATGAAATGAAAGCCGCCTATCCTAGCCGCTTTCCCTATTCGAAATTGTAGGAGCCGATTCCGCGCAGGACATGACCCCGCCTGCGCGATTTATCCCACCCTCTCACCCGGCCAGCAAGAGGGTGGTTCAAGGGGTGGTACGACGTTGGCCAGGGGCGATAACGGGCGCCGTACGAGGGGAAAGCGCTCCTTGCGCGAGTTCCTCCACCATATGGACGGCGTTGGCGGGACAGGTGCGCAAGCACGCTCCGCACCCGCCGCAAACCAAGGCATCGTCCACATACGCTCGGCGCGCGTTCGCGTCATAGCCGATCACGTTGCCCAAGGGGCAGCCGCGCATGCAAAGCTTGCAGCCCACGCACAGATGCGCGTCTATCGAGACGCGTTTTCGCGAAGTGAAATGGGTTCTGAGAGGTCCGTAAGCCATGCGTCCATCCAGTCCGAAGGCAAGCCCGCGCCGCAAGGCGGTGCTCAGCCGTCCCCCAGCACACTCGCCTCCTGCGCCTCGCGTTCTTTGTCACGCTTCGAGTTGATGAAGTACAGCACGATATCGGTCCCCACGAAGCAGAGGTTGATCACGTAGAACACCACCACGTAGCTCAAGGACGTAGCCGTGAATTTCGAGGTGATCCCGCACAGGTAGGCGCAAAACGATATGCTCAGGAACAGCAGGCTCTTGCCTTTTGCCGTTCTCGAGCGGATCGATTTCACGATGGAGGAAGGCCAGGCGATCCCGAAGCCCACCAGAAACAGCATTTCGAAGAACTGCGACCAGAACGTCATAAAACGATTCCCCTCCCGCCACACATCCGCGCTCGACCCGCACCGCGCACTCTCTTCCGCTGCCCCGTCGAGGGGGCGCCAGCATCGGCTGCCGCCCCCTCGGTTGTTCATGCCACACGTTGCGGGGAGGTGTCATCTGCCCCGTGCCGACAGCCCGCTACTTGCCGAGCGTGTCGTACGTGCATGTGGGATGCTGGCCCGGATCGGCGTTCTCCCAGTCGATCCGCTTGATCTCACGGCAGCCCAGCTTGTCGTACTGATCGTTGAAGTAGGTGTCGCCCTCGATGAACTGGTCACCTGTCACTGTCACGTCCGTGCGATCGGCAGGATCGATGCACGGGTAGATGCGGCAGAGCAGGCCGCGGTTCGTCCATGTTCCCGTGGCTTCGTCGGAACCCCTGACCGTGCCATCCACCAGGCAGCCGACGTTGGAGATGAACGCGCCCTGGTTCCACGGCTCCTCTGCCGGAAGCTCCGGATACCACCACGAGGGCATGGCCTGCACGGTACCCTTGATGATGGCCTGGTCGACATGGGCAACCTGCTTGATGCGCCCGCGCTCGTTCTCGATCCAAACCCAGTCGCCGTCGCGCACGCCGCAGGCACGGGCGTCCTCGCGATGCATGTAAACGCTGGGGTACGGGAAGATGGAGCGGGTGCCCTGGCCGGGAACGCGGTTCTCGGAGTGGTACAGAACCGAGACGCGACCGCCGGTGGTCAGGCGCAGCGGGTACTTCTTGGCAAGTTCGGGATTCGAAAGCGGCGTCTCGGGCAGTTCGCGGTAGTACGGAAGCGCACTGTAGTCCAGATCTTCCATGAGCGTGGGGTAGATTTCGGCCTTGCGGGTAGGCGTCGCGAAGCCCTTGGTCTGTCCATTCGGCAACGTCTCGGCGTACTTGAAGGACCGAGTGGGCCCGGGGAACCAAGTGCCCTGCTCGCATAGCGTGGTGTAGTCGACGTCGACTCCGCGCGAGATGCGGTACTTGATGACGTCCTCGTAGGTCTCCCACGGCCAAGCCTCGGCCTGACCCATGCGGATACCCAAACCGCGGAAGAAATCGTAGTCCATAACGCGGTCGCCCACCGGCTTGGAGCCGCGGTCGCCGCAAACCACGAAGTCGTTGGAGTCCTCGGCGGTGGTAAAGCACGGGCGCTCGAGGGAGTCGCAGCCGGGGATGATGTAGTCGGCCATAGCCGCGGCAGGGGTCTTCCAGTACTCGACCGAGACGATAAGCTCCAGGTTGTTCTTCATGATCTTGTACAGGCGCTGCGGATCGGGCGCCCAGGCGAACGGGTTGGAGGACCACATGATCATGGCCTTGATGGGATAGGGATCGCCGAACTCCATGGCGTCGTACACCAGCACCGGCGAGCACAGCAGCTGGTGCAGCATAGGGCGCGGGACGCCGAACATCTTCATGTAGGCGTCGTAGATCGGCTCGTAGCCCTTCCAGCTCATGGCGCGGAACTGGTCGTAGCCGATGTACTTCTTGCGGATCTCCGGCGTGACGAGCTCGGACATCTCCATCTCGGCGTCGCGGTACGGGAACGGCTTGGAGCCGTCGGCCTGCACGACGCCGGGCTCGCCCACATATTCGCCGCCCGGCTTGTCGATGTAATTGCAGATGATGCGCAGGATGGTCTTGGTGATGCACAGGCGCGAGGCGTTCGGGCCGGCCTGGTCGCCGCCGCCGAGGCCCCAGGTGATGAACGCGTTGCCGTTGGTGGCGTACACGCGGGCGGAATCGGCGATCTTGTTCTCGGGGATGCCGGTGACGGGAGCCGCCCACTGCGGGCTGTAAGGCTCGGCCATCTCCTTGATGGCATCCCAGGCGGTGTAGCACTCGACCGAGGAGCCGTCGAGCAGCGAGATGGTATGGGTGCCGCTCAGAGCCGGGTCGACGTCGCCGTCGGCGAACCACTCGTTCTTGTCAGAGTTCCACAGCAAGATGTCGTTGGCAAGGTCGTCCCACACCACGAAGTCGGAGTGCGCGGCTCCCTCTTTAACCTGATCGGCGCGGATGGTGTGCTTGGTCTTCTTGTCCAACAGGAACGGGCCGTTCGACCACCACTTGATGAACTCCTCGTCATACCACTCGTTCTCGATGACCTCGTGCAGCCAAGCCAGGGCGAGCGCATGGTCGGTGCCGGGGTAGATGGGCATCCAGATGTCGGCCAGCAGGGCCTGCGTGGTGCAATACGGGTCGATGACGATCATCTTCGGCTTCTTGCCGGGGCGGTCCATAGCAGCAAGATACTGGCGCCACATGGGGCTTTGCGGGCCGTATTTCTCGGAAGCCGAAAGGCCCCATACCACGAACGTGTCGGATTGGTCGATGCCCACCGGCGAGATGGCCTCGATAGGCCAGCCCACCATGGCCATGTTCAGCGTGTAGTTCCAGCACCAGCAGATGGTACCGGGGTCGATGACGTTGCCCGGGTTGCCGAGGTTGTTGAAGAAGCGGGTGCGCGCCCACAGGTGGTCGGAGCGGTACGTTCCCTCGGAAGAGACCAGCGTCTCGGGACCGTACTTGTCGATCAGCGCCTGCAGCTTGTCGGCGATCTCGTCCATCGCCTTCTCGTAGGGGATCTCCTCCCACTTGTCCTCGCCGCGCTCGCCGGCGCGCTTCAGAACATGGTTGATGCGCTTAGGGTGGTAGTGCATCTGGATGGCCTTCTGGCCGCGCTCGCCCATGCGGTCGCACAACACCGTGCCCTCTTTCCAGTTGCCGCGAATCTCCACCACGCGGTCGGTCTTGGTGTCGACGCCGATGACGATGCCGCAGTTCATATGGCAGTAGAAGCAGCGGGAATACGTCCACTGGACGCCGGTCTCGTCGATGTACTTGTTCGGCATGTCGGCAGGAAGCTTGACCTCGACCCGTTCGGTCTTCTTAAGTTCCATTGCAGCCCCTCTCGAATGGTCTGTGCGGGGCATCCTCCCAGCCCCGCGAAAGTCGCATGCGGGCAAGCCCGGGTTTCGCTCGCATGCCGTTAAGATCATTCTATTGAGGGCGGGGGCGGCGAACATGATGCGCCCAAGGTGGTTTCCCCAGCCTATTCCCGGGATGGAGGCTAGGATGAGAAGCAGGGTGAGGCGGGGACGTGCGCACGCGCCCGCCGATGACAACAGAGGCGAGCCGATGCGCGGCTACTCGTCCTCGCCGTCGTGGACGATGGAGAATGCGTCGATGCGGTTAGTGACCCCCAGCTTGCTGTAGATGCCTCCCACGTGGCTTTTCACCGTGTTCAGCGACACGGTGAGCACCTCGGCGATCTCCCGTCGGGAAAGGCCCGCGTCAAGAAGCTCCAGCACCTCGCACTCGCGCTCGGTCAAGCCGAAGCGGGCCATGGGGTTCGTCGTGCGCTCCAGCACCGTCTCCTCGGCTTCATTGGCCCCGAAACGGTGCAGCACCGCCTTGGCAAGCTGGCGAGCCTGTCCGCCGGACTTGCGCACATCCACGATCTCGTGAAGCAACGCGCGGATTTTTCCGCCGGAACGCAAGAAGGGGCCGACCACCTGCTGGCCGGCTTGCAGCCTGAGCGCACGGTTGAGGTACATGAGGGCATCGGAACGCCTTCCCCGGGCCGCCAAGCGCTCGGCCGCCCGGAGGGAAAGCTCGAGTTCGCGCAAGCCGAGTCCCGCATCGCATGCGCGCTCGACGGACGGCAAGATGTCGTCGGGATCGCCGACGCTTCCCGAAGCATCGTCGACTGCGGCCCTGGCAGCCAAACCAGCCAGCTCGAAATCTATATCGCCCCGGCCAATGCCCGCCTCAAGGCGCTTCGCCGCCGCATCCGCCTCGGGAACGTATCCCATGGCCAACGCTACCTGGACCTGCCTGACATACACGAGCAGGTTGATGCTGCGCGGCACGCTTGCCGTGCCCATCTGCAGCGCCGTCTTCGTTATCAGGTTGAAAGCCTGGGCGTGCTTCCCCACCGCCGCGTAGTAATGGGCGCGCTCGGCCTCGGCCTCGTAGAGCATATCCACGTTGCGAGACGTTGACACGATACGGTGGGCGCGTTCGACGCACTCGCGCGCCTCTTCCAGCCGGTCCATCTCCACGCACAGGTATCCCTTGGAGGCAAGCAGCGACCCGTACGGGATAACGGTATCGGGGCATTCGGCGAGCGCCTTTTCGCACAGTTCGAGGGCCTCCTTCAGTTCTCCCTGCGCGATGCGCAGGGAGATGATGCCCATACGGCACATGGCGAGGTAAAAGTCGGACTTGCCCAGCTCGGCCATGACCTCTGCCTGCAGATAGTTCTTCAGCGCCTCGTCGAACCGGCCCCTCCGCACATATGATTCCGCCAGGGAGTGCAGCAACAGGCAACGCTGAGGAAGAGAGAGCTCTTCCTCGTGAGAGTGCAGGATGGCCTCGCTTTTGACCATGGCTTCATCATGGAGGCAGTCCATTTCAAGGCATTTTGCCCGGAACAGGTCCACCACGATCGAAGCATCGGGTCCATCCTGGCCGAGTTCGCGAGCGGCGGCGCGCTCGAACACCTCGATCCAACGCAAGCCCTCGTCCGTTCGGGCGCAGATGACATACCCCCAGGCCGCATGGAGCGCCAATTGGGGTGACTCGGTGAACCGAGCTGCCGGAATGCGGCTGATCCATTCGGAGTAGGTCACGCCGGCGCGCTGCGACTCGTATCCCGATGCTTGGGCCAGGTTCTCGATGAAGTTGGAATCCGACGCCATCAGCAAGTACTTCGCCGCCTCGGAGGTCATCCGGTGCGCTTCGTACCAATCGCTTGCCGTCCGGCACAACTCGAGCAGACGGTCGGCGTCCATCTGACCCTGTTTCATGCGCAGCCATCGGCGAAACAGCGGATGGAACTCGAACCAGCCCGCCTCGTTGGCGCACGGACTGAGAAAGCACCCCCGTAGGCGCAAATCGCGCAGGACGAACTTGGAGTCGGTGCGCGAGGTGAGCGCATTGCACAAGTCGGCGCACACCGTATCGGTCAGCGCCACTTCGATTACGAACTGTGCCAGATCTTCGGGCAGCTCATCCAATACGCTGCTGCGGAAAAAGCGGTTGAGCATCTGCCCGAGCGCACGCTCGTCCACCGTTGCGGAGCAGTCGATCGACCCGCGGACAAGCGCGTCGGCATACGTGCGAACGCCGAGCGACCAGCCGTTCGTTATGTTCCACAGATCAGCCGCAAGCGCCTTCAAATCCTGCGCATCCAGCTTGATGGGCGTTTCGGACACGTAGGAGACCTGCGGCGATGTCTGGATGTCCATGGCCTGCCTCAAAATGGCTTCCACCTCGTCCTGGGTGAAGTTGAGCTTGTCCGAGGGGAACATGCGCACCTCGTCGCGAAAAGCCAAATCGATGTACTCCCACAGCAGATAGTTGCCCGAAGCTACCACGTGCACCGTTTCAGGGAAATAGCGCGCCGCCGAATTGAGAAATTCCGCGATGGCATCGGGGGCGGCCCTATGCAGGTCGTCGACGAACAAAACCACGTCCACCCTCACATCGGAAGCGCGTTCGAGCAAGAAGTTGCTGAGCGCAACCGAATAGTAGGTGGGGTTTTCCCGGTAAAGCCGGGCCAGTTCGACCGTATCGAGCTCGGGCCACACCGTGTGCAGGGCGGCCAGCACATGGCGCGCCAACCTATCGCGGTCGTCGGCTTCGTCCACTGACAGCCAGGCCGTTCGCCAATGCTCGGGATCGTCGCCGAGGCGCCGGTACGCTTCTGCCAGAAAGCCGCTTCTTGCCGACCCCGCCGGAGCCTCGACCGTCACGATCTTGCCGCTCAAGCACTCGATCAGGCTTTGCAGCGCGCCATCTCGGTCGATGGAGAGGGACGAGCAACGAGGCGCGGTGATCTTCGCCAATGCAACATCGTGCGAAACCTTCATAGGTATGCCTGCCGCCATGGCCCTGCCTCCTTGTCAACTCGCGCGTCACCGGTACCTACCCCGCTATTATGCTACCTTTCCCTACCGTCGGCGCTGTCCCCGCCGACATCTGCAGAGAAGCATCTTCAACCAGCGTGGCGCACGCCACGAGGTCCTCGCTTGCCTTGAGGCGCAAGGCCCCCTCGCGCGCCAGGTAAAGATAGCCGCCGCTTTCAACCTCTTCGCGCATCCGAGCGCCCTGGCCCTGCGCCGAAGATGAGAAGAACGCATCGATATCGGCGTCGGTTACTTCAAGGCCGCGGTGCCTGGCCCATGCGTCGAGCGCGGCCCCCTGGCGCAGCTGAGCGCGTGCCTGCATGAGCACCATCATACGGTACTCTTCCTCGCTCGAGCCTTGCGCGTTCAGAAGCTCGCCTACCGTCGTGCGCTCGGCGCGCGCCTGCTCGTACAGCGAGTCCATCATCTGATCAGCCACGGCATCATAGGCCGCATCGGCAACGTAGCCCTCGATGCGCTTGGCGAGTTCGCCCGCCGCCATGAAGTTGCGGTAATGGCGCATCTGCTCCGCCTTTTGCCGCTCGAGCTCTCTGCGGGACCGCTCCCGCAGGTCGGTCACGCTGTTGGCGCCGGGAATGTTTTGGGAAACGAAGTCGTCGGTCAGCGTGCAGGCTACTTCGCGCATGATAGCCTCCACTTTCACCTCCGCGCAGATGGAGTGCCCCGAGAGCGTCCCGTCGAGCTCCTCGCGCGTCGGCAGCAGGAAATCGACGTGCACCATGCTGCCCACCGGGACATTGGCAAGCGCCTCGTCAAAGCCTTCCGGCATCTGCCCCGAACCTGCCCGGTACAAACGGTTGGTGAAGCACAGCTGCTCGAAGCGCTCGCCATCCTTCAGGCAGTCCATCGATATCTGCACCACATCGCCCTCGGCAACCTGGGTGCGGCCTTCGTCGCGCTCGACGCTGGTGTAAGACTGCGCGACCTCTTCCATCCGCGCATCGATTTCGGCCTCGCTCACCGAAATGGGCGGAACCGCCAGCTCAAGGGGATCATAGGAGGAAAGCGTCACGGCGCCGAGACGCGTCCACGTTGCCTCGAAGACCAAATCCCTCTCGTCGTCCAGGCCGCGCTCGGCATCGAAGACCGGCGCGCCCACCACCGAGTAGTCTTCGCTTTCTGACGACAAGGCGAACGGCGCGACGAAGCTCTTCATGGTTTGCGCCACCATCGCCGCCGCCTCGGATTCGCCGAGCGCGCTATCGAGCAGTTCGCGCGCCGTCTCGTCGCCGTCCAGATCGATGCCGTTTCGCTGGGCCACTACCAAGCAGGCGCCGCGCTCGAGCGATTCAAGCTCGCTTGCAGCCACGCGCACCGTCAGCGTTACCGACTCGTCTTCAACGCGCCTGTCTTCAACCCGGATATCCATGCTTCCATCCTCCTTGTGCGCCGTCATGTCGTCACCGCCAGCCATCCCCGCAGTGCGTTCTCGACGATAGTGAACCCATCTCACCCCTCCGTACAGCTACCACCCGGGTGGTTTACCAGGGTGACAGATAGGGTGAGAAGCGTCGTTTGCTCGTGGCCCTCCTTTTTCGCATCGTCTGCGGCAAGGCCGCTTAGCCCGATCATGGCTATCTCGCCCTGCGTTTCACCCCGCCATTTCGCCCTCCCGAGCGCATGAAGTCGCCCCGGGTGGGCGCTAGGGTGAAAGCAACTGTCATGCCGATCAGGAAACGAGGAAGACCATGTGGTTTGAAAACCTCGCCACGTACTACATTCCCGCCTTGCAGTCGTACGGAATCACCGTCCCCCAAGACGGAGAAGGGCGCTTCACGCTTTTCGAAGAAGACGGAACCATCGTGCCCGAAGTGCGCAAGCAGATAATCCCGCTCGGCGAAGAGGGCCTGATCCCCCAAAAGCTCATGCAGGATGCGGTTATGCAATACCTCGACTACCAGCAGCAGGAAGACGACATCGTGGCCACCTACGCGCTCGCGGAGCTCTACGAACGCCAGCTTAATGCGCATCTGGCTTTATGGCAGACGATGGTCGACGCCGCCAAAGCCGGCCGCATCTTCACCGACGTCGAACTGGCCTGCTATGAAAAGGACATCTCCCGCGCGCGCAAAAACCTGAAAGCCGCGCGCGGCAACGCACGAGCCGACATAGCCGAGCGCGCCCAAGCGCTGCATGACCGCGAGACGATACGGCGCTACGGCCTGCTGTTCGACCGCGAGATGATACAGGACATCGACACGTTAGTCGGCAACGCCCTCTCGGCGCGCCCCACCCTTCTCGTGGGCGACAAGGGCATCGCGAAAACCCAGATGGCGAAGTTCGTCATGCGCCTGTATGGCACCGAGCCGCTTATCGTCTCAGTCAAGGGCGACATGATGAGCGACGAGCTGATGGGAAAGATGGTTCACGATGCCGTTCGGAATACGTTCGTGTTCGAGGAAGGCCCCCTTCCCCGAGCCATGCGCGCTGGCGTTCCGCTGCTGCTCGACGAAATCAACTTCGGCGATCAGGCGATCATCGCACGCTTGCAAGACGTTCTGCTCAAGCGCCCCGGCGAATCGGTATTCTTGCAGGAAGAGGGCATCGATCTGGTGGTGCAGCCAGGATTCACCGTGTTCGCCACCGCTAACGAAGCATCGGCGCGTTACCGACACCGCGAGGTCCTCGACCCCGCCATCCGCGACCGTTTCGAAGTCATCGAGCGAACCTACCCCGATCTCGACCACGATCCCCTGCGCCATCCCAGCCCCTCCCTGATGCGGCTCGCCCTCTGCGAGGCGGTTGACGCCGATGGTGTTTTCAGCCGCCACCTCGACCGTGACCTTTTGAACGCCTTGGTGCATCTTGCCACCTTGACCGAGCACCTCTACGCCGTGCCGGCAAAAGACGCGGCCATCTCGCTCGAGAACGACCAGGCAGCCAGCATCGTGCGCGAGGACACCGCCCCTTTGCTGACCGACTGCATCACGCCGCGCGCCCTCAACCGCGCCGTCCAAGACAGCGCGGGAGGAAACCTACCCGGGCGCCACCTCGACCTCTACCTCATCGACAAGCTGTTGCGCACCCTTGACCAAGCAGGGTCAAGCCGCAACGCCAGCCTTGCGCGACAAGCCGCCTTGCTGGTGGGCATTGACCTCGGTCCGGTTGGCTAAGCCATGATCGCTCGCATCGAGCAGGTGAATCGCACGGTCGAACGCGTAGCGGCCGTCAGCGGGCTCCGCATCGCCGCGGTCTGCGTGGGCGCCGAGGTTAGAACCGGATGCCGGCTTACCCGCAGCGGCATCGATCTGCTGGTGAACCATGAGCTCAACGAGGACATCGCCGCGCGCGAGCGCTATGGCGTGCGCGGCGCCATCACCCTCGACGAAGTCGACACCATGGTTGCCTGCTTCGTGGCGACCCGCGCGCAGGACTTCCTGCTCGACGACTGGTGCCAGCGCTTCGACTACCGGAACGACCTGTCGCGCCCCGCGCAACGCTATCTGCAAACGTGCGTCGACGACATGGCGGCGTATGCGCGCATGATCAGCCGCGTTCCCTTTGCCAAACAGCACTTCGAAGCGTATCTCTCGCGCATGGCGGCCCACGTGATGGCGAGCGAGCCCTTGCATATCCAGCTTATGCGCGCCCTGCGCCTCTATCTTTTCGAAGACCGGCCCAACGTGGTCGTTTCGCCGCTCGTCGTCGAATGCCTGGGCACCACTGCCGCTATGAACCCGTGCCTAGCCGCACTCAAACGCCTCTTGTTCGACGAGAGCCTGCCCTACCGTGCCCGCCACACCCAGGCGGCGAGCCTGATAACGCCGCTGCTCGCACGCATGATCAAGTTTGATGAGGAGGCGTTGAGTTTTTACGACCTGATGCACCTCTACGACAACGAGCAATCCTACGGCGCTTCCAAAGATGCCGCCAACGACGAAAACGCGCTGCGCCAAGAGGCCGAGACGAACACGCGCGCCCAGGCTTTGCTCGCTACCGTGAACGAAAGCACTATCGACCAGCTGATCGCCGACAACAACGAAACACCCGTGGAAGCGGACAAAACGCCCAGTCTCAACCTGCCCAGCATGTCCCCCGAACTCAAAGCAATGGCGTTTCATGACGGCAGCCGAGCATCCTACGAGCACACGGCGCAGCGATGGCGCGACACCATCGAACGCATCGCCGACGTCCTGGTGCGCATAGCGACGCCGCAGGAGCGGTTGAGCGTTTTTCGCTACCGCGCTCGGCTTGCCCGCAGCGGCACCCGCATGCATCCCGGCACGCTCGTGCAAGCTCACCTCCAACTCCAGTCCGGTTGCGAGAATGCGATTTGGCAGAAACGACAGCGGCGCAGCCGCCTGCAGAACCTGCAGTTTCGCGGCATGGACCTATACGTGCTGCTTGACGTGAGCATCTCCATGACGGGGGAAAATGCCCGTAGCGCCGGCGCTATGGCGGTTTGCCTTATCGAGGGCATAGATCGGGCAATACAGCTTGCCTCGCACGATCAACGACAAGGATCGGTGGATATACGCACCCAATTGCTTGCCTTCGGCGAAGGCTGGGCCGAGCTGACGCCCCTGGAACTCGCCCATGCTTACGAGCGCAGACGCTATGCCTTCAACCAGGTCAACAACCCTACCAGCGAGCAAACCTTGATCACCGCCGCACTCAGGCAGGTGCAGATCCGCGCCGTTGCCGAACCGGCTCGCGACGTCGTATGCCTGGTGGTGAGCGACGGCCTGTTTGCCGACGGCTTACAGGCTAGAAAATGCGCTATGGGTCTGCCGCCGAACGTCTACCTCACGCACATCAACATCGGCGAATTCAACGGACTGCCCCTGACGAGCAATTTCGAAACGATCCAGGACCCGGCCCTGCTCCCAGAAAAGCTGCACCTCGTCTTGGCTCGACAGCTCGATCGCCGCACCGACTCCCCCGACGCTGCGCGGCGCGCCTAACCGCACGCCGGCCGAGCGCCTTCAAACAACCGCGATTCCGAGGGGGGGGGGTTACGCCACCTGCGTCTTCGGGGCCAGCTGTTTGCTGGACTCGCCGAAGAACACCTCGTACCAGCACAGGAAGCAGTAGATGTTCCAGATGCGCATCATCTTGAGCTTGCCGCGGCCCTCAACGGTGCTGAAGTCGGCCGACTTGTGGTCGTCGAGCATCTGCACGAGGTAGTCCACGTTGAAGAACTCGTGCGCGGCCTCGCTCGTGAACGCCTCCTTGATGCGGTCGTAGTACAGGTCGGTCTGCAGCCACACCGTGAGCGGCGTGATGAACGGCTGCTTCGGCATGTTCGCCACCTTCTTCTGGAAGCCCAGCTTGCTGGCGGCCACGCGCAGCGCGTACTTCGCGTGGTCGTCGTCCACGCGGCAGGCGGTGGGCAGCTGCAGCGCCACGTCGAGCACCTTCTTGTCCAAGAACGGCACGCGCAGCTCGAGCGACTGCGACATGGACATCTTGTCGGCCTTCAGGCAGATGTCGAACGGCATGTAGCTGACCATGTCCACGTACTGCGTCTGCGTGATGATGTCGATGTCCTGCTTGGCGGCTTCGTCGAAATGCGGCTTGCACCACTCCCACGGCTTGCAGGGGCCCGCGTAGTCGCGCAGCACGTTGGGGATCTCGTCCCACATGTAGTTCATGCTCGCGCGCTGGTAGCTCTTCTCCGGGCCGCCCGAGCCGCGCATGGCGAAACGGCGCCCGTGGAACGGCGGCATTTTCTCGGCGATGGCGCCCGCGGCGGCGCGCAGGGGGCGCGGCACCTTGAAGTACTTCCCGAACTCGAACTGGTCGTGGTAGATCCAGTAGCCGCCGAACAGCTCGTCGGCGCCCTCGCCCGACTGCACCACCTTCACCTGCTCGCGCGCCAGGCGGCTCACGAAGAAGAGCGGGATTGCGGAGGGCGCGCCCAGCGGCTCGTCCATGTGGTACTGCTCGGTGGGCACGATGTCCAGGAATTCCTTCGCATCCACCTGCACCTGGTAGTTCGGCAGGTTCGCCCACTTCGCGAACTCGGTGGCGTCCTCCAGCTCGTTCAGCTTGATCTCGAAGTCCGACTGCGCGGCGATCTGGGCCAGCTTGTCCTCGCAGCCGATGTCGTAGCCCACCGAGAACGTCTTGATGTCGGGCGCGTGCTGCCCCATGCAGTACGCGGCCAGCGAGCTGTCGATGCCGCCCGACAGGAAGCTGCCGATCTCCACGTCGGCGATCTCGTGCGCCGCCACGGACTCGTCGAACACGCGGTTGATCTCGTCGGCCCACTCGTCGAGCGACTTCGACTCGTCGATCTTGTACGTGATGCGGTAGTAGCACTCGGTGCGCAGCTCGCCGTCCTCGAACACCATGAAGTGGCCGGGCAGCAGCTTGTGCACGTCCTTGAACATGGTCTGCGAGTCGTTCATGTACTCGAAGCACAGGTACTGCGGCAGCATCTCGCGGTTGAGCTCCTTCTTGAACGCCGGGTGCGCCAGGAACGCCTTGATCTCGCTGCCGTAGATCAGGCGGCCGCCGTCGTGCTGGTAGTAGAGGGGCTTGATGCCGAACAGGTCGCGCGCGCACACCAGGCGCTTCTTCGGCGCGTCCCAGATGGCGATGGCGAACATGCCGCGCAGCTTCTCGAACACGTCGGTGCCCCACGCCTCGTAGCCGTGCACGACGGTCTCGGTGTCGCCGTTCGTGACGAACTCGTAGCCCAGCGCCTCCAGCTCGGCGCGCAGCTCCTGGAAGTTGTAGATCTCGCCGTTGAACGTGACGGTCACGGTGCCGTCGGCGTTCTGCATGGGCTGGCGCGAGCCCTCGAGGTCGATGATGCTCAGGCGGCGAAAACCCATGGCGATGCCGTCGTCCACGAAGAAGCCCTCGTCGTCGGGCCCGCGATGGGCGATGCGGTCGGCCATGTCCTTGACGATCGCCCTGTTGGCGTCGGCGCTGTAATCAACGGTGGTGAATCCCACGAATCCGCACATGCGATTGGCTCCTCCTGCGTGCGTGCCCGCGCGAGCCGCGCGGCACCTGCGTCCATATCCTTCGGTATGATACGCCACCGCCGCGCAATCCCCAAGAACGGCGATGGAAACCCCATCACTCCTGCGAAAAGCGCGAGCGAGCGCATGGTGCAAGGCCCCCGTTCGGGCGGCAAGAGCCGACGGGGCGAAGAGGCGCATGGTACTATATCGAGAACGCATGCGGCCCTGCGATCGTGGGAGCCGCGAAGATCGAGCGAAGGAGCCCGCCCATGAACGCCGCCTTGCCGAACCCCTCCTCGCCCGCCGGATCAAAGGCGGCGCGGCTCGCCCTGCCGCTCGCCGTCTGCCTGGCGTTGTACGGCATCGACCTCGCCTGCATGGCCGCCGTTCCGGATGCGGGGCGCGCCTTCGCAGCGGGCGTCGCCGTGCCGTTCGACCTCATGGTGTGCGTGCCGTTGGCGTTCTACCTGCTGGTCGTTCGCAGAAACGGGCTGTCTCCGCTGTTCGTGCTGCCCGTCATCGGCTTGGGCGGCCTCGTTTCGGCGCAGTTCGCGCCTGCGGGGCAGTTCTCGTTGCACGTGCCGCTCGCCGCGCTGGCCGTGGCCGTGGACCTGACGATCGGCATCCGCGAGGGACGACGGCTCGCGCGGAGCTTCCGTGCGGCGCGCCGGGCATCCGACGAACCGCTCGAGTGGTTCGAGCGCCCCTTCCTCGAACTCGTTCGTCACGAGGGCGCGGCCCATGCGTGCGCGACGGAGCTTTCCATTTGGTACTATGCGCTGTTCTCGTGGCGGCGCGCGCCGATCGTCCCCGCAGGAAGCCGTGCGTTCTCCTACCACCGGAAAAGCGGGTACCTGGCCCTGGTCGGCGTGATCGCGGCGCTGCTGCCCATCGAGGCGGCCGCCGTTCACCTGCTCGTCGCCCAATGGAGCGAGGCGGCGGCTATCGCGCTCACGGCGCTCACGGCGTACACGCTCGCGTGGATCGTCGGCGACGCTCGGGCCGTCGCGTTGAACCCGCTGCTCGTGGACGACGACACGCTGCGGGTGAAATGGGGATCCCACTTCCGCCTGGACGTTCCGCTCGACCTGGTGGAGAGCGTGGGGGCCGGCGAGCCCGCCCTGCCGAAGCGCGAGCGCGTGAACATGGCGGCCCTGGGCGCGGCGCCGTGCTGGATCGTGCTGTCCGAGCCCGTGCAGGCGCGCAGCCTTTTGGGCAAGCCCCGCCCCGTGCGCGCGGTTTGCGTATCGCCCGACGACGCGGTCGCGTTCAGGCGCGCCGTGTTGCGCGAGGGGTGACGGCCCCTCCCCGCCCCTGCGCGCGGAAGGATCTCGTTCGACCGCGCGCGGGCCGCGTCACGCCTTGGCGCAGGTCCGTTGGTCCCATCGGGCTTCCCTAAACGAAGTCGATGACGTACAATACGCAGACGCGAACGATAGCGTGCCAGTGTGGCGCAATGGTAGCGCAACAGTTTTGTAAACTGTGGGTTGCAGGTTCGAGTCCTGTCACTGGCTCCACGAAACCGCAGGCCAGGCATTACGAGTGCCTGGCTTTTTTCATGCCGGAAGCGGAATCGGGCTCGGCCGCCCTCGGGTTTCGAGATCCGGCCGATCTTCCATCGCCTTGTTCTGTTGATTGACAACGAACGCCCGTTTGCCTATTATAAACGAACGGATATTATGGCGAACATTTGATCTGGCGAACGGGCGTGCGCATGGAACTGATCGACAAACTGGAAGTGCTTGCCGATGCGGCGAAATACGACGTGGCCTGCACGTCGTCGGGCATCGACCGCGACGCGCAGAAGGGCAAGCTGGGCAACACGATGGCGGCGGGCTGCTGCCACAGCTTCGCGGCGGACGGGCGCTGCATCACGTTGCTGAAGGTGCTCATGACCAACGTGTGCGTCTACGACTGCGCCTACTGCGTCAACCGCTGCTCCAACGAGGTGAAGCGCGCGGCCTTCACGCCCCGCGAGCTGGCCGACCTCACCATCGCGTTCTACCGCCGCAACTACATCGAGGGGCTGTTCCTCAGCTCGGGCGTCATCAAGAACCCCGACTACACCACCGAGCTCATGATCCAAACGCTGTCGCTTCTGCGCAACGAGCACGGCTTCCGCGGCTACATCCACGCCAAGGCCGTGCCCGGCACCTCCCCCGAGCTCGTGGACGAGCTGGGGCATTTGGCCGACCGCATGAGCGTGAACATGGAGCTTCCCTCGCAGAAGAGCTTGGCGCTGCTCGCGCCCGAAAAGGACAAGCAGCGCATCCTCGCGCCCATGCGCCAGATACGCGACAACATCGCCGTCGACAAGGACACGCGCGCGCTCGTGCGCAAGCAGACCACGTACATGAAGCAGGTGCGGCCGAAGAAGAAGGAGCGGGCCTTCGTGCCGGCCGGGCAGTCCACGCAGATGATCGTGGGGGCCTCGCCCGAGAGCGACTTCCAGATACTCAACCTGTCGGCCGCGCTCTACCGCACGCTGTCGCTCAAGCGCGTGTTCTTCAGCGCCTACACGCCCGTGAACGACGACGCGCGCCTGCCCGGCACCGACGCCGTGCAGCTCAACCGCGAGCATCGGCTCTACCAAGCCGATTGGCTGCTGCGCTTCTACCGCTTCGACGTCGCCGAGATCATCGACGAGGAGCACCCCTTCCTCGACCCCGAGGTCGACCCGAAGGCGAACTGGGCGCTCAACCACCTGGACTTCTTCCCCGTCGAGGTGAACAAGGCGCCGCTCGAGGCGCTGCTGCGCGTGCCGGGCATCGGCGTGAAGGGAGCGCACTCCATCGTGCGGGCGCGCCGCACCACGACGCTCGGCGAACGCGAGCTGCGCCGTTTGGGCGTAGCCTACAAGCGAGCCCGCTTCTTCATCACATGCAACGGGAAATACGCGGGCCAGGGCGCGGACTTCTCCCGCGAGGGGCTGCGGGCGCACTTGGCCGCGCCCACCAAGGGCGGCAACCACGGACGCCGGGCGGACAAGACCTGCCCCGGCCAGATGAGCCTGTTCGAAAGCGTGGAAACGCCCGAGAAGGCCCGCATCGCAGGCGGCGGAGCCGGGAGCGGGCGTTCCCTGTCCGACGCGGATCGCGCGCGACTCGCCGACGGGATCGACGATCGCGAAGGCGCGTCGGCCGCCCCCGCCCAGAGGCGTGTCGGAGGAACGGGGCGCCCGGCCGCCGACGGGGTCTTCGGCTGGCAGCGCGCCCTCGAGCAGCCCGAGGCGGTGCCCGCATGAGCGGCGTCGCGCCTGAAGAGCCGCTTTCCGACGTGGCCTACGCCTACGACGGATCGCTGGAAGGCCTGCTCTCGGCCGTGTTCGAGGCGTATGCCCGTCGCGAGGACCCGCAGGACGTCGCTCCGGAGGCGATCCTCCAGCCGCGCCTGGGGCAGACGGTGCGCTTCGTCGAGACGGACGTGGAGCGCGCCGTGCGCGTGCAGCGCGGCATCAAGCGGGCCTGCGGAGCCGCGGCCTACGACGCCGTCATGCGCGCCTCGCTCTCCGACGATCCTGACGCGGGCACCGTCGTGTACCGCTTCGTGCGCTACGCCATGGCGGCCAACCGTCCGCACGACTGCTCCGGGTGCCGCAAACGCGGCTCGTGCAGCGGCCCCATGGGGTCGAGCCGCCCCACCGACGCCATCGGGTGCTCGGGCAAGGCGAGCAAAAGCGTGCTCAACGACCTCGCCCACCCCGCCGTGGAGCCCCTGCACCGCCTGGTGCGCGCCGTGGGCAACGAACGCCACCACATGGTGCAGTTCCTGCGCTTCGAGCATTTGGAGAACGGCGTGTGGCTCGCGCGCTGCAACCCCTCCGCCTCCGTGGTGCCCCTGCTCATGGATTGGTTCGCCGGGCGCTTCAACACGCAGCCGTTCATCATCTACGACGAGGTGCACCGCCTGGCGGGCGTGTACGAGGGGCGCGACTGGTACCTCGTGCGCACCGACGAGCTGAACGTGCCCGACCGCGCCGCCGACGAGCGGCTTATGCAGGCCGCTTGGAAGCGCTTCTACCGCACCGTGGCCGTGGAGGCGCGCTACAACCCCGAGCTGCGTCGCCAGTTCATGCCCAAGCGCCTGTGGAAGAACATCCTGGAGATGCACGAGGACCTGCCCGGCGCCGAGCTCGCTCGCGGCGAGGGCGCGCCCGCCGAGCGCCTCTGGCGCGGGTAGCCGCGTTCAGCCCGACGCCGCCGCCCGCCGAGTGCCTCTGGCGCGGCTGAGCCGGCTTATGCGCGAAAACTTCCACCCCGTCCGCTTTCGCACCCGCACGCGCGGCGAAGGCCGGAAGCCGAAGGACCCGCGAGACCCCCCACCGCTCCGGGCGAGCGCGTCGGAAGGCGTCCGTATTTCACAATTCTCTCGGCCTGGGGTGCGTTCGAGCCGTTATCATAGCGGGAAGGGCAACGCAGGCGAGAGCGCCGCGCGGGCGGCGGAGAAGGAGGCTTCCATCATGGAACCGGCAAAGGTGTACTTCACGGACTTCCGCACCGAGGCGTTCGGCGACGGGCTGCCCACGAAGCTGAAGAAGCTCATCAAGCGCGCGGGCATCGCCGATTTGGACCTCGACGGCAAGTTCGTGGCCGTCAAGCTGCACTTCGGCGAGTTGGGCAACATCAGCTACCTGCGCCCGAACTACGCGCGCGCCGTCGTGGACGTGGTGAAGGAGCTGGGCGGCAAGCCGTTCCTCACCGACTGCAACACCATGTACCCCGGCAGCCGCAAGAACGCGCTGGAGCATTTGGAGTGCGCGTGGCAGAACGGCTTCACGCCGCTCACTGCGGGCTGCCCCATCCTCATCGGCGACGGCCTGAAGGGCACCGACGACGTGGAGGTGCCGGTGGCGGGCGGCGAGTACGTGAAGGCGGCGAAGATCGGCCACGCCGTCATGGACGCCGACGCGTTCATCAGCCTCACGCACTTCAAGGGCCACGAGCTCACCGGGTTCGGCGGCGCCATCAAGAACATCGGCATGGGCTGCGGCTCGCGCGCCGGCAAGACCGAGCAGCACAGCAACGGCCGGCCCACGATCGACGCGGAGAAGTGCCGCGGCTGCAAGAAGTGCCTTCCCCAGTGCGCGAACGGCGGCCTGGTGTTCGACGAGGCCGCGCGCAAGATGACCGTGGACGCCGCGCACTGCGTGGGCTGCGGGCGCTGCCTGGGCGCCTGCAACTTCGACGCCATCGGCTTCGCGCAGGACGCCGCCAACGCCGACCTCAACCGCCGCATGGCCGAGTACGCGAAGGCCGTCGTGGACGGGCGCCCGCAGTTCCACGTGTCGCTCGTGGTGGACGTGTCGCCCCACTGCGACTGCCACGCCGAGAACGACGCGCCCATCCTGCCGAACCTGGGCATGTTCGCCTCCGTCGACCCGCTCGCCCTCGACCAGGCGTGCGTCGACGCCTGCCTGGCCGCCTCCCCCCTGCCCGGCAGCAAGCTCTCCGACAACCTGACCAGCCCCGGTTTCCAAGCCGCTGGCGACCACTTCACGAACTCCACCCCCGAATCGGAATGGCGCACCTGCCTGGAGCACGCCGAGAAGATAGGCCTGGGAACGCGCGAGTACGAGCTGATCACGGTGTAGGAGGGCGAACCCGCGAGAAGCGCGAAAACGGCCATTCAGGTTGTCGTAGGGGCGCTCTCCAGCGCGCCCGTTCGCGCGAAGCGCGAAAACAGCCGCCCAGGTCGGCGTAGCAAGTCAGCGAGGGCCGCCCTGGTGCCCGAGATCGTGGGGATCGCGCGGGCGAAGCGTACTTCGGTACGCGAGTCCGCGCGATCGCCGCGAGGTCGGGTGCGAGGACGGGCCGCAGCGTCGAGCAGTTCCGGCGGCCGGCAGGCCGCCGGAACCCGCAACCCGCGGAACCTACAGGACTCCCGTGAGGTCGAACGGAGGGATGAAGCTCTCCTCGGCGGCGCCGCCCTCTTGCCAGAAGTAGTCCTCCACGCCCAGTTCGTCGGCGTAGTCGAGCAGGCGCTCGTAATCGCCGTCGGGCACGCGGCGCGCCAACTCGGGACAGCGGCGCAACGCCGCGCGGGCGCGCTTGTCGCCCAAGGCGGCCGCGTCGGCCAGCACGGGCGTGTACTGGTTCATGAGCGACAACCGCACGTCGGCTCCGTAGCGCTCGTGCACCAGCCGCACGACGCGCTTCGAGTCCTCCAACGCGTCCGGCAGCATGAGGTGGCGCACCACCGTGCCGCGCACGAGGCGCGGCTCGTCGTCCACCTCGTCGAACGCCACGGGACCCGTGCTCCGCACCATCTCGTCGAGGGCCGCGAGGGCGACGTCCGGGTAGTCCGGCGCATGCGAGTAGCGCGCCGCCAGCGCGGCGTCGGCGTACTTGAAGTCGGTGAGGTACGCGTCCACCGCGTCCGCGTTGGCGCGCACGGCGGCCACCGTCTCGTAGCCCGAGGTGTTCCACACCACCGGCAGCACAAGGCCGCGTTCGCGGGCGATGCCCACGGCGGCGCGCGCCTGCGGCGCGTAGTGCGTTGGCGTGACGAAGTTCACGTTGAGCGCGCCCTGCGCTTGGAGCTCCAGGCATATCTCCGCGAGCCGCTCGACGCTCACGGCGCGCCCCGCCTCGCCGGCGGCTATCACGGCATTCTGGCAGTAGCAGCACTTGAGCGGGCAATGGGCGAAGAACACGGTGCCGCTGCCGCGCGCGCCGCTGATGGGGGGCTCCTCCCAGAAATGCAGCGCCGCGCGCGCCACCACGAGCGAATCGTCCGCCCCGCACGTCCCGCGCTTCCCCGCCGCCCGATTCGCCCCGCACGCGCGCGGGCACAGGTCGCAGGAAGCAGGCAGCAGGTCGTTCATGAAACTCCGTCCTTCCTCATGCAAAGCCGTCCCGGACAATCCGGCCGGTTGGCCGAGAGGATCGTATCGAAAGCGCCGTTGGATCCCTCTTCGGAGGGCAAGGGCTCTGCCCTTGCCGCTCAACAAGGAACGTTTTCGCAGGTCGACGGCAAGGGCAGAGCCCTTGCCCTCCGATGCGGTTGCGAGAACGCGCGGTTCGACGGCTTTTTATGCGGCCCCGTTTTTGCGCAAGCCGGAAAAGCAACCGGGGGTCGCGTTCTCGCGCTTCGCGCGAGCGGGCGCTCTGGAGAGCGCCCCTACGGGGCAACCCGCAGAAAGAGGCCGACGGAGGGAACGGCTCGCAGACAACCCGGCCGAGCTAGCCGGAAGGTGTCCCGTTCGCCCCTGCGAGCTTAGTTCGCCGAGTACGCGCCGAAACCGGAGGGATAGTCGCCGTGGTCGTGGCCGCAGCCGTCGTCGAACCCTTCGTCGAAGCCGTACTCGTCGTCCTCGTCCTGGGGGCCGTACGCCTGCTCGGCGCGCGTCCAGTCAAGGCCGTTCTCCGCGCAGGCCGCCTCCTCGCCGTACACCAGGGCCAGCGCGGAGGGCGCCTTGTCGGCGCCGCCGATCACGGCCAACAGCTCCAGCAGGTGCATGCACGCCTCGGCCTGCGGCAGGATGAGGTCCACGTCGTCGGCCGCCATGAGCGCGGCCGAGAGCTCGGCCATGAGCATCTCCACCGTGTAGGCGCCGTCGAAGCGCCCCTCGTTCACCGCGGACAGAACCTGCTCGGCCTCGGGCGTCGTGGCACCGGCGCGCCCGAACGACGAGCCGAACGAGTTCGCCGAGCGCTGGATGGCCCGGTAGAGCGCGTCGGCCTCGATGGCCGACATGATCTGCGCCGCGGTCTGCAGCGTGTAGGCGGCGCGTGCCAGCTGGGCCGAGCCCGACCCGCCCGTTTCCTGCACGGTACCCGCCAGCGCCTCGAGCACGGGCAGCGCGGCCGCGACGTCGTCCTCCTCACCGCCCACGAGGCACATGAGGTTGTCCCGGCCGAGCGCGTCGGAGGACACCGGATCGGCCACCACGAGCGGCGCCTCGACGGCCGCCAGATCGCTCACGACGGCAACGGCGTTCAACTCGCGCGCGAAGCTGGGCGTGGACGCCGACAGGTCCACGAGCATCGTGTGCGGCCGCGCCGCCTGCACGACGCCCTCCTCGTCGAAGTACGCGTCCTCGAGCGCGGTCTGCGACGTGCAGTACGTCACGACGACCGCAGCGCTCGCCACGTCGTCCGTGCGCGCGTAACCCGCCTCGCCCAAGCGCTCCCGAACTATCGCGCCGACGGCGTCGTTTCCGATGTATGCATACCGCTTGTCCATGAACATGGCCCCTTTCCGGGCGCTCGTAATCGTATCGTTGCGTCGTCTGCGCCGTGCGGCGCGCCTATCCCTGCTTGACCTTGCGGGCTATGCGGTCGGCCACCGACATGTCCTCGCGCTTGTCGTTGCCCCAGAACACCAAGGCTATCATGCCGGGGCCCACATGCGAGCCTATCACAGGGCCCACGCTGCTCTCAAGAAACAGGATGGAATCGTCTATCTTCGACAGCGCCTCTTTCAGGCGCTCCGCGTCCTTCGGGCAGTCGGCCGTCGCCACCACCACGCACTGGCCGGGATGGGTCTCCGCCACGCGCTTCTGGTAGTATTCCGCCAGCTGCTTCACGCCCTTCTTGCGCCCGCGCGCCACGCCGGCCAGCGACAGCTTGCCGTCCAACCCGATGGTGAGCATGGGCTTCACGTCGAGCTTCGAGCCCGCGTAGGCCACCGAACCGGGAATGCGCCCGCCGCGACGCAGCGATTCCAGATCCTCCACCATGAACTCGGCGTCCACGAAGAAGCGCGCCTCTTCGGCCCACTTCGCCAGCTCCCGGGCCGAAAGCCCCTTGTCGCGCTGGCGCAGCGCCTCGTACACCAGCAGCCCCTCGGCCACCGACGCCAAGCGCGTGTCCACCAGGTACAGCTCCGCATCGGGGTGCTCGGCCATGATCTGCTCGCGCACGAGCACGGCCGCGTCGAAGCTGCCGGACAGCCCGCTGGAGAAGCTCAGGTACACGGTGGGCACGCCGCTTTCCACCGCGCGCTCGAAGGCCGCGCGGAACACCGGCACGGGAACCTGCGCCGTCGTGGGCTCCTCGCCGTCGCGCATGGCCTGGTAGAAGTCGTGCGCCGACGTGGCGCGGTACAGGTCGTCGGCATGCTCGCCGTCGCTCATGACGTAGGGGAACTCGATGAGCTCCACCCCGTCGCGATCCACCACCTCGAACGGCAAGTCGCAGCACGAGTCGATGATGAGGTTGCAGGAATGCGGCATGGGGTCGTCAGTCTCCTTCGGAAGTACGCGGTCGGTCTGCTCGCGCCTCGCGGGCGCGCTCACGACGTGCACAGGCGCGAGCGCACCGGCTTCGTGAGCTTGCCGGCAAGGGCGCTGGCGCACTCGTAGGCGATGCCCACGGCCGGACCCACGTGCAGGCCGATGACCGGGCTCACGGGCAGCACCTGCACGGTGCGCCCGACCAGCGGCTCCACCACGTCGCGGGCCCATTGCACGGCGGGCGCCTTGTCGCCGATGTAGTGCACGACCATGTTCTTCAGGCCGTGGCGCTCCACATCGTCTTTGAACGTGGCCACGATCTTCTCCAGCGCCTTCTTGCGCGTGCGCACCTTCGCGAGCGTCGTTGCCTCCCCGTCGGACACGGTGAGCACGGGCGACAGCTGTATGAGGTTGCCCAGCAGCGCCGCGGCGCCCCCGATGCGGCCGCCCTTCTGCAAGAACGTGAGCGTCTCGGGCGTGAACAGAAAGCGCGTGGACTCGATGCCCTTGAGCGCGGCCCGCGTGCAGCTTTCCAAGTCCTGCCCGGCGTCGCGCGCGGCGACGGCGTCGAACACCGGCCACGCCTCGTCGTAGCCGCACGAGCTGGAATCCACCAACGCGTAGGAGAAGCCGATGTTGCGGGCCTTCACGGCGCGCGCGGCGCGCACCGCGCCCTCGTAGGCACCCGAGAGCCCCGTGGAGATGAAGATGCCCAACACCTCGTCGCCGGCCTGCGCGGCCTGCTCGAACACCGACTCCAGCGTGTGCTGCGAGGGCTGGCTCGACGTGGGGATGTCGTCCACCATGTCGTAGATGTCGGCGTAGAACGCGTCCAGGTCTATGTCCGCGTCGGCGAGTTCCCGGCCGTCGCGGTTCACGTACAGCGTTACGATGTCGATACCGGCCTTTCGCGCCACGTCGGCGGGAATGGACGCTACCGAATCGGTGAGTATCTTGATCATGGCACCTTACCTTGGGCTTAGGCGCAGGGAGCGCAAGCTAACCGTAACCACATTAAACTACGCGATGCCGCGCATGCGGGCAACCAATTCGCGGCGGCGCTCAAAAAGACCATATTCGAGGCCGACGGGGTAGGTGTGCGGGTTCAGCATACGCTTCTGGCTCTCGTCGAGCAGGGCGAGCCCCGTCCGCGCCCGCTCGCGCGCGGCCAGCGCGTCGCGGCCGGAGGCGTCGAGCACCACGCTGCCGTCGCGCGCGAGCGGCTTGAGCAGCGTCTCGGAGCACAACCCAGCGAGGTTCTTCTGCCGCAGGTCGTCGGAGGGGTCCACGATGAGCTCGCGCCTCCCGTCGCCCGGCGCGTTCACGTCGAACACCATGTCGCCGGCCAAGCGCCCGCTGTCGCAGTAGAAGTAGCGCCGCACGTCCAGCACCCCCGGCGTGGTGAGCTTGCCGATGGACTCCGAAATCTTCAACCGGTCGATCCACTCCTTGTCGCCCGGCTCGCGCGTGGCCGACAGCTTGTACACGCCGCCCAGGGTGGGCTGGTCGAAGGCGCAGGCCAGCTTCGTGCCCACGCCCCACGACATAACCTGCGCCCCCTCGTCGCGGATGGACTGGATGGTGAACTCGTCCAGATCGTTGGACAGCACGATGCCGCAGTCGTCAAGCCCCGCCTCGTCCAGCATGCGCCGCGCCATCTTCGCGAGCCACGCCAGGTCGCCCGAGTCGATGCGGATGCCGGTGAGCCTCTCGCCGCGCTCGCGCATCTCGAGCCCCACCGTGATGGCGTTTCTCACGCCCTGCTCCACGTCGTAGGTGTCCACGAGCAGGATGCAGTTCTTCGGGAACGCCTCGGCGTAGGCGCGGAAGGCGGAGAGCTCGTCGGGGAACGACATGACCCACGAGTGCGCGTGCGTGCCTGACACGGGGATGCCGAACAGCTTGCCCGCCAGCACGTTGGAGGTGGACGAGCAGCCGCCCACGACGGCCGCGCGGCTCGCCCAGATGCCGCCCGCCGCCCCTTGGGCGCGGCGCAGGCCGAACTCCGCCACGGGGGCCTGGGCCGCCTGGCACACGCGCGCCGCCTTCGTGGCGATGAGCGTTTCGAAGTTCACGCAGTTCAGAAGGGCCGTCTCGATGAGCTGGCAGTCCATGATGGGGCCCGTTACGCGCACGAGCGGCTCGTGCGGGAACACCACGGTGCCCTCGGGCACGGCGTCGATGTCCACGGACAGGCGGTAGTCGGCCAAGAAGTCCAGGAAGGCCGGCTTGAACAGCTTGCCGCCGCCGGGGGCGTCGAGCGAAGCCAGGTAGGCGCGGTCCTCCTCCGAAAACGCAAAGCCCTCCACCAGCTCGGCCAGTTGCGCCGTGCCGCAGGCCACGGCGTAGCCGCCCTTGAACGGGTAGTCGCGGAAGTACATGTGGAAGCACGCCTGCGTGGCGCCCTTCCCGCTTTCCCAGTAGCCCTGCGCCATGGTGATCTGGTACAGGTCCGTGAGCAGCGCGTAATCGATGTTCATGCGTCCTCCCTCTGTCTCGAGCCGCGCCACGGAACGACCGCGGCACCGTTGCCACCCAAGCGGAGCGACCGCAGCCGCCCGTCCCTCCCCCGCAGAGCAACCACGACCGTCCCACCGCCATCCTGAGCGGAGCGACCGCGGGCGCCCTCCTGTCGCCCACGCAGAGCAAACGCGATCGCCCCTCGTCTGTCATCCCGAGCGAAGCGACCGCGGCTGCCCATTTGTCATCCTGAGCGAAGCGACCGCAGGGAGCGCAGTCGAAGGATCCCGTGCGGCGACAGCCGTGGCGCTTCCCGCTGTCGCCGCACGGGATCCTTCGACTGCGGCGCTTCGCGCCTCCGCTCAGGATGACAAGCCTCCAGCCAAGATGGCGGCGACGCGCAGACCGTCAGCCCTCGCCGCCTGGGCCCTGCGCACCGCCGGCCTTGTGGCTGCGACGGCGGGCGCGGCGATGGCCGCCGTCGCCTCCCGGCGCCACGGCGCCGCCCTGCGCAGGCGCGCTGCCGCCCTGCTGGCGTAGGCCCGACGACTTCTGGCCGGGACGCGGACCCTGCTTCGCCTGGCCCTGGCCGCCTTTCGCGCCCTGCTTCTTGCCTGCGCCCTGACCCGAGCCGCCGCGGCCTCCGTTCGGGGACGCGGCGCCGTTGCGGCCGCCGCCCTGGCCGCCCTGGCCCTTCTTGCCGCCGTTCTGGCCGCCTTTCTTCTGGGCGCCCTGCTTCTTGCCGCCGTTCGAGGCCGCCTCGCCGCCCTGCTTCGGCTTGCGCTTCGAGGAGCCCTCGTCCACCGTCGCGGGCTGGGCCGTGCCGTCGGCCGACACCTTCGTGGAGCGGCGCCTGCGCGGCTTGCGGCACTCGCCGCCGCCCGCCTGCGCGCCCGAGCCGGAACCGGAGCCCGCGCCGGAGCCCTTCCCGGAGCCGTTGCGGCCCTTCGAGCCGCCCTTGCCGCCCGAGCCCGTGCGGCGCACGGCCGTGGGGTCGGCCAGCTTGTCCGCGCCCGTGAGCTGCGTGGTGGCGAAGATGGAGCTCTCGCCCGCCACGCCTATCACGGCCTGCGTCGTGGCCTCGTCCCATGCCTCCTGGCCCACGCGGTTCGGGCGGTTCGAGTCCTCCTCGGGCGGGTCGAAATCCGCCAGCGGCACCTTCACGGGCTTCTCGCCATCCACCTTGAGCGACACCACTTCGCGCGGCACGTCCAAATCCACGACCTTCGCCATGCCCGCCGGCGTCTCCACCTGGGAGTTCTGCTTCGGAGCGCGGCTCTTGAAGTCCTTGTAGGCGTCGAACTCGTAGCGCAGGCAGCACATGAGGCGCCCGCACACGCCGGATATCTTCTGGGGGTTCAGCGAGAGGTCCTGCTCCTTGGCCATGCGGATGGACACTGGGCAGAACTCGCCGCCCAGGCGCTTGCAGCACAGCTCCTGGCCGCAATGCCCCAGGCCGCCCACCATGCGGGCCTCGTCGCGCACGCCGATCTGGCGCATGTCGATGCGCACGTGGAAGTGCGCGGCCAGCTTGCGCACGAGCTCGCGGAAGTCCACGCGCTCCTCGGCCTCGAAGTAGAACACGGCCTTGTCGCCGTCGAGCAAGAACTCCACGGACACCGGGTGCATGTCCTCGCTGGCCTCGGCCGCCATCTCCTTGAACACGGGCAGCGCCTCGGCGCTTTTGCGCTCCATCTCCTCGGCGCGGGCCGCGTCCTCTTCGCTCGCGAGCCGTTTCACGGGCTTGAGCGCGGACTTCAGCTTCTTCACCTGGGCCTCTTCGGCCTCGAACACGTCGTCGGCCAAGTAGCCGAACTCCAGGCCGCGCGCCGTGGAAACCACGACCGGGTCGTCCTTCTTCAGTTCCAAGTCGCCCGGGTCGAACCAGAGCGTCTTCGGGTTGTAAGCGAGCCTGATGGGCGCTATCCGAACCATTGCCGATACCTCTCTATCTCATGCGCCCGTCCGCCGCATGCGGGCGGGGGCGGTACAGCGCGTCCCTCGTTTCGAAGAGCAGCGCGTCGATGCACGTTTCCGGGGATACATTATACGAGATGGCCTCGTCGCACCGGCGCACGGCCGCCAACGCGGCGGCGGCGCGCGCCTCGTCGGTGGAACGGGCGGCGTCCTCGATCGCGCCGCGGGCGTCCACGTTGATGACCAGCTCGGGCGTTTCGGCGCACACGGCCAGTACGTCGCGCAGCCACGAGCGGATGATGGCCGTGAGCTGGCGCAGCGACTCGAAGCTCTTGGCCGTGAGCTGGCGCTTGTTGCGCGCCTCGATCTGGCGTATGGCCGACTTCGCCAGGAAGTCGGCGTTCTCGGCCAGCTCCTCCTCCTGAGCGGCGCGCACGACGTCGAGCGGGGCCTTCGCCAGCACCACGAGCTCGCTCGCCTGCCCCAGCAGATCCCAGTCGTCGGCGTTGCGCAAAAGCGCCAGCGCCTCGAGCACGCGGGCGCGGAACGCAAGGCGCTCGTTGGACTTCAAGAACTCGATACCGCGCGTGATGGAGCCGTCGCACGCCTCGATGGCGATGCGGGCCTTCTCCAGCGACGCGCCCGTGTTCTGCGCCAGGATGCCGGCGGCCTCGCTGGCCGGGATATGGCGGAACGGCACCACCTGGCAGCGCGACACGATGGTGGGCAGCACGCTCTCGCGCGTGCGGCCGAGCAGGATGAGCACCACGTCGGAGGGCGGCTCCTCCAGCGTTTTCAGGAAAGCGTTGGCAGCTTGGGTGCCCAGCAGGTCCACGCGGTCGAGGATGTATATCTTCTTGTCGGCCTGGATGGGCGCGAGCGCCGTGTCGGCCGCGATGTCGCGGATCTGATCTACCAGATAGCCGCCCGCGCCCTCGGGCGCGAAGTAGCGCACGTCGGGATGCTTCTTGCGCATGACGCGGCCGCACGTGTCGCAGGCGCCGCATTGGCCGCCGCGCGGACCGTGGGGGCCCTTCGGGCACAGCAGCGCCTGGGCCAGCGCGTAGGCCGCCATCGTCTTGTTCGAGCCGGCGGGGCCCGTGAACAGGTAGGCGTGCGTCACGCGCCCGTTCGCCACGCTCGTGCGCAGGAACTCGCGCACCTGCGGCTGGCCCAGGATGCCCTCGAATGCGTCGGCCATGGCCTACCTCCCCTGGCCCTTGCCGCGCGGGGCGCGGGCGTCCGGCGCGCCTTCGGAGCCGGGGTTGCCCACGCCGTGCGCAGGGGCACCCTTCGGCGTGGAGGCTCGACCTGGGGAGCCGCTGGGTTTGTTCGTCTGCGGCTTGCGTTCTTTGCCGGCGGACTTGCCCGCCCGGTCGTCGCTTCTGCCGCTTCCGCCGCGATTGCCGTTGCCGCCGTTGCGGCTGCTGCCACCACCGTTGCCTTTGCCGCGGGTGCTTCCGCCCTGGCCGCCGCGGTTGCCGCCGGATCGGCCCTTGCCGCCGCCCGCGCGGTTGCCGGAGCCCGCGCCCTGCGGGCGGGGGCGGCGCACGTCGAGCGCCGCGAAGAAGGCCGGGTCGTCCGCGACGTCGGCCATCCAGGGGAACAGGTCGGCCAGCTCGCGGAACACGCGGGCCGCCGTCTTCGACTTCTTCGAGGCCGACTGCACCACGCGCACGCGGTCGGCGTGGTCGCGCGCGAGCGCGAGGAACCCCTCGTTCACGCGCGTGTGGAACTCCTCGCCCGCCAGCTCCAGCCGGTCGGCGCCGTTGCGGTGCGTGGCGCGGGCGAGCCCCGTCTTCGCCGTGCCGCCCGTGACCATGAGGATGGTGCGGTCGGGAACCGTGCCCTGGCAGGCGAAGGCGTTCGCCCGCTCGACGAAGTCCGCGTCCAGGCCGCGCCCGTGCACCTGGTAGGCCACGGTGGAGTCGGCGAAGCGGTCGCACAGCACCACGGCGCCGCGGTCGAGCGCCGGTCGGACGACCTCGGCCACGATCTGCGCGCGGGCCGCCTCGTATATGAGCAGCTCGGCCTCGTCGGCCAGGTTCTCGTTCTTCGGATCCAGCACCACGGCGCGCAGCTCCTCGCCCACGCCGGTGCCGCCGGGCTCGCGCAGGCACACCACCTCGCGGCCGCGCTCGCGCAGCTTCTCGGACAGGAAGCGGATGTGCGTCGTCTTGCCGGCGCCCTCGCCGCCCTCGAACGTTATGAAGATGCCGCGAGGGGCATCGTTTTCCGGAAATTCCTGCGTCACGGTGTCTTTTCGATCCTAACGGTCAGCGTCGACAAGGCGGCGCGCTCAAACGAGGTCGTACACGTCGCGCCCGCGCACGTCCACGCCCACGAACACGGGGAAGTCCACCACCTCGATGCGGCGCAGCGCCTCGGTGCCGAGGTCGTCGTACGCCACCGTCTCCGATGATGCCACGCACTTCGCCAGGTAGGCCGCAGCCCCGCCGCACGCCACGAAATAAACGGAACCCGTGGCCGCGCACGCCTCGCGCACCTCGGCGCTGCGTCGGCCCTTCCCCACCGTGGCCGCGATGCCCGCGCGGTGCAGCGCCGGCGCCGCGAAGTCCATGCGGCTGGCCGTGGTGGGCCCGACCGCGCCGAACGGGCGGCCGGCGGCCGCGGGCGTGGGACCCGCGTAGAAGATGGCCTGGCCGTCCAAGCCGTACGGTAGCTGCCCGCCGGCGGCCTCCAGCTCGGCCATGAGGAGCACGTGCCCCGCGTCGCGCAGCGTGTACAGCGGCCCCGTGAGCAGGCACGCGTCGCCCGCCTCCAAGGCTGCCAACGTGCCGCGGTCGAACGGCAGGGCCAGGCGCTTCGCGTCGCTCATCGCGCACCCCCTTCCGCCGGACCGTCCGAGCGGGTTTCCGGGGGTTCGGCGTTCCCTTTCGCACTCGGATTGCCCGAGAGCCGAACACTCCCCGTAGGGGCGGGCTGCTGCCCGCCCGGCGCGCTGGCCCGCCGACCTGCCTCGCCGTGCGGCGAGCGCAGGACGGACTCGCAAGCGCCCGATGCGCCCGCCGCAGGCTCGCCTTCGCCGCGACCGTCCGCGCCGGGCGGGCAGCAGCCCGCCCCTGCGGGAACGTCCGCTGTCGAACGACCGCCGTGCTCCCGAAGGTCGACCGTAACCCGACGCATGGCGGAGCAGCCCATGTTGATGGCGAGCGGAAGCGCGGCGATGTGGCACGGGGCCGTGGCAACGCGCACGGCGAGCGCCGTCGTGCGGCCGCCCAGGCCGCCGGGGCCCACGCCCGTGGCGTTCACCGCCGCGAGCAGCTCCTCCTCCAGCGCGCGCACGCGCGGGTCGGTTGCCGGCTCGTCCACCGGGCGCATGAGCGCCCGCTTCGCGAGGCCGGCCACCTTGTCGAACGTGGAGCCGATGCCCACGCCCACCACGAGCGGCGGGCAGGCGTTGGCGCCCTTCTCGCGCACGCAGCGCACGAGCTCGTCCACGATGCCCTGCTTGCCGGCGCCCGGCACCAGCATGACCACGCGGCTCGCGTTGTCCGAGCCGCCGCCCTTCAGCATGATGTGCAGCCGCGCCGCGCCCGGCTCGTCCACCGGGTGGATGTCGCAGAACGCAGGCGTGTTGTCGCCCGTGTTCGCGCGGTCGAGCACGGCGTCGCGCACCACCGACTTGCGCAGGCGCGCCTCGTCGTAGGCGCGGGCGACCGCTTTGTCCACGTCGGCGAACACGTCGCCGGCCGCGAGGACGCCCGGCCCTATCTCCAAGCTCACCCACACCGTGCCGGTGTCCTGGCAGATGGGCACGCGATCCTCCCGCGCGATGCGCGCGTTCTCCACCAGCTGGTCGAGCACGGCCCGCCCGCGCGGGGTGTCCTCCGCAGCGCGCGCGGCCTCGAGCCCCGCTGCGATGTCAGCCGGCAATTCGCAGGCCAGCCGCGGGATGGCCGCGTAGACGGCGTCCGCAACCTGTGATTTCGTGATGATGGTTTCCATGTCAAAGATTATAGCGCAAGCACTGCGCCCGCCGAGCGAAATGCCGCAAGCGCGTCCAACCCTTCGCCCGTCCTCCAGAACGAGAGCCGTGCAAGCGATTCGCTCGAAAGCGCACAAACCCTGATGTTTGATGCTCGGCAAAGGTATTCCACCTCACTGGTCTGCCTCCGCCGGGAAGCGCTAGAGATCGGAAGAACGGTCCACGATGCCGCAGCACGGCACCGTTCCGAGCAGGACGACGTTTCTACCCCCCCATCGCCGAACATCGCAGGCTCTTGTGCAATACCGGCATGCCCTGATGTCGAACCGCCATTGACAAGCCCTTGCGTAGCGCCCGACGGCGACCTGATACTACGCAGCCACGAACGGGCTTATGCCGAACTCGGTTTAGAAGCGAATGGCGTGCTTTCCTGCGCGGGCTGCCCGAAGACCATGGAACCTCCCGTCTCCATAAGCCCTATGTCAAGCCACCGCCGGCATTCCGCAGGCCAGCGCATCGTCATCCTGAGCGAGCGGAGCATTCGACGGTCCGGCGGACCGTCGAACTCCCGAGCACGCGGAGCGCGCGGGGAGGCCCCGCGGAGCGAGGACGAAGGATCCCGTGCGGCGGCAGCCGTAGCGCTTTCGGTTGGCACCGCACGGGATCCTTCGACTCCGGCGGCTCGCGCCGCCTCCGCTCAGACGCTCCTATGTTGTCAAGAGGGCTTTCTCACGCCATCCCCGGGGCCTCCATGTCCCGCACGATGGCATGGTAGGCTTCGCGGGCGATGTAGCGCTTGAGGCAGCGTATCGCCTCCCTCTTCGTCTTGCCCTCGGACATCCTGCGCGCGACGTAGGCGCGGGTCCTCTCGTCGTGGGCCATGCGGGTGATGGCCATGGTGTAGAGCGCCGAGTTGGCCCGCCTGTCCCCGCCCCGGCTGAGCCGGTGGCGGCTGGTCCTGCCGCTCGAGGCGGGGACGGGGCTCGCCCCGCACAGCATGGAGAACGACGCCTCCGAGCGCAGGCGGGAGACGTTCGCGCCCGCCGCGAGCAGGAGCCTCGCGGCGACGTGCGGGCCGGCGCCGACGAGCGCCCGCACCGAGGGGACGAGCTTCTCCGTGAGCGCGTCGATCCTCGCCTCCAGGTCCCCGGCCTCCTTCTCCAGCGCGAGCGCCCGGCGCGCGAGCGAGCGGAGGGCTGCGCGCAGGGACGCCTCGGGCGTCGCGCCCGCGCCCGGGCGCATGGAGGCGCAGGCGCGGGCGAGCTCGGAGGACCCCATGCCCCGAAGCGGCGCGCGCATGCCCTCGGGCAGGGAGACGACCCGGGCCTGCAGCGCGTTCAGCGCCGCCGTCCTCGCCTTCACGGCGCCCTCGTAGGCTGCCTCCAGCGCGCCCAGGGCCTCGGCCTCGAGGCCCCGCGACTTGGCCGGCGCGCAGCGGGCCCCCGCGAGCGCCGCGCGCGCCGCCTGGACGGCGTCGAACCCGTCGTCCTTGCCGCGGCGGCGCCGCTCGGAGCGGTCGGGCGAGACGACCTCGAGGACGGGAACGCCTGCGAGCGCGAGCGCGCGGGCGAGCCCCGCCCCGTAGCCTCCCGTCCCCTCGACGCCGACGGCCGAGACCTCCCCGAACCCGCGCATCCACGCGAGCATCGAGGCGTAGCCCCCGGCGTCGGCGGGGAACGGCCGCGCGCCGAGCAGCGCGCCCGCGGCGTCCAGAACCGCTGCCGCGTGGGCGTCCTTGTGCGTGTCGACGCCCCCTGTGACAACCCTGCATCCGTCTGCCATAATGGATTCCTCCCGAAAGGGTTGCGCGGGAAGGCTTCCGGGCGAGACGATCCTATGGCATGTCGGGCGCCCCCCGACGGGCTCCTATCAAGTCATCCCCGAAGGCCCCCGCGCGGTTTTCACGGCGAAGCCCCGCCTGCCGGCGACGAGCCTGAGCGAAGGCACCGAGGGCCTGGATGACAACGGGTCGGCCGGCAGGGCGGGGCTTCTCTTCCAATGACGCTCCTCATCATCGGAAAGCGCATCTATTGTCCCATAGGATGACAACCAGTTCGGGTGCATGTCGATGCTGGTTTAACCACACCTTCCCGGATTTTTAGGTACACCGCCGCACGTCGTTGCGGCCACCCGCTCCAGCGGCTGCGGATCGAGAAGTGAATTGCCTGGTGAAACGGCATAGCGCGAGCTTCTTTCCCTTGCTTGTTCGGATTCTCCGTGCTACAATTTAGGTATGTATTAGGTATGTTTCGCAAGGAGGGCCGCCATGGGAGGGTATTCGGTTCCGGAGCACATCCGCGCGTGCAAGCCCAAAGGGACGATGGTCAAGGCCATAGCGGGCAACTACTACGTCTACGAGTACCGCAGCGTCAAGGACGGCGGCGGCAAGAGACGCACGAAGATGGGAAAGTGCATCGGCTCCATCAAGGAGGGGATCGGGTTCGTCGCCAACGGGCGGCGCAGCTCGCAAGGGGAGGTGACGACGCTCGAGTTCGGCGACTGGGCCGTGGCGATGCGCAACTCGCTGGACGTGCTCGGCCTGCTCAAGGAGTGCTTCGACGCGCTCGACGCGACGCGCATCTACCTCGTCGCGCTCACGCACCTCACCCAGGGCCTCACCCGCATGCGCGACGTCGGGAAGCTCTACGAGATGAGCTGCATGTCGCTCGCCTTCCCCGGCCTGAAGATGGGGCCGGACGCCGTCGGCTCGCTCTACGATGTGCTCGGACGCAGGCAGGGCGGCGTCATGGCCTTCGAGGCCCTGCTCGCAAGCCGCTGCTCGCGCGTGACGGCCATCGACGGGCACGTCGTGGGTAGCGCCTCCGCATGCAACGACCTGGCCGAGAAGGGCTACAGGTCGGCGATGCTGCACGAGGGGCAGGTGAACGTCCTCATGGCCTACGACGTGAACGACGGGACCCCGCTGCTCTCGCGCGCCTTCGAAGGAGGGAACCTCGACAAGCTCAGCGTCAAGGACGTCCTCGCGCGCGAGGAGCTCCACGACATGCTCTTCATCCTGGACAGCGGCTTCTACAGCGAGGAGAACGTGCGGACGCTCTCCTCCCGGAACAACTCCTACGTCATCCCTTTGCATCGCAGGCTCAAAGGATGCATGGACGCGGTTGCTCTCGCACACGTCGATGGAAGGTTCGTCTATCAAAGGGATAGGAAAGCCTCGGCCGTCGAGTACTGGGCCTCGCGCGACGAGCCGGGAAGGCGGATCATCGCCTACCGCGACCTGAACATGGCGGCGCTCGAGCAGTCCAACTACCTGCGATATATCGAGCAGGGCAGGAAAAGCTACACCGAGGAGCGCTTCGAAAAGATGAAGGACCTGATGGGCGTGATCGTGCTGCAGACAAACCTTTCCGAGCCTGCCGACGAGGTCTTCAAGCTCTACAAGCGCAGATGGTCCATAGAGACGTTCTTCAACTACCTCAAAAACGACATCGGGTACCATTCGCTCTATCTTAAAGATTACTACAAAACCCAAGGCCTCGCCTTCGTCATGCTCGTCTCTGCGCTCATTCACAAACGGCTCAAAGATGCGACGGCGCAGGTGAAAGGCAAGACGATGCGCGAATGCCTGCTGGACGCCAGAATGATCAAGCTGAACAAAAGAGACGGCGCATGGTCGTGCGCGAACTGCAAGGGCGCCCACCAGCGGCTCTTCGAGGCGCTTAACACCCCGCTGTCGGTCGAGGCGCTGCATACCTAAAAAACCGGGAAGGTGTGGTTAACATAGAGTGGCATTCGTATGGTGCAAAAATCACCGACGTCCCCCTATCTCACGACGTTTTGAGCCCGAGCGCATCGGCCAAACTCGCTCGCGTCGATCGTTTGCCCAGTTCGCGCACTTTGAGAGTGCTCTCGTGCAATGCGGACAAGGGGGACATCGGTGATTTTCGTGCAGCAGAGCAACCGCGAGAACAGCCCAGGGCGCTCGCCCTGCGCCTGGAAGCGCACCATTCGCCGTCGACTCCAATGCGGAAGGCTGCGGCGGACGGAATCGAACCCTCGCGGGTCAATCCAGATGGAACAGCTCCTCCACCGTCGTGCCGAGTTCGCGGGCGAGGCGCAGGGCGAGGGGCAGCGTGGGGTCGTATTTGTCGTTCTCCACGGCCACGATGGTCTGGCGGCTCACGCCGCAGCGCTGGGCCAGATCCTCTTGGCGCAGGCCCTTCTCCTTCCGAAGCCGCTTGATGTCGTTGCGCATGGCTAGCCCTACCCGCTACGCCACGTAGAGCGCGACGAAGCCGGCGAAGAACACCACGATCGCCACTCCCAGCGCGCCCACGAGCATCTGCGCGACGCGGTTGGGCTCGCGGTACTCGTCGTCGCCCGCCACCATGCTCCGCTTCATCCACTGCTCCGACAAGACCTGCGCCAGGACCACGGCGAGGAGCACGAATCCCGGCAGCATGTCGTGGAAGCGGCCGGTCGTCACGTACAGCACCAAGTCGACCAGCGTCCATGTTGTCAGCAGCAAAAGGGCGAGCTTGAATCCCAGCGATTCCGACCGCGTCTTGATCGATTTCTCCATCTCGTCCATGTCCGGCTCCTTCCGCTTTCGCTCCGCAAAAGTAAAGAACTCTTGACTTTTCAGAGTATGGCACCCCGGTCCCATAATGTCAAGAGCTCTTTACTTTTTGCTAGCTCGAAAGCGAAAGCGTTCGAACAGCGCGCCCCGCTACTTCACCACGAAGTCGCCGGGACGGCGGGGAGCCGTGCGCCGGTAGGAAACCGCAGGATGGCCCAGCAGCATGCAGATCTGCAGCGGCCGGTCCTCGGCCTGGAGGAACGCCTTGACGGCAGGAAGCTCCTCGGCGGCGCGGCACAGGTAGCCGTTGAACAGGGCACCCAAGTCGAGCGAAGCCGCCACGAGCTCCATGTTCTGCGCGGCCAGCCCCGCGTCGTCGGCGCGGTCGGCCGCGACGAACGCGACGGCGGGCGCATTGCGGAACAGGAAGTCCTGCTTCCCCGCCTGCGCGTCGCGCAGGAAGGGCTTGTAGAGCTTGACCCAGCGCGGCTTGTCGTCGGCGGGAAGCGCCAGCAAGTCCTCGATGCCGCTCCACACGAGGCGCTTGAGCTCGTCGAGCTCGTCCTGCACCACGATGAAGCGACAGCCTTGGGCGTTCTTCGCCGTGGCGGTGTAGCGTCCCGCCTCCAGCACGAGGCGCAGCGCGTCCTGCTCCACCGCGTTCGGGAGGTAGTCGCGCACGCTGCGACGCGACTTGATGGCCCGAAGCAGCGTATGCACATCGATGGTCGCGCTGGCGGGCGAGCATACCTCCACGTCAGCCATATCATAGCTCGGAATGGAAACCGCCCCGGTCGGGCACACGGCCACGCAGTGCCCGCACAGGATGCAACTCCCTTTCACGCGCGCCGTGACGCCCTCCACCTCCAAGTTCGCGCCCACGCAGTCGTCCACGCAGCGCCCGCACCCGATGCAGTACCTCTCGTCGATCTCGATCAGCATGTTGAACCTCTCTTATTAAGGAGAGTTCGACCCCTCCCCCAACGAAGGGAGCGCCGCCCAAGCGACGCCCCCATGATCCGCGCTATAGTAGCAACCCGCCGACCCATCCAACCCGCAACAAGGGCGGGGAGGTCGTGCAGGGTGCCGAGCTTTCGCGAAGTGTGCGAGAAGCCCTGTGCGACCTCCCGCCCGCCCCGCAGGTCGAACCTACTCCGGCAGGTTCGCCAGCCCCGCGCGCACGCTGTCGGCGCTCGCCTGCAGCGCGGCCAGCTCGTCGTCGTTCAGGTCGAACTCGACGACCTCCTCCACGCCGTTCTTACCCAAGCGCGCCGGCACGTTCATGTAGAGGTCCTCGATGCCGTACTGGCCGTCGATGTGCGCGCACACGCTCATGACCTCGTGCGTGTCGCCCAGGATGGCCTCGACCATCTTCGCGATGGACGCGCCCGGCGCGTAGTAGGCGCTGCCCGTCTTGAGGTGCGCCACGACCTCGGCGCCGCCCTTGACGCAGCGCTGCACGACCTCGGCCACGGCCGCCTCGTCCATGAGCTCCGTGATGGGGGTGCCGTCCACCGTGGTGAAGCGCGGCCAGCACACCATGCCCTCGCCGTGCGCGCCCACGGCCCAGGCAACCACGTCGGCCGGCTCGCAGCCCAGCTTCTCGCACACCGCGAACGACAGGCGCGAGGAGTCCAGCACGCCGCCCATGCCCATGAGGCGGTTGGCCGGCAGGCCCGACTCGCGGAACGCCAGCGTGGTCATGACGTCGAGCGGGTTCGTCACGCAGATGAACACGGCGTTCGGGGAGGCCTCCATGGCCTGGCCGATCACCGACTTCATGATGCCGGCGTTCACGCCGAGCAGGTCCTCGCGCGTCATGCCGGGCTTGCGGGCGATGCCCGCCGTGATGACGACGATGTCGGAATCGCGCGTGTCGGCATAGTCGTTCGTGCCGGTCACGCGCACGGTGAACTTCTCCACGCTGCGCATGTGCATCATGTCGAGCGCCTTGCCCTGCGGCAGGCCCTCGGCCACGTCGATGAGCACGACGTCGGCCAGGTTCTTGGACGCGATGATGTGGGCGGCGGTGGCCCCGACGTTGCCGGCGCCGACGATGGTTACTTTAGGCATGTGATAGCTCCTTCGAAGTAAGATTCAGCGACCGCATTGTAGCGCCCCGCATCGTCGTCGGCGGCCGAAAGCCGCGCATCTCCAGCGAAACGGCATGTCGCAGCATGCTTCACAGACCTTCCGCTGTTAAACCAGCATTGACATTCCGCAACCCGATGCGTTGTCATCCTGAGCGAGCGGAGCGAGCCGAAGGATCCCGCGCGGCGCCAACCGAAAGCGCTTGCTGCTGCCGCCGCGCGGGATCCTTCGACTCCGGCGGCTTTCGCCGCCTCCGCTCAGGATGACAACCTGGCCGGGTGCGTGTCAATGTTGGTTTAACAGCGGAACGGACCTCAAGCGCACGGTTTTCGCCGCAATGTTGCGCCTCGGTCCGAGAGCTTCCACCGTGAAGAAGCGCCATCTGGGGGAACGCGCGTAGGCGACGGCTCGCACGACATCGTGGCCGCCGAAAACCTTCCCCAAACGCAACATTGCGGCGAAAACCGTGCGCTTGGAGCCGAGGCCGATCTATCGACAGCACCAGGCATGAAAAAACGGCGCAGCCGCTGGGCTGCGCCGTCGAAGGGCGAAACGGGTGCTCGGGCGCTAGGCCTTCTTGGCGGGCGCCTTGCGCTTTGCGGGAGCCTTCTTGGCGGCCGGCTTCTTCGCCGCGGGCTTCTTGGCACCGGCCTTGGCGTCCTTCTTGTCCTCGTCCTGCTCCTTGCCGGGGCAGTCGAAGTTCGGGCAGAGCCTCCAAGGGCCGCGGTTCGTGGTGACGACGACCATCGGCGCGCCGCAGTGCTCGCACACCTCGCCCGTGGCGGCCAGCGCCCCGTACTGGGGCAGCGGGTAGCCCGTGCCGCATTCGTCGTAGTTCTCGCAGCGGATGAAGCGCTTCAGCGTGCGCGGGTTCTTCTGCGCGATGAGCTTCGCCGTTTTGCCGTTGGCCTTGCAGGCGGGGCACTCGCCCACCTCCACGTCGGGCTCCTTGTTCGTGGAGCAGTTCGGGTCGATGCAGATGGTGCGCGGCTTGCTGCGGAAGGCCGTCACCTTCACCTGGGGCATGCCGCACGTGGGGCACGGCTCGGGCACGGCCTCCACCTTGCCCTTGGGCAGGGGGTACGTGACGTCGCAGTCGGGCCAGCCGGCGCAGCCGATGAACATGCCGCGCGTCTTCTGGCTCGCGCGCAGCTGCAGGTCCTTGCCGCACTTGGGGCACGGGCCCACGTAGGCGTCGGCGGCCACGGCGTCGGCCAGGGCGTCCTTCACCTCTTCCGAGTGCGGAAGCAGGCTCGCCAGCTGCTCGGACAGCAGGTTGCGCGACGTGTCCACCACTTGGGCCTTCGTCGTGCGACCCTCGGCGATGTTGTCCATCTCCTCTTCCAGCTCGGCCGTCATCTCGGGGTGCGTGATGTGCGGCGCGAACTTGTCGAGCGCGTCGCACACGGCCATGCCCAGCTGGCTGGGCTCGATGGGGTCGTTCTGGATGTACTTCACCGTGTACAGGCGCTCGATGATGGAGTGGCGCGTGGACTTCGTGCCCAGGCCCAGCTTCTCCATCTCCTGGATGAGCTTGCCCTGGCTGTAGCGCGCGGGCGGCTCGGTCTGCTTCTTCGTGCAGGTGGCGCCGCCGAACGCGATGGTCTCGCCTTCCGAAAGCACAGGCAGCTGCTCGTCTTTCTTCAAGCCGTAGGGGTAGATGGCACGGTAGCCCGGCTTCACCAGCACGTCGCCCTTGGCCACGAACGGCTCGGCGTTCACGTCGAGCGTCACCTTCGTCCCCTCGATAACCGCCGCCTCCGAGAGCGTCGCCAAGAAGCGGCGCGCGATGAGGTTGTACAGCTTGTAGTCGGCAGGTGCCAGATCGTCGGGCGTGGCCTTGGCCGTGGGGTAGATGGGCGGGTGGTCCGTCGTCTCCTTCTTGCCGCGCGTGGCCTTGAGCTCGCCTGATCCCAAAAGCTCCTTGCAGTACGGCGCGTAGGCGGGGTTGCCGGAGATGGCGCGCACCGTTTCGGCCAGGTCGAGCGAGCTGGGGTATACGGTGTTGTCCACGCGGGGGTACGAGATGTAGCCGTCCATGTACAGGCTCTCGGCGATGCGCATAGTGCGCGCGGGCGAGATGCCCTCGGCCGACGCGGCGGCCATGAGCGAGGTGGTGTTGAACGGCGCAGGCGGCTGCACCGTGCGCTTCTTCTTCTCCACGGAGGCAACCGTGGCGGCAGTCGCGCCCTCCACGTGCGCCATGACGGCCTGCGCCTCGGCTTCCGCCTTGAAGCGGGCCGTGGCGTGCGGGGCCTCGAAGGCGTCGGGGTCGGCGCCGAACGCGCCGCGGATCACCCAGTAGTCCTCGGGCACGAACGCCAGGCGCTCGCGCTCCTTGGCCACGATGAGCGCGAGGGTGGGCGTCTGCACGCGGCCGGACGAGCGCACGTTGCCGTAGCCGGCGAACTTCACGAGCGTCAGGTAGCGCGTGAGCACCGCGCCCCAGATGAGGTCGATGTCCTGGCGCGAGGCGCCGGCGGAGGCCAGGTTCACGTCCAGCTCCACCAGGTTGGAGAACGCGTGCGCGATCTCCTCCTTCGTGAACGCCGAGTAGCGCGCGCGGGACACGGGCGCCGAGGCGTTCACCTCCTGGATGCAACTGAGCGCGTCGCTTCCGATGAGCTCGCCCTCGCGGTCGAAGTCGGTGGCGATGATGACCGAGTCGGCCTTCTTCGCCAGGTTCTTCAGGGAGCGGATGATCTCCTTCTCCTTGGGCTGCTTCTTGATGGGCGCGTACACCAGATACGGCAGCGCGTCCATCTTCCACGTCTTCAGTTCCACGCCGTCCTCGGTGAAGGGCTTCTTCTTTTTGAAGGGGGGCTTGGGCAGCGTCGCGGGCAGGTCGGCGGGAAACGTCTCGCCCTCCTCGGTCACGCCCTGCCAGCCGCCGCGCTTCTTGTACACCATCGAGGGGGTGAAGTCGGGCTCCAGGATGTGGCCGCGCAGGCCGATGGTCACCCACTCCTCGCCGTCCACGTCGAAGCGGTACACGGGCGTGGAATACACCTTGTCCGCCTTGGGTTTCTTCACGCCGAGCAAATCGGCGATCTTCTGAGCCGCGTCGTTCTTCTCGGTTACCACCAGCTTCACGCGGTTCCTCCTGTTCTACGGGCCGCCTCCCGCGGCCTGGTCGCGTTCACACGATTGCCCCAACTGGTTTATTAACGTGTGCGGGGATGAAGCGCTCGCGCCGGACGCGGACCGCCGAGGCGGCGCGCGCATCCGATGTCGGGCGCAGCAGACGCTAGCATACACGATTTTTCGCGAATGCGGTGAAAATTGCGATTCTCTTGAAAAAGCGCGAACCTTCTCGACACGGCGGGAAGCAGCCGGATGAGCGGACGGCGAAGGATATCCAAGGGCCGAACCTCCCTCGACGAAGACTCCTCGCGTGTGGCCTTCGATCGGGATGGCAAGGGGGCGCGGCGTCAGACGAAGCTGATCCGAAGTTGCTTGCCCAGCCCTTTGGCCACGCGCTGGAGCGTCTCGAGCGTGGGGTTGGCGTTGCCGGACTCCAGGCGGGCGAAGGCGCTCTGCTTCATGCCGCAGCGCTCGGCCAGCTCGCGCTGGGTGAGGTTCTCTTCGGCGCGCGCGGTGATGATCGCGTCGATGATGTCGTACTCGGGCTGCAGGCGCTCGTACTCGGCGGCGTACTCGGGGTCTTTCATTTGCTCTGCATGGTACTCAGCGAGTGTCGTCATAGCGGCCGCCTTTCTTCCCAGTCTCGTTTGTATCTTCGGGCGCGCTCAAGCTCCGATCGCGGCGTCTTGCTCGTCTTCTTGATAAAACCGTTCGTCACGATGATCTTGTGCCCTTCGTAGAAGAAGTAGAACGCCCGGGCGATATCGTTCGCCTGCCCTATCCTTAACTCGAACAGGCCCCTGCCCATATGCTTGGCGTAAGGTTCGCGAAGCTCGAGGTTCCGCTGTTCCAGCTTTGCCAAATCGCCGGCCATTTTCGCCCTCAGCTTCGGTCTTAGCGAATTCATGAAATCGCGAACCGGCTCCGAACCGTCTGCCTTACGATAGAACACCACCTGGAAATCCATGTCGCCCCTCCCCAGGCAAGTGCAGTATATAACATCTATGTTATATACGCAAGCGCCCACCCGTCATCCGCCGTCGTGCCGCCTTCCGCATCGCTCGCTTTGAAGACCGCTTCCCATCGTAGCGCCGCGACCTTGCACGGCGACCGTCGGGAGACCGCCGCGAAGCCGCGCAGACCTTGCACGCTTCCAACGGATCCGCCGTGCGGTTTTGGACAAGCGCCCCGCGCGGAACCTGCACGAACCTTGCACGGTTCCAACGCATCGGAGAACCCGCAGGTCGCCCACCGGCGATCGGGCTTTTGGCTCGAAGCGAGTTCGGGAAATGCGATGGGGATTTCGTTACCGCGCGTTGGAGAAGCTGCGGGCGTTTCGTGAACCGGGCGATTCTCGGGTAGGCTATCCTTCAAGGTGAAGCCGCCGAACCGACCCACTCACCGCCGCGCGTATCGACCACGAAACGCACCAGCGGCGGCATCGCCCGTCCGTCCGCTCCGCTCGGAACGCCGCAATCGCCCCCTCGAAGACCGCAAGGAGTCGCGCCATGAAGAAACTGCTCGGAGTGCTGCTCGGACTGCTCGTTGTCATCGTGCTCGTGGGCGTGGGCCTGGTGGCTCTTTCGAACCACTCGCTCGGCCCGGTGAGCGACGCGGCCCAGAACGCCAAGGCGGCCGTCGCGAACGTCGCCATGGACGCCGCCGACGTCAAGGGGAAGATCAACGACGCCGTGAAATCGAACCGCTCCGCCATCCAAGCCGCCACCGGCCTGACCGACGAGCAGTTCGACGAAGCCGTGGCCGGCCTGGCCATAAACGACTGGCAAGCCGTCGCGCTGCCGAACGATGCCGTGGCAACCGGCACGGAGAGCGCCAGCGCCCTCGGGGTGGACGGCACCATCACCACCTACGAGGATCCCTCCTACGTCACTGTGAACGCCTACGGGCAGGACGTCACCTTGGCCGTTCCCGAAAGCGCGCAAGCCTACCTGCCGTACCTCGCGCTGCTTTGATACCCCCCCCCCTTCCGGCTCGCAGGGCCGCGGCGACAGCTCAATGGGCCCCACTCTGTTCTGTTAATTGTATACATTTGTCTCTGAATATATCTTCTCCTGCGGTTTCCTCTCCGCCCGGCTGCTAGAATAGCCCGAAAGTCCGCAGTGCGCCGCGTCGAAGCCGAGGGCCGTCGCACGACCCCGCCCCGTGGGCGCGGAGAAGAGCATCCCGCCGCCCGCCCGCTGGTCGCAAGCGTCCTCGAAACCCGCTCGCGGAGCCCCCGTTCCACGAGCGGGCACGGCAAGCGTGCGAGGCTCCGGGGCGGCCCGGACGGCAGATGAAGGGAGGCTGGATGGACGCGTCCGCATCAAACGGCGGCGAGCGGCCTCGACCGCTCGCAAGCGCCGTGGCGCGCGAGCGCCGCACGTTCGTCGAGCTTCCCTTCGGCGACCTCGACGCCGTCGTCTTGTCGGAGGTGAGCCGCTTCACCCTGCGCGGCCTCGTCGAACCGCTGGACGGGAACGGCTGCGGGCTCCGCGCGGACGGACGGCGCTGGACGAGTCTTTCCGACATCCTGCGCGTCGAACGCATCGGCGTTCTCCGCGGCGGGTTCTGCCCTTGGGCAGCGCGTTTCGACCGCGCCTTCGCCCTGGCCGTGGGCGGCAGCCCTCGGTACGGAAGCATCGCGGCCGGGCTGCACGTCGACCGGCGGTCGGCCGAAAGCGAGCCGGCCGAGCAGTTCTCGGCCACGACGTTCCGCCTGCCCGACGGTACGCACTTCCTCGCCTTTCGCGGCACCGACCTTTCCCTTGCAGGCTGGAAGGAGGACTTCGACCTGCTGTTCGAGCCGTCGGTGCCCGGCGAGCGGGACGCGCTCGCCTATCTGCGAACCGTGTCCGGCATCGTCGAAGGGCCCTTGCGCCTGGGAGGGCATTCCAAAGGCGGGACGCTCGCCGAGTTCGCCGCCGTCCACGCCGAAAGCGCCGTGGCCGAGCGCCTCGTCTCGACGCACAACCTCGACGGGCCCGGCTTGCGCGCTCCCGGACCGGACGCGCAGCCGCCAGCGGACATGGGGCGCGGCGTGCGCAAGGTCGTGCCCGCCGCCTCGTTCTACGGGCTCCTGTTCGCCGATCCCGCCGCCTGCCGCGCGGTCGCGTCCGGCGGGTTCGCCCTGCAGGCCCACGTACCCTGCAGATGGCGCGCAGCCGGCGGCGACCTGGCCCCCGCGCGGCGTTTGAGCCCCTGCACGGCACACGTCGCCGCACGGCTGCAGGAGTGGCTTGCGGGCGTTCCGCTTGACGAGCGCCGCCGGTTCGTGGACGGCGCCTACCGCGTCCTCGCGGCGTCGGGAGCCGAATCGTTCTCCGAACTGCCGTTGTCGCTCGTGCGGCATGCGAGGGACGTCGCCGACGCGCGCAGCGCGCTTCCCCGCGAAGACCGGCGCCTCATCGGCCGCCTCGCGCGGTCGTTCATCCGCGCGCTCGCAGCCGGCACGACGGGCGGCCTGCGCGCGAGCGCGCGGACCGCCATGGGCGACGCGACCGGCCACCTGCGGAAACGCTACCCCGCGCGGGCCTCTTTCAGGCGGCGCTGGTAGGCGCGCACGATCTGCGAGAGCGTGAAGCACACGACGAAGTAGATCGCGGCCATGATGCCGAAGATGGCGAAAATCTGCACCGTGGAGTTGTAGCTGTTCATGAGTATCATGCCGCGGCCCATGAGCTCCTGCAGCGCCATGGCGCCCCAGAGGTAGCTCGTGTCCTTGATGGTGGTGACGAACTGGGAGAGCAGCGCGGGCACCATGTTGCGCAGCGCCTGGGGCAGGATGATCAGAAGGTAGGTCTGAGGGGTGGAGAAGCCCTGGCTCCGTGCGGCCTCGTACTGGCCGAACGGCACGCTCGCCAGGCCGCCGCGCACGATCTCGGCAACGCTGGCGCTGGTGAACAGGGTGAAAGCCAGCACGGCCGCGCCGATGGGCGGCAGCTGTGCCACGAAGAACGTGAACATGATCCACAGAAGCAGCGGCGTGTTCTTGAACACCTCGATGTAGACCGTGGCCACGCCGCGCAGCACGCGGCTGTTCGACGTGCGAACGACGGAGATGACGGTTCCCAGCACCACCGAGCAGGCGATGGCCAGCGCGGAGATGAGCAGCGTCATGCCCAGGCCCTGCAGCAGGAAGCGCATGTTCACCCAGGTGAAGAGGGCGGCTATATCGCTCATCGGTCCTCCCCTCGTCCGTTGTCGCCGTCTGCGGGCGCAACGCCGTTCGGGCGCTTGCGGCCTTCGGGCGCGGGCGTGGTGGCGGCCTCCTCGCCCTCGGCGATCTCGCCCAGCTCCATCTGCATCGCGAACTCGTCGCGCTCGGCCGCCTCGACGGCGGCGCGGTCGGCTTCGTTGGCCAGCGCCTCCATGTCCACGTCGTCGTGCTCCACCGTCTCGGGGCCGCCCGTCGCCTCGCGCGCCTCGACGCCCTGACGGCGTTCCTCACGCTCCCGGCGGGCGACCGCGTCGCGCGATTCCGCGTCGAGGTCGGCTTCGTCGCGCGGGGCGCGCACATGGGAGGCCCGCTCGGCGGGCGCGTCCAACTCGCCGGGCACGTAGTCGTTGTCGAGGAACGCCTCCTCGTCAAGCTCGGCCTCGTCGCGCGCGTCGACGCGCTGGCGGCGCGCCGTGCGGGAACCCTCTTCGCGTACGGCCCGTTCGGGAGCGTCCTCGGGAATGGCGGTTGCCGACATGCCACCGCTCGCTGCCGACGCGCTGCCGGCTGCCGGCGCGTCGCCGCTCCCGTCCACGCGCTTGCGCACGTCCTTCGTGATGCGGTCGCTCGTGGACGTCTCGGCGCGGGAGGCCAGCGCCTCGTCGGCCGCCGGGGTTCGGTTCGAGCCCAGGTCGCGCACGCCCTGCGCCACGGCATGGGAGGAAGCCGGCTCGGCGGCGCCCGTCTCAGCCTCGGCGCTCGCAACGCCCTCGACGCCGCGCCGGGCGGCCACGCGGCGCTCGAGGCGCCGGTGCGCCCGCAGGCGGCCGGCCTTCGTGCGCATGACGCGGGCCGCGCACGCCTCGTCGTCGCCGCATTCCTCGGCTATCTCCTGCGCTATCTCGCGCCCGATCTCGTCGGCGATCTCGGCGGCCTGCCGTCCGGTGAAGGCCTGCTCCAGCGGGCCGCGCTCGCCGGAGGCCGCGTCGGCGTCCTCGCCCAGCACGTGCAGCGGGTGGCGCGGGGAGGGGGCCTGCCGGGCCGGGGCTATGTCCACCGTGTCGAGCATGGTGCCCACGCCGCCGGCCATGGCGTCGGCCGCCGCGCGCCCGGTGATGTCGTGCGTGCCCGGCGTGACCTCCATCGTGTCCTCGCCCAACGCCTCGGTGGCATCGCCCGTGGACAGATGCCGGTGTGCGCGGGTGCGGCGCTCCAGGTACAGCGCCAGGCGCGACAGCGGGAAGCAGATGACGAAGTACAGGATCGCGGCCACCACGTACACCGGCCCGTAGTAGCTCGTGGCGCCGGCGAACGAGTTCGAGAAGTACATGAGCTCGCCGCCCGCGATGAGCGCGAGCACCGAGGTGTTCTTCACCAGGTTCGCCGCCTGCACGGCCAAAGGCGGCATGATGATGCGGATGGCCTGCGGCAATATGATCACGAACATGGTCTGCCAATACGAGAAGCCCTGGCTTTTCGCGGCCTCGAACTGCCCGCGGTGGATGGAGCCGATGCCGCTGCGCACCACCTCGGATATGTAGCCGCCGTGGTAGATGCCGATGGCCAGAACGCCGATCCAGAACGCCGCCAGCGACAACCCCAGCAGCGGGAAGATGGCGTAGAACACGAACACCTGCAGAAGCAGCGGCACGTTCTGCACCACTTCCACGTACACGCGGGTGATCCAGCGCAAGGGCGCGATGCGCGACACGGACAGCACGCCGAACACGATGCCCAACGCCAGCGCGATGACCAAGGCCAGCGCGGAGATGCCCACCGTGGTGCCGAACGCGGCCAGGATGTCGGGCCAGCGCTCTGCCAGCGCCTCCCACTTGTAGGGAGCGAAGATGTCAAGCATCCTGGCCACCGCCCTTCCCGTCGCCTGCGGGCGCATCGTCCACGAGGCCCCAGCGCTCCTCGAGCGAGCGCAGCGTGCCGTCGTCCTGCATGGCGGCGATGGCCGCGTCCACCTGGTCGGCGAGCTGGGTGTTCGACTTCTTCGTGGCCACGCCGTACTCCTGCGGCGCGAACTGCGTGTTCAGCAGCATGGTGGAGTCGTCCACGTAGCCGTTCAGAATGGAGCGGTCCACCGAGAACGCGTCCACGCGCCCGGTGACGAGCGCGATCTTGATCTCGGGGTAGGTGGAGTACTCGGCGAAGTTCATGTGGATGCCGATCTCGTCGCCGGCGGCCGTGAGCTTGTCGCGCGTCGTGGCCGACAGCGCCACGCCCACGGTCTTGCCGTCCAGGTCCTTCAAGTCGGTGATGCCCGACGACTTCTTCACCAGCACGCCGATGTGGTCGGTGTAGTAGGGGCGCGAGAAGTTGTAGCTCTTCTTGCGCGCGTCGGTGATGGTGAACGTGGCCAGCGTCGCGTCGAGCGTGCCGTTGTCGAGCATCGCGCCGCGCGTGGTCACGTTCACGCCCGTCACCTGCAGCGCGTCGGGACTCCCCTTGATGCGGCGGGCCAGCTCGCGGGCGATGTCCACCTCCATGCCCTCGATGTTGCCCGTCTCGGGGTTCTGGAAGCCGAAGCCGGGCACGTCGATCTTCGTGCCCACGCGCAGCACGTTCGGGTTCGCCGCGCAGCCCGTGAGGGCGAAGGGCGCGCCGAGCGCGAGTCCGGCCGCCGCAAACGCCGTAGCACGGATGAAGGTTCTCCTGGTCAGCATGGCGCGCCTCACAGTATCTTTGAGAGGAAGCTCTTGACGCGGGCGTTGTCCGTCTCGTCGAACAGGTAATGCGGCGTTCCCTGGTCCACCACCAGGCCGTTCTCCATGAACACGACTTTGTCGGCCGCTTCGCGGGCCAGGCCCATCTCGTGGGTGACCATGACGATGGTCATGCTGGTCTCGGCGAGCGACTTGATGACGTCGAGCACCTCCTGCACCATCTCGGGGTCGAGCGCGCTCGTGGGCTCGTCCAAGAGCATGATCTTCGGGTGCATGTTGAGGGCGCGGGCGATGGCCACGCGCTGCTGCTGGCCGCCGGAAAGCTGGTCGGGGTACTGGTTGAGCTTGCTTTCGAGCCCCACGCGCTCGAGGTACGCCCGGCCGTCGCGCTCGGCCTGTTCGCGCGGCACCTTGAGCACCTTGATGGGCGCGAGCGTCACGTTCTCGAGCACCGTCTTGTGCGGGTAGAGGTTGTAGCTTTGGAACACCATGGCCACGTCGCGCGCGAGGGCACGGGCGTTCACCTTGCGGTCCGCGAGGTCCATGCCGTCCACCACGATGGAGCCGGAGTCCGGCGTCTCGAGGCCGTTGATGCAGCGGATGAGCACGCTCTTGCCCGAACCCGAGGGGCCGATGATCACCACCTTCTCGCCGGAGGCGACTTCCAGCGACACGCCGCGGAGCGCCTCCACCGCGCCGAAGTTCTTGCGTATGTCCTTGACCATGATAGCGTCTGCCACGTCCCGCGCCTCCCGTTTTCGATGACGAAGTGCATCGGCCAGTCTAGCACGGGCTTTGTCTCCCCAGATGGCAGTAGGGTTACAAGAGCTTGACGAGAGCGATTCTGGCACGAATCAGTGCGAGGCCGGCATACGACACGCGACAAGCGAAGGCGCGCGGCGGCGCCTTGCCATCCTAGGCGGAGCGAAGACTGCGCATCATGTCATCCTGAGCGAGCGAAGCGAGTCGAAGGATCCCGTGCGGTGCCAACCGTGAGACTTCCGGCTGGCACCGCACGGGATCCTTCGACTGCGGTTGCTTCGCAACCTCCGCTCAGGATGACAGGGGGAGGGCTTCGGCCCCATGGGGTGGCGAAGGGCTGTTCTAGCGCGCGAACATCAGGCGCTCGCTGTTGAACATGCGCTGCAGCACGAGGACGCCCGCGCCGGTGTACACGAGATTGCTCAGCACGCACACAGCCACGTTCGCCGGCTGGAAGTCGAACGTGAATATGCCGATCATGCACTGCACGGAGTTGTACAGCGGGACAAGGTAGTACCAGAACTCCGTCTTCGCCCCGCCGCCGAACATGCCGAGGATGCCCACGAGCATGACCACGATCATGAGCGGCGTCAGGTACATGCCCGCCTCCTTCGTGGTCCTCGCCAAGGCGGAAACCATGGTGATGAGCACGACTACCAGAAGCGTGGCGGACACCACCACCAGCACGAGCAGCAGATAATCGGTCGGCCCGTACACGTTCATGTCCACGGCGCCCTGCATGATGCTGGGCAGGCCCGCGAAGATGCCCAGCATGCTGGACGCGGCGATGGCCAGGCCGATGAGCGTGACGGCCAGCACCTTGCCGAGCGCGATGTCGCGTCGCTTGATGGGCGTGGCCAAAAGCGTTGCCATGGTGCCGCGCTCCTTCTCGCCCGCCACCGACTCCGACGCGATGGACATGCAGCTGGTGAACAGCAGGATGAGCAGCAGCATGGGCACGATGGACACGACGACGGAGCCGGCGATGTCGCGCTCCTCGGCCACGTCGTAGGCGCCCTGCCCCGCATTCACGTCGAAGCGGTTCGCGAGCGACGACTCGTAGGCATCGAGCAGGGACGTGAGCGCCGAGAACGCCTTAGCCGAATCGGGGTCGGTGGAGTTGTAGTACACCTCCACCTGCGGAGCCCGCTCGCCCGTGGCCGGGTCGTACGCGGCCACGTCCCGATCGAACCCGTCGGGGAACACGGCGAACGCCTTCGCGTCGCCCTGCTCGATGCGCTTGCGCATCTCGTCGACGGCGGGCAGCGCGTCCTCGGGCACCACGTCGATGCCGGCCTGCGACGCCAGCCCCTCGATGCTCGCCGGCTCGTTCACCACCGCCACGACGGGCCGCTTCGTGTCGTCGGGAGAGAACATGCTGCCCATGGCGTCGCCCATGACGGTCCACATGAGGAAGATGAGCAGGCCGGGCAGCGCGATGGATACGACGGCCGACACCTTGTTGCTGAAGAACTTCGCCAGCTCCTTCTTCGCTATCGTGAGCGCGTTGCTTTTCATGAGGACTCCCCCGCGGTTGCGGCGTACAGGTCGAAGAACGCGTCCTCGAGCGGACGCCCGCCCGTCAGCTCGGGCAGCGTGCCCGCGGCCACCATGCGGCCGTCGATGACGACGCCGGCCCGGTCGCACACCTTTTCCACCAAGCTGAAGATGTGCGTGGACAAGAGGATGGTCTTGCCCTCGGATCGAAGCTCCATCAGGAAGTCGGTCACCGTCTTGGCCGTGAGCACGTCCAGGCCGTTCGTGGGCTCGTCGAAGATGATGACGCCGGGATCGTGCACGAGCGACACTGCGAGCGACGTTTTCTGCTTCATGCCCGTGGACAGGTCGGCCACCTTCGTCTGCGCGAACCGGTCGATGCCGAAGCGCTCGAACAGCGCCCGCTTGCGCACGTCGCGCACGGCCGCGTCCACGTGGTGCAGCTCCGAGAAGAAGTCGAACAGGTAGTCGGGCGAGAACGCGTCCTCCAGCTTGAGCTCGCTCGTGAGGAAGCCGACGAGGCGGCGCACGGCCATGGGGTCGGACACGACCGACGCGCCCTCTACGCACGCGTCGCCCGCATCGGGCCTCACGAGCGCCGCGAGCATGCGCAGCGTGGTGGTCTTGCCGGCGCCGTTGGGGCCCAAAAGACCGTATATCTCGCCGCGACGCACGTCGAACGACAGGTCGTCCACGGCGGTCTTCGTGCGCGCGTCGGTGCGCTCCAGCTTGCGTTGCTTCGCGGAGAGCCTGAAGGTCTTCCTCAGGTTCCGCACGGTGATGGCGTTGTCCACGGGGCGGGCCTCGTCTCGTCGGTTTGTTTCGGATCACGCCAGTATAGCAGGAAAGTTCTGCATTCCAATCAAAAACACAAACATTTGTTCCTATCTTATGCTATTATCTTACTATCGAGAAAGCGGTTGGAACACCCTAACCCTCGCGGGGACAGCCATACGTCCAAACGAGGTGAACCCATGGGTACCCGAGAAATCTCCGCATCTTCCTTCGTTCGGCAAGGCAAACGTTCGAGCTGCCTGCCGCCGCGTCTAACGGGAATGGACTCGACTAGCACCTGCATAGGTAAAAAATACTTAGTAATCACTAATATTTTTATTGACGAAGTCATGGGCAGACCGTACCATGACCATATAAAGGGACTGAAATGACAGCGCGAAGGGAGCTCGTCAAAGAGCTGGAAGCGAATGGTTTTTGGAGCAACGGCGGCACCAAGCACGAGCATTTCACCAACGGAAAGACGACCGTGATGGTGAAACGACATCGCGATATACCCGACGAAACGGCGAAAAGGATACTGCGACAAGCGGGATTAAGGTAGCCCGGACGCCTCAAGGGAAGAAGGTGCCATGATATACGTGAACGAGTTCGAGTTCTACGAGAGCGAAGGGTGCATGCTCGCCGCTCCCTTCGGCTTGGAAGGCGGCACATTCGGAAACGATCTGAAAGATGCCGTGCTCGCCGCATCCGACTGGCTCGCCGAAACGGTCAACGACGCCTTGATGCACGATCGGGAACCCGAAACGGGCTCGCTCGGCAACAAGGCACGACACGGAGGAACGGTCATAGCCGTGTCCGTTAACTGCGACCTTTCACGCATAGACGCCATGACCGCCGCAGACGCCGCGCGCGTGCTGGGCGTGAGCACGGCCCGGGTTGCGCAGATGTGCGAATCCGGCAGGTTGGATTCGTGGAAAGACGGCTCGCGCCGTATGGTCGCATGTCGCAGCGTGGAAGCCCGCCTTGCCGAAGCGCCGAAGGCGGGACGTCCTCGGAAAGCCCTGCTGCTGCAGAGTTGAACGCAAGGAGCCTCGTTGCATGCCGCCGTATCGTGCGTCCGGAGCGGCCTCCATGGGGCAAAGGCCCCGTGCCTCTGCCCCGCCCCACCAGCCCGGCGCGCCAGCGCTTTCGACACCGCCTCCAGAGAGCATGCTATACTTGATCGAGGGTAAAGGAGCATGTGCGACGGTCTAGAAGCAAGCCCGCCGCGCTCTCCGCATGCGGAAGGGGAAACGCCATGGACTTGCTAGCGGACAGCGCGTACTGGGTGGATGCGTATCGCCGGGCTGACGGAGATGCGCTCGGCGCGAAAGAGGATTGGGATGCGAAGGCGCGCGGATTCGCCCATAAGAACCGGCGCAGCAACTACATCGACCAACTCGTCGACCTGCTGGCCCTGGAGCCGGGCGAAAGCGTGTTCGACATGGGCGCGGGATCGGGCACCCTCAGCATCCCGCTCGCGCAACGCGGCCACGCCGTGGTCGCCGTGGACTTCTCCACCGGAATGCTCGACGAGCTCGCAGCCGGAGCGCGGGAGGCGGGCGTGGAGGTGGCTGCGTTCGAGCGCTCGTGGCAGGACGATTGGACGGATCTGCCGTGCGCCGACGTGGCCGTCGCGTCGCGCTCGCTCATCGCCGACGATTTGGCCGATGCCTGCGCAAAGCTCGAGAGCAAGGCCCGCAGCCGCGTGGCCGTCACCATGCCGGGCGGAGAGACCCCTGCGGTCGACCTGCGCATGCTGCGGGCCATGGGGCGCCCGGCAAGCGAGCGGGAGCAGCGGCGCGGGTTCGTCGCCGCGCTGAACTACCTGTTCGCCAGCGGGCGCCGCCCCTCGGTGAGCCACATCGCCTATCCCCGCCGCTGGCACGCCCCCGGCTTCCAAAAACTCCTCGAGGCGGCGGAGTCCGCCTCCCGCCCGCGGGACGCCGCAGAGAGGGACGCCTTGCGGCGCTTCGTCGAGCGGCACGCAACCGTCGACGCCGAGACGGGCGAATGCGTGCTCGACTACGAGCAGAGCATCGTCTGGAGCTGCATGATCTGGCCGGTCCCGGAGCGGGAGACACGCATTTAAACCGTAGCCAGCACCTCGTCATGCATCTAGCAGCACCCTTGCACTTGCAACACGACGACGAGCGTCTTTTCGCCGAGTATAATACCTTGGCAAGCGGCACGAATCGCTTCCCCAGTTGGCTCATCTCGATGCATGATCAAGTTTCGCCAAACGGAAAGCAAGGAAGCAGGTAGCGCTACGAAGAAGCGGAAAATGGCCATCGCAGCCGTTGCGGCGGTACTCATCGTATCCTTGTCGGCAAACGCGATACTGCTCGTCACCCACGATGGAGCGAAAAAATCGTTTCAGCACTCCCTCAACGCCAGCCTGTCAAACATGCAGGTTTTGACGGGGAGCGTCGCCTCTCTCGAAGCCGAGAAAACAGACCGGTTGGAAGACGAGCGCATGGGATCCCTCGAAAGGGAATGCAATTTGGCATATGGAGAAATAAGCAATCTGAACGCTATCAAGGTGTTTCCCCGATCAATGCCCCGGTTCAAAAGCTATTACCTCGAAATTGAGAAACTGTATGCCGAAGGCGACTTCAACGCGATACGCTCGAAGGCCGAAGAACTCGAGGAATACCTAGGAAGCCTGTGCCCGCCCGACGGCGAGCGAAACCCTTATAGTTACGAACCGGATTACACCCTGAGCACGGATCGCATCTTCTCGCTCACCGAAGCCTTTTTGAATGACTATCCGCTCACCATAAGCGCGGTGCACTAACGGTCCCAAGGGCAGGCGCTCTCGGGACCGGTCGATCAAGCCGCTGCCGACGCCGCGCCTTCGCCCTCGACGGTGCCGACGTTCGAGCCGGCCGCCTTCGCGGCCTCGGCCTCCTCGCGCTCCAGCACGCGCTGCATGGCGGCTATGGCGCACTCGATCTGGCCGTCGTCGGGCTCGTTCGTGGTGAGGTACTGCATCTGCATGCCGGGCCACAGCACCACCTTCACCAGGGGGTTGTCGGGGTGGCTGCCGGCCCAGCGCACGGTGATCTCGTAGGAGATGCCGGCTATCACGGGCATGAGCAGGATGCGCACCAGTATGACCAGCGCCAGTTTCGGCGCGCCGTCGGGCACGCCCCAGGCGGCTATCAGGCCGTTGATGGGCGTGACGGTGTACACCAGGATGGCGATGATCATGACCATGATGAGGAACGCCGTGCCGCAGCGCACGTGCAGGCGCGGGAAGCTGCGCGCGTTCTCGGGCGTGAGCGGAAGACCGTGCTCGTAGCAGTGGATGGTCTTGTGCTCGGCGCCGTGGTAGCCGAACATGCGCTTGATCTCGGCCATGCGCCCGATGAGCCACAGGTAGAACACGAACACCGCCACGCGCAGAAGGCCGTCCACGACGTTCCACAGCACCGTGTTCTGGTCGTACTCGCCCACCACGAGGTTCGTGACAAACGCCGGCGCCACGATGAACAGCACCACGCCCAACACCAGGCCGAACACCATGGACACCGCCATGGCGCCCTTGCCGAACTCCGCCTCTTGGTCGAGGAAGGATTTCTTCTCGGGCTCAGGCTCGACTGCTGCCGCCGCCGAAGGTCCTTCGGCTTCGCGTTGCGCGGCGAACTCGGGGTGGCCGGCAGAAGCCCCATCGGTGCGCTCGCCGCGCGAAGCGTCGGTTTCGGCGCCGTCCGCGCCGGGCGGGCAGCAGCCCACCCCCGCGGAGGCGTCCCCGGTCGGGTCGCACACCACCTCGAGCTTTGCCTGCGCGCCCAACGCGTCGATCATCGTCTCGGGCCGCCCGAAGTCGTCCTTCCAGGAGAACCCCTTCTCATTAGCGAGCGAGTCACCCGCGCCCTCCTCGGCGTTCTTGATCGCGGCGGCGTCATCGGAAGGCTCGCCGCCATGAAGGCCCTCCGACGGGGACGGAGCCCCGGCGGCGACCCTCTTGACACCATCTTGGCCTTCTTCTAAAGGAAAGAGCGAAGCGCACGAAGGATCCTGAGCAGCGGAGCGCGGCGTCGCCGCCGGGGCTCCGTCCCCGTCGGAGGCGCCCTCGTCGGTCGCCTCGTCTTCCGCGAACGCGTGCTCCGCCGCGATCTCCAGCGCCTTGAAGCCCAGCACGAGCGACTCGACGAGCGCCCTGCAGCCGCGCACGAGCGGCCAATGCAGCCACCCGTTCTTCTTGCGGCCGCTGGCCAGGTCGTGCTCCTCAACGTAGATGTCGCCGGCGGGCTCGCGCACCGCCACCGACCAGTTGTACTTGCCGCGCATCATGATGCCCTCGATGAGAGCCTGGCCGCCCACGTGCGTCTTGCGCGCGCCGTCCTCGGAGAACGCGCGGGAAAGGTCGCTCTTCTTCGGCTTCGCGGACCGCTCGGCCGCGGCCTTTTCCGCGTCCCTGTGCTCCGTCGTCGCCCCGTTCTCGCCCATGCCTAGCCCCTCGTCACGCGCGAGTACGGGTTCCCGCAGGTCATCTTGCCTTCCGGACAGGCCCCGCTCACGCAGGGCGCGCCGGCGTCCAGGAAGATGAACGGCGCCGTGGGGCGGGCCAGATCCAGCATGCGGTGCGCCATCTCGCGGATCTCCCACTGCGCGCGGTTGCAGCAGCGCAAGCGGAAGAAGTGCAACAGCTCGCGCACGTTCATGGTGATGACGATCTTCGTCTCGGCGGCGTTCGGCAGCAGGTAGCGCGCATCCTCGGCGGGAACGCCCGCCGCGAGCAGCTTCTCGTAGGCCGCGATGGCGGCCTCGATGGCCTGGTCGAACACGGCCTCGGCGTCCGGATCCGCCGCGATGCTCTCGGGCTTCACCGTGGCCAGCCCGTCGGTGAACTTCACGTAGCGCTGGCTCTGCTGGTTGAAGCTGGCTATGCGGTGGCGCACCAGCTGGTGCGTGAGCGCGCGCGACACGCCGTCCACGGCGAACGTGTAGCTGGCGTGCTCCAGCGTGGAGAAGTGCCCGCTGCCCATGATGGTGGACAGCACGCTTCGCACGCGCTCCTCGGGCATGGTTTCCATGAGCTCGGCGGCGCCCACGGGCGCGTAGCACAGGCGCGCCGCCGTGGCGATGGCGCGTTCGGGATCGGGCGTGTGGTACAGCAATTCGACGTGCATGGGACGGATGCTCCTCGATTCGGGATAAATTTGCGGTTCGCACGCATCTTGGCGTTTTCTTTCGCTAGTATAGTAACCGATGCCGACAACCCGCGATGCGAAAGGCTTCCCCATGATCGAAAACTCCACGCCCGAAACGCCCGCGAGCACGCCCTCCGACAACGCGCCGACCGCCTTCACCCCGCTGCTCACCACCCGCGACTGGAACGGGGAGTGGAAGGAGCTGCAGAAGGCCCGCCGCCGCGCGGACGACTCGTCTTACTGGGACAAGCGGGCCTCCACGTTCACCTCGAAGGACTCCCCCACCCCCTACGTGCAGCGCTTCCTGGACCTGGCCGGCATCGAGCCGGGCGAGACGGTGTTCGACATGGGGTGCGGAACCGGGGCGCTGTCGCTGCCGCTGGGCAAGCGGGGGCACAAGGTGGTCGCCGCCGACTTCTCGCAGGGCATGCTGGAGCGCATGGGCGAGGCGCTGGCGCGAAACGGCGTGACCAGTGTCAAGACCGTGCGCATGAGCTGGGAGGACGATTGGGCCGCGCACGGCGTGGAGCCCGGCTCGGCGGACGTGTGCGTGGCGTCGCGCTCTATCGCCACGGCCGATTTGGAGGACTCGCTCATGCGCCTGGACGCCGTGGCGCGCCGCCGCGTGTGCATCACGCTGCCCACCGGCTCGTCGCCGCGCACCGACGAGCGCATCCTGAGCGCCATCGGCCTGCAGCGCTCGCTCGGGCGCGACTACCTGTACGCGTTCATGATCCTGGCGAACCGGGGCATCAGGCCCGAGGTGGCCTACATCACCAGCGCGCGCACCGACACGTACGACTCGTTCGACGAGGCGTACCAGGAGCTCGCCCGCATGGTGGACAGCGCCTCCGGCACCATGGTGCCGGAGGTCGAGCGCGAGGCCGCGCTCGGACGGCTGCGCACGTGGCTGGACGGCAACCTGGAAGACAACCCGGACGCCGGAAAGGCCGACCAGGACGACCAGCCCCAGAAGCGCCTGCGCCTGCGCGAGCCCCGCGTGGTCACCTGGGCCTTCATAGCTTGGGACAAATAGGGGAAAGCGCCGCGGCGCATCGCCGTCGTCGCCTGATCGTTCCCAACCTGCGGCAAGCTGCGAAGAAGGCTTCAAGGGATAGCGTTATAATGAAACGGACGAAGGCAAACGCGCAACACGCACCGGAGGCAGCATGAGCAAAATGACGGTCTATCACGGCGGCTACGCGCGCATAGAGCAGCCGCGCATCATACGGGGGCGCAACACGAAGGACTTCGGTCCCGGCTTCTACTGCACCGTCATACGCGAACAGGCCGAGCGTTGGGCACGCCGGTTCGACACGCCCGTCGTAAACACTTACACCGTTCGCATGGACACGGATCTCGATATTCTCGAATTCAAGGACATGACCGAGGAGTGGCTCGACTTCATCATCGGCTGCCGCCACGGCAATCCGCACGACCACGACATCGTCATCGGGGCCATGGCGAACGACCAGATATACAACTTCATCGCCGACTACATGGACGGCTCCATCACACGCGAGCAGTTCTGGGCGCTGGCCAGGTTCAAGTACCCAACGCACCAGATAAGCTTCTGCTCGGAAAAGGCCCTGCGCTGCCTGGAGTTCGTCGCAGAGGAGGAGGCCTAGCATGATCGGACGGGAAGATCGCAAGGAGAACGACCTCTTCTTCACCTGCAGCCTCATCGACTACATCGCGCGCAAAACGAGAAACCGCCGCGCCGACGTGGTGAACATGCTGGGAAAGCCCGCAATCGAGAAGATCTACGACTTGGCCGACGTGTACCACAGCGACAACATCGACGACGTGGCAGACGGCTTCATCCGCGCGGCGGGCATCGGGAACGGGACGTTCGACAACGTCGCCGCCGCCAAGTACGCGGTTCCCAGCCACTGGGATATCGGCAAGGTGTACAAACGCCTTATTCTGGGCATCGCGCGCGAACAGGGCGTCGATGTGATCGACGCCCTGTTCGAAGCGTACAACTCCCCCGTATCCGACCTGATAGACGACTACAACGGAAGCTTCTTCTACGACCCGCCCCAGAACATCCTGAACACGTTTTTCTACGGCCTGGATAAGGAGTAGCAGAAAGCCGCTCGGTCGACTGCAAGGCAAAAACAACGCGGCGAGCGCATGGCGCGCTCGCCGCATGATCTCGGTCGACGGCAATCGTAGCTCCGGGCGGCCAGCAGGCCGCCCCTACGGGACCTCCCCCAGCACAGAGACACGCCTTCCCCTACTACGGGGCCTTCGCCGCGCCGGACAGCCTCCGCTACACCTCCACGCGCTCGAACATGTCCTTCCCAACGCCGCACACGGGGCAGACGAAGTCGTCGGGCAGCTCGTCGACGTACTCCATATGGCCGCACACGGTGCAACGCCAGGCGAACTTCGGCGCGGGCGCGTCTCCGGCCGTGGCGGCGGGCTGCTGCTCCGGCAGGTAGCTGGACGCCTTCGGCGGGGTCTTGCCGCCCTTCACCTGATGGTAGTACGCGTAGGTCATCGGCTCGCAGGAGCCCAGCTTCTCGGCCTCCTCCACCTCGCCCACGAACAGGACGTGCGTGCCCAGGTCCACCTCCTGCACCACGCGCACGGAGAAGTGGGCGCACGCCTGCTCGGCCACGTACGGGATGCCGGCGGCGTCCACGGCCACGGAGCACGCGGAGAACTTGTCGCGGTCGTTGCTGCAATGGAAACCGAAGTTGCCGATGAGCTCCATGGTGGCCTCCTGCGAGAGGCACGCCGCCTCGAAGCGGCCGGCCTCGCGGACGACGGCCGTGGTGGCGTTCTCCTTGTTCAGCGCTACGCTGGCCTGAAGCGGCGTCGAAGTCACCTGGGCGAACGTGTTGGCGATGCAGCCGGCCGCCTTGTCCCCCGCTTTCGACGAGATGACGTAGAGCCCGTAGCTCAGGCTGAAGAACGCGGTGTTGTCGATCATGGCAGTCCCTTCCGCCGCCGGCCGCATGCGGCCCCGGCAAATCCCCGGTCAAATGCTCTCTCTGCCGCTAATGGTACTCGTTATCAATAAGAGTTGCAAGGCCGAATGCGGAGCGAATCGCGGTGCGGGCGGCGTCGTCGGGCGCAAGGGGCTCGCAACCTCCCCATGCGGCGGCGAAGCGAGCCTCGGCGCGCTCGCGCAGCCAGTCGCGCACGACGACGACGGCGTGCGGGCACACCGCCGTCGGGCCGCAGTCGAGCAGGTCGACCGCCGAGGTGAGCCCGCAGCCGCGCTCCAGCTCCAGCCGTCCCAGCTCGTCCACCACCAACAGCCCCGGCCGCCCCTCGCCGGCGGCGATGCGGCGCGCGAGCGCGTCGAAGTGCGCGTTCACGCGGTCGATGGCCTCGTCGGGTATCTCCCAAGCGAGCCGAGCCGCCGCGCTCTGGCTGGCGGGATCGAACGCGCCCTCGCGCTGGGCCAGGTCGCGCCGCCGCGCGAAGGACAGGCGCTCGCCCTGCGGCAGCAGCACGTTGTCGATGCCCAGCTTCTCGTAGTCGCCCTGCCCCGACCCGAGGGGCCGGCCCTCCGCAGGCTCCCCCGGCTCGCGGCGGCGCCACACGCCGGGCGCCACCACGCCCCGCGCCTCCACGCCGTCGCCCGCCAGCTCCGCCAGCGTGCGCTCGAGCCAGCGCGACTTGCCCGTCTGCACGTCCCCCGTCAAGATGAACAGCATGGTCTGCGCCCCTTCCTCGTTTCTCCTTGACGATGTATTATAGTGCAACAGGTATAAGATTGCCGCCGCACCGGACGACGACGAGAGCCCGGACCGACGACGCAACGCAAGGAGGAACGAACGCCATGGGATGCCCCGAGAAGGACTGCTGTGCGAACAACCCGGAGAACGACGTCATAAGCTTCCCCGGCACGGAGGACCACGACACGCCGTGGAAGTTCTACAACCATCTGATAGGGGGCATTCCCGAGGACATCGTGGTGCGCGACTACTGCCTGGGTACGCACTGGTCGTACGTGGAGGCCGACTGCGGCATGGGCGTGAGCTTCACGTGCAAAGGCGGCGCGAAGCGCGCGTACACGCTCGATATGCGCGGATTGCCGCTGCGCACGGTGGCCCAGCTGGCAAAGTCGTGGTGCTTCGAGGAGGCCACGTTGGGCGTGGCGGCCATCAACGCCTACTACGCGCGCAAAGAGCTGCTGGACCCGCTGGGCGCGACGTACGACGAGCCGGTCGAGCTGGCGTGCGGCACCATTCGCAAGATGGACGCCTTCGAGCTGTACCGCCCGCGCATCGAGGCGCATCCGCGTCGGAACGTGACGGTGGTGGGCCACTTCCCCCACGTCGACCGCATCGCCGAGTACGCGAACCTCACCGTGCTGGAGCGCAACTGCACGCAGGCGCTCGACACGCCCGACCCCGCCTGCGAGTACGTGCTGCCCAAAACCGACTTCGCGTTTGTCACCGGCGTCACCATCATCAACAAAACGGCCCCGCGCCTGCTGGATTTGACGAAGAACGCCACCACCGTGTTCGTGGGCCCCAGCGTGGTCATGTCGCCCTTCCTGTTCGACTGGGGCGTGGACATGCTGGCCGGCAGCGTGGTGGCCGACCCCGAGAAGGTGCGCTTCGCCGTGAAGAACGGCTCCGGCCAGTTCTTCGGCGAGGCCCTGCAGATGACGGGCATCACGCGGCAGCAAGCGTAAGGCGGCCCGCCCGAAGCGAAACGGAAAACGAGGGGCCCGCGCCGAACGGCATGGCACGGGCCCCTCGCACGTACACGGGGAAAGCCGCCCGTCCGCGCGATTCAGGGGGCTTTCGGCTTAAGAGGCGGACGGGGGCTTCAGATGAAGGCGAACTATGAAGGAAGGCGCTACCCCCGGTACGGCGGGTAGCTGTTGCCCAGGAGCTCTTTGATCTCGTCTTCGGAGGGCTCGACCCAGTAGAACAGCCGATAGAACTCGCGCGCCACCTGCACCATGTCCACATCGTAGCGATCGGGGTACAGCATGTTGGCCACCCATTGCACGCCCAGGAAGCGGTTGACCGCCGGCGGGCGGTCGAGCCAGGCGTACGGCACGCAGGGCATGGTGTACACGCGGTCGTTCTTCCAAGCGGGGATCTCCGACCAGTTCTTGTTCGCGCGGATGTCCTCGTCGGCGCCGCCCATGTTGTCGTAGTCCCAGGCGATTATCACGTCGGGCGACCATGCGAGCACCTGCTCCAGCGACACGTTCGACATGCCCAGGCCCTCGTTCTCGGGCACGGCTGCCACGTTGTCGGCGCCGGCCAGGGCGAAGGCCAACGCGTGCTGCGACGCGTCGGGCTCGGTCTGCAGCCCTTCCGGGCCCTCGGCGTAGTAGAGCTTCACCTTCTTGTCGTCGGGAATGTCGCCCACGGCCGAGGTCACGCGTTCGTATACGTCCTCGCAGTAGGACGCGAGCTCGGCAGCTCGATCCTCCCGGCCCATAATGGACCCGAGCATGCGGTAGCACTCGGCGATCTTGTCCATGGATCCGTCCAGCAGGCACACGGGAATGTTCGTGGAGTCTTGCAAGTCCTGCGCCTCGGAAATGTTCGCCTGGGTTATGCCGATGGCCGAGATGGAGAAAACCAGCTGCACGTTCTCCACCATGAGCATCTCGCGGTTGATCTCGCCGTCGCCGGAAAGCGACCCCATGTAGGGCAGCTGGTTCGTGCCCTCCGGCAAAAACCCGAGCTGCTCGGGCGAGAACTGCGTGGCCGTGCCGGCCAGCAACTCGGGGTTCATGGTGAAGCAGAACACCTGAGCCAGCGCGCTGGTGAAGTAGATTCGCTCCAACGCCCCTGTCGTGGGAATGTCCAGCTTGCGGCCTACGTGGTCGGTTATCTGGCGCTCGCCCGTGATGGCCTCGCCGAAGCTCTGGCAGCCCGTAAGCGAGGGCGCCAAGGTCAGCAGCATGCCGGCGCCCATCATCTTGACGAACGCCCGCCGCCCCATGACGGTTGCCGGGACACCCCGCCCCGCGCTGCCGCATGCGGCCTCGACCGCAGAGGAGAGCGCCTCCGGGTGCGGTGTGGTCATGTCGATCCTCCTCCTTGCATTCGAAGCGGCCCCTCGTCAAAAAGCCGCCTTTCAGCGAACCCGCTGCCGCAGGACATGGCACCCACAGCCTGCGACAGGGGGTTTCGCAAAGGCGGGCGGGCCGAAGCGCACGGCCCTCCGCCTTCGTTTTTTAGGCTTACTGCCAGTTCACCGAACCCTCGGGACCGGCCTCCCGCACGCCGTCGACATCGAGCGTGCCCTGCTCGTTGTCGACACGCAGGGAGAGCGCGTACGTCTCGTACAGCACGCCGAGCCCGTCCGCCCGATCATCCGCATCGGAAGCGAGCGCCTCGTAACGCTGGCGCGCGTCGGCGTCGCCCTCGTCGGACAGCCGGTCGAGCATGGCGTTCACTGCGGCGGCCGACAACTGGCGGCACGCCGCTTCTGCGGACGCGCATGCCTCCGGCACATCCTGCGAGAGCGTTTCGAGCGTGAGGTACACGGTCTTTGTAGATTCGTCCACCTGGGCGTCCACGTTCAGGACGCTCGCGTCGACGAACGACTGCCGAACGGCATCGCACGCTTGCTGGACGTCGGCCTGCTCGATGGGCGCGCCCTGCGCGGGCTCGTCCTGTTCGGGCGAACCTTGCGCGCACCCGCCCAGCATCATGAGGGCCGCGAGCAGCAGCGCCGCTGCGACCAAGGTGAACCGTGTGCGTTTGCTGATGTTTTCCATAGGCGTCAAGGCGGGCTGCAGTTCCGCGAAGCGGCCCTGCAGCCCTATCTCCTCAGTGGTCTAGCGGTCGGGCCTAAGCGGCCGGGCGGATGACGATCTCGGTGATCTCGGTGGGCATGCGCTTGCCCATGCTGGTGGTGCCGATGCCGTTCACGGTGTCGTCGGTCAGGCCGCAGCAGAAGCGCGTGCCCGTGGTGAACGTCGAAGCGGCCAGCGTCTTGGCGGAGTCGCTACCCTCGGCGATCTGCGCCTGGGAGTAGTCGAACGCGAGAACGGTCGGCGTGTCAACCCAAGACGTCAAAGGAGCGAGGCCCGTAGCGCCGACAGCCGTGTAAAAGCAGTTGCTGCGAGCCGTCTCCTCGTAGGTCGTGAAGTACTTGTCGTAGCCGCTGGGGAAGTCGGTCGTTTTGTACATGATGGTGGCGCCGGCGCCCCAGTAGCTCGAGACGCCTGCGGCGTCCAGCAGGTCGGCCAGCGTCACGGAGTTCTTGGCGCCGACGACGTACCACTCGCCCGTGGGCTTCTGGTAGAGGTAGCCGGTAACGTCGCCACTGACCATGCCGGCAGCATCGAGGTCGGCATACGTGAACGTCTCGCTGATCGTCGTTCCCTGCACGCTCACCGTGATCTGCTGGTCCGGCGTAGCGGCGAGGGCCTTGTCCGAGCTGACCGCGTTCAGCATGAACGACAAGCCCACCGCAAGGGCCACCGTGGCGACCAGCTTGCACAGGTTCTGCTTTGAGAAAACTTTCTGCATTGCGTCTCCTTTACATCGAATGTTTCAACTATCGAAGCCTTGCTTTGCCTGCCCTCCTTCCCGTGAGTACGAGTGCCGTTATCGCTGCCAGGGCCGCGAAGGCGATTGCGGGGATCGGCATGCCGTCCCCCGTGGGCGCCAACGTGCGGCCCGAGGAGCCTGCATTGGTGTCGGACGGAATCGACCCGTTGGAACCGCCCGCGCTCCGATCGTCGGCAACGACGACCTCGAACCGCGAGAGATAGGAGACTCCGGAAACGGTGGCGGTGTCGCCGGCGGCTATGCGCGTCTCGAACGTCTGCTCGCCGCCGTCGGAATGGTACGCGTAGACCACGGCTTCCCGTCCGGCGAAGCCGGAGGCAACGGGCATGGTGATGGCGAGGTCCTGAGTGGGCTGCACGGTCATGAGGCGGTTGCCTTGGGCGTCGACCGCCCACAGTTCGATCTCGAACGAACCGATGACCTTGTGCAGTTCGTCTACCGAAGTGAGCGGATCTCCGCTTGCGTCGACTATCACCACTTCGGTGCCGGAAGGCACGCCCTGCACCGTCACGCCGGTAAGCGCATCTTTCTTGTCGCTCGTGCCGTCCATGCCCACCACGGCGAACGAGGCGCTGCCGCTTTTGTGGGGATCGGCGGTCGACGTGGCCGTGATCCGCACGACGCCGTCCTTGCGGGGCGTCACGTTGCCCGAGGCGTCGACGCTGGCCACGCTCTCGTCGCTCGACGACCACGTCACATCGGTGAGGCAGCCTTCGGGAAGCACGGTGGCCGAAGCACGGAAGCCCTTGTTACCTGATGCCCGCTCAAGCGTCACGGAAACCGATGCCACGGGAAGCGGCTTGGTGCCCTTCTGCTTCGCGGCATCGAAAGCCGTCTGGCCGTGGGCCAACTCGTCGGCGAGGGCGTCCGTGGCCTTCTGCGAGAGAGCCTGCTCGCGCAGGGCGGTTTGCGCGCGAGCGAGCACGGCATCGAGCGCGTCGGCGTCGGCTTGCCGCACCCACGAACGATTCACGTGCACCTCGTCCGCCTTCGAGGCGATATCGGTGTTCGCGCGGTCGGCGAGCGCGGCCTCATACGCCGTAGCCAGCGCGTCATAGCTCACCACTGCTTTCGCGCAGGCTTTGTCGAAGTCGTCGGCCGCGCTTCCCAACGCCGCCTTCGCCTCGTTCACCTGGTTCTGGCTTGCCGCTCCGTTGTCGAGGACTCCTTGCGCCGCCTTGATGGCCGCAGCGAACCCGTCGGAAGCGGCTTTCGTCGTCCAAAGCGATCCGTTGGCCACCTCGGCGCCGTCCGCCGAAACCAAAACGGCACCGTGTTTCGCATTCGCGTCCTGCACCGCCTGCTTCAAGTCGGTCTTAGAAGGCGTTGCCGTGTTGAGAACGGATTTGAAGTCGTTGGTTGCCGTGCCGACCGCACCCGTCGCGGCATCCATGGCGTTCTGCGTGGCGTGATCGTCGTCGAGCACGGCCTGGGCAACCTCAATGGCCTCATTCAGCACGGCGATGTTCTCGGGCGTAGCCCAGGTAGAGCCACCGGGCACGTCAAGGCCGTCGGTCGAGGCGACAACGCCGCCAACCAACGCCCGCGCGGCATCGATGGCCACGCCGAGTTCTTGTGCGTCGGTCTTGGCCGTGCGCTTGGCTCCCTCGAAATCCTTCTGGGCTTGTTCAAGCGCGCGGGCAGCGGCGTCGAGGGCGTCCTGCGTCGCATACGCTTCGGCCTTTGCCGTCTTGGCGGCAAGCACCGCCGCACTCAGCGCATCGTGCGCGCTCTGATCGACGTAAACGGAACCGTTCGCGATGTCTTTGCCGTCGACGGACACCGGCACGTTCGCCAGCGCATCGTCGGCTGCGGCGATGGCGGCGTCGAGCGCCGTCGCGTCGGCCACCACCTCGAACTCGCCGGACACGGAGCCGGCGTAGAGCCTCTTGTTGGCCGAGCCCACAATGGAGCCGGCCTTTCCTATCGACTTGCACGCGCCCTTCACGGTCACCCGGTAGGCGCCGGGGTCCCTGACCTCGGACACGGCGGAGAACGAGCCGTCGGCGCCCTTCCTCTCGTAGGACACCGCGTAGTCGGTGCCGAGCGCGGCGTCGGCCGACTCCATGACGTCGCCGCCGAAGGCGTCCACCACCGACAGCATGGCCCCCGTCACGTCCAGGGCCTCCCCCGTGGCGGCCACGGGCTCGCCTCCGTTGACGGACACGGTGGCGCCGTGGGCGAGGCTCGACGCGGAGGCGCCGTCGTAGCCGCCGTTGGCGAGGGTGGCCAGAAAATCGCCGTTGACGCCCGCGTAGGCGCCGGAGTAGGAGCCGTCGGCGGAGTCGGGCGTCAGGTCGTAGGGCATGACCTTGGCGCTGAGCTGCATCCGGTAGGAGGACTTCACGGGGAAGTCCTGGAGGAACCCGCTCGCCACGGCGGCCCTCACGGCCTCGGAGAGCCCCGCGTCGGACACGGTCACCGCGCCGAGCGTCGCGGGGGCCGCCACGCTCCACTTCAGGGAGCCCAGGTCGGGCGACAGCTCGACCGACGCGTCCACGAGCGACGCGCCCTTGTCGCCGGCGGCGCCGAGGGCGGCCGCGACGAGGTCGCTCTTGAGCTCGGCCTCGGGCGAGGCCCCCCGCGCCCACGACTCCGCCAGCGCGCCCATGCCGGAGGCCTGGTAGAGGTAGGCGGGCGAGCCGGCCGACACGTCGTAGAGGTCCTCGAGGGCGTACTCCGCCTTGCCGTAGCCGGGGTAGGTCTTGGTGAACGTGTAGAGGGCGTCGGCGCGCCACGAGCCGTCCGCGGCCGCCAGCTCCACCGTGTCGGCCGGCGCGCGGTCGGGGTCGATGCCGTCCATGCCGTAGACGGGCACGTCGTGGTTGTCCTGGGGGTGCAGCGCGAGCGGGTCGGCCACGGACACCTTGAACGAGGGCACCGTGCCGTCGGCCAGGAACGCCCGGAACTTGGAGGTCTGGGGGACGTCGGTCCACGTGTTGGACGTGCCCCAGTTGGGGACGGGGAACACCTTGTCGGTGCCCACGCCCTCCCAGTACGCCCTCAGCTCGTCGGTCATGCTGCCCACCTGGTCGTAGCGCAGCTCGTCTATCTTGTGGGCCACGTAGCCCACGATCCGGTAGTCCTTCGCGGCGCTCGTGCCCTCGAACTCGCCCATGCCCGTGAGCGTGGCCGTGGCCGTGCCCACGTTGCGGTGCTCGTCGTAGGACACCTCGTAGTCGACGCCCTCCGCGAGCGGCGCCCCCTGGTAGGTCACCTCGAGGGCGGGCTCGGCGCCGTAGCGCTTCCAGATGTCGGAGTCGGCCAGCCCCTTGCCGCCGGCGTCCTTGAGGGCCCGGGCGAAGTCGGACGAGGCGGCGTCGGTCTCGGAGCCGGGGTTGTACTTGGTCGCCACCTCCAGCAGCTGGGCGGGGACGTCGGCGACGGCGGCGTCGGCGAGGTTTTTAGATCCGACCTCGCGAGGAACGTACACGAACGTGATGACGTTTTTTTGCCCGGACGCCAGCTGCAGCTGCTGCGTTGCCTGCGAAGCATCCTTCAGCTTGTAGCCGTCAACCGCGAGAGCATCTTCCGTGACGGTATCGCCCGCCTTCTTGCCCGACACCTCTTTCGCATGGGCAACCGGCTCGCCCTCTTCGTCCACGTATTCAACCCAGTAGGTAACGTTCTGCTCGTCTTTGACGATAGAGAACGAAGCGGTGAGTTCCTGGGTCTGCGGGGTGGTGTAGTTGCCCTTGCCCGTTACGTACACGTACCCCGTGCCCTCCACGTTGGAGCCGTATGCTACCGTATAGTCTTTTCCAGCCTCAAGCGTAACCGGCGCGGCACCGGAAACGTCCGTCACGACCACCTCGGGCTTTATCTGGCCACCCGTAAACGTTTGCGCAGCAACGTCCACTTGGTACTGGTTCGAGTCGGCCCGCATGGGCTTCGGGTCGATGGTGAACGACCCCTTGCGCACGCCGGTGAAGTCGCCCGTGCCCGTCACCGCGTACGATGCCGTGCCGGCATCCACGTTGTCCCGGTAGGCGATGGTGTAGTCCTCCCCCTCGACGAGCTCGGCGATCTTGACGGGTTCGAGCTCCGCGCCGGAGTAGACGGTGCTCCCCACCAGGTTGGGCGTCCAGTTGGACATGTCCATCAGGTCGCACGGCTGCACGACGAACGTGCGGTTGTCAATGGCCTTTTCTCCGGTGAATCCACACTTCGATGTGAGGCTATCGGGTTTTATTATCAGCGTGACCTCCGTGCCAGCGTGCACATCGCCAGCCGGGTCGGAGCCCAGCTTGAGCCACTCGACGAGGCCGTTCATCTGGTAACCTTTGTAGCGCACCTCGAGCTGGTTGATGCTGGAGTAGATACGGTCGTGTTCGCCCTGCTTGTCATGCATCACCTCGCCCTCGATGGTCCAGTCCTCCGTTTTCGTGTCGGCCAAGTTGACGGGGTTGATCTTCCACTTGCAATCGACGGTTTCGGCGCCCGCGTACTTGCCCAAACCGGTCACCTTCACCGTGAGCGGCGAATCGGCACGGCCGTCGTTCCAATAGATGTACGGCAGCGCCACCCTCGTGAACGCGTTCACATAGGGCGATGTAGCATAGGGCGTGTATATCTCATAGGTGTAGTCGATGCCGTAGCGCAGGTCGAGCGCCTTGCCCGCGCCGTCCGCGAACTTCAGGCTGGGGTAGAGCTTGCCCACGTCCCATGTGGTGGGAACGGCCTCCACTGAAAACGTCTCGGCATCCACGATGGCAAACGGCTGCGTGATGGCAGCGCCCGTCAGGTTCGGCGCCTTCGGCGTCACCACGACCCGATAGCTGCCCTTCGCCGTGGGGCTTTCTATCGTCGTGCCCGCCGCGTCCTGGTAGCTCACCGTGTAGTCGGTGCCCTCCTTCAGCGTGCTCTCGACCGTCTGGGTGGAGCCGTCCGCCTGCTTCACGTCGGTCGACAGCGACACGTGCACCGGGTTCACCTGGGTCAAGTTGCCTTCGGAATCCTTCCGCGGAACCGCTTGGTCCGACACCGTCACGTCGCAGGTTGCGATGTCCACGCCGTTGACGTTGAACTTGCCCATGATGTAGTTGTCGAAGCAGCGCACGCCCCACACAGGGCCCTTCGTGGCCGTCACGTTGCTCCCCGAGTCGAACGCCGCGTCGACCGCCGCCACGTCCTTGATGTCCGCCGTTTCGGCGTTCGACGCGTTGCGGTTGGGATAGGGGTTCGCCTCCACCACGGAGTCTTGGCTGATGGGGCCGTATTTGGTCACGAAGTCGCCGTCGATGTCCCCTCCGACGTAGCTCGCGCCCGTTTCGTCGTTGATGGTTCCGTAGCGGGTCTCGCTCAACGTGCGGCCCAGGTACGTCAGGCTGATGCTGGGCCTGACGGGGTCGCCCGTGAAGTCGGTGTCCATGCCCCACACCTTCTGGCCGTCCGCCTCTTGGTAGAGCTTCTGGCTCATGTTGTCGTAGAGCCACTGCTCGCCGTTGTAGCTCACCGTGGCCTGGCAGTCCTCCGCGATGTTCGCCGCGCGTATGATGTAGCGCCCCGTGGCGGTGGAGTTCTCGTAGGCTCCCTTGCCCTGCACCTCCAGCACGTACCCGGCGTCGCAATCGTTGCCGAGCGGCTGGTTCACCTGCTTCACCTTGTAGTTCATGAGGCCCGCGCCCGCCAAGACGTTCGCCGTGGTCGTTTTCGACCCCGACTGGAACACGACGGTGTTCACCGTCGTGCCCGTGACGAGGGCGCCCGTTTCGGGGTCGTACACGCCGCCGTCGCTGTCGGCGATGAGCTTCTTATTGCGGTCGTACACCTTGAACGCCTTGCCCGCCGTGTTCTTCTGGGCCTCGAGCGCCGGCTCCAAGGTGGTGCCGCCATCGAACGAGAGGTAGCCCGCGCTGTCGAAGGCCACCAGCTTGGGCGACAGCTTGGAGCTGAGGTTGTTCGTGGCGCTGTCGTAGATGACGTAGTCGTAATCGTCCGAGGGCACCTCGTTGCCCGCCTGGTCCAGCACCCGCACGCTTTCGGGGAACTGCACCTCCCAGTTGAACTTCGGGCTGGCCGGATGCACGCTCATGTCCTCCAACGATCCGGCGCCGATGCCGTACTTGCCGAAATCCTTGAACTCGCCGGTGTACTTGCCAATGCCCACCACCGTGTACTTGTAGGGCGTCTCGTTGGCGGCGCCCACCGTCATGTCCATGGCGCCTTCCTGGGCCCTGATGACGTAGTCCACGTTCTGCACCAGCTTGACGCCCGACCCGGTGCCCAGCGAAACCTCCGGCACGGGAGCCGTCACCGGGTTGTACGGCGCGAAGTCGCACGAGAGCTCCGTCAGCCCGATGGTGCCTATGTCGGTGGCGCCGTTGGGAGTGGCCCAGCTGCGCAGGACGGGGAACCTGTCGTTGTAGTTACCGCCGTCCTCGTTCGTGCCCTCGCCCGAGAACCAGTAGTTGGTGAAGCCGTTCGCCCGCTGCGCGTAGGAGTTCAGGATGGCCAGGCCCGCGCTCGTGCGCAGGTCCTCCTCTTTCAGCACGGAGATGTTGCGGTAGCTCTTCCACGCCAGATCGCCTATGGCGTCGCTGCTCGTTTTGTCCTCGTCGGTGGGCTGGTCGTCCTCGTCGGTCACCTGACCTATGATCACGCAACCCTCCAGCACCACGCAGTCGTGCACGTAGCCGTCGTTGAGTCCCAGCAGGGCGCCGTACTTGTTGCTCGTCTTGTGCCCGAAGGCAATCTGACCCAGGTTCCAGCACGAATGCATCTCGCATTCGTATGCGGGGTCGTTCTTAATGGTTTCCAACGTGTCTATCTTGTCGCTGCCCAAACCGCCCACGATGCCGGCGATGTAGTACCCTCCCTGCGTGTTGTTGATTTGCGCGCGGTTGTAGCAGAACGTGACGCTGCCCATGGTCGTGCCCGCGATGCCGCCCGCGAACGGCTTGTTCCAACGCGTGCAGATCACGGCGCCTTGCGTGTGCTTGTCGACAAGCTGGCCGTCGAGCACGCGGTTGTTGCCCGTGTAGTTTCCGTTCGCGCATTCGGTGATGAGCGTGTAGGTGCCCGCCGTGCCCACGATGCCGCCCGTTTGGTTCGAACCGATGACAAGCCCTTTGTTCCAGCAGTTGCGCACCTCCAGCGGATTGTCCTTCGTGCCGTTGTCGGGCTCGAGGGTGGACGAGAAGTGGCTTGAGGTCACCCGGTTGCGCAGGTTGCCCACGATGCCGCCCAGCTGCATGGCGCCGTTGTCGAAGGTGGTGTCGTAGCCGTATTCGTCGTAAACACCCGACTCGGCGCTCTTGGTGGAAGTGCGCAGCTCGCCCTCGTTCGAGCAATTGGAAATACTGCCGCTGGAGTACCCCGCGATGCCGCCCACCGCAGCGGGCTTGGACACCACCGCCACGCCGAAGCGGTCTTTGCCTCCCCCGCCCGTGAACGAGAGGTAGAGCGCGCCCTGGTTCGAGCAGCCGTCGATGGCTATGCCGGTGGTGGCCTCATCGGCGCTGCCGAACATGCCCACCACGCCGCCCACGCCCAAGGCAACCGGCAAAGCGGCATTGTTCTCGTCGATGATCGAGTCCTGCGCGTCGCGGATGGTGAGCGTGCCGGCCTTGCTGAAGGAGCACTTGGACAACGACCCGCTCATGCGCCCGACAACGCCGCCGATGTTGTTCACGGGGGTCGACAGGTCCTTGGTGGGTTTGTACGAGTTCTCAATGGACATCTTCACGCCGGAGGTGCATCCGGAAAGCGTTCCCCGGCAGTCTCCCACCACGCCGCCCACGTTCGAGAGCGGCGTGTCGGAGTTTATGGTTATGGTGCCCTCGACGTTGACGTTGCTCACCGAGCCCCCGGCGCCCACCACGCCGAACAGGCCGGTGTTCGATTCGGTGCGTTCGGTTATCAACAGCCCGGTGACCGACAGGCCGTTTCCGTCGAAGGACCCCTCGAACGGATGATCCGCTGTGCCGATGGGAACCGTCTGGTTCGACGTGCCCACGGTGTTGAGCGCCATCGTCTTGTTGGGCATGTCGACCACGATGCGCTTGCCCGCAAAGTCGACCGGATCGTGGGGCGTGCTATCCCCCTCGGCCGTCTTGGCTGCCCCGTTCACCAGCTGGGCGAGGGCGTTCAGCTCCGCCGTGTTGCTGATGACGAACTCGTCGGCATCGGGGTTCCTCAGGTACCAGGTGTAATCGCTCTGGGACAGGCCGAAGGCGTACGACGCGTAGGCGCCGGCCGCCACCAGGCAGCACGCGAGCACGGCCGCGACGGCCGCCCGCGCGGCGAGGCGGCGGCGCCTCTTGGGAGCCCCCTTCCGCGCAGGGCGCTTGCCGGCTCCCTGCCGGGGCGCCTCGCCCTCCGATGGCTGCGCGTGCAACCCTCGCGTTCCACCGAGTTCCGGGTGGTCGAAATTCGCGGTGTCGTTTGCGGTCATCACGATACGCTCCTTGTCCTTGCCTGCGTGCATGCTTCCCATGGTCTTGTTCCCTATCGTTGCTGCGCTTGCCGCGCTAGTTGGCTACGTAAGCGGATCCGCCGCGGGTGCCGCCCGAATCGCTCGAGCCAGTGGCGTTGCCGGATCCGCCTTCGGATGCGCCCGCTTCAGACGAGCCCCCACTTGTTGCGGCATCGGAGGCTGCGGTGTCGGCGGTACCCTGCGCTTCGCCGTCGGAAGACCCGCCGCCTTCGCCCGTCGCCTCCTCGGTCATCATGTAGAGCTTCCCCGTGGCGGGATCTTGGTACACCTTGCCGAGCTCCATGTACGGGTTGGTGGAAGACGTTATCTCGCCCGTTATCTTCTCCACGTCGTTAACCTCTTGCATGGTGCTCTTGTCGAGCTCCTGCACGTCGGGCAACTCTATGTTCCAATTCACCACGAGCGCGAGCATGAGGCCGCAGGCGAACACGAGCATGACGTCGGCCAGGTTCACCAGACCCACGCGCGGATCCGCGTCCTCTTGCTCCACGAAGCGGTTCGCCGAAGAGAATCCGCTGCCGTTGAAATCGCGTGCCATGTCCCTACTCCTTCTGGCCCGCAGGCACGGGGTCGAAGGCCAGGGTGTCCGCCGCCGCGATGGATGCGGCGGCGGGAACGGCCTCCGGGTCGGCCGCAAAGCCCTCCACCGCCGGCGGGGCGCTCTTGCGCGGCACCTTTTCGGGCTTCGGCTCGCCTTCGTAGCCGCGAGGCAGCTCGACGCCCTCCTCACGCGCTTCGGAAGCTTTCTCCAAAAGGCAGGTCATCAGCGCCTCTATCGCGCTGGAATAGCGTGCGTACCAGCGCTTGCGCACCTTGGACACGCACATGGACACCACGGCCGCCACCAAGCCGGCGACCGTGCCGTCGAACGCGATGAGCAACGATTGGGACAGCACTTCCACATTGCCCTGGCCCATGGCCACGATGCCGGGGCCGAGAGGGATGAGGGTGGCCATGAGGCCCATCATGGGAGCGATCTTGGTCACCAGGTCGTTGCGGCCCACGATGCCCTGGTAGCGGTCCTCAAGCTTGGCCACCTCGGTTTTGGCCAGGGCGAACAGGTCGTCGTCGGGAAGGCCCATGTTCGAGGCCACCATCTTCAGCGCCGCTTTCTGCGACTTCAGGAGCTCCGCCTGCGCGATGACGTCGTTCACGTCGCCGTACGGCGCGTCGTGGATGGCGTTGATCACCGAGGGCATATGCGCCTTGAAGAAGCGCCGCTCGGAGAAGAACTCCACGATAACCGAGCCGATGCAGAACAGCGAGTACGCTATCAGCACCACGAGCAGGATCATGACGGGCACCATGAGGTTTTGCGCCGCAAGGTGCAGGATGTCCTTTAAGTAGAGTTCTCCGTTCATACAGCCAATTCCCTTCTAAATCTCACTCTGTTCGTCACTCCGCCCGCAGCCATAACCGCCAGCACGCCCGGCAGCAGGAACGGCTCGAGCGGATTGCTGTAATCCAAGGGGTCGACGTCCGACTTCGCTTTGCTCATCATCTCGAACACCTGCCAGCGCCTTCCGTCTCCCTCCCCTCCGGCCGAGCCCCCCTCGGCTCCTTGGGATCCGTCGGAAGACAGCTCGCTCGTGTTCGACAAGCCGAGAACCGTCTTGTCGCCCGAGGTGCCGGAGGTGCCTCCGGCACCCGTCCCGGTCCCCTCTGATCCCAGACCGCTGCCCGTGCCGGAGCCCTTTCCGCCACCACCGCCGCCCGGCGGCGTATTCTCTGGGCCGGGATCGGGATCGAGCGGTGGCGAGCCCGCCAGAACCACTTTGATTTTCGAGATGTTGTAGCGCGACCTCTGGGCGGAGCCGTCGGCCTTGTCGCCGCTCGTGCCCAAGCACAGCCGGAAGCAGTCGTTGCCGTTCAAACTCGAGAAGTCGGCCGTACCGGACTTCGACTCGCTCGTGCGATAGGCGATCATGGGAGAAGCCGGAATCGCGCCGGCCATGCTCCCGATCGATGCGTAATCGGGAAGGTAATAGCTCGCCCGGCCGAACACGTAGGAACCGGGCAGAACCCAAGGGTTGCTCGTATCAGCCGTTGACAGATAGAGCGAGAGCACCTCGCTGGGCTCCACGCCCAAATCCGCCATGACGGTGTTGATCGGCACGCCCTCGGCGCACAACGTCTGGTAGTTTCCGTTAGAGGTGAACTGGGTATAAGCCTGCTGCACCGACCCCAGTGCCGAAAGGCTGCCCACGTCGTAAGTTTTGGTATCGTAAACCTGATCTGAGTCTTTCTCGTAAGTTATTTCGAAAGTGATGGAGCTTACCGGGTTGCGCGGACCTAGCTGTCCTGAATCCATTACCACGGTGATGGAGCCCGACACCGGACCGTCCATACCGCCCGAAACCGTTGCCACCGCTTCGACCGTACCGTCCGAGAGCGGCTTGAGCCGCCCGGAGTATATGCCGATCGATGCCGTTTTCTCGTCGGTCGTGGACCAAGTGAGACCTTCAACCGTATCTCCCTTGGCTGTATTCTTTCTCGTGCCGTCGGAATACAGCACCTCCGCGTACAGGTCTCGACCTGTGCTGCCGTCGTACTCCGAGAACAAGAGGCGCTCTTCGCCGTACGACTCTCCCGTCTCTTTGACGACCGCCACCTCTTCCACATAGGCCCCGTCTTGGCCGACGATGCGTATGTCGATGTACGACGAGATATCGCCGTATCCTATGGTGGTGCAGCGGATCCTCACCGTGCCGTCGCCCATGCCCGTCACGATGCCCGACGACGGGTCGACGGTTGCCAGGCTAGGGTCGTCCGAAGTCCACGCAACAGGGACGCCCTGATCGCCCGCGTAGCCGCCCGTGTTCGAATCCCAGAGCACCGACGCCAGCAGCTCGATCTGCCCGCCCTTGGTTTTGATGATGGGAGACTGGCCGACCGAGGGATCGGGGCGCGGAATGGGAGTCTTGGTGTCGGGATCGCGGTAGCCCACGGTCACTTGCGTGAGAACGGGCTTCGGTATCTCCAGCTTCCCTTCGATGACGATGACCGTGTCTTGGGAAACCATGCCGCTGTGGCTCTGGGACACCACGATGGCCGAACCGGAGGTGTCGCCTTGCACCTCGAAGGCGAGGCCGGCGCTGCCAAGAGCGTACTTCGCCGCGTCGACCGTTAGGTCCACCACCCAGGGCACCTGCACCTTCGCGGGAGCCGGAGGATCCACGGGCGGATCAACGGGCTGCTCGGGATCGCCGCCTTCGGTAGCACCCCCGTCGCCTTCGGCGGCGAAAGCCGCTTGATGAGAGGCCCCCAAGGGGAAACCCGCATCCGTCACGACGACGGAGGGGAAGCCCAGGGAAACGCACAGCACGGCTGCCACGAGCACCGCTACGAAACGGCGGGCAGCGGCGCGAGCGCGCCGAAGAGTACGTTGCGCCGAGGCGCGGTTCGAGGGAGCCTTCATCGAAGCACCCCCCCCCCGTACGTATTTTTCGAGCAGCAGCGCGCCGGGCACCTGCTTTCGGCGTAGGAGCCCTCAAGCGCCGAAAGCCGCCGCCCGAAGGCAACGGCCGCACCGCTCGCGTTGTCCGCTTGTTTCGCGTTGCCGTCCCGCATGCCCTTCCTTTCCGCATTTCTCGCTTCTGTGGGTAATTATTTATTATTAAGAATATATTCCGATCCCTATTATAGTTTTAGTAGGACAAACGGTAACCTAGACCTTTGGTTTAGGTTACGTAAGGGCAACGAACCATTACTATGGAACTTGAGCTTTTTCAAGCCGATTGGGTGACGGTCGGGTCGCTGGAAATCTAAGGAGCTTGAGAGAGGCGAAGGCAAAAATACCGCGCATCATTTTATGCGATTCGCCATGCGCTATGGTCAGCATTGTATTATCATAAGAGTATTCTAAAGCAAGAATACCATTTGACGAACCAGACTTTGAGGGTGGGAACCATGCCCCTGCGGCCGCGCGACATACCTTCTGCAGACTTGCGCTTCCTGTGCGGGTTCTCGCTGTTCGTCGCTTGGCTCGTGCTGCTCCCCCGCACCGTCATGGCGAATTCCACCGTCGTGCACGCTCATGCGCTCGAACTCGGATGCGCCTTCGTGGCGCTGTTCGCGCTATGGACCGCTACCTATGCAGCGTGGGCGGGCCGCGAGGCTCGACCGCTGTTCGCCCTGTGCGCCCTTGCGGGAACCGCAGGAGGATTCGCCTTCCTCGCCTTGCCGGGAGTCGCTGCGCGACTCGCCTGCTTCACGGCGGAGACGGCCGCCGGCATCGGACTGTTGCTGTATTGGGGTCGCATGCTGAGCGAGCGACCCCTCGGCTTCCTGTTCGCCTGCGCCCTGGGCGCCCTTGCGACAACCGCGGCATTCCACTTCCTCGTGGCGGGCATCGGTGCGATCGTCTCGGTGTCGGGCAACGCGCATGCGCTGTCCGACCTCATGCTGGGTGCCCTGGCGCTGCTGCCCGTCGCATCCGGCGCGCTGGGATGGCCCGCAACCCGTTCCGTCCCTGTGCGGGCGGCAACGCCGAACGAAGAACGGACGGACGGCGGTGCGCGCAGCCCCGTCCCCCTCTCCTACCTCGTTATCCTTTGTCTAGCCTCGATAATCGCCTCGTTCGTGAGCGGGTTCACCTACCTGCCTCATTACGTTGATTGGAACCTGGCGGCCTGCCTGCGCTCGACCATCGTGCTGGCCATCGCGCTCGCCATGGCCTGGTACCTGCAACGCAAGGCGGTCATCGCGCTCTCGCACGCGAACGTGCTGCTGCTTGCCAGCTTGCTGCTCACGGTGCTGGGCCTTCTAGCGCTCACCGTGGGCGCGCCGATGGCCGCCATCGCGGCCCGGGGCATGTTGGACGCCGCGCGCGACTGCTACTTCGCCGTTGCGATCGTGATGCTCTGCGGGCTCGTGCGCGAGTGCCGCTTGCCCTTCCTGCCTGCGTTCGTGCTGGGCATGCTGGGGACGGGGCTTTACTGGGCCTACGACCTGGGAGCGTACGCCAAGCGTTTGCTAGGCTACGACCTGCAAACGCTGGCACCCCTTTCGGCGGCCTGCATCGCCATTCTGGCCGTGGCGTTCTTCCTGTTGTTCGTGCGCGGGCCGGGGCGGGCGAGCGAACCGCCTGAGAACGCCGCTGTCGCGAGGAGCTGCGACACGGACCCGAAAGCTCGAAACGAAGCACCGGTCGACGACGCGACAGCCGTCGAGGACGAACGGAAGGCTCTCGAACCCGAGCCCGAGCCCGAACCGTTGCTCGACGCCGCCTCGGCCCGCCAGATCATCGAGAAAACGCACGAGGACGTGCTCGCCCCCTACCAGCTGTCGCCCCGCGAGCTGCAGGTGTCGATGCTTGTGCTGGACGGCTACACTGCCGCAGCGGCCTCCGAGAGGCTGGGCATATCCATTGCCACCGTGAAGTTCCACCTGGGAAACGCCTATCGCAAGATAGGGATCCAATCGAAGTCCGAACTCATCCAATTGGCAAAGAGCGGCGAGGGCGATCATGCCAACGGCACGAGAGAGGAACCTCCCTATGTCGACTAACGCTCCTTTGTCGCGCCGCAGGTTCGTGCAGGGCGCGGCGCTCGCCTTGGCGGCTGGGGCCGCAGGCGGGCTCGCGTCCGGCTGCTCGGCGCTCGACGAGTTCTTCACCGGCGAGCGCGTACTGACCGACGACACGGGACGCAACGTCGCCATACCCACACCCTCCGCGCTCTCGAAGGTGTACTTCACCTCGTCGCTCGCCCAAGTGTTCTGCTTCACCTTGGCACCCGACTTGGTGGCCGGCACCGCCGTCGCCTTCACAAGCGACCAGCTGGAATTCCTGCCCGCAGGCACGGGCGACCTGCCATTCATGGGCTCGCTTTCGCAAGGCGGGGACATAGACGCCGCCTTGCTGAAAAACCAAGGCGTGCAGCTGGTGCTCAGCATATCAGGTACCGACCTTACCGACGTGAACCTAGCCGACGCGCTGGCATTGCAGGACGCGTCGGGCATACCCGTGTTCCTGATCGACGGCTCGTTCGACCGCATTGGCGACACGTACCGATTGCTGGGCGACGCGCTGGGGCGCCCAGAGCGCGCCGAGGAGCTGGCGGCATATTGCGAGCGCATTTACCGCGACGTCACGCAGGCGGTGTCCGGCGTGCCGAAGTCGCAGCGCGTGCGCTACTACTTCGCCGAAGGGCCCGAGGGCCTGCAAACCGAGCCTGATACCTCGCAGCATTCGCTCGCCTTTCAGGTAGCCGCCGGCAGCAACGTAGCGGCCGACACGCCCCCCACGCCGGGTCGCAGCGACATGGCCGATGTGACCATCGGGCAGATAAGGGCCTGGGACCCGGAGGTCATCGTCGCGTGGGACTGGCAGAGCAGGGGCGGCGCCGACCAGTTCATCCGCGCCTCGTCGGCCTGGCAGGACGTCTCCGCCGTGAAGAACGGCCGCGTGTACGCCATGCCGCACGTGCCCTTCCCCTTCTGCGACCGCCCGCCCGGCGTGAACCGCTTCCTGGGCATCCAGTGGCTGGCGAACCTGTTCTACCCCGGCTATTACGACGTGGACATGGTGGAGGTCGTGCGCGACTTCTGCTCCACCTGCTACTGGCGCGACATCAGCCGCGCCCAAGCCGAGCGGATCTTGGGAATGGAGGGGTAGCGCCCCTCCCTGCAGGATCGGCCCCGCCCCGGGTCGCCCTGCACGTGCCGGGGCAGGGCGTCCGACCCGCTACAGCGGCACGCACACGGTGGTGCGGGCGCCGGTGGAAAGCTCCACGTCGATGACGTTGAGCTGGGTGCGGTAGATGTCCTCCAGCTCTTCGCGGGTCATGACGTCGTGGGGCGCGCCCTCGGCGCCGATGAGGCCGTCCTTCATCACGATGACGCGGTCGGCGCAGTAGAACGCGTGGTAGGGGTCGTGCGTGACCATGAGCACGCTCACGCCCGTCTTCGCCAGATCCTTCATGCGCGACAGCACGATCTGCTGGTTGCCGAAGTCCAGGCTCGCCGTGGGCTCGTCCATGATGATGAGGTCGGGCTGCTGCGTGAGCGCCCGCGCCACCAAGATGAGCTGCTGCTGGCCGCCCGAGAGCTTCGTGTACGTGCGCTCGGCCAAATGGTCGATGCCCAAGAGGCACATGGCCCTCCACGCGATGCGCCGATCCTCCGGCGTGGTGCGCGACATGCGCCCCACGTAGGGCGTGCGCCCCATGAGCACCACGTCGGCCACGCTGAACGGGAACGGCGGCGTGTGCGCCTGCGGGATGTAGGCGAACATCTGCGCGCGCTCGCGGTCGGCAAGGTGCAGCACGCTCTTGCCCTCCATGGTCACCTCGCCCGCCAGCGGCTTGATGAGGCCCAGGATGTTCTTCAGCAGCGTGGTCTTGCCGCAGCCGTTCGCGCCGATGACGCACACGAAGTCGCCGCGCGCCACGTCGAACGACACGCCGTGCACGATCTCCTTCTTGCCGTAGCCGCAGTGCAGGTCGCGCACCCTGAGCAGAGACTCCCCCGACTTGTGGACGCGCCACGCCGACGCCGTCCGATCGCTTTCGACCGCGACGCCGGCCGCGTCGGCGTCGCCGGCACGGTGCTCGACGGCCGTCGCCGCGGCGACCGCGGGCGTGCCCGCCGAAGCCCTGAGGGAGCCCAGGGCCTCGGCGCCGTCCGCGCCCACGGGCGTCGCGTCATCCGCCGCGCCGCGCCCTCTCGTTGCCTCGCGCGCCACACTACCACCCCTTCATGTTGTGCTTGAAGATGAATATGAAGAACGGCACGCCCAGTATGGCCGTGAGGATGCCGATGGGTATCTCCGTGGACGACACGAGGCGCGCGATGTCGTCCACCAGCAGCAGATAGCCGGCCCCTATGAACATGGACGCGGGCAGGAGCACTTTGTAGTTCGGCCCCACGATGGCGCGTGCCAAGTGCGGGATGACCAGACCCACCCAGCCCACGATGCCCGACACGGCCACCGAGCACGCCACGATGAGCGTGGACGCGAATATCACGATGAGCCGCACGCGCTTCGTGTTGATCCCTAAGCTCTTCGCCTCCTCTTCGCCGAACGACAGCACGTTGAGCTTCCAACGCTCCAACAGCAGCATGGCGAAGCCCAGCACCATGGGCAGCAGGATCATCCAGAAATCGGCCTGGTCGATGCGGGAGAAGCTCCCCATGAGCCAGAACGTTATGGCGGGCAGCTTGTCGTTCGCATCGGCCATGAACTTCACGAGCGACGTGCACGACTGGAACAGCGTGGAAACCAGCATGCCGCCCAGCACGAGGCCCAGTATGGCGTCGTACTTGTTCACCATCCTGTTCATCCACACGGCTCCCCCCACGGCCACCATGGCGCCAACGAACGCGAACAGCTGCACGTAGAGGTTCGACAGGTCCAAGAGCAGCGCCAGGCACGCGCCGAAGCTCGCGCCGGCCGAGGCACCCAGCAAGTCGGGCGACACGAGGGGGTTCTTGAACATGCCCTGGTAGCTGGCGCCCGCAACGGCCAGCGCCGCGCCCACCATCACCACCACCAAGATGCGCGGCAGGCGTATGTTCACCAGCGCCGTGGCCATCTTCGGATCCACGTCTACCAGGGGAACGGACACGCCGAACGCGCCCTGCATCACGCCGGCCAGCCAGTTGTTGAGCAGGCCGGCAAGCGTCTGCATCAATTCGACCGGGTTGATGGGATAGCGCCCGAACGCGAACGACAGCACCATGATGCCCACGAGCGAGGCCGCGATGGCCGCCTTGATCCACAGGGGGACCTTCTTGTTCAGAGCCTCCTCCGCACGCTCGTCGGACGCGTCCAGATCCTGCAGGAGCCCGGCCTTCGCCTGCTCGGGCAAAGCGGGAACCGCGACCGGCGCCGAAGCGGGAGTCGCAGCCGTCGCTTCCGCAGAAGCAGAGGCCGGCAGGTCCGCGCGTCGCCTCCGCGCGAAGAGGACGCGGCCGACGCGCGACCGCTCCGTATCGGCCGTTTCCGCGAATCCGCCGTCCAACTCCCTCGCCTCGCCCACGCAAGCCCCCGTTCGCTGGCCCTCGATCTCGTTTCGCCTGTCGAGGTCCCGTCGTTAAGTATCCTTATTCAACTATAGAAAAGAAGAGGGACGATGGCACCCTAGACGTTTGGTATAGGCCCCTACCAGCTTCAACCGATTCCATAACCGCCTTCTTTTTTATATGCCCAATTGATAATATTCCGTTTATAGGATATATTTGTTGAAGCATTATTCTGTTTACAGACTATAGGGGGCGAGGACGATCGAGGCTCTTGAACAGACCTTGATTGGGGAGGAGGGCGCTTCCGATGCGTCGAGCATCGGAAGCGCCGACGGGGTACCCCGTCGCGCGGCGGAACCAGGGAGCCCACGTAAGAAGCGGGACGACCGGGATTGCGCGTGCCTCGCCCCCAGCGCCGTCGAGCGCCGGGCGAACTACATCATCATCGGCCTTGCGGTGTTCATGGTGGTGGCCGTGGGCGTGTCGCTCATGCTCGGGCGCTACCCCATCGCCCCCGACGAGGCCGTGCGCATGCTGCTCGGCAAGGTGTTCCCCCTCGACCAGACCTGGACCGCCCAGCAGGAGACCCTCTTCTTCAACGTGCGCCTGCCGCGCATCATGCTGGCGCTCATGGTGGGCTGCTGCCTGTCCGCGGCCGGAGCGGCGTTTCAGGGCACGTTCCAGAACCCGCTCGCCTCGCCCGACATCCTGGGCGCCTCGCAAGGCGCCGCGTTCGGCGCCGCCGTCGCCATCCTCGCGGGCAGCGGGGCGTTCGCCGTGTCCATGTCGGCGTTCGGCTTCTCGCTCGTCGCCGTGTTGCTGGTGCTACTGGTCAGCGGCCGGGCCAAGGGCAACCGCGTGCTCGTTACCGTGCTGGCCGGCGTCATGATAAGCATGCTGTTCCAAGCCGGCGTCTCGTTCACGAAGCTCGTGGCCGACCCCACCGACGACCTGCCCGCCATCACGTACTGGCTCATGGGCAGCCTGACCGGCGCCAAGCTCGACACGAACCTCCTCATGACCTCGGTGCCCATGGCCATCGGGCTGGCCGTGCTGTTCGCCCTGCGCTGGCGCATCAACATCCTCACCATGGGCGACGACGAGGCGGCCACCATGGGCATCGACGCGCGCAGGCTCCGTTTGGTGGTCATCCTGGCGGCCACGCTGGTCACGGCGGCCAGCGTGTCGGTGTCGGGCATGATCGGCTGGGTGGGCCTCATCATCCCCCATCTGTGCCGCATGGTCGTGGGGGCCAACTACCGCAAGCTCATGCCCGCCAGCATGCTCATGGGCGCCAGCTTCCTCCTCATCGTCGACAACATCTCGCGGCTGGCCACCACGGCGGAGATCCCCGTGGGCATCCTCACCGCCTTCGTGGGCGCGCCGTTCTTCCTGTACCTCATCACGAGGAAGAAGCAGCAATGAGCATCGAAATCAGCAACCTGGGCTTCTCGTACGGCAAACGCGAGATCCTCCACGACGTCAGCATCTCCATCCCCGACGCGACGCTCGTGAACGTTCTGGGCCCCAACGGCGTGGGCAAGTCCACGCTGTTCCGCTGCATACTGTGCCTGAACAGCGATTTCACGGGCACCATCCTGGTGAACGGCAAGAACGTGAAGGACCTGAGCGTGCGCGAGCGCTCGCGCGAGATATCCTACATCCCCCAGTCGCACGCCCCGGTGTACGACTACGAGGTGCTCGACGTGGTGCTCATGAGCACCGGAACCGACCTGGGGATGCTGCGCTCCCCCGGCCCGCGTCAGGCGCGCAAGGCCTACGAGGCGCTCGAGCGCATAGGCATCGCGCACTTGGCGAAGCGCACCTACACCCAGATATCCGGCGGCGAGCAGCAGCTGGTGCTGGTGGCGCGGGCGCTGGCGCAAGACGCCAAGACCATCATCATGGACGAGCCCACGAGCGCGCTCGACTACGGCAACACGGTGCGCGTGCTGTCGTGCGTGCGCCAGCTGGCGCGCGAGGGGCTGAGCATCGTGCAGTCCACCCACCAGCCCGACCAGGCGTTCCTCTACTCCGACAAGACCCTCGTGCTGCACCAGGGGCGCGTGCACGCGTTCGGCGACCCCAAAGACGTCATCACCAACGAGCTGGTAAGCACCATCTACGGCGTGAACGTCGAGGTCAACTCCCTTTACGGCGACAAGGTGCGCGTATGCGTGCCCGTGCAAGAGATCGCATAACCAACAACGGCAAGACAGAAGGGAAGGGAACCATGAAAACCACGAGAACAGGGGTCTGGCGCAAGCGGATCGCCACGGTGGCCTGCGCCGCCGTGCTGTGCTGCGGCCTAGCCGCGCTCGCCGGATGCTCGGGAGGCGACCAGAAGGAAGAGTCGAAGGCCCCCGAGCAAACCCAGACGGACCAAGCGGCCACGCGCACGTTCACCGACTCGGCCGGACGCGAGGTCGAAGTGCCTGCGCAGATCGACAAGATCGCCCCGTCGGGCCACACCGCCATGCAGGTGCTGCTGACCATGGCCCCCGACAAGCTGGTCGCATTGTCCCAAGAGCTCTCCGCCGACCAGCTGAAGTACTTCGACAGCAAGTTGGCCGACCTGCCGATAACCGGCGCGGCGTTCGGCGCCAAGGGCGACATGAACAAGGAGTCCGTGGCCGCCGCCGGCCCGCAGGTGGTCATCGACACCGGCGAGTACAAGGACGGCCTGAAGGAGGACTTGGACAACCTGCAGTCCCAGCTGGGCATTCCCGTGGTGTTCATCGAGACGCCGCTCGACGGCTACGACAAGTCCTACGAGATGCTCGGCGACCTGCTGGGCATGGAGGACCGCGGCAAGGAGCTGGGCGACTACTGCAAGAACGCCTACGACGAGGTTAAGACCGCCATGGCCGCCATCCCCGAGAGCGAGCGCGTGAACGTGGCGTACCTCATGGGCGACTCCGGCCTGAACGCCATCGCCAAGACGTCCTACCAGGGCACCGTCATCGATATGTGCGCCAACAACGTCGTGCAGCTCGAGAAGGCCTCCGGCAGCGGCGCGGGCAACGAGATCAGCCTCGAGCAGATAGCCGTGTGGAACCCCGACCTCATCGTGTTCGGCACGAAGAGCATCTACAGCACGGTGGGCGACGACGCGGCATGGGCCGGCATCTCCGCCATCGAGTCGAAGAACTACTACGAGGTTCCCAGCGAGCCGTGGTGCTGGCTGAACAACCCGCCGACCGTGAACCAGATCATGGGCCTGCAGTGGTTCTCGCGCCTGTGCTACCCCGACAAGTTCGACAACGACATGCAGGACGTGGTGACGAGCTACTACAAGACGTTCTACAACTACGACCTGTCGCAGGCCGACTACGACAAGCTGATGTCCACGGCGCTGCCCCGCTAAGCGCACGCCCGAACGTCGCTTCCAAGAGCGCTCGGCCTCGGCCGGGCGCTCTTCTTTCCCGGGCTGCCGCATCGAGAGCGCCGCCGAATGCCCTTCGTAGGGGCGGTGCTCGCGCCGCCCGTTCGCGCACCGCGCGAAAACGCGGGTGCCGGTTGCTTTTCCGGCTTCGCCGGAACGGGCGCTCTGGAGAGCGCCCCTACAGGACGATCGCCGGATGCGGGCAACGGGACGCTCTCCCGTAACGCACGAGCGCCCCGACCGAAGTCGGGGCGCTCGCAGGAATCTCGGTGCTCGTGCCGACTGGCTACTCGGCGGCGTTCTCCTCGGCGGGAGCCTCCACGAGGGCGTCCACGGCGGCGACTTCCTCGGCCGTGGCCTCAGGGGCTGCTTCCTCGGCGGGAGCGGCGGCCTCGGCCTCGGCGGCCTTGGCGGCGTCGCGCTCGGCCTTCTTGGCGAACTCCTCGGCGCGCTTGGCCTTCTCGGCGGCCTTCGCCTCGCGCTCGGCCTTCTTCTTGGCCTCGGCCTCGGCGACGGCTGCGGCCTTGGCGGCCTTCTTCGCGGCCTCGCGCTCGGCCACGGTCTCCTTGGCGGAGCCGAACTTGTCGGCGAAACGCTGCACGCGTCCGCCGGTGTCCACGAAGCGCTGCTGGCCGGTGTAGAACGGGTGGCACACGTTGCAGATGTCGATCTTCAGCTCGGGCTTCGTCGACATGGTGGTGAACGTGTTGCCGCAGCTGCACTTCACCGTGCACTCGACGTATTCCGGATGAATTCCCTGTTTCATTTGGTTCTCCTTTACAGGCCTTGGTTTCCGACCAAGGCGAAGACAAGCCTTTGCACTATAGCACAGGTTCGCCCCGCACGCGAGAGGTTGCGCGGAATACTTCGCGAATTCAAACGAACCGGACGTCAGACCCGTAGGGACGGGCGGCAGTCCGCCTCTATCGGGACATCCGGCGAGGGATGTCCCTGCAACCGAAAACCTATGCGTCGAGGAACGCCTCGTTAATGGGCAGGTTGTACGTCGCGGCTATGGCGCGCAGGCCGGCGTCGGGGATCGTGTTCGGGAAGTCGTCGCGGCCGCCGTTGAGCAGGCGCGCCTGCGCGTACACGGCCGCGGCCTTCTCCACGGCGTGCATGAGGCCGAACGTGGCGTCGAAGTCCGCCCCCGAACAGAACAGGCCGTGCTGGGCCCATACGCAGGCCGGGTACCGGTCCATGAGCTCGGCGGTGGCGCGCGCGATGTCCGTGCCGCCCGGCACCATCCACTCCACCACGCCCACGCCCTCGGGACACGCGATCACGCATTCGGTCATGGCCTTCCAGAGCGCCCGCGTGAACGTGCGCGCGTCGAGCGGCATCACGGCCGACAGCGCCACCACGTTCACCGGGTGGGCGTGATACAGCACGCGGCAGGCGCCTTCCGTGGCGGCGGCGCGGCGCTCGTGGATAAGCACGTGGCTGGCCAGCTCGCTCGTGGGCATGCCCCCGTTCTTGAAGCCCCACACGATGCGCCAGGCGTCGCCCTCGTCGTTCAGCTCCACGATGCCGAGCGCGGCGTCCGGGTCCAGCGCCACGTTGCGCATGAACGCGCCGGCGCGCGTCACCAGGAAGAACGCGCGGCGCATGCCGGGCGCGGCCAGGCCGAGCGGCACCCACGAGCTGGGCGTGTCGTAGAGAAACGAGCGGCACGACGCCACGTCCTCCGGCGTGAGGCGATACGACGCGTTGCCGCCGTTGCGCTCGTGCCAGCCCTGCTCCCAACCGTCGTTGCACAGGCGCACGAAGCCCTTCACGAAGCCCTGCTGCTCCACGGCCACGCCCGAGACGGCGCCCTTCGCCACCGAGACGCCCCGGTCGATCACTTCCTGCGCGTTGTCGAAGAAACCCATGTCTGCTCCTTGTCCGGCCGCTCGGGCGGCCCCTCCGGCCGTCGCCCGCTGCGTCGATCCGCCGCGGGCCTGCGACCTAGTCTTCCCGTATCTGCACCACGTACATGGCGTTCGTCGCGGCGACGTCAGCCCGCCCGCTTCCCACGTCCTCCAGCGGGCTCGTGCCGCGGTCGCCCGCCGTGAACACCGCCACGTCGCCCGGCTCCACCAAGCCGCAGCGCAGCACGGTGGCGCGGGCGTGGTCTATCACGCGCTGCATGTCGCCCTGCACGTCGCCCAGCATGGGCGTCACGCCCCAGTTGAGCTGCTGCTGGCGCATGACGCGCGGAAACGGCGTGACCGCGTAGATGGGCACGCGCGGGCGCAGGTTCGACATGAGGCGCGCGGTGCGGCCCGACATCGTGGGCGCCACGATGCACGCAGCGTCCAGCGTCTCGGCGGTCTGCACGGCGGCCACCCCCACGGCCAGGGCCACGCGCGGCGCGTGGTCGCGGCTGCGGTCGGGGGCGGCCTCGTCGTACAGGTAGGGCTCGCTCGCCTCGGCCACCAGCGCCATCATGCGCACGGCCTCCACCGGGTAGAGCCCCGCCGCCGTCTCGCCCGACAGCATGACCGCGTCGGTGCCGTCGTACACGGCGTTCGCCACGTCGCCCACCTCGGCGCGCGTGGGACGCGGGTTGCGCACCATGGACTCCAGCATCTGCGTGGCCGTGATGACCGGCTTGGACGCGCGCTTGCACGCGCGGATGATCTCCTTCTGTATATGGGGCACGCGGTAGGCGGACACCTCCACGCCCAGATCCCCGCGCGCCACCATGATGCCGTCGGCCGCTTCGAGTATGTCGCCGAAGTTGTCCACGGCCTCCGAGCACTCGATCTTCGCGATGAGCATGATGCCCTGCCCGCCGTGCTCGTCCAAAAAGCGGCGGATCTCGCGCACGCCGTCGGCGTCGCGCACGAACGAGGCGGCCACGAAGTCGACGTCCTGCTCGATGCCGAACAGCAGGTCGGCGCGATCCTGCTCCGTCATGGCCGGCAGCGGCGCCGCCGTGCCGGGCACGTTGACGGATTTGCGCTCGCCCAAAAGACCGGAGTTGCGCACGCTGCAGCGGATGTCGCCGCCGTCCGTGCCCTCCACCCGAAGCTCGATGAGCCCGTCGTCGACCAATATGGCGGCGCCGGGCGCAACGACCTGGGAGAGCCCGCGGCAGGTCTGCGTGACCAGGCGGGCCGTGCCCTCCACCTCGCGCTCGGTGAGCACGATCTCGTCGCCGGCGGAAAGCTGCACCGGCGCGCCGCCGGCCAAACGGCCCGTGCGTATCTCCGGGCCGCGCGTGTCCAGCAGCACGGCGCAGGGCGAGTCGGCCTCGCCGCACACCGCCCGCAAGCGCTCGATGCGCTGCCGGTGCTCGTCGTGCGAGCCGTGCGAGAAGTTCAGACGCGCGACGTCCATGCCGGCCTCCAGCAGGGCCCGCAGCGTCGGCTCGCCGTCAACCGCGGGCCCCAGCGTGCAAACGATCTTCGTGCGCTTCGCCATGTCTCTCCCATCCTCGCCTCGAAACCGTGCCCCATCGGGCCCTATCCGTTGCATCATACCGTGAACCCGCCCCGCGCGCTCGAAGGTGCGTGAATCGGAAGCGGAGTTCCACAAAGGGAATACGCGAGCGCCCGCCCCGCGCGATTGCGGGGCGGGCGCTCGATACGGTTCAACCTGGAAGCTTAGACCTCGGCAACCCACAGACCGTGGATGTTGCAGTACTCGTACACCTTCACCGGCGCGTCGCCTTCGGCCACGGCGAAGTCGGCCACGGGGGCGTCCTCGGGGGTGAGCTGCACGAACTGGTAGCCGTTCTTCGTCTGCAGGCAGATGAACGTGATGTAATGCTCCGGCGTCATGGGATGCAGCGTGCTGCCCACCTGCACGTGGACGTTCGAGCCGTCCACCTTCACGTCGGGCACGTGCTTCTCGACGGCGGCGTCGGTCGTGTTGGCGACGAGCTCCTCCATCTGCTCGCCGCAACACACCAGCGGCACGCCGGAGTCGAACGGCTTGACGGCGATGTTCCCGCAATGCTGGCACTTGTAGAATTTGAGTTCCATGGTTCCCCCTTCGAGGTCGTCCCTGGCGGTGGGCCTGCGCTTGCGCGCCCTGCTCGCCGTTCGGGTTTCAGGTTCGTCTTCTTGATAGTACGGCTTATATGTTACTCTGCCTGTGTCAATTCGGGAAGACCCGCTTGCGGTTTTTTCATCCGAAGCGCATAAACGAGCACCCCGACGCCCACGAGCACGAGCGGGACGGACAGAAGCTGGCCCATGGTCAGCCAACCGCCCCACAGATATCCTAGCTGCACGTCGGGCTGGCGCACGAATTCGATGCCGAACCGACAACAACCGTACAGGATGAGGAACACGCCCAGAAACGTGCCGCGCGGACGCGGCGGGCGCTTGCGCGACAGCAGGAACAGCACGATGAAGATGAGCACGCCCTCCAGCAGGGCCTCGTAGAGCTGGGAGGGATGCCGGGGCATGGTGCCCGCCGCCCCGCCGAACACCACGCCCCACGGCAGGTCGGTGGGACCGCCCCACAGCTCGCCGTTCACGAAGTTCGCCAAGCGCCCGAAGAACAGGCCGATGGGAGCCGCCACGCAGCCCAGGTCGGCCAGCGTGAGGTACGGAATACCCGTGAGCTTCGCCGCCGCGATGCCGGAGAGCAGCGCGCCCACCAGCCCGCCGTGGAAGCTCATGCCGCCGTGGTTGAACGCGATGATCTCCAGCGGATCGTGGAGGTAGTACTCCCAGCCGTTGCCGTAGAACAGCACGTAGCCCAAACGGCCGCCCACGATGACGCCGATGACGACGCAGAACATGATGGTGAGCAGCGCGTCGGCGTCCACGCGGATGCGCCAGCGCTTCGCCAGACGCCAGATGAGCACCGCCGCGCACACGAAGCCCAGCACGTAGGCCACGCCGTACCATCGCACGGTGATGGGCCCGAGGCTGAACAGGATGGGGTCAATGTTCCAGTAAAGGTCGTTGAGCATCGGTTCCCTTTCGCAAACAAGCACGTGCCGCCCAATCGGCGGCACGTTCGTTTCGTTCTCGTTGGATTATACGCTCCCGGGCATCAACGATCCCGTCCCATGCCGGCGCCCACCTCTATGGCGGCGAACCGCACCTCCTCGCGCAGTTGCGAAGGTATGGACTGCATGCTGGACACCTTGGCCCCGCACGACGGGCAGCGCAGCGTGAACATGGCGAGATCGGCGCGCACGACCATCATGGAGTCGTAGCGGCACACGTCCAGATCGGACGCGCCGCATGCCGGGCAGGTAATGGTCTGACTCATGCGCCTCACGCTCCTTCGCCTCGCCGGGTCCGCCAACGAACCTCATTGTAGCAGACTTCCCCGAAGCGAAACGTCACGCGCCGACCACGCTTCCAAGGAAATAGGCGTGCACGCGCACGTCGTCGGTGAGCTCGGGGTGGAACGCCACGGCCAGCGCACGGCCCTCGCGCACGGCCAGCGGCTCGCCGTCGTCGGCCGCGCTGAGCACCCGCACGCCGGAGCCGAGGTCGGCGAAGCGCGGGGCGCGGATGAACACGGCCTTCACCGGACCGCCCTCGACGCCCGCGAACGGCACCGTCGTTTCGAACGAGTCGATCTGCCGCCCGTAGGCGTTGCGGCGGATGCGCACGTCCATGAGCGCGAGCGGCTCTTGGTCGGGGCGGGCGCCCTCGATGTCGCGCGCCATGAGGATGGCGCCGGCGCACGTGCCGAACACGGCCATGCCGCGCCCGTGGGCGGCGCGCAGCGGCCCGTACATCCCGTGGATGTCCAGGAGCTTCGCGATGGCCGTGGACTCGCCGCCCGGGATCACCAAGCCGTCGAGCCCCTCGAGCTCGCCCGGCCAGCGCACGAGCCGCGTGTCGGCCCCCAGCCCGTCGAGCATCCGCCGATGCTCCCGAAAGGCGCCCTGCAAGGCCAGGACGCCGATGGTTTTTCTCGCAGGTTCCATGTGTACACCTAACAGGTTGGCGCTAGTAAGTCAGCGAGGCCCGTCCCCGTGCCCGAGATCGTGGGGAGGCCGGGGGCGAAGCGTACTTAGGTACGCGAGCCCGCGGCATCGCCGCGAGATCGGGTGCGAGGACGGGCCGCAGCGTCGAGTCGTTCCGCCGTTCGGAGAACGGCGGAACCGAACCCCGCCTTACCAGCCTCGGCCGGCCATGAGCTCGTTTTCGGGGATGTCCGAGATCTCGATGCCCACCATGGCCTCGCCCAGATCGCGCGAGACGCGGGCGATGGTGTCGGGATCGTCGTAGTTCGTCGTGGCCTCCACGATGGCGCGGGCGCGTTTGGCCGGATCGCCCGACTTGAAGATGCCGCTGCCCACGAACACGCCGTCGCAGCCCAGCTGCATCATGAGCGCCGCGTCGGCGGGCGTGGCGATGCCGCCGGCCGAGAAGTTCACCACGGGCAGGCACCCGTGCTCGGCCACCCACTTCACCAGCTCGTAGGGCGCCTGCAGGTCTTTCGCGGCCGTGAACAGCTGCTCGTCGCGCAGGCCCTTGATGCGGGCGATGTCGGTGGTCACGGTGCGCATGTGGCGCACGGCCTCCACCACGTTGCCCGTGCCCGGCTCGCCTTTCGTGCGGATCATGGCCGCGCCCTCGGCGATGCGGCGCAGGGCCTCGCCTAGGTTGCGCGCGCCGCACACGAACGGCACGTCGAAGTCCCACTTGTTCACGTGGTACTCGTCGTCGGCCGGGGTGAGCACCTCGCTCTCGTCGATGAAGTCCACGCCCAGGCTCTGCAGCACCTGCGCCTCCACGAAATGCCCGATGCGGCACTTCGCCATGACGGGGATGGACACGGCCGCGACGATGCCCTCGATCATGGTGGGGTCGCTCATGCGCGCCACGCCGCCGTGCGCGCGGATGTCGGCGGGAACGCGTTCCAGGGCCATGACGGCCACGGCGCCCGCGTCCTCGGCGATCTTCGCCTGCTCGGGGTTCACGACGTCCATGATGACGCCGCCCTTCATCATCTCGGCGAAGCCGGTCTTCACCTTCAGCGTGCCGCTTTCCTGCTCGGTCATGCTTCCTCCTGGTTCCGTGGATGGTCCTGCGTGCAGCGCGGCCGCCCGGTTTCAGCCGGACGGCCGCGCGTTCTTGCCTAGAATATGATACCCGAAAAAGCGGCGCCGAACAGCCCGGAAACGAACAGGCGGCCGGCTGCGGCGCTCCCGCGGCCCGCCTTACAGCAGGAAGCGGTTCGGGTTGCCGACGCGCGGCCCGTCTGAGGGCGCGTCGGCGATGTTCGGGCCGTGCTCCAGGAAGTGCTCGCAGAAGCGGCACACCTCCTTCACGGCCGCATCGTAGTGCCGCTCGGGGTTGAGCAGCACGGCGAAGTCGGTCGCCACCACGTGCGTCGGCCTGTCGCAGGCGGCGTAGTGGCAGTCGGCCGGGCACGGCTCGCCGGGAGTGTTGTGCGGGCAGCGCGACATCATCTCGTCGTCGCAGCCGCGCCTCTCCCAACAATTCGCCATGGTCCCGCCCTTCGCTTAAGCTTCGTGGACGGCGACGACCTTCGTCACGCCGGGCACGCGCTCCTTCAGAATGCGCTCCACGCCGTTCGCCAGCGTCATCTCGGACATGGGGCAGCCCTTGCAGGCGCCCTGCAGCTCCACCGAGACCACGCCGTCGGCGTCCACGTCAACGAACTTCACGTCGCCGCCGTCGGCCTGCAGGCTCGGACGGATGAGCTCCAGGACGGCAGCCACGTCGGTTTTCTCCACCATGGGTATCTCCTTCGTCGAAATGATGTTTCTCGGGTGCCGATTCTACCATAGCGCGGCGAGCGCGCCGCGCACAGCCGCAAAATGCACGCGGACGGCATCGCTTGGCCGCATGCGTCGCTACGCCACCGGTTTCCAATCCCGGCCGATGATGACGAGCACTTCGGAGTCGTAGTCGTAGTAGCCCGCGCCCACGATCGCGCGGCCCGTGCCGAGGGCCGCCACCACCTCGTCGGCCTGCGCTTTGTGCTCGTCGCCGTCGTAGATGACGAGCGTCTCGGGGAACTCGGCGCTGTCGGCGTTGCCGGTGCCGGACACGGCGAAGCCCTCCGCGGCCAGCAGCTCGCCCACCTGGGCCGCGCCGCCGGTGATGCCCGCTCCGTTGCGCACCTCGACCTTGAAACCGCCCCGGTCGACCTGCGGATGGGCGTCCTCGTCCACCACGGGCGGCTGGCCTTTGTCGACCAATCCCATCATCTCCGTCCACGCGTCGCTCGACGACACGTAGTAGCGCACGTCGTCGCGCGTGGTCTCGTACCCGGGCACGATCGCCCCCTGCACCGACGCGGCGTCGAGGCCGCCCAGCGCCCCGGCCAGCTTGATGGCGTCCAAGGCCGGCACGTCGGTGCTGAAGTCCGCCCCCACGGCGTCGAGCAGCGAGGCGAAGGACAGCGTGCCAGTGTCCTCCAGCATGCGCGCGGCAAGCGACGCCAAGAACGCGCGCTGGTTCTTCGCCTGGTCGTCGATGCCGTTCGTGAAGTTCTGCGCGCGCAGGAACGTGACGGCCGCCGCGCCGTCGAGCGTCTGGACGCCCGGGGCGAGATAGGTGTCGCCCGCCGCGGGGTCGTCCACCTCCTGCTCCACGTTCACCTCGATGCCGCCCAGATGGTCCACGAGGTCGGCGATGCCCGCCGCGTCGGTCTTCACGTAATGGGCTACGTTCACGCCCGCGAACCCGGCCACGGCCGTCACGAGCGCCGCGTCGCCCTGCGCCGCGGCCTCGCGCAAAGGATGCATCTTGCCGTCTTTGAGCGCCACCCGCAGGTTCGCGGGTATCGAGACGAGCGTGACCGCGCGGGAGCCCTCGTCCACGCGCACGAGCACGAGGGCGTCGGGCCCCTCCTCTTCCTGCGCCGCCGACGCGGCTCCCAGGTCGGCGGCCAAAAGCGCGTACCAGGCTCCCGCCTCCTTCGGCGCGGTCAGCGCGGTTTTCGCATCGGAGTCGCCCAGGCCCATCTTCCCGTCGACCGAGCCGAAGAACGTGGCCAGGCCCACGCCGCCGGCGACGACGGCGACCACCGCCACGGCGACCACGAGCACGACGATGCGGCGGATGCGCGCCCTGCGCTGTATCTCCTGCGTGAACTCGCGGCGCCCCACGCGGCGGCTGTAATCCGACGAGCTTTCGCGCGTGGCCGTGGAGGGCAGCAGCGTGTCCACGACGCCGCGCGCCGCGCGCTTCTTCTTGCGCGAGCTGGAGAATCCCACGGCGTCGGCGTTCATGCGCGCGGACGCCGGGCGGATGCGCCGCGGCACGTGCGTGCCGAGCGTCGCCGACCTCATGCGATGGGACGTGAGCTTCGATTGGGTTGCGGTGAACCCCTTCTTCCGGCCGAACATGGGCGCCCTACCCCGCTAGCACGCGGGCAGCGCGTCGTCCGCCGCGGCGCGCACGACGTCGGCGCCGAGCGCGGAGAGCTTGCCCACGTAGTTCTCATAACCGCGGTCGATGTGCGCGATGTTGTGCACGCGCGTCTCGCCTTCCGCCGACACGCCCGCCAGCACGAGCGCCGCGCCGGCGCGCAGGTCGGTGGACGACACGTCGGCGCCCTGCAGGCCGTCCACGCCGCGCACGAGGGCGTGGTGGTCCTCGATGACGATGTCGGCGCCCATGCGCATGAGCTCGCTGGCGAACATGAAGCGGTTCTCGAACACGTTCTCGGTGATGACCGACGTGCCCTCGGCGCGCGCAGCCAACAGCATGAACTGCGCCTGCAGATCGGTCGGGAAGCCGGGGTGCGGCAGCGTCTGCAGGTCGATGGGGGCGAGCGGCCCCTCGCGGCGCACGGTTATCCAGTCCAAGCCCACTTCGACGTCGCAGCCCATGGCCTCCAGCTTCATGAGCGCCATGCGCAGGTAGGCGGGGTCGATGCCGCGCACCGTCACCGGGCCGCCCATGAGCGCGCCGCCGGTGAGGAACGTGCCCGCCTCGATGCGGTCGCCCACCGTGGTGTGCTCGCAGGGGTGCATGGCCGCAAGCGGCACGCCCTCCACCTCGATGAGCGACGAGCCGCCGCCGCTCACGCGCGCGCCCATGGCGTTGAGCATGTTCACGAGGTCGACGATCTCGGGCTCGCGCGCCGCGTTCTCGACGGTGGTGGTGCCCTCGGCCGTCACGGCTGCCATGAGCAGGTTCTCGGTGGCGCCCACGCTGGGGAAATCGAGCACGACGTGGCCGCCGGTCAGGCCGTGCGGCGTGGTGGCCTCCAGAAAGCCGTGGTCCACCACGAATTCCACGCCCAGGGCCTCCAGCCCCACCAGGTGCATGTCGATCTTGCGGGCCCCTATCTGGCAGCCGCCCGGCATGGCCACGCGCGCCTGGCCGAACCGTCCGATGAGCGGGCCCAGCACGGCGATGCTCGCGCGCATCTTCGACACCAGCTCGTAGGGGGTCTCCCACTTGTCCACGGGCTCGGTGTCCACGACGAGCGTGTGCCCCTCGCGCTCCACGCGGGCGTTCAGGCAGCGCAGCACCTCCGCCATGATGGCGATGTCGGAGATGAGGGGGACGTTGTGGATGGCGGTGGTGCCGCGCCCCAGCAGGGCGGCGGCCATGAGCTTGAGCGCCGAGTTCTTCGCGCCCGACACGGGCACCTCGCCGGTGAGCACGCCCGTGCCCTGCACGATGATGATTTCTTCAGCCATGGGTGTTCCTTCGCGCCCGGGCCTGCGACGGCCGGGCCTTCGCTCGTCTATCGTCCGCGCGCCGCCCTCGCGGCGCGGTGGTATCGTCATCCGTCCATTATAGGAACCGAAGGCCCGCGCGAAGCGGGCCTTCACAACGAAAGCAGAAGGAGCGAACGGCAGGGAGGGTACGGAGGGGCGCTCTCCAGAGCGCCCCTACGCGCGCAAGCGCGAAAACTGCCGTCCAAGTCGCGCCCGGCGGGCGAGCGCAGCGACAGGGTTGCATCGAAAGCGCCGCTTCGCTTGCTTTGTAGGGCAAGGGCTCTGCCCTTGCCGCTCAACAGGCAACGTTTCCGCAGGTTGACGGCAAGGGTAGAACCCTTGCCCTACAGGGCGGCCTCGGAGGGCGCATGTTTTTGCGGCTTCCAATACAACCCCGGCCAGGCCCGCGCGCCGATCGCCCTTCCCGTGGCCGGCCCTACGATGCGCTCGCCGCACGGGCGGCTTCGCCCGCACCGACCGCACCGGGAGGGCAGCAGCCCGCCCCTACGAAAAAGGACCCGGGATCTCTCCCGGGTCCTGCGACAACTCGATGCGTTGAACGAACCCTACGCCTCTTCCCCAAGCACGAAGCGCTTGAAGTCGACGATCTTGATCTCGCCGCCCAGGTTCTTGGCGACCTCGGCGGTGTACTCGGCCACGGTCTGGTCCGGGTTCTTCACGTAGGCCTGCTCGGTGAGGGTGCTCTCCTTGAAGAACTTCTCCAGACGGCCCACGGCCATCTTCTCCTGGATGGCCTCGGGCTTGCCGGACTCGGCGGCCTGAGCCATGTAGATGGCCTTCTCGTGCTCGACGATGGCCGGGTCGACGGAGTCGCGGGTCGCGGCGACCGGCGCGGCGGCGGCCACCTGCATGGCCACGTCGCGGCCGTACTGCTTGAAGCCGTCGGACGCGGGGTCGATGCCCTCCACGTCGAACTGCACGAGCACGCCGATCTTGCCGCCGCCGTGGATGTAGGACGACACGGCGCCGCCCTCCACCACCGCGAAGCGGGCGAGCTGGATGTTCTCGCCGAGCGTGTGGATGGCGTCGGTGACCACGGCCTCGACCGTCTCGCCGTCGGCGTCGACGGCCTTGAGCGCGTCGAGGTCGGCCGGCTTGGCGGCCAGCGCGGCGTTCGCGATCTTCTCGGCGTAGGCCTTGAACTTGTCGTTCATGCCCACGAAGTCGGTCTCGCAGTTCAGCTCGACGACGGCGCCGGTTTTCGCGTCATCGGAGACGATGGCCATGACCGTGCCCTCGTTGGTGGCGCGGCCGGCCTTCTTGGCGACGGCGGCCAGACCGCGGGTGCGCAGCACGTCGACGGCCTTGTCCAGGTCGCCCTCGGCCTCGACAAGCGCCTTCTTGCACTCCATCATGCCGGCGCCGGTCATCTCGCGGAGCTCCTTGACCATGGATGCGGTGATGTCAGCCACGTTGATCCTTTCTCTCTACGGCGCCGCGCAGGCGGCACCGGGCGGAAGCGCCCTCAGGCCGAACCGGGATGAGGGCGCGTCTCTTAACGTTCGAAATGCCTGCGGACCGCCGGCGGCGGAGCGCAGGTTCGCCGCAGCAGCCTATTCGGCGGCGGGAGCGGCAGCGGCCTCGGGGGCGGCTTCGGCGGCCGGAGCGGCCTCGGGCGCAGCGGCCTCGGGGGCCGGGGCAGCCTCGGCGGCGGGAGCGGCCTCGGCGGCAGCCGGGGCGGCGATCTCGGCGGCCGTCACCGGCACGCCCACGCCCGCGATCACGGCGTCGGCCACGAAGTCGGCCAGCAGGCGCACGGAGCGGATGGCGTCGTCGTTCGCCGGGATGCCGAAATCGACGTCGTCCGGGTCGCAGTTCGTGTCGAGCGTGCCCACCACGGGGATGTTCAGGCGACGGGCCTCGTGGATGGCGATGGTCTCGCGGTTCGTGTCGATGACGAAGATGGCGTCGGGCACGCGCTTCATGTTGCGGATGCCGTTGAGGTTCGTCTGCAGCTTGCCCAGCTCCTTGCGCAGCAGGATCTGCTCCTTCTTCGGCAGCACCGCCATGCGGCCGTCGGCCTCCATGGCCTCCAGCTCCTCCATGCGGGTCACGCGGGAGCGGATGGTGACGAAGTTCGTGAGCATGCCGCCGAGCCAGCGAGCGTTCACGTAGGGCATGCCGCACTTGTTGGCGGCGTCGGCCACGGCCTCCTGGGCCTGCTTCTTCGTGCCCACGAACAGCACGGTGCCGCCCTTGCGGGCGATCTCGGACACGAACGTGTAGGCCGCGTCCAGGCCGTAGAGCGTCTGCTTGAGGTCGATGATGTAGATGTCGCCGCGGCTGCCGAAGATGTAGGGCTTCATCTTGGGGTTCCAACGGCGCGTCTGATGGCCGAAGTGGCTGCCCGCGTCGAGCAGCGTCTGAATGCTGACTTTCGTCATTGCTCTCTCCATTCGTTAGTCCTCTGCCTGCGGTCATCCCCGGTATCCGCAGCCTTTTTCGGTTGGCCACTGGCGGACGCGGGTCGCGCAAGCATGCGTAATTAGAAACTGTTGAATCTTACCACAGCGCCCCTCGATTGCAACCCCCTGCGCGCGCCGGCGCGGAAAAACCGCACGCACGGCCGCTTGCGAGCGCCGCCAACATGCGGGCGCGTCGGCCGAGCGCAGCGACGGTGAGGCTTTCTGCACGTTATCTGCCGCAATGTTGCGTATTCGAGGTGCCCTCGAGCCCGAAGGCGCACTCCGACGATTGCCGACCTGCGAAAACGCAAGCGACGAAGCGTTGAGGCGACGCGCGCCGCCCCTTCAACGCAACATTGCGGCGAAAAGCGTGCGTTTCGAAGCCCCCTCCCCCCCCCTGTCGCCAAGCCGGGATCGGCGCGGGCCCGCCGTCCGCGCGCGGCCTACGACACGCGGCCGCGCTCCACGGAGTAGGTGCGGTCGGCCACGGCGGCGGCCGAGGCGCGGTGGCTGACGAGGAGCACGGTCTTGCCGGCACGGTTGTCGGCCAGCGCGCGCAGCACCGCGGCCTCGTTCAGGCTGTCGAGGTTGCTCGTGGGCTCGTCGAGCAGCACGAAGGGGGCGTCGTGCAGGAACACGCGCGCCAGGCCGATGCGCTGGCGCTCTCCGCCCGAAAGCGCGTCGCCCAACTCGCCCACCGGCGTGTCGAGCCCCTGCGGCAGGCGCTCGACGAAGCCCGCGAGCGACGCCTTCGCGCAGGCGTCGGCCAGCTGCTCGTCGGTGGCGTCGGGGCGCGCGAGCACGAGGTTGTCGCGAACCGTGCCCTCGAACAGGTGCGTTTCCTGGGTCATGAACCCTTCCGCTGCACGCAAGCTGGCGGTGTCGACGCGCCGCACGTCGCAACCCGAAACCTCCACGACGCCCTTCTCGGCGTCCCAGAACCGCATGAACAGCTTCAGCAGCGTGGACTTGCCCGCGCCGCTGCGACCCGCCACGCGCACGATCTCGCCCGGCTCGATGCGCACGTCCACCTGCTCGAGCACGCGCGCGCCGCCGTAGGAGAAGTCCACGTGACGCGCGGCCGCTCCGTCGAAGCCGCCGAGGTCCACGCCCGCGAGCACCTCGTCGGTCTGCGGGCGCTCGTCCAGAAGGTCGATGACGCGCGCACCCGAGGCCAGCGTCTGCTGCAGCGTGGAGCCCAGGTTGGCCACGGCTATGACCGGCCCGAACGACGACATGAGCGCGGAGGTCGCCAGCACGGCGGCGCCGGCGTCGATGGTCCCTTGCCCCACGAGCGCCGCCGAAACGAGCAGCATGACCACGTCGCACGTGACCACGAGCGCACCCGTCAGCGCCATGAACAGCGCGGTGCCGCCCTTGAGGCGCCGCTCGACGCCGGCCAGGTCCGCCATGCGCTCGTCCAGCTCGCGGGCGCGGTCCGCGGCGCGGCCGTACTGCAGCGTCTCGGCCAAGCCGCGCAGGCTGTCCAGCACGAATGCGTTCATGTCGCCGATGCGGTCGCGCACAACGTGGCCCGCCCGTCCGCTGGCTTTCGATGCGACGAAGGGCACGACCACCCCCACGACCGCGTACGACGCCAACGCCACGCCGCCCAACACCGGCGACTGGAACCCGATGAACGCCGTCATGCCCGCCGACACGACCAGCGCGATGACCGCCGGCGACAAGGTGTGGGCGTAGAACACCTCCAGCAGCTCCACGTCGGACGTGACGAGCGACACGAGGTCGCCCTTGTCGCGCCCCTCCAGCTTCGCGGGGGCCAAACGGCGCAGGGCCGCGAACACGCGGTCGCGCACGAGCGCGAGGATGCGGAACGCCAAATAGTGGTTGCACAGCTGCTCGCCGTAGCGCAAAGGACCGCGCACGACGCCGCACACGGCCAGGGCCGCGATCGCCGCGCCCGCGGCGACAGGCTGCGGCAGGCCGGCCAGGTCGAGCAGCGCGTAGGCGGCGAACACGGTGAGGAAGATGGCCGCCGCGAAGCCGGCGACGCCCAAGGCCACGGCCAACGCCATAACGGGCAGCAGCGGACGAGTGAGCCCCACTAGGCGCAGCATGACCGACAGATGCGAGCGGCGCGGGGCTTCGCTCGCGGAGGCGGCGCGGCCGGAGGGCGATGCGCCGGCCGCAGCGGCAACTTCCTCGAATTCCGGCGAAGCGGAAAGGTAGGTTTTCGAGGAGGGGGTGGCGGAATCCGCAGCAGCGGAGACGGAAGGACTCGCCTCAGCGTCCGTATCCTCCGCAAACGCGCCTGCAGCCCCCGGGTCGGCGCAGCGCGCGCCCGCGACCTCCGTTCCGGCGCGATCGGCGTTCGCGACCTCGCCGCGGCCGAACGCCTCGAGCTCGGCCTGCTGCCCCCACATCCGCGCGTAGGGGCCGCCGGCAGCGGCCAGCTCGTCGTGCGTGCCGGACTCGGCCACGCGGCCGTCCTCCAGCACGTAGATGCGATCGGCTCCGTGCAGGGCCGACAGGCGGTGCGAGATCATGACGACGGTCTTTTCTCGGGCGAGCTCGCGCACGAGCTCGATGATGGCGTTCTCGCTCTCGGCGTCGATGTTCGACGTGGCCTCGTCCAGCAGGTACACGGGCGCGTCGTGCAGCAGCGCCCGCGCCATGGCCAGCCGTTGCCGCTGGCCGCCCGACAGGTTCCGCCCCGCCTCGGCCACGGGCGCGTCCAACCCTCCCGCCTCGCGCACGAAGGCGTCCAGGCGGCAGCGCGAGAGCGCGTTCCAGAGCTCTTCGTCGGCGGCCGCCGGCTTCGCCAACAGCAGATTCGAGCGGATGGTGCCCTTGAACAGGTAGCTGTCGAACGACACGGCCGTCACCGTCTCGCGCAGCGACGCGCGCGAGACGTCGCGCAGGTCGATGCCGCCCAGCTCCACCGCGCCCTCGTAGGCGGCGTTCGCTCCGGTGACGATGCCGGCCAGCGTGGACTTGCCCGAGCCGCTCTCGCCCACCACGCCCACGAAGCCGCCGGCCGGGGCCTCGAAATCCACGTCGGCAAGCACCGCGCGCTCGCCGTCGAACGAGTAGCCCACGCCCCGGCACACGATACCGGCACGCGCCGGATCGACGGAACGCGCGCCGTCGCGCTCCTCCGGCACGTCCAAGATGGCGAACATCTTGTCGGCGGCCGCCATGCCGTTCATGGCGGTATGGAAGAACGAGCCCAGCGTGCGCAAAGGCAGGAAGAACTCGGCCGACAAAAACACGATGGAGAACGCCGCGCCGAACGCCACCGCACCCGCCGCGTACTGCCCCAGAACCACGGCGATGCCCACCGCCGCGCCGCCGAAGGCGAACAGGTCCATGACGGTGATGGAGTTCAGCTGCATGCGCAAAAGGCGCATGGTGGCGCGCCGAAAGCCCTCCGCCTGGGCGTTCATGCGCTCGTGGGCGCGCCCGTCGGCTTGGTAGATCTTGAGGGTGGCAAGGCCCTGGATATCCTCGAGGAACATGCCGCCCAGATCGGTGTAGGACCCCCAGTAGTTCTTCATCGTGCGCTTGGCCACCTTCTGGATCGCCATGATGGAGGCGGGGATGAAGGGCACGCACACGAGCAGCGCTACGGCCGGGGGCAGCGACAGCGGGGCCAGGCAGGCGAAGAGCGTGAGCGGGGCCAGCACCGCGTAGAAGAGCTGCGGCAGGTACGACCCGAAGTAGCTCTCCAGCTGCTCGGTGCCCTCCACGCTGATCTGCACGGCCTCGCTCGTGGATACGCGCTCCCGGTACGAGGGACCCAGGCGCACGAGCTTGTCGTACACCTCTTGGCGCGCGACGCGCTTGGCGACCTCGCTCGCGGCCAGGCCCATGCGCTGGGCAAGCGTCTGGCAGGCCATGCGCACGACCACGGCCAGCGCGGCCGCGGCGGCCAGCTCGACCGAGGCCGAGACGTCGGCCCCGCCTGCGAGCAGGCCCTGCAAGAACGAGCCGATGAGAAGGAACAGGGCTATGTTGGCCAGAAGGCCGACCCATTGGAACGCCACGTCGGCCACAATGAACTTGAGCGCCGACGGCACGAGGGCGAGCAGTCTCTTGTCGAACATGGCGCGCCTAGGCCCCTTCCCCGTCGGTTCGCAGCGTCGCGGACGCGCGTGCCCGCTCGAGCGCGGCATGCTCCTCGGCGGCCTTCGGCGAGGCGGCGGCCGTCCGGTCGGTCTTGACGACGAATCCGAAGTAGACGACGTGCGCCGCCCATACGACGGCCACGACCACCCGGCCCGCGGGCACCGAGCCCATGAGCGCGAACGAAACGGCCAGCACGGCCGTGATGGGCACGAGCAAGGAAAGTTTGGCCTTCACAGTCATCGACCGCTTGGCCACGTAGCCTTCGAGCACCGCGCGGTACAGCTTCGTCCTGCGGAACCACGCGCGCGAACGCTCGGAGCTGCGCGTGAAGCAGAACGCCGCAACCAAAAGGAACGGGGTGGTCGGCAGGATGGGCAGCACGGCGCCGAGCGCGCCGAGCCCGAACGCGGCGAACCCGCCCGCCGCCCAGAGCGCGCGCAGCCTTGCCGCCGCGCGGCCTCGCCTCGCGCGCCGGGCCGGCGTCCCGGGAATCGCAGGCGCCCCTTTCCGCCCGGGTCGACTCGGCTTCGCAACCGCACGATGCGCCCTCGACGCCGTCGATCTCCCGCGATGCCGCGTTCGCGCGCGTGGCTTCGGTCTCCTTCATCCATTCCTCCGTTTCGCTCCGTTCGCCCCATAGTTTACTATGGGTAACTTATTGGCATGATAGCGAAACCTGTGCAAAAAGTAAACCTTGGGTAATTTCTTTGTGGGCCAGGGTCGAGCTGCGGGACATGGAAAAACACGGCGGGACATCGGTTCTCGCCGCGCATCCGGCAGGGTTCCGGTACCATAGACGAACGGGTGGAGCCCTCGCGCCCGCCTTCCCAACGGTTAGGAGCGCAGCATGAACTTCAACAACGTTTCGTTCGAGCGATCGTTCGGCACGTCGGCCCAGCTGGAGCCCTCGACGATGCCCGAGGTGGCGTTCTCGGGTCGGTCGAACGTGGGAAAGTCGTCCCTGCTGAACAAGCTGTTCAACCGCAAGGGCCTGGCCAAAGTGTCGCAGACGCCCGGCAAGACGGCCACCATCAACTTCTTCGCCGGCGACGGCGCGCGCTTCGTGGACCTGCCGGGATACGGCTACGCCAAGGTGTCGAAATCGGAAAAGGAACGCTGGTCGGAGCTCATCGAGGGCTACTTCAACCAAGATCGCGACTTCGCGCTCGTGGTGGCGCTCGTGGACATCCGCCATGCGGCGTCGGATTTGGACGAGAACATGATACGGTTCTTGCGCGAGGCCGACCTTCCCTTCGTCGTGGCGCTCACGAAAGCCGACAAGCTCTCCCGCCAGCAGCAGATCAAGCAGAAGGCCGCGCTCAAGCGCCAGCTGGAACTGGGCCAGGACGCGCCGATGGTGGTGACGTCGTCCGCGAAGGGCGAAGGCATCGACGAGCTGCGCCGCATCATCAAGGAAGCCGTGAGCTAGACGGCGGTCGAACGCCCTCTCGCTGGCACGTCCTTGACGCATCGCGATCGGAAAGCGACGGTAGCCTAGCTGATGCGCGGTTCCCCACGACACCGACGGCAGCGCGCGCAAAAAGACGGCCTGGTTTTGGGCAGAAAAGCCCGTAGGGCACCGGTTTTCGGGCGCATGAGCGCCTCAGAGGAGCCGTTTGCGCCCGCTCCGCCCATCGCAGCATGCAGCGAACAGGGGGAACGCCGCTCGACCATCCGCATGCCGAAGCCTCGCGGTGCCCTACCCCTGATTTTGCCCAAAAACAGACCCTCGACCCTCATTCGGGGGCCGGCGGCAATGAGATACCGAACCGGTTGATGCCACAACAAAGAGGAGACGCTCAAGTAAGGGCAATTAAATGGGAGGGCTCCCAAACGACGAGCACCGGCGAATCGCAGGATCGCCGGTGCTCGTTCTTCACTTGTCGACAGGGCCGTCGAGGCCCCTTCGCCGCGCAGGTCCTTGCGTGAAAGCCCGTCTACGGACGCACGATGATCATGTCGCCCTGCACGGGACCCTGGATGACGCCCACACCGAACGTGGCGGAGTGGATCATCTGGTTACCGCCGATGTAGATGCCGCAATGGCTTGGGCTGACGCAGACATCGCCTGGCTGGGGGTCGCTCACCTGGGGCCAGTTCATGAACGTGAGCGTGCTGCCCATGCGAGAATAGCTTCCCGACAGGCAGAACGCCACGAAGCCGGAGCAGTCGTACATGGTCGGTCCCGCCCCGTAGCTGGGATCGTCATAGCCGTATGGCTTGCCCAGTTGGCTGTAGGCACGCCCCACGACCGTGCCGGCAATGGCCTCGTCGTACGCAGGAGGCGTGTAGCCGGAACCGCCGCCGTTGCCGCCGCCGGAGTTGCCGCCGCCGTTGCCGTTGCCGGAGTTGCCGCCGCCGTTGTTCGTCGCCTGTGCGGCGGACGCATCGACCACGGCCTGCGCCTGCGCAGCCTGAGCGGCCTGCTGAGCGGCGCGCTCCTGCTCGAGCAGCGCAGCAGCTTCGGCACTTAGGCTGTCGTAGGTAGCCTGCATGGCGTTCATGGTGCTCGCCGCCTCGTCCTGCATGCGCTTGGCCTCGTCTGCCTTCTCCTTGGCGACTCGTTCCTGCTCGGCCAGCACAGCTTCTTGCTCTTGCACCTCGGCGCGCAGATCCTTCGTCTGTTGCACGAGGTCGGCGTCGTTGTTGTTCATCAGGTTGAGCAGATCCCAGTTCGTGGCGAACGCCTCGAACGACGTGGCGCCCAACAGCAGGTCGACAACCGAGCTGCTGCCAGTACGGTACATGCTACGGGCGCGCGAACCCAAGCGCCCCTGCAAATCGGCGATCTGGTCGCTTGCTTCGTCGATGCGCGCCTGCGCCTCGTCGCGGCTCGACTCGGCCTCTTGCTTGGCCTTGAGTGCTTCGTCATAGGTGACTGCCGCCTGGTCCAGCTTCTCCTGCATGGAGTTCAAAGACGCGAGCGCGGCGCTGGCCTCGGCTTGCTTCTCGGCGGACGTGGGCTCGGCGAACGCGAGCGAGGGGATCATAAGGGATGCGGCGAGCGTCGCCGCGAGAAAACCGGCCAGTGCGCCCTTGGCGCGCGTCTGCGTTGCACTGTGCTGCATGTGGGGGCCTCCACCTGCTTCTTCGCTCTTATACGTTGAGCAACAGTCTAGCAGACACTGCCGGGGCGTTTCCGAGTCTCTACCGTATCGATACAGGAACATCACAGGAAAACAGCCGGTCGGAAGCCGATCGAGCAACCAGAGCGGAAGGAAGCTGTCCGCCCTGCAACCCTAGCCGGCGAACCCCTCGTCCGCGATGCGCCCTTCGCCGTCGGCGGCGGCGGTGGCCAGCTCGTCGCAGCGCTCGTTCTCGGGGTGCCCGGCGTGGCCCTTCACCCACACGAACTCCACCTTGTGCGGCTTCTTGGCCGCGAGCAGGCGCTTCCACAGATCGTCGTTCTTCACGGGCTGTTTCTGGGAGTTCTTCCAACCGCGTTTGAGCCAGCCCTCCACCCAGTGCTGGTTGAAGGCGTTCACCACGTACTGCGAGTCGGAGTACAGCGTGACGTCGCACGGCCGCTTGAGCGCCTCGAGGCCCGCGATCACGGCCATGAGCTCCATGCGGTTGTTCGTGGTGTGCTCGTAGCCTTGGGATAGCTCTTTCTCGTGCGCGCGCCCGGCGCTGTCCACGAAACGCATCACCGCACCGTACCCGCCCGGCCCCGGATTGCCCCGCGCCGAGCCGTCGGTGAAGATCTCTACCTGCATGCGTTTCCTTTCGAGAGAGGAAGGGGTTGTATCAAAGCTGCCAAAACGCCTGTTCGCGTTGGCCGTTCCGCGGGTCGGGGGCTCTCCCCTTACCCTGCGGAAACGTTGCTTGTCGAGCGGCAAGGACAGAGCCCTCGCCCTGCACGACTGGCGAAAACGGCGCTTTGATACAGCCCCTCCGGATTACTTGTACTGCGACGGGTGCTTCTCGAAGAAGTCGAACCGGGGCGGCAGCTCGCGGATGCGGTGGCGGCGCTCGTCGATCTCGCCGGCGCTGCACAGCTCGTCAACGTTCTCCAGATCGTAGTTCCAGCTGAAGAAGTCGTCGAACTCGAAGCTCAGGTAGTCGCAGATCTTCTCGGTGCCCGCCGGAACGATGGGGTGCATGAGCAGCGTGGCCACGCGCAGCAGGTAGAACGAGTCCACGAGCACCTGGCGGCGCAGCTCGTCGTCGTCCTCGAGCTCGGCCGCGCGGATGCCGTCGGACCAGTGCTTGTTCGCGAAGCGGATGAACTCGTCCATGAGCGACATGACCGAGTGCAGCTCCACCTTCAGCATGAGCCGGTCGTAGGCCGCGAGCGTCTCGTTCGCGCGCGCGAGCGCGGCTTCCGTGGGGCGGCCGAGCGGCAGGTAGCCTTCGAAGTTCTTCTGCGCCTCGTAGAAGCAGCTGCGGGCCAGGCGGTTGAACACGTTGATGAGCAGCGCGCCCTCCTTGAGCACCGGGTCGGCCACGCGCGGGTCGGCCAGCTCCTCCGGGGTGGCCAGGAACGGCTTGGGCTTGAAGCCCACGGACTTCTGGTCCAGGCCGAGCGCCAGGAAGTGCGCGCGCAGCTGCTCGACCGTATAGAAATCCAACAGCTCGTCGGCCGTGGGCGGCTTCACCGACCCCGACGACGACGCCTTCTTGTCGCCGAACAGGATGTGGTGGTTCGCCACGAGCCGCGTCTGGCGGATGGGGTTGTCCGTAACGCCAGGAGCGAGGATGTCGCCGGGGCGCAGCGCCTCGATGAGCGCCGGCTGCGCCACGCCGTAGAAGTACAGGTTGTCCTGGCCGATGAACTGGTAGACCTCGGCGTCTTCCGAGCACCACCAGTCGCGCCAGCTGCCGCGCGGCAGCCCCATCTGGTCGTTCACGGCCATGGTGAACGACATGGGCGCCCACAGGCTCTCGGGCCAGCACCACACGGTGAGGCCCTCCACGCCGTCGATGACCGGGGCCGCGACCCCCCACTCGATGTTGCCGGTGATGCGGAACGGCACGAGCGCCTTGCCGGTGCGGAAGCGGATGCCCGCCTGCCCCAGCACGTCGCGCGCCGCGTCGCGGTCGTCGATGGTCTTGAACTCTATCTCGAAGCTCTGCTTGCCCTTCTCGGGTTCGCGCAACTCGTGGGCCGGCAGGTCGGCAGCCACGGCCTCGTAGGCCTCGCGCGCGTCGTTCTTGATGTAGACGACGGGGGGCGCCAAAAACTCCTTCACGGCCTGCGGCACGATGGGGCGGACGTTCGGGTCGGCCTCGAGCTCGGCCGTGCGCTCGCGCAGGAAGTCGCCGAAGGCGGGCAGGTCGAAGTACCAGTTCTCCACCGGGCGCATCTCGGGAACGGTGTCCGTGAGCGACGATTTCGGCGCGATAAGGTCCTCGGGGGCGTAGCTGTGCCCCAGGTCGCACTCGTCGGCGTAGGCGTGCTCGGACTTGCAGCCCTGCACGGGGCAGCGGCCGACCACCTGGCGGCCGTTAAGGAACGTGCCGGCCTCGGCGTCGTAGAACTGCAGCGTGGCACGCTTGTGCAAATGCCCGTTCTCGTGCAGCTTCTCGATGAACTTCTCGCTGATGAGCTGGTGCACGTCGCCGGAGTGGCCCATGCCGGACCCCTCGTAGATGGACAGGCTGATGCCGTAGGCTTCGAGCGTGGCCTTCTGGGCGTCGTGGTTGCGCCGCACGTACTCCTCGATGGTGCCGTCGAACTCGCCGGCCTCCACGAGCTTGCGGTAGCCCTCGTTGATGGGCGAGCCGAAGCAGTCCGTGCCGCTGATGAAGCGCACGTTCTCGGGGCCGATGCGGTCGCGCAGGAAGCGCGCGAAGGCGTCGGCGGGCACGAACACGCCGGCGATGTGGCCGAAGTGCAGCGGCTTGTTGCCGTAGGGCATGCCCGCCGTCACCACGGCGCGCTTCGGCCAGGCGACGCGCTCCTCGGCGGGCGCGGCGCTCAGGTGTTGTACGTTATCGGGCGAGGCTGCCATCGTTTTCCAGCTCCTTCAGGGCTTGGGACAAATCGTCGGCCGACACGCGGCTGGACGACATCAGGCTCAGCAGGTCGTTCAGGCTCGACGTGGGGTTTTCCAGGGCGACCGTTTTGTACGCGGTCACGTTCGCGAGCGCGGCGGCCTTCGCCACGGCGTCCTCCTTCGTGCCGATCTCGTCGGCCAGGCCGTTCTCCACCGCCTCCATGCCGGTGAACGTCATGCCGGTGGCCAGCGCGCGCACCTCGTCGGTGCTCATGCCGCGACCCTCGGCGACCGTCTGGATGAACGTCTCGTTGATCTGGTTGACCATGTTCTGGTAATAGGCGCGCTCCTCGTCGGTGAGCGGGCGCGTGCCGTAGCTGGAATCCTTGCTGTCGGACGACGTGACGTTCTCGATGGATATGCCCAGCTTCTCCATGAGGCCCGACAGGTCGGTGATCTGCAGGGCCGTGCCGATGGCGCCGATGGCCGTGGTCTTGGCCGTGTAGATGTAGTCGGCCTGGCTGGATATCTCGTAGGCGGCGCTCGCGTTCATGGACGCGCTCGAAACCACGACGGGCTTGCTGAAGCCGCGCACGTAGTCGGCCATCTCCTCGCCGGCCGTGGCCGTGCCGCCGCCGGAGTTGACGCGCAGCACCACGGCCTTGATGTGGTTGTTCTGCTCGGCGCGGTCGAGCTGCGCCTTCAGACCCTCGGGGCTGCACGTGGTGCCGTCGTACTGGATGGTGCCGTCCACGTCGATGACGCCGATAGCGTCGGAGGTGAGGTAGTCGGCGTCGGAGGCGTACGAGGAGGCGCCGAGCGACCCCAGCGTGCCGAACGACGAGGACACGGCCGACGTGCACGACCACATGCCCAGCGCGATGACGCCGAACACGCACAGCACCGCCACGAGCGCGACGATCCAGCCGCGGCTCTTCTTAGGCGGCTGGGGCTGGTAGTACGGCGGATACGGTTGCGGCTGGGGAGCCGGCGCGCCCGGCTGGGCGGGCTGCTGCCACACCTGCTGTTGCCAATTGCTGTCCTGGGACATGTTCCCTCCTCGTTTGGGTTGGGATCATACTACCTCATGAGCCAGGGAACCGCACCCGAACGGATGCGGTTCCCACAGCGGTTCCATTATAGGCCGGGGCAGCCCGGACGCGCCTGACGGGCGCTTGACGGCTGCATGCCGGCTCGCTAGATCTCTATGGCGTCGCCCTTGCTGTGCTGGGCCTTCTTGGCCGTGCGCAACAGGAACTCCTGGTTCGTGTCGGTTTGCTTGAGCGACTTGATGAGCATGTCCATGGCGCGCTCGGTGTTGTTCGTGTTCGACAGGATGCGGCGCACGGCCCAGATGAGCGGCGCCTCCTGCGGATCGAGCAGCAGCTCCTCCTTGCGGGTGCCGGACGCCACCGGGTCGATGGCCGGGAAGATGCGGCGGTCGGCCAGGTTGCGGTCGAGCTTGAGCTCCATGTTGCCCGTGCCCTTGAACTCCTCGAAGATGACCTCGTCCATCTTGGAGCCGGTGTCGATGAGCGCCGAGGCCAGGATAGTGAGGCTGCCGCCGTTCTCGATGTTGCGGGCGGCGCCCAAGAAGCGCTTCGGCGGGTAGAGCGCCGTGGAGTCCACGCCGCCGGACAGGATGCGGCCCGACGCGGGCTGCGCCAGGTTGTAGGCGCGCGCCAGGCGCGTGAGGGAGTCCAGCAGCACGACCACGTCGCGCCCGCACTCCACGAGCCGCTTCGCGCGCTCGATGACGAGCTCGGCCACGGCGATGTGGTTCTCCGTGGGCATGTCGAACGTGGAGGACACGACCTCGCCCTTGATGGAGCGCTCCATGTCGGTCACTTCCTCGGGACGCTCGTCCACGAGCAGGCACATGAGGTGCACCTCGGGGTTGTTCGCGCTGATGGCCGCCGCGATGTCCTTCAGCACGGTGGTCTTGCCGGCCTTCGGGGGGCTCACGATAAGGCCGCGCTGGCCCTTGCCGATGGGCGACACGAGGTCGATGACGCGCGCCGTGACGGTGCTCTTGCCGTGCTCCATGTGGAAGCACTCGTCGGGATACACCGGCGTGAGGTCGCCGAAGCGCACGCGGTTGCCGCATTCCTCGATAGGCGTGCCGTTCACGGCCGTGACCTTCTGGATGGCGGCGTACTTCTCGTTCTCGCGGGCGGGGCGCGTCTGGCCGGTCACGAGGTCGCCCTTGCGCAGGCCGTTGCGGCGGATGGTGGAAAGCCCCACGTAGCAGTCGGACTCGCTGGGCAGGTAGCCCTGCGTGCGCAAGAAGCCGTAGCCGTCGGCCAGGATGTCGAGGATGCCCGACACCTCGATGAAGCCCTCGGCCTTCACGCTGGCCTCGAACACGGCTTCCACGAGCTCGGCCTTCTTCAGGCCCGTGGCGTCCACGCCCAGCTCGGCGGCCTTCTCGCGCAGCTCGGCGACCTTGAGCTTCGTCAGATCGTCGCGCGACACGCTGGGCTGCACCTCGCGGGGACCGCGGTTGTTGTCGTGCGGGCGGCGCTGGCGGCGGTTGTTATTGTTGTTGTTCTGCTTGCCGCCGGAGGCGTTCTGGCGCTGGTTGTTGTTCTGCTTCTGGCGGTTGCCGCCGCTTTGGCCCGCGTTCGCGTTGCTGCGGCCGCTGGAGTTCTGACCGGGGCGCTTGGCGGTGCCGGAGCCCTGCTGCGGGGCGGACGTGCCGCCGGCCTTCACGGACTTGCGCGGCGTTCTGCCGGCATGCGCGGCGGGGGCGCCGCCGTCGGCCTGCGGCTCGGAGGGCTTCTCGGCCGGAGTCTTCGCCGCGGCCTTGGCGGCCGGCTCCTTCGCCGCGGACGCCTTGGCGTTCACGCTCGTGGAGCGGCGGCGCGTCGGCTTGCTCGCCGCGGGCGCCTCGGCGGTCATGGTAGCTGCTTCGTTGTCGCTCATGCGTTCTGCACTTTCTCCCAGTCCTTCATGAAGGCGTCGAGGCCGCGATCGGTGAGCGGGTGCTGCACGCACTTCTTCAGCGCCGCGAAGGGCACCGTGGCGATGTCCGCACCCATGAGGGCGGCCTGGGCCACGTGGTTCGCGCTGCGCACGGAGGCGGCGATGATCTCCACGTCGTGGCCGAAATCGTAGTTGTTCACGGCGGCGACCACGTCGTTCAGCTGGCCGAGGCCGTCTTCGGAGATGTCGTCAAAGCGGCCCACGAACGGGCTGATGTAGCGGGCGCCGGCGCGGGCGGCCATGATGGCCTGCGGCACGCTGAAGCACAGCGTCATGTTCACCGGGATGCCCTCGCTGGCCAGCTGCTTGGTGGCGGCCAGGCCCTCGATCGTGGTGGGCAGCTTCACCACCACGTTGTCGGCGAGCGCGGCCAGCTCGCGGCCGTCGCACACCATCTCGTCGCGCGTCATGGCCACGCTCTCGGCGGACACGGGGCCGTCCACCAGCTCGCAGATGCGCTTGATGTGGTTGTGGAAATCGGCGAGCTTGCCGCCCGTGCGCGCGTAGAGCGTCGGGTTCGTGGTCACGCCCGCGAGCACGCCCCAGCTGGCCGCCTCTTCGATCTCGGCGAGATCGGCGGTGTCCAGAAAGAATTTCACCTAGTCCTCCTTATGGTTGGGCTTAACGATATGGGAATGCACGCGAGAGCGCGCATAGATTCCGTGCGGGGTTTGGGGTTCGAAGCGATGAGGCTTGTCTTTCTTCCTTGGCGCACCACGCCTTCACGTCGGAAGTCGACGTGCGCGTTCGTGTTCGGTGCGGGGATTTGATACCGGTCTATGGTAGCGCATATCCCCGCCTCGATCAAGCAATGCGGAGCGGGGAACGTGGATTTGCGATGGAGGGACGGGTACGGTTCGGTACGGCGGGAGTTGCTCAACACGCCGGCGCGGCTCTAAAGCACCGTGCACAGCCCGATGATGGCGGGGCGCCCGTCCTCCGCTTCGACGGCGAAGCCGCGCTCCTCCACCGGCAGCAGGGAGCCGTCCTTGCAGACGAACGAGTAGCAGATGCGGTAGCCCTCCCCCACCTTGAGCTCCAGCATGCCGCGTTCGAGCTCCTCCAGGTCGTCGACGCGCGCGAGCACGTGGGCGATGCCGCCCGTGGCCTCAATGAGCTCGGAGTACGTGCCGTAGCCGAGCAAGGCGAGCATCTCCGCGGTGAGGAAGTACAAGGGGAAGTCGCGTTCGAGATAGCGCCCGATGGCCCCGAACGTCACCGCTCCCTCAAGCAGGCGCGCGAGCACCCGCTGGTTCGCCTCGCTCAGAACGAGCCCCCGCTGGCTGAGGGAGAGCTCCATCTCCTTCTCGCGCGTGATGTTCTCCACCAACCCCACGGCCTTGGTGGCCTTGCCGCGCTCGTTCTCCACGGCTATGAGCGTGATGCGGTTCCACACGGTGGAGCCGTCCGCCATGTGCGCGCGCACGACGGTCGACGAGCGGCTGTCGCCTCGGAAGATGCGCTCGTACAGCGCGCGGAAGTCGCCGACGGACACCTCGTCCACCGACCCTTGCTCGATGAAGCCCTCGGGCGCGTTCGCCACGGTCGCGTCGAGCCCGAACGCGTTCTGCACGTAGGCGGAGTAGCGCGCCGTGCGCGTGGGGATGTCGAGCTCGAACACCACGAGGCCGGAGGCCTCCATGGCTATCTCGAAGCGACGCTCGCTCATGCGCAGCGCCTCCACGTCCTCCATGCGCTCGGTCACGTCGGAAACGCCGCCGTAGAGCACGTCGGCGTCGCCGGAGGCGTACAGGTGGAACAGCCGCAGTTCGAGCCACTGCGTGCGGCCGCCCGCCGTACGGCGCACCGTGACCTCGACGCCCTCGTCGTCGTGCGCGGTGCGCGCGCGACGGGCGGCGTCGAGCAGCAGGGGCCGGTCGTCTTCGTGCACGCGGTCCAGAACGTCGGCGCGGGCCGTTCCGCCCTCGCCGTCCCACTCGACGAGGTCGCGGTAGGCGGGATTGCCGCGCAGGACGCGCAGGGAGGCGCCGTCGAGCGAGAACAGCGCCACGGCGCCCAGGATGTTGGTGAGCATGCGGTCGCTGATCACATCCTCGTGCAGCAGGTCCTTGAAATCGAACACGGAAGAGCCTTCGGCGTCGAACCGCTCGCTCAGCGTGACGCGCTCGACGTTGTCGCCCTCGGCGAGCAGGGCGGCGAACGAGGCGGCGTCCATGGGCCGATAGAAGCGGAACCCCTGCGCGAACACGCATCCCACGTCGAGCAGGAACCTCACCTGCTCGTCGGTCTCCACGCCCTCGGCGATGACGGGAAGGTCGAGCCAGCGGGCCATATGGACGACCGATTCCATGATGTCGCGGCTGCGCCGGTCGGTGCGGTCGAGGAAGCGCATGTCGATCTTCAGCACGTTGACGTTGATGTCCCTCAGCATGTTGAGCGACGAGTAGCCGCTGCCGAAATCGTCCATGAGCACGACGAACGCTTCGGCCATGAGCTCGTCGGACGCTTCGATGATCGAATCGCGCCGGTCGGCGTAGGCGCTTTCCGTTATCTCGACCTCCATGAGCGACCGGTCGATGCCGTAACGCTCGACGATGCCGGTGAGCGTGGCGCACACGTCCATGCCGTCGACGTCGGCGCGCGATACGTTCACGGACACGGGCACGGGCTCGATCCCCTGCGCCACCAGTTGGGCGATCCAAGCGGCCGTCCGCTCCCACACGCGCACGTCGAGCGCGCGGATGAACCCGTTGCGCTCGAGCAGCGGGACGAACTCGGCCGGCGGGACGATGCCGCGCTCGGGATGGCGCCAGCGCGCGAGGGCCTCGGCCCCCACGATCTTGCCCGTGCGGATGTTGCATTTGGGTTGGAAGAACGGCTCGATCTGGTCTTCGTCGAGGGCGACCTCGATGCCGTCGAGCAGCGCGCGCTCCTCCACGAGCGCGTCGCGCAGCCCCGGCTCGTACTCGGCGACGCGGCCGAAATAGCTCTCCTTCACCGTGCGCAGCGCCATCATGGCGCGATCGCACATGAGCGCCACGGGCAGCCCTCGGTCCTCGATACGGTAGATGCCCGCAACGGCCGTCGGGTCGAATCGTTCGGGACAGGCGGAGCATACGTCGTCAAGCGCCCGCTGCACCTCCCCGATCGTCATGGCGGGGGCGAAGACGACGAACAGATCGCCGCCGAGGCGGCCCACGAACGAGCCCGCGACGTCCGCGAAGCGATGCTTGAGCGCGCCGGCGAAAGAGCGCAGGAGCTCGTCGCCCTCCTCAAGGCCGTGCAGATCGTTTACCAGCTTGAACCGGCGGATGTCGAAGCAGACGATAACGTGCCGCTCGGACGGCGACCGGTCGAGCGCGGTTGAAACGGCGTCGCAGAACGCGCCCTTGGAGAGCAGGCCCGTGAGCCCGTCGTAGCGGCGCGCGTCGTTGAGCCTTTCGCGTAGTTCGGCGTTCTCGTGCTCCAGCGCTTTCAACGACGGCGCATCCATGAGGTCCTTCCCTTTGCCCTCATCTCCTACAGAATCACTCTAATTATGCGCGCGGAACTCAGAGAGGACAACGAGTTTTTCTCTTTTTATCGGAAAACCTAGCCGAACGAGCGGAAAAAGCAGGTCGGCGCGCCCGTATGGCAGGCGGGACCGGCCGGATGCACGAGCGCGAGCAGCGTGTCGGCATCGCAGTCGTAACGCAGCTCCACAAGCCTCTGCACGTTGCCCGACTTGGCGCCCTTGTGCCAGAGCTCCTGGCGGCTGCGGCTCCAGAACACCGTCTCGCCGCGTTCGAGCGTGAGCTCGAGCGACTTCGCGTTCATCCACGCCATCATGAGCACCTCGAACGTGTCGGCATCCTGCACGATGCAGGGAATAAGGCCGGCCTCGTTGTAGGTCAAGTCGGGTACGTTCATAGCGTCGCTCCTTGCTGGTTCGATTGTGCAGCAGCTGTTGCACAATTTCAGTTTACAACCGTTTCTCGATGTCCTCCGGCGAGGGCAGCAAATCGGCGAAGTCCTCCGGCAGCACCTCGGCCAGCCGATACTCGCTGACGCCCATCGGCTTGTTGATATCGCGCAGAGCGTACTCGGCAACCACGTTGTCCTTCGTCTTGCACAAAAGCAATCCAATGCTGTGGTTGTCGTGCTCGGTGCGCAGCAAATCGTCCACCGCCGAAAGATAGAAGTTGAGCTTGCCCGCGAACTCAGGCTTGAACGCGGCGTTCTTCAATTCGACCACCACGTAACTTCTAAGCCGAATATTGTAAAAAAGCAGATCGATATAGAAATCCTGCTCGCCCACCGCAAGATGGTACTGTCTTCCGACGAACGCGAACCCCGTGCCGAGTTCGAGCAGGAGCCTGGTGAGGTTCTCCATCATCCTGTCCTCCACCTCGCGCTCGACAGCCCCTTGCCTTGCGGTGATGAAGTCGAAGATGTACGGGTCTTTGAGCACCTGCTGGGCAAGCTCGCTCTCGGGCGGCGGAAGCGTCCGCTCGAAGTTGCTCACTTTCCCGGCGAGCATTTGCCGCTCGTAGAGCTTGGTTTCGATTTGGTGTACGAGAACCGCCAAGCTCCATCCCTGCTCTACGGCTGAACGAGCATACCAAACTCGCTGATCATAGTTTGCCGTTTTGTCCATAAGGTTAATGTTGTGAGACCAACTTAATTGTGCAAACACTGTTTGCACAATTTCGTATTCGTTCTCTCGGTAAAACTTCCTCATGTACTTCAGATAACGAGGAGAGAAGCCTTTAATCCCCGGATAGGCCAATCGGATATCTTTCGACAAGGAATCGATAAACCCGCCACCCCAATCAGTTCGTTCGTCGATCGCGGCGCCTATGCGCCAATACATGCAGATCAAGTCTGAGTTAACCCTCGTAAGAGCACGATGGCGCGTTTGCGCTATCTCGGACTTCACCAGTTCAACAATCCGAAGATAGTTTTCGTTATTGGCAAGCATGCAACAGCCTCCTCTTATCTCGCGTGCGAGTACGATACGAGGCTGTCCCGATGGCGGTTAGGCATGCACCAACCTGCTACATAGTATAGCGTTGGCGTATTTAGCTGTCAAGAACAAATGTTCTCTTTTATGAAAAGGAGGCGTCAAGCGACCAGCTACAACCGCACGGGGATGCCCTGGGCGCGCATGTGCTCCTTCACCTGGCGAACGGTGAGCTCGCCGAAGTGGAACACGCTGGCGGCCAGCACGGCGTCGGCCTCGCCCTCGATGACGCCCTGGGCGAAATGCTCCAGCTTGCCGACCCCGCCCGACGCGATGACCGGGATGTTCACGGCGCGCGCGACGGTGCGGGTGAGCGCGCAGTCGAAGCCGTCGCGGCTGCCGTCGCGATCCATGCTGGTGAGCAGGATCTCCCCCGCCCCGCGCCGGGCCGCCTCGGCCGCCCACGCCACGGCGTCGATGCCCGCGGCCGTGCGCCCGCCGTGGGTGTAGACCTCCCACTTGTTCGGGTTGCCCGCCACCTGCTTGGCGTCGACGGCCACGAGGATGGCCTGGGTGCCGAACGCGGCGGCTGCCTGCGTGATGAGCTCGGGGTTCGCCACGGCGGCCGAGTTCACCGACACCTTGTCGGCGCCGGCGGCTATCATCGTGCGGATGTCGGCCACACTGCGGAAGCCGCCGCCCACGCAGTATGGCAGGTGCAGCCGCTCGCTCGCACGGCTTGCCAGATCCACCGTGGTGGCGCGGTCGTCGCTCGTGGCCGTGATGTCCAGGAAGATGACCTCGTCGGCCCGCTCCTCGTCGTAGCGCTGCGCGAGCTCGATGGGGTCGCCCGCGTCGCGCAGGTTCACGAAGTTGACGCCCTTGACCACGCGTCCATCCTTCACGTCCATGCAGGGGATGACTCGTTTGGCTAGCATGACCGTCCTTCCGTCGTCGCTGACGCAACGACGGACGTGCCGACGCTGCGCGGGTTCTTCGCGGCACGCTTGCCGCTCTAGGTTCTCCTCACGTGCCCAAGGCACGCTTCGTCGAGCCTTCACGGCAATCGAGCTCGCGAAAAACCCGCTCGCTGACTTTGCCGAACATGCAAGACTCACATTCCGCAAGGGTTGGCTTGGGCGCGGGCGCGGTCGGCGGCGCGGGTGGCCTCTTCGCAGGCGCGCACGCCGTCGGCCACCGAGAGCGCGCCCTCGTAGACGGCGCGGCCGGCGATGACGCCTTCGATGCAGTCCGCCACGCGGCCGAGCGCCTCGATGTCGTCGAGGCCCGCCACGCCGCCCGACGCGGTCACGGGATGGCCGAACGCGGCCGCCATACGCTCGTAGGCCGCCGGATCGATGCCCGTCTGCATGCCGTCGCGCGCAATGTCGGTGTACACGAGATGACGGAAGCCCAGCTCGGCCATCTGCCGCGCCAGCTCCTCGGCGGCCACGCCCGAGCCCTCGCGCCAACCGGCCACGGCCACCTCGCCGCCCTTGGCGTCGATGCCGGCCACGAGCAGGTCCTTGAAGCGCGCGATGGCGGCCTCGGCAAAAGCGGGATCGGTCACGAGGCTCGTGCCCAGAACGACGCGCGACACGCCCGCGTCGTAGAGGCGCTGCACGGTGTCCATGGAGCGGATGCCTCCGCCCACCTCCACCTTGAGCAGCGTCTTCGCCAGGATGCGTTCGATGATGGCTATGTTGTCGGGGCTGCCCGACCGCGCTCCGTCCAAGTCGACCACGTGCAGCCACGTGGCGCCCTGCTCCTCGAACAGCTGCGCCTGCGCGGCGGGATCGTCGTTGTAGACCGTCACCCGGTCGTAGTCGCCCTTGGCTAAGCGGACGGCCTTGCCGCCCAGGATGTCGATGGCGGGAAGCAGATGCACGGCGATCACGCCCCTTTCACGATGGAAACGAAGTTGCGCAGCACGGCCGCGCCCGCGTCCGAGCTCTTCTCGGGATGGAACTGCACGCCGAACGCCGCGTCGCGGTACTGCACGGCGCAGGGGAACGTCACGCTGTGCGCGGTCTCCGCCACGACGAACGGCCCGGTGGGCGCGATGTAACTGTGCGTGAAGTAGAAGTACTCCCCCGCCGGAATGCCTGCGAACAGCGGGCAGGTGAAACCGACCTGCACCGCAGGGAGGCCGTCGACCTCCAGTCGCTCGGGCAGTCCTGCTCGCGCGGACAGCCCACAGGGCTGTCCGGCTCGTGCGGAACTCGCTTGGTGGAGATCGACGGCCTCCCTGCTGCCCACCGAAGCTGACAGCGCGCCCGATTCCGACCCACCGGCGGGATAGGCCGGCGGGGTGACGGTATTCCATCCCACGTGGGGTACCTTATATGCGCGGCCCTCGGCGTCGGTGCGGGGCATGGCGGCCACGACGCCGGGGAGGACGGCGAGGCCGGGGGCGTTGTGGGTGGACGTTTCGTCGTCTTCCTGCGGCGCGCCTTCGGTGCCTTCCTCGAACAGAAGGTGCATGCCCAGGCAGATGCCCAGAAACGGAACGCCGGCCGCGATGCGCTCACGCACGGCCTCCATCTGCCCCAGCTCGCGCATGGTGGCGGACGCGTCGGCGAAGGCGCCCACGCCCGGCAGCACCACGGCGTCGGCGCGCGCGATGGCGGCCGCGTCGTCGGTGACGAACGCACCCCCGCCGGCCGCCACCAAGCCGCGCTCCACGCTTTTCAGGTTGCCCTTGTGGTAGTCGACGACGGCGATGCGACAGGCCATCACAGGCTGCCTTTCGTTGACGGCAGCGCGTCGCCCAGGCGGGCATCGGGCTCTACGGCCTCGCGCAGGGCGCGGGCTGCGGCCTTGAACGACGCCTCCACGATGTGATGCGCGTTCTCGCCGGCCAAGCCGCGCACGTGCAGCGTCGCGCCCGCATTCGCGGCGAACGCGATGAAGAACTCCTTGGCGAGCGTCGCGTCGAACGCGCCGATCATCACCGGCGGCACGGCGACGTCCCAGTGCAGCTGGCCGCGGCCCGACAGGTCGCAGGCGGCCAACACGAGCGCCTCGTCCATGGGCAGCGCGAGCGAGCCGAACCGTCGGATGCCGCGTTTGTCGCCGAGCGCGCGGGCGAACGCCTGCCCCAGCACGATGCCCGTGTCCTCCACCGTGTGGTGCCCGTCCACCTCCAAATCGCCCTGCGCCCGCACCTTCAGGTCGAACAGGCCGTGGCGGGCGAACGCCGCGAGCATGTGGTCGAAGAACCCGACGCCCGTCTCCACGTCCGCCGCGCCCGTGCCGTCGAGGTTCACGGAGATCTCGATGTCCGTCTCGTTCGTCGTGCGCCGTATCTCGGCGGTTCTCGGTTCCATGTCCGTCTCTTTCTCTCAACGTGCCGGTTCGTCAAAGCCCACAGGTCCACCAACGTCAGCGAGGGTTTCCGCAGTGCCCGAGATCGTGGGGATGGCGGGGGCGAAGCGTACTTCGGTACGCGAGCCCCCGGCATCGCCGCGAGATCGGGTACTGCGGGAAGCCGCAGCGTCGGCAGGTTCCGGCGGCTGGCAAGCCGACGGAACCCAGACAATCTATAAGTCGCACTTGCCCATCACGGCGTCCCGCAGCGCTCGCAAGAACGCGTCGTTCTCCTCGGGCGAGCCGATGCTCGCGCGCAGGCAGTTCTCCAAATACGGAGCCCGCGAGAAGTCGCGCACGAGCACGCCGCGCCCGTAGAGCATCTCCCATATCTGCCCCGCGTTCTCCATGCGGAACAGCACGTAGTTCGCGTCCGACGGGTACGGCTTCACGCCGGGGATGCGCTTGAGGCCGTCGATGACGCGCGCCCGCTCCTCGATGATGGCGCGTATGCCGGGCTCGAATTTCGCGCGGTTCGCATACACGACGCGCGCGACGACCTGCGACACGGCGTCGACCGAGTACGGCTGGCGCACCTTCGCGAACTCGCGCACCACCTCGGCATCCCCCAGGATGTAGCCCATGCGCACGCCCGCAAGCGAGAACGCCTTTGAGAACGTGCGCAGGATGACCAGGTTCTTGTGCTGCGCCAGGTACGGACGCATCGTCAGGCGCGAGAACTCGAAGTACGCCTCGTCCACCATGACGAGCGCGTCGGTGGCATCGAGCAGCCGGCAGATGAACTCCTCGCCCGCCAACTCGCCCGTAGGGTTGTTGGGGCTCGTGACGATAAGGTAGTCGATGCCGCCTTCGGCCACACGGGCGAGCACGGCCTCCTCGTCGATGCGGAAGTCGGCGGTGCGCGGCACGTTCACCACGGTGGTGTTCGTGAGGCGCGCGTTGGCGTCGTACACCGAGAACGTGGGGGGCATGTTCAGGAACGTGCGGCCCGGACCTCCCCACGCGAGCGCCAGGTTGAACAAGAGCTCGTCGCCGCCGTTGCCCACGAGCACCTGGTCGCGATCGAGTCCGTTCGCCTCGGCGATCATGTCGCGCAGGTCGTTGGCCAGCGGGTCCGGGTAGCGGTTCAGATTCACGCGCTTCACCTCGCGCATGATCTCGTGGCGCACGTCCTTGTCCACGTCGTGCGGGTTCTCGTTGGCCGAGAGGAACGCTTCGGCGGGCAGGTACTTCGGGTCGTAGGGCTCGAGGTCGGCCAACTGGGGAGCCGACGCGCATACGCTACGCATCCGAGCCGCCTTCTCCCTCGTCGCCGAACACGTTGCCGGTGCGCAGAAGGTTCTGGCGCATCTCCACGCTCATGGCGTGCGCCCACAAACCCTCGTGGCGCGCGATGGTGGTGACGGCGTCGGCGTCGCGGGCGAGCGCGGCCGGCGAGTACTGGATGACGCTCGACTTCTTCACGAACTCGTCCACCGAAAGCGGCGAGGCGTAGCGGGCCGTGCCGCCCGTGGGCAGCGTGTGGTTCGGGCCGGCCACGTAGTCGCCCACGGCCTCCGGCGTCCAGGCGCCCAGGAAGATGGCGCCCGCGTTGCGGATGGCGCCCAAGAGGTCGAAGGCGTGGTCGAGATGCAGCTCCAGGTGCTCGGGCGCGATGACGTTCACGGCTTCGAGGGCCTGCGGGATGCCGTCGCACACCACGACGAGCCCCTGGTCGGCCAGCGACGCGGCGGTGATCTCGGCGCGGGTGGACGATTCCAGGTGGCGCTCGATGGCGCGCTCCACCTCGTCGACGTAGGCGGCGTCGAACGTGACCAGGTAGCACGAGGCCAGCGGGTCGTGCTCAGCCTGCGCCATGAGGTCGATGGCCACGAGGGCCGGGTCGGCCGTGGCGTCGGCCACCACGCACACCTCGGAGGGGCCGGCGATCATGTCGATGCCCACATCGCCCGACACGACCTTCTTGGCGGCCGCCACGTAGGCGTTGCCGGGGCCGGTGATCTTCGCCACGGGCTCGATGGACCCCGTGCCGTAGGCGAGCGCCGCCACGGCCTGAGCGCCGCCCACCGCGTAGATTTCGGTGACGCCCGCCAGGCGGCACGCGTAGAGGATGGCCGGGTCGAGCTTTCCCGTCTTCGCGGGCGGCGTCACGCACACGATGCGCTCCACGCCGGCCACGGCGGCGGGCAGGGCGTTCATGAGCACGGTGGAGGGGTAGAGCGCGCGGCCGCCGGGCACGTAGATGCCCACGGACTCCAGCGGCTCCACCTTGGAGCCCACGAGCGCGCCGTCCTCGCGCACGGTAAACCAGCTCTGCTGGCGCTGGCGCTCGTGGAAGTCGCGGATCTGGTCGGCGGCCTGGCGCAGCGCCTTCGCCGTCTTGTCGTCAACGTAGGCCACGGCCTCGTCGATCGCCAGCTGCGGCACGCGGAAGTCCTCCAGGCGCACCCCGTCGAACCGCTCCGTGTAGTCGCGCAGAGCCGCGTCGCCGCGCTCGCGCACGTCCTCGATGATGGCGGTGGCCGCCGTGAGCGCGGCGGCGTTGAACGCGCCGGTGCGCTTGAGGTGCTTGTTCGAGAAAACCTCGCCGGGCTCGAGTATGACACGACGCATGGGCTACTCCTTATCCTTGCTCGCCTGCGCCTGGGGCGCGGGGCCGTCCTGCGCCTGCGGGGCCTCGGAGGCCCGCGCGAGCGCCTGGGTCAATTGTACGATACGCGCGTCGGTGCGAAACGCGCACGCGTTCGCGAAGAACCGAGCGGTCGACGACAGCACCTCTTCGACCACCACGAGGTCGTTCTCGCGCAGCGTGGTGCCGGTGGCCGTGATGTCCACGATGCGCTCGGCCATGCCCGTCAAAGGCGCCAGCTCGATGTTGCCGTGGAGCTTCACGATCTCCACCTGCATGCCCTTGCGCGCGTAGTGGGCCTGCGTGATGCCGGGGTACTTCGTGGCCACGCGGATGGAGCCGAGCTCGCGGTAGCGCTCGTCGGCGGCCCCGGCGGCGGCGGCCGGCTCGGCCACCACGAAGCGGCACGCGCCGAAGCCCAGGTCCACCAATTCCACGACGTCCGGGTCGGCCTCCAAAAGCGAGTCCTTTCCGCAGATGCCGCAGTCGGCCGCACCCAGCGCCACGAAGGCGGGCGCGTCGGTGGGCCGCACGATGACGTACTCCACGCCCGGGTTCTTGATGATGAGCTGGCGACCGGGGTCGGCGAGGCCGCTCACGTCGAGCCCCGCCGCAGCGAGCGCCGCGATGGCGTCGCCGTTGAGCGAGCCCTTGGGAACCGCGATGCGCAGGGGGCGCGGGTCGGCGTCCTGAACGGAGGCGCCGCTAAGCTCCGCTCGCTCAGGATGACATTCAGCGGCCATCGCTTGTTCTAAGAAGAACGCGAAGCCGGCGGCGGGGCGGCTCGTGCCGTAGGCGGCGATCATGTTGTCGTAGCGGCCGCCGCTGCCGAGCGGCGTGCCCAGGCCGGGAGCGTACGCCTCGAACACGATGCCCGTGTAGTAGTCGAACGAGCTCATGACCGAGAAGTCCACCAGGATGCGCCGCCCCAAGCCGGCCTCTGCCAGCAGGTCGAACGTGCGCGCGAACGCGTCGAGGCCGTCCTCGCACCCCAGCGGCGCCACAAGAGCGCGCACCTCGTCGATGGCCTCGCGTCCGCCGCGAATGCGCGGCAGCGCGCGGATGGCGGCCGCGAACACGGGCGGCACGGCGGCACGCTCGCCACGGGCGGCGCCCATCGCGTCTGCCTGGAGCACGCCCTCGGGCGCCGTCAGGCGGTCGAGCTCCACGAAGTTCGACGCGTGATAGGCGTCGAGCACGCGCTCTTTCCACCACGCCGGCGCGCCGCTCGCGTCGAGCAAGGCCCGCAGCACCCCCACCGTGGCCAGGGCCAGCGTGTAGCCGCGCGCGCCCGCCACGTCCAGGGCCTCCGCAAGAAGCCCCACGACCTCGGCATCGGCCTCGGGGCCCTCCTCGCCGATGCACTCGATGCCCATCTGCGTGAGCTCGCGCGCCTTGGCCTGCATCTCCACCTCGGCCTCGCGGAACACGCGTTGCATGTAGCGGAACCTGAACGGCCCTTCCCGCCCCGCAAGGCGCGTGGCCACCATGCGCGCCACCTGCAGGGTGACGTCGGGACGCATGGCCAGAAGGTCGCCGCGCGAGTCGAAGAACCGAAACGCCGAGCCGGGCAGCCTGCCGCCCGCGCGCATGACGTCCATGACCTCGAGCGTGGGCGTTTCGATGGGGGCGTAGCCGCGCGCGGCAAAGCGCTCCTGCACGGCGCGGACGATGCGTTCGCGCTGCTGCGCCTCCTCGGTGAGCACGTCCCGAAAACCGGCCGGTGTGACGAAATTCATAGGTTCGAGCTTCTTTCCCTCGTTGGTCTTGTTCCGCGCGCTTTCCGCGGCCATGGGCCGCGCCGACGTCGCGGGTCGTTGCCGCGCACGCGCAGGGCGCGACGCGCGCGATCCGATGATAGCACCGCGTCGCCCTCTGGCGGCGGCTCGCGATCCGTTCCGCATCGCGTCGCTATACTTTAGCACAGTAGAGTGATAAAGCAATATTTCGCAACCAGGTTCGCGGGCCTCCACGCCTTCCCCACTTCTCCCGAAGGCGCGGGAAAACTCCTGTAGATGTGCGCGAGGCGTTTCTCGCTTTAATTGAACGGAGCGGAGCGGAAAGGCTTTCCGCCGTCAAACCAAAACTGACCCATGCCCGTTCGCCTCTGCGGAACGCCAGGCCGCCATCGAGCGCCGCGCGGAAATGCGTCAATGGGCGGTATAGCAGCGGGGCCGCGCAGCGCCGGGTCGTCGTCAGGTGCCGCGCAGGAGCGTGTCGATCTTGGTTTAGCAGCGGAAGTTCCTTCGCATAGCACGAAATTACCGTTATGAACGATTTTTTGCGAACCGAAAAATCACGACCTGCGATTATATAAAGAAGCGCGTAAAAAAGAGACGCAAAATCGTTCATAACGGTAATTTCGTGCTGAAGTCGTGCTCGTCCGCTGTTAAACCAGCATTGACATTATGCAAGCCAGCGCGTTGTCATCCTGAGCGAGCGGAGCGAGTCGAAGGATCCCGTGCGGTGTCAACTGAAAGCGCTTCGGCTGTCGCCGCGCGGGATCCTTCGACTCCGGCGGCTCACGCCGCCTCCGCTCAGGATGACAAAAAAAGGACGGCCTTCGGCTCGCCGCTTCGCTGCACCCGCTTTGCGTGCTCGGGAGTTCGACAGGCCGCTGGACTGTCGAACTCCCAGAATGACAAGAAGCCGGCCGGCAAAGCGGGGCTGTATCAAAAGTCGCCAAAACGCTCGTTCGCATTGACCATTCCGTTGGAAAAGGGCTCTACCCTTGCCGTCTACCTGCGAAAACGTTGCTTGTCGAGCGGCAAGGGCAGAGCCCTTGCCCTGCACGATGAGCGAAAACGACGCTTTTGATACAGCCTCGCATCATAGGTTGCTTATCGTTTTGCGGCGCTGCTCGGGACAGAGCCCGTGCCGCTCGGAGCGTTGCCGGAAGCGCCTGCCAAGGCGGCTTCCGACGCAGCCCCGTCGTCTCGTCTGCCAGGATGCCCGCTACAGGAACAGGATGGGCAGCGCCGCCGACACCACGAGGAAGCGGAGCATGAAGCCGCCCACGACGACGCCGACGTCCGACGCAGCGCTGATGTAGTGGGCCCCGCGGCTCTCTTCGAACTCCTTCGGGCTGAAGAACAGAAGCCACGTCTCGAGCGCCGTCGGCAGCACCAGGCCCACGGCCACGAGCCCGAGCCAGAACGGCAGCGCGTAGGAACCCGCCAGAAGCGACGCGACCGACATCCATCCCGCATCCGAGTTGTAGCTGGTCACGAACAGAAGCGACGCCACCAGCACCAGCTCGATGATGGGCAGGCAGAAGTGGAACTTCTTCAGCACGCCCACGCGGTTGAACTCCTCGGCATGGAGGAACACCGACACGAGCAGCACCGAGGCCGCGCCGCTGGACAGGGCGGACACCAAGAACAGCACGGGCAAAAGCGCGTTGTTCCACAAGGGGAACGGGCGGCACACGCCCAGGAGCGCGCCGGTGTACACCGCCACGCACACGCTCACGACCACGCCTGCGATGTTGAGCCACGCAGGCACCTTGCGCTTCGCCACGTTGAGCACGAGCGCGACGACGGACACGACCATGAACACGGACAGGAACACCACGCCCCAGGTCATGACCGATACGCCGTTGGACAGCAGCAACGCGAAGCGCAGCGGGTCGTGCAGGCCCGCCTCCGCGTCGAACATGAGCAGCACGAGCCCCACCGCGACCGCGATGGGCGCGATGACGTACGCCACGCGCCGCATGTTGGGCGCGTCGGGGTGGCGCCACGCCAAGAACGCAGCCGTCACGAAGGCCCCGGCGCCGAGGCCGGCGAGGAACAGGTACCAGATAATGGGGGCGCCCCATACAGGTTCGAACGACATGTCATCATCACCTCACGAAATAGAACTTGGCATGGGACAGCAGATCGCTGGCAAGCGGCTGGGCGTTTGTGGCGGCGATGGCGCGCGACACCTCGGAGGTCGGATCGTCCAGATCGCCGAAGACGCGCACGCCCGCCGGGCACGCGCTCACGCAGTTGGTGGGGTGCTTCGCCGGGTCGGCTTTCGCCACGCACAGCCGGCACTTGTCGACGATGCCGGTGGCGGGATCGACCGACCGCGCCCCGTAGGGGCAGGCCGCGATGCAGTAGCGGCAGCCGATGCAGCGGTCGCGGTCCACGCGCACCGTCTTGTTCTCGTCGACGTACGTCGCCTTGGTGGGGCATACCGCCGCGCAGGGCGCGTCGTCGCACTGCATGCACTGGGTGGGCACCGTCTCGGTGCGCACCGAGGGGAACGCCCCGCTCTCCCGGTCGTGGAACGTGATGAACGACACGTCGGCCGGCAGGTTGTTCTGGTGCTGGCAGGCCATGCGGCACGCATGGCAACCCACGCATTTCCGGGTGTCGACCAGCATTCCGTATCGCGTCATAGGATCACGCACCTTCCTTTTGCAGGGTCACGAGCACTTCGTTGAGCATGGCCGCGCCGGTGCCGGGCTCGTACTGACACGGAACGAGGCTCTGCAGGCTCGCGCCGAACCCGAGGTCGGCGCGTCCGTAGTGGGGCGGCAGGTACACGGCCTCGGGGTGCACCTTCTCCGTCACCTTCGCCGTGGCCACGGTCTGGCCCGTCTCGGACGCCACCTTGACGCGGTCGCCGTCGGCGATGCCGACCTTGTCGGCAACCACGGGGTTCACCCACAAACGGTCCATGCCGTTGTCGAGCGCGTCTTGGCGCAGCTGGTCGGACGCGAGCGTGTAGGAGCGCACCTGCGTGAACTGGTCGCCCGTGATGAGGCGCACCTTGTCGCCGCCCGGCTGCACGGCGGGCTCCACCCACGCGGGGGTGGCGCTGCGCCCGGCCGCCGCGAACGCGTCGCAGGAGAACTCGATCTTCTTCGAAGCCGACATCATGAACGGCATCGTGCCGTACGCAAGGGTGCACTTGGGCATCTCGGCCACGCTCTCCTTGCGCAGGGCGTCGTACGACACGCCGTAGGCCTTGCACAGCGCCTCGTTGTAGTCGTCGAGCGAGAACGAGAAGTACGCGTCCAGCCCCAGCGGCTTGGCCAGGGCGACCACGATCTCGTACACCGCCTTCGCCTCGGGCGCCACCGGCTCGATCACCTTGTTGCGCAACGTTGCCACCGAGGTCACCGCCGTGGCCGTATCCACGATGCCGGGACGCTCGAGGTACGTGAGCGCGGGCAGCACGTAGTCCGACGCCTTCGCCGTGGGCGTCATCGAGGTGGCGATGGCGACCTTGAACGGAATGGCCTTGAACGCCGCCTCCGTGCCTTGCGCGTCGGGCCAGTCGGTGAGCGGGTCGCCTTCGCAGAACACGGCGGCCTCGAGCCCGGCCCGCAGGCCCGCCTGGCAGCTGGTGGCGTGCGTCAGGGAGAAGTCGCCGTCGCCCGCCGGAGGCGTCGTCACCTTGGCCGTGGGCACGAACACCGACGCGTCCAGCGCGTCGGGACCGAGCCAGGGCGACACGGGGAACACGAGGCCGCCCGGTTGGTTGAAGTTGCCCAGCAGCGCGTTCAGCAGAAGCAGGGCGCGGATCTCCTCGGCGCTGTTCGCGTAGCCGGTGCCCAGCGTGCCCGCCCACTGCAAGTCGACGTAGCACTGCGGCGCCGCCTCGGCCAGCGCGCGGGCCACCTCTTCGAGCTTGTCGGCCGCGACGCCCGTCTTCTCGCTCGCCCACGAGAGCGGGTACGCCTCGAGCGCGCGGGCGTAGTCTTCGAACCCGTGGCCGTTCGCTTCCACGAACGCGTGGTCGTACAGGTCGTTCTTCACGATAAAGGACGAGACGCCCAGCAAGAACGCCAGCTCGGAGCCCGGCTTCACCGGCACCCATTCGGTGGCGAGCGAGCAGAAGGAGCACAGGCGCGGATCGACCGCGTACACCTTCGCGCCGTTGCCGCGGGCCTTGATGATCTCCTCGATCTCGCCCGGGCGCACGCCTTCGTAAGAGGACTTGTCCAGCAGCACGATGCACTTCGACTCCGCCGCGCTCGGCGCGGGGAACGCGCCGAGCACCGACATGATGACCGTTGATATGTCCACGTCGGAAAGCGCGCCCTCGTCGTAGAAGTTGGCCGAGCCGAACGCGGCCATGAGACGCTGGGTGTAGTATTTGTCCGTGCCGCGGCCGTCTTGGAACCAGCCGGTCTTCTGCGGGCCCGCGTCCTTCATATGCCGGGCGATGTCGGCCACCGCCTCGTCCCACGACACCGGATCGAACCCGCCCGCCCCGTCGGCCTTGAGCGGGGTCTGCACGCGGTCCTGCGCATAGGCGACGCGGGGGTACCCTTGCCCGCGCCCGCAGAGGTAGCCGCCGGTGAACGGATGGGACGCGAGGCCCTCCACCCGCCTGAGCTTTCCGTCCCGCACGTACGCGGCCATGCCGCACTTGTTTCCGCAGCCGGCGCACAACGTGGTAACGCGCTCGTCGTCGGCGGCACCGTCCTTGGAACCTTCCGCTGCCAAAGCGGGCCCCGCTCCCGCAAGTCCTCCCGCAGAGGCGAGCGCCACCGCGCCCGCGCTCGCAGCGAGGAAGCTTCGCCTTGAAACCGTCATCGCCATACCGATTCTCCCTTCCCTTCTCGACCGAGGTCCGTCCGGGCGCATGACCGCCCTGCGGCACGCCCGCGAACCCCCTGCACGGCAACCGCGCACAGGCCGAGCATAGGCGGCGAGAAGGAGGGGACGTACCCTGTTTGCCGGTAGCTTGGGAGCGAAGCGCAAAGTTACCCTTAAATCGGGTACAAGGGCCGTAGGCGGTGCGGTATAAAAACCCAAGGGGTTCCGAGGGGAGGGCAAGCTTGTATACTGAAGCTTCCGCTTCCGTTTCGCACGGGCATCGCACGCATGGCTCGCATGTCCGACGCGGGTTCCCGCGCGCGCTGCCCAGCAGGGAGGGTACACCATGACAGACGCCGCACCGCTCGATCGCGACGCTTCCGAGCGAAGGACAACCAAGCTCGCGAGCATCATGCGCGCGACGCTGCCGGCCACGGTGGGGCTCGCGCTGGCCAACACCTGCTTCAACGTGGCCGTGAACGAGAGCGCGTTGCGCCTGTCCGGCCCGCTCGTCTCGAACGGACCGGTGTTCGCGGCCGTTGCGGCCATGGCGCTGGGGATGCTGCTCCTTGCGCGGCGGCGCGAGCACCTGCGCTCGTCGACCGTGCGCCTGGGCGCCGCCTGGTGCATCGTGGCGCAGGTGGTCGCGGCCGCCGCGCTCGGCCTGCTCGAGGCCGCGCTCGTCGACGTGACCGCCGCGCGCCTCGTGGCGGTCACGGTTCTGGAGGCCGCGTCGCTCGGCGCCCTGGCCTTTTGGCTGCGCAGCGCCCGCGGGCTGTCGGCCGCCGCGGCGGCGGTCGTCGTGTTCGGGGCGGTCATCGTCAGCGAGCCGCTCATCTGCGTCGCCGCGTTCCTGCCGAGCGGCGCGGCCTACGCGCTTCTGGCCGCGGAGGGAGGCGCGCAGGCGCTCTGCCTGCACTTCCTTCAGCGGCGTCCCTGGGGCGAGGAGGCGTTCCGTTCGGCCGGCGTCGCGAGCACGGCGGGACGGAGCGGGACGGAACCGGCGAATGCCGCCACGGGCACCGCCGGGTACTTCGGCCTCGCCCGGTCGATGGCGGACGACAAGCGCCTCCTCATCGTCACCGCCGTGGGAATCTGGATACTCGCGCTGGCGAAAGCCGTCATCCGCGTGTTTCCCCTGGGGGTGCCCATCCCCTACACGCCGGCCACCCTGGGCGTGTACTTCGTGCTGACCATGATCGTGGCGGCGGTGCTGCTGTACGTGGCGCTCGACGAGAACAGCGACGTCATGACGGCGGGAATCTGGCTGGTCATGCAGAACCTGGCCGTGCTCGCGCTTTTGGCGTGCAGCTTCTTCCCCGACAACCTGGACATCGGGCTGAGCTTCACCTACGTGCTGGACGTGCTGCTTTTGGCCTACACGTGGTACGTGGCGCTCGCCTTCATGAACTTCGGGCAGCAGGATCCGTACTATTACGTGGGCGGCGGTCTGATCGCGTTCCTGCTGCCGCGCGCGCTGACGAACGTGGGCATGCCGGTTCTGCTCGGCGCCATAAACCAGGCTGCGGCGACCACCGCCATCGCGGCGGCGCTGTTGCTGCTGTGCGCCCAGTTCCTGTTCCTGCGCCTGCCGCATCTGCGCGCCCCGGCGCCGCGACTCGACGATCGCGAGCGCTCTTTGAGCCATGCGGCGCAGCGCGCGTTCGGCCTCGAGGAACCGGCGGACACCTCCACGGCCATGCGCCTGGCCATCATGCAGAGCCACGCGAGCCGCATGCAGGAGCAGTTCCTGCTGTCGGACCGCGAGGCGGAGGTGCTGGCGCTCTACGCGCTCGGGCACACGCAGGACAAGATCGCAAGCGAGCTTCTGCTCTCGCCCGGCACCGTGCACACGTACGTCAAGCGCATCTACAGCAAGACCGACCTGCACTCTCGCCAGGCCATCCTCGACTACATCGAGCGCTACGTCGGCTGAGGCGCGGCCGGCGGGCCTTCCGATTGCGGCGGTTGCGTGCGGCGGCGCGGCCTGCGGCCGCGAACGGAGGGAGGACGGAGAACCGGCGCACCTTGCCCGGGCCTTGCGGACGGTGCTATAATCGTATTACGATGCAATACGACAAGGAAGGAGGCCACCGATGGCGATGGAAGCGACAACGATCCGCTTCGCCCCCGAGGAGCGTGCGTGGATACAGAGCTACGCCGACTTCTGCGGCAAAACGTTTTCCGACGTCGTGCGCGAAGCGGCGCTCGAGCGCGTCGAGGATGCGGCCGACCTGCAGGCCTACGAAGAGGCGCTGCGCGAGGACGACGGCGTGCGCATTCCGTTCGAAGACATTCTAGCCAAATACGGAATGGATAAATGATGGGATATCGGCTCACCCTTACCAAGAGGGCCGAAAAGCAGATTGACGCCATTCCGGCAAAACAGCGAAGAATGATCGTCGCTTGGATGGCGGAGAACCTGCATGACTGCGCTAATCCAAAAACAGTAGCAGGTGTCAAGCCAATACAGGGAACCCGTAACGGCTGGCGATACCGCGTGGGAAGCTATCGCGTTCTCGCGCGCATCGAAGACGACGAGCTGCTGATAGAAGTGGTGCGAGCCGGACACCGGCAGGGCGTGTACAGCAACCTGCCGGATCTGTGAGCCTTCGCGCCGTCTGTCGAACGTGCGCGCTCGACAGACGGCGCCTCCGCTTCGCCCGCCGCTACAGCAGCGACATCTGCTGGGGAGCGAAGTCGTAGGTGCAGGCCACCTCGTTCTCCAAGAGCTCGATCTCGTGGGACTCCCAGTCTTTCAGGCACACCACGAAATTCGTGCCGCCCTGCTCGAACACGATGGCGCTGCCCACCATGCCGACGCACCGGCCGCCGCACACGTCGTCCGGGCCGTCCGGCTGCTGCAGGTCGTCGCACGAGGGCGACGGGCCGCCGAAGTAGAAGGGCGAGAAATCCTGCGCCGGCTCGGGCGCGAACCCGGCCCGCGCCACGCCCTCCACTTGCGCCAGACGCGCCGCCTCGCGATCAAGCACAGTGAATGCCTCGGCCGCGTCGTAGCGCTCGTTCGCCAGCAGGTCGGTCTTCTTCGCCGCGCGCATGGTCTCGGCGATGCCGGGCTGCGCGCACAGCGCCGCCTCCAGCTCGCGGGCCGCATAGGCGTCGTCGAAGCGGCCCACGATGCGACCGGCCCGCGCGCCCTGCTCCAGCAGGCGGCGGATGCCGCGCGACGCGCCCGTGATGCCGGCCTTCACGTGCGCTGGCGAGAAGTACGCCAGGTACGCGATATGCGGCTCCGCGTTGTACGCGCGCTGCTGCGGCGAGACGAAGTCCGTGTTGTAGAACGAGGGGTTGAAGCCCGTGGCCTCCTGGCACGCCGGGCAGGCCGCGTCCTTCGCATCGGACAGAAGCTCCACGTCGAGCGGGCACGGCACCTTCAGGTGCGTCTCCAGATCGTGGCGCCCCACGCAGCGGCGCGTGGGCAGACGGCGCAGTGAAAACGTGCGCCCGCGCACGTCGAAGCGCTCCTGCACGTTGCGCGCGCGGTCGTTCACCAGCAGGTAGGGGCCGCTCTCGTCGCAGCCGTGCCCCGCCAGCACGGCGGGGCGGACGTCGTTCGAATTCTCCATGATGTTATCCTCGTATTACTCTCATGTGCCTCGTCATTTTTCGAAGCGAATGATAGCGCACGAGGGGCATATGCGCGAGGCGGGCCCGCCGAAAAGCGGGAAACCTCACAGGAGGCGCAAAACGGAAGCGGGTTTTCGCGGGCTAGCGCCCCATGGCCTGCACGGCCAGCGACATGTTGTAGGAGAAGTACACGGCCACGACCACGAACACGCTCGCGGCGATCTTTGCCGCGATATGCCAGTCGCTCCTCCACGCCAACACGATGCCCACCGGCCAGAAGATCACCAGGAAGAAGATGATCCAGAACGTCTGCTTGTACCATTTCTTCTGGTTGGGCTCTTCCATCAGGTCGTTCGCGTCCTGGCGCAGATCCCTGCGCTGCCAGTCCCCTGGACGTCGGTTGTCGTCGGCCATGCCGCTTCCTTTCGTCGAGCGAATCGCCTTTGTTTCCCTTATCGTACCACGCCCGCGAGCCGCACGCTCAAACCGTCACACGGCTATTGCAGCCCGGCGTACTCCACGTCGATCTGCTCGTCGAGGTACTCCTGCACCGGTGGCTTGCCGTACTCCTCGAGGTGCTCGAGGTGCCAGCACTCGGTCGGCGGCAGCCCTTCGATGCTGGCGGCCACGAACACCGGGTCCTTGCCCGCCTTGCGCTGCGCCGTGTAGTCGTCGAGCACCTTGAGCGCCCACTTCCCCAGCAGCACGATGGCCACGAGGTTCACGATGGCCATGAGCCCCATGAAGATGTCGGCCAGGTTCCACGCAAGGTCGAAGCTGTTCACCGCGCCGTAGAAGATGACCGCGAGGCACACCAGACGGAACACCAGGAGCACGGCTTTGCTGTCGCCCTTGATGAAGCGCAGGTTGTTCTCGGCGTAGAAGTAGTTGCCGATGAGGCTGGAGAACGCGAAGGCGAAGATGGCGAACGTGATGAAGTGGATGCCGACCTCGCCCACCGAGTTGTTCACGGCCATCTGCACGAGCGGCATGCCGTTGAGCCCGACGGCGGCCTGCGGGTCCTGCACGTAGAACACGAGCACCATCATGGCCGAGCACGTGCAGATGAGCAGCGTGTCGATGTACACGGACAGGCTCTGCACGAGGCCCTGTTTGCAGGGGTGCGACACCGACGCCGTGGCGGCCGCGTTCGGCGCTGAGCCCATGCCGGCCTCATTGGAGTACAGGCCGCGCTTGATGCCCAGCATGACCACCGAGCCCGCGAAGCCGCCGAAGATCGATTGGAAGTCGAACGCCGACGCGAACACCAGCGAGAACACCGCGGGCAGTTCGGCGATGTTGGTGACGGTGGTCCACAGCGCGATGGCGATGTAGGCCAGCGCCATGATGGGCACGATGATGGACGTGATGACGCTGATGCGCTTCGCGCCGCCGAAGATGACGAACGCGGTCATCACCGCAAGCACGATGCCGCAGGCCACGGCCGCGCCGTTCGTGGCGTATTCGGGAATGTAGTACTCGAGCGACGAGGCCGCGTTGAAGGCCTGCAGCCCGTTGAACCCGAACGCGAAGCACAGGATGAGCAGCACGGCGAACAGGATGCCCAGCCAGCGCTTCCCCAGCGCCTGCTGGATGTAGTACGCCGGGCCGCCGCGGAACTCGCCCTCCTTGCCGCGCACCTTCCAGATCTGCGCGAGCGTGGATTCGATGAACGCCGACGCCGCGCCAATGATGGCCATGAGCCCCATCCAGAACACAGCGCCCGGGCCGCCCGTGGCGATGGCCGTGGCCACGCCCGCGATGTTGCCCGTGCCCACGCGCGAGGCCGTGGACACCATGAGCGCCTGGAACGACGAGATGGAGCGCGCGCCCTGCACGTGCTTCTTCTCGGTCAGCTGCGAGAACATGTCCTTGAGGTAGCGCAGCTGCACGGCCTTCGTGCGCACGGTGAAGTACACGCCCACGGCCACCAGCAACAGCAGCAGGATGTACGTGTAGAGAAAGCCGTCGACCTCGCCGGTGACAGCGATGAGCGTTGCGTTGAAGTCCATTGATCCCCTTCTGTTCTTGTTCCCCCGCCATCCGTCTGTCATCCTGAGCGCAGGCGGCGGAGCCGCCGGAGCCGAAGGATCCCGCGCGGCGGCAGCCGGGAATGTCACGGCTGACGCCGCGCGGGATCCTTCGGCTCGCTTACGCTCGCCCAGGATAACAACCGGGAGCTTGCGTTTCGCCCAGGATGACAGCCGAGGCTTGCGTTTCGTCTAGGACGACAGTTTGCTCGCCAGAAGCTCGTTGATGACCTTCGGGTTGCCCTGGCCGCGCATCTCCTTCATGCACTGGCCCACGAAGAAGCCGATGAGGCCCGTCTTGCCGCCGCGGTACTGCTCCACCTTGTCGGGGTTGGCGGCCAGCACGGCGTCGACCACGGCCTCGATGGCGCCGGTGTCGGACACCTGCTCCATGCCGCGCTCGCGCACGACGGCGTCCGGGTCCTTGTCCTCGTCGAGGATGGCCGCGAACACCTCTTTGGCCTGCTTGGACGAGATGGCGTCGGCCGCCGTCAGGCGCACGAGCGCCACGGCGCGCGCGGGCGTGAGCGGCGTGTCGGCCAGCTCCGTGCCCTCGTGCGCGTTGAGGTAGGCGGTCACGTCGTTGATGACGAGGTTCGCCACCGGCTTCGCCAGCTTGGCCGCGTCGGCGCCGGCCAACTCCATGCACGCCTCGAAGAAGTCGGCGGTGGCGCGATGCTCGACCAAGTGGCGCGCGTCGTAGGGCGTGAGACTGAACGCGTCCTCGAAGCGGGCCGCCTTCTGGTCGGGCAGCTCGGGCAGCTTCGCGCGCACGGATTCGATCCACTCGTCCGTGAGGTCGTAGGGCGCGAGGTCCGGATCGGGGAACAGGCGGTAGTCGTCGGCCGTCTCCTTCACGCGCATCACGATGGTGCGCTTGGCCGACGGGTCCCAGTGCCGCGTCTCCTGGAAGATCTGGCCGCCCTCCTCGAGCACCTCCGCCTGGCGGCAGATCTCGTAGGCCAGGCCGTCGTGAAGGTTCTTGAAGCTGTTCATGTTCTTGAGCTCGGTCTTCACGCCGAACTCCTTGGCACCGCGGCGGCGCAGCGACACGTTGCCGTCGCAGCGCATGGAGCCCTCTTCCATCGAGCAGTCGGAGATGCCCAGCGCCAGGTAGATCTGGCGCAGCTTCTGCATGAACAGGCGCGCCTCCTCGGGCGTGCGCAGGTCGGGCTCGGTGACCAGCTCGGTGAGCGGGGTGCCCGCGCGGTTGTAGTCCACCAGCGAGTGCGTGGCGCCGGCGATGCGGCCCTCGCCGCCGCCGATGTGCACCATCTTGCCCGCGTCCTCCTCCATGTGGATGCGCGTGATGCCCACATGCGCGGTGTAGCCGGTCTCGGTGCGCGTGGCGTTGCCGCGGCTCTCGCCCACGTCCAGGCCGTCCAGGTCGATGCGCTCCTTGGCGGCCGCGCCGTCCACGTCGAGGTCGAGGTGCCCGCGCATACAGAAGGCCACGGGGCCCTGCGTGGTCTGGTAGTTCTTCGACATGTCGGGATACATGTACGTTTTGCGGTAGAACATCGAGTGCTTCTCGATGTCGCAGTTCGTGGCCAGGCCCGCCAGCACGATGGACTCGATGGCCGCGCGGTTCGGCACGGGCAACGCGCCGGGCATCCCTAAGCACACGGGGCACGTGTGCGTGTTCGGCTCTGCGCCGAACTCCAGCTTGCAGCCGCAGAACATCTTGGTGTCGAGCGTGGTGAGCTCGGCGTGGATCTCGAGGCCGATGACTGCCTCCCAATCCTTGAGAACTTCTTCGAGCTTCCGCATGGCTACTCACCTGCCTTTCCGTCGGCGTAGGCGGGGGCGACCGGGGCCGGGCCGTACACCGTTTCCAGCGCGGCGGCCGCGCGCAGCATGTTCTCGTCCTTGAACGCCGGCGAGATGAGCTGCACGCCCACCGGCAGGTGCGTGTCGGCGCCCAGGCCCACCGGCAGACTCATGCCGCCGTTGCCCGCGATGTTGATGGAGATGGTGAACATGTCCGACAGGTACATGTCCGTAGGGTCGCTCACCTCGCCGAACTTGAACGACGTGCGCGGCGACACGGGCGCGAGGATGCAGTCCACCTGCTCGTAGGCGCGCGCGTAGTCCTGCGTGATGAGCGTGCGCACCTGCTGCGCCGGGTAGTAGTACTTGTCGTACACGCCGGCGGACAGAAGGTAGCTGCCCAGCATCACGCGGCGGCGCGTCTCGGGGCCGAAGCCCGCGGCGCGGCTGGCCTCGTACTGGCTGTTCAGGTCCGCATGGCCCGGGTCGCAGTAGCCGTAGCGCACGGAATCGAAGCGGGCCAGGTTGCTGAACGCCTCGCACGGGCCCAGCACGTAGTAGGCGCTCATGGCGGCCTGCGCGTTGGGCAGGTCCACCTCCACGAGCTCGGCGCCCAGCGCGCGCAGGTGCTCGGCGGCCTCCTCCACCTTGGCCTTCACCTCGGGCGTGAGGCCCTGGGCCTCCATGAACGCGGGCACGACGCCGATGCGCATGCCGCGCACGCCCTCGGCGAGGTTCGCCGTGAAGTCGACGGAAACGTCCTGGCTCGTGCAGTCGAGCACGTCGCGGCCGGCGATGGCGTTCATGGCCAACGCCGCGTCCTCCACCGAGCGCGTGAACGGGCCCACCTGGTCGAGCGAGCTGCCGAACGCCACCACGCCGTAGCGCGAAACCACGCCGTAGGTGGGCTTCACGGCCACCGTGCCGCAGAAGCTGCCGGGCTGGCGGATGGAGCCGCCCGTATCGCTGCCGAGCGTGACCGTGGCCAGGCCGGCGGCCACCGCCGCGGCGCTGCCGCCCGACGAGCCGCCGGGCACGCGGGAAAGGTCCCACGGGTTCTTCGTGGGTCCGAAGGCGCTCGTCTCCGTGGAGGAGCCGAACGCGAACTCGTCCATGTTCAGCTTGCCGAGCGGGATGCCGCCCGCCTCGATGGTGCGGGCGACGCACGTGGCCGTGAACGGCGACACGTAATTCTCGAGCATCTTCGACGAGCACGTGGTGTGCGTGCCTTCCAGGTTCATGTTGTCCTTGAACGCCACGGGCACGCCGGCCAGGAGGCCGCACGCGTCCAACTCGCCGGCGGCCACGGCCGCATCGACCTTGGCGGCCTGATCGAGCGCCAACTGCTCGGTGGTTTCGAGGAAGGCGTGCAGGTCCTTGTTCGCGGCGTCGATGCGGGCGAGCGAGGACTCCGCGATCTCGCGGGCGGAGAACTCCTTGGCGACGAGGCCGGCGCGGATGGCGCGGGCGCCCATCGCGCCGAAGGCGGGAGAGGCGGCCATCAGCGATCGCCCCCTTCGCCCAGGATCGACGGGATGAGGAAGCAGCCGTCCTGCTGCTTCGGCGCGTTCTCGAGCGCGACCTCCTGCGTGAAGGAGGGCTCCTCCACGTCCTCGCGCATGACGTTGGACAGGCCGCCGATGGGGTGGAACGTGGGCTCCACGCCCTCCAGGTCGTATTCGGTGATGGGACGCAGGCTGTCGATGATGGCGTTCAGATCGACCGTCATCCGCGCGACTTCCTCGTCGGTGAGGCCGATGCGCGTGTACTCGGCGATATCGCGCACATCGTGCTCGGTTACATGCTGGGTCATGGGGTGGCTCTTCCCTTCTCGTTTTCACGCACCGGCGCCGCAGGCGCGCTGCGGAACCGAAGGCGGAACAGGTGAAAACATAACGCCGCCCATGATAGCAAACAAGCCCCTTTTGCGCACCCGCGCCGCGCCGCACGACGATATCCACAGGAGAAGGGCTCGGCAACGACAAACGAGGCCCGTTCGGCAAAATCACCCGCTTCGGGTGTAGCACCCACCCGTTCGTCGTCTGCCCGAACGACCTTGGAGACGGTAGCCTCTCTACCAAGGAAACCGCATCGGCGCCGCCTCGAGCGACGACCGAGGAACAAGGAAGGGGAAGCACCATGAACAAGCGTAACGAGGGCACGAGGGTCGGCGGCCGGGCCATGGACAGGCGGCTGTTCCTGCGCGGCATGATAGGTACGGGCATGCTCGCAGCTACGTCGTTCGCGGGGCTCACGGGCTGCGCGCCGAAGCAGGCAATCGCCGACGACCTGCGAGACGGCGGCTCGTACGACGTGATCGTCATCGGCGCGGGCGGCGCGGGCATGACGGCAGCCATGAGCGCGCACGACGGCGGCGCGCGCGTCATACTGCTGGAGAAGATGAATGTGGCCGGCGGCAACACCTGCTTCGCCGAGGGAGGCATGAACGCCTGCTGCACGAAGCTGCAGGAATCCGAGGGCGTCAAGGACAGTGTGGAACTTTTCGCGTCCGACACCTACAAGGGCGGCCACAATCTGGGCAACATGGACCTCATCAACTACATGTGCTCGAACTCCAACGCCGCCATCGAGCGTTTGGCCGAGCGCGGTATGAACCTCACGAAGATATCCACCTCCGGCGGCGCGTCCGTGCCGCGCATCCACCGGCCCGAGGACGGCAGCGCCGTGGGCAAGTACCTCGTGAAGCATATGTGCGAGCAGTGCGCGGAGCGCGGGGTGGACGCCGTCACGCACACGGACGTGCGGGAGATACTCGTGGAGGACGGTGCCATCGTGGGCGTGCGGGCGATCGACGGCCGCAGCCAGCGCGACATCGTTTACCACGCGCCCGCCGTGGTCATCGCCGCGGGCGGGTTCGGCGCGAACCACGAGATGCTGGCGCAGTACCGCCCCGAGCTGCGCGAGGCCGTGACCACGAACCAGCCCGGCGCGCAGGGCGACGGCATCGTGCTGGGCCAGAACGTGGGCGCCGATGTGGTGGACATCGAGCAGATCCAGGTGCACCCCACCGTGGAGCAGGGCACGTCCATCCTGTTGAGCGAGGGCATCCGCGGCGACGGCGCCATCCTCGTGAACGCCGACGGCAACCGCTTCACCGACGAGCTGCTCACGCGCGACGTGGTGTCGGCTGCGGAATGGGCGCAGCCGGGCGGGTGGGCGTTCGCCGTGTTCGACCGCAAGGTGTACGACGAGAACAAGAGCATCAAGGAGAAGTTCGAGAAGAAGAACCTCGCGCTCTCCTCGGACACGCTGGAGGGCCTGTGCGGCCTCATGGGCGTCGACGCAGCCAACTTCGCAGCCACGATGGAAGCGTACAACGGCGCCATCGCCGCCGACGCGGACGATCCCTTCGGCCGCTGGAAGAGCCGCTACCCCATCGACGAGGCGCCGTTTTTCGCCATCAAAGTGGCGCCGGGCATCCACCACACGATGGGCGGCCTGCGCATCGACACCGAGGCGCGCGTGCTGGACGCGGGCGGCACGCCCATCCCCGGCCTGTTCGCGGCCGGCGAGGTGACGGGCGGCATCCACGGCGGCAACCGTCTGGGCGGCAACGCCATCTGCGACATCAACGTGTTCGGACACCGCGCGGCGGAAAGCGTGCTTGAGTTCCTCGGCCGCTAGCCTCGACTTCCCTCCCCTCCTTGGACGGCGGCGGCTCGCGGGCCGCCGCCGTCCTTCTTTTTCAGGGTCCGCTTTCCGTTATACTGAAGGTCGACGTATACTGATCGCGAGGGGGAAGCGGGGATGCATGGAACGCATGGCGGACGGACAACGCGAAGCGCGCGGGTTCTCCGCGTTTCTCGCGCGGCATCTGCCGCTGTTCTCGATCAACTTCCTGGGCCTCGTGGCCGTGCGCATCTGGATCCAGGCCGACCTGTACGACCGCTACACGTCCACCGATTCGGGCATCATCACCATCGCCGCGAACCTGCTGCGCGCCGTGCTCATCCTCGTCATGCTGGCCGTCATCGCGCGCCGGGGATTCTCCCGCAAGGCCCAGAACGCGCTCGGCCTCGTATCGGCCGCCGCCATGACGGCCGCGAGCGCGCTGTTCCTGCTGGAAAGCGTGTATCCCAGCCAAGCGCTCGTTGCGACCGCCTGCGCGCTCGCCGGGTTCGGCATCATCTGGGGCGGCGGCATGTGGATGGGCTTCTACGTGCGGCTGCGGCCGGCCGAAGCGTTGCTGTACGCCTTCCTGTCACTTGCCGCCAGCTCGTTTTTCGGCCTGTTCTTGGGTATGGTCCCAGAAAACGTGGCGCTGCTGACGGCCATCCTCATGCCCACGCTGTCCTGCATCGCCTTCCGCCGCGCCCAAGCCTTGCTGGACGCGCGCGCCGACGGTTCCGAAGCCGGAAGCGCGTCCGAACCCGTGTACGATCGCGAGCCGCACTCGACCTTCGTCCGCCTGCTCGCCGGCGTGGCGCTGTTCAACCTGGCCCTCGGCATCGCCCGGGGCTTCCCCTCGGGGGCGTCCATCGAGCTGCCCCTGGCGTTTCAGGCGCTCCACCAGTTCGGGGCGGCGGCCCTCTCGCTGGGCGTGATCGGATGGACGCTCGTCCGGGGACGCTCGCTCAGGTTCTCGTCGCTTTGGAACATCGCGGTCACGCTCATCGCCGCCGGCGTGCTGGCGCTGGCCGCCATGAGCGAGCCTTTGGCCCCGTTCGGCGCCATGCTGATCGCGGCGGCGAACACGTTCTCGCTGGGTCTTCTGTGGTACAGCTGCTACGACATCGCGCGCCACAGCAGCTGGAAGCCGTACACCATCCTGGGCGTCGCATGGGTGGCGCACATCCTGCCGCGCGAGCTGGGCCGCGCGCTCATCTGGATCGCCGAGCCCCACTCGGCGCTCGCCGTCGGTCTGACCACCGTCATCGTGCTGCTGCTGGCCGTCAGCATGGCGCTGCTGCTGGGAGACGCCATCCCGCGCACGCGCCCTTTGTTCGCCGACTTCCGCGCACGCGGCGGCGGGCTTGCCAGCAGCATCGCCGCCCGCGCGCAGGCGCACGACGCCACGGAGGCGCCGACGCATGAAGTAGAGACCACACCTGCGCCTGCGCCCGACGGCTCCGGCGACGCGCTGACGCGCCAGCTCGAGCAGCTGAAGCGCCGCTACTTCCTCACGGAACGCGAGCACGAGGTGGTGGCGCTGCTGGCACGCGGACGCAGCAAAACCGCCATCGGCGAGAAGCTGTTCCTATCGGAGAACACCGTGAAGACCTACGTCAAGAACGTGTACGCGAAGCTGGACGTCCACACCAAGCAGGAGCTCCTCGACCGCATCGACGAGCAGCCCCTCGACTGAGGGCCGAGCCGTGCGTGCAGGGACAAACCGCCGTTGGACCGCTTTCCAGGTCTCACAGCCTTCACCGAGATGACTTTTCTCGGCAAGGTAACTTCAAGAATGTAACTTAAGTTTCTATTAGTGCTATAATGAGCGATATCCGAACGCGCTCCGCCGTCAGGTGCGCATCGAAGGAGATCGACCGTGTCCACCCCCGCCTCTTCAGCCCCTACCCCGATTCCACCGGCTTCCCCCGTCAAAACCCCGGCGGCAACCTATATCCTGTTCGCCCTCGTCACGATCGGCGCGGGGCTCGGCGGCCTCACGCAGACGGCGCTGAACACCATGGCTGCCGACGTGCTGGCCGATCTGGGCACCGAGATAGGCTGGGGGCAGTGGATCACGACGGCCTACATCTTCTCCATGGGCGTGGCCGTTCCGCTGGCGTCGTATTTAACCAAACGGTTCTCGGTGCGATCCCTGCTCACGGGAGCGTTTCTGCTCTACCTGGCCGGGTCGCTCTGCGACTTCGCGGCGCAGAACTTTCCCATGCTGCTGATCGGTCGGGTGCTGGAGGCCGTGGCCACGGGCATCCTCATGCCGCTTTTGCAGACCATCGCCATGACGCGCTTCCCCGAGAACCGCCACGGCACGGCCATGGGCATCGCCGGCATCGCGCTGGGTTTCGCGCCGAACATCGGGCCGACCATCGGCGGCGCCATCATGGAGGCCGCCGGCTGGCGCTTCCTGTTCCTGGTGCTCGTGGCGTCGTCGGCCGTGCTGCTGGCCCTGACGCTTCTGTTCGTGAAGGAGCGCGACGTGGCGAACGCGTCGGCTCGGCTGGAAACGCCCTCGCTTCTGCTGGCGGCGCTCGGGTTCGGCGGCCTTTTGGTGGGATTCACGGACGCCGCGAACTACGAGCTGGCGCATCCGCTGGTGTGGGCACCGCTCTGCGTGGGAGGCATGTGCTTGGCGCTGTTCCTGCGCCGCCAACGCAAGGTATCGAACCCGCTGGTGAACCTGGGTATCTTCGCATCGGGAAAGTACCGCGCGAGCTTCGCGGCGCAGTGCTTCCTCTACGGGTGCTTTTTGGGCATGACGCTCATCGTGCCGCTGTTCGTCATCGAGGGCGGCGGGCACTCCGCGTTCGACGCCGGGCTCGTGCTGCTGCCGGGAGCGTTCGCCGCGCTTGTGTTCGAGCCCTTGGCCGGCATGGCGTCCGACAAGCTGGGGCCGCGACGCGTGGCCATCTTCGGCGGGGCGTTTCTGGCGGCCGGAGCGGTGGGCATGGCGTTTTTGCCCACGTCGGCTCCCCTGTGGGCGGCCGCCGTCTTCCAGACGCTGCGATGCGTGGGCCTGACCACGCTCATCCCCACCACGACCGCGTGGGGGCTCTCCGACTTGCGGAAGCGGGGCATCACGACGGACGGCAGCTCGTTCATGATCATGTCGCGCCAGATCGTGGCTGCCATGGCCACGGCCGTCATGGCGTTCCTCATCACGGCGTTCGCAACGCCGCAAACGCCTGATCTGGGCTACCACCTAGCGCTGGGCTTCTCCGGCCTGCTGGGCGCGTGCACGCTGCTCACCGTCGTCGCATTCATCCGGCCGGATGCCCAAGGTGCCAGCGGGGTTTGAGCGGAACGAACCGACCTGTACCATGTCAACGGTGGTTTAACGTTGAGAACCCTCCTCCGCTGTTAAACCAGCATTGACATTATGCAAGCCGACGCGTTGTCATCCTGAGCGAGCGGAGCGAGTCGAAGGATCCCGCGCGGCGACAGCCGAAGCGCTTTCGGTTGGCACCGCGCGGGATCCTTCGACTCCGGCGGCTTTCGCCGCCTCCGCTCAGGATGACAACCTGGCCGGGTGCATGTCAGTGCTGGTTTAACAGCGGAAACCCTCCGTTTGGTGCAAAAATCACCGACGTCCCCCACCCGAGGCGCCCGCCAAGGCCCCTCCGCGCGCCCGTCTATGCGCATCGAATGCGTTTCCGCAGGTCACGATATTCCAAAATCAAAACGGCATCCCACGTACTTTCCAGGGAGGGGGGCTTCGGTGATTTTCGCACCGACAACCCCGGCCCACGAGCCCGACCACTGCCGGCATGGCCCGGGCCGGCACGTAGCCGCGAAGCCACCCGGCTCCGAGAAGTCGCAGCTGACAGCGGCGGGCCGTCCGGTCCACCCTCGAGCGCCCCGACCCGCAAGCGACCGGGCATCGACGCACGTCGATCGCGGTTCGGCGCGGGGTGTACACCCGGCGCGTTTTTCGCTGGCCGCCAACCCGACAAAAACGAAGCCCCGGCCGCCTCTGTCGCAGCGGCCTTCCCCTCATCGACCGTCTCCGCACGTCAGCTTACTCGCATACACCGAACCGGAAACTTTGCCGGCGTTCTGACAAAGGCTCGCATGTTCTCCAAATACCCGTTGACGCCCGATACTATGCGTTGTATAGTATCGGGCGAAAGGAGGTATGCTATGGACGCACAGATGAAGCGAGGGTTCCTCGAAGTCTGCGTGCTCGCCTCGATCAACCGCCAGGACTCCTACGGCTACCAGATCGTCAAAGACGTGCCCGCCATTCTGAACCTGACCGAGTCGACGCTCTACCCCCTGCTCAAGCGACTTGAAACGGCAGGACTGCTCACGACCTACTCCGTCGAGCACAACGGGCGCCTGCGCAAGTACTACCGCATCACCGAAGCGGGCGTGCGCCATATCGACGAGTTCCTGCGCGAGCGGGACGACGTCGTGTCCATCTACGATTACGTGAAACGAGGTGCCCGAAAATGAACAAGACCGAGTTTGTAGACGCGCTGCGGCGCTCGCTCGGCAAGCTGCCATCCTACGAGGTGGAGCAGTCGATAGCGTTCTACTCGGAAATGATCGACGACCGGGTGGAAGACGGCATGAGCGAGCAGGACGCCGTGGCGGCGCTCGGGCCCGTGGGCGCCATCGCGGCCCAGATCATCGCCGAGACGCCGGCCATCCCCAAAGCCATCGCGAAGGCGAACACGGGCAGCCGCACGCTCAACATCGTGCTGTTGGTGGTGTTCTCGCCCATCTGGGTGCCGATAGCGCTGGCCCTGATCGTGACCGCGTTTTCGATCTACCTGTCCATCTGGGCGGTCATCGTGGCGCTGTGGATAACCGTGGCCGCGCTGCTGCTGTGCGGGCCCATCGGCATCGTGGGGTTCGTCTGGTGCCTCGGCACGGGCTATCCCCTCACCGCCACCTACCTGCTGGGATGCGGGCTGGCCGGCGCCGGGGTGGGGCTGTTCGCCTGGTTCGGCGTGCTGGCGGCCAGCAAGGGGCTGTTCAACCTGACCCGCCAGTTCGCCCGCTGGATCAAGGGGCTGTTCGTGAAGCGCGCCAAGAGCGACGAAAACGCCGGCACGACCTACGCAGCCGCCTCCGGCATGCCGGTCGGGGTCGGCGCGCCTCCCGCTCCCCCCTCTGCTTACCCGGCTCCGCCTTACTGCTTACCCGGCTCCGCCTTACGCCCCCGCTTATCCGAACACGACGACCGCGCCCTTCCCTCCTGCCCCCGCGCACCCGAACGCGACGCAGCCTTCCGGTCCGAACACGGCCACCGTGCCCTTCCCGTCCACGCCCGGCACGCCGGCGCACGGGGACTCAAGCTCGAAAGGAGCGCAGAACCATGACAACCGCGCGTAAAGTTGTGCTGATCGTCGCCACCGTGCTCTTGCTGGGCGGAGCCGCGCTGTCCATGGGCGCCTTCGCCATGGCGGACTTCCGCTTCGAGAACCTGTCGAACACCACCCGCGACTGGACTTCGAACACAAGCACCATGAACGCCGAGGCGGAGGCGCCCCACACCGCCATCGTCGTGCGCGACCGCGGCGAAGGCGTGCGCTTCGAACCGACGGACGGCGACGCCATCGAGGTCACGTACTGGACCGGCACCGAGAAGAGCATGACGATCACCGACGAAGGCGGCGTGCTGGAAATCGACGGCACGGGCTCTCCCCTCGCCGGCGTGATGATCATGAAGGTGGACTTCCAAGACCGCACCACCGTGGTGAAGGTGCCGCGCAGCTTCGCCGGCTCGATCGAAGCCGAAACGGTCAGCGGCAACATCGACGCGACCGGCCTTTCCGGCCTGACGGCGTGCAAGGCCACCACCGTCAACGGCTACGTGCAGGCGACGCGCCTCGAAGCCGGCGAGATGAGCCTGGCCACCACGTCGGGGTCGGCCACGGTCAACGGGGTGCGCGCAACGAAGGTGAGCGCTTCGTCCACGAACGGCAGCGTGGTCGCGAACGACGTGGCGGCCGACGACGTGGCCCTGAGCACCGCGAGCGGCAACGTGGGCATGAGCGGCATCAACGCGAAAACGCTCGTCGCCCACACCATGAACGGCAGCGTGGTCGCCCAAGACGTCGCAGCCGACAGCGTCTCCTTCGACACGACGAGCGGCAACGTGACCTCCGACAACATGACAGCCGGCTCGCTGGACGCCCGCACGATAAACGGCAGCATCGACATGACGAGCCTCGACGCGGCCCTCGCGTCCTTCGGAACCGGCAGCGGACATGTGAACGCGACCTTCGTCGGATCGGCCGACGACTACCGCATCGACGCCCAATCGACGCACGGAAGCGTGCATGCGCCGCAGGGCAACGCCAACGCGTCGAAGCAGGTGACGGCCTCAGCCATGAACGGCAGCATCACCTTGGGCTTCGTCGGCGGAGGCGCCGACGGAGCGCTTCTTCCCGCGTCGGACGAGCCGGTCGCCGCGTAGGGGAACCGGCTGCAAGCCGCTCAGAGCAAAGCAGCCGGAGCACGCAAGCAATGCGGCGAGCGCACGACGCGCTCGCCGCATTTGTTATGCTGCCCCGCACGTCTCCCCGCCGGGCGGGCAGCAACCCGCCCCTACGAAGGTCCACCTCCGCGCCGGCGTCACTCTCCGCTCGCGCTGTCGGAGCCGGGCGGTTCGAGCGGCTCCATATCCAGGCGCAGCGTTTGCTCGATCACCTTCATGAGCGTCTCGTCCGAGACGTCGGGATTGAGCTTCACCAGGCCCACCAGGCCGAATATGACCACGCAGAACATCTCGTACACGAAGTCGATCTCTATCTGGCGATAGGCGGCGTACTCCGCCACCACGCGCCCGTTGATGCAGTCGACCGTCTCTCGCACGGCGCGCACGTCGAACGAGTCGCGCACGCCCAGCTCCTCCAACACGGCTATCATGGGGCGCGGGTTTCCGACCGCGTCGTACAGCGCACGGCGGAACGTGGCCACGCAGGCGCGCAACGAGCCGGCCATGTCGCCGAACTTCCGCGACTCGTTCCACACGCACACGCTCTCGACAAGGTCCTCCACATAGTCGTCGAGCACGGCCTCGATGACGGCCTGCTTGTTCTCGAAGTAGTAGTACACCAATTCGCGCGTCACGCCCGCCTCGGCGGCGATGTCCTTCACCGTGGTCGCCCGCACGCCCCGCGTCTCGAACAAACCGCGCGCTGCCAGCATGATGTCGCCCGCCACGCCTTCCAGACGACCCCGCTCCGCGCCTTGCGCGCCGCACTCCGTGCTGATAGGAGCGTACCTCGTCTGCCGCGTGCCGAGCCGCATGGCCGGTTCCTTTCCCCTTGCGCGCCAATGCCGCCCACCCCGAACGGAGCGGACGGCACCAGTATACGGTATGCGCGGCTCATCGGCCATGGACGGCATCGGGCCCGTTCTCGGTTTTCCTTTGCGCTCCGGCCCCCTATTCGTTCTCCTCGAGCACCTTGCGGTACGCCTTCGTGTCGGCGTAGAGCTCGTCGGTGAGCGGATTGAGCTTGTCGCGGCGAATCTTGCGGAACTGGTACACGGCCACGGCGACGTTCGCAACCAGCGCGAGCAGGCTCACGGCGAAGAACGCGGTCGGGTTGTGCGTGGTGGGGATGGGCGCCAACACGTCGGCGAACTGCGGCACGGTCATCACGAACATGATCCACAGCGCCAGCGTCTGCGCGCGATGCTGCAGCCACGCCCCTTTCTTGATGAAGAACGTGGGGATGGTGCACGCCAAAAGCAGCGCCAGACCGGCGTAGGCCGAGTGGTCGGAGATGCAGTTGTACGTGTAGGCGAAGTTCCACAGGTCGTACGCGATGATCCACGCCCAGATCATGTCGGGCCAGATCATGTCCTTCGACGAATCTTTCGAGATGATGATGCCGAACCAACCGCAGATGGTTACGATGTTGAGGATGCCGGCGATGCCGTTCATGATGTTCCACGGCCCCGAGATGGTCCACAGGTTCTCGACGATGCCGCCCTGCCACAACCCGAAGCTGAACACCTGGAAGTCGCGGACGACGGCCTCGGCGATGTTCACGGCCAGGATGAGCGGCGGGAAGCACAGCGCCCAGCGCTTCTCGTACAGGTGGTGGGTCGCGCCGTCCGCGCCGCGCCACTTCACGAAGCGCAACGCCATGAACCCGAGGCAACCTGCCAAGGCCGAATACGTCTTCACCCAGTTGAACCACGTGCCGGTTCCGTACTCGTTGCCGGGAGCGGCCGTGGTGGGCCACACGAAGATGGTGAGCGTCAGGGGCACGACCGCGAACAGCACCATGCCGCACCACAACCTCACGCGTCCCAACTCGTTGAACGCCATGAGCGCGAACAGCACGAACAGCCAGATAACCCAGTACAACGGATCTTCTGCTTGGTAGAGAATGCCCATTTCCGCCCCCTTGCCCTCGGATCGCTCGAGCGGACCGCTCGCCGCCCGCACCACGTCGGCGCGCGGTCATGCGCCCGCTGCCGACCTTCGCGCCCAGTATAGGGAGCAACGCGGGAAAAATCTTTACGGAAGGGGCTTGCATGTGAAACGCTGCCGCCCAGATCGGACGGCAGCGCGAAAGGTGCCTGTTTCGAATCGACGGGGACCCGCCCGGATAGCCCGCCCGGCAGGATTCCGGCCGGGCGGGCGACTTCGACAAAACGCGCTTATTCGGCGGCCATATCGAACAGGATGTAGTGCGAGGGCGTCTTTGCGCGAACGGTCGCTTCCGCCTCGTCGGTGATCTCCGCGGCATCGCGCTCGGTGAGCTTGTTGCCGTTGACCTCCCCTTCGCCCTCGATTTGGATGAGATAAGCCTGCCGACCCGGCTTCAGGTCGTAGCTCAGCGTCTCGCCGGCATCGAGCATGGCCACCGACACGTCCATGTCCTGATGGATGGCGATAGGCGCCGCGCCCTGCCTGCCGGAGGCGATGGCCAGCCACTGCCCCACGCGGTCCTCCCACGCGAAACGGTGGTCGCCGTAGTTCGGCTCGTAGCCCTTCGCGTCGGGCAGTATCCATATCTGCAGGAAGCGCAGCGGCTCGTCGGTGTTGTTGAACTCGCTGTGCCGAACGCCCGTGCCGGCGCTCATGTACTGCGCGTCGCCGCGCCCGAGCGTGCTGCCGTTGCCCATGCTGTCGCGGTGCGTGAGGCGGCCGTCCACCACGTAGCTTACGATCTCCATGTCCTCATGGGGGTGCGTGTCGAACCCGCCGTGCGGATCGAACGTGTCGTCGTTCACGACGCGCAGCGCGCCGAATCTGATGTTGTCGGGGTTATAGTACTCGGCGAACGAGAAATGGAATTGGCTGTGCAGCCAACCGCGCTCGCTCCTGCCCATGGTTTCGCGCTTGATGACGTTGATCATGATGCTTGCTCCTAACTGTTGTTTCGTAGGTAGCATATAGCATCGATGCGGCAGGTATATGGCGACTGGCTTACGGGAGCGTAACGGCAGGCGGGCGGCGCCTCCCTCCCCGCTCGCGCGCATAGGTCGCATCTCGACTGCGAAGGAGGCTTTATTGGATGGTACCGTAAAGCGTGTAGCACGTTGACTGGCCGGACGGATCGGGTCCGTCGGCAAGTTCGGGAACGGCCACGCGCCACTCGACTCCATTCTCTTCGACCATGGTGGTTTCGAGGTAGCCCGTATGGAGCACGACCTCCTTGGCTTCGCTTGACCCGTCGGCGAACCGAACGGACACGGTCAGCTTCGCACCGTCGAGCCAATCGAGCGGCAGCATGTTCGCGCCCGGCCCGGAAGGCGCGCTCTCCCCGTCGTTCGCATCGGGCAGCCAAATGCCGAACCGCATCCCGGAAGCGCCAGAACCCCCTTCGACGACCGAGGGTCCAAGCCGCGTGAAGCGAAACAGATGCGCGCGGCCGTCGGCGTATACTTTCGCAAGAGAAGCCTGCCAGTCACCCTCGGCCGCCATCAACGCCTCCATCTCGCCGCCTTCCGCCTGCACCCATTCCTCGTCGCAACGGTAGAGCTCGCCGCGATCGAGAGACACCTCCGCGCTCTCGATGCTCTCGCCCGCGATCTGGAACATGCACCCCGTGAACTGGCCTCCTCCCTCGTCGGACGTCGCATTCGCCACCTCTCCGTAGCTGAACGCGACGAGACCGTCGCAAGACGGCTGCACGGTACCCGACTCAACCGCATAGGCTTGGATGTCGAAGCGGTTGCGCCCTCCCCCTCCATCCGTGGCGACGGCCATCAACCCCGCGCAAACGAGCGCGATGCAGGCGGCCGCAGCGAAGAAGCGAGGTGCGGCGCTTTTGTGGCGGCGCGCGGTTCGATCCGCCGCTTCCGCCCGATGCCAAGCCCGATCCGACCCGTCGGCCCCGCAACGCTCCGCCTTCCCGGCGAAGGCTTCCCATCGAACGGCTTCGGCAACCCTCGCACGCGCTTCGGCGGTGGGCGCGATGCGTCCCTGAAGTTCGCAATAGCTCTCTTTGAAATCATCGATGTCCATGGGTACCTCCCAACATCGTACGCAGCGCCTTACGGGCTCGATGCAGGCGCACGCGCACCGTCGCCGGCTTGACGCCGAGGATCTCCGCGATCTCGTCCACTTCGTAGCCCTCCCCGCAACGCAGATGGACGGCATCGCGCTGCGGCTCCGGAAGCGACCCGACCGCCTCCCAAATGTCCCGAAGGGCGCCGTCGTCGTCCGCGATCGGCTCCGGCACGCCCTCGCCTGCGGCGCGATGGCGGTTCCATGCGCTGCGATGCAGGTCGTTGCAGCAGTTCACGGCAACGCGCAAGAGCCATGCCTTCTCATGGCCCGCATCGTCGAACGGCTCGTCGCGGCGCAGAAGCCGCAGGAACACCGTCTGCATGACGTCTTCGGCGTCGGCGCGGTTGCGCAGGCGCGCGTAGGCGAGGCGGTACACCGCATCGCCCCATGCGTTCATCGCCTCGTCCACGGCGGCGCATCGCCGCTCTGCCGCATCGTTGTCCATGCTCCCTTCCTCTCTACCCGGTTAACGGCGCGGAACGTCGAGGCGTTTCATATTCGTTTGGAAATTCTTCGCGGCTACCCTTCGCTGCCGTAAGCGGCGAGCTCGGCCAGGAACGCCTCGCCGTAGCGGGCGAGCTTCGTGGCGCCCACGCCGGAGACGTCCAGGAACTCGTCCTCGGTAGTGGGGCGCTTCGCGCACATGTCGCGCAGGGTGGCGTCGGAGAACACGATGTAGGGCGGCACCTCGGCCTCGTCGGCCAGGCGCTTGCGCAGCGTGCGCAGGCGCTCGAACAGCTCCGGGTCGGCCTCGGCGACCGCCGCGCCCGTGCCCGAACCGCCGAACACGCGCCCGACTCCTCCCGCCGCGCGCGTGCGGTCGGCCTTGCGCACGACCTTCTTCATGGTGAGGGAGAACCCGTCCTCAGCCGCCTCGCGGGCGCGCGGGCCCAGCCCCACGGTGGGGTACGAGCCTTCGGTGATGGCGAGGTAGCCGCCGGCGGCCAAAAGCTCGATGACCTCCTTGACCTGCGCGGCCGACGCGTCCACCGTGTCGTAGCTGGCGGCCTCGTCCAAGTGCATGTCCAGCACCTTCGCGCTCTTCGAACCGCGCAGCACGTCCACCACGAGCCCCTTGCCAAAGCGTCCGCGCAACTCCTGCACGCAGCGCATGACGGCGCGCGCCGTGTCGGTGACGTCCACGGCATCGAACGCTCCCTCGCAGTTCGAGCAGTTGTTGCAGCCGGCGGCGGGAGCGTCGAGCGCGGCGGAAGCCGCGTCGTCGCCGAACGCGACGTGCGCCTCGCGAACGGTTTCGGCGGCGTCGGCCCCCGTAGGGGCGGGCTGCTGCCCGCCCGGCGCGGGCGCTCCCGAGCACCGGTCGTCGTTCGGCGAGCGCACAGACGAGTCGCGGCTCAACGATGCGCTCGCCGCACCGTCCGTTTCTCCTCGCGAATCATCGCGCCGGGCGGGCAGCAGCCCGCCCCTACGAAGATCGCCGGACGGATTCCCCTCGCTTTCCCCGAAGTAGTTCAGGATGTAGCGGCGCAGGCAGCCGGTGGTGTGGCAGTAGCCCACCATGGCCTCTAAAAGCCGGCGGCGCGACGAGCGCACGGCGTCGGCTTCCTCGGGGGTGAGCTCCTCGTTGCCCGATTCCTGCTCGATGAAGAAGCGGCAGGTGGACACGTCGCCGTCGCTCCACAGCAGCATGCACGTGGACGGTTCGCCGTCGCGGCCGGCGCGCCCGGCCTCCTGGTAGTACGCCTCGATGCTGCCGGGCATGTTGTGGTGGATCACGTAGCGCACGTTCGACTTGTCGATGCCCATGCCGAACGCGTTCGTGGCCACCATGACGGGCGCGTCGTCGGCGATGAACGCGCGCTGGCTCTCGGCGCGGTCGGCGGCGGACATGCCCGCGTGGTAGCGCGCCGCGCGCACGCCCGCGGACACGAGCGCGGCGTGCACCTTGTCAGTGTCCTTGCGGGTGGAGCAGTACACGATACCGCTGTCCGACGGGTGCGCGAGCGCGTAGCTCCCGATCCAGGCGAGCTTCCTCTTCGGCTCCATGCGCTCCACGCCGAAGTAGAGGTTCGGGCGGTCGAAGCCGGTGACCACCTCGTAGGGGCCGCGCAGATCGAGCAGGCGCACGATGTCGCGCCGCACGCGCTCGGTGGCCGTGGCGGTGAACGCCGCCACGACGGGACGCTGTGGCAGCTGGGCGATGAAGTCGCCCACGGCCAGGTACGACGGGCGGAAGTCCTGACCCCACTGCGACACGCAGTGCGCCTCGTCAACGGCGACGAGCGGGATGCTCGCCTCGCGCGCGAACTCCAGGAAGCGCGGGTCGGCCAAGCGCTCGGGCGCCACGTACATGATCTGGTAGGCGCCTGCGAGCGCGCGGCGCAGCACGGTGGCCTGCTGGCCGGGCGTGAGCGTGGAGTTGAGATAGGCCCCGCGCACGCCCGCGTCCAGAAGCGCGCGCACCTGGTCGCCCATGAGCGACACGAGCGGGCTCACCACGAGCGCAAGCCCCGGCAGCACGATGCCGGGAACCTGGTAGCACACGGACTTGCCGGCGCCCGTGGGCATGACGGCAAGCGCGTCGCGCCCCCCGAGGATCGCCTCCACCACGCCGAGCTGCCCCGGTCGGAACTCCTCGTAGCCGAAATGCTCCCGCAATGCCGCCTTGGCGGCCGCCGCGTCAACCATGCGTCGTGTCCTTTCCGGGCCCCGAGCCCTCGCTCATCTCGCTCGACATCATACCGCAACGCCCTTGCCGTGAGGGCTCTCCCCAAGCCAGCGGGACGAATGTCGATGGCTTTTCCACCTGTCCGACATTCTGAAAAATCGTGCTTGCGTCGACGGCTGCGGTGTGTATAATGCAGGGTGTCAGCGGTGCCCGCGAGGATTAGAGCTCTGGGCGGGTGACGCGGGACTAGGTTAGGCGGCTAGAGTGTCAGCTCTGCCGCCTTTTTGGTGCATGTTTCGCCTTGCCCCTCGCTTTCCGTCTTCGTTGCGACCAGTCGTAGGCTGCCAGAAGAAATGACAAGATGGAACAAATTCCTGCGATCAGGTTGAAACTATCCATGGGGTTCCTCCTTATCTCTAAGGCGTCACCCGCCGGAAACGGACACCGCTGACGCGAGGCATTCTAACACGCGCAAGAGCGTTTTTCCTCGGCGAGAAGAAATCAATTTTCCATATTTGAACAGGCAATACTTCGTGTTAGATTCGCGGGAGGTTTAGGCTGGATCCGTGCAAGGAACGCGCAAGATAAGGACGGCGGGCGTGCAAGGTTCAGACGGTGGATCCGCAAGGTTCGCGCAAGGTTTGGACGGTCGTTCTGCAAGGTTCGGACGGCTCTTCGCCGGTTCTCGCACGGTTGCGCCGCTTCGAGCGAGAAGTTACGATGGCGAACGAGTCGGGGAACGCGGTTTGCGGGCTCTCTAAGAAAAATTCCTCGTTTTCCCGACATTTCCCTTCGCTCGATCGTGTTGGGGGCAGAAAGGGCGAAAACCTGCCGAAGAACGACGACATAGCCGCGGTGTTCCACCGCCACGTGAAGACGGTGTACCGCCTGTGCTTCGCGCACCTTGGAAGCGCGGCCGACGCGGAGGATGCGACGCAAAGCGTGTTCATGAAGCTGCTCGATCGACCGCGGAAATTCAACGACGAAGAGCACGAGAAGGCATGGCTCATCGTATGCGCGCAGAACCATTGCCGCGACGTGCTGAAGAGCGCCTCTCGCCGACGCACGGCGGAGCTGCCGGACGACCTCCCCGACGAGGGGGCGCGCCCCGAAGGCGACGAGACGCTCGAGGCGGTGCTCGCCCTGCCGCCGAAATACAAGACCTGCGTGTACCTCTACTATTACGAGGGGTATCGCACCGCCGACATCGCCGCGCTCACCGGCACGCCCGCCTCCACGGTGCGCAGCCACCTGAGCGAGGCCCGCACGCTGCTGAGAGACATGTTGGGAGGTGAGGAACGTGGACGATGAGCGTATCCATCGACCCGAAGGCGAAGGCCCGCTCGGCCGAAGCCGACGCAAGGGCGCAGGCACAAAGCGAGCCGAAGCGGCGGCCCGCATCGAGAGCGACTTGCATGATGCGACGCGGCGCGCCGAGACGCCCTCCGCTCGCGCCGCCGCCCGCCCGCACGACGCGGCGCTCGACGACGCCGTCGCCTCCGCGTTCGACCGCATGGGTCCAAGCGAGGAGGCCGAAGCCCGCATGCTTGCCGCCGTGCTCGCAGCGCGCGGCGAGCACGCGCTCCCGACGGCCCGCGAAACGGGCGGCCTCCCGTTGAAACCCATCGTCACCGCCTGCCCCACGCAACAACGCAAAACAGCGAGGACGTCGCGTTTCGTCCTGCAAGCGGTCGCCGCAGCGGCTTGCCTCGTGCTGGTGGTCGGCGTGGGCGCGTTTGGGCTTTACGCGAGCAGCCTCAGCGGCCGCAACGCGTCGAGCCCTCTCGAAGGCGCCGTGCAATCTGTCGGCGACAGCGCCTCCGCCGGCTCGTCCGCAGAGCCGTCGAAAGACGCTCCGACCAGCGACGAGACGCCTCAAACGGACCAGAACGTCGGTTCCGCCAACGCATCCTCCTCTTCCGGCGGAAGCGCGGACGCGGACGCACGCTACCCGCTTGTCCGGCTCGCTTCCGGGCAGACCCTGCGCATCGTCCTCGATGACGCCGGCCGTCCGCTGGCGGCCGATCCCTCCCTGGTGGGGGCCGAGCTCGAACGCGCGCCCGCTTTCGGCGGCGCGATCGGCGACGCGACATCCTGCACGGTGTTCGCCTCGGAAGACGTGGCGCATCCCTTTGCGGTGCGCTATGATGGCGACGATCGGTACTACTGGGCGGACGAAGCGGGGTAGGCTCCTTGCGCGACGGCGGCGCGAATACGAGCGGGGCGGAACGGCGCCTGTGGACGCGCGAGTTCGTGCTGCTCACCGGCATCCAAACCTTCGACCTGTTCACGTACAACATGATCACGCCCGTCATCGCGAAGTACGCGCTCGCCCAGGGCGCCACGCTCGCGTGGGCGGGCGTCGTGGCCAGCGTGTTCGCCTTCGTCGCTCTGGTCGCGCGCCCGGCGAGCGGGTTTTTGTCCGACCGTCTGGGCCGCAAGCGCATCGTCATGGTGTCCATCGCGGTGGCCTGCGCCACGCAGGTGGGCTACGCGTTCGCCACGACCCTCGCGGCGCTCGTGGCGCTGCGCGCCGTCCACGGGTTCTTCTACGCCTTGTTCGGTACGGCCATCTCGGCGCTCGCCCTCGACGCCATCCCCCAGGAGCGGCGCAGCGAGGGCATGGGCTGGTTCGGCACGTCCTACGTGTTCGCGAACGCGCTCGGCCCGGCGTTCGGCGTGCTGGTGAGCGACCGCTTCGGCTTCGCCGCCATGTTCCTGGCCGGCGCCGGCGTGGCGGCGGCCTCGTTCGCGCTCGGGCTGTTCGTGCGGGTGCGGGGCAACGCGGCTGCGGCCCGTCCCGACAACGGCGCGCCGTCCGACCCCGCACGCTCCCCCGCCTCCGAAACGCCCTGGCGCACCCCGGCCGAGGCCAAGCCGCGCGGGATAGCAGCTTTCGTCAGCGTCAAGTCGCTGCCGCTCGCCTTGGCCGCGTGCTGCTACCTCACCATCTGGTCGATCATCGCCACTTATATCGTGCTCGTGGGCGACGAGCGCGGCGTGGTGGGCATCTCGGCGTTCTTCGTGGTCAACTCGCTCACGCTGCTCGTCTCGCGTCCGTTCGCCGGACGCCGGGCCGACCGGCGCGGGCTCTCGGCCGTGTTCTATCCCTCGGCCGTGTTCGAGGCAGCGGCCGTCGTGCTCATCGCCTTCTCGCAGCAGCTGTGGCTGTTCCTGGCCGCCGCGGCGTGCAAGGCGCTCGGCAGCGGAACGGTCACGCCGTCGATCCAAGCGCGCTGCGGCCAGCTGGAGCCACCCGAGCGCAGCGGCGTGGCCATGTCCACGTACCTGCTGGGCACCGACGTGGGCTACGCGCTGGGGCCCATCATCGGCGGCGTGGTGTCGGGGGCGTTCGGGTTCACCGCCATGTTCCTGGCGGGGCTTCCCATCCTTGCCGTGGGCGTGGCCGTCTACGCCGCCTGGGCGCATGCGGAGAAGAAGCGCGGAGCTAGCCGCTAAGCGTCTTCCGGCACCCGTCGCGTTCGCATCCTGAGCACTCGACGGCTCGGAAACCCGCCGACCACATGCGCAAAGCGAGCGAGCGCTGGGGATGCTGCGGAGCGCCAAGCCGAAGACGGCGATCGAAGGATCTCCGCAAGCGGGCACGGTCTTCGCGCCGCCGCAAAGCATCGACTCGCGCAGCTTCGAACATTCCCCCGACAAAACGGGCCGCTCGATCGTGTTCGAAGAGGAAGCGATCGAGAAGGAGGCCCTCCATGTCCCTACCGTTGAACGAGTACCGCTCCCCCGCAGAGCACCGGAAGCGGCCGCGCGCCGCGTTCGCCGTCGCGGCCGTCGTCGTGTTCGCTATCGTCGTCGCGCTGGGTTTCGCGGCGATCCAGCACGGCGCGAGCTCTTCCAACCTCAGCTCGTCCAACGCGGAAAGCCAGATCATGGCCGTTGGCGACGCGATGGCAGGCGCCTCCTCGGTCGACGCGTCGGCCTCCTACCCGCCCTACGGCCCTCTCCCTTACGCCGACCCCTACTCCGGCGAAGGTTACGCGGCCGTCGACGAGACCGGGTTCGTTTCCACGGCCGCGCGTCCGCTCTCCACGTTCTCCGCCGACGTGGACACGGCCTCCTACGCCAACCTGCGCCGCATGGTGCGCGAGGGAGCGCGCCCCGACGACGTCCCCTCCGGTGCCGTGCGCATCGAGGAGATGCTCAACTACTTCGATTACGACCACGCGCCGCCCGAAGGCGACGAGCTGTTCGGCGTGACGGCCGAGATGGCGGACTGCCCGTGGAACCCCGACACGAAGCTGCTGGTCATGGGGTTTGCCACGACCCCCGCCGAGCGCGCGCCGAAAGCGGGCTCGAACCTCGTGTTCCTCATCGACGTGTCCGGATCCATGGCCGATACCGACAAGCTGCCGCTTCTGCAGAGCGCCTTCGCCACGCTCGTGGAGAACCTGGACGAGCGCGACCGCGTGTCCGTCGTCACGTACAGCGGCGAGGAGCGCGTGGTGCTGGAAGGCGCGAGCGGCGCCGACAAGCGGCGCATCCTGCGCGCCATCGAAAGCCTGCGTGCCGAGGGATCCACGAACGGCGAGGCGGGCCTGCGCACAGCCTACGACGTGGCGGAGCGCCAGTTCGTCGAAGGCGGCGCGAACCGCATCGTCATGGCGTCCGACGGCGACTTGAACGTGGGAATGTCCTCGGAAAGCGACCTGCACGACTTCGTGGACGAGCGGCGCGGGCGCGGCGTGTACCTGTCGGTGCTCGGGTTCGGCACGGGAAACTACCAGGACTCCAAGATGGAGACGCTCGCCGACCACGGCGACGGCTCCTACCACTACATCGACTGCGAGGCCGAGGCCCGGCGCGTGCTCGACCGGAACCTGCTGGCGAACTTCACGCCGCTGGCCGACGACGTGAAGCTGCAAGTGGAGTTCAACCCCGCGCAGGTCAAGGGCTACCGGCTCATCGGCTACGAGAACCGCACGCTGGCGGACGAGACCTTCCGCGACGACGCGGCCGACGCGGGCGAGGTGGGCGCGGGCTGCGCGTTCACGGTGGCCTACGAGGTGGTGCCGGCCGACTCCCCGTTCGACGTGGCCGAACCGCAGTTGAAGTACGGTGCCGGAAACGCGGACGGGGAACAGGGGGATTCGGCGACGGGCGAAGGCGCGACGGACGCGAGTGCCAAGGATGGCGCCGACGGAGGCGCGCAGAGAGGCTTCGCCGCGCATGCGGTCGGAGAAGAATGGCTCACCTGCTCCATGCGCTACCGCCCCGTCGGTCAGAGCGTGGCGCGGGAGCAGGCGCTCGCCGTGGACGCCTCGTCCCTCGTCGCCGCGCCGAGTGCCGACTGGCGCTTCGCGGCGGCCGTCATCGAGTGCGGCATGGTGCTGCGCCAGTCGCCCCATGCGGGCACGGCAACGCTGCAAGCGGCGCTCGAGCTGGTGGACGACGCCCGCGACGAGGATCGCGCCGAGTTCGCGAGCCTGCTGCAAACCCTCGTCCGCCGCGACATGGAACCGGCAGCGGCTCCATACGCACGCAGTCGCTCCTGAAATAACGCAGTTGGCTCTCATTCACCTCGTTATACTTGGTAGTGTGCAGTCAGTTTTTCATGCAGAGCAAATCGAGCATCCACCTGTGCAAGATCTTGGCGGAAGGAGCTTCTGCCAAGATCGAACGAAACGGCGGTCGTTAGACGGCCTTCGGCAGGAAGCCGTCCAGCTCGGCGTCCAAGTCGGGCTGGCGTTTCACGCGAGGCTGCTCGTCCAGGCGCCCGCGCGCCATGACCATGCGCACGCTCCGCAGGGCCTCCAGGTTGTCGAGCGGGTTCTGGTCGCACACGATGAGGTCGGCAGCTTTCCCCGGCTCGATGGAACCCGTCTCGTCGCCCAGCCCCAGGATGCGCGCGTTGCCGAGCGTGGCCGTATGCAGGGCGAGCGTGCGCGAAGCGCCCACCAAGCGCTCGAAGTACACCACCTCGCGCCACATGTCGTAGTGCGTGATGTAGGGGCACGACGAGTCGGTGCCCAGCCCCACCGGGATGCCGGCGGCCAGCGCCTGCTGGGCGGCGCGCACGATGCCCTCGTACACGATGCGGCCGTTCGCCTTCTGCACCTCGGTGGACTTCGTCTTCTCGGGGTCAAGCTCCACGAACGGCAGCGCGGGCGACACGGTGCAGGTGAGCGACGAGGAGCGCCCGGCGCCGTTCTTCTTGAACAGCGCGATGAGTTCGTCGTCCAGCTCCGCACCGTGCTCGATGGTGTCCACGCCGGCCTCCAAGCCCACGCGCACGCCCTCGGCGCTCTCGATGTGCGCGGCCGTGACCATGCCCAGCTTGTGGGCCTCCTCCACGGCGGCGCGCGCCACCTCGGGCGACATGCGCAGCACGCCCGGCTCGCCCTCCACCTCGGCGTCGAACACCCCGCCCGTGATGAACAGCTTCACCAAGTCGCACTTGCGGCCGAAGCACGTGTGCACGATCTCGCGCGCCTCCTCGGGCGACTTCGCGATATGGGCGAACAGCCCCGCGCCGTGGCCGCCCGGCACCGTGACGCCCACGCCCGACACGAGCAGGCGCGGCCCCGGGCGCTTCCCCGCGTTCACGGCGTCGCGCACGTCCACGTCGGCGAACCCCGGGTCGCCCACCGAACGCACCGTGGTCACGCCGCTGGCCAGCTGGGCCTGCGCGTGGCCTCGGATCATGCGGCGTAGCACCCACATGCCCACGGGATTGCCCACCACCTTGTCGATGAGATCGCCGGCACCGCCCGCGCTCAGGGGCTTGCCCGAACCGCACAGATGCACGTGCGCGTTGATCAGGCCGGGCATGAGGTACGCGCCGTCCAGATCGACCTCGCGCGCACCGAGCGGGCCCGTGGTGGAAGCCGCCGGGCCAACCTTGTCGATGCGGCCCGCGTCGTCCACCACCACCGTCATGTTGGGCTGGGGCTCCATGTTCTCCGTGCCGTCGAGAACGGTTGCGTGAGTGAAAACGTAGGCCATGATCTCCCGCTTTCCGCAGCGCGTCCGTCGCGCCGCCGTCGTTTCTGCAACAGCGCCAGTATACGACGGTTCACCCTCCGCCGAAAGCGCTCAAGCGCGCATGCTGAGCCGGTCGCGTTCCTCGCGCGTGATCGAGTACACAATGTGGGGCATGCGCACGCCGCGATAATGCTTGACGAAGGAGCCACGCGGCGTCATGCCGTTTCGGCGGGCAACCGTCTGCGACGCTTCGTTCGTGTCCCGGATGATGGAGAACACCTCGCGTTCGCCCAGCACGTCGAACGCGCAGTCGCGGCAGGCGACGGCGGCCTCGGTGGCCAGGCCGCGGTGCCAGTACGCGCGCTCGAACAGGTAGCCCACCTCCACCACCGGCACGCCGTCGCAGTCCTGCACGGTCAGACCGCACTGTCCGACGAAGCGGCCCGATTCCTTCAGCACGGCCGCCCAGAGCCCGAAGCCGTCGTCTCGGTAGCGGGCGAGCTGGCGGTCGAGCCACTCTCGAACTTCGGCATCGTCGAAGGGGCCCTCGTAGGCGTACATGGCCTCTCCGTCCTGCAGTGTGCGGCAAAGCGCTTCGAAATCGCCTTCGACCAACTCCCGCAGAACCAGGCGCTCGGTTTCGAGAATCGGCCTTCCGCACGCCGTCGACATGCGCCGGGCCGCGTCACGAGTCGCCCCCGCGTCCTCAGGCATCGAAGTCGTCCACGAAATGCTTGATGAGGGCCGCGCTCGTGGGGGTGCAGCGCTCGCCGTCCAGGCGTTCGGCGCACACGGGGATGCCCGTGTCGAGGATGGCGGCCGTGGCCGGCGCGGGAATGGGAAGCTCACCGTGGGCGCACACCACCGTGCCGCTGCCCGTCTGCACAGGAGTGGCCGTGATGCGGTCGGGGTCGAGCGCCTCCACGCACAGGCACACGGCGGCCACGTTGCGCACGGCCTCGCCATTGCCCACCTCGTGGAAATGCGTCTCGTCCACCGCGCAGCCGTGCACGGATGCCTCGGCCTGGGCTAGGATGCGGTAGACGGCGCGCATGTCGTCCTTCACGCGCTCGCTGGCCGACAGACCGTCGATGGTGGCCAGCACGTCGGGCAGGTCGTGATGGTGCCGATCGGGCACACCGGCCGCCTCCACGGCGGCGTCGAGCGCGTCGCGCGCGTCGTCGTCCAAGCGCCCGCGCAGGTCGGCAAGGATGGAGCGACGCGTGGCGTCGCGGGTAAGGTCGAGATGGAGCGTGGTCATGAGGGTTCCTTTCTGCGAAGACGAAGCAGTCGGTTCCGCACCGGGCGAACGGCAGCCCGCCCCTACGGGCGAACCTGCGGGCCAGGTAGGTGATTGATGGTCGACGCTTGGTAGCCGGCGCCGAAGCCGTTGTTGATGTTCACCACCGACACGCCCGACGCGCACGAGTTCAGCATGGCCAGGAGCGCCGCCACGCCGCCGAACGACGCGCCGTAGCCCACGCTCGTGGGCACGGCGATGACCGGGCACGACGCCATGCCGCCCACGACGGACGCCAGCGCGCCCTCCATGCCGGCAACGGCTACCACCACCTGCGCCGATGCGATGTCGTCGGCATGCGCCAGCAACCGATGGATGCCCGCCACGCCCACGTCGTAGAGGCGCACGACGTCGTTTCCCAGCACCTCGGCCGTGAAGGCGGCCTCCTCGGCCACGGACAGGTCGCTCGTGCCGGCCGCCGCGATGACAACACGCCCGTTGCCGTCGGGCGCGGGCAGGCCGCCCACGATGCCGAGGCGCGGCAACTCGTGGTAGGCGAAGGCCTCGGCCGCCTGCGGGTCGGATTCCCGAAGAAGCGCCCGCAGCTCGTCGGCCGCCTCGAGCGACAGCCGCGTGATCAGCACGCGCTCCTGTCCGGCCGCGCGCATCGAGGCCACGATGCCGGCCATCTGCGCCGGCGTCTTGCCGGCGCCGTACACCACCTCGGCCACGCCTTGCCGCATCCCGCGCTGATGGTCCACCTTCGCGTAGCCCAAGTCCGTGAACGGCGCCGTTTTGAAGCGTAGGGCCGCCTCGTCAGTATCTATCGAGCCGTCGGCCACCGCCGCCAAAAGCGCGCGCATCTCGCGTTCTTCCACTACCGGGCCCCTTCCGTCTCGTCAGCGGCATTCGCATCTGGGGCGGGCTGCTCCGCCGCGGGCTCCTCGTCCGCCAAATGCGGCACGTTCCTGTCGGCGGGGCACGCCTCGCCCAGGCCGTTTCCCACGGCGGCGTTGCGCGCGATGAACTTCGCCGCCACCTCCGGGGCCCTGGCCGCCGCGCGCAGCGACTCCGTCGTTATGCGCTCGCCCGGCTCCACGTACACGGCGAAGCACGAGAAGCTGGGCTTGGCGGCCGTGAACAGGCCGAGCTCGCGCGAGGCCGCGCGCACGTCGTCTTTGCTCATGCCCGCGCGCCGCAGCGGCGACACCACGCCCAGCTCGGCCAGGGCGCGAAAACCCGGTCGGCTCTCGGGATCGTCCGTCGCGTTCGTGCCGTCGGCCAGCACGTCGAAGCCGTCGGCCTCCATGCGCTCTCGAATGGTGGAGAAGATGAAGCGCTTGCAGAAGTAACAGCGATCAGGCGTGTTCTCGCAGATCTCGTCTCGTTCCAACACGTCGACGTCGACGACGGTCAGCTCTGCGCCCTGCTCTGCAGCCAGGCGCTCGGCGTCGGCCGTCTCGCAAGGAGGCTGGAACGCCGAGCGCACGAGATAGGCCCTCACTTCGACGCCGGCCCGCTTCGCCGCGGCCACCAAATACGACGAATCGGTGCCGCCAGAGAACGCCACGGCCAGCCGCGGCGTGCGCGCGAAGAAGGCGTCGAGCGCTTCGACGTCCACGTCCTGACCGTTCTCGATTTTGCCCATGACAGTGCATCCTTCCCGTTTTCGACCGAAGACCGCCGGTCATCGTAAACCTTGGAGCACGCTCCAAGTCAAGCGGATGTGCGGTTATTTCTCGAACAGCTCCGCCGCGCGCGCCAGCTCGCCTACGATGCCGATGTGCTGGGGGCACACGCTCTCGCACGTGCCGCAGGCGATGCAGCTGGAAGCGGGCCCGTCCGAGGCGTTCCAATCGTAGTTCTCCTGCGCGCGGTGCTCGTCGCCGTAGAGCGCGAGGATGTTGAGCGACGCGAGCGCCGCGGGGATGCGCACGCCCTCGGGACATTCCTTCACGCAGTAGCGGCAATCGGTGCACGGCACCGTGGGGATGCCGTCGAGGATGGCGCGCACGTGCTCGAGCGCCGCTCGCTCCTCGTTGGCGAGCGGGCGGAAGGCGCGCATGGTGCGCACGTTCTCCTCCACCTGCTCGGGCGTGGACATGCCCGAGAGCACCGTGAGCACGCCCGGCAGCGAGGCGGCGAAGCGCAGCGCCCACGAGGCCAGCGGCGCGTCGGCATCCGCGTTGCGCAGCACGTCGGCGGCAGCGTCGGGCAGCTTCACCAGCGAGCCGCCCTTCACGGGCTCCATCACCACCACGGGTAGGTTGCGGGCGCGCGCCGCCTCGTAGCACTTGCGCGACTCCACCGTCTCGCTCTCCCAGTCGGCGTAGTTGATCTGCAGCTGCACGAAGTCCACCTCGGGATGCGCGTCGAGCACCTCTTCGAGCACCGCCGCCTTGTCGTGGATGGAGAAGCCCAGGTTGCGGATGAGCCCCTCGGCCTTCTTCTCGGCCAGGAAGTCCCACAACCCGAAGTCGTCGAACAGCTTCGTGCGCTCCTCGCCCAGGTTGTGCAGCAAGAAGAAATCGAAGTAGCCCGCGCCCGTCCGCTCAAGCGACGTGTCGAACATGGAGCGCGCGTCGTCGGCGTCCTTCGCGAGCCATGCCGGCAGCTTCGTGGCCACCTGGAACGACGCGCGCGGATAGCGGTCCACCACCGTCGCCTTGAGCGCGGCCTCGGACTTGCCACCGTGGTAGCCGCGCGCCGTATCGAAGTAGGTGAAGCCCGCGTCCATGAACGTGTCCACCATGCCGCAGAGCGTGTCGAGGTCGATGGTCTTCTCGCCGTTCGCCCCCTCGATCTCCGGCAAACGCATGAATCCGAAGCCGAGCCTTCCCACCGTCGCGTCCATTGCCTCCCCCTTCGCTTCTCGCCTTATCGCATCCGCACATTATCGCAAAAACACCACTTCCTCGCGCGCCGTACGCGCGAAAAACACCGAGCGCGGAAGGCGCCCGTCTGCCATAATGGGCGCAAGCGCCTCGGCGGCCGCACAGGGGCCGACCCGCAGGCGCCAGATCGCGAGCGCTTCGAGAGAGAAGGGGTTAGCCATGCTGCATGAAATCCGCTTTCCATCGTCGAACGACCGAGACCAGGTTACGGGGTGGATCTACGTCCCCGCCTGCGAGCCCGAGGGCATCGTGCAGCTGGTCCACGGTTTCGGAGAGCATTCCCGCCGCTACTTCCACATGATCGTGGCGCTCATGGACGCAGGCTTCATCGTGGCTGCCGACGACCACGTGGGCCACGGCGCCACCGCCATCGCGAACGGCACCTGGGGCGACTGGGGCGACGCGGGGCCGCGCACCATGATGGAGGACGAGAAGCGGTTCAAGGACCTCGTGTGCGAGAAGTATCCCGATCTGCCCTACTTCATGTTCGGGCATTCCATGGGCTCGATGATCGCGCGCGACTTCAGTGCGAAGCACGGCGACGAGCTGACCGGCGCCGTTTACTGCGGCACCACCGGCATCTTCAAGAACACGCACGAGGTGCGCGCGAAGCTGGACGAGACCATCGCCGCCGGCAAGGCGCACGAGAGCGACCCGGCCTTCGTGGGCGAGCTGATGGGCTGGATGTTCGCCCGCTGCGCGGAGGGCGCCCAGCTGGGCAACGAGTGGATCTGCCACGACCCCGCCGTGCAGAGGGACCACGCCGAAGACCCGTTCGACGCCTTCACGCACCCCACCCACAACATCAGCTTGCGCGACTTCATCGACATGATGCTCTGCATCGAAGGTGTTGAGTGGGCTGAGAAGGTGCCCGCCGACCTGCCCGTCCTGTGCATCGCGGGCGACCAAGACCCCGTGGGCAACTACGGCGAGGGCGTGTACACATGCGCCAACTGGCTCGCCGACACAGGCCACGAGGTGACGACGAAGCTCTACCCCGGCTACCGCCACGAGATCCACAACTACGACGACCTCAAGTTCGAGGTCGAAGAGGACCTCATCGGCTGGCTGCTGCTGCACCTGTAGACCGCGCAAAGGAGAATGCCCCAAAAGGCGCCTGACCTCTTTTGGGGCATTCCGATCATCGCGATCCGTAGGGGCGCTCTCCAGAGCGCCCGTTCGCGCAAAGCGCGAAAACGCGACCCGCGGTTGGTTTTCCAGCTTCGCCGGAACGGGCGCTCTGGAGAGCGCCCCTACGGAGCTCGCCTCTGCCGAGCGCGCCTGACCTTCGGTTACGCGCGCTCGGCGTAGATGTCGGCGTTCACGTGCCACTCGCCATCGTCTTGCACGGTGACGTTCTGCCAATGGAAGCGGTCGTCTTCGATGGAGGCGAACACCCATTTCCTGTTGGCATCCTCAAGGTTGGTGAGGACGATCATGTCGCCTTGCCTCCTCGCCTCGAGCCGGAATATTTTGCCCGTGTAGCCGTAGACGACGTCCCATGCCCGCGTTTCGGGGTTGAAGATGCGCAGAGATGTGCCGTACTCGGTCAGGGGATGCGGCGTTTCGGTCCGCGCGGCGCGCGAGGGCAGGATGATGACGTCCTGGATGGCCATGCCTTCGAGGACCCGCGCGAAATGCCACTCCCCTTCAACCGAGCAGGACAGGTTGCGATCGACGTAGTCGAGCTTCCAACTGCCGACGAGCTTCCCGAAATAATCGTATTCCTCAGGCAACTCCGGACTCCTGCCGTCGCTCGCCAACGCCTCGATGAAACCGTCCATGCGCGAACCCTTTCCTGCCGCATCCTTCCAACAGGGGAAACCAGATGTAAACAAAAGAAAGCGCCGGAGGAGGTAAAATACATACCTTTCGGGCGCTTTACTACAATATATACTACCGTGATTTTATTTGATGTCAATGATTTCCTGGCGACGATTGATAAACCACAGATGCTTGATGCTCCGCATCTCCTGAGCATGTTTCCTCAGCTCGCGTTCAACGACCGCATCCGGCAGTTTTTTCATTCTGCGGGAATCGAAGATTATATTAGTTGATTGGTGGAGCGCCCTGCGCAGATTGCGGTCAATGGCTCGAGCATTGTCCGCTTTCGGCGCTTTCATTTCCCACACAAGCCCGTTAATGACCGCATCGGCAGAGGTCCTTCTGCTTTCCTCACTGCGACGAATGAATTCCACGGTTAGCCCGGCCTTTGCGAGCGCTTGAGCGGTTTCGTATTCTGCTCCCAGAGGTTGATGCCTGGAATAATAGTTATTTTTCTCTGATAGTTTTTCATGCTGGCCGCTCCACTATTCAACCGACTATTTCTGAGCGACAAGCGCCCATAACGTTGTTTATAGCGCATAAGCACGTGAAGGACTTGCATTTTCAATTTAAGATCTCGCTATTGTTCAAGAGAATAATTTATTTTCTTTGCATAGATCTCAAAATCTAACGCTTAATTGTTTTTTTGGCTGAACTGCAACATTTTCGACACCTCAAACGTTTTAAAAGAATGTCTGAGCAAGAAGGAAAGCTGCACACGAACGACGCAGGATCGTTTACCAAAACCGTGAAAGGACTGTTTATTGATACGTCCCGTAAACCCGGTTGATGATTGGCGAGGGGCCGCTTAAGGCCACGAATTTTTAAAAATGATGCTGGATGAGTTTACTTTTAGTGCTTGCGTATACTGAAACACGTCGGAAGAAATGTTCGAACGTACGCACAAATCGTGCAGACTGACAACACAAGCTTGACCAGAAAGGGAAGCAATGGTGGTGTATTTTGTCAGCGCCACTTTAATTATTCAAGAGATCTTCTGCCGATAAAATCATATGGGTAACTACAGAGCGTCCGCAACCGGCTTGATGTTGAAAGGCAAAGCGCTTTGTCGTAAAACACAGGCTTTACGCCCCTGCAATATGCAACAGGAGCATAAGGGCAGAGAGGGTGATAGTTGAGACTGTTTGGAAAAGGAAAAGGTAACAAAATTGATGTTCGCGAAGCCGTGGATATATGGGGAGATACCGTCATGAAACTGGCCTTGCGGCGCATGGGTAACATGGCGGATGCCGAAGACGTTTTCCAAAGCGTGTTCATGCGGCTTCACCAGAACAAGGAGAGAATGAACGACGAGGACCATCTCAAGGCATGGCTGCTGAGAACGACAATGAATTGCTGTTACGACATTTTGCGCAAAAAGAAGTCGTCTTTGCCAATCGAAGAGGCAAGAATGGTCGCAGAAAAAGAAGAAGCAACGGCACAAGAACTCGATCTACACAGCGCTATCGACGCCCTCCCTCCAGCCATGCAAACAGTGATTCACCTCTTTTATTTCGAAGGCTATGCCACCGAAGAGATCGCGAAGATCACCGGCGAGAAGCCATCAACCGTGAGATCGCATTTGCATAGAGCAAGAAAGGCTCTCAAAATCAGCTTGAAAGGAGTCGGCAATGAATGAGAACGAGTTTAGACGCGCATACGCGTATCTCCAGCGAAACGTAGTAGCAAGCGACGAGCTGAAGCGCAGGACGAAAGCATCATTAGGCCTGCTGGAAGAAGCCGCAGAGAGACAGACCGCAGCACCGGTGCGCAGCGCCGGTGCGCAGACACGCAAGCGTCCGTTCGATCGAGGGTTCGGCAAAACGGTGACCGTCCTTCCTGCGTGGAAGGCAGCGGTGGCCACATGCCTTGCTGTTCTGGTGGGGGTAGGGCTTCTTGCGGGAACGGGATCGTTCACCCGCATCCAATCAGCAATTGCGGGCAATACGTTTGCGCTGGCCGCCTATGCCGACGAAGGGGGATCAAGTACCCCAGGCCGAGCCATTGCCCTCTCCGTTGAGGATTTTTACCCCCTACGCACCAGCGCAGGATACTACCACGACATTGAAAACCATACCACCGATACATCGATAGTCGTTGCACAGCGCTGTTACAACTTCAATCTCACCTGCATCGGTAACAATATCGACTCCATCGCATATCGCATTGACGGGCCAGACGCGTCCTTCGGAAGCTGGACCATCCCCGAAGACAACCAACCGAATGAAGTTACAGACGGTACTGAATTCAGCATCAAATACAATACCCAAAACTCTAGCAAACTTAACAGAGAGCTCGTGCTCTCCTACCTACTCGGCCCCGAAGCGAAGGCGGAATTCGACGACCTGTACAAACGCGACCACGACCCAGCGCGCCCCGAAAGCCTATCCAACGAAATAGACGCCCTTCTCGCCCAGCACGATGCCATCAAGTTGTCCAACACGAAACTCACTCTTACCGCAACGTTCAACGATGGCTCCATGCAGGAAAAAGCATATCGCTTTGTACCCTGTGGCAGTTTCGAGAACGCCTACGAAGCGTACCAGAACACGAAGCACAGCGAATCTCCCTCTGGCGACAAACCAGACTCCCCTGCACTTTTTATGCTGATCGAAGAATAATTCTTTACATGCTTCCTATATACATTCTGCGAGAACCGTTTGCCGATTGATGCAACATGCAAAATTGCTGTCTTATTGACGACAAAGCCGGTCATATACTTATCCCAAGGTGCTCAAGCGCCTTGGGATCGTAGACCTGGCGCCATGACTGAGAGAGGCTTGAAATGGAGACAACGAAAAAGAAGAAAATCGCCTCACTTTTACTTTGCCTGACCTTTGCCTTGGCTGTCTCAATCCCTGCTGGGACCGCCTTTGCAAGCAACTGGCAAGACAAGTATTACGAAATCTCATCGGAAGGGCACGGCTATACCTATACACCAGCACAGCACAAAGACGACCGGACTTCTTCATGGGATGAGTGCCGCGACACGAGCGAAACTCACACCGTGCAAATAGCGGCAGAATCATACGAAAATGGCCCGGTAGTAGCTTATCCCGGCCCCAAAGCCCTCTGGTGGACGGGCAAAAAAGACTACATTCTCAATAACATCAGGGAAAACGGTTACGAGTGGGCCACATTGGTGATCGAAGGCTCGCCCTATGTGTGGGCTTGGGGCTATTGGAGCCCTGACAGCATCTGATCTCTGCTTAAAGCGACTCGCCTTGACCGCTTAGATAGCTCCCTCAAACGGAACATTTGCATAATCGCAGCGCGCCAGATCTACGATTCTGAAAATCACCACCATACGGTAAAGCACGGTTCGGTAGACAGCGGTGGCGAGATCCTTGCCGGAATAACTCAACGGAGGCAGACATGGATATCAGCCTTGCAAGAAAACTCACTAGGCTGGGAATCGGATTGGCCTTGACTACCGCACTGTGCGGATTCCTGCCTTCTTGTGCAGCCGATACGGCATCATCAGGAAAAGCGCAACAACAGAAAGCCCTAAGCCCTATCAACACGCCAGCCCCCGCCATCGAGAAAACAAACCTGTACCATAAGGGAGAGAGCATTCCCGTATCTCTTGCCATCCCCGAGCGGTCCGAAGCGGGCAGTCGCGACGAAGGCGAGGTTTCCTATCCCCGCATCGAGCGTAGCATCCAACTCCCCAACAGCATCACTCGAGACGATTTCTTCATCGGCGCACTCGAGGTAAGTTCGATCGCATCCATGCAGGAACGCCTGGGGTTCTCGTTCGATGAGAATGGCGACCTGCCAACAGGCTACTCGTACGCACTAGTCACCTACAAGGTAAAGAGCCATGTTGGTCTACCTACCAGCTACGACTCAGGTGCGCCCTCTTTTGCCATTCTTAACGACAACGAAGGCCACTATACCCCCGTCGGAACACCCGAACCGCTCTGGCGAAACGATTGGAACGGACAGAACGCCAAGAAGTACAGCTTATTCGATCTCGCCCCCGAACAGGAGATAGAGGTTTCGGTACTCTACGCTCTCTCCGATGAAGATCTGGACGATCCCAATCTCATCTTCGTTGTCGACCAAGGCTATGGAACTGGATTAGAGGGGCTCATCAATGTCAAAGCATTCGACGTCACCTCCCAGCCGCAATCGTAGCGCCACTCGTTTTGCTACGCGAAAGGGCTCCCATGTATCTCGAGATAGACAACTTGACCAAGACAATCAAAGGTACCACTGTCCTCGACGGTGTCACGCTCTCATTGGAACGCGGACGCGTCTATGGCCTGCGCGGTAAAAACGGTTCGGGAAAAACCATGCTCATGCGCGCCATAACCGGCCTTATCCGACCTACCTCGGGCACCGTCGCCATCGAAGGAAAGATCATCGGCAAAGATGAATCGTTTCCGCCCAGCGTGGGCATCCTTTTAGAAAACCCCGCGTTCGTCAGCAAGTACACTGGATTCAAAAACCTCCAAGTTCTTGCCGACATCCAGAAAAACATTGGCGCAGAAGTCATACACGAGACACTGCAAAAAGTAGGACTCGATCCCTCAGACAAACGTCCCTATCGCAAATACTCCCTCGGCATGAAGCAGCGACTCGGTATTGCCTGCGCGGTTATGGAAAGCCCCGATCTCATTTTACTTGATGAGCCCATCAACGCGCTTGATCCTACCGGCGTCGACCTGGTCAAGAGCATTATCATGGAGCACAAGAAACGCGGTGCGCTTCTGCTCATCGCCTGCCATGACGCACAAGAGCTTGACTATCTCTCTGACGAAGTTTACTACATGGCCGAGGGCAGAATCACGGGACACGAAGTTCCGGGCGGCGACGCGCTATGACGGGGCGGATCGCGCGAGCGATAGTCATCGTCGTCGTAATCGCAGCCTGCACGGTGCTGTACGGCATGCGCGTAGCCGAGGTGAACGACGCCTATCCCAAGCAAAGCACCGTTGTGTTTTCTTTCGGCGATACTGCTACCTATGCGGGAGAAAACTCGTCTGAGGGCAAGGTGGAATACGGGGACATCTCGATTACCGCCACAAGCGCTCGCCTGCTTGACTACAGCCAAATTCAAAAACTGATTCCTGGCTACGTTGACGGGGTCGTAGAAGCAAATTCCGCATCGGATGTACGCGCACTCCTCATTAAAATACGCGCGAAGAATACGTCCGGCACTGTCCAACAGGTGCATTTCCGCGACTTCAAGGTGCAATCAAGAGCATGGATGAACGGGTTGGACCTCGATCTGTATCTCCCTCTCAATAACAGCCAGCCCACCATTGTCGAAATACAACCCGGCGAAGAGCTGCAGACAACCCTTGCTTATACAATATACGACACGCAATTCAACAGCGCAGCAGACTGGGTCGATATCAACAGTCGCGACTTTGAACTCGCCCTTTCCTACTACCCTGTCAAATATACCATCGCACTCGGTTGTCCCGAAACCGCATGATTACTCGAAGGAGGATACCCATGAGTTCGATATTGAAAATTGAACTCCGGCGAGCATTTATCAACAAGATATTCCTGATAGCTTTGGCGCTCGGACTGTGCTTTGCCATCGCTCATCTCTTAGTAGTGGTCATCCCCTATGGAGTAGGAGACGCATGGGCGGCATGGAGGACGGGGACTAAAGGGTCATACCCTTTCTCCGTCTACAACACCTGGCTGGGAGCCACCGGATACTCCATTTTCACCACACTCTACTATTTCATTTTGCCACTTATCGTATGTTTGCCCTATGCGGACAGCCTCTACATGGACATCACTTCGGGCTATGCCGCCAACGTGATCAGCCGCATAGGAAAAACACGATACTTTGCCGCGAAAGCGATCGCCGTTTTTCTCTCCGCGGGAATCGTTGCCATACTTCCACTTGTTATCAACTTCTTGACGGCGGCGCTCTTCGTGCCTCTTCTCATGCCCGACCCTTTGGCTGGTACGTTTCCCGTATCGCCGCGCAGCATGTTCGCCGATCTGTTTTACACGGCCCCCATAGCTTATCTTTGTATTTTCGGCATGCTCACCTTCGTAGTTGCAGGCATCGTCGCCTGCCTATGCCTGGTGTTCTCGTATCTGCTGGCGAATCGGTTCATCGTGCTCATTGCGCCGTTTTTACTCTGCGTCATCTCGTATTTCGTTCTGACGGGAAGCGGGCTGGCAGGATACTCTCCCATCAACCTCTTGATTCCAGCGCAGTTCCACCACGTCCAGTTTGATTGGGTCGTAGCCGTTTACGGAACTATTGCGGCTCTGTCAACCGCATTCATCGCATGGCGAGCAGCATCCTATGAAGCCTTATAAGAACAGGTCCCATAAGCCATGGGCACCCCTCGTCAAGCACGATCTCGCTTTGGGGTTTGCGAATAATCGCGCAAAATACGTTGTTGCGCTACTGTGCTTCATAGCGTTGTGCTCATTCTACTTGACAGCCTCAGAAGAGATGATGCAACTGTCTAAAGCAGGTATGGGTCCCTCTTGGAATTCAGATAACTTTTCTCTTTTTGACGTGTTGATATATGCGGCATTCGGTATGGGTAAATACACCCCCAGCCCCGACAATCCCTTCATGTTGCCCATCAGGTGGCTAACCATGCAAGTCCTCGTAGCCGTCATCGTCGGTTATTATCCAGTAGATGATTTGGCCGGTTATGCTCCCCAGGTTTTTGTCAGGATGCGCGGCATCTGGTCATGGTGGCTTTCCAAGTGCTCTTGGATTGTTTCGTCGGTCGTTGCATTCTACCTTCTAGGCCTTGTCGTCTTCGCCTGCTTCGCCTTCGCATTCGGCTCTCCATTCGCCCCGTCAGCTTCTGATTCCCCTTCCGCCTTGGTCAACGGGCTCAGTGTTATCAATATCAGCCCCAGCATGTTCATTGCCGCACTTCTCATAGCTCCCACTCTTTCGATCGCCCTATCGCTTGCGCAAGTTGCTCTATCGCTTCTCATCGGCCCTTTCATGAGCTTCATGGCCCTTATGACATTTTATGCGTTATCTATTTATTTCAGCACGCCTCTGCTTATAGGCGACTATTCAATGATTGCGAGAATCGACCTTGTCATGCCTGGCGGAATTAGCGTTGAGGCCGCGCTCGCCATTTGCATCATTGTCGCCATAACGGCCACTGCGGCAGGGGGCTTCATCTTGAACAGACGCGATTTACTTGCAAAAACAGGATCATAACCTGCCTCAACTCGCACTACGAAAGGAGCGGTGATTGATGCAATTTTTTTCTCACTGCACACAGCGTTATTTCTCTTTCATGAAAAGCAGTCTTTTATCGTTTGCCATATGTCTGACGGCCATCGTCGCGGCGACCATCGTTACCCAGATAATTCAGATGAACTATCTCCTGCACTACGGCTTCGACCCAACTTTCGCTGATAGCATCATCTGGCTGCTCGGTTCAGGCAATGCGACATTGCTTCCTCTGCTTTGGTGCATATGTCCCTGCATTGCAGCACTTTGGCTTGTCAATCTTGATCGGAGAACGCTAAGCGCGAATTGGATATTGAGGCATCGCAGTTTTCGAGAGCTTTGGCTCGAACGAGTTTATGACGCGACCGCTACCGCCTTCATTATAGGGATAGTTACATTCGCCTCAGTCGCTCTCGTTTCATATTTTAATACGCATAACCTGATCGATTTCGAACAATCCCATAGCGTATTCGCCGCTCTTGCAGACGGTACAACTGTAGCTTCACCACCTATTTTGCTGCTGCTTTTCTTTTCTCTCGCTCTCTGCCTGCTTGCATCCATCGCCATAAGCGTCGTTTTCTCTCTACTTTACTGGGTGCTATCAGAACCCACTCTTTCTTTTACAGTCATTATGCTCCTTGGCCTGTCACCAACACATGGGTCGCTGTCTTTTGTCGTCGACCTCGCACAAGGCATCGGATGGCCTCTTGGCGCATTCGTTAATCCTCTCTCGTTTTTCTACAATACAAGCAGCATTTCTTATCTCACCTGGCTTCCAGGAGCAGACCATGGACTCTGGCTGCAAATGGCGGTAATTGCATTCTCCATCCTGCTTGGAATTGTGTACGCACGCAAAAAGGAATTTCTTGGCAACTAAGCCATACCCTATCGCATTAGGTTGAATCGCAATGTCAGCCACTCCGCGTTCATTGAAGTACAACGCTCGTACATGCATTGCCCCTCACCTTTCCATGAACAAGTAAGGTAGTACGAGTGATACAAAGTCGAAAAAACCAACAGCAGGCAATCGAAACATCCTCTTGGTCGACCTTGTCGCCAAAACCATCCCAGAATACGAGGGAAAGCAAGCAAAACTATGGGTGGCCGCAGATCGATGCAGGAATCGGCACCACATTGAAACGCATCGTCGGTTCGATTAGCAAGGAGAAGGAAGCATTGGGTAGTCATTTGCGACTTCCATGCTCCCGCCGCTGACGGCGAAAGACTTATGCAATCCGACCTTGCGAAGCGGACCTTTTTTGAAATATGCTGTATGGATCATGTCCGATCTGCCACCAAATATGAAAGCGCCGTAATATCCCCTGGTTATCGGAGATATACAGCTCGCGAAAAAACCTTACACGTTAAACTTGAAGTGCATGACGTCGCCGTCTTGCGCCACGTACTCCTTGCCCTCTTGATGCAGCGACCAGCATCGATTATTTTCGCAAGTGAATTAAGGTTTTCAAACCGATATTCTTCACCTTGATGCAGCGGCAAAATCATACACCGACTGGCATTTCGAAATTCGTTTAAAACAAGATTACAACAAAGCAGGCAAATCAAGGTGCAAATTGCAGGTAACCAACGTTTGTCTTGGCTACAGGTATCAACTTGAAATAACGCGAAATCGAAGTATTTGCGAACCATTTTCGTGTGATTTGCAGGTGACTTCAGATCAGAAAGAAGCTGGTGATTTGACCAAAAACAAGGATGATAAAATACATTTAAGGGATGCAGCGTTCCTATCGATGCGATAGAGATAAAGCGGCTTTTAGCATGGCTTGAGAGAAACGTCTTCAATACCGTCTCTTATAACGCTATCAAGAAGTTCGGATGTCGACCCTTGGTTTTAGATACCTCTTTTGATCGGCAAATATTAGAACAAATCATCACCTGAATGCGGTGCGCGCATTAACGTTCGAGGCCATTCTGAAACTAGTTTTTCGAAAAAATGTACGTATGGGTTTTAACCCGTCAATATGTCGCATACATATCTAACCCGAGAAGATTTTAATGTACATGCGAAATACGGATTTGGAGTTGCCGAACGGAGAACACGATCGGATAACCCGCTCTCGTTATAATATGGCTTCATTTCTCAGCTATGAAATCTTCAGGCAGCCAAAACCCATTCTTTTCTCGAAGCTTTCGTACGCTTTCAGGAAAGAGGCATTTGTCCTGCTCTAGTGATGCTAGTTTTTGAGCATCATTGTCAGGAGTCTGTAGCCTAGAGACGATAACATTACAATCTCCCAATTCGCAGCCCACCCATTGTCTACCAAGGAGCTCGGAGACAGCATACGTTGTTCCGCTGCCCCCAAATGGGTCGAACACAGCATCTCCCTCGTTTGTGGTCATTCGTATTACCCTATCGAGAAGCTTAACTGGCAACTCGTTGTATCTTCTGTTTTTCGACCCTGCATGACGGACTGGATATATATCGCTCCATACATCCGAGACGTTAACTCCCTTGGGGTTCATCTTATTTTTGTAGCCACCATAATCTTTCACTTCCCCGCCGCAGTGACGACATGTTTCAAGAGACAGCCTCTGGTTATTGAAGACGGTAGGCTTCGGGCCTTTTACATATGCGACCAGTCCGTAATGCGCTGGATAAAGCCGTTTTGGAATTGGCAATGAATATTTCATATCCACAGCTATCCAATCCCAAAACGTAAGGTATTGATTAAGGTGGGCAGCAATATAAGTGCACCATTTTGGCAAATTATAAACACAGAGGTATCCGCCTGGTTTGAGGAGTCGTACGCATTCGTTCAGCCAGCGATGAGTCCAGGCAACGTAGCTAGAAAGCGTTAAGTCATCGTTCACGCCAGCATCATATTCTTTGCCAAGATTGAAGGGAGGGTCAGCAAAAATAAGATCAAATGAATTGTCAGGAATCTTGGGCATAATTTTCAGGCAATCACCAGAGTAAAGAGCGCCACTCTTGGTTTCGTACACTGGGGACACTGCGTAAGAACCATCGTCCTGAGACCGATCTGGCACAAGCAGTGCGGCAATATTACGGATGTTGGCTTCGTATGATGCCTGATAAGCCGTTGGAACAATTCCTAGGGAAAGATTGTATTCGAGTAAATTTAGCCCTAAGTATTCTCGAATCTTTATCATAACCGGGCTATCGTCAGGATAGTGTGCCCCCTTCTTTAGATAGTCAATATCTTTTGCGCGAATGCCTATTGAAAGCAGACTCTTTCTTAGTCCAGATTCATCGAGACCAAGATTTTTACCTCTTTGGATCAGCAGATCGTATGCACAAAAGAATTTCATTAGCCACTCCGCGTCACTCATAGTCTGTAGACTCTTAGGCGACAGAAACTATAGCATAGCGGTTAATATCGGTCAACGCAGGAGCCCCTATGCCATCTTTACGTCAAACTCTCTCTGAAAATTTGAAGAAGGTTCGCCATGAACGTGGACTTTCACAAGAAGATCTCGCCCATTTATGCGGCCTTCATAGGACATATATCTCCGATGTAGAGCGTTGTTCGAGAAACATTTCCATCGACAGTATAGAAAAAATCGCAATAGCTCTTAGCCTTAGCGCAGCAGATTTGTTAAGGGGGTAAAATGCATATTTCCAAAAGCCTCATCACCGGTAAAGCAGAGGTCTTATTGGCTAACGACGATTTTGCTGCTCAAGCGAATCGGGAGGTGACGACCTCCATTTTATCGATGGTTACCAATGGGCTAACGGAATTCCATATCAACGATTCTAGGAAGAACTGCAACGGCGTCGTTCCCATAAAAGACAAGTTCTATCAAAAAATGGAAAATGAGTTTCGATGGTACCGAGAATACCCGCTAGCTTGCTTTAGCAACAAAAAGGGTGGCCCAATTGACGTATACAAGAAGTTCGCCAACACTTCCGATGAATTCAAAGTCGGACTAGAGTTCGAAACAGGAAATATTTCATCTGCACACCGATCTCTTAATAAACTTCTTCTCGGTGTACGCAATGGTGATATTGATTTGGCTTTTCTTGTTATGCCCGTCGCTCGACTTGGCTATTACTTGACCGATAGGATAGCGACTTACGAAGAACTTGAACCTTACTGCTCGCTAGCCTTAGAATACCCGTTCATCATCTATGGTTTTGATGCCGAACAGTACGATCGCAACATTCCCCTGATTAACAAAGGGAGTGACGGCATGTCAAGTAAATCTAAACGCCTTTGGCGCAAAAGGTAGTTTTTTGCTAAATACACTTTCAAGTTTAGCAACTCGATACCTATGGTGCTCCTTGAGTCGGACAATGCTAGCATCCACATATAACATCTACATTGGTGCAGATGCTTGTTTTCCACAGTTGCAGTCAGCGCGTCTATCCTAAGAAACACTCCTAATTTAGTGGTCGTTTGTCATCAAAGAAAGATTTCTTTATGAGTAGACGGTTGCACAAAGATGCACTGGCTACGCAGTGCATCTTTGCCCGGGTAGATAAACCCTCTTTGAAATGGTCAAACCTTGGTATGTAATGCCAACCGTCATCTACTTTTAAAAGTGTTTTTCGATAGCTTCCCCTGGGGAAATGTTTCTTCAATTTGCCCTTCTCCGATATAGGTCAAAACTCTAGTATGAGTATCTGCTAGAACAAGCCTGTCTGCACCATTAATACTCAACTCGTAAGACTGCTTTCCTTCTTTATTAATTTTCTTCAGTTCGTATACCTTGTCTCCAGCATCGAATCCATCGTGAACTTTACACATAGTTCCAAACCGTCGCTATATTTAGCCGTGATTGTTATTTCAATATCTTTCTCGTCGTAAACCCATTTACCGGCTGCATCATCGTACTTAGCTTTATCTGAATAGCACCATTTACTTAGCCATTTCCCGTACTTGCTTTCAAAGGAGCTTATTTCCTCCATTATCTTGTAGGCTTCCCATGTTTCGTTTCCCATGTTCTCGATATATTCAACTGCGCTCCGTATACTGCCCGAACGGAAATGCCTTTCGGCATCTTTGCCGTATGCTTCGCTAAGGAGAGCGCTAGATTCCGGCGGATGTTTCGTCATACTCTATCTAAATAGCACAAGAGCAGCAAACGCACATTCGGACAACATTGCTGCTTTGTTGTGAGGACGTTCTTTGGGACTTACTTGTAACGGAATCAATCGGCGCGTTTTTTCACGTTAAACAGCCTGAAACGGGGGGGTGGAACGGCATAGCCCGAAAACAAAATAAGAGCCGCATAGCACCTGCTTAAAAGAGGTTTCTACGGCTCCCGGAGCTACCTGCAAAATATCACACGTTGAACTTGAAGTGCATGACGTCGCCGTCTTGCACCACGTACTCCTTGCCCTCTTGGCGCAGCTTGCCGGCGTCGCGGCAGCCCTTCTCGCCGTTCAGCTCGGAGTAGTCGGCGAACGACGCCGTCTCGGCCTTGATGAAGCCGCGCTCGAAGTCCGAGTGGATGACACCGGCCGCCTGCGGGGCCTTCGCGCCGATGGGGATGGTCCAGGCGCGCGTCTCGGTCTCGCCGCTTGTGAAGTACGACTGCAGTCCCAGCAGATGATACGCCTCGCGGACGAGGCGCGCGAGGCCGCTTTCCTCGAGCCCCATGGCCTCCAGGTACTCCTTGGCCTCGGCCGGGTCGAGCTCGGCCAAGTCGGCCTCCACCTTCGCGCAGATGGGCACCGGGGCGCACCCGTCGATCTCGGGCAGATCGGCCGTGAGCTGGTCCTCGTCGACGTTGGCGATGTAGAGCATGGGCTTCATGGTCAGCAGGTGCAAATCGTGCAGCGCGGCACGCTCGTCGTCGGTGAGGTCGAGCGTGCGGGCGCGGTGCCCTTCGTTCAGCCCCTCGTACACCTTCTTGGCGGCGGCGACCTTCGCCGCGCCGGCCTTGTCGCGCTTGGCTTCCTTCTCCAGGCGCGGCAGCGCCTTCTCCAGCGTGCCCATGTCGGCCAGGATCAGCTCGGTCTTGATGGTCTCCACGTCGCTCTGCGGGTCCACCTTGCCGGAGACGTGCACGACGTCCGGATCGCCGAAGAAGCGCACAACCTCGCAGATGGCGTCCGTCTCACGGATGTTCGCGAGGAACTGGTTGCCCAAGCCCTCGCCCTGGCTGGCGCCGGCCACGAGGCCCGCGATGTCCACGAACTCGACGGTGGCCGGCACGATGCGCGCCGGATGGTCGATCTCGGCCAGGCGGTCGAGACGCGCGTCGGGCACGGGCACCACACCTACGTTGGGCTCGATGGTGGCGAACGGGTAGTTGGCCGCGAGGCCGCCCTTGTTCGTGAGGGCCGTGAACAGCGTAGACTTGCCGACGTTCGGCAGCCCGACGATACCGATGGATAGCGACATGGGACTTCCTTCTCAAACGATGCAGACGTATCGTCCCATGATAGCAAAACGCCCGGCCGCGCACGAGCACGCCGGACGCCGTCGACGTAAAACAGCACCGTAATAGTTTTTCGGGCTTCTTCTGCTACTTTTTCGAAGCCATGATGGCTTGAGAGGACCCGTGGCAGGAAAATACCAAACACACGCGGGCGTTTGCCCAGGTCGCAATTTTCATGCACTCCCCCAAAAACCCTTACGAGCCATCACAGCTTCGATTTTTTAACATGGCAGCCCCGAAGGGTCACCGAGAACGCCTTTCGACGTAACGAAATCCATCGCCTCGACCATGCCGATCGAAACCGCCCGCTCGAATGTATCGGACCCTGCGCGGGAGGACATCTTGCCAGACCTGGGCATCTTGGTAAGGCCCGTGCCCGGTTCCCGTCGGAACCGAGGCCCCTACCCCGCGCGCACGAGGGGCTCGCGGCGCGCCGTGCGGGGGAAGCGCACTTCCGGGTAGTAGCACGACAGGGAGTCGCCGCAGTCGCGGGCGCGCTCGGGCGGCACGCTCATGCGCGCGAGGAACTCCTGCTCGTCGGCGCACCCGTTCGCAATCTCCACGTTGCGCACGACCGCCTCGATGTCGCGCAGGACGCAGGCCGGATCGTCCGAGCGCCCCACGATCTTCGCTGCCGACACGCCCGCCCGCTCCAAACGGTACACGGCGCACAACCCGCAGGCGGTGAGGTGGAACCGCCCGTACGCCTCGTTGTTCTCGCGGGCGGCACGCGACAGGCCGCTGCCGCGCCCCACCGTGTAGAACTCGCGGTCGGCGTGGCGCACGTCCCAGCACAGCGCGTTGCGCCCCTGGAAATGGCGGCCCAGGCAGAACCCGTCCGCGAAAACGCACCCGTTGCGCATGAGGAACACCTCCAGCTCCACATCGGGCACGGCCTCGGCCATGGCCTCGATCTCCGAAAGGCCCACGTCGCGCGGCACGATGACGCGTCCGCAGCCGAGGTCGCGGTAAAAGCGCGCGATGTCGGCGTTGTAGACGCCGCACATGGTGGACGCCACCACCTCCAAGCCGCTGTCGGCCGCCGGCTCCACGGCCTCGGGCACCGACACGATGGCGCCCGTGGCGCCTGCCGCATGCAAACGCTCGAAGTAGCCGAACAGGAAGTCCAGCCGCTCCTGGGAGTAGGCGCTCGCGTTGAACGTGACGTAGATGCGCTTGCCCAGTTCGCGCACCTCGTCCACGATGGAGAGCACGTCCTCGAAGCAATAGGGGTTGGCTTGGCGCTGGAAGCCCGTCATACGATTGAGGTCGGCCTCGTCGCCGAAACGCTCGTGCCAGGCGGGGTCGTGGAAGCCGACGTAGAACTCCTCGCCTCCGGCAGCGACGTAACGCTCCAAGTAGGCGCGGTCGTTCACGGGCACGAGCGGGTTCATCGCGCACCGCCTTCCGCCGCGAGGGAAGCGCATCGCCCCACGCGCACGGGCTCGTCTGCTTGGAAGCGCACGGCCGTCGGACCGTGCTCGATGCGGGCGTCGCGCCGAGGAACCAGCACGTCGAACGGCGACACGATCATCCGGAAGTCCTCCCCCTCGCACACGGTGCAATCGTGGTTCGGGAAGTACACGGCGCGCCCGAACTTGAGCAGGCGCGCGCCGTAGGGCAGCCGGTATCCTATCGCGCAACGCGTGCATTCCAGCGTGCACGGCGCGTTCGGGCGGAACTTCTCGCGCACGGGGCGACCTATGCCGGTCAGCTCGCAGATCGAACCCGTCGACAGATAGCAGTACGGCATGTGCACGCCCACCTCGAGATGCGGCATGTAGCCGCGCAGCTCGGACAGGTCGAGCGCCGCATGCGTCGGGTCGAGCTCCAGGCCCTGCAACTCGCCCCGACGGAACAGCTCGGTGACGAGCGCGGGCACACCCAAGGCGTGCTTGGCTTCGAACAGCTCGACGTAGCGCGGGTCGCGCGGCTCTTTGGAGAACAGGCGCCCGGCGTTGAGCGGCAGCCCGTACCGGTCGAGGCAGTACGCCACCATGCCCACGTCGTTCACCGTGATCTCGTCGACGGCGTCGCCATGCGCCGAAACGACCTCGTCGATGCGACGCCGCGCCTCGGCGAGGTCCTTCTGGGAGAACACGGGCACCACGAGCGTGGCTGGTATGCGCTCGCGTCGGCAAAGGGAAAACGCCTCGCGCCACACCTGTTCGGGCTGACGGAGAAAGTACTGGCTGCAGAGGTTCGATCCGACGTAAAGCCTCTGCACGGAGCGGCGGCCCGCCGCCTGCATGGTTCGCTCCACCAACAGGGAGAGCGACATGCCGTGCGCGCGGGCCGCTGCGGCCGTGTCGGCCACGTTGCACGCGGGTAAGGATCTCATCGCCGGCTACTGACCGTCCCCGGACGTTTCGCCCTGTCCGTACTTCTCTCCGGAACCGTAGCCTTCGCCTCGTCCGTAGTCCTCGCCGGAGCTGTAATGCTCGCCCTTGCCGCGGCCTTCGCCCTCGGCGTACTTTTCGCCGGAACCGGAGCCGTAGCCCTCGTCGGAGCCTTCCCCGTCGGCGCCGTGGCCGCGATGGCGATGCCCGCCTTCACCGTAATTCTCGCCCTTGCCGTAGCCTTCGCCCTTGCCGTAACCTTCGCCCTTCGGCTGGCCCTTCAGCTCGTCGATCGTGTCTTCCATCATGGCGTCCTCTTTCCTCGTCGGGTGCTTTGTCGAAAAGGGCGGCCCCGTCGGGCCGCCGCAGCGCAACCGCCCGGCACGAGATCGGCCCGAGCGTTTGCGGTCGATCCGCATGGTAGCGTGCGGGAACCTCGGCGGAAGGGCGGGCCGCCCAACGCTTTCCCGCCCGTGCCCGCCCCGTTAGCGCCCCGAAAAAGAGCGGGGCGCCCCCGTTTCCGAGAGCGCCCCGCGAGACGTTCGATACGGCCGATATGCCGCTACATCTTGAACAAGCCGAATTGCGCGGCCACGTAGGCCACCAAGATCACCACCACCAGCACGGGGGCGATGTACTTGATCATGACCGTCCACACCTTCTCGGCCTTGAACGAGCTGGACAGCTTCACCTCTTTGACGATGAGGCCCGGCTTCACGATCCAGCCGATGAACACGCACGTGAGCAGCGCCACGATGGGCATGAGCACCGAGTTCGAGAAGAAGTCGAAGAAGTCGAGCAGCGTCGTGCCGGCGCCCAAGGGCTCGATGAACGACAGGCCGTTGTAGCCCAGGTTCACGAAGATGCCCGCGACCACCACCACGCCGATGACGGTGCCGAGCGCCTTCTTGCGCGACCAGCCCGCGCCGTCCTGGATGATGGACACGCACGTCTCGGTGAGCGAGATGGCGCTGGTCAGCGCAGCGAACAACACCAGCAGGAAGAACACGAAGCCCACGACCACGGCGGCGTCCCCCATGCCGGCGAACACCCCCGGCAGCGTGATGAACATGAGCGACGGCCCCGCCGCGCCCGCCACGGCGTCGCCTGAGCCCATGGCCACGAACGCGGCCGGCACGATCATGAGGCCGGCGAGGAACGACACGCCCACGTCGAAGCAGCCGATGCGCGTGACGCTCTGCGTGAGGCTGGACTTGCGGTCGAGGTACGAGCCGTAGGTGATCATAATGCCCATGGCCAGCGACAGGCTGTAGAACATCTGCCCCAGCGCGCCGATGACCAGCTCGGGCGAGAACTTGCTGAAGTCGGGCACCAGATAGTACAGCGCGCCGTCGATCGCCCCCGGCTGCGTGAGCGTGTAAACCGCGATGGCGATGGCCATGACGATGAGCGTGGGCATCATGATGAGGTTCGCCTTCTCGATGCCGCCCTTCACGCCCAGCGACACCACGATGAACACGATGGCCATGAACAGGAGCATCCACAGAAAGCTCTCAGTGTTGCTGGTGATGAAGCCCGTGAAGAAGTCGCCGCCATCGGCAAGCGCCTCCGGCCCGTTGATCAGGTAGGCCGCCGCGTACTTCGTCACCCAGCCGCCGATGATGCAGTAGTACGGCGTGATGATGAACGGTACGGCCGAGGCTAGAATGCCGATGAACGCGTACTTCTTGCCGAACTGCTTGAACGCGCCGATGGCCGACTGCCCCGTCGTGCGGCCGAGCGCCGTTTCGAGCAGCAGCAGCGACACGCCGAACGTGAACACGAGCACCAGGTACGTGAGCAGAAACGTTCCGCCGCCGTACTTAGCCGCCAGATAGGGGAAGCGCCACATGTTTCCCAAGCCCACGGCGGAAGCCGCCGCAGCCAGGATGAACGCCCATTTGCCCGACCAAGACGAGCGCGCGGGCGTGCCGGTAGAAGACATCGATAACCTCCGTTGTCGATCGATCGTACAAAGGAGCCCCCGACGCGGACCCGTCCGCAGGAGGCCGGATGCGGGCGCCGCCGAAACGCTCTCCCTCTGCGCCGCGATCCAAATGCATCATTATAGCGGGAAAATCCCGCTATACGACCACGTTTTCGCAGAAGGGCCCGCATGGCGCATCGGGACGCGCAGAGACGCCCGGCCCTCGTTACGTACCGCAGACGGTTGGACAACCTTGCCGTGACTTCGCCGTCGCGTAGGCCGTAAGCGACCAACACGGCGGCGATACTGGGTTTTCCGCAAGCATTGTCGGGGCCGCCCGCCCCACCACCATCGAAAGGGAGGAACCCATGGATCAACTCGGGATCGCGCGCATCTCCCGTCGCACCTTTCTCGCCGGCGGCGCCGTCGCCCTGGCCTCGCTCGGCCTCGGTCTGTACGGCTGCGCGGCCCCCGCAGGAAACGGCGGATCGAGCATCGACCAGGCAGGAGAAAGCATGCAAGCCGACCTCTACTTCGAAAACGGAACGGTAATAACGGTGAACGACCAGAATGACGTCGTGGAGGCCCTGGCCGTGAAGGACGGGCGCATCGTGTTCGCCGGATCGGCGGCAGACGGGCAGGCTTACAAGGACACCGCCGGCTCCGTGGTAGACCTGCAAGGCAAGACGGTCATGCCCGGCATGATAGACGGCCACATCCACACCGTGTCCCCCGCCTTCTTCGACTTCACCCTCACCGGGCAGACCAGCTCCGACGAGATGCTCAAAACCATCAAGGACTACGTGGACGCCCACCCCGACAAGGACACCTACACCGGCTTCGGCTACGCGGCCGCGCTCTTCCCCGACAAAGAGCTGGAGCTCGGCCCCAAGAAGGAGCGCCTCGACGAGATCAGCTCCGACAAGCCCATCTTGGTGTACTCGTTCGACGGCCACGGCGCGTGGCTGAACACGAAGGCATTCGAGCTCCTGGGCATCACGAAAGACACCGCGTCTACGCCCGGCGGCCAGATCGTGAAGGACGACGACGGCGAGCTATGGGGTATCTTGGCCGACTCCGCCATGTCGCTGGCGGCCAGCTACCCCATCGACCGGGAGAACCTCCCCCAAGCGCTGACCGACTTCCTGGCCCACCTGAACGGCTTGGGCTACACGTCTCTATTCTCGCCGCCCGGCAACGGTTTCATGCCGCTGCCGATGGCCGAGTACCAGCAGCTGGCCGACCAGAACAAGTTGACCATGCGCGTGCGCGGCGCCGGCATCGTGACCAGTTGGCAGACCGACGACGATCTGAGAAAGCTGGACGAGCTGAAAGCCGCGCACAACGGCGACCTGTTCAAGATCAACGCCGCCAAGTTCTTCACCGACGGCGTCATGGACAACGAGTCGGCGCTGTTGCTGGAGCCGTATACCGACAACCCCGACCGTTACGGCGACGCCGGCTGGCGGCAGGACGCGCTTGACGAGGCCGTCGCCGCGGTCAACCGCAGAGGGCTTTTGGCTCACCTCCACGCCATCGGGGACGGAGGCGTGCGCATGGCCCTGGACGCCATCGAGTACGCCGAGCAGAACGTGCCCGACGATCGCGCGCGCAATGCCATCACCCACCTGCAGCTGGTCGCCGCCGAAGACGTTCCCCGCTTCGCCGAGCTGAACACGGTAGCCGTGGTCGACCCGTACTGGCACCTCAAGACGCCCCAGTATTGGGAGCCGAAGGAGAAGGCCGCGCTGGGCGAGCGCGCCGAGCGGATGTATCCCATGAAATCGCTCGCCGACGAAGGTGCCGTGCTGGCATCGGCCTCCGACTACCCCGTCACCGCCAATCCGAACCCCTTCGAAGCCATCGAAGCCGGCGTTACTCGCAACCTGGTGAACGGCGAGGAATACGGAGTGCCCGATATCGCCGACATGGACGACCCCGCCTACCTGCTTTGGCCGGAAGAGCGCGTGGACGCGCAACGAATGGTCCGCAGCTTCACCGCCGACGCAGCCTGGGCCTTGGGGATGGAGGACGAGACGGGCAGCCTCGAGGCGGGCAAGTCCGCTGACTTCATCGTGGTGGACCAGAACGTCCTCGACGTCGAACCCCTGGCCATCAAAAACACGAGGGTCCTGGCCACATACCTCCAAGGCAAGAAGGTCTACGACGCAGAAGAGGCCGAGGCGCAGCGGTCGTAAGGGATACGCCATCGGCTTCGCATGTCGGACCTCTTGGCAGACGACATCCTCGTCGCGGACTCCCTTCGACATCACCAACCCCGACCCAGAACCGAGAAACATAATCTGCGGTCTTGGTTGAGACGCTTGGGCGGCAACGGCATTTCCTCTATCATGGGGAAAACACCTATCCTGCGCATATCCCCGCCGGCGGCGGGAGCAGGGCACCGAAGCGACGAGGAGCATTACTGACCATGTGCGGCATCTGCGGATTCACGGGAGCGACCGAGGCTGACCTGCCCATCCTGAAGGCCATGTGCGACGTCATAGCGCATCGCGGGCCCGACGGCGAGGGGCAGTACACGGACGACGGCATCGCGCTGGGGCACCGGCGCCTGTCGCTCATCGACCTGGCGGGCGGCAACCAGCCCATGGTGCGCGCCACCGGCGAGCACGCGGCTCGCATCACCTCCCCCGCCCTCATGCCCGACGGCGCCCCCTGCGCCGGCCCCGAGGCGCTGGCCGCCAAGGGCGACTACGCCATCGTGTTCAACGGCGAGATCTACAACTACCGCGACCTGCGCGCCGAGCTGGAGGCGCAAGGCTGGGCGTTCGAGACGAACTCCGACACCGAGGTGCTGCTCACGGGCTACCTGGCCTGGGGCGAGGGCGTGCTCGACCGTCTGCGCGGCATGTTCGCGTTCGCCATCTGGAACCGCGGCACCCGCGAGCTCTTCTGCGCGCGCGACTTCTTCGGCATCAAGCCGTTCTACTATACGCTGCAGGACGGCGCCGCCGGCCCGCAGTTCATCTTCGCGTCCGAGATCAAGTGCATCCTGGAGCACCCCGCCTACGAGCGCGCCCTCAACGAGGAGGCGCTCGAGCAGTACCTGTGCTTCCAGTTCAGCGCGCTGCCCGAGACGTTCTTCAAGGGCATCTTCAAGCTGGAGCCCGCGCACTGCATGACGGTGCGCGCCGACGGCACCGTCGAGACGCGCCGCTACTGGCGACCCGCCTACGACTTCGACGAGAGCCGCAGCCGCGAAGACACCGTGGAGGCCATCGACGCCGCCATGCGCGAGAGCGTGCGCTACCACAACGTGGCCGACGTGGAGGTGGGCTCGTTCCTGTCCAGCGGCATCGACTCCAGCTACATGGCCGCGTGCCTGGCCAAGGAGAACCCCTCCATCAAGACGTTCACCGTGGGCTTCGCCGAGTACGAGGGCGAGCGCGACGAGATATCCTGGGCGCGCGAGCTGGCCGACGAGCTGCACATCGAGAACAACTCCAAGCACATCGGCGAGGAGGAGTACTGGGCGAGCCTGCCCCGCGTGCAGTGGCACATGGACGAGCCCTCCGCCGACCCGAGCGCCGTGGCGCTGTACTTCGTGGACCAGGAGGCCGCGAAGAAGGTGAAGGCGGTGCTCTCCGGCGAGGGCGCCGACGAGTTCTTCGGCGGCTACCGCATCTACCAGACGCCGTTCGCCAACGCGAAGCTGTCCTGGGCGCCGAAGGGCCTGCTGCGCGGCGCGTCGAAGATGGCGCGCGGCCTGGGCGTGCGCGGCGCGAACTACCTGGAGCGCGCGAGCGAGACGCCCGAGGACTGGTACTACACGAACGCGAACGGCGTGGCGTTCAGCCCCGACGAGCGCGAGCGCCTGCGCGCGGGCAAGCGCGCCGACGCGGGCGCGCGCGTGCCGTCGCCGCAGGAGCTCATCGCGCCGGCGTACGCCGAGGTGGCGGGCTTGGACGACACCACGCGCATGCAGTACGTCGACCTGTTCTTCTGGCTGGTGGGCGACATCCTGCTGAAAACCGACAAGATGTCGATGGCCCACTCGCTGGAAAGCCGCGTGCCGTTCTTGGACAAGCAGGTGTTCGACGTGTCGGCCACCATCCCCACCCGCCTGAAGGCCGACGGCGAGCAGACGAAGATCACGCTGCGCGAGGCCGCCGAGCGCGCCATCCCGAAGGACTGGGCGCAGAAGGAGAAGCTGGGCTTCCCCGTGCCCATGGTGAACTGGCTGCGACAGGACCGCTACTACGAGCAGGTGAGAGAATGGTTCACCGGCGACTTGGCGCGGCGGTTCTTCAACACCGACGAGCTGGTGCGCCTGCTGGACGAGCACAAGGCCGGCGCCGACCGCTCCCGCAAGATCTGGATCGTGTACATGTTCCTCATGTGGTACAAGATCTACTTCGTGGACCAGACCGTACCGGAGAAGCCGGCGGCGTAGCGTAGGTTTTCCTTTAAGTCATGAAAAATGGCTCATACGCCATTTTTCATGACTTATTTTCGGCTTTCTAGCCATTTTCCATGACTTAACTTATACTACCCTCCATAATGCGAAAAAGATCGACTAGCGAGGAGGTGGTATCGTGTATCGCACGGCCTTGGAGAAACTCATTCGATGGAAGAACGATCCCCGACGCAAACCGCTCATACTGCAGGGAGCGCGCCAAGTAGGGAAAACATGGCTCGCATGCGAATTCGGATCAACCCAGTTTCAGAATACCGCGCATGTCACCTTTCTCGACAATGTCGGCATGAAGGCGGTTTTTGAAGGGAGCCTTGACCCCAAGAGGCTTTTGGACGCGATCTCCGCCGAAACGGGAACCCCTGCGGGCAATTCCGATACGCTCATCATTCTCGATGAGGTTCAAGAGTGCCCGCGTGCGCTCACCGCCCTCAAGCTGTTCCAAGAACAGCGGCCCGAGGTTCCCCTCATCGCAGCCGGATCGCTCCTCGGCGTCGCACTTCACCGAGGAGTTTCCTTTCCTGTGGGGAAAGTCGATCACCTGAATCTCTACCCGCTGACCTTCCAAGAGTTTCTCATGGCTACGGAAGGCTCTGCGCTCAGCGACCTCATTGCCAAGCGTGATTTCGACCTCATGGATGCCTTCTCGGAAAAGTTCACAGATGCCCTCAAGCGTTACTACTTCGTAGGAGGCATGCCCGAAGCCGTTGCCCTCTATGCAGAAGAAGGCGATTACGCCGCCGTCAGAGCCGTGCAGGATCGCCTGCTCTACGACTACGACCACGATTTTTCCAAGTATGCGGACGGATTGCTCGCCGAGCGCATTCGCGATGTCTGGCGATCCATTCCCTCGCAGCTGGCACGTGAGAACAAAAAGTTCATCTACACCGCCGTGCGACCAGGCGCCCGAGCACGCAATTTCGAAGAAGCTATCCGATGGCTTGTCGATGCGGGTCTGCTGCTTTGCGTGAATCGCGTTTCGAAGCCCGGCTTGCCGCTTGCGGCGTACCAAGATCCCGGCATTTTCAAATTATTCATGCTCGATGTCGGATTGCTTGGAGCCGCCAGCCGACTGCCCTCAAACACAGTGATCGAAGGCAGTCTGCTTTTTGAAGAATTCAAGGGTGCCCTATCGGAGCAATACGTATGCCAGCAATTCGTTGCAAGCGACTCGATCATTCCGTATTACTGGTCTGCGGAAAACTCAAGCGGCGAGGTCGACTTCATCTATGATCACGACGGCAAAGTCGTGCCGGTGGAAGTCAAAGCCGAGAAAAACGTGAGATCGAGAAGCCTTGCGGCATTTACGAAGAAATACGGCATAGAGCGCTCGGTTAGATTATCGCTTTCCGGGTATCGCGATCAGGGGTGGTTGGTAAACATCCCCCTTTACGCCGCAAACGAGCTTCCCTTTGCCGCTTGGCAGCAGCAAGGTCAATAACATCCGCACCGGCATCCTCCCGTAGGGGCGACCTGCTGGCCGCCCGGATCGGCAAGGTGCAAGCCGGAAAACGTTGCGGCGAGCGCAGGGTGCGCTCGCCGCATTTCATTTCTCCGCCGGATCGTTTCAGCGCCGGGCGGGCAGCGGCCCGCCCCTACGGAGCACCCGCCACCTGCACGGCCGCCGTCGCCTTACGCTCCCGTGGGCGCCAAATCCTCGGGGTCGAGGTCGAGGCCCAGCTCGCGGCGCTTCGCGTTCGCGTCGTACTCGGCAAGCTCTTCTTTGGTGCGGCCCTTCCACGCGGGCTCGATGCCGGCGCGCTTCTCGGCGGACTGGGCCACCAGGCCGGGCACGATGTAGGCGGCCCAACAGGCCACGGCGCCCCATAGGTTCACGCCGAGGAAGTTCGCGTACGAGCCTCCCCCGACGTTCATGAAGGCCAGCGCGGCCGGCGCCACCGTATCTGCGATGCCCAGCATCATTCCTATCCAAAACGCCAGCTGGAAGCCCACTTTCGTGGGCTTCACCACGCCGTGCAGCAGGAACACGGGACCCAGACCCATGATCATGGTGCCCGAGATGGTGGTGGCCGTGATGATGGAGGCGCCCATGATCATGGGAAGGTTGCCCACGATGCCGAACACGATCATGAACACGATGCCAATGATGCGCGGGTTCATCTTGGGCGTATGTCCCAGAATGCCCGGCAGGTCGCGCGCCGTAAGCTTCGCTAGCGAGCTGAACGTGGAGTCCAGCGTGGAGCCGGCCGTAGCTATCATGATGACAGCCATGACGAAGAACGCTACGATTCCCAGACTCTGCGCGACCACGACCGGCGCGCTCGAGCCGGCGATGCTCATGCCGTCGAGATAGGCGTGCACGCCGATGAGCGAGAACAGCACGATGGCCACGAAGCCCAGAAGGCCGGCCACGGTGAAACTCTTGAGCATCTTCTTCTCTTCGCAGATGAAGCCGCGGTCGGTAAGCACCGCGTCGTGGAAGCCGTACGACAGGCACTGCAGGCCCGCGCCGATGATGAAGTCCACACCGCCCTCGAGCGTCCACGAACCGGACGTCACGATGTCGGCCGGCGAGTTCAGCGGCACCACCCAAATCAGCACCGCGACGAGCAGCACGGCGAAGAGGATGGCCTGCGCCACGTCGGTGATGATGGAGCCGCGCATGCCGCCCCAGCAGCAGTAGCCCACGGTGATGGCCGTGAACAACAGCGCCGCGATGACGAACGGCGCCGAGCCCGACGCGCCGTAGTACGCGCCCACGACCGACGTGTTCGACCACACCTCGTTGAACAGGCGCACCAGGATGGCCGCCGAGAAGCAGAACGCCGCCGCCACGCCGTAGTGCTCGGTGAGGAAGCCCACCATGCTCGTGGCCTTGAACTTGCGGCGCAGGCGGTACAGCGCCCAGCCGGTCAGCGGGATGCACAGCCAGTACACGGCGTAGCCGATGCCGCCCACGATGCCGAACTCGGCGCCCATGTTGGCGGCGTTCGTGACCGACTTCGCGAAGATCCACGCGATGAAGATGGACGCCGTGATCATCCACGGGTTGGCGGCGCGGCCCTTCTTGTCCTCGCCCTTGAAGAACCCGCCCAGCGAGACGGTCTTCGGCGAGAGCAGAAACATGACGATGCCGTACACGATGAGGAATCCCCAGAAGAAAATCCCGGTGGTCGAATCCATGCGAACCTCTTTCAAGACAGTTTTCACTATCCATGAGCGCCGATCATGATGTTTCCCGCCGCAGGTGGGAACCTGCGGCGGGCCCGATCATCATCATCGATCATGGCTAGTACTAGATTATATCCACTAATATGTCATGTCAACTATAAAACAGCGGAAGCGCGTAGGGGCGGCCTGCTTGGCCGCCCCTACGGAGACGGTCGGCGTCCGGGGCGGACAGCCGCCCGTCGGCTCGAAGGTCGCCGGCGTTCGGGGCGGCCGCTACACTTGCACGATGGTGCCGCCGCAGCTCGAGCCGCTGCCGGCGGTGCAGGCGTAGCAATGGTTGCGGAAGCGGATCGCGCGCGCGAGCGGGAGCGCGGGATCGGCGGCGTAATCGAAGATCGTGCGGTCGCCGCCGCCCTCGCGACGGGCGGCCAAGCCGAGCGCTTGGTTGAAGTCGCAATCGTAGACGCGTCCGTCCCACCCCACCGACAGCTGGCGGCGGCACATCATGCCGGCGCACGCTTGTTGGTTGAAGCTGTCGATGAGCAGGTCGAGGTAGCCGTCGAACTCCCCGGTGTCCAGAAGATGCGCGCCGTAGCGCCCGATGGGGTTGTTCGCGACGGCGAACAGGTGGTCGAACGACGCGTCCAGCTCGGCCAAGCGGCGGCGGTAGACGGCCTCCAGCTCGCCTTGGTCGGGCGGCAGCACGGGCCACTGCGGGTTGAAAACCAGGTCGAGCACGTGTTGGCCGTCGCATCCGTAGCCGCGGACGTTCAACTCGCGCAGCACCTCGATCGAGGGATCGAACGTGCCGCCGCCGCGCTGCTGCTCGGCCTGCGCGTCGTGCACGTTGGGCAGCGAGGCCACCACCTCCACGCCCAGCTCGGCATAGCGGTCCAAAAGCGGCCGGTAGGCCGGATCGCGCAGGATCACCAAATTCGTGCGCACCATGACGCGCGCCGCGCCCGCCGCGCGCTCGATGAACCAAGCGAGGTCGGGGTGCATCTCGGGAGCGCCGCCCGTCACGTCGACGGTGTCGATGCAGGGCCGCTCGGCCACCGCCAGCACGGCCTCCATCGCGGCGCGGCTCATGGCCTCGGTGCGATGCGGCCCGCTCTCCACGTGGCAATGGGCGCAGGCCAGGTTGCAGCGCGCGGTGACGTTGACCTGGATTGTCGACGGCTCGCCCGCGGTGCGCAGGCACGAGGCGTCGTCCATCACGTCCTCGAAGTACACGAGCCTCGCCAGCGCCAGCTCCACGTCGCCCTTCGTCGCACGCGAGCAGCGCGGCGGTGCGTCGTCGCGGGCGGACGGCCCGCGACGGAACCCGCCGAGCAGCGCGTCCTCCACATGGTCGTCGGCACCTTCCACGATACGCGACCGGTACGACACCGCAGCCGGGCTCGTCGCCGGCCACAGCTCGTCGAACCAGGCAAGGTACGCCTCATGGTCGTAGCGCAGCGGCACGCACTCCACGTAAAGCCCGTCGCGCTCCGCGCCGAACAGCGCGTCCGCATGCGGCGTCGTCGCCACGCGCACCACCAGGCCGAAGCGCTGGCCGGCGAAGTTCGGCAAGCCGGCGGCCCCGTTGTTCACCACGAGGCCCCGCGCGAGCGCGAGCGCCGCAGGCGCGCACGTGTGCGTGGTGGCCAGCACGTCCACGCTGTTGGCGGCCATCCACCGGTCGAGCTCGTCTTGGCGCAAGACGTCCTGCAAAGATTCGCGCGAGCAAGCCCAGCCGCCGATCAGCTGCTCATCGCCGTGGGTCACGGCCACCTTCCGGCCCGCCACGCCCACCGTCGCCGTGGCGGGGCGGCCGACCAGCAGCTCCTTGAGCTCGGGGCGGGCGTCCACGGCCTCGGACAGCTTCTTGTGAATGCGGTTCGAACGGCTCACCGCGTCGTCGCCCGTGCAATCCGGGTAGGCGCATCCGCACCCCACGCCCACGTCTGCCTGCCGGCGCAGCTCGGCCTCCACGTTGCCCACGAGCGGCGTGTAACGCGCCGCCCGCCGCTCGAGCGCGGCGAAGTTCTCCGCCGTCTTGTCGAACCAGTGCATATCGCCGTTCAGCACGACGCGCACGTCCCCCTGCTCGGCGGCCGCCAGCGCGTCGACGGCGTCCAGTGCGAACGGGTTGCCGTACAGGCCGCCCACCACGTACAGCACGTCGCACGCGCATTCCGGCTCGCCGGCGAAGGCGTCGGGGAGCAAACGGTAGTCCACCGGGCACACCCGGCCCGCATCCTTGAACACGCGGCGCTTCTGACCGGGCACGGAGCATGACGACATAGAAGGGGCGCCCTTTCTCGCAGGATTCTCATTCTTATAGGATTATATCCATTATTCGCGGATTGCCAATAACCTGCCGAACATGCGCGCGAACGTTAGGCGAGCTTGGAGGCGTCCACCGCCATCAGATGCCCGTGCTCGTCCTCGAACACGCACAGGGCCCCGTCGCGGCTTTCGTACAAATGACGGAACCGCGCGAACCGCTTTCGCGACGAACGCTCGTCGGCATCGCACGCGTCGGCTTCGTCGGCGGGACGAGACGCGTCGTTCGCGCAGAACGTCGGCGCGTCGGCGCAGGATGCCACCGCGTCCGCAGGTCGATGAGACCCCTGCGCATCAGCAGGTCGATCAGGGGCCGACGCCGCGTCGGACGGAACGGGTTCCGCCTCATCGACGGCCCGCGCAGTCTCGGGCTCCACTGCAGATTCGACCCCCGCCGCGTATTCGGCCTCCGCTGCGCTGCGCACGGGCTCGGTTTCCGCCGCAGGCTGCACGGAATCGAGCTCCAAGGCGGGGTGGGCGGGCTCCGGTTCCAGCGCGGTCTGCTCGATTTCGTGCTTCTCCGCAGGATACATCGACTCTGGTTCCGCCGCAGGCCGCACGAACCCAAACTCCGTCGCAGGTTGCACGGACCCGGGATCTTCCGCAGATTGCACGAGCTCGGGATCTCCCGCAGACACTGCGGGCCCATCGTCCTCTGCGGGCCGTCGCGGCTCCAACGCGTCGAGCTCGGAAACACGCGGCATCGGATCCGGCGCGGGCTCGGGGTCGAAAGGCTCCGCATCCTCCGCCACGCTTCCGTCCTCGGCCGACAGCGCCGAAGGAGCGTCGCCAACCCCGCCTTCCGCGCCAAGTCCGGTCAACGTGCCGGCCTCCCCCTCGCCCGTCAAGGCGCATGAAGGGCCGTCGATCGCCCGATCCCCGCCCGCGACATCCTCTTCCCCCCGCTCCAAGGCGGGTGCGTGCTCGCCGCGCGGCTCGACGACATGACCCTGCGACGGCATGATGACGAGGGGGAGCTCGGTTTTCGAGCGGAACGCGGGAACCTGCGGGGGCTCTTGCGGATCGAACGTGGCAGCCTCGCCGCCTTCGATCGCCGCGCCCGCCTCGAACCCCGTGCGCACGATCGGTTCCTCGGCCGATGCCGGCGTCTCCACGCCAGCCGCGAACCCGCATGCGGCTTCCGCGGCGGGAAGGTTCGAGGCGTCCTCCAAAGCCGCTTCGGCCAAACCGCCCTCCACGATCTCCATGCCCGACGCCATCACGCGGCTTTCGGGCGGCGCGGGATCGATGCCCAGACGCGTGGCGAGCGACAGATTGGCTTGGGCGATGGAAACGAGCTCGGCCCCCAGGTCGGCCTCGTCGGATCCCTTGGCCTGGAGCTGCTTGCCTATGTCGAGCACGCGCCCCCACGAGAGCGCATCCAGATCCTCTTTCATAGATGCGACCTTGTCGGCTTCGCGCGCGATACGCTTCTCAGCGGTGTTTCCGAACACGATCTGAACCTCTCTTCGCCGCGGATCGGCCTTTGCGGCATCGCCCCAGTATATCACGCAGATTCGGCAATGCGATCCCCTGCTCTATAAACCTTTTGGGCAACGAGGAAGGCCGTTCGAGGAAGATGGCGTCGCGCACTCGCAGACAACACGACGCGTTCTCCAGGCGAGCCCGTTTTCGGAATCTAGTAGATCACGCGCCAGAACACGAGCCCTTGGGCGGGCGCGTTCTCGCCGGCGGCCTGCCTGTCGCGGGCCTCCAGCACCTCGCCCACCCACGATGCCGGACGCTGCCCGCGGCCTATCATCACGAGCGTGCCCACCATCGTGCGCACCATGGAGTGAAGGAAGGCGTTGCCCACCACTTTGATGGTGAGAAGGTTCTCGCCCATGACGGTTTCGGGATGGAACGATATCTCGCGCACGTTGCGGCACGTGGGCTTGCCCTCGGCCGACGCGGCCATGCAGAAGCTCTTGAAGTCGTGCTCGCCCAGCAAATACTGCGCGCCGGCCTCCATGGCCGACAGGTCCAATCCGCCCGGCACGAACCACGAGAAGTCCCTCATGAAGATGGGCGCCGTGCTGTCGACGCACAGGTGGTAATGGTACTCGCGCGCCTGGGCGTCGAAGCGGGCCGAGAAGCCCTTCTGCTTGGGTTCGACCTCGCGCACCGTGATGGCGTCGTTCGTGAGCGCGTTGAGCGAGCGCCGCAAGCTGGGCAGCGATCGCCCGGCGATGTCGAGGTCGTCGACGTCGAAGCTCACCACCTGGCCGAGCGCGTGCACGCCCGCATCGGTGCGGCCGGCGCAGGTCGTCTCCACGGGACGGCGGAACAGCAGCTCGAGCGCCGCCTCCACGTCGCCCTGCACGGTGAGCTGCCCCGGCTGGCGCGCAAACCCCGAGAACGGGGCGCCGTTGTACGAGAGGGTGAGCGCGAGCGTGTGCTCGCGCACGGGGCGCCCGCCGTCGTCGACGGTCGAGGCGTCCGCTGCCTGCGCTGCGGCCGATGCCGAGCGAGGCCCGTTATGTTGGGTAGTCTGAGTCATGATGCGATCCATCATAAACGAAAGCGGCCGCGCTGCGAAGCGCGGCCGCTTGCTCTTGCCAAATTGTTTACTTCCCCGTCGGTCCGGCAAAGCGGCGAAACGCGCCCGCCCCCGTCGCTCCGAGCGAAGGCCGCACAGGCGTCAGGATGCCTTCGTCCACACGGGCCGGCCGAACAGCTCCTGCAGCTCCGACTTCATGATGGCGTTGCCCGAATCCACCGTCACCGGGAGCTCGGCGCGGAACTTGCGGCCGTCGCCCTGGTTCACGAACAGCACCACGCCATCGCGGCCCGGATACGACTTCAATATGCGGTTCAACCGCAGCGACGTCGTCGAATCCATGTCGGACGACGACACCTTCAGCTCCAGGTGCGAGGGGCGCGCGTCGGCTTCGTTCAGCTCGATGGCCTCCACTTCGAACGCCATGATCTGGTTGCCGCGGTCGCTGTGCTCGAACTTGCCCTTGATCTTGACGATGGCGTCCTCTTGGATGGCCTCGGCGTTCTCCTCGTACTTGAAGCAAATGCACTCGATGTGCCCCGTCGTGTCCTCCAGCGTGAACGTGGCCATCTTCGTGCCGCGCTTCGTGAGCTTCGTCACCACGCCGGACACCATGCCCACGAACGTGGCGGACTTGATCTCCTTCGTGCGCTCGGCCAAGTCGCCCAGCTGGAACTTCGTCATGCGCGAGATGGTGCCCTCGTACGGGCGCAGCGGGTGGTCCGAGACGTAGATCTTCATGATCTCCTTCTCGAACGACAGCAGCTGGCGCTTCGGCCACTCCACGCCGTCGGGCTCGGGAACCTCTTCCTCGAAGCCCGAATCCGGGTCGTCTCCGAACAAGTCGAACATGGACACCTGCCCCATGTCGCGGTCCTTCTGGCGCTTGGAGGCGCCCTCCAGAAGCGGCGTCTCGTCCACGAAGTACATGAGCTGCTTGCGCGTGTAGCCCGTGGAGTCGAACGCCCCGCCCTTGATGAGCGCTTCGAGCGTCTTGCGGTTGTAGCACTTCGCGTCCAGGCGGTTCACGAAGTCGTGCAGCGACGTGTACGGGCCGTTCGCCTCGCGCTCCTCGATGATGGCCTCGGCCACGTTCGCGCCCACGCCGCGCACGCCCACCAAGCCGAAGCGCACGCCCTCGTCGGTGGGGGTGAACTCGGCGTTGGACGAGTTGATGTCCGGCGGCAGCACGGGAATGCCCGAGTGGTTGCAGCTGGCGATGTAGCGGATCAGGCGGTCGGTGTTGCCCATGTAGGATGACAGCACGGCGGCCATGAAGTCGTTCGGATAGTGCGCCTTCAGGTACGCCGTGCGCATGACCAGGATGGCGTAGGCGGCCGAGTGCGATTTGTTGAACGCGTACTTAGCGAACTTCTCGGCGTCCTCCCAGATCTGCTTGGCGATGGCCAGCGAGAAGCCGTTCTCCACGGCGCCGTTGTTCCAGTCCTCCTGGAGCTGGCGCATGATGTCGAGCTTCTTCTTGCCCATGGCCTTGCGCAGCTTGTCGGCCTTGCCGGCCGAGAACCCGCTCATGACCATGGAGATCTGCATGATCTGCTCTTGGTAGACCATGGTGCCGTACGTTTCCTCGAGCAGCGGGCGCAGACGGTCGTCGTAGTAGTGCACCGGCGTCTTGCCGCTGGCCACCTTCACGTAGTCGTCCACCATGCCGGACTCCAGCGGGCCCGGGCGGTTGAGCGCGATGGAGGCCACGACGTCGGAGAAGCGCGTGGGAGGGAGCCGTGCGAACAGGCTCACGTACAGCGCGCCCTCCACCTGGAACAGGCCGTCCATGTTGCCGGACTGCATGAGCTTGAAGGCGGCCTCGTCGTCGATGGGGATGTCCTCGGGGATGATCTTCGTGCCGAAGCGCTTCTCGATGTTGTTGCACGCGATGGTGAGCACGTCGAGCGTGCGCAGACCCAGGAAGTCCATTTTCAGCAGGCCCAGCTCGGGCGTGTAATGGCCGTCGTACTGGGTGATGATGCCGCCGCCCTTGGTGTCGCGCTTCATGGGCACGTGGTCGCTCATGGGGTCGCGGCAGATGATGGTGGCACACGCGTGCACGCCCTCGCCGCGCACGTGGCCTTCGATGGACTTCGCGGCGTCGATGACGGCCTTCACGTCCTCCTCGGTCTCGTACGCCTTCTTCAGGTCGGGGTTCGTGGCCAGCGCCTTGTCGATGGTGATGCCCAGCTCGTCGCCGATCAGCTTGCAGATGCGGTCGCCGGTGTTGTACGGGTAGTCCAGCACGCGCGCGGCGTCGCGCACGGCGTTCTTCGCCTGCAAGGTGCCGAACGTGATGACCTGGGACACGTGGTCCTCGCCGTACACGTCTTTGATGTGGTTGATAACCTCTTCGCGGCGGCCCTGCTCGAAGTCGACGTCGATATCGGGCATCTCCACGCGCTCGGGCGACAGGAATCGCTCGAACAGCAGGCCGTTGGACAGCGGGTCGAGCGCGGTGATGTCCATGGCGTAGGCCACGATGGCGCCTGCGGCCGAACCGCGGCCCGGCCCCACGCCGATGCCCTGGCTGCGCGCCCACTCGATGTACTCCTGCACGATGAGGAAGTACGCCGGGAAGCCCTGCTGGATGATGATGCCCATCTCGTAGTCGGCGCGCTCCTGCGCCTCCTGTGGAACGGGGCTGCCGTAGTGCTTGACCAGGCCCTCCTGCACGCGGCGGCGGAAATAGCTCTCCTCGGTCTCGCCCTCGGGCAACGGGAAGCGCGGCAGGATGGAGTCGCGCTCCAGCACCACGTTCACCTTCTCCGCCAGCTCCACCGTGTTGTCGCAGGCCTCAGGGAAGTCCTTCAGCGCCTCGCGCATTTCCTCTTCGGTCTTCATGTAGAACTGGTCGTTCTCGAAGCGCATGCGCTTCTCGTCGTTCACGGCGGCGCCCTGGGCGACGCACAGCATGTAGTCCTGGGCCTTCGCGTCTTCCTTCGTGAGGTAGTGGAAGTCGTTCGTGGCGATGGTCTTGAGACCGGCCGCCTTCGCCACGTCGGTGAGCATGCCGTTGAGCTCGGTCTGCGTGAACCCGGCGTCGGTGCGGATGCCCTGGTTCTGCAGCTCGATGTAGAAGTCGCCCGGCTCGAAGCAGCTGGCGAACTTGTTGGCCCACGCCACGGCGTCGTCGAACTGGCGGTTGTCCAAGAGCTTCGGGATGATGCCCGCGATGCACGCCGACGAGCCGATGATGCCCTTGCCGTACTTCTGCAGCATGCTGAACGTGGTGCGCGGCTTGTAGTAGAAGTTGTCCACGTGCGACTCGCTGACCAGCTTCACCAGGTTGTGGTAGCCCTCGTTCGTCTTGGCCAGCAAAAGCAGGTGGTAGAGCTTCGGCTTGCCGTCGCGCTTGAGCTCCTCGTCGGTGGTGAAGTACACCTCGCAGCCGTAGATGGGCTTGACGCGCTTGCCGGTTTCCTCCTCCACCTTGTCGCACATCTCGCACAGCTGCGGCACGCCCGACATCACGCCGTGATCGGAGATGGCCACGGCGGGCATGCCGAGATCGGCGGCGCGCTTCACCATGTCGTAAATGTGCGTATGCCCGTCGAGAAGGGAGTACTCCGTGTGGTTGTGCAAATGGACGAATGCCATATCTTGTGCCTCGAATCAGTCAGTCATGCGCCAGAAGGTGTTTATAAGTAAGTTGCAGCGCGGTAAGGTGTCGATGCCATTCTAGCAGCATTCGCCGACGCACGCCGTCCACAAACAGCGAACAAACGATGGTTTTTGCGCGAAGCCGGCGCAGGACGGGACCGGCCCGAAGACCGGCGGGCAAACGGTCGAGCGGACGTCGGACACGCGACGCATCGCGCCCCTTCCCCATCGGCTATAATGACCCCGACGAACGAAGGCGATCTCGGCACCCAACAAGGCACCGCGAAGGAGACAACCCATGATCGACTACCCCATGCGCGCGGCGGACCGCGAGCTCACCGAGGCCGAAGCGCGCGAGATACTGGATGCGGGCGAGTTCTGCGTCGTGTCCACCGTCGATGCGGACGGCATGCCCTACGGCGTGCCGCTGTCCTACGTGATGATGGACGGCGCGCTGTGCTTCCATACCACGAACGCAGGCGGGCACAAGCTGGAGAACTTCGCGCGCGACGAGCGCGTGTGCGTGACGGTGGCCACCGAGGTGGAGCCCTGCTACGAGGACGAGTTCTTCACCACCCGCTTCGCCTCGGTCATCGCGCGCGGGCGCGTGCGCCGCGTGGAGGACGGCGCCGCCATGCGCAAGGTGCTCGTGGCGCTGTGCATGAAGTACCTGCCCGAGCACAAGGACAAGATCGGCGAGGGCATCGCCCGCGAGATAGACGAAACCGCCATCTGGGCCGTCGATCTGGACGAGGTGCGCGGCAAGGGCGCGCGGCGCCTCGGGCGGTAAGGAAGAGCTCCGCCGGGCATCTGCGAAGGCCGTTCGCTGCACGAAAATCACCGACGTCCCCCCTGAATCGCGCGAGTATACCGTGCGATCCGCGTTCTGCAGTTGCGGCTTCGATATTACCCCAGGTCGCAATTCTCGTGCATGGCCCTGCCGATCGCACAGGAGATTACAGGAGGGGGAGATCGGGGATTTTTGTGCAGCGCGGCCCTTCGGATGCCAACCGGACAAGCGCCTCACCAGCAACACGATCTCCGAGAACGAGTTCGTGCGCGTGTGGCGCGAGGCGTACCAGAAGTTCAAGACGAAGAAGGGCGTGATGACGAGGGTGCCGTGTGCCGCTGCTGGAACTGGCGCGACGGCCAGCACGGCGCTTCGCGACGACTCGCAGAACGCGTTCCTCATCATCGAATGCGTCGATCCGAAGCGATGCGCCGATTTGGAGGCGGCGCTTAGCGAGTTCGCCGAGCTCATGGAGCGTTATTTGGTGGCCTCCATCGAGTATCGGGCCGTGATCGACCGCACGCATCCCGAAGCGGTCATCGTCGCCTAATAGTTGGCGGCCCTGCCTTCCCGATCGACGGGAGGGCGAGGCCGCTGCAACGTTGGTCACTCCGACACGATGAGGTTGTAGGGAATCTCCTGATCGCCCAGCTTGAAGAGCAGGCGATACGTGCCGGGATCGAGGGGGTTGGGCACGGTGACGGTGATCGTCTGGGTGCCGGAACCCACCTCGAGGGCGCCATCGCCGGACACCGGCCAAGACTCGATGTCCACATAGCCCCCGTCCTCCTTCTTCTGGGCGCTCGCCGAGATCGTCCCGCCAGTAGAAGTCGTGTAGTTGGCCGTGAAGGAAAGGGAACCCCCCGCTTTCACGATGCGATTCGCGTTCGCATCAAGCGACACGCTCAACCCGTACGACGGGTTCTCCTCCACCTTGTAGCTCGCCGCTGCGCTCAACGGGCTCGCCTGCCCCGCATTGGCTCCCGTGGCGAACACCTGGGCGGAAATCGCATGTTCGCCCACCGCCAATCCGCGCGACGCGGTGGTGTCCATCACGATGTCCCAAGGCCCATTGCCGGCTAGGGGGATGTGCACCTTGCCATTGCTCGGGTAATAGCTCTTGCCGCCGTAGGTGAACTTCGTTCCCTCGGGGAAGCTCTCTCCCTCGCCCGGCGAGAGCACGACGGCCGTCCCACTCTGGAACCGGGTGTCGCTTCCCGCCGACAAAGACAACGCAAACGTATGCACGCCCTTGGACGGCCCATTGTCACCGCTGATGGATGCTGTCGCGACCGAGTTGTTCATCGTGAAAGCGGCACCGATGCTGTCGGCGCTGGCATCGGAACGCATACGCAGGCTGTACTCGCCCAAGGCCAGCTGCGAAGTAACCGGACCGTAATCGACCACGGCCGACACTTCGCCCTCGATCTTACCCGGCAGAGGAGTGGCTCCGTCCAGAGAATTGAAAGCACTCAGAGGGATCCGGCCGCGATCTTCCGTGCCCGTTACCGTGTAACGGTAAAAGCCTCCGCCACTCAGCAGCGTGATTTCGGTATCTGCGGGGAAAGCAACAACTTCGCTCTTGCCATTCTGCAACTCGAGCCACGACTCCTTGGTCTGAAGGCCCGAGTCCGAGAGCGTGAACACCACGGTCATCGCGCTGTGAAGCGAAATTTCAAGATTATCAGCGGATCTCAATGAATTGTATTGCCTACCTGGTCCTGCCTGAACCTTGGAAACAGCCGACTCTTGCCAGTGGATCCTGAGGGTTACCGACACCGAACCAGTAGCATCTTTTTCTTGAAGAGAAAGCGTCACAACATCGGGAGCATTCTTCGAGGTGAAATTCCCTGCGTTCTTCAAAATGAATTCGATGGACGCCTCGTAACGGCTGTCCGTGCTGCCGATGGGCACCGGCCCGGATGTGAACGCCCCAATATCGCAAGGAGAACTCATGAGCCCTGCCGATTGCCAACCGTTGCCCTTGATCGGCTGCATGGAGATCGAGAAAGCGTCGCCCGAGAGATCGGCACCTTCCGCCACCAGCTTCGCATCCCCTGATGTAACTCCCGTCAGCGCAAGCTCTCGGCTGGAGCCCGACGGGATGATGAGCTTCCCGGAATAGGTTCCGGCCTGGGTGGCGTACAGATCCACCTCCAATGCCGAAAGGCTCGTGGTTCGAGTGACGATCTGCACGTTCACCGTCGTCGTCTCCATCGCGCCGCTCGAAAGCCTGCGCTCGAGAGTCACCGTCACCGTGCCCACATCACGGCTTGCGGTGATGCCGCTGTTGTAATAGGTGAGATAGAATTCGAGCTGCGGAACAACGTGGTCGCTCGAAACCTTCTGTCCGATTTCGGCTTTGGACACATGCGAGGTAATCGTCTGACCCGAATCGCCAGAAGCCGCTTCAAATCCGCTGCCCGCTTTCATGAAGAGGCCGAACGTGTTTAGAGGGCTATTCAACATCGCAGTTTTCGCGTCCGCAGCTTTCTCAGCCGGATTCCAGACGGCACCGCTTTCCTGGCCGTTTTTCGCTGCGTCGGTCAACGAAAGTCCCGAGCCGGAAACCTCCACATTCTTCACGGTATAGGTGGAATCCTTCGCCGCAGGTGGCAGCTCGATAGTGCCTTTCGCCACAGAATATCCTCCTGCGTCAAAGCCCACTTCGTCTGATTCCAGCGTGCGAGCGGTTAGAACCGTTTCTCGCGTTGCATTGGCATTGCCCGATCCGGTCACCTTCCAGTAACGATACGAGGGGGTTACATCCTTCACATCCGTAAACGAAATCTCTGAATTGTCGCTGCCGATAAACCCGCCACTGGAACCGTCGATGGAGGCATAGACGTAACCGTCTGCAGCGTTGCCGGCAAGGAGGCGCGCATAGCCCTTCACCGGCCCGTAGACGGCTCCCCCGTCGCCCCCAGTATAGGAGACGCGCAGTAGAGTGCCCGTGTCAAGCAAAAGAGTGTTAGCAGGTTTGTCCGCGACGGTATCATTCCCCTTGTCATCCACGCTGCGGAACGCGGCCAGCTCCATGGCGGGAGCATCCAGCACAAGCGTGCTTTCGCCTTGCAGAACCAGTCCATTACCCAAGTCACCCAAATCGTTCACTTCTTCATGATCGCCGATACGGTTGAGCGAGTACCGCGCCGTCTTGTCGGCATTGGCCACATCGGACTGGCCAGCCAGCTGGACATGGGAGCTCAGGATCAACACGCGGTCGGCGCGCTGAATGGAATCCAGCGTGCGCGTGGCGCCCGTCACCGTGCCGTCATCGGCCGTGGTTTGCTTGCCGTAGTTTTCGAGGGTGACCAAGCGCGTCTCACCCGCGTCGCACGAGGCGCCGCTGCCGAACACGCCTCCGCCAAGCATCATAGTCGGGTCTAGAACTGAAGCGCTATCGGAAGTGTCGTAGCCGCTCCCATCAACATACACGTGCGAAGTTCCTTTTACGGTGATGGTGTCGTAGTCCGTCCCATCACCGTAGTCGCCTCCCGCGTAGACCGATTTGCCAACCGAAAGAGCCGATGGGGACAAGGAGGGCTTCTTGTCTGCATTGCTCTGGTAATACTTGCATTTGCCCAACGCATCCACGCCGATATGCAAGTGGGTGGAACCATAGACGATGCCCTGGTAGCCTCCGCCGAAAACGTTGCCGCCCACAGTGCCGCCAACGAGGTTGGTGAACACCAAATCGGGCGACGTAGACCCGTTGTCCCCGTCGTTGCTCAGCTCGCTGCCGCCGTAGAGATTGCCGCGCACCCAGCCGCCCGTCATGTTGACGGTGGAGCCGCGCAGCACAAGATTTTGGCCCGGTTCGCCATAAGCGCCGCCGAACACAGATCCCTCCACGGTACCGCCCTCTACGTTCACGGTCGTCGAGCCCTCGACCGTGCCCTCCTCGCCGCCGCCGTATACGTTGCCCATCACGGTGCCGCCGGACAGCGTGACGGAGGTGGAACCTTCGACGTCGGCTATTTGTCCGCCGCCGTACACGTTGCCCTGCACGGTGCCGCCGGCCACGATCACCTGGACGTCCGAGTTTTCGGTTACGCGAGCGCAGTCTTCGTAACCATCGTCCGCGAATCCCTTTCCGCCGCCATAGATGTTGCCGGTGACGGTTCCGCCGTTCACTTGGATGGTTGCATTGCCGTTCAGGTAGGCGTTGCTTTTAGTTCCGCTATCATTTTGACCAGACACACCCTCGCCACTGGCATAGATGTTGCCAACAGTAGCGTTGCCGTCAATGGTGATCGCCGCCTCGCCCGAGAAGCTGCCGAAATCGTCCGACTTGACGTTGCCGACAAAAGGACCTTCCTTTCCACCGGCGTCCTTTCCCAACGAAGAGTCCCAGCCCTTCCCTGCCACAAAGAGGCTGCCAACCTGGCCCCCGGAAACGGAAACGTTTACCTTGGTGGCACTGCCTCCGATCACATAGGCCGCAGAACCGGCACCATACAACTTGGTCACCTCTCCGCCGGTTACCTTCACGTTGAGTTCGCCTTCGAACGTCGGAACGCTGAGGTTTCTACCGGTGCCCGCACCGTAGAGATTCTCAACCTTGCCACCGTTGATGTTGATCGACGATTTTCCTGTAAACGGGGACGGATTTATGTTGTACCCTTGGTTACCTCCCAATAGGTCGCGAACCGTGCCGCCTTCAATGTCGATGGTCACATTTGCGTTGCTGATTTTTCCGCTTGCGCTGCCGGCAACAATGGTATGAACGTTCGCATTTCCCTCCACGGTTATATGAGAGGGGAGGTCTTCGCAATCCACCGCGGTACTGCTTCTGATATAACCGACAATGCGCTCGATGTTGCCGCTTTTCACCGTTACGCTTGCATTTTCAGAATGCTTTGTCACACTATTTGTATTGAAGCCGTAAAGATACAGACTAGAGGTGGTTGTCACACCATCCCCGATCGTGAGGGCGTATCCGTTTGCGAAAATGTGGTTGGCTTTTTCCAACTTAATCGACTCAAAACGAAAATCCTCATGAAGATACAAAGGGTAATCGGTGTTGTTTCCTACATCGGACGTAAAGACGACTTGGGGATTCTCGCCAGTGATCGTTACAGGCACCGGATTGTTCTGGAAGAGCTGCACCTCCCTATCCTCCGTCGAACGGCTATACTTTCCCACGATGACGATGCGATTGTTTTCGACGGTTCCGCCTTCATCAGAAGGCTTGAGCAGGTTCGCAGCCTTGTCGAGGGTTTTTACGGCCGTCTCTTTTTTGGTTCCGTCGTTGGCATCATCGCCGCCCGTTTGGTCAATGTACACGGTTCGGACCTCGACACCCTCTTCCGCTTGCGTGGACGCTTCAGCTTGGGGCTCCTCGGCTTCCTCGCTGATGGCGGCAGGCTTGGATGCGCCTGGGCGTTCGTAGCCGGCGGATAGGGCGGCTCCGAGGAACGACTCGTTGGCATCCGAGCAGGTCACCGTGCCGGTCTGGCCGGGGAAGAAGAGCGACTCCGAATGCACGACGGTCTGCTGCACGACCTGCTCCACCGTGTAGCCGGGGTCGGTCGAGGTAGGGGCCTCGGGAGCGGGCTCAGCTTCCTCCGCAGGAGCCTCGGCGTCGGAAGCGTCCTGCGCCGCCGGGTCCTCGGAGGCGGGAGCAGATTCCTCCGCAGCTGGAGCTTCCGCCGGCTCGGGCTGGGCGGACCGCACGATCTCGCCCGACTCGAACAGGTTGTTGATCTCGGAGAAGTGCGGAGACGTTTCGGCGCTGCCGCCGGAGAAGGCCTGGTCGCCAAAGCCGACGATGCTGCTGGGCAGGGTGAGCGTGCCGCCCAGCTCGCCCAATCCGGAGAAGAGGTGCGCGCCGAGGTACGTGACGCCCTCCTCGATGACCAGCGTGTGGATCTCGCCCGCGTAGCCTGAAAACGGCGCGGTCTCGGCCGTGAAGTCGTCGGTGTCGCCCGTGCCGGACAGGGTGAGCACGCCGTCGGACAGCTCGGCGGTGACGCCCGTGCCCACGTTGAAAGAAACCGGGGTGCCGCTGGTCGCGTACGCCACCATGAAGCCGCCGTTCACCTGGCCCAGCAGCAGGCACAGCGCCACCAGCACGGCAAGGCCGCGCCGCGGGATGCTGGCGCGCGCCGTTCCGTTTTTCCGAACCTTTGGCTTCATGTCAATCCTCCCAACTCAACGAGGGCCCGGCCGCCCTCGCGTGTTTTCAACTTGCAGATGGCGCGCTCAAGGTGATCTCGTTGGCGAAATCGCCTTCGCCTGTTAGATTCAGCGTCGTGTTCGACTTGAGCAGCACGAGCGAGTACACGCCCGTACTGTCGGGCTTGAACGTCCATGCGCCGTACTCGTTGCCCACCCGATGGTCAGTGGTGTCAGGCACCACGCCGGCAGGCAGCTCGATAGTGACAGGCCCGCCGCTGTCGGCGCAGGTGATGGTGAGCACCGCCGCAGTGTTGTTCAACGCATCCTCCACCTTGTAGTGGTTGCCCTTCTTCCGCGTGAACGTAGCGGCAAGCTCCTTGGAGTAGGGCTTCGTGGACGTTGCGATGACCGTGAAGGTACCCGCGTTCTGCGGAGTCACCGTGAGCGTCGCGGTGCTCGAAGAGGGGCCGGCCAACACGCCGCTGCCGCCGTCCACCACATTGGCATCCGTCGCGCTGACCTCGTAGGCAATATCACCCGAGGTCGTCCGCTTCGAGTCCGCAGAATTGCTCAGCACGATGTCGAAGCTCGTGGTCTGCGGATCGATGAAGTAGGCGGCCCCCTCGCCGCTCTCCTTCAAATAGTCGCTCGTGAAGTAGAAATCCATCGCGGTGGCGAGGCCGTCCTGCTCTTGCTGCAGCAGGTAACGAGCCACGGCGATGCCGGCGAACGCCAGCAATGCGGCGGCCGTCACCAGCGCCACGATGGGCAGCAGGCGACGGCGTTCGGCGGCATGCGCGCCCCGTCGAGTCATGCTCCGCTTCTTTTCCATCACGAGGCCTCTTTCTTCGGTTCGGCCTGCTGCGCATCGATCTTCAAAACTACCCGGTCGATCTCGTCGGCGAGGCCGGGACTGGCCTCGCCAGAAGGCCACATCACCGTGAGCGTGTACGAATGGGAGACGCCGCTGCCAAAGGGCAGCACGCCGCCAGTCCATGTGAAGCCGGAGCCACCTGTCGCGAAGCTTCCCGCTCCGGCATCACCGCTCGAAGCAAGGGCAAAGGTCAGCGGCAGGTTTCCGGTGGTTTCAACCGACACGTCATACGCTTGAGTCACCTCGCTCGTGGTTCCGCTTTCCGCATTCGTCACCGCGAACGACACTGTGCATTCATCGCCCGGCTTCATTCCCTGCAGATCAGTCGTCAGATCCACCGAACCCTCCAAGCCGAGCGCCACCGCGGCCACCGTTCCCGTTCCCTGTCCCTGCACCTCTTGCACGTAGCGGGCATAGGTGGCCCCCAGCACCACGGCGAAGGCGAGGACCAGGCACGCAAGGTACCGGACGACTCGCCCGGTTGTCAGATGCTTGTTCATGCGACGCACCTCGTTTCCTTCCGGTCGGCGCGCGTCCTGGCATCCGGCCACAGCACCAGCAGCAACCCCAACGCCGCGAACAACGCCAAGCCCGCCGGCGTGCGCAGGAACAGGGCCGCGCTGCCTGCGAAGGGAATCGTCAGCACCACCCGCCCGGCCACCTGCTCGGCGGCGACGGGACGGACGTCCTGCGCGTTGTTGGCGTCTCCCTTCGTGATGAAGCCCTCCGGGCCCTCGGCGACGATGCGATGGGTGGTCAGCGCGCCTCCATCTTGGAAGGCGATCACGTCGCCCGCTTGATAGGCGTCTTCCCGGTGGACCACCACGAGGTCGCCCACCGAGATGGCGGGCTCCATGCTGCCGGACACAACCGCCAGCGGCGCGTAGCCGAGCACGTCGGGGAGCTCTTGATGGAGCAGCATGCGCGCCGCAACCTGCCACAGGCCGCACGCAATTATCAGGCAGAGCACCGCCGTCAGCGCGCCGCGCACGATATGCAGGATGCGCTCGCTCATGCCTGCTCCGCGTGGATCGTCATGGAAAGCAGGTAGGTGAGGTTCGTACCGCTGCCGATGAGGGTGTCCAGCCGGTCGTTGCCCTCGGCCGGCCACGTCCAATCGAGCCGGTAGGCCACGTCCGACCTCCCGGCCACGCTGGCCTGCAGCGCGAGCCCGCCATCGGCGGAGAGCGACCCGGCAGCCACCTGCTGGCCAACGGGGCGACCGTTCGCGTCCACCGGAGTGAGCGTAAGCTCCAGGGGAAGGTGCAGGTCGGCCTCGCCGAACGAGATGGCCACATTCAGCGGGGAGGACAGCGTGTTCTGCAAGCGGAACAGGTAGTAGCCGGACGAGCCGGGGGCGATCTTCTCCTGCGCGCCGCTGGTTCGGTTGTAGAACAGGTCGATCGTGCTGCTCTGCGTCCAAGGGGCAAAGCTGCCGTCGCGGTTCTGCCCGTGCACGGCGAGGGAGCCGTCGGCCGGGTCGTCATCGCCGCCGGGGGTGTCGGGATGGGTGTCGGGATCGGGGTCCGGGTCGAGGCGGACGGGATCGTCGCCGCCGGGGGTGTCGGTGCCCGGGTTGTCGGTGCCCGACGGCGGGTTGCCGCCGGGGGTGTTGCCGGACGATTGGTTGCCGCCGCCGGAAGGCGTTCCGCTGCCAGACGGGGTGCTGCCATCAGTGGAAGCACCGCCGCCCGAAGAGATGCCGCCCGAGGAAGCATCCCCGGTCGACGCGCCGCCGCCAGCGGAGCCCGTGCCGCCGATGGGCGTCACCACATTGCCGCCCGACACCACCACGCCGCCCTCGCCGGGGCCGCGCTGCGCGCCGTCGGACGTGACCACCTGCCCGCCCGGGCGCACCGCCGCGCCGTTCGGCAGCTCTACCGTTCCGTCCGTCTTGATGGTGTAGCCCTCGCCCTCCCTGTCTTGATCGAGGAAGATCACCTGGTCGTTCGGCAGGATCACGGCCGCGGTGTTCTGGCCGTTGCGGGGGATGACGATGGTGCCGTCGGGCAGCAGCACGCTGCCGTTGGGCGTGACGATCACGCCGCGGTCGACGGAGGCGGTTCCCGTGGGGGTGACCACCGCGCCGCTGCCGTCGGCGTACGTGAGGCCGGTCGCGAGGATGTCCATGCTGCCGTGCTCGTCCAGCTGGATGACCACTTCCAGCATCCTGACGTCCACGGCCAGCGTGATGGCGCTACTGCCGTCGTCGCTTTTGGAGATGGACACGCCCTCTTCCGCTTCGTCCTGGCTGATGGTCAGGGCGCGCTCCGCCGCCTTCGAGCCGTCCGGCCCGTAGACAACGATCCGATGCGAGCCGAAGGGCGCATTGGGGAACAGGAAGGTGCCCGCGTCGTCGGCGTATGCCGTGATGGGGTCGCTGTGCAGCTCAAGCTTGAGCCCGGCGGCCGGCGAGCCGTCGCCGTACACCACCTTGCCGGTGAGGTGCGCCGACATGCGGCCGGCGGGCGCCTGGGGGCTCAGCAGGATGGTATCGGTGACCTGGCCCAAGGGACCGGAGGCGCTGCGGCCCAAGACGTAGCCCACCATGCTGGTGGTGATCAGGACCAGCAAAAGCACCAGCGCCAGCAAAGCCTGGCGTCGTTTATCCCTCTTGTCGTCTTCCTGCAAGGAAGCGCTGCTCGTTTGTACCACGCCGGTTCCTCCTTCAGGGAAGCGCTCCTCAGCGCTTGGCGAAAAACGCGTTCGCGCCGCGTCCTTCGCCAAAGGTTGAGAAGGGGCCCGCCCCCGCCCCGGCACAGGGGGCGGGGGGATGAGGCTTACGGAGCAGGGGTAGGCTTCTCAGGAGCCTTCTGCGTGCCGGTAACAACGATGTCGAAGGAGACGGCGCTATTGCCTGGAGTGCCAGCAGTGTTATCGGCAGTGTTGTCGTCAACTTTGTCGCTCGTTCCGTACGGCCACTTCCAATAGACGGTCTTCGTGACCGTCTTACTCACATCAGCGAGTTCAATCGTGCCGTTCAGGTCCTTGCAGTTCTCCAGACTGTCGATCTTCTTTGTCCCGTCCGCGTCCGAATAGAATGTCAAGTTATCGGGCTTGTTCTGCAGATTCGAGAATGTGATGGCGTAGTCTACCGCCACTTCGCTCCCGCTCGCATCGATCTCGATGTCGAAGCTGCCTTCCGTGCCCGGAGCGATCTTGTTGCCGCCATCGTTGTTAATGTTGCCGTAAGCCGTGCTGGCAAGATCGACAGCGGTCATCGTCGCATCCTGCCCGTTCGCCTTGAAGCTCCACTTGGCAACTGTCGCCGTGCCGTCGCCCTTCACGTCGGTGACGTACTTCGCCATGGTGCCGCCCAGCAGGCAGGTGGACACGAGCGTCAACGCCACCACCAAGACGCCGAGGCGCGCCACGTACGATTTCTTCGTCGTCGTCATGCTTATCCTCGCTTTCTCTGTCAGGGGGAACCACGTCTTCGGTTGTCGGCCCAGGCACGGCTCCCATGCACCTGCGCATTTCTATCCCAGGCGCATGAAAGCGTCCGGTTCTACACGGCCCTGCCCCGCACTGTGCCTGCGAGGTGGGGCCCATGCATACGAATCAGGGCTCGCCTGCGGCCCTTCCGTCGCGAGCGCGCTCTTGCCTGAGCGCCGCCAACTCCGCCTCCATCTGGGCGGCCCGCGCCGCCTCGGCCTTGTCGAGCCGCCGCCGGCGCCAGAGGTCCCAGGCGAAGAACACCGCCAGCGGGCACACGATGAACAGGATCATGCCCATCGGGGTTTGCATGAACAGGATGGCGTTGCCCAAACCGGGGACGCGCGCACCCTTCCACGCGCCCTGCACCTGGCCGAACGACACCGCCAGCCGGTCCTCGGCGTTGTTGGCGTCGCCCTTCGTCACCAGACGCGGTTGCCCGTCCTCGCCGGAGGTCACGCCCACGATGCGGTGCGTGATGGCCTTGCCGGACGACAGGTAGCACACCACGTCGCCCTCCTGCAGCGCGGCGGGGTCGCAGCTCTCCACGAAGATCAGGTCGCCCACCTGGATGGCGGGGTCCATCGAGCCGGACAGCACCACGGCGGGCTTGACGCCGAACACGCCCGGAAGCTCGTCCGGGTGCAGGTAGCTGCCAATTATCAGGACAAGGTTGACCAAGATCACGGGAATGAACACGACGCACAGCACCACGCCCAACACGCCCGATACCGTGATCTTCCGCGCGTTCGCCTGCCTCATTCGGATCCGCCTCCAACAAGCCCTCTCAAAGGCTCTGTCCGTTTGAAAAGGCACCCGTTCGTCTTTGCTCGAACCTGGCCATCCTCTGCCATATCCGCCCCTTGCTCTCGTTTCATGGCCGCGCCTCGTGCGCGAACCGACGCCGTCGCGAACTTACGAATTCGGCCGCCTTTTCGACAGCCGAAAGCCCTTTCACTTCGGCTTTCGCCTTTCTCGTTGCTGCGCCCGTTCGAGCATCTCGCCTCGTCGGGGCTCGAGGCTTTGCGCATGACGAAACAAGCCTTCGAGTACAAAGCTTGTTTCGTACCTGCAGCTGGCTGGCTTTCCTCTTTGCAATAGAGAGGGTAAGCCCCTGTAGCTTTGCGACGCTGCCTCTCGGCAGGTGTGCCTATGCAGTTCATCGCATAATGAGCATTATGTGATGCGGAAAGCGCATGCGACGACCAAGCGTCGCGGACGCGGAAAGGGCGGGCCGCCAAACAACACGACCAATGCGCCATTTCGATGGAGAAAGAGTTTTACAACTCGCGAAAACAGATCAACGTGCTTAAACCCAAGGCCCCTTCAGAATCGACCGATCGCGTCGATCAGAACCGCTCACTTGGCACGCCTTCGTGCGGCCGAAACAACCGCCCCCGACCAGCTGACGCTGGATCTTTCTTGCAAATGATTACTCTCTAGTGCATAATAATTTCGACATAGGGGTGTCATATAAATCACCGTTCATCACATAATGCTCATTATGTGATGATTTCTTTAAACAAGCAAGTTCAGCCTGGTCAAAGCACGGATGCACTCTCTATCCGTGGTCGATGTGTAGATACGCGTGGTCTCGATGTTTGAGTGGCCCAGGATATCGGCGAGCCGCACCACGTCCTTTTCAAGCCGGTAGTGGGTCAGCGCGAAGAGGTGCCGCAGGTTATGGGGAAAGCACTTCCCCGCGTCGACCTCGGCGCCTTTGCAGAGCGCTTTCATCTCCGCCCAGATGTTGCAGCGATTCATCGGGTTTCCGTTCCTCGTCACGAAAACCGGACCGGAAACGATGCCCTTTATTGCGCAATACTTCAACAACGCCTTGCGAAGCTTCTCGGGCAGGAACACCATTCTCTCCTTGCCCTTGCTCGCAATGCGCGCCGTTCCCGACCGAAGCGCTTCCACGGTGACAAAACGGTGCTCGCTCACCCGAATGCCCGTGCTGCAGATCGTCTGAAGCAGGAAACTCAAGCGCTCTTTTTTCTTCGTTCGTGCGGCGTGCACCAGCTTTTTATAATCGTCCAGCGTCAATTCCCTGCGTTGCTCGCGAAAAGCAGAGCGCTGGACCCTGATGAGCTTGACCCGCAGATCATCCCTCTGGCAAAACCGAAAGAACTGGTTCAGCGCCACGAGCATGCTGTTTATGCTGGTGGACTTGTATTTTTCCGACAGCGTCCTCTTGTAGTCCAGCACCATGTCCTTCGAAAGCTTTGGTTGACCGGGATAATAAGCGAAAAGCGCCCGCACGTCCCTCACGTACTTCTCGATCGTGTTCGGCGACCGCTCCTCTTCAATAAGGTGCAACCGGTACCTGCCAAGCTGCTCTTCTCCTAAAACCGATGTGTCCATCATGCTCCTTGTCGATCTCGACGTTACCGTGACCCGACCCTTTTTCATCGCTTGCACCGAACTCCTTCAACTGCAAGCGAGAAACCGACGTCGGCCGGCGAACCGGCATTTGCGCCCTTCGCCCTCGGCAACCATAGCAGGAAGCGCCGCGGCCGCAGCTGCGAGTGCCCCGCGAATCCGGTCGGCGCACGCGCATCGCCCGAATGCCCTTGCGCCCGTCGCGCAGCAACGCGACACGCAGCTTCTCGCACCCTGCGGCCCGCAGCCGTGCAAACGGGCTTCGACCTATGGACGCAGCTGCGAAAAGAAACGCGCCGAAGCCGGCCGGATGCCCCGAAAGGGGGCGGTCCCCTTTCGGGGCATCCGGCAATCTTGACCGACGGCATACGCTGTAGTACCCTGCCAAGCAACATCATAGGAACATCTGCCGCCGGGTAGATAAGGACGCAAGCATGCGCACCCTCGTCGTTAGGCCTTAGAAGACGAGGGAGGCCGCATGCTTTTTTCGTAAGGAGGACAACATGCAGAAGTTCATCGCCGAGGAGTCGTTTTGGGAGCTATTCCCCGACGCGGCCATCGGCATTCTGGTGGTGCGCGGCCTGAAAGCAGCCGACCAGGTGAGCGCCGAGGACGCCGCAGCCATCGCGAGGCTCTTGCGCGAGGCGAACGAGCAGGCGGACGAGCACCTCACCAGCAACACCATCTCCGAGAACGAGGTCGTGCGCGTGTGGCGCGAGGCGTTCCAGAAGTTCAAGTCGAAGAAGGGCGCGCGCTGTTCGGTGGAGAACCTGCTCAAGCGCGTGCTGAAGGGCAACCCCGTGGGTTCCATCACGCCGTCAGTGGACATCTACAACGCCATCTCGCTCAAGTACGCGCTGCCCGTGGGCGGCGAGGATCTGGACTCGTTCGTCGGCGACTTCCGCCTGGGCGTCACCGAGGGCGGCGACGCGTTTTTGCCCATCGGCGAGGACGAGGACGACCCCACGCTGCCCGGCGAGCTGTGCTACCGCGACGACGAGGGTGCCGTCTGCCGCTGCTGGAACTGGCGCGACGGCCAGCGCTCGGCACTCACCGACGACTCCGCGAACGCCATCCTGGTCATGGAGTGCGTGGACCCCGCGCGCCTCGGCGATCTGGAAGCGGCGCTCGACGAGTTCGCCAGCCTCATGGAGCGCTACCTGAGCGCGACCGTGGAACGGCGCGCCATCGTGGACCGCGCGCATCCCGAACTGGTCATCGTCGACTAGCCTCGGAAGAAGGTGCTGCATCAAAAGCCGCCGCAAGGCGCCGCTTGGACGGTCCCGCCGTAGGGCAAGGGCTCTGCCCTTGCCGTCGACCCGCGGAAGCGCTGCCTTGCCGAGCAGCAAGGGCAGAGCCCTTGCCCTACAGGCCAGCGAAGCGGTCCTTTTGGCACAGCCCCTTCCCGCAGATGAACATTGTCGGCCCAAAAACGCGTTTTGAGGGCGAATTCCGCGTTTTTGGGCCGACAGTGCGTCCGACTGGCGATCCTCGCGCCACCCGCAACAGCTTCAAGCTGCTCGGCGGGTGCGGGCGCTGACCTGGCAGACCTCAGGACCGCTGCGACAAGGCGCGGTACCCGTTCAGCTGCACGACCAGGAACCGGCGCAGCGCGCTCTCGAAGTCCCGCGCCGCGTCCTCGAAGCTCGCACGGCGCAGCGCCTCCTGCTGAATCGGCACGGGATGCGTGCCGGGATACAGACCGGCCACGTGGTTGACCAGCACCATGACCAGTTCGGCGGCATCCCCCGAAGCAAGGAACGGGAACCGTGCGGCCAGAAGGCGCGCGCCGTCCTCGGCCAGATCGCGCATCGTGCGCTTGCATGCGGTCAGCCGGTCCACGTCGATGTTCGTCTCGATGATGGCGGAGAGCAGCGCGCCTATCCTGCCGACGTTGCGATGGCGCGCGCACGCCGCGGCGAGCCGACCCGAGAACTCCTCGATGTCCCGCCCCACCGCGTCCCCGTCCTCGGCGACGACGCGGTCATCCGAAGCGGTCATCTGCGCGAGCTCGGCGTGCAGGCCCTCCAGGTCGTGCAGGTACAGAAGCAGGAACATCTCCTCTTTCGTCTTCACGTAATGCCCCAGGTTCGCACGCGAGAAGCCCAGTTCGTCGGCCACCATGGCCATGGTGATCTCGCGGTACGGAAACCGGTCGAGCAAGCCGTCGACGGTGCGCACGATACCTTCCAACCGCTGGCGCTTCTGCTCCTCGGTGCGCGCGCGCTTGAATTCCATAGACGGCCCCCTTTCGCTCGTAGGTTGCGTTGCTTGACAAGTTGCACCGCGCAACTTATAGTAGAATAAATTGCATTACGCAACTTATTCTATCGAGGAAGGAGCGGCCGTGCAATACCGCGTGGACCCGCGAAACGGCAATCGGCTTTCGGCGCTCGGCTTCGGCTGCATGCGCTTCCCCTCGAACGCGCTGGGGCGCATCGACCTACCAGCGACGGAGGCACTCGTGCTGGACGCCGTGGAGCGCGGCATCAACTACTTCGACACCGCCTACCTGTACCGCGGCAACGAAGAGGCCCTGGGCGCCATCATCGCCGACAACCACCTGCGCGATCGCCTGTACCTGGCCACGAAGCTCCCCCACGCCAACTGCCAGGCGCCCGAGGACTTCGACCGCTACTTCGCCGAGCAGAAGCGGCGGCTGCGAACCGAGCGCTTCGACTACTACCTCATCCACAACATCTCGAATTCCGACCAATGGAAGCGCCTCGTCGACCTGGGCATCGAGCAGTGGATCGCCGACAAGAAGGCCTCGGGGGAGATTCGCAGCATCGGGTTTTCCTACCACGGGTCGCACGGCGACTTCGCCAACGTCGTGGACGCCTACGACTGGGACTTCTGCCAGATCCAGTACAACTACGTGAACGTGAACTACCAGGCCGGGCGCGCGGGGCTGGAGCTGGCCGCGTCGCGCGGGATGCCCGCCGTTGTTATGGAGCCCCTGTTGGGCGGCAAACTAGCCGACAAGCTGCCGAAACGCGCCGTGGAGGTGCTCGACCGCGCGCGGACGGAGCGAACTCCGGCCGCCTGGGGGCTGCGCTGGGTGTGGAACCACCCCGAGGCCACCGTGGTGCTCTCGGGCATGAACGAAGCCGCGCAGCTCGAGGAGAACGCGTCAGTCGCAGAGCGGGCCCTGCCCGGCTCCCTCGCGCCAGACGACCTGGCCGCCATCAACGAGGTGGTGCGCATCTTCAACGAGACCGACAAGGTGAGCTGCACCGGCTGCAACTACTGCATGCCGTGTCCGAAGGGCATCAACATCCCCGGCTGCTTCGCGGCGTACAACTCGTCGTACGCGCTCGGGTGGTACGAGGGCGTGAAGCAGTACGTGCTCAGCGCAGGCGCCATGAGCAACGACCCCCGCTACGCCAGCTCATGCGTCACGTGCGGGGTCTGCGCCCAGCATTGCCCGCAGCACATCCCCATCCCCGAAACCCTGAAGGACGTGCGGCGGCGCCTGCAACCCGCCATCCTGCCGCCCGCGCTGAAGATCGCTTCGAGGTTCATGCGCTAGGCGCTTCTCGGCGTCCCGCGCTTCGCGGTTCGGCAGAATCGGAAAGGGGCGTGCCCGGCGGACTGAATGCCGGAACGTCGTCCGGAGCCTCGCTCAAGCGGGCGGCGAAGCGAACCTCCATGATGCGGTTGCGCTCGCCCCACGTGGCCCCGGTCACAGCGTCCACGACCTCGCTTATCTCGTCGGGCGTCGGAGGCGCGAGCTTCTGGCTGCGCACACGGTTATCGCCATTGCCGCAGCCGCCAGCGACCTCGACGCCATCGTTTTTCTTGCCGTAGCGATCTTCCATGGCCTTCCTTTCAAACGCGGGAAGCCGGCGCAGGCCGACTCCCCGATTCACGCTCTGTTGCAGGTTTCGCGTGCGCAACGCTCCGCGCCTAGGCGGCCGGCGCCTCCTTCGGTGCAGGGGCGCCGCCCACCTCGGGCGCCTTCTCCTTCACCAGCAGCCCAGCCAGCCCGCCGGCCGCCGGATCGGACAGGAACGCCACGATGACGATGGTCGGCCAGAACTGCAGGCACAGGCCCACGAACCGGTCGAACAGGTTCACGCCCATCATCTGCCCCGTCATGGCGCTCATAACCTGCGTCTCCCCCACGCCCGTCATGAACGCCGTCATGACGATGCCGAGGAAGAACATGATGAGCGTGCTGAAGAACACGTTCTGGATGAGCCGAAACGCCACCGACCCCGGCTTCGCGTCGTAGTACACGGCGCACGCCGCCGCGATGCGCGCCAGCGGTATCACGGCCGTGACCACGAACGACGTGATGAACGCCACGCCGAAGCTCATGGCGTAGAACACCGGGTCGATATGCGGCATCCCCTGCATGACGGTCAGGCACAAACAAAGCACCGCCGCCACGATGAACGAGAAGAACAGGCCGTACACGATATAGTACTTCTTGGAATGCATATCCGCTCCTTGTCTGCGGGCCCGCACAAGGCGGGCCCGCTCAGATCAGGAAATCCCCCTTACGCCACCACGAACAGCGTCTTCTGCTTCACGTCCAGGCGCTCGGACAGCTCGTCGAGCGGGCCGAACTCCAGGCACTGCGACTGGCAGTGCTGCACGCAGGTGGGCACCTTGCCCAGAGCCCGACGGGCGGCGCAGGTGTCGCACTGCTTCGTGGGGATGGGCAGGTAGCTGAACTGCCAGTTCTCGTCGGCCTCGTCGCCGATGGCCCACGGGCCGATCTTCACCACTTTGATGCCCGTCTCGCCCACGGGCAGGCCGTGCTCCATCTGGCAGGCCACCTCGCAGCTATGGCAGCCCGAGCACCACTGAGCGTCGGCCAGGATTCCGTACTTCGCCATGGTCTATTCCCCCTCTTCCACTTTGTAGATCTTGCAGATGGAGCTCTTGTAGTTCGAGCCGAAGCCGCTCTTGCCGGGAATCCACGGCAGCGTGTTGTTGATGTTGAGGTCGAACACGTCGTAGAACTTCTCGGGGTCGCCCTCGGGGAACCACCAGCCGTGGTCGCACGACACGATGCGGCGATCCATGACGGGCGTGAGCTTCGCCTTGCGCTTGGCGCGGCCCATGGGGCCCTCCATCCACACCCAGTCGCCGTCTTGGATGCCGTACTTCGCGGCCGTGTCGGGATGGATCTCCATGAGAGGCCACGGGCGGTAGTGGCGCATGCGCTCGATCTGGCGATGCTCGGAGTGGAACATGCCCCACGTGCGCGCGCCGCTGGTCATGACGAGCGGGAACTCGTCCATGAGCTCGGGCGTGGCGCCGGGGCCGGGCTCGGGCTCCTCGAAGTACGGCAGCGGGTCGAGGCCGGCCTGGTTGTAGAAGTTGCTCCACAGCTCGATGCGGCCGGTGGGCGTGTTGAAGCCGGGCGTGCCGTCCTTGCGCAGCTTGCCGGTCTTGTAGCGGTAGTACTCGATAGGCTGGTAGGCCGGCGCGACCTCTTGCAGCTCCTCGAACGACATGTCGGTGGGCTTCAGCATGTCGGTGAACATCTCGTCCACGTTGTCCCACGGCCACGCCTCGGGGTTCCAGCGCTTGCCCAGCTCAAGGTTGATCTGCATGTCGCTTCGGCACTCGCCCACGTCCGTGACCTTGTTTATGGTCGATCCGCGCTGCGCGCCGGACACGAACGCGATGCCGTTGCGCTCGGGGAACGTGCAGGCCGGCAGCACCACGTCGGCCAGAGCGGCGATGGTGGGCGTCTTGAACAGGTCGACCACCACGATGAAGTCCAGCTTGTTCAGCGCTTTGTACAGACGCTGCGGGTCGGCGCCCATGCAGGCGATGGGGTTCGTGGTCTGCAGCCAGGCGCCATGGATCTCGTAGGGGTCGCCCGTCTCGATGGTCTTCACGGTCTCGTCGGGCTGCGACACGGCGAACCCGAAGTTGAACAGCGGGTACTTCTGGATGCCGATGCGCTTGGCCTCCTGCTCCTGACCTAGGATCTCGCGGCCCCAGCCGCCGGCCACCGAGAGGATCTCCGGCGCCACGATCATGCCGCCGGGACGCTCCATGTTGCCCGTGATCTCCCAGAGGGCCAGAATGGCCTGGCCGGCCGGCATGGCCTCGCGGGTCATGTCCACGGCCACGCCCCACTGCAACGTGGAGTTTTTGGCGTTGCCCAGCATGCGGGCCGCCGCCACGATCTTGTCCGCCGGCACCCAGGTGATCTCGGACACGCGCTCGACGGGGAACTCCTTGGCGCGCGCGGCCAGCTCGTCGAAGCCGTAGCACCAGTTGTCCACGAACTCGTGGTCGTACAGGTCCTCCTCGATGATGACGTTCATCATGCCCAACGCCAGCGCCGCGTCGGTGCCGGGGCGCACGCGCAGGTGCAGCTCGCTCTTCGTGGCCAGCCAGGTGACCTTCGGGTCCACGGTGACCAGCTTCATGCCGCGCTTCATGAGGTCGATGACCCAGTGGCCGTAGAAGCCCTCGATGTTCGACTTCAGCGGGTAGTTGCCCCACACGAACATGACCTCGGGCACCTCGTAGTCCGGATGGTCGTAGCGCTCGGGGAACTGCTGCGCGGCGTCGGGGATCCACGGCGCGCCGGTGGTGGCGGCCATACCGGCGATGCGCGGCAGGTAGCACGCTTGGCCCGACAGCAGGCCCGTGTAGTTCGGGCTGCCGAACGACCAGGACAGGCGCGTGATGTACGCGGCGATGTCGCGGCCCGTGCCCTGCGCGAAGATGACGGACTCGGCGCCGTACTGCTCCTTCATGGCCATGAACTCGTCGGTGATGAGGTCGTAGGCCTCGTCCCACGTGATGCGCTCCCACTTGTCGAGGCCGCGGTCCTCGCGGGCGCGCTTCATGGGATACTGCAGGCGCTCCTTGTGGTGCGTCACCTCGGGAACGTCCAGGCAGCGCATGCACAGCCTGCCGTTCGTCCACGGGTCCTCCGGGTCGCCTTCGCATTTCGCGAGCTTGCCCTCTTCGTCGGTGTACATGATGACGCCGCACCCCAAGTGGCAGCCCGGGCCCGTCCACGCGCAACCGCGCGTGACGTCGAAGCCGCCCTCTTGGTACTGGAACGGCTTGTCGTGCTGCACGATTCGATACTCCTCAGCCATACCTTGCCTCCTCGTCCTCTCGTCTTCGGATGCACCCGCTCCCCGCGCACGTGCGGGTCGACCCCGTGGGGACGCCGTTGCTCGCATCCCCCCCCTCGTCATCCTGAGCGGAGGCCGAAGGCCGAAGTCGAAGGATCTTCAGCAACGGAAAGGTCGCCGTACTTGAAGATCCTTCGACTCCGGCGGCTTCGCCGCCTCCGCTCAGGATGACAGAGGGGAAGAACCGTTTCGCCGTGCCTCGGGGCGGGTGTCCTTCCTTGCCACGATCTTAGGGAGCGTTTATGATGGACGCCATCGACCAATCGTCTGGTTCCGCGTTCGGAGCCTCGGCGATATGCGGGAGGGGGCCGCGGGAACGCCTATGGAAAAAAGTCTGAGTGACGGGGAAACCCCACGTCAAAACGTATCTCCGACCTTGTTGCTTTCAGTGGTGGGCGGCATGGCGCTCTTTTGGGCGTGCTTCTTCGCCATGCTCATGCGCAACTCGTTCCTCGACCCCGGCATCGACCGCTTGTGGTACCACCTGGCTCTGCGCATCGTGTTCTTCGTCGGTTTCGGGGCGTGCGCCTTCGCGTTGTCGCATGCGGCCGACGGCCTGCCCACGCCGCGGGGCCGGCGAGCCATGTACGCGCTCGTCGTGCTGTTCTGCGTCATCGCCGCCGTGTCGCCCACCGTCTACGCGGCGCTGGGAGCGCCGCTGCCGCTCGCCTTCGACCTCGTGGCGTGGGCGCTGTCGGGCGCGGGGCTGGGATGCCTGCTGTTCGTCTGGATGCCGGTGGTGTCGCGCATGGACGAGCGCTCCGTGGCGCGCTGCATGGCGCTCTCCACCGCCTGCGGCGGCTTCCTCTACCTGGTCATCAACCTGCTGCCGTCCTATTTCAGCATCGTCATGCTGGTGGTGTGCCCGTTGGTCAGCCTGGGCGTGGAGCGCGTGGTGGCCCACGAGGCCGAGCCCGCCGACGAGGAGCGCGTCCCGCTGGCCACGTCGCGCGAGAACGCCGGGATGTCGTGGGCGTTCGGCGTCATCTACGTGGTCTACGGCATCGTGTTCGGCCTCGGCGCCGGCTCGGTCACGCAGCTGCCCGGCGACCCGCTGCTGTTCGGCGGCATCGCCGCGTTCATCCTCGCCGGGGCGTTCGCGGCGCTCGCGTTCATGAAGCGCTTCGCGGGGCGCATGAGGCAGATCGACATGCTGCGCATGGTGTTTCCGTTTTTGGTGGTGTCGCTCGTGGCCATGGCGCTGTTCACCGGGCCGGTATACGCGCTCTCGAACCTGCTGCTTCTGGCCGCGTACGTGTTCTTGGTGGTGACGAGCATGGCCTTCGAGGTGCACACGGCGCACAAGCGGCATGCCGCGCCCCTGTTCTTCGTGGGCATGAGCCAAGGCGTGCTGGGCGCGGGCATGGCGGCGGGGTTCGCGCTCGGGCTGTTGCCGGCCGTCGCGGGTGCGGCGAACTACTCCGTGCTCTCGGGCGTGGCCCTGGGCTTGGTGGTGGTGCTGGCGGCGTTCATCACGTTCGCGCCGCAGCACAGGCCCGCCGACGACGAGGACGCCGCAACGTCGGCAACCAGCGAGCAGGAGCACGAACAGGGCCGCTGGAAGGCCCGCTGCGCGGTGGTGGCGCGCGACGCCAAGCTGTCCGCGCGCGAGACCGAGGTGTTCTACCTCATGGCGAAGGGCCGCGGCATCGAGCACATCCAGAACAAGCTGTGCATCTCCAGCCACACGGTGAAGTCGCATACGTACAACATCTACCGGAAGATGGGCATCAACTCGCGCGAGGAGCTTCTCGACGCCATCGAAGCCGCCGACCCCGATGAGGCGTAGCGTTCGCAGGACACCGCGAAGCGGCGAGCCGAAACCCCCTCCCCGCCCTTGTCATTCTGAGCGGAGGCCGAAGGCCGTAGTCGAAGGATCTTCAACTACGTAAAGCCGCCGGAGTCGAAGATCCTTCGACTCCGGCGGCTTCGCCGCCTGCGCTCAGGATGACAAGGTGCGCTATTGCCGTCTGCGCCCACGATGACAAGGGGCGCTGTGTCGCCTGCATTCAAGGTGACAACCTGCCTGCCGTCACACAAAGAAGGGGAGCGGCCTCGCGGGCGCTCCCCTTCTCGTAAAGGTGCTTCGGTGATGTGGCAACGTGCTACTTGGCAGATGCGCCTTCCACCACGCGCAGCTGGGTCTCGTACCAGGCAAGGCGCGCCCGGGACGTCTCCAGGATGGCCCCGTAGGTCTCGACCTCGGGGTCGTCCGCATGCTTCGCCTCAAGCTCCGCGATGCGCTCCTTGATGGCGACGACCTTCTTGCGAACCGCCTCCGCGTCGATGTTGTCGACCTCGACGCCGAAACGAGCGAGAACGGTCAGTCGATCCGCATATACCTGCGTGGCACCCTCGTACAGGGCGAACCGGCGCTTTTCCTTGCCGTCGGCGTCCATCCAAAGCGTGAGCACGCCGGGGCTGTTCTTGGCGACGAGCATCTCATGGCCGCTCAGCACGCCGTAGTTGCCCTCCGATCCCGGAACGTCCGCATAGGCGATCTCTCCCGAGAACAGCTCGCGCGTCGGCGTTGCCACCAAGCATAGCAGATTAGGCATGAGCTTCTTCCTTCGTCATTTCCTCGTAGGCCGCGTACACGTCCTCGATGGCGCCCTTGTACACGAAGCACTGCTCGGGGATGTGGTCGCACTTGCCGTCGAGGATCTCGGCGAACGAGCGGATCGTATCCTCCATCTTCACGTACTTGCCCGGGTTGCCGGTGAACACCTCGGCCACGTGGAACGGCTGGCCCAGGTACTTCTGGATCTTACGGGCGCGGTTCACGACGAGCTTCTGCTCCTCGGAAAGCTCGTCCATACCCAGAATGGCGATGATGTCCTGCAGGTCCTTGTAGTTCTGCAGGACTTCCTGCACGCCCACGGCCACGCGGTAGTGCTCCTCGCCCACGATCTCCGGGTCGAGCGCGCGGGAGGTGGACTCCAGCGGGTCGACGGCCGGGTAGATACCCAGCTCGGCGATGGAACGGGACAGAACCGTCTTCGCGTCGAGGTGCGTGAACGTCGTGGCCGGCGCGGGGTCGGTCAGGTCGTCGGCGGGCACGTACACGGCCTGCACCGACGTGATGGAGCCGGTCTCGGTGGACGTGATGCGCTCCTGCAGGTCGCCCATCTCCGTGGCCAGCGTGGGCTGGTAACCAACGGCGGAGGGCATACGGCCGAGCAGTGCGGACACCTCGGAGCCGGCCTGCGTGAAGCGGAAGATGTTGTCGATGAACAACAGCACGTCCTGGCCCTGGTCACGGAAGTACTCGGCCTCCGTCAGGCCCGCCAGGCCGACGCGCAGACGCGCTCCCGGAGGCTCGTTCATCTGGCCGTACACCAGGCAGGTCTTGTCGATAACGCCGGACTCGCTCATCTCCAGGAACAGGTCGGTACCCTCGCGGGTGCGCTCGCCCACGCCCGTGAACACCGACGTGCCGCCGTGCTCCTGGGCCAGGTTGTTGATGAGCTCCTGGATGATAACGGTTTTGCCGACGCCGGCGCCGCCGAACAGACCCGTCTTGCCGCCCTTGACGTAGGGCTCGATGAGGTCGACGACCTTGATGCCGGTCTCGAAGATCTCCGTCGTGGTGGTCAGCGTGTCGTAGTCCGGGGCCGGGTGGTGGATGGGCATCCACTCGGCGACCTCGGGCATGGGCTTGCCGTCAACCGGCTCGCCGATCACGTTCCAGATGCGGCCCAGCGTGTTCGGGCCCACGGGCATCATGATGGGGTTGCCGGTGTCGACGACCTCGAGCCCGCGCACCATGCCGTCGGTCGACGACATGGCGACGGTGCGGACGAGGTCGCCCGGGAGGTGCGTCTGCACCTCCAGCACAGTCTTCACTTCCCCGATGGGGGTCGTTGCATCCACGGTCAGGGCGTTGTAGATCGCCGGCATTTGATCCGGCGGAAACTCAACGTCGACGACAGCGCCGACGATGCGGACGATGCGTCCGGTCGCGCCCGTGGCCGATGCAGTGTTCTTGGTTTCAGCCATTTATTCCTCCAAAGCTGCGGCGCCGCCGACGATCTCCGAGATCTCGGTCGTGATAGCGCCCTGGCGCACGCGGTTGTACACGCGGGTCAGGGTGTTGACCATCTCGTTGGCGTTGTCGGTCGCCGACTTCATTGCGGTGCGGCGCGCGCCCTGCTCGGCGGCTGCCGAGTCGATGAGCGCGTAGTAGAACGTGTTGCGCAGGTAGGCGCGCATCAGGTAGTGCATGACCGATTCGGCGTCGGGCTCGAAATCGATGTCGCCGGGCAGGTGCTCGAGGTCCTTGTCCCGGAAATGCTCGAAGTAGTCCTTCTCCTTCGGGGCCAGGCCAAGAAGCTCGGCGTAGCTCGTGGTGTTGATGGGCAGCACCTGCTGCTCGATCAACCGCTGCTCGGCCGCGTTCTTCGCGTGGTTGAACACGATGATGACCTCGTCGAGCTTGCCCTCGCGGTAGCTGTCGCCGGCGAACTGCGAGATCTCGGCCGCCTCTTCGTACGTCGGATCGGCCGAAAGGTCGCGGAACTCGAAAATCGGCACGATGTTGCGGTAGCTAAAGTACCCGATGGCCTTCTTGCCGCAGGCGACGACGCTGACCTCGATGCCCTGGCGCTCCTTCTCTTTGATGAGCTTCTCGGCGTGGCGCAGCACGTTGCTGTTGAACCCGCCGGCAAGCCCGCGATCGGACGCGATGACCACGATCAGGGCACGCTTGACCTCGTCGTGCGTGGCGAGCAGCGGCTCGGAATCGAGCGGCGCGTGCTTCGCCGTGGTGACGAGCATGTCCGATATGGCGCTCGCCCACGGCAGGGCGTTGTACACCCGCTCCGAGGCGCGGCGGATCTTGGCCGCAGCCACCATTTCCATGGTGCGCGTGATCTGCTTCGTCGAGGAGACGGAGTTGATGCGCCGTTCTATGTCGTGAAGGTTGGGCATGGTCTACCTGCCTTAAGCCGAAGCCGAGAACGTCAGCTTGAAGGCCTCGATGGCGGCGTTCAGCTCGGTTTCGATCGCGTCGGTGAACTTCTGCTCCTTCACGATGTTCTCGAAGATCTCCGGCTTGGAAGCGCGGATGTAATCGAGCAGCTCGCCGCGGAAGCGCACGACGTCGGCCACCGGAATGTCGTCGAGGTAGCCGTGGCCGCCCGCGTAGATGGACACCGCCTGCTCCTCAACCGGCATGGGGTTGTAGCGACCCTGCTTCAGCAGCTCGGTCATGTGGGCACCGCGGTTCAGCTGATCCTGCGTGGCCTTGTCCAGGTCGCTGCCGAACTGCGTGAACGCCTGCAGCTCGCGGTAGGACGCGAGGTCGAGGCGCAGCGAGCCGGCAACCTGCTTCATGGCCTTGATCTGCGCGGAACCACCGACGCGCGACACGGAGATGCCGACGTCGACGGCGGGGCGCTGGCCCTGGAAGAACAGGTCGGTCTGCAGGAAGATCTGCCCGTCGGTGATGGAGATGACGTTCGTCGGGATGTAGGCGGACACGTCGCCGGCCTGCGTCTCGATGATGGGGAGCGCCGTGAGCGAACCCGCGCCGTTCTCGTCGTTCATCTTCACCGCGCGCTCCAACAGGCGCGAGTGCAGGTAGAACACGTCGCCGGGGTACGCCTCGCGTCCCGGCGGGCGGCGCAGCGTCAGCGACATCTGGCGGTAGGCGACGGCCTGCTTGGACAGGTCGTCGTAGATGCACAGCACGTGGCGGCCCGGGTTGTCGGCGGAAGCCGGCTTGCCGTCCTCGCCGTTGTACATGAAGAACTCGCCGATGGCGGCACCCGCCATGGGGGCGATGTACTGCAGCGGCGCGGAGTCGGACGCGGACGCGGTCACGATGATGGTGTACTCCATGGCGCCGTAGCGCTCGAGCGTCTCGACGATGCCGGCAACCGTGGAGGCCTTCTGGCCGATAGCCACGTAGATGCAGATCATGCCCTTGCCTTTTTGGTTGATGATCGCATCAACCGCAATGGCGGTCTTGCCGGTCTGGCGGTCGCCGATGATGAGCTCGCGCTGGCCGCGGCCGACGGGGATCATCGAGTCGATAGCCAGGATACCCGTCTGCATGGGCTCGTGCACGGGCTTACGGGCGATAACGCCGGGAGCCTTGAACTCCACGGGGCGCATGCCCTCGGCCTTGATCGGGCCCTTGCCGTCGATGGGCATGCCGAGCGGGTTCACCACGCGGCCGAGCATTTCCTTGCCCGACGGGACTTCCACGATACGGCCGGTCGTGCGGACCTGGTCGTTTTCCTTGATTGCCGTGACGTCGCCGAGAAGTACGGCGCCGACTTCGTCCTCTTCGAGGTTTTGAGCCAAACCGTACACGGTCTTGCCGCCCTGACCGACGAACTCGAGGAGCTCGCCTGCCATGGCGTCGCGCAGGCCGTCGACGCGGGCGATGCCGTCGCCGATTTGGATGACGGTTCCGACCTCGCGAGACTCGATGTTGACCTTCAGGGCGTCAAGCTGCTTGCGCAACGCATCGTCAATGGACTTAGCGGTGATTTCAGTCACTAGCATTCACCTCCATCTGTAGTCGTTTTGAGCACGTTGCGAGCATGATCCAGCTGGGATACCACGCTGGCGTCGATGCGCTTTCCGTTCGTGCTCATGATGATGCCGCCCAATATGGACTTGTCGACGCTCTCGCGCAGGACAACGTTCGTGTCCAGATCGGCTTCGGCTTTTTCCGTAATGATGCGCCGCAGGTCGTCGTCGAGCTCGACCGCCGTCGTGACGTCCACCACGCATACGTTCAACTTGCTTTGGAGCTGCTCTGCGAAACTTTCGAGCACGCGGGGCAGCAGCGCAGCATCGCCCCGTTCGGCCAGAACCGCCAGCACGTCGAGCAGAACCGGGTTGCAGCCTGCGAACACGTTCCTCGCAAGCTCGGCCCGCTGCTCGGGCGTGTAGCCCGGGTCTGACAAGGCAACGGACAGCTCCATGTTCGTGCGCATGGACTCGGCAACGCGCACCATCTGGTCGCGCACCTCGAGAACCGCGTCACGGCCGCCCGCTTCGAACGCCCCATCGAACAGGACGGCGGCATACACTGCCACTTCCTCTTTGACGATAAGACGATTAGTTGGCATCGAAACTGCCCGCCTCGTTCACGTAGCGCTCGATGATCTTGCGGTGCTCGCCCTCCGTGAGGTCCTCGCCGATGAGCCGCGCCGCAACGGCGACGGACGTGTCGGCAACGGAGCTCTGGAGCTCGGCGATGGCCGCCTTCTTCTCCGCCTCGATGGCGACCTTCGCCTTGGCGATCATGTCGGTCGCCTCGGACTGGGCCTTGGCCGTGATGTCGGCTTTAGCGGCTTCGCCGGTCTGCTTGGCGTCGGCCACGATCTGAGCCGCCTGGGCCTTGGCGTCGGCCAGCTGCACCCGGTACTCCTCGAGCACCCGCTCGCTCTCGATGCGGGCCTCTTCGGACTTCTCAAGGGCATCCTTGACCATCTTCTCGCGCTTGTCGAGCATGGCCTCGAACATCGGCCAGCCGAACTTCGCGAGGATGATCCACAGCAAGATGAAGATGATGAGCATGGGGATGAACTCCGCCATGTCGGGCAGAATCGCGCTGATGCCGCCCGCCTCCTCTTCACTGGCGAACGCGAGCGCAGGAAAAGCAAACGTCATGCCGGCGCCGGCCACTGCGGCGACCCCCATGCGAGTCGATGCTTTTTTCGCTCTGTCTTTCACGTTGTAACCTCCTTTAGCCTTCTACGGCAAATATGTCCGAATAAGGCCGAGTTACACGATGAAGGTCAGAACGAAGCCGATGAGGCCGAGGGCCTCGGCGAGGGCAGCACCGATGATGAAGTTCGTGAACAGACGACCCTGCAGTTCGGGCTGGCGGGCGGTTGCGACGCAGCAGCCATAGCAGGCGATGCCGATGCCGACGCCGGGGCCGATGGTCGACAGGCCGTAGCCCACGAGCTTCAGAGCCGCAAGAACGATGGTAGTTTCCACAATTTCCTCCTTTTACCGTTTCCGAGCCAACCCCGGAGACTTTGGACAACCTGTTTATGTCAACCGGCCGTGGAGTGCCGGTATGAACCGTGGTTCCGCATCCCGGCGGGATGCGTGCCGCCCGCAAGCGAGCGGCGGGCAGATCCTAGTGGTCGGACGTGGCCAGGCCGATGTACACCGCGCTGAGGATGGTGAACACGTAGGCCTGCAGGAACGCGACCAGGAACTCGAGCGCGTACATGGCGAACAGGAACAGCATCCAAGCGATGGAGATGCCGCCCACGGCAACGCCCGCGCCCTGGATGGCGGAGCCGATGAACACGCTGGTGAGCAAGGCGAAGATGCCGAGCACCATGTGGCCGGCGAACATGTTGCCGTAAAGTCGCACGGCCAGCGTGAGCACGCGCAGCACCGTGGAGAACAGCTCGAGGAACCATACGATGGGCACCATGACCACGGGCAGGCCGGCCGGCGCGAACGACTTGAGGTAGCCGCCCAGGCCCTTGACCTTGATACCCCAGAAGATGAAGTAGATGAACGAGATGGCGGCGAGCGCCCACGTGATGGAGATGGAGCCGGTGGGCGTCTTGCAGCCGGGGATCAGCCCGACGAAGTTGCTGATGAGGATGAAGAAGAAGAGCGTGGCCAAGAAGGGGATGTGCTTCTTGTAGCCGTGGCCGATGGCGCTTTCGCCCATGTCCTTCTTCACGAACTCGTAGCCGTACTCGACCATGTTCGTGAACTTGTTCGTGGGGATGAGCGTGAGGCGCCTCCCCGCCGTCAGCACGACGATGAGCGTGATGACGAAGCAGATGATCATCCACAGCACGTACTGGGTCATGCCGAACGAGCCCGAGCCGAACACGAAGGCCGGGTCGAACGAATGCTGCAGATGGGGCACCTCGGCCGCAAGTTCTTCAAGTGGATTCACGTGTCTTACCTTCCCATCCTACTTCCGTACAAACGTATACACGCCGTAGCCGATAGCGCAGGCAACGAGCACCGCCGCTTCCGCCAAGACGAAGGGCACCGCGGAGTCACGTGCAAGGACGACGCAGGCAATGGCTCCAAGGAACAGGATGACGAACGACAACAGCACACCGAGCATCAAGGCACCTGCATGGCCCAAATTGCTGGTGTCGGTCACCCTCCTCGTCATACGCAACCCGAGAAACAACGGCAACACGCCGATTGCCCCGGACAACGCCCCCAAAACGATCGCTAGTACCATAGCCCGCTTTCAAATCCGTGCGCTTGCAGACGCACCCTATTAAACCGGTACGTATGGTAACGGAACTTGCGTTTTCAGCCTACGAGAAGGTAACAAATACTTACATTTTTCGGGTGAGTGGTGGATAAATCCGGCAGAAAACTGAATAAAGATCGGGATGCGGCAGTATGAAACTGTATATTGTCGCCGCTTCAAGGTCGCCTGTTAAATGATGCTTGAATAGCACCATTTCAAAGACCGAAAGGCGGAGTAGGGGCAATCGGAAGGGGCGCGGCGGCCCGACAAGGGAGCCCCGCAAGCGTCGGGGAATGCCGGCAGATCCCGCGAGTAGGGCCTGCCGTGGGCGGCCCTTCTACGGGCGCGTTGTCGCCCCAAACGGTCGGTTCTACGCCGAAAAGCGACCGTTTGGGGCGACAATGCGCGCCGGACTCCCCTATCCTTCGAACACGCGCAGCTTCATGCCGGCTTCCTCGAGCATGGACATGGCCAGCTCGTCGGGGTACGGGTTCTGGTAGACGATCTCCTCGATGCCGGCGTTGATGAGCATCTTGGCGCACACGACGCACGGCTGGGTGTTCACGTAGATGGACGCGCCTGTGATGTTGATGCCGTAGCGCGCCGCCTGGATGATGGCGTTCTGCTCGGCGTGCAGGCCGCGGCATATCTCGTGGCGCTGGCCGCTGGGCACGCCGAGCTGCTGGCGCAAACAGCCGGTCTCGGCGCAGTGGCGCATGCCGGTGGGCACGCCGTTGTAGCCTGTGGCCAGAATGCGGCGGTCCTTCACGATGACGGCCCCCACCCCGCGTCGCATGCAGGTGGTGCGCGTGGCGACTTCGTTCGCCAGCTTCATGAAGTACTCGTCCCAGCTGGGACGATGGTCGATCGTTTCCATTCCATACCTCTTTCAACCTGCAGGGCGACGGAAGGGCGGCGCAACGCCCAGTCGCTCGGGTCAACCTGTCCGCGGGCGACGGCGCGACCGCCCAGTCGCTCAAACAGTCCTCGCTGCGCTGCGGAACTCGCTTGGTGGGCGGTTGCGCCGTCGCCCGCTGCTTTATCGCTCTCGCGGAACTCGCTTGGTGGGCGTCGCGCCGCCCTTCCGTCTGCTCCGTTGTTCTCGGTTGCCTCGGCGAACGCTCGCATCTCCGGTGCGGGGGTTCGTGAATCTGCTCTTCCGTTAAAGGGGGATTCAACCTGCGAGGGTTTCTTCCTCCTACTTCGTGCCGAAGATGCGGTCGCCGGCGTCGCCCAGGCCGGGGACGATGTAGGCGTGGTCGTTCAGGCCCTCGTCGATGGCGCAGGTGTAGATCTGCACGTCCGGGTCGGCGGCGAGCACGGCCTCGATGCCCACGGGCGCGGCCACGAGCACCATGAGCTTGATGTTCTTCACGCCCTGTTTGCGCAGGTACTCGATGGCGGCCACGGCCGAGCCGCCGGTGGCCAGCATGGGGTCAACCACGAGCACGTCGCGCTGGGCGATGCTGTCGGGCATCTTGGCGTAGTACTCGTGCGGCTCGTGCGTGTCGGGGTCGCGGTACATGCCCAGGTGCCCCACGAACGTGGAGGGCATGAGCTCCTGGACGCCCTCCACCATGCCGAGGCCGGCGCGCAGGATGGGCACGATGACCATCTTCTTGCCGGCCACCTGCTTGCACGTGGTCTTGCAGATGGGCGTTTCCACCTCCACGTCTTCCAGGGCCAGGTCGCGCGTGGCCTCGTAGCCCTCGAACAGGGCCAACTCGCGCACGAGGGCGCGGAAGTCCTTCGAGGACGTGTCCTTGTTGCGCAGCTTCGACAGCTTGTGCTGGACCATCGGATGGTCGACGACGATGACGCGGTCGTAGTGCATAGACGGTTCCTTTCTCGTAAGTCAATCAAGGTCGACGAGGGCTTCCGCAGCGTCGGCCTAGAGCTGTATCAAAAGGGCCGATTCTCCGTTCTGTAGGGCGAGGGCTCTGCCCTTGCCGCTCAACAGGCAGCGCTTCCGCAGGCCGTCGGCAAGGGCAGAGCCCTTGCCCTACAGAACGGCCGTCGGAAACGCGCTGTTTGACGACTTTCGATACAACCCGTTGGCACCCCTAGTAATCGAGCTCGGGGTACAGCGGGTGGGCGGCCAGGAGGGCGTCCACCTTCGTGCGGACGTCGGCGAGCTTGGCGTCGTTCTCGGCGTTGAACACCGTGGCGGCGATGAGCTGGCCCACCTCGTAGAAGTCGTCGGCGGTGAAGCCGCGCGTGGTGGCCGCGGCGGAGCCCACGCGGATGCCGCTCGTGACGAACGGGCTGCGCGGCTCGTTGGGGATGGAGTTCTTGTTCACCGTGAGGCCCACGCTCTCCAGCAGCTTCTCGGCGTCCTTGCCGGTGACGTCGGCCGGCGTGAGGTCCACGAGGCACAGGTGGTTGTCGGTGCCGCCGGACACGAGGCGCAGGCCCCCGTCCATCATGCCCTCGCCCAGGCGGCGCGCGTTCTCCACCACATGGCCGATGTACTCTTTATAAGAGGGTTGCGCGGCCTCGCCGAACGCGACGGCCTTGCCGGCGATGACGTGCATGAGCGGGCCGCCCTGCGAGCCGGGGAACACGGCCTTGTCAACCTTCTTGGCGATGTCCTCGTCGTTCGAGAGGATGAAGCCGCCGCGCGGGCCGCGCAGCGTCTTGTGGCTGGTGGACGTGACGACGTCGGCGTGCGGCACGGGGCTGGGGTGCGCGCCCGCGGCCACGAGGCCGGCGATGTGGGCCATGTCCACCATGAAGTACGCGTCCACCTCGCGCGCGATGGCGACCATGCGCTCGAAGTCGATGATGCGCGGATACGCACTCGCGCCGCCCACGATGAGCTTGGGGCGGCATTCCTTGGCTATGCGCTCCACCTCGTCGTAGTCGATCGTCTCGGTCTCGGGGTCCACCCCGTAGCTGGCGAAGTTGTAGTGGCGGCCGCTGAAGTTCACCGGCGAGCCGTGCGTGAGGTGGCCGCCCTCGGCCAGGCTCATGCCCAGCACCGTGTCGCCCAGCTCGATGAGCGCCTCGTACGCGCCCAGGTTCGCGTTCGCGCCGCAGTGGGGCTGCACGTTGGCGAAATTCGAGCCGAACAGCGCGCAGGCGCGGTCGCGGGCGAGATCTTCCACGATGTCGACCTTCTCGCAGCCGCCGTAGTAGCGCTTGCGGGGATAGCCCTCGGCGTACTTGTTCGTGAGCACGCTGCCCACGGCCTCCATGACGGCAGGGGACGTGAAGTTCTCGGAGGCGATGAGCTCCACCGAATCGCGCTCGCGGGCGAGCTCCTGGCGCAGGGCGTCGGCGACGACGGGATCGGCGTCGGGCAGGTAGGTCAAAGGCATGGGCGGTTCCTTTCGCTGGCAAATGGAAATGTTGACATGCTAGCACAACGGCCCGCGCCTATCGGTTCGGCGCGGGCCGTCGGTTGAGGCTCACTTGGTTTCGAGGGCCATGATCTTCTCGACGCGGCCGGTGTGGCGGCCCTCCCCGAAGGGCGTGGACAAGAAGGCGTCGAGGATGGCGCGGTTCGTACCCTCGTCGACGAAGCGGCCGGAGAGCGTGACCACGTTCGCGTCGTTGTGCTCGCGGGAGAGCTCGGCGAACTGCGGCGTTGTCACGTTCACGGCGCGGACGCCGTCGATCTTGTTCGCGGCCACGGCCATGCCGATGCCCGTGCCGCACACGAGCACGCCGCGCTCGGCCGAACCGCCCGCCACGTCGCGTGCGACGAGCTCGGCGTAGTCCGGGTAGTCCACGCGATCGTCGTTGTCGGGCCCGCGGTCGATCACGGCATGGCCCTGGGAGGCGAGGTAGTCGACCAGCGCCTGCTTCTGCTCGAAGCCCGCGTGGTCGCTGGCGATGCTGATGTTCATGGGGCGGTTCCTTTCCGTCTACGGTTACTGCCCCTCGGTTGCCCGTAGGGGCAGCCGGAGGCGTTTCACGTTGCTGCGGTTGTCATGGTGCGCTTTACGGCTTTCCCCCAGCCTTCCAGCAGGCGGGCGTGACGGGCGTCTTCCATGCCCGGCTCGTAGACCGTGTCGGACGAGCGCAGGTCGCTGAGGCGCCCGGTGTCCTTCCAGAAGCCGGTGCCGAGGCCTGCCAGGTACGCCGCGCCCAGCGCCGTCGTCTCCGTATTCTGGGGACGGTGCAGCGGCGTGCGCAAGAGGTCGCTTTGGAACTGCATGAGAAAATCGTTCGCCGACGCCCCGCCGTCCACCTTGAGCACCTTGAGCGGCAGGCCCGCGTCGGCCTCCATGGCCACGGCCAAGTCGTGCACCTGGTAGGCCAGCGACTCCAGCGCCGCGCGCACGACGTGCGCCCGGTTCGTGCCGCGCGTGAGCCCGTAGATGGCGCCGCGCGCCTCGGCGTCCCAGTACGGCGCGCCCAGCCCCGTGAAGGCGGGCACCACGTACACACCGCCCGTGTCGGGCACGCTGCGCGCGATGGCGCACGTGTCGGCCACGTCGTCGACGAGCCCCAGCTCGTCGCGCAGCCATTGCAAGAGGGCACCGGCCATGAACACGCTGCCCTCGAGCGCGTACTCGGGGCCCTCCGCACCCGGCGCGGAGGCGGCGATGGTGGTGACCAGGTTGTGCGTGGAACGGCACGCGTCGGCGCCCGTGTGCATGAGCAAGAAGCAGCCGGTGCCGTACGTGTTCTTCGCCTGCCCCGCCTCGAAGCAGCACTGGCCGAACAGCGCGGCCTGCTGGTCGCCCGCCACGCCGCGGATGGGCACGCCGCTCACCACGCCGGGGTTCGCCGTGACGCCGTAGTCGCCCGACGAGGGGCGCACGTCGGGCAGCATCGAGGCCGGCACGCCGAACAGGTCGAGCAGCCACGGATCCCAGCGCATCTCGTGGATGTCGTAGAGCATGGTGCGGCTGGCGTTGGTCACGTCGGTGGCGTGCACCTGCCCGTTCGTGAGCGACCATACAAGCCAGCTGTCCACGGTGCCGAACGCCAGCTTGCCGGCCTCGGCGTCGGCGCGGGCGCCGGGCACGTGGTCGAGCAGCCACTTGATCTTGCTGGCCGAGAAATAGGCGTCGGGCACGAGGCCCGTCGTGTCCGCGATGCGGCGGGCCACGGCCGCGTCGCCGCAGAGCTCCTCCACGATGGGCGCCGTGCGGCGGCACTGCCACACGATGGCGTTGCCCACGGGGCGGCCCGTCTCGCGGTTCCACACCACGGTGGTCTCGCGCTGGTTCGTGATGCCGATGCTGTCGATGTCGCCGGGCCCCAGGCCGTGCGACACCGTGAGCTCGGCAAGGGCGCCCAACTGGGACGACAGGATGTCGAGCGGGTCGTGCTCCACCCAACCGGGCTGCGGGTACAGCTGCGGGAACGGGTTCTGCACCGTGTCGACGACGCGCCCCAGTGCGTCGACGAGCATGGCGCGCGACGAGGTGGTGCCCTGGTCGAGCGCTATGACGTAGGCTTTTCGCATGCGTGCTCCTCAATCCACTGTGCCACCTCAGTATAGACCCGGGCGCGCCCCGGTTCGTTGAGTATTTCGTGGCGCATGCCCTCGTACAGGATCTCGTCCACCTGCCGCACGCCCGCTCCGCGCAGAAGCTCGGCCGCCGCGTGCACGCCCTTGCCGCACCCTCCCACCGGGTCCTCGGCGCCGGCGACGAACAGCACGGGCAGGTCGCGGGGCACCTTGGCCGCGCAGGAGCGCGTGACCACCTCGCCCGTGAGGTCGGTGAGCGTGGCGTAGCCGCCGGCGGAGAACATGACGCCGCACCGCTCGTCGGCGATGTAGGCGTCCACGACGGCCGGATCGACGGATATCCAGTCGAACGGCGTGCGCGCGTTCTCGATCTGCTTGGCGAACGCGCCGGCTCCCAGGCCGTCGAGGAAGGAGCTTTTGTAGTCCTCGCCCTTCGACGCGGCGATGCGGCGCGCCAGGAAGTTGCCGGCCTTCGAGAGCGCGAGCGGCTGCTGGCCCGTGCCGCAGATGACGGCCGCGGCCAGACCCTCGGCATGGCGGGCCAGGTAGGCGCGCACGACGAAGCTGCCCATGGAATGGCCGAACAGGACGTAGGGGACCTGTCGCGCGTAGCGGGCGGCCACGGTGCGCCGCAGCTCGTGGACGTCTTCGACGAGCACGTCCTTGCCTCCCTGCGCCGGCAGGCAGCCCAGCTTGGCGGGGTCGGGCACGCTCTCGCCGTGGCCCACGTGGTCGTTCGCGCACACCACGAAGCCGCGCTCGACCAGGAAGCGGGCGAAGTCGTCGTAGCGGTCGACGTGCTCGGACATGCCGTGCACGATCTGCACGATGGCGCGCGGCGCGGCGGACACGCGCTTGGACGGTTCCCACACCAACGCCCTGATCTGGGTGGTCCCGTCGTGAGACAAATAGCCGAGCCGCGTCTTCGACGAACGGCCCGCGCTTTCCTTCATGTTGCCTTTTGCCATGCCAACCCCTCCCCCTGAGACAGCCGGCCTCCAGTATACCCCGAGGTGCGCGTCGAAAGGGACGGGTCACACCAGATAGAGGACGGACGGCTCCGTTCCCTTTTCGGGCGACAGCAGGCGCGACCGCCGTTCGACCGCGAGCCGGGACACCGGAGAGGCCGGGTCGTCGAAGTCGCCGAAGAAGCGGGCGCGCGCCGGACAGGCCCCCACGCAGGCGGGCTCCAACCCGCGCTCGAGGCGATGCGCGCACATCGTGCACTTCTCCACGGTGCCGCCGCGATGGACGGGGGCGCAAGCGTCGCCCACGGCGAACGGCAGGGAGTAGCGCGGCTCTTCTTCGACCAGCGTGCGCACGCCGGGATAAGGGCAGGCGTCCAAGCACGCCCCGCAGCCCGTGCACGCCCAAGCGTCTTGGCGGACCGTCCCCGCAGTCTCGTCGCGGTAGGCCGCCCCCGTGGAGCACGCCGCCGCGCAAGCCGGGTTCGCGCAGTGCTGGCACGACAGCGTGTAATAGCTCATCGCGGCGTTGGGAAACGTCCCCGCCGGCGTGTCCATGCGCTCGCCGCCCACGGTGACAACGCGCGTCCACCACACGCCTTCGGGCAGGTTGTTCTCCATGCGGCAGGCGACCGAGCAGGTGTGGCAGCCCGTGCATCGTTGGGTATCGACGACGAATCCGCAGCGCATGGCTATCCCTCCCATTTCCTGAAATCGACGCGGGTGTCGTAATAGGCGAACGACGAAGGATACGGATCCATGGCCGGCTGCGTCATCTCCTGGTACCCGCCCGCCACGAACTGGTCGCGCTGCCACCCCTTGGGAATGGAGAGCACGCCGGGGGCGATGGACTCGTCCACGAGGCATCGCACGACGGCGTGGCCGCGATCGTTGAACACCTCCACCATATCGCCGTCGCGCACGCCGCGCGCACGCGCGTCGGCGCCGTTCACCTTCGCCAGCGGCTCGGGATCGAGCTCGCGCAGGGCCGGCGTGCGGGCCCACTGGGTGTGGACGCGGAACCGCGAGTGCTCCTGAAGGAACACGAGCGGGTACTTCCCCCGCAAGGGGCTGTTCGGCCCGCATTCCGCCGGCTCGCGGTAGTGCACCACGTGCTCGTGCGGCTCGCGGGCGGAGAGGTCCTGCCCGTAGTCCAGGCGCGGAGCGGGGTTCTCGCAGTACAGCTGGACGCGACCCGACTCCGTGGGCCACGGCGCGCTGAGCCCTCGCACGAAGGGCTTGCCCGGCTTCCCGCTCGTGCGCACGACCTTCTCGGCGCGCAGGCGCTCGAGCGTGAGGCCCTGCTCCCTCGCCGCGTCGTTCGTGAACAGCAGGGAAGCCCATTCGTCGAAGCCGTAGTCCGCGGGAAACGAGCGCTCGTGGCCCAGGGCGCGGCCGATGAGCCCCGCTATCTCGTACTCGGGCTTGCTCTCGTAGAGCGGCTCGATGGCCTGCTCCTGGAACAGCGTGTAGGGGTTGTTGTACGCCACGCGGATGTCGCAGGACTCGTACCACGACGTCACCGGCAGCACGAGGTCGGCGAAGCGGGCCGAATCGCCCAGTTCCATGTCGAGCACGACCCAGAAGTCCAGGTTGGGAAGCACCTTGTCGAGATAGGCGCGCTGCGAGGCGTAGTTGCCCACGGGGTTCGACGAGTAGCTGAGCATGGCCTTCACGGGAAACGGCCTGCCCTCGAGCGTCTGCGTGGCGATGATGTCGGGCAGAAGGCCGCTCGGGAGGTTCGAGCGCAGCGTGGCCGGCTCGGGCGCCTCCGTCCATTGTCCCAAAAAGTTCAGCGCGAACGGCTGCAGGAACATGCCGGTGAAACCCGCGCCGGGCTTGGCGAAGTTGCCGGTGAGCGCGAGCAGGATGGCCACGGCCCACGTGGACAGATACCCGTTCACGTAGTGGTCGAGGCCGTAGGTGATGCTCACCGTCACGGCCCGGCTCGTGGCGATCTCCTCCGCCAGCGCCTCGATGGTTTCGGGCGCGGGCCCGCACAGCTCGCTGGCCCGCGCGACCGAGTAGTGCGCGAGCTCGCGTTTGAGCAGCGTGTACGCGGTGTCGACCAGGCTGCCGTCGTCCAAGGCGAACGTGCCCTCCAGCGCCGGATCGCGCGCCTCGTCGGCGAGCGCGAGGCCGCCCGACGCCTTATCCCACACGTAGAAGGCGTCTTGGGGCGGGTTCCCGGCGGCGGAAGCGGACGCGAAGTCGCTCAAGCGCACGTGCTTTCGCGTATCGCGGCGAACGAGGAAAACGGCCGTGGTCTTCTCGCGCAAAAACTCCTCGTCCACCAGGCCCTTCTCCACCACATGCTGCGCCATGGCGAGAGCCAGGTAGCCGTCGTTGCCGGGCGTGACGGGAACGTACTCGTCGCAGCGGTGCGCCGTGGCCGACTTGATGGGGTCGAGGGCGACCGTCCGCGTGCCGCCCTCCTTCGCCTGCTGTATCCAACGCCAGTTGTGGGGCGCGCAGAACACGGGGTTCGTTCCCCAGATCACCACGAGCGACGCGTCGATCACGCTATTCGGCTCGTTGCAGTAGTTCCAGTCGCCCGTGCCCAGCACGCGATGGATGCCGTGGCCGGCGGCGTAGTCGTAGCAGACGGCGGGTTTGAGCGCGCCCATGACGCACGCCAGGCGCGCGAGCGGGCTGTAGATGCCGTTCACGTAGCCGTAGTTTCCCGAGCAGGTATCGAACACGATGGCCTGCGGGCCGAACTCGTCGATGACGGCTTGGAAGCGCTCCGCGATTTCCGAGACGGCCTCGTCCCACGACACGCGCTGCCATGCTCCCGAGCCCCGTTCGCCCACGCGGCGCAGGGGATGCTTGATGCGCGTGGGGCTGTAGATGCGCTCGATGTAGGAGAGCCCCTTCGCGCAGCAGCCCGTGTAGCCCTCTTCGGGGTAAGGGGCCGGTTCGAGTTTGACCAGCTTGCCGTCGCGCACGTGGGCCGACATGCGGCACGCGTACATGCAGTTGGGACGGCAAACGCCGCTGAACACCTGCTCCTGAGGCCGGGTTTCCCCGTCGTCGCGTCCACGCCTCTCCTGCCGAGCCGCGCCGCCCGCGACGGCGCCCTCGCCTTCCGACCGTGCCGCCATACGATCGCCCCCTCGCGTCGCCGTTCCCGTTTGGAGCGGCTCGCCTTATTGTACGCCTTTCGGGAGCGTCTACGAAAGCGCGCGGATGTCCGCGATGGTCACGGCGCCCTCGCGCACCACGACGGGGTGGTCCTGCGTGCAGTCGAGCACGGTGGAGGCCACGCCGCTTTTGTCGCCGTCGGCGTCGTCGGCCACCACGAGGCCGACGCGCTCGGCGAAAGCGGGGTCCACGGCGTCGAGCGAGCGCGGGGCGCGGACGCCGGACACGTTGGCCGACGAGGTGGCCAACGGGCAGCCGGCGGCGCGCACGAGCGCGAGCGCCGTGGCGTTGTTCGGCATGCGCAGGCCGATGGTGCCCTCGGCCGAACGGAACGCCGGGGGCACCTCGTCGCTCGCCTTCACGACGAGTGTGAGCGGGCCGGGCCAGAACGTGCGGGCGAGCGTGCGGGCGAGCTCGGGCACGACGCGGCCGTAGCGGTCGAGGTCGTCCAAGCCGCCCACGAGCCAGGCGATGGGCTTGCCGGCGTCGCGCTCCTTGAGGTCGTAGAGGATGTCGGGGCCGCTCGCAGCGTCCACGGCCACGCCGAGGCCGTACACGGTGTCCGTGGGGAAGATGACGGCGCGGCCGCGCTTGAGCGCGCTCGCCGCCTGGTCTATCGTGCTGGTCTGCATGGCCGTCCCGTCCCTTCGCGCCAGGTCCGCCGCCTTCCCGCAGGCTGCGGCCGCATGCGGCGCTCCATTAGTCGTCACCTGCCGTTTCCCCTCGCTTGGCAAGGGGGCTCGCATTGTAGCACTCCTCTGTGGAGAAGCAAAACGGCGCCTGCCGCAGAAAGGAAGGAAGGGGTGGCCAACCTGTCGACGAGAGGCGTGACGGGGCTTCGATGCGCTTGCCGCACGGATGTGCCGCGTTTGAAGGCTCCGCTCCGGGCGGACAGCAGCCCGCCCCTGCGGAGGTTGTCCGTTATTCCGGAGATCGACCTTCATCGTGGGGGACGAGGGCGTACTTGCGCTTGATGCGCTCGAGCTTCTTGCGCCAGGGGGCGTAGAGCGCGGCGAGGAACGCGACCGTGGCCACGCCGTGGACGCCGTCGAACGGTAGGCCGGCGCCGTAGGCCAACAGCGCGCCCTGCCAGGTGAGGGGGTTCACAAACCCCACGACGTGCCACGAGTTCAGCAGGAAGCCGTAGAGCAGCGCCGACAGGAAGCCGTAGGCGTAGATCGCCCACCGTCGCTCGAACAGGCCGCGTTCGGCCAGCACGCCGGCCAGGTACCCCACGAGCCCCCAGGCGTACATCTGCCACGGCGTCCACGGGCCCTGCCCGAAGAAGAAGTTCGACACGAGCGCCGCCAAGGCGCCCGCCATGAAGCCGCTGCGGCGGCCGAACACGGCGCCGGCCAGGATGCAGATGGCGGAGACGGGCTTGAAGTCGGGAACGGGCGCGAACAAGATGCGCCCGGCGGCGCCCAGCGCGCCCAGCACCGCCGTGGGCATGATCTGGCGCAGAGCCGGCCGCGACGTCTCGAAGCTGGCGAAGAACACCGCCAGCGCCGCCAGCGCGACCGCGAGCGAGAGCAGCGCCGTCTGCTCGATTTGGAGGAAGGCGCACACGGCGAGCGCGACGGGCACCGCGACGAGCGCCGGCACCTCGAGGTGCCGCAGGATGCGCGCGATCATCGGGCGTCTTTCGCGGAAGAGCCCGGAGAGCAGGGAGCCTGCCGCTCGCCTGCTCCGCCGTCTTCGGCACCATCCCCAGCCCCCGCAGCTTGCTCGGCCGCCGAGAGCTCACGCGCGTCCTCGCGGGCGCGCTCGTCCCAAAGCGCCAGGAAGCCGTCGGGCTGAGGGCGGTAGAACAGGTTTCGCTCGAAGAACTCGCACGTCGGCTCGGTGCAGGCAGTCTCGCCGTCGAACAGCATGGACACGCGGTCGGCCACGCGCGAGACGAACGCCAGGTCGTGCGTGACCAGCACGACGGTGCGCCCCTCGCGCGCGCAGGCCGCAAGCGCGTCGGCCGCTTCGAGCTTCGAGCGGGCGTCGAGGCCCTTCGTGGGCTCGTCCAGCAGCAGCAACTGCGGGTTCGTGAGCAGCACCTTCGCCAACGCGAGCTTCTGCTGCTGGCCGCCGGAGAGATCGTAGGGATGCCGCTCGAGCAGGCCGTCCAAGCCGAAGCGGTGCGCTGCTCGCTGCACGGCGGCGTCGTCGTAGCCGCAGCGGGTCTGCCATTCGCGCAGCTCCTCTTCCACCGAGTCGCACACGAACAGGGCCTTGGGATCCTGCGGCAACAGCGCTTGCCGGTCGCGGGCGGCGTTGCGCACCCGCCCGCGCTCGTGCTTGAGCGCGCCGGCCAGCACGCGCAGCAGCGTGGACTTGCCGCAGCCGTTGCCGCCCACCACGGCGTGCACCGTGCCCGGAGCCACGGCTACGTCCGCGCCGCGCAGCACCCAACCACCGTCGCGCGTGTAGCGGAAGCGCACGTCGCGCGCCTCGAGGACGGGAGGCGCGTCGTCGGCGCGGGCGGAGCGACCGCGAGACGGGCGCGAGTTCCCTTTGTCATCCTGAGCGGAGCACCGAAGGCGCGGAGTCGAAGGATCCCGCGCGGTGCCAACCGAAGGCGCCACGGCTAACGCCGCCCGGGATCCTTCGACTCCGCGCTGCGCGTCATCGCTTCGCGACGCCTCCCTGCGCTCGCTTCGCGTGCTCGGGAGTTCGACAGTCCACTGGACTGTCGAATGCTCAGGATGACAGGGAGCGTACGAGAAGCGCTCGAGCGGCACGGCCTCTACGCGGCCGTCGGACAGCTCGAAGGCGGCGGTGGCGTAGGCGGCCATGGCCTCGGGCGCGTGGGTGGCCACCACCACGGTGATGCCCAGCTCGCGGTTGATGCGAAACAGCGCGTGGAGGAAGCTCTTCTCGGCCACCGGGTCCAGCTGCGCCGTGGGCTCGTCCAGCAGCAGCAGGCGAGGCTGCATGGCCAGCACGGCCGCCAGGTTCACCATCTGCTTCTGCCCGCCCGAGAGGGCCGCGGTCGAAGCGCGCACCCAGGGTTCGATGCCGAAGAAGTGCGCCACCTCGGCCACGCGGCGCCGCATGGCGTCGGGCGGCTCCCCCAGGTTCTCCAGACCGAACGCCAGCTCGTGCCACACGGTGTCGCACACGATCTGGTTCTCGGGGCTTTGCGCCACGTAGCCCGCGCACGCCGCCGAGCCGCGCTCTCGCCACGCCTCGTACGGCTCGCCGAAGAGTTCGAGCGCACCGCTACGGGAGCCCTCGGGGGCGATCTCGGGCTTGAGCGAGCGCAGGAGCGTGGTCTTCCCGCTGCCGGTGTCGCCCACGAGCAACGCGAACGAGCCGGCCTCCACGCACCAGGAAGCGTCCGCGAGCACGGGCTGCCCGTCGGGGTACGAGAACCCGAAACCCGCCAGCCGCACGGCCGGAGCCGGGCGGAAGGGCTCCGGAGCGCGGGCCGCGGCCGCGGCCGGATTCCGCGCGCCCTCGGCGGGGCGCCCAGCCTCTTCATCCGAACGCCCGGTGCGGGCGTTCCCTTTGTTTTCCGCTTTCCGCATCGAGGCGCTCATGCTCTCCATCGGACATCCTCCACGATCTGCAGAACCAGGGGCAGGAACACGAGCGCGACGTAGGGGGCGTAGCCCCACCACAACGCGAGCCGGCTCATCGTTGGATAGAACGAGAACTGCCCGCACGCCGTCCATGCCAGAAACGCGTTCGCGCCCGCGAGCAGCGCGAGCACCGCCAAAGCCGCAGCGTCGCGCGCGTGAAAGCGGAAGCGCCGGTAGGCGGTGCGCCTGGGCGCCGCGCCCCATCCGCGCGCCCGCATGGCGTCGGCGGTCTCGAGCGAGTCTTCCATGCTCCAGCCCATGAGAACGGACACCTGCCTCAAGCGAAACGCCCCCTTTTCCTTGGCCGAGCGCGGGCGCGCGGCGCTCGTGGCCTGCTGGACGGCCTCGATCTCGGCGCCGCGCCGCACGTACTGCGGCACGAGCCGGGCCGCGAACGACAGCATGACCGCGACCACGGGCGCCACGTTTCCGAACAGCGCCATGACCTTGTCGGTGGAGAGCACGTGGGACGCATTCGAAAACCAGAGCACGACCGACATCAGCATGACCCCCATGCACAGGCCGAACGCCAGGCTCTCCAGATACACGGCGCGCAGGCCGATGCGGAACAGCTCCGTGGACCCCGACGCCGAGAACAACGGGTTCGCCACCGCCACGATCAGCAGCAGCGGAAGCTGCCAAGTCGCGCTGCGCGCCGCCGCCCGCCAACCGCGCAGGTAGGCGCTGTAGGCGAACCCCGAAACGAGCGCGAGGCCCAAATACGCCGGCTGAAACGCCGCCATGCAGAACACGAGCACGGCCGCGAAGTACGCCAGCGCCACGCCGGGATGGTAGAGGTCGAACACCGTTGGTTTCATGACGCGCACCGCGCGATCGCTTCTTTGCCGCGCATCGGCTATTCGCTTGCGCTGAGCGCGTAGCGCCATGTCACGACGTCGCCGTCTTTCAGCACATAGTTGCCGCAAGAATAACCGGGCTCGACGCCATTGACGGCGTACTTCCAGCCGCCGCTGCCGCCGCTATCCCCCTCGGCCAACCCCCCGATGGCGCGCACGTAGATGCCCATCGCCGACTGCGACGCGTTCACGGACAAGCCGCACGCCATGAGCGCGTCGTAGGCCGTGGCCCCTTGCGCGAACGTCGCCGTCGTGCCGCCCGAAACGGAGCCGCCGACGGCCGACGAGTCCACCGTCACGCTTACCGTGACCGTAGCCGGATTATCGGAAGAAGGCCGATCGCCGGCATCGGAAGAGCTCGTCGCAGGGGAGCCGGAAACGGCAGGAGCGCCCGCCGAAGGAGCGTCGGACGGAGCCGAGGCTTCGTCCGACACGCCCTCCTCGCCCGAAGCCGCTTCAACCTGTTCTCCGACCTCAGGAGATGCATCCTCTCCGGAAGCGGCCGGCGCGTCGGCTGACTGCGCATCCCGCGTCGTGGCCAAGAGGTCGGCCGAACCGGACGCCCCGGTAGCCGGAGCCGCCACGAAGTACGCCGACACGGCGATGAGCGCGACGAACAGCGTTGCCGCGATGCCGACGCCCGCCTTCTGCACGGCGCTCAGCGGGCCGCGCCCGGCGCGCTTCGAGGCGTCAGACAACGCGCCCGCCGGGGCGTCCGAGCCTTCCCCGCTGCCCGCAGCAGGCTCGGCCGCGGCGTCCGTTCGAATCGGCGCCGGAGCGATGCGCTCGTCGATCTTCGGTTCTTCGGCCATGGGTTCAGCCCCTTCCCTTCGTGTTGCCGGTTGGAACGCCCGGTCGGCGGCGAGCGAGCACGGCGTAGGCCGCAACGGCCACCAAACCTGCGACGCCCACGACGATGCCGCCGACGGCCCACGGGTTCACACCGCCCGGCGCGCCGCCGTCGACGCCTCCGTCGGCGGCGGCAGAGCCCTTCGCCCCGTCACGGGCCGAAGCCGCCCGCACGGCGGCCTGCTTGGAAGCCTTGTCGGCGTCCGCCTCGGCCCGAGCGGCCGCCTCCTGCGTCAGCGGGGCATGGGCGGCGGCCACCGTGCCTCCAAGCGGCGCTTGGGCGTTCGGAGGCAGGCTCGGTTGCGGGTTCGAACCCGGCCGCCCGTCCTGCTGCCCGGTCTTCTCGATCCATTTCGCATACAGCGTGAGCTCGGCTTCTTCCCCGTTCAGCGGCACGTCGAAGTCCCACGGGCTCGTGCAGGCTTCGTCCGAGAACCAGCCGGCGAACGTATAGCCGTCGCGCACCGGATCGGCCGGACGCAGCACCGCTTTCCCGCGCGCCACGTAGGCCGACCCGACGAAGGATCCGCCCCGCGCGTCGAACGTCACCTTGACGCCGTCCAGCCCCTTCAAGGCGAACAGCCGTCCCGCGTCGTTCGTGTAGTACAGGTTGCCCTTCTCGTCGGCCACGACGGAGGCCATGCAGTAGTTCTGCTCGCCTACGGCGGGCGTGAACAGCGCATAGGCCGCGTCGTCGCCCAACCGGTAGCCGTACACGCCGCCCGGCAGGCCGTTGCAGGTGAAGTACGCGAACGTCCCGTCGCTTTGCACCGACACGAGCGGCGCCGATTGGGCCTCGCCCAGCCCGCCGCGCACCGTGCGCTCGACGGAGAGCGACGTCAAGTCGATGACCGAGAGCGTGCCGTGCCGCTGGTCGGCGTCGAGACCGCACACGAAGGCCTTGCTGCCCGCCACGGTCGGCGTGGAGGTGGACTTGGCGGCGAACTTCACAGAACCCGTCTCGACCAGACGGTCGTCCTCGCGGGCGACGAGATGCAGCACGCCGTCGCTCGACACCACGGCGAACAGGCCGATCTCGCCCGAGCGCGCCGCTGCGGGAAGGGCGACCACCCCCGCGCGAACCGAGGCGCCCACCTCGAGCGCCGCCTTCACCGCGCCCGTGCTCCCGTCCACCAGCTGCACGAGGCCGGCATCGTTGCCCACGACCAGGTCCGCGCCCGAAGCCGCGGCACCGGCCCAGTAGTAGCCGGCCGCTCCGCCCTGCTCGGCCGGCTCGTCCCGCTGCTCCCACTTCACCGATCCGTCGCGAACGTCCACGCACAGGCGCACGCCGCCCGTGCCCAGGCCGCCGGCGCCCACCGCCGTGAAGGCAGCGAACACGTACGAGCCGTTCACCGTGAGCGACGAGAGCGACTGGTAACCCCGCTCGCCGTCCGTTTCGAGCGGCTTCGTCTTCCACACGCATACCAGCTCGTCGGCCGTGAAGGCGGCCAGGCTGCCGTCGTCGGACGGCACGATGACCACGCCGTCGGCGTAGACAGGTCGGTTGCAGTAGGCGCTCGTGCCGCCCACGTTCGCGCGCAGGTCGTTCCCGCTGCGGCCTTTCTTGATCGTGCCGGCGGCAGCGTCGACCACCCGCAGCTCGCCGTTCACCACAAGGTACACGTCGCCGTTCACGATAAGCGGCTCCGACACGCTCACGTCGCCGGTCGCGCCCTCGCGGTAGTCGTAGGACCAGGCCGGCTCCGCCGACTGCGTGGGCGTGGGACGCTCGACCGCCGAGCCGCCGCCGAAGCCCGACCACGCGGAGTCGTAGCTCGGACGCGGAGCATAAGGGTCGGGCACGACCTCGTCAGGGTCGGGAAGGCTGGAACCGTAAGTGGAGTAGCACCACGTCACGCGGTCGCCCGGCTTCAGCACGACCAAGCCGGCGCCGTCGTCCGAGGAAATCCCGTTCACGAAGAGCTGCCAGTACCGGTAAGGGGGTTCGCTCTCGTTGGCGAGCGTAAAGGCCGCGTCGTGGGGGGACGTGATGGATTCGAGCACCCATCCGTACGTGCCATTCGGATCGAAGCTCGCCTCGATGTCCTTTGCCGCGAACAGCTGCTCCGATAGATCGGCCGCCGTGGCGCCTTCGACCATCCGATAGGTCGCCTCCGAGGCCCACACCTGCGCGTTGCCGTTCGCGTCGAGGCCGATGACCTCGCAGGTAGCTGCCACCTGGCCGGGCAGCGTGCCGTCCGCGCCGTAGCACCAGACCACCTCGTCGCCGGCCTGCAGCGTGTAACCGCCCGCGCCCACGGTGGCCGCCTCGCCGTTCACGAACAGCTGCCAGAAAGCCCAAACGCCGGGGGACGTCTCTTCGCTAGCCAGAACCTCGCCCGTGTACGGCGAGGCGATGGAGGTGAGGTACCAGCCGTATGCCCCCATGCTCGTTTCGGCCGGCAGGCCCGCCTGCTCGAACAGCGCCTCGGAGAGATCGGCCGCCGTGGCGCCTTCGTCCATGGCAAAGCCAACCGGCGAGGCCCACGTCTGGGGGGCGCCGTGCGAATCGGCGCCAATGACGGAGCACGTCACCGACAGCTTGTCGGTGGGGGCCGGGTCGTTCCAGGCGCCGTAGCGCCAGATGACGCTGTCGCCCGGCTGAAGCACGTAGGAGCCCGCACCGACCCCCGGGTCCTTTCCGTTGACGTAGAACATCCAGCCCTTTTCCGTCGCAGCGTCCCACGAGGGAAGCATCACCGCGGCATCGAACGGCGAGGTGATGGAGTTGAGCTGCCAACCCCACTTCCCCACTTCGAAGTCGGCGGCGAGCCCCGTCGCGGCGAACGCGGCCTCGGACAAATCGGCCGCCGTGGCCCCGTTGTCGAGCGTGTACGGCAACGCCGCCGCCCACGTTTGCGCGGCGCCGTCCTTGTCCACGCCGATGACCGAGCAGGTGGAAATGACGTGGGGGTCTTCCTGCCCGCTCGCGCCCTTGACGGTGAACGTGGCGGAAACGTCGCGGCCGGCCAGCTTCTGCAAGTCGGCATTGTCGGGGTAGCGCTCGGCATAGCGGGCGTACTTCTCGCTCGCCAGACGCGACGATACGGTGACCTGCGTGTTGTACTCGGGCTGGGTCACCAGCAGGTTCTCGTGCGACACCACCGTCGGCGCGCTCGACCTGAACAGGCGCCATCCGGCCGACCCCATGGGATCGTAGCCCGCCAAGTCGACCGGCACGATGCCGTCGCCGGCTGCAGCGGCCGCGTCGCGATCGTACGCCCAGGCCAGATTGCCGTCCGCATCGAAGGAGGCTTTTTGGAACGCGTGCAGGTTCGCCTCGACCGCCGAAGCATCCTGCCCGTTCGCGAGGGCCGCGAAATAACCGGCCTCGGCGCGGTCCATCAGCGCGATCTCTCGGTCGATGCCGCCCTGCTCCAGGGGGGTCACGCGGAACGAGAGCGCCTTCGAGGCGGTGATCTCGGCATTCGCCTTGTCCGTCACCGTGACGACGATGTCGACCGCGGCCGGCTCCTCGCCGGGCAGCGGACGGTAGACCTTGCCGGCCCAACCGTTGGGAACCACCGCGTCGGTTGAAGCCGAATACGCCACCTGGTAGTACTTGCCGTCGACCCCGATGGTAGCGGGCTTCGGCAGGCTCAGGTCGCCGGCCAAGGCGTCCTTGTCCGCCATCTCGCCCGTTTCGGCGAGCCTCACGTTTTCGTAGGTGAAGTTCGCCTGCACCTTCTGCTCCAAAGCGGCCTTCGCGGCGGCCACCTTCTCGGGGTCGCCCTTGACCGTGACCTCGAACGTCTTGTCGACGGTCGTGCCGGGGCCGCCGGACGACGAGATGGAGCCGGCGGAAACGGTCGCCGTCAACGCGACGGTGCGGTCGGCCGCCGTACGGGTGATCTTGCCCGTGCGGTCCGCCCAAGCAGGGCCGTCGATCGCGATCACGGAAGAGTCGGACGAATCCCACGAGACGCTCGACCACGACTTCGCGGCACCCGAACCGTCCGAAAGCTTGTAGGGCAGGGTCAGGTTCCGCGTGACGGAAGCCGCCTCGTCCCCCAGCGCGAAACCGGGAGCGAGCGCCGCGGCCTTCTGCTCGAGCAGTTCGACCACCTTGCCGTCGTCCCAAGGGATGGTGCCGGCGTAGCCCGGCGCGTATTCGTACGTTTCGTCGCCGCGCGACAGCGTGAACGTGAAGTCCATCTGCCGCAGCTGCGTGTAGGACATATACGAACTCGACGCCTTGTCGGGGTCCATGAAGAAGTACGTGATGCGGCCGTTCTCGTCGCCGTCGGCCGTGGACACGCCCACCGTCGCGTTCTCGTTCGTCTGGCGCGCCTTGGCCGCCTTCGTCGTGACATCAACGTCGTCGTAGCCGAGCTCGACCAGCTTCGCCTCCACCACGTCGTTGACGTTGTCGTTTTCTCCGTACACCGGGTTCGGCCTGAACCCGGCCTTCTCCAGCTTCTTCGCCGCGCCCTCGAGCGAATCCGAGGCCACGACGGCGCTCGGGGTGACGGCCTCGACCGTAGTCGAGCCGCTCGTCGCCGTGACCTTGAGGTACCTGCCGGCGGCCTCGGAGGGGATGGAAAGGCGCGCGCCGCCGGCGTCGGCAAGCGGGACGAACGCGCCGTCGGCGCTCTCGGCCACGGACCAGGAAATCGTCACGTCGTCCGTCACGTCGTCGCCGTAGCTCGTGCCGGAAAGGCCTTTCGCCTGCACCTTTGCCGCAATCTCGTCGCCCGTGAACAGGTCGCCCGAACCGGGGTTGAGCGTCACGCGCAGCAATGCGTACTCGCCCGCGCCCAACACGGTGAACGCGGCGCTCTGCGGCTCGTTGCCCTCGACGAGCGCGTTGGCCGAAACCTTGACCTGCTTGCCCACGAGCGGCGCCGACAGCGTGAGGGCTCCGTCGGAGGCGACGCCCTCTGCGAGCGGCCGGTATTCGCCGCCCTCGCTCACCCACCACGAATAGGTCACCTTCGCGTCGGAGGGAGCGTCCTTCTCGTAATAGCCGTCTTTCACCTGCGCCGTAGGTGTAATGACGTTGCCCGCCTGCATGCCCTGCCCCGACGAGGCCAGCTTGACCGAGGAGAGCTCGTAGGCGCCTTCCAGCCTGATGGGGCCGATGGGATCGACGTAGGTCGAGCCGTAGTACGAGGGCTGCTTCGTGCTGACGACGGCCCCGTCGCTCACGGCCTTGACGCGGAGGTAGGTACCGAGCGACGACGCGCCGTCGATGGTCTCGCCCACGGTGTAGGTTTTGCCGGTGGCACCGGGGATGTCTTTGAAGGCGGCGTCGGAGGTGGTGTTGGTTTTGGCGTACTGCCATTGGTAGTCCACCAGGGCACCGTCCGCCACCTGCGCGTACGCGCTCTCGTATGCCTTCGCGGTCAAGGTGGCGCCCACGCGCGCGGACCCTGCGGCCTCCACCTTGTACAGTTCGACGGAGCCGTTTTTGACAACCGGACCGGCTGCCGACGAATCCTTCTCGCCGTATCCGCCGTCGGCACGTGCCTCGAGGAACTTGCCGAGCAACGCCTCACCCGCGACGAGGGAGCTGCCCGCAGCGCCTTCGATCTTCTCGTCGGTTGCGTACGCGCTGTCGCCGCAGTACCACGCCCAGGCGACGCCTGGATCGTTGGTCACGTCGCCCGACGCCGCCGTCGCCGTGGCGGTGACGGCGTCGCCCACGTGCAGCTTCCCCGTCTTGTCGAGCTTGACCGACGTGACGTTGACGGACCCGGCCGCTGCGATCTTGCTCGTGGCGCGCGTCGTGTACGTGCTGCCGCCGACCTTCGCGGCAAGCTCGCACTTGACGTACTTACCTTGGTAGCCGGCATCGAGGACGAGGCTCTCCTGCGTGGCGCCGGGGATTTCCGAGAACGAGGAGCCGTCGGAACTGGCAAGCCACCGGTACGTCAGCTTGCCGGGGTCGATGAAGTCGGATGTGCCCTGCTCCTTGGCCTGCACCATCACCGTGTCGCCGACCGCGAACGTGCTGGTGCTCTCCGCGCCATTGGACAGGAACGCCGAGTAGATGTCCACCGCGCCGGCGGGCTTGAACGGCCCGTAGCCGTAGGGATAGCCGAAGTCGACCGAGTTCGCCCCCGCCGACGCCGAGACCGCGAGGCATTTACCCAGGTAAAACTCATCCGAAACGGTGAACGTGCTTTCGGTGGCGCCCTCGATGGCCGTCCACACCGTCGTATACGACGGGCTGTCCGTCTCGGCGTACTTCCAAGTGTAGGTGACGCCCTCGGTCACGTACGTCGGCGCGTACGAGGGGCCCGTGTACGCCTTCGCCTCGAGCGTCGTGCCCAGCTCGAAGGAGGCGGGCTTCGCCAGTTCGACGCCGGACAGCTGGACGGCGGCCGCTTCCGATTCTTCATTGGACATCACGCTGACGCCAAATCCTTCAGGAGCCGAACTCAGCACGTCAGCGAACGGCTCCGGCGCGCCTTCCTGCGCAGGAGTCGCGTTGGCCTCTTGCACAGAAGCAGCGAGTTCTTCGGCGACACTCGGCTCCTCGATCGAGAGTTGCCCCGACGCGTCCTGCGGCTCGAGCGTCGTGTGGGCGGACGCGTCGCTTTGCCCAACGGAGGCATCGGTTTGAGCCCACGCGGCGCTCGGTACGAGGGAAACCGACAACATAGCTGCGACGATTACCGATAAGATACTCCTGAGAACAGCCGCTCGTTCTCGTGGGGCAAAACGCACGTCAATATGCGCCAAGTCTGATCCGAACATGGTCGGAACCTCTCTTTCCAGGGCTCGAGGTGTGATGGATAGGTATTCCGACTTCGCTTCAACTGTACGAGATCCCGCTGCATACACGGAAGGCTTCTCGTCCATCTGCGTTTACGGTTACTGGTATAGCGCGGGATTCACACCCGCATTCCCCTAGAGCAGCCTTTAGGCAAGCTCCGCGCCGTGCCCGGCGCAACCATCTGTGCCAGTATTCTGTTGCGGGTATTCTAGCATCAGGAGGGGCAAATCCATTAAAGAAGACCGAGCTTGTCCGATAGGGACGCTTTTTCAGCATGCTTTCGTGAAGCGTCATGACCAACCTCGCTTTCCAGGACTCCTGGTCGTTCGGCTCGGTTTTCCGACTTGCCCCCCTGCGGAGAGGCTCACGGTTACTGGCATAGCGCGGGATTCACACCCGCATTCCCCGAGGCATTATGCATTGCATCATTCGCAACCCGATGAAGCCTTATCTCGCTACATATTAACATATTTTAACTATATATCTACTATTTGTTATCGATATTATTAATAAATGTTATTACATATTGTAATTTTTGTGATTGGATTATTACGATTTGCCGCACGGAAACAAGTTCTGTATGATGTACCTCCAATGGCAAGAGGTCATTCGAAGCTGATGACCGAGCGAAAATCCACGCAACAGGAAAGGGCGATCCAGCACAGCATGTGCTTCGGATCCCGGAAGCAAGAGAAGGAACGGACATGGACGAAGCCGCATTCGCGCAATGGGCACATGAGCATAACGAGGGCGAAGAGTTCCATTGCAAGAAAGACCAGGTGTACGTCTTGTCATGCGGCAGGAAAACCTATACATGGTTCATCAAGGAAGGCGTCATGTTCACGGCCATGCAAACCGAGAACAGCGAAGGGGAGCTTGCCAACAGCATCTGGAGAAAGAATAACATGGTGCATTCTCTCGACGAAGACATCATGCTGCCCTTTCACGCCTTGACCGACGCCACGATCGTTCGTTACTCGTCGGAAAACCTCAATCGACAGATTAGGGAAGATGCCGAGTTGAGCTGGTGGCTTGCGGAATATTATCACAATCAGTTCACCAGAACGCTTTCGAACTACCGTCACGCCGCCCTGGATGCGTCCGAAGACAGGCTCGCTTATCTTGAGGATATGTTCATGGGCATCGACGAGCTAAAAGGAGAACGCATCAGCGATGCAACCCTTGCCTCATTCATGGGCATGCACCGCGTATCGGTAAGCAGAATCAGAAAAAAGCTTGTCAAAGAGAAGCCCCTATAAACTCCCAGGCTGCTCATAGCATCGGCGTCAAAAACCGCAGTATTTACTATGATGGTACCTGTAAACATATGTTATAACCTTAACATACGGCAAGAAACGGGTAACGTCGCGCCGCAGACGCGCACAAGGAGTTTTCGATGACCGATAGTTTGCTTGCATCTTGGGCGGAAGACCGCTTCGTGGGCGAAGAGTTTCATTGTAAGAAAGGGCGCGTGTACGTCATTTCTTGCGGCACACGAACGTATACATGGTTCGTGAAAGAGGGGGTTCTATTCACCACCGCTCAATCCGAGTGCGGAGAGGAGGAGCTCGCCAACACCATCTGGCAGAAGAACTGCATGATTCACTCGCTCGACGAAGACACCATGCTTCCGTTGCATGCCCTCACTGACTGCGTACTCGTCCGCTATCCGTCCGAAGAGATCAATCGACACCTTAAAGAAAATCCAGAGCTTGGCTGGCTGCTGGCTGAACATTACCACGACCAGTTCACAAGCACGCTCGCAAAGTATAAGCACGCCGCGCTCGATGCGTCCGAAGACCAGCTCAAATACTTAGAAGACATTTTTTCGCAGATAGACGAGTTAAAAGGCGAGCATATCAGCGATGCAACTCTCGCCACGTTCATGGGCATGCATCGGGTTTCGGTCAGTCGAGTGCGCAAAAAGCTCGACGGGCAAAAAGCAGACACCCCCCTCCCCTTGTAAATTCAGCCACTAAGCACGCGGCAGTGCTTTCGCCCGATATTGCCGAAGCCGAAAACATGGCGAAAGGGTTGATCGATGGGGAGCGATCGTATCACTCGGAATTCCCACGTCCGGCCCGTTGCACGTCGCAACGGGCCGGACGCATTTGATCGAAGGCCGACTATCCGCTCAGCACCCAAGCGTTAGAGAGTCGCTGAAGCGTTACGGAATCGAACATCACCCCAACGGACGCGCCGGCATTGTTTCCGGCGAAAGCAGACGCTTGTAATACGATCCCGTCGTATAAAGGGCCGCAGCCGGATTGTGCGCAAGCACGCGATCCTTCACGATCAAATAGGTTACCGGCGCCTCCGAATGCTTGATGAACAACGTGTCGTGACCGACGCATAAACCGACAATCACATTGAGATCCGTTTCTTCCTTGTTGAGGATACGCGCCTGCACGATGGGGTTGCACGTGGACTCGTGCTCGCCCGGGCGCACTTTCACGTTGTCGGGAATACCGGCTTTCGTCTTGTCGATGCCGCCCACCTTGCACACAACCGCGCACACGCTGTCGAGCCCCTTCGCCTTGAGCACCTTTGCGAACTTCTGAGATTCGTGCACCAGACCCATGCAAGTTGCGATGCCGATCTTTTTTGCACCGATCTTCTGGGCGAAGAGCACGACCTCCTCAACCCTCGTCAAACGACCGTAGTACAGTCCCTCGATTTCCGCTGCCGCCTTGAATATTTTGGACGTCTCCGGATCGTTGTTGTATTGGTCGAGAGCGTAGTCGAACTCTTCGTCTGGCGTGTGGGTAGTCATGCAGAACCCGGGCCAATCGCTGTCTAAATGATCGCAATGGAACACACCGCAGTTCGCGCAACTCTTGTTGTCGTAGCTCATCGCTCCTCCTCCTTGGCTTCGTCCTCGTATCGAGCGAGCACATAGCAGAGATCTGATATACGGTTGAAAAATGCAAGCGTAGCCGAAGTCGCCAGCCCCTCATCGATGCTAGCGAGAATCACTCGCTCGCATCGACGGGCAACGGTTCGCGCAACATGCAATGCGGCCGAACCGGCAGATTCTCCAGGAACCTGAAAGGAAAAACCGGAGGGGATGAGAGCACTGAACTTGTCGATCGTCTGCTCAAGACCCTCCACTTCTTCGGCGCGGATACGCGCTTCGCCCCCCAACGTCGCCATCTCGGCCATCGCGTGAACGAGCGAGCGCTGCAGCTCGTAGAGCACCTCCCCCACGCTTTCATGGGAAACAAACGCGCGAGCCAAGCCCAGTGAAGCCTGCAGCTCGTCCACCGTGCCGTAGGCGTCGATGCGTGGACAGCATTTGGGAACGCGCTCGCCCGAGTATAGCGAGGTCTCGCCTTGGTCTCCCGTCCTTGTGTAAACCTTCGCCATCGAAGAACCTCCTCATGCATCGGTGGCCCGTGCCGTATCGGACAAGTATACGCCGCTTCGACGGGGCCGTCCCTAAGGCGGCCCCGTCTCGCTCGAAGCGGATCGCCGAGTGCAGCGGAAACGATCCGGCTTGAACGTTAAACCGGATTTCCTAGTAGGTCACCGCGAAGAACTGCGACATGACCACCGAAATCGCCACCAAGATAAGCGCGTAAGGGAACACGCGACGCAACACGCCCCCCTCTTCGCCGATCTTGTCGATGGAAGAAGACGCCTGCTGCAGCTTGACGGGGGTAATAACCGATGCCAGGCCGGCCGCGATGCCGCCAGAGGCGATAACCACGAGCGGGTTCAACCCCAAGATCTCGGAACTGATAAGGTTGTACTTTGCGAACAGCGCCACGGTGGACGTTTCGGAACCCGTGACAAAGCCCGACACCAAACCGAGGAAGCCGTTGGCGATGGGATAGAACCACCCGAACGCGTCAGCAGCCGCATTGGCCCAGAGGCTGATGATGTTCTTGCCCTGGTCGACCAAGACCCAGGCACCGCCGTCACCAGTCGCCGTATACGCGGAGTACATCATGACGTAGGCTATGCAGAAGTAGATGATGGAGCTGATGGTGGGCGGAGCCCAGCGCTTGTTCCACTTCTTGAGTATCGCGCCCCACGTTCCCTTTTTCGGCTTGATGATGAGCCATGAAGCCACGAGCGTGGATACGAGCACCCAGAAGTACGCCTGCCACAGCGGGCGCAAAGGCTGGCCGGCATCGCCGGGGAACAAGATGATTCTCGCCTCAAGATCGGTATACAAAAGGTCGTACAGCGGCGGGATGAAGTTCGTGACCAAGCAGAAGACGATCAGCAGCGCCCAAGGGCTCAGCGCCTTCCACAACGGCATCGATTTCTCCGCTTCCAAATCTTCCTCGGTGAGAACAGATCGATCGATCAGCGGTATCTTTCGCAGCTTCATGTAAAGAATCATGATCGCCAAAGTGACCGCAGCGGCGATGACGCCCGTCAACACGATGCCGTAGCCGATGTAGGAAACGGCCATGGCGGTAAAGCCCATGCCGAGGCCCGTGATGAGCGCGGGCACTATGCCTTGCTTGAGCAGTTTCGGACCCCCCGCCATCAAGAGCATGGCAATGCAGATGCACGGCGTGATGACCGGCAGATAGTGCGAGAAGAAGATGGCGATATGCTGCACGGTGGGAGCGCCCCCGTCGGGCATCGTGAAGCCAGCCCCCGTGAGGATGTCAGACAGCGTAACTACAGGAGCAGCGAGCATTGCAAACGTGCACAGCGAGTCGTAGCCAATGCACGGCAGGGCAATGGATACGATAACCGAGTAACCCATGGCGAACATGATTGGCGGCAAGATGATTGCCGGCGTGGCACCGACGGAAACCAGCGCCGTGCCGATAATCACGTTGACGATCATGATCTGGCAGGCCTTGCTGCCCGGAGCAAGCGTCTTGATGGCCACAACGGCACGCTGCAAGGCGCCGGTCTCCTGCATGAACGTGATCTGCAGCAAGGCGAAGAAGCCCATGCCGGTGACGGCCATCGAAGCAAGGGCGCCCTTTGCCGACGCGATCAGCCCGATGTCGATTCCCGTATCGAAAAAGAAGTAGGCGACGGCCATGACGGCCACCCAACCGACGATACCTGCGATGTCCCCGCGAACCTTGAACCCGACGATCAAAACCAAGATAAGGATAACGGGCACAAACGAAATCAATAGTTCCATAACGCATTCCCCTCCTTAAAGCCCGTTACGAAAGACCGAGATCCTTGTTGAGAATCTCGACGGTCGCTTCGGCTGTGACGGTATTTTGAAACACGCGGTTGAAACCCATATCGGCGAAGCGGCGCTCGATCTCGGGCCATTTGTTCACCAAGTCGAGCGGCGCGGCAACCTGCCCGCCTGCATACAGCAGGATGTCCCCGATGCCGGCTTCGACGCACTTTTCACGCATGCCCTCGCAATCGATGATGCCCATGCCGTACAAGGACGAGCACAAGATGGCGTCGGCGTTGATCTCGATAGCGGCGTTGATGAACTCCTCTTGCGGTACAACCGCACCCAGGAAAGCCACCTGGTAGCCTGCGTCGCGGAACGCCTGGGTGAGCACCCAGCCCCCGATCATGTGGGCGTCTTTGCCGATGGTGCCGATGACGACGGCCTTGTTCGGCGCTTTCTTCGTTTCACTCATGAAACCCGTACCTCCTCCTTCTCGATTCATTCGACTCGACACGCGTCTACACCTGGGGGGCGATGCGCGAAGCGAACTGAAGGTCGCCAACCAGCATGCTGAAATCAAGGGGGCGACCTTCTATTTTTGCCCGGCTCTCCAACTTCTTGCGGTGGTAATCGCGCACCTCTTGCGGCACAGGCAAGTCGCCCATATCCCAATAGCGCTGAGCCTTCTCGGCGTCGCGTATGAGGCGCACGTTGCCGTGGTTGTGCACCCACGGAGTGAGCATGGCATCGATCCAGCCCGCCTCGACGCCCTTGCACAACGCGACGACCGCATCGCCATCGGCCACTTCGAGGCACTTGTCCAAAATGGAGCGAACCTCGAGTTCGATCATCTGCTCCTCCAGACGGTAATCCGCGCCCGAGGTGTCCACGTGTTGCCTGCCAATGAGCGTATCCAGATGGCGCGCCATGCGAACCGCGTTCGACATGCCCTCCTTGGTCGGCGTGGCAAACGCCTCATCGCGACATTTGAGAATAGCCGTGTCGATGCCAGCCAGGAACGTGTCCACCGTGTTCCAGGCGATCATCGCCTCGGCTTCGTCTATGCGGGGAGGCCATGCGCCCAAAAACGGAAACGCGCCAGACGAGAATTTGATGTCGGTGTAGCCGAACTTGTCCAAGTACTCGCGCGCCAGCTTCTCGGTGACATTGATGGTGGCGCAATCCTCAATGAGATGCATGTTGAGGCCGAGCTCGAAGTAAAACTGCTTGATGCCCTGAGCCGCGCCGATAAGCGTCTGCGACGTCATGACGAGGGCTTTGAACCCAGGGGCATCGTAGCCGGTCAGGTTGGATGTGATATGGGGCGCAATGGGCACGCCGGCCTCGGTGTACTTCGCAGCAAGCCGCGACTCGTACTGGTTGATGCGTATCTCGTCGGCAAGGTCGATGTACTTGCAGTGTGCGATAACTTCTTGAAGCGAGCGGCAGTTGCAGGCATTCCAGCCGGAAGCAAGCGCGATCTCGGAAGCGAGCCGCCCATCTTCATCGGTGGAGTTCATCGTTATCGGAGCCCGAACGGCTCGCTTCACCTTGCGAGCCTCCTCGACGCCGTGGTTCACGATGGGATAGCCGTTGAGCATGGTCTGCCCTTCGGCTTTCGTGCGCTCGAGACCCACTTGGGCCATGTCGAAGCTGCATTTTCGCGTGTAGGAGTCCGTGTAGAAGTTCCACACGCCATTCGGCAGGAGCGGAGACTCGCTCTCAACATACTGCACGCCCTCGAGCAGCTGCTCGGTCAACGCATGCCCGAACTGCGGTTGCAGGTTGTGCACCTCGTTCTCGCGCGCTGCAAGTTGCCGTTCGGCGTAGTTTTTACCCGCCGAAAGCTCCTTGGCCGCAGCGATGCACTCGTCGAAGTCGGCTATCTCCCGCCCCGTCTTCCACATGGGCAGAACCTCTTCGTTTCTGATGCGGAAGAACTCCTCATCATCGAGTCGCACGTTGCGGATAGCCTCTCCTTGTCGTGCCATATTACGTACCTCCTCGTTTCTTATTCGACAAAATCCAGCAACCGGCCGCGTTTCAACACCCAAGACGACCGGCTATTCGCCCGAAAACTATGCACTCGGCAATACCGTTACCTCCTAACCGGTCGATCCCGTGCACGCCGCCGCACACCTCGCCAGCCGCGTAGAGGCCCGGGATGGGCTTCCCCTCTATATCGATGACGCGGGCCTTCGCGTCGATACGCAAACCACCCATGCAGTAGTGGACGGACGGCCACTGAGGTATTGCGTAGAAATCCCCGGAGTCTAAAGGAACCATCTGGCTCGTCATCGGCTTGCCGAACGCCTCGTCGACACCGGTCGAGATAGCCGTGTTGTGCCGTGCGATGTCCTCTTCGAAGATGGCGGGGTCGAAGCCCACTTGTTCGGCAAGGCCGGAAAGCGTGGCAGCCTTGCAGGCACGCCCTCGCTCAACCAGCCGCGCGATATCGTCCGCGCCAATTCCGAGCAGCTCGAAGATCCGGTCGTTCAAAATCGAATAGGTTGGTTTGCCGCCCGCGTTCATCTGCGCGTTTGAAACATCCTCCCTGCTCGCCAGCTCGTTGACGAATCGCCGCCCAGCGCCGTTCACGTAGACGAGCCCGTAGCCGGTGCCCGAATAGCACAAGAACGCCGCCTGGTCGATGCCCCCGGTTTTGGGGTCGGCGCAGGGATACAGCTGCACGAACTCCATATGAACCGCATCGGCGCCGACTGATTTAGCGAAGCGGATCATCTCTCCGGTCGCGCCTTTGTGATTCGTGCAGTTGTAGGCAGCGCTCAACGACGGCTTGTAAACCGTGCGCAGCTCCACATCGCGCCCGTATCCCCCCGATGCGATGATCACGCCGTATTTCGCACGGATCTTCTTGACCGTGCCGCCATCCGCCACGGCAACGCCCAGCACTCGCCCGGGGACATTGTCGGCGAACGGACGCCAGCCCTCTCTGAACAGGTCGCGCACTGCGGCGTTGCGACGAAGCTCCACATGGCCGCTCGCAAAGCACGCTTCATGCAAAAGGTCCATCGTCTCGCTTCCCGAGCACGCTATCTGATAGCTGCGATACGCCGAATGGCCCCCGATGCGCGGCAGGCTCTTTCGAAACGGGATGCCCGCGTCCACCAAAAAGTCGAGTCCTGCCGGAGCCTCCCTCGCCAGCACCTCGACGAGTTCCGGCGCGTTGTAGAGCCCGCCTGCCTTCATCGTGTCGTCAAAGTGCGCTTGCCAGGAGTCCTCGCCCAGACCAAGCTCTTCACGCAATTTGAGCTTGCTGTCCCAGCAGCAGTAGCCTCCGCCCGCGATGCGCGAGTTCCCGCCGCTGTAGGGCATCTTCTCCAAAACGAGCACGCGCTCATAGGTTTTCGCGGCCTCGCTCGCCGCAACGAGCCCGGCGAAGCCCGACCCTACGACGACAACGTCCGCAATTTCGTCCCACCGACCCTGATCTTCGTTGTCCAGCATGTTTCTCGCCGCCTTCCCCTTCTGGCTTCGATCGATCAATTCGTCATGAAGTGGAACAGCTCGTCGACGTTTCCCATGTCGGCAACATCGAGGCACTTCCGATATATCTCGTCCGCCCGCTCTTCGAGGAAGGGCTTCTTCGCGAAATCGATGCAGTCGTAGAAGCGGCGCTTGAAGTCTTCGTCCTCGAGCGGCGCTTCTTCGGTACCGGGCGAGATGTCGATGGAGCCCTCGTAGATGCCGCCGTCCTTGCAGACGACTTTGATGTCGGATGCATAGTGCGGGCGGATGGGGTCGAGGCTCGGATCGCAAACAGACTCGATTTTCTTCGTGAATTCCAGAACCTCGTCGTTCATGATGAACTCCGGCTCGAAGTGCTCGAGCTTGACCCCCTTGCGCACAAGCGCATTGGCGATGCAGTACGGCGTGCCGAACTGCGCATTGACCTTGGGATTATCGCCCAGTTTGAAATTGCCGACCAAGTTGTACCCGTAGGTCGGCATTGTGAGCACAATACGTTCGACGTCGTCGGCGCAGAAACCGTGCTTCGCCATCATGTTCAAGATAAGCTCGGTGGAACCCTGCGTCATACCGCAACTCGGATACTTCTTGAAGCCGAGCGTGTACGTGCGCAGCGGCTCTTCCCCCAAGCCGGCGAATATCTCTTCGCCGCTCGTGCGACCGTTCGTGAACAGGTTGAAGTATCCGTACACGCCGTCGAGAAAGTCAACGGGACCGGTGATGGCCTTGGATGCCAGACGCGCGCATTCGACGCCGGCCTGGCCGATCCATCCTTCGATAACGCGCACAGCCAACGCCCCGTCGATGTTGCACTGGAAGCTTCCCGCCGCGCGGTTGAAGGCTAGAGCAAGCGTATGCAGTATTTCCTTATGGGACATACCCCATATCTTCGCCGCCCCCGCAGCCGCCCCGAACACGCCGGCGATGCCCGTCGGATCGAATCCGTGGTAGTCCTTTTCCAGCAGGTTCAGACGCAGGGCCACCTCGTCGCCGACGGCGATGGCGTTGATGAACTCCTTGCCGCTGATCCCTCCCTTCATCTCGGCAACAGCGTAAATGGCAGGGATCATGCCGGAGCCGACATGCATGCCGGGCTTGATATGGTCGCACACGTCGAGCGCGCGACCCATGACGCCGTTAGCAAAGGCGGCTTGCTGAGCTGGCACCTTGCCACCGTGCACGAGGATGGTGGCTTCTTCTTTGCCCCCGAGGTCTTTGGCGATATCGACGACTTCTTCGCATCCCATGTTCGAGCTGCCCGCGATCACGCACCCAACGTAGGTCAGGATCTGCTTTTTCACGATGTCGATATCGGTTGCGTTCAGGTCGTCGTACGTAGCATTCTCAATGAACGAGACCACTTTGTCTTCTACCTTCATGCCGCATCCTTTCATATCTCGCGCTCCGCTCCTTTGGCAGAACTCGACCGGCACCGGGTTCGCCGGCGCTTGCCTTTTCATTTTTTTCGCACGCGTCGTGTTACACGAAGCGAGCGAGACCGCTTCGTTCAGTGGGTCATCAAGCCGCCGCAGCCTCCGTGCTCCATCTCGCCCAAAGAGCTTCCGCGATTGGCGTAACCGCCCGAAACCGGGAGTGCCGTTGCGACGTCGACGGGCCTCAGGTATTTCTTTGCAATGCGCAGAGCTTGATCGGGATGATCCTGGGAAAGCAGGCCGACGGCATAGAGCACATAGGTCGTGTCCAGATAGAAATTCGGATGCACAGGCCTGAGACTCTCTGGGTTTTTAAGATCGTAAGCCGCGGCGGGCAGGATGCGTTCAGGATGCTGCCCGTAACGGAAGATGCCTCCGATGCCGATCACGTTGCGCACATCGAGTAGGTTTTTGCCTCGCTGCACGTCGACTTCCCCAATGGCGACCGTTTCCTTGCGGGCCGTTCCCGCATGGCGGCGAACCGCCACATCGGCGGCGGAATACGCCAAAGCGATGTCAAACGCCCATTCCGCTGGGGTCTCTGGCTTATGAGACGTGTTGCGCGCAAGAAAAGAGGTGAACGTTGCGGGGTCGACCGAATCGACGTCGATGTCGGGGGCGACCTTGCGTAGATTGTCCATGATCGTCTCGACGCCCACCAGCTCGCAGATGGTGTTCGCGTTCCACCGGATGCCCAAGTCGCCCTCGACCGTGCGCTTGACCTTGTTCTCGGGCAAACCACGCACGATGGTCTGCGGCGTAACGGGCTTCACCTCCTCAACGGAATGCACGTTGATGGTCGCTCCGCCGATCTCGAGCACTAAAACGCTGCCCATGCCCGACTCGTGCTTGGAGCCTTCGGCGATAAGCGTCGCGGCGTTGAGCGAGGCTTTGGGCGTGGGAATGATGTCGCGGCCGATGAACCTCGCCGCATACTCGAGCCCCTTCGCCTTGGTGATATGCTTGACGAATATCTCCCGTATGACGCTCTGGGCGGATTCGACGCGCACCTGATCGACTTCTGGCAAGACGTTGTCGGCAAGGTAGACTTTCTTTCCCGATGCTTCGAGCTTCTGGGCGATCTCGTCTTGCACTGCCGTGTTGCCGCAGACGAGGATAGGACATGCTATGCTTGTCTGCGCCAGCATATCGGCATTGTGACGGATCACATCCTTGTTGCCGCCGTTCGTTCCTCCCGCCAGCATGACGATGTCGCACGTCATCCCCTCTATTTCGACAGCCTGCGCGCTCGAAAGCTCGTATCCGTAGGATCCGATGACTTTGGCTCCGGCACCGAGTGCGGCGCGGCGGGCGGCCTCGAGCGTAAGCGACGGCACGAGCCCGATCGAAACCATTTTGAGACCGCCTGCGGCTGACGAGCAGGCGTATTTCCCTGCGTAGTCGTCAAGACCGAGCCCGCACGCGGCCTGAAGCAGCCCGAGCGCCTCGTCGAGACCGACGCGAACGTCCGTCTCGATGGTGGTCGACGCCTGAGCCGTGCCGAGAACGACCTCCTCTTCAAGGTCGATCGCGGTAACCTTGGTGTACGTGCTTCCAAAATCGATGAGCAGATAGGCTTCCATGAGCTTGTCTCCCCTTCCTTTCATCATGAGAACCGACAGCGCCTTATACAAACCAGTAAATATTCAGGCGATAAGATGATTGACGCCCTTCCTTCCTGAACCCCTCCGAGGCACATACTCGGAGGGGAAGGAGGAATTCTGACTACCGGGTTGGGGTGAGCCCGGTAAGTCACCAAGGAACGGGCCTACGAGCGTCTGCCGAAGGCGAGAAAAGCAGGTTGACTGCCAAGGCAGGCAAGAGCCGCTTCTTCGAAGGAATTCAGATCGATGTGACGGAACGTGTTCAGCATGTCATTCGTCCCCTTCCATGCGCGGAACCGGTATAAGGCTCGCTACACAGCGCCCGTTGCTCCCAAGCGCCTCATGGAGGGCGATACGCGTCGCCGCCATGCTCATTCGCTACCGGCAGGTCTTCTGGCTTGGCATGGGAGCGGCTTTTCGCTCCACCCGGTTCGCCTTCCCAGTTTCCCAGTGGCTTTCGGGAACCTCAGTCCCCGAACCGGTTCATGCACTCACAGCTGCGGTACAGCGCAGGATTCTCACCTGCTTCCCTTGGACGGCCGATAATGCAGCCGAACCCGTAGCGTTCTTTGTTCGCTAGATTAAAGTGCTGTAACTTCTTTGTCAATATTTATTAACTATATTTTTATTTATTTGTATCATATGTTAATAATTTGTACAATGAGAAGAGGATCCGAATACGATTCAGAAAGGGAGTCCGGCATGAGCAAGATAACAGACTGCCCGCTCTTCGATCACGACTGCAGCGAACCGCGCAATCCTATGTCCCGCCCTCCCCTCGCCGCCCCCGACGGCAGCGCTCTTCCCATCCGCTGCCTCATGAGCTTCATGGGCGACGTTTTGGAGCACTATGTTGAAGAACGAGGATGCGAGCGAATCGCCGTCCTTCACTCGGAAACCCGCGACTTCCCTATCTACCGCGATCGCGTTCGCAATACGAGCGTCTGCCTCGTTCAAGCGCCGGTCGGAGCGCCCGCCGCAGCCATCATGGCCGACCTTCTTATTTCGTCAGGCGTTGAAGTATTGGTCGCATGTGGTGGCTGTGGTGTCCTATCACCAATATCATCAGGCATGATATTGGTACCGACAGAAGCGTTGCGAGACGAGGGGACCTCGTTTTGCTATTGCGCTCCCGCCCGCGACATCGTGCTCGACGTCGGCGCGGTCAAGGCGGCATGCCGCTTGCTCGAGGAGCAGGAAGTTCCTTTTCGCACGTGCAAAACATGGACAACCGACGGTTTCTTTCGCGAAACGCCGCACCTCGTCGAGAAGAGGAAACGTGAGGGCTGTGATGCGGTCGATATGGAATGCGCCGCACTGGTAGCCGTTTCGCAGGCTTGCGGAGCGCGCTTCGTCGAAATTCTTTACAGCGGCGACAGTCTCTGCGTATCGGGTCGGCACGACACGCGCGATTGGATGTCGAACCTCGATGCACGAGCGATCGCTTTCAAGATGGCCCTTGCCATAACCACTCGAATAGATATTGACAGCTCATTTTGATAATAATCTGGTTGACTATATTATTTATTTTTGTTTATATAAATATTATCATTTGCTTCATAAAAATAAGGAACATGTCATGAAACACAGCATACCGCATCCACCCACTGTTGAGCAAACCGTACACGACCAGCCAAGTGACGAGACGATCACTGCTTTGTTGAGTATGTATCGGAAATATCGATATGCCGTGTTTGCTTTGGGGACGTGTTGCATCGCATTGCTTGGTGCGTCGATGGCGCTCTACAAAGGAGGCGTCATCGACGGCGAGGTTCAATTCATGATGATCATGGGCAGCTACATCTTCGTCGCTGTCATCCTATTCATAACCTTCATGCGCGTGCGCCCCATAAAAGCCGACATACGCGCTTGGAACGATGCGCTGAAAAGGGAGCAGAACCCTTCGATGCGCGCCAAAGGCGGCAAGAAGGGAAAGCGGGCACCAGAGCCCCCTGCAAGCTTGGCGAAAAGCAGTAAGCACCCTCAAACGCGTGAATACAAGCGGACGCGCTTGTTATGGCGGGTGCTCATTGTCGTAGCCGTTGTCATCATGTTCAGCGCAATGGCTCTTATCAGAATGAACCCCGGCGACACTACAACGCCCATCCTCGTTCTGACCTCTTCGTACATTTTCCTGTTCGGAGCGGTCTATCTCGAACTCAAGAAGCTCAAACCGATGAGGGTCGCTTGGCAGAAACAGCAAGGCAAGAAAAAGAGCACTTCGGCATCGAAAAAAGCAGGCGACCAGTAGACATGGGAGTAGGAGCAGCCTTTCAACAGATGATTATTCTGTTCGTTGGAATTATCATTGGTTTCATAGCGCGCCGGCTGCATATACTCGATGACGCGAGTTGCAAAGCCGTCACCAAAGTGGTGATGTCCATCACGCTTCCCTGCTTTATAGTCTCGTCTGGATTTTCCGCAGATCGCTCTGCAAGCGGGGCGGAAATATTCGTCTATTTTCTCGCGTCGCTCGCCTGCTACGCAGCCGCCTATCTCATTGGGAGCGCGCTCTCACGGCTCCCCGTGTTCCCACGCAGCGACAGGCGCCTGTGTTCGTTCATGACGACGTTCGGTAACACCGGCTTCATCGGGTTGCCCGTCATCGGTGCGTTATTCGGTACCGAAGCCGTCTTTTATGCGACCGTATTCAATCTGCCATTCAACTTCCTCGTATTCTCGATCGGGATACTCCTCGTTTCGGATGAATCGAGCATTCGCAACATCAAGCCCCGATCGTTTGTGAACGCCTGCCTCGTTGCGTCCGTGGCGGCCATCGCGCTCTATCTGACGACGTTCCGAGCTCCCGCCATCGTCCAAACATGCTTCGACACCCTCGGATCGGCCACCGTGCCCCTGGCTATGCTCATAACCGGGGCGTCGCTCGGAAAGGAAACGCCGAAAGACGTGTTCGCGAACCCGGGCCTGTACCTGGTCTCTCTCGCAAAAGTGGCATTGGTGCCCGCCGTGTCGCTCGCCATCTTATCGCTCGTCGTTCAGAACCCCTTGCTTATCAAAATTGGCGTCCTTCTGATGGCGATGCCGGTTGCAGCAAATGCGACGTTGCTCTGCCTGCAATACGGAGGAAACGACCGACTTGCATCGCGCGGCGTGTTTCTCTCCACCCTGCTTTCGGTCGGAACCATACCGCTCTTGGTGTACCTGATCGGATAGAGCGGATTTGCCTCGCAAGATGCTCGCATGCGGTCTAGATACCCAAGAAAGGACGCACGCATGGATTCAACATCCCTTCCCCACCGGATCGAGATGGTCAGCTCTTTCGTCGCAATCGATGAAGTGACGAAGAAGTTCGTCGACGTCGAGCGATTCAACGCGCTGTGCAAGGCATGTCGAAACTTCAACGCTAAATGGTCGTGCCCGCCATTCGATTTCGAACCGCTTGAATACTGGGCTCAATACCGGCAGCTCGAGGTCACCTGCGCCATCGTTGCATTCCTCCCTTTCGATGCCGACAAGCGCCTCGTTGCGGAAATCGACGCGATGAAATGGGCCGCACTCGCGGAGGCAAAACGCGACCTCGAAGACAGATTACTCGAGCGCGAACGGGAGAAGCCCGATTCGAAAGCGCTTTTTCCCGGGTCATGCAGCCGTTGCGCGACCCCCTGCAAGCGGGCGCTCGGGCGGCAATGCGCGTCTCCCGAAACGCTCAGGTTTTCAATCGAGTCCTTGGGAGGGGACGTTGGACTGATGCAACGCGAGCTGTTCGGCCTCGATCTCGTCTGGGCGAACGCAGGCGAGATTCCCTTGCGCTACCAGCTCGTCGGAGGCTTGCTGAGCTGAGAATGGCACCCAGTCGGGCCTTCGCTTCCCCGCCGCTACTGGTAGCGCAGCGACTCCACCGGGTCGAGCTTGGCGGCGCGGCGGGCGGGATAGTAGCCGAACACCACGCCGATGAGCACGCACACGCCCACCGCCAGGGCCACCACCCCCGGCGCCAGCACGGGCGTGACGGTCATGCCCGCCTGCACCATGCCGATCACGCCGCCCAGCCCCCAGGCGGCCAGGAAGCCGAACAGGATGCCGAACACGCCGCCCGCCACGCATAGCATGATGGACTCCAGCAAAAACTGCTTCGTGATGTCGCGGCGACGCGCGCCGAGCGATTTGCGCAGGCCGATCTCGCGGATGCGCTCCGTGACGTTCGTGAGCATCATGTTCATGATGCCGATGCCGCCCACGAACAGCGATATGGAGGCCACCGCCCCCATGAGCAGCGAGAACGACGCCATCATGGACTCCATCTGCTTGATCATGGAGTCGAGCGCGTACACGTACACCCCGTCTTCCGGCGACACGTTGAAATACGACGCCACGTAGGACTTCGTCGTTTCGGTCAGGCGGTCCATGTCCGTGCCCTCCCGCGCGAAGCCGATGATCTGCGACACGCCGTACATCCCGCCCACGCGCGTTTCGGCCGTGGTGTAGGGCAGGTACACCGTCACGCCGTACGACATGAGCGACGAGCTTTCGATGACGCCCACGATGGTGAAGTCGTCGTTGCCCAGATGCAGCGTCTTGCCCACCGCCTCCACGTCGGCGTTGCCGAACAGCTCCTTCACCGACGACTGGTCCACCAGCGCGAGGCGGGCCGCGGCGGCCTCCTCGCCGGCCGTGAAGAAGCGGCCCTCGGCGACCTTGGACCCGTTCGCCGCGAAGAAGTCGGGCTTCACGGCCACGATCTGCGCGTACGACTTGGTGCCGTCGGCCAGCGTCGTCTCCACCGACGTCATGCCCGAACCGGTGAGTATCTCGTAGTCGGGCATGCCCTTCGCCAGGTGCTCCACGTCGTCGAAGTCGACGGGCTCCATGGCGTTCACGCTGATGGAAACCTGCCGCGCCTGGGCCAGCCCCAGCTCGCCGATGAGCATGTTCTGGATGCCGCCGATGAGCGAGGTCATGGCGATGACGGCCGCGATGCCTATGACGATGCCCAAAATGGTGAGCAGCGAGCGGCCCTTGTTGGCCGAGAGCGCGTGCCACGTTTCGTAGAGCAGGTCGCCGAATCTCATGGGCGCGCACCTCCCTTCGCGCGGGAGTCGCCGGGAACCGGGGCGTGCAGGGTGGAAACGCCGGGGCCGTTCGCCGCAAGAACGCCGGCGGCGGGCGCAGAGGCGCGGGGGTCGCCGACGGTCGGAACGCCGGCGTAGGGAGCGTCGTCGTAGCGGCGGCCGTCGCGGATGTGGATCACGCGGTCGGCGTGGGCGGCCACCTCGGGCTCGTGGGTGATGAGCACGATGGTCTTGCCCTGGTCGCGTAGGCGCTTGAACGTGTCGAGCACCATGTCGCCCGTGGCGGTGTCCAGGTTGCCGGTGGGCTCGTCGGCCAAAATGAGCGCCGGGTTGTTCACCAGGGCGCGCGCGATGGCCACGCGCTGCATCTGGCCGCCGGACAGCTCGTTGCTTCGATGGTCGAACAGCCGCTCGTCGATGGACACGCTGCGCAGCGCCGCGCGGGCGCGCTGCTCGCGCTCCTTGCGCGGGCAGGCGGTGTAGATGAGCGGCAGCACCACGTTGCGCAGCACGGTGGCGCGCGGCAGCAGGTTGAACGACTGGAACACGAACCCCAGGCGCGTGGCGCGGATCTCGGCCAGCTCGTCCTCGCGGTAGGCGGCCACGTCCACGCCCTCCAGCAGGTAGCGCCCGCGCGTGGGCGTGTCCAGGCACCCCAGCAGGTTCATGAGCGTGGACTTCCCCGACCCCGACGGGCCCATGATGGCCAAGAACTCGCCTTGGGCCACGGTGAGCGACACGCCGCGCAACGCGTGGGTGAAGCCCGAGGCGCTCTCGTAAATGCGGTGCAGGTCGACCGCCTCGACGACGGTTGCGGCAGGCACGGCGCTACCCGACCATGACGGAGTCGCCGGACACCACCGCGCCGGAATCGGAGACCGCTCCCCCGCCGGCGAGCGACGCGTCCATGCCGCCCAGGGCGCCGCCGCCCACGACCACGGAATCGCCCGGTTTGACGTCGCCCTTCACCACCGTGGTGAGGCCGTCGGAAGCCACCGTCTCGACCTTGCGCATCTCCGTTTCCTGCGTCTCGGGGTCGACGAGCACCATGACGTAGCTGCCGGCGCCGTCCGTCTGCACGGCCGAGATGGGCACCATGAGCGCCCGCTCGATCGTCTGCGTGACGATGGTGGCCTTGGCCGTCATGCCGGGCTTCAGGCGCGGGTCGGGCGCTTCGATGAGCAGCTCCACCGCGTAGGTGACCGCGGCGCCCGAGCCGCCGTACGCACCTACGGCCGCAACGTCGCCCGAGCCGGAAGACGTGGTGGCGATGCGCACGACCTTGGCGGGAAGCTGCAAGTCGGGCGCGGCGGTGAAGGTGACCGTCGCCTGCTGGTCGGCGCTCACCTTCAGGATGTCTATCTCGTTCACGCCGATGGACACCTTCATCTGCGACAGATCGGCTATCTGCACGGGCGAGCCGGTGCCGGCTCCGGAGGCGACCGCCCCCAGAGCCTTGCCCGGTTCGATGTTCACCGCCACCACGCTGCCCGCGATGGAGGACGTGACCGTGCGCTTCTCGGCGCGGGCCACCGCCTCGTCGTAGGCGGCCTGGGCGTTCTGCAGACCCAGGTTGGCGCTGTTCAGCGAGAGCTCTGCCTGCCTGATAGCCGAGTCGGCGCTGGCCTCGTCGAACGACTGGCCTCCCGCAGCCGCCGCAGCGCCCGCGCCTCCTTCGCCGCCCACCGCGGCCATCGCCGCCGCTGCCGCCTGCGCGTCGGCGGCGGCCTGCCGGCCCTGTTCCTTCGCGCGGTAGGCGTCGTTGACGGCGTTCTGCGCCTGGGCCACGCCGTTGCGAGCCTCTTCGATGCCCTGGGCGGCTTGCGTCACGGCCTTGTCCAATTCGGCGTTGACCACGGTGAACAGCGTTTGGCCGGCGGCCACGGCATCGCCTTCCGACACCAGCACCTCGCCCACGATGCCGTCCACCTCGGGCGTGGCGCTCACGGAGGCCACGGGGCGCAGGTTGCCCGATGCCGAGACGGTCTGGGTGAACGTTCCCTGCTCGACGGGCGCGAACTGCATGCCCGCCTCCTGCAGGGCGCGGGCCGCCTGGTCGCTGACGTACCAGAAGCCCACGCCGCCCGCCGCCACGATCAGAGCCGCCGCCACGGCCACGGCCGTGACGATCTTGCGCTTCTTCTGCTTCTTGCGCTTCGCCTTCAAGTCGTTGAACGCCTGCATGTCGGCAAGGGCCGACGCGTCCACCAGGCCGTCGCCCCACGCGGGACCGGCCGGGTCGGGACCGCCGGAAGCCGGCACGTTGGCGAGCTCGGCGGTTGCGGCGGGCGAGACGGGCGCGCCGATGGGGTGTTCGGCGGCGGGCCAGGTTCCCCCGCCCCCGGCGTTCCAAGATGCGCGGTCTCCCGCGCCTTCGCCCTCGCCCCGGTGGTTGCGTCGAAGTGCCATCGTGGACCTCCTCGTGGAAATGCGCTCGGAACCCCCTGGGCCGAACGTTAACCTCTCCGCCTCAGAATAAAGGGCCGGAGCGAAAAAGGGAAGGCGAATTCCCGGAACCTTCGGGCTGCGGCCGAATCCACACACCTGTTAAGAGAACCTGAAGACAGGCCCTTTGCGCGCCCCGTCGGGATGCGGTACCCTTGCGGAAGCAGTGGGAGCGCAGGCGGAAGGACGGCGGCATGGGCGAGTTCTCTGAGAAGGTGTTCGCGGTGGTGCGCGAGGTGCCGCGCGGCAAAGTGGCCTCGTACGGCCAGGTGGCGCGCCTGGTAGGTGCGCCGCGTTCGGCCCGGTACGTGGGCTACGCGCTGCACGCGAACCCCGACCCGGGCGCCGAGGTGAACAACATCCCCTGCCATCGCATCGTGTTCAAGGACGGAGGCCTGTGCAAAGGCTACGCGTTCGGCGGCGCGCACGTGCAGCGCGAGATGTTGGAAGAGGAAGGCGTCACGTTCGCCGACGACGAGCACGTGGACATGGGCGCCTGCCAATGGGACGGCCACGGGGTCGACGCCGACGGCGGGGACCTGCCGCTCGCACCGCCGGCCGACTTCGACTGGGAACGCGAGCTGGGCGACTGACGAGCTGCGGCGAAGGGGCCATCGCTGCTCAGCAGGGTGCAGGCTCTAAGCCTTTTTAACGCATGGTCGCCTCCTCTTGCCATCCTGAGCATTCGACAGTCCAGTGGACTGTCGAACTCCCGAGCACGCGAAGCGAGCGCAGGGAGGCGTCGCGAAGCGATGACGCGCAGCGCGCAGTCGAAAAAACGAAAGGTACGGACATGGACGAAGGCAAGGTGCAGGTGTACACGGGCAACGGCAAGGGCAAGACGACGGCCGCCGTCGGGCTGGCCGTGCGGGCGGCGGGTGCAGGGCTGCGCGTGTACTTCGGCCAATTCATGAAGAACAACGAGACGGGCGAGCTTGACGCGTTTCGCGCGCTCGGCAGCCGGGTGGTCGTCGAGCAGTACGGCACGGGCGGCGAGATCGCCGCTCCCGACCCGCAGGCCGATGCGCGCGCCGCGCAGGCGGGCCTCGAGCGGGCCCGCGAGGCGCTACTCGGCGGGCGCTACGACGTCGTGGTGCTGGACGAGGCGAACGTAGCCGACGCCCTCGGATACCTAGACGCGGGCGCGCTGCTGGAGCTGGTCCGCGAGCGCCCGAGGAACGTGGAGCTGGTGCTCACCGGACGCGGCGCCGGCGGCGATATCAGGGCGGCGGCCGACCTGGTGACCGAGATGCGCGAGGTGAAGCACTACTTCCGCGACGGCGTGCCCGCACGCCGCGGCATCGAATTCTAGCGGGCGAACGCCTCCGCCACCGCCTGGGCCACGCGCAGGCCATCGCAGGCGGCGCTCATGATGCCGCCGGCGTAGCCGGCGCCCTCGCCGCAGGGGTAGAGGCCGCTGCCCGTCGCAGTTGGGTGCTCCAGCATCGCTTGCAGAGCATCGTCGCGCATGATGCGCACGGGGCTGGAGCTGCGCGTTTCCACGCCGGTCATCACGGCGTCGGCGTCGGCGAAGCCGTGCAGCTTGCGATCGAGCAGCGGCAGCGCCTCGGCCAGCGCGTCGGCCGCGAACGGCGGCAGGCAGTCCCGCAGGTCGCACCAGGCCACGCCGCGCGCGTAGGTGGGGCGCACCGTCGCGCTCGGGGTTCCCGCGCGCCCTGCGAGGAAGTCGCCCACCGTCTGAGCCGGGGCCTGGTACGGCGTGCCCCCGGCCGCCACGGCCGCATCGTAGGCCGCCCGCTCCATGCGCCGTTGCAGTTCCACGCCCGCGAGCGGGTGGTCGCTCCCGAAGTCTTCCGGACCCACGCCCACCAGCAGCGCGCTGTTCGCGTTCTCGCCATCGCGCGCGAAGCGGCTCATGCCGTTCACCGTCACGCCGCCGGGCTCGCTGGCCGCGCACACCACCTGGCCGCCCGGGCACATGCAGAACGTGTACACGCCGCGCCCCTCGCCTTCGCCGTCGCGCGACGGCAGGTGCACGGCCAGCTTGTAGTCGGCCGCGTCGAGCACGGGATGCGACGCCGCCGGGCCGTACTGGGCGCGATCGATCGCGCTCTGGAGGTGCTCGATGCGCACGCCCACGGAGAACGGCTTCTGCTCCATGCGCACACCGGCCGCCAGCACGGCCTCGAACGTGTCGCGCGCGGAATGTCCGCACGCCAGCACCACACGGCGCGCGGGCACGCGCTCGCTGCACCCCGTGCGCATGTCGGTCGCCTCGATCTCGGCGAGAGCGCCGCCCTCGAAGCGCAGGTCCGTGAGCTGGACGCCGAAGCGCACTTCGCCGCCCGCTTCGACGATCTGCTCGCGCAGCGCGCGCACCACGCCCACCAGCACGTCCGTGCCGATGTGGGGCTTCGCCTGCCAAAGGATCTCCCGCGGCGCGCCAGCCTCCACGAACCATCGCAGCACATGCTTGGCGAGCGGGTTCTTGATGTTCGTGGTGAGCTTGCCGTCCGAGAACGTGCCCGCCCCGCCCTCGCCGAACTGGATGTTCGTGCGCGGATCCAAATCGCCGCCGCCGTCGAAGGCGGCCACGGCACGCAGGCGCTCGTCCACGTCGCCGCCGCGTTCCAGCAAGAGGGGCCGCAGCCCCGCGCGCGCCAGGTAGAGCGCGCAGAACAGCCCTGCGGGGCCGGCACCCACCACCACCGGGCGCGGCTGCGCACCGGCCGCCGCGCGCAGGTCGGGCACGGGAAGCGGCTCGTACGGCTCGCCGCGCTTAACGTGCGTGCCCGCCACGACCCCCGCGCCGCCGCGTTCCTGCGCCGCCGCAAGCACCCGGTCTTCGGCAGCGGCGTCGGCCAACTCCGCGCCGAGGGTGGCCACGAAATGCACGTCGCGCTTCTTGCGCGCATCCACGCTGCGCTTGATCAGGCGAACCTCGCGCACGTCACCCGGCGCCACGCCCAGCGCCCGAGCCGCAGCCGCGCGCACAAGCCCCTCGCCCGCCGCGCCCGGCAACCCCGCATCAAGCGGCAACTTCACGTTCGACACTTCAAGCATGGCCGTCCCTCACAAACAATAGGCCGCGTACAGCGGCACCGTTTTCACGTAGCCCTCGAAGCCGAAGTTCCGCGCGCAAAGCTTGACGGCGTACGGCGGACGGTACCGCTCCATGAACAGGTGCAGGCTCTTGGCCTTGCCATCGGAGCTTTTCACTTCCACGGGAACGATCGCGCCTTCCCGCTGGATCACGAAATCGACCTCGGCTCCCCTGTCCGGTTTCCAGTAGTAGCAGGAGTACCCGTGCGCGTTCATCTGCGTGTATGCGTAGTTTTCAGTCTGCCCCCCGCGGAAATCGTCAAGGTCGTGCGAACCGTAGAGCACGTCGACGGGCTCCAGATTCTCCTTCGCCGCCAAAAGCCCGGTGTCGGACACGTAAAGCTTGAACGCGTCGATGTCGCGGTAGTTCTCAAGCGGCTTGCGAGCCTGCCCGACTCGAAAGACTTGACCGGCTATGCCCGACAGCTTGAGCCATTCGATGGCGTTCTCGAACTCGGCGGCGCGACCGCCTTTCTTGACGAGTTTGTACTGGAACCTCGTGTTGTCGCGCGAAAGCTGTACCGAAATGTTGTCGTACACGAGCCGCGTCTTCTTGTTCTCGCTCGTCGAATTGTACTTGCTCATATCGGCCAGGTAGCTCATGAGTATGGTTTCCTGCGTATGGCGCACGAGCACATGGTTTTGGGTTTGGGCATACTGGAGCACGCACTCCGGCATTCCGCCCACCAGCAGATATTCGCGATACCGTTCGAGGGCGGCCTGATGGAGAAGAGACGGCAACGGCTCGTCGCGCTCATAGCACCGTCGGATGCGCTCCGCAAGCTCGCCGTCGCCCATGGCCAAGAGGAACTCCTCCATATCCATGGGGTGCATGGTGAGCATGTCGGCCTTGCCCACGGGGAAAGAGTACTCCTCGCGGTTCACCGCAATGCCCAGCAGGCTTCCCGCCACGGCAACGTGGTAGGCGGGCGCCTGTTCGCAGAAGTACTTGAGCGACGTGAGGGCGCGCTCGCATAACTGCACCTCGTCGAACACAATCAGGGTTTTCTCGGTGGTGATCGTCTGCTGGGACGCCCGCGACAAGAGCGGCACCAGATAATCCGGAGCTATGCTTTCATCGAACAGCTCGCGGTAGCGCGGATCGGTCTCGAAGTTGAAGTAGGCTATGTTCTCGTACGCGCGCTTTCCGAATTCGAGCAGGGTGTACGTTTTGCCGACCTGTCGCGCGCCCTGCACGACAAGCGGTTTGCGGAAGGGGCTGCGCTTCCAGGCTTCAAGCTTTTTCATGACCGTGCGTTCCATGCGCATCCTCCCCGTGCATCGACCGTTCAGCCTAGTGTACAGCAAGTGTTAATTTGTGTTGAAAAATTACATCGAATGACGCCATTTTTTGAAAAATATCGACACTTTCTGTAACACTCCGTGAAATTAGCTTCGCTCGCGAAAGCGCGCGGTAGCCGCGCAGCCCGCTTGGATGCCACTCGCCCAGGCCCAGTGCAGGTTGTAGCCGCCGCAGGGAGCGTCCACGTCCAAAGCCTCGCCCACCACGTGCAGACCGGGCACGGTGCGGGCCTCCAGCGTGCGGGGGTCGAACGCGGCGACGTCCGCGCCGCCGCGGCGTACCTGGCATTGGCGCTCGTCGCCTATGCCGCGCACCTCGAGCGGGAACGCCTTGAGCGCTGCCGCCAGCGGCACTACGTCGCGCTTGGCGAGCGGCGCCTCGGGCGCCAAACCGGCCTCGCGCAGCACGGCGCGCGCCACCGCCGGCAGCAGCATGCCGCGCAGGAACGCCTCGCGCGAGAGCGGGCGGCCGCCGGACGTGAACCGCTTGCGGCGCGCGTGCAGGAACCCCGCGCAACCGTCCTCGGGCACCTGCGGCAGCAGGTCGATGAGCAGGCGGTCGCCCGCTTCGGCGAAACGCGACAGGTTGAACACCGCGATGCCCGACACGCCGTAATCGCGGAACAGGACCTCGCCCGCTTCGTGCGCTTTGACCCGGCCGTCGGGCCCGGCGAGCGACACGGCGCCGCGCACGCGTATGTTGTTCAGATGCTTCACCACGTCGGTCGCGGTGCGCAGCGGCCCGAGCACCGGACGCGTGGCGGACACGGGGATGCCCGCCGGCAACAGCTCGCGAGCCGTGCGGCCGCCGGTGGCCAGCACCACGGCGTCGGCGTGCTCCACCGCACCGTCGGCGAAACGGATATGGAAGCGCCCGCCCGGGCGCTCGGGCACGTCGAGGCGCACCGCCCGGCGCTCGCACGCCTCGACCGCACCGAAGTCGGCCATGGCCGAACGCAGCACGTCGAGCACGCTCGAAGCCTTGTTGGCAAGCGGGTACAGGCGCCCCTCGCCCTCCTCGCGCCACATAAGGCCGAGATCGGCGAAGAACGCGTGCACGGGATCGACGGGCGCTTCGGCGTCGGCGAGCACGCCGAGCGCCGCCGCGACGAACTCCGCATTGCGGTACACTCCCTCGTCGACGCGCGCGTTCGAGAAGTTGCACCGCCCGTTGCCCGTGGCCAGAATGGAGCGCCCCACGCGCTCGTCGGCTTCGTACACCACGACGTCCATGCCGCCTGCCGCGTCGCGCGCGGCGGAGACGGCCGCCGCCAGTCCGGCGGCTCCGCCGCCTATGATAGCCAGTTTCTTCATGCCGCCATTATAGGGTAAGCGAAGCGGCGCGCCCATGCGGAACGCGTTTCGCGGCGTCGGTGCGCCGACACTGTCGGCCCGAAAACGCGGAATTCGGCCCCAAAACGCGTTTTTGGGCCGACAGTGCGACCTTGCGGTCATCGCCCGCATGCCGTTTGGAACAAAAATCACCGATCCTCTGCATGCACGCCGCCCTGCAGCGCCCAGCAAGTCGTTGCCGATTCGCGCGAACTGGGCAAACGGACGACGAGGCGAACAACGCCGAACCACGGAAGCTCGTTTCGAGCCCAAACCTGCAGAGGATCGGTGATTTTTGTTCCGAGAGGAGAAGTCTGTCGCCCCGCAGTCGCAGCCAAGCGCGCCTCCGCCAAAGCCCAAGCGTCGGCCAAGGACGCTTTCGCCAACCGCCGATTGCCGAAAGCCCCTCGCCCGCCGGCTCAATCGCCGCTGCTGCCGTCGGGAATGTATTCCAGCAAATCGCCTGGCTGACATCCCAGCGCCTCGCATAGCCCGCTCAACGTCGAGAAGCGTATGGCGCGGATCCCGCCCGTTTCGATGCGAGAGAGGCTGCCCGGAGCGATCCCCACTCTTTCCGAAAGCTCGCGCAAGCCAACCTCGCGCTCGTCCGTAACGCAATCGAAGCGCAGCCTTATGGACATGCTTCGTCCTCTCTTTTCCAAGCGTCCGCCATCCCATGCAGCACAAAATGTCAACGCGCGTTAAATGAATACTCACCAGTATTCATCAAGATAATTCTAGCGCATACCCTCTTGTCATGGCCGAGAATATGGACAAAAGATACGCGTGCTTGGGAGAGGCGATTCGTAGCGCCAGAATGGATCGCGAGTTGTCTCAAAGGGATCTTGCAGGCATGATCGGTCATTCAACCTCGAATTCCTACATTATGCGCGTCGAGAAAGGCCAAATCAAAATCGGCCTCGAGCAGCTTATGAAGATCGCCGACGCCCTTGGCGTGCGCGTGGACGACCTGATCGATTTCTAGGAACGCGCGAACATCGCAGTGTTTAGGGGTAGTTTCGAATGTCACGGTAACGCGACGGTCGTTCCGTAGTGCTGGGACTTACTTCGACCCACGACCTACGAAAACGAGTCTTGCCACGCGGAAGCATGCCAAAACCCGCCGAAACGCACCGTTTCCACGGTCTTCTCGCAGAGTAAGGTTCTGCGCTACAAAAAAGACGCGAAGACGCTTTGTCAGCCTCGTGTGGGAATGCTGAGGGGCGACTTCAGGAACAACCCCTCTTCAGGCGCGCGTCGATCACCTGAACCTGCACGCCAGCAGCGAGACGGTGCCGACGAGCCCGAGCCCGCACAGCACGGCGGCGCACAGCGTCCATTGGGACAGATCGGGGCCGAGCAGGCTGGCGGGCACGAACGAACCGAGGAACTGGCCCATGCTCTGCACCAGCATGAGCACACCCATGCCCACGGTCATCAGCTTCGGATCGCCCAGAATCGAAGGATAGGCGGAAATGGCAACAGTAGGCACGCCCATGGCGAGCAGGCCCATCGCCACGACGGCGATCCACAAAGGCACCCCGGAAAGCGTCAAGAGCACCGGCGTGCAAAGAGCCATCGCCAACATCCCCACGACGAACAGCGGCTTGCAGCGATGCAGGGCGTCCGACAACGCGCCGAACGCGACGGACGACACGATGGCGATGAGCATGGGAAACGTGCTCACGAATCCCGACAAGGATGCGTCCATGCCCTGCTGCTGCAAAGAAGTGGGAGCGTACGAGAGCACCGACAGCAGCAGTATCTGGAATATGCCGAAAGGAAGGTAGAAGGCCCACGTGTTCGGCTTGGCGAACACCCCGTATTCCGCTTTGAGCCTTTCCCGGAAGGGACGCGCATCGCGCGCGGCACGCGATTCGTTCCCGTTTGCCGCAAGGGCCTTTGCCACCGGGGTCTTCACCACCACGGCAAGGATGGCGCCCGAGACGGCGGCAAAAGCGGCATAGGCAAGCCATAGCCCGGAAAACCCGACCAGATCGTAAAGCAGAGGCGTCGTCACGCCCGCCAGCGTGGCGCCGATCATGCCGCCCAGCATCCAGATGCCCGAAGCGGTTCCCCTCCTGGCAGGATCGACGCACTGCTGGATCACGATGGGCCCGCACGCGATAATGCACACGAGCGAGACGCCCTCCAGCGCGCGCGTGACCAGAAGCAGGGCAACGTCTTGGGCAAACGCTCCGGCGAGGGAGGAGGCACACGCCAGGACCACGGCAGAGAGGATGATCCTTTTCGGCTGGAACCTGCGCGCGAGCATCCCCACCGGCAGGGAGAACACGATGCCCACGAACGTGAAGATGGACATGAGCCACGAGGCGGCGTACGCACCCACCCCGAACTGCTGCATGACGGGAACCATGATAGTGGGTATCTTGTACTGGATCGCCGTCACCGCCGTGGCGACCAGAAAGAGCGGGACCGCCACCGCGATGCAGTTCTGGTACCGCCGCGCAGGATGATTGGGATACTCCATCGCAACCTCTCAAGGGAAAAGGTACATCGAAAGCCGGCGAAGTCGCTCGGTGGGGCCGCCAAGACGGGCAGGAGAGCCTAACGCGTGCCGGGAGCGCTCGGGGGTTTGGGCGCGCCGGGCGCGCCGGGAGCCTTGGGCATACCGGGAGCGCCCGCCGCACCGGGGGCGCCGGGCATGGGCGGCATAGGCGTCTTCGGAAGTTCTGCACCGCATTTCGGACACGCGTCCAGCTCCGGTTTGCACGTTTCCCCGCAGGCGGGGCAAGTTTTGTCGGGAGCAACGGTTGCCGGTCTGAAGCACATATGAAAATCCTTTCGTTCGATACTGGTTTTCAAAACAAAGGGAAGGGGCCGATAGAGAGCGCCGAGCGGCTTTCGATGCGGCCCCTTCGGCAAACGGCTAGACCGTCGGCACGAACATCGCGCGGCGGCCCTTCTCGGCGGCCGCGGCGGCGATCTCGTCCGCGGGGCCGAACCGCATGGCGTGGGCCGGGCAGTGGTGGACGCAGGCGGCGTCCTTGCCCTCGGCGATGCGGGGGGCGCACATGTCGCACAGGCTGGTGGGCATGGGCAGGTAGTTGTACTCCCAGCCTCCCCCTTCCAGCTCGCGCGGGCCGTCCTGCAATAGCTTGATGCCGAACTGGCCCTGCGGCAGGCCGAGGTGCTTCTTGCAGGCCACCTCGCAGGCGTGGCAGCCCGTGCAGAACTCGTAGTCGATCAAGAGCGCGTTCGTGGTCATTTGGAGTAGCCTCCCATCTTGGTAACGTGCAGGGAAGGCAGCGTTTCGCTGTTCTCCTCGGTGCACAGATAGACTTTGCACAGCTGGTTCTTGTACGGCGCGCCGTACCCCGTCACGCCGTTCTCGCATTGCGGCAGCAGGTTGTTGATGTTGGAGTCGAACACGCCGTAGAGCGAGGGTTCGGCAGCCTCCCTTTCGGGGAACCACCAGCCGTGCTCGGCGCGTACGACGCGGTCGTCGAGCGAGGGGTTCACGTGCAGCTTCTGGCGGCAGCGCCCGCGCTGGTTCTCGAGCCAGCACCAATCGCCCTCGTGCAGCCCGAGTTCGGCGGCGCTCTTGGCGCTCATCTCGAACAGGGGGTCGGGATGCAGCTCGCGCGAGGTCAGCTCGGGCTGACGGTGCTCGGAGTGGAAGAACTCGAAGGAGCGCGCGCCAGTGGTGAGCACGAAGGGGTACTCTTCGTAAAGCTCGGGGGACGCGTACGGCGAGCACGAGGGCTCGGCCCAGTCGGGCAGCGGATCGTAGCCCCACAGCGAGAACACCGAGTTGTACAACTCCACGCGGCCGGTGGGCGTGTTGAAACCCGGCTGGCCGTCGGGACGCAGCAGACCCTTCTCGTACTTGCGGTACTCGAAGTCGGGGTAGACCCAGACGTCGCGGTTGCACAGGTCGTCGTAGCCGCCGTCGTAGCCCGGGGTCTCGGTGCGCAGGATGTTGTCCGTCCATCCCTTGTCGTCGTCCCAAGGGAAGTTCTCGGGATGCAGGCGCTTGCCCAGCTCGGTGACCACCGTGTCGTCGGACTTCGCCTCGGCGTACTGCACGACCTTCTTCATGCCGCGCAGCGGAACCCACCACACGCGCTGCATGTCGCGCTCGGGGCTCATGGCGGCGGGCAGGAAGATGTCCGCGAAGGCCACGGCAGTGGGCGTGAGGAACAGGTCGTTGACGACGACGAAGTCGACCGTCTTCACCGCGCGGAACACGCGGGGAGCGTCGGACGCCATGTTGGCGATGGGGTTCGTGGAGGTGAGCCACAGCATGCGGATGGGATACGGCTCGCCCGTCTCGATGGCCTGCAGGATGGAATCGGAGTGGGCCGTCGAGCTGAACCCGGCCTTCGACATGAGCGGGTACTCGGCGCCGATGCGCTTCGCCTGGACCTCGGCCGGCAGGTTGTTGTAACCGTAGTTGTAGGACACGTTCTGGTCGAAGGCGTTGCGGATGATGATGTTGCCGCCGGGAACGTCCGTGTTCCCGGTGATGGCCCAGAGCGCGTTGATGGCCTGCGCCGTGGGAATGCCCATGACGGCCTGGTCGATGGGAAGGCCCCATTGGATGGCGGCGGGCTTGGCTTCGGCGTACCGGCGGGCGGCGGCGCGAATCGTGTCCGCTTCGACCCAGCAGATCTCGGCGCTCCGCTCGGGCGTCCACTCCTTCACGCGCTCGGCCAGCTCGTCGAAGCCGTAGCACCAGTTCTCGACGAAGTCGTGGTCCCACAGGTCCTCTTCGATGATGACGTTCAGCATGGCCAGGGCCAGGGCGCCGTCGGTGCCGGGGCGCAGGCGCAGCCATACCTCGGAGCGCGCGGCGAGCCAGGTCAGCGACGGGTCGACGGTGATGAGCTTCGTGCCGCGCTGCATGCAGTCGACGATCCAGCCCCCGTAGAAGTTGTCGGAGTTGGAGGCGACGGCGTTGCAGCCCCAGTTGACGATGATCTCGGGCACGCGCCATTCGGTGTTCTCGGTGTCGTAGCGCTTCTCGAACTGCTGCGAGCAGTCGGCGATCAGAAAGTCGCCGTTCATGGAGGCCATGGCGGCGGAACGGGGCTGGAAGCAGGACTCCCCGGAAAGGAAGCCCAGGCAGAAGTTCGGCGAACCGAAGGCCGAGTAGCACAGATAGGGCACCTGCCAGCAATTCGCGCGGCCCGTGCCGATCATGCACGCGATGGACTCGGGAGCGTACTCATCCCAGATGCTGCGCACCTTCGCCTCGATGATGTCGTAGGCCTCATCCCAGGTGATGCCCTCCCACTTGTTCTCGCCGCGCTCGCCGACGCGCTTGAGCGGACGGGTGGGACGACGGGGGTTGTTCACGGCTTCGGGCATCTCGAGACAGCGCATGCAGAGCGTGCCTTGGTTGTAGGCGCAGTCGGGATCGCCCTCGACCTTTTCGAGCTTGCCGTCCTTCGTGTAGTACAGCACGCCGCAGCCGTCGTGGCATCCGGGGCCGGACCAAACCGTGGTGCGCGTGACGGTGTAGTCGCCGTCCTGCCATTCCACCTGGCCTTTATGGCTCTCGTAATAATCTTCCATGATCTCCTCTTTCGTGTGTCCATAGAGCTTGCGCCGAAACCGGCGCGGTGCTTGGCCTATGTCGGCGCCCCTTGTAGGGCAAGGGCTCTGCCCTTGCCGCCCAACGACGGAGCGCCTTCGCGGGCCGACGGCAAGGGCAGAGCCCTTGCCCTACAGTCGACCCGCATGGGCGCCGGCGTTTCAGACCGTCGGCACGAACATCGCGCGGCGGCCCTTCTCGGCGGCCGCCGCAGCGATCTCGTCCGCGGGGCCGAACCGCATGGCGTGGGCCGGGCAGTGGTGGACGCAGGCGGCGTCCTTGCCCTCGGCGATGCGCGGGGCGCACAGGTCGCACAGGCTGGTGGGCATGGGCAGGTAGTTGTACTCCCAGCCTCCCCCTTCCAGCTCGCGCGGGCCGTCCTGCAATAGCTTGATGCCGAACTGGCCCTGCGGCAGGCCGAGGTGCTTCTTGCAGGCCACCTCGCAGGCGTGGCAGCCCGTGCAGAACTCGTAGTCGATCAAGAGTGCGTTAGCCATAGATGGCACCTACCTTCACGTCGCCGTTGGACTCGTCGATGACCTTGGAATAGCCGCCGTGCTTGGTCACCTGCTCTCCGGGCGGAACCTCGCTGTTCTCCTCGGTGCACCGGTAGACCCGGCACAGCTGGTTGGCGTACGGGGCGCCGAACCCGGTGTCGCCGTTCTCGCACTGCGGGGTGAGGTTGTTGATGTTGGAGTCGAACACGCCGAAGAGGTTGGGCTCGGCGCCCTCGGTCTCGGGGAACCACCAGCCGTGCTCGGCGCGCACGACGCGGTCATCGAGCGAGGGGTTCACGTGCAGCTTCTGACGGCAGCGCCCGCGCTGGTTCTCGATCCACGCCCAGTCGCCCTCGCTCAAACCGTGCTCGGCGGCGCTCTTGGCGCTCATCTCGAACAGGGGGTCGGGGTGCAGCTCGCGCGAGACGGTGCCCGCTTGGCGATGCTCGGAATGGAAGAACTCGAAGGAGCGCGCGCCGGTGGTGAGCACCAGCGGGTACTGCTCGGCGAGCTCGGGGTTGCTCACCGGTGAGCAGCTGGGCTCCTTGAAATCGGGGAGAGGATCGTAGCCCCACAGCATCAGGTTCGTGTTGTACAGCTCGATGCGCCCGGACGGCGTGTTGAAGCCCGGCTGGCCGTCGGGGCGCAGCAGGCCCTTCTCGTGCTTGAAGTACTGGAACTCGGGGTAAGACCACACGGCCTTCTGCGCTTCCTCGAAGCTTTTGTACGGCAGCTTGTCGTTTGTCTCGTGCTCGAAGATGTGGTTGATCCAGCCGATGTTGTCGTCCCACGGGAAGTTCTCGGGGTGCAGGCGCTTGCCCACCATGGTGACCAAATCGTCGTCGGACACGCACTCCTCGTACTGGGTGACCTTGGTGAGCGTGCGGTTCGGCACCCACCAGCAGCGCTGGGAGTTGCGCTCGGGAGACATGGCGGCCGGCAGGACCAAGTCGGCGAAGGCGACGGCGGTGGGCGTCATGAACAGGTCGTTGACCACCACGAAGTCGACGCCCTTCAAGGCGCGGTAGATGCGCGGCGCGTCGGCGCCCATGTTGGCGATGGGGTTCGTGGACGTCATCCACACCATGCGGATGGGATACGGCTCGCCCGTCTCGATGGCCTGCAGCACGGAGTCGGCGTGGGCCGAGGAGCTGTAGCCCGCCCGGCTCATCAGCGGGAACTCGGCACCCAAGCGCTTCGCCTGGACCTCGGGCGACAGCAGGTGGTAGCCGTAGCCGTAGGACAGGTTCTGGTCGAAGGCGTTGCGGATGACGATGTTGCCGCCGGGGTTATCGACGTTGCCCGTCACGACCCAGAGCGAGTTGACGGCGCACGCCGTCGCCGTGGCGTTCGTGGTCTGGTCGAGCTTCAGGCCCCATTGGATGGCGGCGGGCTTGGCCTGGGCGTACAGGCGGGCGGCGCCGACGATGTCCTCGGCCTCGACCCAGCACACCTCGGCGGCGCGTTCGGGCGTCCAATCGCTCACGCGCTCGGCCAGCTCGTCGAACCCGTAGCACCAGCACTCCACGAAGTCGTGGTCGTAGAGATCCTCCGAGATGATGACGTTCAGCATGGCCATGGCCAGCGCCGCGTCGGTGCCGGGGCGCACGCGCAGCCAGTACTCCGAGCGCGCGGCCAGCCAGGTGAGCGACGGGTCGACGGTGATCATCTTCGACCCGCGCTGCATGCAGTCGACGATCCAGCCGCCGTAGAAGTTATCGGAGTTGGACACGACGGCGTTGCAACCCCAGTTCACGATGACCTCGGGGCAGCGCCAGCCCGTGCTCTCGTCGTAGCGCTTCTCGAACTGCTGGGAGCAGTCGGCGATCATGAAGTCGCCGTTCTGGGACGCCATGGAGGCCGAGCGCGGGCAGAAGCAGGAATCGCCGGCCAGATAGCCCATGGAGAAGTTCGGCGATCCGAAGGCCGCGTAGCACAGGTAGGGTATCTGGTCGCAGTTGTTGCGGCCGGTGCCGATATGGCAGACGATGGACTCGGGGCCGTAGTCCGCCCAGATGGCGCGCACCTTCTCCTCGATGATGTCGAGCGCTTCCTCCCAGGTTATGCGCTCCCACTTGTTTTCGCCGCGCTCGCCCGCGCGCTTCATCGGGTGGCCCAGGCGGGTGGGGTTGTTCACGAACTCGGGCATCTCCAGGCAGCGCATGCAGAGCGTCCCCTGGTTGAACGGGTTGTCGGGATCGCCCTCGACCTTTTCCAGCTTGCCGTTCTTGGTGTAGTACAGAACGCCGCAGCCGTCATGGCAGCCCGGCCCCGACCAAGCGGTGGTGCGCGTGACGGTGTATTCGCCGTCCTGCCATTGCCACTCACCCCGATGGCTCTCGTAGTAGTCTTGCGACATGTGCAGCTCCTCTCTTAGGACTCTCTCGCCTTGGACGTTCAGATAGGTGGAATCGAATCGAAACAAGCAACGCTTTCCCAAGCGCTTCCCTCGGAAGCGCGATTCTCGCCTCTCGAAGAGGCCTATGGTTCGGTTGTGGTTAGTCTTCCGCGGATCCCGCGTCGATCTTGCCGTAGGCGTCGCCGTACTTCTCCATCTTGGTGCAACCAACCAGGATGAGGTCGATCACGCCCAGGACGACGATCGCGATGGCCGTGGGCAGCAGCACGTCGATAACGGACGCCCCGCCGACAAGGCTCATGACCAGCGCGGCGATGGGCGTGCCGATGAAGCAGCCGAGCTGATGGAACGCGGTGTTGAATCCCATGGCCCGCGTTGCCGCCGCGATGGGCGTGAGGTTGGTGACCATGTCGCCCGTGCCCGGGATGATGATGGCGAAGCCCCAGTGGCCGACGAGGAAGGCGACGGCGTACAGCGCCAGGTTGAACGAGCCGGGCTGAGACAGCAGGGCGGCCGCCACGTAGAGCACGCCGAGCACGAGGATGGACACGGGAAGCGTCCACTTCCCCAGCTTCTTGTACACCGGGCCGAGGGTCAAACCGGAAACCGCGCCCACGAGCGTCATGGCGGACAGAATCCATCCCGCGACGATAGGATCGGCGATGACGAACGAGCAGTACAGAATGGTCGGCATGGCGAACCCGGTCACGAGCGTAAGCATGAGCATGTAGCAGAACGTGATGGGCGGGATCTTCGCCTTCACGGCCTGGCCCGTGGCCTTTGCCAAGTCCTCGGCCTGCTGGGCATCGGTCTCGGGCTCTTTGAGCGTGAATATGACGACGACCAGCGGGATGATGCCGATCAGGTACACGAGGAAGCATGCCTGCCAGCTGATGACGGCAAGGTAGCCGCCTGCGAACTCCATGATCATGCTGCCCAGGTTGAAGCAGCACATGCCCACTCCCAGCCACGAGGCCCTCTTGTGCTCGTCGGCCACCGATTTGAACACCAAGGCCTGCGCCAGCGGGTACGACCAGCCTACGGCGAAGCCGAATATGAAACGCGAAACGAGCAGGGCGGCGAACGACGTGCCCTGCGCGATGAAAGGCCAGCAACCCGATATCACGTACAGAACGATCGCGGCGATGATGGACGTGCGGTACTTGATGAACTTGCCCGTCACGGCGCCCGAGATGATGCCCGAGGGTATCATGCCCAAAGCCACGATGCTCACGATGTAGGCGATGTTCGCCCCGGCGTCGGGAAACGCCATCGACATCGTGGCCATGCCGGCGTTGACGCCGCCCTGCGATGCTCCCAGGGCGAAGATCGCCATGATGGGCACCATGATCTTCCCGAGTCTTTCCTGAGTTTGCGTGCTCATCCTACTCCCCTTTCTTCGGAGAACCCCTGCGTTGCAATGCTCCTCCTACCTATTCGAGTCCCCTCGAACGATGAAAGTATAGGAAGGCGGCGGCGCATACGAAAAATGACGATTGGGAGTAGCCGCATGCCCCGGGCATATCGCTTCCATGCCGTTTTGGAATTGGTGGTATTATCCGCCTGTGTTCTAATATAGTCGAAGGCAGCTTCCTCGCTTCGCGGGAGGAGTATCCGTAGAGTTCTCGTCAAGGGGGTGGGAGCTTTGGATGTCCGCATCATCTACGAGTTCGTCGAGCTGGCCAAGAACCTGAACTTCACGGAAACGGCCCGGCTTCTCAACATGTCGCAGCCAACGCTGAGCAAGCACATCAACGCGCTCGAAAAAGAGCTGCGCCTCTCCCTGTTCGACCGGACGGGGTCCTCGATGCGCCTGACGACCGCGGGCGCGTCGCTGCTGTCGTACGCCTACAAGCTCATCGAGGCGCAGATGGCCTTCAGCGAACGGGCCAAAGAGCTGCGCGTCGCGCCGTCCGTCCACCTGTCCATCGGCGGGCTCGTCAACGAGGAGATGGTGACGCGGGCGCTGAGCTGCATCCTCGCGGAGCTCGGGCCCGTTTACGGGTTCAACTTCCTCGAGACGAAGCCCTGCCGGCATCAACTGCCCCGGGAGATTCTCGAAGAGGGCGGCTGCGACATCGTCTTCGACTACCTGTCGGAAAGCGATGTGTCGGACGACGACGAAATCGGAGTCGTGCAGCTGGGCAGCTGCACCTGGGTGGCGCTCATGAGCAGCAGCCATCGCCTGGCCCAGCGGGAATCGATCTCGCTTTCGCAGCTAAAGGACGAAACGCTCATAAAGATCGAAGGATCGCACGTCAGCGACGCGTGGCGCTACATCGAGGAAGCCTGCCGCTCGCGGGGCTTCAAGCCGAAAACGCGCAGGCACTACTCCATGAAGGAGACCGACCTGCTCACCACGGCAGCGAGCATCAGGGACGACGTGCTGATCATGGGAACCAACTTCACCAAGCGCGTGGGCATGGGGATCGCCCCCTTCTGCGTGCAGGTTCCCATAACCGACGACGACGCGTTCTTCCCCATATCGGCGGCCTACCGCCTTGACAACGCCAACCCCGTTCTCGACGAGGCCCTCGAGGTGCTCTGCGCAAGCGTCGAGAGGAAATGACGCCGACCGGCGCGGTGCGCCGGCACAACGGGACGCACGAAAGGAAGTCTTAGCCATGCCCTGCTATCCCTGCTCCCACTGCAACAAATGCGGCATCTTCTCCTTGCGGTTGGACTTGCGCTGCAGCACGTGCGGCGAGCCCATCCCGGCCGGAGGCAGGGTCTGCCGAACGTGCGGAACCCCGTTCCTGCACAACATGACCCGCGGGGAAATCGGCAAGCCCGAGGGTTCGAAAGACTACTACGCGGACCGCTACGATCCCCCCGGCGCCGCAGGCGCGTGATCGAGCCGAGCGCCAGGGAATCCGAAGGCAGCGGCCGAGGGAGGGGGGGCTTTCCTCTCGCCAGCACGCAGGATCGCGCATGCGCGAAAAACGGGAGCCCGCCTCTTCAAGGCGGGCTCCCGCAGGCGCACGGCGCTCGCGTCGCTACTGGCGCGCTTGGTAGTCGGCCAAGGCGATCTCGACGATCTCCTTGTTCCGGCAAACGGTCCACGTAGGCTCGGTGACGCTTTGCTGAACGGCCATGCCCTCCACGCCGAGCAGGACCTGAGGGTCGCCCCCATCTTCCACCATAACTTTGACCTGGGCTTTCATGGCTCCCGGGTCGAACACGTAACGATCGATTCCGGTGCTCTCGTCATACTCGTGGGAAACAACTGTAAGCATCTCGCTCTCCTTACCTATCCAATCCGCCAACCCCTGCCTCGAAAGTGTAGAACGGATTCCCCGCATAGGGGAAATGCGCATTCGTTCCGAGCCGATGCCGTTTCGGAATAGCGCCAGAGAACCGGCGGCGGACGCGCAACGCCCGCCGAAGCGCCCGCAAACGGGAATCGCTTCATCCGACACCAGCATACCCGCATGCCGAATCGCTATTTGGAGAATGCCTTTCGCGGCTCGTATAGTTTCGCGAAGGTTTCCATCATTCGAAGGAGGGAGAAGGAAATGGGCATTATGCAAACGCACGGCATCGACAGGCGGAACTTCCTGAAAGGGTCCGTCGTCGCCGGTGGAACGATGGCGCTCGGCTTGATGGCAGGATGCAGCAGCCAAGCGCAGGGGTCGGAAGGCTCCGAGAAGGGATCCGGGGAGGGATCCGCATCCGAATTCGCGCAGGCCGGCCCGAAAACGTTCGCCGACGACTACATCGTCAGCCCGACTGCCGCATGGGAGAAGTACGCGACCGTCGAAGACAGCGGGCTCATCGAGGGCATGAACTTCAAAGACGGCACCCTGTGGTTCATCGACGTGGCGATGTCGAACATCCTCAAAGTGGAAGACGGCAAGGCCGTGGTCGTCTACCACGACGACGCCAAGAAGGCCATGCCCAACGGCGCGAAGTTCATCGACGACACCACGATGCTCATCACCGACCGCTCGCAAGGGCTGTGCACGTTCGACATCGAGACGCTCGAGTACAAAGTGCTGCTGGGGGATTTCAAAGGAACGCCGTTTCTGGGGCTGAACGACCTCGTTCTCGACGGGCAGGGCGGCGCCTACTTCACCGACCCCGGCCAGTCGGACTACCTCGACAAGAACGGCAACGTGTACTACGTGAAATACGATGCCGCCGAACCCGAGATCGAGCTCTACAAAACCGGGTTCGCGTACCCCAACGGCATCACCATCTCGCCCGATGCGAACTTCCTGTACGTTGCCGAGTTCAACACGAACTCGATCCTCTGCGTGCCCTCGAAAACCTACGTGGACGCGAAGGACACGCCCTACGTCGCCGCCCGGCTCACCGGCGGCCACGGCCCCGACGGCCTGCTGACCGACGCGGACGGCAACATCTACGCAGCGCACCTGAAAGCCGGCGAGGTCGTGGTCGTCGACCCCGACGGTTGGGACATAACCACCGTGCGGCTTCCCGAAGGCGCCGGCATCTTCGTCTCGAACCTGACGATCCACGACGGCTACCTGTACGCCTGCGAGTTCGGCCAAGGCATAATCTGGAGAATCCCCACCTCCGCCAAACAAAACGCCCTCGGCTAGCAAAAACCTCCCAACAACACCCCTCTCACCAAGCCCAGGAAGATGGCGTCAACCACAAAAGGCCAGGGCCGGAGGGGTGCGGGGTGCGCCGTAGATTCCGCACGAGCCGAACAGCCCTGTGGGCTGTTCGAGCGAGCTCAGGACTGACCGAACGGCGCACCCCGCACCCCTCCGGCCCGACCAGGTTGAACAGAGTCCCTAAGCCATCTTCGCCAGCCGCGCCCCATGCCAACGTCCGAACACCCCGTACAGCCAGTGGAACACCGCCGCCACGCCCACGGCGCACGCGACGAACAGCACGGTCATCTCCAGCGTGAACGGCACGATGCCGAACAGCCCGTGCAGCAGCGTCGCGCCCAGCACGGTGCCGCCCACCACCACGACCAGCAGCGCCGTGCGTATGGGCGTGAACGGCACCGACAGGCGCACGATGAGCATGGCGCCCACCCATGCCGCGAGCAGCACGCACAGCGTGGACACCTGCCCGTAGTCGAGCCCCAGCGCCAAGCGCCCCACCACGTTCACCGTCAGCACGGCCAGCACCGCGCACACGGCGCCGGGAATGGACTTCACGATGACGTTCTCCAAGAAACGGCCGCGTATGCGGTCCTTATTCGGTTCCAACGCCAGCACGAACGACGGGATGCCGATGGTGAACGCCGAGATGAGCGTCATCTGGATGGGCTGGAACGGGTACTGCCACGGCAGCAGCACGAACAGCACGGCCAGCGTCATGGACAAGAGCGTCTTCACCAGGAACAGCGACGCCGAGCGCTGCAGGTTGTTGATGGAGCGCCGCCCCTCGGCCACCACCTTCGGCATGCTGGCGAAGTCGTTGTCCACCAGCACGAGCTGCGCCACGTTGCGCGCCGCGTCAGAGCCGGCCGCCATGGCCACCGAGCAGTCGGCCTGCTTGAGGGCCAGCGTGTCGTTCACGCCGTCGCCCGTCATGGCCACCACGTGGCCCCGCTTTTGCAGCGCGACGACGAACTGCTTCTTCTGCTCGGGCTTCACGCGGCCGAACACGTGGTAGCGCTCCACGGCCTCGGCCACCTGCTCGGGCGTTTCGAGCGTCGTGGCGTCCACGTAGGCATCGGCGCCGTCCACGCCCACCTGGGCCGCGATGCCCGCCACCGTGCGGGGGTCGTCGCCCGAGATGACGTTCACCGTGACGCCCTGGTCTTTGAAGTAGCCGATGGTCTCGGCCGCCGTGGAGCGTATCTGGTCGTGGATGGCCACGAAGCCCAGGGGCACGGGGGCGCCCACGATGCCCCCGTCCTCGTCGAAGCCCTCCACGCGCGCCACCAGCAGCACGCGCGCCGTGGCGGCCAAGGCGGCCGCCTGCTCCTCCACGACGGCGAACGCGTCGCCCAGCACGAACTTGCCGGCGCCCATCACGTAGGCGCGATCCCCGAACGCCGCTCCCGACCACTTCTTGTCGGACGAGAACGGCACCACGCGCGACGCCGGCAGCGGCTCGAACCCGCCCGCCGCGCAGTGCTCGGCCACGGCCTGCGCCGTCTCGTTCGGATCCTCGTCGGCCGCGGCGAGCGACGCCAGCGCCCGGCAGAGCTCGGCCTCGTCGGCGCCGTCCACCGCCTCGATCGAAGCCACTTCCATGGCCCCCGTGGTTATGGTGCCCGTCTTGTCCAGGCACAGCGTGTCCACGCGCGCCAGCGTTTCGATGCAGTACAGCTGCTGCACGAGCACCTTGCTCTTGGCCAGGCGGATCACCGCCACCGCCAGCACCGTGGACGTGAGCAGGATGAGGCCCTCGGGTATCATGCCCACGAGCGCGGCCACCGTGGATAGGATGGCGTTGTTGAGCTCGACGCCCTCGCCGCTGAAGAACTGGCGGGCGAACAGCAGCGCACCCACGGGGAATATGACGACGCTCACGAACTTGATGATGCGGTTCAGGCTGTTCATGATCTCGGAGTTGACCTTCTTGTGCTGCTTGGCCTCCGCGCTGATCTTCGCCGCGTAGTTCTCGTGCCCCACGTGCACCACCCGCGCGCGCACCGTGCCGGCGTTCACGAACGAGCCGCTCATGAGCTCGGCTCCCTCGGCCTTCTTTATGAGGTTGCTCTCGCCGGTGAGCAGGCTCTCGTTCACGTCGGCCGCGCCCGACACCACCACGGCGTCGGCCGGAACCTGGTCGCCGCGGCCCAGCACGATAAGGTCGTCGCGCACGATCTCGTGCAGGGGCACCTCCACGCGCTCGCCGTCGCGCACGACCGTGGCATGCGAGCCCGCCACGATGCTCAAACGGTCGGTGGTGATTTTCGAGCGTATCTCCTGCACGATGCCGATGACGACGTTGCACGCGATGACTATCATGAACAGCATGTTCTTGTACGAGCCGGTGATCAGCACGAACACGGCCAGAATCACGTTGATGGCGTTGAACAGCGTGCAGATGTTCTCCAGCACGATCTGCTTGATGGAGCGCGTCTTCACGTCCACGTCGGCGTTCACGTCGCCGCGCGCCACGCGCTCGGCCACCTCGGCGGCGGTGAGCCCCCTGGGTTCTTCGACCATGCTGTCCTCTCGCTCTCTGCCCGGCCCGAAGGTCGCCGCCTTCGGGAAAACCCGCTTCTCCGCGCTCCATTCTACGGCACCGGACGCGAAACGGCCCCCGCTTCGCCCGGAAGGGGGGCCGTTCACGCGAAACCTGCAAAACCCGACCGGCGCATAAGGGTGGCCCTACGTCGGAAGGCGAGCGCTTCCCCGGCGCCTCTGCCTACGCCTGCTGCTTCACCCGCATGGCCAGGAACAGGCACACGGCGATGATGACGATGTTGACGAGCGACGCGGGGTCGAACGTGCCCTGGGCGATGGCCATGCCCAGGCCCACGAGGCCGAGCGCGAGGCCGATGATGCACAGCACGAAGAACGGCCCCACCTTGCGCGGGTTCCTCGCGCCGCGCAACCCCAAAAGGCCGATGACGAGGTCGACCACGCCTCCGACGACAAGCGTGACGCCCAGAACAGCCGCCACGATGCTCGCCGAAGCGGCCGTTCCGTCCACGTCGATGGTTTCGCCGCTCAGAAGCGAGCCGCCCGCCGCCATGAATATGCCCAGCACGAGCAGTACGACGGCATAGACGATAGTGATGATGGAGATGACCTTCAAAGCCTTCTGGGAACCAGACATGTCGTTTCCTTTCGAATCGTTGCCGGCCGCGCATCGCACGGCCGGCAACGATTATACGATCCGCGAAGGGGGCCGGGTCGCCGCCCCGCATGGTTCAACGGGTTGTTGAAAACCGCGGTCGGCCGACCGGCTACTTCGATTCCAGCACGGGAATGGGCGTCTCGTCCGTCTCGTCGAGGTTCTTGTCCCACACGTAGTGCTTCGTCTCGCGCGCGATCAGGCCCGACAGCAGCAGCACCACGATGATGTTCGGCACAGCCATGAGCGCGTTCGTGATGTCGGAGATGGTCCACACCAAGTCGCCGATGCCGATGGCGCCCAAGAACGCCACCACCACGTAGATCACCTGGTAGGGGCGCACGGCGTGCTTGCCGAACAGGTAGGCGGCGCAGCGGTTGCCGTAGTACGACCAACCCAGGATGGTGGAGTACGCGAACAGGATCATGCCGATGACCAGAATGGGCGTGCCCACGTAGGGAATGGACGCGAACGCCGCACTCGTGAGGTCGGCGCCGGCCTGGATCTGGCCCGATTCGAGGATCCCGGGGTTGGCGATGAGCGTGGACACCAGCACGATGCCCGTGAGCGCGCAGATGACCACCGTGTCCCAAAACGTGCCGGTCATGGACACGAGCGCCTGGCGCGCCGGGTTGCGCGTGGAGGCCGCCGAGGCCACGATGGGCGCGGAACCCAGGCCCGACTCGTTGGAGAACAGGCCGCGCGCGCAGCCGAACTGCAGCGCCATCATGATGCCGGAACCCACCGCGCCGCCGAACGCCGCCTTGGGCGTGAACGCGCACTCGAAGATGAGGCAGATGGCCGGCCACACGTACTCCCAGTTCATGCCGATGATGACGATGCAGCCCCACGCATAGGCGATGGCCATGAACGGCACGAGCTTCTCGCACACCTTCGAGATGACCTTCACGCCGCCGAAGATGACGATGGACACCATGATGACGATGGCCAGGCCGATGCCCCAGGCGGGAATGCCGGGGAAGTTCGACGTGATGATGCCCGTCATGGCGCTGGACTGCACGGCCGAGCCGATGCCGAACGAGGCGATGGCCGCGAACAGGGCGAACGCGCCGGCGCCCAGGAGGCCCCACCACGGCGCCTTGCCGTCCTTCTCGAACGCGCGGCGCCACGCGTACATCGCACCGCCCAGCATGTTGCCGTTGTGGTCCTTCACGCGGTACTTCACCGCGGCGAACGTCTCGGAGTACTTCGTGGCCATGCCGAACACGCCGGTGAGCCACATCCACAGCACCGCGCCGGGGCCGCCCGCCAAGATGGCCGTGGCCACGCCCACGATGTTGCCCGTGCCGATGGTGGCCGACAGCGCCGTGCACAGCGCGCCGAACTGGCTGATGTCGCCCGGAGCGTCCGGGTCCTTCGTCACCGACAGCTTGATGGCCGTGGGCAGCTTGCGCTGGATGAAGCCCGTGCGAAACGTCAGGTACAGGTGCGACCCCAACAGGATCACGATCATCGGCGGCCCCCATACGAAAGCGTCGATGTCGCTGATGAACTGGACGATGTCCATGAATTCCCTCTTTCTCCCGTCGATCCCCAAACGGCGAGGAAGAGCCATTGCCGAAACCGAGTGACAAGCGGCAATCCATTTCGGCAGAAGCACTTTCCCGCACTAAAGTGCTTGGATTATAGCCACACGAAAACGTCATCTTTGTTAACAAGGGAAAAACAATCGGGCGAACGGGTGATTCTCGCACGGGCAACGAGCACAGGCGCGGGGGCTGCCGAGGGGGCCGCTTCACCGCGTCCCCCTCGCAAGTCGTCCAGAAAACGGCGTCAGCAGCGCGGGCGGCCGCTCCGGCCGCCGCTCATGCGGAAGCCCGCGACCGCAACGACGGCGCCGGCAAGCGCGACCGCGAGCGAGCCGGCGATGGGGGCTGCGGTATCGCCCATGGCGGGCATGGGCTTGCCGCCTGCGGTGCCGCCGGCCCCTCCGCCGCCCGCGGCTCCGCCCTGCTCCCCGCTTTGCTCCTTGCCGAGCGAGAGGTGATAGGTGACGATGAAGCCCTTATCAACCTCCGTGCCCGCCGGGGTGCCCTGACGGACCACACGGCCGGCCTCGACGGCGTCGGAGTACTCGGGCTCGCCCGCCTCGCCCTTAAGACCCGCCTGTTCCAAAGCTGCCAACGCCTCGGCCTCGGTCATGCCGCCCAGGTCGGGAACGACCACCGCCTCGTGAATGGGAGGCTCGCCCATGGGGTCGGCGTACGCCTTGATGGCGAAGTTGTCGTAATCGAATATGTCACCGGGTTCTGTCTCCGCGGCAGCCGCCTTTATGCTTGCGACTACGTCGGACCAGTCGGCCCATTCGCCATCCTCGAAGGTGAAGCTCTCCCCCTCGTTCACCACGCCCACGGCGTACCGGCTGTAGTTGAGGCCGAGCTCCTCGTTGAGCTTGTTCATGCCCGTCTCGTTGAGCGCCCGGTCGACGGGGATGCAGTACAGCCCGTCGCACTGTTGCGTCACCACCACTGAGAAATGTTGTCCTTGCTCGATGGGCAGGGCCTCCTTGAGCTGGATTCGGTGATATCCGCCGTACTCGTAGGTTTCGGACGCCTTCGCGAGCAGCTTGCCGTCCTTGGGACTCGCGTACCCGTCGTTCAGCAAGTACACCTCGTAGTCGACCTCCGTGCCGGGCTGAGCGGTTTCGCAGGAAAGCGAGCGGACCATCTGATGTTCACTTGCTTCGAACACGTTCGCCATGGACACGGGATCGTCGCTCAACTGAGCCGTGACGCCTGGCGAGGGCATGAAGTCGTACTGGTTGATGAGGTAGTACTCGGCCGACTCCCCGTAGTTCTCGGTGTAGTAGTTGAACGATTCGGGCAAGACGACGCTCTTGTCGTAGTACGACAGGTAGAAGTAGCCGCCGCCGTCAACACCCCATCCGTTCGGGTTGCGATGCGGGAACTCGACGTCCTTCGACCCCCAACTGTTCTTCACGATCCATGCACCGTCGCTGGCGGGGATGCGATTGGAGTCCTCGGCTACCGCCCTCCCTTCTTCGTTCAGCTTCCCCGAGACGTCCCCGTCTACGAAGAATTGCGGGTCAAGCTCGCCTTCGGCGGTGGTGAGGTCGGGCTCGAACAGATACTTGCTATAGGAGTTGTCCCAACCTACGATGCTGACGGCATGGGTTGCAGAAGCGCTTTCATCGTAGGTGTACTGCGCCCAGGTGTTCGGGTTTATGTACCTGCCCTGGGACCCCTGCCCGGGCTGCGACTGGTCGGCTGCGAACAAAATCGACACCGCACGTCCTTCTTGCAACTCGCGCTTGATGGCCTGCGTGCCGCTCTCGTTATAGGTATAGCTGCCGCTGTCGCTTCTTCCCGCAGGCGAGGGAAGGATGCTGCTCTCCTCGAGCTCTATCTCCTGAACGAAGCGCAAGTCCTCGTCAACCGACCAGTCGCCTTCGGACGAATAGTAGATGGGAACGCCGTCCTTGTCTTTTGTATAACCCTCCTTGTTGCGATAGGGAACGAGACTCTCGGCCACGGGACCGATGCCCGAGGAGAACACCGAGGTGGTCGTGAACAAATCTCCGCCCTGGTCCAGCACAGCAGCGGGATCCGTCGACGTCGTGCGGATACCCTCGCCCGCCTGCGACCCGGAGCCCTCGGGCAACGGCATGTACGAGAACCAGGCCGTGTGGAGCTCGGACAGATCCACCGCGCCATCGTCGGTGGTTATGCCCAGCTCGGACATGATGCTGGTCTCCGACGCAGCAATAGCGGCGAAGCTCCAACAGGTGCCCCAGGGGTTCTGAAGCTTCACCGGGGTGACCACGCCCCTATCGCGCAGATCGAGCTTTTCGGGAAGGCCGTCGTTCAAGGGCATGATCCCGTTGCCCTGGTAGGCGCGCACGTCGCGCAGGTCGTCCGGATTCCCGGTGGACGCGTACCGCGCCACCGCCCGTTCGCTCGAGGCGATGAACCCGTCGGCGATGCCGCTTCGGGGCGGCGTCTCGTCGGCGAAGGCTGTCGTGGGAGCGAGGCTGGCCGCAAGCGCGAACGCCAATGCTCCGCGCGCAAGCCTCGCCACCGGATTTGTTTTGACCAAAGGGGGCCTCCTTCTCGATCCTCTCCACGCACGAACCCCAAACTTATTGTGTACGCACGCAACAAGGTAAAAATATAGAGACGAAAGTGAGGAGAGACAAGGGGTGCGAAGGATCGGTACGGCGAGAAATCGGCGACCGAGGCGAATCGACGCCGCTCGGGAAGAAAAGACATCGGGGGGCGAAAAGCGTGCGATCGCCCGTTTCGAGAGTGCGGCGAGTTCGGATTTCGGCAGCCGGCAAGCAACCGGACGTCGAAGCGCTCCAAGTTCGCAGGGAAGCGAAGGCCGCTTTCTACTTGCCCTCCACGACGGGGATGGGATCCTCGTCCACCTCGTCGAGGTGGCGGTCGTACACGTAGTGGCGGGTACCGCGGGCCACGAGTCCGCTCAGCAGCAGGATGGCTACGATGTTGGGGATGGCCATGAGCGCGTTGCCGATGTCGGACACGGTCCACATGACGTCGCCCACGCCGATGGCGCCCAGGAAGGCCACGGCCACGTACAGCACCTGGTACGGCCGGATGGCGCGCTTGCCGAACAGGTACGTGACGCAGCGGTTGCCGTAGTACGACCAACCCAGGATGGTGGAGTACGAGAACGCCACCATGCCCAGCACCAGGATGGGCGTGCCGATGTAGGGTATCTTCGAGAACGCCGCGCTGGCCAACTCGGCGCCCGAGAACACCGTGGGGTTCGCCAGGATGTCGGCCTGGATGCCGGGGTTGGCTATCATGGTGGACACGAGCACGATGCCCGTGAGCGCGCAGATGACCACCGTCGACCAGAACGTGCCGGTCATGGCCACGAGCGCCTGCTCGGCCGGGTTGCGCGTCTTGGCGGCCGCCGCGATGATGGGCGCCGAGCCCAGGCCCGACTCGTTGGAGAACAGGCCGCGCGCGCAGCCGAACTGCAGCGCCATCATGATGCCGGAACCCACCGCGCCTCCGAACGCCGCCTTGCCGGTGAACGCGCACTGGAAGATGAGCGCGACGGCCTCCCCCACCACCGGCGCGTTGAGCGCCAAGATGACCAGGCAGCCGCCCGCGTACGCCACGGCCATGACGGGCACGAGCTTCTCGCACACGTTGGATATGCTGCGCACGCCGCCGAAGATGACCACCGACACCAGCACCACGATGGCGATGCCGATAACCCAGGTGGGCACCGGCACGTTCGACGCGATGATGCCGGTCATGGCGGACGCCTGCACCGCCGACCCCGTGCCGATGGTGGCCACGGTGGCGAACGCGGCGAACGCCACGGCGCCCAGCTTCGCCCACCAGGGCACCCGCCCGTCCTTCTTCTTGAACGCGCGCTCCCACACGTACATGGCGCCGCCCAGCATGTTGCCGGCATGGTCGCGCACGCGGTACTTCACCGAGGCGTACACCTCCACGTACTTCGTGGCGATGCCGAACACGCCGGTGATCCACATCCAGAACACCGCGCCCGGCCCGCCGGCCAGAACGGCGGTCGCCACGCCCACGATGGAGCCCGTGCCGATGGTGGCCGCCAGCGCCGTGGCCAGGGCGCCGAAGTTGGAGATGTCTCCCTTGCCCTCGGGGTCCTTCCGAAACGACATGCGGATGGCCTGCGGCAGCTTGCGCTGGATGAAGCCGGTCTTGAACGTGAGGAAGACATGCGTGCCCAGAAGGAGCACGATCATGGCCGGCCCCCAGACGAACGCGTCTATGCTGGAAAGGATTTCAAACATACGGGGCGGTATTGTACCCGACCTGGGGCCCTACGTCGCGAAACTGTTGCCGACCCACACAATTGGGAGAGGCTGCACCCGAAAGCCGTCAATCACGCGCCCTTCGCAGGCGTCCTGTAGGGCAAGGGCTCTTGCCCTTGCCGTCGAACTGCGGGAACGCTGCTTGTCGGGCGGCAAGGGCAGAGCCCTTGCCCTACGGGGCCGGTGAAGCGACATGTTCGGTGCGGCCTCTGCTGCAGGCGCGAAGCCGCTTAGGTCTCGGCGCCTATCTTGCGCCAGAAGCGCCTGACGGACTGCAGCGGTATGGCCTCGATGGACCCCTTCGGCGTGCGCACCACCACGTCGTCCCCCTCTACGGACACCACGGTGCGTACCGTCCTGCCGTATTCGCTGCGCAGGATGTCCCCCGGCGCGAGCTCGGCATCGGCCAGGGGGGATGCGTCGGAAACGGGAGCGAACATGCAATCACCTATTCTATACATAATCAAGAATATATATACTCCAGATTAATATGGCCCCGGGGGCAAATCAAGCCCCCGGGGCGCATGTTTTCATAGAAAAGTTGACGTTTCGGCTATTCGTTGCATCCTGCAAGGCCCTCGCGCACCGACAAGCGTGTCGCGGACCCCGTTCGGCGGAGATCGAAACCCGGTCCCCGCCGATAAGGACTTGGCGCCGGCTATCGCAGTTCCACCTCGATCACGTCCCCCACCGCCGGGGGCTCGATGCCGGGGCCGGAGGGCAGCAGGTAGTAGGCGTTGGCCGCCTGGGCCTCGACCGACCCCGGCCGGCCGGCCAAAGGCGTGGCTTCCAGCACGCCGTCGGCGCCCACGGACAGGCTCAGCATCTTGACGCCGAAGAACTCGGGTTCCCCGGGACCCGCGGACGCGGCGCGGGCGGGCGGATGCTCGAGCGGGCGCGCCTCGCCGGGCAGCGGCTCGTCCGGCTCGGGCTTGGGGGCCGAGCCGGGGCCGCCCTGCGGGAACGGGGCCGCCAGGCGCGCCGGGATGCGCGGAGCCTCGGGCTCGAGGCCCAGGAACATGCGCATGAGCGGGCGCAGGTAGAAGTTCAGCGTGAACGACGCCCCGCCCGACGGGCCGGAGATGCCCACGATGGGCACGCCGTCCACCAGCGCGTACGAGCTGTGGTGCCCGGGGCCGTGGTTCGTTTGGTGGCAGATGATGTCGCCCAGCTCCTCCATCACCTCGCACGACCAGTCGTCGGACCCCTTGGACGATCCGGCGTTCAGCACCACGATGTCGGCCATCTCGCAGGCGCGCTCGATGGCCTGCCTTATGGCGTCCCGCGCGTCGCGCACGATGTCGAACGGCACGAACTCGCCGCCCCACGCCTCCACCTTGGCGCGCACGAGGATGCTGTTCGTCTCGAAGTTCTTGCCGCGCGCCGCGAACGCCTGCGGCTTGTCGGGATTGAACGGCACGCCGGGCGGAACCAGCTCGTTTCCGGTGGGGATGAAGGCCACCCGCGGCTTGCGGACCACGGGCACGACGGCGTTGTTGCCGCTCGCGATGCGCGCGGCCAGATCGGCCGTGACGAGCGAGCCGGCCTCGGCGATGACGTCGAGGCGCTTCATCTGGCCGCCCGCCGGGCGCGTGCCGGCGAACCGGCGCGACGGCGCGGCGTCGATGGACACGTGCTGCTCGTCGCACGCCACCCGCACGTGCTCCACCACGATGGCGGCGTCGAAGCCCTCCGGCATGGCCACGCCCGTGTTGGCGAACTCCCAATCCACTCCGCGCACCCAGCCCGACGTGTCGGGCAGCGCGCCCGGCTCGAGCCCCTCGAAGTCCCGCCAGTGCACGGCGATGGAGTCCATGCCGCAGGTCAGGCAGCTGGGCACGTCGCACTGGGCACGCACGTCGTAAGCCAGCACGCGGCCCACGGCATCGGCGACGGGCACCGTCTCGGCGAGCTTGCGCCCGACTTCGCGCCGATGGCCCTCGGCGTCCTGCGGCCCGTCGGCCGCGACGTCGCCCCAGCCGAAGCCGTCGCCCAAACGCGCGAGCATCTGCTCGACGGCCTGCTCGCGCGTCAGTTGGATGTGGTTCGAATGGTCTCTCATGAATCCTCTTTCCCTTGCTCCCACGTGGGCGGCGCGATCTCCCGCAGCGCGCTCCGCACCGACGAAGCTCACTATATCCTAATGGGAATAATACACCACCATAATCCGGCCCCAAGGACAATGCAAGCGAAACCTCTTGCGCACCGGCCAATAAGCAGGCGCGGACAAGCGGTTATGCGAAAAAATTCATTCCCAATCAAAATTATACTTGACCAAGAATAAATTAGGCGTTAAGATACATCTCGAGCAAGGATCGACCCCGACGTTTCTCCTCTCTCACGTCGATTCTCCTCTCACTCGTCTGCGTCGAGGCCGCCTCCCCCTAGCGGCCTCGACCGCGTTATGCGGCGCTTTCGCAAACCGGCATGGGGAAGGCTCTCCTTCCCCTGACGATTCCTTTCCGCTCGCCCGCAGCAGTCGCTTCTGCGCACGCGCTTCTCCCGAATTTCCGCTCCGAACGTCCGCTCGCTCCACAGTTCCGTCAAACTGTCCGACTTTGCCGAACGCCACGGTTGCGCGACGGTGTCGAGGCGACTACAATGGGCCGCGATGGATTCTGTTTCAGGGCGAGGTGAAATTCCTCACTGGCGGTAATCGGGCAGCCGGCGTTCGCGCCGAGCCGAACCGAAAGTCCGCGACCCTGCGAAGGCCCGCTCCGTCCGACCCCGCGTCGAACGAGCGCCCGACCAGGCTGACACCGGTGAAACTCCGGGACCAACGGTTAAAGTCCGGATGGAAGAGGCAGATATCGCAGGCAGCGACCGCGTTCCCCGCAAGCGGCCGCACCAAAGCGAATCACAAGCCCGTATGACAGGAGTGGAATTCATACGGGCTTGTTTCTTTTTCTGCGAGGCTGGAAACGAACCCGACCGAACCGAGCCTCGCGGGAAGAAGGTGCCGCCATGGCGGAGAACGCGCAAAACCTCGAATTCACGAACACGAACAAATGGGACACCCGGCAGCTGGTGACGATGGCGCTCATGTGCGCCATCGCGGCGCTGCTGTCGTTCATCCAGATCCCGCTCATACCCGGCGTGACGTTCCTCACCTACGATCCCTCGCTCATGCCGGCCATGGTGTGCGGCTTCGCCTTCGGGCCGGGCGCGGGCATAGCGGTGGGCGCCATCGCCGCGGTCATCCACGGCCTCATCCTGGGAGAATGGGTGGGCTCGCTCATGAACATCGTGGCCACCCTGTGCTTCGTGTGGCCGGCGGCGGCCATCTACCGCCGCAAGCGCACGCTCAAGCGCGGCGTGATCGGCCTGGTGGTGAGCGTGGTGGCAGCCACGCTGGGCGCCGTCGTGGCCAACCTCACCATCGGCGTGCTGTTCTGGTACGGCAGCGTCGACGTCATCCTGCCCATGCTGCTGCCGGCCATCCTGCCGTTCAACCTGGTGAAAGGCGTGGTGAACGCCGTGCTCACCCTGATTGTGTACAAAGCCGTGTCCAATGTGATAACCCCGAAGAAATCGCAGGTCAAAGGACATTAGATCGACAACCGAAACCGATTGCAACCCCCTTTGCGGGCAGTGAGGAAGCGCAACGCCATGATCGACTGCACGGACATAGAGTTCACCTACGACGGGGAGCGCCTCGCACTCGCCGGCGTCGACCTGCACGTGGGCGCCGGCGAGTTCGTCTGCATCCTGGGCGGCAACGGCAGCGGCAAGAGCACACTGGCGAAGCATCTGAACGCCCTGCTGCTGCCCGACAAGGGCAGCGTGACGGTGGACGGCTACAGCACCGCCGAGGCCCGCAACGTCTACCGCATACGCTCCACCGCCGGCATGGTGTTCCAGAACCCCGACGACCAGCTGGTGGCGTCGCTGGTGGAAGACGACGTGGCGTTCGGCCCGGAGAACCTGGGCGTGGAGACCGCCGAGCTGGTCCGACGCGTGGAAGAATGCCTTCGGCAGGTGGGCCTCGTCGGGTTCGAGACGCACGAGACGCAGGCGTTGTCGGGCGGTCAGAAGCAGCGCGTGGCCATCGCCGGCGTGCTCGCCATGCAGCCGAAGGTGCTCATCCTGGACGAAGCCTCGGCCATGCTCGACCCGCGCGGGCGCAAAGGGCTCATGCGCGTGTGCAAGGAGCTCAACGCCCAGGGCATGGCCGTGGTCATGATCACCCACTTCATGGAGGAGGCCGCCGAGGCCGACCGCGTGGTGGTGCTCGACCACGGCAAAGTGGCCTGCCAGGGCGCACCTCAAGACGTGCTCGTGCGCACCGACGTGCTGGCGAACCTCAACCTGGAGGTCCCGTTCGCCTGCGACCTGTCGCTCAAGCTGCAGGAGCTGGGCCTGGACGTCCCCACCTGCGTGAAGGAAACGCAGCTCGTCGACGCCGTGGCGAGCGCGATCGGCGAGGGAAGCCATCCCCGCGACTCTGGCGAAGACGATGCGGCGTCCCCCTCCGTCATCCCAGGCGGAAGCCACGAAACGCTCACTTCTGCCATCCTGAACGGAGGCGGAGGGGGAAGCGTCGCGGCCTCGACCTGCGACGACAACTCGGACGACGCTGTGATAGCGTTCCAGGGCGTGTCCTTCACCTACAACCCCTCCAAGGGCAAGCGCAAGCGCGGCAAGCGGGCGAAGGGCGAGGCCGAAGCAGGCAAGCGGGCCGACTGGGGCAACGATCCCGATGCCGTGTGGGCCCTGCGCGACATAGACTTCTCCGTCAAGCGCGGCGAGTTCTTCGGCATCGCCGGGCACACGGGGTCGGGGAAGTCGACCCTCATCCAGCACATGAACGGCATCCTGCACCCCACCTGCGGGCGCGTGCTGGTGGAGGGGCGCGACGTGGCCGACAAGGCCCAGGCCGCCAGCGTGCGCGCCGACGTGGGCGTGGTGTTCCAATACCCCGAGCACCAGCTGTTCGCCGACACCGTGTACAACGACGTGGCGTTCGGCCCCCGCAACCTGAAGCTCTCCGACGACGAGGTGGACGCGCGCGTGCGCGAGTCGCTCGAGCTCGTGCGGCTCGACTTCGACGAGGTGCAGGGCCTGAGCCCCTTCGAGCTCTCGGGCGGCCAGCAGCGACGCGTGGCGTTCGCGGGCGTGCTGGCCATGCGCCCGAGCATCCTCGTGCTGGACGAGCCCGTGGCCGGCCTCGACCCGGCGGCGCGGCGCGACTTCCTGGCCCTCATCGCGCATCTGCACGAACAGGGCCGCACGGTGGTCATGATCTCGCACAGCATGGACGATTTGGCCGAGCGCTGCGACCGCGTGCTCGTGCTGAACGAAGGGGAAACGTTCGAGGTGGGCACGCCGGGCGACGTGTTCCTGCGCGCCGGCGAGCTCAACGGCATCGGGCTGGGCATCCCCGCCGCGCAGCGCGTGGCGAACGGCTTGCGCGAACGGGGCATCCCCCTGCCCGCAGGCGTGCTGTTCGACAGCGGATCGCTGGCACGCGCCCTCGTCGAGCTGGCGGGCGGCAAAGCGACCTGCGAAGCGCCCGAAGGCACGGCGGACGGCTGCGACGCCGGAAGCGGCAGAGCGGCTGCCAACGACTCCGAGGGCGGCGCGCGATGAACGTGTTCTCCTTCGGCAGCTACTATCCGGGGGACAGCCCCCTGCATCGCATGGACCCGCGCGCGAAGCTGCTGCTGGGCATCGTCTTCATCGTCGTGGCGCTCGCCGCCCGCAACGCGGCCGCGCTCGGCGCGGTGGCTGTGTTCGTGGCGGGCTTCTACCTGCTGTCGCGCATCCCGTTGAAATACGCGGCGAAATCGCTCGCGCCCTTGCTGTTCATCGTGGTGGTGGCCTCGCTGCTGAACCTGTTCGTGGTGCAGGGCGGCCCCGTGATCTTCGAGTGGGCCTTCATCCGCATATCGGAGGGAGGCGTGCAGTCGTGCCTGACCATCGCCGCGCGCCTCGTGCTCATCCTGCTGGGCATGAGCCTGGTCACCATGACCACTATGACGCTCGATTTGACCGAGGCGCTCGAGCGGCTGCTCTCCCCCTTCGCCCGCTTCGGGCTGCCCGCCCACGAGCTGGGCATGATCATGGGCATCGCGCTGCGGTTCCTGCCGCAGTTCGCAAGCGAGCTCGTAACCATCTACCATGCCCAGATAAGCCGCGGCGCGGCGCTGGCAAGCAGCCCCGTGAGGGGCATGCGCATGCTGTCGTCGCTCATGGTCCCCTTGTTCACCAGCGCGTTTCGCCATGCGGAGACGCTTTCGGCCGCCATGGACGCGCGCTGCTACCACGGCGGCACGGGGCGCACCCGCCTGCACCCGCTGAAATTCTCGGCGCGCGACGGCGTGGCCGTGGCCGTGCTGGCCGTGCTGGCCGCGTGTGTGGGCGCGGCGGACGTGCTGCTCTAGGCTGCGAACCGCGCAGCTGAAAAGAACCCGACGATCCCGACTTCGATAGGAGCCCTCATGACCGGAAACGAAACCGTACTCCAGTACCTCACCGCCGTACCCGCTTGGTACCTGGCCACCAGCGTGGACGACCAACCCCACGTGCGCCCGTTCAGCTTCGCCGCCGAGCAGGACGGCAAGATATGGTTCTGCACGGCCACCACGAAGGACGTGTGGGAAGAACTCGCGATCAACCGGCGCTTCGAGGCGACCTCGTGGTGGCCCGGCCACGGCTGGCTCATCCTGCGCGGCGAGGCGGGGCTCGAGGACTTGGCGCGCGACGACATCCGCCAGGCGGGCTACGACCACATGACCGGGCTGGGCGAACGCTACGACGGCCCGAACGACCCCACGCTCGTGTTCTTCTCCGTGGAGAACCCGCAGGCCTGGATCTGCAACCACGACGAGTGGAAGCTCCTGGCCCTCTAGGACGCCCGCACGACGGCGCCGCCTCACCTCTCGCCGAACAGCTCCCCCACGCTCGTGTCCAGACCGTCGGCTATGCGCTCGAGCACGTCGACGGTCGGGTTCGCGGTGCCGCGCTCGATTGCCGCAAGATAGGGCCTGCTCACGCCCACCATGAGCGCGAACGTGGTCTTCGACACACCGGCCCCCGTGCGCAATTCCGCAACATTCGCACCGAGTTGGGCTTTCAGTGTATTATTCTCCATGATGGAAAAGGCTAGTATCGGGGCATGGAGATAACGTAAACTATAGTTTACAGCACACGGATAATACAACCGGTCGGTTGATCATAGATGAGCTAGCTGGTCGCATATTGAGATACGGGGTTGACGATGGTGCACGATGAGTACGAACGGCAGATGGGGGCGGTAAAAACCGCGGCGGCGCGCATATTCGACCTGGCGGAGACCGAGGAAGAGGTCTGCCGCCTTGAAAAGGCCATCAACCACGAGATCATGTACCTTGCGGCCATCGCCCAGTCCGAGCTGGTGAAGCCGGCGGGAGGCTGGGACCAGTTCGGCCGCTGATTCGCCTCCGGCGCGCCGTCGCGCGACCAATAGCGCCGCATCGAACCTGCGGCCTTCGCGCACGGGAGCGCCGTGCGCGAAGGCCGCTACGCACAGCCACCCCACCCTCGCATGGCGGCCGCGCCGTCGCTCGTCGTTAACCGCTCGTCGCTAATCCAAATTACTAGTCGGCGAAATCGTAAAGGTCCTTCGTGGCCTGGCGGAAGTCGGCGTACACCTCGGCCGCCACGCCCTCGTCCTCCACGAGCTCGAACGCGGAAGGCTGGCCGTCGTCGTCCAGCTCCGTCACCTCCAAGAGCACGACCTCGCCCGACGACCCCGCCGGCTCGTCTTCCGACACGGGGAAGAAGAAGCCGTAGCGCCGGTCGTTGTGCAGCACGAGCCCCAGGAACTCCAGCACGACGCCGTCACCGTTCTCGTCGACGAACTCGAGCGTCACGCCCTCCTCGATCGGCGGGCAGAAATTCGGGGCGCTTCCTTCGCGCATGCGCGTCTCCTTCCTCGCAAAGCCCGCGCCCATCGCGGCGCGGGCCGTCGTTTTCCCTGAGCAGCATAGCATATCGGCGTCACGCCGCGCCGTCCGCCGCCTCCCCCTCCACGAGATCGATGAGCTCTTGCTGGGTGTGCACGCCCAGCTTCTGGTAGATGTGGCGGATGTGCGTCTTGGCGGTGTTGCGGGTGACGCGGCACTCCTCTTGGATGAACGCGCCGTTGCGGCCGCGGGCCAGCAGCGCGAACACCTCGCCCTCACGCTCGGTGAGCCCGTGCGCACGGGCCAGCCGCTCGCAGCGCGCCTCGATGTCCGTGCGGGACTCGGGCGCGGGCGGCGCCACCGCCTCGACCGGCTTCACGCCCTGGATGGCGTCGGTGAAGCTGAAACCGCGCAGCCCCATCCACACGTACCCCACGAACGCGGCGGCCACCAGGGCCAGCACGAGCAGCCGCACATCGCCCGCCAGCGGGTCGCCCGACGACGACGCCTGCCCCAGCACCACGCCCACCGTGGCGCCGAGGTTCGACGCGCAGAAGCCCTGCCCCAGCGCCGTGACGCCGCCCGCGGGGTTGCGCGCGGCCACGATGGACAGCGCGGCCCAGGTGAGCACGTTGAACGTTTGCGCGCCCACCGCGAGCGCCTGCTGCGCCACGGAGCCGAACAACGCGGTCTGCGCCGACGACATGAGGAAGCCGAACACCACGAGCAGCGCCGACACGTGGAACAGCACGTCCTCGCGCCGGGTGCTGCGCGTGCGGGCGCACCACGCCGCCACCGCGAGCAGCGCGGCGCCCGGCACGGCGGCCGCCCACCATGCGCCGAGATCGGCACCGAACTCGATGGACAGGCCGAAGCCCACCTCGAACAGGAATATGCACACGAACAGGCGGTTGAACGGCCCGGGGAACGAGCCGGGGTTCGTCACCGCCAGCTCGCCCGGCCCGGAGGCGAGCGACGCGCGGGACTTCGCCACAGGACCGGCCGTCACCGCCAGCGCCGCCACGGGAAGCAGCGCGTAGAGAACCGGCGCGAGGGCGGCCAGCACGGCTCCGAGCACCAGGTAGGCGACGTACGACAGGAACACGCCTCCCGCAACCGTCACCAGCACCCCGCGCGGGCGCAAGCCCGTCAGCGACAGCCCCGCCACGACGACCGCCCATGCGCGGCCGCACGACAACAGCGCCACGGCGGGCGCCGCGAGCACCGCGTGGTAGCCCATCGCCGCCGCCGCGACCCACAGCGCAGCGCCCGCCGCAAGGGCCGCGCACGCAACCGCCGACAGCGCGGTCGTCGGCAGCGGCTTGCGCCGACGATGGGCGGCAAGGGCCCACAGCGCGAACGCGGCCGCGTAGGCCAACCCGCAGGCGGCCAGCGCCCAGGGCGCACGCGCCTCGAGGGGAGGATAGAGGAACCCGTTCTGCACGAACGTCGAGAGCGACAGCGCCGCCACGGCCGCGAGCGCGCGGGCGTCCACCAGCGCCCTCGCGGCAGGCGGCTCGCCCGTCGCGGCGTCCTCCGAGCCGCCGCCGGCCGGGCGGCGCGGTCGAGATGCCGGATCGTGCGCGTTTCCCATCGGTAACCTTTCTTCATGCCGCTCGCCGCTTGAAACCTGCCGCTCACCCCCTCGTAACGCCGCCGGGGTGACGATCGAACCGCCTTCACCCCCCTATTGTACCGCCCGTCAGGCGCCCCGCAACGGGCGCGAACGCGAAACGGCGCTCCCCTTCGCCAGCGAGCGCCAACCATCCCCCACGAACCAAGGAGGTACCACCGTATGACCATCTTGGAAGAAGCGCGAGCGCTGGAAAGCGACATCGTCGCCGACCGCCGCTGGCTGCACGAGCATCCCGAGATCGGGTTCGACCTCCCCCAGACGACGGCCTACGTGGCCGAGCGTCTGCGGGAAATCGGGCTCGAGCCGGAGGAGATCGTGCCGGGCGGCCTGGTGGCCACCGTCGGCGACCCGTCGAAAGGCCGCTGCTTCATGCTGCGCGCCGACATGGACGCGCTGCCCTTGCGCGAGGAGACGGGGCTGCCCTTCGCCTCGCAGACCGAGTACATGCACGCCTGCGGCCACGACGCGCACACCGCCATGCTGCTGGGCGCCGCCCGCATCCTCAAAGGCCGCGAGGCCGAGCTGCCCGGCTGCGTGAAGCTCATGTTCCAGCCCGACGAGGAGGGCTGCGCACCCGACGAGATCTGCGGCAACGAGGCCATGATCAACGCGGGCGTGCTGGAGAACCCGCACGTCGACGCCGCCACGGCCATCCACCTCATGCCGATGGATTACCGCCGGGGCGAGATCGCCACGCGCCCCGGCACCGGCTTCTCCTCCATCGACGACATCGACATCGTCGTGCACGGCAAAGGCGGCCACGGCTCGCGCCCGCACCAGCTGGTGGACCCGTTCAACATCGCCTGCCACCTCTTCTTCGGCGCGCAGAACCTCATCGCCCGCGAGCTGGACCCGAACGACCAGGCCGTCATCACGTTCGGCGCCATGAACGGCGGCACGGCGGCCAACATCGTCCCCGACGACGTGCGCCTGCTGGGCACCCTGCGCACCATCGACGAGGGCACCCGCGCGCACCTCAAAGAGCGCCTGGAAGCCCTGTGCCGAGGCATCGCGGAAGGCTTCGGCGGAAGCGCGGACGTGCGGTTCCTCCGCGGCGTGCCCAGCGTGCACAACGACCCCGTGCTCACCGACGAGCTGATCGGCTACGTGGAGGACCTCACCGGCCGCCCCGTCACCATCCTCGAGAAACCCATCTCGGGCTCCGACGACATGAGCGTCATCTCGCAGGCCGTTCCCACCACGTACTTCGTGCTGGGAACCGGCTCGGAGGACGAGGGCGTGCGCTATCCCGTGCACAACTCCCGCGTGGTGTTCGACGAGAGCGTGTTCGCGGAAGGCGCGGCGATGACCGCGACGATGGCCCTGCGCTGGCTGGAAGCCCGCGCGAACGACGACAAGGAGAACGAGCGATGAGCGAGAACGAGAAGCAGGCGGCGGAAGCCGTCGAAGCCGCCCCCGCCGCCGCAGCCCCCGAGCCCGGCGGCGCGAAGAAGAGCAAGAAGAAGAAAGGCGCGCCGGACTCCTTCATCATCCTGGTCGCGTGCCTGATCGGCGTGGCGCTCGTCACCGTGGCGATGTCGCTGTTCACGGGCGAGGTCACGGGCGCGTCCTTCGCCGACGTGCTCACCTCCCCGGTGCTCGGCTTCGCCAGCGCCATGCAGGTGTGCGTGTTCGTGCTGGTGCTGGGCGGCTTCTTGGCCATGGTGAACAAGACCGGCGCGCTCGACACCGGCGTCGCCACGCTCGTGCGCGCGCTCAAGGGCCGCGAGCTGGTGCTCATCCCCATCCTCATGCTGCTGTTCGGCATCTGCGGCTCCACCTACGGCATGATGGAGGAGACGGTGCCGTTCTACATCCTGCTGGCCGCCACCATGTACGCCGCCGGCTTCGACACGCTTACCGGCGCGCTCGTGGTGCTGCTGGGCGCGGGCGCGGGCTGCATCGGCTCCACGGTGAACCCGTTCTCCGTCGGCGTGGCCTCGGCCGCCCTCACCGACATGGGCATCGCCGTCGACCAGGGCGTCATCATCGGCTTCGGCCTGGTGCTGTTCGTCATCGCCGAGGCCATCTCCATCTTCTTCGTCATGCGCTACGCCAAGAAGGTCAAGGCCGACAAGGGCTCCACGTTCCTGTCGCTGCAGGAGCAGGAGGAGTCCGAGAAGGAGTACGGCCAGATGGAAGAGGATGCGGAGAACCCGGCGTTCTCGGCCGTCCTCTCCGGCAAGCAGAAGGCCGTGCTCGTGCTGTTCGCGCTCACGTTCGTCGTCATGATCGTCGGCTTCGTGCCGTGGCAGAACTTCGGCATCGACCTCTTCATGGCGGGCGGATCGGCCGACGACCCGGCCGGCGCCTGGAGCGCGTTTCTGACCGGCGTGCCGCTGGGCATGTGGTACTTCAACGAGGCCACGGCGTGGTTCTTGCTCATGGCCATCGTCATCGGCATCTTCGCGCGCTTCGCGGGCAAGGACATCGTGAAGACGTTCCTCGGCGGCTGCGCCGAGATGGTGAGCGTCGCGCTGGTCATCGCGCTGGCGCGCTCCGTGGCCGTCATCATGGGCGAGACGCAGCTCGACACGTTCATCCTCACGAACGCGGCGAACGCGCTGTCCGGCGTGCCGGCCTTCGTCTTCGCCCCCGCCACGTTCCTGTTCTACTTCGTGCTGTCGTTCGCCATCCCCTCGAGCTCGGGCATGGCCACGCTGGCGATGCCCATCATGGGACCGCTGACCAGCGGGCTGGGCTTCTCGGCCGAGGTCATGGTAATGATCTACGTGGCCGCCCACGGCCTGGTGGCCATCATCACGCCGCTGAACGGCGCCGTGCTGGCGGGCCTCGCGCTGGCGAAGGTGCAGTACGCCACGATGCTCAGGTGGGTGATGAAGGTGATCGTGGTCACCGGCATCGTGCTGGTAGCTGTGCTCACCGTGGCGATGTTGCTCATGTAGCCCGCCCCGCTTGCCGCGGCCGCAGCCGCGTCCTCCTTCGCGGCTGCGCTGTTCGGGCATCGAACCGCCCCTGTCGAAACGCGAGCCCGCGTCGAAAGCCTCGATAATCGAGCCCTCACGTGAGACCCGCCGTTCAACCAGAATCGGCGCGGGTTCGTCCGGAGCCGCGCAGCGCCGGGCCGTTGTCGATCACTGCGCCAAAGGTCGCGACCCGTCAACGGCGGCTTGATGCGGCAAACCGTTCCCGAAACGCACGAAAATCACCGCTGTGAAGCCCGTCTTCCGGCCGACCGGCAAGAGCGCGTTTCGCGAACTGGAGAAACGCGATGACAGGCGGGACAGGGAGCGACTGAGAATCCTTCGAGGGCACCTTGGAGCCGCCAAATCGCTTCACAGCGGTGATTTTCATGCGTTTCGGACACCTGTTCCCGCCACCAAGCCTCCCTCGAGGACATCCGCAGGCGCCCTTCCAACAATCCGCCCCTCACGCTCCCGGCCATTGGAACAGGTTGTCGCGGTGGTCGCCCACCCAGGCGAGGGCGAAGTCGCAGAAGTCCTGGGCCTGGGGAGACAGCTCGACGCCGGCCTTGCGCACGATGAACGTTTCCCAAAGGAAGCTCCGGTCGGCAAACGGGCGGATGACCGTGTGCGCGCGCTTGCCGCCCCAGGCGGCGAAGTCGAACGACACGGCGATGGCGTCGCCCTGCTCGGCCAGCCGATGGCACAAATCCAGCTCGGTGGCCTCCACGACGATGTCCACGTGCGCGCCCGCGTTCGCCAGGCGGTTCACCACCAGATGGTGCGAGGCGAACTCGCGGCTGACCATGGCGAGCGGCTGGCAGTCCAGGTCCGCGTAGTCGATGGCCGCCTTGCGCGCGAGCGGGTTCTCCTCGTTGATGACGAGGCACGGACGGTGGGCGGTGAACGGCACGGCATGGAACACCGACAGGTCGATCGGCCCGCCCAGCACCCCGATCTCCACCGTGTTGTCGGCCAGGCGCTGCTTCGCGATGGCGTCGGGGCTCTCCATGACGCGCGGGCTGATCAGCGGATGGCTTTCGGCGAAATCGCGGAAGAACGCGAGCGAAAGGTATTCCGACACGCCCTGCGTCGAGGCGATGTTGAGCGTGTACTTGAGCGCGCGGGCGGCCTCCACCTCGTCTTTCACGCCCTCGAGCATGCGGATGACCATCTGCGCGCGGCGGTAGAGCGCGTCGCCCTGCGGCGTGGGGCGCACGCCGAAGTGGTTGCGGGCGAACAGCGACGTGCCCAGCTCGCCCTCGATCTTCTGGATGATCTTGCTGCAACCCTGCGGGCTGAGGAACTGCTCCTTCGCGGCGCGCGTGATGCTCTTCGTCTCGTAGACGGCCACGAACACCTTGAGATCGCGTGTGTCCATGCCCGCCCCCCTTCCCCGCATCGGTTCCGTTCCTTCATTCTACGCACCGGGGCGCGCGTTTTGAATCGGCCTCACGTGACTATTGATACCCCTCTCCGCATCGTTCATTCCGCTATAGAGCACGCCCGCGTACGCTGGAAGCAGTACGGGAGGTATGAGAGCGGCGCCGCTCGAAACGCGAAGGCGGGGCGCGCCGCGCGATGATGCGCGGCCCGGCGCACGGGCCGCGGGGAAAGGGGTGAGGCGAATGGAGCGGAAGAAGGTATCGGGCGGCCTCGTGCTGTTCATGATGCTCATGTCCATGACGGCGGGGGCGATGTGCCTGAACAAGGTGGCGCCCATCGTGCCGGTGCTCACGGAGAGCATGGGGCTCTCGGGTGCCGGGCAGGCGGGGCTGCTCATGTCGGTGTTCGTGTTCTCGGGCATCTTCCTAGCCATACCCAGCGGCGTGATCATCGCGAAGCTGGGCTACTACAAAACGGGCATCATCGCACTCGCGGCCATCTTGGCGGGCTCGGTGGTGGGCGCGCTCAACCTGGGGTACGCCGTCATGCTGGGCAGCCGCATCGTCGAGGGCGTGGGGCTCATCCTGCTCATGACGCTGGGGCCGGCGGCCGTGGCCAGCTCGTTCGACGACAAGCGGCGCGGCAGCGCCATGGGCCTGCTCATGTGCTTCATGGCGTTCGGCCAGATAGCCATGTTCAACCTGGCGCCGCGCATCGCCGAGGCCGGCGCGTGGGAGAACGTGTGGTGGTTCACGGCCGCGTACGCCGTCGTGTTCCTGGTGGTGTGGGTGGTCGCGCTGCGCAACCTGGACGCGTCGCTCGCGGCTGCGGGCACGCCGAGCGGCACGGAGGCGGACGCTGCGGCCGCACCGGCCAAGCTGTTCTCGAAGGACGTGTTCTTGAACAAGGGCGTGTGGCTCATCGGCATCACGCTCATGGTGTACCTCATCGCCGAGCAGGGCGTCATCTCGTTCCTGCCCACGTATTTGGCCGAGGTGCGCGGCATGGACGCGGCGGCGGCCAGCTCCATCGTGAGCATCGCGCCGCTCGTGGGCATTCCCGTGGGCATCGTGGCGGGCATGGTGTCCGACAAGATGGGTTCGCGCAAGAAGCCGCTCGGCGTGCTCATGCTGGCGAGCGCCGTGACCTACGCGCTCATGCCCACGTTCCCCACCGGCGTGTTCGTGGTGCTGGTGGTGCTGTTCGGCATCGCGGTCATGGGCATCGTGGGACTGTGCTTCTCGGCCGTGGCCGAGCTCGTGCCGCCCGCGCAGGGCGACATGGCCGTCGCGCTGCTCAACACGTTCCAGTGGGTGGGCATCTTCCTCAGCTCCAGCCTGGTGGGCCTGCTCATCGAGGCGTTCGGCTGGGACGTGATGTTCTATCTCATGGTGCCGCTGGCCGTGGTGGGTGCCGTGTGCACGTTCGTCACGCCGAAGCTGCGCTAGCGCGCCGGGCCGCGCGAGACGCCGTCGGCACCGCGCGCTCGACGCACGTGCCCTGAAAAGACGACGGTCCCCTTTTCAGGGCACACACAACAAGCAACCGAAGGAGGAACACCTATGAAGGACATCATGAACGTCGCCGTGGTCACGTTCGAGCCGCGCTGGGGCGACAAGGAGCGCAACCTGAACCGCATCGCGGGCTACATCGAATGCGCCGCCGCGCGCGGGGCGAACCTGGTGGTGCTGCCCGAGACGGCGCTCACCGGCTACGACGTCGTGGCCGTCCCGGAAGGCGAGGCGTGCATGCACCACCGCCTGGCCGAGCCCATCCCCGGGCCGTCGACGGAGGCCGTGGCCGAGGTCACGCACCGCTTGGGCGTGTACGCCGTGTTCGGCCTGGCCGAGCGCGCCGAGGACGGCACCGTCTACAACGCAGCCGTGGCCTGCGGGCCCGACGGCGTGCTCGGCCGCTACCGCAAGATGCACCTGCCGGGGGCCGAGTCCACCTGGGCCGGCCGCGGCGACGAGCCGTTCATGTTCGGCACGCCGTGGGGACCCGTGGGCGTGAGCATCTGCTACGACACGTTCGTGTTCTCCGAGATCATGCGCTACTACCGCGCGAGCGGATGCCGCCTGATAGCGAACCCGTTCGCCGTGAACACGGGCGTCACGGCCCGCAACATAAAAGACTCGCTCGAGTACCTGGCCGCTAACAACGACGTGTACATCGCCTCGGCGAACTGCACCGGTTGCGCCGTCACCGACGACTTCGTGGGCGGCAGCAGCGTGATAGGCCCCGGGAAGAACGTGCCCGCCATCTGCTACTATGCGGGCGGCCCCTGCGGCGCGCCCGGCTCCGACGAGCAGGAGCTGCACCTGGGCACCGTCGACCTGTCCTACGTGGACAAGTCGTTCTTGGCCAAGCAATGGGTGGACGTAGAACCGGACTTCCGCCCCGGCGTCTACGCCCGCTGGTACAACGAGCTGGCCGCCCAGGAGCGGTTCAAGCAGTAGAAAGCGCGTTATTTAACGGCACGAGATCGGCAAGGTGGCGTTCGGAAAATCTTCTTGTCACGGAAAGCCCTGGAAAATCCAGGGCTTTCCTCGTTCTACACCGGATCGGTGTCGACCCGAACCCCGTTTCTCTATCAGCCGGTCCCTCAAATCGACAGCTAGCGAACCGAGGGTTCCCTATCAACGGTCCGATAACGCCGGGGTAACGATACGGAAGTTCCGTGACATGTTCAAAACAGTTTATGAATACTTGAGACACGGTTTGGGTGCGAAACCAAGCCGTGTCTTTTTGTCGCACATCGACAAGCGAAGGAGAAACCCCCATGCACACCATCCGCACCTTGCCCGCATCGCCTCCAGCGCGTCGCGTGACCGCAGTTCTGCTCGCGCTGCTGCTGGCGCTCTCGATGATCCCCTTGGCCGCGTTCGCCGGGACGTCCGAGAGATCAGATGATCTGCCCGTTCCGCCGAGCAACGTTGTGGCGGCACCGACCGACGACGGCATCGTACTAACGTGGAGTCCCGCACCCCTCCTTAACGAGTACATCCTATACCGAAGCGGTTCCGCAGAGGGCCCTTGGGAGGAGTTAGCCCGTCCGTTGCGCACCTCCTATATGGACACGAACGCCATTCCGGGCGAGACGTACTATTACTACCTCACCTCGTACTACGACGAGATCGAAGGGCCCCCGTCCAACATCGCCAGCGCGACGATCCCCCTGCCCGTGCAGACCCACCCGCTGACCTACTATCGCAACTTCGATTCCGGCGACACGGTCTCCGCACCCGGAGGCGATTTCGCCGAGGGAGAAAAATTTATCTTGAGCGACGCCTCGTCGGTGGGACCCTCGCAAGCCAACTTCGACACCCGCGAGGACTACCGGTTCCTAGGCTGGAACACCAACCCCCTGAGTAGCTCGGCTTTCATGGGCGAGTACGACATGCCGAACCAGGCGGTGTCGCTGTACGCCATATGGGGCTCCCTGTACCGGGTGACGTACGACGGCAAAGGCGCCGATGGCGGCATCGTGCCCGTCGACAACGACAAGTACCTCGCGTACGAAGAGGTGGCCGTGCCCCGCGAAACGCCCACGAAAACCGGGTACACGTTCGGCGGGTGGAAGGAGCCCGTTAGCGGAAGGGTGTGCCAACCGGGCGGCCTGTTCCTCATGCCGGAGCAGGACACCACCCTCGAAGCCCTCTGGGCCGAGCACGCCGACGCCGGCCAGAACATGCTCGAACTGGACGACGACGACCTCGCTGCGGGCGACACCGTGCGGTTCACCGCCACGGGCCACCGCCAGGACGCCACGGGCTCTGCCGGCGGGGAAACGCGTTTCATCCCCGTGTCGTGGACCATCGCCCCGATCTTCGACGGAGTCTCCTTTCCCTTCGACAGCTCCTACCCCTTCCGGAGCAGCGCCATCATGAGCACGCCCGGCAGCTACACGGTGACGGCGGTCTACCAGGAGCAGTTCTTCAATATCTGCTGCGACACCTGGGAGCCTACAGGCAACACGACCACGCTCACGAAGCCTTTCACGGTGAAGGGACAGCTCCACGACCTCGTCTACAACCGCAACTACACGCCCGATGACGCGACCGTCCAACCCGGCGGCACGTTCCGGCTGAACGACCCGCTGGCCTTCAGCAGCATCGGCTCGGTGGGCGTGAGCGGCGCCGACTGGTCCCGCGACGGCTACCGGTTCATGGGCTGGAGCGCCGACCGCACTGCCGAGCAGGGCGCCATGGGTGGTGTCATGCCCGACGAGCCCCTGACGATGTACGCCGTATGGGTTCCCGAATACGCCGTGGCATACGACGGCAACGGCCACGACGGTGGCACCGTGCCCGTAGACGAGCTCGCCTACGTGAAGGGCGACACGGTGACTGTGGCATCCGACGAGCCCACGAGAACCGGCTACTCGTTTGCCGGCTGGAGGGCCGACCACGACGGCAAGACGTACCGCGCCGGCGACACGTTCGCCATGCCGGAAGGCAGCGCGCGCCTGGTGGCCCAGTGGACTCCGAAGGCAGCACCGGGGCCGAGCGGGGGCGGCTCCAAGGCCGCACCGGCGGCTTTGTCGAAGATGGGTTTCCTGCCCAAGACCGGCGACGAGGCCGTGCCGTTCGTCCTCCTGGGCGTCGCCGCGGCGGCCGGCGCGCTGGGCGTGCGCTCCCTGCGCAGGAGAAGCCAGGGGTAACGCCATCTGAGAAAAGCCGCGGCTGAACCGCGTTGATGCCGAACGAGGGGCTTCAGCCCCAAAGCAAAGGGCCGGATGGATTCCGGCCCTTTGCTTTGCGCGAACGGGACCACGCGGAGCCTTATGGGAAAGGCTGAGCATGCGCTCTCGGTTTTCGTTCCTCGTTTTTGGCCGACCGTGCGTTTTAAACGATACGACAACGCCGGGGTAACGAACGGGCAATCTGCGTGACACAACAAAAACAATTAATAAATACTTACGAAACGGAATCGATAGCAAATCCACTTTGTACGCCCTATCGATCCTCGCAAAGAAGGAGATTCCCATGCACACAACCCGTACCCTACCCTCATCTCCCCCTGCGCGCCGCGCGCTGGCGGCCCTGCTTGCGCTGTTGCTCGCGCTCTCGATGCTGCCTCTGACCGCGTTCGCCGACCAAAATGCCGCGTCGCGCGCGTATCTCGATCCGCCCGAGCACGTGGAGGCCCAGGCGATGTCGCCGTACGCCGTCTCTCTATCGTGGGATGCCGTGCCCGGCGCTGAATCTTACGGGATATACCGCTACAATCCCGATAGAAGCGACTACGACATGATCGATGAGGTGTCCTCCAACACCCTTTCCTACCTCGATGAACCGTTGCAAGCAGATACCACTTACTACTACGCTATCGACTACTGCATAGGTGGGACGCGCAGCGTTTGGTCCGACTACCTCGAGGCGACAACTCCTTCGGACAAGGTAGCGCACGAGCTTACCTACTACTGCGTTTACCCTGACAGCGACGAAACGCTCTCCGAGCTTGGGGGAGCCTTTTTCCAAGATGACCCCGTGACCCTCCCCGACATCTCGTCGGTGGGCGGCGGCGTGGACTGGTCCCGATCCGACCTGAGGTTCCTGGGCTGGAGGAACGCGGCCGATGGCCTGGTATACCAGGCCGGAACCGTGTTCTCCATGCCCGACGATGCGGCGGCGCTCCAAGCTGTCTGGGAGGCCCCGAACAAGGTGACCTACTTGGGCAACGGAGCCGTCGACGGTACCGTGCCCGAAGACGACCAAAAATACTTCCCGGGAGACCCCGTGACCGTGTCGTCTTCCGTTCCCGCATGGCCCGGACCCGAGCTCACGTTCAGCGGCTGGCTGAACTCCGCAACCGCACGCCTGATTCAACCGGGCGACACGTTCACCATGCCGGAGAGCGACGTTGTGCTCTTCGCCCTCTGGGCCGACAACGCCGACGCGGGGAAGAACGCGCTGGAACTGGACAAGAACTACCTACGCCCGGGCGAGGCGGTGTCGTTCACGGCTACGGGCGACCGACAGGATGCGGTGGGCGGCACCAACGGAGAAACACACTATCTCCCCATGTCGTGGACCATCGAGCCGCTCCACCGCGACGTATCGTTCTCGCACACGTTCCCCTTCACGGAAAGCGTTGTTATCCAAAATCCCGGCACGTACACGCTGAAGGCGTTCTTCGTCAAGCAGGCCTATGACAGCGCGTCTGACAGCTGGAAGGACACAGGCGGGAACGCGACGCTCACAACCAACTTCGTCGTGCGCGAAGTACAGCAAACCAACCCCGTTCTCTATCGTTGCAATTACCCCATTGGCGGCGGCAGCCTCTTCGAGCTCGGAGGAGACTTCGCCGCAAGCGACCACGTGACCTTGGACGACATCACGTCGGTTGGCACTAACCACGCCGACTGGTCCCATCCCGACCTCAAGTTCGTAGGCTGGCAAGACGAGTTCGGCCAGGTGATGTCCGCCGGCACCGAGGTCCTCATGCCCGACCGGCCCCTCGAGCTCACCGCCGTCTGGGAGATCCCGCATCAAGTGCTCTACCTCGGCAACGGCGCCAACCCCGACTCCGTGCCCGTGGACAGCCAAAGCCATTTCGCGGGAGACCTCGTGGCCGTGTCGCCGAACATCCCCGTGTGGCCCGGACACACGTTCACCGGCTGGCTCAACTTTTCCGACGGCTCCACCTACCAGCCGGGCGACACGTTCGCCATGCCGGAAAACGACGTCTTGCTCGGGGCCCAATGGTCCGGGCAATCCAGCGCGAACGAAGCTGATGCAAGCAAGAACACGCTCGTGCTGGACAACTTTGTTCTGTATTTGGGCGAACCGGTTTCGTTCACCGCCACGGGCGACCGCCAGGACGCTGCGGGCATGGCCGACGGCGACACGCGCTACGTGCCCGCCACCTGGTCCGTCGACCCGTTTTCCGACGTTCCCTTCACCGACCGGTACCCCTTCACGGGCAGCGCCGTAGCGCTGAACCTCGGTGTCCAGTCGGTGACGGTGATGTTCGACAAGCAGATATACAACGTTTCCCTGGGCAATTGGGTTTCGACGGGCGAGACCACGACCCTCTCGGAGCCCTTCATCGTGCTGGAGCAGACGAACCCGCTCACCTATCATCGCAATTTCGCCCCCGATGATCCCGTTACCGCGAACGGCGGGGCCTTCGCGCCGAACGCCCTCGTTCCCCTGAGCGACATCGCGTCGGTGGGCGCCGGCGACGAGGACTGGAACACGCGCAGCGATTACCGGTTCCTCGGATGGAGCGACGACCCCACGAACGCCTGGGGCATCACGACCTGGTACCCCATGCCCGACAAGCCGCTTGACCTGTACGCCATCTGGGGCCTTTTGTATCCGGTGACCTACGACGGCGACGGTGCCGACGGCGGCATCGTGCCCGTCGACGACAACAAGTACGTGGTGGGCGATTTGGTGGACGTTTCCCTCGACACGCCCACGAAGACCGGGTACACGTTCGGCGGCTGGCTGAACACCTTCACCGGTCGCGTGCATCAGCCGGGCACCTCGTTTTACATAACGGAAGACGGAGCGAACCTCAAAGCCCTATGGGCCGAGCATGCCGACCAGGGGCAGAACACGCTCGTGATAGATGACGACGACCTCACCGTGGGCGACACGATGACGTTCACGGCCACGGGCCATCGCCAAGACGTTCAGGGCTCCGCCGGCGGGGAGACGCGCTTCATCCCCGTGTCGTGGACCATCGAATCGGTCCTCCCCTTCCTGCCGTTCGCCAACCAGCATCCCTTCACGGGCAGCTACGTGACGAACGCCCCCGGCACCTACACCTTGACGGCGGTGTACGTCGAGGAGTTCTACAACATCTGCTGCGACACCTGGGATCCCACGGGCCAGTGCGTGTCGCTCTCGGCTCCCTTCACCGTGAGGGCTCCGGGCGCCTACGCCGTGGTCTACGACGGCAACGGCCACGACGGCGGCACCGTGCCCGTCGACGCGCTCGCCTACGCGAAGGACGACGGCGTGACCGTGGCGGCGGGCGAGCCCGTGAAGGCCGGGCACGTGTTCGCCGGCTGGAAGGCCGACCACGACGGCAAGGTGTACCGCGCCGGCGACACGTTCGCCATGCCGGAAGGCGGCGCGCGCCTGGTGGCCCAGTGGACCCCGCAGGCGGCTCCGGCGCCGAACGGCAACCAACCCGCAAAGCCGGGAACCCCGGCCGCCTTGTCCAAGGCGGGCTTCCTGCCCAAGACCGGCGACGAGGCCGTGCCGTTCGTCCTCCTGGGCGTCGCGGCAGCCGCAGGCGCGCTGGGCGTGCGCTCCCTGCGCAGGAAGGCTGAGTAAAGCTCGCCTGCGGCAACCGCGCCCGATACGGCGCGGCAACCCGTGACATTGAAAGGGCTCCGGTTCGCCGGGGCCCTTTTATGTTGCACGGGCAGCCCCTCATGGCTCCCCGACCACGCGGATTCGGCCTCGGCCGCCGCCGCGCTCGCTCGCTTCGATCTGATTCTTCGGTCGAAACCGCCTCTTTTTCAACGCGACGGCAACGGCGGGGAAACGGTACGGCAATGATCGCGCCCTAGCGGCAACGCCTCGCGAACATCGGCTACACGATCTGGATAATGGGGTAGCGAAAGTCACATTGCTACCCGCACCCGAAGGATGAAGGAGATTCCCATGCACCCCATCCGCACCCTATCCGCATCGCCCCCGGCACGCCGAGCGCTCGCCATTCTGCTCGCGCTTCTGCTGGGGCTGTCCCTGCTCCCCTTGGCCGCGTTCGCGGATTCGTCCGCGCAAGATGCCGATCTTCCCGGCCCTCCCACGAACGTCGTGGCTTCCGCCCTCACGCCCGGCGATATCATGCTGACTTGGAGCCCTGTCGCCGGCGCTGACAGCTACAACGTGTACCGCGGCACATCGGAGAACGGCCCTTACACACAGTCGAGTCAGACGACGGGAACGAACTATGTTGACTCGGCGTTACAGCCGGACACGACCTACTACTACGTTATCACGGCCGTTGTCAGCGGCAGCTCGGGCCCTCAGTCCAGCCCCGTCAGCGCCACAACGTACGCGCTCCCTCCGCAGCAAGCCGATCCAGGCAACAACACGCTCGTGATGGATAACTACGAGCCGTATGCGCACGAGGGATTCGGGTTCACGGCCACAGGCGACCGCCAGGATGCCACGGGCACCGTGAACGGGGACACGCGTTACGTTCCCACGTCGTGGACCATCAGGTCGGACCTTTCCGGCTTCTTCCCCAGCGCGTCCCCCTACAAAGACAGCGTGATCATCGACCAACCCGGCAACTACACCCTCACGGCCACCTACACCTTGCAGCGATACATTCCAAGCATTGGCTGGATACCAATGGACAGCACCGCGACGGTCTCGGTCGATTTCACCGTCAAGGCGCACACCTACGAGCTCACCTACCTGCGCAACTACACACCCGACGACACGGTCACCGCGTCCGGCGGCAGTTACGAAGAAAACTCCTTCGCGCCCGCCAGCGACATCGCCTCGGTGGGCGTTCCGGGCGACAACTGGACCCGCTCCGACGGCTACGCCTTCGGCGGCTGGCTGGACCGGGACAGGAACGTCGTGTATCAACCCGGCGAGCAGGTTCCCATGGTGAGAGGCGGCGTGAGCCTGGTCGCCCTCTGGGGAGAGATGCCGGATTCCGGCAAGAACACGCTCGTGCTGGACAACCATGAGCCGTACCAGGGCGAGCCGTTCACGTTCACGGCCACGGGCGACCGGCAGGACGAGCCGGGCACGGTGAGCGGCGAGATGCGCTACACCCCCGTGCTGTGGACCATCACCACGAACCTCTACGGCGACTTCACCACCCCGTCGCCCTACAAGGTGAGCGTGGCCATCGACCAGCCCGGCGACTATACCGTAAAGGCCGTCTTCGCCTTGGAGCAGTACGTCGCGGGCACCGGCTGGCAGCGCATGGGCCGCAGCGTGTCGCTCTCGGAGAACCTCACCGTCAAGGAGCGCACCTTCGCGCTGTCCTACTATCGCAACCACGCGCCCGAGGACGCGACCGTCGCACCGGGAGGCGAATACCCCGCCGGCACGCTGGTTCCCCTGAGCGACGTGTCCGAGCTGGGCCCTGATTTCACCCGCACGGGCTACCGCTTCGTGGGTTGGAACACCGACCGCGCCGGCAACGGGGGCGTCATGGGCAACTACCCCATGCCGAACGGTCCCGTGTCCCTGTACGCCATCTGGGCAGCCGAGTACACGGTGACCTACGACGGCAACGGAGCCGATGCCGGCACGGTGCCCGTCGACAACGGCGCGTACCTCGCGGGCGATCCGGTGAACATCCCCGCCGAAGCTCCCACGAGAACCGGGTCCGGATACGCCTTCGCCGGATGGCAGAGCTCCGCAGACGGCCATGTGTACCAGCCCGGCGACCGCTTCGCCATGCCCGAAGGGGGCATCACCCTCACTGCCCTATGGGCGAAGCAGGCTGACAAAGGCAACAACACGCTCGTGATCGACGACGACGATCTAACCGTAAGCGAAGCGGTTCGGTTCACGGCCACGGGCGACCGGCAAGAGGCCACCGGCGACGTGAACGGCGAAACGCGCTACGATCCCGTGTCGTGGACCATCACGCCGCTTCTCTCGAACCACATGCCCTTCACCAACCAGCACCCCTTCACGGACAGCATGGTGATGGTCACCCCGGGCAGCTACGTTCTGACGGCGGCCTTCGCCATGCGGGTGTACGACGCCGGCATGGACGCATGGCATCCCATGGGCGACCTTGAGATGATATCGGTTCCCTTCACCGTGAAGGCAGAGGCCCATCCGCTCACGTACCTGCGCAACCACACGCCCGAAGACGCGTGGTTCGCGCCCGGAGGCGACTTCGCCGCAGGCGACGCCGTGCAGCCGAGCGACATCGCTTCGGTGGGCACCGTGCACGACGACTGGACCCGCGACGGCTACCGGTTCATGGGTTGGAGCACCGACCGCTCCGCGACCCAAGGCACCATGGACGCCTTCGACATGCCGGACGGACCCCTGACGCTGTACGCGGTCTGGGCGTCCGAGTACGCCGTGACCTACGACGGCAACGGCCACGACGGCGGCACCGTGCCTGCGGATGCGCTCGCCTACGTTAAGGGCGACGCCGTGACCGTGGCGGCGGGCGAGCCCACGAAGGCCGGGCACGTGTTCGCCGGCTGGAAGGCCGATCACGACGGCAAGGTATACCGCTCCGGCGACACGTTCGCCATGCCGGAAGGCGGCGCGCGCCTGGTAGCGCAGTGGATTCCGCAAACGGGCGGCGGCTCGGGTGAAAACCCTGCCGGCGGACCGAGCGCAGGCACGTCCAAGGGAGCGCCTGCAGCTCTGTCGAAGATAGGCTTCCTGCCCAAGACCGGCGACGAGGCCGTGCCGTTCGTCCTTTTGGGCGTCGCGGCGGCCGCCGGCGCGCTGGGCGTGCGCTCCCTGCGCAGGAAGATGCGCGAGTAGCACCCTCGTTGAAACGACGGTGACAGCGGCGCGCTCGCGCCAACGAGAACAGGGGCTCCGGTTCATTCGCCGGGGCCCTTCCCTTTCCCAAGCTGGCAGGGCAATGCCCTCACGCCGCAATGCTCGTCCCGGCAAGAGAACGCGCGGCCCGTCCCCCACGGGCCGGCAACGGCGAAACAACAATACGGAAAGCGCCGTGACGCGCCGGAAACGACTCGCGGCCAGGCGGTTCGCGCTTCGGATAATGAATGCGCACCGCATTGCTAACCGTTCCCCGAAGAACGAAGGAGACCCCTATGCACAACATCCGCACCTTGCCCGCCCCCTCTCCGGCGCGCGCCGCGCTGGCGCTCGCCCTCGCGCTGCTGCTGGCGTTCTCGACGCTCGCCCCCGCAGCGTACGCAGAACCGTCCCCAGAAGCGGACGCGAGCATCGAGAAGCCCTTGAACCTGCACGCGCAGGCGCAATCGTCCGACACGATCGTGACGACCTGGAGTTCCGTTGCCGGCGCCCAAACCTACGAGGTGTACCGCAGCACGAGCGAGCCGGGCCCTTACGAGCTCATCGGCGTCTCGACGTCGACGGAGTTCGTGGACGTCGGCCTCGTTCCGAACACGACCTACTATTACCGCGTCGTAGCCGTAGACGACAACGGCAACCGCAGCGACATGTCCGACACCGCCTCGGCAACGACGCTCGACAAGCTCTACCAGCTGCTCTACTACCGCAACTACGACTCCGGCGACACCACCTCCGCCTTCGGCGGCGAGCTCCGCGAAGGCCAAACCCTTCACCTGAGCGACATAACGTCGGTGGGCCCTGGAGGCGTCGGGGCCGACTGGACGCGCCCCGGCTACCAGTTCGTAGGATGGCAGGACACGGCCACCGGCGCCGTCTACCAAGCCGGCGAAGCGTTCGCCATGCCGTTCGGCGGCACGTCACTGCGCGCCCTGTGGGCGGCACGCTATACGGTGGTATACGACGGCAACGGGGCCGACGGCGGCACCGTGCCCACCGACGCCAACAACTACGCCGCGGGCGATCCGGTGACGGTGGCATCCGACGAGCCCACCAAGACCGGCTACGCGTTCGCCGGCTGGACGCTCGAGAACGACGGCTCCGTTCACCGCGCGGGCGACACGTTCGCCATGCCCGACGGAGGGGCGCTCCTTACGGCCCGCTGGGCCCCGCAGGCCGACGCGCACCAAAACGCGCTCGCCTTGGACAACGATGACCTGCTCGCGGGCGACGACGTGGCGTTTCTGGCCACGGGCCATCGTCAGGACGAACCGGGCACCGTGGACGGCGAAACGCGCTACGTGCCCGTGTCCTGGACCATCGGCTCGACCGTGAGCGGCAGCTTCCCCGCTGCGTCGCCCTACCGCTCCAACGCGACGATGAGCGAACCCGGCAGCTACACCGTCACGGCGACGTACGCCCAAGAACGCTACGTTGCCGGCACGGGATGGCAGCGCACCGGCGCGACGGAAACGCTCTCGCAGGACTTCACGGTGAGAGCCCGGCCGGTCGGCCCCGTCGACCCCGTGAACCCCGTGAACCCGACCAACCCTGCGGACAAGCAGCCGCCGCTCGTGCAGGTGTCCAAGGCCGGCCTGCCCAAGACCGGCGACACCGCCCCGTTCGTCGTTCTGGGAACCCTGGCCGCCCTCGGCGTCTCCAGTGCCCTGGTCGCCCGGAGGAAGCTCAACTAACCTGCTTGCGGGAGCTGTGCCGAATCGCCAAACGCACGTTTCTCGCCACCACCTTGTAGGGCAAGGGCACTGCCCTTGCCCTACAAAATAATTGGAGCAGCGCGTTCCACGAGGCCCCGTCGAAAAACCTGACAGCAATGCCGACGCGGCTCGTCGGAACATCCTGGCCACGTCCCTACAACGAGGAAGGCTCCGGATCTCCGGAGCCTTCCTCGTTTTCCACGCAGTCGTTTTCGCCTCCTGCGCGTTACTTCTTGTCGGGACGCTTCTTGCGCTTCGCCTTGGGCGGTTTGGAGGTCGCCTTCGAGGCGCTCGCGCCGTGCGGCTTGTCGTCGGCAGTTGCATGACCGGCCGTCGCAGCCGGTGACGGAGTCGTCGCATCAACCTGCGTGCCGCCCGCCTTCGGAGCGCCCGCCTTCGCCGCAGCCACCGCCATGGCGTTCGGATTCGCGAACTCGAAGCGGCCCACCTGCGTGCCGTACTTCTTCTGCAGCTTCGCGTAGCGCGGCTCGCGCGTCTTCCACATGGCGTACAGCGGCGTGGCCACCGCCACCGACGAGTACGAGCCGCAGACAAGGCCGATGGCCATGGCGAACGCGAAGTCCTTCAACGTCTCGCCGCCGAAGAACAGCATGGCCAGCACCGGAATGAGCGAGGTGAGCGTGGTGTTGATGGTGCGCACGAGCACCTGGTTGATGGAGTGGTTCGCCATCGTCATGAACGTGCACTTGATGTCGTCGCCCTGCATGTTGTCGTTGATACGGTGGAACACCACCACCGTGTCGTAGAGCGAGTAACCCAAAATGGTGAGCAGCGCGGCGATGGTGTTCGGGTTCACCTCGCGGCCCACCAGCGCGTAGATGCCCATGACCAGCACCAGGTCGTGCAGCAGCGCCACGATGGCCGTGACGCCCATCTTATAGTCGAACCGGATGGCGATGTAGATGATGATGAGCACGATGGACACGAGGAACGCGATAAGCGACGACTGGATGACGCTCGCGCCCCAGTCGGGCCCGATGGTGGTGACCTCGAAGCTGTCCGTGGACAGGCCCAAACCGTCGGCCACCTGGTTCGCGCGCGTCGTGGCGTCCTCGGCGCTCGTGGTGGTGGTGCGCACGAGGAAGCCCTCCTGGCCGTCGGCGTTCGTCGTCTGGATGACGGCGTCGGGCTCGCCAGCCTGGTCGAAGGCGGTGCGCAGCTGCTCGGTGGTCACGTCGCCCGTGCCGTGGAAGGAGATGGACGTGCCGCCCACGAACTCGATGCCGAAGTTAAGGCCCTTGAAGCCCACGACGGCGAACGACGCGCACACCAGCACCGCCGCCACGGTGAGGAAGATACGGCGGTACCCCAGGAAGTTGATGTCGTGCTTGATGAAGCGCCCGCGCGGCTTGCGCGCGGCTTGCGCGGCCTCTTCGCCGGCCGCACCCGAGCGCTTCTCAGCCAAACGCTCGCTGGCGGCGGCGTCCATGGCCTCGCCGGCCTCGGCCGCGGCCGTGCTCGTGCCCTCGGCCAGAGCCAGCGCCTCGTAGTCCTTGGCGGCGGCCTCGGCGTCCTTCACACCCCAGAAACCGGGGTGCTTCGCGATGACCTTCGGCGCAAGCAGGCGGATGAGCGGAGCCTTGAACAGCAGCATCATGACGATGTCGCACACGATGCCCAGCGCGAGCGTCAGGCCGAAGCCCTTGACCGAGGCGCTGGCCAGGAAGAACAGCGACAGCGCCGACACCAGGGTCACGAGGTCGGCGTCCACCGAGGTGACGATGGCGTGGCGCACGCCCGTGATGGACGCGGCGCGCACGCTGCGGCCCATGCGAATCTCCTCGCGGAAGCGCTCCATGGTGAGGATGGACGAGTCGGCCGCCATGCCGATGGTGAGCACGACGCCCGCGATGCCCGCAAGCGACAGGCTGAACAGGCCGAAAGCGGAGAGCGTGGCCAAGATGCCCAGATACAGCACGGCGAAGATGGCCATGGCCGCCGCCGTGATAAGCCCCAAACCTCGGTAGAAGAACAGCAGGTACAGCATGACCACGGCCAAGCCGATGAGCGCCACCAGCACGCCGGACGCCAGCGCGTCCTGGCCGAGCGTCGGCCCCACCACCTGGCTCTGCGCGTACTCGAAGCTCACGGGCAGCGAACCGCTTTCCAGCACGGTCTGCAGCGACTTCGCTTCGTCGAGCGAGTAGTTGCCCGTGATGGACACGTCGCCGTTCGGAATCTCCGACTGCACAGCAGGCGCCGACTGCACCTCCCCGTCCAGGATGATGACGATCTTGCCCTTTGTGGGCGCGAGCTCTTTCGTGGCTTCGGCGAACGCCGTGGTGCCGGCGCCGTCCAGCTTCACGTTCACCGCGTAGTCGGTCGACGTCTGGCTGGCCTGGCCTACGGACACGTTCGTGATGTTGCTGCCGGTGACGAGCGGGGTGTACGTGCCGCTCTCAACCTTCAGGTGCTCGGTCTTGCCGGAAGGCAGCGAGTTGCCCAGCTCGTCGGTGACGGTGGCCTCGTTGCCGAACTGGCCGTTCTCGATCTTCGTCTTCACGTCGCTGTCGGTGAACGAGTCGAGGCGCGCGAACTCCAGCTTGCCGGTCTTGCCGATGGTGTTGAGCGCGTCCTCGGTGTTGGTAAGGCCGGGTATCTGCACGAGGATCTGGTCGTTGCCCTGCACCTGCACCACGGCCTCCGAGGCGCCCAGCGCGTTCACGCGGCTCTCGATGATGGCGCGGCTCTTCTCCATGTCGTCGGCGGACACGGCGGCCCCGTCGGCGCCCTTCGCCGTGAGAACCACCGACAAGCCGCCTTGGATGTCCAGGCCCTGGTTGATCTTCTCCTGCGGAGGCGCGAACATGAATATCGATCCCACCACGAGCAGGGTCGTGACAATAAGGAGCCAGACGTTGCGCCGGTCGGTTGTGCGGCCGGGCTTCTTCTTCGGTTTCTGGGCTGTCGCCATGGAGGTTCTCCTCGTTCGATTCAGTGTCTTGCGCGTGCGCAGCATGCCCCGCGACACGTCAACTGTCCTATTGTGCCACAAATCCCGACCAGCGAACACCATTTGTCATCAAATTATACTTGACTGCGAACATTTCAAGTCGCATCTACCTACCGGCATCCATCGGACGAGCCGTCCTTGCGGGACGCCTAGTAGTCCTGCGCGGCCGGGCTCGCCATCCATTCCTGATAGAACTCCTCGTAGGCGCCGGCCAGCACGGCCTCGCGCGCGCGGCGCATGAGGTCGATGAGGTAGTGCAGGTTGTGGATGGACAGCAGGATGCCGCCCAGCATCTCGTTCTGCTTCACCAGGTGGCGGATGTAGGCGCGGCTGTGGTTCTGGCACGTCGGGCACGTGCACGCGGGGTCGAGCGGGCCGAAGTCGCGCGTGAACTTCGCGTTGCGCATGTTCATGCGACCGGTGGAGCTGAACGCCGTGCCCATGCGGGCCGTGCGGGTGGGCAGCACGCAGTCGAACATGTCCACGCCCTCGCGCACCGCGCGCACGAGCGTGGTGGGGTTGCCCACGCCCATGAGGTAGCGCGGGCGGTCCTCCGGCAGCGCGCGGGCCACCTGGCCCAGCGTCTCGAACATCACGTCGTGCTCCTCGCCCACCGAGTAGCCGCCGATGCCGAAGCCGCCGAAGCGCCTCCCGCCCGCGGCCAGGCTCTCGTCCTCCACCTCGCGCAGCCGGCGCACGCTCTCCAGGCGCAGGTCCAGCTCCATGCCGCCTTGCACGATGCCGAAGAGCGTCTGATCGGGGCGCTTGTGCGCGGCCAGGCAGCGGCGCGCCCAGTTGGCCGACAGGTCGACGGCCTTCGCCACGAAGGCGCGCTCGGCCGGGTACGGCGTGCACTGGTCCAGCTGCATGGCGATGTCGGCGCCTAGCTGCTCCTGGATGGCCATGTTGCTCTCGGGCGTCCAGCGCACCTTCGTGCCGTCATAGATGGAGCGGAACGTGAGGCCCTCGTCATCGAGCTTCAGCGTGTCGGCCAGGCTGAACACCTGGAAGCCGCCCGAGTCGGTGAGCATGGGGCCGTCGTAGTTCATGAAGCGGTGCACGCCGCCGGCCTCGGCCACCACGTCGGCACCGGGGCGCAGCGACAGGTGGTACGTGTTCGCCAGCACCACCTGGCTGTTCAGATCGCGCAGCTGGCCCGTGGTGACGCCCTTCACCGTGGCGCTCGTGCCCACCGGCATGAACATGGGGGTGTGGAAGGAACCGTGCGCCGTCTCGTAGGTGAGCGCGCGGGCATGCCCGCTGCGCGCGTCGCAGACGCAATCGAACAGGGCCACGTCAGCCCCTCGCTTCGCCGGCGTCGTCGCCCAGCGCGGCACGCGCGGCGATGCGGGAGGCCTCGTCCGCGTCGAGGCCGTCGGCGGCGTCGGCCGCCAGAACCGCCTCGCGCGCCTCGGCGGACACGGTGCCCGCATCGATGCCGGCCGCCGGGCTCGCGCAGGGGGGCAGCGTTTCCACCCAAGCGGCGAACTCTTCCATGGAACCGTGCTTCACGGACGCCAGGTCGAAGCCCTCCGTCGGATCCAGCAGGTGGTCCGTGACGAGGAACGCGTCGACGCCCAGGCCGCAGGCCGCCAGGTCCTCCACGGTGTTGTTGCCCACCATGAGCACGTCGGCACCGCGCAGACCGCAGGCGGCCAGATTCTCGGCGTAGTAGGCCAGCTTCGGCTTCACCGAGGTGGAGTTCTCGAACGAGGTCAGGCGAGAGAACCGCGCCGGATCGACGCCGGCCCAGCTCAAACGCCACTCCACCGCGCGATGCGGGAACATGGGCATGGTGGCCAGCACGAGCGGATAGCCCTTCGCAGCCAGCGTCCCGATGGCGCGTGCGCAGGCGGGGTTCGCCTCCACCTCCTTGCCGATGGCGCCGAAATCGTGCTCGTAGAACTCGTTCAGCAGCGGCGTCCACGCCTCCTCGCCGCCTTCGACGTGCTGGAAGAACGCCTCCCAGTACGCCTCGGCGTTCGTGCGGCCGTCGTCGTGGGACGCCATGGCCCCGATGCCCGCCTTGAAGCCGGCCGAGAACGCCTGCGCGTCGAGCCCCTGCTCCGCCACGTAGCGCCCGATAGCCTTGAAGTACGTGCCTAGGAACTCCTCTATCTCCATAGGCAGCAGCGTGCCGTCCAAATCGAAGAACACGGCGCGGTAGGCGCGGGCGCCGCCTTCGTCAGCCGACGTGGGAGCGTTCGAAGTCGCCCATGCGTTCCACGTGTCCAGCATATCCTCCGCGTCGGCAGGGGCGGAGGATGCCTCGTTGCGTTCGTCCATTGCGTTGTTTCCTTCGGTCGAAGATGCCCGTCTCTCAACGTGGTAGTATAAACGACGCGACGAAGGAGCGTGCGAACCCGATGAAATTGTTACTTCACGCCTGTTGCGGACCGTGCTCGCTCGAGCCGACGCGCATCCTGCGCGCGGCGGGCCACGATCTGACGATAGCTTATCTGAACTCGAACATCGCACCGGCGGCCGAGTACGTCCGCCGCCGAGACACGCTGTGCGCCTGGGCCGCGGGCGAGCGCATCCCTGTGATCGAGGGCGCCTGGGAGCCCGAAGCCTGGGAGGCCGCAGCCGGTCGCGTGGGCGAGGCCGCGCTCGCCGCCGCGGGCGGCGACGTGCTGCGCTGCGCGATGGAAGCGTCCTTGCGCGAGCCCCGCTGCCGCGCCTGCTACCGCCTGCGCTTCGAGGAGGCCGCGCGCCTTGCGGCCGAACAGGGCTTCGACGCCGTGGGCACCACGCTGTCGGTGAGCCCCTACCAGTTCACCGACGTCATCCGCGAAGAGCTGGAGCGCGCCGCCGCGCAAGCGGGCGTGAACGCCCTGTTCGAGGATTACCGCCCCTTCTACGACGAGGCCACACGCAGAAGCCGCGAGGCGGGCATGTACCGCCAGAACTTCTGCGGCTGCCGCTTCTCCGAAGCCGAGGCCGCCGCCGAGCGCGCCGAACGCAAGCGCCAGCGCGCCGCCGCCCGCGAAGCCGAGGCCGCCGCGCACGCCGAAGAGCATGCCGCCGAGGAAGCCGCCCGCACCGCGAAGAAGGCCGAGCGAGCGGCCTACGCCGAGAAGCAGGCCCGCAAGCATGCTGCGCTCAAGGCCCTGCGAGAACAGCAACGCGACCGATAAGGCGAACCGCCCCAATCAGGCGCCCCGCCCCGGCTTTTGGCACAAAAATCACCGACGCCCCCACAAGCTTGGAACCAAAGCGCCCCAACGGGCGTACGTCATCCGTCCGAGCCGGATATTTTCCCAGGTCGCACGTTTTGGGAGCAGGCCACATGCGCCAAGAGGTTCGCGGGGATGGGGGGAATCTGTCAAAAATGCACCGCAGCGGGGTCACCGCCTCGTTGAACGCTCGAGCCGATTCCGATAAGGCTGAGGCATGCCGTTTGGAACGACGGACCGCAACGTTTTACCACGCGTTCGCCATCGGCAGTTTAGGCTGAGAAGCTTGCAAAACCCTTAGATTGCAAGTATACTTGCAAGTATGTTATTCAACGAACGAGGGAGGCGCCATGCCGCAGCTTTCTTTGTACTTGGACGATCCTACGATGGAGAGCCTGCGCGCCAACGCCGCGCGCGAGGACAAAACGCTCTCGAAGTTCGTGGCGGGCGTGCTGCGCGACCATGCGGAGAGCAACCTGTGGCCGCAGGGGTTTTTCAACTTGTACGGGGCCTGCGACGACGACACCTTCGTCGAACCGCCGGAGATTCCCTGGGAACTCGACGCGCCTCGGAAATGGCTGTAGGTGAAGGCCGTGTATCTTCTCGACTCCAATATCTGCATCGATTTCATGCGCGGAGAACTCCCCTACGCTTACGACATGATGCGCAACAGCAGTCCGAAGCTCTTCAAAATCCCCGCTATCGTGGAAGGCGAGCTAAGACTCGGCATCGAAAAAAGCAAGCGGCCGGAAAAAACCCGTTGGCTCGTCGATGAATTCACGCTGCCGTTCGAAGTGGTGCCGTTCGATTCGAAATGCGCGCACGCCTACGCGCGCATACGCGGAGAGCTTGAAAAGGCCGGCAAGAAGATCGGGCCGAACGACCTCATCATCGCCGCCACCGCCGTGGCCAACAACGCGGTGCTCGTCACGAACAACGTGGACGAGTTCAAGCGCGTGCCGGGGCTTTCGTTGGAATGCTGGTACGAGATGGAATGGGACGGATAAGCGCCGGTTCCGCCGGCTTACGCGAACGCCTATAATAGGTGGCTCGACAACCCGCGATACGAACCGCACAAAGGACGCACACGCATGAAAACCTCCGACTTCGACTACGCCCTTCCCCCCGAGCTCATCGCCCAGGAGCCCGCCGCCGAGCGCGACGGCTGCCGCCTCTTGGTCATGGACCGCACAACCGGCGCGCTAGAGGACCGCATCTTCCGCGACATCGCCGACTACCTGCGCCCGGGCGATCTGCTGGTGGCGAACGAGACGCGCGTCATGCCCGCGCGCCTGCTGGGCGCGAAGCGCGGCACGGGCGGAGCCGCCGAGGTGTTCCTGCTGCGCCAGCACGGCACGCCCACCGAGAACCGCAGCGCGCTGTGGGAAGTGCTCGTGCGCCCCGGCAAGCGCCTCAAGCCCGGTACCGGCGCCGTGGTGGACTTCACGGACGCCGCGGGCAACGTGGCGCTGTCGGCCGAGATCGTGGACTGGCTGGAAGATGCCCAGAAAGGCGAGCGCCTGGCGCGCCTCACCACGCCCCTGCCCTCGCTCGACGAGGCGCTGCACGCCGTAGGCCACACGCCGCTTCCGCCCTACATCAAAGACTACGCCGGCGACGAGGAGCTGTACCAGACGGTGTACTCCCGCCGCGAGAGCTCGGCCGCCGCGCCCACGGCCGGCCTGCACTTCACGCCCCAGCTCATCGAGCGCCTGCGCGAGCAAGGCGTGCGCTGGGAAACCGTCGAGCTGGAAGTGGGCCTGGACACGTTCCGCATCGTGGACGAGGACGATCCCGCGCAGCACGCCATCCACACCGAGCTCTACACGGTGCCCGAGCGCACGGCGGCCGCGATAGCGGAGACGCGCGAGCGCGGCGGCCGCGTGGTGGCCGTGGGCACCACGAGCGTGCGCAGTCTGGAGAGCGCCTGGGACGCCGAGGCCGGAGCCGTCACGCCGCGCGAGCGCGAGGCCACGTCGCTCTACCTGCTGCCGGGGTCGGAGTTCCACGTGGTGGACGCGCTCGTCACGAACTTCCACGTGCCGCGCTCCACGCTCATGATGCTGGTGAGCGCGTTCTCGTCGCGCGAGCACATCATGGCCGCCTACCGACACGCCATCGACGAGCGCTACCGTCTGCTCTCGTTCGGCGACGCCATGCTCATCGTCTAGCATGGGGCGCGACGCTCGAAAGAACATGTTTTCGCAAATCGATCAGCGTATGAAGCCCCACCTCTCATATGTTCTAGAACCTGCTAGTAAGCAACGGTCGGTCGACCCTCAAGCTAGAACAAACGAAGGGTTGCTGGCAGAATGGCAGTAAGACCGAACGGAGCATCGATGGACCATCCGTACGCGGAAAACAACGTAGAGGCGTTCACGCACGACCCCGAGGGACACTACTTCGACCGCAAGAGCGCTCGCAAGGACACCGACGAGATAGCCAAGCACCTGATGGCTTTCGCCAACGCGGCCGGCGGCAAGCTCGTCGTGGGCATCGAGGACGACGGGACCGTGACGGGCTTCAAGCGGGACGGGGCGCACAGCATCGAGGCCTTCGAGCAGGCGCACGTGACCGCACTCTCGCCTTCTCCGAGGGTGGAAGCGGAGCGGCTCGAGACCGTCAACGACAAGGGCGAGGATGACCAAGTGCTCGTCATGGACGTGCCCTGCTCGGAAAACCAGGTGGTGCGCAGGCGCAAGGACGGCAAGGTGGCGCTTCGCCAAGGAGACAAGAGCGTGTGGCTCGACTACGAGCAGATACGCTCCCTCGAGTACGACAAAGGCGAGTACTTCTTCGAGAGCGAGGTTCTGCTCGACACGAGCATCGAGGACGTGGACCGCGAGGCCCTGGATATGTACAGGCGGGCGCTCGGCGCGAGCGTGGACGACGAGAAGCTGCTCCGCAGCCTGGGCGTGCTCAAGGACGGGCATCTCACGAACGCCGGCATGATGCTATTCGGGGAGAACGCGGGATTCGTCCTTCCCCAATCAAGGTTCAGGGTGCTCAAGATAGACGGAACGGAAATGGGTGCCGGCTCCAACTTGCGCATCGTCAAAGACAGGACGTTCGAGGGACCGCTCGTGAAGGCGATACCCGAAGCACGCGGCTTCATCGCGTCCCAGCTAAGGGAGTACCAGTTCCAAGTGCCCGGCATCATGGAGTTCAAAACCGTTCCCGAGTACCCGGAGTACCCTTGGTTCGAGGGCTTGGTGAACGCGGTCACGCATCGCGACTACAGCATCTACGGCGAGTACATCCGCGTCTACATCTTCGACGACCGCATGCTCATCCAGAGTCCGGGCAGGCTCCCGGGCATGGTGACGCTGGAAAACATTCGGCACAGGCGCTTCTCGCGCAATCCCATCATCGCTCGGGTGTTCACGGCGTTCGATTGGGTGCGCGAGCTCAACGAGGGAGTGGACAAGATATACCAGGAGATGGGCAATGCGGGACTTCCCGAGCCCGAGTACATCAACCAGGACGACTACTACCTCAAGCTCACTTTGCGGAACAATCTGGATGAGCGCATACCGCGGCTGCGCAGCTCCTTCATGCGCGGAGAATGCGCGTCCGACGCCGAGGGTTCGGCTCTGCAGCATGGCGTTCAGGTTCCGCTGGATATCACAACTTTGGCAACGCTGTCGCAAAACGAAATCGCAGCAATGCGCATTGCTGCGGAGCAAGGGCGCGTGACGACAAAGGAGCTAGCGTCCAAGAGGGGTATTACAACTAGAACTGCCTCTACCGTCTTGAAGGGGCTTGCAGCAAGGAGTCTGTTGACCTGGCAGGGAAACAGCGCTCGCGACCCTCGGCAATACTACGAAATTACTCCGAAAAAAAATTCGCAGTAATTTCGTAGTAGCGGAGTCCGCACAACCAATTTCTGGACGAAGCGAGCGAGCGGACGGCGCCTGCGCCTTGCTAGCGCGCCTTCCGATCAAGATAGCCCACCACGAACTCGGCCCAGCTGTAGTTCGCCAGGTACTCGCCCGTGTAGGCGTTCACCGCCGAGGCGTCGCCCGCGAGGAAGCGGTAGTAGTCGCAGTCGATGGCGTCCACGTCCACGGACAGGCTGTTGTAGTTCTTCACCACCACGTGCTCGGCGCCCACGGCCCGCAGGGCCTTCATCATGGCAGCGATGATCGTCTGCATCTGGCGCTGCACGGACAGCGTGTATGGGCGGTCCTCGAACAGCACCGACGCCAGCTCGCGCTCGGCGCAGCTGCTGCCGCGCTTGTGCACGAGGTAGGCCATGAGCTCTTTGGCCTTGCTGCGCGAGAATGTCACCGGGCGCCCGTCGCAGAGCACCTCGAAGTTGCCGAACGTCTTGACGGCCACGCGCGAGCAGGCGGGCGGCTGCGGCGCGGCGCGCAGGTTCTCCAGCTCGCAGGCCACATCTTCCGACGACACGGGCTTCAGCACGTAACCAGACGCGTGCAAGGAGAACGCCTCCACCGCGTACTGCGAGTAGGCGGTGGCGAACACGATGCCCGTGCGCGCATCCACGTCCTTCAGGCGACGCGCGAGCTCGATGCCGCCGATCGAACCGGTTTCCACATCGAGGAACGCCGCGTCGAAGGGCTCCGTCCGCGCGGCTTCGAGCGCCTCGTCGGGATCGAGGCAGCACACCACTTCCGCCGACGGAGCCGCTTCGCGAACGGCCTTCTCGAGGGCGTGCAGCGCAGGCCGCTCGTCGTCGACCGCGAGTATCCTCATAACCCGTCCCCTTCGCTTTCCAACGTCTTTGGCCTTTCCCTCGGCACGAACACCGTCACCGTCGCGCCCTCGCCGGGCGCGCTTCGCACCTCAAGCGCGCCTCCGCACATGCGGTTCAGGCGGTCGCGCACGCTCGTCAGGCCCACGTGCGATCGTTCGTCGTCTTCGCACGGCGCGCTCGCGTCGAAACCCACCCCGTCGTCGGCCACGCTCACCGCGAAGCCGCCGGGCACCTCGCACGTCGAGAGGCGCACCGTGCCGCCCTCCCTGCGCTTTGTCACGCCGTGGCGCACCGCGTTCTCCACAAGCGGCTGCACCGTGAGCGCCGGCATCGAGAACGCCGTCGTGCGCACGTCCTCGCCCCAACGCAGACGGTCGCCGAAGCGGCGCCGCTCCAACGCCACGTACGTGCGCACGTGTTCGAGCTCCTGCGCGAAGGGAACGGGCTCGGCCTGCGAAAGCGCGTCCATGTTCGCCCGCAGGTACGCGGAGAACTCGCGAATGGCCCTCTGCGCTTCGCGCGCGTCCACATCCACGAGGTCGTGGATGACGGTGAGCACATTGTACAGGAAGTGGGGCTGAATCTGGCTGATCATGAGGTCGGTGCGGCTGCGCTCGAGCGCCAGCCGCTGCTCTTGGAACGCGTGCGCCTGCTCCATCTGCACGCCCAGGTACAACAGCACCGTGGCGAGCGTGACCGCCAAGTAGGTTAGCATGATGCCGCTCGCGAACAGCTGCGCCGCGTAGGCGACCAGGATGACGCCCAAGCTGGTGACCAGCACGCCGAGCGCATAGGGCTCCAAGCTCTGGCGGCTGCGCACGACGCAGATCATGCCCACCGTCAAGAACGCCACCATGACGCCCTCGGAAAGCACGGCCCACAGATCGGTCTCGAGGTAGACGTTGTTCGCGTCGAACGAGTAGAAGACGGGAACGAACGCGTTGAACGCCACCAGAGCCGCCATGACGGCCGCGGCTCCCCAGCCGACCCACACTAGAAACGGCGGCACGCGCCGATCGCGCTCCGCCAGATACGAAGCGACGTACTGGGCGAGCACGGCAAGCTGCGCGTAATCGAGCAGGAACGCGGCGAGCACCGCCGCTCGCATGACCGCTCCCGCGAAAGGGTCGGAATCGCCCTCGACGAACCAGGCTGCGGCGTCGAAGAGCTGCGAGCCGGCACCGCACAGAAACGCCGCCAACAACAGCAAGTGCAACCGGCCGCCTCGCTGGCGCATCACGAGCAGGCACACGGCCAACACGAGCGACAGCACGCCGCCGAACGCCTCGAGCTCGACGTTGATGTAGCTGATCGCGCCCAGCGCCATCCGCACCCGCTTTCCCCGGTTCCGCCAACGCTCGATTATAGCAGACGGGAGCGCCCGCATTGCCATCCCGGCGCCGGAAAGGTCCCCTACCCTGCCCGGATGCGCGGCAGCGGGGCGCGGACGCCCCCTACGAGTCCACCTGCTCCAGCAGCAGCCGCGCCGTCTCGCCGAGCGCGCGACCTCGGTCGGCCTCCGCGAACAGCGGGCTGTCGAACGCGATGGTCGAAGGGATGATCTTCGTGGGCTGGGGCGGGCGTTTGAACCCGTCGACGCCTTCGCGCGCGCCGGGCACGTTCGAGGTGTCGGCGTCGATGGGGATGAAGGTCTCGTAGGCGGCCTCTTGCCCGGAACCCCGTTCCCAGCCGTCGCGCCACAACCGCACGAAGTCGGCACGACCCGCCTCCTCGACAAGCCTGGCGAGCGTGAGGTCGGCATCGAACATGACGAGCGCCACGAGATGCGCGTTGCCGTCGACGAGGCAGAACCTGTCCGCCACCTCGTTCACGATCATGGCCTTGCCGCTGCCGGGCGGGTACTCGCGATCGACGAACGCGCGCACGCCGTTCGAGCGAACGTCGTCTCGAAAGCCGAGCAAGCGCGCGCGGGCGGCCTCGCTCTCCAAAAAGTGCGCATGGTGCCTCACGGCCCCTACGAACGTCGCGCAGGGAACGGTCATCGCATCGTCCATAGCACGCCCTCCTCTATCGATTCGCCTCGGATGCTATCGTAGCCTCTCGGACGGCGCCGCTCAACCCAACGCCTCGCATTTCCGAGAGACACCGGCTCGCATTCTCCGAGAGACCATGGTCCGAGCTTGTCCTATAGCCCCCACATTTTCCGGGAGACCGTGGTCCGCACAAAAAAAATGGCCCCGCACTGCGGGGCCATTTCGGCATGTTCGTTGTGAATTGCGCTTACGCCTTCGTCACGTTGCTAGCCTGGAGCTTGCCATTCTGACCAGTCGTCACGTCGAACTGGACTGCCTGGCCTTCGTCGAGGGTCTTGAAGCCGTCCATCTTGATCTCAGAGAAGTGGACGAAGAGATCTTCGCCATCGTTCTGAGAGATGAAACCATAGCCTTTTTCGGGGTTGAACCACTTCACGGTACCTTCTGCCATTTTAAATCCTCTTTCCTCTCCTTGACCCTTCAAGGAGGCAACACTGCATGCTGCATGGCGGCAGCACTCGCCCTCACCTCGAGAGCACAAGACCACTATACGCTATCCAAAGACGAAAAGGGTCGGGATTCGCGGTTTAGCCGATTTTTTACCGTTTCGTTAGGTTGGGCGAATTCGAACCTCGCACCGGATGGCGCGATGCCTAGCGGGCCGAGCGCTGGGGCTCGGAACCTGCGGAAGCTTGCGCGTGCGGCCGCGCCGCCGAACCGCCCTTGATGCCTTTGAGCGGCACGCCCGACTTCAGCAAGGCCGCCCAGCCGACGCCCGCCGCCGCCATGGACGCCACGATGAGCGCGCCGATGCCGAACACGTAGCTCGGCCACGGCAGCACCGCGAGCAGCATACCCGCACTGCCGATGGCGGTATGGGTGAAGTTGATGAGCGACGACGCCGCGCCGGTGTCCCCTTCCTGCTGGGACAGCAGGATGTTCGTGCTGTAGGGGCGCACGCAGGCTTCCGTGAGGGCGAACACAAGGAACGTGGCGCAGAACAGCACGGGCGAAAGCTCGCCCACCGCAAGCATGGCCACGCCCGAAAGCAGCGCAACGGCCAGAAGGATGCCGGTGAAGCGGCGCGCGCTCACGTGTTTGGACGCCTTGAGCCAGATGAAGGGGCCGGCGGCGGTCAGCAGTGCGGCCACGGCGAAGAACGCGCTGTACTCGAGCTCGCTCAACCCGAAGAACGATATGTACACGTAGGAGCCCACGGCGATGTAGGCCATGAACGGCAGGTTGTACAGCCCCACGATGGCGAGGAACGAGGAGAAGCCCTTGTTGCGCGCCACGGCGCCCAGCTGGCCGACACTGCCGAGCACGGTGCCGCGGTAGCGCTCCTCTTGCGGGAGCGTCTCGTCGAACAGCACCGCGAGCGCGCAGCAGAACACGCCCACGGCGCCCAGGGCGCAAAACGTCATGCGCCAGTCGAATACCTGCAGGATGAGCGCGCCCAGCACCGGGGACAGCACCGGGCCCACCACGAACATAACCTGCACGACGGACAGGATGGCCTCGCGCTTCTCGGCTTTGAAAGCGTCTTTCACCACGGCGGTTGAAACGGCGCTCGCGGCGCCCGCGCCCAAAGCCTGCACGATGCGAAACGCGATGAGCATCTCGATGTTGAGCGCGAGCGCGCACAGCCCGCTGGCGGACGTGTACACCACCACGCCGGCCAACAGCACGGGACGGCGGCCGTAGCGGTCGCTCAGGGGACCGAACACCAGCAGGCCCACGGCGAAGAACAAGAAGTAGCCTACGAGCGTGAGGTTCACGGCACCGGCGGTGGCGCTGAAATGCTCCGTCATGTGGGGCACAGCGGGAGTGTACATGTCGAGGGAGAGGGGCGTCACCAAGCTCGCGGTGACCAAAAGGACGACGAGCCCCACCGGTCCGAGCTTGCTTTGAGGTCGGACAAGCCATTGCTGCATATTCTTTTTCATTGCTAGATTCCTTCTAGGTTCCGAAGGCGACCCGAAATGGGATTACGAGGCGATTACTCTAACGCAATGAAATCGAACGGCGTCGCAATCCGCCGATCACCATATAGTCACCATCATCTAACAAAACGAGTGGCCCGAGCAGTTGCGATCCAAGCTTGAATCCTCGGCGAAGGCGTGCTGGGGCAGGCCGCGCTCATCGCGCAGCTCTTTGATCCCATCCTCGTTTCTCGCATTCGGCCGTTAAGCCGAAAACCGCACGGTCCTTTTCCGACTGTGCCGATGGACGAACCGCCGGAGAGGGGCGCGAACGCGCCAAGGCGGTTTGGTGCGGAAACGAGCTCCCGGAACGCACGAAAATCACCGCTGTGAAGCCTATCCTCCAAACAACGGGCACGCGCGCGTTTCGCGAGCTGGGGAAACGTTCGCGACATGCGAGACGGAGGCGTGCGAGAGCCCTTCGAGGGCGCCCCCGGGCCGCCGATCCGCTTCACAGCGGTGATTTTCGTGCGTTTCGGGAGCAGTCCACCGCATCAAGCCTCCGTCGACGAGCAGCGATCTTTGGGTAGCGACCGACGGCGACCTGGCGTCGCACGGTTCCGGACGAGTCCGTGCCAACTCTGGTTGAACGGCGGATCCCGCACGATCATTCGATTGGCGAGAGTTTTCGCTACAGGCCTTTGCGGGGTCGCTGCCCGAAACGCGCGTTACGGCGACCGTCGGACGTCGAAGACCGCCGGCGCGGCCACCGGACGTCAAGGCCGCTGGCGTGGTCACCGGGCGTCGAAACCGTCAACGTCGTCGGCGCCCGCGAACTGCTGGCACCGTTCGAGCGCCTGCGCGTAGGCGCGGCGGTACGCCTCCACTTCTTCCTCCAAAGCCGACAGCGCCTCGTCGTCCATGAGGGCGGCGCGCGCCTCGGACGCGTCGGCGAACGAGCCCTCCTCGAGCGCCTGCGCCAGGGCCGCCTCGGCGTTCTTCGCGGGACCGACGCGGAAGCCCTTGAGCGCCCCGGCGTGCAACGCGGCGCGGCGCCGCTCGTCGACGAGCGCGTCGTCGCCGTCGCGCTGCGCCAGCGCGAACGCCTCGCGAGCCGCACGCTCGCGCGCCTCCGCCTCGTCGAGCAGGACCCGCGCCGTGCGCAGCTCGCCTTCGAGCCGCACGATCGTCTGCGCTTGCCGCGCGCGGGCCAGCGCCTCCCCTCGCTTTTGCATGGCGGGAAGCTTGTCGTAGAGGTCCTGCAGCAGGGAGAACGCCTTCTCGGCGTCGGCGTTCTGTTGCGTGTCGAGTGTCCGGTCGTTCATGCGTCCTTCTTTCGCCACCGCGCCCGGAGGAGCCCGCGAACGGTTGCCGCGAGCCCCTCCGGGCGGAAGGGAGGGTACGGTTAGGGCCTCAAGAGCTTAGATCTCCTGGTACACGCCCGCCAGCTGCTCGCCCAGGCACTTGCCCTCGATGAGGCAGCGGCCGTGGCTGTTGCCCTGCACGTTGATGGGATAGTCGTAGGCGTAGATGTCGCCGGCGCAGTTGCCGATGGCGTACAGGCCCTCGACCGGCTTGTCCTCGGCGTCCAGCACCTCGAAGTTGTCGGAGATGTGGATGCCGCCGCACACGCCCAACAGGCCCGGCGCCACCATGCAGGCCGTGAAGGGGCCCTGCTTGATGGGATAGAGGAAGTGGCTCTCCTTGTAGAAGTCCGTGTCCTCGCCCTGCTCGCACATCTTGTTGTAGCGCTCGACCGACGCGAGGAACTCGTCCTTGTCCACGTCGAGCATGCCGGCCAGCTCCTCCAGCGTGTCGGCGCGCTTGTAGTAGTCGGGAACCTTCTCCAGGCCGCTTTCCACGGTCTTCGTGTGCGAGTCCACGGCCACCTGGTAGTCGGTGCCATAGGGGCGGAAGCTGTCCCAGAACATGCCGCCGCCGTACTGCAGGCTGTCCAGCAGGTCGGTCTGCCAGTTGGCGTCGAACACCGACCACGCGTGGTCGGAGCCGCCGTTCACCATGACGCCCACGCACTTGCCCTGCACCCACGTGGCCTCGTTCATGAAGCGCTTGCCGTCGGGGTTCACGAACATGAAGGGGCCGTGGAACGTGGCGGCCGCCTGCGGGTGCATCATCGTGGGCCACGGGCCGTCCTGGAACGCGCCGCCAGCCCACGCGGCCATGTTGTGGCCGTCGCCCACGTTGCCCTGGTCGGAGCACAGACGCGTCATGACCTTCTTCGCGATGGGGGCGAACTCGTCAAGGTACTCGTCGTTGTAGCTCACGTCGCCCGTGGCCAGCACCACGCCCTTGGGGGCGTTGTACTGCACGTAGTCGCCGTCCTTGTTCTGGCAGATAGCGCCCGTGACCTTGCCGGAGTCGTCCTGCACGAGCTGCACGGCCGGCATCTCGTACACGAACTCGGCGCCGTTGGCCTTGGCCTCGCTCTCGAACAGGTACTCCACGAAGTCGGCCATGGTGTGCTGCTCGAATATCTCACCGCCGGATATCATGTGGTAGCAGTCGATCTCGGGGTGCACCACCGAGCGCGAACCCACCGTGACCATGCACTTGGCGCCGTTCTTCTCGGCCAGGTCCAAAAACCAGTTCATGCAGCGCTCGGATTCGCGGAACCACTTGGCCACGAGCGACTCGCGGCAGCGGTTGCCGCACGTGGAAACCCAGCGCTCCATCTCCACGGCCTTGTCGAAGCTGATGCCCAGCTTGTCCAGCTCGCGCGAGGCGATGGCGCCCGTGCCGCCCACGCCGTGGCCGTTGAGCATGGCGTCCTTCTCCACCAGTACGACCTTCGCGCCGTTCTCGGCCGCGTTGAGCGCGCAGCACGTGCCCGAGTAGCCGCCGCCGATGACGAGCACCTCGGTGTCCACCGTTTCCTTGATCTTGTCGGCCGGGATGGGGTCGGGCTTAACCTCCCACGTGTGCTTGCCGGTCGCGTCGCCGGTGCCGCCCGCCTTGGCGTCGGCCGAGCCGGCCTCCTTCGGACCGCAGCCGATCATGCCAAGCGCGGCCACGCTGGCAGCGCTGATGGCGGCTCCCTTGAGCAGGTTGCGGCGCGAGATTCCCCTTGTCGATTCTCCCATGGTTCCCTCCTTGGTTCGCTGTTACTTGCTTGCGGTTCGGTCCCGCATTGCACGCAGCTTACCGCGCATCGAGGGTCGCGCGGTATCCCGCAATTCATGTAGTTTTGTCGTTTAGCCTGGTGAAGCGAACATTTTAAAAGGGAATCACCCGCTTTGCGGGGTGCGCCGCGATGCCGGAGAGCCGTCAGTCGAACAGGTCGATGAGTTCCTGGCGGGAGTGGATGTCCGCCTTGCGGTAGATGCTCTTCATGTGGTCGCGCGCCGTGTTCTCGGAAATGTAGAGCTTGCGCGCGATGGCGGGCACGTTGTTGCCGCGCAGCACGAGGCCCACCACTTCGCGCTCGCGGGGGCTGAAGGGCTCGGCCAGCCCGAGCGCGTCCATGCGCCGGTCGAGCAGCGCCGCGATGTCGGCGGCCCCCTGCGAAGGGGCGGCTGGCTCCCCCGTTGCCGAGGGGCCGGGCTCGACGCAGGCCTCCGCGTCCGCGCTCTGGACCGTCGACTCCGCGCCGAGCGGCGGCTCGCTTGGCGCGACGCTCGGCGCGTCGTGCCGGGCGCCCACCACGGCCACGTCGTGCGCCGCCTCCGCCGCGCGCTCGCGGCCCCGTCCGCCCTTGCGGGTGAACGCCACCAAGAACAGCACGAGCGACAGCGCGTACACGCACACGAACAGGATGTTCACCGCCATGGCGAAGTCGTACGTCGCGAGCGGGCTCAGCCCCGTGCCCACGACGTCGCCGACCAGCATGGCCGCGAGCGTGGGGCCCACGCACAGGGCGTACACCTGGGTCGAGGGCAGGGGGCGCTCGCTTGCGTACACGGCGCATGTCACGATGAGCAGCAGGTTCACGATCTCGAAGCCGAACAGGAGCATGCCCGCCGCGAGCGGGGCGAACTCCAAGCCCAGCAGCGTCGGCAGCAGGAAAACGCCGGTGATGAGCGGGAACAGTGTCTGGTAGACGCGCAGCACCGCGAAGCCCGTCTCCGAGAACAGCTCTATGAGCACCACCACGGCCACCGCCATGGCCATGCCCGCCAGCGCCGGCGCGGACGACGCACCGCCCGGAATGGCGAACAGATGCGAGACAAGCTTCCAGATAAACCCGATGGCGCACGTGCAGAACACCGGCTTCCACAGTGCCCGCACCGTGCCTCCGGCGAGCTTCGCCGTCATGCGGGGCATGGGGTCGGCGGGCACGATCTCGCGCAGGCACCGGCGCAGCGAGATGGCGGCGGCGACGGGCAAGACGACGACGGCGCACGCCGCGCGCGCCGGATCGGGCAGCAGCGACACCAGCAGGCTGAGCGCGACGGACAGAAGCGCCGACAGCGGGATGTAGATGGCCGTGCGCGACGCGCCCTCCGACGCGAAGAACTGCTGCCACAGCACGTAGGAGAAGCCCAAGGCCAAGCCGACGAGGACGCCGGCGGCGAGAGAGCCCGTCGAAACGTCGAGCACGCCGCCGACCGTCAGGTAGTAGGCGCAGGATCCGGCCGCCAGCAGCACGCCCATGCCTACGGCGAACCGCGGAGGGAACGGCGAACGACGGCGTTCGTAGAGCACGGCGACGGCGATGGCCGCAAGGGCGCAGGTCTGGTCGCTCAGGCCGAACAGGCGCTGGCCCGCGAATGCCCGGTCTCCCGATGACAGGCCGGCAAACGTGATGGCCCACACGAACGCGAAGCCCAAGTGGTACCACCGCAGCGATTGCAGCAGCGTTTTCGCCTTGCTGACGGACAAATGGATTCCCTCCCCGAAATCATCTCCCGGAAGCATAGTAACGCACATCGCCCGAAGGGTGAAGCGCGCGGCGAACGTTTCAGGGAGCGGTCAGCGCCGCGCGTCGGCATCCCGCCCGAAGCCCGGATCGTCGTCGGCTGCGACAGAGCCGGGTCCGGCGGGCCCGTCTGCTGAGGCGATGTCGATGATGGCCTCCTCGGCGCCCTCGAACTCGTCCAACAGCCCGGGCATGTCGGCGGGGTCGTCGGGAAGGTCGAGCCCGTAGGCGTCGCCCAGCGAGCGCGCCTGTGCGAGGCGCAGGTCGGCGAGGGAGTCCTCGCCCGCCTCGCGCAGGTACAGCGACACCAGCATAAGGCTGCGCGCCACGTACTCGATGACGCGCGGGTCGGTGCCCGAAACCTGCAGGATGGACGCCATGGACTCCGGAGCCAGGGACAGCAGCGTGCCGCCGTCTATGTCGGTGGCCTCGCCCACGGCGTCCTCCAGCATGTCGGCCGCGGCCTTCGGATCGCGATCGTCCCGAGCCCTGATCCAGCTGCGCCGCAGTATCTCCGCGAACTGCAGCAGTATGCGCATGAGGTAGTCCTGTTCCAGCATGTTCCGACTCCTGTCTCTTCCGTGCGCTTGTCGCACGGGGCGTTCGTCTTCAGGCCGACGGGGCCTGCATGCCCAAGTGCTCGTAGGCCCGGGGCGTTGCCTGGCGGCCCTTCGGTGTGCGCACCATGAGGCCCTGCTGCATGAGGAACGGCTCGTAGACGTCCTCGAGCGAGTCGGGGTCTTCCGACAGGGCCGAGGCGAGCGTTGTGAGCCCCACGGGGCGGCCGCCGAACTGCACGGTCAAAAGCTCGAGGATGCGGTTGTCCACGGCATCCAGCCCGAGCGCGTCGACCTCGAAGAAGCTTAGGGCCTGCGCGGCCACGTCTTCGTCGATCGTGCCGTCCCCGCGCACCTGCGCCCAGTCGCGCACGCGTTTGAGAAGGCGGTTCGCCAAACGCGGGGTGCCGCGACTGCGGCGCGCTATCTCCAAGGCGCCGTCCTCGGCGATGTCGATGCCCAAGATGGAGGCCGAGCGCCGCACGATGGAGGCCAGCTCTTCGGGCGTGTAGTACGCCAGGCGGAACGAGATGCCGAAGCGGTCGCGCAGGGGCCCGGTGAGCAGGCCCGTGCGGGTGGTGGCCCCCACGAGCGTGAAGTGCGGCAGGTCGAGCCGGATGGAGCGCGCGGCCGGACCCTTCCCCACCACGATGTCGAGCGCGAAGTCCTCGAGCGCGGGGTAGAGCACCTCCTCCACCATGCGGTTCAGGCGATGGATCTCGTCGATGAACAGCACGTCGCCCTCTTCGAGGTTCGTGAGGATGGCGGCCAGGTCGCCCGTGCGCTCGATGGCGGGGCCGCTCGTGGTGCGGATGCTCGCGCCCAGCTCGTTGGCCACCACGGTGGCGAGCGTCGTCTTGCCCAATCCGGGAGGGCCCGAGAACAGTATGTGGTCGACCACGTCGCCGCGCGCCCGGGCCGCCTCGATGAGGATGGCGAGCGACTCCTTCACCTTCGTCTGGCCCAGGTAGTCGCCCAAGCGCTTCGGACGTAGGCTGCGGTCGAGCGCGAGGTCGTCTTCCGTGAGCTCGGCGGCCACGGCGCGCGGCCGCGCGGCCGCAGCGTCCGCGCCGTCGGCCACGTATCCCAAGCCCTCTATCTCTATGTCGCTGCGTTCCATAGCCGCCTATCCTCGCATGCCGCCGTCGCCTACCACGGTACCACAGGTTGTCGCGCGCATCAGCGCTCGGATCCCAACCGTTTGAGGGCGTACTGCAAAAGAGCGCCTTCCGCCGCGCCCTCGGGCGCACCCTTGAGGGCCAGGTCGGCCTCGGCCGACGTGAACCCCATGGACAGCAGCGCCTCGCGTGCGCCCCGCAGCTGCTCGTCGACCTGCGCCGCCGGAGCCGCGACGTCGTCGAACAGCCCTGCAAGACCCTGGTCGAGCGACCCCTTCAACTCCAAGATGATGCGCGAGGCCGTTTTCTTGCCCACGCCGGGGATCTTGGACACGCCGGCCACGTCCTGCGCGGCGATGGCCGACACGAGCGCCTGCGGCGTGAACACCGAGAGCGCCGCCAGCGCCACCTTCGGCCCCACGCCGCTCACGCCGATAAGCCGCTCGAACAGCGCCTTCTCCTCGATCGACAGGAAGCCGTACAACGCGACGGCGTCCTCGCGCACCTGCAGGTACGTGTGCACCTCCACGGGAGCGCCGGCCTCCGGCAGCTTCGCCAGGCTCGCCTGCGACATGCCCACGGCATAGCCCACCCCGCTCACGTCGACGAACGCGGCGGTCGCGGTCTTGCCCGCGAGCCTTCCCTTCAAAAACGCGATCATCGCGCGCCTCCTTGCGTTGCGGCCGCCGCGGCCGCGGCCGCGAAGCCCTCGTGGGTCGTGTAGCAGATGGCGGCCGCGAGCGCGTCGGCCGCATGATCGGGGCTCGGCACCGCCTCGAGCGCCAGCAGCTGGCGCACCATGTACTGCACCTGGTCCTTGTCGGCCGAGCCGGCGCCGACCACCGCGAGCTTGATCTGGCTGGGAGAGAATTCTCCCACGTCCAGATCGCCCTCGGCGCACGCCACGAGCGCGGCACCGCGCGCCTGCCCCGTGGCGAAGGCGCTCTGCGTGTTCACGCCGAACCACACCGTCTCGATGCCCACGCAGGTGGGCTCGAAGCGCGCGATGACGGCGGCCATCTGCTCGTGGATCTTGCCCAGCCGGCGCGCCAACGGCGCGGAGGCCGGCGTGGAGATGCAACCGTAGGCCACGCAGGACAGGCGCGGCCCGCTCTGCGCCACGATGCCCCAGCCCGTGTTCGCCAGGCCCGGGTCGATGCCGAGTATCGTCCGTTCGGTGCGCGCCATCGTCCTCATTTCTTCGCAAACGAATGTTCGCTTGCATAGTACCACAAAACCGCAAGGCCCACGAAAAAGACGCGTCCGAAAGCGCGCCTTCTCTACGTCAGACGCACGCCGCGTCGTCCGCCGCGCCCCGATGCACAAAAAACCGCCGCAAGCTCGGGGCTTGCGGCGGCTTCGTTGATGCTGTGGAACGCGCGCGGCGCGTTACTCGTCGAGCGCCTCGGCGATCTCGTCGGTGATGTCCATGGTGTGGTAAACGTTCTGCAGGTCCTCGAGCTCCTCCAGCTTGTCCACCAGGCGCATGACCTTCTTCGCGTCGGACACGCTCACCTCGGTGGGCGTGGTGGGGATCATGGTGAGCTCGGCGCCCTTCGTCTCGGTGCCGGCCTCCTCGAGCGCCTTCTTCACGGCCATGAGGTCGGTGGGACCGGTGTAGACGATCCACTCGTCGTCGGCATCCTCGTAGTCGTCGCCGCCGGCCTCGGCCACGGCGAGCATGAACTCCTCCTCGTCGGCCGCGGCGCCGTTCGGCTTCACGGGATTCTTCTTGTCGCCGGTCTCGACCTCCTTGGGCACCATGATCTGGCCCTTGCGCTCGAACTGGAACGCCACGGAGCCCGACGTGCCCAAGCTACCGCCCGCATGCGAGAACGCGCTGCGCACGTCGGCCGCGGTGCGGTTGCGGTTGTCGGTCAGCGCCTCGCAGTACACGGCGATGCCGGCCGGGCCGTAGCCCTCGTACACGACCGTCTCGTAGTTCGCAGCGTCCTTGCCGGAGCCGAACGCCTTGTCGATGGCGGTTTTGATCTTATCTTTAGGCAGGGAGTAGCCCTTGGCCTTCTCGATGGCGGCCGCGAGCGACGCGTTGTTCTCGGGATTCGGGTCGCCGCCCTCCTTCGCCGCCACCGTGATAATGCGCGACAGCTTGGAGAACAAGGCGGAGCGCTTCGCGTCCTGCGCCGCCTTGCGGTGTTTCGTTGTAGCCCACTTTGAATGCCCAGACATATACGGTCCCTTCCAAATACAGCAATACCAACGGTGTATTCTAGCACACCCGTCAAACGCCCCGTTCTCTTTCTCATGGTCTTCAAAAAACACCGGGGCGCCAAGACGAACGGGCGGGCGGGTGAGATGGGCGGGAGCCCCGTCGCCACCGCCCGTCCAACCCCGTCGCATCGCGTATTCGGGCGACGGAGCACAACACCCTCCGTATACCCCGCACCTGCCGACGACTCGCCTCGTCATGCGTTGTCGCCCGAAAGCCTCGGTTTTCACCTCGAAACCGAGGCTTTCGGGCGACAACGCATGGGCGGAAACGGAAAAACGGCGGCCGGCGGAAACGAGGGGGCCCACGCGAACGCTCCCGCATTGGACCGCCTCAGGGGGTAGGCGGCCCAATGCGGGAGCGTCACGGCACAATCGGAACTTTCGGCGGGCGGCGCAACGCGTTTCCCGGATCTGGAAGGGGTTGCGCGTCAAAAGTCGCGACAACGCATGTTCCCGACGCCCCCCGTAGGGCAAGGGCTCTGCCCTTGCTGGCGACCTGGAGAAACGTTGCCGGTTGGGCGGCAAGGGCAGAGCCCTTGCCCTCCCCGCCCCCTGCGGGGCCCCGGCGCACGGAGCCCCGCACAGGCCGCGCGGGAAGCGGCTAGATGTTCTGCGCGACGCCCTTGGCGTCGTACATCTTCACCAGGGCATAGCAGACCGTCGCCACGAGCTGGGCGCCGCACACCATGTAGGCCAGCGCGCCGAACTCGCCGGAGAACGCGTCGATGAACATGCCGCCCAGCGGGGAACCCAGCATCATACCCAAATCGACCGCCACGGTGAACATGGCCACCATCGAGGCGCCCGCGCGGGCGTCGGGCACGGCCTGGGGACACAGCGTCCACATGGCCGCGCAGTAGCCCGACTCCACGACCGAGTACACCACCAGCATGATGAGCGCGCCGGGAATGCCGGACACGCGGAACATGAGGAAGAACGCCACGGCCCAGATGAGCGAGTTCACCACCATGAACCGACGCCGCTTCGTGATGGCGTTCAGGATGAAGCCGAACACGATGCAGCCGATGCACTCGATGAGGTACATGGCGCCGGTCATGTTGTTGGCCATGATGGCGTCGGCCGTGCCGGACGCCTGCCAGAACGGCGATATCCAGGCGATGACCGTGGAGTTCGAGATGCCGAACGCGAAGCCGGCCAGGGCCATGATCCAGGCGTTCTTGTACTTGCAGGCGGCGAAGATGCTAACCTTGCCGCCGGTCTCGTCGTTGAGGTCGGCGTGGTTCTCGCCCGCAGGCGGCACCTTCACGAACACGGCGTAGATGACGATGGAGATGATGAGCAGCACGATGCCCACGATCCACAGGTTCTTCCACGCGTAGCCGAACGCGTCGCCGAAAGCGTTCGTGATGGGAATGCCGAAGAAGAACGAGGCGCAGATGCCCCACATCTGCCACGAGCTCCAGATGCCCATGGGGGCGCCGCGCTTCTCGATGGGGAACCACATGGCTATCGCCGAGGGGGCGATGACGCCGATGAAGCCCAGGCCGAAACCCTCGATGATGCAGGCGATGATGATGGCCGTGGCGCTGTCGGCGAACACGCCGATGATGCCGCCCACGACGGCGAACACGAGCGCCACCAAGCCGCCCACCTTGATGCCCCACTTCTTGATGATGGCCACCGCCGGGAAGGCAAGGAATATGCCCACCAGCGTGAACAGGCTCATGAGCCAGCCCGCCGTGGCGTTGTCGAGCGCCAGGTCGCGGGCGATCGAAGGAGCGGTGGGATCGGGCGAGGCCAAGACGCCGGTTACCTTGTACTGCGCGAAGGCCATCACGATACCGGCCAGGAACACCGAGAGCATGACCACCCAGGCTCCCTTCGGCGTCTTCGCCTTTCCCTTGCTATCTTCTACCATTTCAACCCCTCTCAAGTGAATGGCAGACGCACGCGTCCGCGCGCCGCCGACGCGCGGCGGGCGAAGTCCTTCAGGTGCGGGATACAGCGGCATCTGCCACTTTGATGGATCGCGGCGCGGGCCCGGCTCCCCCCTGGAGCCCGCGCCGCCCTATAAAACTACTTCGGAGTGCCCGGAGCCTTCGGCGCGCCGGGCGCCTGGGGCGCTCCCGGCGCCTTGGGCGCGCCAGGGGCTCCGGACGGAGCGCCCGCGGCGGATATCTCGGGCATGTCCCCCTTGCAATGCGGGCACTTCTTCAGCACCACGCCGCCCATGATGGGCACCTTCTCGCCGCAATGCGGGCATACGGGCACCGATTCCGCCGCTGCTGGTCTGAAACACATACGCACATCCTTTCATGGGCCGGGCCGCAAGCGCGGCGGCCCGGCCCCGTCGAAACCCTTGCCTACCAGGCGAACCCGTTCTCCCCGCGACCGGGCTTGGGCTTCACCTCGTTGCCGAGCTTGATCAACCCGAGGCCGTAGGGCTCGGACTGCCCGGCTTCCTTCTTCGTCAGGCCCACGCTGGCGAGGATGTCCTCGTAGGACTCGCCGCCGGCCAGACGGCCGTTGAAGTACTCGATGCGCTCTTGCATCGACATGTTGAAAATAGCGTCGCGATCCATGTGATACCCCCTTGGTCTGAAGTGGGGCTGCGCCCGGTTTTTCAGGCGCAGCCGGGCAACTGCTAGTGAACCTTGAAGATGGCGACCTTCTCGCCCAGGCCGGCGGCCTTCTTGGCGAGCTCGTCGAGCGGGCCGTAGTCCATGCAGAACGTCAGGCAGTGCTTCACGCACATCGGCTTCTTGCCGGCGTCGAGGCGGCTGGCGCACAGGTCGCAGCGGTCCGTGGGAACGGGAACGTAGTCCCAATCCCAGCCGTCCTCCATCGTGGCGTCGTCCTTCTTCCACGGGCCCTTCTCGAAGACCTTGATGCCGTACTGGTCGGCGGCGAGGCCCTTCTCTTCCTGGCAGGCGACCACGCACGAGCCGCAGTTGTCGCAGTACTTGTAGTCGATCAGAAGACCGTAGTTGCTGTAATCAGCCATCTTTCCCACCCCTTTCTAGTAGATGCGGCCGTGGTTCTCGATGAGAACCGGGGGAACCTGCTGGTAGTTCTCCTCGTTCTGGTCTTCCAAGCTGGCGACCTTGCGGATGTTGGCCATGATGCCCTTCGCCGGGCAGCCGAAGCCGAGGTTGCCGACGTTGAAGTGGGGAACGAGCAGGTTGAAGTTCGCCTTGAACACGCCGTAGAGGTTCGGGGCGTCGCCGTCCTCCTCGGGGAACCACCAGCCGTGCTGGCAGTGGATGGTGCGCTCGTCGATCGTCGGGGTGACGCGGGCGCGCCAGTTGCCCTTGCCGAACATGTTGTACACCTGCACCCAGTCGCCGTTCTGTATGCCGTACTTGGCGGCGGTGACGGGGTTGATCTCGACCTCGGGGTCGGGGTTCAGCGCGCGCAGCTTGGCGATCTGGCGATGCTCGGAGTGGAAGAACGCAGACACGCGGGCGCCGGAGGTGGCCATGAGCGGGTACTCCTCGGCCAGCTCGGGCTTGGACACCTGGGAGTACGTGGGCTCCTCGTAGTACGGCATGGGATCCTCGCCCCAGGCGTCGTAGAGCACCGAGTAGAGCTCGAACTTGCCGGAAACGGTGTTGAAGCCGGGCTCGCCGTCGTTGCGGAGCATGCCCTTCTCGTACTTGCGATAGGTCATCGGCGGGAAGTACACGCCCATTTCCTTGAACTCGTCCCACGTGAACGGCAGTAGCGGCTCGTCGTCGAGCTGCTCTTCCAGCCACTCGGTGACGTCGTTGTACTTGGACCAGTTGGCGTGCGGCGTGACGCGGCGCCCCACCTCGTAGCAGATCTCAAGGTCGGACTTCGTGTCGCCCGTGCTGAACGCCTTGGCCATGCAGCCCAGCCACACGTTGTTCGACATGTAGTACGGGATGACGAAGCCGTCGTGCTCGGCGAACGTGCTCATGGGAAGGAACAGGTCGGCCAAACCCTCGATGGTGGGGTTCATGTACAGGTCGGAAGCGACCGTGAACTCCATGGGCAGAAGCGCCTTGTACCAGCGCTGGTTCTGGTCGGAGCAGGTGGCGGACACGAAGTTGGAGGAGTTGATCCAGGCCATCTTCGGGGCGTAGGGGATGCCCGTCTCGAGCGTCTCGAGCGTCTCGTCCGGATGGGTGGACGCCATGGTCGCGGCGAAGGCCGGCCACTTGTCCACGCCGATGCGCTTCTCCCAGATCTCGTCGGAGAGGTACTGGCGGGAGTCGGTGCACCAGTGGCCCAGGCGCACGGAGGGGTCGCCCACCGTCAGGCCGCCGGGCACGTCGATGTTGCCAGTGATGGCCATGATGGACAGGATGGCATGGCCGGCCTGCACGCCGTTCTTGTTCTGGTCGATGGCCAGGCCCCACAGGATGCACATGGGGTGCGCGTTGGCCATGACGCGGGCGGCGGTGCGGATCTGGTCGGCGGGAACCCACGTCTGCTTCTCCACGAGCTCCAAGGGGTACTCGTTCACGCGCTCGGCCAGCTCGTCGAAGCCGTAGCACCAGTTATCGACGAAGTCGTGGTCGTAGAGGTCCTCGTTGATGATGACGTTCAGGATGCCGAGCGCCAGCGAGGCGTCGGTGCCGGGCTTCAGCTGCAGGGTCATGTTGCCCTTGCGGGAGCCGAGCCAGGTGACGCGCGGGTCGATGCAGATGATCTTCGTGCCGCGCTTCATCATGTCGATGAGCGAGTGGCCGAAGAAGCCGTCGCCGTTGGACCAGAGGGGCATCTTGCCCCAGCACACGGCCACCTCGGTGAGCTCGTACTCCGGGTTGTCCATGCGGTCGGGGAAGTAGCCCGTGTCGATCTCGGGATAGCCGGCGCCCAGGATGTAGTCGGCCACGGAGGAACGCGGGCCGTAGCAGGACCAGCCGGACTGCGCGTAGCACAGGTTCGGGGTGTTCAGCACCGAGAAGGCCACCGGGTAGTAGAACATGCACGCCTCGCGGCCGGTGCCGCCGTACACGACGATGGCCTCGCGGCCGTACTTCTGCTCGATGTCGGCGACCTTCTCCTGGATGATCTCGTAGGCTTCGTCCCACGTGATCTGCTCCCAGGCGTCGGACTGGCCGCGCTTCGCGGGGTCGCGCTTCATCGGGTGGATGATGCGCTTGGGGTCGTAGGTGTAGTCTTTCAGGGCCAGGCACCGGGGGCACAGGCGGCCCTGCGTGATCGGGTGGGTCTCGTCGCCCTCCACGTGCACGAGCTTGCCGTCCTTCACGTGCAGCTCGACACCGCATCCAACCGGGTGGTCTCCCGGAGGGGACCAAGCACAGGTCCTGAAGATAGTCGAGCCATCAGGCTGCGGCGTTTGCCACTCATGGTCAAACTGCTTCTCCATCTCACACTCCTCTTCCTCGTCATTCCCTCCATGCGGCTGTCCGCATGCTTTCGACCCCTGATCGTCCGGGTCGATTTCGCTCACCATATACTGCGGGGCGCGGTTTACCCATCAAGTAAAAAGTAGTAATTTATCTGGTCATACCCGTGCCTAAAACCGCTGGTATGAGGCGCGGAACGGCGCTTGTCTTGTAGGGCAAGGGCTCTGCCCTTGCCGTCGACCTGCGGAGGCGTGAGCGGCAAGGGCAGGGCCCTTGCCCTACAAGAGCGGTCGCCGAGGATGCAGCGCGACGGCGCGGCGTATGCGGGCATGAAAAAGAGCCGAAGCCCGTGGGGGCCTCGGCTCTTTGCGAGCGGCGCGGGGCATGGCGCCCAGAAAGCGGGAGGGAGCGCTTCGGCTCACCGCAGGGGAACCAGGGGCGGCTTCAGCATGGGGTCGGACGTCGCGTGGGCGCGAACCATCTGCTGCTTGCGGTACTTCGCGTCGATCTCGTGCTTGAAGCCCTTGTCCTCCGCCCCGTCTGGGGTTAGGAAGAGCGCGTCGCGGGTGACGAGCTCGGCCACTTTCGCGCGCAGCGCCAGGTCCTTGAACGTGTCGATCTGGCCCGACTGCTCGGCCTCCACCCGGGCCTCGTACGTCCTTTCGGGCGTGGGCTCGCCGAACATGAAGTCGATGTCGCTGTCGTCGAGCTCGATGCCGTAACGGGTGGCCCACGAGGCGAGCGCGATGTCCTGCGCCACGCGGTCGCGGGCGTCCCGGTCGATGCGCTCGGCGAAGGCGACGTCGTCGAGGCCCTGGATGGCCAGGTACGCCGCGCGATCCAGTTCGTACTGCTCGAGGAACCGGTCGAACTCGCGCATCATCTGCTTGACCACCTGGCCCACGACCTCGGCGGGAAGCTCGCCTTTCAGGCGCTTGCCGATCTCGTCCATGACCAGGTACTCCACATTGTTGGCGTATGCGCGGCGGCGCTCCCTGAGCAGCCTGCTCGCGGTCCTCTCGCGAAACTCCTCCACCGTGCTGGAAAGGGCGATGTTCTTGGCCACCCACGCGTCGGTGATCTCGGGCGTGACGAACCGGCGAAGCGCCACTATCTCCATCCGGGACACCAGCTCCACCGTCTCGGGCTCGCCCGCCTCGCCGACGCCGCAGCCGCCGTCGGCCGGCGCCTCCCGCTCGGAGGCCACCTGGGAATAGTCCACGTACGGGAACCGCGCCTCCACCACGTCGCCCACCTCGTGCCCCAGCAGGGCCACCTCGGCCTCCTCGGGCAGCGACCCCACGCCCAGCTGCACGTCCACGTTGTCGTGGGTCAGCCCGGGAAACGGGTTCTCCCCCTCCATGGTCTTGATGTTCATGAGAACCAGGTCGTCCGCGCGCACGGGATGCGGGTCGACGGTGACGTTGGTGGCGTGCCGGGCGGCGATGCGCTCCATCTCCGCCGCAACGTCCTGATCCGACACCGTGAAATCCGGCAGCGTCAGCGCAACCCGATCGTAGGAGCTCAGTTCGTAGTCACCGTACTTTTCCTGAATCATGGCCCTTCCTCTCCTCAACGAAAACGGTCTCAAGTCTTTCGAGCCGGCGCCGACCCTCGCAGGGCCTAGCCCGCCCTTTCGGGATTCTTCGCCAGAACCTGCTTCCTGCAGGGTGCGTCCGCCGTTCCGCGCGGCCTGTCGCGTCGGCGGCAGGGGTAGGCGCACACGATGCCGCTGTACCGGCACGGCAGAGGGCGCACGGCCTCGCGCACGGCGTCGGCCAGGTTCGCGCCGCAGTGCCGGCAGGAAAAGCGCCGCTCGGCTTCGTCGGCCGACGCGCGTTCCCCCTCCGGCTTCGCAGCCTTCCAATACCCCAGGGCGTACAGGCAGTCGCCACGGGAGAGGATCGTCGCCTTCCCGCACGAGCCGCACACGAAGGCCCTTCTTTCCGCCGGCTTGCACTTGTCGCACATCTGGCTGCAATGCATGCACACGGCACGTCCCCCTTTCTCCACAACCGAAGGCAACGCCCCTCCCCTTATGCGCCGGCGTTTCCCGACGATCCGAGCGCCCGCGCGCACCGGGAGCTCGCAGACCCCGACGCGGCCGGAGCCACGGTAACGATCGGGCACCGTTGCGAGGCGGGCCAGCTGCGCGCGGCGGGCCCGCCGGTACAATACCAGCCTGTCCTGTTTGCTTCGATTTTTCTATCGGGCACGAAGGTTGAATGCGCCCGGCGGCAGGCTTCAAACCGCCGAGATTCATACCGCATGCCTTACACGCCCGAGCCTCATTTGCGATAGCTTCTCTTTACATGATTGTTCTTTTATCGGGGGGAGGAAGAACGATGAATGCCGAGGGCAAGGGCGGGAGCGCGACCACCATCGTAGGGGATATCCAGAAAAGGGAAGAGGGGCTGCTGTCGTTTCTCGGCGGCTTCGTCAGCCTGTCGCTGATGATACTGGCGGTTTTCCTCTTGCTGTTCGACTCGTCGCTTTCCGACGGGCGTTTCGCGCTGCTCGGCGTCGAAGTGCCCTACCTGGTCGTGCTTGCACTGTCGGCCTTCGCCTCGCTGCTGGTGCTGAAGTGGAAGTGCACGTTCTTCATGTCGTCTTGCGGCAAGACGATCATCGTCGTCGCCTCCGTCGTGGGAACCTGCGTCTGCCCCCTGCTCTTCGGGATCGGCGCGACGTGGGCCCTGCCCCTCGTCGCCGTCGGCATCGTGTGCACGAGCTTTCGCTGGTGCCTGCGGATGTGCGAGTTCTCGCATATCCTGCTGGTGTCGCTCATATCGATGGCGTTCGTGTGCGCCATCATAGCCACGGGCCTGTTCTCGATGATGAAGCTGTCGAACCTCGAGGTGACGGCGGTTTCCTCCAGCCTGGCCGTCCTGTCGTGGGTGCTGCTTCGCACCAACAAGACGAGCATCCACGAAGAGCTCATGTCCGTCAGCGGGGCGGAGTCCCGGAAACGGGCGATGACGGCCAGCGCGGACCGATGGACGTACACGACCATCGGCCTGGACTTCGGCTTCGCGCTCGGCCTCGTGTGCACGCAGCGCCACGACCTCATGGAGTACGGCGCGCTGGGAACGCTCGCGCCCGCCGCCCTGTTCGTCGTGCCCGTGGCGCTCGCCGGCTTCGTGCTGCTCGCGTTCCACGAGAAACGGGACTACGCGCTCGAGCGGTACTCGAAGGACCACCTGGCCCTCACGGTCGCGCTCGGGGCCCTGCCGCTGTTCCCGATGCCCACCGTGGGAAAGTACGCCTGCCTGATGTTCCTGATGCTCGTCGCCTCCGTCCAGATCATCATCGTGATCAACGCGAGCGTCGAGTTCATACGCTTCGAGGAGCTGAACCCCGCCTGGTACATGGGCGAGGAGGCGTTCGTCGGCGGGGGCGTGACGGCGGGCCTGGTTTGCGCCTTCGTCGGCGTTTCGAACGGCCTGGACTCCCCGTTGCTGCTCGCGGCCTGCATACTGGTCGTCCTGTTCAACGTGTTCGCCCAAACGTTCATGAACAAAGGCGCCTACCCGACGTCGGACCTGTTCGACCGCATCCTGTGCATAGAGGACGAGGCGCGCCCCGCCGAAGACCGCGAGCCCCTCGCCGCCGCCGACGAGAAACCCTCCGACGAGGGACGCCCGGACCGGCAATCCGGCCCGGTCGGGGAACCGGGCGGCCGCGGAGGTGCGTGGCGCTTCAAAGTCGCCTACGTCTGCAAGAAGTACGACCTGTCCCCCCGGCAAACCGAGATCTTCGAGCTGCTGGCCAAGGGGCGCGACGCCAAGTTCATCGAGGAGACGTTCTGCATCTCCAAGGCCACCACCAAAACGCATATCTACAACATTTACTGCAGGCTGGACATACATTCCAAGCAGGAGCTCATCGACATGGTTGAGTCGGTGTCGCCCGACGAGATACGCTCGGCGGGGGCGCCGCCGCGGAGCAAGGCGACCCTGCTTGACCAGGGGCCGAAAACCGACGGCGGGAACAATGCGCGCGGCGCCGACGACCCGGCGCGGGCACGTCCGACCGGCACGATCGGCGAGGCGCAGGTCGCAGATGTCGAAACGGCCACGGAACGCCTACGGTATCGATAAATCGGCGTCGCCTCGAACGCAGCGCCCTACAATCTTGCAAGACGAGAACCTCCAATGGAAGGAGCACCACCGTGAAAGGAAATCCCGAACTCATCGACTCGCTGAACGACCTGCTGGCCAGCGAGCTGGCCGCCATCAACCAGTACATGGTGCACGCGGAAATGGCCGAGGATTGGGGCTACGAGCGCCTGAGCAAGAACTTCAAGACGCGTTCGATCACCGAGATGAAGCATGCGGAGCGCCTCATCGAGCGCATCCTGTTTCTGGAAGGCACGCCCATCGTGTCGAACCTGGACGACATCCATATCGGCTCCACCATCCCCCAGCAGGTGGACAACGACCACGCCTCCGAGCTGACCGCCATCAAGATGTACAACGAGGCCATCGTGCTGGCAGGCAAGGTGCTGGACTACGCCACGCGCGACGTGCTCGAAGGCATCCTGCGCGACGAGGACAAGCACCTCGACGAGCTGGAGGAGCTGCAGGACCAGATCGAGCAGATGACGCTGCCCACGTTCCTCTCCACGCAGAACTAGCGGCAACGCGCCCGCGCGCCCGCAAACGCGGCGAAACGAAGGCCGGTGCCGGTCGGGAGAACCCCGTCCGGCACCGGCCTTTTTCGCGCGCGGAGCCGCGCCTGCCGCAATCCTTACACGATCCTTGCGCACGCATGACCTCCGCCTTGCCCGTCCTTTACCTTGCACGCATACGATAGGCGCGCAATCGACCGAAAGGACATCATGGAACCCCTTGAAACCGCGTACGACAAGGGAACGTTCGGCGTGACGCGCCGCACGTTCCTCAAACTGGCCGCCGTGGCGGGCGTGAGCGTGGCGGGCGGCATGCTCGTGTTCCCCGACCAGGAGGCGGACGCCGCGTTCACGCAACCCTCCGAACCGCAATGGCCCGCGCTCTCAGGCAGCAAGGTGCGCTTCACGGTGCACAGCGACACGCACTACACCGGCTGCGACGTCGAGCAGAAGCTTCCCTACGCTTTCGACGCCATCTACCGGGCCGTGCCCGACTGCGCCGCCCACGTGTTCGACGGCGACTCGGTGAACACGGGCACCGCCAGCGAGTACGCCGCGCTGCTCGCCGGCGCGAACGCCAGCATCAAGAAGCCGGCGCTGTTCGTCATGGGCAACCACGAGTTCGGCGTGGGCGGCACGGCGCTCGGCGGCAACGCGGTGGCGAACTTCGGCTCCTTCCTATCGCAGCTGACCTGCGAGGGAGCCCTCCAGAAGCCGGGCGGGGTCGCCGAGGGCAGGCTCAACGTGCACACGACCGTCGGCGGCTACCACGTGATCGCCGCCAGCTGCGGGCACGGCTACTGGTACGGCGACGCCATGTACGACGACGATGGAACCACCCAGATATCGCGCCTCGACTGGATGAGGCGCGAGATAGCCGCCGCGGCGGCCGACGACCCCACGGGCACCAAGCCCATCTTCTTCATGACGCACCTTCCCCGACACCGTGTGGTATTCCCCCACCCCGTTCAGCGCCGGCTGGATAGGCGATTTCGGCCCCGATGGCGACCGCAACTCCAAGGCGTTCTACAACGAGCTCAAAGCCGCGTACCCGCAGCTCGTGCATTTCTCGGGGCACACGCACATTCCCGAGGAGGACCCCCGCTCCATCTTCCAAGACCTCGACGGATTCACGCTCGTGCAGACCGCGACGTTCGGGAACAACTTCTGGATGCGCGGCGGCGCGAACGCCGACGGCTACGACGAGAACGGCTCTGCCGGTGGGCACCCGAACAGCGGCTACGACGCGAGCCAGTGCCTTCTCGTGGAGGTCGACCCGGCCAACGGGCACGAGGTCACCATCCGCCGCATGGACTTCCGGCGCGGAACCTACCTCGGCCGCCCTTGGACGTTCAAGGTGTCCGACAAGTCCACCTGGGTCTACACGCACGAGGCCATGGGAGCCGCCAGCAAGCCGCCCGTGCTGGAGCAAGGCGCCGCCGTGCGCATTGCGGCCGACTCCGTCACGCAGACCGGCGCATCGTTCACCATCACCGCCGACAAGGTGAAGCCCGATGCCTCGGGTCTGGCCGACGACGTGGTGATGGCCTACCGCATCGTCGTGGTGGACGCGCAGGGCACCGAAGTGTACAACGCCTGCTATATGTCCGATTACTACAAGGCCCCCGTGAACCAGCCCGCCGAGTTCACCCGGCCCCTGTTCGGCGCGAAGCTCGCCCCCGAAAGCGCCTACAGCCTGAAGGCCTACGCCCGCAATCCTTGGGAGAAGGAGACGCTCGTGGGCGAGGTCGTCTTCACCACCGCGGGCCAGGAGGTCGTGCCGGCCACGCCGCTTCTGTCGGTCGACTTCTCGACGGGTTCGGCCGAAGACGCGTCCGACGCGCCCCACGCCGTCACCGCCTTCGGCAACCCCGGATTCGAGCTGGTGGAGGACTTCGGCAAACAGGTCGCCGTGTTCGACGGATCCTCCGACGCGTTCGGGTACGACTTCGCGACCGAGGACTTCGCCAAGCTGGCCACCTCCACCACCGCCGAGATACTGCTGCAGTTCACCCGGAAACCCGGCTCGGGCTACACCGACGTCTTCTCGTGCGGGCAGGGCGGCGGCCAGTGGCTCGAATACTATCCCGACGGGCGCCTGCACTACTACTTCACCGACGGCTCGACCAACGTGTCGGCCCCGGTGGAGCCCGGCACGTGGACCCATATCACCGCCACGTACGACGGCGCCGCCATCAAGATGTACCAGGATGGCGCGCTGGTCGGCGAGACGGCGGCCTCGGGCCCCATCGCCCCGCCGAGCTCGTCGCCCTATCGCTGGTTCATCGGCGCCGACGTCGACGGTTCCGGCAAACCGCAGGCGTTCAGCGCCGCGAAGGTGGCCTTCGCCAAACTGACGCACGGCACCGTGGCGACCGCCGAAGACGTCGCGGCGAACTACCTGGCAAGCGCCCCCGCCGCCATCGAGCTTCCCGCCGTCGAGGAGTTCGGCTCGCCCACGGCGGGAACGGCGTGCGTCATCGCCCCCGCGACCGCCACGGCGTCGAACGGCGCGGCCCTCGAGGCCGTGCCGAGCGTCACGGACCCCGCCGGCAACCCCGTGGGCCTCTCCATCACCTCGGTGCCCGAGGGCGCCCAGGCGCTCGCCGCCGCAGCCGCCGCGGGAGCCTCCAGGCTGTACTCCTTCGTTCCCGCCGACGAGGGCGATTACCTGGTAACCTACCGCGCGGGCTATTCGCAGGCCTCCCTGGCCCTGCCGGTGGCGGCCGCCGTCGTCGACCCCGCTTGGTGCGCCCGCGTCGCGCGCCAAGCGGGCAACGCGGGGGCCTTCTCGCGCGGCAGGCCCTCCAACCGTGCACCCGCCAGCCCGAAAGGGAATTGGCGGCGAGCTATTCCTCGACGTCGCTTTCGCGTTCCAGCAGATCGATCAGCTCTTGCTGGGAATGCACGTCGGTTTTCCGGTAGATGCTCTTGATGTGGCTTTTCACGGTCTCGTCGCCGATGACCAGCTCCTCGTGGATGTAGGCCCGGTTGCGTCCCTTCGCCAACAGGAAGAACACCTCGATCTCGCGCGGCGAAAGATGGCAGCGCCGCGCCAGGCGCGTGCCGGCCTTCTCGAAATCGGATGCGGCGTCGGCCTCCTCCATGGGCTTCACGAAGCCCCATCCCGTGCTGGCAGAGCCGCTTCCCATGGCGAACAGCGCGATGAGCAGGACCACGAACACGATGCCGGCCGACAGCATGGCCAGTCCCAAGTCGTCGTTGATGAACACGAGGGCGCTCGAAGCGGCGATCGAGCCGACGAACTGGCCCAGCTGGATGGACAGCATCCCCCATCCCACGACCCAGCCGGTGGGCACCCTCCCCCGCGCGGCCAGCACGGGCCACAGCGCCCACAGCACGATGTAGAAGTACTGGTATCCGAACTGATGTACGGCGGTGCCGATGACGTTCCACGGCTCGTGCAGCGGCAGGAACAAGAACCCCGCCGCCATGAGCGGCAGCGCGATCTGGTACGTCAGGTAGTCGAAGTCCATTTTGTACACGCTCATGGTGACGAACGCGGTCAGCGCGCCGCCAGCGATGGCGATGATGTTCAGCTGGTCGCGCACACCTATCCATTCGCTGTCCACCGGGGCGATGAGTCCTTTCATAGCGCCGAACGACACGCCGAAGAACACGGCTATCACCATCATGCGCACGGGCGGCTTCTCGCGCACGCGCACGTTGCGCATCGCCCGGGGCGGCCGCGGCACGCTGCGCTTGAAATGGACGAAGCACCCCATGCTGACGAGGGGCAGCAGGGCCACCGTCAGCTGGGCCGCGTCGATGGGCAGCAGGCTGATAACCAGGTACGCCACGGCGGCGAGCAGCAGCGACACCACGCTGTAGTTCACCGTGCGCTGCGACCCCAAAGACGCCAGCAGCTCGGCCCACAGCACCACGACGATGCCGCTGCCCACGCCGGTGAGCAGCGAGCCGGCCAGATAGACCGCCCAGGCGCCGCCTCCCGTCAAAGCGAGCGAGGGGTGGGAGATGGCCAGCGTGCCCAGCGCGGTGAACGCGGCGGCAAGGACGGGAAGGCACCTCACGTCGGACAGCGGGTTCCTTGCATAGGAGAGCAGCAGCAGAAACGCGATGGTCACCACGTTCGCCAGCAACGAGGTCACCCACAGAGGTTCCAGCGCGATGGCCGCGAAGCCCGTCGCGGCGCCGACCGGAGCCGACGAGTCGAGCAGCGTTCCTTCGGCATAGAACAGCGAGCTCCAAAACACGCACCAGATCCACGTCCAGTGCGCCGCGAAGCCGAGCACGTCGGGCGTGCGCCACAGCTCTTTCCGCAACGATGGTGTCATGCATCCCTCCCCTTGCGTGCGGCGGAAGCCCGCGCTGCGCCCTGCGGCGCGCGAGCGAATCCGGCAGCTATCCCCGCGCAAGATTATACGCGAAGGGCTTATATTTTTCGGAGGCGCCCGTGCAAATAGCCTCCCCCAGGTAGGGGGAAATCACGCCTGAAGCCAAAGTTCCCCCGTCCGACGGGATGATGGCGCGCAGGGCCAAGCGTATGGTCGGGGCAATGCGGCGGTAAGGGGCCGCGAGCTTTGGCAACAGAGGAGGGAATCGCGTATGAAGGAAGAGAAGAAGCGGGATCTATCGCGTCGAGCGTTCTTGGGCTTGGGCGGCACCGCGCTTGCGGGCGCGGCGGTTGCCGGACTGGCGGGGTGCGCTCCGCAGAGCAGCAGCGACGCGGGCAAGTCGTCGGGGGCGAGCGGATCCGGCGCCGCGGACGGTGTCCCCGTGGCCAAAAGCGGCGCCTCGGCCGGTCCCGACGTGGCCGGCATGCACAGCTGGGAGATTGCGCCCGAGGCCATCGAAGGCGGCAAGATCGCCAAAACCGAAGACTGCGACGTGCTCGTCATCGGCGCGGGCCTGGGCGGCTGCTGCGCCACCATCGCCGCGCTCGAAGAGGGCGCGAAGAAGGTCATCACCATCGACAAGAACCCCGAAACGGTGGTCGCGCGCGGCGTGCACATCGCCGGCTTCCACACGAAGGTGCAGCAGGGCCTCGTGGACAAGGGGCTCGTCGAAGAGCCGAACTACAACAACGTCGTGCGCCGCTGGATCAACTGGGCGCAGGGCCGCGTGAAGGAGCCGCTGCTGTGGGAGTTCGCGCACAAGAGCGGCGCGTGCTTCGACTGGCTGTACGACCTGGCCACCAAGAAGGGCCTCGAAGCGCTTTTGTGGGACGGCTACTACAAGGGCCCCGACTACACCGAGTACCCGGTCACGCACATCTTCTACAAGGCCGACAAGTACGAGGAGACTATCAACTTCACGTTCTACGAGGGCTCGGGCGTGGGCGACGTGTACGGCAACGCGGTGCTCGTGCCGGCGTTGTACGAGACCATCGCCGACAAGGGCGGCGAGATTCGCTGGGAAACGAAGAGCGAGCGCCTCGTCCGCGATGGCGACGGCCCGGTTACCGGTGCCATCGTGTCCACCGGCAAGGACGAGTACACGCAGATCAACGCTAAATCGGTCATCATCGCCTCGGGCGACTACGCGGCCGACAACGAGATGTTCCAGTACTACTCGCCCATGACCGCCTACGCCATGGACGGCCGCTTCTACAACCCGCCCGACTGCGACACCGGCGACATGCACAAGCAGGCCATCTGGGCCGGCGCGGCCATGCAGAAGTCCGAGCCGCACGCGGCCGTCATGCACCTCGACTTCGGCGCGGCCAGCTACGGCTTCCTGCACGTGAACTGGGACGGCAAGCGCTTCAAGAACGAGGACGTGAACACCCAGTCGAAGAGCGTCACGAAGGCGCTGCAGACGCAGAAGGACGCTTGGACCATCTACGACTCCCATGGCCTGGAGCAGGTGAAGGCGCAGATGGACGCCGGCCTCGGCGGCGGTTTGCAGTGGGGCCAGCTCACGCAGCCCGTGGGCGGCGAGTACAACCTGGAAGCCCAGAAGCTCGTGCTCGAGGGCGAGATCGAAAAGGGCCAGACGGTGAAGGCCGACTCTCTGGATGAGCTCGCCGAGAAGATGGGCGTGCCGGCCGCGAACCTCAAGGCCACGGTCGATCGCTACAACGAGCTGTGCGATTTGGGCAAGGACCTCGACTACGGCAAGCGCCCCGAAGTCATGGGCAAGGTGCAGGATCCGCCCTTCTACGCGGGCAAGCTGGTGGCCAGCCTGCTCACCATGTGCGGCGGCCTGCGCACAAACACCGATTGCCAGGTGCTCGATGCCGAGGACCAGCCGATCGAGGGCCTGTACGTGTGCGGCTCGGCCGCCGGCGAGTTCTTCGGCGCGGGCGACTATCCCACGTACGTGCCGGGCATCGGCCACGGCCGCTGCGTCACCTTCGGACGCATCGCCGGCATCAACGCCGCCGGTGGCGACGCCGAGACGAAGATACCCAGCCTCGACATCTAAGCACACCCCTTGCGGGCACCGCCTTCCAACGGGTGCCCGCATTCCTTCCCGAACCGCCGTCCAACCCCTCCCCGGACGGCGGTTCTCTTTTGCGCGGTCCGCTGTTAAACCAATATTGGCACAGCCCCCTTTTCGGGACGGTCGAAAGGGGGTCCTTGGCCTGCGATGCAGCCGTCGGCGAAGCATCGAGGAGGGCCTGCGGACCGGATCATGGACCGAATCAAGGGCATGGCCCTCGCGGAGAAGCGCGAGCTCGCCGACGCGAGCGGTTCCGCAACGGGGCGCGGGACCGCAGGGGGCTCCCGTTCGACCACGAGGCAGGGGGGGGCGCCGCGTCTGCACGCGGGCCCCGACCCGCCTCGAAGCGCGCTCTTTTTACAGCTGCGTCAACAGGTGGACCGTCGGAGAAGGGTACGGCTACGTGTCAATGGTGGTTCAACGGCGGAGGCTGGGTTTGCGGTGCGAAAATCACCGACGCCCCCGTTGCTTCGACTCTCAGCGCGGTCGTCGCGCCCAAGTTGGATTCCGCGAGCTGGGGAAACGCCGCGGCTGTGCGCAGGGCGCGTAGCCGAGGGGGCTTTTCGGGCTCGCGCCAAGGGGGGCGTCGGTGATTTTTGCGCAGAAACCGATCGATCCGCCGTTAAACCGCCATCGACACGCGCCCGGCCGGGTTGTCATCCTGAGCGAGCGGAATGTCAATGCCGGTTTAACAGCGGATTGCGCGGATACGGCCTCGAATGCGGCCACGCTCATGTGCGCCGACGAGCGGGCGGATCGTCCGAGCCGGAAAGCCCCGAGGCGACGCGGCTGCGAGGCTTCGGCGGTTTGAGAGGCGGAAGGACCCTAGCGCTCCCAGAGGCCCGTCTTGCCGCCGTCCTTCTTCAGCAGGCGCACGTCCATGATCTCCATGCCGCGGTCGACGGCCTTGCACATGTCGTACACGGTGAGGCACGCCACGCTGGCGGCGGTGAGCGCCTCCATCTCGATGCCGGTCTTGCCGGTGACGCCGCAGGTGGTGGTCACATGGATGCCCACGAGGCCGTCCTCGCGCTCTCCGGCCTCCACCGGAGCGCACTCCACCTTGGCCTTCGTGATGTTCAGCGGGTGGCACATGGGAATGAGGTCGCTCGTGCGCTTCGACGCCATGACGCCCGCCACGCGCGCGCAGGCCAGCACGTCTCCCTTGGCGGCCTTGCCCTCCACGATGAGCGCGAGCGTTTCCGGCTTCATGCTGATGAAACCCTCGGCCACCGCCACGCGCTCGGTGTCGGCCTTCTGCGACACGTCCACCATGCGCACGTCGCCGTGCTCGTCGATATGGGTGAGTTGCTGTTCGGTCATGGGTTCTCCTTAGCTCTCACGGCTGCTCGCCGCATTCTTCTTGCTGTTGCGCTCGCACGCGCCGGGCGATCTGGAGATCGCCCCTACGGGGATTTCGCCGCTCGCGACGCACGTCCGGACAATGGAAGCCTCCGTCGGGGCGGCCTGCTGGCCGCCCGGCGCGGGGCCCGCCGCCCGCATGCACGTCGCGGCGAGCAGCGGAAACTGCTCCCTATCCTCCTATTTGGCTCATCCCGCGCTCGGTCCCCACCTTGTCGTGGTGCTCGTCGGGCTTGGCGCCCAAAGCCTCGGCGAACACGGCGCGGGCCGCTTGCGCGTCGCCGGCGCGCAGCGCGCTTCGCAGGTCGTACTCATCGTCCGAGAACAGGCACGGGCGCAGCTTGCCGTCGGCCGTGAGGCGCAGGCGGTTGCACTCGCTGCAGAAGTGGCGCGACAGCGGCGAGATGAAACCCACCGTGCCCTGCGCGTTCGGGAACTCGAAGTAGCGCGCCGGACCCCAGCCGAGCGGCTTGTCGTCGCCGGCAGGCACCAGCTCGTCCATGCCGGCCTCGCGGGCGCGCTCGTTGATGATGTCGTGCAGCTCTTCGCTGGGCACGACGTCCTCCTTGCCCCAGCCGCAGCCGTGGCTGCCGGAGCTCTCGCCCACGGGCATGTACTCGATGAAGCGCACGTGCAGCGGTCGGTCGATGGACAGCTTCGCGAACGCCAGGTAGTCCTGGTTCAGGCTGCGCACGGCCACGGCGTTGATCTTGACGGGGTTGAAGCCCGCCTCGAGCGCGGCGTCGATCCCGTCGAGCGTCTGCTGCAGCTCGCCGCGGCGGGTGATGTACTTGAACTGCTCGGGATCGAGCGTGTCGAGCGAGATGTTCACGCGCGACAGGCCGGCCTGCTTGAGGTCGTTCGCCATCTTCGGCAGCAGCACGCCGTTCGTGGTCATGGACACGTTCTCGATGCCGGGCGTGTGCGCGATGGCGCGCACCAAGTCAACCACGCCCAAGCGCACTAGCGGCTCGCCGCCCGTCAGGCGAATGCTGCGGATGCCCATGCCGGCGGCGACGCGCACCGCCTCCTCCATCTCCTCGAGGCTCAGGATGTCCTCGTGGGCAAGCGACTCCACGCCTTCTTCCGGCATGCAGTAGATGCACCGGAAGTTGCAGCGGTCGGTAAGCGATATCCTTAAATAGTCGATGGTACGACCATGGCTGTCTTTCATAGGGCCCCTTCCCTTCTCATGGGAGAATATTATAGGACATGATCCTATGCTCGCGAGGCGCAATCTGGCCGAACAGGCAAAAGGCCCGCCATTCGCGCGGCCGGACTATCGCGACACCAGGTACACCTTGTCGGGCGGGATGCGGATCCACAGCTCTTCGCCTTCGTAGGGCAGGCGGTCCGCAGGCGTCGAGAGTTTGTCGATGCGCCAGAACAGGTGCTGGTGCAGGTACTTCATCTCGTCTTCCGTGCGCTCGACCGTGGGCACTTCCGTCTCGTCGCGATCGAGGAAGCCCAAGAGCACCGTGCGCTCGAAGCGCGAATCGCTCACGCGGTCCACGCGCACGCGGTAGACGTTTTCGCCGGGCCCGTCGGCACGCTCGAGGAAGAAGGCGCGCACGCCCAGGTGCTTCACGTCCTCGGCCACGAACGCCTCCGTGGCCACCTCCACGCCCCACTTGGGCAGGCGCACCAGATGATCGCCGCGGCGCTCGGCCGGCGTGGCGTTCTTGCAACCCGACAGCTTGATGCCCGCGAGCGACTGGGGATTGTTCACCAGATCGTCGCCCGTGCCCGTCTCCATGATGCGCCCGGCTTCCACCACGGCGATGCGGTCGCAGAAGCGCAGCGCCTCGTCGATGTCGTGGCTCACGTACAGCACCGTGCCGTGGAACGCGTCGAACAGGCTCACCAGGTTCTGCTCGAGCACGCTCTTCAAGTGCGAATCGAGTGCCGAGAACGGCTCGTCCAGCATGAGGATGCCGGGACGCGCCGCCAGCATGCGGGCGAGCGCCACGCGCTGCTGCTGGCCACCCGAAAGCTGCGCCGGGTAGCGCTTGTCGAAGCCTTCCAGGCCGAACCGCTTGAGCTCGGCCGCCACGATGGCGGCTCGCTCGGCCTTCGGCACGTCGCGCCCGATGCCCGCGCCCACGTTCTCGGCCACGGTCAGGTTCGGGAACAGCATGTAGCTTTGGAACAGCAGCGCCGTCTTGCGCTGCTGCGGCTTCAGGTTGACCTTCCGCGCGGAGTCGAAGAACACCTGCCCGTTCACCACGATGCGCCCTTCGTCGGGCGTCTCGATACCGGCGATGCAACGCATGGTGAGGCTCTTGCCGCACCCCGACGCGCCGAGGAACCCCAGCGTCTCGTCCCCCGCCTCGAACGCCACGTCCAGCGTGAACGACGAGAACCGCTTCTTGATGTTGACTTCAAGGCTCATGCCGGCATCGGCTCCTTCCCAAAGGTTTTCGGCTGACGCCGCACGGGATCCTTCGACTTCGCGCTACGCGCTCCGCTCAGGATGACAGAGGGTGGCGCGCTGCGCGCTCCGCTCTGGATGACAGAGGGCGGTACGCAATACGTCATCGCTTCGCGACGCCTTCCTGCGCTCGCTTCGCATGTTCGGGAGCGCGACGGTCCGCTGGGCTGTCGCATGCTCAGGATGACAACCCACGGCAAACCTCGCAGGTCGAACCCCTCATCCAGCCGACGATTCCGCAGGTCTTCAGCAAACGGAATCGCGCGAAGGGAGGTCGGCCGATGCCCACCAAGCGAGTTCCGCACGAGCCGAACAGCCCAGTGGGCTGTTCGTGCGAGCAGGACTGCCGAGCGACTGGGCATCGGCCGACCTCCCGCCACAAAGGTCCCCATCATGCTTCGGCCTTTCTGCGGTACTTCGTCGTGCGCCTGCTCCACAGGTTGATGAACAGGATGACGATGAAGCTGAATATCATGATGACGATGGTCCAGAAGATGGCCACGTCGGTGTTGCCGTTCATCCACTCGAAGTAGATGGCGATGGGGATGGTGCGCGTGATGCCCAGGTAGTTGCCGGCCAAAAACAGCGTGGCGCCGAACTCGCCCAGGGCGCGCGCGAACGACAGCACCGTGCCAGCCGCGATGGACGACCACGACAGCGGCAGCATGAGCTTGAAGAATATCTTCGCGTTGCTCCAGCCCAGCGTGCGGGCCGCGTCGAGCATGTTCGGATCGAGGTTCTCGAACGCGCCGCGCGCGTTGCGGTACATGAGGGGGAACGCCACCACCACGGCGGCGATGACGGTCGCCTGCCAGCTGAAGATGAGCGGGAAGCCGATGTCGATGAACCACTGCCCCACCGCCGTGTTCTTGCCGAACGCCAGCAGCAGCAGAAAGCCGCACACCGTGGGCGGCAGCACCATGGGAATGGTGAAGATGGAGTCGGCGATGTCCTGCGCCCGGGCGGGGATGCGCAGGCTGAAGTACGCGGCCGCCAGGCCCAGCACGAAGATGAACACGATGGCCGTGAGCGTGGTCTTGAGCGTCACCCACAGGGGGCTCAAATCGATGCCGCCCAGGAACTCCGCAAGCGCGGCCAGGCCGGTGGCCGCGCCCACCACTTCGACGTCGCCCGCCGGGGCGAGCGTCGCGAAGTCGGCGTGCGTGAGTCGCACATGGGCGGGATTCGATGCCTCGGTGACGTCCGAGCCGTCCGCTCCGACGACGCAGGCGTAGTACTCTCCCGGTTTGAGCTCCTGGTCGAACCTGTACGCCACACCGTCCTGCTCAAGCTCGGTCGCGCCCGTGAACAGCCATTCCCCCTCCACGGACAGCGTGGCGCCGCCCTTCGAGTTCTGGGCGTCCAAGGCGACCAGCAAGCGCTTGAGGTACGAGCGGCTTTCGGACGAGCCGGCGTCGAAGCCCACCCGCTGCGCCGTGTCGGCGGGCACGTACACCACGGTGAGGCCCTCGACGGCGATGACCACCAGGCTGCCGGGTTCGTCCGACACGAAGTAGCGGTAGCCCGCGTACGCGCCGCCGATGTCGCTGTTGCTGCCCACCTGGGAGCGCGAGAAGTCCTTGAGCGCGAAGGGGCTTCCGTCGAGGGAGGCGGACGCGCCGTCGGCGGAAAGGCTCACGGCGTCGTCGGCCGCCGTGGCGCTCTGCGCGGCGTCGGCGTTCGTCCCCGCAGCCGGATTCGGCGCGTCCAAGTCGCCCTCGTCGTCGGCGCCCGCGAAGGCGAGGCCGGGAACAAGGGCGAGCATGCATGCGAGGGCGAGCGCAAGGAGGAGGGCCGCAGCCCGCTTCGTCTTATCCTGCGCGGCCGTTGACGCGGCCGCACCCGGGCGCGCGGCGTCCCTCGCTTCGCGAGCCAGCCTGTCCCGTCCGCCCGCAGCAGCGTCTGTCTGGAAGATTCTCATGGCTTTCCTTATCGCACGGAGAGGATGGGCGCTTCGCCCATCCTCTCCTGGTCATGATACCGTATGTGCGGGAATCGTTACTCGGTAACGAGCTCGAAGCCCCACTCCTGCCACAGCTTCTTGGCATCGGCGTTGGTGGTGGCCCAGTCGAGGAACTCCTGGGCGGCCTCGGCCTGCTTGGAATCCTTGCAGATGGCGGCCGGGTAGATGATCTTCTTGTGCGTGTCGCTCGGCACGACGCCGATAACCTTCACGCCGCCGAAGCGGAACACGTCAGAGCTGTACACGAACGCCACGTCCACGGCGCCCGACTCGGCCTGCTTGCACACGTTGCCCACGGAGGTCTGGGCGTTCACCTTGCCGGCGAGCGGGGTGCCCGCGTAGGCGTCGGTGCCGTTGGCCTTGCCGGCGCTGTCGGAACCGGTCTTGCCGTCGGGATCGACGAAGCAGTTCACCGTGGAGAGCGCCTGGTTGGCGTAGTTGCCGGCGGGCACGGAGTCGTCGCCCACGGCCACGGCGTAGTCGCCGGAAGCCACGTCCTCGAGCGTGAAGCTCTGGTCGACACCGTACTTGGTAGCCAGCTCGGAGCTCTCGCCCGTGACCATGACCAGGTCGTTCTTGAACATGTCGAAGCGCGTGGCCTCGTCGACGTAGCCCGCGCTCACGGCATCGTCCATCTTGCCCTTCGACGCGGAGATCAGCACGTCGGCGTACGCGCCGCCGGCCAACTGCTCGTTGAGCTCGCCCGAGGACAGGTACTGCGTGTCCTTGAACGTGACCCAATCGTGATCCTGCGTGTAGAGCTCCTGCACGGCGTCCATGGCCTTCGACAGCGAGTTGGCCGCGAACAGCTGCAGCTCCACGGCCTCGTGCTGCTCGGTCTTGGGCTCGTCGGCCTTGGGCTCGTCGGCCTTCTGCTCGTTGGATGAGCAGCCGAACAGCGCGAACGCGCCCACCATGGCGAACGCGCAAGCCGCCGCCACCGCAATGCGAATGTGCTTCTTCATAGGTTCCCTTCCCTGGTTCTTTTCCTGACATCGTCCCAACGGCACCGATCGACCAGCCCCCTGAACTCGGCCGATCCATGCTCGGATATACCTATACTATTCATTTTTTAGTATATAGTCAAACACAAATATCGTCATGAGAGCAGAAAGGGCGCAAAAGAACCGGTGCTGGAACGGGGAATTCGGCGGCGCACGCCTTTCGCCGAGAAGGCGAAACCGTCGAAAGAAGAGCCCGGCCTACGAAAGGGACGGCGGAAACGCAGCTTCCTCCGCGTCGAGCCTTACCACGCGGGTTGCCACGCGCTCAGCGAGCGCCGGGGAGTGGGACACGAGCACCAGTCCGATGCCCCGCCGCTCGGTTTCCGCCACCAGGAAGCGCCATATCTGGGCCTGGGTGACGGCGTCGAGCATGGTCGATATCTCGTCGGCCACGAGGTAGCGCGGGCGCACGGCCAGCGCGCGGGCGATGCAGAAGCGCTGCAGTTCGCCGCCGGAAAGCTCGTGCGGGTAGCGGGAGAGCCACGTGCGCCGAATGCCCAGGTCGTCGAGCAGCCGGTCGGGCACCTCCCCCGCCTCGGCCAGCGTGTTAGCCATGCGCATGCGCGGGTCGACGGCCGTCTCGGGATGCTGCCATATCATCTGCACCGGGCACACACCGCGCTTCGGCAGAGGCTCCCCGTCCACGAGCACCTCGCCCTTCTGCGGCCGCTCGTATCCGGCCAGCAACCGGCACAGCGTCGTCTTCCCGAACCCCGAGGGCGCGCTGATAGCCACCCGCTCGTCAGGCGCCACCGACAAGCTGAACCCCCGGTACAACGGCGCAGCCCCCGGATGGGCATAGGTTATATCACAAGCCTCAAGCACGACTTCTCCTCACCTTCTTTTCTCTCCATCAGCCTCGACGCGAACCTCGCACCTCTCACGCGTAGGTTCAAGGTTTCCGCCAGATCACTCGGTTTTGGACGCTACACGCCCGAACTCGCCTGGAGTGCGAAGGGGGCGGCGGTGCCCACCAAGCGAGTTCCGCACGAGCCGAACAGCCCTGTGGGCTGTTCGCGCGAGCTCAGGACTGCCCGAGCGACTGGGCACCGCCGTCCCCTTCGCACGGACTCGCAGGTGGAACGGCGAAGTCGTGCTCCGGCAACGCATGCCACAGCTCACGCGAGAACGGATGCTCCAGCGTGTCCGGCGACGCGAAGTTCGCCACGGCGGTCTCCTCCACTACGGTGCCGTCCTTGAACACCGCCACGCGATCGGCCACGCGCAAGGCCAGCTCGATGTCGTGCGTGATGAGCAGCACGCCGCCGCCCGCGTCCGCGAAGTCGCGAAAATCGCCGAGCGCGCGCACGGCCAGATCGAGGTCGAGGCCCGGCGTGGGCTCGTCGGCGATGATGAGCCGCGGGTCGTCCATGAGCGCGCAACACAGCAGCACGCGACGGGCCATGCCGCCCGACAGTTGATGGGGATAGAGGTCCGCCGCATCCTCCGAAAGCCCGTAGCGCGCGAACAGCCTCTCGCGATGCCGTGCGCGCTCGGCGTGCGGGACGTCCGCGCGCGCGAAGCCCTCCACCTGCCGGCCCACCTTCATGAGCGGGTCCAGATGGTTCACGCTCTGGGGCACGAGCGAGATGCCGTTGCCGCGGCGCTCCGCGAGCGACGCGGCGTCTTGGAGCTCTCCGTCGTACCAGATGCGGCCACACGCGGTGGCGTTCGGCTCGAACAGCCCCAGGATGGCGTCGGCCAGAAGCGTCTTGCCCGAACCCGACGCTCCCACCACGGCCACGATCTCGCCCACGTGCACCGAGATGCTCAGACGGTGGATGACCTCCACCACGCGCTGTCGCGCACGGAAAAACGGCGCGTCCTCTTCGTACATGCGGAAACCCACGCTCAAGTCCTCCACCTGCAGCAGATGATGCCCGTGCTCGTGGTGCGACACCGGAGCGTGCGTGTGATGGTGGTGCTTCTGGGCGTCGGCGTGGCTCGTGCGCTCGTGGTCGTGCGCGGCGAGCAGCGCCTCCGACACCGCATCGAGCTCGGCTGCGCGAAGTGCCTGCGATTCGTCTTGCATCCTGGTGCGATCCTCCATGAGAGCCCCTACTCCTGCGAGCTGTGGGGGTCGATGAGCTTGCGCAGGTTCGAACCCGCCGCGTCGAACAGCAGCACCGTGGCGATGAGCGCCAAGCCGGGAAACACGGCGAGCCACCACATGCCGGCCGACAGGTAGCCCATCGACTCGCTCAGGATGACGCCGATCGCCGGCTGCTCGGGCGGCAGGCCGAATCCCAAAAACGTGACGGCGGCCTCGTGCAGGATGGCGTGCGGGAACAGCAGGATGAGGCCCACGAGGAACTGCGGCAGCACGTAGGGCATCATGTGCTTCGCGGCGATGCTCGCGGGCCCCTGGCCCAGCTTGCGCGCGGCCGCCACGAACGCGGACTGCTTGCACTGCAGGATCTCGGCGCGCACGACGCGGGCGAGGCTCGGCCAGTGCGTCACCGCCACGCCGATGGTCACGCCCCAAAAGCCCTTCCCCAAAGCAAACGAGATGAGGATGAGCAGCACGATGTGCGGCACGCCCATCATGAGGTCGATGAGCCACGTGACCACCGCATCGGCCTTTTTGCCGCCGAGCGCGGCCACCGCGCCCATGATAAGGGCGATGACCGACGAAACGCCGGCGGCCAGCAGCCCCACGAGCACGCTGGTGGACAAGCCCGCCAACGTGCGCAGCAGCATGTCGCGGCCCATCCAGTCGGTGCCGAACGGGTGCTGCAAGCTGGGAGCGAGGTTCTTGATGGAGAAGTCGGTGGCCGTGGCGGCGTCGGTCACGGCAACGCCGGCCACCACCACGGCCGCCAGCGCGGCCACGGCCACGACGAACGCCGCGAGCGTCAGCTTGCGGTTCGCCACGCGCGCCTTGCGCGGGCGGTACAGCACGGGAGCGAGATCGCCCGCAAAATGTCCTAAAAGGGAGCTGCCCCCCTTTAGGGCATTCGCGCTCTTCGCGTCCTCAGGCATGGGCCTCCCCCTTCCGAATGCGCGGGTCCACGACGCCGTACAACATGTTCGCAATCAGGTTGCCGCCGAACACGAACGCCGCCGAGAACAGGGCGATGCCGGCCAGAAGGGCCACGTCGCCGCCCAGGCCCGCCGTGACGGCCGCCTGTCCCAGGCCGGGATACGAGAACACCTGCTCCACCAGCACCGATCCGCCGAATATCTCCGAAATGGACGCGAACTGCAGCGTGAGCGCTGGCAGCGCCAGGTTCCGCAGCCCATGATGACGCAGCGCGCCCCAGGTGGAGAGCCCGCGGGCGCGGGCGAACCGCACGTAATCGCTCTCCAGCACGTCGATGGTCTTCTCGCGCGTGTGCAACGCGATGTTGGCAACGCCCACCACCGACAACGTGAGCGCCGGCAGCGCCAGATGGTGCAGCGCGTCGGCCAGCGTCACGTCGGCCGCCGACACCCCGATGGGCACCGAGAAGCCGAAGGGGAACCACCCCAGCCAAACCGAGAACACGATAAGGAACACGAGTCCCAACCAGAACGTGGGAACGGAAGCTAGAAGGAAGCAGTACCCCTTCACCACGCGGTCGACGATCCTGCCCCGGTTCGCCCCCGCCAGAACGCCCAGCGCGAAGCCCAGAACGCCGCTCACCACCCAAGCCGTGGCCATGAGCGCGAGCGAGTTCACCGCCCGCGTGGCGATGACGTCGGCCACCGGCGCGTTGAACCGCAGCGACGTGCCCAAGTCCCCGTGCAGCAGGTCGCCGAACCAGTTGGCGTAGCGTTCCCACAAAGGAGTGTTCACGCCCCAGTACTCGGCCAGCTGCGCGCGCTTCGCCTCGCTCATGTTGATATAGGCCGTCTGCCCCACGTTGGCCTGCACCGGGTCGACCGGCGAGATGCTCACCAGCACGAACGTCACCATGCTCACGGCGATCATGAGCAGCACGAACTTCGCTATGTTCCGAAGGATGAAGTTTCCCACCCTGTTTCCTCGACCGCCGTCCCGTCCATCGCCCAATCCGGCGAAGCCGGATAACTCTACCAGAATTCAAGTTTTCGCGCTCCGCGCGAACGGGCGATCAGGAGATCGCCCCTACAAAACACAACCCGCCAGCGCCCCGCTCTTCTCCCCAACGAGGGAAAACGTCGACCAGTTACGCCGCGTTCCCGTGACGGACAGCGGAAGGGGCGGGCTGTGCCCACCAAGCGAGTTCCGCACGAATGCAGGCGGGGTCTCGGAGGGGGCCTGCTGCGAGTTCCGCACGAGCCGAACAGCCCAGCGGGCTGTTCGCGCGAGCCCAGGACTGCCCGAGCAGCAGGCCCCCTCCGAGACCCCGCCGGACAGGTCGAGCAGTCGAGCGACTGGGCACGGCCCGCCCCTTCCGCGTCGGCAACGTCAGACTAAGCCCAGCTCCACTGGTCGACGTTGTTCACGAGCGACCAGCCGTGCCCGTGCGGATGCGGCTTCTGCTCCGCGACCTTCAGGTTCTCTTTCGCGAAGTACAGGTGGTCGATGTTCGCGAACCACACCCACGGCGCCGCGCCCTGCGGGGCGATGCCGGTCTGGCCGTCCCACTGGGCCTTCTGCCACAGCTCGAAGGAGTCTTCCACCTTGGGCTGGGCCAGCGCCTCGTCCAGGTACGCGTCGGTCGTCGCGTTCTCGTAGCAAGCGTAGTTGCCCGTGCCCTTGGAGTAGAACAGGTTGTACGTCTCGGTGGGCGCGTTCGTGCCCCAGCCCCACACCACCGGGTCGGTGAACTGGTGCGGGTACAGGTCGTCCCAGCTGGCGCCCTTGATGGACACGTCGATGCCGAGCTCCTTCATCTGGTTGGCGAATTCGGATGCGATGGCCTGGCGCACCGTGTCGCTGGCCGAGTAGTACAGGTTGAACGCGGCGCGCGTGCCGTCCTTCTCGCGGATGCCGTCGGAACCGACCGCCCAGCCGCCGTCGTCCAGCAGCTTCTTCGCCTTCTCGACGTCGGTCGAGCACTTCATGTCGGGCGAGGACCACGGCATGCCGTCGCCCACGCTGTAGGCCACGGTGCCGTAGCCGTTCAGCACGTTGTCGATCATCTTGTCGCGGTCGACGCCGTAGTTGATGGCCTGGCGCACGGCCAAGTCGCAAGTGACGTCGTTGCCGGCGGCCGCCTCGCCCTTCTCGTCGGTCTTCGTGGCACCCGACGGGATGACCGGCAGCGAGATGCCGCGCGAGTCAACGGAGGCGCAGTTCAGCAGGTCGTAGCCGCCCGGAAGCTTGTCGGCGAACGTCGCGGAGGTGTAGGCGACGTCCACCTGGCCGGATTGCGCCGCCGCGAGGGACGCGTCCTCTTCCATGAACACCACCACCACGCGCTCGATCTTCGGGGCGGGGCCGTAGTAGTCGGGGTTGGCCTTGAGGATGACCTGCTGCCCCTTGTCCCACTGCTCCAGCATATAGCGCCCCGAGCCGATGGGGTTGTCGCCGTACGCGTCGCCGTAGGCGTGCTCGGGCACGATGCCCACCACGGCCAGCGTGTACAGCAGCGCGTTGAACGGCTTCTCCATGTGCACGACCACCGTGGTATCGTCGGTGGCCACGGCCTCCTTCACCATGGACATGTCGCACTCGGACGCCTCGGAGTTCAAGATGCCGTTGATGGTGAACGCCACGTCGCGCGCCGTGAGGGGCTCGCCGTCGGTGAACTTGACGTCGTCGCGAACGGTGAACGTCCACGTCATGCCGTCGTCGGAGCATTCGTACGACGTGGCCAGGTCGTTCGCGAACTCGAGCTCGGTCGTGGTCGTGATGAGCGTGGATTGGATGAGCGGCTCGTGCACGTGCTCGCCGCAGCCCCACGACACCATCGGGTCGAAGCCGGCCGCCGGCTCGGAGCCCGTCGTCATGGACACGACGACCTGCGCGGGAGCCGCTTCGCTCCCCTTCGTCGCATCTTCGGCGGGCTTGCTCGCCTCGCCGCTCGCGCAGCCCGCCAGCAGACCGCCCAGCGACAGCGTGGCGGCCGTCGCTCCCGTCAGTTTCGCGAAATCGCGACGCGTCAATACCGTCATACCGTTGATCCCTTCCCTCGCACCCGGCCTCGTTGCCACCGTTGGTGTTACGTACGTAAATTACGTAACACACTATAGCAGAGGGAAGGCGCAAAGGATGTTACGATGATATTTTTCGTAACTCCATCGGCGAACGGCACCGGCGAGAGGGCGAAGAAGACGTTCGACATCTAAACGAGAAATGTCCTAAAAGGAGCCTGACCCCAATTAGGACGTCTCCGGCGCCTCGCCGGTTTCCAAGATGCGCATGAGGGCGGCTTCGTCCAGCACGGGCACGCCCAGGGCCACGGCCTTGTCGTACTTGGAGCCGGCGGCCTCGCCGGCCACCACGAAGCTCGTCTTCTTCGACACGCTGCCGGACACCTTCGCGCCACGCGCCTTGAGCGCGGCCCCGGCCTCGTCGCGCGTCATGCCGCTCTCCACCAGGCTGCCCGTGAGCACGAACGTGAGGCCCTCGAGCGTTTGGGGCAGCTGCTCGCCCGCGTCGGTCGCCTCGTCGGCCAGCGTCACGCCGCGCTTCTGCAGCCGCTCGATGACGGCCACATTGTCGGGCGTGCGCAGGAACAGGAACACGCTGTGCGCGATCTTCGGGCCCACGCCGTCGACGGCGGCCAGGGCCTCCTCGTCGGCCGCGCGCAGCTCGTCGATGCTCGGATACGCCGTCGCCAAAAGCTCGGCGATGGTCTTGCCCACATGGCGGATGCCCAGCCCGAACAACGCGCGCGCGAACGGACGGCCGCGGCTCGCGTCGATGGCGGCCACGAGCTTCTTCGCCATCGTCTGGCCCAAACGGATGGGCTCGCCCTCCTTGTTCACGCGGCCCATGTCCAACAGCGACAGCTCCACCTCGTCGAGCGTGTAGTAGTCGGCCACGTCGGCGAGGCGCCCGCTTTCCACCAGGCGCGACACGATCTCCTCGCCCATGCCGTCGATGTCCATGGCCCCGCGGCTGGCCCAGTGCAGCAAGCGCTCCAGCGCCTGCGCCGGGCAGTCGATGGAGATGCAGCGGAAGTCCACCTCGCCCTCCTCGCGGATGACGGGGCTGCCGCAGCTCGGGCACTCCTTCGGCATGTGCCACACCTGCGCGTCGGCGGGGCGCAGCGCCAGCACCGGCCCCAGCACCTCGGGGATCACGTCGCCGGCCTTGCGCACGATGACGGTGTCGCCCACGCGCACGTCCTTGCGCTGCACCTCGTCCTCGTTGTGCAGCGTCGCGCGCGCCACGGTGGAGCCGGCCACCACCACGGGGTCCATCTCGGCCACGGGCGTGAGCTTGCCGGTGCGCCCCACCTGCACGGTGATGTCGCGCAGGAGCGTGGTCTTCTCCTCGGGCGGGAACTTGAACGCGATGGCCCAGCGCGGCGCGCGGGCCGTGTAGCCCATCGACTCCTGCAGCGAGAACGAGTTCACCTTCACCACCACGCCGTCAATCTCGTAGGGCAGGCTGTCGCGCCGCTCGATGGCGCGCTCGCAGAACGCGTGGACGGCCTCGCGCGTCTCGCACAGCTCCACGTCGGGGTTCACGTGGAAGCCCGCCTCGCGCAGCCACTGCAAAAGCTCCCACTGCCCGTCGGCGGCGAGGGCGCGCTCGTCGGCCACAGCGTACAGGAACGTGGACAGGTCGCGCATCGCCGTGATGGACGGGTCCTTCTGCCGCAGGCTGCCGGCGGCGGCGTTGCGCGGGTTCGCGAACGCGGCCTTCCCGTTGGCCTCGGCGGAGGCGTTGAGCGCGTCGAAGCTCGCCTTCGGCATGTACACCTCGCCGCGCAGCTCGACCGGCGCCTCCGCGTCCCGCAGTCCCGCCAGGGCCTCCGCGCGCAGGCGCAGCGGCACGTCCTTCACCGTGCGCATGTTCGCCGTCACGTCCTCGCCCGTCGTGCCGTCGCCGCGCGTGGCGGCCCGAACCAGGCGGCCGTTCTCGTACGTGAGCGCGATGGACGAGCCGTCGATCTTCAGCTCGCACACCACGGGCACCATGCGCCCGAACGCCTCCGTCACGCGGTCGATCCACGCGTCCAGCTCGCCCAGGTCCATGGCGTTGTCCAGCGAGTACATGCGCCGGGCGTGCCGCACGGCCGAGAACTGCTCGCCCACGTAGCCGCCCACGCGCTGCGTGGGGCTGGCCGGATCGATGAGCTCGGGATGGGCCGCCTCCAGCTCGCGCAGCTCGCGCATGAGGGAATCGAACGCGCCGTCGGATATCTCGGGCGCGTCCTGGGCGTAGTAGAGGTAGGTGTGGTGCTCGATCTCGCGCCGGAGCGCCTCGATGCGCGCCGCTGGGTCGCTCGTCGCCTCGGCCAGCGCGCGTTCGTCGAGCAAGGTTCGCTGTTCGTCTGCCATAAAAATCCGCCGTCCTCTGAAACGTGGCGCCCATCGCGGAGTGCCTATCGGGAAGAAGGCCCCGCTATCGGGGCCTTCTCGTGGGTTCGAACCGATTTTATCACGTCGCGGCCGCGCCGCGCCGAATGCCCAAGGTTTGCGCACGGAAGCGGTTGAAGCTCCGCATACCGGGCCGGGCGTCGCGCTAGATCATCGCCTTGCTGGTGTTCCACCCGTAGAACACGAGGGACACGCCGCGCATGAGGATGAACACGGACAGGAAGATGCTGAACGACGCCGGCGACACGAAGAACGTCACGCCGCATAGCGCTCCCACGATGCCCGAGAACAACATCCAGCCCCACATGGGGATGCCCGTCTTGCGCACACGAAACGCGCCGACGATCTCGAACACGCCGAACACGAGGAAGAACGCGCCGATGACCCAGGGGATGACGGCGGCGAACGCCAGCGGATGCACCAGGAACATGAAGCCAATGATGATGTCGAGCACCGCATAGGCGATGGCCCAACCCGACAGGTTCATGACTTTGTGGAACCGCGCGTAATTGATGATGTCGAACACGCCGGACACAAGGAAGGCAGCGCCCGCGATGGCCGTGATGGTGACGAGCGTGAGGCCCGGGGCCACCAAGAAGAAAAACGCGCACAGAACGAGCAGGACACCCGCAACGATCAATCCCCAGTCATGCTTTTTCGCCGTATTCACGCTTCACGCTCCTCGATCGGTTGGACAGCCCCGCCGCATCCTCGAACAAGAAGGGGTGCGCGACGCCGTCATGGTTACCTGATATTCTAGCGTACCGAGCGCCCGCGTCGAGCCGTTCCCTGATCCGTTTACGCTTGGTTACGGGCCTTTCGTGCCAAAAGGCTTTCGGCCGGCGCGGCCTCGGCAGACGAGCCGGTCCCGCGCTCGCGATCGGCGGAAGCGGGGCACCGGCCGAAGTGGGACCGGCACCGAGCTGGGCGAAGCGACGATCCCCGCGAGTCGGCGCCGACCCCTGCGAAGCTGCGGCTCTTCGCCACTCGGCTCCACCGCACTCGCGGCCGGCCTCGAAGGGGGCGCCGCGCGGCGGCACCGGCCCTCGCGATGCGCAACAGCCTTCCGTTTCGGCACCGCCGCGCTAGGCTTCCGCCGCCAGCGACGCGATGGCAAGGGGGATGGCGTCGACCACGTCCTCGGCCGCCACGGAGATGGACGTGAGGCGCGCCGCCGCGGCCGCGCCGGCGCGCGCGTGCAAGGTCGCTCCGAGCACGGCGGCGCCCATCGGCTCCATGCCCTGGGCCAGCAGCGCGCCCACCATGCCGGCAAGCACGTCGCCCGTGCCGGCCTTGGCGAGCGCCGCCGTGCCCTCGGCCATGCGCACGACCCCGTCGCCGTCGGACACGAACGTGTCGGGGCCCTTGAGCACCACCGTCACGCCGTACGCCTGCGCCAGCAGCTGCGACAAACGCGCCGGATCCTCCTCTTCAAGCTCGAAAGCGCGCGCGAGGCGCGCCGCCTCGCCGCCGTGCGGCGTGACGACCGTGGGCCATCCATGGATGAATCGGCGCTTGAGCAGGCGCTGCCCCTTCTTCGAAGCGAGCGCCGCCAGGCCTCCGCCGTCCACGAGCACGGGAACCTGCGCGTGCTTCAGCACCAAATGGACGAGACGCGCCGACGCGGCGTCGTCGGCATCGAAGCCCGAGCCCACCGCGTAGGCGACCGGCTTGCCTGGACGCGCGGGCGCGATATCGGAGCTTTGGAACCCCTCCCATGCCCGCACGACGAGCGAGGGGCGGAAGCCGCGTACGAGCGGCACGGCGTCGGGCGCGCAGACGACCTCGGTGTACCCCGCACCCATGCGCTGGCTCGCAGCCGCCGCCAAGCACGCGGCGCCGGGATAGCGGGCGCTGCCCGCCACCAGCACGAACGTGCCGCGCGTGTACTTGTTCGCATCATCGTCGGGAAGCGGCAGCAAAGCCACCAGCTCGTCGGCCGTGTATTCGCGAACATCCATAACCGCACCTTCTTCCCGTCGATGCCGAAACGCGCCCGCTCGACCGGCTGCGCGGCGTGCCGCTTCGCCACACCGAAGCGCATCGCCCAAGCCGGAGTCGCGGACAGGTAGTTTCCGCATCCATTATAGCGTCGTCTGCACCGTGCGCGTCGCAGCGCGCCGTGTTAAGCGCAACGCGTCGCGAAAGCGGTCACGCCACGAAACGGTTCCGGCACGAGCCGAAGAGGAGCCGGGAAGGAATGTCGGCAGACACGCGGAAGCACCGCGGAGAACCTGCACAATCGCCGCAAGAACCTTGCGGGAGCGCCGTGCGAACCTTGCACGAACGCGGCGCGGATCTTGCAGGAACGTCGTGTGAACCTTGCGGGAGCGCCGTCGCAAAACCGTGCGGAAACCGCCTGAAACTTGCACGGATCCAACGCCGAAAAATTCTGCGTTTAACCTGTTCAGGCACATGGTAAACTCCCCGCATGAAACTCGTTCTCAGCCATAGGAGCGCCTTGGAATATTGGCGGTCGGTCGGCACGCTTCGCCTACCCCGCCCCAAGCCCACGCGCGCCCGCACGCCAGGCGGCCGCATCGCCGGCACCGAGGTTCTCGCGCTGTGCCGAGCTCACGCTTTGAGCCTCCCTCTCCATCTGCTGGTTTCCAAAAGCGAGCGGAGGTTCCGCACGCCCGACGTCGTCTACCACGCGCGCGACGAGCTTCTGCCGCAGGGCTCTATCGCCATGATCGACGACGGGCTTTTCGTAGTTTCGCCCGATCTTGCTTTCCTGCAAAAAGCCGCCAACGAAGGATTCGTGGAACTTGTCGACGCGGGATACGAGCTATGCGGAACGTATACGCCCTCGAAAACGCCCTCGGGCAGGGATTTCGACCAGATTCCCCAAACAACCCCGGCAAAGCTGAGCTCCTACGTTGAGAAAGCCGGCACTATGCGCGGCGTCGCCCAGGCAAGGAGGGCACTCCGGCACGTACTGCCGGATTCGGCTTCCCCTGCGGAGACGGCCCTTTCGATGCTGCTCACCTTGCCGTACCAGCAAGGAGGATGCTCTCTGTCCTATCCGCAGCTCAACTATCGTATCGACCCCGGAAAGCACGCCCGAAAGAACGTGAGCCAAAACTATTACCGATGCGACCTTTTCTGGGATAAGGCCAACCTAGCCGTCGAGTACGACAGTAATCTCTGCCACACGGGCGCCGAAAGGATCGCACGCGACTCGAAGCGCCGAGACGAGCTTTTAGAACTGGGCGTGACCGTGGTCACCGTCACGGCAGGCCAGCTGTTCAACTTCCAAGAGTTCAACAAAGTGGCGCGAACGATGGCAAAGCGTCTTGGCGAGCGCATTCGGCCGCGCAACGAGGGCTTCGCGACACAGCAGCTCGCGCTGCGCTCTATCTTGCTGACAAAGCTCGAACGACCCCTACGCGCATCCTCCACTCGATCCGTGGGATCGGCCCAACCTATAACCGATGCAAACGGCGCAGTGCAAATTGATCCATGATTTCTGGACGAAAATGAGGGTAGGGCACCGCCAAGGCTTCGATGCCCGAGCTACTGGAAGATGTTTTCCCTGTACGCGCTTTTTCGCGATAAGAGTCGTGGGGGACGAAGGGGTCTTGAAGGCGCTCACAAACCCGAAAAGCGGTGCCCTACCCTCATTTTCGTCCAGAGAACGACCTTGAACACGCATTCGCTTTGCATGCCTGAATTCTGCTGCAAACACCACGACCGTCGGGGGCCGTAGAACGAGCCTAGCCTCTCTGCACATGGCGTAAAGCACGGCGTTGCGCCATTCTTCACGAGTTGCCAGCACACGCCCTCAGCAGGAGTTCGCCGCCCACCTGTCGCGATGCCGCACGCGGAGGCGCCAGACGCAGGGGTTTCGACCCTGCGCAGTTGCGGCGCCCGCCAATGGAGCACCATCGCATCGACCCCCGCGATATTGGTCGCCGTGGTCGGCATAGGAGCCAGCTACCAGTGGCACACCACCACGTCGCCGGTTGCGATGAGGTCGTACAGCGCCGTCGCCTTGTCCACCGGCAAGTTCACGCAGCCATGGCTACCGTAGCCCGACGAGTACCGAGAGCCACCGAAGGCCGGCTGCCATTCGGCGTCGTGCAGGCCGATGTAGTTCTCCACGAACGGCATCCACGTCTTCACCTCCGTCTCGTACGCCGGCTTGCCCGTCTCGGGCTCCATCTGGCCGATCAGTTTGGACGGGCTCTCTTTGCTGTTGATGACGTAGACGCCCTCGGGCGTGTCGTGCTCGCCGTCGGGTTTGCCCGTGACCACGTCCGACTCCCATGCCAGATTGCCGGCATCGTCGTAGAAGCGCGCGTGCTGCTCGGTCAGGTCGATGTCGATGTAGCGGTTGCCCCAATCGCGGCCGTGCAAGCCGTTGAAGGCGCCGGCCTTCTGCTCGCAGGGGATGGGCACGTCGCCGGTCTGGGCCGACTGCACGCCGCTGGCCACCGTTTCCTTCAGCTTGTCCTTGTCGACGATCCAGCCGTACACGCCGCCCGACACGGTAACCTCCTTGCCGTCGGCGCGCGTGAAGGTGCGCCGTGCTTGGTACGTGTTGCATTGGGAGGCGATGTCCTGAACCCAAGCCGCCAGTAGATCGTCGTCGACGCCCACCGACACGTCCTCTTTCAGGCGCATCCAGCTAGCTATTTGGTCGGCGTTCACCTGGGCGACGGTCGCATCGGCCAGTTTCAGGGAGAAGTCGGCCTTGAGCAACGCGTTCGCATCGGTCGCCGCCTTCGCCAAACGCTCGTCGTTAGAAAGCAAGGTGGGCTTTTGCAGCGCGTCTTCGGTAAGCGTTGCGGAGGGTTCCAGCTTGGCGACGGACGCGTTCACCGCCTCGGCCACGCGGTCGGCGTCGAGCGCCTGCCCGACGGTTTCGGTGCGCACCACGAATTTCTTGCCGCCCTCGTCGTAATCGAGTCCGGCATTGCGCGGCGGCTCGGCGGTCTCGTTGAACGCCTCCACCGCTTTGCGCACGGCGTCGTCGAGCTTGCCGTTCGAAGTGGCGAACTTGTCGGTTTCGTCGTGGGTGCCGAACACTTCAACCGGCCAGGCCCATGGATTCATGTCGGCGTGCATGGCGTCCGTCACGCTTTCGCTGTTAACCCCCGTGCCCATGTCCGCAGCCGTAAGCTTCAGCGAAAAACCTTGGCCGGACACGTCGAGCGTGTAGCTCTTGGCCACATCCACCAGCATGTCCTGCACCTCGGCGGACGTTTTGAGCGACACGTCTTTGCCCATGACGGTGGTGTTGGGCATGAAGCGGTCCATGAACACGACCGCGCCCGCCACGTAAACGATCAAAAGCACGGCAACGAGGGCTCCGCCGAACACGAGGGCCGCCCTCTTCGGCGGCAGCTTCGGCTTCTGAGGTGCCAAAGCTCGCTGGTCGACATGCCCGTGGCGCGCCCTCTGAGCGGCCGGCACGAACGATGCGTAGCCGTCGGAAGGCGCAGGATCGACGGAACTTGTCGGGCGCTCCGGATGCGGCGCGGCCCGATGGGATCCGTGCTCGCCGCGCGTATCGTGTTCTGGCGTCATCGTGCGCCTCCTCGCCTCTCGCCGTGCGTCATGCTTCAATCCAACTTAGACGGTTCGGGCGCAGAGTTCAATGATTCGCGTTAATTTACCGAAAGAAACGGTCAACCGGAGACGCCGAAAGGAAGCTCGGAGGCCGAGCCGCCGGGCCTTCCAATTCGTCGCAAGCTCAGGCAACCGGAAGGCCCGGATCGCCGCAAGCGGCGATACCAAGACGAGGGCTCCGCCGAGAGCCCGCAAGCGTCAGCTCGTGGCAGGCGCTTCATCGGAGGGGCTCTTCGCGGCCGACTCGGTGGAGGGCTCGGGCGCTTCTGTTGCGGAAAGCGCTGCAGCGCCGACAGGTTCGGAAACCTCGGCAGCAGAAGGCACGAACGGCCCGGCTGCAGAGGACGCCGATGCGTCGAGCGACGACCCAGGGGTCTTCGCGGCGGAAGGAGCAGGCGGCTCGCCGATTTCGTCGAGCATGCTGCGGGCCTCCTTGAACTGCTTCGACAGCTCTTCCATGGGGTCGACGCGCTTCTCGGCGGCGCGCAGGGAGTCTTCGGTGATGGCCATGGCGCAGGCCACGGCCTCCGCATGCGTGAACGACAGGGAAATCGGCAGCTCGCGCACGCCCTGCTCGTGGGCGATCTCCTTCGCGCGCCCCGACAGCACCACGTAAGGCCGCCCCTTGGCGTTGCGCCGCACCTCGATGTCGCGCACCCCGATCCCGCGCGAGAACCCGGTGCCGAGCGCCTTCACCACGGCCTCCTTCGCCGCGAAGCGCGTGGCGAAATGCACCTCGGGCGACGCCGTGCCCTCGCAGTACGCCCGCTCCTCGTCGGAGAACACCCGCGTCGCGAAGCTGGGCGTGCGCGCGAGAATGGCCTTCATACGCGCGATCTCCACGATGTCCACGCCCAGCCCCACCTGACCTTCAAGAACATCGCCGAACGTGCCGACGACCTTGTCGGCCGCGGACGCCTGCGCGCTCGCGCGCCGCACGGAGACCTGCGGCTGTGCGGCTTCCGCAGTTCCTGCTTGCACGTCTGACCCGGGTCCGAGATCCTTCGACTCCGCGCTACGCGCTCCGCTCAGGATGACAGGGGGGGCGCTTTCCACGCCGCCCGAGATGACAGGTGAAGCGCTTTCCGTCCCAGCAATATTTTCACTCACAGGTTGACCTTCTCTTCTCTCCTCACCGAAACCTGGCTGCCCCAGCCCGACAGCCACGCCTCGACCCGCCTCGAACCGACCGGATTCACCGTCGCCTGCTTCCACCTTGGAGCGAAAGGGGCCGGCGGCGTTCACCAAGCGAGTTCCGCAGTGCAGCGAGGACTGTCTGAGCGACTGGACGCCGCCGGCCCCTTTCGCGGTCTCGCAGGTCGCTCGCCCGAACGCCGCCGACGTCTTGCGCGGTCTCGCAGGTCGAAGCGCTACTCCACCGTCACCGACTTAGCCAGGTTTCGCGGTTGGTCCACGTCGCAGCCGCGCGCCACGGCGATCGACCGCGCGAACAGCTGCAGCGGCACGCTGGCCGTGATGGCGGAGAACGCGTCGCGCACCTTCGGGATGTATATCACGTGGTCGGCGTGCTGTTTGATGTCCTCGTCGCCCTCGGTGGCAACGGCCACCACCATGGCGCCGCGGGCCTTGCTCTCCTGCAGGTTCGACACGAGCTTGTCGTACACGGGGCTCTGCGTGGCGATGGCGATGACCGGGAACCCGTCGTCCAGAAGCGCGATGGGACCGTGCTTCATCTCGCCGGCCGGATAGGCTTCCGCGTGCAGGTAGCTGATCTCCTTGAGCTTGAGCGCGCCCTCCTTGCTGATGGCCGCCCCCATGCCGCGTCCGATGAACAGCGCGCTCGCCGCATCCTTGCAGGCGAGCGCCGCCTCGTCGATGGCGGCGGTGTCGGACAGGATCACCTCCACCTGCTCGGCCGTGTCGGCCAGCTCGCGGAACAGCAGGCGCACCTGGTTCGTGGTGAGCTTGCCCTTCGACTGCGCCAGCAGCAAGGCCAAAAGCGTGAGGCTCACCACCTGGCCCAGGAACGACTTCGTGGAGGCCACGGCGATCTCCTTGTTGGCCTTCGTGTAGATGACGCCGTCGCTCTCGCGCGCCACGGGCGAGCCCACCACGTTGGTGATGCCGAACACCTTTGCGCCCTTCACGCGCGCGTCGCGGATGGCGGCCAGCGTGTCGGCCGTCTCGCCCGACTGCGACACGGCCACCACCAGCGTGGACGGCGTGATGATGGGGTTGCGGTAGCGGAACTCGCTGGCCACCTCCACTTCCGTGGGAATGCGCGCCCAACCTTCGATGAGGTTCTTCGCGATGAGGCCCGCATGGTACGACGTGCCGCACGCGATGACGTACACGCGGTCGATGAGGTTGAGCTCCTCGTGCGACAGGTCCAGCTCGTCGATGGCCAGATGCCCGTCCACCAAACGGCCGGCCAGCGTGTCGCGGATGACGCGGGGCTGCTCGTGTATCTCCTTCAGCATGAAGTCGGGGTAGCCGCCCTTTTCCGCCAAATCGACGTCCCAGTCCACGTGCGTGACCTTGGGCTCGTATATCTCCTCGCCGAACGCGCTGAAGTAGCGGATGCCCTCGGGCGTGAGCTTGGCGGCCTCGCCGTCGCCCAGCACCACCACATCGCGCGTGGCGTCGATGAGCGCGATCATGTCGGAGGCCACGTAGGCGCCGTCGGCCCCCTGCCCCACCACAAGTGGGGAGTCCTTGCGCATGGCCACGATGACGCCCGGTTCGGCGTCGCACACCACGGCCAGCGCGTAGGCGCCGACGAGACGCGCCGCCGCCTCGTGGACGGCCTGCAGCAGATCGTCCACGTACGCCTCCTCCACCAGGTGGGCCACCACCTCGGTGTCGGTGTCGCTCGTGAACTCGTGGCCGCGGGACGCCAGCTCGTCGCGCAGCTCGGCGTAGTTCTCGATGATGCCGTTGTGGACGACGGCGATATGCCCGCCGCAGGACGTGTGGGGATGCGCGTTGCGCTCGCTCGGCTTGCCGTGCGTGGCCCAGCGCGTGTGGCCGATGCCGCAGGTGCCCGCGATAGCAAGGTTGGCGACGGTCTCGGCGAGGCCGCCCACCTTGCCCTTGCGGTGCACGACCTCGAGCTTGCCGCCCTGTTCGACGGCGATGCCCGCCGAGTCGTAGCCGCGGTACTCGAGCCGTCGCAGGCCCTCGATGAGGATGTCTTGGGCAGGGCGCCCTCCGGTGTATCCGACGATTCCGCACATACGATCGCTCCTTCTCCGCTTTGCCGCCGCGTCGCGCGGCACGAAGAACCGGAGCGACCGGGGTTGCTTTCGCCAAAATTTTAAGGCAACAGCCCCGGACGGGCGTTCGCATGGCGGACGAAGTCGCAAATTCGCTCAATAAACGCATCTTTGGCGCGCTGTTGATCGGCGTGGGAGAAGGCCTCGGCCACCGAACACGGCTCGCCCTCGCCGTGGGCGCCCGACGCGTTCGCGGGGAAGGCGGCCGGGTCGGATCCCGCCGCCTCGTGCGCACCGCCGATGGCGAAGCCCTGCACCGTCCCGGACCCTTCGGCGGCAAGCGCCCCGCCCATCGAGCCGCCCAGATAGTACAGCGCGGTGGTGAGCACGAGTCCCACCAGCGCCACGGCCTCGAACGCCGGGTCGATCTCAAGGCGGATGAAACCCTCGTCCTGGCCGCGCTTCAACTGGCCTTCCAGCAAGTGCAGCAACCGGTCCTCGAAACCGCGCATGGCGTCGGACCAGGCACGCCCCTCGCGCCACAGCTCCGACACGAAGAAGCGCCCGAACGCCTTGTTCTCGAAGATGCGCGTGGCGAACCGCTCGATCATGCCCGTGAGCGCCTCGGGGGCGTTGGGAGCCTCGGCTGCGATGGCCTCGAAATCCTCGATGAGCTCGTTGATGCCCTCTTCCAAGATGCTCTCGGCCATGGCGGCCTTGCTCTTGAAGTGGTAGTACGCCACACCCTTCGACACGCCGGCCGCCTCCACGATCTCGTCGACCGTGGCGGCCGAGTACCCCTTCTCGCCGATGATGCCCAGCGCCGCCTCGAGCAGCAGCTTCCGCGTCGCGTCCGCCTTGCCGCCGCGCTTGGACGGCTTTCCCGCACGCGCCGCGCTCAACGCCGTTTCATCGTCGCGCGCGCGACCCGTCGGCGATTCCGCCTTCGCGACCCTTGCCGCAGATCCCGCACCCGCCTGCTTCTTCCCCATGATCATCACCTCCGCGGCCCGGCGCATCGCGCGTCGAGCCGCTCCATTATACGTTACCGGCACCTCGCGCGCGTCAACCCAGTTGCAGCACCGGATGCAGATCGTCCATGCGCACCGTGCGCTTGCGCCAAGCCACGAGGCACGTGAGCGCGAAGCACACCGCCCCGATGGCGAACAGCACGAGGCAGTCGAAGCCCACGATGCGGTAATCAAGGCCGGTCATGATCTGGCGCATGCCGGACACCACGTACGTCATGGGCATGTACGGGTTGATGGCTTGGAAGAAGTCCGGCGTCGTTTGGATGGGGAACGTGCCGGCGCAGGCCGTGAGCTGCAGCATGAGCAGGATGATGGCCACGAACTTGCCGGGGAAACCGAAGGCCGCCATGAGCATCTGCATGATGGCCGCGAACACAAGCGCCGTGAGGTACCCCATGGCGTAGAACGCGGGCACGTTGTCGATCTGCAGCTGCAAGCCGAACTGGAGCACCACCATGAGCAGCGTCGCCTGGATGAGCGAGAAGAACGCCACCGGCAGGTAGTTGGCGAACGCCACCGTGAGGGGGCTTCCACCCGACATGATAAGGCGGTTGTTGAGCGGCTTGAACACGAAGCCCGCCACCAGGCCGCCCACCCACAGGCCCAGCGCCATGAAGTACGGGGCGAAGCCCGTGCCGTAGTTCTTCACGGTGGTGTAGTACTCGTTCACGAGCTCGACAGGGTCGCTCATGACCTCGGACTTGCCTGCGATGTTCGAGGTCTGGTCGGCCGCCGTACGCGCGCCTTCGGCAAGCTTGGCGGAAAGCTCGCCCGAACCGTCCACGGCGTCGGTCAGCCCCGACGTGAGCGTGGCGCTGCCGTCCTTGAGCTGGCCCGCGCCGGACGCGATCTGCGCGGAGCCGTCCTTGGCGCTCGCCGCGCCCGAAACCAGCTGCGCGGCGCCGTCGTTCAGCTGGTTCGCGCCCGAGACGGCCGAGGAGGCGCCCGCGTCGACCTGCGACGCGCCGTCGGCCACCTGCGAAGCGCCGGAGGCGAGCTCGGACATCTTGCCGTTCACCTGGTTGGCGCCGGCGTCGATTCGAAGGACGGCCTCGCGCAAAGCGGGCGACTGCTGAACGAGCGGGAGCAGCTGCGAGGAAAGGCTGCCGTAGCCGGCGGCGAGGTTGTTGAGGCCGCCGTAGAGCGTGGCGGTCGACGCGTCCTGTGACGCGCCGATGCCGGCCGAAAGGGCGTTCAACCCGTAATAGACGGTGGGATTTGCAGGATCGACGTCGGACGGCGCGCCGATGCCAGTCTTCACTCGATCAACGCCGGTAGCCAGTTGTCCGGCAGCGCCTTGGAGCGAGGCAACACCGTTCGTCATATCGGCCGTGCCAGCGCGCAAAGCGCTCACGTATTGACTTGCGCCGCCGTTCAATCCCATGGCCCGCTTGATCGCGTCTTGGGCCTCTCCGTTGTCGCCGACTGCCGCCAAGGCGGTCTGCAGCGCCTCGTCTTGGGCGGCGAGCGTTCCCGTAAGCGTCGAGGTGTCCGTATCGTCCGCACCGCCAATGGCTGTTGCCGCGCTGTTCACACCCGCAGAAAGCAGGTTCAAACCACCGTAGAGCGTGGTATCGGACATGTCGCCCTGCGCTCCTATACCAGCCGAAAGGGCATTCAGCCCGAAATAGACGGTGGGGTTCGAGGGGTCAACATCGGACGGCGCCCCGATGCCGGCTTTCACCTGCCCCGCGCCCGCAGCAAGCTTGCCCGCCGCGGCTTGCAGCCCGGCTATGCCGCCGGATATCTGCGCCGAGCCCTTCTCGGCTTCCTGCACCTTCTGCTCGTCGGGCAGGCCGGACGTCCTGTTCGCCAGCTCGCCCGCGCCTGCGGCCAAAACGCTCGTGCCCTCGGACTTCAGCTGCGCCGCTCCGGAGGCCACGCTGCCCGCGCCGCTCGCCACCTGGCCCGCGCCGCCCTTCAGCTGGTTCGCGCCCGACACGAGGGAGAGCGTGCCCTGCCTGAGCGTGAACGCGCCGCTCTCCAAAGCGCCCAAGCCGCTGTCGAGCGCCGCGGCGCCGTCGGCCAGCGTGCCGAGGTTCGTCGTGATGGTGCGGCTGCCGTCTTGGGCCGTCACCAGGCCGTCCTTGAGCGTGCCGGCACCGTCGGCCGCCGTCTGGATGTCCTTGCCGGAATCGGCCACGCGGTCGAGCACCGTGGTCCAATATTCGGTGGCCACCGAATCGCTCACGCGCTGGCGCACCTCTTTCCATACCGTCTCGCCGATCTGCGAGGCCAGCATGTTCTCGCTTTGGTTGTACTCGATGTTCAGTTGCGCCTTCTCGGGCGCGCTCGTATCGACCGACGAGACGCTCTTCGAAAAGTCGGCCGGGATGGTGCACGTCATGAAGTACGCGCCGTCCTCCAAGCCCTTTTGCGCCTCGTCGGCCGAGACGAAGTTCCAACCCAGACCGTCGTCGGTCCCCTTGAGCTCGTCCACCACGTCGTCGCCCAGGTTGCGGCTCTCGCCTGCGATGACGGCGCCTTCGTCCTCGTTCACCACGGCCACCGGCACCGTGTTCAACCGCGCGTAAGGGTCCTGGAACGCGGCCAGGTACAGCGCGCCGTACAGAAGCGGCATGATGGCGATGGCGGCTATGACCACCCACATGACCTTCGAGGCCGTGATGTTCTTCCATTCCAGTCCGGCGAAGCGCAAGCCCTTGAACGCCATGGTTCACTCACCTTCCTTCGACAGGTACACGCACGCGTCGGCCATGGCGGCCAGATCGCGCTCGACCACGCCCATGACGATGGCGGCGCCGCGCGTGCGCGCCGCGTCGAGCAGCAGGCTCACAAGACCCTCCGACTGCGTCATGGTCAGCTGGTCCTCCACGTCGTCGACCACCACGGCATCGGGCTCCCCCGCGAACGCGAGCGCGATGCCCAGCTGCGTGAGCTTCTCGGACGTGAGGTCCTTCACGCGGATGGTCGCGACGTCGGCGAGGCCCCATGCGCGCAGGTAGTCGAGCACCGCGTCGTGGCGCGCCTTGCGGCCGTACAGCTCGAGCTCGGCGCCTGCGGCGGATGCCGCCGTCAAACTGTCTTGCAGGTCGTTGACGCCCTTGAACAGGCTCAATCCCACGTGCCGGGCAACCTTCGCGCGCTGGCGCGGAAGCTCGAAGCCGCCCACGGTCAGCGTGCCCTCGGATTGCTTCATGCGGCCGGCCAGCGTGAGCAGCAGCGCCGTCTTGCCGCTGCCGTTGCGCCCGCGCACGGCCACGAGCTCGCCCTTGTGCACGTCGACGTCCACGTCGTGGTACGCATACCCCGCAAACGTCTTCAACCCCAAGCCGCGCGCGGAAATGTACGGCTCGCCCACGAGTTCGACGCCCTCGCGCACGAACGTGCCCGATTCGGGGCGGCCTTGCGCTTGCTCGCCCGACGCCGTTCGAGCCCCGATCGGCGCGTTCGGCGCGAGCCGCGCCGTCGGCTGTTGCGTCTCCTGCATGCCTTCACATCCTTCCCTCGCTATGTCAGTCGTATCATTTTTGACTGACTAGTCAGTTTATTTTCTGCGCCAGTATAGCACCATCCACGAAGCACGCAAGCCTCCCCCGCACGAACGCTTCCCGATCGCCACAAACGGCGAAGGCGGAGCAGGGTGCGAAGATGCCCGTCGGCACACAAGCACGGAAACGCTCGACGGCAAACGACGCCGCGCGAAGGGTGAGGACAAGCGTCGATCGACCGCGCGGCAGGCATGCTTGCTTTATACTGTGGAATCACGCAGCGTCGCCGAACCGCTACCGGCGCTGCACGAACACGACAACGGCCGCGCCTGCGGGCGGCCGGAAAAACGAAGGAGCGCCCATGAAAGCGAAGATGGTCCACGAATGCATCCACGTGCTCGACCTGGAGGCGTCCCTCGCGTTCTACGAGCGCGCGTTCGGCCTGACCGTGCAGCGGCGCATGGGGCCCGACGACGGATCGTGGGAGAACGTGTTCATCGGCAACGACGAGGCCCCATTCCAGCTGGAGCTCACGTGGAACCGCGGGCGCACGGAGCCCTACGACAACGGCGGGCGCGACACGCACCTGGCCTTCGAGGTGGACGACCTGGACGCCGCCCGCGCTTTGCACGACGAGATGGGCTGCGTGTGCTTCGTGAACGAGCGCATGGGCATTTACTTCATCCAGGATCCCGACGGCTGCTGGCTCGAGATCCTGCCGGCGGATCGCGCGGAGTAGCGCATGGCCGAGTACGCCTCGCCCGAAGAGCTCGTCGACTCCGAGCAGGGCAGCGTTCACGTCGAATGCGGGCGCGACGCGTCCACCGCCCTGCTGGCCGTGGTGCGCGCACGCTTCCGCACGCGGCGGCTCGCCTTCGCGGTGGAGACCGATCGCGGCAGCGCGGTGGAAACGGTGACCTCACATTTGCGCCTGTACAGCCGCCTGGCCGGCGGCGTGCACCACGAGGACGCCATCGCCCACTTCGGCCTGCGCGACGTGGCCAAGCTGCGCCTGCGCGACGCCTCTCCCGCCCAGATGGCGCTGGTGAACCTGGCCCGCGCGAGCCTGTTCGAGCCGGAGGTGTGCTTTCTGGAGCGACCCCTCGCCGACCTCGACGCCGAGGGGCGCAAGGCGGCGCTGTCCTGGATAGCCGAGCGCACCGAGCACGGGTGCCGCTTCTTCACCACCTTGGAGCCCATGCGCGAGGCGCTGCTCATGCCCGGAAGCGTGTTCTGGCACGAGGACGGCCGCTTCATCGAGGTCGAGCAGGACGACGGGAGCGAGAGCGGCGCCGACGAGGACGGCCCGGCGTTCGCCGGCGACGAGGTGAGCGTGTGCAAGATCCCCGCCAAAACCGACACGGCCACGCTGCTGTTCGACCCGCGCGACATCGACTTCGCCGAGAGCATGAACAAGGCGAACTACGTCTCGGTGCACGGAACGCTCTACCCCACCCCGCTCACCATGGACGAGCTGGAAGCCCAGCTGGGCCGCTTCGGGTTCTTCCGCTGCCACCGCTCGTTCGTGGTGAACGTGCAGCGGGTGGCGAAGGTGGAGCGCTACACGCGCAACAGCTTCAACCTCACTTTGAACGACGCCGCGAAGACGTCCGTGCCGCTCGCCAAAGGGCGCGCGGACGAAATGCGCGAGAGATACGGCTTCTAGAGGCCGCACCGAGAAGACGGAGGAGACGAGACGATGCAAGGAACGCTGCGCACGACCGGCGCGCTGGTGGCGAAGTGCCTCGAGGACACCGTGAAGAACCTCGGCCTGCTCGTCATCTGCATCCTGCCTGTCGGGTTCACCGTTCTGTACCAGGCCGTGTTGGGCGGAGCGGAAGATGCCCGGCATGTTATGAGCTGGTTCGTGTTCCCCACCATGCTCACGTTCGCCACCACCATGGCCCCGCCCACCATCGCGCTCTACACCACGGCGCTCGACCGCGAGAAGGGCGCATTGCGCACGCTGCTTTTGGCCGGCGTCAGCCTGAAGCGGCTTCTGCTCGCGCGTGGCATCGCGTCGGTCCTCTTCACCGCCGCCGTCACCGCTGCGTGCTTCCTCTGCGCCGGCGAGCCGCTGCATCGGCTGCTTCCGCTCGTCGCGCTCGGCGCTGCCGGCGCGACCGTCATCACGCTGCTCTCGCTGGTGCCCGCCGTGTTCGCCCGCAACCAGACGGACTCCAGCCTGTACAGCGTGCCCATCCTGTTCGTAGGGCTCGCCCCGATGTTCTTCCAGTACAGCGAGGCGCTCATCCCGTTCACCGCCTTCCTGCCCACCGGCGGCATGTTCGCGCTCGCCCAGCTGCTCGCGCAGGATGCCCTCTTCTCTGCGGAGGCCGTGCTCCCCGCCGTGCTGACCGTCGCGTGGATCGCCGTCGCCGCCATCGCCTTGGCCGCCACGCTGCGGCGCGCCCCGCGCGACGTGTGAGGGGAACAACGCCCTCGCCCTGCTCCTTTCGTACCCTCCTGCGCTCCTGTCGTCGCGAAGGCTGCTCCCAGCGTCGCGTCTCCCTTGTTCGACCTTGCACGTCATGGAAAGCTGTCGCTTGTGCAAAGCAGACCACCACGTGAAAGGAATCAGCATGGAAATCACTCTCGCCGCCTGCGTCATCGGGTTGGCCCTCGCCGCTGCCGAGCGCGTCGGCAACGCATGGAAGGATCGCTCATGAACCCCCTGCTGTCCATGGAGGACGTGTCTTTGAGCTTCAAGGCGAAGCGCGTGCTCGACCATCTGGCGTTCCAGGTGGAGCGCGGCGAGTGCTTCGGCTTCCTCGGCCCCTCGGGCGCCGGCAAAACCACCACCATCAAGCTGCTCACACGGCAGCTGGTGAAGGACTCCGGCCGTATCACGCTGTTCGGGCGGCCCATCGAGCACGCGTCGAACGCCGACTACGAGCGCATCGGCATCCTGTCCGACACGAGCGCCCTGTACGAGCGCATGAGCATCGAGGACAACCTGCGCTTCTACGCCAAGATCCGCGGCGTGACCGGCAACAACCTGCCCACGCTGCTGGAGCGCATGAACCTGGCCGACGACCGCAAGACGCTCATCAAGAACTGCTCGAAGGGCATGCGTCAGCGCGCGGCGCTGTTGGCGGCGCTCGTGCACGGCCCCGAGCTCTTGTTCCTCGACGAGCCCACGAGCGGCCTCGACCCGGCGGCGCGCGCCGAAGTGCACAAGATGCTGCGCGAGCTGAACGACGCCGGCACCACCGTGTTCCTCACCACCCACGACATGGCCGAGGCCGAGGACCTGTGCCGGCGCGTGGGCATCTTGGACGAGGGCCGGCTCGTCGCCTGCGACGCCCCCGAGGCGCTGCGGCTGCGCTTCGCCAAGAACGAGGTGCTCATGCGCCTGGCCGACGGGCGCGTCGTGCGCACGTCGAAGGACGCGGCGGGAGCGCCCGCCGTGGCCGAGGCGCTAGCCTCGGGCGGGTGCCTGTCCATCCACTCGGTGGAGCCGAACCTGGAAGAAGTGTTTCTCGAGCTGACGGGAAGGGAGTTTTAAATGGAAGCCACGCTGCGCAAAACCGGGGCGCTTCTGGGCAAGGACCTCAAGGACGTGGCGCGCAACCCCACCATGCTCGTGTGCTGTCTGCTGCCCGTCGGGTTCATGCTGTTCTACGAAAACGCCATAGGCGGCGGCATGGAAGGCGAGGCCGCCGAGGCGTTCTCCTTGCTGCTCGTATCGTTTTCGTTGCTGTTCACCTCCACCATGGTGGCCTCCATGGCAACGCTCACCACCATAGCCGAGGAGAAGGAGAAGCACACGCTGCGCACGCTCATGCTGGCGAACGTGAGCGCCGAGCAGATGCTCGCTTCCCGCGGCTTGGTGGCGCTCGCGGCCATCGCCGTGGTCGACGGGGCCTGTTACCTGGTTATCGGCCAGCCGCTTGAGGGCTTGCCGGCGTTCGTCGCCATCGGCGTCGTGGGTTCGGTGCCCCTCGTGCTGCTGTCGCTGCTGCTGGGGCTGGTGGCGCGCGACCAGATGTCGGCCGGTGTGTTGAGCATGCCCGTCCTCATCTTGGGCTTAGCCCCCGTGTTCGCCCAGATGGTAGACGGCTTCTCGGAAGTGGCCCCCTTCCTGCCCACCGGTGGCATGAACGAGCTGGGGCTTCTGCTGGCCCAGGGCGACCTGTTCACGTCCGACGCGCTCGTGCCGCTTGCCGTCACGCTCGCCTGGGTGGCGGTGGCCGCCGTGGCCTTCGCCCTGCTCTATCGGCGCCTCGCGCGGGACAACTAGGAGTTCCGTGGGAGCATGGGTCGAAACGGATGCTTTCCTCGCTTTGATCATCCTACGATATAATGGACTCTGGGACGTCGAACGGCGTCCCAGAGTCCATCGAGGAGACGCCCATGAACCCAGCATGCGAGGCGCAGGACGCGCTCGTCGCCGACTTCGAGGAGCTCGACGACCCCTTTTTCCGCTACGAGTATTTGCTGGGATTGGCGGCGGAGCTGCCCGTCATGTCCGAAAAGGACAAGAAGCGAGCAGCGAAAGTGGAGGGTTGCCAGTCCAGCGTGTGGATGATCGTCGAGCGAAACGACGACGGCACGCTTTCGTTCGCGTTCGAGAGCGACACGCTCATCGTGCGCGGCGTCCTGCGCGTCATGCAGATCGTCTTTTCCGAGCGCACGCCCGCCGACATTCTGAATTGCCCCTTCAACCTGCCCGCACGCGCCGGCCTCGACGACCTGTTCGAAACCCAACGCCGCAACGGCATGCGCGCCATCGCGTCCGCCATCTTCACCCAAGCCGAGCGCGCCCGCTAGCGCACGGCACTGGAAGGAGCCTCAGCAGCGGGGCGGGCGGGGAGGCCGCACGGGACGACGAGGTTTCGCGAAGTGTCCGAGGAGTTCCGTGCGGCCTCCCCGCCCGCCCGTCCCGCAGGTCGACACCCTCCTACCGACCCCTGCTCACCAGCGGCACGACACGCTCGAGCGCCTCGATGCAGGCGTCGATCTCTGCATGCGTGTTGTAGAACGCCGGCGATACCCGCACCACCTTGGAAATGCCCAGCGTCTCATCCAACAGCGGCTGCGCGCACTGCGAGCCCGAGCGCACGGCCACGCCCAGCTTATCCATGAGCATGGCTACATCGAACGGTTGCGCGCCCTCCACCGTGAACGACACGCAGCCAGCTCGCCGCGCGGGCGCTCCCACTACCTGGACGCCGACCACGCCACGCAGGCGCTCCTCGGCGTTCGCCACGAGATCGGCTTCGCGCGCGGCCACGGCATCGCGTCCCAATCCCTCGAGGTATTCGAGCGCCGCAGCCAAACCGATGGCGCCCACGTAGTTTGGCGTACCGGGTTCGAAACGCAGCGGAGGCTCCTCGAACGTCGTGAGCGCGGTCGCAACCTGCGCCACCATCTCGCCGCCGTACCAGGCAGGCTCCATCCGATCCAGCAGCTCCTTCTTGCCGTACAGCACGCCGATACCCGTAGGTCCCAGCACCTTGTGCCCCGAGAAGCACAAAAAGTCGCAGTCTATCTCCCGCACGTCGACGCGCTCGTGCCGCACGCTCTGCGCCGCGTCCACCAGCACGGCCGCCCCGTGCGCGTGCGCGAGGCGCGCCACCACGTCCACCGGCACCACGCATCCCAGCACGTTGGACACGTGCGCCACGCATACCATCGACACGCCGCCCTTCGCGAGCCGCGCCTCCAACGCGCCCAGGTCAACGTCGCCCGTCCCCGTAAGCGGGCACACGAAGAACTCGGCACCAGAGCGCGCGCACGCCTGCTGCCATGGCACGAAGTTCGCATGATGCTCCAATGCCGTGACGATCACGCACGACCCCGGCGCGAGCCGGGCTTCCCAAGCGCGCGCCACCGTGTTCACCGAGGCCGTCGTGCCGGACGTGAACACGATCTCGTCCGCCGAGGCCGCATTCAGGAACCTTCGCACGGCCTCCCGCGCCGCTTCGAGCTTCGCCGTTGAACGCTCGCTCAGCGTATGTATGCCGCGGTGCACGTTCGCGTTGTCGGCATGATAGTGGGCAACGATGGCGTCGAGCACGAATTCGGGCATCTGCGTGGTAGCGGCGTTATCCAAATACACGAGCGCCCGCCCGTTCACCTCTTGGGACAAAATGGGAAAGTCCGCCCGAATGCGCGCGCAATCGAGTGCCGTATCGGCGTTCATACCTGCCTCCTCATAACCGGATGCGCCCATGATAACAGGGCGGACGCCCCCCCATCGGAGAGCGCCCGCACCCGACCAACAGGCAAACCGCAAACCGTTGGCTTTAGCCAACCGCCAACGGCTCCAAGCCCACGCTCTCGGCGAACAGCACCATCTCGTCGAACCAATCTCCGTACACGAGCGCCGTGTGGTTGCCCGTCCACATGGTGGCCTCGCGGAACGCGCGGCCGTCGGACACGCTGAAGAACACGCCCTCGCTGCAGTTCTCGTCCAAGGCGCCTATGCCGCCCACGATCGTACCGCGAGCCACGAGCAGCTTCGAGCACGTGGGATCGAACTTGGCCAGCGTGATGGGCTCGCCGATGTCGCGCTTGAAGTCGTAGCGCACGGTGGCGCCCCAACGCCCGTCCATGGCGAACGGTCGGACATCGTAGGGAGCCTGCTCGGCATCGTAACCCTTGAACTGGCGGTTCGGCACCGCATGATAGATGGACATGATGGCATCGGCATGCTGTTCCTCGAGACGCGGCGTCTCCTCGTCGCACGAATACGGGCGGAACATGATGCGCGTCTTGATGCGCAGCTCGTCATCGGCGTCCAACTTCACCGGCACCGTGTTGCCCATGTAGGGTGCGCTCTGCGACACGGCGGACAGGGCCACCATGGACAAAAGCGCCGACACGTCCTGCTCGCAGGCGGAGCACACGCCGTTCTCGTTGTTGAGCGTATGGTTCAGGCAAAGCGTGGTCTGCTCATGGTTCAGACGGCGGGTGGCGCACATATCGGGGCAGGGTGCCGCGAACGCATTGCAGTCCAGCTTCTTCAACAGCTTGTTCACCAAGTAGTGCGCGCGCATGGAGGGCACGATCTTGTCTCGGTCCATGTCGCAGACCGTTGCGCCCGTCATGAACTCGTCCACCATCGCCGCGACGACCTTCTCGTCCTCGTCGTTGATGTTGTCGGCCACGCGGCCCGGCAGCGTGGGATTCGTGTCGGGAGCGACGTTGTGCAGCTGGTCCAGGAACTCGTGCAGGTTGTAGTAGGTGAACGACGTGCCCAGCTTCTTCGTCACCTCGAAATGGTCGAGGAACGAATCGTAGTTCGTCACCGGATGCACGGAGTTGTTGCGCACCACCACGAGTGCCCGCGTGTTCGCCATGACCTTGCAGGCCCGCAGAGCCACGAGCGTCTTCTTGGCTTCTTCGAGCGTTGCCGGGCTATGCATCTCAAGGCCGCGTGCGCGATAAGCCGCCGACATATGGGCGTCGTTGTTCGGCGTGGGCAGGATCATGGACGGCTTGCCGTACTTCTGCGAGAACGCGATAGCAAGGTCGGCTCCGAACACGGTGAAGTTGAACACGTACAGATCCACGTCGTCGCGATCGGTCGCCATCTCCTCGAGCATAGCATCGTTCAGCGGGAACGTCTCGTCGCGCTTGATGACGATCTGGTCCATGACGTTCACGCCGGGGATGCCGTCGAACAGGTCGTGCAGCATTTTCTCGTCGTTCTTGCTCTTCATCTCTATGACCATCATGTCGTGCTCGCGCGTGAGCTCGTCGCCGCGCCCGAAGCGGCATGGCCCCTCGAACACGTAGTCGTGGTACAGGCCTATCTCGATGGGACGCACGTTGAGCGTGACTTCGCGGTTGTTGCGCAGTTCGAACTCGTCAGCAAGTTTCATGTCTCTCCTCTCTATCGCCAAGGCGCGCTAGGCGCGCACCTCGTCCTGATCGGCCGCGGCGGCTGAGCCCTTCTTGGGAAGGCGCACGAACAGCGAGCAGATCGTGCAAACGGCCACGATGCCGGCGCTGATGAGAAAGCCCGTCGTGCAGGCCCCCGTGGCGTCGAACGTGGCGCCCACGATGGTTGCGATGGGAGCGGACACGATCGTGGTCACCATGATGCCCGTGCTGAGAATCTTCGAGTAGTGGCCCGCGCCGAAGTAATTGGCCAGCGCCGTGGGGCCGACCGTGTTGATGGCGCCGAAGAAAAAGCCCAGCAAAATGTAGTAGCCGAACATCATGACCGGCGCGCTCGGCGTGGCAAACGCCCCCAACAGGATGGCGACGAACAGCATGACGCCGCACAGCCCCATGAGGCGGATGGGCTCGAAGCGGTCGGATATGACACCCACCACCAAACGGCCGGTGAGCATGGCGAATCCCATAACCGACACGGCAGTGACGATAAGGCCGTTGTCGAAACCGAGCTGCGTGAAGTTCATGACGCCCTGCGAGGTGTTCAAGCTGAAAGCGGTGTAGCCTCCAGCCAACGTAAGGGCGATAAGCCACATGGCCGGCGTTTTGAGGGCTTTTTTATACGTTATGCTGTCAGCGTTCTTGTACACCTTCGACTCTTTGGCCTCGGCGACGACGGCTTTGCTGTCGGCAACGCCGTCAGGCAGCTGGCCGATGGAAGCAGGCGTGTTCTTCACCAGGAAGACGGCCAGCACCAAGCCAATGAGGGCGGCGGCGATGAGTGCGTACCAGCCGGCCTGCCACGCGCCGCCGGCGGCGTCGATGGCGGCCTTGACGATCTGCGGGGCCAAGATGGAGCCCGCGCCGCCGATAACCATGACGATGGTCATGGCCTTGCCGCGGTTCGCGATGAACCAGCTGCCGGCCACCGTCTGGGTGGACAGCTGCCCCAGCGCCATGGAGCCCATGGACATGAGCACGCCGAAGAACAGGAAGTACGACCACGCCTCATGCACGAAGAACGACATGGCCAGCGTGCCCAACAGCATGACGCAGCCGCCAATGATCATGGTGAAACGGGCGCCTTTCTTCGCAATGAGCTGGCCCAGAAGCGGTGTGGGGATGCCCTGGCACAGCACGAACAGCGTGAAACCCATGCCGAGCATCGTGGCGTCCATCTGGATCTCGCCCGACTTGAACATCATGGGATTCACGATCTGGGCAGCCGCGAGCACGAACGCGCTCGAGCAGAAGTAGATAATGCCCAGCACCACGGCCAACTTCCAACCGTAGAACGATTTCTTTTGCTCCATTAAATTCTCCTCCAAGTAGTCATGGGTCTCCGTGCAAAGCCCCTTGCACTGCACGGACGGCGTCGGTCTTCGGCATTCCCCCTCTCGGTCGATGCCCTCCAATGCGCGCGTTGCACGCGGAACAGCCAGCCAGTCGGTCGAACCTCCCCCTTTCTCGCTTATTTGCGATAGCCGAATCCTCGCGCCGCCGGGCCGCTTGCGCATCGACTTCGCATGTTGAAACGCGCGCGGGCTTCATACGCAAAGGTTGAAACGGTTCCGCAAAGGCAAATCCGCTCGCCATGTTGATGCCCCCGTCCGCGAACGATCCTAGAATGGATGCCGCTATGCGGCGCTGACGCGCGCCAAGAACGGATACGACCGAAGGAGAGGAGCGGAGATGGGCTCTATCGAACACATCAAGCGGGCGAAGGAGCGCTCCGACGCCGTGCTGGAAGAGCTGCGCAGCGAGCCCACCACTTACGAGGGCGTGTACGAGCGCCTCAAGGAGTTCATCCGCCTGCGCTACCTCATCGACGACGGGTTCTGGAGCGACGACGTGAACCAGCTGGCCGAGCACAGCATCGAGCTCCGCCTTGCGGCGCTCGAGGACGGCGGCGGGCTGGGCGATCTGTCCATGAACTGCGCAGGCGCGTCGTCCGTGGAGACGAAGTACGCGTTACTGCTGATCGCACTCCGAAAAAGCCTGGATCTCACCATCGAGCCGCGCATGGCGGCCACGCTCGACACCGTGCCGCTGTTGGCAGCGGAAGTGACACGGCAGCTTGCGCAACGCGCCCGAGCTTGCTAAGATGGCGCCAGCCAGTCAACGTCGAACCTCCTCGCGCCCCTTAGGCGCATAACGCGTCTATCGACAAAGGAGGATTCACCATGACAAAATTCCGCACCGTTGAAACCGAAGAAGCGGCCGACATCTTGGCATGCCAGGTCTACCAGTTCTTCGACGCCGACCTCATCGTCTACAAAACGCCCACTCCCGAAGAAGCCACCGGCGAGGGCCTGTGGTTCGAAGATCCGGCAGCCGACGATGCCGTGAAAATATTCTGGCTGAGAAACGACAACCGTGCGGACATCCGCATTTTCTTCGCCAACGCCGCTTTCGAAGCCGGCTGGAAGCCCGACAACGAAGTGCACGCGAAATACGACGGCGTGCTGTAGAAATCGATCGAGAAACATCGAACGGCCCGGCGAGGATTCTCGCCGGGCCGTTGTCGTCTCCGCGAACGCCTATCGAGGGATTACCGGACAGCCCTTCCCCATCTACTCCTCTTCGCAATCGTCGACGATGTTCATGAGGTGCTGCTGCGAGTTGATACCGAGCTTGCGGTAGATGTGGTAGATATGGGATTTCACCGTGGCCGGGCTCACCACCAGCTGCTCGGCGATGTACTCGGCGTTGCGCCCCTTGGCCAACAGGAAAAACACCTCGTCCTCCCGCGGCGTCAGACCGTACTGTTCGGAGGCGCGCTCGCAACGCTGCTTGAACGAGCGGGGCGGAGCCGTCGGCGCATCCTCGCCCTGCACTCCTCCGCCCGACACGAGCGCCTCCACAGGAGCAGGCGTCAACAGCGCATTCAGCCTCTTCTTCGTCTGCGACTCGTTGCCTCCGTAAACGGAGAACGCCACCACCACCACGAGCGCGAACACCGCCATGGCCAGATCGTACGCCCACCCGTCAATGTGAACCGTGAAGATGAACACGTATGCGATGATGGACCCCAGCAAAAAACCGACCCAATTAGGCGCCTCGCGCAACGCGAAGCGGTCGACCGGATGCAGACGGAACTCGTAGTTGTCGATACTCGTGGAGTACCAAGCGATGATGGAGGCGTGTGCGAGCGCCGTGATGACCAGGCAGCCGCACACCATACGCCCTACCCCTTCGAACAGGGGAAACAGCAACACGCCCGCCACAAGAAACGGCAGGGATATGCGTTGCACCACGCCGGTGTCTATATCCACCTTCGGCCCTAGGTATCCCCACAGCAGTGCGAACCCGCCTCCCACCAAGCCGCTGGCGCCGCCCACGAGAGCGGCGACGGGACCCATGGAACACAGTGCAATGGCCATGAAGCCGTAGACCGCCCCATGGCACGCCACCGACAGCGACGCCGGTACCGTGAGGACGGACGTGCGATGGAACGCGCTTACCGGCAGAATGCGATCCGGAGGGATGCGCGTGGACAGAAACGCTACAAGCGTCACCGACCCGATAATGAGCAACGCGATCTCGGCCAAGTTCATCCATAGCGCGTCGGACGCGTTCGCGAACACGAACATGAGCGTGCCGAGCGCCGATCCCAAACCGATGGACACCGCCGTGCGCCGGGTGGGAATGAGGCTGAAGAACACGCACCAGTACATCATGATGCTGCCCTGCGCAAACCCGAAAAGAGCCCATGCCGCCACCGACACCGCAAGCGGTATTCCGGAAAACGCAAGGTTCGCCACCGTGTTCGCCACTGCCACGAGGGCCAGCAAAGATCCGACGGTGAGGAAGCGGTTGCGGTGCTCGAAAACCCAGTCGGCCTTCCAAGCATAGAACCCGAACGTAGCCGCCAGTGTGAGCACCGAAACGATGCGCAGCGCCGCCGCCTCGCGCATGTCGCAAAAGCTCAGCAAAGCAAGCGACGGGCCGAACACCGCCGACAGCTCCCACCCGATAAGGCAGGCGAAACCGAGTCCCGCCAAGATGTACGTCGAAAGCAAGTCTCCCGGCGTATGCGTGCGCTCAGGACAAGAAACCGCAGGTGAAGCCCCCATAAATACATCACCTCAACATTTGCGTATGACATTGAAATTCCGAAAAACCCTTTTTCAACCTTAGCAGTTGTAGATTATTTTGGCCAGACGAAAAATACTGTGCCCCACGAACTCGGACCAAACGAGAGGACTCGCCGCAGAGCGCGAAGACGCCTTGGCGAACCTTGCGAACCGAGGCGCGAAAGGTCCGCTCGCAAACGCCGCGCAACGGCGACGACCACGGGCGAACCCGCATCAGAAGACGAGAAGGGGGCAGGGTATCACGATGGAGGATCGAGGATACACGTTCGTCGAGCACGAGAAGCCGCTGCGCTACGAAGAGGGCGACCTCACCGTCACCCGCGGCAGCGCTTGGACGGGGCCGGGGTGCCACCTGGGCTGCGGCGTGCTCATGTACACCGACGAGGACGGCCGGCTCGTGAAGGTCGAGGGCGACCGCGAGAACCCGTTCAACCAAGGCAGGCTGTGCGCACGGTGTCTGGCGCTGCCAGAAGTGGTCAACCATGAGAACCGTCTGACGCACCCGATGAAGCGCGCTCGCGAGATGCGCGGCAAAGACGCCTGGGAGCGCATCTCATGGGACGAGGCATTCGACCTGATCGCCGATACGTTCCTGGCGCTGCGCGATCAGTACGGGCCCGAATGCGTGACGTTCTGGCAGGGCACCGGACGCGACATCGCACCGTGGATCACGCGTTTGGCCTGGTCGTACGGTAGCCCCAACTACACGGTGGCGCTGTCCGGAACCGCATGCTACGCACCGCGCATCGCTGGCTGCCGCGTGTCGAGCGGAGCGTTTTGGCTGGGCGATTACTCCCAGCAGTTCGCCGATCGCTACGACAACCCGGAATGGAACGTGCCGGGCATGATTCTCATCTGGGGCAACAATCCCGTCGTGTCCAATTCCGACGGTCTGTACGGACACTGGGTCACCGACTGCATGAAGCGCGGCAGCAAGATCATCGTGGTGGATCCGAAGCGCACGTGGCTCGCAAGCAAATCCGAGGTGTTCCTGCAGCTGCGCCCCGGCACCGACGCGGCGCTGGCCATGGGCATGCTCAACGTCATGATAGAAGAGGGCATCTACGACAAGGACTTCGTTGACTGTTGGTGCTACGGCTTCGACGAGCTGGCCGAGCGCGTGAGTGCGTTCACGCCCGAGAAGGTGGAGAGCATCACCTGGGTTCCCGCCGACAAGATCCGCGCCGCGGCCCGCGCGTTCGCCGCGGCCGACGGAGCTATCGTCCAGTGGGGCGTAGCCGTGGACATGACGAAGGAGACGTTGCCGGCCGGCCAGGCCATCAGCGCGCTGTTCGAGATCACCGGCAACGTAGACGTGCCCGGTGGCATGATAGCCCCGCCGTCCATCCTCTACTATGCCGCCGGCTGGGGCCGCGAGCTCATCCCCGAGGAAATCCGCCAGCAGAAGAAGATCGGCAACGACGTCTATCCGCTGTTCAAGGCAGCTATGGGCCCGGCTTCCACCGACGAGACCATCAACACGTTGGAAACGGGCAAACCCTACAAGCTGCGCGCGGGCTGGTTGCAGACCACGAACCCGCTGGCCTGCACGGGTCCCGACCCGAAACGCACGTTGGCCGCCCTCGACACGCTGGAGTTCATCGTGGTGGTGGACCTGTTCATGACCCCCACCGCCATGGCGCTGGCCGACGTGCTGCTGCCAGCATGCACGTTCCCCGAGCGCGACGGCATTCGCGTGGGCGACGGCGTGCAGCGCGGAGAGTCCATCAACAAGGTGACGACCATCGGCGAATGCAAATCCGACATGGAGATAAACCTGGAGATGGGCAAGCGCTTCAACGCCGACGCCTGGCCATGGGATACCGTCGAGGACATGTTCACGTTCATCTTGAAGGACACGGGCATGACGTTCCCCGAACTGCAGGAAAACGCCCCGGCCTACCTGCCCTTCACGTACAAGAAGCACGAGAAGGGCCTGATCCGAGCCGACGGGAAGCCCGGCTTCGAAACCGGCACGGGCCGCATCGAACTATGGTCGACGCTCTACAGCATGGTGGGCCTGGACCCGCTGCCCTACTTCGAGGAGCCCATGCCCGGTCCCATCAGCACGCCCGATGCCTATGAAACCTACCCGCTCGTGCTGACCACCGGCGCGCGCCAACTGGGCCTGTTCCACTCCGAGCACCGTCAGGTGCCGCACCTACGCGCTATGCACCCCGACCCCGTCATCGAGATGAACCCGGCGACGGCCGCGCGCTACGGCCTGGAGGACGGCGACTGGGCTTGGGTGGAAAACGAGCGCGGTCGCGCCAAACGGCGCGTGCGCACCACGAACGCGCTCGACCCCCGCGTGTGCTCCACCGATCACGCCTGGTGGCGCCCCGAAGCGCCCGCCGCGCTTGAGGACGGCCTGTTCGACCTCTGGAACATGAACATCAACCAGCTCATCACCTGGACACCCGGAAAGAGCGGCTTGGGAAGCAACTACAAGACGCTGCTCTGCCGCGTGTACAAGGTCCGGGAAGGAGAGTAGCCATGACCGCTTTCGGAATACTCGTCGACTACGAATGGTGCTCAGGCTGCCGTGCTTGCGAGGTGGCCTGCCAGATGGAGCATAAGCTGCCCGTCGGCCGCTACGGCGTGGTCGTGGCCCAGCTGGGCCCTTGGCAGATCGAGGGCGACCATTGGCAACACTCGTTCGTGCCGAACTTCACGGACGAATGCGATCTGTGCGCCGCACGTACCGAAGCAGGCAAGCTTCCAACCTGCGTGCACCACTGCCAAGCCGCCGTTCTCGCGTACGGCCCTGTGGAAGAGCTGGCGCGCAAGCTCGACGAAAAACCCCGCCAACTGCTCGTCCGTCCCCGTTAGGCTGCAACCGTCGGCTGCTCGCGCAGTCCGACGTGCATGCATCGAACGACCCGAACCATGCGGGATGCGCCCGCAGAAAGGAAGAGCCATGTGCTTCAGACCCCCTACCGTCGATAACGGTCCCGTGAAATGCCCCCAGTGCGGTGCCGAAGTCGACCCCACAGCCGACGAATGCCCCAACTGCGGCGCCAAGGCCGCGCCGTCGCCCGGCATCCCCGCACCTCCGGGAGCGCCAACCCCGCCGCCGGTTCCGGGCGTGCCCGGCGCTCCGAAAGTGCCGAGCGTGCCGAAGGCGCCTTCGGCCCCCAAGCCGCCCGCGCCTACCGCGTAACCAAGGGGACCACCATCCCGGCCTTGCACTGCGCAAGCCGGGATGCCACGCGCCCGGCCGACGAACCGGGCGCAGAAAGCAGGAGAGGAGACCTACATGACAGACAACGTGAAAGGCACGCCCATCGTGAAGGGCCTGGGCTTCAACAGCTTCGGCATCGGCACGAACGCGTGCACGGTCGACATCGACGAGGAGAACGACAAGATCCTGCGCATCAGGCCGTTCCACTTCGACGAGCACTACACGCCGGAGGACCTGAACGCTTGGAAGATCGAGGCGCGCGGCAAGACGTTCGAGCCGGGCTTCAAGACGCTCATCTCGCCGCTGTCGCTGTGCTACAAGAAGCGCGTGTACTCGAAGAACCGCATCCCCTACCCGCTCAAGCGCGTGGATTGGGACCCGAACGGCGAGCGCCATCCCGAGACGCGCGGCACGAGCGGCTACGTGCGCATCAGCTGGGACGAGGCCGCGCAGCTCGTAGCCGACGAGATCAAGCGCGTACACGACGAATACGGCCCCGAATCAGTGCTGTGCGAGTACGACGGCCACGGCGAGACGAAGATCGTCCACGCGTCCCATGGCTGCATGGTGAAGATGCTCGAGCTGTGCGGCGGCTTCACGTCGCAAGCCCGCAACCCCGACAGCTGGGAAGGCTGGTACTGGGGAGCCAAGCACGTCTGGGGCATGGACCCGCTGGGCCAACAGTCGCTGCAGAACAACATCATCAAGGACATCTCGGAGAACGGCGACGCCGTGCTCTTCTGGGGCTGCGACGTCGAGACCACGCCGCTCGGCTGGGGCGGCTACATGGCCAGCCGCCTGTGCTACTGGTTCACCGAGCTCGGCGTGAAGCAGATCCACATCTCGCCCGACGTGAACTACACGAACGCCGTGCACGCCGACAAGTGGATCCCCGTGCTTCCCAACACCGATGCGGCCCTGCAGCTGGCGATAGCCTACACGTGGATCAAGGAGGGCACCTACGACCAGGCCTACCTCGACACGCACGCCGTGGGCTTCGAGAACTTCAAGTACTACGTCATGGGCGGGGAGGACGGCGTGCCGAAAACGCCGAAGTGGGCCGAGGCTATCTGCGGTGTTCCCAGTTACACCATCAAGGCCCTCGCCCGCTACTGGGCGAGCCACGCCGTGTCCATCGGCCACTGCAACGGCGGATCCTACATCCGCTCCACGTTCTCGCACGAACCGGCGCGCTTGGAGGTGGCGCTCTTGGGCATGCAGGGCGTGGGCAAGCCCGGTGCCAACCAGTTCAAGTTCATCGAGTGGACGCTGTTCGGCATGCCCACCGTCACGCCGCTGCCGCCCTCCACGAAGATCCCGAACCTGGGTGCCGCCTACCGCGGCTGGGTGCACGGCTCGCAGCCCAGCTTCATCCCGAAGACCATGATCCCCGAGGCCATCATGAACCCGCCCGTGCAGTGGTACGGCCACGTGTCTGCGGGCTTGCCGCGCGAAGACCAGTTCACAGGCCCGTTCCAGTTCCCGCTCGAAGGCAAGGAGCGCATCCACATGGTGTGGTCCGACACGCCGTGCTGGGAGACGTGCTGGAACGGCGGCTTCCATATGCAGGACGCGCTGCGCCACGAGTCCATCGAATGCGTGGTCGTGCAGCACCCCTGGATGGAGAACGACACCATGTTCGCCGACATCATCCTGCCCTCGAACACGAAGTTCGAGACCGAGGACATCGGCACCGACTCCGACTCGGGGCAATGGAACGTCGTGTTCTACGAGCACCAGGCCATCAAGCCCGTGGGCGAGTCGAAGTCCGACAAGGAAGTCGTGGCGGAGGTCGCCAAAAAGCTTGAGCAGTTCGGCGGCCCGTACGAGAACCTGCTCGATCGCTACCTGGGCGGCAAGACCGATGACGAATGGATCGAGTTCGGCTTCGAAACCTGCGGCGTGCCCGAAGAGCTCACGTTCGAGGAGTTCAAAGAGAAGCAGTACTACCCCTTCCCCACGCGCGAGGACTGGAAGGAGCTGCCCGCCGGCTTGAGCCAGTTCTACGAGGATCCCGAGGGACACCCCCTCAAGACGCCGTCCGGCAAGCTCGAGTACTACTCCACCACGCTCGCCCAGAACTTCCCCGACGACAACGAGCGCGGGCCCATTCCCCGCTGGGTGGCCACAAGCCCCTCGCACCAGGAGCGCCAGGCTACGGAGCGCGGGCGCAAGTTCCCGTTTTTGCTCGTGTCGAACCATCCGCACTTCCGCGTGCACGCGCAGCATGATGACGTCACGTGGTTCCGCGAGATGGAGGAATGCAAAGTCACCGGCCCCGACGGCTACAAGTACGAGCCGTTGTGGATCCATCCCGTCGACGCCGGCAAGCTGGGCCTGGAGACGGGCGACGTGGCGAAGATATACAACGAGCGCGGGGCGGTGCTCGGCGGCGTGCGCGTGACCGAGCGCATCATGCCGGGCGCGGTGTACCAGGACCACGGTTCGCGCTGCGACACCATCAAGCTGGGCGAGCACGGCCTGGATCGCGGCGGTGCGAACAACCTCATCGCCCCCACGGCCACCACGTCCAAGAACACCGTCGGCGAAGTGACGAGCGGCTTCTTGGTCAACGTTGAGAAGGTCGACGTGTTCCAGCTGGCCGAAGAGTACCCCGAGGCGTTCAACCGCGACTACGAGCCCGATTGCGGCCTCGTCGCGACCGCCCGTATTGTGGAAGGAGCGTAAAGCCATGGGAAAGGCGTTCATCATCGACGTGGCCAAGTGCAGCGGCTGCCGCAACTGCCAGATAGCCTGCAAGGACGAGCACGTCGACAACGACTGGAGCCCCTGGGCCAAGCCGCAGCCGGACACGGGCCAGTTCTGGTGCCGCGTGGACGAGAAGGTGCGCGGCCAGGTGCCGAAGGTCAAGATCAGCTACACGGTGCGCATGTGCCAGCACTGCGAGGACGCGCCCTGCATGGCCGCCGCGCCCGACGCGGTCTACCGCCGCGACGACGGTCTGGTCATCGTGGACCCGGAGAAGGCGAAGGGGAAGAGGGAGCTCGCGGAGGCGTGCCCCTACGGCGCGATCTTCTGGAACGAGGAGCTCGCCATCCCGCAGAAGTGCACCGGCTGCGCCCACCTCGTGGACGCCGGGGAGCCGCCGCACTGCGTGGACGTGTGCCCGCACGGCGCCCTGCGCTTCGGCGACGAGGAGGACTTCGCGGCCGAGATCGCGGCGGCGGAGGCGCTCGTGCCCGAGCGCGCGGCGGCCGACCGGCCGCGCGTGCACTACCTGAACCTGCCCAAGCGCTTCCTGGCCGGCGTCGTCGTGGACCTGGAGGCCGACGAGGTGGTGGCCGGCGCCAAGGTCACGGCCGAGAACCTGGACACGGGCGAGGTCCTGGCGGCCGAGTCCGACGGGTTCGGGGACTTCTGGTTCCACCAGGTGCCCGCCGCGAGCTGGCGCGTGTACTTCGAGGCCGACGGCTACCTCACGCGCGTGCTCGAGGCCTCGACGGTCGACGAGGACCGCAACATGGGGCCCGTGGAGCTGTTCGCCGCCGAGTAACACGATCGGGTCGGCTCAGGCCGTTCGCAGCCGGAGCCGACCCGATATCAGCACGGAGCGTAAGGGGACGCGTTTCGTGCGATACTCGAAAACCCGCCGTCCGCGCGACGGCGGGAAAAGGGGGTGATTGCCTCTTAGCGTCTCGCACGTAAAAGCAATCGCATCAAAAGGAGGAAACAATGGAAAGCACCACCGTGCCTCTTACCAAACGCATCATCGGCCTCGCGCTCGCCGCCGTGTTCATCGTCGGCTCGTGTCTCATTCCCGGTTCAGAGGCCATCAGCCATCAGGGCATCATGGCCCTTGGCCTCTTGCTCGCCCTCGCGTCCATGTGGGCGACTTCGGCGTTGCCTATCGGCGCCATTGCCCTATTCGTGGTCATTATGCTGCCGCTGCTCGGCATCGTGGACAGCGTGTCGCAGGCGTTCTCCGGCTTTGCCGGTTCGCCGCTGTTCTTCATCATCGCGGTGTTCTCGCTGCCGGTCATCATGGGCAAGACCAAGTGGGGCGTGCGCCTCATGGCGAAGCTGCTCAACTGGACGGGCTCTGACTCGCGCAAACTCGTGCTAGGCTTCATGATAGCCACCACGCTCGTGTCCACCGTCATGTCCGACGTGCCCACCACCGTGCTGTTCCTCGGCTTCGCCCTCACCATCTTGAAGGCCGCCGGAGCCGAGCCCGGCAAGTCGAATCTCGGCAAAGACCTCATGATCGCCGTCCCTGTGGCCGCCGTCACCGGCGGCGTGGCGACGCCGGCCGGCAGCTCGTTCAACGTCGTAGCCATGCAGATACTGCAGCAAACCACCGGTCAGACCATCAGCTTCTTCGATTGGATGATCGTGGGCCTGCCCATCGCCATCATCATGACGCCCATCTGCTGGTTCTTCATCACGAAGATCATCAAGCCGGAGCCCATCACCGACGCGTGCCTGCAGGGCATCCGGGACGAGGCGGCAGCATCGACCAAGGTGAGCGCCTACGACGTCAAGGCGCTGCTCATGATCGTGCTGCTCGTGGTGCTATGGATCCTCGGCAACTGGATTCCCGTGCTCAACGTCACCGTGGTCGCCCTCGTGGGCCTCACCGTCATGTTCCTGCCGGGTATCGACCTGCTCACCTGGGGAGAGTTCCAGAAATCGGTACCGTGGGGCATTGTGCTCATGTGCGGCACCATCTTCACCATCGGCGGCGTCGTGCAGGCCACGGGAGGTGCCGAGTTCCTAGCCAACCTGTTCATGGGCAGCGGCGTGACGAGCCTGGGCTTCTTCGCGTCCATCGCCATCCTCATGGCGCTCGTTTACATCCTGCACACCATCTGCCCCATCGGAGCGGCCATCCTCGCCATCTTCATCCCTATCTTCATCACGTTGTGCGCAGGTTTCGGCGTCTCCGCCGCCGTGCCTACCATCTCGCTCGCCATCGTCGTGGCAGGCAACGTGCTCTTGCCGGTTAACCCCACCGTCATGCTCACGTACGGCGAAGGGTACTACACGTTTGGCGACATGTTCAAAACGGGCATCGTGCCAGCCGTGGTGCTCATCGCCCTCATCACATTCTGGGTGCCGATCATCGTGGGAGTCATGGGAATCTGACCGCGCCCTTTCGGCGTGACGCGGTTGGAATCGCTGCGAAGGCCCGGTTTCCGGGCCTTCGCCCTGTCCGGACGGCATTGATCGCCGGCAGCCAATCGAGCGTGCGAATGTCGACGACGATTCCCAACCCTATACCGAAAAAGCTAATATTTTCATTTATTGACTAGTAGCAATCTGCAAATAGTTATGAGATGATAGTGTTTGTCAATTCACGAGGTAAAACGCACCCGCCCGTCGCGCAGTCGATCTGCAAGGGGTGACGAAATCAGAACGAGAAAGAGGGTCCGCCCATGTGGAGCAGCTGCCATCCCAAGTCCGACGAAGATATGAAGGAATGCGCCGAACTCGGAAAATCGCTTAACCGCCTGTCGCAGCCCACTATCCTCACCCTGCTCGCCTGCTCCGACAAACCGCTGCACGGCTACGTCATCGTGCAGCAGGCAGCCGAGTCTCCCATGTTCGGCGGCAAGAAGCCCGACGCCACCGGCATCTACCGCGCCCTCAAGCGCATGGAGGAGGCCGAGCTGGTCACCTCGGTATGGGACACGCCGGAGGAAGGTTCCGCCAAGCGCCTGTTCACGCTCACCGACAAGGGCCGCCGCTGCCTGCGCCGCTGGATCGACGCCTTGGCGTGCTACGAGCTGACGCTCGAGGAACTGCGCGGCCTGGCTGCCGGCGCCCTGAAGATCGACCTTCCCGACGCGCCCATGTGCTCGCATTAAGGCCGCATCGAAACCTTTCGAAACGCGCGCATCTCGTCGTTCGCCCCGTAGGGCAAGGGCTCTGCCCTTGCCGCTCAACAAGACACGTTTTCGCAGGTCGACGGCAAGGGCAGAGCCCTTGCCCTACGGTGCTCGCGGAAAATCACCTGTTCTGGCAGCGCTCCCTCCGCAGCGCCGCCCCTTCAGTGCATGCTCGCCATGATCATGCGCGAGACGTTGCGCTTCGCGTTCTCCACCGATGAAAGGAAGCGGTCGACGTCTTCTTCGGTGTTGTAGAGGGCGAGGCTGGCGCGGCACGTGGCGCGCTCGCCCAGGTAGCGGACGAGGGGCTCCGCGCAATGGGCGCCCGCGCGCACGGCCACGTTGTCGCGAGCAAGCGCCGCTGCCACGTCGTTGGCGTCCACGCCGCGCACGTTGAACGACACCGCGCCGCAACGCGACGGCTCGGGCGCTCCCCCGCCCGCAACCCCAACCTCCCCGTGCGGCGCTCCGTGCACGCGCACGTCGGGAAGCGCCGCCAGCCCCGCCAGCAAGCGCTCGACCAGGCGCCGCTCGCGTGCGCGCACGGCGTCGTATCCCACCTCCAGCAAGAACCGCATGGCTTCGGCCAAACCGACGGCACCGGCGACGTTCGGCGTGCCGGCCTCGAACCGCGCAGGCGCGTCGGCGAACGCGGCGTGCTGTTCGAACACGCTCTCGATCATGCCTCCCCCGCGCAGCAAAGGCTCCATGCCGGCCAAAAGCTCACGCCGGCCGTACAGCACGCCCACACCCATAGGACCGTACATCTTGTGACCCGAAAACGCCAGGAAGTCGGCATCGAGCGCCCGCACGTCCACGGGCAGGTGCGCGACGCTCTGCGCGCAGTCGGCCACCAGCACGCCGCCGTAGGCGTGCACGGCGTCGGCAACGCGCCGCACGGGGAACACGCTTCCCAGCACGTTGGACACGTGCGCCACCGCCGCGATCTTCGTGCGGGGCCCGATCTTCGCGTCGATCTCCTCGTCGGGAATGCGCCCCTGCGCGTCGGGCAGCAGGTACACGAGCTTCGCACCCTTGAGCCGGGCAACCTGCTGCCACGGCAGCAGGTTGCTATGGTGCTCGGCCATCGTGAGGACCACCTCGTCGCCAGGCTGCAGGTGCTCCATACCCCAAGAGTACGCCACCAGGTTGAGCGCCGCGGTGGCGCCCGACGTGAACACGATCTCGTCTTCGGCCGCGCCTACGAAAAGCGCCGCCGTCCGCCGCGCCTCCTCGTACAGCTTCGTCGACGCCGTGGCCAGCGGGTACACGCCCCGGCCGGCGTTCGCGTTCGCGCAGCGGTAATAGTATTCGAGGGCCGACAGCACGCATTCCGGCTTGTGCGTGGTGGCCGCGTTGTCGAGGTAGACGAGCGGCTTTTCCCCGCGTCGACCAGCCACGAGCAAGGGGAATTGCGCGAGGACGGCGTCGAGGTCGAGCGTATGTCCCGCATCCGTCCCGCGGCCGGCGGCCGGCGGCGCGCCCGCTGCCGGCCTCACCGCCGGGCCCTTCGCCTCGAAGGTGCTATGGTTGGTGGGAAACCCCATCGTTATCCTATCTTGCCCAGCTCCTCGAGCCGCCTCGCAACGTCATCCAAGCCGTACTTCTCCAGCTCGGCCTTCTTCGGATAACCCTTTTCGTTCAAGCCGTCGTGCTCGTAGAGCTTCGACTTCACCGCTTCGAACTTGTCGCGATCGAGCGTGCGCCCCAGGTTCTGGCTGTACACCCACTCGCCGTTCTCGACGGCGGGCATGTAATAGGGGGTGTCGGTGGGCACGCTGTAGATGTACTCGGCGAACTGCTCGTCCTCGCGCTCGCGCCCCTGCTCGATCCATATGGCGCGGTCGAGCAAGAGGAACTTGCGCCCGTAGTCCTGGCTTTCCTCGTAGGTGAGGTCCCGCCCGGTGACGGCCTTGAAGAAGCCCAGCTCGAAGCGGGGCGAGGCGCCGCCGTAGTCATCCTGGTCGAAGTTCACGAAGTTGACGAGGTTCGGCCAGGCCCAGTCGCACATGCCCATGGTCTGGATCCAGAAGCGGCCGTGGTAGCGGTACCATTCGATGGTTTCCACCATCTTGTCGGAGTACATGCCCTCTTCGCTGAAGTCGAGGCACTTCGGATCGGACAGGCCCATGAGCTCGGTGATCTCCGTGACGAAGTCCTCGGCGGAAAGCCACGGGTCGCCCAGGCGCGTCCAGATGAGCGGCGTCCAGTGGATGATCCAGTTCAGGCCGTGCTCGTTCACGTCGCGCTCGCCCAGAATGGTGGCGAACCCCCATTCCGATTCGACGCGCGGGTCGTAGTGCATGCTGTAGCCCCAGTACGGGCGCTGCAAGAGCCCCGTGGCCGTGTCCTCTTCCCAGCGTCCCCACTTCATGGCGGCGCGCGCCAGGCCTTCGGCCAAATCGTCGCCGATCTCCTCGCGGTAGGCGATGCGCTTGAGCAGCGTTTCGGGGAAGGCCACGGTGTTGTACTGGTCGAAGGGCAGGTCGGTGTCGATGTCCTTGCCGGGTCCCATGACGCCCATCTTGTTGAGGTTGCGCAGGTAGGGAATGAGGTCCACCTCGAAGCCGTCTATCCCCAAGTCGTTCAGCATCGTGTTCGTGGTCAGCTGGTCCTCCAGCTTGCCCGAGGCCGTGTAGTACGTGCTCGCGTTGCAGGTGGCCTCGTTGCCGATGCGGCCTTTGACGTTCACGCGGCAGTTGCGGTAGCACCCGAGGCACCCCTCGGGGCGGCCCGTGGTGTCGCGCAGGTTCCACGACAGCGTGCTGAAGCCGGGCTGGCGGATGATCTCGCCCATGGGGGCGTACGCCACGCTCTGCAGCTCGATGGTGGGGTTGTCCACATGGAAGCCGTAGTCGCGCTGCAATTCGATGCGCAGGTCGACGAGCGTCGCCGGATCGGCGATGTCGAAGCTCTTCGAGCCGATGAAGCTGAGGGCCTTGAGGTTCTTCGCTCCCCAAACGGCGCCGAGCCCGCTTTGCCCGGCCACATGGCTGGCGTCGTGCGTGATGGTGGCCGTGCGCACGAGGTTCTCGCCGGCGGGCCCGATGGCCAGAACGGCGGGACGGTCGGCCGAACGGCCGCCGTCACGGCTGCGCGTGAACTCGTACCACCCGCCGTCGGGCGTGCCGTGCGTCACTTCGCTCCACACGGCCTCCTGCGTGTCCCACGTGCCCATTCCCCACAGGCTGTCGGCTTCGTGGAACGTCACCTCGTCGTTCTCCACGCTCACCCATACGGGGCGCTCGGCTCGACCGCGCACGACGCAGGCGTCGTAGCCGGCCGCCTTCATCATGCCGGCGATGCGGCCGCCGATGCTCGAGCGCGTGTACCACTCGGGATACGAGAACGGCCCCAGGCCCGTTATCTCCACGCGCGCGGCCGACGACGGCACGAGCGTGCCGGAGAACGGGTTGCCGGCGACGACGGTGACGTTCTTCGGATCGAACGCCTGCACGCTCTTGTCCTCGCAGTAATCCCAGAACAGCTTCGATGCCAGCCCGTGGCCGCCGATCCATTCGGCGACGTAGGGCGCGCTGTCGATGATCTCGTAGCTCTCGTCGGTCAGGTTGAGGACAAGGATGCTCCCCGCGTAGCCGTAGTTCGTGTCAGACATCGTGGTCCTTCCTTCTCCTTTACGCCTTCGGCTTCGGCATGACCGAGTCGAGGTACACCTGCGCGGGGACGACCGCGTCGTCGTCGATGGGGAACGCCATGCGCGCGAAGTGCTCGTTGCGCAGGTTCACGTCGTAGCCCTGGTCGGTTTGCTGCGGCAGCTCGTTCGTGAACGCGATGGCCTGCATGGGGCACACGCACACGCAAGCCTGCTCGCCCTTCGGGCCGCCCTCGTGGTTCCAGTACGGGGTGTTCTTGCACAAGTCGCATTTCTGCGCGTGCCGTTCCTCGAAGTTCCATTGCACACGCGATGGCGTGAACGGGCACGCCTCCACGCAACGCTCGCAGCCGACGCATCGGTCCTCGTCCACGAGGCGCGCACCGGTTTCAGGGTCGCAGTGCATGGCGCCCACCGGGCAGGCGTTCACGCAGGACGGCTCGGGGCACTGCCGGCATTGGTGCTGGCTTATGTCCTCGGGGAAGCTGGCCAGCGCGTTCTTGTGCACCTGCATCCTCGACAGCGCCAGATTCTCCTTGCCGCTGTGCACGAGCGTGCAGGCCAGCATGCAGCTCTGGCAGCCGGCGCACTTCTTTGAGTCCACCAGCAGATAACCGCCCGACGCCTCGATGGCGTACACGCCGTCGGGCAGCGCGATGCCCACGACGCCGGCGCCCAAGAGGGCGCCGATGCCGAGGCCTCCCAGGCCGGCGAGGAACTGTCGACGGGAGATCCCGCCCGATTGCTTTTGGGGCGCTGGCGGCTGCGGTGCAACCGAGCCTGCGGAATCGTCGTGCCCTGAGTTCGTCATTTCGTCTGGTCTCCTTACTCGCGGGCGCTTTCGCCTGCGACCGCACCCTCGTCGGCGTCCGACGCGCCGTCTTCACCCGCATCGTCTTCCTCGTCGGCGGGGAGGTAGGGAATGTACTGCGTCATGCGCAGGTCGAGCAGCTGGCGCATCGTTTCGATCTTGTCGTTGTAAGCGTCGAGGGCGCCCAGCTTCTCCTCCAGCACGGCGGCGAACGGCTCGTCGCCCACCGTGTCGCGGATCCACGCGACGAACCGGTCGAGGTCGACCCAGGCGAACGAGCCGGACGAGCCCAAGGTCACCCCGCCCGAGTTCCCGTCCAAGAAGAAGATCGCGGCCTCCTGCAGGCTGTAGAGATAGGCGGTGGAGTTGCCGCGCGCGGCCGCCATGCGGGTGGCCACGATATGCTCCCCCCAGGTGAGGTCGCGTAGGTTGTGTTCGGCCTCCTCCGGCGTCGGCCGCGGGAACAGGCGATCCGCCTCGGGAGAGGCGTAGTCGTCGGGCAGGGCCGCATCCGCTTCGATCGCCGGAATCTCGGTGCCCAAGACGTCTTTTCCATTCGCAGGGTCGCTTTCGCCCGGGCTTTTGCTGAAGATGGCCTTCGTCAGCCGGGCGGCGTCGCGCTTGTCAACATACGAGGTTGCCACGATATCACGCTCCCTTGCCCGCCGCGTCGAGCGCGTCGGCCACGTCGGCCAGGCCGAACTGCTCCAGCACCTCGCGTTTCGGGTAGCCGCGCTCGTTCCAACCCTCGCTCGCGTAGAAACGCTGCTGCACGTCTTTGAACCTCCCGCGGTCGAGCGTGCGGCCGAGGCAGTCGGAGTACGACCACGTGCCGTTCTCGTATACGGGCAGTTGGTAAGGCGTGTCGGTGGGCAGCTCGAACACGTAGTCGGCCAGCTGCTCGGTCTCGGGCTCGCGCCCCTGCAAAACCCAGATGGCACGGTCGAGCAGCAGCTGCTTGTGGCCCAACTCCAGGCTCTTCTCGTACGTGAAGTCGTCACGGCCGGTCACGGCCTTGAACAGCTCCACCTCGAACGCGGGCGAAACGCCGGCGTAGTCGGTGTCGGTCATGTTCGTGAAGTTGACCAGGCTCGGCCACATCCAATCGCACAGGCCCATCGACTGTATCCAGAAGCGCCCGTAATGGCGGTGCCACGACACGGCGCGCACCTTCTCGTCGGAGTAGATGCCCTTCTCTGAGTAGTCGAAGCACAGCGGGTCTTCGAGCCCCGTGCCCTTCGCCACCTGCTCCACGAGCTTGTCGGCGGGGAGGAAGGGCTCTTGGCCGAACATCATGGGAACGAGCGCGCTGTGGTGCACGCACCAGTTGATGCCGTGCTCGTTGATGTCGCGCTCCGTGAAGATGGAGCCGTAGCTCCACTCGACCTCGAGGCGCGGATCGTAGTGCTCGGGGTAGCCCCAGTTCGGGCGGCGCAGCAGTCCCTTGCTGTCCTCGTCCCAGCGCCCCCACTTCATCGTGGCGCGCACGAGCCCCTCGGCCAGGTCCTCGCCGATCTCCTCGCGGTTGGCTATGCGATGCAGAAGCGTGTCGATGAACTGGTACTTGTTGTAGTTCTCGAAGGGAAGGTCGGTGTCTATCTCCTTGCCTTTGCCCATAACGCCCATCTTGTACAGGTTGTACAGGTACACGGGCATGTCGGTTTCGTAGCCGTCGAGTCCCAGCTGGTTCAACAGGGAGTTGCACCTCTTCTGGTCTTCGCGCTTGCCGCTGGCCGTGTAGTAGGCGGCCGCGTTGCAGGTGGACTGGTTGCCCATGCGGTCGCGGTAGATGGCACGGCAGTTGCGGTAGCATCCTTGGCAGCCGTCGGGACGCCCGATGGTCTGGCCCACGGTGCCGCCGCCGGGGTTGTGCAGCAGCGAGCTGTACAGGGGCACGGCCTGGGGAACGGGAGCCTCGTTCACCGGGTCGTCCACCTTGTAGCCCAGCTTCTCCTGGATTTCCAGGCGCAGCTCGACGAGGCGCGCCGGATCGGCGATGTCGATGGACTTCGTGCCCATGAAGCTGAGGGCCTTGAGGTTCTTGGCGCCGAACACCGCGCCGAACCCGCTCTGCCCCGACACGTGGCTCGCGTCGTGCGTGATCGTGGCGCTGCGCACGAGGTTCTCGCCCGCCTGCCCGATGGCGAACACGGCGGGACGCGAGGTCGAGCGGCCGCTTTCGCGGTTGCCGGGAAGGTCGAACCACTCTCCCAGCGGCGTGTTGTTCGTCACGCGGTCCCAGATGGCCTCCTGCGTCTCCCAGGAGTCTTTGCCCCAGAGGTCTTCGGCGTCGCAGTACGTCACGTCGCCGTTCACCACGTTCACCCACACGCGGCGCGGTGCCGTGCCGCGCACCACCACCGCGTCGTAGCCCGCGTTCTTCATGGAGCCGCCCAAACGCCCGCCCACGCTCGAGCGCGAGTACCATTCGGGGTAGGAGAAGGGCCCGAGACCGGTGACCTCCACGCGCCCGCCGCCTGCGGGAACGATGGTTCCGGCGAAGGGGTTCGAGGCGATGACGATCACGTTCCGGTCGTCGAGCGCGTCGACGGTCTTGTCCTCGCAGTACTCCCAGAACAGCCTCGAGGCCAGGCCGTGGCCTCCCACCCATTCCCCCACATAGGGATCGGTGTCGACGGTCTCGTAGGATTCGTCCTCCAGGTTCAGCACCAGTATCTTCCCGGCGTAGCCGTATGCTCTATCGGCCATCGTGCGCCTCCTCGTCCGCGGTTGCGTTCATCGTCTGCCTACGCCATTTTTCCGGAGTCCGTCGAGGCGTCTTCGCCAGCGGGCTTCGCCGCCTTCGCGCGCATATAGGTTTCCGCCGAGACCTTTCCCGCGTCGTCGATGGGAAAGCTCAGGTTCGACCAGTGGATGTTGCGCATGTTCTCCTCGTAGCCTTCGTCGGATTGCACGGGAAGCTCGGCGGTGAAGGAGATGGCCTTCATGGGGCACACCGCCACGCACGCCTGCGTGCCGCCGGGGCCGCCCTCGCGATTCCAATACGGCGTGTTCTTGCACAGGTCGCACTTTTGGGCGTGGCGCTCCTCGAAGTTCCACTGCACGCGCGACGGCGTGAAGGGGCAGGCCGAGATGCAGCGTTGGCATCCGATGCACTTGCCCTCGTCCACCGTGCGCACGCCGGTGGCCTCGTCGGCGTGCATGGCGCCGGTCGGGCACGCCTCCACGCACTCGGGATACGGGCACTGGCGGCACTGGTACTGCGCCGAGTCCTGGGGAAAGCCGGCGAGCGCGCTTTTCGCCACTTGGATACGCGACAAGGCGAGGTTCTCCTTGCCGGTGTGCACGAGCGAGCAGGTGAGCATGCAGCTTTCGCAACCGCCGCACTTCTTGGTGTCCACCAGCAGGTAGCCCTGGCTCGCCGGAACGGCGTACACGCTGTCGGGCAGCGCAAGGGCCGCGAGCGAGCCGCCCAATAGGGCGCCGACGCCCAACCCGCCCACGCCCGCGAGGAACTGGCGGCGAGAAACGCCGCCCTTCTCAGCGGCCTCGGGCGGCCGAGGGGCCTTTTGTCCTGTTTTCGTCATTCGCCCCGCTCCTTACTGTCGGCTTTGCCTCCAAGCGTCGGGTGCCCCGCGGCGAACGCATCCGGCGCTTGTCCCGCAGATCGCCGAGCCTGATTCGCCGGGGTTTCCGGGCCGCTCTCCCCGTCGCCGCAAGCACCTTGCTCGGCAACGTTGGAACCGGGCTGGTCGGCTTGCTTCTCGCTGAAGTAGCCCTCGATGATCGACAGGTCGATCGGCGCGGCAAGAACCGGCTTTCGCTCGAATTCGCTTTTCCTGCCCTTCCGGGAGGCTGGGCGTTCGAAGATCGAGCGCTCCACGGCACGAGCCTCTTGGCTGTCGAGCGTATGCGCCCGGTGGCTGTAAAACTCATCGCACATATCACTGTCCTCCTTGCTCGACAGCCGCCGAAACGGTTTGAGAGGAACCGGTATCCGAAGGCTCCTCGCCGGCGGGCGCGGCGACGGGCGCGGGCGCCCCCTCTACGCGCCCCATGGCTGCAAGGCGCGCCAACCAGCCCTTATGCTCTTTCTCGGCCTCGCCGAGCGGCATCCAACCGGTGAACATGGACGGAAACGTCTTCCACGAGAACGGCGCGATGACGGCGAAGAACACGTGCGCCACGAAGAACAGCAGCATGAGCGCGGCGGCTATGTCGTGGGTCCACGTCAGCACGTTCATGAACGCGTCGGGCAGGGTGAGCACGACATGCGCGAGCGCCTTCACCAAACCGGACACCACCAGCAAGATGGAGCAGGCAAGCGCCATGATATAGGCGACCTTCTCGCTCTCGAAATACTTGTCTTCGGGCGGCATAGTGAACTTTTTGATGCCGATCGTGCGACCGTAATGGCGGATGGTGTAATCCACGGCGTGCCTCGTGGGCAGGTGCTCCTTGAAGCGGTAGCGCGAGATGACGGTGTTGCCCAGATAGAAGAACGTGCCGAACAGAAACGACACGGCGGCCACGAAGTGAACGTTCATCCACAGGATGGCATCGGGCCCGTCGGCCACGAAGGCCGGCGTGAAGCGCGCGCCCATGACGATGCCGGACACCAGGCAGAAGCCCACGCCGAGCGCGTGCGTCCAATGGGACACGCGCGCAGGGGGATCGTGACGGTACACGCGGTCGCCGATGACTGCCGGATCCCTTCGCTTGACGACGGCCGACAGGAACAGCCCCGCGAAAGGCGCCAACGCGATGAGCCACGGGAATTGGTCGAACCACGGCATCCTTATCACTCCTCACACGTCTCGGCGGCACCGTCAGAGCGGCACGCCATCGTTGTCCTCATGATAGGAAGGCGGTCTTGTTGTTCAGACGATCAACTCGGTCGCTGGGAACCGTCACCTCGCCGACCGGTCGCAGGCGTCATCAAGCGGCGCGATATCGACGGCGAGCGGTTTGCTATTTTTTATTGTTTTCGCAGGTCAATATATGATTTTTTGCGTATTCCCCACGGGGAAAACCCTTGAACGGGGCTGACATCGCGCCGGTGAACGGAAAGCCGGAAGCGGCATGCGGCGACCACGGCTGGCGGACGGTACGAACCGAAGGGCCCAACGGCGCCGTATGTGATTTCCCTGATGCGACTGCACCATAACAAGCGGCGAACTGCGCTCTCGCCATACCGACTGTCTCAAAGGCGGCGAGAGCCAAGCGAAAGACCTCGGCCGCCCCTATGGAGCGGTCACCACCCCAAACCCAACGAAGCGCCGGGGGATTGCCGCTCAATAGAAGCGAATTCTTTTCCCTTGCGACGAATTCACGTCATAGAGTGTTGCATACAGCGTATCCTTAGCGCATGCAAACAAACGAGCGCAGGGAACGACTAGGTGCCGCCATCCGCCACGAGCGGGTGCGGCAGCGCCTCTCCCAAACCAAATTCGCCTATATGATCGGCAGCGACCAATCTTACGTAAGCCAACTCGAACACGGCCAGTGCAATCTGAAGTTCGACAGGCTATGCGAAATAGCGGACGCACTCAACCTCGACGTGTCTGAACTTTTAAGTCGGTGAGTAGCGCCTAGATATTTGAACGGCAGGACAGCCCGCCGACGCCCTAGCCCAGCCTCTTCCGCATGGGCACCGGCCCGCATTCGTCACGCAGCTCGCAGTGGTCGCAGTCGTCCACCAGCGCCATTTTGATGAGGTCCCACCCGATGCGCTCGTAGCCGAGGGCCTCGTAGAACGGCAAGCTTCCACCGCGCGACACGAGCCGCAGCTCGCCGTGGCGCGCAAGCGCCTCGTCCATGAGCGCGCGCCCCACCCCGTAGCCGCGCCACGTCTCATGTGTGATAACCGGGTTCACGAACGCCGTGCCGTCCTCCTCGTCGAGCGCGATGCGGATAAACCCCACCACCTCGTCATCCCCGTTCACCGCCACGCGCACGCCCTCTATGTCGGGAATGGCGTCCATGCCCTCCGCGTTCGCGTAGGCATCGAGCACGGGCTTGTCATCGACCCGCGCATCGCGAATGGTGAACAACTCGTCGGTCATAAGAGCTCCTTTCATGCGGCCAAAGGCCGCATAACGGGCACGTGAGTTACCGCAGGGCGCTCGCAAGAGCGCCCTTTCGCGCGCCAGCGCGAAAACAACCGCCCAGGTTTGGCGGGCGGAAGCGAAGCGACCCGCCCATGCGCCCGGAGGGCGCATAACTGCCGCCCAGGTTGGCGTAGTAAGTCAGCGAGGGCCGTCCTCGTGCCCGAGATCGTGGGGATGGCGGGGGCGAAGCGTACTTCGGTACGCGAGCCCCCGGCATCGCCGCGAGATCGGGTGCGAGGGCGGGCCGCAGCGTCGAGTCGTTCCGCCGTTCGGAGAACGGCGGAACCGAAAGGCCGCCGGAACCCTACATGATGGGCGGCACGTATATCTTCATGCGGGAATCGGGGATGGCCTTCTTCGCCAGCTCCGTCAGGCCCTGCGCCACGATGGGCAGCTTGTCGACAGGCAGGCCCATGAACATCATGTCCTCGCCCAAATCGGTGGCCGCCCGGCAACCATAGCAGCCGAACGTGATGTTGGGCTCCTGCTCCGTCAGCGGGTAGAGCACCGCCTCCACGCACATGGAGTTGAACCCGCTCGCGTGGAAGTCGAAGCGGTGGCCCGAGTAATAGCTCATGGACATGCACAGCCACATCATCTGCTCGGGCGTGCCGGTGATCACGACCACCTCGGGCTCGCGCACCGTCTTGGCCAGCGGGGCGACGTAGGTTGCCCGTCGGCTCTTCGGCGGCAGCGTGGGGCGCTCCGCCACCATGCGGGCGGCGGCCTCGGCGTTCACCACCTTGTGGAACAGCACGTATATCTCGCCCGTTGCCAGCTTCTCAGGCACGCCGGTCATGCCGAAGATGGACGTGCCGTCGGGGCACGAATGCCGATGCGGGGGCATGAGGATGCTCGCGCCGCGCCGCGCCGCCATCATGGCCTGGCAGAAGCGCTGGTTCTCGGGCGGCATGGGCACGTCGGGCAAAAGCTCGTCCTTGTCGATGAGGCTCACGGCCACCGGCTGCCAGCGCAGGCCCAGCTTGTCCATGATGACGCGCTGCCACTCGGCGTACTGCTCGTGCAGCTCGCGCGCGATAGGCTCGGCACGTGGTTCGTCGGCGAAGGGGTCGTACACCGCGTCGCCCGTCGCCTCCACCAGAAGCGCCCGCTGCGGGCAGTTGCCCGAACACGTAGTGCACCCCACGCAGTCCTCGATACGCGCCGCGAACGGGTGCCCGTCCGCGTCGGCCTCGAGCACCTCGCACGGGCAGAACGCGATGCAGAGCCCGCACTTCACGCACCGGTCCGGGTCGTTCACGATTCGGTAGTCAGCCATGAGTCTCCTCTTCTTCGAGCAAACAAATTCGTTCTTGCCGGCCGCATGCAAAGCCGTTCGGGGAGCAGCGTGCGCACGACCATCGTACCCGCGCCGCCGTGCGCTCGCCGCACGGGCATCGTCGTCGCGTGTCACCGCACCGGGCGATCTGGAGATCGCCCCTACGGGGACCTTTCTGCTCGCACCTCGTTCGTGCGCTTGCCGCACGGGTGGCATCGTCGTGCGTCACCGCGCCGGGCGGGGCAAGCCCCGCCCCTACGGGAACATCCCCAATCAAACGAGGGACGCCCGAAGCACTCCCAGTCGAGCGGCAAAACAGTCCCCACAACGTCCTTTATGCGGCCCTGCGGACCCGCTTGCAACCGAGGGGCAGCCCAATTCGCGCGAAGCGCGAACACCTCATCTCTCAGAGGCAATCCCGTTCGCGCCCCCACGCCCCGCGCCCCGCAGATCGAAAAGCTACCGCAACTCTTCCTTACACCAAGGCGGATACACCCTCCGCCCACTAGAATCCGTCAAGTGGTACGAACAGAACGGGATGGCGCGCCCGTCAGGCACCGTCACCATCATCGAGCACTCCCGCAGCCGCTGCGTGTCCATGGAAACCGCGTCCATGTAGTTCATGATGACCACGGAAAGCCCGCTGGACACTTCGACGCCCTTGCGATCCAGGATGTCCAAGAACACCGACCCCTGCGGGCTGTCGGGCGAGTAGCCCTCGTGGTACTCCTCCATCGTCATAGCGCGCGTGGCCGGGTAGAAGCCCGATGGGTGCGCCGGCACGCCCTCGGGCGGCTCGCCGTGCACGAAGAACACGCCCGTGTCGCACAGCGGGTTCGAGCATCCCAGCGGCCAGACGTCGCGCGGCTCGATGAGCCCGTCCGACTGCTCGGCCAGCTGGAAGATCACGTCGCCCGAGCTCATGGGCAGGGCGCGCTCGGCGTCGAAGCGCCCGGACGTGAACGCCGGCTGCAGGGCCAGGCCTGCCACCACGTCGGCGTTGTCCAGGCAGAAGCGCAGCAGATCGCCCAGCTGCCCGTCGTTCAAACCGGCCACCACGGCCACGGACAGCACCACCTGGATGCCCACCTCGCGGCAGCGCTCGATAACCTTCATCTTGATGCCCAGGATGTCGCGCCCGCACGTGCCTTCGTACACGTCGCCCGTGAGCCCGTCGAACGACAGGTACACGCCCGTGAGCCCCGCCCACACGAGCTCCTCCAGATATCCGTCGCGCGCGGCGATGACCAGGCCGTTCGTATTGACTTCGATGCCCCAGAAGCCCTTCTCGCGACCCATGCGGATGATCTCGGGCAGGTCCTTGCGGCACGTGGGCTCGCCGCCCGTGATCTGCACCGCGCCGTCCGTGCCCACCGCGTTCGCGATGACGTCGTACATGTCCGAGATCTCGTCGAGCGTGGGATCGCCCTCGCCCGTCTCGGCGCTCATGAAGCACACGGGGCAGTGTAGATTGCAGTTGCGCGTGACCTCGATCTCCAGCAGCGTGCCGCGTCGCTGGTGACGCGAGCACGTGCCGCAGCCGAACGGGCACGGCTTCGAAGCGGGAATCGTCCCCTGCGGCGCCGTCTTCGGGAACGCGAGCGAGCGCAGCCACTGGTAGTGCTCGGCGTCGGGCCACATGCGCGTGGCCAGGCGGCCGTGGTCGGGGCAGGTGCGCTCCATCCACACGACGCCCTCGGCGTCGGCGTACACGTCGGCCGGAAGCTCCTGCAGGCAGTCCGGGCAGAGCGCGGTGGTCTTGTGCAGCGGCGTGCGCGCTTCGGCTTGCGCGGCTGCGGCGTTCTCGTTCGCGTCCATGGCGTTACTCCTGGTCGATGTATTGGCGCGGGTCGTGCTCGTCGTTCGGCGGCGTGGTCACCTGGATGCCCATGTAATCGATCCAGTCGAGCACGCGCTGCGGTACGAACAGCTCGGTTTGGTACGCGGCGGCCTGCTTGATGGCGCGCATGCACGAGATAGCGTGCGCCAGGTCGGTGGCCTCGTCGATGTCAGCCACGGGAGAGAGGAACGCCGAGGGAACGTCGTTCTCCTCGAGCTTCTCCATGTAGCCGTCGAGAGCCGGGCGCCCGTCCATGTTGTAGTAGACGCCCTGATGGTCTATGGGCGTGTTGTGGCTGAAGCCCACGAGCGACGTGCCGCACTCCTGGCACGGCGCCTGCACGAAGCCGGGCTTGCCGATGGACTGGAAGTAGTCGAGCCACTGGAACGCCTGCACGATGTGCGACTTCGGCATGGTGGGGATGTCGCCGCCCACGGACACGATGTGCTCGTAACCCTGCGAGAATATCTCCTTGAACGCGTAGTCGAAGTGGTCGTCGAATGTGGCGCCCTTGTCCGTAAGGTAGTGGATCTCCATGGGCCACGGGCCGATAGCGTCGTACGTCTCCTTCATAAGCTGCACGTTCTCGGCCGGCGTCGTGGACACGAAGAAGTCGTACGTGATCTTGTCGACGCTCGGATCGGCCTCGACAGCCGCGTCGTTCATCATCTGCAGCTCCATGAGTGCGTGCATGGAAAGCTCGCTCACGTCGTACAGGCTGCGCTTGAAGAACTCCGCCGCCTGCGCAGGGCTCAAAAACCCGTTGTGCTCGGTCGTCAGCCGCGTTTTCACCATCCCCGCCACCGGGGGCTTGCTGAACAACAGCAGCGCTTGCTTCTTTTCCGCCATAGTAACGATCTCCTTCTCGTCGTTGCCCGTTCATCGTATCGTATTCGCGCGTTCGCCGCACGGGTGTATCTCGTTTTTCAGTCGCCGCAGCGGACGGGTCCGGTGCCGTCGCGCCGGGGGTGTTTTCGGCTCCTAGCCGTTCCGTGCGCTTGCCGCATGGCGCGCTCGCTCCTCAATCCTCGCGCCGGGCGGCCAGCAGGCCGCCCCTACGGAGTCTGCCATCGCTGGGAGCCCTTCGCCCAAAGGAAGGCTCCCAGCAAAAACTCTCCCACATCAACCGATCACGCGACGGCGTTCTGCGCCCCCGCAGGTCCTTCGCGCCTCAACCGCAGCCAGCGGAGAGAGCGGGTGATCGCTGCAACGGCCAGCGGGGGATGCGGGCGGGCAAACCGCGCGCAGATTCCGCACGAGCCGAACAGCCCAGCGGGCTGTTCGTGCGAGCTCAGGACTGCCCGAGCACGGCTTGCCCGCCCGCATCCCCCGCGCCCCGCAGGTAGATCGCCCGCTCCCTCCGCGTCCCGCAGGTTCATTCCCACGAAAGAGGCTCCTCGACCTTGCGCAGAACGCAGTCGATGGCGTTGTACGACCAGGTGCCTATCATCGGTTCGCCGGGTGTGCACGACGTGAGGCAGTTCACGTTCGACTCCCACATGCCGCCGAAGTCCGGCGCCCCCGGCTCCCATTCGGGATGCCACCAGCCGTAATCCACGTTCACCAGATCGTCGCGCATGCGTGCGGTCTCCAGTATAAAGCGCGCCGAGCCGTTGTCGGTGGCGACCTCCACGCGGTCGCCCGGCTTCAAGCCCAGCCGCTCGGCCGTTGCCTCGCTCACCTCCGCCACCGGGTGCGGCGACTTCGCGCGGAAAGCGGGGTTGTTGAAGTACATGGATGCGTTGTACGGCTGCTTGCGCGACCCGGTGATCATGGGCAGATGAACCGCCCCCTCGGCCTCGGCGGCCGCCACGAGCTCGGGCGAGCAGAGCGACACCTGCTCCGCCGGCTCGGGCAGGCGCGGCCCGCCCAGCGTCGGCAGAAACTCGCTCGCCAGCTCGATCTTGCCCGTAGTGGTGGCGAAGCCCTGCGGCCGCCCGTCGGGGCCGGGCAGCTCGTGCTTGGCGAACGCCGGCGGCTGCCAGTAGACGCCCAGCTCGCAGAACACGTCCCAATCCATGCCCGCGCGCTCGAGCTGCGCGGCGAACGCGTCGGCCAGCGTCTCCTCGGGCCAGGCGTCTTCCTGGCCCAGGCGCATTCCCAAGCCGCGGAACACATCGTAGTCGCAGCGGCGCTCGTAGTACGGCTCAACGGCGGCGGGCCCGCCGTAGCCCATGTTCGCCACGCCGCCGTGCACCTGCAGCACGGGGCGCTCGATGGCGCCGGCGGCGGGCAGCACGTAGTCGGCGATACTCGCCGTGGGCGTCATATAGTAGTCCAGCACCACCAGCAGGTCCAAGCCCATGAGGGCGTTGAACACGCGGTGCGTGTCGGCGTAGGTCAGAAGCGGGTTCGTGGCGTTCACGATGAGCGCGCGCACCGGGTACGGCTCGCCCGTCTCCATGGCGCGCAGCACGAGATGCGGGTGCGCCGAGGTCAGGTAGCGCTCCGGCAGCGTGCGGCCCAGCTTCTCGGTGAGGGGCCGGGCGCGTGCGAAGCCGTCGTAGCACTGCAGCGGTGTGTAGGGCGTGTTCAGGCAGCGGGCGCGATGCTCGGGCGCCAGCGCATCGGTCATCTCCAACTCCATCTCGGAGACGAAGTCGGGGCCTTCGGCCAGCACGCACGTGCCGGGCTTGTCCACGTTGCCCGTGACGGCGCGCAAACAGCAGATGGCGCGGTGCGTGGGCGCCACGTTCGCCCCCACCTGGTCCACGCCGCGGCCCGACACGAGCGCCGCGGCCCCCGCCTGCGCGAACAGGCGCGCCGCCCGCACGATGTCGTCCGCCGGCAAACCGCACACGGCCGCCACGTGCTCGGGCGTGTAGGGCTTCACATGCTCGGCCAGCTCGTCGAAGCCATGGCACCACGCGTCCACGAACGCATGGTCTACCAGGTCCTCCTCGATGATCACGTGCAGGAAGCCCAGCGCCAGCGTGCAGTCGGTGCCCGGACGCACCGGCAGCCACAGATCGGCCACGGCCGCCACCTGCGTGCGGCGCGGGTCGATGCACACGAGCGAGGCATCGGAGCGCGCGAACGCCAAAAGCGAGCGCCAGAACGCCGAGTTGTCGGACTGCGCCGGGTTCGTGCCCCAGATGAACAGGCATTCCGTTGTTCCCGGCACGATGTCGGCCTCCACGGTCCAGCCGAACGTGAGCGCGTCCATCCAGATGCGCGGGTTCCAGCATATCTGCCCTATACCTAAGTTGTTCGGCGAGCCGAACAGGTTCATGAAGCGATGCAGCGGCCAGAACGACGCGTGCGGTCCACCGATGGCGCTGGCGAGCGTCTCGGGCCCGTGCTCGGCGGCCAGTGCCCGCAGGCGGGCGGCGATGTCGTCGAGCGCCTCGTCCCAGCTCACGCGTTCCCACTCGTTGCCGCCGCGCGCGCCCACGCGGCGCAGCGGGTGGTTCACGCGGTCGGCACCGTCGAGCGCGTCCAAATTCATGCGCCAGCGACGGCAGCCGGCCAGGATGCGCTCGTCGTAAGGGTAGCGCGTGGGGTCGGGCGCCAGCTCGGTCACGCGGCCGTCCTCCACCGTGGCCAGAAAGGCACAGCAGTAGCCGCAGTAATGGCAGTTCGTGCGCTTGGTTTCGGCCATCACGAATCCTCTCCCGCCGTCAGGGCGTCGAGGGCGGCGAACGCCCGCGACCCGCCCGTGCCTTCCACGGCCCCGAGCGCGTCATCGAACAGGAACCGCAGCTTCATGTACAGGTCGGTCCCTTCCCAGTTGATGCGCCAATCGTACAGAAGCTCCAGGTAGTGGAACACCGGCACGGTCGACTGGGACACCGTGAGCTGGAACGAGCAGCTCATGCACGCCGTGACGATGGCAGAGGCCTCGACCGCCTGCGCCTCCTCGCCGTGCCGCTGGGCCATGGCGTCGGCCACGAACGGTTTGCCCGCCGCGCGCAGAAGCGAGCCGCAGCAGTACGAGCGCTTGCGAATGTGATCCGTCTCCACCATCAGGCCGTCGGGCAACAGCGCGCGCAGCCCGTCGGCGAACTCGCCGGTGTCGCGGTCGGGGCAGGAATCGTGCACGCACACCTTCACGTCGGCCGGGTCGAGGCCCGCCTCCCGCGCCACCATCCCGCGAGCCGCCTCGTCGTCGATGCGGTATCCCAAGTCGGCCAGCACAGCCGGCAGTGCCACGACCTCGATAGGCGCCGTGCGCTCGTCGGCGGCGAGCGCCGCGCGCAGCGCCATGACGCAGTTCGGGCAGGCTGCCACCACGCGCTCCACCTGCGCGGCAACCAGGCCGTCCCGCAGCTGGTCCTCGAACGAGGCGCGCACGGCGTCGCCGTCGGGCTCGTAGGACAAGATCTTTCCGCAGCACAACAGCGAAATCCCGTCGACGCGTCCGGCGTCGACGAGCGTGTTGTAGACCGCCTGCACCAGCGGCAGCCCGTAGTTGATGAACGAGCAGCCGGGGAAGAACAGCGACGCGCAGCGGTGCGGCTCATCCGAACCGGGCGTCACGACGGCTTCGAGCTGCGGGAACCCGCAGGTGACGGTAGTGCCGGTCAAAGCGTCCTCGAACTGATACTGCTCCATGCGAATCCTCTTGCCTCCCCCTGAATCGCGCGGTTATCGCAACCGCGCGGCGAACGTCGCGCGCATCACGCGCGGACAAGCGCTTCCCTTGCCGAAAGCACCTGTCCGCGGGCGGTGCGTCCCAAACGCGGCGAGAGCCCGGCGCGAACGCCGGGCTCCGTCGCATGAGCTGCGGGCCTCATGCGAAGCCCGCAACCCGTCGAACCTCGAACCTTAGAACTGGTTGTCGCCGTACGTCCACTTGGTGATGAACTCCGCGTCGTTCTTCGCAACGCGGTTGTAGTAGCGGTTCTCGCCCGGGATCTCGGCGCGATCATCGGTGTTGACCACCATGAAGCGCAGCAGGCAGCCGCCGCACAGCACCAGAATGGGGGCTATGAGCGTGGCCGCGGCGGAATGGCCGCCGCCGATGTACATGACCAGCGGAACAACCAGGCCCAGGCCCACCATGCCGACCCAGAACAGGCCCGCGTAGGAGCCCTTCACCCAGCGAAGGGCGGCCGCCTTGGCGGTCACGTTGCCGGCGCCCGCGAAGGACAGCACCATCGTCAGCAGGACGATGAGCTCGGCGATGACCAGGACGATGTCCACCACGTGCAGGATCTCGAGCACGATCTCGGACACGACCAGGCTCTCCAGCGAGATAACGGCCGGCCAGCCGCCGATGGACAGCACGACGGCCGCGCAGCCCGTCGAGATGGCCGAGATGGTGAACAGCACGGGCAGCGCCGGGGTGGCCCAGAACGCATGCGCCTTCAGGGTGGACAGCATGATGCCGGTGTACATCATGATGCACAGGCCGAAGAAACCGGCCACGATCAGGAAGAAGTCGGCAGCGGGCTTCAGGAAGTCGGACAAGCCGGCGAAGATCGGCCACGCGTCGCCGATGAACGCCAGGAAGAACAGCAGGGCGAACACCGCGGCGATGACCAAGAACGTCGCGCCCCACTTGATGATGGACTTCGACGTGGTCCACACCCGCCAGAACACGCCCGGCTGACCGAGGTCGATGACGAGGAACACGCAGCCCACGGCCACGCAGGCCAGCGACACGAGCACGGGAAGCGCGAACACCTCGGCATAGCCCGGAACCACGAAGCTGTTGAAAATTGCGGCCAAGAACAGAATGCCGCCCGCCAAGCCGCCCAGGAACAGGTACAGGGCGATAGGCGGTTCCCAGTAATGATGCTTCATTATGCCTTACCTCCCAACTCAGGAATATAGTAGATCTGCGGATCGGTGCCGAACTCCTCGAACAGGCGCTCGGTTTTCACGGAACCGATGAGCTTGGACACTTCGCTGTTCGGATCGTCCAAGTCGCCGAAGATACGGGCTTTCTGGTGGCAGGTCTCCACGCAGTACGGCTTGGCGTCGGGATCCAGCTGGCGCTTGTCGCGGCAGAACGTGCACTTGCGCACGAAGCGGTGCATGCGGTCTTCGAGGTGGGAGGCGTCGCGCATGCCGTACGGGCAGGCGTTCACGCACACCTTGCACGACAGGCACTTCTTGGGGTCGACCCACACGGTGCCGTCCTCGTCCTGCTGGCTCGCGCCGGACGGGCAGCACGGAACGCACTCGGGGTTCTCGCAGTGCATGCACAGCAGGGGCTGCCAGCTCTTGTGGACGTTCGGCCACGTGCCCTGGGCGCCCTCGGTGACCACGGGGTTGTAGACGATGTCAAGCGGAAGCTTGTTCCACGTACGACAAGCAACCGTGCAGGAGTGACAGCCGATGCAACGACGCTGGTCGATGACCATAACGTAACGAGTCATGTATCTATCCTTTCTTCCTACTCGGTGGCTATTCTTCGACGGGCGCGTACGACATGTCGTAGTGCTTGCCCGTTGATTCGTCGACCAAATGACCGGTGGCGGCATCGTACAGCCAACCGTAGTTGGCGTCGTGGAACGCGCCGTTGTCGGGGTCCAGCATCCAGCCGCTGTTCGGGTCGTACACGTAGGGAAGGTCGCCCAAGGTGGCGTAGCCCGCCTCGACGTTCCAGGTCAGGTTCTCGGGAACCTCGAACGGAGCGGCCTGACCGGGATAGCAGCGCACGCCGGCCGCGAACACGATCTCTTCGCGCTCCATGGTGTACATCTTGCCGGTCTCGTCGTCCACCAAGCACTCGTTGGCGGCATCGTAGCGCCAGCCGGTGTGGGCGTCGTGGTAGCCCTTCGTGCGCGGGTTGATGAGCCAGCCCGACTCGTCCAGACGGAAGTGCGTGTCCTTCTGGTACAGGCTGTTGTTCTGCCACACCCACTCGTAGCCCTCGGGCACGGCCTCGGCCGGCTGCGGCTTCTCGAACGGAATGGGCTCGCGGGCGAGCTTCTGATCGCTCGGCATGACCGTGATGCCCGGCTCGGACGAGGAGCCCGGGATGGAGAACTGGGTGTCCTCCTTCTTGTACTCCTTGTCGTACTCGCCGCACTTGTACACCTTGCACATGAGGCCGCGGTTGGCCCACGAGCCGCCCATCGGGTCGCAATGCTCGTCGTCCACCGAGGTCAGCACGTTGACGTTGGACTCAAGGCAGCCGAAGGGGTTGTCCAGGTCGGCCGAGCCGTCGCGCTCGGGGAACCACCAGCCGCGCGGCGCGAACACCACGTTGGGATGCACCTCGGGCTCCACGTTGGCGCGCATCTTGATGCGGCCGCGGCGCGTCTCGATCCAGCACCAGTCGCCGTAGGCGATGTTCAGCTTCTCGGCCAGATCCGGGTTGATGGAGAAGTACGGGTCGGGATACAGGTAGCGGATGCCCTGCATCTGGAAGTGCTCGGAGTGGTGGTACGGCATGAAGCCGCCGCCCGTGGTGAGCACGATGGGGTACTCTTCCGCCAGCTCCGGCGTGTCGATCTCGTTCTCGATGCAGCCGATGTAGGTGGGCATGCCGGGATAGCCGAGCTCGCGCAGGATGGTGGAGTTGCATTCCACCTTGCCCGACGGCGTCCAGAAGCCGCCGTTGGTCTTGAACTTGTTCTGGTGCAGCGGCGGATAGTACTGGCGATAGTAGTCGACGAAGTCGTCGTAGCACTCCACGCCGGGCAGGTTCAGGGGCTGCAGGATGTGGAAGTACGCCTCTTCCTCGGTCTCCCACGGCCAGTTGGCGGGGTCTTGGCCGCACGCCAGGCCCAGCTTGCGCCAGAACACCATGTCGGTGTGGCGGTCGTACTTGGGCTGCATCGCGCGACGGCCGCCCATGATGGAGTCGGTGGCGCCGTAGTGGGTGACGATGGTGGGGCGCTCCAGCGCGCCGGCGGCCGGGAACACGTAGTCCGCGAACAGCGCCGTGGGGGTCATCCAGTAATCGACGACCACCAGGAACTCGCACTTCTTCAGCGCCGCGAGCGTCATCTTGGCGTCGCCGTAGGAGTTGATGGGGTTCGTTGCGTTCACGATGAGCGCGCGCACCTGGTACGGATCGCCCGTGAGGATGGCCTTGAACACGCTGGGGCCGTGGGCCTCGCAGAACCACTCGGTGGGCAGGGTCTTGCCCCACGTGCGCTTCGCGTTGTCGGAGATGAGCTGGTAGCCGGGCCAGGAGGTCAGCTTGAACTTGTTGGAGCCGATCTGCTTCGCCTTCTGCTCCTCGGGCAGGCACTCGTTGAGCTCCATCTCCTCGTCGGTGAGGAAGCCCATCGACGGGCCGGGCATGCCGTCGCCGCCGGGAACGTCGAGGTTGCCGCAGACGGCGCGCATGAGGGCGATGGCATGGCTGCCGGTGGTGGAGGCGCGGCCGATCTGGTCCCACGTGCAGCCCCACTGGATGCAGCCGGGCGTGTTCATGGCGTACAGGCGGGCGGCCTGGCGGATCTGGTCGGCATCGAGCCACGTGATGGGCGCGGCCCATTCCGGCGTGTACTCGGCCACGTGCTCCTGCAGCTCCTCGAAGCCGTCGCACCACTCGCCCACGAACTCCCAGTCGACCAGGCCCTCGTAGATGATGGTGTGCAGCATGGCCAGCGCGAGCGCGGCGTCGGTGCCGGGACGCAGCGGCAGCCACAGGTCGGCCTTGGAAGCCGTCTCGGAGTAGCGCGGGTCCACGACCACGATCTTCAGGCCGTTCTTCTGCAGGTCGGTGTAGCCGTCCATGCCGCCCAGCGTGGAAGCGCCCGGGTTCATGCCCCAGAGGATCAGGCACTTCGCCGAGGCCAGGTCGGTCTCGAACGGCGACCAGCCGGCCACGCAGGTCTCGGCCATGAACGTGGGGATCCAGCACAAAAGCGCATTGTGGAAGCCGTTCGGCGTGCCGAACTGGTTCAGGAAGCGGCGGCGCGCCCAGTCGTCGGTGCGCGTCGTGCCGCCCGCGGAGGCAACGGCCTCGGCGCCGCTCTCCTCTTTGATTTGGTTGAGCCGGTCGGCAACCTCTTGGATCGCCTGGTCGTACGGCACCTTCTCCCATTTGCCCTCGCCCTTGGCACCCACGCGCTTCAGCGCGTGGTTGATGCGGGCGGGGTGGTTGACATGCAGCAGCGCGCTGGTACCGCGGCAGCACAGCCCGCCGTGGTTCGTGTAATTAGGATCGCCCTCGATCTTGATTACGTCGCCATCCTTGACGTAGGCAAGCACGCCGCAGTTAGCATGGCAGAAATAGCAGAGCGACTTGACCATCGTGACGCCATCTTGATGGATGTCGACCTCGGTCGATACGGTGTCTGGGCTCACAAGGCCCTTGAGACCGGTCGACGTCTTGGAAATCTCCATCTACCTTCCCCTCTTCTTCTCGTCCGTTTACCTTACTTTGAGCCCGTACCGTTCGCATGATTATGCACGGAAGTTCCGCTTGGCTCGAACGCTCGCACTCGTGCGCATCATGCACGCCAGTGTATTAAACGTCCGTTCCATCCACATCACACCGGAAGTTCTAAATTCCGCGAGCGGGTAAGCCCGATGGTATTAATTGATCGGACCGCGATTTCCGCGCCGACCGCTCGTCTGGGCATCCTACCGTTCGGCGGTTCGCCACCCCCTGCGCGAGCTTCGGCACAAACGTTCGCACCCCCTGCGCGAAATGACGTTGCAGCTCCTCCGACCGCTCCCGATCGACTACTGGTTGTCATCGAACCGCGCACGTCCTGAACCGTTGTTCGATGCCAACCAGTAGTAGATAGAATCGGCTATTTGATTATAGCTATGCTGAATAGAGTGTGCCACCCTAGCGGCGTGTTTTTGCGGCGAATAACACGTAAACGGGGCATGCGGCGCGTCCGTGATGGAACGGTGCAAGGTCGAGGCGACGGAAGGCCGCCAAACGCGCAAGGTTCGGACGGCGGCCGTGCAAGGTTCGGGCAAGGTTCGAGCGACGCCGGGACGGTCGGATTACGGTCGCCGGGCAAGGTTGCGGCGCTAGGATGGAGGAGGCCGGGGCAAGCCCGGCACCTCGAGTGGAAGGGGGCCGTCGTGGAACCGTCGCACGCACAGCCGCGCAATCAACGAGAAACCGGTGCTGTCGAGACCGCGCGCACCCAACGTCCCCCTTCCCTGCCGATCGCGGTGCGCGCCCTGCGCGCGCTGGCCGCGGTATGCGCCATCGCGCTGGCACTGGCTCTGTGCGGAACCGCGCGCGCCGAGGCCGACGAGGGCATTTCCGGCACGTGCTATGTGGCCTGCGTGAACGCGCATATCGACGGCGCGGAGGGCGGCAACGTGTTCGACGTGTCGTTTCCGCAGTACGGCATAACCGCCACAGGTTATTGCATTTCGGGCTCGGTCTACGGCACGCCGCTGCCGGGAACCTACCCGTTCGTCGGCGAGCCCGCCGACGACGGAGGCTACCTCATCACGGTGAACTGCCGAGGCGCCTCCATGTACGAGAACCACTACTCGCCCTTCGGCGCGCAGAACGTCGGCGGGTTCAAGATCTATCCGACCGGTGCCGTAGAAGTGGTCAAACGCTCCGCCGCACCCGACGTCACGGAAGCGAACGACTGCTACCGCCTGGACGGCGCAACGTACGGGGTCTTCGCCGACGAGGCGTGCACAACCGAGCTGCTCGCAATCGCGACCGATGCGGCGGGTCGCGCCCGCACGGCTGCAACCTTGGCGCCCGGTCGCTACTGGGTGCGCGAGAAGACGGCGCCTGCGGGCTTCGTCCTCGACGAGCGCGCCTTCCCCGTCGAGCTGACCCGCGAGCATTGCCGCACGGGCACGGCGCCCGTCGTGGCGGTCGAGGACGCTCCCCTGCTCGCCCCCGCCGACGTGCTGGCGGCGAAGATCGACCGCGAGACGGGCGCGGCCGAGCCCCTCGGCGACGCGAGCCTGGCGGGCGCCCTCTTCGCCGTCGAGCATTACGCGGGTCGCTTCGACTCGCTCGCGGAGGTGGCCGCGGCAGGCGTGCGCCCCACCCGCGCCTGGACCGTCGCTACCGACGAACGGGGGCGCGCCTCGGTCGGGAAAGACGAGCTTTTCTCCGACGGAAGCGACGGCCGCGGCCTGCCGCTCGGCACCGTGATCGTGCGCGAAGTGCGGCCGCCCGTCGGCTACCTGCCGCCCGAACCCTCCGTGTTCGTGTGTCCCGTCGAGGTCGCTCCCGACGCGCCGGGCACGGCCGCGTTCCACGCCCCCGTCGTGGCCGAGCAGGTGGTGCGCGGCGACGTGGCGCTGTTCAAGTTCGGCGTCGCAGACGGGACGGACGGCAACGTCCCAGGCGGGGACGCGCCCGCAAGCGGCTACGAGGACGCCGACGCCCCGAGAAAGCCGCTGGCAGACGTGGCGTTCGACGTGGTGCTGGCCTCGACCGGCCAGGCGGTTGCCCGCATCGTCACCGACGAGAACGGCCGGGCCTCCACCGCCGACCTGCACGCCGGCGCCACGGACGGCGCCCTGCCCTACGGAACCTACGAGGTGCGCGAGGATCCGGCCACCACCCCGCCGGGCTACCGCGCCGCCGAGCCCTTCCCCGTGCAGGTGGACGAGAACGGCCGCACCTCTTTCTACGAAGTGGAAAACCATCTGGTGCGCGCCTCCGAAGCGCCGGCAAGCGAGCACAGAGCCGAAGGCTCGGCGCTCGCCGAGACGGGCGACGCCCTCGGCATGACGCCTCGCTGGACGGCGCTCGCTGCGGCAATCGGCGCCGCGCTCGCCGCAGCGGCCGCGAAGCGCGGCCGGCGCCCGTAAGGAGCGCATCGGAAAGCGACCGTCTCCGCGTCGATAAAACGCCCAAGATGCGTATGCGGCGGTCGCGCTGTAGGGCCTGTATCAAAAGTCGTCAAATGCGCGTTTCTCGTAGTCGCCCCGTAGGGCAAGGGCTCTGCCCTTGCCCTACGGGGCGAGCGAAAACGACGCTTTTGACACAGCCCCTACGGGCCTGTCGCAATCGATCGATCAGCTTGATTAATTCTTAATTATAGTTTATAATTTTTGAAAGGACGATCATGGTAAAGAGACGCGACCTTGTCAAGGAAGTCGAGGCCCAAGGGTTGAAGAACTACGGTGGAGCCGACCACGACGTTTTCAAAAAACCCGGCTTCCAAACGTCAATCCCACGACATCGGGAAATCGATGAAGGGCTGGCGAGAGCAATCAGAAAGCAGGCGGGAATCGAGAAACGGCCTTGACCCTGCCCAAAAAACACGAAAGGAACCGCCCATGCTGTATGTGTACGAGTTCGAACTGTTCGAAGGAGAAGACGGCTGGATTCTCGCGTTCCCGTTCGATTTCGATGGAGGAACCCAAGGGGCCGATCTGGCCGAAGCTGCAACTATGGCAGCCGATTGGCTGAAGCTTGAAATCGAGCATCGCCTCATGCACGGCGAGGACATTCCCGAGGCCACCCTCGGTCATGAGCCCACGCGTGAAGGCGGCCGCGTTCTTCTCGTAGCCGTGGAGGCGGGCCTCGACACCATCCCCGCAGTCACCGCGTCCGAAGCAGCCGAGCTTCTGGGCGTATCCCGCGCGCGCGTGTCTCAAATGCTTAAAGCCGACCTTCTCGAAGGCTTCCGCAAGGGTCGCGACTCGTTCATCACGCGCTACAGCGTGGATGCGCGCCTGCGCGAGAAGCCGAAGGCGGGGCGCCCGAAAAAGTCCGCGAAGACGTCCTAGCCGCCAATCCCCGCAGGGGCGGGCTGCTGCCCGCCCCTGCGAACGGTTCTCGGCATCGCTTCGGAAACGCAGCCCTACCAGGGGGTCGAGCAGTCGCATCCCGTGCGGATCTGGCCCTTGCCGTCGGCGCGGCGCTTCAGTTGGTCGATCTCCCAACGCTCGAAGATGAGCGCACGGTGCGCGCGGTACACGTCGAACGCGCCCTCGAGCTCGATGCCCGCGCACGTGAACGAGCCGTTGATGGCGCCGTAGAACTCCGCGGCCTTCTCGTTGAAGCCGTTCTCGCGGAACAGGTAGATGCTCGCCGCATGGCTGCGGCCGGAAAGCGGGATGAGCAGCTCGTTGCCGCCCCCTTTGAGGAAAACCCCCTTGTTGTCCAGCGTCACGTTCCTCAACGCGCGCTCCGCCTCGAACCGGTCGGCCCACAGCTCCTTGTTCATCTTCGCCCAGTACGCCCAGGCGTTCTCGAAGCGGCAGGCATCGTCGTCGTAGATGGACTTGAAGAAGCCTCGGCAGTCCTGCGCCTGCTCAAGGTGCTTCTTGAATTGGGGCCACACGTCGCCGGCAATGCTCGCCAACGAAAGCAACTCGCGATAGTCCTTCGCCTGCGATGCGGGCACCGCTTTTACCTGCTCCTTCAGTTCCTCGTACTTCATATCGCTCCTTCACGCCGCCGGGATCGAAACCCTCGACGGCACATCGCCCCCTTGCGCGCGGCACTCGCAGCGCCCGCGCTTCCAAACCCTAGCGGCGCGGCTTGTAGATGCGCGCCGTGGTCTTCACGAACCGCACGTCCTCGTCGCTCTCGGCCACCGGCACCTCGCATCCTGTCTGGTAGCCCGTCTCGGGCCGCACGTCCGATTCCTCGTAGTACTCGGGCTTCTCGAACCCGATGCGGGCCATGATGCCCTCGAACTCCTCGCGCGCGAACGCGGCCTGCACGGCGTTGCCAAGCGCCCGCGCGCGGGCCACCGTGTCCGCGTCGCGCGCCCCGGCCGCCACCACGCCGTCGTACACCAGCACGCCGCCGGGCCTGAGCACGCGGAACGCCTCGGCGAACACCCCCTCGGGGCAGTAGTCCACGTTCACGCTGCTGTTGGCGAACACCAGGTCGAACGCGCCGTCCTCAAGCCCGGCCGCCGCAAGGTCCTCCGGATAGGCCACGAGGTATTCCATGTTGTTCTCGGGCAGCCCGTTGCGGCGCCATGCGTCGTCTTGGTAGGAGCGGGCGATCTCTATCCACTCGGGCGTCGGATCGACCCCCACCACGCGTCCGCGGGCGCCCACGTAGTCGGACAGCTTGACGACGCCCTTGCCCCTACGGCAATCGAGGTCGAGCACGCGCTTCCCCTTGATGTCGCCCAAGAGCGTCATCTTGCACTGGCTCGCGAACCCGTATTCGTTGGGAAGCTGCTCGTAGTACGCCCTCAGGCTCTCCTCGTCGATCGGCTTGTCCGCCTGCATGACTCCACCTCCGCTCGGCCGTGCTCGCTATTTGTACGAAACGCGCGAGTTGTTCACCAGCCACGACAGGGCGGCTTCGCGGCGCGCGAACACCCGCGCCTCGTCGCCCAGGCCCTGATCCTCCAGCTGCCGGCGAATCTTCTCGCGCTGCTCGGCGTCGTTGCCGGGCATCTGGGCCGTGATGTCCGCGTCGGTGAGCTCGATGTCCAAGTGGTCGGCCAGCGCGTCGATGGCGCAGGTGATGCGCAGCGCGTCCAGAGGCTGCCCCGGAAGCAGGTCGGCCGGATCGGGATCCTCCACCAGGCGCTTCGCCAGCTCGTCCAGCACGAGGTCGGGGAACTGGGCGTCGTTCTTCGCCATGTCGGGCAGGCCGAACTGCTTGGCCACGCCCTCGCGGAACTCGGCCACCGTCGTGGCGGGTTCGAAGTGCTCGGCGACGAACGCGTCGGTCAGCTCCGGCGTGCGGCAGCTCAGGATCTTCTCCACCGTCACCTGCATGGTCAGACGCGACGCGTCGCCGTCCTTCGCCAGCGGCAGCTTGATCTTCGCCTCGGCGCCCTTCGTCTCGCCCGGGGCCATGCCCACCAGCTCGTCGTCGAACGTGCGGGGCATCTCGCCGCCTCCCACGTGGTACAGCGAATGCTCCAGCACGAAGTTCGAGGCGGGGTTGCCGTCGATGCAGGCGTCAACGGTGGTCACGACCACATGGTCGCCCATCATGACCCCGCGCTCCTCGGCGATCTCGTGGTACTCCGCCAAGGGCTCGAGCAGCTTCTCGATCTGGGCGTCCACCAGGCTTGCGGGCACCTGGGGCTTCGGCAGGTCGAGTTCGACCGGATCGTACGAGGTGAGCGTGTACTTCTTCATAATCTTCTTCTCCTTAGCTGTTTGCCTTGCACGTTGGTTTTTCGGCGCATTGGTTCGCGATGCTCCCTGGCTTGCCCTACACGTTGAGGTCTTCGACGCGACGGCGCAGCTCGCGCTGCCGGTCCGACAATATCATATCCGCGTTGTGCGCGAAGTAGGACGCGCTTCCGTACTGGGCGATGTAGCGTGCCGAGCTGGTGCGCGAGGTGAGCTCCGTCGTGAACACCGTCATCTCCTGCGCGTCGCCGAACGCCTCCTCCACGAAGGAGAACGCGCGGGACAGCCGCTCCTCCACCTCGGCCGCGCGCCCCTGCAGCGCCTCCGCCTTGTCGGCGAACGCGGCCGCCACGAGCGCGTAGCCCTCGGCCGGATCGGCGACCTCCTCGGCAATCCTCGCCAAGGCGGCTATCTCATCCAGCTCGCGCTCGGCGATCGCGCGGCGGCCCTTCGACAGGTTGCCCGCGGCCACGCCCAGCTCGAGCTGCGAGGCGCGCACGCGTCCGAGGTCCCCCAAAAGCTCCCGAACGTCGCCGCCCTCCTCCACGGCGGGCTTCATGCCGCGCAAATCGTCGCGCAGCGCCACGAGCACGTCGGTCTCGTCGACGATGTCCTTCATGTCGCCGCACACGGCGTCCAGCAAAAGCCCCACGAGCGACAGGCGTTCGTCGAACTCGGCCGCGCCGGCTCGGTCGATTATACCGGCAACGTCCCCGCCGGCAAGGATCTCGTCGATGCGGTAGTCGTCGCGGTATTTGTTGAACAGGTCGTAGTACGCGGCGAACTCGCGCGCTATCGTCTCGTTCTGCACGTACTGAACGATCAAATCGTAGTCGACCGTCTTGCCCAGCCGCTCGAATATGCCGATCATGTCCGACAGGTCGTCCCACCCGCGCGCGGTGACGAACGACTTGCCGTCGAGCGACGCCTCGATGGAGTAGAAGCGGTTCTTTTTGATCTCCAAAAACGTGAGGATGGCCGGGTGCGTGCCCTTCGACACCGCATAGGCCTTCCACGCGCCGAAGTCGGGCTCGACGTTGATCTTCTTCACGCGATCGAGCGTGACGATGTCGAACTCGTGCACGGACTTGTTGTACTCGGGCGGGTTGCCGGCCGTGACGATGATCCACCCCTCGGGCACCGCATGGCGCCCGAACGTCTTGAACTGGAGGAACTGCAGCATGGACGGATAGAGCGTCTCGGACACGCAGTTGATCTCGTCGAGGAACAGGATGCCGCGGCGCACCTTGCTCTTCTTCATGTAGGAGTACACGGACGCGATGATCTCGCTCATGGTGTACTCGGAGGCCTCGTACTCCAACCCTTCGAAATCCTCGTGCACGATGAACGGCAGGCCGAGCGCGCTCTGGCGCGTGTGATGCGTCATGGAGTAGGACACCAGCCCGATGCCCAGCTCGCTGGCGATCTGCGCCATGATGGCCGTCTTGCCGATGCCGGGCGCGCCCACCAAGAACACCGGGCGCTGACGCGCGGTGTCCAGAAGGGGCCGCCCGCGGTCGTCGACCGCCAGGTACGCCTCGATAGTGTCTTTCACCTGCTGTTTCGCTTCCGCAATGTTCATAGTTCGCTCCTTGAGTCCACCGATTGCCGCCCTTCGCCTCGCAGGCCCCGCCCGCCGTCCGTCACGTCAATCCCCTCTCGTCCAGAATGACCTTGAGCGCCCACGGGGGCACCGTCGGGTCCGAGTAGCCGTCGTCCAAGAACACGAACACCGCGTCGTAGGCCGGCTGCCTGCGCGGGAACGTGCCCTGCCCGTCCGTGAAGTAGACGAGGCCCCGCAAGTCGGAGAACTCGCCCTTCTCCACCAAAAGGTTCACGTATTCGAACACCGGTCGGAAGTCCGTGCCGCCGAACCCCTTGAGCTCCAGGTTCTCCAAGTACAGGTCGAGCTCCTCGAGCGAGGTGATCTTCGTGTCCTCCTGCACGCGCGCGTCGCACTGGATGACGTGGATGTTCACGCGGTCGGTGAAGTTCTCGGCCTGCTTCAGTATGTTGTACGTCTTGCGCATGAACGCCTGCACCAGATCGCCCGACACCGACTCGGACGTGTCGATGGCGATGGCGAAGTCGTGCACCGCGCGCGTCTCCTTGTACTCGAGCGGCTCGATGAGCGGCATGTTGCCGTACTGGTCCAAGCCGTACGTGTAGTAGATGTAGTCGAACTCGTCGGGGTTCACGCGCATGCGCTCGTGCAGCGTGGCGAAGCGCTTGAGGAACTCCGCGTAGTCGTGCTTCTCGCGGTTCACGGCCTCGAGCGCGGCGGCGAAGTTGCCCGCCCCCTCGCCCTGGCGCAGCATATGCGCCTCCAGCTCGATCTGGATGTGCCGGCTCACGTCGGCCCACTGTTCGGCCAGCTCGTCGTCCACGGCCGGTTCGTCGTCGCCGGAGCCGCCCTCGTCGTCGCGCTCGTCGGCCGGCTCGTCGCGCTCGGCCTCGTCGTCGGGCGACTCGCGATCCTGCTCGTCGTCGCCCCCGCTCGGCGCGGGCATCTCGGAAGCGCCGCGCGTGTCGTCGAGCGACTCGCCCCCCTCCGACGTGGGCAGCTCGCCGCCCTCGCGGTCTTCCGACTGCTGGCGCGCGGCGCTCATGGATCCGCGCGCCGCGCCTTCGGCTCCGTCGTTGTACCACAGCCCGTGCGTGTCGCGATAGAACATGGGCGCCAGCGAGCGCAGGTCGACCTGGCTGCCCTCGTTCGAGAAGAAGTGGTAGAGCCGCTCGGCCGTCACCACCCCTTCCACCTGGGCGCGGATGACCCTGAGCGCCTCGCGCGCGCGTCGGTCGAAGTTGCTGGGAAACGCCTCTCCCACCAGATCGAGCAGCAGCGCCTCGATGGCGATGTCGCAGGCCACGTCCCACGGCTGCCGCAGCACCGAGTACAGCATGAACGGATGCCGGAATATGCAGTGGAACAGGCAGTGGATGACGTCGCGCACCACTTCGTTCGGCGAGAGCTTGAAGCGGTCGACCACGTACTCGGGGTCGTAGTACAGCTTCAAGCCGTCGCTCGCGATGCCGTAGACGTCGAAGCTCGGCACGAGCGGCATGCGCCAGAGCGCCCGGTCGAGGAAGCGGAAGCGCACCGCGAGCGACGTGCGCGCGTCCTCCAGAATATCGTTGGCCACGGGAAGGCACCGCTCGTAGCGCTCGCGCTTCTCGGCCATGCGCGCCTCGGTGGTCAGAACCATCTTCTCCGGCGCGGTGCCCCGGGCGCGCGCACGCTCCCGTTCCTCGAGAACCACGTCCCCTTCCGCTATGGGCGTCAAATCTTTCATAGGCGTTTACAAGCTGAAGTCTACGCCCGCGCTCGGCATCGTGCGATGCTGCAGCTCGAGCAAGCAGGCGGTGGCTTGCGTCCTCCCCTCAAGCGACGTGGTCCTCAGTTCCGCTTCAACGACGTCCTCGGCAAGCAGCCCCCGGTCTGCCAGCCACGCCAGCGCGTCCAGGTCGCCCTGCTCGGCGAAGTAGCGGCACGCGGCCGCGCTCTTGCGTTGGAGTATCCCCTCGTACAGCTCGCGCGTGCGCTCGTCGAGGCGCATGGGATGCGTCAGGCGGTACAGGGCGGCCGGCGCGAACTCCCGCATGGTGGCGGCGTGCGTCACCCACGAGTCGTAGTATTCGAAGTCGAACACGGTTCCCGCCGGGCCCGCGTCGAACAGATACGACGGGGAGCGGTACCGCGAGGACAGTTCGGGCACCCGGAAATCGCCCTTCTCGTAGCCGTCGATGGGTTCGGGGAACTCCACGTGCACGACCGGAATGGTGCGCGCCGTGGAGAACGCCCCGTTGCAGACGCTGCGCAGGTGCCCGTGCACGTACAGCTCGCTCACGCCCGAGGCGCCGCAGAACGCGAGGCTCGCGACGTGCGTCACCTGGCGCGGAATGCGCACCACGTCGTCGGGCCCCACGTACAGAAGGCAGGTGTCTCCGCCCATCTTGCTGCCGTCGCGCTGGCACAAAAGCCCGTTTTCCAGGTAGAACGCGGGGTTGCCCGCGTCGAGCGAAACCGACTGCAAAGGCGTGCGGGGCATGAGCTGGTTGTCGCCCTGCACGAGCAGCGCGTCCTCCCCGATGAAGCGCACGTTCTCCGAAAGGCGCAGCGTGAGAAGCGAGGTGTCCAGAAACGCGCGTGCGCCGATGCGCTCGAGGCTCTCGGGCAGGTCGACCCGCACGAGCTGCCGGTTCCCGCGGAACGCCTCGCGGCCCACGGAGAACACGCCCTCGGGCAGCTCCACCGCACGCACGGTGGCATGGCGTTTGAAGGCCTCGTCGGCCACCGCGTGCGTGCCGGGCCGCACCCGGTAGCTCGCCACCCGGCCCACCAGCTCCAAGAACACGTCGTGGCGATACAGGCCGCCTTCGGCGTCCAGCTCGAGGAAGCGATTCGCCGCGGACACGCTCAAAGCCCCGTCGGCGATACGCTCCTGCGCGGGCGTGTGGTCGAAGGCGCGGAATCCCAGGTGCTCGAGCGCCGGCGGCAGCTCGACGCGGCAGGCGGCCGTGAAGGCGAACGCCTCGGACCCGATGTCCCGGCACCCGCTCGGCAGGCGCACCTGTGACAGCGCGGCGCAATGGTAGAACGCCTTCTCCCCGATGGACTCCACCGAAGCGGGAAAGCTCACCGCGGCCAGCCCCGTTTTCGCGAAGGCCATGCGGCCCACGCTGCGCAGGGAGTCGGGCAGCGCGACCTGCTCGAGCCCGCCGAGCGAATCGAACGCGCGCTCGTCCACGGCCTCGCATCCGGCGGGCACCTCGTAGGCGGCGCACGGAACGACCAGGCGGTACAGGTGGCGCCGGTCCTTCGAGAGCAGGGCCTTGCCGTCGGTGACGAAGCGCTCGTTGGCCGCGTCGACGGACACGCGCTCCAAATGCGGCAGCCCCAGGGGCTTCGCGTCGAGCGCCTGCACGAGGGGGCCGAACACCACGTGCGCCACCGGCGCGTCCGAGAACGAGTTGCCCTCGAGCCGCACCGTGGGCATGGCGAGCTCCACCTCGACCAGCGAGCCGCATTGCAGGAACATGGTGGGGTCGACCTGGGTGAGCGCCGCCGAGAGCCGGACGCCTCTCAGGTTGACGCAGCCGTCGAACACATGGTTGCCCGCGAACTCCACCGTGTCGGGCATCGAGGCGCGGCGCAGCTCCGCATGGTCGCGGAACAGATTCGTGGCCAGCGAGGTCACGCGCGCGCCGCCGACCTCGGCCGGAATGTCCACGCACTCCGCGCAACCCTCGTAGGCCACGAGGCGGGCCGAGCCGTCCTCGCGCAGGCGGTAGCGGTAGTCACCGTGCCGCAGCTCCTCGCCGTCCGCGTCCTTGCGCTTGAAGTTCGGCAGAGAGTATCCTTTTGAGACAAGCTCCTCCGCCGGGGAGCGGCGCACGTCGTCGCCCTCGAAGTCCCGCCCCTCGGCGGGGGACCGGCGGATACCATGGTCGAAGGCCCACGGCTCTCCCCCCTGATCGGCCCCTTCGTCGTCGGGACGCCAAGGTTTGCGCGCATCGAGGTGCCACGGCCTGCGCCCCTCGAACTCCTTGGCCGAGGCATGCGAGGAAGAGCTCCCGTTTCCGGAGCTTTTCTCAAAATGATCTTCTTCGCAAACTTGCATCACTTTAATCCTATAATAAAGTACCAACATACTTGTTACGGGGGGTTCTTCATGGACGACGCGACAGACAGCCTGGACATCAACTATGCGAGCGATCTCCAGCTCATCAGATCCATGCATGAAGACGATTCGTTTTGGGACAGCATCCTCGATGCCAAGCTCGACTTCCTCAACAACGGCACCGATCCCCATCTCGCGCCCTGCGTCAGGCCCGAGATCGCCGATTCGTGGATCAACTCGCGCGACAACGGCCTCGATCCCGACGAGGAGAACCTGGGAGAGTACATATCCGAGGAGGCGTACGAGGAAACGCTCGCGAAGAACGCGCAGCTCATCGCCACGGTGAAATCGCTTTTGAGAAGCGTCGAATCGCTGAACCTGCAAAACGACTACATCTTCGAGTTCCTCGACGCGAACGGAACGCCCCTCGTGCTGATCGGGAACCTGCGACTCCATCGGTTCGTGGGGCTGAACTACCGCTGCAACGAGCGGAACATGGGAACGAACGCCCACTCCCTGTGCATGCGCCACAAGAAGCCCTTCGTCATCATCGGCCCCGAGCACTATTGCTTCAAACTCCAGGGCCTCATCGCCTGCGCCGCCCCGCTCATCGACCAATCCGGCACGAGCATCGGCGCCCTCACGCTCACCCAGCCCATATCGGACAACTCGCTCACCTCGGCCAACAAAAAGCTGCTCGCCCATGCGATGAGCCTCGTGTCGTCGCTCGCCACCACCATCAACGGGCAGATGAGGTTGCACGAGTACGACATCCAGCTCGCCGAGACCGAGTCGAAGTACAGCAAGGCCTCGCTCGAAGCCCAGCGGTTCGAGGTCATCTCGCGCAACATCATCGGCACCGTCAAAGACGGCATCCTCATCTGCGACGCGCAGGATACGATCACCCTCGCCACGCCGGAGGCGGCGCACATGTTCAAGACGGCGCCCGACGAGCTGCTCGGTCTGAACGTGAACACCCTCATCAACGACAACCGGAGCTTCGAGGAGGTCATCGAGCAGGGCGGCAGCTCGTCCTTCGCGGTGGACGGCGTGCCCTACGAAGCCAAGATCTCGCGCATCTACGGCAGCGACCGGGACTTCGAGGGTTACATCGTCTCGCTCAAGGAAGCGAAGCCCCTGTCTTCGATGGGGGCCTCCCGCGGCAAAGCCGGCGACGTGGCAACGGTCACGTTCGACGACATCCTCGGAAAGAGCCTGCAGATATCGCGGGCGAAAAGCCTGGCCGCGCGTTTTGCGAAGTCGAACGAGAACATCCTGTTGGCGGGCGAAAGCGGAACGGGCAAGGAGCTGTTCGCCCAGGCCATACACAACAAGTCGTGCCCGAACGGGCCCTTCATGTCCATCAACTGCGCCGCCATCCCGCCGCGCCTCATAGAAAGCGAGCTGTTCGGCTACGAGAGCGGCAGCTTCACCGGGGCGGAACGCGGCGGCAAGCCGGGCAAGATCGAGCTTTCTGACGGCGGCACGCTGTTCCTCGACGAGATCGGCGACATGCCGCTCGAGCTCCAGGCCACGCTTCTGCGCGTCCTGGAGAACAAACGCGTCATCCGCGTGGGCGGCAAGTCGTACAAGCAGATCGACTTCCGCCTGGTGGCCGCCACGAACCAGAACCTTCCCCAGCTGGTCGAGCAGCACCAGTTCCGCGAAGACCTGCTCTACCGCATCTCGGTGCTCACCGTCGATTTGCCGCCGCTGCGCGAGCGGCTGGGCGACGCGCTGTACTTCGCGCGCTACTTCCTGAACGAATGCCAGATCAAAACCGGCAACGGCCTGGTAAGGCTTTCGGACGAGGCCGCGAAGCTCATCGAAACGTACACCTGGCCGGGCAACGTGCGCCAGCTCAAGCATGCGATCTACTCCGCCTACTACACCTGCGAGGACGGGACGATCTCCGTCGAGGACTTCCCCAGCTACATCGTCAACGCCGCCAAAACCCCCTCCGACGAGGGCGTCGAAGCCCCGCTTCCGCAAGCTGCTCCGGCACCCCAAAACGAATCGTCTTCATCTTTCAAGGTGCAAAGCGTCCCCGCTTCCGCGCAGAGCGCCGAAAGCGGCGAACCCTCCCCCGCCGCGAAGGCTCCGCTGCCCACGCTCTCGCTCAAGGAGCTCGAGAGCATAGCCATCAACGAGGCCATCCTGCAGGCGGATGGCAACATCGCCACCGCTGCCGCCATCCTCGACATCAGCAAGGCGACGCTGTACCGCAAACTCAAGGAAAGCCAATAGCTTTCCCGCCTCGAACCAAGGGCACCCGAGGTCCGAAAAGCCAAACGGGCTGGAGATGAGCGTTAAGCACCTTCTCCAGCCCGATCATTCAACACAGGCACGGTTTATGCGAGCCATGCCCTCGCCCCCCTCTTTTTCAGGCCGAACCTCGGCGCCCGCACGCGGGAGCCTGGGCACGAGCCTTAGAAGACGTGCCCGCACTTCTTGCACGCCGTACGCGTCCCCAACACGTAACTGCCGCACTCCGGGCATATCTTCGTTCGTCCCGTCTCCACGCATTCGTTGCAGAGCGGCCGCTCGAACGGCGAGCAGAAGAAACAGGCCTTCTTCACCTCGGTGTTGAGGTGGTCGACCGCCTTCTCCTCGTCGTGCGCGACCGGGGCCCCGCATTTCTTGCAGGTGTCCCGTTCGTAGGGGTTGTACCACCCGCACTCGGGACACTCGACGGGAAACTTGTAATCCGCCTTCTTATGGCAACGGCGGCACCATGGGCTGCAGGTTCTACAATTAGGCATGTGCGCTTCGCCTCATTCTAAAACATCCACCGTACGCCGCCGGACATGTCACGGTTAGTTCGTCGGCGGCTTCGGAGCGCCGGGCGCTTTTGGGGCCGAAGGGGCGCCGGGAGCCTTGGGGGCGCCGTCAAGACCCTGGGGCTTGAGCGAGATCTCCTTCGGAGCACCGGGAGACGGAGCCGCAGCCTGATCCGCAGCCTTGCGGGATTCGTTCAGATCGGCGCCGCACTTCTGGCACGTCTCGTTCGTGGGCTTGTTGAACGCGCCGCACTCGAGGCACTTCACAATGGTAACGGTATTAGCTGGTCTGTAACACATGGCTTTCTCTCCTTACGTTCACGTCTTGCTGAGGCTGGCGCCCCGGCCGGAAGCCGGGGCGCCAGCGAGACGAAAAGTCTTACTGCTCAGGTACGTAGATCCAGGTACGGGGCATTTCCTTGGCCTTCTCGGCCAGCTCGTCCACCGTGCCGTACTTCATGCAAGCCGACTGGCAGTGATGCACGCAGGTCGGGAGCTTGCCCATGGCCGTACGATCGGCGCACAGGTCGCACAGCGACGTCATCACGGGCAGGTAATTGTACTCGAACTTGCCGTTGGGCATCTTGCGCGGGCCGTCCTCGAACAGCTGGATGCCGTTCGCTTCGCCGGCCGCCCAGCCGTGCTCAACCTTGCAGGCCATCTCGCAGGAGTGGCAACCGGTGCACCACGTGTAGTCGATCAGAAGTCCGTATTTTTCCGCCATCTTAGAAACCTCCCTTGCGGGTCACGATCTCGCTGGGCGAGCAGTCGTTCTCCTTCGTGACCGGATAGATCTTGCAAATTTGGTTCGCGTACGGGGCGCCGTACAGCGTAGGACCGGTAACACCCTGAACCGTGAGGTTGTTGATGTTGGAGTCGAACACGCCGAACAGGTTGGGCTCTGCGCCGTCCGTCTCGGGGAACCACCAGCCGTGCTCGGAGCGCACGGTGTTGGGCTTGAGGGACGCGTTGATGCGCACGCGCTGCTTGCACTTGCCGCGCATGTTCTCGACCCAGATCCAGTCGCCCTCGCACACGCCGATCTTCGCGGCGGTGTCGGGATGCAGATCGGTCAGCGGATCGGGATGCGACTCGCGCAGGCGCGGAACCTGACGCTCCTCCGAGTGGAAGTACTCCCACGTACGGGCGCCGGTGGTGAGGACGTACGGGTACTCCTCGAACAGCTCCGGCGTGGAGATCGGGGACTCAGGCGGCTCCTCGTAGTACGGCAGCGGATCGAAGCCCCACGCGTCGAACAGGGTGTTGTACAGCTCGCACTTGCCCGTGTTCGTGTTGAAGCCGGGCTGGCCGTCGTCGCGCAGCCAACCGAGCTCGTGCTTGCGGTACGCCCAGTCGTCCGGCCAGTCGATGACCTTCTCGGTGAGGTCGAGGAACGTCTGGTCGGTCTTGTGCGGCCAACCGGCATGGAAGCGGTTGCCGGACTGGATCCACCACGTCATGAGCTCGACGTCCGTCTCCCACGGGAACAGCCTGGGATTGAGGCGCTTGCCCAGCTCGAGGATGATCTGCTCGTCGGACTTGGCCTCGTAGTAGTCGGCGACCTTGACGATGGAGCGCAGCGGCCACCACCACACGCGAGCGGAGTTACGCTCGCAGCTCATGCCGCAGGGCAGCACGATGTCGGCGCAAGCCACGGCCGTCGGGGTCATGAACACGTCGACCACGACGTTGTAGTCCACCGAGCGCATGGCGTTGTACACGCGCGGGGCGTCGGCAGCCATGTTGGCGATCGGGTTCGTGGACTGGATGAACAGCATGCGAATCGGGTACGGCTCGCCGGTCTCGATGGCCAGGAGCACCGTGTCGCCGTTGGCGGTCGGGTCGAAGCCGAGGGCGTGCAGCGGGGAGGTGTCCACGCCGAGCATCTTGCCGAGCATCTCGTCGGAAAGGTTCCACATGCCGCAGCCGTAGGAGTCGGGAATGTCGTAAGCGCAACGCGGGATCATCATGCCGCCGGGCACGTCGATGTCGCCGCAGATGGCGCCCAAGGAGAGCAGAGCCTGGGCCAGAGGAATGCCGCAGACGGTCTGGTCGACCTTGAGGCCCCACTGAATCGTGGAGGGATTGCCGGAAGCGTAGGCGCGGGCAGCGGCGCGGATGTCCTCGGCGTCGATGCCGGCGATCTCGGCGGCCTTCTCGGGCGGGTAGTCCTTGCAGCGCTCGGCCAGCTCGTCGAAGCCGTAGCACCAGTTCTCAACGAAGTCGTGATCGTAGAGATCCTCTTCGATGATGACGCCCAGCATGGAGATGACGACCGCGGCGTCGGTGCCGGGGCGCACCTGCAGCCAGTGCTCGGCCTTGGAGGCCAGCCACGTGCAGGAGGGGTCGAGCACGATGAGCTTCGTGCCGCCTTCCTTCATGACGTCGACGATCCAGTGGCCGAAGAAGCCGTCGCCGTTGGACACGAGGGCGTTGTTGCCGCAGATGAGCATGTAGTCGGGGAACACGTACTCCGGATCGGCGAAGCGCTTCTCGAGGTGCTGCGAGCAGTCAGCCACGAAGAAGTCGCCCATGAAGCAGTGACCGATGGTCGTACGGGGCAGGTAGCAGGCGTCGCCGGACAGGAAGCCGAGCACGAAGTTCGGGCTGCCGAAGGCGGCGTAGCTCAGGTAGGGGGTCTGCCAGCAGATGTTACGGCCGGTGCCCTGCATGGACACGATGGACTCGGGGCCGTAGTCCTCCCAGATGGCGCGGACGTGCTCGGCGATGTCGTCGTAAGCCTCGTCCCACGTGATGCGCTCCCACTTGTTCTCGCCGCGCTCGCCGACGCGCTTCAGGGGGTACTTCAAGCGGTCAGGATGGTAGAACGTCTCGACGACGTCGAGGCAACGCATGCAAAGACGGCCCTGGTTGTAGGGGCTCAGCGGGTCGCCTTCGATCTTCTCGACCTTGCCGTCCTTGGTGTAGTACAGAACAGAGCAGCCGTTGTGGCAGCCGGGGGCGGTCCACATGTTCGTACGCGTGACCGTGTACTCACCCTCTTGCCACTGCCAATCTGTTTTGTAGACGTCTTTGTTGACGCCTTCGAGTTCGTTGGTAAGCATACTTGCTATCCCTCTCTCTCCGATTCTCCTCTTTCGGGCAGTTCTTAGACTTCCCCGTCTTTCAACGTCGGACGACGAGGCTTCGTCCAGTCGCGTCCCGAAGCATCCTGCGCCTTCTGCTGCCACGCTTCCTTGTTCTTGTTCGGGTCAGCCAGGTGCTCCGTCTTGCGCTTTTCCTGGAACTCCCGATCCAGGTCCAGCCTCTTCTTCTCCTCTGCCATTTGCATGTCCTCCTCTCCGACAAACCTCCGCCATGGTTGAACATGGCCTTACAACGTGAATCAGAAAGGCTTTCGGCGTTGCTCCTTTGCCGGTTGCGCCTTCTGATATAGGTAGTTGCATGCTCCGTGCCAATCGGGCGCATCCTTGCGAGAGAATTTGCAAAATGCCTGTTCAACGGCATGAAAAATGTTTTCATGGCCTTTTTGGCGATCGGGAGGCCGCAGGTGGTCGCAGCGATTGTCTCAATTTGCTTCTCGAAATCGAGCGCCATGCGGCAGGCGCGGCTCGCATATTGAGAACGCCCTTGTCCCTTCCGTCTCAATTTTTGAGACGGGCTCGAAGCCGCGTCGGCACAGCGGGCGCCGCAGCCTGCCGACGCATAAAAAAGCGATGCGGACACCTCTTGGGGAAGTGTCCGCATCGCGGTCATGCGGACGGGCGAACCCGTCCGCGCCCAATCGGGCAGGATCGTATGCCGAAGCAGGCTATCCCGCTACTGCACCTCGCCGGCCGGCGAGAGAACGGCCTCCGGCGTTTCCGAAGAAGGAGCGTCGTCAACGCTGTAAAGCTTCGTGAACGACAGCACGACGGCAGCCAGCACGCAGGATGCGCAGATGGCGATGGCGCCCACATGCCAACCGGCCGCCTCGACGACGGCGCCGATGATCGGCGGGCCGAGGAGGATGCCCACGTTGAACCCGATGGACACCACGCCCAGGGCCACGCCCGCCAGTTCGGGCTTCTTGACCGTCTGGGCGGCCATCGTCCACAGCACGCAGGGGAACCCTGCGTCGACGAAGCCGTACACGATCACGAAGCCGATGAGGAACGCCGGGTTGTCCATGAACATGCCCACGAGCGATGCGATGCCGTAGGCGACCAGCGCCGCAACGCCGAACATCTTGCGGTTCTTGACGCGGTTCAGCAGCGCGCCGATGACCACCGCGGCGATCACGCCGAAGATGGAGAAGTACCCCACCCACATGTTGGCTTGGCCCTCGTCCCACGTGAACGTCTGCGCCCAACACGTGGCGATCCAGTTGACAAAGCCGAAGCAGCCGATGCAGAAGAGCATCGTGGCCAACGAGAGCACCCAGGCCGAAGGCGACTTGATGCCCTCGACGATGGACACGTCCTCGCTCTCCACGTCAGCATAGCTGTCCTCGGGACGGGGACTCTTCACGCACAGGACGTAGAGCACGAACGCGACGACGCACGCAACGAGCCCGAACCACCACACGCCTTGCCAACCGAAGCTCGTCGTGAGCAGCGCGCCCAAGAAGAACATGACAGCCTGGGCGCCCATCTGGTACGCCGCCCAAATGCTCATGGGCAGGCCGCGCTTCGCCTCGGGGAACCACATGGCGATGAGCGACGGCCCGATGACCGACATGAGGCCCACGCCCACGCCCTCGACGATACGGCTCGCCATAAGCACGGGAACGCTGTCGGTGAACACACCGATGAGCGAGCCCAATATAGCGCATGCCAGGGCCACGATGCCGCCCTTCTTCGGCCCGAGCTTGTTCAGCACGATGGAGGCCGGGATGGCCATGATGATGCCCACCAGCGAGAACAGGGAGCTCAGCCAACCGGCCGTGGCCATGTCGATGCTGAATGCGCCCATCAGGGTTGTCATGCAGGGTGCCACTTTGTTCTGCACGAGCGCCAGCGAGATGCCGGCGAAGATAGTCGCGAACGCGACGATCCAAGCTCGTTTCGTCTTCATTAAACTACTCTCCTTCAGTTACACGGAAGCTCGATCTGCTACACCGCCGCTTGGGTCAAGTCGTCTTCGATGCCCGTTGCGCGAGCCGTCGCCTTGTCGGAGTCGTGATCGTACGTCTTCACGAAGAAGAACGCGATCGCACCCAAAACCGAAGCGATGGCCAGCGGAATGGTGGCAGTTGCCCATCCGTAGTTCTCGATGAAGAAACCGGTCACCGGGGGGCCAAGCAGCGTGCCGATGTTCAAGCCCACGTTCAGAATACCGATAGCCGTTCCCGAATACTCCGGGCTCTTGGCCGTCGAGGGGCACAAGGTCCAGTACACCGTCGGGATAGAGCCCTCGAGGAACGGATAGACGATGATGAAGGGCAGGATCAAGCCCGGCTCCTCCATCCGGAAGCACACGAACAGGATGAACGTGTACAGCAAAAAGCCGATGACGCCCACGAAACGACGGTTCTTAAGCTTGATGTGGTTCAACAGCCAGCCGATGAAGATGACGACCGGGATCTCGATGGCGTACATGACCGACACCCACCAGTTCGACTGGTTCATGTCGCCGCCGAAGAGCGTCTGCGCCCAGTACAGCGAGATGTACGTGGCGAAACCGAAGCAGCAGAACGTGAAGATGGTGCCGGCGATGGTGAGAATCCACGTCGAAGAGGACTTGAAGCCGTCACCGAGCTTGAACTCTTCCTCGTCCTCGCCTTCGGCGTAGTTCGGCGTGCCCTCGGGGGGCGCGTCGACCTTCCACATGTAGAGAATGAGCACGACCACGCAGAACGCCACGCAGAACCACCAGACGCCCTGCCATCCGAACGCCGTGCTCAGGCCGCCGCCGATGAAGAACAGCAGCGTTTGGGAGCACATCATCCACGAACCCCAGAGGCCCATGGGCAGGCCGCGTTTCTCGGCTGGGAACCACATGGAGATAACCGTTGGGCCGACCACGGCGATCATGCCCACGCCCACGCCTTCCAGCACGCGGGTGGCCATGAGCACCCAGAGTTCGGTCGCGAAGGCGCCGATGATGCCGCCCACGGCCGCGCAGGCCAGCGAGATGACGCCGATCTTCTTCGGGCCCATCTTGTGCATGAGCATGGAGGCCGGGATGGCCGTGATCATGCCCATGATGGTGAACACCGACGTCAACCAGCCGGCGTCCGTTTCACCGATGTTGAAGTACGCCATGACGACGTCGATTACGGGCGGTACTTTGTTTTGGACGTTGGCTAGGGCAAAGCCCCCGAAAAAGGCGATGATGACGACGGTCCACGCCGCCGCAGTCTTTTGCTTTTTAGTCAATCCAACTCCTCCTTATTCCGACAGTCCCCGTTTACATACGAAACCGGCTTCGGAAACGCTCTCGGACTCGAACGGCCGCAGGGATGACAGCCCGTCGAACTTCCCCCCGACGAACTGCACGCCCGTTCACCTGGCTGATCCCAACAGCCAAAGTCAAAGACGCCTCGTAATCATCGATGCAAGAACCGTGCCACTTTCCAAGTTGGATGACAAAGCAGGTCAAGGCGCAGCGTTCTCGAAACGGCTTCGCACCGGGCCGCGAAGGAGCCGTCACAATTTGAGAATCGTTCCAAAATAAGAAAAAGCGCCATCGCAGAGAGCGAATGGCGCTTGCATGCGGGCCCAGCTTGCGAGCCTAGCTGCGACGACGCGCGGCGCGCGCGGGGATGCCGAGCTCTTCGCGGTACTTGTTCACCGTGCGGCGCGACACGGACACGCCCTCGCGCGCCAAAGCCTCGGACAGGGCCTGGTCGCTGAGCGGGTTCGAGGAGTCCTCCTTAGCCACGAGCTCGGTTATGCGATGCTTGACGCTGATGGAGGACACCACGCGGTCGGCCGCGTGGTAGGCGGACGAATGGAAGAAGAAGCGCAGCTCGAACACGCCGCGCGGCGTTTGCATGTAGTTCCCGCTCGCAATGCGGCTCACCGTGGACTCCGACACCCCCGTGGCCTCGGCCACCTGGACCATGGTGAGGGGGCGCAGGCAGTCGTAGCCTCGCTCGAAAAACTCGACCTGCATCTCCACGATGCAGCAGGCGATCTTGTGCAGCGTCGAATGGCGGTAGTTGATGCCGTCGATAAGGCTCTCGGCTTCCTTGAGCTTCTCCTTCAGATACGTTTCGGCGTCGCGTTCCTTCACGTTCGAGGCCATCGCCCGGTACGTGGGGTTGATCTTCAGATGCGGCAGGTAGAAGTCTTGGAGGCTCACCTCGTACTCGCCGTTGCCGCACGCCTCCACCACGACCTCCGGCCAAATGGGCCGCGACGGGCTGCCGAACTGGCTGGCCGGACGCGGGTTGCACGTGCGGATGACGTCGAGCGCCTCGTTGAGCTCGGCGAGCGAGAGCCCCATGTCGCGCGCGATGGACGCGGGGGTGCGCGACTCGAACTCGGCGAGGTGGCTTTTCACGAGCCGCTCGAGCGTGGGGGTGAACTTGCCGTTCTTCCGCAGCTGCAGCTCGAGGCATTCGGCGAGGTTGCGCGCGCCCACGCCCGTGGGCTCGAACTGCTGGACGAGCGAGAGGACGCGGGCCACCTCCTGCTCGGGCACGCCGAGCGCGGAGGCCACCTGTTCGACGGACGTCCTCAGGTAGCCGCTGCCGTCGATGTTGCCGATAAGGTACTCCCCGATGGCCATCGCATGAGGAGAGTCGGCCTGCAGGCGCAGCTGCTCGAGCAGGAACTCGTCGAGCGTCTCCCCTTCGGTCAGGTACCGGTCGAACGAGAACGAGCGCTGGGACATGTCGCCGCCGCGTTCGGCGTCGAACGTCTCCGGGCTGCCGTGCCCCCGCTTCTCGAAAAGCGCGTCGGCGCTCACGTCCTGCACGTACCGGTCGGGGGTCAGAGGGTGGCGCGGCTCGACCCAGTCGTCGTCATCGAAAAACGGGTTCTCCTCGACGCATTTCCGCGCGTACTCGGAGAGCTCCAGTGCCGACATGCGCAGGATGGCGATGCCCTGCTTGAGCTCGGTGGTCAGATGGAGATGCTGCTGCAGGGAGAGATCGGGCCTCTGGTCGATGTTCACGTGGCAGCCCCTTCCCCGCCGTGCGGAAAGGCACCCGCCGTCGCGCCGCGGCACGGCTCGGCGCTTCCGGCAAACGCCGGAAGCAGCAGCCGCGACGACGTCGACCGAAGCATACGCCGGTTTCCCGTCAAAAAGCCTTGTCGCATGACAGCCTCTTCCCCCCGTTGGAAACAGCCTTCCGAGAACGCAGGGCCTCCTCCAACCCAGAGCCCTCGGATCGAACGGTGCCTATAGTAGCACGATCGAACGGAAAGGCGGCGAAATCACCAAAGGGATGTTTCCGCAGCTTGGCCGCCCGCGAACGCGGTTCGATCCGAAGGACGCGCGCGCCGAACCTCCAAAGCGCGCGAAAAACAGGCCGCGAAAAGCGCTATCATGAAAGCGAGGCATCGAAGAGCTAGGAGACGACGATGGAGCGCGCAACGCACACTTTCACTTTCATGGGCACGGCCGCCGGATGCGGGGTGCCGGCGTTTTTCTGCGACTGCCCCGCCTGCGACGAGGCGCGCCGCGACCCGCGGGCGCGGCGCGGCGACTGCGGCGTCATGGTGCGCGGCGAGAAGACCGTGCTCATCGACACGCCGCCCGACGTGCGCCATCAGCTTATCCGCGAGGACGTGCGAAACATCGACGAGCTGCTGTACACGCACGCGCACTTCGACCATTTGGGAGGCCTCGGCGAGCTGGAGTACCTGGTGCAGCTCGTGCGCAAAGCGCCGCTGCCCACGTACGGCAGCGCCGAGGCGCTGGAAGGGGCGAGCATCGAGTTCCATTACATGACCTACTGCCTGGACATGCGCGAGCTCGCGCCCTACGAGCAGGTGGAGCTGGACGGCGCGCGCTACACGGCGCTGCCCGTGACCCACGCTCCGGGCACGTACGGCTACCTCATCGAGACGCCCGAGACGCGCCTGTTCTACGCGTCGGACACCGGCAAGCTGCCGCCCGAGACGGCCGAGCGCGTGCGCGACGTGGACGTCATGGCCATGGACGCCACGTTCTGGAAGCGGAACTGGTCGCCCGACGCGCACCACAGCGTGCAGGAATGCATCGAGGAGGGCCTGGAGCTGGGCGCGAAGACGCTCTACCTCACGCACCTGGCCATGCACTACGACGAGCCCGTCACGCTCGCCGAGCTGGAGGAGTACCTGCGGCAGTACGGCGACCGCGTCAAGCCCGCTGCCGACGGCCTGTCTTTCGCGTTTTGAGAAAGCGCGCCGCCGCGGGGAGGTAGGTTCCGCGGCGGCGGCTTCGTTCCGATGGCCGCCAGGCCACCGGAACCGAAAGGCGTAGACCTACGCCGTGGAGCCGCCTCAACTGCTGCCGGCGCCGGCGGTGCAGGCGTAGCAGTGGTTGCCGAACGCTATGTCGCGCGCCAGCGGCAGCGCGGGATCGGCCGCCAGCTCCGCGATGGTCAGGCCGTTTTTGCACGGAAGGCCGGCCGCTTGGTTGAAGTCGCAGTCGTACAGCGCGCCGTCCCAACCCACCGACAGCTGGCTGCGGCACATCATGACCGGCACGGTATCGGGATTGAACGCGTTCACGAGCCTGCCCATGTAGCGTTCCAGGTTGCCGGTTTTGTGCAGCAGGTTCCCGAAGCGCCCCAGCGGGTTGTTCGCGATGGCGAACACGTGGTCGAACACGATGCCGTAGTCCTCGGCGAGCTTGGCCCGGTACTCCTTCTCAAGGGCCTCCTGGTCGGGCGGAAGGAACGCGCCGCTCGGGTTGAACACCAAATTGAGCACGAGCCCGTCCTCGTTCGCGCCCTCGGCGCGCCCGTAGCCCAGCGCGTTCAGCCTCTGCAGCATGGCTATGACCCCGTCGAACGTGTGCGCGCCGCGCTGCTTCTCCACGGGCTTCGCCGTGTAGTGCGGCAGCGAGGCGAACACCGTCGCGCCCAGCTCGGCCAGCACTTCGGGCAAGTGGCGGTACGGCTCGTCCAGCATCACGACGAGGTTCGAGCGCACGATGACGTCCAGGCCGCGCGCGGCGGCCTCGCGCACGAACCACTCGAAATCGGGATTCATCTCGGGAGCGCCGCCCGTCACGTCGAGCGTCTTGAAGCCGCGGCCCGCGGCCACGTCCAAGCACGCCTGCAGGGTGTCGCGTGCCATGACCTCGGTGCGGTTCGGGCCCGCGTCCATGTGGCAGTGGCGGCACGCCAGGTTGCACAGGCGTCCCACGTTCACCTGCAGCACGTCGAGCCGCTCGTGCGTGCGGCGCGTGTCCTCGTCCGTCCGCTCGAAGAACGGCGGGAACGAGTCCATGACGGCTTGGGCTTGTTCGTCGGTTGCGGGCATGGCTACATTTCCAGCTGCTTGACCACGTTCTTCATCTGCACGCCGTGCACGAGCGCCGCGCCGCCGCGGATGGCGTTCGCCACGTGGATGGCCTCGGTCATCTGCTCCTCGGTCACGCCTTTCTCCAAGCACGACTGCGTGTAGGAGTCGATGCAGTACGGGCACTGCACGGCCGCCGCCACCGCCAGCGCGACGATCGCCTTCTCGCGCGCCGTGAGCGCGCCCTCGGCGAACACCTTGCCGTAGTAGGCCATGTACAAATCCCAAAGCTCGGGGGCTTCCTCGCCCATGGTCGAGAACTTGTCGAGGTCCTCCGGGTTGTAGTAGGTTTCCATGCCTTCCGTCCCTTCTCTCGCGCTGCCTGCTCGTTCGGTGATCCGTCGAGTAATGATAGATTATGTCTTATACTAGATTATCACCATTAACACGTTTTGGCTAGCCTCGCCTCAGGCGGATCGGCGGGCCCCGAAGGGGTGCGGACGGGCTCGTTCGAGCGGCGAACGGGGTTCGGGGCGCTTTCCGGTGAAGAGTTTCTGGTGATGAACTTTTTCGACGGGGTCGGCAGACGACCTTGCCCTATACTGGAGTCATCCGATGGCATTCGGATTCGCCAGCGCCACGAGCGCTGCCCGTTTTTTCATCATCGACGACATTTTCGATGCAGCCCGCCGCCCGGCGTCGGCTGTTCGTCGTCTTGCGTCGGCGGATGTTTTCCGCCGCGTTCGCGCCCGAAACGCCCGAGCCGCCCGACTCGGCAGCGCAGCGCATGAAAGAAACGACAACGAAATACGCACTTCGACCGAAAGGACCTTATGTCTTTGCATGCTGCACGCTTTTTGCCCGACAACGCCTACACCCGCGCCCTGCGAGGCGCCGTCCCCGTGCCCACCGGCGGAAAGGACAAGCTCGCGTTCCAAACGCTCATGGTGTTCTGCATGGTCACGTGCATGGTGACCATCAACTGGCTGTTGCACGCGTCGGACATCACCTGGGCCGCGTACGCGCAGGCGCTCTACGAGTACCCCCTCACGTTCGCCGCCGCGTTCTGCGTGCGCCTGTTCGTCGCCAACCCCATCGTGGCGCGCGTGGCGCCCGCCGTCGTGTCGTCCAGCCTGTCCGGGTTCAAGCGCACGGTGGCCATGACGGCCGTGAACGTGGTTTCCATGGTGACGTTCATGACGTTCTTCGGCGTGCTCATCTCGAACGGGCCCGCCGGCTTCACCTGGCTCGCCTACATCGAGGGCCTGCCCGTGTCCCTCGCGCTCGCGTTCTTCGTGAACCTGCTCGCCGTGGGCCCCTTCGTGAAGATCGCCTACGCGTACGCCGTCAAACCCGGCCTGGCTCGGACGCGCGAGAAGCTCGGCGAGGCGCGCACGGCCGCCCGCTCCCTCGTTCCGAGCGCCCTCGCCGACAAGGGCGAGTAGCCGCTCGGCCCGCCGGGCACGATTCCGCGAATCGACATGAATTCTCGGTCAAAGTAAAAATACCTGACCGACGGTCTTGCCAACTAGTAGATACCGTCTTATAATCGAGAAGGTCTGAAACACAGGAGCCGGAAGCGCGGAAGCGTTCCCGGCTCTCCTGTTTTCGCCCCTCTCGCACCCCGAGGCCCTCCCCTCGCAAGCGCGCCCTTTCCGCCGCTATTCATCCTCCCGTGTGGACGAAAATCAACAGGGCCTAGTACGCACGGATCGATATCGGCTCTCCTCGCACCGGTACAATGACGGCGTCTCGCGCTTTCGCGCATGTCATACGAACACGTAGAGGGGATGAATCGATGAAAGCCTACAAGACGGTTATCTACAGCTTCCTGATAGGCGGCGTGCTCGCGCTCGTCGCCCAAGCGATCGTCACGGTGTGGACGCAAGCGCTCACCGGCACGCCCATGCAATTCTTCATCGGCGGGGCGACGCTCGTCAGCATGGGCGTTATCGGCTGCGTGCTGGGCGGGTTCGCTACCTACCAAATGGTCGAGGAATGGGGCACGTTCGGCGCGCTGCTGCCGTTTTCCGGCTTCGCCATGGCGGTGGGCATGAAGATGGTGGGACCCTGGACGAAGCAGAACGCCACGGCGGGCAAAGCGGTGTGGCAGGGATTGTGGCTGGTCATATGGTTCAACGCCGTGGCCGCCGGCATAAGCATCCTGTTCGGCTACGTCTGCGGCGCCGCGGGCGTCGAGCCGCTCGTGTCCGTTGAGAAGAACACGACCGCGCTCGTGTTCCCCCTGGCCTTCCTCGCAGGCGGCCTGCTGTGCGCGCTTTTCCAGGTGATCTACCTGGTGGTGAAGAGCATCACGCCGAAGTGCCAGCCCGTGTGGATCCTGCTCACGGCTTGGTTCTGCGGCGCCGTGTTCGCGCCGCTCGGCGTGTCGGGCGCGCTGGCGAACTTCGCGGGGCAGGGTTTCAGCGTGATGATTCCCGTGGGCGGCTACAACATGTACAATGTGGGCGTGTCGTTCGCGATGGGAGAGTTCGGCGAGGGGATCGTGCACTTGGGTTCGTTCTTCCTGGCCGTGGCCGGCCTGTTCTTCACCGGCTTGGCCACGTTCCTCATCTACAACGCCAAGTTCGGCCGCACGCCCATCCATGAAGTCCACCGCGCGAAGGCGCAGCACCTCATGGACGAGCTCGACGAGATACATCCGAACGCGGCCGGCGCGCCCGTCGTGGCATCGGCCGAGGCGGTGCCCATGGCCGTGGCCGAAGAGGCCGTGGACCGGTCGGTCGGATAGGGCGCGAAAAGCGGCTCCCCGTCGCATAAGGCGGGCCGGGTTCGGGAATAGGAGGCCCGCATGGGCAAAAAGGGAAGCGCCGCGAAAGCGCGTGCCGAGATAGAGCGCCTCAAAGCGAAGCGGCGGCTCGACATCATCAAGATCCTGGCAGCGCTTGCCGTGATGATGCTGATACTGCTGGGCAAACCGATGCTGGAGGTTGCCGGCATCCTGCAAGAAGGCAACATGGTGGTGAGCGGCGCCATGTGGATATCGGCGTTCATCCTGGCCATCTTCGCGGGAACCGCAGGCAGGGACTTCTCGAAATGCGGGCGCAGCATCGAAGAGGTGCGCACGCGAGCAGGCCTGTAAGCCGCGCCGAAGCCGGCGCGTTCATACCCTAGAACCATACCAGCAGTGGTATGGTTCGCGAGGGCCCCCTTCGTATAATAGCGGCGTCAGCCGACTCCGAAGGGGGCCCTCATGTCGATCATGTCCGTTCTCGTGCCGTTCGTCGTACTCGCCACCGGCTTCACCGTCATCATGATCCTGCTCTTCCGCAACCTGCAAAGGCTCGACGAAGAGGCCGGCGAGGCCTGGAGCCGCGTTCAGGAGCAGCGCATGGAGCGGCTGGACGCGTCCCGGCGGTTGATCGACGCGCTGTCCGCGAGCGCCGAATTCGGCGACGCTCCCACCGACGACGTCCGCCGAGCGCTGGACGCCTGCAGAAACGCCGACGGAATCGAAGCGGCCGCGGCGGCGGACAGCGCGCTCGCGGACGCGTGGCGCGCCCTGTCCGCCGCAACCGACATGCGCCGCGCAACCGCGCTCGAGCGTGCGCACGAGGCGATTGAGCGGCTGGGCGAGATCGACAGCCGTCTGCCTTTGCTCGAACGCCTCTACAACAACGCGGCGACGACGTACAACAACGCCGGCGTGACGTTCCCCACCCTGCTCGTGGCCAAGCGCGCCGGATACGCCGCGCGGCCGCTCTACCGCCCCCTGCACCTCCGCGGCGCCAGCGACCAGGCCAGCGCCGCCGACACCGAATCGCTCGCCGACAAGTCCCCGCGCATCATGAACGCCTACATGCTATGGGCCGTGGGCATGTCGGACGCCACGCTGGAAGAGGCCGACACGCACTGACGGGAGGCGAAAAGAGGCTGCCGCAAGCCCCCGCCCGCCTATCCCAGCGGAAGGGCCATGACCAGGGCGTCTTCAGGGGGATCGTCGTAGTACCCCGCGCGCACGGCAACCACCAAAAAGCCCAGGCGCGCGTAGAAGGCGCAGGCCACGGCGTTTCCGGCCCGCACTTCGAGCTTGAGCGCGGCATGGCCCTCCTCGCGGGCGCGCCGTGCCGCCTGCTCCACGAGCGCGCGGCCCACGCCCGCCTTGCGCAGCGCAGGGTCCACGGCCACCCGCACGATGGCCGCCCCTTCCGGCGTGCCCCACCAACCCAGGTAGCCCGCCACGTCCCCGTCCACCACGGCGGCCGCGTAATGCGCGCACGGGTTGTGGCGCAGCTCGAGCGCGAAGGCGAGCGGCGTCCACGGATCGCGGAACGACGCCACCTCTATGCCCATGACCCTGCCCAGGTCGCGCTCCGCCAAGGGGCGTATCGCAAGGGTCGAAACCGCTCCCTCTGCCGTCCGCTCCCCCTTCGAGGCCTCCGCGCCTCCCGCTTTCGCGAAGCGAGGCGCTCCCGCCGCCGCCCCGTCGCCGAACACCGGCCCCGCGTACGTCCACGGCGGCTCGCCCTCCCGCGGCTTCTGTCCTATCACCACGAACGATTGGCTGGAGAAGTAGTAGTCGTCGCGCTCGAACAGGGCGCCCCACGCGTCCGCGAGCGCGCGGATCTCGTCCGCAGCCGCCTCGTCCACGCAGGGCGGCACGTTGCGCCGGAAGTACACGCACCGCTCGAACAGGGCGCGGCGCTCGTCGAGCTCCTTGCCGGCCGTGTCGGCCGAGAACGTGCGCACGCGCACGTTGTCCAAGCCCGCGCGCTTCATGAGCGTGTAGCATTTCTCGCCGTTGTAGCGGTCGGTGCGGGACGTGTGCGGGGTGTTCGGCAGCACGTGCCGCTCGTACAACGCGAACAGGCGGCGCATGACGGCGTCGGGGTCGGGGTACGACAGCTTCGCGGCGTCGTCGACGGTCTTCACCACCACGAAGCCGCCGGGTTCGAGCAGCCGGCACGCCTTGTCGAGCGCCGCCTGCGGATCGGGCAGATGCTGCAGCACGTGCGAGAAGTACACGAGGTCGAAGCGTTCCTCGTCGCCCGGCTCGTACTCCTCGAACGTCGTGCACGCGAACGAGAAACGGGGGTCGTCGGCCGTGAGCGCTGCCGCCTCGGCCACCGCGTCGGCCATCGGGTCGATGCCCACCACGCGCGTCACGCCGGCGTAGGGGGCGAACTTGAGCCGCGTGTTGAACCCGTCGAAGCACCCCACGTCCAGCACGCGCGCGCCGTCCCTCCCGGCCAGGTTCACGGCCTCGAACGCGGCGTAGTCCTCAGGCGCGGTACGGTACGCCTGCTTCGTGATCTGCCCTTTGCCCCACGACATGGCCGCCTCCTTCCCCTGCATCCTTCTCCAGCGCCCCGTATTTCGCCTGCAGCCGCGCGTTCGCGGGCTTGCACAGCGCGCCGCACGCCAGCGACAGCAGCGCGAAGGCGGGAACGAGCACGAAGAACGCCTCGTAGCCGCCCGTCCATTCGAACAGCGCCGCGGCCACGAGCGGGAACACCAGGTTGAACGGCGCCAGCACCACGGCGCTGATGCCGGTGTTCATAGCCAGGTCGCGCTGGCCGAACGTCGTGCGCATGTACGACGTGTTGATGGCCGCGTACATGCCGTACAAAAGCCCCTCGATGAGCAAAAACGGCGCGAACATCCACGGCACCTCGAACCAGTACGCCGCCGCCATGCCCACCGACACGGCCAATGCGAGCGCCGGCAGCACCACGAGCGTGCGGTTCTGCCCAATGCGGTCGTACAGGATGCCGCCGAGCGGCCGGCCGAACCCGTTGCCCAAGCCGAGCGCGCCTACGGCCGCCGTGGCGAACGCGATGGACGACCCGATGCCCGTCATCATGACGGACGCCTCGGCTATCACGGCGCCGCCCGCGCCCATGACCACGCTGCGCCAGATGCAGAACAGCCAAAACGACGGCTCGCGCACCGTTTTCGAGCCGGGCAGGCTCACGCCCACGGCGTCGCGCTTCGGCTTGAGCGCCGCGATGTGCGGCGGCGGCTCCTGGATGAAGTTGATGGCGACGAGCGCCTCCACCAACGCCAGCGCCGCGATGACGACGAACGCGAGGCGCCAGCCCAAAGACGAGTAGATGAGCGCCGAGGCCAGCGACCCCAGCACCAGCGCGCCCATGCCGAACCCCATGACCAGCACGCCCGAGGCGAACCCCACCTTGTCGCCGAACCACGCGAGCGTGTTCGTGGTCCACACGGTGTAGCTCATGCCCGAGCCCAGCCCGCAGCACACGCCGTAGAACACGTAGAGCTGCCACAGCTCGGTGATGAACTGGCATGAGAACAGCCCCGCCACGATGAGCGACGTGGAGGCGACGAAGCACGTGCGCAGCGAAAGCACCTTCGAAAGGGGGCCGATGGACAGCATGCCGAACGACAACCCTATCATGGCGACGGAGAACACGAGCGACGTCTGGCTGCGTGACCAACCGAATTCGGCCTCGAGCGGAGGGATGAAGATGGACCAGGCGTAGATCGTGCCGAACATGAGCATGGTCAGAATGCCGCATACCAAAATGGCGTAGCGGTTCTTGCGTATGTCGGCCACGCTCCTCGCCTCCCCCTGACGTTTCCCGGCGAAGGCGGCGTGCGCCTCCGAACGGAAGCCGCGCGCGTCCGCGCGCGTTTGCTCGCCTTGCAACCTACCACCGGCGCGCGGTTTCCCCCTACCGTGAGGAGTATGAAAACGGGGGCATCTAGTACGGACGACTATACGTGCGCCCGCGCGCGCACGGCACAATAGTATCTGCCGCACGGCATGCCCGCGTTTGCCCGTGCGCGCGTGTAACCGTTGAAAGAGAGGGGATCCATGCCTGATATGACCGTCGGCCAGATCAAGAGCAAGCGAGTGCTCTATCTGGCCTTATCCACGCTCACGTTGCTGTTTCTGGGGCTCATCTACGCGTTCTCCATGTTCGCGGCGCCCATATGCACCACGTTCGGCCTCGAGAAGAGCGCCGTGGGCCTCACGTTCAACATCATGATGATCACGTTCTGCGTCGGCGCCGTCATCGGCTCGCAGATCGAAGGCAAAATCGGCGTGCGCAACACGCTGTTCGTAGCCGCCGTGCTGTTCTTCTGCGGCTTCGCCGGCACCGGCCTGTTCGGCCAGGGGAGCATCACCGTAGTGTACCTGTGCTACGGCGTGCTGGGCGGCCTGGGCGTGGGCGTGGGCTACAACTCCGTCATCGCCACGACCAACGTGTGGTTCCCCGACAAGGTGGGCTTCTCGTCGGGCGTGCTCATGATGGGCTTCGGCCTGGGCTCGCTCATTTTGGGCACGCTCTCGGTGAACTTGGCGCCGACGCTCGGCCTGGGCACCGTGTTCGTGGCCATCGGCGTGATCACCGCGCTCGTCGTGGTCGTGCTGGCCTGCACGCTGCGCCGCCCGCCGGCGAACATCGTGGCGCTCATGGCGCCCGAGAAGGCCACCGCCAGCGGCTACGACCCGGGCGAGCAGGACACGCCGCTCAAGTCGTCCACGTTCTACGTGTACTGGATCTGGGCCATCATCGTCATCGCCATCGGCCTGGCCACCATCGGCAACTGCGCCTCCGACGCGCAGGCCGTGGGCTTCGACGTGGGCTTCGCCACGCTGCTCGTGGGCTTGGTGTCCACCTGCAACGGCCTGGCGCGCGTGGTCATCGGCCTCATCTACGACAAGACGAACGTGAAGGTGACCATGCTGGTCGACGGCCTCATCGCCGTGGCTGCCTGCGCCTGCATCATCGGCGCGTTCACCACCGGCATCTCGGCGCTCTACGTGGTGGGCGCGTTCTGCTGCGGCTTCTGCTACGGCGGCGTGCCCGTGGTGGCCTCGGCGTTCGCCCGCCAGCGCTACGGTGCCAAGAAGTACCCGCTCAACCTGTCGCTGGCGAACTTCGCCATCGTGTTCGGCTCCATCCTGAACATCGTGGTGCAGGGCGCCGTGGGCGGCGACAACCGCCTGGCCGTGTTCATGGTCATGGGCGTGCTGTCGCTCGTGGCCGCGCTGGACGTGCTGCCGTTCTCCAAGAAGTGGAACAGCGACATGAAAATGCTCGAAGGCCGCAAGGCCAAGGCGGCGACCGAAGGCGTCGACGCACCCGAGACGGCTACGGCCGCCTCGTAGGCCCTCTCTCGGAGGCCGGCCCCGCACGGCCGGCCTCCCCGCAGGGGCGATCAGAGGATCGTCCCTGCGGGGAGAACCGACAGGTCCGAACTCAGGGGAAAGGAACCGTCATGGGAAAGAGTATGAGCCAGCGCAAGGCGAAGGCGTACGAAGACATCGAGCGCCTCAAGGCGAACCGCCGCAAGGACATCATAAAGTGCGCCGCCGCCCTCGCCGCCATCATCGTGCTGGTCACGGTGAAGTTGGCGCTGGAAACGAGCGGCGTTTTGGAAGTGGGGAACATGGCCGTCGGTGCCGCCATGATGATGGCCGGCATCGGCCTGGCCATCCTGGGAGGCACCTCGAGCGTCGATTTCACCCGTTCGGGCAACGAGATCAGGGGCATCCAAGCCAGCGTGGGCATCACGAAGCAGGATATCAAGAACTACGAGCAGGCGAAGCGCGAGGGGTAACGAAGCGAGGGGCGAGGGGTTGCCCTCTTCCCTTCGCGTTAACCCCCGTAGGGGCGATCTCCAGATCGTCCAGCGTGATCGGCCACGGCAAAACGAAACGATGCGGCGAGCGCACGGTGCGCTTGCCGCATCGTCCATCTTCTTCGGGCGTTTCAGCACCGGGCGATCTGGAGATCGCCCCTACGGGGGTTAACGCGAATTGTTCGAAGACGTGGTCGTTGTCACTCAGTGGCCGGTGACGCCGTTGCCGGTGAGCTCGGTGGCCAGCACGAAAGCGACCAGGAGCAGCCCCAGGATAACCCAGCAGAATATCTTCGCGGTCTTCGTGGAAACCGGGCCTATGCGGTCGCTGCGCGGGTCGTCTTCAACGCGGTAGGCCGCCGCTCGGATCTCCTTGGTGAAGCGCGTGCGGCATTTCGTGCAATGATCCTCGGATGCCGATTCCTTGCCGCAGAACGGACAGATGATAGCGCCCATCGCGAACCCCCTTCAATCGATTAGGCCGCCTGCGTTCGACATCTTCCTGGAAAACGACGTCGCCCGCAGACATCTCGGTCGGGTTTGCCGGAAGGATTCGACGGAGCCGGCCGCTTGCGATGCGACACCGCAGGCGAACCGGTCGATCACGGAATCGTCCCGGCAAACCCGACCGACGAGGCCTCCGGCAGCAGCCTGGAAACCTCGTCGGTCGGTCGAACAAACCTTCGCGCAACATCAACAGCCGCGCGGTGGAACCTTACGCTTTCGCGTCGGCAGCCTCATCGGCGATATCGTCGATGTTCATGCCCTTGGCGCCCTTGGGAAGCAGGAAGCCAGCCAAGAAGCCGAACGCCATGGGGGCGGCCAGCAGCATGATGAGCGGAGAGAACGCCCAACCCGCAGCCTTCAGACCGCCCAGGATGATGGGCGACAGGATGCCTGCGGACTTGCCCAGAGCGACGATCGTCGCAACGCCGGAGTTACGGAACTCGGTGGGGTACGACTCGGACATCATCGGCTGAGCAGCGGTGATGGCGTAGTTCAGAGCGAAGCCCATGAACACGAACGCGATCAGGTACGGCCAGAAGCTCGTCTCGGCGGGAAGCTTGACCACCTGAGACACGATGAGGCAGGCAACCACCGACAGGCCGTAGCCGAAGATGAGGTTGCGCTTGCGGCCCATGGCCTCCGACACGAAACCGGTGGTGCAGTTCGCCACGACGGACGCGGCGTTCTGCGCCATGGCCAGCATGTACGACGCGGTGACGGCGCCGCCCGTGGCCTCGAGCATCAAGGCCGGCAGCCAAGCGTTCACGCCGTAGATGCTGAAGTTGCCGGCGAAGTAGATGACAACCAGAGCGATGGTGGTCTTCAGGTACTTGCCCTTCCACACCTCAGCAGGGCTCGACTTGGCGGAAACCGGCGGAACGAGAAGGTTCTCGGCCTTGAGATCGTAGGGGATCTCCTTGCCCGCACGCTTCTCGATGCGCTCGAGCGTCTTCACAGCGACATCCATCTTGCCGTGAACGGCTGCCCAGTGCGCCGACTCCGGTGTGAACTTACCGAAGATGAACGCGTAGATCACCGGCAGAGCGCCGATGGCGTAGCACCAGTGCCACGTGGTGATCTGCACGATGACGGTGCCCACGAGGGCGGCCATAACCCAGCCGACGATCATCCACGCCATGCCGAACGTGATGAAGAACGAACGCTGCTTCGTGGGAGTGAACTCCGTGAACAGCGTGGTGACGATAGGCGTGCACACGCCCAGGAACAGGCCGGCCAGCACGCGGAAGACCGCGAAGACCTCGTAGTTCGGGGCAAAGATGCACGGAATGGTGAGCAGGCCGTACATGAACGTGCCGATGGTGAGGATCTTGCGGCGGCCGAACTTGTCGGACAGCGGGCCGGCTGCGAACGAGCCCACCACGATGCCGATGGTCGACCAAGACGACAGGGCGCCCTTGAGGGCGTCGTTGCCCGCAGGACCGAAGAACTCCTGCATGATCTGGGTGTTGGTGTAGGAGATGATCATGTAGTCGTAACCATCGAACATCATCGCTATGCCAACGAGGAAGAAAATGGAAATGGTAAACTTGCTGACTCCGAGGGAGTCGATCGCCTGGGAAATGGTGAACTTCCCCGGCGACTTAGCAGCTGCACTCATAATCCGCTCCTTGGAACGTTCCCCGACCCTTATGAGCCGTTCTTTCAAGTCGGAGAATCTGATAGGCAGCCGTCGGGCAGTGCGGATCCCGCGCAAAAGAAGGCGTTCCCGCTTCGTGCGCTAGCCCTGGATTTGTAGACTCGGATCGAGGCATCGTCTTCTTTTGCTCTTTCAGCATTTCCCCGTGAAAACGTTTCGACCCTGCCAGACGGCCATGGAAAGACGGAGGGGACCCCAATCTCGAGAAAGAGATCCCCTCGCCGTTGGAACTGCTACTCTTCGCCGAGAATCTTCTCGACGGCCTTCTTGTCCTGGTTCAGGCGCTCGGAGTCATCGATCGGCTTGAACGTCGCGCTCTCGATGGACTTGTCAGCAACCTTCTCCTTCTCGGCGCCGCACTTCTTGCACGACGTGGCATCGGCCGCGTTGAAAGTACCGCACTCGGTGCACTTCCACAGAATTTTCCCCAATGGAGGCGGACGGAATCCGCCTTTCTCCTGACGAGCCATAGCTCTACCTCCTTCGTTCCAACATTACTTTGCGAAAAGCACCTGATTGGGCTTCTCAGCCAACTTAGCGGACAGCTCCTCGAGCGTGCCGTAGTACATGATGCCGGACTGGCAGTGATGCACGCAGCTCGGGAGACGGCCCTCGGCCACACGGTCGGCGCAGAGGTCGCACAGATCCGTGGGCAGGGGCAGATAGGTCCACTCCCACTTGCCGTTGACGTTCTTCACGGGGCCGTATTCCAGCGTCTTGATGCCGTATTGGCCGATCGGAAGATCATGTACCTTCTTGCAAGCAACTTCGCACGTATGGCAGTTGGTGCAGAATTCGTAGTCGATCAGCAGACCGTTAGTCGCCTTCGAACCGGGTGTAGTCATAGCCACCGAAGCCACCTCCCTTAGTCACAATCTCGCTGGGCGAGCAATCATTTTCAGGCGTCACCTTGTAGCACTTGCAGAGCGAGCTCTTGTACGGGGCGCCGTAGTGCGTCGGGCCGTACACGCCCATCGTGGTCAGGTTATTGCCGTTGCAGTCGAACACGCCGTACAGGTTCGGCTCAGCAGCCTCCTGCTCGGGGAACCACCAGCCGTGGCGGGCACGGACGAGGTTCGGCATGAGGCCCGGAGCGATGTGCGCCTGCTGCTTGCACTTACCGCGCTTGTTCTCGAACCACACCCAGTCGCCTTCCTTGACGCCGATCTCCTCGGCGATCTCGGGCGAGATGTCGGCGATGGCCGTGGGGTGCACTTCGCGCATGGTGGGCAGCTGGCGATGCTCGGAGTGGAACAGGCCGATGTGGCGGTGACCGGACGTGTAGATGTACGGGTACTCCTTGTACAGCTCAGGCGTGCGGTACGGGCTCTCGAACGGCTCCATGTGGTGCGGCAGCGGATCGAAGCCCCACACGTCGAACAGCGGCGAAGAGATCTCGTACATGCCGGTGGCCGTGACGAAGCCGGGCTGACCGTCTTCGCGGAGCAGGCCCTTCTCGTACTTGTGGTACGTCTCGTTCCAATCCCAGTAGTCGTACACCTTGTGGGTGAGGTCCTCGAACGTGTAGGGAACGCCGTTGCCGTCGTCCTGGATCATCCACGTGAGGAAGTCGCGCACGGATTCGAACTGGTTGAAGAAGTCCGGGTTGAAGCGCTTGCCCAGATAGAACACCAGCTCTTCGTCCATCATGCACTCGTAGTAACGGCCGGCGGACGCGGTCAGCGTACGCAGCGGCTGCCACCAGGAGCGGAAGGAGTCGCGCTCGACGGACATGGCCACCGGGAGCACCAGGTCGGCGAAGGCGACCGCGGTCGGGGTCAGATAGTAGTCGACGACGACCGTGTAGGGCACGTTCTGCCACGCGCGGTAGATGCGCGGGGCGTCGCCGCCCATGTTGGCGATGGGGTTCGTGCCGTGGACCCAGAGCATCTGGACCGGATAGGGCACGCCCGTCTCCATGGCCTCGAGCAGCAGGTCGGGCGGAATGAACGGCGTGTAGCCGGCCTTGTGGATGGGCGACTGGTCGGTGCCGATACGGCGGTCGAGCATCTCCTGGGAGATGAACTCGAGGCCGCAGCCGTACTTCTTGGAGCTGTTGTACGCGTAGCGCACGAGCACGTTGCCACCGGGGACGTCGAGGTTGCCGCAAAGGGCCGTGATGTCGGAGATGGCGAACGAAGCCTCCATAGCGGCGATCTGCATGTCGATGGCGAGACCCCACTGGATGGCGCCGGGCTTGGCGGCCGCGAACATGCGGGCAGCGTCGTAGATCTGCTGCTCGGGGATCCAGCAGATTTCCGCGACCTTGTCGGTCGGGTAGTCCTGCAGGCGCTCGACGAGCTCGTCGAAGCCGTAGCACCAGTTCTCGACGAAGTCGTGATCGTACAGATCCTCGTCGACGATGACGCGCAGCATGCCCATGGCGAGCGCGCAGTCAGTGCCGGGGCGAACCTGGATCCAGATGTCGGCCTTCGAGGCCAGCCACGTGAGGGCCGGGTCCATGACGATGAGCTTCGTGCCCATGCGCATGAGGTCGACGATCCAGTGGCCGACGAAGCCGTCGGGGTTGGATGCGAGAGGCTCGTTGCCCCACACGATAACGACTTCGGGGCGCTTCCACTCCGGGTTGTCGTAACGGTCGGGGTGCAGCTGCGAGGCGTCCAGGATCCAGCAGTCGCCGTCCTTCATGAGGTTGGCGGTCATGCGGGGCTGGTAGCAGGAGTCGGCAGAGAGGAAGCCGAACGCCATGTTCGGGCTGCCGAAGACGGCGCGGAGGCACATAGCGCCATGCCACATGGCGTTACGACCGGTGCCGGACAGGGCGACGATGCCCTCGGGCCCGATGCCGTTGTAGTCGTCATGAATGGTCTTGCAGATCTTCGCGTAGGTGTCCTCGAGCCAGTCGAAGGCCTCTTCCCACGTGATGCGCTTCCACTTGTTCTCGCCTTTTTCGCCGTCGCGGAGGAGAGGCCACTTGAGGCGGTCGTTGTTGTAGATGTTCTCGACCATGTTCAGGCAGCGCAGGCACAGACGTCCCTGGTTGTACCCGAAGTTGGGGTCGCCCTCGATCTTCTCGAGCTTGCCGTCTTTGACGTACGTGAGCACGCCGCAGCCGTTGTGACACCCAGGTCCGGTCCAGACCGAGGTGCGGGTCACTTCATAACCATCCTCGTACCAACGCCAGTCTGTTTTGTACAGATCATGGTTGTATTCGTTGATCATGAAAAGCCCCCCTTTCATAAAAGAGATACCGATAAGATGAACTCTTATTCTTCAGAAACCCCGAAACACGCTTACTTGGGATTCGCAGCCTCCTCAAACCACGCATCCCGCATTCCCGTGTCCGTTCGGTCTCCTCTTCCGAACGGAGGATCGGGGTTTCTTAAAGACCTGCATGATCCTTTTCTCGACGCTCGCGCGGCTCTCTCTGAAACCGCTCTCGCCGGAAGGATCGGATCCGCGCGGCGTTTTACGCCGTCGGCGGTTTCGGCGCGCCGGGAGCCTTGGGGGCACCGGGAGCGGCCGGGGCGGCGCCAGGAGCCTTGGGGGCGCCAGGAGCACTGGGAGCGGGCGCGTTGGCACCCGTGCCGGCAGCATCCGCAGCGGGAAGCTCGGTGCCGCACTTCTTGCATTTATCGTTCTCGGGCGGGTTGAAGGCGCCGCAGTTCGGGCACTTCTTCATCATCTCGTCGAACGAAGGTGGTCTGAAGCACATATCGTGTTTCCTCCTCTTCCATTGTGTGAAACCGGATCGACAGTAGATCGCAAATACATTGGGGTGCATTCACAGCGCATAAGCTACCATGCGCCGATTCGCGGAAAGTACCTTCGCGGGTATGAAAAAGGGCGATCTAGTACTGGTAGTCATACTCACTAGCGCGCTAGTGTCGAGGCTTTTATCAGGCAAAACGTAAATCGTTCATGCAGATGGGACGATGCGGGGTTTACGGCCCCCAAACAAGCGGAAGGACCCGCGCAGCGGGTCCTTCCAAAGCGGTTGCGACATGACGGTGCGGTGCGACGCACGGACGGGAAGTCGACTAGGCGGTTACGCCCTCCTCGGTTTCCACGACGGCCGTCTCCACGATATGGCGCATAGCCTTGACGCGGGCGGCAGCCTGGCACGCGTCCTCTACGCGGCCGTTCGCCTCGATCTCGGCCAAGAACGAATCGGGGTCGTCCGTCGACAGGTACTCGGTCAGCTCGGACTTCGCGACCTCGATGCCCTTCGCCTCGATCATCTTGTCGAGTGCGGCGTTGAGCTTGAGCTGGAACACCACGTCGTCGCGCAGCTTCTCATCGAACTGCTCGGGCGTGAGGTGCTCTTCGCGCAGGTAGCGCTCCTTCGTGGAACCCATCAGACGCAGGCGACTCTCGTATTGCGCGTGGGAAACCTCGACATTGGCGGCAATCACCTCTTTGGGCAGCTCGCCCTCAAGACGCGCGACGAGCGCGTCAGAGCACTTCTGGAACTTCGTGTTGTTCCAAGCGACCATGCCCTGGCGCTCGAGGTCCTGCTTGATGCCCGCACGCAGCTCGGCCATGGTGTTGATGCCGTCGAACTGGCCCTTCACCCATTCGTCGGTCAAATCGCCGATGGAGCGTATGGGCGAGTGGTTCGTGGCCGAGGCGACGTACACGAACAGCTGCGCGTCCACGTCGTCGTCGGTGGCGACGGGCGCGGGCGGCATGACCACGCGCACGCTGTCGAGCGAGGAGAGCGCGAATGCGCTCAGGTCAAGCTGGGGGACGGTTTCTTCCATGGAGCACTCCTAACGTTTGGCGGGGCGTTCCGCCCCTCGATGATTGCAAAACGGCGTGCCGAAGCACGCCGAGATGGGCGGTGTCAGTCTTGTTCCTGCGATTTGATATCCTCCTCGCGGAACGTCTCTATCAAGCTGAGCATCTCCTGCGATGAATGCACCCCGAGTTTGTGGTAGATGTTCGCTATATGGGTTTTGGCTGTGTGCATGGATATGACCAGCTTCTGCTGGACGTACTCCGCGTTGCGGCCCTTGGCTATGAGGAAGAATATTTCCGTCTCGCGCGGAGAGAGCTTGTACAGCTCGGCGATGGTGCGGCATGTGCGCCGCCATGGCGTGTCGGCGCGTTTGGACTCCGCGTTGGGCTTCGCCGGCATCGCCGTTTTCGACGAGGTCGCGGCCTCGTCTCGAGCGATGAGCGTGGAGGCGGCGGCCGTAGCGTCGCCCGCGGTTTTCTTGGAGGTTGCGGTGTCGGAGGTCGGGGCCGCGTCCGTCACAGCGGTGCTCGCCGTGCCGACCTCGCCAGCCTCGGCCGGCATGCGGGCAAGCTGCACCTCGAAGGGATCCTGCTCTCGAAACGGGGTGAGCACCGTGGCCACCAACATGGTGATGGCGGCTCCGCACAGCGAATAGAGTACGAGCGAGGGATCGGCCGCTCCGAGGCCCGTGACCACGCCCTTGCCCACCACGAGGCCCACCGCCAAGCTCACGTACACGAGCACGCGGCCACCGTCGACGAGCAGGAGCGACCCGGGCTTAAGCCGCCGCGCCAGCCCGACGCCGAGTATCAGGCCGCCGAAGTCGAACAGGTTGAATCCCGCCAAAATAACGGTTTGTCCCACGATGCCGAGGACGAAGAACAGCAGCGAGAAGCGATGTATCGTGTCGATATCCGCATTCGTCTCGGGCGCCTCGGGGATGAAGAAGATGACGATGCCCGCCACGACGATGCCCACGAGCACCACGGCGTTGCCGGCCATGAGCAGCGCGACGCCGCTGTTGATGAACCCGCCTTGCAGCAGTCCGAACACGAACGCGTACACCGTCGTGGGCAGCAGCGTCTTCAGCGAATGGCGCAGGATGCTTTTGCGGGGCGGATTGATGGCCGGCGCGGGAACCGCCACGTCCACCGGTTCGATGGTGCGCCAGTTGGCGACGAGCGACACCGTGGCCACCGCAGGCATGCACAGGGTTACGATATAGCTGATCGGCGGCACGAAGCTGCACGTGAGAAATGCGATTATGCCGCCGGCCATCATATCGACCGCGAACGAGCGGAACAGGTGTCCCGCCGCCGCCTCCATATAGTAGTGGAGCCACAGGAACATGAGGAACGCCTCGGAGAAGCCCAGCAGCACGACCGACGCGATGCGCCACGGCATGTCGGCCGAAAGCGTGGCGAGCGACAGCGCCGAGGCGACCGTGGCCAACACGCCCGCCGCGCCCAGCAGCAGCGTGGAGGGCGCCGTTTTGTTGCGGTTCAGAAAGAAGCGCCCCACGCCGACGAGCGCCGCGAAGGACAAAGCCAGCGTCAGGTACAGCGTGAACTGGCGCTCGAGGAAGAACGAGAAGGAAGGATTGTTGGTCGCACCGATGAAAATAGGAGAGAACAGTACCAGGTAGTGCCAGCTCAAGATGACCTTGAATCCGATCATAGTCAAAGTCTTCGTGCTGGAAGCCTTCCCCTCTGATCGCTCCGGCACAGATTGCGTCATCCGGCACGCCCCTTTCCCCCTGATGAAAAGAACCGAGCAGCCCGTCACTCGTCCTTTCCAAACCTTACTCGTTTTGTACGAAAGAGCCTATGGCCCATGGTACTAGAGCCATCCATTTTCATACCGCGATAGGTACAAGCGCTTTGGGTTCCATGCTAGGTTGGTTGTTGCGCCCGCGAAGTCCCGCACATCCGCCCTATGCGACTCGCGCGACATCGCTTTCGCTTCGGCGCCCGCGCTCGCACTCGAACGGCAATCGACTCATCATAAAGTATAACGTAACCTGACGGATAAGTTTACTGTTTGCCAACAAAAGGAAGGAAGGCCGCAATGCCGGGAGGATGCTGGATATGCAACCCGTTATGCGGGAAGTGCCAGCCCGCACCTAAGAAGTCGGGGAAATGCCCCGTTTGCGGCACGTGCACCATCTTCGACCGGGAGGATATCACGGCCGGCGCGCCGCTTCTGTGCAAGAAGTGCGGCGAGGACCTGGCCCCGCTGGTGCGCCCCGAGCCCGTGCGCTGTAACTACAGCGGCCTCGTGTGCGCCTATCCCTGCGGCAAGGGAACGACGTCGCACCCCGAGCACGGCTACCAGGTGTGTCGGCGCAACACTCCTCCGAGCGACGAGTGGCTGGCAGCGCATCCGAACGTGTAGAACCGCCAAGCGCCGCCCCGACAAGCGCGTGTCTTGAAGCGCGCTTCCGATGCGCCCCCTCCGCTCACGAACATCATGCAGCCATAACGCGAGAGCGCCGCCCCGAAAGGCGGCGTTCTCGCATGCGGTTCAGGGTTGCCGCTAGTTGCCGGCGGCCCTTGCCGCCTGATACGCGTCCACGAGCCTCTTCGTCACGTCGGCGGGAGCCGGGTCGTACCCCTCGAGCTCGAGGGTGTAGGAGCCGGAGCCGCGCGTGATGGAGCGCAGGTCCTTGGTGTACGTGACCACTTCGGCGTAGGGCACGCGCATCATGATGACCGTCTCGCCCGCGTCGTTGGAGTCGGTGCCCACGATGCGGCCGCGGCGCGTGGAGATGTCGCCCATCACGGCGCCGGCGTACTCCTCGCCCACCGTCACGTTCAGGTTCGCCATGGGCTCCAGCAAAATGGGGTCGGCCTTCTCGCACGCGGCGCGGAAGCCGATGCGCGCGGCGGTTTTGAACGCCATCTCGTTGGAGTCGACCGAGTGGTACGAGCCGTCGTACACGGCGCACTTGACGTCCACCATGGGGTAACCTGCCAAAAAGCCCTCGGCCATAGCGTCCTGCACGCCCTTGTCCACGGCGGGGATGAAGCCGCGCGGGATCTTGCCGCCCACGATCTCGTCGAGGAACTCGTAGCCGCCGCCCGGATTGGGCTCCAGGCGCAGCCAGCAATCGCCGAACTGGCCGGAGCCGCCCGTCTGCTTCTTGTGGCGGCCCTGCGCCTCAGCCGTCTTGCGGATGGTCTCGCGGTACGGTATGCGCACGTCGACGAGCTTCGCCTCGACGCCCGTCTGCTCCTTCAGGCGCGCGAGCAGCGTATCCACCTGGGCGTCGCCCATGGCGGTGACGACGGTCTGGTGCGTCTCCTCGCTGCGGCTGACGCGGATGGTGGGGTCGGTCTCCACCGCGCGGGCCAGGAACGTGCCCAGCTTGTCCTCGTCCTTCTTGTTCACGGCCTCGATGGCCACGGGGTATTGCGGCTCGGGCAGCGGAAGCGGGTCGATGGCAACGGAGCCCGACTTCGACAGCGTGTCGCCCGTGCGGGTTTCCGTGAGCTTGGGCACGACGATGATGTCGCCGGCCTTCGCGCTCTTCACGTCGTTGGTCTCTTTGCCCATCATGACGTAGAGGTGGCCCAGGCGGTCCTTCTTGCCCGTGCGCGCGTTGACGAGCTCCATGCCCGGCTCCAGCACGCCGGAGATGACCTTCATGAAGCTCAGGCGCCCCACGAACGGGTCGGACACGGTCTTGAACACGAAGCCCGCAGGCTCGCCCGTCTCGTCGACGAACGTCTCCTCGCCGTTGGCCAGGCGGAAGCGGCCGTGGTGGCGCGGGTGCGGGAAGTAGGTGGCGATGTCCTCCATGACGCCCTGGATGCCCTGCTCGATGATGGTGGAACCCACGAACACGGGGATGAACAGCTCCTGCGCGATGGCCTTGTCGAGCAGCTGCTCCAACTCTTCCTGCGTGAGCTGCTCTTCGCCGTCCAGGTACTTCATCATAAGCTCGTCGTCGGCCTCGGCCACGAGGTCGCACAGCTTGTCGCGGGCCGCCTGCGCCGTTTCGACGTAGTCGGCGGGGATGTCCTCGATGCGCTCGGCGTCGCTGTCGGGATCGAAGTAGCGGGCCTTCATGCGGATGATGTCGATGACGCCCTTGAAGTCCGCGTCCACGCCGATGGGGATGGTCACGGGGCCCAGGCGCGAGCCGAAGCGCGCGTGCAGAAGGGCCATGGCCGTGTCGAAGTCGGCGTTCTCGCGGTCGATGTGGTTGATGAACACGGCGCGCGACAGGCGCATGTCCTCGGCCTCGCGCCACAGCTTGGTGGTCATGACCTGCGGGCCGGCTACGGCGTCGACCACGAACAGCGCCATCTCGGCCGCCTGCATGGTGGCCAACGTGTCGCCGATGAAGTCGGGGTGGCCGGACGTGTCCAGCAGGTTGATCTTGTAGTCCTTGTAGGGGATGGGGGCGATGGACGTGCCGATGGTGAACTTGCGCCGGATTTCCTCCTCGTCGTAATCGAGGTAGGACTTCCCGTCGTGGGTCGTGCCCATGCGGGGCGTGCGGCCCGAGACGTGCAGCATCGCTTCGGCGAGCGATGTCTTGCCGGCGCCGTCTTGGCCGACCAGCACAATGTTTCGTACGTGTTCGGTAGCAGGAGCTGCCATGTTGACCACCAACTTTCCGGTTGCGTGGCCCACGCCGTTGTCGTTGTCTCCAAGGCGCGAACCACAGTCGAGCCTTACCCGTTCCAACCCTCGCGTTGCAAGTCTCGCGAACGCGCGAACGCGCCGCGAATACCGTTGGTTCGTAGTGTATCGCATGTGAGCGGCCGAGATGTCGGAAATGAGGGAATTCGGAGCTCCTTTCGCACGCGGGCCGACCGAGCGCGCTTGCGCGTCGGCTCCTTGGCCGGCGGAGACGCGGACCGCCCTTCGATCCGCAAGCGAAGCGAGTGCAGGGAGACATCGCGAAGCGATGGGCGGCGCGAGCCGCCGGAGCCGGAGGATTCCGCGCGGCGACAGCCTGAAGCGCTTTCGGCTGGCGCCGCGCGGGATCCTTCGACTGCACTCTCTGCGTTCGCTTCGCTCAGGATGACAGAAGGGCGGAGCCTTGCGTTCCGTTCAGGATGACAAAGGGCGGTGCCTTTGCATTCCGGTCGGGGTGGCAAAGGGGCGGCGCCTTTGCGCTTCGCTCGCCCGGGACGACGATGCGTCGGCTCGCGGGATGTCGATGGCGGTTCGACGGCGGGGACTAGCGTTTCTGCTTCAAAAAGACGTTTGTGCATGATCTTATTGGAGGACAATAGAAGACATGATCTTCTCATCTGGTCTTTTATATAATGATATTTTAACTTATATAAAAATCAGTCGAAAAAATCGTTCACAAAGGGGGTGCGGACGATTTCTTGGACCGGCTAGACCGCCAGCCCGAGGCTGCGTCGGAACTCGTCGGGGCTCATCCACCCGAGCGACTCCTTGACGCGGTCCGAATTGTACCACCCGACGTAGGCGGCGAGCTCCGCGGAGAACGACTCGAAGGTCGCGCCCGCCCAGGAGTGGTGGTGGAAGAACTCGTTCTTGAGCCTGCCGAAGAAGCCCTCGCACGCCGAGTTGTCCGGGCTGCAGCCCTTGGCCGACATCGAGCGGGTCAGCCCCGCCGCCTCGCACCTCGCTATCCAGCCCGGCCAGCGGTAGTGCCCGCCCCGGTCCGAATGGACGACGGGGCGCTCGCCGGGGGCGAGGGAGGCGACCGCGTCGTCGAGCGAGGAGTTCGCGAGCGCGGCGTCGGGGCGCTCGGAGACCCGCCAGCCCGCCACCCGCCCGTCGAAGCAGTCCACGACGGCGGAGAGGTAGCACTTGAACGAGGGGAGCCCGAACTCGGTCACGTCCGTGAGCCACAGGAAGTTCGGCAGCCCCGCGCGGAAGTCCCGGCCCACCAGGTTGGGAGGGGCCCAGGACGCCTCCCCGGCGTAGGAGCTCCACCTCTTGCGCTTGGGCTCGTAGCGCACGACCAGGCCCTCCTCGCGCATGACCCTGCGCACGACCTTCTCCGAGACGCGCCTTCCCTCCCGGCGCAGCAGCGCCCATATGCGGCGGTAGCCGTAGCGGGCGCGGCTCGCGCAGAACAGCTCCCGCACGCGCGCCCTCGTCGCCGCGAGGGGGTCAGGGGCCGAGAGGCGGGCGCGGCAGTACTCGTAGGAGCTTGTCGATATCCCCGAGAAACGGGTGATCTCTCGGAGGGGCCGGCCGGTCTCCCGCCTCAATCTCTCGCCGAGCTCGCACTTCCTCCTGTTCGAGATCGAAGCCGGGTCCCAGCCGCCCGCTTTTAAATCGGCCAACACCGCCCTCAGGCACGCGTTCTCCAGCTCCGCCTCCGAGAGCGCGGCGACCTCGGGCGGGACCTCCCTCTTCCTCTTCGCGGCCACGGCGGGGGCCTCCCTTCCGCCCGCGGGGGGCTTCGGCTCGAACGGGTCCCCCGCAAGCCTACCAGACTCCCGCGCCCTCTTCCACCACGTCCGCACGCTCGCGCCGCAGTCGATCCCGAGCAGGCGCGCGATCTCGGCGGGGCGGCGGCCCCGCTCGTAGAGCGCGACCGCGCGCGCCCTCGTCCCGTCGGGGTAGCGCTCGTGGCGCTTGCGCGCGCCCGCATGGCCCCTCGGGACCGCCGCGGAGACGGGGAGCTCCCCGCGGCGGGCCTCCTCCGCCCACCTCGACAGCGTGGCCCTGGCGGGCCAGCCCGGCCTGCGGCCGGCCTCGGCCATGGTCAGGCCGCTCGCGAGGAACGCCTCCACGATCTCGACCTTCTCTTCCCTCGAGTACACGATGCGGACTCCCTTCCGGACCGGAAACCGGTCCAACTTTTTGTCCGCACCCCCAAACGCCTTTTTGCAGCAAGTTCGGCTGATTTTGAAGAATTGCGTGCATGGAAATAGTCGGAGCGGCCCCGCCGCGCTACGTGCTCAGGCGCAGCACGAAGAACCGGGAGCGGCTGGACGGGGCGGAAGGCGCGCTTGCCGGGCAGTGCCAACCTGCAGGCGGAGGGACTGCGGAGAATTCGTCGCCGCGAGATGACGAACGGGTGCGGCGAAAGCCCGCTTGAGGGCAAGGCGGTATAATCGGAAAGAACGAAACGCGAGCGCGAACGAGCGAGGTGCCCCATGAGCAAGCACGATCCCATCATCGACGTCGACCCGGTGGCGAGCGTCCGCGACAAAGCGGCGAGCGCGGCGAAGTCCACCGCCAAGGCCGCTTTCAAAGCTCCCTCCTACGGTCGCAAGGCAGCCGGGAAGGCCGCGTCCAAGGCCGCCGATGCGGCGCGTGGCGTGGCGAAGGCGACGGTGATCGACGGCAAGGGCGCGGCGAAGAAGCCGAGCCGGTTGGCTGGCGCGGTCCAGACGGCCGTGGGCGGCGTCGTCATGCTCGCGGGCGTGCCCATGCTCATCCTGCCCGGCCCGGGCCTGCTCGCCATCGGCGGCGGGGCCGTCATCGCAGCCGGCGGCGTGAAGAAGCTGCGAGGGAAGTAGGGCGTCGCCGACGCTCGGCAGCACGTCGAACACGAGCGGGGCCCGTCACATGACGGGCCCCGCTTTTCACGGAGGGAACGATGCGACCCGGTCCGGCTATGCGAACGGCACCGCAACCGCCGCGTCCGTTTCCTCGCGATAGGTGTCGAAGGCGGACAGGTAGGAGTACTGCGTGAGCCCGCGCAGCTCTTCGTCCTGCGCCGCGTAGTACGAGACCATCTGCACGAACGCACCTGTCAGGTAGTCGCGCTTGCGGAACAAGATGCCCGAATGGTAGCCTTTGCCCGTCTCGCCGGTGTCGGGGTCCGTCCATGTGCTTTCCAGCAGGGTGGCTTCTTGTTCGGACACGAGTTCCATATAGCTGCCGTTCGCCTGCCAGCCGTACGGCTCGAGCGAGATGCTCACCGTGCCGTCGCTCACGTCCCAGCCCGTGAGCTCGTAGCCGCCGTACTCGCTCGTGGGAAGCTGCGCGCCCACCTGCGACACGTCGACGTGCTGCACGTTCGCCTCGTTGCGCGCTTTGCGCTCGTCGACTGAAAGCGATTCCCAATCGATGGAGGTCATGGGCGTGAACGTGACGGCCTTCGCATCGGGAGAGAGGTTCGCGAACTCGATCACCTGGGGCCCGTCCATGCTCGTGCCTCCCGACCCGTCACCGGCGCCCACCGGAGTGAGCACGTTGCCCTGATCGTCAACCACCTTGAGCGCGTGGGGGCTCAGCACGTTGTCGGGCGGCCCGTAGGACGATCCTTCGGTCCCAGGCTCGCCCGTCCATGCGTTGTCGTTGCGCACCACCATGACGCAGCCCAACTCGGACGCGGTGAAGCGTTGGATGCCTATGGTCTTGTCGCCCTCACTCGTGCTGAACACGAGATCTTGCGCGCCCAGCTCGCGCGGCTGGGCGACCGTGCTCAGATCCATGCCAACCGCCAGGGAGAAGCTCGGTTTCCCGTTCGCCGCGTCGACGGCCCAGGGAGCCCAGCCTTCCAGCGCGATGTCCACCTGGTCGGGCAGCGTCGTTTCCGGAACGATGCGCTGCATGACCTTCACCGCGTCGCCTTCCCGGTACGCGTCCAGCAGGTTGACCGAGCCGGTGCCGACGGCCTCGCCGTTGCTGGTGAGCGCGTACCCGAAGCGGGGCGAAAGCCTTTGCAGACGCGACCACTCGTTCTCCTGCGAGCCCTCGTAGTTCGACTGTTCGGCCAGATCGAAGCCGCCCTCCTTCGTGAGGGTGAAGAACAGGTTCACGACGTTGCGGTCGCACGACACCGAGTCGAGCGTCACCTGCACGCCTTCGACGTCGACCGTGTCGCCCACCGGGGCGTTCAGGCTGGACACGCCCGGTTTGAGGCTGTCGTACACCGGCAGGTTGCCGCCGGTTTCGAAGAAGCCCGTCTCGCCCGGCTGCATCTGCAAAAGACGCGAGGCCGCGAAGGCCGTGCCGCACAGCAAGACCACGAGCACGGCCGCCACCGCGACGACCACGCCGCGCTTGACGACGCGGGGCGCCCTGCCCTTGCCGCGCGCGGGAACGGCCCTGCGCGCAGGCGCGTGACGGCCGACGCCTTCTCGGGCGTTGCGACTCTCCGTAGAAGCGGCCGGCTGAGAGGCGGGCCGATTCTGCGGCGTCGTCCTGAGCGCCGCGTACGCCTCTTCAAGCTTGACCTGGGCCTTGGGCGGTATGCGCTGCACGTCGTAGCGGCGGCGCACCTCCCGTCCGAGCTCGTCTTCGTTGTTGCGGGCGCCCCGTTTGCTGGAGCCGTCCTGACTGCTGGAGCCTGTCATACCGCCTCGACCTCCTCTTGCCTCTTTCCTAGGTACAGTGCCTTGAACCGGTCCCGCGCCCTCGACAACCGGGTGCGCACAGCGCCTTCGGATACGTTCAGTATCTCGGCGATGTGGCGCGTGGGGTAATCGTCCACATAGAAGAACGTGAGCAGCAAACGATCGTCGGCAGAGAGCCGGTCGACGGCGTCGCGCACGTCGAGCACGATGTCGTGGTCGATGGCAGAAACGCCTCCGACGGCGTTGCGCCCGTTTGAGCTCCGCTCCTCGCCCGCCGCGCCGAAGGCTTCGCTGAAGAAGCCGTCGTCCATGGAGCACGGAGTCTCGCGGCGGCGCCTGCGCGCAACGTCGGAGCAGGTTCGCAGCAGAATGCGCGTGAGCCAGGTGCCCACGGCGCTGCGGCCCTCGAACAGGGGGATCGCCTTCCACGCCTTGACGGCGGTCTCCTGCAGCGCGTCGGCCGCATCGTCGGCGTTGTCGAGCACCGCCATCGCGGCCTTCCATAGGGCGAGTTTGTGCCGCTCGAACAATTCCACGAACGCATCGCTGTCGCCCTGCTTGGCGCGTATCACGAGTTCGTTCACGCAGGGACCTCCTTTTCGCGTCGATTGTTTATTAGACGCGCCGGAAGCGGAAAAGGTTACAGGCGATTTTGAAAAAACCTGGAAAGGGCCGTGCGGTGGAGGCGGGCGGTGCGAACGGACGGAAACCCGGCCCCGCACCGGCGGCGCAAGGTTCGCACGGCTTTTGCGTTGAAATCGTGCAAGATAGGGGCGGCACCCGTGCGAGATTCGAGCAAGGTTCGCACGGTGCCTGCGCATGAAACGGGCAAGGTCTGCGCGGTTTCGCGACGGTTCGATTACGGTCGCCGTGCAAGGTCGCGTTGCTATAGTTGGATAGGCGGCGTCGCAGGTGAACGAGATTCCCACGGTGTAACAAGGCAATCGTTTCCTTAAGCGAAGAAGGCGATAAATGGATAGCGATGGATACCCAAAGGGTATATACTTGATACCTATCGATAATAGGCCACGCCGATTCGAATACGATGCGGGAAAAAATACCGCTAACGAGGCCAAGCATGGCGTCACATTCGAAGAGGCCCGGAGAATATGGGACGACCCCGACTACTTGAGGATTCCCGCCAAGAAGAAGGGGGAGAAACGATTCATGGCCCTCGGCATGGTGGACGGTCGGTGCCTAGCGGCCGTCGCAACCGAGCGGGGCGACGCGATCCGTATCATATCGGCTCGTCGCGCCAGCGAAAAGGAGGCAAAGCGATATGGCGACGCCTGAAACGAACGCCGACAATCTTGTCGAAAGATTCGACGCCGGTGAAGACATGTCCGACGTTTTCGACTTCGACCGAGCAACCCGTCCGAATAGGGACACGCGCAAAGTGAACGTGGACATGCCCCTATGGATGATAGACGCACTCGACGAAGAGGCGGCTCGCCTCTCTATCAACCGGCAAGCCGTTATAAAAGTATGGCTCGCCGAGCGCATCGAGGCCGAGAGGGAGCGGCGGGCCGTCTAGCGCTTCTCCCCGGTGACGCTGTCGATGCCGGCGGCCCCCAGAAGCTGGTCGAGCGTGTACTCGTCGAAACCGTCGTAGCGGTAGAACGTGCGGTAGAACTCGACGGTCTCGTCGCGCATGTTGATGTCGGAGGCGTACTGGGGGTAGAGCACCTTCAGCACCCAAAGGCAGCCGAGCACGCGTGCGGCCGAAGGGGGACGGCCGAACCACGAGAACGGCGACTGGGGGATGCGGTATATCTCGCCCGCCCTCACGCACGGCACGTTGTTCCAGTGCGCGTCCTGCTGGATGGCGCCGTAGATGTCGGAACTCTCCGAGTCGCTCATGTTGAACTCGGCCACGAGCACGGCGTCGGGGTTCCAGGTGATGATCTGCTCCAGGTTCACGCTGGGCATGCCCATGCCCTTGCCCTCGGTGCCGGGCATATCGGCCACGTTGCCCGTCTTGATGAGCTCGAGCGCGTCGGTGGCGTGCATGCTGCCCACCGGATCGGTGGTGAGGCCGTCGTTGCCCTGGGCCAAGAACACGGACTTGCGCTCCGATTCCGGAATGCTGGCGGCGATGCGCTCGATGCGCGCGAGCTTCCGCTCGCAGAAGGCGGCCAGCTCCTCGCCCCGCTCCTCGCAGCCGACGAGGCCGCCCACGTAGCGGAACATCTCGGGGGCGCTGCGCACGTCGTAGTCCACAAGCACCACGGGCAGGCCCGTCTCGTCACGGATGTCGTCGGCCATGCCGCCGCCCACCTCGTCCGCCGTCCAGTAGCACAGCAGCACGTCGGGATCCTGGGCGGCGATCTCCTCGGCGTTGGGCACCGAGCCCGCGCCCATCCACACGCCCAGCGACGGCAGGGCGAAGTACTCGTCGGGGATGTACTTCTTGTTGTCGCCGGCCGGCCGGAAGTTCCAACCCGCCAGCTTCTCGGGCGCGAGGGCGAACAAATCGACCGTGCCGATGGGGTTCGTGCAGAACACGCGATCGATCTGCTCGGGCACCATGACGCTGCGCCCGCCCATGTCGGCGACGTTGCGCAGGTTGCCCTGCGCGAAACCGGCACCGGCGCATCCGTCGAGCAGGCCGCCCGCGCACGCGCTCGCCGCCGCGACGGCCGCCAAGCCGAGGAAGCTCCGGCGCGTGAAGGCGCGCGGCGCGCGGGACGGACGCGCGGCGGACAAGCATGCGGAAGCGCCCTCAAGCCCGCCGTCGCACGAAGGCGCGGCCTTGATAGGCAGGGCGCGCTCGCGCCCCTTCCCTCGGGTGTTTCCGCGGACACGGTCGGCGTAGCAGTTATCGCGTTGCTTGTTTTTCATGGGACGATCCTCTCGCTCTCCAAAAACGGCGTGCAGGCCACGCCCCTCTTCCCTCCGGAACCCCGCACTTCGCCCACGCCCACCTCGATGCCGTACAGCGCGCCCAGCGCCTCGGCCGTGAGCACGTCGCGCGCCGCGCCCGCCGTGACGCCCGAACTCCGCCCCACGCACACCACGTCGCTGCCCAGCAAAAACGCATGGTTCGGATCGTGGGACGTGATGACCACGGCGAGCCCCCGCTCCACGAGCGCGAGGATGCGCTTGAGCACGATGACCTGGTTGCCCAGATCGAGGTTCGCGCAGGGCTCGTCCATGACCAGCAGGCGCGGCTCTTGGGCGAGCGCCCGGGCGATGAGCACCATCTGGCGCTCGCCGCCCGAGAGCGTGGTGCAGTCGCGGTCGGCCAGCGCGGCCAGGCCCAGCTCGTCGATGGCCGCGTCGGCGATGCGCTCGTCTTCGCGGCCGGGGCCGGCGAAGCCGTCGAGCGAGGGCGTGCGGCCCATGAGCACCATCTCGCGCACGGTGAAGCCGAACGCGGAATCGTGCGTCTGCGGCACGTAGGCGACCGAGCGCGCGTAGCGCTTGCGCGTCCAGCCGCGCACGTCCTCGCCTTCGATGCGCACGTCGCCGGCAAGGCGCGGCAAGAAGCCCAGAACGGTTTTGAACAGCGTGGTCTTGCCCACGCCGTTGGGGCCCAGCAGCACGAGCGCCCGGCCGCACGCGAGCGAGAACGACACGTCGTCGAGCACGGGATCGCCGCCGTAGCCGCAGGCCAGATGGCTGACTTCGAGGGCAAGGGCGCGGGCCTCGATGCGTTCGGACACGGCCGGCGCCGTTTCGCGGGCGCTCACAGCGATTTCCTCTGCCGGCAGATCAGGTACACGAACAACGGCGCGCCCAGGATGGCCGTGAGGATGGACAGCGGTATCTCGGTGGTGTAGATGCTGCGGCACACGTCGTCCACCAGCATGAGGAACGCGCCGCCGAGCAGCATGGACGCCGGCACGAGCGCGCGATGGTCCGAACCCACCAAAAAGCGCGCCAGATGCGGCACGATGAGGCCCACCCAGCCCACCATGCCCGCCACGGCCACCGAGGCCGAGGTGAGCAGCGTGGCGCAGGCGATGACGGCCAGGCGCGTGCGCTTCACGTTCACGCCGAGCGAGAGCGCCTCCTCGTCGCCGAGGGCCATGACGTTCAGCCTCCAGCGCAGCACCATGATGCCCACCGCTCCCACCGCGAACGCGGCCAGAAGACCTGCGAGGTCGCCTTCGCGCACGGACGACAGGCCGCCCATGAGCCAGAACGTGATCTCGGGCAGCTGAGAGTTCGGATCGGCCAAGAACTTCACGGCCGAGGTGAACGCCTGGAAGAGGTTGCCCACCACCAGGCCCGACAGCACGAGCACGAGCACGCCGCTCATGCGCCGCCCGATGACGCTGGAAAGCCCGTAGCTTACGAGCACGGCCGCCACGCCGGCTACGAACGCGGCGATCTCCACCCCCAAGCTCCCGAACGACAGCAGGATGCCGAGCGCGGCGCCGAAGCAGGCGCCCGCCGACGCGCCCAGCAAATCGGGCGACACCATGGGGTTCTTGAAGATGCCCTGGAACGCGCAGCCCGCCCCCGATAGGGCGGCCCCCACCACGAGCGCCGCCAGCACGCGGGGCAGCCGGATGGTGAAGAACACGTTGGCGTCCGTCGCTTCGGCCGCGCCCGAAAACGGGGCGGCGAACAAGGCGAGCACCTGCCCGAAGTCCATGTCGTAGCGCCCGAGCGTGAGCGAGAACAGAAAGCTCGCGACCACGAGCGCGGCGAGCGCGATCAGCACGAGCGCCTTGCGACGGCGCGCGGCGGGCGTGCCGTCGGCGGCGCTGAGGGCGCGCCCGGACGCCTTCGCGGGAGCGGTTCCCGACGTGTGATCGGAAGCGGCGCGGACGGGGTTTTCGGTGGAGCCGCAAGCGGGCGCGGCGGAGCGCGCGGCCGGAAGCTCGTCGACCGCGGCTGCGGCGGCCAGCGGCTCGGCGGCCATCAGGCCCCCTCCCCCGTGCCCTGGGAAGCGTCGTACGTCCCGCCTTCCACGCCCACGCCTTCCACGACCACGGGGTCGATGGTCTGCCCGTCGCTTACCGCCGTGGCCGTGAGCGTGACCGTGTCGCCCGAAGCCTTGGCCACGATGCCGAGCCCGGTCGTCTCGCCCACCACCTTCGCCAAGTCGGCCGCGCAGTCCTGCGCGTCGGCGTCGGCGAACGTGTGGTTGTGCTTGAGCAGCTTCGTCGCGCCTCCGTCGGGCGAGAACCAGGTGATGGCGCGCACGAGCGCCGAGGACGTCACCTTGAAGGAGGTCTGGGCCGGCAGGTTGTCCTGCGCCGAGCCGACGCGGGCGTCGATGACCTCGATGGCCAAGCCGCTGGGCAGCGTGCCCGTCACCGGCGCGTCGAGCACGGCGCACGACCCGGACGCCGCCGTGACGGACGGCAACGCGCCGTCGGCCCGCTTGGCCGCCACGGAGAAACCGCTTTGGTACAGCGCGAAGAACGTGCCCTTGCCCCCGGCCGTGCTGGCGCCGGACGCGGGATGCAGCACGAACGTGACGCCGTCGGCCGAGCCGCGCACGTCGAGCGCCACGGCGCCGCCGTCGAGCGGGCTGCCGTTGAGCAGCACCTCGAAGTCGTCGGCCGCGTCGGCCGCCACGGACACGGGTTGGTCGAACACGAGCTTGACCTCCACGTCCTGCGAAGGCTCCGTCATGGCGCTCGTGCTGGAGAGCCGCACGTCGGCGACGCGCGGCGAATCGTCCGCCACCTTCGCCTGCGCGCAGCCGACGAGCGCGAGCGCGCAAAGCGCGAGCGCAACGGCCGCGCAAGCCGTCTTCACAACGCTTTTCATCACCATTCCCCCAACCCCCTTGAACCTGTAAGGGCGATCTCCCGATCGCCCGTTCCGGCGAAGCCGGCAAACCCGGCAGAAGTTGCTTTTCGCGCTGCGCGCGAACGGGCGATCAGGAGATCGCCCCTACGAAAGGCTCGCATGGCGCCTCCTCCGCTTCATCGCGCGATGGACGAGCAGCACGCACGCCGCGATCAGCGCGATCGTCAGCAAGCACAGGCCCGCGAGCACGCCGTCGGCGAGCGTCGGACCGCCCACGGTCACCGCAAGGCGCGCTTCGGTATCGGCGAAGTGCTTGAGCGAAGCCGTGCAGGTGACGGTGGCGGTGCCGGGCGCGACGGGCACGAGCCACACCCGCCCCGCCGCCTCCTCCACCCGCACGACGCCCTCGTCGGACGATGCGTAAGACACGGTGGGCGACGTCGTCTCCAGCCCGTTGCACGAGCACCCGCCCCACGCGTCTGCCGAGCCGCACAGGCAAGGTTCGATGCCGCACATCCAATCCATGCCGCAATCGACGCCCGCCTCGATGGACGCGGGGTCGCACTCCGCCGAAAGCGCCGTCGGGCAAAACCGCGGCAACGCCAGCTCCCCCGCCCTGTCGGCGACGACCGCCGCCGACTCCGAGCCGAACGCCCCGGCACTGACCCGCAGCACCTCGACCGGCTCCACAACGCGATCCGCCGTGGAGGAAAGCGCGAAAGCCGGCGAGGCGAACGCCAAGCAGGTCGCGAACGCCAAGACGAGAGCGAGGAAGAAGAGGCGCCAGGCCGCGAAACCGCCCGCGAGGGCTGCGCAACCGTGGCGGCCCCCTGAGGAAACGCCATGGCTGACGCCGCGCGGGATCCTTCGACTCCGCGCCGACGCGCTCCGCTCAGGATGACAAAGGGTGGAGCTGCGGCTTCCCTTGGGAGGACAGGGGATGGCGTTTTTGCTTTCCCCGAAACGACAGGGGGCGGCGCTTTGGTTTTGCTCGGGAGCGTCGCAGTTGGCACCGCGCGGGATCCTTCGACTCCGCGCTGACGCGCTCCGCTCAGGATGACAGGGGGTGGCGCTTCGGCTCCGTGCGGGATGACGGGCCGCAGAACCTTGGCCCAGTGCAGGACGGAACATCCTTCCAAAACAAGCGCCGAAGGCGCTCCGCTGTATTCTCCCCTCACCCAGCCGACAAAGCGGGCCCCCCGCAGGGGTCTGGGACTCGGGGGCGCGCCGCGAGATTCCGCACGAGCCGAACAGCCCTGCGGGCTGTTCGTGCGAGCCAGGACTGCCCGAGCGCCGTGCCCCCGAGTCCCAGACCCCTGCGGCCACCACCCGATTTTCAAGCGAAAATGCCATCGATTTCCTCAACCCTATTCCCGCCCTCGGACAGGAATATCTCCTCTAAAGACGACCCCGGATACTGCTCGTGCACGTCCGCCACGCTGCCGTCGAACGTCAACCGGCATCCCTTTATCATGCCCAGATGGTCGGCCGCGTCCTCCAGCTCGCGCAGGTTGTGCGACGACAGGATGACCGAGGCCCCGCGCTCGTGCGCGTACGTCTTCAGCAACCGCTTCAGCAGGTTGCGCTTCCCCAGGTCCAGCCCGTCGAAGCTCTCGTCCAAAAGCATGGTCTTCACGCCCGTGGCGAAACCCAGCAGAATGCCCAGCTGGCGCTGCATGCCCTTCGAGAAGCCCGTGACCTTCGCCAAGGGGTCCAGGCCGAACAGGGCCAGCATGCGCTCGTAGACGTCGTCGGACCAGTGCGGGTAGTAGCCGCGGTAGAACGAGCGCATGGTCTCGGGCGTGGCCTGGGGCAGGAAGTACGGCTCGTCGGCCACGATGAACAGCGAGTCGTGGCTCACCCGGTCGCTGTGCATGGGCACGCCGTCGATATGCACCTCGCCGGCGTCGGGCTTGTACACGCCGGCGATGATCTTCAGCAGCGTGGTCTTGCCCGCCCCGTTGTAGCCCACCAAGCCGTACACCATGCCGTCGGCCACGGTGAGCGTGATGTCCTCGAGCGCCGTGAAGGCCCCGAAGCGCTTCGATATGTTCGCCACCTCTATCATGGGCGCCCCCTTACAGATACGACGGCGCGAGCTCCGCCGGCAGGTAGAAGTACACGTACGCCTCGATGCCGCGCAGCTTCGCCTGCACCAGGTAGCCGCCCGTCATGTAGCAGCCCATGCGCAGGTTCGGCACGATCTCGGCGATCTTGCTCTGCTCGTCGACCACCTTGAGGGCGCCGTAGTCCTGCGTGATCCAGTACTGGCCGGCCGTTTCGCTGCGGTAGGCCATGAAGTAGCGGCTCACCGGCTGCGTGACCTTGTTGATGGACGCGTAGGGGTCGTCGAGCTGGAACGTGAGCTGCTCGATGACCTTGGAGTCCAGCTGCCCGCCCAACGCGTCGATGAGGCCCTTGCCCTCGAGCCACGCCATGGTCTCGGTCCAGTCGTCCGTGACGTAGGTGACGGCGTTGCTGAACGAATAGCCGAACGAGGCCACGTCCAGCTCGGGCGACAGCGTGAACATGAGCGCGGCGCGGGCCGGCTTGGACGGCAGGTAGCGCTCGTTCGCATTCGTGTTCGCCAAATCGTGCGCCAAGGCGGCAACGAGCTGGGCACGCTCCTCGTCGGTGCACTCCACCTGCATGATGCGGTTGAGCGCGCCGTCGCCCAGGTAGACGTAGCCAGCGCGATAGGCGTTGTACGAGGGCGACTTCGACAGCGCCTCGCGCTCCTCGTCGGACAAGCCGCTCGTATCGCCCGTGACCACGGCGTTCTCCAGCTCGTGGGTGTGCGCGTTGTTGTCCAGGGCCAGCAGGGCGGAAAGCTCGCCCACCGTGGCCTGGTTGTAGTAGCGCACCACGTCCCCGCCGTCCTTCATGCGGTAGCGCAGCACCACGTCGTAGGGCACGACCGAGCTTTGGAAGTCCTCGTAGTTCGTCTCGCGCGCCGCGCGCGCCGAGTCGATGAGCTGGCCGTGCAGCGAGCGCACGATGTCGACGGACGACTCCTGGCCGTAGCTGCGGTACGACGTGTAGTAGTAGGACGAGCCGCTGGCCACGCCCGAGAAGCCTTGCGTGAGATAGCTGGGCGAGCCGTTGTAGGACACTTCCACGCTCTCCACGTCCTCGGCGGCGGGGACGAAGCCCGCGTACCCGAAAGCCCCGCCGGCCACCACCGTCACAACGGCCGCCATGGCTGCGAGCTCGCCGCCCACGCACGCGAGCGTCGTGCGGCGCGCAGTGCGACCGCGCAGGGGGCCGAACAGCAGCACGAGGGACACGAGCACGAACAGCGCCGCGCCCACCACGAGCGCCACCGCCACGTCCACCGAGCCCAGCAGGGCCACGGCGGCGGCGAAGGCGGCCAGGCCCAGCACGGCCACGGAGAAGAGCGAGAACACGGGAGCCTTGCCCGCCATCTCGGCCTGCTCGCCGCGACGGCGGCAGAACGCCGCCAGCCCCAGCGCCGAGAGCGCCAGGTACGCCGCGAACCAGCCGATGATGAGCGACCACGATCCGAACACGGGATAGTACACGGGATGCAGCGCCATGAAGAACTGGTGCGAACCGCCCGCGTCGGAGAAGAACAGCAGCGGGTTCAGATACGACAGCTGGGACAAAAACGACGGCTCGACCTGCACCGCCTGGCCGTAGAGCGCCGCCCCCGAGGCGTTGCCCACCAGCAGGTAGTCGGCCAGCACGCCCACGCCCCACAGCACCACGCTGACGCTGGCCAGCAGCGCCACGCCGAACGTGCACGTCTCGAACAGCGTGCCGGCGCAGATGACGGCGATGCCCGCGAGCGCGAACGCCGCGAGCGCCACCGTGATATAACCGCAGGTGACATAGAAGAACTCGTGGACCTCGCCGTCGTAGAGCCCGAGCGCCAGATGGTTCAGCAACAGCGACACGGCGAACGGCACGGCGATGCCGACCACGATGCACACGGCGCCGGCCAGGTAGCGCGAGAAGAACAGCTTCACGCGCGACAAGCCCACCGAGAAGAACGCCGTGGTGGCGCGTTTCACCAGCAGGAAGCGGAACAGCACCACGGCCAGCACGGCGCCAAACAGCACGCACGCCGCGTTGACGACGGGCGCGAGCTCCTGCGCGTAGAACTGGAACTTCAACTGCTCGTGCGTGTAGTTCACGTTGAACACGGATATGTCGTTCACCACCGAGGTGGACACCGGCACGAGCACGGCGAACAGCGCGAGCGCGGCCACGAGCACCGGGGCCGCCTGGCGCAGCGAGAACAGGAAGTCGTGCGCGAACGGACGGCGATGCCCCGCGCGCCGACGCCGGCCGCGAGGGGACTTCGCGTATTTCTCGGACTGGAGCTTGGCGCGCCACGTCAAAGGGAACTCCTCCTTCAGCTCGTCGCCGCGCGCCTTCCAGGCGCGGCGCTCGGCCAGCTTGCGTCGCACGAGGCGCACGATGAGCCGCACGAGGAAGAACAGGCCCACCAGAACGCCCACCGCCAACAGGAACGCCGCCGCGATGAGCAGGGCGTCCACCGCGCCGAACGGCGCCACCTCCACGTCGAACGCGTAGCTGGCGCTTCGGTAGTGCACGAGGTCGGCCGTGATCTGCACCGTGGCCGTGCCGGGCCCGACGGGCAGGATCCACGTCTGGCCGAACGCCTGCACGATCTGCGCCACGTTGGCGTCGCTCGTGGATATGGTCACGGTGGGGGCGGTCTCGCGGAAGCCGCCGCACGCGCAGTGGCCCCACGCGTCGGGCTTGCCGCAGGTGCAGGGGTCGAAGCCGCACACCTCGTCCATGTGGCACTCGATACCCGTGTTGATGGACGCGGGCGTGGTGTTCACAGACAGCAGGTTCGGGAAGACGGCACCCACGCCCTCGACGGGCAGGCTGCCCTCGCCCTGGGACGCGCGGCTCTCGCCGGTGAGGCGGAAGAGCTTCGGCATGAGGCCGAGCTGCTCCGCGTTCGGGTCGTCGTTCGCGCTTTGCGCGACGGCGCCGTCCGAGGACATGCCCTCAAACGAGCCGGAACCGCCCATGCCGCCCATCGCCGCGAACGCGGGCGACGGAGTCGAGACGGCGCAGGCGACGAGCAAGGCTATGAGCAGCGTTTGGCAAAGGCGTGCAGCCGCCGCGCATGCGGCGGCTGCACGCCCGCTAGCGGGCGTCATCGGGCTCGTCCTTGGCAACCGACGGCATCTCGGCCGCCTCGTTGTCGGCGCGCTTGCGGCGCCGCACGAGCACGACGACGACGACGACCGCCGCCGCGACGACGACGATGCCCACGGCCACCGGCACGATCCAACCGTTCGAGCCCTCGTCGGCGATGTTGTCTTGCTTGTTCACGGAGACGGCGCCGGGCGTGTTCGTCTCCTCCACTTCGTAGCTCGCCAGATCGTCGGTGGAGAACGCCCAGGTGGAGCAGTGGTTGGTCTTGAACGACACATAGCCGTCCTGGACCTTCAGACCATCCTGCACGCGCTCGAAACGCTTGCTCTTGTCATCGAAGCAGAACAAACCCAACTCGGTACCGTCGGCGAACGCGTCGCCCACCTTGACGTAGACGGACGCCTCGCCAGGGAGGTCGCCCTCGTGGGCGAACTCCATAACCAAACCGTCTTTGGCCTGCTTCATGATGTTGGACACGTTGCCGGTGCCCAGCTTCGACACCGTGATGGTGGGATCGAAGTCCAAAAAGGGGCTGTCGGCGGACACGTCTTCCCCCACGAACGTCCACGAGTAGTCGGGGCGATCGGACGAGGAGCCGGACCAGAAAACGACCTGGTCTTTCGTGCCGATGATCTTCTCGAATTGCACGCGCGTTTCGAGGAAGCTGTTCTTCTCCACCACGATGACCTTGCCGGCCACCGTCTCTATGACGGTTTCGTTCAGCGCATCGTCCTTGGACTCGGTGGCCGTCGCCTCCTGAGGTACGCCCGCCGCCGACGGCGTGCTGGCTGCGGGAAGGGACGTGGCCGGAGCCTCCGAGCTCGGGGACTCGCCGCCTCCGCCGCTCGAAGTCGACCCGCCCGACGTGGGCGGTGCGACCACGTCAACCTGAATGGAAGCCGAGTTCGTCGTCCACTGACGCAGCGACGCCGTCACCGTGATGGTGGCGGATCCCGCCGAGTTCCCCGTGACGACCAACGTGCCGCCGCTCACGTACGCGGTTGCCACGCCGCTGTTGCTGGACGAGGCGTACACCTCGGGATAGTACGTGGAATACGAGGTGCCGGCACACGTGCACTGTCCGTTCACGTCGAAGCACGTGTATCCTGCCTCGGTGGCTCCCTCGCTCGTGCAAACCTGCGGGCACTTAGCCATGCCACAGCCGAGCGTCTGGTCGCTCGACGACGGATCGACGCTGATGCTGGTGCTGGTGGACTGCCCAGCCTGCACGCTCAGATACGATCCGCCGGGGTACACCCCCACCGTACCGAAGTTGTAGTAGGCAGCCGCCTTCGTAGTGGGAACGAGGCAGGCTGCAAGCGCGAGAGCCAAAGCAGCCGCCAACATGGCCGCCGGGGCGGTCCAGGCACGATACGACTTCGTCGCGCCTTCCCTCTGCGCATTCGCGCGCTGGTGTTTCATGCCGTTCATTGTTAACGACCTTCTTCCTCGTTCGCGTCGGCCGCCGGGGAAGCAGGAGCTTCCACCGCGCCCTTGCCCTTGCGCTGGGTCATGATGATCACGACGATGGCCGCCGCGGCCGCCACCACGATGACGCCGATGGCAAGGGGAACCATCGGGGCCATGGCGGTGCTCGGCGTGTCGCAGCACGACGCGCCGTCGGTCGTGGCCGCTGCGGCCGGCGTGGGATCGCAGCAGCTGCCGCCCTGCTGGGCGGAGGTCGAACCGCCCATGACGATGGCCTTGGCCTCCGTCGTCAGGTCGCGCGACGAAACCACGTAGGTCTTGCCTTCCTGCACCGTGAACGTGGCGTAGCCGCCCACCATGGCGGCGGGCGCGTCTTCTTTCACGAACGCCTTCGCCGCGCTGTCGTACGAGAACAACGCCACGGCGTCGTCGTCGGAGAGCGCGGTTCCGGCCAGGGCGTACACGGTTGCGGGAGCGGGCAGCGCGCCCTTGCAGGCGAAATCGACCGCCACGAAGTTCTGCACGCCGGAAAGCGGCTGGTTCAGCACGCCCGCAGCCTCGGTCGACACCGCAAGGCTCACATCGAAGGGCTGCACGGCGGACGCAACGTAGGTGGTGCCGTTGAACGTGAGCGAGTAGTTCGGATGGTAGTACGTGTCGCCTTCCCAAAACGTCACGTCGCCGTCGACGCCGGCCATCTCCGCAAGGCGGCCGGCCGCGTCGCACCCGTCGACGATGCGCACGTTGTGCACGGGACGGCCCATGACAGTTTTCTCCACGAAGGCGGCTTTGTCCTCCTGGTCTGCCGTGGCCGTTTCGGGCACATCGACGAAGGCCGTCGAACTCGTTTGGGCACCGACAGCCGTGCCCGACACCGTCACCTTGAGCGCAGCCTCGGCATCGGTGAACTGGCGCAGCGAGGCCCGTACGGTGATGACGGCCTCTCCTTCGGACTTGCCGTACACGGTGAGCGCGCCTCCGCTGTAGGTGGCCACGGCCACGCTCGCGTTGCTGGACGACGCCACGGCCGTGGGATAGTACGTTTTGTAGTCGGGGCCGGAGCAACGGCACTGCCCGTTCTCGTCGGCGCAGGATTCGGCGCACCCCTGCGGGCACTTGGGCATGCCGCACCCCTCGGTCTGATCGTCCGACGACGGCGTGATGGACACGGTCGCGCTCGCCGTGGCCCCCGCCTGCACCTCGATGGCCGTGGTTCCCAAAGCAACCGACACGCTGCCCCGGTTGTAGTAGGCGAACGCCTGCGCCGGAAGCATCGCGAGCGCCAGCATGATCGCCAACCCTATTCCAAGCGCCGATGCGCGTGCGTCGGGACGAGCCCTTCTGACGGCTGTTTTCGAAACCACGTGAATCCCCCTAAGCTTTCTTCGCCTTGCCCGCGCGAGACACCGCGCAGGCCCTCGATGCGCCCCGGGAGGGCGAAACGCTGGCCGCGTCCCGCCCTCCGAGACAACCTCCATGCCGCCTTTCGCCAAAACCCGGCGAAGGAGCTAGCCCCTCTCGTCCATGCCGTCGCGACGGCGGGCGAGCACGGCCAGCGCCAACAGCAGCGCGGCCGCTCCACCGAAGCAGGCGATGGGCACTATCGGCAGGCTGTCGCCCGTCTTCGTCAACGTCGTACCGGACGCGTTTCCTCCTGCGGTCGCGATGCTGTCGTTCACCATCACCACGAACTCGGAGAAGTTCTTGACGCCCGAGATGGACAGCTTGCCGTCGACCACCTTCTGGCCGTCGGCGCTGCGCTGCTCGGACACCGTGCCGTCTGCGTTCTTGTGCAGATGGATGATCGTGCCCGGCTTGCCGTTGTATTCGGCCCCTACAGGGAACGTGAGCGTGAGCCCGTCGGCGCCCAAGTCGGTGATCTCAACGCCGTTCAGGTTCTGCAGGGACACGTCGAACACCTTGAACAGCAGGTTGTTCGCCGGTGCGTACTTCGACTTCAACTCCTGGAAGCGGTCGCTCGAGGACAGCATCTCCGACACCTTCAAGCTGCCGTCGGCGGCGCTGCCGCCAGGAGCGAGCACGGAGCCGCTCGCCGCAACGCCCGTCGCCGGATCGGTCTTGGTGCCGGTAGCAGGCTGCTCGGGAGTCGGATCGGCGTTCTTGACCCACTTCGCGTAAAGCGTGACATCGCCGGACACGCCTGCGGCTATCTCGGTCACCCGATTGGAGAACGACGCATCGGTGTACCAACCGTCGAACGTGTAGCCGTCCTTGGTCGGAGCCGCCAGCTGCACGGCCGTGCCAACCGTGTACGTGGCCGGGTTGGAGGTCGCGTTCACGCCTCCGTCGAGGTTGTAGGTGATGCCGTACGTTCCGGGCTCGTCGACTTCACCGGCCACGACGTCCATGCCGAACACGGCGTACGTGTTGGAGAACGTGGTGTTGTCGTCGGTGATGGAACCGTCATCGGCCGCCTTCATGCCGAAGAGGAAGCGATACGTTTCCTGATCCGTGTAGCCGTTGTAGCCGTTGACCGCAGACGGGTTCGCGCCGTCCCAAGCCACAACGCCTTCGTTCCACGACCAAGCGAGAATCGGCTGCACTTCCTCCTTGGTTGCACCTATGAGCTTGGCAAGCGTCTTGGACTGCTCGTCGTCGCCCTTCCAGGCGCGCATGTCCTGGGAAAGGAAGCTGTAGATGGTCTTGCCTCCCAGTTCGGGATACGTCGTGGCGTCGTCCCACCCGGCTGGATAATAGTAGCGCGGCTGGCCGAACAGGTAGTCGTACGAGAACTGGGCGTTGCCGATATAGCCGTCCTCGGCGGTCGACGCATCGCCGTTCGCATCAAGCTGGTCGTTCACGCGCAGCTTGAGCGTCATACCGGGACCGAACTCGACACCGGCCGCGTCAAGCACGTCGGTCAGCAGCACGCCCTCGCTCGTATAGGAGCGCAGGCCCGCCATGCCGCAGTTGGCGCTGGTGTTGTAGCGCTTCTGCACGTTCAGGCTCTTCAACTGGTCCTGAGTGAGCACCTTCGTGGACTGGACGGCGCCGTTCTCGTCGAGCACGCGCACGACGAGGTCCTCCGCACCGATGTTGCGATACGTCACGTCGCCCGACACGGCCGCGAAGCCCGTGGACTCCACGGCGAGCGTCTTGGTGTCGGTCTCGCTCGACGTGGTGTCGAAGAGCGCGACGGGTAGCGCCACCGATGCCGACGAAGTGCCGGCCGTAATCTCGTAGTACTTGAGCTTGCCCGCGTCATCGGCGGCGTTGGTCAGCTCGTTTTTCCACTCGCTGAAGGCTTTGCCCTCGAGCTTAACCCCGTCGATGGTCACGGACGTGATGCCGTCGATCCATGCCTGCAGCATGTCCTTCTTCGTCGCGTCGGCATGCGCCGCCTGGTAGGCAGCGAAAGCGTCGTCGGACGGCTTCAGGCTGAAATTCACCTTGCCAGCCGGGTTGCGACCCATGTCGGTCGATACCGTGCCGGGATCGGCGGGGAACGTCATGCCGAGGTCGATATCCTCGACCGGCTCGGCTTCGACCCACTTGGCGTAGAGCGTGGTGCTCGCGTCCACCGTGCCGTCGTTGGCCTCGAAGTCGAACTCGTTGCCGTCGGTGCAGGCCTCGTCGGTGTACCAGCCGCCGAAGGCGTAGCCCTCGCGCACCGGGTCGGCCGGCTTGGCGATTCTGTCGGCCGCCGTGCTGGGCTCGACGGGCGCGCCCTTGCCGCGGTAGACGTACAGGGCGTTGGCCCAGTAGCTGGACTTGATGGTGGTGTTCTCGGTGGAGGTCATCAGGTGGCTCTTCACCGTCTGGGGCTCGACCGCCGAGCCGTCGCCGGTCGCGAACGTGACCGTGCAGTCGTCCTGGGCGAGCTTGATGCCGTAGATGAAGCGGAACTGGTTCTCCAGGGACACCAGAGGGTTGATGGCCGTGTTCTCCTCGGTCGGCAGCACCGCGTCGGCCACCTGGTCGGACGAGATCATGGTCTCGGCGTAGCCGGTGGACACCATCGGCTCGACGGTGGAGCCGTCCTCCAGGGCCTTGGCCGCCAGCAGGCGGCGCAGCTCGACGGTGGCGCCGGCCTCGTCGTCGGAGGTGACGAGCTCGGCGTACTTCGCCTTGAAGTCGTCGTCGTAGATGCCCGCCAGGAAGTAGCGCTGGGCGCCGAACAGGCTGTCGTAGGTGAAGTTGTTGCCGTAGTGGTCGGACGTGTCCAGCAGGAAGGCGTCGCTCTCGGACACCGTGACGCCGCACTCCTCGAGCAGGTCCGCCAGCGAGACGCCGTTGCCGGAGAACGTGCGGAAGCCGGTCATGCCGCACTGCGACGAGCCGTTCTGGAAGCCGAAGCCGCCGAGGTCCTTGAGTTCGTCGGCGGTCCAGGACCCGGCAACCGTCTGGTCGCCGGTGGTGTCGGGGTTGCCGTCCTCGTCCACGATGATGGAGAACTTCTCAGAGGTGCCGGTGTAGAACGACACCTCGCCGGCCGCGTCAGCGTAGCCGGCGGCCTTGACGGAAACCTCGTAGACCTTGGACTGCGGATAGGTGGTCGTGCCGCGCATGCCCGCGATGTCGATCGGCTCGCCCTCGCCGGCGGCGATGAAGAACACCGGTTCGTCCGCGGTGCGCGTGAAGGTCACACGGCCGCTGGCGGCGTCCACGGAGTACTGGCCGTCGGAGAGCGTCTGGGGCTCGCCCTTGACGCCGTCCACGACGGGGGTCACCGTGACGGACTCGACCGCGTTGGCCCACTCGGGGGTCGCGCCCTCCAGGGACACGCGCGCCGTGCCGGTGTCGCCGGCCTGGCGAAGCAGGACCTTCTGGCCGGCCTTGACGGTGGCGCCTTCGGCCGGATGATCGGCGTCGACCACTTGGAACTCGCGGTCGATGGAGCCGGTGTAGATGCCCGCACCGGTCACGACGACCTTGGCCGTACCGACCGCGGTGTTGTCCTGGTAGGTCACGGTGTAGTCGTCGCCCTTGACCAGCGTCTTGGCGCCATAGGTGACCACAGGCTCGGGCTTTGCGGCCCCATCGGTCATGAACTGGGCCGAGATGGGGGCGACGGCCCCAACAAGCCCGATGTTGTTCTCGGTGAGCGCTTGAACGCCCGTCACCTTGAAGCCCCACTTGTTGCCCGACGAGTCGGAGGTAAGACGGATCTTGACGGTGTCGGACTGCGGCACGTAGACCGTCTTGCCGGCAAGCTCGGTGCCCGAGTACGTGCCGAGCAGGTTGTCATTGCCGTCGTAAACGTAGATGAAGTCGTAGTTCGACTCGGTCGCGGTCTTGGCGTCGAAGGTCACAGCCATGCCGAACTCGCCGGCGTCAGCCATGGTGTAGGTATAGGTTTGATCGAAGTTCGACGGGTAGTCATGCGGGCTCTCCAGGCCTTCGAGTCCGTCCTGCACCCACTTGGCGTAGAGCGTGGTGGACGCTTCCACCGTGCCGTCGTTGGCCTCGAAGTCGAACTCGTTGCCGTCGGTGCAGGCCTCGTCGGTGTACCAGCCGCCGAAGGCGTAGCCCTCGCGCACCGGGTCGGCCGGCTTGGCGATCCTGTCGGCCGCCGTGCTGGGCTCGACGGGCTCGGCTGCGTTCTTGTAGATAACGAGCGCGTTGTTCCAGTAGGTCGAACGGATGGTGGTGTTCTCGGTGGAGGTCATCAGGTGGCTCTTCACCGTCTGGGGCTCCACGTCGACACCCTCGCCCGCGAACGACACCGTGCAGTCCTCCTGCACCAGGGATATGCCGTAGGTGAAGCGATACTGGTTCTCGGCACCAACGAGCTCGTTGATCTTCGTGTTGTCCTCGGTGGGAAGCACCGCACTAGCCACTTGGTCGGACGAGATCATGGTCTCGGCGTAGTTCGCCGAAATCATGGGCTTGGCGATGGAGTTGTCCTCCACGGCCTTGCTCGCCAACAGCTTGCGAAGCTCGACGGTTGCACCCGCCTCGTCGTCGGAAGCGACGAGCTCGGCATAAGCGGCCTTCATGTCCGGGTCGTCGTAGATGCTTTGCAGGAAGTAGCGGTCGCCGAACAGCTGCGAGTAGCTCCACATGCGACCGAAGTCGTCGGTCGTGTCGAGCTTGAACGCATCTTTGTCGCTCACTTCGACGCCAGCGCTCGCGATGAGGTCGGCCAGGGCGACGCCCTTGGCGGAGAACGTGCGGAAACCGGTCATACCACACTGCGACGAGCCGTTCTGGAACGTAGACATCCGCTCGATCTCGTCTTTGGTGTAGGTCTTCACGACCGTGCGGTCGTCGGTCGTCTCGTCGCTACCGTCCTCGTCCACCACGATAGAGAAAGTGGTGGCAGCGCCCGTATACACCGTCACGTCGCCTACCACATCGGCGTAGCCGTCGGCTTCGACGGTCACCTTGTACTGCTTGGACTGCGGATAGGTCGTGGTGCTGCCCCATGCGGCAACGTCGATCGGGTCACCCTCGCCCGGCGCGACGGAGAAGACCGGGTTTGCCTCGGTGCGGTTGAAAGTGATGCGGCCGTTCTTGGCATCCACCGCGTACTGCTCGGCGGACAGAGCGCTCACGGAACCCGCGTCGTCGCCGCTGAGGGCTTCGACGGACACCGACTCGACCTTGTCTGCCCACTCTTGGCTCGCGCCCTCCAGCGAAACACGAGCGGTGCCGGTGTCGCCGGCCTGGCGCAGCTGGATTTTCTGGTCGGCCTTGACGGTGGGAGCCGTCGTGTCACGCTCGGCAACCCTGACCGTGTACGTCTTGCTTGCCCCATACCAGAAGTACAGGCCGTCGGCTCCCACGTTCAACGTCGTCTCTCCGGGAGCCTCGGCCGTAACCGTGACGGAAGCCTTGTTCTTCGTCCCCGCCTCTGACGCGGCGATATCGCCGTCGGCAACAGGCGAACCAACGGCGATAATGGAGCCGTCGCCGGGCGTCGCCGTCACATCGGCGGTCTCAAGCGAAGGAGTCTGGTCACACTTGCAACCGAGACCCGGAACAAAACACTCGCCGCCGCCGGGTACCATATCCTCGCACCCGCTCGGACAGGGTTTGTCCCACATCCGGCAGCCCTTGTACTGCACATGCTGGTACGGGTCCACGGTGATCGTGGCCGTTTCGCCCACTTCGAGCTCGATCACATCATCCTGGGCATCGACAGACGATACGCTGATCGTCCCGTGGTTGTAATCGGGAAGAAGTTGGGCTTTGACGCCCTCGTAGGTCGCGTCGGTCGCCGCGTACGCCTTGTTGGTCGTCAGCGTGGACGGGACCATGAGCCCCATGCACAGCACCAGCGCTACGAACGCTCGGAACAACGCCGGCATTCGAGACGTCGATACCGCGATCTCTCTTTTCATCGCACCCCCTCCGCAATGACTCTTCTGCTTGGAATGACTCATCCCTTGCACTCCTTTCTATTACTTTTACCTGTCCTTGGGCACAGGCATTCCCTTTCGTGCATGGGTGGAGACCCCTTGAGGCTAGCACCCCATGCGTACCCACGGAAGAATAATAGCCATGAGAGTATAAAACGTGCCCTGTACTTTAGGGACAGTATTTTGACTATTCGAGTAAAAGAATAATGTTAGTGGCGAACAATGGGCGTCAGGCGCTATACTGGCTCCATGCCTTACAACCTGGTGACATTTCTTGGCTTCTCGAGTCTGCTCGCTTGGCTGCAAACGAGTGACTACCTGTGCCTTGCGCGCGATGCCGCCGTGCATAACGGCAGCGCGGCGGTCTGCGCCGTGTTCGCCATCACGTTGCTGTTGCACGGGCTTCTGAACCGACTGTTGGCCGTGGAGCCCGGACGAAAGTTCTTGTTGGGGGCCTCCCTTGTTGCGAGCGCCTGCGGGTTCGGATACGCGTTCGCCGGAAGCGAGGGCGTCCGGCTGCTGTTCTTCTGCCTGCAGATGGGCTGCGGGGCCCTGCTCGTCGTGGCGTGGGGCGAGCGGCTTACCCTGTTCAGCTATCGCGCCCTCATCCCTCTGGCGTGCGCGGCGGGACTCTGCTCGGCAGCCCTGCTCTTCGCGTGCTCGCTTCTGAGTTCCCAGATGACGCCTTTGGCCGCGATAGCGCTTCCCGCCTGCTCCGGCATCTGCCTGTTCCGCGCGCTGGGAAAAGACGGGACGGAGGCCGTGGGAGACGAGGCCGATCGCGCGCTCCACACGGCCAGCAACGGGTTCTTCACATTCGAGCCGATCGACCCCGACGCGCTGCGCCGATTGCCGTGGATGCTCATCGTCGTTCTGTGCCTGTGCACGTTCGCGGCCTCGCTCTTCAGCGGCCTGACGGCGAACCCCTATCTCACGAATTCGAACATCGTCACAACCAGCATGCTGGCCCTCACCGTCGCGGGGCTGCTGCTTATCGGCGCGGGAGGCTTGCTGTACTTCCCTTCCAAGAAGGCCGAAGCGGGGCGGAAAGGGGCGCCGACCGACGAGCTTGCAGAGCCGGACGGCTCCTCGGAACCGGCCAAGCCCCGCAACCCCGCGCTGCTCATGCAGCTCATGGCGGGCATCGCCCTCATCCTGCTCGTCGGCGGGCTGCTGCTGTTCTCCATGAAGCTGCCGGGCACCATGACCACGGCGCTCGGCATGGTGCTGAGCGCGAAGAACTGCCTGGTCATCCTCTGCTGGATCGTGTTCCCGCGCGAGATAGCCGATGCGCGCCTGCCCTTCGTGCCCTGCTTCGCCCTGCTTATCCTGGGCAGCGGCACCCTGTACGTGCCGTACCTGGGCGCATGGATCAACAAGAGTCTGGGGATAGGGTTCGAAACCCTCACCAGCACGGCCACGGTCGTCATCGCCTTCGTGGCCGTGCTGGCCATCCTCTACATGGTGCTGCGCATCAGGCAGCTGGGAGCCGAGCAGCGCGCGGCCGAGTCCGCCGCGGAACCCGAGCCGCTTTCGCTCGAGGATATCCGCGAGGCGTTGCGCGCGCACCAGCTGAAGCTGATGGAGCCCTACGGGTTGACGGAGCGCGAGCGCGAGATCGTGGCCATGATCATCGACGGGCAGACGTTGGGAGGCATAGCCGAGGAGCTGTTCATCACCGAGCGCACGGTGAAGTTCCACAGCAAGAACGCCTACGACAAGCTGGGCGTGCACAACAAGAAGGAACTCATGCAAATGTTCTCGGAGCGGTAGTTTTTCGCCGAAGCAACCGCCCCGACGCCTCTCGGCCCCGCCGTTTCATTGTACGAGATGTGACGAGAAGGGGCGAAACGAAACGAACCGGGGGCGATTCGCCGCAAGACCTTCCCTTCCTGGCGAAACCATCCATAATGGCAAGCGTACCCACGGGTTCGCCGAAAAGGTCGGCGGCCCTCCTCCAACCAAGAAGGAGCGCATCATGAAGATCTCCGCACGCAACCAGCTCAAGGGCACCGTCTCGTCCGTCACCGACGGCGCCGTCAACGGCGTTGTCGCCATCGATCTGGGCGACGCTACCATCAAGGCCGACATCACCATGGAGGCCATCAAGGACCTGGGCCTGAAAGAGGGCGTGGACGCCGTGGCCGTCATCAAGGCCAGCAACGTCATGTTCGCCGCCGGCACCGAGCGCATCAAGGGCCTGTCCGCCCGCAACCAGCTGGCCGGCAAGGTCGTGTCCGTGAAGAAGGGCGCCGTGAACGGCCACGTGGCCCTCGAGCTGGCCGATGGCAACCGCATCATGGGCTCCATCACCAACGAGGCCATCGAGGACCTGGGCCTGACCGAGGGCGCCGAGGCGCTGGCCGTGGTCAAGTCCACCGACGTCATCGTAGGCGTGGAATAACCGCACACGAGCGCAGAGCCTCCTGCGGGCCTAGCATGCCCGCAGGAGGCCGTCCCCGTAGAAGATATGACCGATGAAAATCGGTAGAGCCTCCTTTATGTAGGTCGTGGGTTAGGCGACAATCGTTTTCGTCAAAGAAAGCGCAGTCGATTACCACATACAAAGAGAAGGAGGCTCCGATGAGGTATTCTACCATTGTCGGCATCGACACGCATGCAAGGAAGAACCCCGTCTGCGCGCTGGATACCAAGACAGGCGAGATCACCCAGGCCACCCTTTCCGCCGATCCGGACCAGCTCGTCTCTTGGATTGAAAAGGGCGGCTTCGCCAAACCCGTGCATTGCGTCTACGAGTCGGGGCCCACCGGCTTCGGCCTCGCCCGCGCGCTCGTCGAGGCGGGCGTCCCCTGCACGGTGGCCGCCGCCTCCAAGCTCCCCCGAAGGACCGACAAGCAGAAAAACGACAAGCGCGACGCCCAGTGGCTCGCCCGCATGGCGGCGGCGGGCTCGGTAAGGGCGGTCTACATCCCCACGCCCGAGCAGGAGTCCCTGTGCCACCTCTCGAGGCTGCGAGACGAGGCGGCGCGCGACCTCAAGCGGGCGCGGCAACGGGTCGCCTCGTTCCTGCTGCTCACCCGCACCTCCTACACGCTCACCAAGAAGCGCTGGACCAAGAGGTTCTACGAGTGGTCGGCCGCCTACGAGTTCCCCTGCGAGGGGGACACGTTCGCATTCCGCTCGAAGGTCAACGCCGCCCTGCGCTGCGAGGAGCGCTTGCGCGAGATCGAGGACGAGATGGAACGGGCGGCGGCCGGCTCGCCCGACGTGTCCAAGGCCATGGAGCGGCTTTTGTGCATCCACGGCATCGGCAAGGTCACCGCGTTCGCGCTCGTGTGCGAGGTCTACGACTTCCACCGATTCTCGAAAGGCTCGGCCTTCGCCTCGTTCGTCGGCCTCGTCCCCTCCGAGAGCTCCAGCGGGGCCAAAGAGGCGCGGGGCCCTATCGCGAAAACCGGCAACTCGCACCTGCGGCGCCTGCTCATGGAGGCGGCCGGATGCTACTCCAACCGCGTGAAGGCGGTGAAGCTGGAGGACGGGCGCATCCCCGAAGCCGTGCGCGCCAAGGTGGAGAAGTGCGCCTCCCGCCTCAAGAAGAGAAGGGAGCGTCTGAGGGAGCGGAAGGTCCCGGCCAACAAGGCCAAGGTGGCCGTCGCGCGGGAGCTGTGCGAGTGGATCTACTACATAATGGTGGTGCCCGCCTAAGACAGCGCCGTTCCCATAGAGCCTTTTGCATCCTGTTCGTTTGTCGATGGCGCCTCGGACGACCCGCGATTGCCCTATGCACAGCCCCCCTCAAGGGCCGCGTGCGATCGTAGAATCGGCTCGCATGATCCGATCAACAAGCGGAAACCGTCCAGCCGAAGGCATCTAAATGCGGCAACCAAGCCCCGTCCTCGGGGCGGCGACACGCGGATATGAGACTGTTCACAGTGCTTGACGCAGGAAAACGCGTCTGACATCCGGCAAGATGCAAAGCGGCGGCCCCCGGCCCGTCCGGCCAGACGGGCCGGGGGCCTTTTTGCCATGATCTCGTTGTTGACAAGACATCGGTCATATGAGGGCAAGGGCTCTGACCTTGCCGCTCAACAGGCAACGTTTCCGCAGGTCGACGGCAAGGGCAGAGCCCTTGCCCTACGAGACAAGCGAATTGGTGCGTTCGACGCAGCCCCTACCGCAATCCTAGGAAGAATCGAACGTCGGCGTCGAGACCTTCGGGGTCGAACAGCTCGCTTGCCTTCCGCACCGTTCGCAAACGGCCGTCCAGCACCACGCCCACGCGGTCGGCCAGCGTGCGCGCCTCGTTGAAGTCGTGCGTGACGAACACGATGGTGCAATCGAACCGCGCATGCACGTCGCGCAAAGTGGCGTACATGCGCTCCTTGGTGGCCGGGTCGAGCGCCGAAAAAGGCTCGTCAAGCAACAGTATCTCCGGCTCCAGCACCAATGCGCGCGCCAACGCGGCGCGCTGCGACTCGCCACCGCTGATGATGCCGGGATAGCGCTCGGCAATATGCTCTATCGAGAAAAGCGACAGCATAGCCTGCACGCGACTGTCCCGCTCGCGCGCCGGACAGTCGTTCATCTTCAGGCCGTACGCAATGTTCTCGCGCACCGTCATGTGGGGGAACAGAGCGTAATCCTGGTACAGTATGCCCAGATGGCGCTGCTGCACCGGCAACAGCTCGACATCCTTGCCGTCCAAAAGGATGCAACCCTCGTCAAGCGGGAACGCACCGGCTATCGACTCCATGAGCACCGTCTTGCCCGATCCGGTGGAGCCCAGAATGGCGAACACCTCGCGCGGCTCGATGGTCAGGAGAGGAACCCGAAGCGCGAAGGATCCCCGTTGCACGCGCAAATCGCGTATCTCAACGCTTCCGGCCACCATCCGCCTCCTTCTCTGCCACGCCCGCGCCACCGGCTCGTTCGACGCTGTCGGCTCCCAAGCACGTGGCGCGCTTGGCGCGCCATTGCGAAGTCCTTCTGCTCGGCCCTACGCGCGATGCCCCCACCGGGCAGTTCAGCACGTTCGCCACCACCAGCGTGGCCGCCGACAGCAAGAGCATGATCATGGCCGTGGCCATGGCGGTTTCGTTGTTGCCGGTCGATATGCTCAGGTAAATGCTGCCGGGTAGTGTCTCGGTTTTCATGCGCGTCACCCCCACCAGCATGAGGGTGGCCCCGAACTCGCCCATGCCGCGTGCCCACGTGAGCACGAACGTGCTGATAAGCGCGTTGCGGCACTGCGGCAAGATAATGGTGCGGAACACGTCGCCCGGCGAGGCGCCCAGCGTCTTCGCCACGAACTCCATGCGCGAGCTCACGTCGGCGAACGCGGTGCGCACCATGCGAACGGCGAACGGAAGATTAACGATGAGCTGGGCGAATACGATACCCGTTGGCTCGAACACCACCGCGAACCCGGCTTCTTTGAGCGCCTTGCCGAACGGAGATGAGAATATGAGCAGCAGCGCGAAACCCAGCAAGATATAGGGAAGCGACAGCGTGAGCTCCATGAGCACCTCGGCCACGCGCTTGAACGGCATGCTCGTTCGCGACAGCGCGTACGCCGTGGGCAGCGCCAAAACCAGGCACAGCACCGTGGATATGCTGGACGTTATCACGCTCATCCTGAGCGAAAACAGCACCTCGGCTGAAGTCACAGCCTCCCCGAAATGGGCGATGCCGCCAGCAACGATGGCAACGATGGCGCTGCCCACGAAAAGCAGCACCGCCGTGGCAACGGCCACGGAAACGCCCGAGAACCAATCGCGCTTCCGCCCGCGGTGCTTTCTCGATCCTTTCTTGGCGCGGGCCGCCGCTGCGGGGCTTGCGCCCGACGCGGCGGCCTTCTGCGCTTCCACGACGCTAAACTCGTTCGTATCCGTACTCGGCCCAGATATCCCACGCAGCGCTGGTCTCCAGGAACTCGCTGAACGCCTTGACGGCTTCGGCATCCTTCGCGCAGGTCAGCTGCGCAGCCGGAACGGTTTTCACGAACGCGTCCAAATCGGACGTCGCCACGATGGTAACGCCCTCGCCCTTCACGTTCTCCTTCCATACAATACCCGCGTCGCCCTCGCCGTTCGCCAGCGCCGTGGCGATCTGCGGAGCGGTGGTCGTGGTGGTGAGGACGTTGGCTGCCATGAGCTCGTCCCAGAGCCCAGCCTTGGTGAGCGCGTTCTTGGCGATTTTGCCGATGGGGGTGGACTCAGGATCGCCCACCAGCACGCGCTGCGCGCCGGCCAGGTCGGCCAAACCGGCGATGTTTTCGGGATTGCTCGCGGGAACGGCCAGAACCGGAATGTGCTTCACCAGATCGGTGCTCGATTCCACGAAGGCCTCAACCGGCTTCAACTCGTCGGCCGAGCCGGCGATGAAGAAGTCGCCCTGCTCGGTGGTGGTGATCTGCGTTTGTATCTGCGCCGCGTTGGCGTACGTCACGTTCATGGCGCAGCCGGTCTCGGCCTCGAACGCCTCGGCTATCTTCTGGAACGGATCGGTCATACCAGCACCGCAATAGATGTCGAGCGTCTTCCCCTCGAGCACTTTCTCGGCTGCCGGTTCCTGCTTGCCGTCGGCCTCGCCCTGCGACTGCGAAGCGCACCCCGCCACGCCGCAGAGAAGTGCCACGCACAGGCAGGCCGCGGCTGCAATCCCTCTCGCTATTTTCCAGCGATAACGTGGGCTTTTACGCATTGAGTCCATAGTTTCCTCCTTGGAACGTTCTCCCTATCCTCGTCGATCGGCCTTCGTTCGACCAATTATTCCCATTTTATAATATTTTCATTTTGAAGTATATATATTTAAGTCTAATATACTGATGAGAGTATGAATAAGATTGCCGCTCGCACCAACTCCGAAACCTGCAGAAAGCTGCACTTCGGCACATAAAGGCGGACGGAGGCTTTGGCAACCTCCGTCCGCCTTGCGCGTTTTCCCTCTTAAGTTTTCCCGATTGAAGCCAGGGGGCAAACCCGAGCCTGCTCGCACGCAGAGTGCCGGGCGCCACGCCGCACTCAACGTCTTGGCGCGCGCCTTCGCCTACGCCGCCTAGCCCTCTACGACGAACTCCTCGGCGGTGATGGCGGCTTTCACGGCGTCCAGCGTGGACGGCTGGCCGTCGTAGGTCAGATCGACCTTGTCGGCCTCGAAGTCGGCCGAGACGCCCATGACGCCCTCCAGCACGCCCACGGCCTTCTCGACGCGGGCCGTGCACTTCGGGCAGTGCATGCCCGTCACCTTCAATGTTGCAACAGTCATGATGTTCGCTCCTTCTTTCGTTTTGTTTGTCGTGCACGTGGTTCGTGCGAAACGCGCCGACGAGGGTCCTGCGCCGACGCCCTCGTCGGCGCGCTTCGCTGGCGCCGCGGGGAGATCCTTCGACTGCGGCCGCTGCGCGGCCTCCGCTCAGGATGACAGAGGCGGTGCGCCGTCGTTGCACTGCCTCCGTCCAAGATGGCGGATGCGGTGCGCCGTCGCCCCGCATCCGCCCTTCCCTACCGTGCGTGCATGCGCACGCTCATGTCCAGGGGCTTGGCGGCAAAGGGAGCGGTGGTGGCCAGGCCGTCGACGCCGGTGGCGGCGTAGACTGCGGCGTTGCCGGGGTTGATGCCCCCTGCGGCGATGAGCGTGACATGCGGGTCGACGGCGCGCAGCTCGCGCACTAGCAAGGCCAGCTCGTCTGCGGGCACCTTGTCGAATTGGATGCCGTCCACTCCGGCGGCCGCGAGCACGCGGGCGCGCTCGGCATCGGCTTCCACGAACAGCTTCTTCTCGATGCAGCGGCTCTTGATGGCCGGCAGCTGCTCCACGAACTTGTCGAAGCCGCCGAAAAACGTGAGGTGATGGTCGAACACGAGCACCGTCTCCGACAACCCCAGCCGGTGCGGAAACGCGCCGCCCGCCATAACGGCCTCGGTGAGCAGGTCCTTCGCGCCGGGCTGGCTCTTGCGCGTGGTGAGCACCTCGCAGCGCGGGTTCGCGCCGTGCGCCGCATCCACCATGGCGCGCGTCTTGGTGGCCACGGCCGACCCGTGGTCGAACACGTTCAAGCACACCTTCCACGCCGCGTGCAGGTCGGCCGAAGCGCCGCGCACGCTCATGAACGTGTCGCCGGCCGCCACGCGCGTGCCGCTCGGCACCGCCGATACGACCTCGCACCCCAGCTTGCCCATGATGCGGCGGACGATCTCCGTGCCGGCCAGCACGCAGTCCTCGCGCGTGAAGTAGTCCATCTGTCCGGGCTCGTCGCCAATGCCCAGCACCGCGCACGTCAGATCGACGTAGGGCACGTCCTCGGCTATGAAGCCGTCGATGCGCGCGTCGGATATTCGCAGCATGCTTCCCCTTCCACCTCTCGTTGTCGCAAAGCGCCCGCGCAACGCGGGCCGAACCGCGCCCGCACGTGGCGCGATCCAAAAAACCGCACCTGCAAACGCGGCACGGACGAAAACCGCGCGGGGCAGCGCCGGCGAACCAGGGAGAGGCCGCCGCCGTCCCGCGCACGATATTCTCTATTGGGAATATCGCTGTTATAGAATAACCAATTCAAGCTTCAAGGGGAAGCTGTACTTTGGGTACAGCTTCCCTGTGCGGCCGAAGAATTTCCATGCGCTCGCCACCCGCGTCACCAGCTTTCGGCAAGGAGGAAATCCCGCACGTTCAAATGGAGGATGCCGTTTTGCGAGAAATCGACTTCGTCCATGCTCACCACGTACTTCGGATAGTTGTCGGGCACAGATTCGTACGCTCCGAACTCCCTTTGGCGCGTGGCCTCCGACTCCATGAGGTAGGCCACCTGCACGTACATACGCTCTCCAGCGCGGTCGCCCACGAAATCGATCTCCCTTGTCCCCACCTTTCCTATCGTCACGCGCCAGCCCCGCCTGACCATTTCGTTGTACACGATGTTCTCCAAAACGCAGTCCACGCGCGATTCGTTCGTGCCCAGCAGGGCCTCGCGAATGCCCACATCGGTCACGTACAACTTCTCTTGGGCTCGCAGAAGCTCCTTCCCCATAACGTCTTGCCGCCGAACGCGCGAGATCAGCAAAGCGCTCTCGCATGCCTCGATATAGCGGTAGATGCTCTCGCGAGACGCCGGTCTTTTCTCGTCGGCAAGCACGTTCACGATGTTCTTCGCGGAGAACGTCGTCCCTATTTCGGAGAAGAAGTAGGCTATCACGCGCTCGAGCTGGTCGATATCGCGAAACGAGTACCGCTGAACGATGTCTTTGAGCACGATCGAGTTATAGATGTCGCGCAGATAGGCCATGCTCTCTTCGCGAACGAAATCGGTTTGGGCCAGAAACGGCATGCCGCCGAGGACGCGATAGCTGGAGAAAACTTCGCGCGGAGTGCGATTCGGCATGGCTAGAAGCGCCTCGCGGTACGAAAACGGCTGCACCATGATGGACAGATACCTTCCAGCAAGATGGGTGGCAAGCTCACCTGAAAGCAAGTGAGCGTTCGAACCGGTAAGGTAGATGTCGCAGTCGATATCCACGCGCAGGGAGTTCACGCACAGCTCCCATGACGCTACGCGCTGTATCTCGTCGAAGAACAGGTACACACGGCCAACCGCGCCCTCGATCCGTCGCACGATCTCGCGATAGAGGGCATCGTGCGTGCGGAAAGGGGCAAGCGCTTCGGATTCGAAGTTCATGGCGATCATGTTCCCCGGAGCCACGCCTCGTTCGGCAAGCCCGTCTCTCACCTGCAGAAGCAAGGTGCTTTTCCCCGAGCGGCGCATGCCTACAAGAACCTTGACGACGTCTTTGTCGATGAAGGGACGGATCTTCTTCAGATAGTCTTCCCTGATGACGAATTCCATGCGCCCTCCTTTTGCATCGACGAGCACTATTTTTTGACGGCTATGGAGGACATAATAGCACGAAAGCATCGAATATGTCGGCTATGGAAGACAAACCGCCGCTCGCAAGGAGGGAGTGTCGGCCATAGCCGACACTCCCTCCTGCGCAAGCCGCCGACGCGCAGGAATCGCGTCCGAAAAGCTACACCTCCGCGATGATGCGCTTCGTGCGCTCGCCCACCTCGGCTTTGGCGCGCTCCACGTCGATGGTCGGGAAGGCGCCGTCGCGGTACACCACCGCGCCGTCGCTCATGGTGAGGCACACGTCGGAGCCGTGGCCGGCGTACACCACGTTCACCAGCGGGTTCGTCATGGGAGCCCACGAGGGACCCGCCACGTCCAGCACGCAGAGGTCGGCCTTCATGCCCTCTTTTACCTGGCCGCAGTCCTCACGCCCCTGCGAGAGCGCGCCCATGCGCGTGGCGGCCGCGAGCGCCTGCTTCGGCGTGACCACGGACGGGTCGTTCGTGGAGCCCTTGTACAGCAGGGCCAGCAGGTACAGGTCCTGCATCATGTCGTGGTTGTTGTTCGAGGCCATGCCGTCGGTGCCCAGGCACACGTTCACGCTGCGCTCGAGCATGGCCGGAACGGGGGCGTAGCCGCTGCCCAGCTTCATGTTCGACGCCGGGTTCGCCGCCACGAACACCCCGTGCTCCACCATGATGTCGAAGTCGGCGGGCTCGCACCACGTGCAGTGCGCGGCGGTGGTGGGCGAATCGAGCACGCCGATGCTCTCGAAGTACTGGATGGGCGTCATGCCGTCGTGGCGCTGCTTGCATTCCTCGTGCTCGCTTCTCGTCTCCGAGGCGTGCAGGTGCATGCGCAGGCCCTTCTCCTTCGTCACGGCCGCGATGTCGGCGCAGGTCTGCGGGTTCGACGTGTACTCGGCGTGGATGTTGTAGTCGATGAGGATGCGCCCGTCCGCCGCGCCGTGGTACTTGTCCACGTACTCCTCGCACAGCGCGTAGGCGTTGTACTGGGAGAACGGCTTGGGCTCGAAATACAGCTCGCTCTCGCAGATGTTCGCCTTCAAGCCCGACTCCACCACCGCGCGCACGCGCTCGTCGGTGTGGTAGTACATGTCGGAGAAGCTCACCACGCCGTAGCGCGCCATCTCGGCGCACGACAGCAGCGTTCCCCAGTAGTTGTCCTCGGGCGTCATCTTGGCCTCGAACGGCCAGACCATGTCGTTGAGCCATGCCTGCAAAGGCAGGTTCTCGGCGTAGCCGCGCAGCAGCGTCATGGGCGCATGGGCGTGGGCGTTGTAGAAGGCGGGCATGAGCAGCTTGCCGCGGCCGTCGTACACCTCGCCGTACGCGTCCGCCTCGGCCCCAGCGGGAGCCGCATCTCCGATATAGGCGATGCGGCCGTCCTTCACGCCCACCCAGCGATGCGACCGGTGGTCCAAGTTCTCGTCCAAGATGTCGATGTCTGCGAACAGCATGGGCTCTCCTTCCTCGAAGGCGCCCTCGTTGGCGGGCGCGCCGTTTTCTTCCGCACATTATAAGACTACATCTAGTAATTGCCGACGGCAATCTTCCCTATCTGCCGCTCCGCCGGCAATCTTCCTTGACCGTACCTTATATATGCTATCATGCCGGGGAGACGAGACGACGGGCCGCCGCATGACGCGGCGGCCTTTCGAGGAAAGAAGGAGACATGGCAGAAGAAGAATGCACGCACGAATGCGGCAGCTGCGGCGTCGCCGGCTGCGGCGACCGTGAGGACGCGGGCCCGTCCACGTTCCCGACGAACGTCAACACGAACATCAAGCACGTCATCGGCGTGGTGTCCGGCAAGGGCGGCGTGGGCAAGTCGCTCGTGACCAGCCTGCTGGCCAGCCAGATGCAGAAGAAGGGCTTCAAGGTGGGCATCCTGGACGCCGACGTCACCGGCCCGTCCATTCCCAAGACGTTCGGCATCACGAACCCCCTCACGGCCGACAAGGACGGCATCGTGCCCGCCCAAACGACCAGCGGCATCAAAGTGGTGTCCGTGAACCTCATGCTGCCGAAAGACGACATCCCGGTCGCATGGCGCGGCCCGGTGGTGTCCGGCATCATCAAGCAGTTCTGGGGCGAGGTGAGCTGGGGCGAGATCGACTACCTGTTCGTGGACATGCCCCCGGGAACCTCCGACGTGTTCCTGACCGTGTTCCAGTCGCTGCCCGTGGACGGCATCGTCACCGTGTCGGCCCCGCAGGAGCTCGTGGCCATGATCGTGGGCAAGGCCGTGAACCTGGCGCACGACCTGAACGTGCCCGTGGTGGGCCTGGTGGAGAACATGGCCTACTTCAAGTGCGACGAGTGCGGCAAGGAGCACTTCATCTTCGGCGAGCCCCAGGGCGAGGCCGTGGCGAAGCGCTACGAGATCCCGTCGTTCGCCACGCTGCCCATCGACCCGTCGTTCGCGCGCCTGTGCGACGAGGGCAAGGTGGAGGAGTACGATGTGGCCGGCGCGCTCGACCCCATCATCGCGCAGGTGGAAGCCTGCGGCAAGGCGGACGCCGAATAGGCCGGCAGTTCGCGAACGCGAAGAACGAAAGGGCCTCGGGAGACGATCCCGAGGCCCTTTTTGGTGCGATGGTCGAATGCCGGGGGTCTAACTGGCGGGACCCCCCCGTAAGGGCGCTCTCCAGAGCGCCCGTTCCGGCGAAGCCGGAAAAGCAACCGGGACCCGCGTTCTCGCGCTACGCGCGAGCGGGCGCTCTGGAGAGCGCCCCTACGAAGTCGACCCGGCCCGTTCGCTCGCGCCTATGCTCCTACGGGTGCTCGTCGAAGTAGCCCGTTTGGCCGCGCACTTGCCAGGTGCATACGGCCAAGGCGATGATGAACAGGCCGCTCACGATGCCCGTGACGTCGATGATGCCCGACGAGATGTTGCTGGCCATGGCCCAAGCGGTGAGCACGGCGTCGGCCAGCGTGATCCAGAAGAACAGCGATATCTTGTAGGGGTTCCTCGCCCCGCGAATGCCCAGCAAGCCGATGACCAGATTGAACGCCGCGCTCACCAGCGCGGTGGACCCCACCGACGCCGCGATGGAGCGCAGCTCCACACCGGCTATCCGCGCGCCTTCGACCAAGGACCCCACGGTCCAGAACACCACGCCGAACGCCAACTCCAGCACCGCCCACACGATCATGACGATGCACAGCCGCCTCAGCCACACCTGCCACACCGACATGGGCAGGCCGTCCGCGCCGATAAAAGCCGCGCCGCCCACCGTCTGAAGCGCTCCCGCCTTGCCCACGCCGACCGCGCTCGTTCCCTGTCCAACCGCCATGTTTCCTCCGCCTGCGCGCAAACGCGCTCATGCCCGGCAGACCGCCTCGGTAAATTTCCGACGGCCCGCCTTCGCTCAACGATTCGTTCGCTTGCCATTATAGAGCACGGCGCGGCCACGCCCGAAAACCGTAACATGTCGGGCGGCGAGCAGCGCGAGCCGGAGAAATAGCCTGCGAGCGAAAGCCGTATGCCGTATACTAAGGAAAGTTGAATAAACGCCGTCGCGTATGGGATGGGGATGTTCCAAGCGCAAGCCGGCCGCACGCTCTCTCTAAGGAGGCTATTATGGAGCGCGCTCGTCACCGGCAAAGCGACTTGAAGCGGATGGTCCTCGGCATGCGCACCATTCCATCCCTGTTCATCGCTTTGACCTCGTACAAGCTGCTTGCGGTACTTCTGTTCATGGAAACGTTCCTGCTGCCGGGCACCTTCGACCTGGGCGGCTTGGCGCTGCCCGCCTGCACGTTGCTGTTCTTCGCCTGCACGCTGGTATGCCTTTTGTTCGCCGTGCTGTTCAGGCGCCTCACGTTCTTCGACAGCGGCTGGTATCTTGGCCTGCTCACAGCGTGCATCGTGTTCGGGGTGTTCCTGTTGCTGCTCAGGGAGCTGGGAGGCGTGGGCAACGAGACGCTGGCGGCGGTATGCCGCGGGCTGGGCATAGCGCTGACCGCAGCGGGGCTCATCGGCGTGCACATCGAGATCGCCCGCATCATGGGAGCATTGGGCATGACGCAAACGCTCACGTTCGGCGTGGCCGCCGCGTTCGCCGCCGCCGTGCTGTATCTGGGCCTGGCCGCCGCGCCCGTGCCGCAGGGTCGCTGGGCCGCGGTGCTCGTGCTTCCCTTCGTGCTCGCCGCTGCGTTCCAGCGAGCTCGGCAAACCGTGCGCCGGTCCCGCAAGACGAGCTACGGTGAGCCGGAGGCCGAGGTGCTCGTGCCGTACCGGTTCATCGCCACCTCCGTGGCGCAGGGAGCCGCGGCGGGGTTGCTCATGGCCCTGTTGAGCTCGAGCGGAACGTTCAGGCCCTCGTGGGCCGCAGCGGGCTACTTGCTCGCCGCAGGGCTCACCCTGGCCACGGTGCTGGTGTGCAAGCTCGACTTCAACCGCTCGGTGTACCAGATCGGGTTTCCGCTCGTGGGCCTGGGGCTGCTGCTGGCCGGCGTGGCGGGCGCGTCGCTTGAAACCGCAAGTTCCGTGCTGCAGATCGCGGGTTTCCTGTACTTGGACTTGGTGCTGTGGGGGCTGGGGTCGTACCTCATAAAGAACTGCGGGCAACCGGCCACCTGGGTTGCCTCGTGCCCCACCGCCTCGCTCATGGCGGGCAGGACGCTGGGGGTGGTGCTGGGATGCGCGGCTCTGAGCCTACTGCCCGACGAAGCGGGGCGAACCGCGATCCCGTGCGTCGCGGCGTTCTGCATCGTCGTGGTGGCGCTTCTGCTGTCCAACGGCGAAAACCTGCGCACGGGATGGGGCTTCGTGCATCCCGGCGATCCCGACGAGGACGAGAACGAGCTTCGCGCCTGCCAGATCGTCGCCGAGGATTTCGGCCTCACCCAACGCGAGTTCGACGTCCTGAGACGCATCATGGCGGGCGATTCGCGCGCGGACGTGGCCAGGGAGCTCTTCATCGCGCCGAACACGGTGAAGACCCACCTGCACGCCGTTTACGCGAAACTGGACGTGCACAACGTGCACGATCTTCGCGCCTGCGTGAACGACCGGGGACGCACGTTCTCGTCGTCTTCCGAAAACGATGAAATTCTCGAAAATGGCGCTTGACCCCCCGCTCTCTTCCGCTATACTAGGTTTCGCACTTTTTCGGGGCCTTAGCTCAGCTGGGAGAGCGCATGGCTGGCAGCCATGAGGTCAGGGGTTCGATCCCCCTAGGCTCCACCACTTACTACGCGAGCCGGACGATCATCGTCCGGCTCGCTTTCTTTTCTCGGAGGACCCGCGGCGCGCAAGGCGTTCCCAAGCCTGTTATGCGGGTTATAGGCCGAAGCGCGTCGCATGCGGAACTCCCGGCGCAAGAGGAGCCCGCCTTCGCGTACCCTGAGCGGCAAATGTGGTATCGTTTAACACGCCGCGACGCCGCGGCGCTGGGGGAAGCTGATCGGAGCAACCGTAACGCGACGGGAGACATACGTGCGAAAACGGCATTTGGGAAGAGCGTTTCAAGGGCTCTGCCTTCTTGCGCTCGCCGTGTTCCTGTACGCGACATCCGGAACCGGCGGATCCGCCGCATACGCGGACGACACCGCCTCAAGCGACAAGCGCGTCGTGCGCGTGGGCTGCTACGAAGACGGCGACTACATGTCGGTCGACGACACCGGCGAGCACATCGGCTACAACATCGACTACCTCGAGGAAATACGGCGCTATGCCGGCTGGACGTACGAGTACGTCGACTTCGCCGGCTGGGCCGACGCCTACGACGCGCTCGAAACGGGCGACATCGACCTGCTGCCCGCCGTCTACTACACCGACGATCGCGCCGACCGCATGCTGTTCTCGGCCGTGCCCATGTGCAGCATCTACACCACGCTCAACGTGCGCACGGACGACCGGCGCTACGCTTACGAGGACTTCGAAGCGTTCTCGGGCATGCGCGTGGGCGTGATTCAGGACAGCCAGGATGCGCAGGCGTTCGTCCGGTACAGCCAAGAAAACGATTTCGACGTGGACGCGGTCGAATACCTGGAAACCGACGATCTGCTGACCGCGCTCGACCGGGGCGAGCTGGACGCCATCGCCATCACCTATTTGGGCAGCAATTCCCGCTTCCGCACCATAGCGCAGTTCGCGCCGGAGCCCATCCACTTCGCCCTGCCCGTCGACCGCGTCGAGCTCGAGCAGGATCTGAACGCCGCCATGAACCGGCTGCAGCTGCGCGATCCGAGCTTCTCGACGCTGCTGTACAACCGCTACTTCGGCATCAACACCGACCAAGACCCCGTGTTCACCGAAGAGGAGTACGCCTATCTGGAATCCGCGCCGGTGCTGAAGGTGGCCTACGATTCGTTCCGCACGCCGCTTTCCTACACCGATCCGGAAACCGGCGCGTTCGGCGGCGTTGCGGCGCGGCTGTTCGACGATATATCGAGCATCACGGGGCTCACGTTCGAGTTCGTGCCCGTCGATCTGCACGGCAACGCCTTCGACCTCGTCGAGAGCGGCGAGGTCGACCTGGTGGCCGGCGTGGACCGCGACGCGGACGAAGCCATGGGAGGGATCGTGTCGACCACGGGGCCGTACCTGCGCGACCCCATGGCGCTTATTGTGGGGGCGAACCCCACGGGCACGCGCATCGCGCTGCCGCGGGGCTTCGCGTTGGCCGCCGAGATGGAACGCGTGCACGCAGGCGACGAGGTCATCTACTTCGACACGCCTAAGCAGTGCGTGGACGCCGTGCTGACGGGGGCGGCCGACTCCGCCTACGCCGACACGCACGTGGCGAACTACCTGCTGTCGGAATCCCAGTACGAGTCGCTCACCGTGATCACCGTCACCGACCATACCAACGACATGAGCATCGGCGTGGCGGCGAGCGCCGATCCGCGCCTGCTGAGCATTTTGGATCGCTGCGTGCAGTACACGGCCGAGGGCAAGATCACCACCTGGCTGTCGCAAAGCTCGCTGGCCGTGCACCCCACGAGCCCCCTCGACTTCCTGAGGCAGTACCCGCTGCAGATCATCGTCGGCATCGTGGCGCTGTTCGCGATGGCCCTCGCAGGCGCCCTTTACCTGGGGCGCACGAAGCTGCGAACGGCACGGCGCATCGAGGAGCTGTCCTTCACCGACCCGCTCACGGGCGGCTGGACCCTCGCCCGGTTCCGCTCGGCGGCCGAAGAGGTGCTGGAGGATCCCAAGCGGGAAGGGCACGTCATCGTGTACCTGGACATCGCGCGGTTCAAGAGCTTCAACGCCGCGTTCGGCTACGCGGCCGGAGACCAGCTGCTCATCGAGCTCGACCGCCTTATCGGCAATATGGCGCGAGAGGGCGAGCACCATGCCCACATCACAGCGGACGAGTTCGTGGTGCTCATGAAGTGGGACGGCTGGGACGCGTTTCTCGACCGGTTCGCCGAGCTCGACCGCCGCTTCAATGAGCTGGACGTGCTGCGCTCCCATTCGCATCGACTGCTCCTGCACGCCGGCGCCTGCGTTGTGGAGCGCGCGAAGGGATCTCGGCGCTTGGACGCGCAGGCTCTGGCCGAGCTCATGGATTGCGCCCGGTACGCGCGCGACAGCGTGGGCGAGACGTCATCGAGCGAGGCGGCGCTCTACACGTCGGACATGAAAGAGCGCGACGTGGCCGAGCGAGCGCTCGTCGCGCTGGCGCGCGACGCCTTGGAGCGGGGCGAGTTCGCCGCGTACTATCAGCCGAAGGTCGAGCTTGCCACGAACCGCATCGTCAGCTTCGAGGCGCTCGTGCGCTGGGAGTCTCCCGATCGGGGCCTGGTTCAGCCGAACGATTTCATCCCGCTGTTCGAGAAGAACGGCTTCGTGACCGAGATCGACCTGCACGTGCTGCGCTTGGCTTGCACGCGCCTGGAAGAGCGTTTGGCGCAGGGCTTGCCCGTGGTGCCCATCGCGTGCAACTTCTCGCGCCTGCACCTGCAGGGCGACGGGTTCCCCGAGAAGGTGAAGGCCATCGTCGACGAGTACGAGGTGCCGGTGGACCTCATCGAGCTGGAGCTCACGGAGAACATCGTCATGGAGGACCTCGAGCGCGCCAAGCGCATATGCCGCCGGCTGAAAGAGCTGGGTTTCCGCATATCCATCGACGATTTCGGCAGCGGCTACTCGTCGCTCGGAACGCTGCAGGACCTGCCCATCGACGTGCTCAAGCTGGACCGCACGTTCCTTATGAGCAGCGAGAGCGGAGAGCGCAGCCGGGCCATACTTGAAGGCGTGGTGGACATCGCGGAGAAGCTGCACGTGACCATCGTGGTGGAGGGCGTGGAAACGTGCGACCAGGCCTCGCTGCTGCTGCAGCTCGACGACAGCATAATAGCGCAGGGGTACCTTTACTCGCGGCCCGTGCCGCGCGGCGAATCCGACCGCCAGCTGGACGACGGCTCCTTGGAGCAGCACGAGGAGTGAGCTGCGGCGCGGCGGAAGGGACCGCTGCTCGAACCTCTTCCGACCAGGCTGCACGGACAGGAAACGACTCGACGCCGCCGACCTGTTCGTCGCGCGATCCGCTTCCAGCCGAGCTACACGAACCTGATCTCGAGCTTCTTCCCAAACCCTTTGGCCAGCTTGCCGATCGTGCGAAGCGTCGGGTTGGCATTGCCCGTCTGAATACGGCTGATCACCCGTTGATTCAATCCCGACGCCCTCGCCAGCTGCTCCTGCGTCATTCCCGTCTCGTTGCGCGCATCGATGATGGCGAGCCTCAACTGGAACTCCGCCTCGTCTTCCTCCCAGTACTTCCGAAACTCGGGGTCTTTCAGTTGCTCTGCAAGATACCGGGTAAAGTCATCTTCGTGTTGTTCGCCCATCTGCATCACTCTTTCGCGTTTCGAGCCAAGTAGTCCTTGCGGTAGCGTTTCGCTCGTTCGATCTCTCGCCGCGGCGTTCGCTGCGTCTTCTTCCTGAAGCCATGAGTCAGAACCGCTTTGTCCCCAATGCAGAAGAAATATAGAACCCGGCTGGCATTGTCGCCCATCGTCGTACGCAGCTCGAAGATGCCGTCTTCAAGATGCTTCGAATCGGGCTCTCCAATCAGATGTCCCTTTTCTTCCAGAAAGGCAATCGTGCGAAGCGTTTTGCTCCTCAGCTTTTTATCCAGAGCGTCGAGATATGATCGAGCCGGCATTTCGCCGTTAGGAAGCTCGTACCATTCAACATTCATACGATCCTCCTGCCTTGTTTCCCAGTTTACTACATATATATAGTAAACTGCAAGGATCAGGAGCGCACAAACAAGAAAAAGCAGCCATACATCCATCCCTTCTCTCAGCTGCCTGCCATTAAGGAAGGCGACTGTCCCGCAGGCGAGCCTGCGGTTAGGATGGATGTCCAGCCGCTATGGTTGCATTATAGCGAACTTATGTTCGTCTTTCAAGAACAAACGTTTATGGTTTTCGCGCAACGGCCCAGCGCTGAGCCCAATGGGCCTATGCCGCATGCGCTTTGCGCAGCGCCGCGATCTCCTCGCCGTAACCGTCGAGCGTGGGGTTGGGCGTTTCCAGATAGAACGGCAGGTCGCGCAGCTTCGGATGATTCGTCACGGCGGCCAGGGCCTCGAAGCCGATCTCCCCCTCGCCGATGCGAGCATGGCGGTCTTTGTGCGAGCCGCGCGCGTTCATGCTGTCGTTCAAGTGGACGGCGCGCAGGCGATCCAGGCCGATCACGCGGTCGAACTCGTCAAGAACGCCGTCGAGATCGCCCACGATGTCGTAGCCGGCATCCCACACGTGACACGTGTCCAAGCACACGCCCACGTGGTCGTCGAGGTCGACCTGCGCGATGATGGCGGCCAGCTCCTCGAACGTGCCGCCGATCTCGCTGCCCTTGCCGGACATGGTCTCCAGCAGCAGCGTGGTGGTTTGCACCGGAAGCAGGCTCTGGTTGAGCGCGTCGGCGATCTTGGCGATGGCCACCTCGTGCGGCTGGCCCACGGCGCTGCCCGGATGCATGTTGTACAGCTGGTGCGGCGTCTCCTCCATGCGGCCCAGATCCTCGGCCAGCACCATGAGCGCGAAGTCGCGCGTCTGCTGCTTGTCTGAGGCAGGGTTCAGCGTGTAGGGCGCGTGCGCCAGGATGCGCGCGATACCGTGCTCGGAGGCGTAAGCCGTGTAGGCGGCCACGTCCTTCGGGTCGATCTCCTTGGCCTTGCCGCCGCGCGGGTTGCGCGTGAAGAACTGGAACGTGTTGGCGTCGATGGACACGGCGTCCTTCGCCATGTGGAGATAGCCCTTCGCGCTCGACAGGTGGCATCCGATGGTGAACATATATGCATCCTTTCAAGTCACAATTTTCTGGATGCTATGGTAGCAAACTGCGGGATGACGCAAGGCGCTCGAACGCGATCGTTTCCGCGTTAGCACGAAAGGTTCATCGACATGGAACCGTGCGACTCTTTTCGGGTTGCGGCACGGCGCTTCAACGGGAGCCCCACGTCACTGCTGGAAGCCGCTTTCAGCCCTCAGCCCCGTCGTAAGCATCCAGCGCAGCCCCGAGCGACTCGATGGCGGTCATGCCCACGGCGGGAAGACCCACCAGCACGGCGCTGCGCACCTCGTCGCGCGTGGCACCCATCTTCTTGAGCGAGGCCACGTGGAAGTCCAGGCCGCCCTGCATGCCGAGCGCCGAGAGCACCGCCAGATAGGCGAGCTCCTGCGTTTTCTGGTCGAGCGCGCTCGACTTCGCCACCTGCATGACCAAGCCGCCGTACGCCTTTCCCAATTCCGGCTCCTCGCTCATGAACAACTCGAACCCCTTCGCCATGGCGACGCCTCCTTTCGCTCGTTGCCGCGCAGACCCTTTCGTCCGCGAAGCGCTGCCGCTCCATCATAATCCCTCGCGCCGCGCAGGCAGAACAGGAAACGAAAAGGCCACCGAACCGTCTACCTCGATCGTTTCGAGAGTAGAGCGTTCGAACATGGGCGGCGCCCTCTTGAAGCCGACAGGATGACCGCGAAGCGTTGCGTTAAGCACAAGGAACGCGGCGTGGAGGCGAGGATTGTGGCTCGGAAGGCTATCGTCCAAGCGACCCCTAAAAAACAAAGGCATTTCCACAGTTTGTTCGATTGACTTGCGAGCATGCGCCGATTATCATAGCGATATTCGGGCTGGTCGAAAGATCTGGGCCTGACGGGAAGGCGGAGGTTTTTCTCCGCCACTTCTATCTCTGGAGTTCCATTTCCTCAAACGACGTTTCGGTCCAAGAGGGGGAGGGCGATGGAACTCAGCATCTTCATCGATGAATCCGGTGACTTTTACGAATGCTCGAAGTACTACCTCATGACGCTCGTAATGCACGAACAAGATAAAAACATCGCTCGCGAACTGGCTTTCCTCGACGAAGCCATGGTTCAAAAGAATTTCCCTATCAGACCTATTCATACCTCGCCGCTTATTCACAAAGCAAACGACTATTACCACTGGAGTTACGAGGATCGCCGATACCTGTTTAACAAAATGTTCGCCTTCATACGCCACTGCCCCATCACTTACCGCACTTTCGCCGTCGAGAAGCGCCAATGGGGCGACTATTACCAACTTACCGGACGCCTTGCGCACGATTTGCACGCGTTCCTTCTTGAGAACATCGCCTATTTCCAAACGTTCGACAAGCTCGTCGTGTACTACGACGACGGTCAGGCGGAAATAACCCGCATCATCAACATCGTGTTCAACACGGTGTTCTCGTCGGTGGACATCCGCCACGTGTACCCCGTCGACTACCGGCTGTTCCAGGCGGCCGACTTTCTCTGCACCATGGAGCTGCTCGAACTTAAGCGGATCAACCACGACCTGTCGCCGAACGATGCGAGGTTCTTCAAAGGCACGGGCGAATTCACGAAAACGTACTTGAAGAAGATACGCGCGAAGCGGTTTCCCGATTGACGAGCGCTTGCTACAGCACCACCGCCAACACTATAAGCGCAGCGACGAGCGCGAAGGCGCCCGCGTCGAGAGCGCGGAACGGGTAGTCGCGTACCCCAGACGTGCGGTCGCGCAGGTAGAAGCCGCGCACCTCGGCGGCCATGGCGGCCTGCTCGGTCTTGCCCACCGACGTGATGAGCAGAGGCGCGCACAGCGGCAGCATGAGGCGCAGCTTCCGCACCGGGTTCCTCGTGTCGAACTCCACGCCGCGCGCCGTTTGGGCCTCCATGATGGCGCCCATCTCGTCGGTGAACACGGGCACGAACTTCAGCGACGTGGTCACGGTGAACGCGTACTTGTAGGGCAGGTGAGCGCGCTTCACCAGGGCTCCGGCCAAGTCGTTCAGCGGCGTGAGCGCGAGCATGAGCGCGAGCGGCATGGTGGCGTCTATCAGGCGCAACACCACGAGGCCGGCCGTGCGCAGGCCCTCGTCGGTGGCGAACAGGAACACCGGGGTGCCCGAGCGTATGAACAGCACCTGCAACACGAACAGAAACGCGCAGATGCCCGCCAGCCCCGCCAGGAGTTTGAGCGTTTTCTTGCGGATGCCGCCGACGAAGCCCAGCGCCACGTCCAGCACGAGCAGCGCCAGCAGGAACCCGAAGTTGTCCGACAAAAACGCCGCCACGCAGATGCCCAGCGCCAGCGCCACCTTCGAGAGCGGGTTCAAGCGGTGCAGCATCGTGTTCCCCGCCGTGTAATCGAGCATGCCGGCCATGTTAGGACACCTTCCTCTTGCGGAACCCGGCCGCGCCGAGCACCTGGACCATCTCGTACGCCGTCGCCACGTGGGCGAACGCGCGGCCGTTCTCCGGCTCGCGTGCCAGCCGCAGGGACAGCTCTATCATCTGCGGCGGAACGAGCGAGGCCGCCGCCATAGCCGCGGCGTTGCGGAACACCGTCTCGGGCGCCCCGTCGGCCACCACGCGCCCGTCGGCCATGGCGATGACGCGACGGGCGAAATCGAAGGCCACCTCCATGTCGTGCGTGATCATGACAACCGTGGTGCCGCGCTTGTTCAGCTCCTTCACCCGGGCCATGACGTCCATGCACTCGCGGTAGTCCAGCCCGCACGTGGGCTCGTCCAAAATGAGCACCTCGGGTTCGGCCGCGATGACCGACGCCAGCGCGAGCATCTGGCGCTCGCCGCGCGAGAGCAGGTAGGGGGCGGCTTGCGCGTCGAACCCGAACTCGTCCACGAGCGCGTTCACGCGACGGGTCGCCTCGTCGGGGTCGACGCCGGTGACGCGCAGGCCGAACGCCAGCTCGTCCGCCACGGTGTTCTGGCATATCTGCCGATCGGGATTCTGAAACAGCATGCCCACGCGGCGGGCCAGCTCGCTCGTGCGCAGCTGGACGGTGGGCACGCCGTCGACCAGCACCTCCCCCGCCGAGGGCTTCAGCAGCCCGTTCAACAGTTTCGACGTGGTGGTCTTGCCGGCGCCGTTGCTGCCGACGATGGCCACGAACTCGCCTTTGCGCACGGCGAACGAGAGGTCGCGCACCACCTGCGCGCCGTCCGCCGCGCCGTCATAGGCGAACGACGCGCCCCGGCACTCCAGCACGGCGGGCGTGCCGACGCGCGCGGGCTCGGGCTCGGGTGCGTCCTCGCGGGGCACCGCCGTCACGTCGACGAGCGCCTCGCCGTCGCGCTTGCGGGCAGTGCGCTTGCGGGCGGCTTCGCGCGGCGCCGCGTTCGGTTCGCCTGCAACCGCCTTCTGGTTCTTCTTGCCGAACAGCATCATGCCACGATCCCTTCGATCAGCTCCTGCGCCTCGTCCACATTGCACGCCAACCGCCCCACCGGAAAGCCCTCGTCGCGCAGCATGCACGACAGCGTGGTGGCGCGCGGCACGTTCACGCCAATGCGCAGCAGGTCGTCGGCGTGCGCCAGCACCTCGCGGCGCTCCCCGCAGTACGCGAGCCTTCCTTCGTCCAGAACGGCAAGCCGCCGTGCGTACTCGGCCAGCAGGCCTATCTTCTGCTCCACCACCACCACGGTGATGCCGCTGCGCTCGTTCAGATCGGCCAGCAGCGAGAACACCTGCCGCGAGCTGGCCGGGTCGAGCGCGCCGGTGGGCTCGTCCAGCACGAGCACGCGCGGGCGCAGGGCCAGCACCGCCGCCAACGCCACCTTCTGCTTCTGCCCGCCCGAGAGAGACGCGATGGCGCGCTCACGCAGATCCGTGATGCCCACCAGCGCCAACGCCTCGTCCACGCGCGCCGGGATCTCATCGTGCGGCACGCCGAAGTTCTCCAGCCCGAACAGCACCTCGTCCTCCACCTCCGCAGCCACCATCTGGGCGTCCACGTCCTGAAACACCGTGGCCACCGTGTGCGAAAGGTCGGTGAGGCTCGTCTCGTGCGTGTCCGCGCCCGCCAGGCGCACCTCGCCGTAGAACTCGCCCTGATGGTAGTGCGGCACCACGCCGTTCATGGCGTACATGAGCGTGGACTTGCCGGCTCCCGAGGGCCCGATGATGCCGAGGAAGTCGCCTTCGGCCACGGCGAGCGACACGCCGTCGAGCGCCGGGCGGGCGGCCCCGGCGTAGGAGAACGTCACGTCCTTCACGTCGATGATAGGTGCGGAGGTGGTCATGGGAGGTTTCCTTTCGCGGTCGCGGCTACGCGGCGGCAACTTGCTTCGCAGGCTCCTTCTTCAAAACCTTCGCCAGCGGGATGTAGAGCGCCTGCACGATCACGCAGTTGATGAGGGCGGTGCACAGCACGATGGGCACGTAAGCCACGAGGCTCGAAGCGCTGGCGCCCAAGAACACGAACAGGCAGACGGTGAACATGCCGCCCGACACGACCGTGGACAGGAACGTGGCCACGATGGTCTGCAGGTTCGCGCGGCCCAGCTTCATGGGCACGCGGATGAGGGCGGCCATGCACAGCGCACCCAAGAACTCGGAGACGAAGTTGATGTAGGGGCTGCCGGGCAAAAGCTGGCACACCGCGCCGGCAAGAAGGCCGATGATGCCCGCCTGCACCATGTTCGGTCGCACCAGCAGGATGGCCAGGCAGTACATGGCGATGATGAAGTTCGGCTTCATGCCGAAGAAGTTCACGAAGCTGCCCACGGTCATCTTGAGCACGGCGCCGGCAGCCAGGAGCACCGCCACCAGGATGAGCGCCGACACGTCGAAGCCCTTCTTGCGCGCGTCCGCGCCCTGCACCGTGCGCTGGCGCGCTCCGCCCTGCGCCGCCGGAGCCTTACCGCCCGCCGCCGCCTTCACGTTGACCTCGCGCTTGTTCTGCTCTGCCATGATGCTCATCCTCTCTTGGCGGGGTTCCCGCCGGTCGTTGCCCCTCCCGGGGCGTCTGGTTTGCCGGCACGAACTTCGCGGATGAGGATCGGCCCCGCACAATCGACTGCATGGCTTCGGCAGCTTGCCCCACAATGAAAAAGACCTGTCCTTCTCATCGAAGGACAGGTCTTGTGACCTGCGGTGCCACCTTCACAGTTGATCCTGCATTGCAGAACCCTCTCACGAACATGCCAACACATGTTCCGCCCTTAACGCAGGCTCACGGTCCAGATACTCGGTTGCCGCCCGCCGCGCTTCCGCGCCGCGACCGCCAACCTTTCCCCTTTCCCTCGGCGATCCATTTACCATCCGGCTTCCTGCGGGAATCTCAGCTGCGCCCGCTCTCTGTGAGTGCCCATGACGGCTTGACTTTCGCCTCATCGGTTTCAAGGTATTAAGTTGTGGCCCGTACTTTAGCACACGGGAGCGGGAGGCTGTCAAGAACTTTTTCATCAAAGTTTGCTCCGTTTCCGCTTCATGCTCCTCCGCAGGTCTGGAAAAGAGCGATTTCCGATCCAAAAACACCGCATTAATCCCCCCCCCCCCCCGATTTACCGTTGCTACATTATTTATCCAGTTGAAAGGTGTGTTTTATAGTCTCAATGGGCGCGATAATGCGCCCATTGTGCTACCATTGAAAAAACGCGTACAGCTACCTCGGTATTCGCACGCAGCGTTGTCGGCAAGCCGGAACGGCAGAAAGGCTCAACCTCCTGAGTCCCTGCTTTAGAGGGGACACAAGACGCGAGGCACCTGGAGGAACCACGACAGCACAAATAGAGCACACCCTCGCTTTCGAGATCGACCGCACCCAAAGGCAGGTCGTCTTCCAACGCGTCGACCCGTGGAGCAGCTTCATCGAGGAAGGCCGCAGCTACCCATACCGGGACATCGCGAACATCTTCGGCAACGACATCCTCGAAGCGGGCTTCGACAACCCGTGGGACACGTGGGGCGACGCGCTCGCCAACCTCCCCAAAGATAATAAGGTCGTGCAGAACGACTTCCGGGCATTGAATCCCGATGCGCGCGAATACCAGTGGTATTCCACCTCGCTGCTCGTCTTGTCCGGCGACAAAAGCTACGGCAGCATCAAGAACATCGACAGCGAGAAGAAACGGCAGCTGGAGGACCGCTACCTGGCCAAGCACGACTCCCTCACCGGACTCTTGAACCGCCGCTCGTTCGAAGCAGCCGCCATGGACATGCTGCAAAAAGACTCCGCGCAGGGCGGCTTCGCCATCATCGACGTCGACAACTTCAAGCACCTCAACGACCGGTACGGCCACCCCTACGGCGACAGCCTGATAGAGCGCATCGCCCAGACCATGAATAAGGCCAGACCCGCCGGCGCCGTGATCGGGCGCTTCGGCGGCGACGAGTTCGTCGTCTGCTGCCCGAACGGCCGCGAGCCGCAGTGCCTGCCCCGGTTCGTGGACGACCTCATGGCCGGCGTGAAGGAGCTGGCGGACGAAGTGGGCGAGCCCCTCAGCGTGAGCGTGGGCTCCGCGCGCTTCCCCCAAGACGGCTCCACCTACGCAGACCTGCTGCAAAAAGCCGACATCGCCCTGTTCGACGCGAAGCGCAGCGGGAAGAACGCCTGTTGCGCCTACGCTTCCGGCCTCGAGCCGTCCGACGGGAAGAAAGGCGTCGGCACGAAGCTGCGCCGTGCGTTTTCGCAGATCGCACAGGGTGGCAAGCGCGCCCTCCCCATCATGATTGCCGGCCTGCTCATCCTGGCCGTCATCGTGGGCGCCGGGGTGATGTACCTGCGCTCGCTGCAAGAGGTGATGGCCGAAGAGACGTACACCTACCTGCATGAGATATCCACGCAGCTCTCGAACAACACCGAGCGCACGATCTCCACCATGCAGGAGAAGACCGAGGTGCTCAGAGAAATCGTAAGCCAGCGAACCTGGGCGAACGCCGACGAGCTGGAGCAGTGGCTGGACGCCATGTGCCTGCTCGAGGGCTTCTCCAAGCTCTACGTCATCGACGACACGGGCGCATGGCTGGCGCCGGGCGAACGCAACCAGCAGATGTTCATGCGCGACTTCTCCATCGACGTGGGCGCGAACGACATCACGCGCATGTCGCCCGCGCAGAACATCGGCGGGAAGGACTACCTCGCGTTGGGTGTGCCCTTGCAGGTGACCACGCAGGCGGGCGAGAAGCTGGTGGGACTCGTGTCCACGCTGGACCCCGAGGCCCTGAAGGAGCAGCTCTCCCTCTCAGCCTTCGAGGGCGTCGGGTACGCCCACATCGTCACGTCCGACGGCCGCGCCGTCATGCGTTCCGATCAGGCTACCGCCGCGTTCACCGGGTACAACCTGTTCCAGGTGCTGGGCGACGCCACCCTGCTCGACGGCGGCAGCCTCGACGCCCTCAAGCAGGCCATGGCCGAGGGAAACTCCGTCTCCATCCACTACCAGCTGGCCGGCATCGACAAGTTCGCCACGTTCACGCCCGTGGGCATAGAGGACTGGTACCTGATCTCGGTGCTGCCCACCGAGTTCGTGTACGAGAAGTCGAACCTGTTCGCGCAGCTCACCATCATCGCCTGCGTGGCCATCAGCATCATCTTCATCGCGCTGATCGGCGGGCTTCTGGCCCTGCACCAGCGCAGCAAGAAACGCCTCGAGCAGGCGGCGTTCGTCGATGCCGTGACGGGCGGCAACACCGGCCTGCGCTTCGAGCAGCTGGCCGGTCAAACCATCGCGTCCTCGCGGGTTCCCTGCTTCGTCGTCTACGTGAACATCAGCTCCTTCAAGGACATCAACGACCGGTTGGGGCGCGAGAGGGCGGACAGCCTGCTCAACGAGGTGTACCGCGCCATCCGGGACAACCTGCGCCGCGACGAGTGCCTGGGGCGCATCATGGCCGACCACTTCGGCGTGCTGGTCTGCGAGCCCGATGCCGAGCATGTCGTCACCCGATTCGGCGAGTGGGCGAAGCATGCGGAAGCGCTGGGCAAGAACGGGGACAACGCCGTATCGGTCAAGCTCAACGGCGGCATCTACCCGGTGGAGGACGCCCGCATGGACGTCACCCGCATGCTCGACCGAGCCAACCTAGCGCGGCAAAACCCATCGTTCGACGCTTCGGGGAAGCAGGCTGCGTGCACCGTGTACGATCACGCGTTCGAAGAGGAGCTGAACTACCGCAAGGCGCTGGAAGACCGCGCGGAGTACGCGCTGGAGCACGGCGAGTTCGTCATGTACCTGCAGCCGAAGCACGAGCTGGAGCACGGCTCCATCGCCGGCGCCGAGGCGCTCGTGCGCTGGATGCACCCCGCCGACGGCCTGATCCCGCCCGATAGGTTCATCCCCCTGTTCGAGGAGAGCGGCTTCGTCACCAGGCTCGACCTGCACGTGTTCGAGCTGGCCTGCGAATGGATGCAAGGCGTCATCGACCAGGGGATGAAGCCCATCCCCGTCTCGGTGAACCTTTCGCGGCGCTGCTTCGACCGCGACGGTTTCCTGGACGACTACGAGGCCGTGTGGCGCCGTTACGACTTCCCGGCTGAGTTCTTGGAGCTGGAGTTCACCGAGAGCATCCTGTACAGCCACGACGAGCAGTTCGAACGCGTGATCAGCCGCATCCACGAGATCGGCTTCTCCTGCTCGCTCGACGACTTCGGTGCCGGGTACTCGTCGCTCAACATGCTGGGAAGCCTGAACATCGACACCATCAAGATGGATCGCCGCTTCTTCGCCACCGCCGGCGACGAGGGCCGCATGCAGACCACCATCCAGTCATTCATCGTGCTGGCCAAGAACCTGGGCATGCGCGTGGTGGCCGAAGGCGTGGAGGAGACGCGGCAGGTGGACATGCTGCGCGGCTTCGGTTGCGACCTCGTGCAGGGATTCGTGTTCGCGCGTCCCATGCCGGCAAGCGAATTGCAGCTGCGGCTGAGAGGAGAACGCTGAGATGCCACCGCTGATGGAATGCGCACGCACTCCGCGCCGCACGCCGTTCCGCCCGTTGCGCAGACGCGCGCCCCAGATCGCCTCGCTCGTGCTGTGCGCGGCGCTCGCCTTGAGCGGCCTCGCCGGATGCGCGGCCCCGGGCGACGATGCGGCCGACAGCCGTCCGACCCTGACCGTCTACCTGGACATCACGGACTACGGCATATGGTTCGAACAGCTGCGCGCCCGCTTCCCGGAGATCAGCTTCCAAGACACCTGCGTCAGGAGCAACGACGCCGCCGCCGAGATGTCCCGTCGCATCGAACACGGCGATACGCCCGACATCATCCTGACGAACAACCTGAGCCGCTCCATGCCGAACATCGCCGAGGGCCTCATGGACCTCTCGGGCAAAGAGTACACGACCGCCTATATGACCTCGTTCCTCAACGCCGCGAACATCGACGGCGGCATCTACTACCTGCCATCGCAGATCACCACGCTGGGGCTTGCCTTCGACAAGACGTTGTTCGAAGAGCAGGGATGGCCGGTACCCGGCTCGTTCGAAGACTTGATCGCCTCGTGCGACACCGTGGCGGAAGCGGGCATTAAGCCGGGCATCATCACGTTCGGGGAAGATTACGCCGCCGACATGTTCTACCGCCTGCTCATGCTGAACGTGGGCTACAAGCTGGAGGGCGCCGCCTGGCTGGATCGCTTCAACGCCCAGGAGGCAACGCTCGCCGACGTGGATCTGGCCGCCGTGTTCGATGACTTCGAAGCGCTGGCGGCCGCTGGCGCCCTCAACCCCGACGACGAACTGGTAAGCGACAGCTGGTTTGCCCGCAACGGCAACGCCACGCGGCAGATCGGCTACATCGAGAGCTTCGGCAACTACGCCAACACGGTCTCGGGCGACCGACAGGGCGATTCGTTCGAGATGCTGCCTTATTACGGCACGGCGAACGACGAAGGCTACCTGTTCGCCGTGCCCCAGGTGTACGTGGCAGCGGGTTCGCAGGTGAAGGGCACGGCCAAAGAGGCGCTCGTGGACGAGGTGCTGGCCTTCATCACGAGCGAAGAGGGCCAGCGGAGCATCATGGGCATCACCAACAGCGTGGTGTCCCCCGTGCTGGGTGTGACGGACACGGCGGGCGACCCGTTCCTAGCCGGCGTGAGCCCGCTTTTGGCCGATGAGCGGCTGCTCGCCCTGCCCACGTTCAACTACAGCCACAACACGCTGAACGACATGCTGAAGAGGCTCATCGCCGGCGAGGTCACGCGCGAGGAGGTGATCGCCGCCGTGGACGAGGCGAACGCCGCGGCGACGGCCGAGTCTGTCGCCGCTCCCGAACCCGCGCTTGCCACGACGACGGCAGACTTCACGTTCGAGCAAACCACCGGGCTGATCCTCGACGCGTTCCGCGCGGAGGCCGGCTGTGACTTCGCCCTGTCCTACTACGTGTCCGAAGGGAGCCAGGGCAAGCAGAAGAGCTGCTGCGCGGGCAAGCTGTACCAAGGGCCCGTGACCGAAACCGACGTGACCCGCATCAGTGCGTTTCACGGCAATTCGACAGAGGAGCAGGCCGTCGCCCGGCTGACCATGACGGGACGCCAACTGCTCAAGGCGCTCGAGCGACAGAACACGCTGTACTACACGGGCTTCTCCGTGCGGTATCAATGGGACGCCGAGCGCAGCGCCTATCTGGCAGCCGACCTGCTCGACGCCGAAGGCGCCGTGCTGGAACCCGATGCAACCTACACCGTGGCCATGCCAAGCGACATGAACCTGGGGCAGACGCTGCGCGAGTCGCGGGAAACCACGTCGATCCACGCGTGCGATGCGCTGAGAAGCCACCTCGAGCGGTGCGGCACCGTAAGCCCCGAACAGGTGCGCGTGAACGACGCGGTCGAGCAGAAATGACGAAAGAGAAGCGGGCGCCGGGCGCCCGAACGCTGAAAGAGGGGGAACTGCCATGCATATGAGAAAACGAGCGGTTGTGTTCTTAGGCGCGGGTCTTTTGTGCTGCGCTTTGGCAGCGGGCTGCAGCGCAGGCGGCACGGCAGACGGGCCGTCGGGCACGGCCGCGCCGCAAGCGCAAGAGATCGACTTCAAGGCGGCGACATTCGACACGTTCGTCGAGGACGCGGCGCCGATGACGTCGCTGCGCGCGCTGACCTCGTCGGCCGACGGGGCGTACCTGTACGCCGGCTACATCAAGGAGGGGCCGAAGGGCGTCTACAAGATAGATGCCGCCACCGGCGAGAAGCTGTGGCACTTCCAGGAGGAGGACTTCGGCTACGACAAGGGCGTGGCCGTCGACTCGCGCGGCTACGTGTACGCCGGCAACACCATCCGCGCGGAAGAGGGGGCCGTCCGCGTGTACATCCTGAACGACGCGGACGGTTCGCTCGAAGCCACCATCGAGGAACCGATCATCGGCAAGGTGGGCGTGAACGGCGTGGACGTGCTGGAAAAGGACGGCAAGACGCTGCTGTACGTGGTGACGAACTACGGCCCGAACCGCGTGTACTGCTACGACGTGACCGACGTACAAAGCCCCGTCCTGTCAGACTCGTTCGGCATCGACGGCTACGTCGATCTGAAAGCCGTGACGGGCAACGACGATGTCGAAGGCAGCTACCTGGCCGTGATGGACGACGGCACGGTGTACCTGACCGCCAAGACGGGGGCCGGCTCCAAGGGCGATGCGGTGCTGAAGCTGTCCGCCGACGGCAGATCGGCGGAGAAAGTGGCCGACGTCCCCGAGGCGTACGGCATCTGCGTGGCGGACGGCTACATGCTGGTGTCCACCTACTTCGACGCCAGCTCCACGGTGGAGGTGCTGAAGCTGTCCGACTACAGCACGGTAGCGTCCATCGGCAACGTGGGCGACAACACGTTCTATTCAGCCGTGACGGTGGCCGGTGGCAAGATATACATCGCCGACCAGGGCTACCGAGACGGATCGCGCATCTTGGTGTCGAACGAGATATTCGGGCTGTGAGACAAGGGGACAAGGGGACAAGGGGACGGGGCTAATGTCTCATTCCGCGAAAAGAACCGTCTTGTCCCCTTGTTCCGCTGCGGAATGAGACATTAGCCCCGTCCCCTTGTCCCCCGCCGACAGGTACGCCATGATGAGCCGGCGCGTTTCGACGGCCGTCGGAGCGGCCTCGCCGCACACGTGCAGCATGGAGCGCGTGCGCGCCAGGCCGATGGCGATGGACGACGCCACGAGCGCCTCCTCCTCCACCGATGCGCCTGCCAGCATGCGGCGCTCGGGGCGCTCGTCCAGATACGAGCGCAAGGCGGCGGCTATGGAGCGTTGCACGGCCAGCAGGTCGCGCTGCCCGTGGAAGAACAGCTGCGGCATGGAGCGCAGCGCCTCGCGGCGCAGGTTCTCGATACCCTCGTCCACGCCCGAGGTGATGGTCGTGCTCACCACTCCGACCAGCACGTCGAGGTAGCACACCTCGTCGTGCTCCTTGAGTATCTCGACCAGGCGCTCGTCGTCGGGGAACGCGTCGAGTCGACCCACGATGACCGCGGCCTTCGACGGGAAGTAGTTGAAGAACGTCTTCTTGGATATCTCGGCCCGCGCGCAGATGTTCTCCACGGTGACGCCGTCGTAGCCGCGCTCGATGACCAGCTCCAGCGCGGCGCGCTCCACCGCAAGGCGCGCCTTGAGCTTCTTGCGGTACCGCAAGCCTTCCTGCGACGGGTTTTCCTCCGTTGACGTTTGCCCTTGCTCCAATTCCACGATGCGCGCGACCTTTCAGATCAATGATGTGCGATTTCCGTGCAGCGTACCACAACTTTTGTTTCGATCCCTTTTCATTTACCGAATGAATATTTATACTGAGTGTAAATCAAGTCAATCGGATGCGAACCGAGCGTCTTCGTGGGCGGGCTGCGAGCGGCCTTTCTCGAAGGCGCTTTTGTTCGCGGCATCGAAGCATCAGGAGGAAGCACCTACATGGGTCTTACGCGCAAACAAATCATCATGCTGGCCGTGCTTGTGTTCGGCACGTTCGTCACCGTGCTCAACCAGACCGTCGTGACCCCGGCCCTGCCGTCGGTCATGACGGAAATGAGCGTGGACGCCTCCACCGCCCAGTGGCTCACCACGGGGTTCACCTTGGTGAACGCCATCATGATCCCCATCACGGCGTTCCTCACCGACCGCTTCACCACCAAACGGCTGTTCCTGGTGTCCATGGTCATCTTCACGCTGGGCAGCTTCCTGGCGGGTTGGGGGCCGAACTTCGCCGTGCTGCTGGGCGGCCGCCTCGTGCAGGCCGCCGGTGCCGGCATCCTCATGCCGCTCGTAATGACCGTGCTCATGTGGACGTTCCCCGTGGACAAGCGCGGCACGGCCATGGGCCTGTTCGGCATCGTCATCGCGTTCGGCCCGGCCATCGGCCCCACCGTGGCCGGCGTCATCATCGACCGCTACACCTGGCACGACATGTTCTACATCATCACGGCGCTGTCGGCCCTCGTGGTGCTCATCGGCGCGTTCGTGCTGCAAAAGGGCGGCGAGACGAAGAAGGACGTCACGCTCGACATTCCCTCCGTCGTCCTGTCGTCGTTCGGCTTCGGCGGCCTGCTGTACGGCCTGTCCACCATCGGCTCGTTCGGACTGCGTGCCGACGCCATCGCCGGCACGCTCGTGGGCGTGGTGGCGCTCGTGTTCTTCTTCCGTCGCCAGCTGAAGATGGAAAAGCCCATGCTGCAGGTGCGCGTGCTGGCCAACCGCAAGTTCCTCGTGGCCACCATCATCGGCATGCTCGTGCAGGGCGCGCTGCTGGCGGCCGGTATCCTCGTGCCCATCTACCTGCAGTCGCTCATAGGTTACTCGGCCACCATCTCGGGCCTGGTGCTCCTGCCCGGCGCCATCATCATGGGCGCCATGGGCCCCATCGCCGGCCGCCTGTTCGACAAGCACGGCCCACGCGTGCTCAGCCTTATCGGCATGGGCGTGCTCACCGTGACCACGTTCTGCTTCGCGTTTTTGGGCACGGGAACGGGCATCCTCACGCTCACCGTGCTCTACACCGTGCGCCTGTTCTCGCTGTCGCTGGTGAACATGCCCATCACCACCTGGGGCATGAACGCGCTCGACAACGAGCTGGTGAACCATGGAACGTCGGTCAACAACACGTTCCGCCAGGTGGCGGGTTCGCTCGGCACCGCCATCATCGTGTCGGCGTCCACCATCGCCACGAATATGAGCACCGAGAGCATGGGGTCGCTGCAGGCCAGCATCTTCGGCATCGACGTGGCGTTCGCGCTGGCCGGCGTGCTGTGCCTCATCGGGTTCGTGATGGTGGTGGCGCTGGTGAAGAACAAGCCGGGCGAGGCCGCCGAGAAGGACAAGGACAACACGCGCCGCACGGTGCTGGAGTCCATCATGAAGCGCGACGTGTTCACGCTGCCGTCGAACGCGACCGTGGCCGAGGCCATGCATCTTCTGGTGGACAAGCACATCAGCGCCGCGCCCCTCGTGAACGATCAAGGCCAGGCCGTGGGCTTCATATCGGACGGCGACATCATGCGCTACCTGTCGAAGCGCTCGCAGATGATCATGGACCCGGTGGTCATGATCATGCAGACCGTGGACGCCGACGTGGACAACAAGGACTTCGCCCGCAAGCTCGATGCGCTCATGGGTATGCCGGCCACCAGCATCGGTTCGAAGGGCATCATCGGCGTGGACGTGCACGCCGACTTGCCCGAAGTGTGCCGCGTGCTGGGCGAGAACCACTTGAAGAAGGTGCCCGTGCTGGACGAGGGCCAGGTGGTGGGCGTGATCAACCGTTCCGACATCACCCACTTCTCCATGGAGAAGTATCTGGAGGAACGTGAGGCCGAGGGCGTGTCGAAGCTCGAGCGCGCCGAGGAAGCCGCCGCGCTCCCCGACGACGAGGCCGTGGCATCGTCCATCTAGCGAACTGAGTTGGAGACCCCTACATGCAAGGCGGCGGCCGGTTTCGGCCGCCGCCTTTTTCGTTCCCCGCACGCCCGGTTTCGCAAGGGCGATCGGTCGATCCCGACTCCATGCTCGCATTCGAGGGTCAACGCACTCGAAGGGGGTTCTTCATGAGGGAGCACCGGCCATACGCTGCCCAGTTCGGTGAGCGTGCGCCTGGGAAGCGCAGACGGCCGAGAACTGGTCGCCGGCACGGACTACACCACAACGCTGCCGCCGGCGTCGTAGGGTGCATATCGCCGCTTACGATGCCAGCGACCACCCGGCGGTTTCGGTTTGCAGCTCCACCATGCGGCGGTACAAGCCACCTTCGCGCGCCATGAGCTCATCCGGCGAGCCTTCCTCCGCCACACGGCCTTCCTTCAGCACCACGACCTTGTCGGCGTTCGCCACGGTGCGCATGCGGTGCGCGATCACAAGCACGGTCTTGCCCGCAAGAAGCCGCGAGAGCGCCGTCTGCACCTGCGTCTCGTTCTCAACGTCGAGCGAGGCCGTGGCCTCATCCAACAGCACGATGGGCGCGTCCTTCAAGATGGCGCGGGCGATGGAGATGCGCTGGCGCTCGCCACCCGAAAGACGGCTTCCGTTCTCGCCGATGGGCGTGTCGTAGCCCTGCGGCATGCGCAGCACGAACTCGTCGCAGTTCGCGGCGTGGGCAGCGGCGAGAACCTCCTCGTCGGAAGCGCCGGCCCGACCGAGCCGGATATTGCCCATCACCGTATCGTCAAACAGCACCACCTCTTGGAACACTTCGGCGTAGTCGGCCAGCAGCGCCTCCGGTTCCACGCCCGCAACGTCCACGCCTCCCACGCGCACCTGCCCCGCATCGGCATCCCAGAAGCGAGCAGCCAGCTTGGCCACGGTGGACTTGCCTCCGCCGCTGGGCCCCACCAATGCCGTCACTTCGCCTTCGCGGGCAGTGAACGTCACGTCGCTCAGCACGCGCTCGCCGTCGCCGTAAGAGAACGACACGCCTTCGAAAGCCAGGTCGTGACCCGCCGGCTTGAACTCGGTCGCACCTGCTTGCACAGGCTCGTCCTCAATAGCCTGCAGCCGAGCGATGTTCAGGCGCAAGTCCAGCAACTCGATGATAGTCTGCAGGATGACGTTCACCGGATCGTACACGCGCGTGACCGCCAGCAGGAAGCAGAAGAACACCATGAAGTCCACCTGCCCGTCCGCAATGAGCACCGCACCGACCAGCACCGTGGTGCCGATGCCGAGCCGCAGAAGCGCCTGGGCCGACGACGCGCTCACGCCGGCAGTCAGCTCCGCCTTGATCTTCGCATGCTCGAAGGCGTCTACCCGCTCGCCCACGCGCCCGAGAAACGCCGGAACCTGGTTCGTGGCGCGGATCTCGCGGGCGCATTCCAGGTACTCCTGGATGCCGTCGGCAAGCTCGAGGTTCGCCTCGTTGCGGGCGCGTCCCGCCGCTTGCTGAAGTCGCGTGGTGGACAGCAGCACCGCTATCGCCACCGGGATAGGCCACAGCGCCGCCAACGCCAGACGCCAGTCGAATGCGAGCAGGCAAACAGCCACCACCGCCGTCGAGATGGCCGCACCGAACAGCTGCGGCATGACATGAGAGAACATGCGCTCGTGGTCGGCGCAGTCCTTCATGACCGCGCTCGTGAGATCGGACAGGTCGCGCTGTCCGAAGAACGACAACGGCAACTGCCGCAGCTTCTCGGCCAGGCCGATGCGCTTGCGAGCGCTTTCGTTGTATACCACGTTGTAGGTTCTGTCGTACTCGAGATTCTGCGTGAGCAGCATGATGGCGAGCACCGCAACGATGGCCAGGAGGTACGCTCCGATCTCCGGCAACGGTTGCGACGGGTCGGTCAAGTGGGACACGAACGCGCCCGTAACCGCGAACAGCACGCCGATGGGCGCCATGAGCACGACGTTGGCCAACGCCGCGGCCCCCACGCCGCGCTTGAAATCGCGCGCGCCCTGTTCAGTCAGTGCGAACTTATCACGCAGCATGGGTGTCGCTCCTTTCGATCCTCCACGTTACCGACGTGCGGTAATCGTCCCACATCTTCGCATACGGGCCGCCGGCCGCAACCAGCTCGTCGTGTCGCCCGCGCTCTACCACCCGGCCCCCGTTCAACACGCATATGACGTCGGCGCCTGTGACGGTGGATAGCCGGTGCGCGATCATGAGCACCGTCTTGCCCTCGCAGAGCCTCGCCAAGGCGCGCTGGATGAGCGCCTCGTTCTCCGGGTCGGCGAATGCCGTGGCCTCGTCGAGCACCACGATAGGAGCGTCCTTCAGGATGGCGCGGGCGAGCGCGATGCGCTGGCACTCGCCACCCGAGAGGTACACGCCCTTCGCACCTACCTGCGTGTCCAAACCTTCGGGGAACTTCGCCATGATGTCATCGCACTGCGCGGCGTGGGCTGCGGCTTCCACCTGTGCGCGCGTGGCGCCCGGACGCGCGGCGCGGATGTTCTCCAAAAGCGACGCCTTGAACAGGCGGTCGTTTTGGAACACGAAGGCCACCTGCGCCATGAGCTCGGAGGCGGGGATGTCGCGCACGTCCACCCCGCCCACGCTCACGCTTCCCGAACCCACGTCCCAGAAGCGGGGGACCAGGCTGGCGGCCGTCGTCTTGCCTCCGCCCGAGGGTCCCACGAGCGCTACCGTGGAGCCGGCGGGCACCTCCAAGCTCATATCCACCAGCGCGTCTCCCGAAGCGCCAGGGTACGCGAAGCCCACATGCTCGAAGGAGATCGAGGCATCGCGCGGATGCTTGGCCTGCGCCGCCGACGGCTCCGCCAGCGGCCTTGTCGCGAGTATCTCGTCGATGCGGCGCACAGAGTCCTGCGCCATCATCACGGCCTCGCTCGCGTACATCACCTTCGTCATCATGGTGGTAGTGATGGCCGAGAACACCGCGTAGAACAGGAAGTCCGTCAGAAACGCTGCGAAATCGCCCGCCGCATGCGCCAGGAGGATGCCCGCGGGCACGAGCACGGCGAACGTGCCGTTGATGGCAACGAGCTGAACAACCTGAGGGCGCTGGCACGACTTCGAGTACTGGCAGGCCATGTCACGGTAGCTCATGATAGCCTCGGAGAACGCGCGGAACGAATGCACCGTCTGCTGGAACACCTTCACCACGGGGATGCCGCGCACGTATTCCACAGCCGCCTTGTTCATGCGGTTGAGCGCGTCTTGGTAGAGCATCATGAACGGCATGCCGTCGTTTTTCGTCCGGCGCCCCATCATCCACCACATCATGAGCGCCGAGATGGCAATGGGAACGAGGCACACGAGCCCCATGACCCAGTCGAACGCGAACATGACCGCCACGAACGCCACCGGGGTGACGAGCGATCCCACGAAGTCGGGCAGCTTGTGCGCAAGCACGTCCTCGGTCTGGCCGGCGCAGCCGTCCACCACGCGCCGCAGATGTCCCGAGGCATGGGAGTCGAAGTAGCCGAGCGGCACGCGGCTCAGGTGGCCGAGCGCCTGCTTGCGCATGTTCGCCGCCGTGCGGAACGCCGCCAGGTGGGTGCACATGAGCGCCGCGAAGTACACGAACAGGCCCGTTGCCGAGAACGCGAACGCAAGCCAGCCCCAGAAGGCAAGCCCCTCCGCAGCGCTCCAGTTGGGAGCCGCGGCCACGAGGTCGCGCAGCACGAACCACACGCACACCAAGGGCATGACCACGAAGATGCCGTTTACGCCCGCGAGCACGCACCCCAGGACCGCGAGCTTCTTGCGCGAGCCCGCGAACCCGAGCAGTCGCCCGACGGCCTCTTTGGGGCCAGGCGGCGCCACGGGCATCGCCCCGTCAACCGCCGGCGCGCACCCGCTCTCCGCCCCCGCCGCGGCGGGGGCGCCCGCCAGCGGAGTCGTCCCATCGGAGCCGGCGGTTCCATACGGCGCGCCGGCTGCCGTTGTTGCTTCTGCCATCATACTTCCTTTCTTTCTTCGAACGCAGCCTGCCGAGACCGCGTCGGCTCACCTCGATGCGCCTAGGCGCCCATACGCGCGAAATGCTTCTTGAACACGCGCTCTCCTAAAAGACCGCCGACGATGGGACCCGCCACGGCAGCTGCAAGCGCCACCAGGGCGAGCGGACCGTACATGAAATCCACGAGCTGCTGGCCGTACTCGGCCGTCATACCCGAGGCCACAACCATGTCCACGTACGCCTGGCCCGTGAGGTAGATAAGCGAGACGTGCCCCGCCCAGAAGCACACGACGAAGGCGACGAACGCCGCCACACGGCGAAAGGCGGTACGCTTGCCCGGCGCGCCCAACACGAGCTCGGCCGCCACACCGCCAAGGGCGATGCCCAGAGGACCTGTCCAGAACATACCCATCACCAGGCCGAGAAGCGCCACCAGCAGGCACATGAGCGCCATCGCGCCGCGTTTGGGAACACGGGCCAGCACATACGTCCACACGATGCCGGCCGGAACAGCGCCCACCCCATGGGTGAACCATGACGTGGTGGCACTGAGGGAGCACACTATCGAGAAGGCCATGAACACCGCGAACAGAAGCACGCCGAATACGGCGAGCACCACGTAGTCGCGACCGGTAAGCCGGGTGCCGCGGGCGAGCGTGCGCCCTTTCGTTGCTGTCGATTCCATACAAGAACTCCTTTCGTCGGAAGTAATGCCGAAACGCGCGAGCTCATCACCCGTCGAAGCCGAGCATGCGGCGCACGGCGGGCAGGTTCGCTCGCGCAAGCGGCTCCTGGACGCTCACACGGCCATCGGCCACCACGGCCACCTCGTCACATGCGGCGACGATGAACTCGTAGTCGTGCGTGATCACCGTCACGCACGTGCCGCCATCGCGCACGCGCGCAAGCTCCCTGGCCACGGCCTGCATGTTGGCGAAATCGAGCCCGCTCGTGGGCTCGTCCAGCACCAGAACGCGGGCCCCCTGCAGCACCCCGGCCGCAATGGCCAATCGCTGGCGCTCGCCGCCCGAGAGCGACAGCGGATGCCGATCGGCCAAATGCGCCAGGCCGAAACGGTCGAGCGCCTCGCTGGCCGCCGCCCGCGCCGCCTTGCCGCGGCCGAGGCAGCGGGCCGCGGCCGCTTCCAGCTCGCATGCGGCCGTATGGGCGAACAGCTGGTAGCCCGGCTCCTGCATCACCAGGAACGCCCGGCCAGCCCGTCTGCGATACGGCACCGATCGGCCCCCGAACGCCACCTGTCCCGCGCGCTCGCGATGCAACCCGGCCAGGCAGCGCGCAAGCGTCGACTTCCCCGCGCCGTTGCCTCCCACCAAAGCCGCGACACGCCGGGGCGCGAACACGCCGGCGGCCCCGCGCAGCACATCGCCGCCGCGACGATAGCCCGCACGAAGGTCGCTGAACGAGAGCGCTGCAGCGGAGGCGGCGTTCGGAGCGAGCAAGGGAGCGGCGGGGTCCTGCCCGGCCGTCGGCGCGTCTTCGGCGCAGGCATCCTCGATGCGCCAGGCCCGCAGGCCCATCCGGTGAAGCTCGCGCGCGGGCAGGCGCTCGAATTCCGCGGCCGCCCAGTCGTGGGCGATGCGCCCGTTCTCCATATGCACCACCCGATCGGCTATCCCCCGCAGCCACCACAGCCGATGCTCGGAGACGATCACCGTGCGCCCCAGTTCTTTCAGACGTCGAACGAGGCGCGCGAGGGCGCGCATGGAAGCCACATCGAGTGCGGCCGTGGGCTCGTCGAGAGCGAACACCTCCGGGCCCAGCGCATGCACCGACGCAAGGGCCACCATCTGGCGCTGACCTCCAGAAAGCTTCCGGATGTCACGGTCGAGCAGATGGGAGATGCCCAGGTCGGCCGCGGCGCTGCGAACGCGAAGGTGGATCTCATCGTGCGGCAGGCCCGCGTTCTCGCACCCGAAGGCGATCTCGGAGGTGGTGTCCAGGTTGAAGAACTGGCTGCGCGGATTCTGGAACACGGAGCCCACGCGCAGCGAGAGCCCCTCGATGCCCAAGTCGGCTGCATCCTGCCCCAGCACGCGCACCGTACCGGAAAGCTCACCGTCGTAGGCTTGGGGCGCCAGCCCGTTCACGAGGCGCATGAGCGTGGTCTTCCCGCAACCGGAACAACCCGTCACCGCCACGCACTGCCCTCGCGCGACGGACAGGTTCACACCCTTCAACACCGGCTCGAACAGGTTTCCTTCCGCATCGGCATAGGAGAACGCCGCTCCATGGAATTCCACGGCCACGCCATCGCGCAGCCTTTGCGACGCCGTCATGCCAGCACTCCCGCGCCCAGCGCCACGGACACGCCCGCAAGCGCGACGAAGTACGCAAGCAGCAGCGCGTCAGCCGCGCCGATGCGCAGCTCGTAGTAGCTCGTGCGCCGATTCGGCGCGTCGATGCCGCGCACGGCCGCCGCGTTCGCCAGCTCGTCGGCCACGATACCCACGCGTCCCACCACCGGCACCAGCAGGTTCTCGACCACCTGCACGGGATGCCGCAAAACGCGTGCCGGCGAGAGCGCGATGCCGCGCACCTTCATGGCATCAAGCACCGCACCGAACTCCTGGCCGAGCGTGGGGGCGAAGCGCAGCATCACGCACAGCGCCGCCGACATCCGCTTCGGCAGGCCGAGGCGCTGCAAGCTGTAGGCGAGCTCCCCGGTGCGCGTGGTGCCCACCATGTTCGCAGCCATCATGAAGGCGCACAGCATGCGGCGCAGCATCGCGAACGAGGCGCCCATGGCCATGAGCACCACGCCGGAGTGCGCGCACAGCCAGCAGAGGACGAACAGCGCCGCCCAGGCCGCTGCCCAGCGCAGAGCCGAGGAGGGCCGCCCGCACCAGATGCCGGCGAGCACGCACCCGCCCACCGCCGCCAACTCAACCGCCACCGATGCGGAAGCGAACGTGGACAGGCCGATCAACAGAATGCAAACCAACGAGACCCGGGGATCGATGCGGTGCACGGGCGGTACTGCCGCAGCCCCGTCGCCGGTCCGCTCCGACGTTTTCGCGGCGTAGACGTCCCCGCCGCCCGCATGCAACGACCCCGTCACGCCCGCGGCTTTCAAAGTGGCGGTGCAGGCGAATGGCGGCGCTGCGTTCGCGCCATGGGCAGACGGTTCCCCCGAGGCCCTGTTTGTAGTAGTATTGTTATCCATGGTTAACTATACTAGCGTCCATCGGGGTAACGGGAAGGAGGAAGGCGCCTATGCGCAATCCCGCCGAAAACTTCAAGAATCGCGCCGAAACGGCTGCCGGGACCGGCGGGGCCATCGACGCGCTGTTCGAGCCACAGGTACGGCAGCTCGGCGGCGTGCTGGTCGATGCGGCCGCACACGGGCGGCAAGGACTCCTGTGGCTGATCGATCCGGCAGTCGGCAAGGGCTCCTTCTGGTACTTCCCCATCGGCGACCGCCTAGCGGTAGGCGCGTTCGACTTTGCGCTTCGCGAGGAGGGAGGATTCTTCTGCAACGCGGCCGATTGCTTTTACTTCGGTTCCTACAACCAAGGAATGCTTCCCTACTTGAGCATCGAACCGGCACTACCCGACCGTACCGTGGTGGGGCACGCTTGGAAGCGTGTCCCCTACCATCAGCGGGTGCAGGGCGGGGTGAGGCTGGAAGAGACGTTCGTCATGCTCTTGCCCGAGGCGCTGCGGGACGTCAGTCTGCGGCTGCACTGCGACCCCGTGGTGCTGAGCGCGGCGATCGCCGCGCTCGACGGCACGTCCTGCCCCGCCAGGCTGCCTTCCCTGCTCGACGACATGCGGCGGGCCCGACCGAGCGCCGTCGTGGCGGAGGCGTTCTACGAGAGCAAGGTGGTGGAAGCGTGCGCGCTCATCGTGGACTGGCGGCTCGCATGCGGTCGCGCGCCCAGCGCGCTCTCGGCAGACGATGTCGCCGCGGTGGCGGTTGCCCAGCACCTCGTCCAGCAAGACCTCGCGCGCCCCGTCACCACCGAGGAGCTCTGCCGCGCGACTTGCGTGGGGACGAGCAAGCTCATCGAGCTGTTCAGGCTATCCTGCGGCATGACGCCGCAGGAGTACGCGCGCGATGTGCGCATGCATCACGCCTGCGAGCTGCTCGAGACCACCGACCTGTCTCTGGCCGAAATCGCCGCACGCGTGGGTTATTCCCGTCAGGGCAGCTTCTCCGAAGCGTTTCGCGCCCGGTACGGCCTCCCGCCCCGAGAGTGGCGTGCGAGCGCTCGCACCCTCCGTCGGTGAGATTTCTGCGGGCTCCTCTTGCGTTTTATACTATCAGTGATAGTATATCTCTTGCCAGCGAGAACCGAAAGGGACCGGAAATGGCCAGCCATTCGATCGAGATCATGATTCTGGGCGCGCTCATCGAGCGGCCCATGAGCGCGTACGAGATGGACAAGACGATGGAGCAGCGCAACGTCCGGCGCTGGATACGCATCAGCTCGCCCTCGGTGTACCGCAACCTCCTTCGCCTGTGCGACGAGGGCTGCGCCGACGGCGCGGTCATCAAGGAAGGCGAGATGCCGGAGAAGACGGTGTACACCATCACCGACAAGGGCCGCGAGCGGTTCGCCGAGCTCATGGACGAGGCGGCGGCGCTGCCCGCACGGGTGGACTTCGGTTTCCTGCCCATCTTGGCGAACATCACCCTGGTGAGCGAGGACACGGGACGCGCCCTGATCGACGAGCTGATCGAGACGCACCTGGGCACGGCGGAACGCGTCGACGGCATGGTCCCCTCTTACGACCGCATCGAGGCGCGGGCGACCATGGAGCTGTGCTCCGCAACGTATCGCCTGGTGGCAGAACATTTGGAACGGTTCAAGGAAGACCTTTACGGCACGCCTTGAGGCAAGCCTCGCCCTTTGCGCGGTGCGACGGAAAGGGACACGACGACGGAAACCGGTTCTCCCGGTTTCTTTTTTCGGTATTAACTATCACTGATAGTAGTATTTTAGATAGGAGATAATATGGACACGTACGAGAAACCCTTTCCCACGGGCGCCGTGCTGGCAGGCCTCGCTTTGAGCCTGTTCATGGCGGCCCTCGACGCCACCATCGTGAGCACGGCCATGCCGCGCATCGCGGAAAGCCTGAACAGCTTCGACCACTACACGTGGCCCTTCACCACCTACCTGCTCACCTGCACGCTGGCCACCCTGCTGTGCGGGGCATGCTCGGCCCGGTTCGGGCACAAGAGAGTGTTCGCCTGCGGCATCACCGTGTTCGCCGTCGCCTCGGCCTGCTGCGCGCTGTCGAGCAGCTTGGACGTGCTCTCGGCGTGGCGCGCCGTGCAGGGCATAGGCGGCGGCTTGGTGGAGGCGGGCGTGTTCATTGCCATGGCCGAGCTGTTCGAGCCGCGCGTGCGCGGGAAGTACATGGGCATCCTCTCGTCCATGTACGGCTTGGCCAGCGTCGCGGGGCCCCTTGCGGGCGGTCTCATCGCCGATTTGGCCGGCTGGCATTGGATATTCCTTATCAACCTGCCCCTGAGCGTGGTCGCGCTCGTGCTGGTGGTGCGGTTCCTTCCGGGAAAGCAGGCGCACGCGCCGCGCTCGTTCGACGTTTCGGGTGCCGTGTGCGCAACAGGCGTCGTCGTTCCGCTGACGCTCGCGTTCAGCCTGACGGGAAGCGCCTTCTCCTGGTGGTCCGCGCCGTTCTTCGGCCTGCTCGGGCTGGCCGGCGTCATGGCGCTCGTGCTCGCGCTGGTCGAGCGCAACCGCGAGCACGCCATCGTCCCCGTGTCGTTTTTCAGGCGGGCGCAGATGAACGGAGCGATAGCGCTGGGGTTCTGCGCCCAGTTCGTTCTGCTCGTGGGCGTGATGTTCGTACCCCGGTTCGTGCAGGAGGGGCTCGGCCTGTCGTCGACCGCCTCGGCGCTGGCCACCATTCCCCTGACGCTCGCGCTGGTGGTGGGGAGCACGCTGGCGGGGCGGGTATTCGGCGCGAACGGGAGGATGCGCCCCATCAGCCGCATCGGGTTCGTGGTGCTGGGCGCCGGAGCGCTGCTGCTGTGCCTGGTCACCCGCACCACCGGCATGGTGCAGCTCGCGTGCTCGTCAGCCGTGCTCGGATTCGGCATCGGGACGAACATGCCCATGACGAACATCGCGGCGCAGACCGCCGTGGAACCGCGCAACATGGGGAAAGCCACTTCTTTGTCGCTGTTCTTCCGCGGGCTGGGCGGCACCGTGGGGTCGGCCGCCTGCGGCGCGGTGGCCGGCGCATCGTTCGTGGACAACGCCCTGCCCGTGTTCGCCCTGTGCATCGCCGCGGCCGCCGTGGGCGTCGCGATGTCGTGGACGCTCCCCCGCCATATCGAGCGGAAGGGTGCGCCGCAAGGGACGCCGAACCGGACGGACGGACCGACGCGAGCACGTGAAGCCGTGCAACCGGCGGAAGGCGCAAACTAGTCGCGTTTCACGGCTTCCAGCATCTCGCGGGCGTGGGCCAGGGAGGTTTCGGTGGCGTCGCCGGAGAGCATGCGGGCGATCTCGGCAGGGCGCTCGTCTGCGCAAAGGCGGCGCAGGTCGGTTTCGGGCATGCCGCCCTCGCCTTCGACCTTGCGCACGACGTAGTGGGCCTCGCCGCGCACGGCAACCTGCGCCAGATGCGTGACCACGATCACCTGGTGCGTGCGCGCGAGATCGGCCAGCACCTCGGCCAGCGCCACGGCAGTCGAACCGCCCACGCCGGCGTCCACCTCGTCGAACACGAGCGTGTCCACGTCGTCGGTGGAGCCCAGCACCACCTTGATAGCCAGCATGACGCGGCTCACCTCGCCGCCCGACGCGATGCGCGCCAACGGGCGCGCCTGCATGCCGGCGCCGGGACGGAACAGGAACTCCACGGCCGAGGGGCCCGCCTTCGTCCACTGCGCGCGCTCGAGGGGAACGAGCTCGCACACGAGCTGGGCCCCTCCCATCTCCAAGCGGTCCATCTGCGCCCCCACCGCGTCGGCGAAGCGGGGAGCGGCGTCGGCGCGGGCGGCGTCGAGCGCGCGGGCGGCGTCGGCGAGCGCGTCCTCCGCCGCGCGGGCGGCCTCTTGTGCCGCTCGTTCGCGCTCGGCGGCGTCGTCCACGAGCGACACGAGGTCGGCGGCCTCGGCGCGACGTTCCAGCACGTCTTCCATGCGGGGGCCGTACGCGCGCATGAGCCCCTGCAGCGCGGCCATGCGCTCCTGCTGCTGCGCGAGCGTTTCGGGGTCGAACTCCACCTTGTCGCGGTAATCGCGCGTTTCGCGCGCCACGTCCTCCAGCACGTAGCCCACCTCGCGCAGAGAGTCCGCGTAGGCGCCGAGCGACGAGTCGAAGCGCGCGCCTCCGTCGAGGGCCGACACGGCGCCGTTAAGGGCGTCAATGGCGCCGTCCTCCCCCGCGAGCGCCTCATGGGCCGCGTTCGCGGCCGTTGCCAGCGCTTCGGCGTGCTCGACCTTCGCCAGATCGGCCGCGAGCTCGTCGTACTCGCCTTCGCGCGGGTCGACCGCGTCAATGCGGGAGAGCGTGAACCGGGCTTCGTCCAGCTTCGCCGAAGACGCCTCGCCGGCCTCGCGCACGCGCGCAAGCTCCGCAGCGGCGGCAGCGGCCGCGGCGAACGCCTCCTCGTACGCGGCGCGCACCTCGGCCACGGCGTCGCCGGCCCAGGCGTCGAGCATGCGCACGTGCACGGCGGGCTTCATGAGCTGCTGGTGCTCGTGCTGGCCACACAGGTCGATGGTGGGGGCGACGGCGCGCGCGAGCTCCCCCACGCTCGCCATGCACCCGTCGAGCGTGACGCGCGAGCGGCCGTCGACCGTGACCCGGCGCGCGACCACGAGCTCGACGTCGACCGCGCCCAAGTCGGCTTCCGACCGCCCAGCATCGTCCGCCTCGACCCCCTCGGCGACCGCAGCGGGGAACGCGCCGTAGAACCGACCCGACACCGCGAGCGCCTCGGCACCGTCGCGCACGGCCTCCTTGTCGGCACGCGCACCCATGAGCAGCTTCAACGCCGAGAGCAGCGCCGTTTTGCCCGCACCGGTCTCGCCCGTGAGCACGGTCAGGCCCCGTGCCGGCTCGAGCGCCGCCTCGCGGATCAGCGCAAGGTTCTCAACCTGGATCTCATCGATCATCGCGCACCTCTCTTGCCTGCAAAACAGCTTCGAGCCATCAAGTATACCAGCGCCGCCGAACGCGTGAAAGTCGATTCGGGCAACCGTGCGAACCTTGCGCAAACCCAACGGAATCCCAACGCCCCTCGAGCGATCTTCCGACGCTCGACGCTTTTCCGCGCCGGCACAGCGTGCGTCGAGTCCGGAATTACACAGCAGATTTTCCTTGTTTCGACCCCCCGCAACCAATAATTGCGGCGTTTGCCTATTGGAATCGGTGGAGGAAACCGCGCCGCAACCTCATTGTGGTTTATATCGAAAGAGAACCGAGAACCGCAAGGAGAGCCAACATGAGCATGAACCTCGAAAGCAACGATTGCACCCCGGCCGTCGCCGTGGGCGGACGCCCGCTGCCGCGCCGGTGGCTGGCCGTGGTGGCGGCCGTGTGGGTGGGCTTCGCCTTCACCAGCTTCGCCAGCATGGCCGCGAACTACGCCGCCGTTTGGTACGTCACGGAGTCGACGGGCAGCCCGCTCGCGCTCGCCTTCGTGTACGTGTGCGCCTTCCTGCCCGTGGGCCTGTTGTCGCCTTTGGGCGGCGTGGTGGCCGACCGCTTCAACCGCAAGCGCGTCATCATCGTATGCGACCTGTTCATAGCCGCCGTGGCGCTGGGCATGGGCACGTGCATCGCGCTCGGGCACGTGTCGCTCGAGCTCATCTTGGTTCTGGTGTGCGCATGCGGGGTGGGTCAGGCGTTCCGCACTCCCTCGTTCAATTCCGCCATGCCGCTCATGGTGCCCGAGAAGCATCTGCTGCGCATCAACATGCTGGACAACCTGCTGGGCAGCTTCTCCATGATAGCCGCTCCGGCGCTCGGCATCTTCCTGTACACGACCATCGGCTTCCAAGCCGTGCTTTTCCTGAACGCCTTCGGCGCGCTGGCCTCGGTGGCCGCCATGTTGTTCGCCCGCATCCCCACCGTCGTGTCCGAGGAGACCGCCAGCCAGAGCGCTCGGCAAAACGTCGTGGAAGGATGGCGCGCGCTCGTTACCAACAAAGGGCTGCTCGCGCTCGTGCTCGCCGTGGTGCTGGGCATGATGGCCTACGGGCCCATCGACTCCCTGCTGCCGCTCATGGTGGCGTCGCATTTCAGCGGCGACGGCTATCTGGCCTCGTTGGTCACGGCCGTGTTCGGCATCGGCATGCTGGCGGGCTCGCTCGCGCTCATGGCGCGCGGCGACGCCAGCCGGCTGACGCGCGTCATCGTGGTGGCGGCGCTCGTCGTGGGCGCGGCCACCACCGTGGGCGGCCTGCTGCCGTCCGGATTGTTCCCGGCGTTCGTGGCGGCCATGGGCGTCATGGCCGTGGCGTGCGCCTGGTTCAACGGGCCGCTCATGACGCTTCTGCAGAAGAACGTGGCCGAGGACAAGCTCGGGCGCGTGATGGGATTGCTGTCCGCACTCATGGGGCTGGGCATACCGCTGGGAACCGCGTTGGGCGGCGCCTTGGCGGAGGGCATCGGCGTGACGAGCTTCTTCGTGGTCGACGGCTTGTTCATCTTGGGAATCGGCATCGTGGCGGGCCTGCTTCCCAGCGTGAGGGCGCTCGACGCCGCAGGGGCTGGCGACGGCAAGCAGAAGACGGCACTCCCCGTTGCGGAATAGTTGGGGACGCGGCGCGCGAACGGTGTTACAGCGCGAACCGTTCGCGAGCGGACGGGGCGCCGCCTTCTCGGCTGGAAGAGTCGGTTCGCTTGCGATGCTCCTCCATGAGGTAGATCACGCAGTCGGTGCGGTTGGCGGCCCGCAAGAGCTCTATCTGCCGGTCGAACGCGCGCTCGTCGATGAAGCCGGCGTCCACGAGCGCCTCCACCAGAGCGCGGTCGCCCTCGCGCGCCACGCGCTCCTGCGCCTCGCGCTCGTGCTCGCGCAGATAGCCCACGAGCGCCGTCCGCGTCTCTGCGGACAGGCGATACGGCACGGCCAGGCGGTGCAGCACGGCGCCCAGCCGGTCGGGCAGGTTCTTGCCCGACCGCAGCAGCTCGTCGTAACGCTCGAAGTCGAACGGGACAAGCGGGCTCGCGCCTTCCCGTGCCGACGCCTTTTCCTCCGGCGTCGCACCCTCTTCATCCCCGAGGGCAGGTTGCGCGGCTGCCGCGTCCGGGCGATCGTTCGCCGCGGCCCCTTCCCCGCCGCCCGCGGACGCCGCGTCCAAAGGCTCGCCCACGAAACAGCTGAGCAGCTGGTCGGCCGACACGTGCACGACGGAACCCGTATGCTCCAGGCGGCACACGGCGTACTCGAAACCGCCCTCGCCAACGGCGCGCACGCTCGCGGGGATGGGAACGGGGCCCTCCAGCGTGCGCGACCAGAAGCAGTGCGCTCCGATGGAGCGCAGGCCCTCGGGAAGTACGAGGCGTTTCGTGCCCCGGCAGGCGCTATCGCGCTCGATGACGCGTACCGTGTCGGGCACGACGAGCGTTTCCGGTGCGAACGGCAGCGCGCGGACGCCAATGCGCACGAGCGGCCGCCCCTCCACCTCGCGCGGCAGCACGAGCGCGTCCTTCGGCGCGGCAGCGGGTTGGGAGGCCGTGCCCGCAGACGAAGCTCCGTCTGCATGCGCCGGCGACCCGTCGTCCTCTGCGCCCTGTCCGCGCACCGCCGCCGCGCGGACGGCCGCCTCCACCGCGAACCGCTTCGACACCGAAGTGGGCGCCGGCGGGCCCGCCACGAGCACGGCCCCCTCGTCGTCGAAGTCGTACCAGCAGCCGTCGCGCTCCACAGCGCGCGGCCCGGCCAGGCGCACGCCGCGCTTGGCCAGCGCGCGGTGCGCCGCCGTGCGCTGCGGGCAGCGCCATACGGCGTCGTCCCAAGCCTTCGAGTCCACGCGCGCGAGCGTAGCCGGAACGTCCACGACCGACGGCGGCTCGCACCCTGCGGCGAACGCGGCCGCGCCCACCCGCTCCACGCCGTCGGGAAGCGCCGCATGAGTCGCATAGGGCGACGCCAGGAACAGCAGCTCGGCTCCCCCGTCGGCGAACAGGCTGCCCGCGCGCGCCGAGAAGCGGGGGTTGCGCACGTCGACGGAGTACGTGCGCCGCGCCAACCGAGGCGATACGCCCGCCAAGTCGCACGGTTGCTCGCCCAGCACCCGCACGCCGCGACCCAGATGGATGCGTTGGGCCGACAACGCCAGGAACGCACCGGCGCCGACGCTCTCCACGGTGTCGGGCACCGCGAGCACGCGCACGCCGACGCCCTGCACGAGCCGTCGGGCGAACGCTTCGGCCGTCACGCGCACGACGGGCACGCCGTCCACGAACGCGGGAAGGCGGACCACGAGGCCGTCGTCCCGCCCCGCCGCCTGAGCGAGCCGATGCAGGTCGACCCCCGCGAGCGCGTACCCGTCCTCGTCCTGCCGCACGCGCAGCGCCCCGCGCAAACCGTCGTCCATGCGCCCGGGCGACACCGCGGCCGCGACGCCGCTTCGCTGCTCGGCCGCGCGCGCGAGCAGCCGCTCGCGCTCGTCGTCCGCAAGGCCCATGCCCAGCGCGCCGACGACCAGCAGGTCGCCGTCGACACCGCCCCCGTCGGCCCCTTCCCCGCAGCCGTCCACTTCGACCCGCGTCGACCAGTCCTGATACGGCAGCAGCCGAGGCGACCATACCTCCCCCTCGGCGGCCTTCGCCGCGCGGACCACCTCGACGTCGCGCGCGTCCAAACGGGGAGGATTTTTGCTCACTTGATCAACAAGTATGTCGATATCGGTTGCCGCATCGTAAAACACCAGCATGTTTCCGGTCATAATATTGTGCGGCCTCCCAAAACATATCGACAACGTATCTGTTTACCACCCGCTGCCCCCATGCTACACTGCGGACGGAGGCAAAGGCAAGCGTCAACGTTTCGAAGGAGCGACCATGACTGCCGAAGCCGTCGAACCGCTTGCCCGGCAAGCGCTCGACCTTGCGAAGAACGCGCTGCTCGTGAACCTGCGGTTCATGAACGCCGCCTTCGCGCGCCTCGCCCCCTTGCCCGTGCCCGGCTCCACCCTGGCCACCGACGGCGCGCACCTGCGCTACGACCCCGCGTCCCTCGCGCGCTCCTACGCCGCCGAGCCCGCCTCGCTTTCGCGAGCCTATCTGCACGTCGTGCTGCACAACGTGTTCCTGCATCCCTTCGCCGGCGACGGCGTCGACGCCGCCCGCTGGGACGCGGCCTGCGACATCGCGGTGGAGCGGACCATCGCCGAGCTCGACCTGCCCGCCACCCGCACCACCCGAGGAGCGCGCCAGCAAGCCGCCCTCGCGCGCATCGACGCCGCGCTGCCCGTGGTGACGGCCGAGACCGTCTACCGCTACCTGGCCGACGAGGGCCTCTCCGCTGAGGAGCTCGAAGACCTCCGCGCGCCGTTCCTCGTCGACGATCACGAGCCCTGGCACCGTCCCCGCGTCGCCGAAGGCGGTGCCGCCGCGAACGAGGGCGGCGGCCGCGCCGAAGAGCAGGAAGGCGACGCGGCCGCGCCTGCTGCCGGCCCGGCCGAGAACGGGACCGACGCCGACCTGCCGCCCGACGCGGCCGCCGCCAAGCGCAGCCACGCGTCGCAGCGCGGCATGAACCCTTCTGACATCGTGCAGAAGCAGGCGCCCGAGGACGCCGCGCGCGCCGCAGGCGAGCGCTTCGCCGACACCGTGAACCTCGACCGTTCCCGCGAGCAATGGAAGAACGCCGCGCTGGAGATGGGCGTGCAGTTGGACGCGTACGCGAAGCTCTGGGGCGTGAACGGCGCGAACCTGGCCATGAACCTGCGCGCCGTGACGCGCGAGAAGCAGGACTACCGGGAGTTCCTGCGCAAGTTCGCCCGTATGGGAGAGCAGATACGCGTGAACGACGACGAGTTCGACTACGTGTACTACTGCTACGGCCTGAGCACGTACGGCAACCTGCCACTCGTCGAGCCGCTGGAGTACGTGGAGGAGAAGCGCATCCGCGACTTCGTCATCGCCATCGACACCTCGGCCTCCACGAAGGACGGCCTCGTGCGCCGCTTCATCGAGAAGACCTACGCCATCCTCGAAGCCGAGACGAGTTTCTTCGCCGACATGAACGTGCTCGTAGTGCAGTGCGACGCCGCCATCGCGGACGTCGCGCGCATCGGATCGCCGGCCGACCTCGAAGCCTACCTCGACGATCTGGAGATCAAGGGGCTGGGCGGCACTGACTTCCGCCCCGTGTTCGCCTACGTGGATGCCGCCGTGGAACGCGGCGACCTGACGAACCTGGGCGGCCTCATCTACTTCACCGACGGGCAGGGCACCTATCCCGCCCGCAAGCCCGACTACGACGCGGCGTTCGTGTTCGTGGACGACGCCTCCGCCGCCGCGAGCCCGCCCGTCCCCACCTGGGCCATGAAAGTGGTCCTGGACGAAACCGTCATTCTGGAAGAATAGCCGATGCGGGAGACCCCGTAGGGCAAGGGTTCTGCCCTTGCCGTTCAACCCGCGAAGGTTTTTCCGAGCGGGCGGCAAGGGCAGAGCCCTTGCCCTACGAAACCGCACGTCGAGCAACCGATCGCCCGCGAGGAGAGGAACCATGGACATCCAGCAAGCGAAGCAGCAAATCAAGAACGCCATGTTCGCGTACTTCGCGAAGGACGAGTTCGGCAACTACCGTCTGCCCTCCGAGCGGCAGCGCCCGGTGTTCCTGCTGGGCGCGCCCGGCATCGGCAAGACGGCCATCATGGAGCAGATCGCGCAGGAGCTGGACGTGGGGTTCGTGTCGTACTCCATGACGCACCACACGCGGCAGAGCGCGCTCGGCCTGCCGTTCATCGCGAAGAAGACCTACGGCAACGTGGAGTACGACGTGTCCGAGTACACCATGAGCGAGATCATCGCCGCCGTGTACGACGCGATGGAGGCCACGGGGCATCCCGAGGGTATCCTGTTCCTCGACGAGATCAACTGCGTGTCGGAAACGCTCACGCCGGCCATGCTCCAGTTCCTGCAGTACAAGGTGTTCGGGCGCCACCGCGTGCCGGACGGCTGGATCGTGGTCACGGCCGGCAACCCGCCCGAGTACAACCGCACGGCGCACGACTTCGACATCGCCACCTGGGACCGCCTCAAGCGCATCGACGTGGAGCCCGACTTCGCGGCCTGGCGCGCCTTCGCCGTGGAGACCGGCGTGCACCCGGCCGTGCTCACGTACCTGGACATCGAGCGCGACCACTTCTACCGCGTGGAGACCACGGTGGACGGCAAGTCGTTCGTCACCGCGCGCGGCTGGGACGACCTCTCGGCCATGGTGAAGCTGTACGAGGAGCAGGGCATCCCCGTCGACGAGCTGCTGGTGGGCCAATACGTGCAGAACGCGGAGATCGCGAAGCGCTTCAGCGTGTACTACGACCTGTTCTCGAAGTACCGCGCCGACTACCAGATCGACCGCATCCTGGCAGGCGAAGCCGACGAGGGCATCGTCGAACGCGCCCGCGCGGCCGCGTTCGACGAACGGGTGTCGCTCATGGGGTTGATCACGGACGCGCTAGGCGGGCGACTGCGCGACGCCGTGCTGGAGGAGCACGCGGTGGAATTCGCGCACGGGCGGCTGGCCGCGATGCGGGATACCATCCTGAGCGGAGCTGACGCTCCCTCTGTCATCCTGAGCGGAGCGAACGGAGTGAGCGCAGTCGAAGGATCCCCTGCGGCAACAGCCATCGACGCCGCCGACGCGCTGCCGCTCGTGCGCGAGGAAGCGGCCGCCCTACAGCGCCGTTTGGACGCCGAGCGCAAAAGCGGCCTGCTCTCAGACGAGAAGTACCTGGCCTACGAGCGCACGCTCGCGCTGCTCGACCGCGCGCATCGGGTCAATGCGACAGGAAGCGTTTCGTTCTCGCAGGTCAAAAACCTGTTTGGTGAGATGGTTGATGCGCTTGACACGCGCATCGCCGCCACGTCGGAGGCGCTCGACCACGCCTTCCGCTTCGTGGAGGACGCGTTCGGCGAGGGCCAAGAGATGCTGCTGCTGGTGACCGACCTGTCGGCCAACCGCTACGGCATGGCCTTCATCAACGACCACGGCTGCGAGCGTTACTTCGCCCACAACGAGGCCCTCCTGTTCAACGAACGAGGCTCCGACCTGGCCGATCGCATCAACCAACTGGACCTGACGGGAGAAGAGAGCTAGCGGGATGCGCTGTCGATAGTGCCTAGTTCCTCAGCGCTTTTTTTGAGTGCGCGGTGCTTGCGCACCTTCATGAGGCTGGCACAGCGATTGTCGCACCACTTCCGCGTCCCGCTCTTGCTTTCGTCGAAGAACACCCAGCCGCACGAAGGGTTCGCGCATATCCTGAGTCGATCGAGGGGCTTTTCCGTGGCCAGCTCGACGAACGATCGGGCTATCTCGCCCTGCACGATAGCAAGGTCGCTCGCACCGCACACCGTCGAGACGACGTAGCGATCATTCTCGCGCACAAGCTCGATCGACCTCGCGTCGCTTGCGAGCACCCGGTTCATCCTGTCGATAGCGGCAGGATCCACCCGGCCTTCCCTGCTGAGCATCGTGACGGCTTCGAACACGGTCTCGCGAAAGCTTTTGAGCTCATCCAAAGCGTCGCCGCCCTGAGGCAGCCGCGGCAGCTCCCATGCCGTGCAGAACCGCTCGCGCCACGATGCGTCATCGAGCGGATCGGCGTAGGGTTTGTGGCGCGCGTACCATCTGCTATCGGCGAATTCGAGACACAGCATACTTCCCCCTCCCTTCGTTCCAGCGATCATGATACACCTGAATCATGGTAACGTTCAAAATATATATTGACAGTTACTTTTTACCCGTCCATCATAGGGAGAAGTTTATGTAACGCTGATAATCTGGAATGAAGGTTACAATGAAACATGCCGGATCGGGAGGCGAGGCGGGAAAGGAAGCGCAGGGCCGCGGGGTCGCGATGCTGACCATTGCGACGCTCATCTGGGGGACCTCGCTCGTGGCGCAACGCCTGGGGAGCGACGACCTCGGGCCTTTCGCGTTCAACGCCGCCCGATTCCTGCTCGGTTCCGCCGTCCTTCTACCGATCGTCATCGCCAGGAAAGCCCATCCTGCCAAGCTCCGAAGCGCATGCGGGCAAACCCGCGCTCGCCGGGCTTCGAGCGTGCGCGGAGGAATGCTGTGCGGGGTCATCGTGTTCGCGACCGCAGCGTTCCAGCAGATAGGCATCGCGCACACCACGGTGGGCAAGGCCGGATTCATCACCTCGCTCTACATCGTTATCGTTCCGCTGTTCGGGCTGCTCGAAGGAAAACGACCGCGCATTCGCACCCTCGGGTGCATCGCGCTCGCCGTCGCGGGTATGTACCTGCTCTGCATGCGCGAGGGGCTCGCCATCAACCTCGGCGACGCCCTCGTGCTAGCCTGCGCGTTCACCACGGCGCTCCACATAGCCGTCCTCGACCGCTTGACTCCTTACGTCGATTGCTTCGAGCTGTCGTGCATGCAATTCCTCACATGCGGAATTTTAAGCCTCGTCGTCGCGCTGCTTGCGGAGTCGCCTTCGTTGGAGGCGATCGCGTCTGCGGGCGTCCCCATCCTGTACACGGGAATCCTCTCATGCGGTGTGGCATACACGCTGCAAGCGTGGGGGCAAAAAACGGTAGAGCCGATCACCGCATCGCTTGTTCTCAGCATGGAGTCGGTGTTTTCCGTTTTATCAGGCTGGATCGTCCTCGGCCAGGCAATCAGCCCTCGCGAAGCGCTCGGGTGCGCACTCATGTTCGCAGCCATCGTCATCTCCTGCCTGCCGAGGAAACCGTGATTGCCCACAGGGAACGAGGCTGACGAATTCAGCCTGGAAATGAAAATCAACCACCAACGAATTTACCAAAGGGCTCGCAAAAAGAGAACCTGCTCTGCATGAAGCGTTTTCTGGCGTTTGCACGGGCTGTACCAAAAGGCCCGTTTCGTCGGTCATGTAGGGCGAGAGCTCTGCCCTTGCCCTACGGGGCGACCTCGAAAAACGCGCGTTTTGACCACTTTTGATACGGCCTCTTGAGCTGCTCGCCCAAAACCGGACGCACGAGCCGCCCGTCCGACGTTGTCTCGATTGTGAACACTCCGTGTTCACAATCGAGTTGGCCAATAACCTGATTACAAGCGAATTCGCATCGCTGAACTTCTGCAGTTCGCCCCGTCACCTCGCAAGAGACGGGGCGCAAGATTCCTTATGCGCAGGATGTCATCCTGAGCGGAGCGAGCGCAGTCGAAGGATCCCCTGCGGCGACAGCCATCGACGCCGCCGACGTGCTGCCGCTCGTGCGCGAGGAAACGGCCGCCCTGCAGCGCCGTTTGGACGCCGAGCGCAAAAGCGGCCTGCTCTCGGACGAGAAGTACCTGGCCTACGAACGCACGCTCGGGTTGCTCGACCGCGCGCAGCGGGTCGATGCGACAGGAAGCGTTTCGTTCTCGCAGGTCAAAAACCTGTTCGGCGAGATGGTCGACGCGCTCGACGCGCGCATCGCGGACGCGTCGGCGGCGCTCGACCACGCGTTCCGCTTCGTGGAGGACGCGTTCGGCGAGGGCCAGGAGATGCTGCTGCTGGTGACCGACCTGTCGGCCAACCGCTACGGCATGGCCTTCATCAACGACCACGGCTGCGAGCGTTACTTCGCCCACAACGAGGCCCTCCTGTTCAACGAACGAGGCTCCGACCTGGCCGACCGCATCAACCAACTGGACCTGAACAAGGAATAGGCTTGAAAAACGAACTTTTGTTCCGTATAATGAAGGGCACTGTATCCGCTGGCTGGGTGCTACCCTAACTTTCTCGCAAAGGACAGCCGCCTTCTCGAAAGGAGGCTGTTCATGGAACAGCTCTACGACCCTTCTCCAGACGAAGCCGTCTACCTATCGGTTTGCACCACGCTCGAAACCGCGCGCGCAAAGGCGGCTGCGGCGGTGAACGATGCCATGGTTGCAGCATACTGGGAGATCGGCCGACAGATAACCGAGGCGCAAGGCGACCGCGCCGAGTACGGCAAGCACCTGATGGAGTACCTGTCCGAGCGGCTGACTGCTGAGTTCGGCAAGGGGTTCACGGAACGGAATTTGCAGGCCATGCGGCAGTTCTACCAAGCGTTTCCAATTCCGCACACACTGTGTGCGGAATTGAGTTGGTCGCATTATCGCCTGATCATCCGCATAGAAGACCCCGTTCGACGCGACTTCTACGTGCGTTCCGCCGTCGAAGAGCGTTGGACGGTGCGCCAGCTTGATAGGCAGATCCACTCGTTCTATTACGAGCGGCTTTTGGCCACCCGGGCAGAGGGGAGAGACAAGGTTCGGCAAGAAGTTCGGCAGCTCGAACCGCCAACAAAGGCAGACGGCATCCTCAAAGACCCTTACGTGCTGGACTTCCTCGATCTGAACGGCAACGCGGACTACCTGGAAACGGACTTGGAACAAGCCCTCATGGACAAGCTCCAGCAATTCCTGTTGGAGCTCGGCAAGGGGTTCTCGTTCGTCGCGCACCAGCAGCGAATCGACGCCGACGGCGACCATTATTACATCGATCTCGTGTTCTACCACTACATCCTCAAGTGCTTCGTGCTCATCGATTTGAAAACCGGAAAGCTCGCGCCGCAAGACATCGGGCAAATGGACTTCTACGTCCGCCTGTTCGACGCACAATGCACCCGGCCCGACGACAACCCCACTATCGGCATCGTCCTCTGCGCGAACCACAACGAAGCAGTGGCCAAATATTCCGTGCTTGCCGACAAGAAGGGAATATTCGCCTCGCAATATGTGCTCTGCTTGCCAACCGAGGAGGAACTGTCGCAAGCCCTCGAAACAACCTGCCTACTCGCAAGCGAAGAAGCAGATTGGTCGAAAACCGACGCGGATGGATAAGCGAGTTATCGGCAAGGGCGCATCGCAGCGGCGTCATTGCCGGGCCGCACCCTCGATTCGGCACACGTCGTGCGCCAAATCGAGCCGCTCGACCAAAACCGGACGCACTCGCCGTCCATCCGACGTCGTTTCCAATTGTGAACACGCTGTGTTTGCAATTGAGTTGGTCGCATTATCGCCTGGTCGCAAGTGAATTTGCAACGCCGGCCTCCCGCAGTTCGCCCCGTTGCCTCGCAAGCGACGGGGCGTCAGACTCCTTACGCGCAATACGCCTTGACGGCGTCGCGGAGGAACTCGGTGGCTCCGGGCGCCCAGGCCTCGTAGTGGGCCTTGAAGCGCTCGTCGGCCACGTACATCTCGGCCATGCCTGCATGCGCCTGCTTCGAGTACGTGCCGTCCTTCCAGAACGCGCACAGCCACTGGCGATGCAGGTCGGCGGCGCGTTGGGCGTCCTCGCCCGCTGGGTCGCCGACGGCCATGCCGGCCAGCAACGCCTCTTTGATCTGCGACTCCAGCTCCTGGGTGCGCCGGTACTCATTCTCGCTCATGCCCATCATCTTCGCGTTGCTGGCGTCGACGGCCTCGTCGCCCCAGCGCTCGCGCACCTCCTTCCCATAGCGCTGCTCGTTCTCATCCACGAGGCCCTGTTTGAACGCATCGAACTTCTCTTCGTCTTTCATCGGTTCGTTTCCTTCCATGCTGGCGAGCGTCTTCTCCACGCTCGCGATCAATCCATCCAAACGCTCCCGGCGGGAGCGCAGTTCGCGCAGGTGGCCGAACAGCGCATCGCACGCGTCGAACGACGGGTCGTCGAGCAGTCGTTTGATATCGGCCAAAGCCAAGTCGGCCTCGCGGTACAGCAGCACCTGCTGCAAGCGGTCGACCTCCTCCGGTCCGTACAGCCGGTATCCGTTCTCCGCTCGCCGCGCCCGCACCAGCCCCAGCTCATCGTAATGGTGCAGCGCGCGCACCGTGCAGCCCGACAGCTCGGCCATCTCATGCACCGTGTAGGTTCTTCCATCGGTCATCCTGCGTTCCTTTCACCTTGCGCACGGACGGAGCCGCTCCCGGGTTTCAGCGCTCGCTTCGTCGTGCAAGACACAGCATACGCCCTCACGCAGCGTGAGGGTCAAGGCCAAAACGAAACGTTTTTCACTGCTTCGCATTACTTTATTATGTATGTTATTATATACTGAATAACATACATTGAAAGGAATCGCCATGCCAGCACTCGCCGCGCCGCTTCCCATCATCAGGCCCATCACCGATCTGCGCACGCAGCTCAACGACGTGTGCACGCAAGCGAGCGAAGCGCAGGAGCCCATCGTGCTCACCAAGAACGGCGTGGCCTCGTTCGTCCTCATGGACAGCAACGCGTACGAAACGGCGGAACGGCGCAACCGCATCTACCTTGCGCTGCGCGAAGCGGAGATCGAAGAGCAGTACCGCCCCACCGCCCTTACCGCCGAGGAATCCGACGCGAACATGCGCGAGATATTCGCGCTCTGGGGGCTCGACTACGCGCCGAACGGAAACTGACCATGCTCGATCTCGCATGGAGGCCGCGCGCCCACCTCGACAGAGAGTCGATCGCCATCTACCTGGGCCTCGAATGCAAGAACCCCCGGGCAGCCCTTGCGGCGATCACGCGCATCGATGCCGCCATCGACCACGTGCGCGCCTTTCCCGACGCCGGAGGCCGCTTCGCCATGGAGGGGTTCCGCCTCAAAGAGTACCGCACGGTGCTGGCGGGCCCCTATACCGTCTACTATCGCTTCGACGATTCGACGCTCACGGTGTACCGCATCCTCCACCAGCGCCGAGACATCGACACGTACGCCCTCATCGACCTCCCCGAATAACACGCGGGGCACCGCGACCCCATAAAGCTCCCCCTTCTTCGTCCGTACGACGCACTTCGGCGCCCGTCCTAATCCCGCGCACGGTCGTTGACACAACTTTCCTCCCTTCGCTTCAATCGTTATGGTGCTGATACCATTACCCCGCGCGAACGGCCTTCTCACGGGAAAAATCAACGCCCTCCTTTCACGCCGATGTCTTCCGGGTTTCGGAGAAAACACGGCTCGCCGTCGAAACCCCCTCGCGAAACCCATCATGAGCGGAGCGCCCTACAATCACCGCTGAACACCGTTCCCATCGAAAGGAGAGTCCTCAATGAAGAACATCGAGGAACGCAGGAACCGCACCATCGCCCGAGAGGCCGACTACCACGCCAGCATGCGCGCACCGCACATCGACAAGACCGCCATCAGCCCTTACGACGATTACAGCGACGGCTACGGCATGCCCGGCGCCTACGGAAACGGCTACGTGTCGGTGCTGAAGGTTTCGGCCGGCACGGTAGAGAAGACCAGCGACGGCCTCATCGACCGCATCGTCACCTACGACAAGGCCGAGACGGCCGATGCCTACATCGGCCAGATCAACATGCTCACGGCCTCGTCGTTCTGCGGCATGGCCGGCCAGGTATGGGGTTACGACCTGGCCCGTCACGACGACATCACGTCGGGCAAGAGCAAGCCGCTGTTCACCGAGAAGCAGTTCGACGGCAGCAAGCTCAAGGTGTTCGACGCCGCTCCTTTGCTGGACGCCGGCATCGAGCTGTTCGGCACGGCGAACAACCGCCGCTACCACCCCATCCCCGGCGCGCACACCATCTGCGCGAACAAGGGCGTCACGGCCTACCGTCCGAAGAAGGACCGCGCGCTGAAGGACGGCGAGGGGTACGGCGTGTGGTCGTTCATCGCCATCTCGCTGTCCGCCGACCGCGATTTCGCGGCCGACCTGTTCATCGAGGACGCCGGCATTTGGACGAAGAACGACAACGAGAAGGACATGGTGGCCTTCCTAGAGCAGCACCGCAAGGAGATCGTCTGGTCCGTCGTGGAGTGCGGCCGCGATTCCAACGTGCTGTTCGATCGCACCTACGTGGGCTTCGCGCATCGCATGATGAAGCCGGGCGAGATCGGCAACGCCATCACGGTGGGCCCTTACATCACGCTCGCACGCAACGCCGTGCCCGTGACCGGCTTCAACTCCCTCAACGACATGAACCTGTCCGACTGGCTGAAGGAAATGGACTTCAAGTCGCTGACGAAGCTCTCCAAGTAGCGGTGACGGGGAGCGTCCTCCCCGCATGAGCGCGTCGACCGAACGGCCGAGCGCGCGACCATCGGCAAACGCGCGTCCGCCCTTCGCGGACGCGCTCTCATTCGACAAGGACTGGAATCATGGCAGACAAAACCACATCCAGCTCCAGCGGCGCGCCGGCGAAGGCCCAGGACAGCACCAAAAAGGTTGGCCTGATAGGCCTCGTGGGCATCGTCATCAGCGCTATGATCGGCGGAGGCATCTACAGCCTTCCCCAGAACATGGCGCAGGACGCCTCCGCAGGAGCCATCATCATCGCCTGGGTGGTGACGGGCATCGGCATCTGGTTCATCGCGAACACGTTCCGCATCCTCTCGGCCGCCCGCCCGGAGCTCACGAACGGCCTGTACACCTACGCCGAGAAGGGTTTCGGCAAGCTCATCGGCTTCTTCGTGGCCTACGGCTACTGGATCTGCAACTGCTTCGCCCTCGTGGCGTACTCGGTGCTGGTCATGGCCACGCTCAACTACTTCGTGCCTGACTTCACGGGCGGAAACAACATCCCGTCCATCATCGGCGGGTCCATCATCACGTGGGTCATGTACCTGCTGGCCCTGCAGGGCGCGAAGCAGACCAGCTTCCTGAACATCATCGGCACCATCGGCAAGCTGCTGCCGGTGGCCATCTTCATCCTGGCCGTGGCCACCGTGTTCAAGCTTTCGGTGTTCATGGAGGGCTTCTGGGGCATGCACGGCACTATCGACCTCAGTTTCACCTGGGACAACGTCATGCCGCAGGTGCAGGCCACGATGCTCGTCACGCTGTGGCTGTTCCTCGGCATCGAGGGCGCCGTGGTGGTGTCGGGCAAGGCGAAGTCGCAGGCCGCCGTGCGCAAGGCCACGACCATCGGCTTCTTGGTCACGCTGGCGCTTTACATCATCGTGTCGCTGCTGCCCTTGGGCGTGTACTCCCAGGCCGACATCGGCAACATGGCCAACCCCTCCATGGCCGCCATCATGCTGGACAAGTTCGGCAAATGGGGCGAGATCATGGTGAACGCCGGCGTCATCATCTCGGTCTTGAGCTCCTGGCTCGTGTGGATGCTCATGCTGGGCGAGATGCCGCTGGCCGCCTCGAAGAGCGGCATCTTCCCCAAGGCATTCACGAAGGAGAACAAGAAGGGCTCGCCGTCCACGTCGCTTCTGTGGACCACCATCGTGGTGCAGGTGGTGCTTATCATCTCGTTCTTCATCGGCAGCAACGCCTGGACCACCATGATCAGCATCACGAGCGTCATGGCGCTGCCGTGCTACCTGTTCTGCACGTTGTTCCTGTTCAAGATAGCCATTAAGAAAGAATATCCCCAGGGGATATTCGCCAGCCGAAACATGGCCGTGTTCACCGGCGCGGCGGGCTCGCTCTACGGCCTGTGGCTCATCTACGCCGCCGGCTTGAACTACCTCATGGTGGCGTGCATCGTGTACGCCATCGGCCTGCCGCTCTACATCGTGGGCGTGCGCCAGCACGACCCGAAGGCGAAGCTGTTCGCGAAGACCTCCGACAAGGTCATCGTGGCCGTGGTGGTGGCGCTGGGCATCGCCGGGCTCATCTACTCCATCATCACGTTCGGGCACGTGAAGATATAGAAGCACCCCGCCCAAGCGAGCCTGCCGGGCCGTCAAGAGCCATATCGACAATAGCATCGGGGTTTTTCGTAGGGCAAGGGCTCTGCCCTTGCCCTACGGGGCGGTCAGCGAGAGCGCGCGCTCGACGGCTTTCAGCACCGCCCCTTCCCGCTAGGAAAGCTCTCGCACGGCCACTTCCCGCAGGTAGAGGTCGGGGCGGGCCGAGGCGCGCCCCGCCTGCGGCTCGCGCGCCTCCACCACGTTCACGCTTTCGCCCAGAACCACCGTCGAGCAAGCCTTCCGCAGCCCATCGACCCAGTCGCTCGGGAAGGCGATGCTCGGCACGTCCGGGTCGTACCCGTAACCGTCCAAGCCGGCCGCGTCGGCCCATGCGCGCACGAGCTCCGCGTCGTCGCCGAAGGCCTTCGCGCATTTCAGGAACCGGTCGCCGTCGTCCGCGCGCATCCACGGATGCGCCTGGCGCAGGGCCGGATCGGCGAAAAACGCCGTGTTCTGCTGGAATATCTGACCGGTGTTCTTGTTGTCCGAGCTGCAGTAATGGATTCCCAGCTTCAGACCCTCGCGATGGGCGAACTCCAAAAGCTCCAAGGCCTCGGCCTCGCTCCCGGCAACGGGGATTCCGCCGCCGTACCAGTAGTTGTACAGGAACGTGAAAGGATGCTTGCGCAGCTCGAAACCGCGCTTCGCGAACTCCGCGGCGTTGTGCAAGGGGAAGCAGAACTCCAGCAGGTTGACCCCGCTGATGCCGACGGCGTCCGAACGCCGCAGCAGCTCCTTCATCTCGGCGAGCGAGCCCGGTATCACGGGCACCTCCACCACCACGTCGGGGATCACGCCCACCGCCTGCTCCATCAGCGCGTACACGCCCTCCTGCCCGTCATCGGCGTCGGGCGGCTTGATGCTGAAGCGTATCTCGGAAAGCCCGCTGTCGGCGAGCCTCCGCAGGCCCTTCCCGTCAAGCAGGTCGCCGCTCGTGTACAGGCGCGTGTGGACGCCCGGGTACAGCTGGGCGGCGCGCTCGAGGAAAGCGTTCACCTGGTCGGGATACAGCATGGGCTCGCCGCCCGTCACGGCGAGGCAGCGGAACCGGGCCCCTGCGGCGTGCGCCTGCTCGAGCTCGGCCACGATGTCGCGCGCATGGTTGAGGAAGTACTCGTAGTGGTCTTGGTTGGGATTGAAGCAGAAGTAGCAGTTCTTCGTGCACCTGAGATCGACGAAGAACGTCGCCGTCTCCTCGCCGGTACGGCAGGCCAGGCATGCGGGCGATATCCAGTTCCGCACCAGCGAGGCGGCGCCGTTCTCGCAGCGGCACCCGCACGATTCCGCCGTGCGGGCGCGCGCTTCGCGGGGGCAGGTTTCCGCACGCTCGAACGGAACGCCGTATTCCTCGACCGCGCCCTCGAAGTCCTGCTCGGCCTCGTCGAACGCCTGCGTGTATTCCCTGAGATCCACGCTGCCCCTCCTGTTTCAACGCCCGTCTATTCCCCGGCCAGCTCCTTCTCGAGCCGACCGACCATCTCGTCGTCCAAGCGGACGAACGCCGCCATGCCGAGCGCGAACGCGGCGTAATACCCGCGCACGTCCTGCTCGACAACCTTGTCGGCGAACAGATCGACCCAATTCAGCACATGCCGCTCGGCGAACCGACGCTGCGTTGCGAGCGTCTGGAGCACCTCGTCGTCGCAACCGTCGGCGAAAGCCTCGTACGCGCGCTGGCCCATGCAGCCGAGGTAGTCCATCATAGCAGCGATATGGTCGTCGGGGAAACGCTTCTCGGCCTGCAGCTTGAATCCGGCGGCGTGGTAGTACGCCCGCACGTCGAGCGTGCTCTCCTGGAACACCATGGACTCCTGGCCCGTGTAGGGAGACTCCCACAGATGCACGTAACGGTCGCCGGGTACCTGGAACAGCTGGTCGTAGTCGGTCCGCAGGCCTTCGACGAAGCTGTCGGCCAGCGTCGGATCGGCCGCCTCGCGCCCAGCCCTCTCGATGCAGGCTATCGCCTCGTCGACGCACGCGGCCAGGCTGCGGCCGGTCGTGCCGGCGGGCCGCGCCGCAAGATCGGCGTATTCGTCTTGGTAGAGCGTATCCCTCACGTACGCGAACGTGGCCAGCGTCTCTTCGCCGAACAGCGGGGAAACGACGTCGCCGCTCGGCCGGCCGCCGAACACGACGTGCAGCAAGCGGTACAGGTACGCCCGACGGGCGAGCATCATCGCTATCGCGCTTTCGCGCTCGTTGTTCGACATAGCAGCTCCTGTCTTGCACATAGGTCTAGCTTTGCGGAAACATCGCGCTCTTCGTGGGGCAAAGGCCCTGTCCTTGCCGCTCGGCAAGAAACGTTTCCGCAGGTCGTCGGCAAGGGCAGAGCCCTTGCCCTACAAAGGGAGCGCGATCGCCAAAGGCGAGCGCGCTGGCGATTCCTTTAGCAGCCTTCCGGGACGGCTGCCAAAGGCGCCCGCCCCGGAAGGAAAACGCCGCGCCGCAGGAGGGAGGGGGTTTGCGGCGCGGCGGGAACGGAAGCTACCAGTTCAGCTCCCGGTATCCCTGATCGAACGCGCAATCCTTCGTCTTGATGAGGATGTTCGGATGCGTCTCGCTCGGAGAGGGCAGCACGGCGATGCTGCCGTTGTCCAAATCTCCGCCGAATTCCGCGCGCAGGTCGTCCATGTCGCCGAACATGAGCGCACGGTTGGGGCACCCTGCGACGCACGCCGGGTCGCCGCCGGCCTCGCGCAGGCCGTAGCAGCCGTCGCACTTGCCGGACACGCCCGCGTCGGGGAAGTACTTCGGCTGGCCGTACGGGCACGACATGACGCACATGCGGCATCCGATGCACTTGCTCTGATCCTGCACGACCGTTCCGTCGGGGGCCTTGTAGATGGCGCCCGTCGGACAGTTCTTCAGGCAGATGGGCTCCTCGCAATGGTTGCAGCCGAACGAGTAGCTGTAACCGTCGACCTCGGGGAACGTCCCCACCGTGTAGCTATGGGCCTCGCGGTACAGCGTTCCGACCTCGAGGCGGTTCTTGTCCTTGCACGCAACCTGGCACGCACGGCAGCCGATGCAGCGCGTCACGTCAAGGTAAAATCCAACAGCCATGATTCCTCCTCCCCTAGCCAAGCTCGATGATGCGCTTGTCGGTGTCGCAGTCGTCTTCCAACGCGGCGCCCGTGTACTTCTCGAAGTTGCAGTTATTGTTGTTGTAGCTGGTCAAGCCGCCACCGGAGATGTCGTTGCCGATAAGGTAGTTGTCGGCTCCGCCATGGTCGATACCCGTGCTCTCGTCCACGCGCACCCACGCACCGTGGGGGATGCCCACCTCTCCCGGCCGCATGTTCTCCATGCAGCAGGCCTTGCGCAGCACCTCGCCGTACTTCGTCCACACGCGCACGGTGTCGCCGTCCGCGATGCCCTTCGCCTCGGCGTCGCTCGCGTTGAGGAACACCGGGTTCGGCCACGCCTCGCGCAGCCACGGGCAGTTGTTGAACACGCTGTGGGAGCGCCTGAAGTAGTGCGGGTTGAACATCAGGTACGGGTACTCGCCCGCCTCGCCGTCGATCTTCCCGTCCTTGAACGTGGTCTCGTAGCCCACGGTGGGCACGAGGTACTCGGGATAGGGCTGGTATTCCTTGTCGATCAGGCCGATGCTGTTGAACAGGTCCGCCTTGGCCTGGCAGGTTATCTCCAGCTTGCCGCTCTTGGTCTTCAGCGGGTTCGCCTCGGGGTCTTTGATGAAGTCGGCGTAGCCGATGAACGAGCTGTATGCATCGCCCAGCTTGCGCTCGACCTGGTAGCCGCCGTTGTCGACGAATTCCTTGAGCCCCACGCGGCCGGTCTGCGGCTTGCCGGTGACGCCCCATTCCTTGATGTCGGCTTCGGTGATGGTGACGAGCGGCTCGTACTTGCCGGAGCCGTCCTCCTTGATGACCGTGGCGCCGGCGATCTGGTTGAAGAACGCCTGGGTTTCGCTGATGGGGTAGACGGCGCTCGGGTCGAGCCCCAGAGCCTCCATGATCAGCGTGTTGATCTCCACGTCGGTCTTCGCCTCGTACAGCGGCTCCGTCACTTTGGAGAAGCAGTAGAGGAACTCGCGGTTCGAAGCCGCCAGGCCGCCGGGAACCTCCCATTGCGTCGTCACGGGCAGCACGATGTCGGAGTACAGGGCCTGCGTGGTGAGGAACTGCGCCTTCGCCATGACGAAGTCCATTTTGCGATGGGCCTCGATGCCGCGCTTCATGTTGGGGCCGGTTTGCAGGTAGGCGTTCTCGTCGTGCACGATGCAGTGGATGTCGCACGTCTCGTCAACGCCCGCGTGCGCGCCGGACCCGCTGTACCAGTCGCCCACGTTGCGGTACTTGCCCGTGAAGCACGCCTCCCAAGCCTGGGGGCCGGGAATGACGCCCTCGATGGGGTTCTTCAGGCTCGGCAGGCCGGAGGCGCCGCCCTTCACGAGGGCCGGCCCGCCGTTGCCGGCGTTGGCGTGGTAGTTGTTGGCGGAGCAGTTGCCCGGCTTGCCGTAGTGGCCGCCCATGGCGGAGAGCGTCATGAACAGCTGGGGAACGTTCTCGGACCCGTTGCAGCGGGCGGCCGCGAAGTTGTGGAGCATCCACACGTCATGCGTCTTGCCGATCTCGCGGGCGAAGTAGGTGATCTTCTCAACCGGCACGCCGCAGATGGCGGACGCCCATTCGGCGGTTTTGGGCTCGCCGTCGTAGACGCCGTTCAGGTAGTCCAGGAAGTTGACGTCCTCGGTCAGGTCGGCCGGCTTGTGGTCGGCGTCGAAGCCCACGGTGTACTTGTCCAGGAACTCCCAGTCGACGACGTTGCCCTCGGCCTTGTCCAGGCGGATCATCTCGGAGGCAACGCCCAGCATGAACGCCGTGTCCGTGCCCGTGCGGATGGGAATCCAGTAGGCATCGAGAATCTGGGCGGACGCCGTGTAGATGGGGTCGACCGTGATGAACTTCACGCCCGCTTCCTTGGCGCGGATGTAGTGGTAGCTCGGCGTGCCGGCGGCCGACCAGGCCGGGTTCGACGCGTAGAGCACGATGGTCTCCGCGTTCAGCATGTCGGTGCGGTCGTTGCACACGCCCGCGTCGGTCCGCGGGATGCCGATGGTGTCGGCCGTGTTCAGCAAGTACGCGCCGTGCGACGTGGAGTCGGCGACGGAGGTGTGGCCGCCGTACGCCAGAAGCGGGGCGAACGCCAGGCGCGAGCCGTAGCTGCCGATGAGGAAGGCCTGGTTGCCGTACTTCTCCTTGATGGTCTTGAACTGGTCGGCGATGTAGCCGATGGCCTCGTCCCAGCTGATGCGCTCCCACTCGTCGACGCCGCGCTTCTCGCCGTTCGGATTCTCGGGCGACCAGCTCTTGCGCTTCATGGGGTACTTGAGGCGGTCGGCCCCGAAGCATTGCTGCTGCTGGGCCTTGCCGCGCACGCAGCCGCGCTGCTGCGGGTAGTCGGGCGAGTCGGCGTGCGTGTCGTCGGTCTTCTGGCGAACGACGGCGCCGTCTTTGACCATGACCTTGTTCATGCAGCGCCCGCCGCAGTTGTGCCAGCATGCGGCCGCAACCCACTCCCCGCCTTCGGCCGGGTCGGTCGGCAGCTGGTGCTTGTTGGCAACGTTGAGGCTCGACTCGGCGGAGCAGCCCGTGCTCGAAAGCAGCGCGACGCTCGCCGCAACCGCCGCAGAGGCTCCGAGAAAGCCGCGACGCGATATGTTCTTGGATTGAATGCTCACGATTAAATCCCCCTTCGCTTCCTTATGCCACCATGCAGGCCGCGTAGAACGCGTAGCGCGCGATGGCGATGCCGACAATCGATACGACGCAGACAGCAATCGCGAGCACCGTCTTGTTTTTGATCTTCGACGAAAGCGCCACGAGCACGACGGATGCGACCGGCGCGATGACGAGTCCCGCGATCTGGGTTATCGGGCTCAGTCCGACGCCGTTGAACGCGACGGCCTCCAGGCACAGGCCGATGGCCAGCGCGGCGTTCACGATGAAGGCCGACCAGCGCAGCGGCTTCTCGTCGTAGCTCGCGGAACCCAGCAGGGCGAACAAGGCCAGGCCCATCGCCAGGTCGCCGGCGAGGAACGAGACGACGGTCGCCGGGACGTTGCACCAGACGGGACTTCCGTATATGTCGGTGTAAGCCAGGCCCATCATAACCATGCAGACCACGCCGACGACGGCGCCCGCGATGCGCAGCGCGTAAGGGCTGCCCTTCTTCACCAACGTGACGACAAGGTCGACGACGGCCAGCACCAGGAAGCACCCGGCGACGGCCACTTCCTGAATCATGCCGGATCCGAAGTTGACCGTGCCGCCGAACACCGATTCGATGGCGCGCGGAATGCTGTGCACGTGCGTCGCCGCCGCGATCATCCCCACGGCGAACAGCACGACGACGACCAGGGGAACGAGCCAAGGCCGCGCGCCCTCGCGCTTGCGGCGCAGGCCGGTCTCGAACGCGTACGCGCCGGCAGCCAAGCCCCCCAGCATAGTGAACAGATACAAAGATTCAAGCCCCATGCTCAAGCCTCCACTTCCCTCACGCCAGCTTTCAGCAGGCGTTCGCTTTGCGGCGCGCACCCGGTCGGCGCACGCCCCATCCAAGCGTTTGAAGCGAGCGCCCTCCCTTTGAGAAGGGCGCCTGCGCGAAAACCGCCCGGATGCATGTCTTGCAGGAAATCGGCCAAATCCCTCTGGTGCCCATTATGAAAAATTGTCGTGCGACAATCAAGAGTGTCGCACGACAATTTTTGCTAACTTTATTCTATTTTGAGATAGACGCGCGGAGAGCGTTTGCGAACAGAAGGCCCATCCGCGATGGAAGAGGGCGCTCCCCGTAGGGCAAGGGCTCTGCCCTCACCGTTCAACAGGCGGCGTTTCCGCAGGTCGGCGGCAAGGGCAGAGCCCTTCCCCTACGGGACGATCAGAGCGGCTACTTCTTCGGAGCGTCCTTGTTCGGATCCATCGTGAAGCCCTCGCTGTAGGCGCTCGGCACCACCACGGTGCCCTCGTTGTCCTGCATGCCCTCGTACACCAGGTGGATCTTGCGCAACGAGAGCGCGATCTCGTCGTGGGTGTAGGTCTCTGCGACCTCCTGCAAAATGGCGGACACGTCGCGCTCGGCCTCCATGAGCGTGATGCGCGCGTTCTTGCGGCACTCGGCCTGCGCTTCGAGCGACATGACGCCCTGCAGCTCCTTCGGGATGATGATGTCGCGAATCTCCACCGACAGCACCGTGATGCCCCAGTCGGTGACCTTCGCCTCCACCGCCTCCTGCAGCTCCTGGTCGAGCTGGTGCCGCCGCATCACCACGTTGGACACCGACGCGCGCCCGATGGCGTCGCGCAGCGCCGTCTGCGCGGTCAGCGCCACGGCGAAGCGGCAGTCCTCCACCTCCATGCAGGCTTTCTCGGGATCCCATATCATCCAGAACAGCACGGCGTCCACATCGAGCGGCACCAAGTCGCTCGTCAGCGCCTCCTCCGCCCCGAACGGCGTGGCGGTCGTGCGCTGGTCGACGCGCAGCGTGCTGAACTCGATCAGCGGGATGCTGAAGAAGATGCCGGGGCCCGCCAGGCGGTTGAAGCGCCCCAGCCGCATGATCACCGCGCGCTCCCACTCCAAGCACACGTGCACGGACGAGAGCACCGCAAGCCCCACGCACACCGCCACGGCGATACCGATCAGGCTGAGTCCCCCCGACACCGCGTACCACAGCGCGAGAACCGCGAGAAAGGCCGCCAGCGCCAGCACGACGGTCACCATCACGGCGCCGTTGCGCGTGGCCTTCCTGCTGGGGTCGGATCGGTAGGCGTCGGCCGCCACGCCAAACTCCATCTCGGAGCGCCGATACGAGTCCCGTTCGTCCCGTTCGGCGCACTCTTTGCTATTTCTCTTCATGAGCCCTCTTCACCTTCCGAATGTGCTTGGACACGAGCTTGGGTATGTCGTCGTACGTCATTCCCTCTTCCAGGCAGCTTCTCACGAACTCCTCGACCAGCACGTCGACGTGGCCGTCCTCGCGATGCGACGTGCCCAGATCGTTCACGAACACGCCGCTGCCGCGCACCGTGGTCACGTAACCGTCGCGTTCGAGGCCCATGTACGCCTTGCTGACCGTGTTGTAGGCTATGTGCAAATCGGCGGCGTACTTGCGCACGGTGGGCAGCTTCTCTCCGGGCTTGTAGAACCCCGAGTTGATGAGGAACGCCATGCGGTCGCGCAGTTGCACCCAAAGCGGCAGATCGCTCTGATCGTTGAAAGCGAATGCCGGTATTTCCTTCGTCACCATTCTGTCTCGCCGTTTCCTCAGACTGCGGTTTGGACGCCGGCGTTCACGAGCACGAACCGCAAGCTCAGACCGCCGATTAGGATGAGCGCCGCCATGGCGGCCACGACGCCGCTTCGGTGGCTGCGCCGAGCGACCAGCGCGGACGTTTCGAGGACCAGCGGCGCAAGTATACCGCAGCCTGCGAAACCGAGCCAAAACACCGCGGATTGGTCGCCGACCAGCAGCGCGTCGAACGGCCGCGCGGCACTCGCGGCGTTCACCGTCACCGCGCACGCCGCAGCCGCAACCGCTTCGAGCACGATAACGCACGCGTCCACCAGCGAAAGACCGCGGATCCACGCGAGCGCACCCGTGTAGTTCTCGCACAGGCAGGTGCTCAGAAGAACGACTCCGCACCCGCACGAGAGCGCCGACAGCAGGAAGAGGACGGGCAGCCACGCAGACCGCCACAGGCTCACCGCAACGACGTTCTGCAACAGCAGTCCCGTGTACACCATGACGACGACCGCCAACACCGCGCCAAGCGCCTTCGCGGCAAGCGAGACCTTCTCCCACACAGGTCCGAGCGTCAGCACGGACTCCGCAAGCGCCACGGCCAAGCACACCGCGAACAGCGTGAGCGCGAACGTGCCGATCGACACGAAGCTGCTCGTGGGATAGAGGAAGAGCAGGTAGAACGCCTCGGGCCGCCCCAAGTCGGCCAGCAGGCACAGCATGCCCACCACGAGCAGGGCGAAGGCGATGGCGTATCCCGTCCGCGCGATGCGTCTTTGCGTGGTCGAATGCGAGCGATTGCCCACGTACCCGCAGGGCGTTCGGGCGAAACGCGGGTTGACCGCCGGAGAGAAGGCCGTGTAGAGGTCGACGGCAGAGAGCACCGCGAAGCTCCCGGCGGCGGTGCCGCCCAGGAACAGGTACCACACGATAAGCTCGCCGAACGCCACCGCTCCCCTCTCGCCGCTTCGGGTTCGCCACACAGGATAACATTTTGTCGTGCGACAATCAGCCCCACCGAGGATAACGAGCAAAATCGCCTAAGAAGCGAGAACCATCGTAGTGGTCGTTCCCCTTAGGGGCGGGCTGTTCCCCGTAGGAGCGGCCTGTCGGCCGCGCTCCCCCTCCTGTCATCGCATGCGCTCGACGCGGTCGCCAGACTACGCGGGCTGGTTCGCGGCCATGAACGCCTTGAGCTCCTGCTTGCGTACGGGATCCAACTCCTTCTTGGGAACGCCTTGCACGGCGCCCTCCAAGGCGTAAAGCATGTGCAGGCACACGCCGGGATCGATGGTCTGCACTTTGAGCCACGCCTGTTCGGCGCCGACGGCGAGCAGATCCTCGGCGGTCGCAATGCCCACCTCGGCGAGCTGCTCGGCGGCATGGGGACCGATATTGGGAAGGTCGGTGAGTTTCGTCATGGCGTCTCCGTTCTCGTTCGGATCGTGCGGGATGGGGAACCGTCGGACGTGCGCAAGCCCGTCAGCCCAGCGGCACCGACCGCACCTTGTCGCGCAAGCGCGCAAGGTCGTCGGCGCCGGGATGGTCGGCCGCCTCGTCGAAGTTCTCAATGAGCTGCCCCATGCGCGCGGCCTGCGCCGGGTTCTGCTCGGCTGTGCGCTCGTAGCGGTCGCGCACGCTGCGCGGCATGCGGCCTTGGCACATGAACATGCCCACCACCTGGACCGACTCGGGCACGTGCACGGCCACGCGCGCCGCCACGCCCGCGAAGTACGTCTCGTCGGCGCCGAACCCGGCCGTGCCGAACAGGAACACCTCCCTGCCCCCGAAACCGGCCAGCACCTCCGCCATCTCGTCGGTGCAATCGCCCCGGTTCGTCCAGAAGCCCGCGTACAGGCGATCGGCCCGCGCTGCAGCGGAGGCGTCAACCTCGCCCACGCGCCCGAATGCCAGGCGGCCCTCTTCCGGCAGCGCCTCGGCCACCGCACGTGCAAGCTGCTCGGTGTTGCCGGTCCTGCTGTCGTATACGATGGCGTACGTCATGGGCGATGCCCCTCTCGTTCTCGAATCGACGGCACCAGGGCCGTCGGCGAATCGGATGCGACGGTTATACGCCCGCCCGACAACGCTGTAAACCCCGTTATACTAAACCGAACGGCAAAACCAGCGGCACCGTAGCTCATGCGAAGGCGAGCGGTGCGACGAGCGGCATCTCGAAGGAGGCGTCCATGCGGGCGGTCATTCAGCGCGTGAGCAGCGCACGAGTCGACATCGACGGCGAAACGGCGGGCAGCATCGGACGCGGGCTGCTCATCTTGCTGGGCGTGGGACATGACGACGGCGAAGAGCAGGCCGAGCGCCTGTGGAGCAAGATATCCCGGCTGCGCGTCTTCGAAGACGCCGACGGCAAGACGAACCTGTCGCTGGCCGACGTGGCGGGCGACGTGCTGGTGGTGTCCCAGTTCACGCTCTACGCCAACTGCAAGAAGGGCAACCGCCCCTCGTTCACCGAAGCCGGCGCGCCCGACGAGGCCAACCGTCTCTACGAATGGTTCGCCGACCGCGCCCGGCGCGACGTCTCCCGCGTGGAAACCGGCCGCTTCGGCGCCTACATGGACGTGTCCTTAGTGAACGACGGCCCCTTCACGCTCGTGCTCGACACCGACAATCTGTAAGCGCATCCCTCCCTGTCGACCCGTAGGGGCGCTCTCCAGAGCGCCCGTTCCGGCGAAGCCGGAAAAGCAACCATGGGCCGCGTTCTCGCGCTCCGCGCGAGCGGGCGCTCTGGAGAGCGCCCCTACGGAGCAACCAACACGATCGATGCCGCGCGTCGGTTCTAGCCCAGCAGCGCGCGCTCCCATTCCGCTTCTTTGAAGCCCACGAGCACGAAATCGTCCCCCACCACGATGGGGCGCTTCACCATCATGCCGTTCTCGGCGAGCAGCGCGTAGGCGTCCTCGTCGCTCATGCCCGCATCTAGCAGCGCCTTCACGTTGCGTTCGCGGTACAGCATGCCGCTCGTGTTGAAGAAGCGTCGCAGCGGCAACCCGCTTTTCGCGCGCCATGCCGCCAGCTCCTCCGCCGTCGGGTTGTCCTCCACGATATGCCGGTCGACGTAGCCCACCCCGTGCGCGTCGAGCCACGCCTTCGCCTTCTTGCAGGTAGAGCACTTCGGATACTCCACGAACAGCACGTCAGTCATCAATTGCTCCTTTTCAAATCGCTTATCGAACATGATTCGAATCTCCTTACCAGTCGATATCCTCGTAGACCAGTCCGAGCTCCGATTCCAGCTTTGCGAAGAAATCTCGCGGCGACAGCGCCGTCGTATGCGAGTTTTCGAACCCTTTGCGATCCCGTGTGAGAAGATAATCCGCTTTGACCTTTTCCGCGCATACGTCGATCAGGCAGTCCTCGAAATCGGGCCAGCATCGCTCGGCGGTCATGCGAACATCATCGGCATCCACAGCGCATACGTTCAAATATTCCATGCTCCTAATGAACGCGCGCTGCACGTCTGCGCTCTTGTTGTTCTTCGTCATCACGTAAAAGGCGTCGGTGAAGGATTTCGCGGAGACCCAGAGCTCTACATCGTCAAGCTCCTGCATGATCTGAAGCTTCATCGCGTACTCACCTTCGGGCGGTCGTCCGGTGAACAAATCGACCAGGACGTTCGTATCAAGCAAAGCGCGCATAACGCTCCTCCCGTGCCTCGTCGAGCAACTCCTTAAATGATTTGCCCTCCCATTCGGCAGGTGCCTTGAGCGTCATAGATCGTGCACGCTCCCGCAACTTCTCTTTTTGTTCGGGGGTGAGCTCACGTCGTTTTCCCCGCAAGTCCTCGAGAGACGGCGTGACCCTGGGGAGCTCTTCGTGTTCGAGAACGTATTCATAAGCGGCATTGACCAGCTCCGTCGGCGTCGCGCCGATCTTCTTGAGCACTTTGTTCCCCTGTTCCCGAATCTCTTGCGGCACGCGGGCCGTGACGATGGAATCGGTCCGGCTCGGCTTTGCCGGAGCCTTGCCCGTCGTTTTCTTCGGAGCCTTCTTGGAGGCGCCCTTTTCCGCTACAGCATCCATGGCCGATCTCCCTTCTTTGCACCCACTATATCGTAATACCGTATTACTTTCAAGTCGCAAAATTCCCTTCCTATTCCGCTTGACACGCGCCCTTCATAGTGTTTATAGTGTGCATATAGGGTATATACACTCTGCACACTGCGAAGCAGGACGCGCGGCAGAGCGAAAACCCTCGGGCGGTGGGAAAGAACGTGTTTCCAGCCGCTCAGGTGCGGCGACGAGACGTCGCCGCCGCACCGCCGGAGGCGCACGGGACGCCGGGCGCTTCCCCGCTGGAACCATAAAGGAGCACCGTGGACATCATCATCTCGAACGCAAGCGACAAGCCCATCTACGAGCAGATCACCGCTCAGATGAAGAACCTCATCATGAACGGCACGCTCGCAGAAGGGGCCCAGCTCCCCTCGATGCGCGCGCTGGCGAACGACCTGCGCATCAGCGTCATCACCACGAAGCGCGCCTACGCCGACCTCGAGGCCCAAGGGTTCATCGAGACGGTGCAGGGCAAGGGCAGTTTCGTGGCCGGCGGCAACATGGAGCTTTTGCGCGAAGAGCGCCTACGGCACATCGAGGAGCTGCTGGGCAGCGCGGTCGACGAGGCGAGAAACGCCGGCGTCGATGCGCAGGAACTCCACGACATGCTCGACCTCCTTATGGAGGACTGATCGCGGAACCCCGCCTGCACGGGCTCGGATCCGCCGACCGTTCAACCGCAAGAAGAAAGTGACGACTGATGAGCGATTTACTGCGCATACAAAACTTGGAAAAGCACTACGACGACTTCGACCTCGAAGGCGTCTCCCTCAGCGTGCCGACGGGCAGCGTCGTAGGCTTCGTCGGCTCCAACGGCGCCGGCAAGACCACCACCATCAAGGCCGTGCTCGGGCTCATCAGACCCGACGGCGGCTCCGTAACGCTGTTCGGCGAAGAGGTCTCGAACGCGCCCGAAAAGCGACTCGCCCAGCTCAAACAGCGCATCGGCGTGGTGTTCGACACGTGCTCGTTCCCTGAAGAGCTCACGGTGGACATGGTGGGCAAGCTCATGGACCAGTGCTACAAGAACTGGAACCCGGGCGCGTTCCACACGTTCGCGCGCGCCTTCAAGCTCCCGCTGGACAAAACCGTGAAGGAGTTGTCGCGCGGCATGGGCATGAAGCTGTCGCTGGCGTGCGCCTTGGCGCACAACCCCGACCTGCTCGTGCTCGACGAAGCCACGGCCGGCCTCGACCCCATGGCCCGCGAGGAGGCGCTCGACACGCTGCGCCTGTTCATGAACGACGAGCATCGCGGCATCCTCATGTCCAGCCACATCACGAGCGACCTCGAGAAGATAGCCGACTACATCGTGTGCATCGACGAGGGCCGCATCGTGTTCTCCGTGGAGAAGGACGTCATCACCGACCTAGCCGGCGTGGCCCAGTGCCGTGCGGCCGAGTTCGACGCCGTGGTGGACAGCGGCTTCTTCGCTCCGGGCGCCCTGCATTACGAGCGCAGCACCTACGGCACGTCCGTCCTCGTTCCCGACCGCCAGGAGTTCGCCGCGCGGTTCCCCTCCATCGCGCTCGACCGCGCCGACATCGAATCTTACATGTCGCTTATGCTGAAGGGAGACGCCCGATGAAAACCATGCTCATGTTCGACCTGCTCACCGCGAAAAAGATCGCGATGTCCCAGATGGTGCTGGGAGTGGCCGTGTCCCTTGTCATCGCGGTGTCCACCCAAACCCCCATCACCATCATGCCCATCATGGCGCTCATGCTGGCCTACTCGGTCGGGTTCACGCTCGTGGCCTACGACGAGCGCAACGATTGGGAGCGGTTCCGCCTGACGCTGCCCCTCTCGCGCGCGGACATCATTCGCGGCCGCTACGGCACGTTCGTCATTATGACGCTGGTGGGGCTGGTCGTGGGCGCGCTGCTCACCGCCATCGTTTACGGCCTGGCCCAGGCCATGCCGGACGCGCCGATACTCTCTGCGCTTTCGGAGCCGCTCGGCTGGCAGGTGCTGCTAGCGATGGCCGTGGCCTCTGTCGCGTTCTCGCTCGTCCTCTGGCTCATCGCGCTGCCCTTGGTCGCACGCTTCGGCATGACGAAGGCGGTGCGCTTCATCCCGCTGGCCTTCATCATCTTTCTACCTATCGGCACCGTGTTGGCGCAGAAAGCGGGTCCGCCGCCCGCATTCGTCGTCGATCTGGTCACCTGGGCCGTCACCTCGGAAGGCACCATCGTCCTGTCGCTGGCCGCGCTCGCCCTCGTGGCCGTGCTCGCCGCGTTCTCGTGCCTACTATCCGTGAAGCTGTACGAGAAACGGGAGTTCTAGGGCGAGGCGAAACGCGCGCTCTCGAGGAACCCGGAATCCGCCGATCCTCCCGCATCCGAACGCACAAAAGGGAGTCACCATGTACGCTATGATCCTGTCTGACTTTTTCTTAATGAGGAACTACTTCGTCAAGATGGCGGTAGGGTTCGTGGTTCTTGGCGCGTTCGTCACGCTCGTCGCCGGAAATGCACCGTGGATAATCCTTTTTGTCAGCTTCATCTTACCGTTAAGCTGGGCAAGCTCGCTGCTCATGCTCGACGCGCGTCGAGATTGGGAGGGGTTTCGCCTCGCGTTGCCCCTGACGCGCGCGAGCGTGATGCGCGGGCGCTACGTCACCTACGTGCTGATCGTGTTCGGTGGTGCGCTCGTCGGCATGGTCGCCTACCTCTTGGCATGGGCGATCAGCTTGGGCGCACCCGCTGCCTCCGCGCTTGCGATGCGGCCCATCGACTTCGACGGGCAAATACTTGTGCTCGTAGTGGCAGCGTCCATAGCGATCCCGATGGCGACGATGGCACTTATTTTGCCGCCCCTTGCGCGCTTCAGTCTCACCAGAGCCACGCGCTTTATTCCCGTTGTTCCGCTTATCCTGTTCGCGGCAGCATCCCTACTGCGTGATCAACTCCAACCCATCTACGACGCCATGGCTCCCTTCGCTGACGATGTGCAGAACATCATGTTCACGCCGACAGGCACTTTCATCGCAGCGGGCGCCATCGTGATGATAGGCATCGCGCTCTACCTGGCCTCTTGCTTTGCGTCAATGAGAATCTACGAGAAACGGGAGTTCTAGCGCTCGCCGCTAGCCCATCTTTACCAGGTCGGCCAGCGAGACGCCGTCCACGTAGTCCTCGATGGTGCGATCCAAACCGCGCCAGAAGTTGATGGCCACGCACTCGTCGCGGCGCGGGCACGCTTCGGCGCCCTCCTCGAGGCAGGCCACAGGCGCACAGCTGCCCTCGGTGGCACGCAGCACGTCGCCGGCGGTGATGCCCTCGGCCGGCCGGGCCAGCAGGTAGCCGCCGCTCACGCCGCGAATGCTTTTCAGCACGCCGGCCTTCACCAAGGCGCCGCCCAGTTGCTCGAGGTATTTGACGGAAAGGTCTTGCCGCTCGGCCGCTTGGCGCATGGTCACGGGCACACCGTCCTCCGCGCGGCTGGCGATGTCGATCATGAGTCGCAAGGCGTAGCGCCCCTTCGTCGAAATCATCATGTTTCCCCACCATCCTAACCGCATTGCCCTGGTCGCTCGCGAAGCAAACACCCTCGTAGCGAGAGCGAATCACCACTCGCCTGTGTTAAGTATAGCGCAAAGGTATCATATCCGCACCGGTCTTCCTTTCAGGAATGTAAGACCGGGGCAAGTGGTGGGTAAGGTTTCCTTAAGGAAGGCTTGGTATAACGGATAACGTAGACATGCATCAAAGGAAAGGCGGCCACCATGGCTCCGAGCACCCATCGCACCACCACGGCCGAGCGCGTCGCCCGGGTTGCCGGGCACCTGCTCGTGCTGGCTACCGTCCTCGTCGTGCTCGCAAGCGCGTTTTTCGCGGCGCGCGGGTTCAACCTGTACCGAGACGCCCTCGAAGCCCTGCCTCTGAACGACCTCGAGCAACGCATCGAAGGCCGACAGGGGTTCACCCCCATCGACGAGCTGCCCGATTTGTACTTGCAAGCCGTGGTGGCCGTGGAAGACCATCGCTTCTACGCCCATCCGGGCTTCGACATCATAGCCACCGGCCGCGCGCTGGTGAACGATATCAAGGCGGGTGCTGTGGTGGAAGGCGGCAGCACCATCACGCAGCAGTTGGCGAAGAACGAGTACTTCACCCAAGAGCAAACGCTCGAGCGCAAGGTGGCCGAGGTGTTCATGGCGCTGACCATGGAGCAGCACTTCTCGAAGCGGCAGATATTGGAGATGTACGTGAACTCGATCTACTTCGGCGACGGCTACGAGGGCATCGGCAACGCCAGCGCCGGCTACTTCGGCAAACCGCCACGCGCGCTCGACGCGAGCGAATGCACCCTGCTGGCCGGCATCCCGAACGCCCCGAGCGCCTATGCGCTTTCGGAAAACCCCGACCTCGCCCATCAGCGCCAAGGGCAGGTGCTGAAGAAGCTCGTGGCGTACAACTATCTCGACGAGGCCGATGCCGCGCGTATCGGCACGCAAGGCGCTTGCGCCTAGTACTCGCCGCCCGGTGCAACTCGCTGGTCGCAGATGCGACCGCAGCGGCCCGCCGACCAACGCAGTGCGAGCCCCGATTTCCGAGCAGAATTGACGGTAGGGTACGCGTCAGGGCTTCACACTCGGGCGGCACGACGACGTTTCTCCTGCTCGCGCATTTCGGTAATCACCCCGTGGGCGCGAAAGACCCTTCGAAAGCGCTCGCGCACCTTCGAAGGGCGTACCCTACCGTCAATTCTGCTCGAAAAAAGGCCCTTCCGCTGCATCCGAGCTCTCTTGACGGCCGAAGAGGCCGCCGGACGCACCGGAGGAATTCTGTAATCGCAACGGTGTCAGCGGCAGAACGCGCGAGAAGGCGCAGAGCTTTGCTAGGATGAACCGCATGAACACGAAAGGCTCCCTCCCACCCCGCGCGCCGCGACCAACGCGGCGCGGTTCGCACGGCGCCGCGTCGCGCGAACCCGAAAGCCGTACGCCCCTGCGCATCGTCGTGGGCCTTGTCGCGCTGGCAATCGTGGCAGGCGTCTTCGGCCTGTTGTCCGCGCGCTGCTCGCCCTCGAGCGACGTCGCCGCACCGACGGGCTATGTGAGCCCTTACGATTGGAGCGGCCTCGAGCGCTCTGGCGATCGTTTGGCCTATTACGAGGACGGCGTATTGAGCTCCCGATTCGGCATCGACGTGTCCGACCATCAGGGCTCCATCGACTGGAATGCCGTTGCCGCCGACGGCGTCGAATTCGCCCTGGTGCGCGTGGGCAACCGCGGCTACACCGAAGGCGTCCTGTACGCCGACGATCGGTATGCCGAGAACATCGACGGCGCGACGAGCGCCGGGCTGGACGTGGGCGCGTACTTCTTCTCGCAGGCCACGAGCGTCGAGGAAGCGCGCGAGGAGGCTGAATTCGTGCTGAATCTGCTGGCCGGCCGTTATCTTGCCCTGCCCGTCGTGTACGACCACGAGCCGGTGAACGATGCCGCGGGCCGCGCGAACGCGCTCGACCGCGAGACGCTCACCGCCTGCGCCCGGGCGTTCTGCGAACGCATCGAGCAGGGCGGCTACTCCACGATGATCTACGGCAACAGCGGCGATATGGCGCGCTACGACCGCGCCGGCCTGGGCGGCCGTCCCGTATGGTTCGCGGAGTACGACGCCGCCCTGCCCCACGCGCAGTTCGACTTCATCATGTGGCAGTACACGAACGCCGGCACCGTGGCGGGCATCAACACGAACGTGGATCTGAACCTGTTGCTCGACACCAAGTAGAAGCCCCCCCTTGTCATCCTGAGCGGAGCGCGCAGCGCGGAGTCGAAGAATCTTCGACAAAGGAGGTCCCGCGTAGCCGAAGATCCTTCGGCTACGGGCGCTAAGCGCCCTCCGCTCAGGATGACAAGGGGGCCACGTCCCTCCTCCCCCCATGCTTGACACGCCTCGCACGCGCCGTTAGACTGTGCAGACTTGAAACCTACCAAGGAGCGCTGTTTCGATGCACCACGCATTTCTGTAGTCGGCACGTTCGCACGCGCCGACGCTCATCGCAACTTCCCGTTGCATCCTCTTTTGCCAACCGGAATGGCTGGCGCGGCCGCGTTCGCAACCCCACACTGAAATGCACACCGCTCGACCTCGCGTCGCGCGGCCGCCCATCGCATCGACCTTGAAGGAGCTCCATCCATGACTGAGTCCACCATGACCCTGAGCGCCGCGGGCCATCCGCTTCCCAAGCGCTGGCTCGCCGTCATCGCCACCATCTGGATCGGCCAAGCCGTTTCCATGATAACCAGCTACGCCGCCGGCTATGCGGTGGTCTGGTACATCACCGAGACCACCGGCAGCGCCCTCATGCTGTCCGCAGCCGCCATCTGCGCGTACCTGCCGCAGGGGCTGCTGTCGCCCTTCGGCGGCGTCATCGCCGACAAGCACAACCGTAAAACCGTCATGATCATCGCCGACCTGAGCGTGGGCGTGGTGTCGTTGGGTTTGGGCATCGCCATCCTGCTGGGCCAGGTGTCGTTCGCACTGCTCATGATCCTCGTCATCGTACGCAGCGTGGGCCAGGCGTTCCACGGGCCCGCCATGATGGCCGCCATGCCGCTGCTCGTGCCCGAGAAGCACCTGCTGCGCATCAACACGCTCGACCAGCTGCTCATGAGCGTGGCGTCCATCGGCGCGCCAGCGTTCGGCATCTTCCTGTACACCACCATCGGCTTCCACTCCGTCATGTTCCTCGACTTCGCCGGCGCGCTCGTGGCCGTGGCGGGCCTGGCTCTGGCGAAGATCCCCACCGTTATCGACAAGGCGGCCGAGAACCAGCACGTGCTGGCGAACCTGCGCGACGGCTGGCGCGCGCTTTCGGCCAACCGTGGCCTGGTCATCCTCATAGCCGGCGTGACGGTGGGCATGGTGGCGTTCGCGCCGCTGGGCGCCATCTTCCCGCTCATGACGTTCGACCACTTCGGCGGCGACGGCTACGCGGCCTCCATCGTGGAAGCGGCGTTCGGCGTGGGCATGGTGGCCGGATCGGTCGTGCTGATGGCCTGGGGCGGCGGCAAGCGCCTGGCGCTGCTCATCGGCGTGGCGGCCCTTATCGTGGGCGCCACCACCATGGCCTGCGGGTTCCTCACGCCCACGATGTTCTGGGCGTTCGTGGCGCTCTGCGCCGTCATGGCCGTGGCCTGCGCCTGGTTCAACGGCCCGCTCATCACGCTCGTCCAGCGCAACGTGCCCGAGGAGAAGACGGGCCGCGCGCTGGGCCTGTGCATGGCGGCCATGGGCTTGGCCTCGCCCGTGGGCATCGCGCTGGGCGGCATGCTGGCCGAGAGCATCGGCGTAGCCCCGTTCTTCGTGGTGGACGGCGCCATCTGCCTGGCTCTGGGCGCGGTGGTGTACCTGCCCAAGAGCGTGCGCGCACTCGACCGCGCACCGCGCGTTGCGGATGGGAACGCGATCGAGCCCGAGGCGGTTCAGCCCGAATAGGCGGAAGCGCACCGCGAATGCCCCAAAAGGGATCAGGCATCTTATGGGGCATTCGAAAAACGGGCCGGTGTTTTGAAGCCGAAGGAGCCGTATCGAAAGTCGCTGCAGCTCTTGCTCGGCGACCGCCCCTAGAGCGGGGCAAGCCCCGCCAACTCGACCTGCGAAGACGCATCTTACCGTGGAGGCGGGACAAGTCCCGCCTCCACGAAGAGCGTTTTACGGCTTTCGACGCGTCACCTTTTCCGCTTTGAAGAAAGGATCTGAACGCAGCCCTACGGCTTCATGCCCGAACCGCCTTGCACCATGATGGTGTCGCCCGTCACGAATGACGCGTCGGAGCTGGCCAGGAACACGCACACGCGTCCCACGTCCTTCTCCGCGTCGCCGAAGCGGCCGAGCGGGATGGCCTTCATGTTCTTCTCGTACATCTCGGGCTCGCGCTCGCGCCACTCCTCGAGCGCCTTCGTCATGACGATGGGGCACACGATGTTCACGTTGATGTCGTCGGGGCCCCACTCCGACGCCGCCACGCGGCTCATGCCGCGAATGCCCTCCTTCGCCGCCGCATACGAGCTCTGACCGGGATTTCCACCGATGCCCGCACCGGAGGCGAAGTTGATGACGGAGCCGGCGGACTTCTTGAGGTACGGGTACGCGTGCTTCATGTAGAAGAACGTCGCGTACAGGCCCGATCGGACCGCCAAGTCGAAGTCCTCTTCGGAGTGCTGCACCAGCGTGAGCCCCGATGCGGAGGCCTGGGCGTTGTTGATGAGCACGTCGATGCCGCCGAAATGCTCGGCGCCCGCATCGACGGCTGCGCGGACCTCGTCCTCTTTCGACCCGTCGGCGATGACGGTGAACACCTCGGAGCCGAAATCGCGCTCCAACTCCTCCTTGGCAGCCTCCAAGCCACCCGGGAACAGGTCGGTGAGAATGAACCTCACCCCTTCGGTCGCGAACGCCCGCTCGATACCGCGCGCGATGCCGCCACCGCCGCCGGTGATGAGAACCACCTTGTCCTTCAAGCCTCTGTCCATGTCGTCTCCTTCGACTCGCCAATACCGCCTGCTCGTATGGTATCGTGGCGCATCGAGCGCGGAGTCCTGCGCTCCGCAAGCAAAAAGACGTGTTCGGCCAGCGGTTTCTTTCCCCGAAACGCACCTGTCGAACGGCGCGCCATGGCCTGCAAGCGGCTGCGGCCGGTGCCCGCCTATCCTGCGCCCGCGCGGGGCCCGCGGGCGCGGAGAAACCTACGAGCTGCGGCTCGAGCCGTAGGCGGCGTGCTTGCGGTTGCCGAAGGCGCTGCCCTTGCGGGCGCCCTTCTTCAGATCCTTCAGCACGTCCTCCTCGCTCGCGCCTTCCACCTGGGCTCGAAGCTTCACCACCTGATCGCGCAGGCGGGCAGCTTCCTCGTAGTCCATGCTGAGCGATGCCGACGCCATCTCGTCCTCCATGGAGGCGATGATGCGCAGCACCTCCTCGCGCGAGAGCGCGGCCAGCTCCATGTTCACTTGCTCGGCCGTGGTGTTGCCCACCTCGTCGGTCACGTAGTCCATGATGTCGTTGATGGCCTTGCGGATGGTCTGCGGTTCTATACCGTGGTCTTGGTTGTACTGCATCTGTATGGCGCGGCGGCGCTTCGTCTCCTCGATGGCCAGCGCCATTGAGTCGGTGGTCTTGTCGGCGTACATGATCACCTGGCCCGACACGTTGCGCGCGGCGCGGCCGATGGTCTGGATGAGCGAGCGGTGGTTGCGCAGGAAGCCCTCCTTGTCGGCATCGAGGATGGCCACGAGCGACACCTCCGGCAGGTCCAGGCCCTCGCGCAAGAGGTTGATGCCCACCAGCACGTCGAACTTGCCCTGGCGCAGCTCGCGCAGTATCTCCACGCGTTCGAGCGTGGCGATGTCCGAGTGCATGTAGCGCGCCTTCACGCCCTGGTCCAACAGGTGGTCGGTCAGGTCCTCGGCCATCTTCTTCGTGAGCGTGGTGATGAGCACGCGCTCGTCGCGCGCGGCGCGCTCCTTCGACTCGTCGATGATGTCGTCGATCTGCGACGCGCTGCCGCGCACGATGATCTCGGGGTCCAGCAGGCCCGTGGGACGGATGATCTGGTCCACCTTCTGCTGCGACACCTTCTCCTCGTAGTCGCCCGGCGTGGCCGACACGTACACGAACTGAGAAATGCGCTCCTCGAACTCGTCGAAGCGCAAGGGGCGGTTGTCCAGGCAGCTGGGCAGGCGGAACCCGTGCTCTGCCAGCGTGATCTTGCGCGAGCGGTCGCCCTCGTGCATGCCGCGGATCTGCGGCACCGTCACGTGGCTCTCGTCGATGATGCAGAGGAAGTCCTTCGGGAAGTAGTCGATGAGCGTGTAGGGCGGCTCGCCCGGCTGGCGCCCGTCGATGTGGCGCGAGTAGTTCTCGATGCCGGAGCAGAAGCCCATGGTCTCCATCATCTCCAGATCGTAGTTCGTGCGCATCTCCAAACGCTGCGCTTCCAGCAGCTTGCCCTCCTCCTTGAATTGCTGCAGGCGCTCGCGCAGCTCGTCGCGGATAGTGCCCAGCGCGCGGTCCATCTTCGGGCGCGTGGCCACGTAGTGCGACGCGGGCCAGATGGGCAGCGCCTCGAACTCGTTCACCACCTCGCCCGTGACGTTGTCCACCTCCGTTATGCGCTCGATCTCGTCGCCCCAAAACTCGATGCGCAGCGGGTTGTCCGCGTAAGGCGGGAACACGTCCAGGTTGTCGCCGCGCACGCGGAACGTGCCGCGCTTCAGCTCGTAGTCGTTGCGATCGTACTGGATGTCGATGAGCTCGTGGATGACGTCGTCGCGGTCCATCTCCTTCTGCTTGTCCACGAACACGGCCATGCCGGCGTAGTCCATGGGGCTGCCGATGCCGTAGATGCACGACACCGACGCCACCACGATGCAGTCGCGGCGGGAGAGCAGCGCCGACGTGGCCGCGTGGCGCAGCTTCTCCACCTCCTCGTTGATGGAGGCGTCCTTCTCGATGAACGTGTCGGACGAAGGCACGTAGGCCTCGGGCTGGTAGTAGTCGTAGTAGCTCACGAAGTACACCACCGAGTTGTTGGGGAAGAACTCCTTGAGCTCGCTGGCCAGCTGCGCGGCCAGCGTCTTGTTCGGCGCCATGACCAGCGTGGGCTTCTGCACGGCCTCGATGGTCTTGGCCATGGTGAACGTCTTGCCCGAGCCCGTCACGCCGAGCAGCGTCTGGTAGCGCAGGCCCTCCTCCACGCCATGCGCAAGCTTCTCGATAGCTTGAGGCTGGTCGCCCGACGGCTCGAAGGGCGACACCACCTGAAACGGCGTGTTGGCCAGCCGCACCTCCGGCAGCTTGCCTTCCATTTCCAAGCCCTCGAGATTAGAGAGATGCGCCATGCTGCTCCTTCCCGCGTACGTAAGGGAACTAGTGTAGCACAGCGCACCGACTATGAACAGATGTTCGTTATTGAGATGTTACAGATCTTTGCGGTAGGTATCCCACCAAGCTATCACCTGGTTGTGCAGCTCCTCGGGGGTGCCGTCGTTGTTGAACACCACGTCGGCGGCCTCGATGCGGTCGGCGTCGGTGATCTGGCGGGCGATGCGGCGACGCACGTCGGCCTCGTCGAAGCCCGATGCCACGGCGCGTTCGATGCGCACGTCGAGCGGCGCCAGCACGGCAATGACCACGTCGGCGTCGTAAGCGAGCGAGGACGTGCGGTTCTTGAACACGGAATGCTCCACGACCACGGCCTTGTTGCCCGCGGCCTCAAGCTCGGCGACTTTGTCGCGATAGGCGTCCTCGATGCGCGGCACGGTGATGCGGTTGAGCTTGCGCGTTTCGGCGGGGCTCACGAACGCCTTGTGCGCGAGCGCCTTGCGGTCGACCGCGTCGCCGTCCATGATGTCGGGGCCGAAGGTGTCGACCAGTTCCTCCTTCACCGTATCCCAGGTGAGGACGTCGTGGCCCACCTTGTCGAGGTCGATGTACGGCAAGCCCGCGTCCACAAGGGCCTTGCGGGCCGTCGACTTGCCGGCGCCCATGCCGCCGATGATGAACAGCTTCTTCATACCGATGTTACCTCCTCGATCATGCCGCCTCCGAGCACGGTGTCACCAACGGAGAACACGGCGAACTGACCCGGCGCCGTGGTCGGCTGGGGCTCGCGCAGCACCGCGCGCACGCGCCCTTCGGGCTCGGGCTCTATGATACACGGAACCGCGCGGCTGCGGTACCGCAGTTTCACGCTGGCGGCGCGCGGCTCGTCCAAACGCTCGATGGCCTGCCACCTCATCGGCCCCGCGAGCACGCCGCCGATGAGCGCCTCGTTCGCGAAGCCCACCACCAGATCGGCCGTATCGGGCCGCTTGTCCACCACGTAGTACGGCTCGGATGCCGCGATGCCGATGCCCTTGCGCTGCCCCACCGTGAAGTTGGCGAGCCCGTCGTGCCGACCGAGCACGGTGCCCGAACGGTCGACGATGTCGCCCGGCCGGTCGTCCACGCCGCGTGCCTGCAGAAACGCGCGGTAGTCGCCTTCGATGAAGCACACGTCCTGGCTTTCGGGATTCTCGGCCACCGGCAACCCGAGATCGGCCGCGAGCACGCGCACCTCCGCTTTCGTCGTGCCGCCCAGCGGCAGCACGAGGCGGGCCAACTGGTCCTGGTCGAGCAGCGCCAGCATGTAGCTTTGGTCCTTGCGCACGTCGAGCGCGGCTTTCACCGCGTACCGGCCGCTCTCCGCAAGCTGGACGATGCGCGCGTAGTGGCCGGTGGCAACCGCGCGGCAGCCCAGCTCGTCGGCCGCGTCCAGCAGCGCGGGCAGCTTGCAGCGCGCGTTGCAACCCACGCAGGGACTGGGCGTGAGCCCGGCGGCGTAGCCGTCTACGAACGGTCGAACCACCTCGCACTCGAACAGGCCGGTGCAGTCCCGTTCCGCATGGCGCACGCCCAGACGGGCGCACACGGCCGCCGCGTCGGCCGCCGCCCGGTCGGCCGCGGCGTCGTCGGTGAAACGGCACGTCACGCCTACCACCTCGTAGCCCGCACGCATGAGCAGCGCAGCGGACACGGCGCTGTCCACGCCTCCGCTCATACCCAGCGCCACGCGCTGCGGCCCGTTGTCGCCAACCGCCATCGGCCTTCCTTTCCTGTCGTGCGCTCGCGTCCGCCTTCCAAGGCAAGTATAGTCGATAACCTTTCAACGATTCGTGAAGAGCCTACGCAGAACGGCCGCGCAGCGCTATGATGCGCTTTTGGTGTCTATGGAGCGTTATACTGAATCATTGCGCTTTCCGCACACCAGAAACGAACCAGAGAACAGGGGAACGCACTATGTCGGGCTCGAAATCCCGTTACATACCGGCGCTTGACGGCCTGCGGGCCTTCGCCGTGCTCGCCGTTATCGCCTACCATATGCGCATGGAATGGGCACCGGGAGGCCTGCTGGGCGTCACGGTGTTCTTCGTGCTGTCCGGGTATCTCATCACCAGCTTGCTGCTCATCGAGTTCGACAACACCGGCAAAATCGACCTTCCCCAATTCTGGCTGCGGCGCGTGCGGCGGCTCGTGCCCGCCATCGTGTTCGTCATCGCGTGCACGGCCGTGCTGTGCACCGTGTTCAACCACGCCTTGCTCACGAAAATGCGCCCCGACGTGGTGCCGTCGCTGCTCTTCTTCAACAACTGGTGGCAGATATTCCACGACGTGTCGTACTTCGAGGCTCTGGGATCGCCTTCGCCGCTCGCCCATTTCTGGTCGCTGGCCATCGAAGAGCAGTTCTACCTCATATGGCCCGTGGCGCTGTTCCTCTGCCTGAGGAAGGGCGTGAAGAAAACCTCGCTGCGCAACGCCACGCTCGTGCTGGCCGTGCTGTCCGCCGTGGAGATGGCGCTGCTGTTCAGCCCCACCGCCGACCCGAGCCGCGTGTACTACGGCACCGACACGCGCGCGTTCTCGCTGCTCATCGGCGCATGGCTCGCGTTCGTATGGCCCTCGCACATGCTGGGCGCGAAAAGCGGCGTGCGCCTGACGAAGCGCGAGCGCTCCGTGTTCGACGGCGTGGGCGCCGCAGCCTTGGTGGGCCTGGTGCTACTGGTGGTGTTCTCGAACGGGTTCTCGCCGTTTCTGTACCGGGGCGGCCTGGTGCTGTGCTCGGTGCTCACGGCCGTGGTCATCGCCGTCATGGTGCATCCGGCCAGCCGCCTTGGCAGCGTGGCCGGCGCGGCGCCGCTTGTGTGGATAGGCAAGCGCAGCTACGGCATATACCTGTGGCACTACCCGCTGCTGCTGCTCATGGACGCCGGCACGGTGAGCGAGACGCCGTGGTGGCTCTATCTGCTGCAGCTGGCGGCGGTGTTCGCCTGCGCCGCGTTCTCGTACCGCTTCGTGGAGAACCCCATCCGCCACGGCGCCATCGGCCGCCTGGTGAAGAACGTGCGCGCAGGCGAGGTGTCGCTGCCGGATTGGCTGCGCAGGCACGCCGCGCCCGCTGTGGGAGCCGGGGCGCTCGTGGTCGTGGCCGTGGGCGGCCTCGTGCTCGTGCCGTCGACATCGGCGCTCGAGGGCGGCGACTTGCTGAAGCAGGCGGAGGAGCAGCAAAGCCAGGGGCCGGCGAACCTGCCCGCAGCGCCCGAGGGAGCTTCCGACGGCGAAGCTGCGGCCGAGAAGCCGAAGTTCGACGTGCTCATGATTGGCGACTCGGTATCGGTGCGCGCCGTGCCCTACTTCGAGGAGACGTTCCCCTACGGAGCCATCGACGCCGCCGTGAACCGGCAGCTCTACGTGGGCCGCGAGGTGTACGACCAGTACAAAGACCAAGACCTCGTGGGCGGCATCGTGGTGCTGGCGCTGGGCACGAACGGCCCCGCCACCGACGAGCAGCTGGATGAGATCATCGGCGACGTGGGCTCCGACAAGCAGATATGGCTCGTGAACACCCGTAGTCCGCGCGACTGGGTGCAGTCCACGAACGACGCGCTGGCGAGCGCCGCCGAGCGCTACGGCAACGTGCACCTTATCGATTGGTACGGCGCGAGCGCCGGCCGCGACGACCTCTTCGACGGCGACGGCACCCACCTCACCGAGGAGGGCGCGCAGTTCTACATCGACCTGGTCTACCAAGCCGTTGCGGACCAGCTGCCCGAGCATCACGAGGACGAAGACGTGGCGGTGGTGAAGACGCCCGCCGAACTGGCCGTGGAGGAGATTACGGCAACCACCCGTACCGGTGTGGAAGCCGCCGCCCGAAACATGGTGGGGCCGATCTCGTAGGGGCGGCCTGACGGCTGCTCGCCGCGCACATGCCTCTATATCGACGGCATTCGCGCGGCGAGCGCGCAGTGCGTCCGCCGCGCGAACCTCCGTTTTCGGAACGCATCGCGCCGGGCGGCCAGCAGGCCGCCCCTACGGGCCGCCGTCTCCGAAGCGAACCGCAAGCGCCCCCCTACGCAACAAGGGCCGGCGCTTGCGCGCCGGCCCTTGCGAGGTTCATGCTGATGGAAGGTTCAGGCTATTCCGCAGCGGGCTCCTCGGCAGGAGCTTCCTCGGCGGCCGGAGCCTCTTCCTTCTTCTCGGCCTTCTTCTTGGCCGGCTTCTCCTCGGCCTGGATGGACTCGTCGACCTCGATCTCGAAGCCCAGCTCCTCGGCGGCGGCCTTCATGGACAGGGAGATGCGGCGACGCTCGGGGTTGATCTCCATGACCTTGACCTTCACCTCGTCGCCGGCATGCACGACCTGCGCCGGCGTGTCGATGTGGCGCTGCGACATCTCGGAGATGTGCACGAGACCCTCGATGCTCTGGCCCAGCTCGATGAACGCGCCGAACGGCACGATCTTCGTCACCTTGCCGTCGACGATGGTGCCCACGGGGTAGCTCTCGACGAGCTTGATCCACGGATCCTCCGTCGTCTGCTTGAGGCCGAGCGAGATGCGCTCGCGCTGCAGATCGACGTCCAGAACCTCGACCTCCACCTCGTCGCCCACCTTGACGACCTCGGACGGATGGTTGACGTGGTTCCAAGACAGCTCGGAGATGTGCACCAGGCCGTCGATGCCGCCCAGGTCGACGAACGCGCCGAAGTCGACGATGGAGGAGACGGTGCCCTTCAGGCGCATGCCCTTCGACAGCTTCGCGAGGATCTCGGCACGCTCGTTCTTGCGGCCCTCCTCCAGCAGCACGCGGCGGGACAGCACGACGTTGTTGCGGTTGCGGTCCATCTCGATGACGCGGGCCTCGATCTCGGTGTTGAGGTACATGTCGAGGTCCTTGACGCGACGGAGGTCGACCAGCGACGCCGGCAGGAAGCCGCGCAGGCCGATGTCGAGGATGAGGCCGCCCTTGACGACTTCGATGACCTCGCCCGTGACCACTTCGCCGGCCTTGAACTTCTCTTCGACGCGGATCCAGGCACGCTCGTACTCGGCGCGCTTCTTGGAAAGGATCAGACGGCCGTCCTTGTCTTCCTTCTGCAGAACGAGGGCTTCGATCTTCTCGCCCAGTTCCACGATGTCGGACGGATCGGCGTCCTTGCGGATGGACAGCTCGCGGGAGGGGATGACGCCCTCGCTCTTGAAGCCGATGTCCACGAGCACTTCGTCGTGCTCGATCTTGACGACGGTGCCGTCGACGAGATCGCCCTCGTCGAACTCGGTCAGCGTGCCGTCGATCATCTCGTTCATCTGCTCGTCGGAGATGTCGCTGAAGTCGATGACGGACGTGTTCTTGATGTCGGTCAAAACGGACCCCTTTCAAACTTAAGTCGGGGACCCTTCGTCATGATTGATTGCTTACACCATGTTCGCTCTGCAAAAGCTTGCTCGCTCAGCTGTGCAACAAAAACATGTCTCGGGGGCCTGCAGTTACGTGGCTTACGGGAGGTTTCCCGATAAGCCGCATTAGTATAGCACACGGGAAACGCCCGCAGAACCACTATTCGCAAGGCCCCACGATTATTTCCGCTCTCCAAAGCCCGTTGCCCGCCCGTCGCCGCCTTGGCAGCCTTGGCCGAATACGAGCCGCTCGAATGCGGCGGGAGGAATCGGGCGCGAGAACAGATAGCCCTGGATCATGTCGCACCCCGCACGCTTGAGGAACGCCGCCTGCTCCTCCGTTTCCACGCCCTCGGCCACGGTGCGCATGCCCAAGCGCCGCGACAGCTCGATGACGATGTCGATGATGTCGGCGCCGCGCCCCTGGGAGAAGTCCGGCGCGTCGAAGAACACGCCGTCGAGCTTGAGCGTGTCGACGTCGATGTCCTTGAGCACGTTGAGCGAGGAGTAACCGCTTCCGAAATCGTCCAGGGAGCAGCGGTAGCCCGCCGCGTGGAGCGCGTCGATGACGCGAGCAAGCCGCTCCGGATCCTCGAACACGAGCGTCTCGGTCAACTCGATCTCGATGAGCGGTGCCGGCACTTCGTAGCGGCGTCGTATCTCTTCGTAGCGCTCGACGAAGCTCGGGTCGGCCAAGTGGGCGCGCGACAGGTTCACCGAGAGAGGAACCGGCTGAAGACCGGCATCCGCCCAAGCGCGCAGCAAAGCGCACACCTGCTCGAACACGTTCAAATCGAGGTCGACCACGAAGCCGTTGCGCTCGAACAGCGGGATGAAGTCGTTCGGCGGCACGAGCCCCCGCACCGGGTCCGCCCATCGCACGAGCGCCTCGGCCCCCACGATGGCGTTCGTGCGCAGCTCGAGTTTCGGCTGCAGGAAGATCACGAACTCGCCGGCATCGAGCGCGACGCGCATGCGGTTTTCCAGCTCCTTCTCCTCGGCAAGGCGCAGGCGATCTTCGTCGCTGTAGAACCGGCACGCGCACAGGCGGCCGCCCGCGGCGGAGCGCCCTATCTTCTTGCGGGCCACGTTCGCGCGGTCCTGCAGCTGCATCATGGGAAGGTCGGGCTCGTCGATCACGTACACGCCGGCCGTCATGGTCAGCAGGTACGTGCGCCCTCCCAAATCGAGGTCGTCGTTGACGGCGTGGGCCAGGTCCTCGAGACGCTCCTCAAGGACATCGTGCGGCCCCGCCTTGACCAAGAGGCTGAACAGGTCGGCCGACACGCGGGCCACGTACTCGCCCTCGTCGAGGCAGGATGCGAGACGGTCGTGAACGTAGGCAAGCACTCGGTTGCCGTTCTCGATGCCGAATTGGTCGTTCACCACCTTGAACTTCTGGATGTCGAGGGATACGAGCGCGTAGGCGTTCGCCGGGGCGGCCTTCACGGCGGCGCCCGCGTCCAACTCGAAGCTCGTGCGGTTGCGCCCCTTCGTGACCTCGTCGACGAATGCGAGCCGCCGCAGCCGTTCGTTTGCCTCGTCGGTCAGGCGGCGCTGCTCGGTCACCTCGGTGGTGTCGAGGTACAGCACCAGGTAGACAGGGTCGCCGTCCACCCAGTCGATGCAGTCGCCCACGATGGTGAAGTACGCCTTCCGATCGTCGCGGCCGATGGCCTCGATCTCGAACGACGTGGGCCTGCCGGCGCGGAAGTCGGCGAAACGCGAGTTGATGGCGCGCTCGTTGGCCTTCACGTTGAGGTCGAACAGCCGGTTCGCCTCGTCCGCGCCCACGATGCCGAAGAACTCGGTGAAGCGCTCGTTTCCCCATGTCAGGTGAAGCCCGTCCGCACCCACGCGGTAGCGGGCCACGAATCCGGGCAGGTTGTCGTACGTGACGGAGCGCTCCTGCTCCATCTGCACGACGTCGTTCACGCCGGTGAACGTGGCGTAAATGACGGGCACGCCGTCCACCTTCTCGCTGGTGAACAGGCCCACCACGCGTATCCACAGGCGGCTGCCGCCCTTCACGGGCATCTGGAGCAGGCACTCGTAGCCGGGCTCGCCGGCGGCCACCGCGCCCATGACGGTCGCGCTCAGCTCTTCGAACACGTCGGGGAAGTCGGCGAAGTAGTCGGCGCAGTTGTTGTTGAACAGTGTGACGTACTCCTCGCGCGTGTAGCCCGTCATCTCGTAGTAGAAGTCGTTCGCCCACACGACCTCGAACTTCTCTGTCATCAAGTGCTTGCTCACGCTCACATGCAGGGCGCTCATGAGCATGTTGTAATCGCGCAGCAGGGCGCTTTCGCCGATGGAGGGCATGAACGTCGCACTCGTCGTGGCGTCAGGCGCCGCGGGCGTCATGCCGGCCAGCGCCTTGTCCAGGTGGAACGTGCGCTTGCGCTCGTACATCTGCGCGTCGGCGGCCAGCAGCAGAGCGGGCACGTCGGAGGGGTTCTCCGCCCATTGCGCACCCATCGACACGAACCGCTCGGCGGACCCGAGGCCGAAGCGCCCCTCGACGCACGCCTCGGCGAACGCATCGTCCAAATCTGCGGCCATGCGCTCGAACCGCGCCTCGTCCACCCCGGGGGCGAGCGCCACGAACTCGTCGCCGCCGATGCGGTACAGATTCGCCCCCTCAAGCGCGCCGCGCATCTGCGCGGCGCAGAAGCGCAGCAACTCGTCGCCGCGATCATGGCCGTAGCGGTCGTTCACGACTTTGAGGTCGTTCACGTCGAGGAACAGGATGCCCAGCGAGCCGCCGTCCCGCTTGAGCGCCTCGACGTCGCTTAAATAGCGGTTGCGGTTGTACAGGCCGGTCAGGTCGTCGTGGAAGCTCAGCGACGTGAGCCGCCGCTCGTTTTCGATACGCGCGACCGTGGACATGAAGAAGTAGCAAAGCGTCTTGAGCGGCGAGGCTATGTTGCGCACGAGCGACGACGCCGGGTTCTCGATGCACAGAAAGCCGACGACGCTGCCCTGACGCTCAAGGGGCACGGCCGCAAGGGAGGACACCCGGCGCCGCTCGAGGAACGCCCGTTCGTCCGCGCATTCGGCGGGAAGGCTCGCCACGTCCTCGATGATGACGCATTTTCCGCGCCCGAACAGGCGACGCCAGCGCTCGACCAGCGCGCCGTCGAGGTCCTGACGAACCGCCACCTGCTGCGTGCGACCGTCGGCACGCCATTCGAACGTCGCCGAAACCCGCCCGTCCCTTAGGCGGAAGAAGCGCATGCGGTCGGCGGCGAGGTACTTTCCCAGGCTGTCCAACATGCGATGCGTGGCCTCTTCCAGGTCGCTCGCTCCGTACAGGTCGCGCGCGCACTGCAGCACCATGCCCTCGGCGTCGAGCGCCTTGCGCAGGTCGTCTTCGCTCGTGCCGCTCGCCGTCATGTCGAGCGCAACCTCAAGGCGCGCGGGACGCCCTTCCCAGTCGATGAGCCGATCCTTCAGCAGATAGCGATGGTTCGTAATGGAGTTCACATGCTCCCATGTGTAGATGTCGTCGTACGAGAGCCGGTCGTTCGTGCAGAAGGCACAGGGCGCGTCGAGCCGCTGCAGCACGGCGTGGCAGGTCTGGCTGGCTATGTCCTCGACGCCCGCCAGGCGCTTGCCGGAATCGTTCAGGTAGAGCAGCTCGTGCGTCTCGAGATCGGCAACGTACACCACCTCGGAAATATCGTCCATATATTCGAACACGTGCCCGCCGCCATTTCGTCAACGCCCGTCACGGCGTAACCGTTGTCGAGCAATACTAGTCCTTTTTCAGAGTGCGCGCCATCGGAAACCGCCGTATCGAACGAAGTTGAGGCAGCGGCGCGGGCGAAAGGCCCCTGCCGTCACTCGCGATAGCGTGCGGATGCGGGATGCGAGCGGTAGTAGGTGCGCTTGTCCTCGTACATGGCACCGTCGGCCCGCCGAACCGCCTCGTCCACCAAACACGGCTCCGCCGCATAGTGCAAGCCCATGGCCATGGAGCAGCCCGTCTGCGCCAGGCGCTCCCGCACGGTATCGACCAGCGCGCCGAAGCCCTCCGCAGACGCATCGAGCACGACGGCGAGAAACTCGTCGCCGCCCATGCGGTAGACGCGGGTGCCCGCAAGCGCCTCCTCCAGCGCGTGCCCTGCCGCGACGAGCGCCTGGTCGCCTTTCGCATGCCCCTCCAGATCGTTGAAGTCCTTCAAGCCGTTCATGTCCACGTAGATCACCCCGAAGCCGCGTCGAGGGCCGTCGGCGTCGAGCCGCTCGACGTCCTCGATGAAGCGGTTGCGGTTCGCCAAACCGGTAAGCGCATCGGTGTAGCTCAGCTCGCGAAAGCGCTCCTTCGCACGGTAGCGTTCCAGCTCCATGGAAAGGAAGTAAGACAGGCTGGTGAAGAACTCGGCGCAGTGGTCGAGGTGGACGGCGGCCGGATTGTCCACCCCAATGGAGCCGATGAGCTCGCCCTCCACGAGCAAAGGGGCGTCGACCAGGGAGGTGATGCCCTGCGGGGCGAGCATTTCGTACTCGCTCGGCGATGTCTCGCGCAGGTCCTCCAGATGCTTGACGATAACGGTCTCGCGCTTCAGGAACAGCGGCATCCATTCCGTCACCCACGACATGTCCATATCCTGCAGCTCGTCGATCTGGGGCGTGACGCCTTCGGCGCACCATTCGTGGGAATTGCTGAACGAGGTGCCGTCGGACGACACTTGGAACAGGTACACGCGGTCGGCCTCCAGAAACTCGCCGATCATTTCCAGCACCGACGTCATGTCTCCCGCGAAGCCGTCGATGTTCTGCAGCTTCATAGCGCACCGCACGAGCAGCGTCTCCAGGCCCAGCCTCGTTTCCAACGCCTGGCGCCGCTCCTCTTCGGCGGTCATGTCGAAGGCCATCTCCAAACGCGCCGAACGGCCGTGCCACTCGACGAGCTTGTCCTTGAGCAGGTAGTGGCGACCGTACTTCTCGTTGTAATGCATCCACGACAGGAACGAATCGGTGGAAAGCCGATCGATGTTGCAGAAATCGCAGGGAGCATCGCGACCCAGCACCACATCGTAGCAGGTGCGTCCTTGCCAATCGCCGACGATGCGCCTCGCGGATTCGTTGACGTAGAGCATTTCGTGGGTATCCGGATCGCTCACGTAGATGATCTCTGCCAGCTCGTCGAATAGTTCGTAGGGGTCAGACATGCGGCCCTCTTTCGCGTCGTCTCCTCGCCTCTCCCGCCGAACGGGGCGAAAAGCGCCCTCGTCCGTTCGACCGCCGCGCGCGAACGCTTTGACGATCAGCTTTACATCTTACTCCACGGCGAGCGACTTCGGGCCGAACAAGCGGTGCCGAACGAAAAACGAAGCCGACCCGAAGGCCGGCAACGCCGTCAGGCACCGGCCTTCTGACAGGCGGGGCACACGCCGTCGAAGATGATCTCGTGCCCCTCGATGGCGAACCCGTGCGCGTCGGACACCTTCGAGGCGATGTCGGACTCGTAGGGCATGTCGACGTCCACGATGCGCCCGCACACGCGGCATTTCGCGTGGTAGTGGGGCTCGTTGAAGAAGTCGTAGCGGTCGGCGCCGTTGGGCACCTCCACGCGCAGCACGTCGCCACGGTTGGCCAACACGCCCAGATTGCGGTAGACCGTGGCCCGCGAGATGTTCGGGTACGTGCGGCGAACCGCCTCGTACACGTCGGCCGACGTGGGGTGGTCGTGCAGCGATCGCACCGCTTCCAGCACCAGCGCCCTTTGAATGGTGTTGCGCGTTGCCGCGCTTCCCTGCTTGTCGGAAACCGTACCGGCCATGGGGAGGCTCCTTTCGCGCCGAAGATGATGAGGTAGTAATCCGTATCGTAATTCAAATAGGATTATATCTCATTAGCGTCAAATGGGAAGGGGCGCTCGGGAAACGACGTCGATCCGTGAAGGATGGATGGAGGCGGGTGCGCTACCGCAGCAAAGGACACGGGAACGGCACCTAGCACGGGGATGCGAAGGGGGCGGGAACGGCGAGGGGGCGCCCATCGGCGGCGGCCGCGCCAGCAAGGCGGCCCGCCCGGCTTTCGCCGAACGGGCCTCCACAGTCGTTCGCCCCGCGCCCTCCCCTACACGGCGGCGTCGCCCGTCTCGCCCGTGCGGATGCGCACGACCTCGTCCACGGGGAAGATGAATATCTTGCCGTCGCCCACCTCGCCCGTGCGCGCCGTGGAGCGGATGAGCTCCACCAGGGGGTCGACCTGCTCGTCGTCGACGACGAGTTCGAACTTCACCTTCGGTATCATGTTCAACATGACCTCGGTGCCGCGGTAGTACTCCTTCCAACCGTGCTGGTTCCCGCATCCCTGCACCTGCGAGATGGTCATGCCGTTCACCTTCGCGGCGAACAGCGCGTCCTTGAGCGGCTCGAGCTTCTCGGGCCGCACGATCGCGGCTATCTTCTTCATAGGTACGCTCCTTCCCTAGTCCAGGCCCACGTAAGCCGGATACGCGCTCTCGCCGTGGGCCGCCACGTCCAGGCCCTGCGCCTCCTCCTGCTCGCTCACGCGCAGGCTGCCCCTGAACACGAGCTTGACGGCGAAGCCGATGACCACATCGAGCACGCCCACGAACACGACGGTCACGAGGATGCCGAGCACCTGCGCGCCCAGCAGCGTGGGATCGCCCGTGTAGAACAGGCCGCCGAAGTCGGTCCAGGAGAGCTCAGGCACGCAGAACAGGCCGGTGAGGATGCCGCCGGTGACGCCGCCGACGGCGTGGCAGCCGAACGCGTCGAGCGCGTCGTCGTAGCCGATCTTCTTCTTCAGGAACGAGATGGCGAAGTAGCACACGGGCGACACGATCAGGCCCATGACGACCGCAGCCCACGGCTCCACGAAACCGGCCGCCGGCGTGATGACCACGAGGCCGGCCACCAGGCCCGTGGCGGCGCCGACGAGCGTGGGCTTGCCCACGCGCACGCGCTCGATGACCATCCACGACACGAGCGCTGCACCGGAGGCCACCACGGTGTTCACCAGGGCCAGCGCCGCCACGCCGTCGGGGGCGAACTCGGAGCCCGCGTTGAAGCCGAACCAGCCGAACCACAGCAGCGTGGCGCCCAACGCGACGAACGGCACGTTGTGGGGCCGGTAGCTTATCATGCCGAACCCGCGGCGCTTGCCTGCGATCAGGCAGAGAACGAGGCCCGTGAGGCCGGACGAGATGTGCACCACGTCGCCGCCGGCGAAGTCGAGCGCGCCGATGGTGTCGCCCACGAGGCTCCCCTCGCCGCCCCACACCATGTGGGCGAGCGGCGGGTACACCACGATGGTCCACACGGCCACGAACGCGCACACCGCGCCGAACTTCACGCGTCCGGCCACCGCGCCCGTGATGATGGCCGTGGTGATCATGCAGAACGCCAGCTGGAACACGACGTCGGCCAGCGCGGGATACGCGTCGTGACTCAGCGCTTCGGGAGCCTCGCTCGTGACGCTGGCCACGAGCCCCTGAAGCCCGATCTGATCGAAGCCCCCGAAGAACGGAATCGAGCCGTCGCCGCCGTAGGCGAACGACCAGCCGCAGAGCGTCCACGTGATGCCGACGATGCCCAGCACCGCAAACGACATGATCATGGTGTTCACGACGTTCTTGCGGCGGCTGAGGCCCCCGTAGAAGAACGCCAAGCCCGGCGTCATCAACAAGACGAGCATCGCGCACACGATCATGAAGCCCGTCGAACCGGAGTCAAACATATGCATCTACCTCCTTCATTTGCTTTTCCCTGTCAGGTGACGTATTCGATGATCGCATCGTTCCATCAGGTAAAACGTAAAGCTGCCCACTGTTAACGAGCTTGGAAACGCCTTTTAACAAACGGGAAGCACCCGTGTTACCGAACGGAAACACGCTCCCGCGGGCAACCGCGCGAATCGTCCCGAGAGGCGGATGCGCGCCGTGCCGGTTGCGGTATAGTGGGAAGGGAACGCCACAAGAAAGGAGCATTGCATGACGATCGAGTTCGTTGCGGTCGAGACGCCGGAGGACCGGCAGCGCTTGGCGGCGCTTGCCGACGAGATATGGCACGAGTACTGGCCCGCCCTCATCGGCGAGTCGCAGACCGACTACATGGTGGAGCAGTTTCAGAGCCTGGAGGCCATCGAGCGCGACATGGCCGAACACGGCTACGAGTACTGGTTCCTGCGCGCCGACGACGGGCGCATCGCTGGCTACACGGGCGGACGCCCCGAGCCCGAGACGAACCGCTTCTTCATCTCGAAGATATACCTGCTGGCCGAGGAGCGCGGGCACGGTTTCGCCAGTCAGACCATCCGCTTCTACGAGAACCTGTGCCGCGAGCGCGGGTTCGAAGCGATGTACTTGACGGTGAACAAGCACAACGACCTGGGCGTGCGCGCCTACCGGGGCAAAGGGTTCGAGACCATCGATTCGGTGGAAACGGACATCGGGCAGGGCTTCATCATGGACGACTTCGTCATGGAGAGGCGTGTGGACTAGCCGGACGGCTGCGGCACGTCCGGACGCGGGCGACCCTCAAACCTTGGTTCAACCTCGTACCTGATCCGACCTGCGGCTTCGTGCGGTGTATCATCTTCGCTATCGTTCGCGAAGAGAAGGAGAGAGCCATGGGCAAGTTCGTTATCAAGACGTCCGACTCGGGATGCCACTTCGTGCTGAAGGCCGACAACGGCGAGATCATCGCCACGTCGCAGCACTACAAGTCCAAGGAATCTTGCAAGAAGGGCATCGAGAGCGTGAAGAAGAACGCGCCCGACGCCGAAGTGGTGGAGGAAGAGGCGTAAGGCCTTTCCGCCAACCGTTTGCGAAAGCGCCCCGGATCGACGCGATCCGGGGCGCTTTTTCATGAAGAGAACCGCTAGGACGCCCCTACGGAATCGCCCGGCAAGCCGTCAGAAGAACGCCAGGAACAGGTGCGTGAAGCCGAACGCGAGCAGACCGCAGCCGGGAAACGTGAGCACCCAGGTGCCCACCATGCGGCCGGCAAGGCCCCACTTCACGTTGCGCAGGCTCTTCTCCGCGCCCACGCCCATGATGGCGGTGGTCTTCGTGTGCGTGGTGGACACCGGCAGGCCCGTGAACGTGGCCAGGCCGATGCAGAAGCAGGCCGACAGGCACGCGGCGAACCCCTGGTACTGCTCCATCTTCACCATGTTCATGCCCACCGATTTGATGATCTTCTTGCCTCCCACCGCCGTGCCGAGCGCCATGGTGGCGGACACGAGGATGATGAGCCAGAAGGGGAACGACACGTCGCCGCCGGATTGACCGGTCATGGCCAGCATGATGCCCAGCATGCATAGCGACAGGAACTTCTGGCCGTCCTGCGCGCCGTGCAGCACGGCCACGCCAGCGCCGGAGATGATCTGCGCCCACTTGAAGAACGAGTTGGCCTTGGCGCGCTCGGCGCCTCGACAGAGCCGTTTGATCATGCGCGTGAACAGCCACCCGGTGCCGAACCCGAGCACCGTGGAGATGACCAGGCCGTACACCACTTTCATCCACTCGCCGCCGTTGACGCCGCCCAAGCCGCCCTGCAGCGCGATGGCCGCGCCGGTGATGCCGGCGATGAGCGAGTGGCTCTGCGACGTGGGTATGCCGAAGTACCACGCCGCCACGCCCCACACGATGATGGCCACCATGGCCGCCGCCAGCGCGACGAGCGCGGCGTGGTTGTCGCCTCCGAAGTCGACCATCTTGAAGATGGTGGCCGCCACGGCCGACGAGATCATGGTGATGGCCGCCAGCCCGATGAAGTTGCACACCGCCGCCATGGCGATAGCGGGCGTGGGCTTCATGGCCTTCGTTCCCACGACGGTGGCGATGGCGTTGGGGGCATCGGTCGCCCCGTTCACCACCGTGGCACCCAGCGTCAGGATGACGATGAGCGCAAGTATGGGATCGCTCACGAACGCCGCGGCGAACGCGCCGAAATCGTAGCTCATGCAAACTCCTCCCCGTGCGGGAGCGCGCATCGGCGAACGCGCCTGACGCCCCTCCACGGCTTCGGTAACCAAGCACACGGAGTTTAATGATAGGAAAGGATTGTCAATTCCACGCAACGGGAAGATCAAGTTTAGGTAAAGTCGCTGACAGCATGGTGCGCGCAGGCGGGCAAATCGGGCCTTGCATGCAAGGGCGCTCCTACGGACAACCGGGTACGTGGATTGCCGGGCGCAACCGGAACAAGCAAGCGCAAACAGACGCCTGGGCCGACGTTCGGGCTATTTCCCCAAGCGCGCTTCGACCGAGGCAGCGATGCCCTGCGGGTCGAGCCCGAGGTCGCGCAGCAGCAGGTCCGCCTTGCCCTGGGGCACGAACACGTCGGGAACGCCCAGCGTGAGCGCGGGCACCGCGAGGCCCTGGCGAGCGAGCTCGCCGAGCACGCCCTCCCCCGCACCTCCGGACACCACGCCGCCCTCCACGGTGACGACGAGCCTCGTTTGCGCGGCACGGGCGACGGCGTCGGCGTCGAGCGGCTTCGCCCAGCGCATGTCCACGACGCGCGCCTCTATGCCGCGCTCGGCCAGCAGCTCCGCAGCTCCCAGCGCGCGGCTCACCATGCGCCCGAACGCGAGGATGGCAACGTCGTCTCCTTCGCGCACGGTCCGCGCACGCCCCACCTCCAGCACCTCCGGCTTCTCGGGCAGGGGCACGCCCTCGGCCGCCCCGCGCGGGTAGCGGATGGCATACGGCCCTCCCAGCGCGAGCGCCGTATGCAGCGCATGCACGAGCTCCGCCTCGTTCGAGGGCGCGAGCACGCGCATGTTCGGCACCATGCGCGTGTAGGCCAGATCGAATATGCCGTGGTGCGTGGGACCGTCCTCGCCCACGACACCGGCGCGGTCGATGGCGAACACCACGTCGAGGTTCGGCAGCGCGTTGTTGATGATGAGCTGGTCGATGGCGCGCTGCAGGAACGTGGAGTAAATGGCCACGACGGGCTTCTTGCCGCCCACCGCCAGGCCCGAGGCCAAGCCCACCGCGTGCTCTTCGGCAATGCCCGCGTCCACGAAGCGATTCGGGAACTCCTCGGCGAAATCCGCAAGCCCCGTGCCGTCCTTCATGGCGGCCGTGATGGCCACGATGCGGTCGTCGGCGCGCGCCTCCTCGGCGAGCGCCTTGCCGAACACGCTTGTGTAAGACGGGGCGGCGACCGGCTTCTTCCTCACCTCGCCCGTGGCGATGTCGTACGGCGCGATGCCGTGGAACTTCTCGGGGTTGCGGGCGGCGGGCTCGTAGCCGGCGCCCTTCTTCGTCACCACGTGCATGAGCACGGGAGCGTCGGCGGCCAGCACCAAACCCAGCGTCTCCTTGAGCGCGCCGATGTCGTGGCCGTCGATGGGAGCCGTGCACAGGATGCCCAGCTGCTCGAATATCATGGTGCGCGGGAGCACGAACTGCTTCATCGACTCTTTCATGTTGCGGCCGAAGTTCGCGAGCGCGGTGCCGAGGGCGCCGCTGCTCTCCAGCTTCTCCTGCACGGAGTCGCGCGTTTGGCGGTACTGGGTGGAGGCGCGCATGTTGCCGAGGTGCTTCATGAGCGCGCCCACGTTGCGCGATATGGACATCTCGTTGTCGTTGAGGATGATCACCATGGGCGTCTGCGCCTGACCGATATGGTTGAGCGCCTCGAACGCCATGCCGCCCGAAAGCGCCGCGTCGCCGATGAGGGCCACGACCTTGTTGGTGCCGCCGGAGAGGTCGCGCGCCTTCGCCAGGCCCAACGCCACCGACAGCGAGTCGGACGCGTGACCCGAAGGATGCACGTCGCAGGGACTTTCGTCGGACTTCGGGAAGCCGGACAGGCCACCGTACGTGCGCAGCGTTTTGAAATCGTCGAGCCTTCCCGTCACGAGCTTGTGCGCGTACGCCTGGTGGCCCACGTCGAACACGAACCTGTCGGTAGGGCAATCGATCATGCTGTGCACGGAAAGGATGATCTCCACGGCACCCAGCGACGAGGCCACGTGTCCGCCCGTCTCCGACGTCACGGTCACGATCTCCTCGCGGATCTCGCGAGCGAGGATGGAAAGCTCGTCGTTGCTGAGCAGCTTGAGGTCGGCCGGCGACGAAATCATATCGAGAATGCGATGGTCCATGGTCACGCCCCCGTTTCGCTACGCCGTGGCGGTTTCGGGCGCTCCCGCGTCCGAAACGGCGCCCTCGGCCGAGGTCGCGGCCTCAGCCTCGGCCCCGCCGTCCTGCACGTCGTCCAACTCGTTGCGGGCCTCGATGTCCTCCTCGAGCAGCTCGCTGGCACGCAGGCCCAGGCCCACGGCTTCTTCGTACAGGGAGAGCGCCTCGTCGAGGGGCATCTCCTCCGATCCCACCGCGTCGACGATCTCGTCGAGGCGGGTTTTCACCTGATCGAACGTCACGTACGATTCGTGCGCCACGTCACGCCTCCTTCGGCGTTCCGGCCGCCAAGGGCTCGGCAGGCGTCGGGGCGGCCGCGGATGCCGGCTCGCCGGGTGCCGGGGCGGCTTCTGTTTCCGACGCGGCGGGCACGGCTGCGGTCTCGGGCGCCGCGCTGTGAGCCTCGGGCGCTTCGGCGGGCGCAGCGGCCACTTCGGGCGTTTCGGGGAGGGTTGCGTCGGCGGGCGCCCCGGCAGGAGCAGCGGAACCCTCGATCGCTTCGGCGGGAGCGGCCTTGCCGCCAGGAACGGAGACGCCGGGCATACCTTCCCCGCCGGCCGCCTCGGCCTCCAGTATCTTCGCGATGCGGCCCAGCACGCCGTTCACGAAGCGCGGCGACTCGTCCTCGCCGCCGAAGTCCTTCGCCAGTTCCACAGCCTCGTTGATGGTGACGGACGTGGGCACGTCGGCCACGTACATCATCTCGTAGGCTGCCAGGCGCAGGATGGAGCGGTCCACGATGGGCATGCGGGCGAGCGCCCAGTTCTCCGACGTGGCCGCCAGATGCTTGTCGATGGCGGCGCGATGCGCCTCGATGCCGCGAACCAGCGCCTCGGCGTATTCGGGCAGCGGGCCGTCTTCGGCCAGGTAGCGGCCTTCTTCGGCGATTTTGGTGGCGCCCTCGTCGGTTATCTCGCTCGTGTAGAGCAGCGCGAGCGCCGATCGGCGCGCACGCGTTCGTTCATGTCGTTTAGCAGCCATAGAAGTTCAGCAAACCTCCGGCTAACCGGCGAACTGGATGCCGTCGATGTACACGTCCACCGAGGACACCTGCGCGCCCACCTGGCTGGCGACCGCGTCGGCCACGGCCTGGCGCACGTTCGCGGCCAGATCGGGCAGCACGTAGCCGTAGTACACGTCGACGCGCACCGAGATGGCCAGCTTGTCGTCCTCGTCCACGGCGATGTCGATGCCCTGCGTAGGCGGCTTGGAGCCGAACATGGAACGCAGGCCGCCCGCAGCCGCCGAGCCGACCGAGGCAACGCCCTCGACCTCGTTGGTGGCAATGGACACGATGGTCTCGACGACGCCCGGCGCAAGCGCCATGCCGTCAAGATTCAGTTCGTTCATAACACGTCTCCCATCTGGGTTTCGATGAAGTCGGTCGTCGCCTCGCCCGCGCAGAACACCGCATTGTCCAGCACGCGGCGATGAAACGAGATGGTGGTTTCGATGCCTTCGATGACGAACTCGTCGAGGGCGCGGCGCCCGCGCTGGAGCGCCTCTTCGCGATCCTGGCCGTACACCACGAGCTTCGCCACGAGCGAGTCGTAGTACGGCGAGATGCGCGAGCCGGTGCGCACGTAGCTCTCCACGCGCACGCCGGGGCCCGCCGGAGGCTCGAACCTCGTGATGGTTCCGGGGCACGGGCGGAAGGCGTGCGCCGGGTCCTCCGCGTTGATGCGGAACTCGATGGCGTGGCCGAACGGGGCGAACGGGGCGCGGGAAGCGCAGCTGATGGGCTCGCCGGAGGCGATGCGCAGCTGCTCCTTGATGATGTCGGTGCCGGTGATCTGCTCCGTGACCGGATGCTCCACCTGCACGCGCGTGTTCATTTCCATGAAGTAGAAGTTGCCGTCCGTGTCGAGCAAAAACTCGATGGTGCCGGCGTTCTTGTAGTTCACGGCGCGCACGGCCTTGATGGCCGCCACGCCCATGGCACGGCGCAGGTCCTCGGTGAGCGCCGGCGAGGGCGCCTCCTCGATGAGCTTCTGGTGGCGGCGCTGCACGGAGCAGTCGCGCTCGCAGAGCGCCAGGTTGTTGCCGAAGTCGTCGGCCAGCACCTGTATCTCCACGTGGCGCGGGCGCAGCACGAGCTTCTCCAGGTACACGCCGTCGTTGCCGAACGCGGCGCCCGCCTCGGTGCGGGCCGCCTGGTACTGGGCCTCGAGGTCGGCCGGGTCGTGCACCTCGCGCATGCCCTTGCCGCCGCCGCCCGCCGTGGCCTTGATGAGCACGGGGTAGCCCACGCTGTCGGCGAACGCCTTGGCCTCGGCCGCCGTGTCGATGCAGCCGTCGGAGCCGGGAACGGTGGGCACGCCGCAGCCCTTCATGGTCTCGCGCGCCATGCTCTTGTCGCCCATGCGCTCGATGCAGTCGGCGGAGGGGCCGATGAACACCAGGTCGTTGTCCACGCAGGCGCGGGCGAAGTCGGCGTTCTCGGCCAAGAAGCCGTAGCCGGGGTGGATGGCCTCGGCCCCGGCGTTCTTCGCCGCGGAGATGATGCTGGGTATGACCAGGTAGCTCTTGTTCGCCTGGGCGGGGCCGATGCACACGGCCTCGTCGGCGTACTGCACGGGATAGGTGTCGGCGTCCTCGGTCGAGTAGACCGCAACCGTCTTCACGCCCAGCTCGCGGCAGGCGCGCATGATGCGCAGCGCCACCTCGCCGCGATTGGCAACCAGTATCTTGCTAAACATTACGCCGTCTCCGGGGCCGGGGCCGGGGCGCCGTGGGGCTCGATGTAGAACAGGGGCGTGCCGAACTCCACGGGCGAGGCATCCTCGAGGCACACCTCGCGCACCGTGCCCATCTCCTCGGCCGTGATCTCGTTCATGAGCTTCATGGCCTCGACGATGCACAGCGTCTGGTTGGCGGCAACCTCGTCACCCACCTTCACGAACGGCGGCTCGCCGGGAGCGGGCGCCTCGTAGAACGTGCCCACCATGGGGGCCGTGACGGCATACCAGTTCGCGGGGCGCTCCACGCCGTCGTCGGCGGCGGCCGGCGCGTCGGCCACGGGGGCCGGGGCCACGGCCGCGACCGGCGCGGCGGCGGCAGCGGCGGCCACGGCGTCGGAAGACAGCGTGCCCGGCATACGCACGGCGATGCGGGTGCCCTCTTCCTCGACTACGATCTCGCCGACGCCGCTCTCCTCGGCGACGCGAACCAGCTCGCGAATCTGATTGATGTCCACGTAATCGTCCTCCTTGGTATGGCTCGACTCCTGCTCCATGAGGAAGTCGACCTTCTCGGATGTGCGGTGCTTGCTCAGGTAGGTGCGGGCCTCGTTCGGGAAGAGGGCGTACATGAGCACGTCCTCCTCGCTCTTCGCGAGGTCGCCGATCTCGTCCTCCACCTGGGAGTACGTGGTGGTGACGAGCGAGCCGGGGGCCACGTCGGGCGGCAGCATCTCGGAGTTGCCCACGACCTTCGCCACGATGTCCTTGTCCATGCGGCCCGGCGCCTTGCCGTAGTAGCCGCAGATGTAATCCTTCATCTCCTTGGACACGACGCTCCAGCGCTTGCCGGTGAGCACGTTGAACACGGCCTGCGTGCCCACGATCTGGGACATGGGCGTGACGAGCGGCGGGTAGCCCACCTCGGCGCGCACCTTGGGGATCTCCTGCATGACCTCACCCAGGCGATCGCCCGCGTTCTGGATCTCCAGCTGGGACACCAGGTTCGACATCATGCCGCCGGGCACCTGGTGCGAGTACACCTTCATGTGCGTGAGGGAGGACACGCCGCGCTTGTAGTGGCCGCGCTGGCGCACCTCTTCCCAGTACTCGGCAATCTCGAACAGCAGGTCCAGGTCGAGGCCCGTGTCGTAGCGGCTCTCCTGGAGGGCGGCCACGATCATCTCGACGGCCGGGTGCGAGTTGCCGAACGCGAGCGGCGCGTGGGCCGTGTCGGCGATGGCGGCGCCGGCCTCGGCGGCCTTGATGATGTTGGCGGGGGCCATGCCGCCCACGTAGTGGCAATGGATGTGCAGCGGCAGGCCGATCTCGGCGTTGAACGCCTTGACCATGCGCTCCGTGCGGTACGGGGTGAGCATGCCGGCCATGTCCTTGATGGCGATGGAATCGGCGCCCAGGTCCTTCATCTTCTGGCCGTAGTCCAGGTAGCTGTCGAGCGTGTGCACCGGCGACATGGTGTAGGAGATGGCGCCTTCGAAGTGGCCGCCGCATTCCTTGATGGCCTCGGCGTTGTCCACCACGTTGCGGATATCGTTGAGGGCGTCGAACACGCGGAACACGTGCACGCCGTTGCGCTTAGCCGCCTTGATGAAGCGGTTGCAGATCTCGCGCGAGTAATGCTTGTACCCCACCAGGTTCTGGCCGCGGGACAGCATGGCGAGCGGCGTGTTCGGCGTGTTCGCCTTGATAGATCGCAGACGCTCCCACGGGTTCTCGTCGAGGAAGCGCAGGCACGTGTCGAACGTCGCGCCGCCCCACGCCTCGATGGCCCAGTACCCGACCCGGTCCATTTTCGGCAGGATCGGCAGCATGTCCCCGATCTGCATGCGCGTGGCCCACAGGCTCTGCTGGCCGTCGCGGATCGTGGTATCCATGATTTGAAGTCTCGGCATGAACTCACACCCCCTTCGATTTGCAGTTAGTCAAAGATCGAATATCCGATTATAGATGAAGGGTGGCGCAAGGGGGAGTTTGGGCGGGAAATTCACCGGCAAGCAACAGAATCGCGGGGTGGGAGGATGTTATGCACCGCGCACGAAGGGAGCGGTCGGGCGCTTGCGAGGCGTCGCGGGCAGATGCCGGAACAGGCAAAGCGTATTCTGTCGAATACGTCAATGCGTATCTGTCCGGTTACGCTGAGGACATGCCGGAGAAGACGCGACAGATCAAGATGCAGGCCAAGGATCCCCTGGTGCAGGAGCTTGCGCGCACGTTCGGCGAGAACGTGAGGGTTCTGCGCGAAGGTGGGAACCTCACCAAGACGAAGCTCGCCGACATGGTGGGCCACAGCCGCAGCCACGTAACCGACATCGAGGACGGCCTCATCGACGCCAACTTCTCGAAACTGGCCAAATTCGCCCAAGCATTCGAGTGCCCCGTGGAGGCGCTGATAACCCCCGGCGGCGGACTGAGGGTACTGAGCGATAAGCATGCGAGGTTGTGAGGGTGCTTATCTTGGAGATAGTCTTGCTAGGCGTAGTCCAATGTTCGATATCTCCATGCTTTCCGAGGCTCAGAAAACATGATTATCGGTCAAACAAGTTGCACGTTTTTTATTCTTTACTGATTGTATTGATCAGTTTGTCTATAACTATAAAATAATTTTATGTATGGTCGGGCCAGCAAAAACCAAACGCAACTCTTGTCTTTTAAACTCACCCTCCCCCGCCCCCTTGAACTAAACTTTTTGACATAGCTTTTCGCAATAGCTTTTGTGAATCGATAACACTGTCAAAACGAGGTTTTACAGGTGAGCTGCGTTTTGCACGCATAAAAAGAAACGTTGAAGCGGAGCGCAAAACCTTTGCGCATTTGTTTGCCGCAATGGCCAACCACAGATTGGGCTTCATCTTCTGGCGATCCCCCACATGATGCTTTTCCTTTTACCTGAATGTTAATCGGGTAAACCAATCATGACAAAAAACGGGCTTTCGATTGGCAAGCAACTTATAATATCCCCTTCAGAATCTTCAGCCGTCGTAAGAATCGGCGATTCCGTGTAAGCGAAGCAAAGAACCGGCGCCGACGCCCGACGCCCGTCCGGCACGAGGGCGTCGGCCGTCGCGGAGGGGTAGAACCACCCTTCCCGCGAGAGATCCCCGAAGGTGTGCGCCTCCTCGCCCTCGCCGCCGTCCACGAGCAGCACGGCGCCCTCCCTCCAGGCCCCCTGCAGGCCGGCGTCGGCGAGCAGCGCCTCAAGCGTCACGTAAGCCGCGGCCGTGCGCGCCTCGTAGGTACCATCCTCGCGTTCGCATAGAACGGACACGGGCTCAGCCCCCTCCGCGGCGAGCGCCTCGAGCTCCGGATGCGTGTAGGACTTGCCCTCGAGCCGCTCCCCGGTCACGGCGTCCAGCAGGGCGAGCGAGAGGCGGGCCTCCTCGACGTCCTCAACATCTGCGGCGGGCCCTTCGGCTAGCGTTTGTTCCGCCGGGGAAGCGACGGCCTCCCCGACCCCCGGCTCAGGCATCTCCACGACAGGGGCTGCCTCCTCCGTCACCGGGTCGGAGGGCGGCAGCGGCGCTTCCGAGGCTTCGGCCTGCAAGAGGCGGCCGCGGTCGTCGAAGGAGAACGGCTCGCCGGCGATCGTCTGCTCGCCGGTCAGGAACGCGCCGTCCGCCCCGGCGTACACCCTGCCGTCCGCGAGGTCGAGCCAGGCGTTCTTCACGAGGTTGCCAGCTTTCTTGAAGTAGTAGCCCTGGTCCTCGATCCACCGCTCGCCGGCGAGGAAGGCACCGTCCCGCAGATAGTAGGTCGTGCCCGAGATGGTGACGAAGCCTTCCGTGGAGCGGCCGCGCTCGTCGAAGAGGTATTTCTTGCCGTCGACGATCTGGTAGCCTATGAGGAAAGCGCCGTCCGCATCTGTAAGCACCCGACCATCGGCAAGGTCAAGCCACTGATTTGCGAGAGAATCTCCGTTGTCATTAAAATAGTAGCCGTGGTTGCCAATCCACTGCTCGCCCAAAGCAAACGAGCCATCTTCTGATGCAAAAACACGGCGACTGTCAGCGAGATCCAACCATGTCCTTCGGACGAGGGCACCTGTCTTCTTGAAATAGAATCCTTTGCCCCCGATCCACTGCTCGCCGGAAAGGAAAGCTCCGTTGTTGCCTGCATAAACTCGTCGTCCATCAACGAGATCCAACCAGGCATTTTTGACAAGAATGCCGGTCTTCTTGAAGTAGTAGCTCTTCCCAAGTATTTTTTGTTCACCAATCAGGTAAGTACCATCCTTCAAATAATAGGTAGAGGCACCGACGGTGGCGAAACCTTCAATGGAGCGTCCCTTCTCGTCAAAGAGATACTTTTTCCCGTCGATGATCTGAAGACCCGTAAGGAATGCCCCGTCACTGCCCGTGCGCACCTGACCATCTATGAAGTCGAGCCAGGCGTTCTGCACGAGGACACCCGTCTTCTTGAAGTAGTAGCCTTTCCCGTCGATCCATGTTTCCCCTGTCGCGTACCCTTCGGCTTGGTAATAGAAAACAGAGTTTCCGACCGTAATGAAACCTTCTCTCGTTCGTCCAAGTTCATCGAAGTAATATTTTTTGCCGCCAATGATCTGTTGCCCCGCAAGAAAGGCACCGTCGCTGCCGGCGTACGTTTTTCCGTCAGGAAGAGTGAGCCATGCGCCACGCACGAGGGCGCCGGTCTTCTTGAAGTAGTAACCGCGGCCGTCGATCCATGTTTCTCCTGTAATGGGTTTGTTTTCTTGATAGTAGTACGTTGAATTGCCAAAAGTGGTCCACCCATCACAAATTATGGTGAAAGGCACTTCGACGGTTCCTTCGAAGTTTCCAATTCCGTTAATGCGTACGGTAGCTTCTCCAGGAAGAATCGACTCTGCTGGAACCAGTTCGTAGTCGATTCCCTTCTCGAGCGGTCTTCCATTAAGTGAGAGAGTTGCATCAGGCGCAAGGGGAGAGCCAGTATATATTTGATTCTGAATCGGTTCTATTTCAACCACGCCAATTTCAAGCGGCTGGATAGTGAAGCTCTCGGTTTTTGAACCCTTGACCTCACCCAATCCTGCTAAAGTGGCCGATGCCGTCCCTGCATTTACATTGTTTGAATAGGAAACGGTGAAATCTATTCCTTCCTGCAGATAATGATCTCCGTAGCTGACAATCGGTGATAGGGCGATGGGGGTCCCTGAATAGACATATGCCTGTTTTCCTATGTCGCTGGTTGCCAATTGCAAGTACTTGTTTGTGCGATGGTAATCAGGATCCCAAATGTAGCATCCTACAGCAAACTCTGGAATAGAGGCTTCTTTTTCAATGGCGTGGGCATTGATTGTGTTCCCGAGGTTCCCGTAGCCGTCCACCGCCTGCGGGCCGTCGCCGCACAGCACCACGCGGCAGGCGCCTACGGCCCCGAACCCCTCCCCGCCCTCGAGGTGCACGTCGCCCAGCGCCTCGAAGGACCCGGCCTCCATGCGGTACGACGTGTAGCCGCCGTGCCCGGCCGAGAGGGCGCCCGACACCCTCACCAGGGACGCGTCGGAGTCCATATCGACGTCGCGGACGCGGAGGTCCCCGTCCGCGAAAAGGCTCCCGCCGTTGACGTGCAGGTAGGTCGAGGAGGCGCTGCCCTCCACGCGGAGCGAGCCGCCCTCCTCGATCGAGAGGGAGTAGAAGTCGGCCTCCGGCGCGGAAGCGTCCACGGCAGCGCCCGCCTCCAGCATGCAGGAGCCCACATGCAGCCGGCCTCCCGCATGGACGGCGGAGGCGCCGGTGGCGAGCAGCGTCGACGTGGAGACGTCCTTCGCCGCGGTGAGCCGGTGCCCGTTCAGGTTGAGGGTGCCCGCCGACACGGCTCCATCGGCCTGCGCGTCCCCGGCCAGCGAGAGGGTCCCGGTGATGGACACGTCCACGTCCGGGTTCCTGAACTCGGTGTTCCCGAGGCCCCCGTCGCCGTCCACCGCCTGCGGGCCGTCGCCGCACAGCACCACGCGGCAGGCGCCTACGGCCCCGAACCAGTAGCCGCCCTCGAGATGCACGTCGCCCCCCACTTCGAAGGTGCCAGCCTCCATTTGGCGCGATGCGTAGCTAGAACGCTCGGCCAAGAGGTTGCCCGACACGCTAACCAGGGACGCGTCGGAGTCCATGTAGACAAGCGAGACGCGGAGGTCGCCGTCCACGAGGAGGCTCCCGCCGCGGACGTCGAGGTAGGTCGAGGAGGCGCTGCCCTCGACGCGGAGCGAGCCGCCCTCCTCGATCGTGAGGGTGTAGAAGTCGGCCTCCTTGCCTATACGGCATGTGCGGTCAACCATTATTGCGGTGGGGCAGTTTACTTTCAGATTGGAGAAGCGTTCGGGGTAAACATTTCGCATATCGCCATAGATGTCGCAATACGCATCGAATGTTTCTTGGCTCGTAATGTAGAGGGGTTCGTCGAACGCTTCGTCATGTCCGTTTTGGTTTTGCGTGCTTAACTCATCTAATAATTCATTAGCCATACGATAATTGTTTTCCATCGTCGTTCGGTCTTGACTTACCTTTGCGATGAGATCGGAATGGCTCCATCCTTCCCCAAATTCGTTGAGGACGGCGTTTAATCCCATGGTATCTAGAATGGTCCAATAGCCCTCCGAATACCGTAGGCCCAGTTCGTATGTCGAAATAGCCATGCTGACACCGGCATTGAAATGGCTGGCGTTTGTTTGTGTCTGATTGTTTTGATAGATCGCTTTGTAGTACTGCAAGGAGTCTTGGACGGCGATTTCAATATCGAGCAGCGACTTCATTTCGTAGAATTTCTCGATTCGGGCGTCCGTGGAAATCCATGCGTTGTTGGCGGCTTTTCCGACCGAGTAGGCGAGTTTCACCCATCCCCCGCCTAGATTGTCAATCATATCCGACCAGATGAGGCCGCTGGCCTTTTCTAGGATTTGGTCCACGGCGAGAGAAGCGGCTTCTTGGTATATGAGTGTTTGCACATCAAAGTGATTCTCATATAGGTCGATGATCTCTTCCAGAGCATTTTCCAAGTGCCCAAAACTTCCCTCGTCTCGATGCACGCCGCAGTATCGCTTCATCGATTGGAGCATGGTCACCGTGGATTCCGACAAGTCTTCCAGAGCGAGCATTGTGCCTACGCGTTCGGCCATTTCCTCGATGGTGGCACCGGTGCTAACGAGCTTCTGGAAGGTTTCTAGCGAGCCGAACGTGCTCGCATATGAATCGCCCGCTTCCGCATACAGAGCCGCCCCGATCTTTGCTTTGTCTTCATCCGTCAGCGGAATGTCGAACGAAACGGGGTAGTCGATGGTGCCTTTGTCTAGCTGTTTGAATAGGTTCTTGTACACCCCGACGTTGCATTTCTTAATTGAAGCATGCAGGGTATCGAGCAGCGTATCACTTTTCTCGGTTTCGTAGAGCATGTCGAACAGGGCAGCTTCATAGAAACCTTGTTCAGAGAGGAGGTCTCCTTTCGCGAGGCCGCCGGCAAACTCGTCCGGATTGAAAACGAAATTCAGTGTGGTCCATGCAATCAATTCGTTCTTGAACGTGGAATCATTGCTCATCTGAACCAGATACGAACGATATGGTGCTTGATAGGTGAAGTTCGCATAAGGCTGGAACAAGTTGGACGTCAGAAAATAGTCTGCTTTGAGCTGTTCTGCCTGACTCGTTTGGAATACGGAAGGAAGCATAGCTGGTCGGATCGCATTGCCTTCATCCGCATCTGCCTGATGCAGGGGAACGGCCGCGCAAGCGGCAGCCAGCAAGAATGTAAGGAACCAAAAGGTAGCTGTCGGACGAGCGATGCGTTTCATGTTTCCCCTTGCGATGCGCACATTCGTTATCATGCCGGAATTATAGTAAGCCCCAACGGATTTTTAACAGGGGAAGGGCCCGATGGGTTCACCCATCGGGCCCTCCAAAGCTCAGAGAATTACAGCAGCCTTCCCGCTGAATCGAAGGTGTAGTCCTTGCCTCCGATGGACTGGGTGCCCGTGAGGAAAGCGCCCGCTTCTCCGCAATACACTTTCCCGTCCGAGAGGTCGAGCCAGGCGTTCTTCACGAGGTTGCCGGCTTTCTTGAAGTAGTAGCCCTGGCCCTCGATCCACTGCTCGCCGGCGAGGAAGGCACCGTCCCGCAGATAGTAGGTCGTGCCCGAGATGGTGACGAAGCCTTCCGTGGAGCGGCCGCGCTCATCGAAGAGATATTTCTTGCCGTCGACGATCTGGTAGCCCGTGAGGAAAGCGCCCGCTTCTCCGCAGTACACTTTCCCGTCCGAGAGGGTGATCCAGGCGTTCTTCACGAGGTTGCCGGCTTTCTTGAAGTAGTAGCCCTGGCTGCCGATCCACTGCTCGCCGGCGAGGAAGGCACCGTCCCGCAGATAGTAGGTCGTGCCCGAGATGGTGACGAAGCCTTCCGTAGAACGTCCCTTCTCATCGAACAGGTATTTCTTGCCGTCCATCACTTGGTAGCCCATAAGGAACGCACCGTCCACACCGGTATACACTTTTCCGTCTGCTAGGGTGATCCAAGCCTTCGCAACAAGGGCACCGGTTTTCTTGAAATAGAATCCTTTGCCCCCGATCCACTGCTCGCCTGTCACGAAAGCGCCGACTTCCCCCGCATACACACGTCGTCCATCGGCGAGGGTGAGCCAGCTATTCTTGACGAGGGCACCGGTCTTTTTGAAATAGTACCCTTGACCGTTGATTTGTTGCTCACCGGTCGCGTAGGCACCATCCAAATAATAATAGGTTGTTCCGTCAATGGTGACGAACCCACGGTCGGCTACTCGCCCATTTTCGTTGAAGAAGAACTTGATGCCGTCCACGGTGTGGATGCCAATCAGGAACGATCCATCTTCACTGGCACGGGTTTGGCCATCCGCAAAATCAACCCATGTATTTTTCAGCAGAGCGCCTGTCTTCTTGAAGTAGTACCCCTTCCCGTCGATCCATTGCTCGCCGGCGAGGAACGCGCCGCCCCGCACGTAGTAGGTGGACGCGCCCACGGTGACGAAGCCTTCCGTGGAGCGGCCGTGCTCATCGAAGAGGTACTTCTTGCCGTCCACCACTTGATAGCCCGTGAGGAAGGCGCCGTCTGCACCGGCGTAGGCCTCCCCGTCCGAAAGGGAAATCCATGCTCCCCGGATCAACGCGCCATTGTCTCCGAATTGATAGCCTTTGCCGTCGATCCATTTCTCGCCCGTTGCATACGTGCCATCTGCATAGAAATAGTAGGTTGCATCATCGATCGCAACAAACCCTTCCGACAGACGTCCTTGGTCGTTGAAGTAATAGATCTTCCCGTCCACGGTCTGGAGGCCGGTAAGGAAAGCGCCGTCTGCTCCCAAACGCACCCTTCCGTCCACGAAGTCCAGCCAGGCATTCTTCACGAGGTTGCCGGCTTTCTTGAAGTAGTACCCGCTGCCCTCGATCCACTGTTCGCCGGCGAGGAACGCGCCGTCGCGCAGATAGTAGGTCGTGCCGGAGATGGTGACGAAGCCCTCCGTGGAGCGGCCGCGCTCGTCGAAGAGGTACTTCTTGCCGTCCACCACTTGGTAGCCTGTGAGGAAAGCGCCGTCCGCACCGCAACGAACAGTACCGCTATCGATATCCGTCCATGTATTCCTCAGCAGGGCACCGGTTTTCTTGAAGTAGTAGCCCTTTCCGTCTATCCACTGTTCACCAGTTGCGAAGGTGCCATCTTGATAGTAATAGTACATCGAGGCACCAACGGATACAAAACCGTCCGACAAGCGTCCTTGGTCATTGAAAAGGTATTTCTTTCCACCTACCGTTTGAAGGCCGATGAGGAAGACGCCATCCGACCCGCAATACACCCGGCCATCGTTTACATCCATCCACGTATCTTTTGCAAGTACGCCCTTGAAGTTGAAGTAATACCGCTTGCCGTCTATCAGTTTTTCGCCCTCTGCGAGATGCCCATCCATATAGTAATAGGTTTTCCCGTCGACGATATTCCACCCGTTTTTGAAGTCGTATGGCTTTTCTTTAACGATAAAATTGGCTGACAAAGAACCTGTATACCCATTTTTCCCCGTTACCTTAACCCAAGCGATCCCCGGTTTGTCGTTGTTTCCGTATTCGACTTCATAGCAACCCGGATCGAGGTCGATCATCTCGTATGTCGTACGGCCATTTGCCGTCTTTACCCCTTTACGGATGGCGACCCCCAGATCAAGTGTAGCCGTCCCATTTTCAAGGATCGCGCTTGTGCCAATCTGTGAATCATACAAAGACATATAGGACTTTTCGCCATTCGGCAAACGAACAAAGAGCTGGTAGTTTGTTGAATGGCTCATGTCATATTCGGAGACAACCCGATAGCCGATCGATTTCATCCCCGCAAATCCACTCCCAGGTACGGCGGTGATCAGGGCGTAGGCCGCTCCCGGTTCGGTTTGATTGACATACTCGACCGTATACTCTTTCCCCTCTTCCAATGGTTGCTGCTGGAAGGAGACGGACACCTCCGGCTCGGCTTTCCCGTCCACGAGAAGGCATTCATTGTTGCTCGTTACCCCGACAAGGTACGATTCAGCTTCCGAAAGGGATATGTCTTGATTCGAATAGTCTTCCACGGAAATAGGCAAATCGCGGTATCCGCTCCAATTTCCGATTCCATACACATGCATCGTCCATCGGCCAGGACTTGTGATGGGGTATTCCGCACTTCCATCTTCTCGCAGATAGGTAATTCGATAATCGACATTTTCAAGAAGGACTTCTCGATTGGAACTTGAAATGTTCGGGAAAACGTTTGCTTTTGGCTCGATACTATCTTTCAGGTAGAAGCGATCATTCGCATTCTGAGCATTTATGTCCAGGTATATTGAGCTGCATGTTGCAATGTCAAAAGAGTCGACCAGCGCGATGGACTCGGTGCGGCTACCGGTATATCCCGCTTCCTCAATACCTGTAAAAGTAATCGACGCGGTGTTTACGGACAGATCGTAGGTGTAGGAAGTGGTGTAATCGACACCCTCTACCAGCAGGAGGTTGCTTCCGTAGCCCGAAGACCAGAAGACGGAATAAGCAGGAGGTTGGTTCGCTTCATTCTTCAATATGCATGCCGTATCTCCTTGGGTGCCAGACGAATGGACGACGCCCTCTGCCTGTAGATAACAATAAGGGGTATTTTGCGGCCCATAAGTTTGGCTAAGGTTCCGCAAGGGTTCTTCCTGCTCATTTTGCACCTGAACGCGGATGAGTCGTTCGGCGCCGGCATATATGCCGATCCCAACGATATGCATCTGATAGATGCCGGGTGTATCGACTACAACCTCGTTACCCATTGTGTCGTAGTATTCGGCTAGCCGGTAATCAACTCCGTTCACTTTTCCATTTGCTGTAATGATCGGATCCTTCAGAAAACCTTCCTCGTCCAATGAAAGCGAAATTGAAGAGGAGGACGAGCCCGCGGGCTGTCCATTGACGAAAAATGTTATCCCCTCGAATCCATTCGACAGGCTATCGACGAATTGATATCGGGCAGACACGGAACCTTCGAACTTACCCTTTCCGGTCGCGGTGACGGTGCAAATGCCCGTCGTTTCATCCAAGCTACTCGAGAAGTCAAAATCATACCCTTCGACTAAATTACCTCCGTTGTAATAACTCGTAAGAGAGAGGGTCGGGGTGGTTCCCTTGATCACCTCCACCAAATTATCAGTACCCCCCGAATTGTTGATGGATATTCCGTGCGAATAAGAGGCAAGATTCAGTTTTTGGACAATCGAAACAGGGATGGTCCTTCTGCCGGTCAATTGGCTGCCGGGGAGAGCTTTGATTACAAGGTTATAGGTTCCGACATCGGTTGGTATAACTTCCTGGCCATCCTCATCTTCGTACGTGACGCCGTAATCGAAGCCTTCGAAAAAAGTCTTGCTCATGCTTGATTGGAGTGAAAGGGAAAGCTTAGGCAATACGGCCGAGCCCGTATGCAAGAGCTCAAGAGATGTGGGGGTGCCGGTCGAATTCCATAGCAAGACGCCGTCATGGCGGATGTACGTTGTAAAAACGGGGAGGTTGAGATCGATTTTCGGCAAAATGTCGAACGTAATGGATTGTTCCGTTCCCGCATACTTTCCGAGGCCCTTGACCCGCACGGTCGCCGTCGTTACCTGGTCGGGCGAACCGACGTTTTGATCGTATTCCACCTCATAGTCGGTTCCTTCGGAAAGTGTGTTCCCGTAAAAGGAAACATGTGGCAAAGCAAGAATAGGCAAGCCGGTATACAGGGCGTAATAAGATATGGTTCCCTGCTCGTAAGATGACATGAGGTTCCCCAAGCTGATTGAGCATTTTGCCAAATCAGGACTGACAATTTCGAAGGATGCAGAAATCATACCCGTATAGCCGCTGCCTTCGACAGCCGTGAAAACCACCATATAGGAACCGACCTCGACAGGAGGGGAGGACAGCATATATCCATGTCCGTCCCGGTAGGAAACGGTATAATCCCTGCCTTCAAAAAGAGTCTGGCTGTTGTAGTCTTTGCTCAGAGTGAAAGAAGGAATGATCGGATCACCCGTATAAACGAAGGATCTGGGACCCGATTGAGACACGATCATATTGCTTAAATCATGCGGATCTTTAATTTCAAAGTGACCTCTTGCGGTTCCGTAGTAGTTACCGATTCCCTCGATAATGGCATAATACGAACCCAGTTCGCTCGGGGCTTCCGCTAATTGAGGGCCGCCATTTACATTGACATAACCCGCAATGCGATAATCGATACCCTGGACCAGTTTTATGCTCGTGCTTGAAAGGGAATCATAGTAGGTGACATTGAATTGCGGCTCCGTGATTGGTTCTCCCGTATACCAAATCGGTTGACTTGTATAACACGAGTAAAGGGACACGTCATGAATATCAAAAATATTGAAGGCAAAGACGTATTCACCCGAATAGCCACTGCCTTCAACAGCGCTAAAAACCATACGGTAGTTGCCGATTTCCGTGGGGGCAGCGTCCAACGATTCTCCTTGGAGCGTCTGATAGGTTATCAGGCAATCACGCCCCTCATTCAATGTGATCCCTAGCGGCGTTTTGAGGGTGACATCGGGGCGGACAGGTGATCCTGTGTAAGGGTAGGCCGAACCATGTTGTGTGGCATTGCAGTTTGAAAGATCGTTCGGGTCTTTTACCTCGAAATAGACGGTTTGTGTGCCTGAGTATGCCCCGATGCCTTCGAGCGAGATATAGTATTGGCCGATGTCGATCGGGGTATTCTCCAAGATTGCCCCGTCCGTTGTTCTATAGCCCGTCACGCGGAAATCGGTCCCCTGGGTGAGAATAACGGACGGCAGCCCGCCGTCTGCGTAGCGCCTCACCGTGATGGCGGGCTCGGAGATGGGCTCTCCGGTGTGCCAAACGGTTTCCGACACATAAGCCGAGAACGAGCCGATATCGTTCGGGCTCCGGACCTCGAACCATACGGACGTTTCGCCCGAGTAGGCCCCGATGCCCTCGACGATGACGGAATAGGGGCCGACCTCAACCGGAGCGCCGTCAAGGGGCGTCCCGTCCGTCTTCGCGTAGCCCTTGACGCGGAAGTCCCTCCCCTGGGCGAGGGTGACTTCCGGGAGACCGCCGCCTGCGTAGCGCCTCACCGTGATGGCGGGCTCGGAGATGGGCTCTCCGGTGTGCCAAACGTTGCCATTTGTCCAAATTGAGAAGTTGTCGATGCTGTTCGGATCTTGGATGTTGAACGGCACAGACACCTCACCTGAATACGCATCGATGCCTTCGACGGTGGCATAATAGCTGCCTGCCTCGACAGGCAAGCTGTCGAGGGGCGTCCCATCCTCTGCCAGATAACCCTTGACGCGGAAGTCCGTCCCCTGGATGAGGGTGATGGCCGGTAGGTAATCGGGCTCACGTCGGCTTACAATGAGGGTCGGTTCAGTAATGGGTTTTCCGGTATACCAAATCGTTGACTCTACTGAAAATGAGAAGCATCGATTAATGTTGTTAGGATCTTCGACACCGAAGATGGCAATCAAGCTGCCCGAATACATCCCGATCCCTTGGATCACAGCTTGATAGGTGCCGACCTCAACGGGCATGCCCGCCAAAGGTTCTGCATGGTTATTCTGGTATCCATTGATGATGAAGTCGATACCCTCAGTCAAGTAGGTTGATGATCCATCGGGATGGTTTCGATAGACAACGAACTCGGGGGCGGCAATCGGACTCCCTGTATACCAAATCTCACCGTTTTTATGAACAGAGTAATTCGAAATGTCATAAGGATTCGTTACCTCGAACTGAACGGATCGCTCGCCGGAGTACATGCCTTTTCCCACAAGCACGGCCCAATAGAGCCCTGTGTTGGACGGCGCTTCCTCCATTCGTTGCCCATATTGATCCTCGTAGTACGCGACCTCGAAGTCGGTGTTTTGGGTAAGCTGATAGGTGATCCCGTTACTTGTGTATGATAGGCCGAAAGCAGGATCCCCGATGGGGGTGCCATCTGAAACGATTTCGTCCGGAATGTGCAAATCGCAGTCAACAATGCTGTTCGAAATGAAAAATGGCACTTCTTTGGTGCCATGGTAGCTTCCAATACCCTCCACGATGGCGAAATAGAATCCGCCAAGGGTCGGAGCATCCGTCATCTCATTCCAATTGCTGTCTCGATAACTCGCGATGCGAAAATCGACACCCGGAGTAAGGACGAACTGGTCATCGCCGCGCCGATTCAATGTGATGTCAGGAATAACAGGCGACCCCGTTTGCCAATAGGAGGTGCCTTCGGCATGGCCAATATAATGCTGCATACCATGAGGGGTTCCGATTTCAAAGAGATCGGCAATTTCATAGTTGAAGTCCTGCGAACCCGAAAAAGAGCCGATGCCCTCCACGTTGATGGTATAGAAGGCGATGTCGGTCGGGAGGCCGCCAAGTGTTTCACTCGTGCTATAATACCTGTAGGAGACAAGATAATCCACGTCTTTCTCCAATGTAACCTGGTTGCCCGAGCTGTCATAGTAGTACAGAGCGAGCGACGGCTCAATCGGTTGTCCCGTGTACCAGTCAAAGGAGGTCCAATCGCATTCGCAATTGGTTATCGGTGTGTATTCTTCCGGACTGTCAAAATTCGTTGGCGTTTCATCTGCCAGGTGAGCTGAAACGCCACTCGCAGCCTCCGCTGGCGCTTCTTCCGTGGTTGCAACCAGCTCGTTCTCCGTGGCGTTTCCACTTGGTTCAACGACATCGGAGCTCTCCTCCGGTTCATTGCCAAAGGCCAAACTTGGCATCAGTCCGATCACCAATGTCCCTGCCAGAATGATCCGTAATGCAGCATTGGGCCAATGTTTCATTTGTGGACACCTTTCCCCATCAGGCATAGCTATTGACAATCAGAAAGCCAATCCTATTCTAGCATCGGAGACCATAAAATACACACTTGTACCGATCATTTGGATGCAAATGAGACTGCCTCTGGGTATTCTATATGCTGGGTGAACCATCGGCATGGGTCGGGGGTTCACCCGATCAGGACATGCTCCCAGATACCGGCAGCTTGCGCCGCTTCCATGTCGGTTTCTTTGTCGCCGACCATCAGGCACTCTTTAGGGGAGGCCTCGAAGTCAAACAGGGCTTTCATAATCATGCCGGGTTTTGGCTTCCGGCAACTGCACGGCCCGGTATAGTCGGGATGATGCGGGCAGAAATAGAAAGCGTCGACCTTAGCATCCAGCTTTTCGAGTTCCCTGTTCATGTGGTCGTGCAAGAGGTGCATGTCTTCTGTCGTATAGAACCCTTTGGCGATTCCCGCTTGATTGGTTATGACAACAATGGTGTATCCCTGTTTCTTCTTTTGGCGAATCAGTTCCACCGTCGAATCGATCAAAACCATCTGGTCTGGTTCATGGAGGTGCCCGGTGTCGACATTGATGGTGCCGTCACGGTCGAAGAAGGCAATCTTGCAACGAGTTTTTGCTTTTTCGCGAAACAGACCTTGGGCGCGTTCGTAGTCCTCGGGGATGCCGATGTCGATGAAAAGCCCGTCGCATGGATACGCCTCAAGCGTCAAATCACCGACGTACTTCTCAAAGAAGTCGTTCTCCAGCGAAAAGGCATCGGGCATGTCATCGAGCAGCTCACGTTGCAGGCAATATACGCCCGCATTGATCATGCCTTGTTCCGTGGGTTCCTTTTCCTTGAATTGCCTAATACGGAGGGGATGGGCATCTCCGCTCCCTCCAAGAATAATGGTCCCGTACCGATCAAAGGCATGCATTTCCTTTACGGCCAATAGAGCAGCCGGTCGATCGCGCTCTGCTTGAACCAGCATTGCTTCAAAAGGAGCGGACAAATAGGAGTCTCCGTTCAGGACGAAGACATATTCGCCCCTGCAGTGACAAAGTGCTTTCTTGACGGCGCCGCCCGTCAGCAGGGGAGCGTCTTCGGCCGAATAGATGAGATCCATTCCCCGGTAGCACCCTTCAAAATAGTCCTCGATGCAATGACGCATATGGCCGACAGCCAGCACGACACGTGTGAAGCCCGTTGTAGCCAAGTCATCCAGCAGGTACCTTAGAAAAGGGCGTCCGGCAACCGGCGCCATCGGTTTTGGCACATCGGAAACAATGTGCGACAGCCTCGTGCCAAAACCGCCTGCAAGAATGATGGCCTCCATGAAACTAGACGCCCCCCCCCCGTTCTCTGGTTTATGATTTTTTGCAGGAACGCCGGCGACCGTGCATCCGTCCGGAACGTCTTTTGTCACAACCGCATTCGCTCCAATGATCACGTCATTGCCTATTGTGATCTCTCCCAATACGCAACTGCCAACTCCGAACATCACCCGGTCTCCGATAACCGGCACGCCCTCTTCATTTGTTCCACCCCGCCATGCACTGCCAATGGTGACGTGGTGAAAGAAGACGCGTTCCTTGCCGATGACGGCATCACCATGGAATACACAGCCCAAGCCACCGTGATAAAAGACAGTGGATGGGTCCAGTTTGACGCCGATTCCGATATCGCACGCAAATAAGACGCGATTGATTCCCTTTAATATTTTTGCGCCTGCTCGACCCACAGAGCCATGGTTTGCGCATTTGTTTGCCGCAATGGCCAACCACAGATTGGGCTTCATCTTCTGGCGATCCCCCACATGATGCTTTTCCTTTTACCTGAATGTTAATCGGGTAAACCAATCATGACAAAAAACGGGCTTTCGATTGGCGCACAACTTATATTATCCCCTTCAGAGTCTTCAGCCGTCGTAAGAATCGGCGATTCCGTGTAAGCGAAGCAAAGGACCGGCGCCACCGCCCGCCCCCCGTCCGGCACGAGGGCGTCGGCCGTCGCGGAGGGGTAGAACCATCCCTCTCGAGATAGTTCCTCGAAGGCGTACGCCTCCTCGCCCTCGCCGCCGTCCACGAGCAGCACGGCGCCCTCCCTCCAGGCCCCCTGCAGCCCGGCGTCGGCGAGCAGCGCCTCAAGCGTCACGTAAGCCGCGGCCGTGCGCGCCTCGTAGGTACCATCCTCGCGTTCGCATAGAACGGACACGGGCTCCGCCCCATCCGAGGCGAGCGCCTCGAGCTCCGGATGCGTGTAGGACTTGCCCTCGAGCCGCTCCCCGGTCACGGCGTCCAGCAGGGCGAGCGAGAGGCGGGCCTCCTCGACGTCCTCAACATCTGCGGCGGGCCCTTCGGCTAGCGTTTGTTCCGCCGGGGAAGCGACGGCCTCCCCGACCCCCGGCTCAGGCATCTCCACGACAGGGGCTGCCTCCTCCGTCACCGGGTCGGAGGGCGGCAGCGGCGCTTCCGAGGCTTCGGCCTGCAAGAGGCGGCCGCGGTCGTCGAAGGAGAACGGCTCGCCGGCGATCGTCTGCTCGCCGGTCAGGAACGCCCCGTCGGCGCCCGCGCGCACGGTTCCGTCCGAAAGATCCAGCCAGGCGTTCCGCACGAGGGCGCCGGTCTTCTTGAAGTAGTAGGTCTTCCCGCCGACCTTCTGCTCTCCGGTGAGGAGGATCCCGTCGCGCACGTAACAGGTCGACGAGCCCACGGCGACGAAGCCCTCGGTGGAGCGGCCGCGCTCGTCGAAGAGGCACATCCTCCCCTCGACGGTCTGGAACCCGGCGAGGAAGGCGCCATCGGCGCCCGCGCGCACGGTTCCGTCCGAAAGATCCAGCCAGGCGTTCCGCACGAGGGCGCCGGTCTTCTTGAAGTAGTAGCCGCGTCCGTCGATCCACCGCTCGCCGGCGGCGAAGCCGCCGTCCGGATGGTAATAGTACGTCGAGCCCCCGATGGCGGCGAAGCCCGTCCGCTGGCGCCCCCTTTCGTCGAAAAGGTACTTCTTGCTGCCGATGATCTGCTGCCCGGTCGAAAAGGCCCCGTCGGCGCCGCACCAGGCTCTCCCGTCCGGAAGGTCCAGCCACGCGCCCCGAATGAGCGCGCCGGTCTTTTTGAAATAGTAGCGGCTGCCTTCAATCTGCTGTTCGCCCGTGAGCAGGGCCCCGTCTCTGTAATAGCAGGTCTTCCCATCCATATCGTACCAGCCCTTCCTTTTGACCTGGAAGGGAAGTTCAATCATGCCGCTGTAATTCCCTTTGCCTGTAATGGTTACGAAAGCATCGCCGGGCTCGGTATTGTTCGAAAATGACAGTGCATAATCTACGCCCTCTACAAGCGTACACCCGTTGAAGGATAATTCAGGTTTTGGTTCGACAGGGCGACCCGTATACGTTTGTTCTGGAATTTGTACACAGGATACTTGGGACATGTCTGCTGAAGATATGATAAAAGGCAAATCAAGGGTGCCTTTGTAAGCACCGGCGCCTTTGAGGGAGACGCGCGCAGTTCCTACATTGGTATTGTCGGCAATCCCGGTGATAAGGTAATCTGCTCCTTCCGTCAGGTCAATCGATCCGTAAACGAGATCAGGAGTGACGGCTGAACCGGAGTAGCTCTGGCCGCCCTTAAGCGTAGCAAACTGAACATAGCGGTCACCGCGCTGGTATTCCGGATCCCACACGTAACGACTTCGCGAATAATCTGCGATGTTCAAATCGGATTCGATTGAATGCGCATTAACGACATTGCCCACTCTGGCAGACTGCATGACCTTCTGCACGCCTTCTCCGCAGAACACGGTTTTACATGAACCTTTGCATAGATAACCGTTGGTGGAGGGATTGTTGCGCGAAAAATTGCCTTCTAGTTCAACGGTTCCCGCCGTCATGGACGTGTCGAAAAGGCTTCCGTCGACATACAAATCGCCAGATACATGCATCAAATCCTTTTCTGAGTTCATCTTTTGAAGATTCGTTATGTTTAGGTTGCCATCAGCATAAAGATACCCGCCGTTTGAAAAAGATATATACCTGATGCGAGCATCAGGATCAAAAATATTGAGAGCTCCTCCATTCGAGAGGTCCGTATCATAACTATCTATTTTGCCTGTAACGGTGAGCACTCCTCCGTTGGAAACATGAATATCTCTAACGGAAGTTCCGCTAAACTCAATTCCAAATGAGCCTATCGAGAGCTTCTCGCGCGCTTTGACAGAAATGCCATAGTAAGAATAGATCGTTCCGGGCATGGTTAGACTATGGCCGTTCAAATCAAGGGAAGCGCAAGCAATATAACCATTGTAGGTTATCGTCGCATCATCCATCAATCTAAGAGGACTTGCCTGATAGTCAGTCCAAGTTGCGTCAAATGTGATTTGCGGATTGCGAAATTCGACATTTCGCAGCCGACAATATCCTCCGCCTCCTTTAATCGTCTGAAGGCGATCACCGCAAAAAACCGTCTTATGCGTACCTTCGCTATGGTAGCCACACCATTCTCGGGGGTATTCCGTGTTGCCCCGCAAAAACATGTCCCCACATACTTCAACTGTTCCTGCCCGCAAAGGTTTTGAACTGTCCGTCATTCCGTGGTGCCCGGCTTCAAAATCTCCTTCAACACGCAGAAGGTTGGCATTGGACTCCATGGCGTAAATGTATTCAAATTCACCACTGCCTTGAATAATACATCGTGCCTGGTCGTAAAAAGCGATTGAGTAGATGTCGGCGTTTCCATATACGAAAATGGATGCATCACCGGTCAAATAAGTTTGAGAGGAGTAGGAAGAATGCCGAAAATCGCCAAAAACGGTAATCCGCCCGCCCGAAGACGCTAATGACCCCTTTTCGATAATAAGATCTCCGTGGACAATCAAGTTATGGCCATCTGGATTAGAAATCCCCTTCTTTACGATAAGGGCTCCCCAGACCTCCGTGTCTTGCGTTAGTTTCAACTCTTCGGATTCGCTGGCGGTGATCGCCTTGCAGAGCCTTTGCTCCAGCAAATAGGAAAAGTCGGCCCACCTTTCCATAAGGGCAATTCGATCATCCGTCGCCCATAACAGCATTTTGTCATCGAGAAAAGGGAAGTTGGCAAGTGTCGGCTCAAGCATCTTGATCAAAACGAGCTTTTCGTTGCAAAGCTCGTTGGCTTCCATGATCAACTTGAATTCTTCTTCACCAATCGTATATTTCACATATAAATTATTCCGGTACATTTGGAAATATTTGAACATTTCCTCTCGGTTTGAGCTGGCAGCGAAAAAAACGGCACTGTTCAGAGCCACAATTCGATTGCTGTATTCCTCCACTTTGGAGGGGATATCGATGATGCTGTTGATCGTATCCCAACCAAGCATGGTGTCCATGAAATGTTCGTACTGCATATCCTGCAGATCTCCGCCGCTTAGCAAATATTCATTGTAAACGTAATTCTGGAACCGCCCGATGATGCCATGGAACGTCTCATTCACAATGTTTGTCGCCAGATCCCCCTCGGCTTTTGTTGAGAGATACTTCACAAGCAAATCTGATGTTTTGTCCGTAACGGAGCCCAGAGAAGAGGTGGTATGGGATAGCTGCGCATCCATAAAAGAGGCGAATTGGAAACCGGCTTGGATTTCCGCCTCGCCCGACAGCTGACCTGTCATCAGCTTGAACATGTCATTTGTGGCCAATTGCTCATCTGTCAATTCATTTGTATTGAACAAAAAGCCAATGAAACATTTGGCCTCGGCTTCAGTCAAATACGGACCCGTCGAGATTGAGCCCTGTTGTGAACCCCGTTCGTCAGCATGCGCCTGGGTTAAGGGAATGCCCAGCAGCATCGAGGTTACGAGGATAGCTGCCAACCAGAAGAAACGAATCTTGTTCTTTACCACGATTCATTTCCTTTCGTTTGCGGGGTGAGTCTCTTCGGTGATACGTTTTGTTTTATTCCTCTTCGAACATCTCGGCCTCCAGCGCCGCGCAGAGGGCGTGATAGACGGGCAGATGCAATTCCTGGATCTTGTAGGTTTCCGTTTCCGGCACTCGAATGGTTACATTGGCCTTTTCAGACAGATGTGAGGGTTTTTCACCCGTGAGGGCGATGACGCTCATGCCGATGATCCGAGCCACGTCGGCAGCGGCGATCACGTTTTCCGAATTGCCCGACGTGCTGATCGCCAGTAGCGCATCTCCCGGCAACCCGTATCCAAATACCTGCTGCGCGAACACGTAAGATGCGTTCTTGTCGTTGCCGAAGGCGGTGAACAGCGCACATTGGCTGACAAGCGAGATAGCCGGCAAGGCGCCTTCGAGATTGCTGCAAAGCTGTTCTGCCCGTTTTTCTTCCAACATGGCGGAGGCTTTTTCCTTGAATGCATCGGGCACGGATCGCTTTATTTTGAAGGTCTTCATCAGCTCGCCCACGATGTGCTCACTGTCTGCCGCACTTCCTCCATTTCCGCAGACCAGAAGATGGTGTCCACCGCTTCGGTACATCTCCGCAAGGATGTCGAACGCCGCCAAAACATCCGGCCGGCATGGAGCGAGCTGAGAGTAGCGGGCGATCAGGTCGTTCAAGGTTTGTTCTGCACTCTTTTTCATTGTCATTCCTAATAGAGGGTCCAGGCCTGCGTGCCATGTTCGGCGAACGTAACAGTTGAAGGAGTTCCGGTTCCGTAAGTTTCGAGGGCCTGGATCAGCTCATAGCGTCTGACAGGATCGCAAACGATCATCATGAAACCGCCTCCGCCTGCTCCGGATATTTTTGCGGCTTTCCCGCCATTAGCCATGACGAACGCATAGAGTTCCTCGATCGCAGGATTCGAAATGACCGAAGACGTCTTTTTTTTCGCTTCCCAGCCCGACCTCAAGCATTCCGCAAAGCCGTCGAAATCGCCCCTCAATAGACAGTGCTTCATCCGGATGGCGGATTCTTTTAGTTCGTGCATCCCTTCAATCGCGTTTGATTCCTTGTCCATGGTGCTTTTGATTTGCTCATCGATAATTTTCGCGCTGTCCCGAGACGTTCCGGTGAAGTAAAGGATCATGGAATTCTGCAGCTCGTTCAGGGCCCATTTCTTGATCCGCAAAGGGTTCACGATGACGTTGCCGTCCGTCAGGAGTTCGATGAAGTTGAATCCCCCGAACGTGGCTGCATACTGATCTTGCTTCCCTCCCGAAAGCCCGATGTCTTTCCGTTCCACCTCATAGGCCAGATGGGCGATTTCATAATCGCCGATCGGCAGGTTCATCAGTTCCACATAAGCCTTAATCATTGCCACGACCATCGTGGAGGAAGACCCGAGACCTGAGCCCGCTGGGGCATCGGAGTACGTTGTCATCTTGAGTGGAATGGGGCGACCCCCGTTGAACGTTTCGACAATACGGTTGTACACACCTTTATGCAGAAGCAATTCCCCTTTGAGCTCGAACCGCTCCACAGCCGGAGATTCGACCCGTTCCCCGCGGTCTACCGCATGAAAGGTGATACCGCTTATCGCATCGCTCTGTTCGATCGTGCAATAGGCATATTTGTCAATTGTGACATTCAAAACGAGGCCGCCGTACAGGTCGCAATAGGGTGCCACATCCGTGCCCCCTCCAGCCAAGCCGAGCCGCAACGGCGCTTTCGAGCGTACCAGCATCTTCACTCCCACCCTGTAATCAAACTCGGTTATTCCGATAAAACCTGCGCGAAGGCATCTTCTAGGCGTGCTACGCCTTCCATGATGGTTCGCTCGTTTTCTTCCAACTGCTCATTCACTGCATCCGAATCCCGAAGCATTTCCAGGATGAGGGGATACATTTCATCCGGATCCAAGGGAATGTTCTTGCAGAGGTATTCTTCTTCACCTGTGCCGAACTCCACTTGATAGGCATCCATATGCATGTCATGCATGAAGCCCTTGCACTTCGAGGCGTACGAAATCGCAAAATAGGGACGCTTGGCCTTTTGCGCCAACACAAGGGAATGAAAGCGCATGCCTATTACGAACGAGGCATTCTCGGCAAGCCCGAAGACCTGATCGTCCGTTTCGCTGTAATCGTGAACCCAAGTGGTTTTTTCCGGGAGCATCGTTTGCACCATGCGGTTGATTTCCTCGTCTTGCTCGCAGAAGGCGGTCAGATGGATGGCATACCCGCTTTCTTCGAGTTTTCCCAACACGACGGCTATCGCTTCCGCAAAGGCTCGCATTTGCCGGCCGTCATCCGAAACGCGGTGGAACAGATTTGCCAAGGCCACGATGCCGTACGTTCCCGCAGGCGCCTGCCCCCTTTTCCCTTCCCATGAAAAGACCGTGTCAGGAGAAAGCAGGAGCTGGGCAGGCCGGGCGTCAAAAAAGCGGCTGAATTCGGAGAAGGTAGACTGGTCTCGCACCGACAGCAAGCTTGATGTCGCAGCAAACCATTTCAGCAGCCTACGGGTCAGGAGACTTTCAAAATGAAACGATTCAACACTTAGGCCAAGACAGATGACGGGTTTATGGCGCAGTCGGTAAATGGCATTCACAAGAACGTAGAACAGGATTTTCAGGTTGTTCTTTGTCGGAAAAGCGCCGCCACCCGCGTAAAAAAAAGCGTCGCAGTTCCAAGCATCTTTCAGGATGCTTTTGATGTTTCGCGTATGGAGGACAGCATGTTCGTCATGGATGCAATAGGGATCGCCGTAAATCGTTAGCGTATACTCACCGCCGAAACGATCCAATAGCCCCTTCGCTGCCTCAAAAATCCACTCGTCTCCTAAGTTTCGGTGCCCATACCACCCAAATATCGCGATATTACGCATCTTTTTCCCCTTTGACCAGCCAAGAAAAGATTCCGGACTTTGCTTCGATGGCCAATTGAAGGGCCCCCACCAACACAACGGCCACAACCAGACCTGCCCACGTTTCCCCAAAGCCCGTCCCAAAAAGGATGATGACCGTCAGGAGGGAGGGAACCCAAATGCGAATGTATGTGACGACGGGCACAGGCAGGCCGGAAAAGAATTTACAGACCAACACATAGTAGATGACGGTCTCGATCAAGAGTTCGGCGCAAATGCCATACAGCACAAACAAATCCACGCTTGACAGGAGGAACCAAATCGCGATCATGACGGCGGCGGCGATATATTTCACATAGCTCACGGCCTTCTCATGGCCGGACATCTGAAGCAGACCGCCAGCGGGTCCCATGGAAGCCGTCAGCAAGAAGACGAAACTCACCAACTGGAAGACGCCCGTGTAGGCTTCCAAATCAGGACTGAACACAGACAAGACCAATTTGGGACATCCCAACAAAAGAACAGCCATGACGCTCACAAAAAGCATCTGGATCCGAACGATGGCCTGATAGAATTCCTTGACCTTTTCTTTGTTTCCCTCTTTGGATAGCTTGGCGAACTCCGGGAGGAAGACCTTAGCGGTTGGACCCGAGAAGAAGTTCACCACTTTGCGGATCAGCGCGACGATGCTGACGAGGCCCGCAGAAAACGCATCCGTAACAATGTACTGGAGGATGACGGGCGCTTGGCCGATCAGGGAGGTCACGATATCCGTCTCCTGGAACCGCCAGAGTTTCTGAAGAGAAACATGGGGTTCGTTCAGCGTCTTTTGGGAGATGGGTAGCGTCTTGCGCTTGATCAGAAAGAACACATCTACCATGATGATCTGCAGAAGGTAGGCGATCAGCAGGGTCTCGATAGTCATGGCATGGGCGAAATGGAGGACGATGACCAGAACCATCAACACAAGCCGCCCGATGATGTATTCGCCGGACAAAGAGACTGAGTATTTTCCACGTGCCAAAAACTGGCTGCTCCAGTCGAAAAGGAACACATGGGCGATAAGGATGAGATCGGCCAAAAGAAATAGTACCGACCCGAAAAGGATTGCGGCAATTGCGAACAGGATAAAAATAGGCGCCACAAAGAATCCGTAGTATTTCTTTTTAAAGGAGGAGAGAGTCGTCGCCCCATCCGATAGGTAGTAAACGTTGCATTTGATGATACCCGAAAAGAGGAACCAGAAGACCAGGTCGGCTGCGCTGATATAGAACGAATAATCGCCGTATCCCGCAACGCCCATGCTCCGGGTAATGAACACCTGCACGACAATCTCCAAGGCGGCACCAATGCCCTTCAGGACAACACTTCCCGTCAAGACTTTCGACATGGTTTTCAGAGAATTAGCCATTGGTTCCTGCTTAAAAATAGAAGACGTAGGGCATCGTCGTTCCGATATTATTGACCATCATCCTGCCAATGTATTGCGCAACGCAGAAGAGGACAATGGCCGATTTATAGGCATTGTGGTTGATGGCCAAGAATCGGATATCCAATTTTTGTCGTTTTCCGTACCGTGTTTCGGGCAAGCGACATTTGGACGTCTGTAGCAGCTCCGGTACGACAATGATGAAATAGGGCGAGAACATGAAGGCGATGCGGCTGAAACCTACGCTTTGAGTCGACAGCAAATAGACGAGGGACTCGATCAGGAACACCCATACGGCAAACTGATAGTCCTTGAACATGCTGGAACGATCTTTTTGCGCAAGCCAGCAGACAAAGAAGATGGTCAAGTGGGTACTCCACACCATGATCTTATCGAATGTAAGGCTGGCACCCTGCAGATACTGTACGTAACGGGCAGGAACAATTTTGCTTAATGCGTTTAGCAATTGAGGATAGAAAAAGAGGGTGACGATTGTGCCGATGACGAGAATGGCGACAAATCGTTTCCCCGTCATTTTGATTCTCACAAGGAAGTAAAGAGGAATCATGATGACGGTGGTCGGATGAAAGATGAAGCCGATAGCGATGAAAAGCAGATATTTGAGAAGTTCTCTGCTCCGGATATAACGGAACCCGCACATGACGATTTGGATCGCCATGAAGAACGGGGCAAGGTTCATAGATAGTTGGAAGAATCCAAGTGTAACGAACAGGAAGATGCTTAGCCAACGATCTTGGGACTGACCATCCACAAGGAAGTACAAGCTCAGCGATACGACGAGGCTATTCACGACCGTGACGGAATGGGAATCGTTTGCGAAGAACGTCAGAATCTTGCAGTAATAGCGATAAAGGATATCCGTACCGTCGATATACCAGATCCCGGTTTGGATGGAGGGTAGATGCGAGAAATCGGTCATGCCGAGCCAGCTGAATAAAGCTTCGTAATGGTCTGTGTCGGCCCCGACCGAAGGGGCACGCAGCGCAGAAACGAAAAACAAGAGAACACAAAGGGAAATCAATACAGCCTTTGAGTTGTCTCTATTTGAAAAAGCGCCTTCCCTCTGGATTAGACCAGCAACAAGAATAAGCCCTGTGAGAATCAGGTACCAAAACATATATACTTCAATGACCGCAATGTACAGATGGTGACTGCATCAATTTATACAGAATGTCGTTACGCATCGATTTGGCCCATAATTGCTCTCATATCGGCCAAATGATTTTTATAATCAAAATTTTCTAGATACGATCTTCTGGCACTTGCCGAAAAAGAAACATTGTCGTTTTTCAACAATTCAAAAGCCTGATAGATTTCTTCTGAATCTTTGTTGCTGGAAAGGATCAATCCATTATTTCCGTCGATTTCGTCCGGAAAGGCACCGATGTTTGTAGCCATCCCCGGTGCTCCAAACATAAATGATTTGCACAAGACGCCACTCTGGGTCGATTTGTTGTATGCAAGCCACGTACAATTGCTCGATGCGTAAGCTTGATTTATTTCTGCATTTGAAAGCGGGCGCCCCTGTTGGATGACAAGACGCTTCTCAACAACAAGTTTTTTATGCTCCTCTGCGAGAAGCCCGCTGATATCAGATTTGGTTGCAATCTGAAACCGCGCGTTGGGATCTCTTTCGGCGATGTAGAGAACACTATCCAAATATTCTTTAATTCCCTTGGAAAGGAGGGCTGTGGAGATAAACGAAAAAAACACCTTGGGCGTAGCGGCCAATTCCGGAGTGAGTTCGTCAGTGAAGATCAAGGGGAAGAGAACATACCGACCGTTATATCTTTGATCATGCCCTCTATATTCATCCATGGCACTTTTCGATGGGAGCAGTACCATATCAACGCGGCGGAGAACACTTTTTGAAAACAGATGCCTCCCGCAAATGCCGATAAAATGCTTCAGGCTTCTTTCCCTTTTCCGCAGCGAATCGAATGTCTCGCGAAAACCCCTGTAGGGTTCGTGATAGACGAAGATCGTCTTAGTACGGGGGTTCTTTGCCTTCGCTCTTGCAAGGAACTTACTGTCTTTAGCCGACAGGTTGTAAATCAAGACCAGTTCTGCAGGAAGGGCTTGTTCTTGCCGATATACGCATTCCATACTTGACCAATCTTGGCAAAAAGATCGATATCCTTCATCTAGGAAGCAAATAACTCGATAGCCGAGATCTCGAAATAGCTCCTGATAAGCCAACAGGTGCGAAAAATGCCCCGGAGAAAACTTTAGCGACACAAGACATACCGTCTTCATTTTTATGCCTTGTCTTCTGGAATGTCCACAACCGTGATGTGGTGAATCTCACGTTTGTCCTCAGGCGGGAGAACCATATAGTCACCATAGATGGACGTTAGAATTTCATGATACTGACCAGGAACGGTCAGCCATACGTCTCTAAATGGCTTGATGTCAGTCGGAAAGAAACATTCCTTCGGCCAATCCTGTCTTTTGTACGTGGATAGAAAGCATCCGATATTGCTACATTCAACCGGATCATATTTTGTTAACAGCTTGTCCAGCTTGTCCAGTTGTTTCCGAGTATCCAAATTGCGCCCGAAATGGGTTTTATGGCAAAAGCGAATGATGGCCTGCTGGTAAGCTGGCCTTCCCGGGCGATTGAGATTGACTGTTTTCTCGAAAGATGAAAAGGAATACAGCGCCCTTCTGAAGAGAATTCTCTTTTCATGCACCTTCTTTTTGAAAGGAGCACTCGGCATGGCATCAAGCGGGAAAATATCTAACCATATCGACATTTCGTTTTCGCTCTCATAAGAATTTAACCGAATGCGGGTATTCTCTTTGATAACTCGTGTAACATATCGATCGTAAGAGGTATCGGTTTTGTAGTTTTGGAGGTGGTATCCTTCAGGCAATGCCGTTTCCGCAATGGATATGAAAGCTTCATAATCATTCCTCATCATAAGTAGATCGATATCATCATCCCACGGGATAAAATCTCGATGGCGAATCGTCCCGAGCAGTGTTCCGTAGGCTGCAAAAGCCGTCAAGTTATAGGTTTCAACGATGTCGAGTACGACCTGCAGGAGTTCATACTCGACATCTTGAATGGCTTTTAGGCTTTCATTCATATTCGTCCCGTCATTTCAAGCGCACTTGTGCACAATTAGTTAGATAAGCGCATGGCGCAATTGGATCATTTTCCCGTTTTATGCAGGATGGTTCCAAATGTCGCAAAAGCGATCCTAAGATCAAGCATGAGAGATGCATGATTTACATAATACATTTCTATTTCTTGGCGTTTCCCGTTCTCGTAAGTGGCATTATTCCGCTCTGTCACCTGCCACCATCCCGTTATACCAGGCTTCACGCTCAAAAACCGCTCTTTGTCTTTTCCGAAAAAGACCGTTTCTTTCGGAGTGATGGGACGTGGCCCCACGATACTCATCACACCCGAAAGCACATTCAAAAACTGCGGAATCTCATCAATGGACGTCTTCCGCAAAAACTTTCCCAATTTTGTAATGCGAGGATCGTTTTCGACTTTGAACTCCGTTTTCCACTGACGGAGCTGTTCCTCGCTTAAATACTTTTCGGCATGCTTATCGGCATCGGCATACATGGTCCGTATTTTTAAGACCTTAATGAGTTTCCCATCCTTGCCAACTCGAACTTGGGCGTAGATCGGCTTTCCGGGACTTTCAATGGATACAAGCAAGCAGATCACCGCGCCCGGAATTAACAGAATTATCGTGGCGAACAAGGAGAATACCACATCTACCAGGCGCTTGACGCGCGCATAAGCAGCTCCCGCTTCGCTTTTTGATACTGGAACTTGCTCTTCGTATTGCTGGATATCGGTCGGTTGCTCCATTGTGTTCACCGATAATCGTTCGTTTGTCTTCATATAGAGTGCGCCCCGAAACGTGGGCTAAAAAACCGAGAGTAAGGTTTAGACCGAAGTTTTGGGGCATACGCCAACAAATCATCGCATCTATGGCTGTATTCTCTCTCACCCGCCCCGTCGGTTACCCCCTCGGTCAGATTTCCATAACCCGGGTTATCAGACTTTTTGGGAGACGTAGGGGTGCCAACGACAGGTGTCGCCGGGGCCGGAGCGCTGTCCGCGACAAACTCTTCGAAAGGCAATACGGCTTCCGCCGTCATGCCGGTTGATTCTTCAAATGGATGTGCCCTTACGTTTTCTGACAATCTCTAATCCAACTTTTAGGTTCAGCGTCCGACCGAACATGGTGGCCTCCAAATAAGCCAGGCGCTTATGTCGATCGATCTTCTTCACAAAGGCCGTCTGGTGCACGAGAGGCCCTTTCGTTATGCATATCTCATCGCCTTCGATCACTCCTTCCGACATCTCGACCACACGGTGGTCTTTCGTCGTGAAGGAATCGATGAAGGCAATCTCGTCCGCGTTAAGAGGGATGAACGCGTTGTCGTTTCCCAAAAGCTTGGTGAACGCAGGAACCTTGCGGAGCTCGTCCGCGACCATGTCGACCTTGTCGGTTATAAGGAAGAGGTATCCGGGAAGCAGTATCTCGGTGCAACGCTTCCACTCCCCCTTGATCTTCTTCATGATCTCGTATTGGGGAATGAAGCACTCCTGCAACGCATCGTCGTCGACGAATTGCTCTACCAGCCGCAGGACGCGACGCTCCCTGCCGCCGATAACCTGAACGACGTACCACATGGTTGGCCTCCTGTCGAACGCCATACATGAAAACGGCTTCGCCATTCGCCGCAAGGCGATGCGAAACAACAACGGTATTCATCCTCTTACTCGCAACGAGACGCGCACCCAGCGACGATCCCTCGCTCATAAGATATGCATCGCAGCGTTACCGCCGCAGCCGAAACGAGCCCGAAAGAAGGAGAAAGGCCTGCACGATCAAAAAGCCACCATGCAGCCCTTCATATTTTCCACAAACATCTTTCGGTCCGCCGAAAGCGCGCTCACCCGCAATGCACGCCCTTCAAAATCGGCTTTTACCAGCCGCCACAGGCAACACCCTCGTCAAAATACATAGCAAAAGATTATGTATTACCTGATAAAACTGGCGGTTGTTATTATAGATCATAGGTTCCGGTTTACAGTTTAGCAACGCTAAATGTGAAGATTCTTTTCTCCGCGAACCCTTTTTTCGGTCAAGACCATCCCCTTCCGTTTTCTCCAATCAACCGGTTTAGAACAAATGTATAGGAAGATTCACTCGTTGCCGCGGTGTGAAGGATTTGTAAGGCATATTCCATTATCTCGTCAATCATCTTCACTTATCGCCCGAAATAGCACTCCTCGATTCCCCGTCGCCTATTTATTGCGCAACACGCCGAATGCCCCAATATCGAGGAATTACTACGTCTACGAGGCAAAATATCAATTTCTCATTGACAAACGCATCGAGCGGCCGGTATCATTCAATGGAGTTAAAGCTGTAAACCTGTGTTCGCGTGAAGAGAGCACCCCAAGGAAAGAAGGATTCATGAAGAAGAGGATTGTGGCAATTGCTTGCGCCGCAGCTATGATGTTGGCGCTCCCGACGCTGGCGTGGGCTGCCCCGAGCCCGTCCAACAATGGTAGCGTTGAGATCGGGGGGCACAATGTGTCCTACACCCACAACGGTGGCGAGGTTGTTATCGCGAATGCCGCGTCGCCCGCGCCCAATGTTAAGATCGAGGGTTCTGAGCAAATCGTGTGCTCCCTCGAGATCACCGCTCCCGAGGGCACCGTGGTTGATGCCGATCATCCGCTCGAGCTGACGGTTTCGCTCGGCTCGCAGTTCGCCAACGCCAACGTGAAGATCTTCGTCCATCACAGCAGCGATGGCACGGATGAGGTCATGAACGCCAAGGCCAACGCGGCTGGCGTCGTGACGTTCACGGTCACGAAGCTCTCCACGTTCACCTTCGTCGCTGCCCCCACGACTGCTGCCGCCGACGGTAGCGCCAAGTCGCCGCAGACCGGCGTTGACTTCGGCACCGTTGCTGGTGCTACGGCCGTGACGGCCATCGCCGCCGGCGCTGTGTTCGTCGCCCTGCGCAAGAAGGTCACCGAATAGCACCTGCACCACGCAAGTCATATAGAACTTGTATCGAAGAGACCTGTTTTACAACAGGTCTCTTCTTTTATGCGTAAACGGTTTGATACCATAGGCGAAGCATTTGCCATCTCGAAACACCCATGAAAGCGAGCAGTCTTTTCCATGCCAAACGCACCGACGGAACAAAGAGGCGACGATCTTCAGCCCAAACACGCTAAAGCGAGCAGCACCGCTCACGTGAAGAAGAAAAAGCGATCCGTCGTCGCCCTTACCATACTTCTCGTCATCCTTCTGTGCGGCGTGGCGGCCGGATGCGGCTACATGATCTGGCAGCAGCACGAGCTCGACCGCGTGGCCGAAGAAATGAAGAACACGCCGGAACCCGTGTTAGAGCAGCCCGCAAACGACGTTGCCGACCCGCGCATCGAAAATCCCGTGGATTTTGCCGCGCTCATGGCAGAGAACCCCGACATCTACGCTTGGATACACATCCCCAACACCGACGTCAATCTTCCGGTGCTGCAAAGCGTGACGGACGACAACTTCTACCTCGATCACAATAAGGATGGAGAGTACGCCATCGAGGGCGCGATCTACACCCAGATGGCCAACAACACCGACTTCAGCGATCCGGTGACCGTGCTGTACGGGCACAACCTACAGAACGGCACCATGTTCTCCACGCTGCACTACTTCGAGAACGAGGATTTCTTCAACGAGAACGACACCATGTACATCTACACGCCGGGCCACGTGCTCACCTACCGCATCGTCTCGGCGTACCTTTACGACGATCGTCACATTCTCAACTCGTACGACTTCTCGAACCCTGCCGTTTTGCAGGAGTACTTCGACTTCGTTATGCATCCGGATTCTCTGCTGGTTAACACCAGAACTGACACGGAACTGTCAATTGATGATAAGATAGTGCAGTTGAGCACGTGCATGAGCGACACCAACCACACGAGTAGCCGCTATATCGTTACTGGAGTTTTGATCGATGACCAACCGACCTACTGATAGACCGAAGCAGCCTTCTCGCACGGCGCAGAACAGGCCCCCCTCTACGCCGGCTCCGAGTCAGCCCGGTTCGGGGCGAGCCGACTCGTCGGAGTTCTTCGCAGCCCAGCAGGCTACCTCGCAGAACCAGGAAGTGCTCATCCGCAAGCGCAAGCGGAGCCATACCAAACGCAAGAAGCGCGTTCGCGTCGCGCTCATCGTGCTGGCGGTCGTGGTGCTGGTGGGCGGCGGCGCGGCTTGGGGCGTCATGAGCACCATCAAGGCCGGCGAGGGCGCCATTCGCGAAGCCGCGCAGGCCGAGGACATTCAAACCGCCGAGAACGCCGTCACGTACGACGAAGGCAAAACCGTCAAGTACAACGGGCACACCTATGCCCTCAACGAGAACATGGTATCCGTCTGCATCATCGGATTCGACCGCACGGCACCCGCCGAGGTGGGCGAAAGGGCAGGCCAAGCTGACGCCGTCATGGTGATGGCGCTGAACACGGATACCGGCAAGATCACCGCCATCGGCTTGCCGCGCGACAGCATGGTTGAAGTCGGCGAGTTCGTGGGCGACGCGTTCATCGGCTTGGACAAGATGCAGCTGTGCTTGGCGTACAGCTACGGCGACGGCAGGGATACCAGCTGCCAGTACACCACGACGGTTGCCTCCCGCATGCTCTACAACATGCCCATCTCCTACTATTTCGCACTCGACCTGAGCGGCGTCGGCCCGTTGAACGATTCCATCGGAGGCGTGGCGCTCACGCCGTTGCAGAGCATCCCGAACACCGGCATCGTCGAAGGCGAGGACACCGTGCTGTTCGGCAGCAACGCGCTGAAGTACGTGCAATGGCGCGACACGTCGGTGCTTACCTCTTCGCTTGATCGTCAAGCTCGCCAGGTGCAGTACATCAAAGCGTTCGCCGGCCAGACCCTCGAGGCAGCGCAGGGCAGTGTGGGCACGCTGATCGACATCTTCAACACGGCAGGCGAGTACTCCATCACCAACCTGGGCGTCAACGAGTTCAGCTATCTCGCCACGTCGGTGCTTTCGAACGGCATCACCGGCCTCGACGTGGTCACGCTGACCGGCGAGATGAAGCAAGGCGAGAAGTACGCCGAGTACTATCTCGACAAGAACGCCACGTACGAGACGGTTTTGAGCGTGTACTACCATCAGGTCGACTGACGCTGACTATCAACGTTGCTGTTACCAGGGCTTATAAGGAGAGATAACCCGTGACTTTGCTTGAATTGCTGCATCTGCTTCGAAAGAAGTGGTACCTCGTCGTGATATTCCCCTTGGTGTTCGCAGGGGCCACCGCCGCCTACTGCTGGGGATTCATGTCGAACGACTACACCTCCGACGTGTCGCTCTACGTGCTCAACAAGACCGACGACCAGAGCTCGAACATCACGAGCAGCGACACCGCCGCCAGCCAGCAGCTCGCGAACGACATCGCCGTGATGGCTCAATCGAACCGCGTCATCGACGCCACGGCCCAGTCGCTCGGCATGAGCACGCTCAAAGGCTACGACATCAAGGTGACGTCCGCCACCACGAACCGCGTCATCACGCTGAGCGTGACGGGCAAGAAGCCCGAGGCCGTGACGCAGATCGCCAACGAGCTGGCCAAGCAGACGGCCGACACCGCCGTGGAGGTCATGGAGCTCAAGGCCGTCAACATCGTTGACGCCGCCCAGGTGCCGAGTGCGCCGTCGGGCCCGAACCGCATCATGTACACAGCCGTCGCCTTCTTGGCGGGCCTGTTCTTCGCCGTGGCGCTTATCGTGCTGCTCGACCTGGTCGACACCACGGTGAAGAACCCCGAAGAAGCCGAAGAACTGCTGGGGCTGCCCGTTTTGGGCCGCATGCCCTCGCTGAAGGGTAAGGGGAACTAACCATGGCCAGAAAAGACAAGAAGATCCTCGCGCGTTTCGAGCATCCGCAGCTCTCCAACGCCTCCAAGACGCTGCTGGCGAACATCCGCTTCGCCTCGGTGGACGAGAAGGTGAAGACGATCGTGGTCACGTCCTCGGAACAGAACGAGGGCAAGACCATCGTGTCCACGAACCTGGCCAACGCGATCGCCACCTCCGGCAAGAAGGTGCTCATCGTGGAAACCGACATGCGGCGCCGTTCCTTGGGTAAATTGCTGGACATTCACCCGGCCAACGGCCTGTACGCCGCCCTGTCGGGCTCCGCGTCGCTCAACGACGCCATCATGCCGACGCATATCCCGAACCTGTACTTCCTGGACGCCGAGCCGAACATTCCCAGCCCGGCCGACATCCTGAGCACGAAGCGCTTCGCGTCGCTCGTGGACAAGCTGCGCGATTCGTTCGACTACGTGATCTTCGACACGCCGCCCGTGTCGCTGTTCGTCGACGCCGCCATCCTCAGCAGCTTGGTGGACGGCACGCTGCTCGTCATCCGTCAGAACCAGACGAAGCGCGCCCTGGTGGCGAAGTGCGCGCAGCAGCTGCGCGTGGCGGACGCCCGCATCCTGGGCACGGTCATGACGTTCTGCTCCGACGACGAGAGCAGCTACTACTACGCCTATTACACGCAGGACGGCAAGCGCGTGAACAAGGAGGACCTCGAGCCCGCCGCCATGCCGGCCGAGCTGAACAACCCGGTGGCGTGGGAGCAGGACACGCAGCCTCCCGCTCGCCGCCAGGCCTCGGCGAGGGCCTCGCAGCCTCGTACCGCCGCTCCCGGCGTCGGTGGCGCGGGTGCGGGCAACCCTTACGCGCCCAACGCGTTCAAAGCCGTAACGCCGAGCGGCCAGAAGGCCCCGCGTCACAAGAACAGGACGCGGTCGTAAGCCGGCTTTTGCCGACCGATCGGGTTTGCACCGCGAAGCCGCACCAAGATGTTCGACCTTCATTGCCATATCCTGTTCGACGTCGACGACGGATCGAACGATTTCGCCGAATCGCAGGCCATGCTCAACGCCGCCCGCAATTCGGGTATCGACAACATCGTATGCACCCCGCACTGTCGCGGATCGCGGTTCGACTACCAGCGCATCGTCGATCATTTCGACGTGCTCAGCCGGTTCGCCCATTCCCAAGGCTTCGAAATGACCTTGGGTTTCGAGGTGTACTGGGAGAACCTGGTGAACTTCGGCATCGAAAACGCGGAGCGGTTGTGCTTCGAGGGCACGAACCTGCTGTTGCTGGAGTTCGGCGTGGCCAGCCTGCCGCCCAACTGGCAGCGCATCGTCTACAGCCTGCAGGGGCGCGGCATCCAGCCCATCATCGCCCATCCGGAGCGCTACCGTCCCGTGCAGAACGACATCGACGTGGCCGTGGAGATGAAGGATCTGGGCTGCCTCTTGCAGCTGTCGGGCAACTTCGCCGCCGGCGGGTTCCGCAGCAATAGCAAACGCGCTGCCCTGCAGCTGCTCGAGAACGACCTGGTGGACTACATCGCCTCGGACGCCCACTGCGTCGAGGATTACGCGGACTACCGCAAGGCCCTGAAAATCGCCCAGAAATACTAACGCCGCCCCGAAGGGCGGCGCTTTTTTTGAACGTTGTCGGTCAGTCTAGCCTAGCCGAACCTTAAACCCTCTTGATGAAACGGCCGTCGCGGGTGTCGATCTGCAGGACGTCGCCGGGCTCGATGAACATGGGAACCTGCACCACGGCACCCGTCTCGAGCGTCGCGGGCTTCGTGGTGCCCTGGACGGTATCGCCCTTGAAGCCGGGATCGGTCTCGGTGACCTCCAGCTCAACGAACATCTGCGGCTCGACGCTGATGAGCTCGTCGCCCGCGTACAGCAGCGTGGCCTCGTCGTTCTCCTTGAGCCACTTCGCCACGTCGCCCACCATGTCGGCGGAAATGGCCATCTGCTCGAAGGTGTCGTTGTCCATGAAGTTGAAGTCGGCACCGTCGTTGTACAGGTACTGCAGCTTCTTCGACTCGAGGCGCACGGACTCCACCTTCACGCCGGCGTTGAACGTGTTGTCGATGACGCGACCCGTTTTGATGTCGCGCAGCTTCGTGCGGACGAAGGCGCCGCCCTTGCCGGGCTTGACGTGCTGGAACTCCACGATGGTGCACAGCTTGCCGTTGTACTCGATGCACATGCCGTTCTTGAAGTCGGCGGTAGAAATTGCCATGTTCGATGATTCCTTTCGATTGCACGCACCGACCCGCAAACCGTTCCGTTCAAGCAGCGGCACGTAAGTTTTTTGCCGCTATATTATAACCATGTCGTGCGTCGTTTGAGTGAAAACTGCGAAACCATCATGGGTTACGACGCCGTAGTCCTCCAGACGCATGCCGAACTCGCCCGGCAGGTACACGCCGGGCTCCACCGTGACCACGTTGCCTTCCACCAGCGGATTCGGGTTGCGCGGCGAGAGGTTCGGCTCCTCGTGGATGTCCAATCCCACGCCATGCCCCAGGCTGTGCCCCATTTTGCCGGCGAAGCCGGCCTCGGCCAGCACGCTCTCGGCCAGCTCGTGCATGGCGGCACCCGTCACGCCGGGCTTGAGCGCGGCTTCCACCTGTTCGTTCGCTTGGCGAATGGCGGCATAAGCCTCGCGCAGGCGCGCGTCGGGCTCGCCGAGGAACACGGTGCGGGTCATGTCGGAGCAGTAGCCGTGCGCCCGCGCGCCGAAGTCCAGCACGACGCACTGCCCGGCTTCGAGGCGCGCGTCGCCGGGCACGGCATGCGGGCTCGCGGCGTTGGCCCCCGCAGCTACGATGGAGGGGAACGCGAGGCCTTCGGCACCGTGGCGACGCATGAAGTCCTCGAGCTCTATCTGCACCTCGCGCTCGGTCATGCCGGCGCGCATGAAACCGACGATATGGGCGAACGCGGCATCCGTGACGGCCTGCGCGGCGCGCATGCGCGCGATCTCGCCGGCATCCTTCACGCCGCGCAGGTTCAAGACGAAGCGGCTGGTCTCGCGCAGACGGGGCGGTTCGACAACGTCGGCGAACGCGGCTTCGAGCGCGCGGTACTCGCCGAGCGCGATGGCGTCCTCGATGCCGAGGACAATGGGGGCGTCCTGCCCGGCATGGCGTTCGGCGAAGGTTTCGGCCACGAACGCGGCGTGGCTCTTGCGCGCGTCATCGACAACGATGGGGCCGTCGGCGGCCGCCGCGCGGGCGGCTTCGACATAGCGCGAATCCGTGTGCAGGACGGCGTCGTGCGGCGTCACCAGCAACGCGTGGGCGTCCTCGTCGTCGAACACCCCGTCGAAGGCGGTGAGCCAGGCGATGTTCGAGGTGCCGCGCACGAAGAACGAGCGGATGCCGTCTTCGTCGCAGGCGGCGCGCAGGCGGGCAAGGCGGCGCTCGGAGGCACGGGGTTGGGCAAGGGCAGCGGTATCGAACTCGGAGGGGGCTGCTTCGTCTGCGCGCGCACCGCGGTCGCAGCGCTCGTCGCGGCCGCCCACGATCACCTGACCGGCCGGGTAGCGCTGCTCGTAACCCTCGCCGAGGCGCTCGGACGCGCCCTCGAGCAGCAGGTCCACGGCGTCGCAGTACCCTTGGAAGCCGCGTCCTTTCACCTGGGCCACGCAGGCGGGCGCTATGACCGATACGCGGCGAAACGCTTCTCGGGCGTCAACGTCGGAAATGTGCACCTCCACGCAAGGCACGTCGATGCCGCCCACGGCGTCGCGCAGCGCGTAGGAGTAGTGCGTATGGGCGCCGGGGTTGTACACGATGCCGTCGTACGCGTCGCGTGCGCCGTGGATGGCGTCGACGAGCTCGCCCTCGCTGTTCGACTGGAAGCAAGCCACGGATACGCCGCAGCGCTCGCCGTGCTCCTTCACCAAGCGCTCGAGGTCGGCGAGAGTATCCCGTCCGTACACGGCAGGTTCCCGCACCCCCAGCATGTCCAGGTTGGGGCCGTTGAGCAGCAGGATCTTCTTCATGTCACTCCTTCGATCGCGCCCAGGCGTCCAGATGCTCCAGGATGACGGCGTCGTCCACATCGAGCAGCTCCCACGCGCCCACGTCGCGCGGCAGGACGAAGCGCACCTGGCCGCGACGGGCCTTCTTGTCGCGCTTCATGGCGTCGAGCAGGGCGGCGGGCTCGGCGGACCAAGCGAGCGCGGGAAGGCCCAGGGCGTCGAGCAGGTCGTCCTGCGCGGTCACGAAGTCGGCGGAGGCGCCGACGAGCTCCGCGCCCAGCCGGGCCGCGAAGCGCATGCCCTCCGCCACGGCCGCGCCGTGGGAGAACGTGCCGTAGCCCGCGAGCGTTTCCACGGCATGGCCGAGCGTGTGCCCGTAGTTCAGGCACTCGCGCACGCCGCGGCTCTCCGCCTTGTCCTGCGCCACCACGTCGGCCTTGAACACCACCGACCGGGCGATGGCCTCGGACACGGCCCCGTCCTCGCGCGCCGCAAGCGCGTCGGCCGCGTCGACCAGCCAGAAGAAGAACTCGTCCGAGTCGATGACCGCCGATTTGGCGATCTCGGCGCAACCGCACGTCCATTCGCGCTCGGGCAGCGTGGCGAGCGTGCCGGTGTCGGCGCAAACGTATGCCGGCTGCTTGAACGTGCCCACGAGGTTCTTGCCGGCCGCCAGGTTCACGCCCGTCTTGCCGCCCACCGACGAATCCACCATCGACAACAGGGTGGTGGGCGCCTGCACGAGCGCCACGCCGCGCATGTAGGTGGACGCCGCGAAGCCCGCCAAGTCGCCCACCACGCCGCCGCCCAGGGCCACCACCACGCAGTCGCGGCCGAGCTTGAGCTGCGCCATGGCTTCCCAGAGCTCGCCCGCCACTTCGACGGACTTGGTGTCCTCGCCCGCCGGCACCACGATGTCCGACGTGCGGAAACCGGCCGCAGCGAGCGACTCTTTCGCCCGGTCGCGGTAGAGCGGCGCCACGTTCGAATCGGTCACGACGAGCGCGCGCTCCGCTTGCTCGAGCGAGGGCACGCCGCGCATGCGGCGCCCTAGCGAATCGAGCGCGCCGGCGCCGATGCGCACGTCGTAGGATTCCTCGCCGGGAATGTTCACGATCACTTTCGTTGCCACAGGATACCTTCCCTCTCCAACACGCCGCGCACCTCGCGCGCGATGGCCGAAACGCTCTTGCCGGACGTGTCCACCACGGCGTCGGCCACGCCCTCGTACAGCGGCAGGCGCCCTTCGATGGTGGCCCGGGCGGTGCCGAGGTCCTGGAACAGCGGGCGCGTGGACAGATCGCTGATGCGCGACGCGGCCTCGTCGGCCGTGACCTGCAGGTACACCACGTAGCCCTTCTCGGCCAAGAGGGCGCGGTTCTCGGGCCGCAGCACCACGCCGCCGCCGCACGATACGAGCAGCGGATCTTTCTCCGCCAGCTCGCGCAGCACGTCGGTCTCGATGGCGCGGAAACCGTCCTCACCCACTTCGGCGAAGAGCTCCTTCACGCGCTTTCCCTCGCGCCGCTCCAGGTAAGTGTCGACGTCGATCGACGCGATGCCGCAGGTGCGGGCGAGTTTCCGGGCCACGGACGTTTTGCCCGCGCCCATGAAGCCCACGAAGAACACCGGCTTGGCCAGCTCGGACACGACGCGCGCAGGGCGGTTGTGCGACTGCAGGCTCGACCCGTCTACGCGCGTCATCGCGAGATCGTCCGCAAACGCTGCCGATAGGACTTCACGGCGGCTTTGATGTCGGTCATGTTGTCGTGTCCGAACTTCTCCAGATACGCGTCGGCCAGCGCGAACGCCACCTCGGCCTCGGCCACCACGGCGCAGGCGGGCACCGCGCACACGTCGCTGCGCTCGCGCGAGGCCTCTTCGGGCTCCAAAGTGTCCAGGTTCACCGTGGAAAGCGGCGTCATGAGCGTGGGGATGGGCTTCATGGCCGCCGTGACGATGAGCGGCAGGCCCGTGGTCATGCCGCCCTCCAAGCCGCCTGCGTTGTTGCGAGTGCGCGTGAAGCCGGCTTTGCGGTCCACTGTGATGGGATCGTGCACCTGCGAACCGGGCCGGCGCGCGGCCTCGAAGCCCAAGCCGAACTCCACGCCCTTGATGGCCGGGATGGAGAACAACGCGGCGCCGATGCGCGACGTCAGGCGCTCTCCCGCCGTGGCGTAACCGCCCACGCCGGGCAAGAGGCCCGTGGCCACGACGCGGAACGTGCCGCCCAGGCTCTCCCCCGCCGCGCGGGCGGCGTCGATCTCGGCCTTCATGGCCTCGGTGGCCTCCTCGCTCGGACAGCGCACGTCGGAAAGCTCGATGTCGAGCGGCTTGTAGTCGGGCGCGGCGAGCATCGGATCGTCCTCGTCGAGGGACGCGCCGCCGATGGAGGCCACGTAGGAGAACACCTCAACGCCCAGCTCGGCCAAAAACTCGCGCGCGATGCCGGCGGCCGCGACGCGCGCCGCCGTCTCGCGGGCGCTCGCGCGCTCGAGGATGTTGCGGCAGTCGTCGGTGTTCGTTTTGAGAGCGCCCACAAGATCGGCGTGGCCGGGACGCGGGCACACCTCGCGCACCAGGTCGGACGGCACATCGCCGAACGCCGCCATGCGATCCGTCCAGTTCTCCCAATCGCGGTTGGCCACGGTGAGCGCCACGGGCGACCCGATGGTGCGCCCGAAGCGCACGCCAGCGGTGACGGACACGCGGTCGCGCTCGATGGCTTGGCGACCGCCGCGCCCGTAGCCGGACTGGCGACGTGCCAAGTCGCTGTTGATCTGGTCTTCCGAAATCTTGAGGCCCGCCGGCACGCCGTCCACGATGGCCGTGAGGGCCGGCCCGTGGCTCTCGCCCGCTGTCATGTAGCGCATAGTGTTTCGCTTTCCCGCTGTCGCCGTTTTGCGCCTATTGTACCGCAGCCGCCGCGCGAGGCGAACGACGGTTCGCGCGTCGTACCAGATCGCCATGAAGGGGCGCGGGTCGGAGGCAAAGCTCGCAGACCAATCCGTGCAGGTTGCCTCGTAGAGGCGCTCTCCAGAGCGCCTGTTCGCGTGAAGCGCGAAAACCACCGCCCAGGTTGGCGCTAGTAAGCCAGCGAGAAGCCCCCTCGCGCCGATAATCGGCCCGTCTCGCGGCCGAGCGTGCTTCCGCACGCGAGGGCAAGCGAGAAAGGGCCGAGGATCGGCGCGAGGGGGCTTCGCAGCGTCGGCAGGTTCCGGCGGCCGTCAGGCCGCCGGAACCTGGAAGCCGGCAGCTTCCGCCATGACGGCGAACAGGTCGAAGGCCTCCAGGTCGGCATCGACGCCGGCGATGTCGCAGACGGTGCGCACGGTCGCCTCGGCCTGGGCCACGAGCATGCCCGCGCCGTCCGACACCGTGCAACCCGCAGCGCGCGCCCCGGCGACGAAGGCCGTCTCGCCGTGGCCGTACACCACATCGAAGGCACGCTGTTCGGGGCGGAAAAGCGCGGCGTCGAACGGCGCAGGATCCCCCTCGTTCATGCCGAGCGGCGTGGCGTTCACCACGAGGTCGGCGTTGCGGATGGCCTGCGTGGACGTGGCATAGCTTCCGAACTTGAACGCTGTGCCGTCAAAAGCCTGGCGGAAGCTGCGATGATGCTCCCGGGCGGCCGGCATGTCCACCGCGGCCGACGACAGCCTTCCGAATTCCTGAACGTAGGCATCCAGCACGTCCCGCGCGCGGTCCTTGTCGCGCCCGACGAGCACGACCTCGTCCGCACCGGCAATGGCGCAGGCGTGCACGATGGAGAGCGCCGTAGGGCCGGTGCCGCACACGACCGCGGAGCAGCCAGCGAAGTCGAAGCCCGTGCGCTCGAGATAGGCCACGCAGCCCTGCCCGTCGGTGTTGTACGCGAGCAACGCCTCGCCGTGCCTGCACAGCAGGTTGGCGCCGCGCGCGAGTTTAGCGGACGCCGCCTGGTGCGTGGCAGCCCGATACGCGAGCGGCTTGTACGGCGTGGTGATGTTGACGGATAGGAAGTCCCGAGCATCCAGAAACGCGCGCGCCTCGTCTTCGCCGGCCATGTCGGCCAGCTCGTAGCTCCACGGCAGCCCCAAATGCTCGTACACGGCGTTGTACATAACCGGAGACTTCGAGTGCGCGATAGGATGTCCCAGCAGATACAGGTTCTCGGCAGTTGTCGCTTCGCTCATGAAGCTCCCTCCGCACTCGCAGGTTCGTCAATGCCTTTCGCAGGTAGATCGATTTCCGCCGCAGGTTCGCCCAGTGAGTCAGCGAGGGTTCCCGCAGTGCCCGATATCGTGGGGATGGCGGAGGCGCCGCGTACTTCGGTACGCAAGTCTCCGGCATCGCCGCGAGATCGGGTGCTGCGGGAAGCCGCAGCGTCGAGTCGTTCCGTCGGCCGACAGGCCGACGGAACCGAAGCGCCTTCCGGCTCGCGCTCGCCCATGACGAGGCGCTCGAAGTTGCGCAGCAGCAGCGTGTGGGGTAGGTCCTGTTCGACAAGCGGTGCCAGCAGGTACGCTTTCATGCCCACGAAATGCGCGCCCAGCACGTCGGTGACCAGCTGGTCGCCGATGACGACCGTGGCATCGCGCGTGGCGCCGATCTTCTTCAAGGCCATGAGGAACGCGGGCGGCAACGGCTTCACCGCCTTCGCCACGATGGGCAACGACAGGCGGTTCGCCAGCTGGTAGACCCCCTCGTGCCAGTTGTTGGACACAAGGCAGAACGTCACGCCCGCATCCCGCGCCTTCGCCAGCCAGTAGCCGGCATCCCGCGGAACCTCGTGCGTGTCGCGCGAGAGGATGGTGTTGTCGATGTCGAGCAGCACGAACCGGAAACCGAGCGCCAGCAGATCGCGCTCGATGTCGACGTGCGACAAGCGCGAGAAGTAACGGTCGGGTTCAAGGAGCGGCATGGCGGACTGCTTTACGGGTAGGGGCGGACGGTCGGACGCGAGACGGCCTACGAGAACGTGCTGATGTGCTCGTCGTACGTCTCGGTGAAGTAGTAGTTGTCTCCCTCGAAGTAGAAGAAGAAGTACTTGCCGAGCGATTCCTGGTCGGGCGCGCACACCGCCTTCAGGCAATCAAGGCCGGGCGAGCAGATGGGTGTGGGCGGCAGACCCTTGTTCGTGTACGTGCTGTAAGGCGTCTCGGCGTGTACCTGCTCGGGCGTGGGATCCTCGCCAAATTCATAGACGGTCGTGGCGTCGCTCTGTAAGAAGCCGGCTGTCGGCCCATTCGGCGTTTCCAAGCGATTGTAGAACACGGCGGCCACCTGGGCGCGAATCTGTGGGTCGCCGCTTGATTCCTTCTCCACAATGGATGCTAAGTTCACGGCGTCGTAGATGGAAAGCCCCTGAGACTGCGGATACGACCAGTCCAAGCTCGCCGTTTCCTTCTGGAACTGGTCGAGCATCATGCGCACGAGCGACTCGGCCGTGGCATCGTCGGCCACCGCGTAGGTCTTCGGGAACAAAAAGCCCTCGAGGGTGTTCGTGCCCGCATCGGCCAAGAAGCTGTAGCTGCCGGCGTACACGCTCGCATTGGAAGCGGTCGCCGTGAAAGCCTCGGCCGTGATGCGGCCTTCGGAAGCCGTAGCCACGGCCGCGGCGATGTCGGAGAGCTTGTAGCCCTCGGGGATGGTGAGCGCGTTGCCCATGTCGGGGCCCGCGGCCAGCTGCTTGATGATGTCGTCGAGCGACGTGCCGCCCGCGAACGTGTAGGTGCCGGGCTTGAGCTGGGCATCCACGCCGAGCTCGTTCACGCGCTTCGTGAAGTCGGACGCGCTGCCCACCAGGCGCTTCTCAACGAGTTGGTTGCCGATGTCCTTGGCGCCTGCGCCCTGCTCCACCACGATGGTGGCCTCCTCGCCCGAGGCGAGCAGCTCCACCGACGACCCGGAGCAGCTGTTGAACAGAGTGAGGGCCCCCCAAGCCAAACCGCCCAAAACGACAACGGCCAGCACGATGGCGAAAACGACGGGTCCCTTGCTTCGCTTCGGACGAATATAGCTGGTATCGTACGTGCGGAACTCGCGCTCGCCGCGCGCATGCGCCGAACGGGCCGCGTGGTTGGGGCGCTGCGAATACGTGACCTGCTTCCGTGGGGGCATGGACCTTCCTCTACCTTTCAGCTTGCCTAACGGCGCGCATCGAGCCACGCCTGCAGAAAAAGACTAGCCGCTATCATATCTATTTTGCCGCGCATCTCGCGCTCGGTCAGGCCCTTTTCACGCAAACTCCGTTTGGCCTCTTGCGAGCTCAAGCGCTCGTCGGCGAACTCGTGCGGCATCCCGCACGCCTTGCTCAGGGCATCGGCCACTCCTCGGATGCGCGCTGCCTGAGGCCCCTCTTCACCAGCCAGCGTAAAGGGCAGGCCGCAGAGCAAAAGCTCGGGCTCCCAGTCTTCCAGAAGCCGCCGGAACGGCTTGGCGCAGGCGATCACCTCGGCAGCCGGCAGCACGCACACTGGAGACGCCACCCGCTCTCCCGGATCGCTCACCGCGACGCCAACGCGCGTCTCCCCTATGTCGAGCGCCATGATGCGCATGAGTCTTTCCTCCACCCGTCTCGGCGACACCTAGTCCTCGCTATTGTCGCATGTTGCGAGCACGGGCGCCACACCAACGCCGCCGCCAGCTCCCCTCAGCTTCAAAATTCAGAAAACCATTCCGTTCCTGCTGAAAAATGACGTTTGTGCATGATCATATCGAAGAATAATTAATAGCACGGTCATCTCATCTGGCCTTTTATTTAATGATACTGAAACTTATAGATAAAAGGACTCGGATAATCGTTCACAAACGCGATTTTTTAGCAGAAACGGCTCCGAAAACGCATTTTACTCTCAAGGGTTCGGGGTTCGGGGCTTAGCCGGAGACCTACCGAGAAGCCAACATAGGCGATGCCCCTTGACACATAGGAGCAGGATTCCCCTCCCAAAAGAGCGCCGAAGGCGCGACACCGCCTTCTCTTCTCTCTTCCCGGTTCGACATGGACGCCTCCCCCCAGCAACCCCGCAGGTTGACATGCCCGAGACACGCGAGAGCCGCCTCGGGCGCGGGCGGGAGGGCCTGAGGCGAGTTCCGCACGAGCCGGAGGCCCCGTTGGGGCCTCCGTGCGAGCCCAGGACTGCCCGAGCAGCAGGCCCTCCCGCCCGCGCCTGGCCAGAAATCTTACAGCAGCATCCCCCGAGCCGCGTCCAGAGCCGCGTCGATGCCCGAGGCGTCCTTGCCGCCCGCCTGCGCCATGGACGCCTTGCCGCCGCCGCCGCCCTTCACGCAGGGCGCAATGGCCTTGATGACCGCTCCGGCGTCGAAGCCTGCCTCCACCGCCTCCGGCGAACCGGCCGCCAACAACATGGGCTTGCCGTCCTTCTCGCCCGCGAGCACGGCGGCGCCGGGCTTGCCCAGGCGCGCGCGCAGCACGTCCCAGCCGTTGCGCATCTGGCCGCCGTCGGCCCCGTCCAAACGCCCGATGATCACCGGGTAGCCGCCCTTCGCGTCGACCGCGGCCGCCACGAGGGCCGTGATGCCGTCATCGGCCACCGTCTGGCGGTTGCGCTTCATCTTGGTCTGCAGCTCCTTGAGCTGCTTCACGTTCGCGGCCGTGCGCTCGCTCACGTCGAACAGCGGCACGCGCAGCTCCTCGGCCGTCTCCTTGAGCTCGCCTTCCATGCGATTCATGTAGGCCAGGGCATCGAAGCTGGTCACCGCCTCGATACGGCGCAGGTTCGCGCCCACGCTCGTCTCGCTTGTGATCTTCACGAAGCCGATCTCGCTCGTGGCGGACACGTGCGTGCCGCCGCACAGCTCCTGCGAGAAGCCCTCGATGTCCAGCACGCGCACGAACTCGCCGTACTTCTCGCCGAAGAGCGCCATCACGCCGGCTTCGCGGGCCGATGCGAGCGACGTCTCGTAGGCGCGCACGGCATGGTTCTCCATGATCTTCTCGTTCGCCAGGCGCTCCACCTCGGCGATCTGCTCGGCGCTCATGGCCTCGAAGTGGGTGAAGTCGAAGCGCAGGCGGTTGTCGGCCACGTAGCTGCCGGCCTGCTTCACGTGGTCGCCCAGCACCTCGCGCAGCGCCCAGTGCAGGATGTGCGTGGCCGTGTGGTTGCGGCGGATGCGCTCGCGGCGCGGCACGTCGATGGCCGCGTGCACGGCGTCGCCGGCCACGATGCGGCCTTCCTCCACCTGCACGCTATGCGCGATCAGGCCCTTCTCGGGCTCTTTCGTATCCAGCACGCGCACCGAGGCACCGTCCTTGGACAAAACGCCCGTATCCCCGATCTGGCCGCCCTTCTCCGCGTAGAACGGCGTGGCGTCCAGCACGACGCGACCCTCGTCGCCCGCTTCCAGCGCGTCAACCTGCTGGCCGTCTTTCACGAGAGCCAGCACGCGCGCGTCCGCGTCGTTCTTCGTGTAGCCCAAGAACTCGGTGGGGCCCACCGCCTCCAGTATCTCGGCCATCACGCCGCCGTAGGTTGACCAGGCCGCCTCGGCGTCCTTCGTGTTGGCGGCACGGGCGCGCTCGCGCTGCTCGTCCATGCAGCGGCCGAAACCCTCCATGTCCACCTCGATGCCGCGTTCGTCGCACAGCTCGCGCGTGACCTCCACGGGGAAGCCGTACGTGTCGTGCAGCGTGAACGCGCGGTCGCCCGGAAGCACCGCGCCCTCGAGCTCGGCCAGCGCCTCGTCGAGGAACGCGCGCCCTTGGCGCAGGTTCGCTCCGAAGCGCTCCTCCTCGGACAGGATGACGCGGCGCATGAGCTCGCGGTTCTCCACGATCTCGGGGTACACGTGCCCCATGAGGTTCACGATCTCGTCCACGAACTCGTTGAGGAACGGCTTGTCGAGGCCCAGCAGGTGGCCCTTCATCACGGCGCGGCGCAGCAGACGGCGCAGCACGTAGCCGCGGCCCTCGTTGGAGGGCAGGATGCCGTCGGCGATCATGAACGCCACGGCGCGGCTGTGATCGGCCATGATACGCAGCGACAGGTCGACCGCCGCATCCTCGCCGTACACGGTGCCCGTCAGCCTCTCGCCCACGCCCACCAGGCTGCGCAGCACGTCGGTCTCGTAGTTGGACTGCACGCCCTGCAGGATGGCCGCCATGCGCTCGAGGCCCATGCCGGTGTCGATGTTCTTCTTGGGAAGCGGCTCCAACGTGCCGTCTTCCTGGCCGTTGTACTGCGTGAACACTAGGTTCCAGTACTCCAGGAAGCGGTCGCAGTCGCAACCCGGCGCGCAGTCGGGGCTGCCGCAGCCGAACTCCTCGCCCTGGTCGTAGTAGATCTCCGAGCAGGGGCCGCACGGACCGGTGGGCCCGGCGCGCCAGAAGTTGTCCTCTTCGCCGAGGCGCGAGATATGGTCGTCGAGCACGCCCAGCTTCTTCCATATCTCGATGGTCTCGTCGTCGTCCAGGAACACCGTGAAGTACAGGCGCTCGGCCGGCAAGCCCAGCACCTCGGTGGAGAACTCGTAGGCCCAGGCGCACATCTCCTCTTTGAAGTACTCGCCGAAGCTGAAGTTGCCCAGCATCTCGAAGAAGCTCTGGTGGCGTCCCGTGGTGCCGATGATGTCGATATCGTTCGTGCGCACGCACTTCTGCACCGTGGTGGTGCCCACGTAGGGCGCCTCGAGGTGCTTCTGCTGCAGGAAGTAGGGCTTGAACTGCACCATGCCGGCGCTCGTCAGCAAAAGCGACGGATCGTCGGGGATAAGCGAGGACGAGGGCCAGCGCTTGCAGCCCTTCCCCTCGAAAAAGCTCAGGTACTTCTCGCGGATCTCCGCGCTGGTTAGGTACTTCATGTCGTCAATCTTCCTGTCCGTAGGTCCACGCATCGGCCCTCTTCCCCGATGCCCTTCGTATGCTCAGGGCACGGCAGGCGCCGCAGCGTCCGCCATGCCCAAAACGTGCTGGAGATAGTTTAGCGTTCTTTGTTCTGCCGCGCCTTCTTTTCCGCCTCGGCTTTTTTCAGCTCGATGCGCTCGATCGCGGCCGACACGTCGGGATGCGGCGCGATGGCGTCGGCGATGGGGTCGACGGACTCGCCACCTGCGGGCGTCCCTTGGAAGAACACCCCGTCCTTCGCCACGAGCTGGCGGCCCGTGCGCTTCTCGAAGTAGTACACGAACACCGACTTCGCCACGGCCACCGCCGGAATCGAAGCCAACATGCCCACGAGCGAGCCGGTGAAGCCGCTCATGGCGCCGCCGATGGCCGAGCCGGCCATCAACGCGATGAGGGTGAGGGCGGGGTGCACGTCCACCGAGTTCGCCATGATCTTGGGCGACACGAACGTGTACACGATCTGCTGGATGGCGATGGTGCCCACCAGCGCCACGAGCGCGATCCACGGGCTCACGAACACGCCCACGATGGCGGCGAGCGCGCCTCCGAGCCACGGGCCCACGATGGGGATGATGTTCAACAGGCCGGCGATGCCGCCGAGGGCGGCGTAGTTCGGAATGCCGATCACGCCGAACAGCACGACGCAGCCCACGCCGATGATGGCGCACTGCAAAAGCGTGCCCTTGATGTAGCCGCCCATGACGCGCGTGAACGTGACGTGCAGCATCTCCATGTCCTCGCGGTGCCGCGGGTTGATGAGGCGTTCGCATTCGCGCCCGAGCGCCGGCAGCTCCATGAGTATCCAGAACGCCACGACCAGCGCGAAGCCCAGCGCCATGAACGTGTTGACCACGCCGGTGCCGATGGCCACCACGCCGGAGGCGCTATCGCGCGCAAGGGTGGAAGCCCAGTCGACGAGCGCGGAGAACGCGTTTTCTATCCAGCCTTTCACCGTGTCGTTCTGCAGCACGTCGGCGTAGCGGGCGTACAGGTCGTTGCCCCAGCCGGCGATGGTCTGGACGTAGCCGGGTATGCTCTGCACGAGGTTGGTGAACTGGTCGCCCACACCGAACGCGGGCGAGAACATGAGCAGGCCCACCAAAGCCAGCACGACGAACATGAGCACGTAGGCGATCGTGGTGCCGATGACGCGCGAAACGCCCAGCTTCTCCAGCTTGTTCACCGGGCCGCGCAGGCAGAACACGATGACGATGGACCAGATGACGATGCCGATGGGAACGCTGAGAATGTTGGTGAGGTACACGAGGACGCCCGTCAGCAAAATGGCGCCGACGATGGTCCACACCGTGAGGAAGCGGCGGCGCGCTTTCAGCGCTTTGACCTCCTCGCGCTCGGTCTGTTCGGGATCCAACGGGTCGGCTCCTCGCTACGCTTCGGACTTGGCCTGGTCGGACGTCGCGCCCGCAGCCTCGGAACCCTGCTCGTTCTCGTAGGTGAAGTAACGCTCCGCCGCGTCCGCGTCGGACGTGGCGGCGGTCGTCACCGCATCGGCCATGCTCGCGGCGGCCTCCGACGTCTTCTCGGCGGCGGCGCGCTTGGCGGCGGCCTTCTCCTCGCGCTCGGCGCGCTGCTCGGCCATGTGCTCGCGCTGGTCGCTCACGGCGGCGCCGGCTACGGCGGCCGAACCCTTGACCACGCTCTTCACGGCGTCGGTCACCTTCGCCTCGGCCGCTTTCTCCTGGCCCAAGGCCACGGACTCGTCGCTTGCGCGCTTCGACTTGAACGCGTTGCGCACGCGGCTCGTCACGTTGTTCACCAGCTCCATGGGAGCGCTCGTCACGGAGTCGACGGCATCGACGGCCGAGGACACGGAGTCGGTGATCTCGTTCACGTCTTCCAGGATCTGGTCGACGCGCATGATCTCGAGGTTGGCGGCGTCCACGGTGAGCGACACGCGCTCGACGAGCGGGTCGACCTTGGCCGCCACGGGCTCGAGCGAGGCCGTGATGCGCTCGACGCTGGCGAGCGTGGGTTCGACCTGCTTCTGCACCTGCTCGACGGTTTTGCGCGTCCTGCGCACGGTCATAACCAGCTCGACGACGAGCCAGATAAGTGCCGCGCCCACGAGTACGTAGACGATGGGCAACGCTATGCTGATAACTTCGCTGATATCCATGTTGGCGCCTCCTGAGCTACCGAAGTTTTCACTATATCATGTCCACCTCGGATTCTATACAGGCCGGCTCACGTTTTCATCCGGCTTCCATAGGCGGTAGCCGATCGGTTACTTTCAACGCGACGTGGGGTTTTGCTCCTTGTCGCCGTGCGTGTCCGGCGGCGCGGCGGCCTCGTCGGAAGCGGCTTTCGCACGCGATGGGCGCACGGCGGGCGGCGCGGCGTCGAAGCGGTCGCGTGCGGCGGCGTCGGCGCGGTACGCCTCCCAACCGCGGTCGCTCGGGTGGTAGAACGCCCCGCGATCCAGGCCGTCGGGCAGGTAGCGCTGGTCGACCCAGCCGCCCGGATAGCTGTGCGGGTAAAGGTACCGGCCGTAGTTCTCGGAACCGGGGCGGTGCCGATCGCGCAGATGGTCGGGCACGGAGCGGGCGGGGCCGTTGCGAACCTCGGCGAGCGCTGCGTCGATGCCCGCCTCCGCCGCGTTGCTCTTCGGCGCGAGCGCCAGGTAGATGGCCGCCTGGGCCAGGTTGATGCGGCACTCGGGATAACCGATGACCTCGGCCGATTTGAAGGCGGCCTCGGCGACGAGCAGCGCGTTCGGATCGGCGTTGCCAATGTCCTCGGAAGCCGCGATGAACATGCGGCGCGCGATGAACTTCGGATCCTCGCCCCCGTCGATCATGCGGGCGAGCCAGTACAAGGCCGCGTCAGGATCGCTGCCGCGCATGGACTTGATGAACGCGGAGATGATGTCGTAGTGCATGTCCTTGTTCTTGTCGTAGGGCAGCGTGCGATGGGGCGCGGCGGCGCGCACGTTGTCCTCCGTGATTTTCGCGGGCTTCTTGCGCGTGCCCGACGCCACCATGCCCGCGGCCAGCTCGAGCGTGGTGAGCGCGCCCCGCCCGTCGCCGCCGGCCAGAAGCACGATGGCGTCGCGGGCCTTGGCGTCCAACCGGTAGAGACCGCCCAGACCCCGCTCGTCGGCCACGGCGCGATCGACGAGCTCGCCCACGTCGCCGTCCGAGAGACCGTGCAGCTCCACGACGCGCGAGCGGCTGATGAGCGCCGAGTTCACCTCGAAGAACGGGTTCTCCGTGGTGGCGCCCACCAGCACGAGCACGCGGTCTTCCACCGCATGGAGCAGGGCGTCCTGCTGGCTGCGGTTGAAGCGGTGCATCTCGTCCACGAACAGGATGGTGCGCAGGCCGAACGCGGTGAGGCGCTTCTCGGCCGCGTCGATCTCGCGGCGCAAGTCCGACACCGTGCCGCCGATGGCCGACACCTCCACGAACGTGGCCTTCGTGGTTTCGGCCACGATGTGCGCGAGCGACGTCTTGCCCGTGCCGGCCGGGCCGAACAGGATGACCGAGCTCAGCTGGTCTTGCTCGATGGCGTTGCGCAGCCAGCTTCCAGGGCCCACGGCCTCGTCCTGCCCCACGAGCTCGTCGAGCGAGCGCGGGCGCATGCGCACCGCCAGAGGGGCGACCTCCGACTTGCGCTCGTTTTCCATTTCGGTGAATAGCGTGTCCATGGCGCCCATCATATCATGCGAACGCCTGTTTGCATAGATTACCGTCGTCTGGATTGCCAAGATGGCAGCAAGAGGGGCCTTCGTCGCCAAGCGGGACGGTCGTTCGGCTGCACACAGCGCCTAGCAGGTGCGCTGTTTGTGAAAACGGCGCAACAAATAACATGTCAAGACTTTTCTTCGATCGAAACGCACGTATACTCTGAATCAGGTCCTGCCCTCGAAGCCATACTTTGCGATGGACCGATGCTATAACATGAGGGAGCTCAAGATAGCGCGTGAAATGGAGATTCGTATCCGTTGATACGAAAGCCAGGAAGCGGGCTGCGAGCACCCACCTTTTGAGGTGGGTTCATCCTTCTGGCCGGGGGTGGGGCTCTTCACGCAACGCAGAAGAGGCGTCGTGCGACCGCAAGGGGCACGGCGCCTCGGCGTTTTCCGAAGTCCGTGCGAGCGCCGATGCAAGACAACCCGCGAAGAAACCCGTGCCGAACCGGCGAGGCCCTGGGCCTATTCGCCCCGGTCGGTTTGAAGCGGAACGATGCTCAGCGTATAGCCGAGCGGAACCAGCAACTTGAGCAGCGTGTCCACGCGAGGCACGGAGCGCATCGACTCGATGCGGGCGATGGCCGGCTGCTTCAGCCCGCTCGCCTCCGCCAAGTCGCGCTGCGTCATCCCCCGCGCCTCGCGCGCCTCGATCAGCTTCCTCGTCAGTTCGACATCGAGCCTGATCTCTTCACGCTCGGCATCGGAAAGATCCGCTTCGTTGAGATAGTCCCGAAACGTGTACGCCTTGTCGCGCTTACTCATTGGCGTGCCTCGCCTTCCAATCGTTTTTGATGCGTTCGGCTTTCATGATCTCGCGTCGAGGGGTTTTCTGCGTCTTCTTCATGTAGGAGTGCAGTAAAACGAACGTGTCGTCCCTCCAATAGAAGAAAAACACTCGCTGGGCCTTCGGCCGCAGCTCCCACAGCTCCCCCTTAACATGGCGAACCTTCGGCATGCCGACCCTCGTGCCGAACTCTTCTAAACCGGCGATAGCCTTGAGGATGCTCAGGTACGTCGTTCTCGCGTCCTTGTCGGCCGCGCTCCTGGACTCCAGTTCTCTCAAAGCGTCTCGCAGCTCCGACCGCCCGTTCACGTCTTGGTAAAACTCCACTCGATACATTGCTTCGCCTCCCATATGATAACAAAATAGTTATCACTATGCAAGAGAGCAGGCGCTGCCGGTTTTGCTTTCGGCGGGATTCGCCCCTCTCTTTTCCCGCGACAAGCATAGCTCCGCGACCTTGCACGGGAACCGTCGGAAGACCCTGCGCAAAACCGTGAGAACCTTGCACGGTTCTTGCAAGGCGACCGGAGCGATCTTGCCGAAACCTTGCGGGGATAGAGCGCGGATCTTACGGAATTCAAACGGAAGCCGGGCACGTTGCACCGCCGCAAGGAGCGATTTGACGAAGCCCCTCCGAAGGGGACGGTTTCCTCGAGTGCGACAGTCGCCCTGCGACGCAGGGACGCCCTCAACGCACGCGGCCACCGCCCTACGCCGCAGGGAACCGCAGCACGAACGTAGTGCCCTCTCCTTCGGCACCCTCCACTTTTATGGTGCCGTGGTGGTGGAGCACGGCGTGCTTCACGATGGCCAGCCCCAGGCCCGTGCCGCCCGTCTCCTTCGAGCGGCTCTTGTCCACGCGGAAGAAGCGCTCGAACACCTTGTCGCGCAGCTCTTCGGGGATGCCGGGGCCCGTGTCGCTCACGCGAACGCATACGCACTCCACCGGGTCCTCGCCCTCGCTCAGCACGCACGGCTTGGTTTCCCGGCCCACGAGCATCGCCACCGAACCGCCCTCGTGGTTGTAGCGGATGCCGTTCTCGATAAGGTTGTAGAGCATCTCCTCGGCCAGCGTCTCGCTGCCGGCTATGTGCGCCGCCGAGCCTTCCACGCGAACCTCCACGCCCTGCTCGGCCGCGAAGCTGGCCAAGCGGCCCGCCACGCGCCCGGCCACGGCGTGCAAGTCGATGAGCACGGGGTCGTCGCCGAACGCGGACTCGTCCAGGCGCGAGAGGGTGAGCACGTCGTTGATGAGGGAGCGCATGGCCTGCGCCTCCTCGTAGATGAGCGCGGCGAACTTCTGCCGATCGTCGGGCTGCACCATGTCGTTCTTCATGAGCTCGGCGTAACCGGATATGACCTGCAAGGGCGTTTTCATCTCGTGGCTCACGTTGCTGGAGAAGTCGCGGCGCATGTTCTCGGCCTCGGCCAGCTCGCGGTTCTGCAGCAGCAGCCGCCGCTGCTGCTCGTCGATGCGGATGAGCAGCGGGTCCATCTCCTCGTATATCTCGTTCTCCAGCGGGTCGGCGAAGTTCAGCGCGTCGATGGGCTTCATGATGCGGCTCGTGAGCGCCTTGGACAGCACCAGCACGAGCACGGCAGCCACGCACACGGCCACGATCAGCGGCACGAGCATGTCGCCCAGAAAAGCCAGCAGCGAATGGCGCGTCTCGGACAGGCGGATGATGCTGCCGTCGTCCAGCTTCACGGCCGCGTACACCGTGTCGGTGCCGAGCGTGGCCGAGAACCGCATGGTGGCCGCCTGGCCGTTCTCCCCCGCCTCGCGCACCTCGGGACGGCTGGCGTGGTTTTCCATGGTGGCGGGGTCGGCGGCGCTGTCGTAGAGCACCCAGCCGTCAGGCGCGATGAGCGTGTAGCGCGTGAGGCCGGCGAACTGCTCTTCGAGTGCGGGGATGTTCGCATCGGGGGGCGACGCGTTGAGGTAGGCGGCGGCGTCTTGCGCGCTCGCGGCCAGCTCGGCCTCCGCGTCGTGCTCGTAGGAGAGGTAGTAGATGGTGGTCATGGCCACGCCCAGCACGAGAATGACGCCCATGGTGAACGCCAGAACGCCGGTGAATATCTTCCCGGCCAGGCTTTTCACGCGGAGATGGGTGGGGCTCATGGCTGCTTGACGCAGTAGCCCACGCCGCGCACCGTCTGGATGTACGCGTCGGAGCCCGCGCCCGCCGCCGCCAGCTTTTGGCGCAGCGTTTGGATGTGCACGTCGACGGTGCGCGTCTCGCCCACGTACGTCATGCCCCACACGTCTTCCAGCAGCTGACGACGCGAGAGCACATGGCCCTCGTTCTGCATGAGCGTGCGCAGCAGGTCGAACTCCTTGAGCGTGAGCGTGACGGGCTCGCCGTCCACCGTGACGTCGTGCGACGACACGGTGAGCGACACGGGCCCGCAAGAGAACTCGTCATCGGCCGCCACCGCCGGCGCGGCGGCGCGGCGCATGAGCGCGTTCACGCGGCTCACCAGCTCCATCATGCCGAAGGGCTTGGCCAGGTAGTCGTCGGCGCCGGCATCCAGCCCGCTCACCGTGTCGAACTCCGTGCCTTTGGCCGTGAGCATCATGACGGGCAGGTGCTTCGTGGCGGGATCCTCGCGCAGCAGGTGCAGAATTTCCAGCCCATCCACTTCGGGCAGCATGATGTCGAGCAGCACAAGCTCGGGCAGCCGACGCTTGCAGGCGGCGAAGAACTCCCCCGCCGCGGGAAAGCCCGCCGCCTCGAAGCCGGCCTGCTTGAGCGCGTACACCGTCAGGTCGCGGATGTTGGTGTCGTCTTCTACGTAATAGATCACTGCGATGGCTCCCATGATATGCTTTGACCGTTTCGGCCCATTGTAAAACAGCGCGCGGGCAGCCGCAGCACCGGACGGGTCAAATTTGCGTAAAGTCCCTTTGGCGGGCGAACGCGTTCAGCACGTGCGTCGCCCATGGGCGAAACTGCGTCGCGCGCAGGGTGTTGATGCGATACCCAACCGAAATGACCGCATCGAGATCGTAGTGCTTGGTTCTGTATTGCTTGCCATCGGAGGCAGTTGTCAAGAAACCCTTGACAACTGCCTCTTCCGTCAATTCGCCCGAAGAAAAAACCGTTCGCAGATGCAAGCTGATGTTTTGCTTGCCGCAGTCGAACAGCGTGGCCATGGCTTTTTGGGTCAACCACACGTCTTCGTTCTGCACGTACACCTGGATGCCTTCGGCTCCGTCCTACCCGAATCGACCAGCCACGTAGTCGGCGGTGCGGGGGTCGACGGGGGCCGTGAAGATGTCGTCGGTGGCGCCGGCCTCCACCATCTCGCCCAGCAGGAAGAACGCGGTCTTGTCGGACACGCGCAGCGCCTGCAGCATGTTGTGCGTGACCATGATGACGGTGTACTTGCTCTTCAGCTCGCCCACCAAGTCCTCGATCTTCGCGGTGGAGATGGGGTCGAGCGCGCTCGTGGCCTCGTCCATGAGCAGCACCTCGGGGCGCACGGCCAACGCGCGCGCGATGCACAGGCGCTGCTGCTGGCCGCCGGAGAAGCCGAGCGCGTTCTTCTTCAGACGGTCCTTCATCTCGTCCCAGATGGCGGCGTCGCGCAGGCTCTGCTCGACGATCTCGTCCAGGTCGGCGCGGTTCTTGATGCCGTGGGTGCGCGGCCCGAACGCCACGTTGTCGTACACGCTCATGGGGAACGGGTTGGGCTGCTGGAACACCATGCCCACGCGGCGGCGCAGGCTGTTCACGTCGATGGAACGGTAGGCGTCCTCGCCGTCGAGCGTGATCTCGCCTTCCACGCGGCAGCCCTCCACGAGGTCGTTCATGCGGTTCAGGCTCTTCAACAACGTGGACTTGCCGCAGCCGGACGGGCCGATGAGGGCCGTCACCTGGTTCTTCGGGAACTCCAGGTTGATGCCCTTCAAGGCTTGGAAGTCCTTGTAGTACAGGTCCAGGCCGCGCACGCCCATCTTCGCGGGGGCGTCGGCGGGAGCCTTCTCCTTCATCCGGCGGTCGGCCGCCTGGCCTTGGGCATGCGGCATGTACGTGGCCGGAGCGTGCCCGGCCGAAGCGGTTCTCTCAAGCGTTGCGTTAGGCATCGGAGCCTCCCTTGTTCATCTTCTTCGCGGCGAACGTGGCCAGCAGGTTCAGCAGAACCACCATGACCAGCAGCACCACCGCCGTCGCGTACGTTTCGTTGATGTGCAGACCCTCGCTGGCAAGCGTGTACATGTGCACGGCCAGCGTGCGGGTGGAGTCGAACAGCGCCCCGAGGCCCTCGCCGGCGAAGTTCGGGATCTGGGCGATGGAGCCAGCCGTGAAGATGAGCGCGGCCACCTCGCCCACGCAGCGGCCGAGCGCCAAGATCACGCCGCCCAGGATGCCGGGAACGGCCGAGGGCAGCACGCAGCGGAACACGGTGCGCAAACGCCCGGCGCCCAGGCCGAAGCCGCCCTCGCGGTAGGAGTCCGGCACGGCCAGCAGCGCCTCCTCGGTGGTGCGCATGACCACCGGCAGCACCATGATGGCCAGCGTGCAGGCGCCCGCCAGAAGCGACAGGTTCCAGTGCAGAGCCGTCACGAAGAACAGCATGCCGAACAGGCCGTAGATGATGGAGGGGATACCCTGCAGCGTCTCGGTGGTGGTGCGCACGACGGCCACGAACTTGCTGCCGCGCTTGGCGTACTCCACCAGGTAGATGGCCGACCCCACGCCGACGGGCACCGCCATGGCCAGCGAGAGCGCCGCCATGATGAGCGTGTTCACCAGCGCGGGCATGAGCGAGACGTTCGTGGAATTGTACTCCCACTCGAACAGGGAGGGCGTGAGGTAGGGCACGCCGTTGACCAGGATGTAACCCACCAGGAACAGCAGCACCACCGTGGTGAGCAGCGCGCCCAGGTACACCACCGAGCGCAGCAGCGCCGACACGACGCGGCGGCGCTTCCGGTGGCGCTCCTCCACCGCCTCGAACAGCGAGTCGATGCGGTTCCCCGAGCCGGGGGCGGCTGCCGGGGCTCCGGCGCTCTCGAAGGCTATCGTGAGTTTCGCGCTCATTACTTCAGCTCACCCCGCTTCTTGATGACGTTGAACAGCATGGTGATGAGCAGGATGAACACGAACAGCACCACGCCGGTGGCCACGAGCGCGCCGCGATGCAGGTCGGCCGCGTAACCCATCTCCAGAACGATGTTGGCGGTCATGGTGCGCACGCCCGCGAAGATGCTCTCGGGGATGATGGGCTGGTTGCCGGCCACCATGATGACGGCCATGGTCTCGCCGATGGCACGGCCCACGCCCAGCACGATGCCCGCCATGATGCCGGAGACGGCGGCGGGCACGACCACGCGGAACACCGAGCGCTCGTGGTCGGCGCCCAGCGCCAGCGCGCCCTCGTAGTACTTCTTGGGCACGGCGTCCAGCGCGCTCTGGGCCACGGTGATGATGGTGGGCAGGATCATGATGCCCAGCAGCACGGCGGCGGCTAGAAGCGACAAGCCGCGTCCGGGCATGGTGTCGCGGATGAACGGCACGATGATCACGAGGCCGAAGAAGCCGTAGACGACCGAGGGGATGCCCGCCAAAAGCTCGACGCCCGGCTTGAGGAACGCCGCCACCTTGCCGCTGGCGAACCGCGACAGGAAGATGGCGCACAGAAGCCCGGTGGGCACGCCCACGACGATGGCGCCCGCCGTGACGTAGATGCTGCCCACGATCATGGGGAAGATGCCGTAGATGTCGTTGGCGGGGCGCCACGTGGTGCCGAAGAGGAACTCGGGAAGGCCGATTTCCGCGATGGCCGGCACGCCGTTCGCGAAAAGGAAGACGCAGATGAGAGCCACCGCGAGGATCGATATCCCCGCGGCGGCAACGAACAGCGCTCTCGCTATGCCTTCTTTGATGTGAAGTTGAGACATTCAAAACTCCTTGGTCTGGCAATGTCAGCGAGAGGCGGCGAGGTGCCCCGAATCGCCCCGTTTCGCGGCCGAGCGTGCTTCGCACGTGAGGGCAAGCGAAAAAAGGGCGAGGCGGGGTGCATCGTCGCCTCGCAACGTCGAGCAGTCCGCCGTTCGCCAGAACGGCGGAACTCGATTAGGCCAGCGCCTCTTCCCAGGTGGTCACTTCGCCGGTGTAGATGGCCTTCACCTGGTCGGAGGTGAGTTCGTCGACGGAAGCGTCCTTGTTCACGACAACGGCGATGCCGTCCTGGGCGATGACCGTGGCCTTCACGCTGGACTTCTCGGAGTCCTTCAGCTCGCGGGAGGCCATGCCGATGTCGCAGGTGCCCTCCGTGGCCATGTTCACGCCGGTGGTAGAGTCGGACTGGTTCACCTCGATGGTGACGTTGGGGTTGAGGGCCTTGTAGGCCTCGGCCAGCTTCTCCATGACGGGGGTCACGGAAGAGGAGCCGGCGATGACGACCTTGCCGGACTTGCCGGAGGCGGTGTAGGCCTTGGCGGACTCGTCGACCGGGATGTACTTCTCGTCGCCGACGACCTTCTGGCCGTCAGCGCTCATGATGAAATCGACGAAGTCCTGGGCCACGTCGGACAGACCGTCCTTCGTCACGATGTTGAACGGGCGGGCGATCTTGTAGTCGCCGCTCTTCACGTTGGCGGTGGTCGCCTCGGCGCCGTCGATCTTCACGGCCTTCACCGTCTCGTTCAGCGAGCCGAGCGAGATGTAGCCGATGCCGCTCGCGTCGCCGGCCACCGACGTCATCATGACCGACGTGGAGTTCGTGATGGCGGCCGTAGGAGTGGTCATGTCGACCTTCTCGCCGTTCGCGTCCTTCTCCTCGATGCCGAACAGCTCGATGAACGCGCCGCGCGTTCCGGAGCCGTCCTCGCGCGAGTAAACCGAAACCTCGCCGGACGGAGACGTGGCCTTCGCCGCATCGCCGTTAGAGGAGGATCCGCCGTCGCCGCCGTTTCCGCCCGAGCAGCCCACGATGCCGAACAGGCCCAGCGCGAGCAAGGCCCCCATCGCAACCATAACCAAACGCTTCTTCATGCTCTTCCTTTCCTTGGCGCCCTGCAGGCGCATATATATCTGCTTTGCGCGCTGCCGCCGAAGACGAAGCGCACTGCCCTATCCATGATGAAGACCGCGTATCAAGCGACTGTCTAAGACCGGTCAAATCTTGGTAAAGTCTCGAGAAGGCGCTGGGAAACGCCACCTTGTGGCGGTTCTGGCCTTACGATAGGGAAAGGGGCGCTACAATAGAGAGGACGAGGTAGACCAAGGGGTACACCGAAAGGGGTGCATTGATTCAATGAAGCTTTCCGCACGCAACACGCTGAAGGGCACCGTCACGGCCATTCATCCGGGAGCTGTCAACGCCATCGTGATCATGGAGCTGGAAGGCGGGCAGCTCATCACGTCGACGATCTCCATGGGGTCGCTCAAGGAGCTTAAGTTGGAAGTGGGCAAGGAGGCCTACGCCATCGTCAAGGCGTCGTCGGTCATCATCGGCGTCGACGACTAGCGACCCGCACCGTCATATCGGCTACGCGAAGCGAAGCGGCCCTCCCGAGGTTTCTCGGGAGGGCCGCTTGTTTGTCGTAGTGCTGTGCGTTCGATGCTTTGTAGTGCTAGGCCGCCTTCTGGTCGAGCGAGGCTAAGATGGCTGCAAGCTCCTCGGGAGTGTCGAAAGGCCGCTCCTCCTTCGTCTCCACCACCACGACCTCGCCCGTCCATTTCTTGGGCTCGGAGGCGTCGGCGGAACCGGACGGCTGGGCGGGATCGGCCGGCAGCGGGGCTTCTTCCGCCTGAGCCCCGCCTTTCTTCTCCAGGTCGAACTCCTTGGTGCGGATGAAATACCTCGCGTCGAACTCGTCCCGCTCGGGAAGGTCCTCGCGGGCGAAGCCGTACTTCAGGTTCTCCAGGATGGAGGCGACGACGTCCCGCACGGGCTCGGCGCCCTCGAAGCTCATGAGGCCCTTCTCGCTGTTGAAGACCGCGCCGTCGCCCACGAACACCGTGCGCACGCGCTGCTGGCGCTTTTTCTCCGTCGTATGGATCCCTATGACCAGGACCACGACCACGGCCCACCACACGATGGCGAGCACTAGGTCGAACGGGTCGTCGACGAAGTTGAAGCCCAGATAATACCACAGCCACAGGAAGAAGCCCGCGGCGACGGCCAGGACCGCCAGGATGATCCAGTTGCTCTTCTTCATGCTAGGCCTCCTTGCCTTCCGTCGCCATGGGCGCGGCGGCCGTTGCGGTTGCGGTCTCGTCTTCCACGCCGAGCACGTCGTCCTCGTAGCCCTTGAGCTTGCGCGTGAAGTTGATGCGCCGCACGAGCACGCCTCCGCCGTAGATCACGGTGACGATGATGCCCAAGATGAGGTAGTAGTGCACCCAGCAGTTCACCCGGTCGTAGCCCGCGAGCGGGTTGTCGTTATCGGAGATCGTCTCTTCCTGCGGACCGGCGAGCGGCGTGACCGCATCGGCCAGAACCTCGGCGATGGGCGCGACAATCGGAGCCAGCGGATCGTCCGCAGGCGGCGTGCCCGGCGTCGGCGTCGGTGCGGGCGTCGGCGTCGGTGGCGTAGGCGGCGTCACCGGGATGAGCGCGGCCGTGACGACGAGCGTGCCGGGAACGAACTCGAGCGTGTAGTTGGACGCGCGGAAGTCTCCGTTGTCGACCAGGGCAAGGTCGCCTTGGTTGATGGCGTAGGAGCCCACGTCCTCGCCCGTCTCGCGCTGCAAGCCGCCCATGAAGCGTGCGACCTCGTTGTTCACCACGCCAGAGAAGGCGTACGTCAGCTCGGGATCGGCCGTGCCGGCAACCTTCGTCTGGTTGTTTGCCGTAGCCGTGATAGTGGCGGGGCTAACGACCACGTCGGCGGAAGCGATCACCTGCGCGAAATTCGGGTTTATCGCCCTCGCCTGCACAGTGTAGGTTCCCACGTCGGTGAACGTCGGGTTGTTGGTTGTCCAGTTCTGCCCGTCGACAGAGTACTCGATGGTGGAATTGGGCTGGGCAGCGTTCGCGACGATGGACGCAACCTGGCCGTCGTAGGTCTTGGTGATGCCCGTGGCGACGATGGCGTTCTCATCGGAAGGCGTGATGGTGAGTTTGCCGTTCGTCACGGTTACGTCGTAGTTGCCGTTGTCCGTGTAAGAAGCGGTCAACGTGATGTCATCGTCCACGTTCTCCTTGTTAGCGTCGGCTGCGAGACGCCCGTAGGTTATCTCGCCCAGGTCGCCGTTAGCAACCAACCCGGACACCGTGCCAGAGAAGGTCGGATCGACGGCACCGTAAACCTTGGTGTCGCTGTTGACGACGATAGCGACGCTGGCCGGATTGATCTTCGCCGTAACCGGATCGCTCGTCCACGTCTGCTCGCCGCGAATAACCTTGACCGTCACTTCAGCGGAGTCGGCCACATTAACGAACTCGTTAGCGGGAAGCTTCGTGTTGCCGACCCAGTACTCGACGGTGTCGGTCGGCAGGATGGTACCGCCAACTTGGACGTTGTGCGTGCCGCCGTCGTAGGTGACTTCGAAGCCGGTAGCGGTGAGGTCGGAGAAATCAGCCGTGTAGGTCACGGTCATGACGTTGTTGTCCAGGCCCATCACCAGGTCGCCGGTGTCGGACTTGTAGGTGTAGCCGTCGATGGCCTTGGTGTTGTAGTCGGCGGCCTTGACGGTGCTGCCGAAGGCGGCCTCGCCGGCCACGGAGTCGGCGATGGACTTGCCGGCCTCGTCGACGTACTTGACGGTGTAGGCGTAGGGGTTGGCCGTGTAGGTCACGGTCATGACGTTGTTGTCCAGGCCCATCACCAGGTCGCCGGTGTCGGACTTGTAGGTGTAGCCGTCGATGGCCTTGGTGTTGTAGTCGGCGGCCTTGACGGTGCTGCCGAAGGCGGCCTCGCCGGCCACGGAGTCGGCGATGGACTTGCCGGCCTCGTCGACGTACTTGACGGTGTAGGCGTAGGGGTTGGCCGTCCACTTGGCCCAGTAGGTCGTGGTGCCAGCCGGGTAGGCGGCGGGCAGGGCCGTAGCCTCGGGACCGGAGAGCTGCGCGTTGTCGTACCAGCCCGCGAACGTGTAGCCGGCGCGGGTCGTGGTCGGCATCGCCGTGGAGGCGAGGGCCTCGCCGGTCCTGCCGGCCAGGTCGGCGACCTCGGAGCCGCCGTTCTCCTCGAACACGATCGAGGCGGCGTCGGCACTGTAGTAGAAGATAGTTTCGTTATTCTTCGGCTCCAACAGAGGCAAAAGCTGCGTAGCTGGTCCTACGACCGTATAACCCGGTATGGACTGAGCCGAAACTTCTACCGTAGTTCCATAGATCCCCTTGCCAAGAGTATCGCCAGCGAGAGGTGTCTCCGTTCCTTCCAAATAATAGTGAACCGTATAAGGAACCTGCGCTTTCTTGAAATTCAAGGTAAGCGCCAGCGACCCATCTGCCGCCACGGTTCCGGAAGTTACCGATCCCTCAGCCACGTACTCATAGCCTGGGATAATCTTGTCTGCGGCTTTAACAGCTACGGGTGTGTCTGTGTTTGCAGATCGAACGTCATCGGGTTTTATGGGCTCATTAGTGTCAATGTCGATCCAATGAACGGTATAGCTGCTGTTCACTGCTTGCCATACCGCAGCGTATGTTGCGTCTCCGAGAACAGTTTTGGAGACCGTGGGCTCCCATCCGGCAAATTTGTAACCAAGACGCTGCGGAGTACCGTCGCTGAAATCGGGGGTGTCGCTTTCGTATGCGCACTGGGCGTGCACATCGTCGGGGAAAACAACTTCGTTATCGACGCCGTCGACGTAACTTACCGTATAAAGGTTTGGAGCCCAGATGGCGTACAAATCAACGTTGCTTGCGCCCATCTTAAAGCTCGGTGAAGACCCTACTGGATACATAACATTATTAGGATCTGCACCGGCGTCGGTATCCCAGCCGACGAACTTATAACCGGTCCTTGTGGGAGACGGGTCGAATTCGACCTTGACTTGAGAGTCTTCCGCGTATTGCTTGGCGCTGGGAACAGCCGTGACCTCGCCGCCATTTGAGTGATAGGTAACCGAATATTTACCCTTATCCCAGATAACGCCGTCTACATGCCACGTACCGTTATTCTGATGCTTAATTACATACCAAACGATCTTTTGCGTAGCGGGGTCGAAAGAACCGCCCTGGGCCCGCACGATCGAAGCCATGTCGCGAGGTTCGGAAGCGATGTTGGACGCAACGAGTTCATTGTTGTTGATGGCAACAGCTTGTTTTATCTTTCCGGAGTTGTTATACCATACACCGTTGATATTAACATTGCCTTCTTCTCCGTTTTTCGGATAATACCCGTTGGCGGGATAACCAGCAGGCTCGGGCTTGATACCATCTTGGCCTCCCGTAGTGCGCACATAGAAGTAGGCGACTTGATCCTTTGCCGCACTATTATCAACCCAGATGGCATAGTAGGTCATACCGCTTTTGATAGTGTTCTGGATATCTGCGACATAGTTCGAACCCCCACCAGACTTATCGGTGGACCAACCCACAAACGTATGTCCTGGGTACGTGAAATCGCAGGCATCGGGAGTCGGAAGCGTTATGGTGCTGCTCGTCGACTCAAGAACGTATGACGTCCCCTGCGCGCCATTGGGATCGAAGGTAACTGTGTAAACCTGATTCCACATAGCCGTGAGCGTAAGGTCACCGGCAGGCGTAATGGTTTCGCCAAGCGCATAGGTGGTCCAATCTTGATCCCTCCAGCCAACCAGCCGATTTGACTCAAGCGTGAACCCTGCCCCATCGCTCAGCGTTACGGAATCTCCGTCAGTGACCACCTGGTCGGCGATGGTGCCCGATCCCTTTCCGGGTACATATGTAATGGTATGCTTATGCTCGACGGACAAAGTCTTTTCCGCGGAAACGCCACCCGCCTTCGCCGTGATCGTAACCGAACCGACGCTCTTCCCGCTAACAACTCCGTTCTTGTCAACGGTGGCGACAGATGAGTCGCTGGACGCCCATGTTACAGTGTCGGTTGTCGTCGCTGGAATGAGCGACGCCTCCAGCTTCGTGGTTTTTCCTACGCCAATCGAGTCTTCGCCAGCTATTTGAATAGCTGTCGCAGGCACGGGAATCTTGTCAGCATACACGGCGTAGAGCGTCGTGTTTTTACTAGGCTTGTACAAATCACCGGCGTTGTACTTCGGATCCTTCGCCTTCTTATTATCAGACCAGCCAACGAAACGCTTGCCGGCAGGAGCGACGATATCGCTGCCATCGGGAAGCTCGATGCCCTTGTTCTGGTCACCATACATCGTGTTGATGATTCCACTGCCGCCGTTGAGGTCGAAGTCGACGGCGAAACCTTCTGTTACGACCGTGATGTAAAAATATTGCGGTTTATTCGAATCCGGATACAGATCGTGCGCATACCGGACAACTACGGATGAACCAGCTTTCGCATTAGAGTTGATCTTCACAGATGCAATAGGCAGATACGAATCGGAAGGATCTTCGCCTTCGGAGACTATTTCTGCACTGCTAGCCCCATCGATAATCGTCCATCCATAATTTCGACCCTTCCAGCTATCATTCTTAAGCTCGACCGTATCGCCGGGCTTTGCTTCGTAGCGATTAGCCTTGCTGTTCATGCTACCGTCGCCATTGGTGTCGTTTTTGCTGCCACCCACCACGTAAATCGTGAAGTGGTCCACATCGAAGCTTTGCACGGCGGTGTCGGCTTGGCGAGTGCCGATGGTCTCGACCGTTGCGGCATCGTCGGACACGCGGTAGACGCCTACCTCTTCGCCTTCGACGTTGGTGTCGAAGAAGCACACGTTCACGGCACCGTTGGGCTGGATCTCGTTGCCGTCCTTGTCGAGCAGGGTCACGTCGATGGCCGTCGCGCTCTCGAGGGTCTTGCCCTGGTTCTCGATCTTCTCGGCTACGGCGTCGACGACGTCCTGACGCTCGACCGGAGCGGCCTGCACCGTGGTGCCCTCCGGCAACACGCCCTTGCCGGCGGTCACCTTAACCACGACATCGCCCACGTACGCATAGCCCTCGAACGCGGGATTGCTCACGTCGGCCTCGACCTTGACGACGTCCTCGTCCTCGACGGCGTTGTCGACATCGTTGCCGGCAGTGTCGCCGGCCTCGATCTTCGTATCGGAGGTTATGGGGGTGGCGGAGGAGTCCTCGGGCGCGGGGGATTCGGCTTCCGCGGCCTTGGCTTCCACTTGGATGGTGAGGTTGCTGGTCACGAGGTCGGCGGGGACCTTGTACTCACCGGTCTGCTCGTCGGCGGCCAGCTCGGTCTCGGCACCGTTGACGACGGCCTTCACCTTGTCGATTTCATAGCCCGTGTCGGCGTGGGCCGTGAACGCGAGCTCCTTGTTCAAAGGCGCGTTGAAGGACGCGAGGGGCGCCTTGAGGTCCTGGTCCAGGTACTTGACGTACGCGTGCTCGAAGTCCAGGCTGACTACGGCCACGCCGGGCTCGGCGACGGGCAGGTCGGCCGAGGGCGCGGGCGACTGGACGGAGGGCGCGGTCGTCTCGCCTTGGACGGGTGCGGCCGGCGTCTCGGCCGGCGCGGCCGTCTCGGGGTCGCCCGCTTGGGCGGATTCGGTGGCCTCGTTGCCGGCGGCGTCGCCCGGCGCGCCCTGCGCCGCGGGGGCCTCGGACGACGAGTCCCCCTCCGTCGCGTTCGCGAACGACGTGAGGTTGCTCAGGGAGAACGCCATCACCACGGCCATGAAGACGGCCAGCGCCTTGCCCTCGAACGTGTTCTTCGCGTCGCAAAGTTTATCGAACATGCTCATACGTATCACCGAATCCTCTAGGGTGCGCCTATGCGGCGGCACCCACCCTCTTGGGTACTCGCAATAGATTCGCTCATACGTTGTCTGGCATGCTAGCGTGCGTTCGTGGCGTGGTAGACCGAGCCCTGCAATAGAAGCAGGGTTCAATCCAATTTGTATTTTAGCACAATCACGGTCGCATTTCGAATGACCGGGGTTGCTCAATCAACTGTTTTACCTTGTTTTCACTTGATTTTCCATAAGTGCTGACAGGCTGCATGGCAATCGTGAAGGCCACGTCAACGTTGCTTTTTTCTTTCAACCTAAAAGTTGAATGCCAATCGGTCGATCACTGGCTCGCCCGCTCGTTCGTGCCGGAAAAGCATCCGTTCGTTGCGCTGCGAATTTCCCCGCTCGCCTTCGCAGAAAGCGAGGAAGTCCCTCCGATGCGGCTTTCGGCCCCCGTTCGGAGAACACGGGGCAGAAAGCGCCCGCCGGGACGGCCCGAGGAGGGGTCCTCCCTCCCCGCTTCGAACGACGCGGGAAGGAACCCGCCCCGCCGGCTCGGGATGACATTGTGGACGTGCGAAACGCGCAAAGGGACATGGTTTTGGACACGCTATAATGAGCGAAAGCCGACGGCCCGCCCGCAGGGGCGGCGCCTCGACAGAACCCGACAGAAGGACCGTCCGTGGAACGCTTCGGCGCACGCAGAGCCCGTCTGGCGACGGCCGCGCGCCGCGCCTCTGCCGTCGCGCTCGCGGCCGCGCTGGCCCTCGCGCTGATTGCACTCGCAGGGTGCGGCGGATCGGACGGCGGCACGGCATCCGGCGACACCGGCGCCTCCGCGAGCGGCTCCACAAGCGGCCCCGCCTTCGAGCGGCCGCCCCTGGCCACGTCCCCCTTCAACGCCGACGCCGCCGCGGCCGACCACGACAGCCTGATAGACGTCTCGAACGCGTCGCTCGGCTACGTGACGGCTTCGGCCCAGAACACCAGCCGCATGAAGCTCCTGATCACCAAAGACGACATACAGCGCAACTACGACCTGCCCGGCGACGGCACGCCCATCGCGGCGCCCCTCACCTTGGGCGACGGCTCCTACGACGTGGAGGTCATGCAGAACACGGGCGGCGATCGCTACGTTTCCATCAACAGCGTGTCCATCGACGTGACCCTCGACAGCGAGTTCGAGCCGTTCCTGCGCCCCAACGTCTACTGCGACTACGACGCGGACAGCGTGTGCGTGGCGAAGGCTAACGAGCTCTCCGCCGACGCCCAGAACGAAGGCGACGTGTTGCGCAACATATACACGTGGATCTCCCAGAACATAACCTACGACACCGCGAAGGCCGAACGGCTGGCCGACGCGACGGGCTATGTGCCCAGCCCGGACGCCACTATGGCCGAGGGAACCGGCATCTGCTTCGACTACGTGAGCTTGGGCGCCGCCATGCTGCGCAGTCAAGGAATTCCCACGAAGATCATCACCGGGTACGTTTCCCCAGATAATATTTACCATGCGTGGAATTTGGTATATCTTGATGGAAGCTGGAAAAGCGTCCAAGTTAGCGTCGAGGCCGACACGTGGACGCGCATCGACCTGACATTCGCCGCCGCCGGGGCCTCGGAGAAGTACGTGGGCGACGCGAAGGAATACACTGATCGGTACACGTACTGAGTGCGGATCGAAGACGATATGACGAAAGCGCTAAAACGGACAAGGAGCGAATGAGAATGGCCACTACCGTGCTCGAGAGCAGCGCCGTAAGCGCGTTCTGCGAAAGCGTCGCCATCATGCTGGCCGCCGGCATCCAGACCGACGAAGCGGTGAGCCTGCTGGGCGACAACATGGAGGACGGCGCGTTCAAGCGGGCCTGCGACGCCGTGTACGCGCGGCTCATCGGCGGCGAGACGTTGGCGAGCGCGCTCGAGGACTCGGGCTGTTTCCCGCGCCACATGGTGGACATGGTGGGCGTGGGCGAGGTGTCGGGACGCCTCGAGCCCACGCTGCGCACGCTGGCCGTGTACTACGATGAGGAGGGCCGCCTGTTCGCGAAGATGCGCTCGAGCATCGTCTACCCCGCCGCCCTGCTGTGCGTCATGTCGGTTATCTTGGCCTTCACCGTGGCCGTGATCCTGCCCGTGTTCGTGAACGTGTACGAGAGCCTGTCGGGCAGCCTAGCGGCCGGGTCGTTCAACACGGTGGGCGCGTCCATCGGCATCGGCTGGGTGGCCCTGGCCATCACGCTCGTGTGCACGGTGCTCGTGCTCGTCATGGCCGTGGCCATGCGCAGCGAGGGCGGGCGCCGCAGCATGATGCGCCTGGCCGAGAAGCTGCCGTTCACGCGCAACACCATGTACCAACTGGCCCTGAGCCGCTTCACGTCGGCGCTGGCCACCTACGTGGCCTCGGGCATCGACACCGACACGGCCATGAAGGAGGCCGTGTCCATGGTGGACCACCGCTCCCTCAAGCGGCAGCTCGAAGGGGCCCGCGAGGCCATGCTCGACTTGTCGGCGCCGAAGAGCCTGGCGCAGGCCGTGTCCGACAGCGGCGTGTTCGAGCCCGTGTACGCGCGCATGCTCACCATCGGCGCTCGCTCGGGCAGCGTGGAAGACGTGCTGGGGCGGCTGTCGCTCACGTTCTTCGATGACGCCATCGTGAAGATGGACCGCCTGGTCGACGGCGTGGAGCCGGCGCTGGCCGCGTTCCTCACCGTGGCCGTGGGGGCCACGCTCGTGTCGGTCATGCTGCCGCTCATCGGCATCATGGGATCGATAGGCTAAGGCGGAGCGCATGTACCACGAGCGTTCGACAGAACAACGTAAGCGCAGGCGCGGCACGAAGCTCGTCGTGTTCGTGCTGGCGGTGGCGCTCGTCGTGGGCGGCTGGTTCGCGGCGGGGGCCGTCAACCAGAACCTGCGCGAGCAGGGCGCCGTGTCCGTGCGCAACGCCATCTTGGACAGCGCGAAGCAGTGCTGCGCCATAGAGGGCTCCTACCCCTCCTCGCTCGAGCACCTGGAAGACGAGTACGGCCTGCGGGTGAACCGCAGCGACTACGTGATCACCTACGAGGTGTTCGCCGAGAACATCATGCCGAGCGTCGTGGTGGTGCCGCGATGACGGGCGAGCGCCCTTCCGGGCAGGACGAGGATTCCGTTATGGAGGCTTTGACGAGCAGAGGGATCGCCCAGCGCGACGAAGGCGGCCAGAACTTCGGCCGGCTGTTCACCGTGCTGCTGTTCGCCCTGTTCATCGTAGCGTTGCTCATAGCCATCATGGCGGGCACGGGGCTGTACCGCGCGCTCGTTGACGTGCGCGAGCAGGCCGACACGTCGCGGCTCGCCACGGGCCTCATCGCGAACAGCGTGCGCGCGGCCGACGCCGTGGACGCGGTGGGCGCGGGCCAGGGCCCCGAGGGCCGCTCGCTCGTGCTGACCGAGCGCCTTGACAACGGCACGTTCGAAACGCGCATCTACGCCTACCAGGGATCCATCGTGGAAGAGTACGCGCTGGCCGACGCGGCCTACACGCCGGAGAAGGCCTCCCCCATCGTGGCGTCGCAGCGCTTCGCGTTCTCGTACGAGAACGGGCTGCTCACCGTGGAGACGGACGACGGCAGCGTGCAAGTGGCGCTGCGCAGCGTGAGGGGAGGTGCCTAGCATGGCGAAGAAGCGCACGGAAACCCTGCTCGCAGCCCGCAGAGGCACCGACACCACCTGGCACGGAACGGCGTTCGTGGTGGAGGCCCTCGTGCTGCTGGCGTTTCTGGCGTTCGCGCTCGCGGTGTTCATGCAGCTGTTCGGCGCGGCGCACGTCCGCGGTGCGGAAGAGCGCCAGCTGACGCAAGCCGTGCTGCTGGCGTCGAACGCGGCGGAGGAGTTCGCCGCAACGCCGCAGGCGGGGTCGACGAGCACCGCGTTCGACGATGCGGGCAACGAGCTGGCCCAGGCGGCCGGTGCCGAGGGCGCCTACGTCGTGACGTGCGAGGTGACGCCCGAGCGAACGCAGGGCGGCACGATGTATCGCGCCGACATCGTGGTGACCTGCGACGGCGCCGAGGTGTACCGGCTGGAGTCGGCCCGCTACGTGAGCGGGGCGAAGGCGGCGGGCGGCGGTAGCGCGGGCGCGGCTTCGGCTTCGCCGACCGGCACCGCGGCCGAAGGAGGCGAAGGAGCATGAGCACGCGCGGTCGAGGATCGGTGCGCATAGGCCCCATCAGCCTGTTCGCCCTCGTCATCATCTTGTGCCTGGCCGTCATGGCCGTGCTTTCGGTGACGACGGCGCAGGCCACGTACGCGGCCGCCGAGCGGCAGGCGGACTTCACCGCCGACACCTACGCCAACGAACGGGCCGCCCAGGAGTTCACGGCCGACGTGGACGCGGCGCTCGCGCCCGTGCGCGCGGCGGGCGGCGGCTTGAACGCGGCGCTCGCGGCCGTCGACAAGGTGCTACCGGCGAACGCGGAGCTCGACGGGGCGACGGTGCGCGCGGAATTCACTGCCGACAGCGGGCGCACGCTCGCCGTCGAGCTGGACATACAGGCCGACGCGACGTACGTGGTGAAGGCTTGGAAGGCAACGACGCTGTGGACGGAGAACGGCGCAGGCGAAACGCTGTGGTCGGGCGCTGCGCAAACACGATAGGAGCGATGAGATGAAACTTGAAGAGCTGCTGCGCGAGATGGTCGATGCGAAGGCGTCCGACATCTTCATCATTGCGGGCCTGCCGCTGTCCTACGAGGTGAGCGGGCGGCAGATCCGCCTGGACTCGGCACCGCTCATGCCCGACGACACCGAGACGTTCGTGCGCGCCATCTACGAGGTGAGCGGCCGCGACATGCAGCGTTTCGTGGACAACGGCAACCACGACGACGACTTCTCGTTCGCCATCTCGGGCATCGGGCGCTTCCGCGCGAACGTGTTCCGCCAGCGCGGGTCGTTCGGCGCCGTCATCCGCGTCATTCCATTCGGCCTGCCGAACCCGGCCGACTTCCACATCCCCGACGAGGTGCTGCGTCTGGCCAAGCTGCAGAAGGGCCTAGTGCTGGTCACGGGCCCAGCGGGCGCGGGCAAGTCCACCACGTTGGCCTGCATCATCGACAAGCTGAACCACGAGCGGTCGGGGCACATCATCACCATGGAGGACCCCATCGAGTACGTGCACCGGCACGGCAGCTGCATCGTCACGCAGCGCGAGGTGCCCACCGACATCGCCACGTACGGCGAGGCGCTGCGCTCGGCCATGCGCGAGAGCCCCGACGTGATCCTGTTGGGCGAGATGCGCGACTACGAGACCATCGGCACGGCCGTCACCGCCGCCGAGATGGCGCAGCTGCTGTTCAGCACGCTGCACACCACGGGTGCGGCCGGCACGGTCGACCGCATCATCGACGCCTTCCCCGCCTCGCAGCAACGCCAAATCCGCATGCAGCTGTCCATGGTGCTGGAGGCCATCGTGTCCCAGCAGCTCGTGCCCACGGTGGACGGCGGCGTGGTGCCCGCCTTCGAGATCATGGTCACGAACACGGCCATCCGCAACCTCATCCGCGAGGAGAAGACGCACCAGATAGACAGCGTGCTGGCCGCCGGAGGGGCCGAGGGCATGCGCACGATGGACCAGAGCCTGTTCGACCTGGTGAAGAGCGGTCGCGTGGCCAAGGAGATGGCGCTGCAGTACAGCATCCACCAGGAGGCGCTGAAGAAGCGCTTCGAGGCGGAAGGGCTGTAGAGCCTCCTTCGCGCTACGAGCACGGTTGTCCCCGTAGGGGCGGGCTGCTGCCCGCCCGGTGCAAGCGGTTTGCGAAGATCGAGATCATGCGGCGAGCGCACCGTGCGCTCGCCGCATTGTTTTTCCCTTGGGGAGTCCTGTGCGCCGGGCGATCTGGAGATCGCCCCTACGGGGAATTACCTGCTCTGAAAGGGGCAGCCCCTTGTCGAAGCGTCAGTACACGTTGTGGACGACTTCGGCGGAGCCTTGCAGGTTCGCCACCTCGAAGGGCGTGCCGTCGTCGAGGACGACGGTGCCGTCGAAGCGGCCGAACACCTGGTGCTGGTCGGTGCGCACGACAAGGGCGTTGATGCAGTCCACCCGGTCGAGCAGCGGCGTGAACGCGAGGTCGACGCGGCCCTCGTCGTCGGTGACGTGCCATGGCGCCAGCAAATCGTAGCGGTCGGCCACGCTGCGCGCGTCGGACGCGGCCGGCTTCTCGGGCACGCCGAAGTCCACGCGGTGCAGCTTGTGCGCCACGCCGTCCACGAACGCCATGTTCTCGGAGGCGGCCGACGTGTCGCCGAAGCCGTAGCCCAGGTTCAGCCCGAAGCGGTGCGAGCCCGGCTGCGAGCCGCCGCGCCCGTCCTGCCAGCCCTGCGCCACGCCCCAGTACCACGTGTTGTCGCGCGTCCACACGCCGCGCCCCCAATCGAGCAGACCGAACGAGTCGTCGGGGGCGAACCCGTGCACGAGCAGCCCCTTCTTGAAGCTGCCGCGAGCGCGCATGGCCACGATCTTCTGGTTGTAGTAGAACGCGAGCGGATCCTCCGCCCACGGCGTGGCGATGACCATGGTGTCCTGCGGCTCGTCGGAGAGCACGGCGTCGAACACGAGGTCGTCGTTGCCGTCGAAGTTCACGAACTGCGCGTGCAGGCGACGCTCGCGGTCTGCCGCCTCGAAGCGCAACGCCACGCGGCCGTTCTCGAACTTCGACACGCCCTCCTTCGACGTAGAGGGAAGGCGGAAGCGACCGAGCGGAAACGGCGTGATGACGCTCGTGGTCTTGAAGGCCGCCTGCTCGAAGTCGACGACCGACGCCGAGATGAGCCCGAGGTAGCCCAAGTCGCCCAGCGTGAGCGCCACGGCGTAGGCCCCGTCGTTCACCAGGTAGTAATCCCATTCCTTGATGCGCCAGCGCGGCGCCTTGATGCGGGCGCGGTCGTATGACAGCTCCAGCTGCGTGGCCCAGCCGCACGCGGAAAGCGCGCCGTCCAATCGATGCAGCGGTCCCGGACCTTCGAGTCGGCTCTCGTTCACGACTGACCCCCTTTGCTCGCGTGGAACATGCGCGCCATGCGCTTGCGCAGGCTCGTGGAAGCGGCCTGCTTGCCGCTCGGCTTCGCTTTGGGCTTGGGCTTCGGCTTGGCGGCGGCCTCCGCGTGCGCTTCTTGGGCTTCGCGCTCGGCCTCTTCGAGCACCTTTTCGGCCGTCTGGGGCGCACCGGCCCGCGTGAGCGGCGCGACGGCCCGCAGCACGGCATCGCCGGCGCGGGCGCTCGTGCGGCTGTCCGCCACCTTGAACGTGATGGAGCCCACGTAGCCGCCGTCGGTGATGGCCGAGAACGACAGCTTCGGCTCTTTCGTGAGCTTGGCCACCTCGCCCGCCGCCCGGGCTGCCTCGTGCTCGATGGCGGCGGCCACGTCGTTCAGGTGCTCGCCGGGCGTGACCACCACGATGGGCAGGCTCACCTGGTTCGTGGGCGGCAGGTGCGTGAGCGCCGTCTTGTTGATGATGGAGTTGGGGATGATGACCTCTTCCCCTTTGCTGTTCCTGATGGTGGTGTGGCGCCACGTGACGTCCTTCACCACGCCGGACGACGAGCCCACCTCGATGTTGTCGCCGGGCTTCACGATGCGCAGCAGGCTGACCTGCAGGCCGCCGATCAGGTTGGCGATGGTGTCCTGGAAGCCGAGCGAGATGGCGATGCCACCGATGCCGAGCGCAGTGATGGCGGCACTCACGTCCACGTTGAAGCAGGTGGACAGCATGATGCACACGCCCAGCACCCACACGGCGCCGCGAGCGATGTTCACGAAGATGGAGCTGGAGGGCAGGTTCTTCTCCTCGTTGAAGTGCAGCATCTTGCGCATGAAGCGGACGGTGAGGCGCGCGACGACGGCCGTGACCGCCAAGATGACAACGGCCGAGAGGGCCGTGGTCAGCCAGTCGATGCGCACGATGCCGTCGATGTAGTGCTCGAGTTGTTCCATGCCGCTATCCTACCATGTTGCGCGCGGGCGCATCGCATGGCGTGCGCCCCTTTACCAAGAAGCCGGTTTTTCGGGGAAATCCTCGTGAGTGTCCCATAAAACGACGCGCCCGGTGGCGCGGGTCGCGGGAACGTCAATCAACCGTTGGTTGGACGAGCCGCGCCACGCCAGCTCGAAGGAGTGGAGCGCCTGCACGAAGGGGCCGTCCACCAGCACGTCGGTGGCGGCGAGCAGGGCCGCCGCTCCGGCCGGGTCCACCGAGGGCAGCGAGAGGCGGGTGGAAGCTGCGGTTACGTCGTGCGCAGCATCGCACGCTGCGTCGGAGGCGCAGGCGTCGGCCGTGCGGTTTGCGAGCGCGGCCAGGTCCTCGTAGCGGTAGCCCGTGTACGTCCACACGTTCAGCCCGAGCCCGCGCACGCGACGCGCCAACTCGGCGCAGGCGGCGGCCTGCTCGAAGGGCTCGCCGCCCGAGACGGTCACGCCCTGCACGAGGCCGTTGGCCGCGATCTCGGCCACGAGGTCGTCGAGCGCCCGCACCTCGCCGCCGCACGCCGGCTGGCTGTCGGGATTGTGGCAGCCGGGACAGCCGTGCGTGCACCCCTGCACGAACACGGCGAAGCGCAGCCCCGGCCCATCGACGATGGAGTCCGGAGCCGTACCGTACAAGCGGATGGTGTCGGGCAGGGTCACGTTCAACCTGCTACATCTGGTGCTTGACCCGGTCGGCCTCTTCGGCGCGCTTGGCGTCGTTGAAGCGGTCGAGGGTGCCCACCAGGTAGCCGGTGATGCGGCGGATGCGCTCGAAGGCCATGCCGTGCTCCTCCTCCGTGCGGCCGCACTTGGGGCACACGTCGCCGATGATGCCGTTGTAGCCGCACACCGGGTCGCGGTCCACCGGGTGGTTCACCGAGCCGTAGCCGATGCCGCTCTCCTTCATGTGGCGGATGACGGCCTCGAACGCCTCGAGGTTGCCCGTGGGATCGCCGTCGAGCTCGACGTAGGAGATGTGGCCCGCGTTCGTGAGCGCGTGGTACGGCGCCTCGATCTCGATCTTGTCGAACGCGCTGATGTCGTAGTACACCGGCACGTGGAAGCCGTTCGTGTAGTAGTCGCGGTCGGTGATGCCGGGGATGGAGCCGTAGCGCTCGCGGTCCATGCGCACGAAGCGACCCGACAGGCCCTCCGCCGGCGTGGCGATGAGGCCGTAGTTCAACCCCCGCTCCTGCGAGAGCTTGTCCAGGTAGCCGCGCATGTGGCCGATGATCTCGAGCCCCAGGTTCTGCGACGCCTGCGACTCGCCGTGGTGCTTGCCCGTGAGCGCCACCAGCGTCTCGGCCAAGCCTATGAAGCCCACGGACAGCGTGCCGTGCTTCAGCACCTCGCGCTGCTCGTCGCCGGGCGCCAGCTTCTCGGAGTCGATCCACACGCCCTGCCCCATGAGGAACGGCGCGTTGTACACCTTCTTGCGTGCCTGGATCTCGAAGCGCTCGTCCAGCTGCCCCACCGTAAGCGCCAGCTTCGCGTCCAGCAGGTCGAAGAACAGGTCGAGGTCGCCCTTCGAGCGGATGGCCAATCGCGGCAGGTTGATGGACGTGAACGACAGGTTGCCGCGGCCGGGCGCGATCTCGCGGTCGGGATCGTACACGTTGCCCATGACGCGCGTGCGGCAGCCCATGTAGGCGATCTCCGTCTCGGGCGTGCCCTTGTAGTACTGCGCGTTGAACGGCGCGTCGATGAAGCTGAAGTTGGGGAACAGGCGCTTCGCCGAGCAGTGCATGGCCAGTTTGAACAGGTCGTAGTTCGGGTCGCCGGGGTTGTAGTTCACGCCCTCCTTCACGCGGAAGATCTGCACGGGGAAGATGGGCGTCTCGCCGGAGCCGAGGCCCTCCTCGGTGGCCAGCAGCATGTTCTTCACCACCATGCGGCCCTCGGGGGACGTGTCCATGCCGTAGTTGATGGAGCTGAACGGCGTTTGCGCGCCGGCGCGCGAGTGCATGGTGTTCAGGTTGTGGACGAGCGCCTCCATGCCCTGGAACGTCGTGCGGTCGGTGTCGGCGGTGGCGTTCTTGGCGGTGTAGGCCAGCGCGCGGTCGATCACGGCCTCCTCGACGCCCGCCTCGGACAGCTCGGCGCGCAGGGCGGAGCCGAAACCCTCGTCCAGGGCGAGCGAGGCCCACACGCCGGTGCGCTCCTCGACGCGCGCGAGGACGTCCTGCGCGAAGGCGCGGCCGTCTTCGATGTCGGTGAGCAGGTCGAGCGCCTCGGCCAGGTGCTTCTTGTACAGGCGGCGGTACGTCTTCTTCACGCCCTCGGCCAGACCGTAGTCGAAGTCGCAGATGGCCTGCCCGCCGTGCTGGTCGTTCTGGTTGCTCTGGATGGCGATGCAGGCGAGCGCCGCGTAGCTGGCGATGTCGTTGGGCTCGCGCAGCACGCCGTGGCCCGTGGAGAAGCCGCCCTTGAACAGCTTCTTCAGCTCGATCTGGCAGCACGTGGTGGTGAGCGTGTAGAAGTCCATGTCGTGGATGTGGATGTCGCCCTCGCGGTGCGCGCGGGCGAACTTCGGCTCGATGACGCACATCTCGTAGAACTGCTTGGCCGACTCCGAGCCGTACTTGAGCATGGTGCCCATGGCGGTGTCGGCGTCGATGTTGGCGTTCTCGCGCTTCATGTCGGAGTCGGACGCCTTCGAGAACGTGATGTCCTTGAGCGTTTGCATGAGGCGGCTGTTCACGTCGCGCGAGCGGCTGCGCTCGGCGCGGTAGAGGATGTAGGCTTTGGCCGTCTGCACGAAACCGGACTCGATGAGCGTCTCCTCCACCAGGTCCTGCACGCCCTCGACCGTGGGCACGCCCTCGATGGCGCCGCTCTCCAGCTTCTCCACCACCTGCTGCGCGATGCTCTCGGCAGCCGCGCGGTCCTGCATGGCGCCGCACGCCTGGAACGCCCGCTCCACCGCCTCGGCGATCTTGCCCTCGTTGAATTCCGCCGTGCGCCCGTCGCGCTTGATGATGGTGGTGACCATGCTGCGAGTCCTCTCTGCGTGTGTTGAGCCGTGTCTTCGTTGGTTGTTTTTCGGTTGCGAGCAGTGGCTATGCTGTAGTTATACCCAAAGTTTCCACCGCTTGTTATCCCCTTTTCCACAACATGTTGTGGTGGAGACGCGTTTTAGCGTGGACATATAGTACCGAGGTGCGGCGCGGAAAACAAGGGGGATAATTGTTACAAATTAGATTCCATTCGTGATTCACGAAGGCCGTCACAGGAATTTCACAGGTTGGGGGACGGGGGGCGAGGCTACTCCACCGTGCCGTACACTTGGCCCCAGGCGTGGCCGCCTATGGAGGAGTTCACTTGGTCGCACAGACGCTGCCGCGTGTAGGAGCCCGGCGGCAGCAGCTGGACCACCTCCATGAGGTCGGAAGGCAGATCGGCAGCCTCCGCGGCTATCACCACGTCCAGGCGGCGCACCGTATCGTCGGCTGAGGTGCCGGCGAACAGGCCGTCCACGACGTCCTGCAGCGCCCCGTAGTGCGGGCTGCGCTCGATGTTCGATCCGGTTGCGGGCATGGCGGAACCTATCCTTCCTCGCGCGACGAGAACAACGATTTGCTGCGCGCGGCGGCCAACAGCTCGGCGAAGTCGGGCTCGTCTTCCTCGGCCGGCCGGGCGTCGCGAGGCGCGACGACGTCGAAGCCGTCGGTGGCCGCCGCCAGCGCACCGGTGTAGGCCGGCGTGGCGTCGCCCGCCGCTCGCAGGAACTGCGCGCCCGCCGCACGCAGACGCGCGGCGGCCTCCACCATGACGTCGGGGCAGTAGTAGGGGTTCTCCGGCGTGGGAGCACCCTGCCTCGGAGCGCGCTCGGCAATGCGAAGCTGCACGAGCACGGGCAGATCGACCGTACCGCAAACGCGCTCGACCAGCGCCGCAACCTGCTCGACCGGAGCGCCCGAGGAGAAGCCCGCCACGGAGGCGCCGAACTCGCCCATGAGCGACGCCGCCTCTTCGATGGTCGTGCGCCCATCGGGCATGAGGCCGTCGCCGTCCACGTCGACCGACGCGAACACGGGCCGATCGCTCGCCTGACGCGCACCCATGAGCGCGCATTTGAGGTCGACGGGGTTCGCGAACCCACCGAACAGGAAGGCGTCGAACGTCCCACCTTCGAACACGCGAACGGCGCGGGCGTACTGGCTGCGGTTCTCGTTGAGCGACGCCGCGCTGGAGCCGTCGAGGGGCAGCCCGCACGGACCAACCTCGGCCAGCACGTGCTGGGGCCTGAGCCCCTGCACGGCCGCAAGCGCGGCGCGGGCCAGCTCTTCCGCACGATCCTCCATGCCGTGGTGCGCCAGCCGCGCGGGGGCGATGCCCTCCGTGTTGGCGACGATGCACTGGGCGCCTGCGATGGATTCGAGGCGCAGCGCGTCGCGCACGGCCTCGGGCTCGATGAGGTTCAGGTACTCCAGATCGCGCGTCACGTCGACGCCTTGGCGCGCGAGCACGGCGGCGATGGGGGCGGACAGCACGAGCATGTCTTTATGAAAGCGCAGCGCTATGTCGGACATGAGGGATCCTTTCCTTCGGCACCGTCCATGATACCGAAAACGTCGCACGGCGCACGGTCGAAGGAGCGAAATCCGGCACCTTTCGACAGAAGACCCGCTTCGCATTCTCGCGCCCAGGCCGTTCGACGGCTTGAGGGGCGGTCGACCGCCCGCAGGGCGAAAAGCGCCGGATCGCGTTTGGTGCCAAGCGATCGAAACGCCGAAGTCGAAGGATCCGCGCACGAGCTGAAATTTCCCCGGCACGCGAGCGGCGGCCGTACGTCCGCGAGCGGCAGGCTTGCCGGGCGGGAGTGCAATTCACCGACCATGCACGGCCGCTGCACAAGACGAACACGCTTGCGCCATACGTTTTTCAACCCGAGCCCCTATAATGGGCCCTGCAAGCGAAAGGCTCCCCTCCTTTTAGTTTGCACTGCTTGTACCCCTTACAAAGCAGTAGCGGTGTCCAAGAGCACCGCATCATCCCCTCCTTGTGGCCCGGTGGAGCTCCCCTCTCCCCGGGCCGATCTTTTTTCCAGCATCAACCGTGTCCCTTAACTCCCCTCCCCCAGATTGGGGTTATAGGCCAAAGGTCGGTCTCTGAGTTGTTTAGCAATCTATTTGATACGAACCGCTAACACGAGGGGCATCTGACCGCCGAACCCACGAGCGACTTGCTTGCCGTGCTTTATCGTTCCCGGACATCGTCGTGGTGCCGCGCGTTCCGCGCGCGCGAATCTCCCTCGACATGGGAACGACGGCGTGGAACGCACCCGTGGGAGCGGCTTCGCGCCCATCGGTTTCATACCCCGGTTGCCCGAAGTCGACGGGAGGGCGATGAATGGGGCGGGGTTGTTCATATAATTGTTACATTCGCGCCCCCTAATTCACAAAACGGCCACTCCTCCGTCATATGTTTTTCAAGGTCAACTTTTATACTGTGAGACAGCAAACGAAAGGCTCCCCTCCTTTTCAGTTTGCATCTGCTTTAACCCCTTAAAAGCAGAAGTGGCGCCCAATAGGCGCCATCATCCCCTCCTTGTGGCCCGGTGGAGCTCCCCTCTCCCCGGGCCGATCCTTTTTCCGAGCCAACCTTGCTTCGCAAACCGACGCGATTGATAAAAGCCCGACGATCGCCTTCGGTCCCGATTGCCAAACATCGGGTCGAAAGGGCGAAGCGAGCAGCCGCCCCCAGCGCAAGATGCGACGCATCCCAACCGATGCCGGTTTCGACAGCGCCCACCTGGCCGATGCTTGCGCCCGTCCGAGATTTTGGGGCCGACTACGAGGGACGTTACCGAATCGTCATATTCAGCCCTTCTTGTCGACAAAACGAGCACGTGCAGCCCATATGTTCTTCAAGGTCAACTTTTATAATAGGTCCTGCAAGCGAAAGGCTCCCCTCCTTTCAGCTTGCACTGCTTGTAACCCCTTGCAAAGCAGTAGCGGTGTCCAAGAACACCGCACACCCCCTCCTTGTGGCCCGGCGAGCTCCCCTCTCGCCGGGCCGATCCTTTTTGATGGCCTCTTTCGACGAAACGGACGCCCCCCATGCCGAGTGAGTCGCCCAAGACCACGTCGATGCCGCTTTGGCAGCGCAGTTCGCAGTCGATGGCGGAAATCGCACGTTATGAACGATTTTTCGACCTCCAAGCGTCCGTCTGTCGGAGAAACCCCAGGTCGTGGAAAGTTAGCTGCGGCTCTTTTCGTTCATAACATGCGATCTCTGCCATAAGGGACACGCCCTCTGTGGAGTCGCAGTCGACAGGGCTCGGGTTGGTTCGCCTTGCGAAGACCCCCGATTCCAAAACCGACGAAACCGCCCCAGATCGGCAACCGCGCGCCGCAGCGCGAGCCGTTCGCCGGGTGCATGCTAGAATCGCCTTCTCTGCACCGACTGCAACAGGAGGCTCCTCATGAACATCGTCGTACTTGAAGGATACGTGAACAACCCCGGCGACCTGAGCTGGGACGCGCTTGAGCAATACGGCACCGTCACCGTGTACGACCGCACGCCGCGCGACCAGCTGGCGGAGCGGGTGGCCGAAGCCGACGTCGCCGTGTCGAGCAAGGTGACGTGGGATGCCGAGGCACTTTCCTGGGCGCCGCGCCTCAAGATGATCGCGCTCACGTCCACCGGCTACAACGTGGTGGACCTCGATGCGGCGCGCGACGCCGGCGTGGTCGTGTCGAACGTGCCCGCCTACTCCACGCCCGACGTGGCGCAGATGACGTTCGCGTTGCTGCTGGAGCTGTGCCTGCACGTGGGCGAGCACTCCCGTCTGGTGATGGACGGCGACTGGACGCGCGCCAAGGATTTCTCATTCTGGGAGACGCCGCTCGTGGAGCTTGCGGGAAAGACGTTCGGCATCGTGGGCATGGGCAGCATCGGGCAGGCCGTGTGCCGTATCGCACGCGCTTTCGGCATGCCGGTGGTGTTCGAGAACCGCTCGGCCAAGCCCGAGCTGGAAGGCGACGGCGTGCGGCAGGTGAGCTTGGACGAACTCCTCGCCACCGCGGACGTGGTGTCGCTGCACGTGCCGGCCGCGCCCGAAACGAACCGCATGATGAACGCGCAGACCATCGGTTGCATGAAGGACGGCGCGTACCTGCTGAACACGGCCCGCGGCGCGCTCGTGGACGAGCAAGCCGTGGTGGACGCGCTGCGCTCGGGCAAGCTGGCCGGCTTCGGCGCCGACGTCGTGTCGGCGGAGCCCATGCACCCCGACAATCCCCTGCTGCAGGCGAAGGGCCAGAACATCGTGGTGACGCCCCACATAGCCTGGGCCACCCATGAGGCCCGCGGACGCCTGCTGGCCACCGTAGCCGCCAACGTGGGCGCGTTCGTGGAAGGCAAGCCGCAGAACGTGGTGGATTAGCGAGCCCGGATTGTCATCCCGCTGTTAAACCAGCATTGACATGCACCCGGCCAGGTTGTCATCCTGAGCGGAGGCGGCGCGAGCCGCCGGAGTCGAAGGATCCCGCGCGGCGCCAGCCGAAGCGCCTCCGGCTGGCGCCGCGCGGGATCCTTCGACTCGCTCCGCTCGCTCAGGATGACAACCGGAAACGCAATTAGGCAAATGGTGTTGGAGAAAAGGAGAAGCCGGGCTGCCCTCGACAAGTAACCCGGCTTAGCACTTGACCCGCACCACCCGGTTGCGCGGGCGCTGCTGTCGAATCGGATTGTAGCGTGCGCTGAAACGAAAAGCAAGCGCCGCAAGCATCGGTCACGGATGCCTCATGCGAGACACCCGTTCGCTCGCTCCTACCCGTTCTTCCGTGCGAACAAGATGTTGTTCGTTTCCAGCCAGCTTTCCACGGTGCCCGTGTCGAAGCCGTCGGCGGGGTCGATGACCAGCGCGTACATCTCTTCCTCGCGCAGCACGGCGTCGAGGGCGTCGGTCAGCTGGATCTCGCCGCCCACGCCGGGCTCGACGTCGGCCAGAAGCTCCATCACGCGCGCGCTCAAGAGGTAGCGGCCGAACACGGCCAGGTTCGACGGCGCGTCCTCGAGCGCTGGCTTCTCCACCAGCGCGTCCACCTTCCACACGTCGTCGGACACCGCCGCGCCCGCGATGACGCCGAAGCGGCTCACCTGGTCGTCCGGCACCGGCATGACCGCGATCACGCTGGCCCCGCCGTGGGCGTCGGACACCTCCTGCATGCGCGGCAGCATCTGGTTGTCGGGCACCAGCACGTCGCCCAGCAGCACGTAGAACGGCTCGTTGCCCGTCTTCTCGTGCGCGCAGTACACCGCGTGGCCCAGGCCCAGCGCCTCGTCTTGGTACACGTAGCTCACGTTGTAGTCGCCCACCTGCTCCACGAGGTCCGCGTACTTGTCCTTGCCGCGGGCGCGCAGCGTTGCCACGAGCTCCGGGTTCGGGCTGAAGTGGTCCTCGATGGCCTTCTTCTCGCGGCTGTTGATGATGACGACCTCGTCGGCGGCCGACGCCAGGCCCTCCTCCACCACGTATTGGATGGCCGGACGGTCCACCACCAGCAGCATTTCCTTGGGCTGCGCCTTCGTGGCGGGCAGGAAGCGCGTGCCGAGGCCGGCCGCGGGAATGAGAGCTTTCATGAGCAGATGCCTTTCTCGAAAATATCGGGGTTAAAAGCGAGGACGCCGCGATCAGGCGGCGTCCTCGGCGAATCGCTCGGATTATTGTAGCATGAGCGATGCTTCCGTAGGGCAAGGGCTCTGCCCCTGCCGCTCAGCAAGCAACGTTTTCGCAGGTCGTCGGCAAGGGCAGAACCCTTGCCCTACAAGATCAACGAAACAGCGCCTTCGACACGGCTCCACGGCCGCATGCCGAGCGCGGCAAAGGCTAGTCGCGCCGCTGCTCCTCGATGGCTTCTTCGAGCACGGCCATCTGCTTCTCCGTCTTCTTCAGGCCGCGCACGACCATGAACACGTACACGAACAGCGCCAGGAATATGAGCGCATACGCGCCGATCACGTAAGGAGCGGCCGGCAGGATGGTGCTGTAGATCTCAACGAGAACGGGGTTCATAGGATTCTCCTTCTATCGGCAACGAACGTCACACAAGTCCAGCAACGTCAGCGAGGCTTCGGCGGCGCAGGCTCGGCCGCCGCTCGGCAAGCAGCGGACCATCAGTCCTCAAGCTGCTCTTTGACGGCTTCCACGCGCTCGGCGAGGCGCGTCTGGCGGAAGCGCAGACGGTACAGGCCGAAAGCGATGAGGAAAAAGCCGAACATGGACAGCAGCAACGGCACGAGCATGTCGGGCGACAGGCCCGAGTCCGTGCGGAAGATCACGGGATGCACGCCCGAGGGCACGAGGCGCGTGATCATGAAGCAGATGGGCGCGTCCACGAACGCGATGATGCCGAACACGCTGGCGTAGGTGGCGCGGCGCTCCGGGTCGTCGATGGCGTTGCGCAGGATGAAGTACGCGATGACCACGAGCATGAGGATGAAGTACGTGGTCAGGCGCGGTTCCCACGTCCACCACACGCCCCACTCGAAGCGCTCCCACAGCTCGCCCGAGAACATGGTGCACAAGATGAACAGCAGCGCGATCTCCGTGGCTATCTTGCCGCACGTGTCGAACCGCTTCTCCTTCGTCATGAGGAAGCGGATGCCATAGTACGCCGTGAAGGCCAGCGCCACGAACGACGTGATGGCCACCGGCATGTGGAAGTAGAAAATCTTCTGGGACAGCAGCAGCTTGTTCGCCACCATTTGCCCGCCGATCAGCTCCACACCGTCCACCGACGCGCCCAGCACGAGCGGCGCGAGCGTGAACGTGAGCACGAACCCGATGGTGGCCAAAACCGCGCCCCCCAGGAGCATCCACGGAGCCGCCGCGTCGGGCCACCCGCCCGCCTCCGGCAGCTTCAGGGCCTTCTTCGTTTTCTCGGCCATACTTCTCCTTCTCTCTCGAACGCGTGCGAGTACGCCGATCTTCGTAGGGGCGATCTCCAGATCGCCCGTTCCGGCGAAGCCGGAAAACAACCGGAATCCGCATCCTCGCGCTGCGCGCGAGCGGGCGATCTGGAGATCGCCCCTACGGTTCAACCGGCGTCAACCAACCTCCGAGCGTTGCGCAGCCAACCCGCGCCGCGCCGTTTCTCCGTCAGCATCTCAAGCGCTGATGACGAAATCGTACAGCACCCAGCTCAGCAGTATCATGATCACGTCGTAGCCGCCGGCCAGCAGCAGCGACGGGAAGAACACGTCCATGTAGCCCTCGCCCCCCACGACGACGGCCGTGGTGGCCGACACGCAGGCCCACAAAAGCGGGAAGATGAGCGGGATGAACAGCACGGCCAGCATGACGTCCTTGCCGCGCGTGTTGATGGTGATGGTGGACAGCAGCGTGCCGATGCCCGCCACCCCCACGGTGCCCACGAACAGGGGCACCACCAAAAGCCAGAAGCTCTCGCCCGGCGTGGTGGTGGTGAGGAAGAAGAAGTAGAACAGCGGCACGGCGATCACTTCCACCACCAGCAAAAACAGCAGGTTCGACGTGGCCTTCGCCAAGAAGATGACCGAGCGGTCGAGCGGCACCAGCAGAATGCCCTCCAAGCAGCCCTGCTCCTTCTCGTGCGAGAACGAGCGGTTCAGGCCCAAGAGCGACGTGAACACCACGAGCGCCCACAAAAGGCCGCCCGACATCTGCAGCACGTCGAGCGTGGAGGTGGTCTGCGCGAGCGCCGCCCCGTACACCACTAGCACCAGCAGCGCGTAGATGCCCATGGACGTGAGCATCTCCTTCGTGCGGAACTCCTGCTCCAAGTCCTTGCGCAGGAGCGTCTTGTACTGCTGGAACGTGGAGGGCCGCGCAAGCGCCACGCTGCCTGCGGGCCGGGCCGCGGCCGCCGCCTTCTTCGCGCGCGTCATGCTACGCCACCCCCATGCCAACCGTGGCCCGGTACAGGCCCGTGAACTCGTCGAAGTCGAACGCGTCCTTCTCGTCGAACGCCACGACCTTGCCCTTCGCCAGCACGAGGGCGTGCGTGCACATGTCGAAACCCTTCTGAAGATCGTGGCTCACCATGACGAACGTGCGTCCCTCGCGCTGCGACGCTATGAGCTCGTCGAATATCTCCACGGCGTGCGGGTCCAAGCCGGAGTACGGCTCGTCCAGGAACACGACGTCGGGGTCGTGGATGAGCGCGCGGGCGATGCTCAGGCGCTGCGTCATGCCGCGCGAGAACGTGCGTACCACGTCGAGCCGGCGGTGCTTCAGCTCCACGGCCTCCAGCATGGCCATCACGCGCGCTTCAGGGTCCTCCACGCCGTAGAGCCGCGCGTAGATCAGCAGGTTCTCCTCGGCCGTGAGGTCGGGGTAGAGCATGGAGTTGTGGGAGATGAGCCCGATGTGGTCGCGCACTTGGTCGGGCTCCTCCTTCAGGTCGATGCCCATGAGCAGCGCCTTGCCCGAGGTCGCGCGCGACAGCGTGGCCAGCACCCGCAGCAGCGTGGTCTTGCCGGCCCCGTTCGGACCGAAGATGGACAGGAACGCCCCTTGCGGCACCTCGATGGACACCTTGTCCACCGCCCGGCGGTTCCCGAACACCTTCGAGAGCTTCTTGGTTTCGATCGCAGCGACCATGGGGTCTTTAAGCCTCTTCCTTCTTCTCTTCCGCGAGGGCGCTCGCCCCTTCGCCGGCCGGATCGGCTGGCGCCGCAGGGGATCCTTCGACTTGCTTCGCTCGCTCAGGATGACAATCGGGATCGCCATCAACCTCCTTGGAGCAGGAGGGGGCGGCGTCGTCCACCAAGCGAGTTCCGCAGCTCTGCGAGGACTGTTTGAGCGACTGGGCGATGCCGTCCCCTCCTGCGGACTCGCCGGCCAGGTCGGCACCGTTCCCGCTTGCAGGCTCCTCAACAAGCTTGCCGCGCTTCGCGCCGCGGCGGCCCAGAGTGGCTATGGCGACGCCAACCATGAGCAGCCCGAACCCTATCCACACTTCGGAGATGAGCGGGTTCACGCGCACGTCCATGGAGAAGTCGCCGTTCTTGTTCACGCCCTTGTACACCACGAACAGATCCTCCGTGGGAAACGATATCACGCCCGCCACCAGCTTCTGCTGCTGCGTGGACTGCACGAGCTGCACCGCCGGCGACACGGATCCCACGAACTGGCCGTCCTTGTACACGTCGTAGTTCACCGTGTACAGGATGTCGTCGCCGTTGGGCATTTCCTCGACGGAGTTCGACGTGTACTTCAGCGTGAAGTCCTGTATGGCGAAGTCCTCGGTAGTCGCGTCGGCCTCCTCGTCGTATCCCACGTAGCCCGTCCGCTCGGTCACGAACATCGACGAGCCGATGAGGCCCACCAAGATCACGGCCATGGCCAAATGCGACAGGAACCCGCCGAACGACGACGCGCGGTTCACCAGCATGCCGAACGCGGCGGAAAGCACGCCCGCGCCGTTCTTCTCCCGATACGCGCGGATGCCGCGCCCCAACATGAACAGCGAGTTGAAGAACAGCAGGCTCGCCACCAAGAAGCCCACGACCGTCAAGCCGTTGTAGTACCAGGCCGGGCTCAGCGTGGACAGCGTCTCCTTGGCCGATTCGCTGCCCTGGGCCGCCAAGGCGGCGTAGTACGCCACGTTGTCCTGGTAGCTGGGCAGCAGGTAGGTGACGTAGTAGAACATGAGCACCGCGAACAGCATGAGCGCGCAGATGCCGGGCACGCGGGCGCGCTTCCAGAAGCGCTTGCCCTCCGTCTTGCCCCACGACAGCAGCGGGCACACCGTGAGAACGATGAGGTACAGGATACCCAGCGGCCGCGCGATGGCGTCGTAGGTTCCCGTGGAGAACTTCAGGCCGAACGGTAGCGCCGGGGCGATGGTCATAAACGTGAGCAGCAGCGTGAACACGATCATGAGAAGGTTGTTGAAGTAGTAGGCGGCATCTTTCGAGACCATGCTGGAGATGTCGTCGCCGCCGGCCGTGGACGGCCCGAACGACTTCCAACGCACGATGATGCCCACGAGTCCGACCAGCACGGAGGCGGCGATAAGGCCGCCGAACAGCACGAGCGAGACGTTGTCGCCCTCGAACGCGTGCACGGACTGCACGAGGCCGGAGCGCGAGATGAACGTGCCCACGACGACGAACGCGAACGTGAGGCACGCGCACATGACCGACCAGCGCTTGAACGCGCCGCGCTGGCGGTACACGGTGAAGCTGTGGATGAGCGCCACGCCCACCAGCCAGGAAAGCAGGCTGGCGTTCTCGACGGGATCCCAGCCCCAGTAGCCGCCCCAACCGAGCACGACGTAGGCCCACACGGCACCCAGGCCGATGCCGATGCCGAGGAAGAACCAGGAGAACAGCGCGTAGCGCTGCGAGCGTACGACCCACGTTTTGGACGAATCGTTCGTCACGACGGCGGCGATGGCGTAGGCGAACGGGATGGTGAGGCCGGCGTAGCCCACGAACAGCGTGGGCGGATGGATGGCCATGGCCCAGTGCTCCAGCAGCGTGTTCATGCCCCACAGCGCCGCCTCGCCGCGCAGGTTGCCCTGGGCGTCGAAGTACTGCGACGCCATGGCCTTGAACGGCATGTTGCTCTCGGAGAACAGCGTCACGCCCACGAACGCGGCCAGCACGATCTGCGACACGAGCAGTGCCATGGAATCGAGCTTCTCCTGGCGCTTCAGGTTGCGAACCGCCACCACCGCGTTGAACACGGAGATAAGCCACGCCCAGAACAAAAGCGACCCCTCGCGCCCGGCCCACAGCCCGGAGAGCTTGTAGAGCCACGCGATGGAGCTGGAGGAGTCGGAGTGCTGGCGCACCACGTACTCGATGGACGTGTCGCCCGTCATGAAGCAGTACACCAGGATGCCGCAGCACGCCGTGAGTCCCACGGCGGACACGATGGCCGCCACGTGGCCGCCCCACGTGAGGGTTTCCGCGACGCCGCCCGCGCGCTTGCGTCCCATGATCGCGCCCACGAGAAGGCACGCGATGGAGACGGCGACGGCGGCAAAGGAAACGAGCAACCCTATCAGACCGAATGTTGACATGTAGGTATCCCTTCGCAGCGGCCGCGACGGGCGCGACCGCCAAGTTTATCCGATGGTTCTACGTCGTGCGCGTTACTGCGCGATAGCCACGTCGGTGGCGTGGAACTTGCCGTCCTCGTTGAGCGAGCCGGTGAGCACGAGCACGGAGCCGTCCTTCACCTCGTCGGACAACGCGTCTTCGAACAGGACCGGCAACTCGCCCGCGCCGTCGGCGTCCGCGATGACGAAGCGGTCGCCTTGGCCGGCCGCCGTCAGCGTGCCGTCCTTCACCACGCCGGTCACCTTGACCGGCTTGTCCAGAACGCTGTCGCCGTATCCCGCGAGCTGCGCCACGCCCAGCGCGTCGGTGGAGTTCTCGTACTTCGACGGGCACTTCGTCACGAGCTCCGTGGCGTGCAGCACGCCGTCCGCGCCGACCCTGCCCGTGCAGATGGCCGTCACGTCGTTGCCGAACGTGGCCGCCACGCCGCCCTCGTAGACGACGCGCAGCTGCTGCGTCATGTCGCCGTCGGGGTCGTAGATGTCGAACGTGAGCACGTTGTCGTCCGTCGTGAAGGAGTTCTCCACCACGTTGCCCGACACCTGGATCTTCTGGTCGGCGTACTGGCCGCCCGTCACGTCGGCTATCTTCACCGACTTCGCCGACGAGCTTCCCCCGACAACCGCCAGGACAACCACCAGCACGATGACGATGATGCCGGTGACGACGATCAGCCGTCGTTTCGTTTTCGCGTTCACGCTCGCCTCCTCCTCAAGAGCTTCCGCCCAATTGTCAGGTACCCTAAAGTTCCGAAGAACGGAAGCACGGCGAATTCAAAGATTCACCATGTCAAAACCGCTTTGCGCCCTCTGCGGAAGCGGGCCGTTCCGTTCTTCGAATCTTTGAAGAGGAAGCCCGTCCAAGCAAGACGCTTGAGGCGGGCTCCCTCTTCGTTATGCGGTTGCGCCCGAAGGCGCTTATCGACGTTGGTGCGGCTTTACGCAACCTCAAGCTTGCTCGCCTGCTGGTACGACAGCCATCCGTCAGGCACGTAGGCCTCGCTGTGGCACTGCGTGCAGGCGTTCACCGAAGCGCGGTGAGCCTTGTGGCAGCTGCTGCAGGTCTGCTCGCCATGCTGCGGCGTGTGCGGATTGTACTGGCCCAGGTTAGACGTCGCCTGGATCAGATCGTCGCGCGTGAGATTGTGGCAGGACTCGTTCAGGCAGAACGCATCCTTCTCAATGCCGCGAGCCTCGACCAACTGCTCAAGATCGCGCTCCTCGAGCGGATAGTAGTAGTTGCCCGTGATCCAGTTCATGCCCTCGGACACCTGCTCGCCGATCGTCGGAACGTGGCAGCTAACGCAGGTGGCTTCGGCGCCGCCCTGGTCCTTCGACACACGGTGGACGGCGGCCATCATGCCGCTGGCGTCAGCCACGTCGTTGCCCCACTTGTCCGTGGCCGGCTGGCCCGGCTCCGCCTCGTACGTCGGCAGATACGGATCCATCGGCGTGTGGCAAATGGCGTTGCAGAAGCTCGGCTGCTCGTGCCAAACCCAGAAGCCGGCACCGGCTGCAATCAAAACAACCACGACAACGCCGACAACGATGGGCCACTTCTTCCCCTTTTTCTTGGGAGCGGCTTCTTCGGTCGTGGAGTCGTCGGTCGCGGCTGCCTCGGCAGCGGCTTCCACTTTGGTTTCCTCTTCGCTCATCTCCATAACCCCCTTTCTTGCATCCTCGATTGCCCGTACCTTCGCATCGGTTCGCGGATGGTCCGCAAATCCGTCGGCACAAGCACGTTACCTCATGCATACTAGCCCTCAGCCGGCGTTGCGCCTATCACCCATTTGGGGGGAATTAGCCCGTTTTGCCCCCTTTTTTCGTGTGAGGCGCGCTCTTCGGCTTGAGATTTCGGCATATGCGCCGGGAGGGGAAAGCAAGCCGCTTTCCCCTCCCCCGCGCGGCGGAGAGACCGGTCGCGTATCGTTTAGAGCATTGCCAGAGCTTGGTCCACGGCCGCCTCGGACTTGTTCAGCGTGTCTTGGGCGAGCGCGGAGTTGTGAGCGCCGTCGCTGTTCTCAACCATGACCCAATCCCAATAGAACTGGGACGTGCGGTTGAGGTCGCGGATCTTGTTCAGCTGGTCTTCGGCCATGCCGTTGTTCTGAGCCTCGGCGAGCTTGTTGTTCAGCGTGACCAGCTTGTCGCCGATGCTGTTGACGCGGTCGATGGCGACCTTCTGCTTGGCTTTGACTTCGGCCTTGATGTCCTGGTGGCACTTGGAGCAGTCGTTGGCGATGAGCTTGTCGTTCTCAAGCGGGCTCGTCCAGTTGTGGTTGGCGTACTCCAGGCCGTTGGCATCCTTCTCGGTGCCCATGTGGCAGTCGGAGCAGCTGTAACCCTGCTTGGCCATGGGGGCCATGTCGCCGCCGTACATGGTTTCGAACTCGGGGTGCTGCACCTTGATCTGCTTCGTGCCGTTCGTCGGGTTCGTGTGGTCGACGTAGTTGATGGCGTTCTCGTTGGCCAGAACCTTCTCCGGCGTGGCCTCGGCCAGGCCCTTCCACGGGTTCTCGGCCGACTTGTTCTCGTTGGGGAACAGGTACTCGTTGTGGCACTGGCCGCAGGACATGGCGCCCTCCGGCAGCTTGGCCGCGTCGTCGCCCACCGCGTCCACGAAGAACTGGCGGATGGCCTTGGAACCGTCGGCCGGGCTGTTCTCATGGCAGTCGTAGCAGCTGATAGGCTCGGTTACCTGGGCCTCCATCTCGTGGATGTCCGACGTGTTCAGCGTGGGGTCGGCGTTCTGCTTCAAGATGAACTCGGAGGACTTGCAGGTCAGGCAGTTCGCCGTCTTGGGGTTGCGCCCCGTTTCCTGAATGTCCGTGAGCGAGTACGTGTGGCCGTTCGGCTCGTTGTAGAACTTGGAGAAGGCGGAACCCGCCCAGATGGTTTGGATCTGCGGGTAGATTTGCGTGTAGTCGCCCGGATCCTTGTTCTCGCTGTTCTGCTCGTACGTGGCGTACTCGTTCGGGTACACGTCCTTCCACGCCTCGGCCGTGATGATGCCGTTCTCGTTCGGTGCGGGGATTTTGATGTCCACCGCCGATTCGCTTCCCTTGTCGACGCCTTCGCTCGGTTGCTGTGGCGCACAGGCCGCCAAGCCCATGACCAAAGCGCAGGCGCACATGAGGAAAAGCCATAATCTCGTCTTCTTGCTTGCAATGATGGCTTTCATCAAAGCATCTCCTCCCTTCGACCTTCTGTAGATCTCTCCTTCACGAAATATACACTTTTTCGCTGGGGGTTCCGGAGGCGTCGCAACCGCGCCGGGTGATTCCCACCCGAGGCATAGGGAAAAACCCTCTCCCGACTATTCGCAGGTCAGGATTGAGATTGGGCGGAGGATTTGCGGTGTGCATTGGCGTTAGGTTTTGGGGGTTGCGGTTGGAGCGGCGACGAAAGACGGCGAAGACTGAATTATGACTGTTAAAGTCATGGACAAAAATCATCGCCGTGGTTGATTCAACTGCGAGAAAAATGCGAGCCGTTTTCCGCCACCAGGCGTTTTATCGAAACACCCTATCCCTAACGCGCATGAAATCGACCATAAGTCCCGATTTTGTCCCCGGACACATGTTTTGGCCTATAACCCACAACGCGAGACCGAAAGTATCGAAGGGCTTGATGCAAAAAGGACCGGAAGGATAGCTTCCGGTCCTTTAAGTTTTCGTGGTGGAGATGATGGGATTCGAACCCACGACCCCCACGTTGCGAACGTGATGCTCTCCCAAGAGGTACGCAGACCATCACAATTATTTTAGTAGCTAAGGCGGTGATGCGCCCTTCGTATATAAATGCTCCCCGTCGTGAATGCATCCACCCAAATATAGCGCAGACCTGGAGCTACATTGATGAGATCGTCTTGGCCATGCTGATGCTGACCGGCCTGGCCAAGAAGGCCGGCCGCATCGTCCGCGAGATGATGAAGCTGCGGCATGTGGAAATCATCCTTTTGCGAGAAAGGGAGCTAGAAAAGCTACGAGTTCGGCGACAGCTGCAGCGAAATCGACTCCGCCTTTTATTCCTTTAAGCGCATGAAGGGCTGTTTTAATAACGCTTTTTCTTGGTTTCTCCGCGGCTAGATCCTCTCGCAACGTTTGCGCGCTGTCTTGGACAACCTCCCTATCCTTATCGCTCAAATCCTCAGAGCAGCGAATAATCGCGGAAAGCAATGGCTCTATCGCTTCGACCCCAAGTCCGTTGCTTTGAGTTGCTGTTATGGAGGAACCAAAGCTTGCTGCATTGATTTGAGTGTTCGAAGAGTCGTGAATGTTGAATTCTTGAGAAAGGTTTTCGTCCACGCCCATGGCGATTCCCTGTTTCGTAAGATAACGATCGATATGCGATATGAGAATGAATGCGACCTTGTCGAGAAAGCCCTTGACCATATCCTGATATTTCTTCGATCCCTGGGCATATCCGAAGAACAGCATGCTATGACCATCGACTCCGCTGTCTTGAATCGCCTTCAAGATCAAGTACACCTCGGCAAGCTCCTCTTCGTCGCTGCCTCCGAAAGGCCCGAATATCGAGCCATAGCTTCCCTGAACAGCTTTGAACTCAGCTTCGATATCAAATTCTTCTGGAAGATTGTTAGAAACGCATCGCTGTACGTACTCACCGATGATCATCGTTTCTTCGATATACCTCAGAAATTTCGCAAGATCCGAAGCGAAAGTGTCCGGAGTGGCCCTCAGCAGACGACTCGCTTGGCAATGATAGTCGTAGACCGTTTGTTTAAACTCAATTCTATCGATCATTGAAATTACTCACCCCGCAACATGGACAGATATACGCTGACATTCGCAATGCGGCGGCCACCTTTGCAGACCTGCCGCAATATTCGCACTCAACTTTAAGCAAAGCACTGAGGCTTTGAACAATCCGAGACTCCTGCTCATGTCTTGGTGCTTTTCCAGCCTTAAACTCCACGGCAGCGTTCTTGGACTTGCACTCAAGCTTCTTCATCTCACCATGAATGGCATCTAGCGCGCAGTTCCCCGCCTTCGCCAAAGCAAGGTCGATGATATCCGGTGTGAAGTATCCGTTGGATACGATCCCACACATAGGACATCTGATGCAAAGAACAGAGTCATCCTCGATGTCCTCCGGGCGAAGCATGAACGATTCGCCGCAACATGGACATTGCATGGGGACAAAGCCGTCGTTATCAGCTGGTATGTCTATTTCGAAGTCGAACTCGGACACAAAGATCTCCCGCCAGAGAATCAGATAACCATTTGTGCATTATACAGCGTTCGACAAGCAAACCAAGGCAAGGGGGGTGCAAGTGACTATATACGAAACGAATTCCCGTATGAAAATTGGGCCGGAAGAAATTTCCGGCCCAATCGAAATTCCGTGGTGGAGATGATGGGATTCGAACCCACGACCCCCACGTTGCGAACGTGATGCTCTCCCAGCTGAGCTACATCCCCACGAATATGTGCGCCTTAGCGCGAGGACTTATTTTGCAGGTATTGGGTGCTTTTGTCAAATAGGGAATCAAAATGTCCATAGAACTTGCGCGTATATGCTGGGCAAAGAAACGGCTGCGGGCTAGCCATCGCCTGAATCGTCTTCGTCGAAAGGTTCCTCGTCGCCAAAAAGCGCTCTCGCCTCTTCGGCAGACACGTGAACGATGATGTCGCCGGGCTGGCAATCGAGCACCTCGCAAATGGCATCGAGCGTGGAAAAACGGATGGCCCTGATCTTGCCCGTCTTGATGCGCGACATGTTCACGTTCGTGATGCCGACTCTAGCAGCAAGCTCATTGAGCGACATCTTGCGGTCGGCCATAATGCGATCGAGATGAAGAACGATGGGCATTGTAGGCGCCTAGAGCGTTTCGTCAGATAGCTCTTGCAGAAGGACGCCATATTTGAATACATATGAAAAGGCGAAAACAACCGCAGCTGCAATAAATGGAGCAAAGTTAAACGTGATTATTGCGCTATCTTCAGTAGAAACAAACCCTGCGTTTATGCCCTCGTAATACACAATTGCATCATTGGCAGAAAAGACGATTTCGAGAACCCCATAAACAATTAAGACATACGAGATCAGCCTTAACCTTTTTGCCTGCTTCATCGTAAAGGGAGATTCGCCTTTTGCGGCATCGGAGAAGATGCCGATTAGCACTGCGAACAACACCGCAATAACAGCGCCTCGTACTAAATGGAGAAGAACTCGGGTCGCAATCTCTCCTAATGCCTGACCTGAAAAAGTGCCTATCATGAAAGCAGCAACGAAAAGCCAGCAAATACAAAACACAACGAAAGCAACCTTGATAAATGTGCATATCATTCGACACACTTTGTTGATTCGAATCAATGAGTTTTCTGTTTCAATGACGTCGCTGCATTCCATCGAATTCCCCTATTCTTTGATCTAATCTTTTAAGGCAATAGTATCAGAATAACAGCGTCATCGATTCAAGCCGAAACAAAGTAAAGGCCCTTTGAATTCAAAGGGCCTTTCAGAAAATATGCGTTAAAAACCCGGAGCAATGCAAAAACCTCCAGCAATCCCGATCGGATAGCATACCGCCCGCGGGTCAGCCTCACTATAAAACAGCATCCTACACACCTCCTTTCGCCTTCTCCAGTGCGGCGTTCATGGCCGCTCCTAACTTGTCGTAGAACTCCATGGTCATCGCGCAGTAGGAATCCCGGGACTCCAGACTGCCCGATGCGAACAGCGAGCGGGCTCGACAGCCTCCCCCGCAAATTCGTCCGTAACGACACGTCGAGCATCCCTCGAAATGCTCCGCGTCCAAGGCGCGGCACGTGGCCGACACCTCGCTCTCGAGCGCTTCGGCAAGCGTGCCGGTGAAAACGTTCCCCATCGCCAGCTCGGGGCGATGGAGCATATGGCAGGGATACACCGTGCCGTCCGCCGCCACGCTCACACCGCGGTACCCGGCGCCGCAGTTGCGCTTGACGGTTATGTTCATGCTCACGGGAGCGTCCATGGCGGGCACGGGCCTGCCATCGTCTAGGGTGAGCAGGCTTGCTCCCAGCTTCCGCAGGGCCGCCTCGTCGGGCAGCAGGGCGGCCAGCTCGTCGTCGGGGGCGCAGGTGAGCAGGCTGAAGTTGAGCGTGGCGCCCAGGTCTTTCGACAGACGCACGTAGTCTTTGAGGTCGTCCACGTTCTTCGCGTGCACAGTGGGGATAATGTGCGCTTCCTTGATGCCGGCGGCTTGCACGGCCTTCACCGCGGCCACCAGCTCGTCGAAACGCTGCTCTTCCCGAATGTAGGCCGGTGCCGAAGCCGAGCAGCCGTCGAACGAGACGGACACGCAATCGACGTTCGGCGCGAGCGCGGACAGCGCTTCGTCGGTCATGCAGGTGCCGTTCGACAGCACGGTCACGGCGCGGATGCCGCAATCGCGTTTCGCATAGGCGACGATGTCGGGAAGGTCGGCTCGCAGAAACGGCTCGCCGCCCGAGATGATGAGCGTGGCCAAGCCGGCGCCGGCCAACTCGTCGAGCTCGTGCTTGATATGGTCGAGCGGGGCGTCTTCCAGGCAGTTGCGCTGGTCGTCGTACGAATAGCAGCCCACGCAGGACAGGTTGCACCGCTGCGTGACGTGCAGGTAGGCCGACACCACGGCTTCGGCGGGCTTCTCGTTGCCGAAGAACCCGCCCCGCGTCAGATGCTCGAGCAGCGCGGCATCGACGGCAGCGATTTCGGGCTCCGCCACGTCCTCGCGTTGCAGCCGGTCGCACACGGCGGCGCCTTCAGCGGTCAAGCCGATGGCGTAGCCCGTGTTCATGTTGCCGACCATGGGAATACCGGCGAAATCGAACGCGACCACCTGGTCACCGAACCTCATGAAGCCTCCTCGCGCCATCCCCGCCAACCTGCCGCTCCGAAGCGGACGGCAGGCACGATCTGATCTCGTCGTTGACCCTCATTCTAAAGGTTGGGTGAGGCATTGTCGATTGCCTGAGGCGAAAAGCACTGTTGAGCAAAGCACGAACCGCTCCGAACGGCACCGTTCGCTATCATTCGAACCCCGTTCGCGGTTTATCGTTTAATGACTATTGTAGTATGATACATTACCTCAGCAACGTCGCCGAGGCGGCGCGTCGCTGCATGCGCCGCCTCGGCCTGCGCAGTAACCCCCATTGAAAAGGGCAGAACCCCCCTGTCAGCGGTTGTGCGTTATGTGTCTTGTAGTGTTGGAGCGTGCCCCCGGCAAATGTGCGACGGCGCGCGGGTCTGTACAGCGGCCCCCGGCCGGCGGCAAGAACCCCCCTGGAAAAGGGGCAGACCGGAGGAACATGCAAAAAAACCCCCCCCCCCCCGCACTCGGCTGGGCCCTCGCTCGGTGCATAGCCACGCTCCAACGTCCAACCTCCTCAACGAAAGCGAATCAACCACTATGCCCGTTCAGACGAAACCTGAGAACGAAGCCCTCGACCTGACCTCTATCGGCGACGCCGCCCAGGCGTTGTTTTCCACAGCGGCGACCCCCGAAGAAGTGGCCGCCCTGCGCGACGAGCTGCTGCGCCGCGTGGCCGAATGCGCGAACGCCGTCCGCCGCGAGATAGCCGAAGAAGCCGAGCGCAAAGGCTCCGGCGAATAGGAACCGCGCCCCGCTAGAAGATGGGCCTCCGGCACCGCCCTCTCCTCATGATTCCCCGAGCAACCAAAACCTGCGTGAAAAGCCGAATGCCTCCCACCGGCAAAAAGAGTGGGAGGCATTCGGAAGAGAAGCGGTTCTTGTAATTCGCTAGGCGTTCGCGACCGCCGAAGCTCCGGCGATGCGACCGAACACGATGAGGTCGGTGAACGAGTTGCCGCCCAGGCGATTGCCGCCCTGCACGCCGCCCGTAACCTCGCCGCAGGCGAACAGGTTGCCGATAGGCTCGCCGGCCGCCGTGCACACCTGCGCGTCGGTGGTGATGCACAGGCCGCCCATGGTGTAGTGGATGGTGGGGATGCGCTTCGAGGCGTAGTACGCCGGGTCGCTCACCTCGGAGCCCAACAGCTCTTTGCCGGGCGCGATCTGGGTGTCCACACCGGCTTTCACGCAGGCGTTGTACCCGTCGATCGTCTCGACCAGCGCGTCGGCGGGCACGCCGATCTGACCCGCGAGGTCCTTGATGTCGTCGGCCTTGAAGCTGTGGCCCTTCTCCACCAGATCGGCTATCTCCTCGGTGCGGTCGTCTTTGATGTCGGTGGAGTCCACGATGAGCCACATCTCGTCGTTGGGCTGTTCGAGGATGGCGTCGGCTATGGTGTCGCGCCGTTCGTCCTCGCGCACGAAGCGCTTGGCGTCGTCGTTCACCATGACGTAGTTCTCCACGCCCAACCAGTTGCCCACGAACGTGGCCACGCCGCCGTTCTGCGGGTCGCCCAGCGGGTGGATCTGCACGAGCTCCATGTTGCGAAGGCCCGCGCCCACGCCTTCGCCCAGGCCCAAACCGTCGCCGGTGGACGAGCACACGTTAGATGAGGGCATGGTTTCCGTGACGCGCTTGTCGTACTGCATGGCCAGCTCGGCATTGCGCGAGTAGCCGCCGGTGGCCAGCACAACCGATTTCGCCTTCACGCTCACGGCGGCGCCGGACGAAGGACGCGAGCCGGTGACGCCCGTGACCTGACCGCCGTCTTTCACCAGGGACTCGACCTTCGCGTCGGTGTAGAGCGTGACCTTGCCGCTCTTGTCGGCGCAGTCCTTCAGGCACGACACGTAGTAGCTGCCGCCCTGCTCGCCCTTCTTCTCCACCTCCACGGCATGGCCGCGCTGCCACAGGCCGCCGATGGCCGTGAACGGCTCTTTCTCGTACACCAGGCCGTGATCCTCCATCCAGTGCACGGCGTCCAGCGCGTTGTCGGCCAGGATGCGCACGAGGGCCGGATCGCCCAGTTCGTCGCCGCCCTCGAACGTTTGCTGGTAGAACAGGTCGGGCGAGTCCTCGATGCCGAGGGGCTCCTGGCGCTCGGGGTCGGGCGCGTTGAGCGTGCCCTCGCCGGCGTTCGTGTTGCCGCCGTAGATGTCCATCTTCTCCAGCATGACCACCGTCTTGCCGGCCTCGGCCGCCGTGACGGCGGCCGCGAAGGCCGCACCGCCGGATCCGACGATGCAGACGTCGCATTCTTCGTCGATGGCGGGCGCCGGCTCCATGCCCGTGTCGGCCTTTTTGAGCGCCTTCACGTTGCCGCCGGCCTGGTCGACGCAATCCGCCACGGCCGTGGCGAACGCCATGGACGACAGCGACGCCCCCGTGACGCCATCGAAGTTGAGACTTTGCGCCTGCAGGTACTTGTCCTTGAGGATGTTGATGGCCGCGTCGCCTATGTTGCGGCTCTCGTCGTGCTCGACCTCGATGGCGTCGATGGCGTCGTCGGTGAACGTGACCTTCACGTTGATGGCGCCGTTGCGGCCCGGGGCGCTGGCCTCGTACGTGCCCGCTTGGTAGGATTGCTCGGCGGCGCTCGAAGCGGACCCGCCTTTCGGCGCGCAACCAGCCAAACCCAGCACGGCCAGCGCCATCGTGGCGGCGCTGCCGCAGAGGAACTGGCGGCGGTTGAGCTGGAAGCGCTTGCGCGCGTTCTCGTTGATGCGCCGCATGGCCGCTTCCATGCGCTCGCGGGCTGCGATCTCGTTCGGGTTCTGAATCATGGCTCCTCCTTGGTGGTCTTCCCTCGCAACGCGATCGCCCCGCAGGCGCCGCGCGTTTCCCTTTCGTTCGCGAGCGGCGGCGGCACCGAAGGGAGGGAGGTGTGCGTTCGCCGTTCGCGATGACCGCATCATGCGCCCTGCGGCCTGGAGCCGCCAGTACACGGACCGGGTGTTTTCGCCGATGAGGGCATGACACGAACCGGGTGATTCGCCTGCGGGGCCGGTTTTCGCGCGGAGGGGCCGTCCCGCAGGGGCCGGCCTTGGCCTATACTGGGCACATGGACTTCGACGAGACATACGACCCCATTCCCCTCGAGGACGCCGTCCAAACGATGGGACCGGACGAGCGCGGCATGATGACGGAGCTGTTCTACGCGTTCAACACCGTCATCACCCTGCAGGCGTTCGGCGACCCCGCGAGGTGCCGTGCGGCGTTCGGCGACGCGCGCGCCGCCTGCCGCACGTTCGAGCGGCGCCTCTCGCGCACGCTCCCCCATTCCGACATCGCGCGGCTGAACGCGGCGGAGGGACGGCCCGTGCGCATCGCCCCCGACACGGCCGCGCTGCTGCGCGCCGCCCAGGGCTACTGCGCCGACAGCGAGGGGCGGTTCGACATCACCATGGGAGCGGTGGTGCGGCTCTGGAATTTCCACGATGGCGTGGTTCCCGCGCGCGAGCGCATCGACGCGGCCCTCGAGCATGTGGACTGGCGCACGCTGAAGGTGTGGGAGGAGTCGGGCGGCCCGGATGGCGGAGGTCAGGCGTTCGCGCAGCTGGACGACCCGCTGGCAGCCGTGGACGTGGGCGGCATCGCGAAGGGGTGGATCGCCGACGCGCTGGCCGACGCGCTGACGGCGCGCGGGATAGACGCGTTCATCGTGAATCTGGGCGGCAACGTGGTCGCGCACGGCGAGAAGCCGGGCGGCGTGGCCTGGCGCATCGGGCTGCAGGATCCGCGCGACAAGGAGGGCGTGGTGGGCGCCGTGGCGGTGCGCGACGCCTCGGCCGTGACCAGCGGCGTGTACGAGCGCTGCTTCGAGCGCGACGGAACGCTCTACCATCACATCCTCGCCCCGGAAACCGGATGCCCCGTCGAGACGGACGCCGCAGGTGCCACCGTGCTCGCGCGCCGTTCGCTGGATGCGGAGGGGTACTCCACCACCTTGCTCGCGTTGGGAATAGAGCGCGGATGCGCGTTCGCGCGAGAGCATCCGGCCATCCTGGCCGCGTACTTCGTCGACGCGGACGGGAACGTGCACACGGCTTGACGCGGCGCCGAGAGCCCCCACCTCGGATGGCGGGCTTTCCGGCCTATCGCGCACCGATCAGATCGAGTATCTCCTGCTTGGAATGCACGTCGAGCTTCGCGTAGATGTGCTTCGAGTGCGAGCGCACCGTGTTTTCGGATATGAACAGGCTCTCGGCGATATAGCTTTTCGAACGCCCCTTGCACAGCAGCTGCAGCACCTCCACCTCGCGCGGCGTGAGGCCGCGCTCCTGTCCCAGCGCCACGCATCCCGCGTCGATGCTGGCGAACGCGGATTGCTCGGGCGTGGGCAGATCGAGATCGGCGAAGATGCGGCGCTGCGAGAACGTGCTCTCGTTGAGCGCGAACACGGCGGCGATGGTCAGCACGTAGGCGAGCACGGCGAGCACCGTCGTGCCGGCGTCGTTGGAGCCCGCCGCCGTTCCTCCCAACTCGCCCAAAGCGAACGGCAGGGTGTAGGCGATCCACCCCGAGCCGAAGATGACGAAGGGCGACGTGCTCGAGTGATGCGCCACGTCGGCGAGCATCACCCAGAACAGCATGACCACGAGCGTCTGCGCGATGGACACCGACAGGAGCGCCCAGGCGGCCCATTCCGGCCCGATAACCGGCAGGAAGAAGAGCCCCGTGGCCGTGAACAGGAGCGCGGCCTGCCACAGCGCCGAGAACCGCAGCAGCCCGCCGCGCGCGAACACCCACCACAGCACCGCGAGCGCCACCACGACCTCGGAGGCGTGGTGCACCGTGGTGGCGAGCCACACCGGCAGCGGGGCCACTTCGATGGGCATGCCCTGGATAGCGCCGATGATAAGGCTGTACGCAGCCACGCCGAACAGTATCTTCCAGGGGATGGACGTGGGGTTCTCGCCGTAGAACAGACGCGGCTCGCGCTTCACCGGCGGCTGGAGCCTGCAGGCGCGCCGCACGAACACCACCGAAACGAACGGTAGAGCCGCCAGCACGACGGCCGCCGGCAACGGGGGCAGCACGTCGATGGGGATCTTGCAGGCCGAACCCACCGCCATGGCCGCGAAGATGCACGCGATGGCGTCGCGCACGTCGAGGCGCGCGTAGAACGGGGCCCACTGCAAGTAAAGCCACGCGACGCCGATGCCGGCCGCAACGGCCGCAACGATAGCGCTGGCGAAGCCGGTGAAGGGCAGCGGCAGCACGAGCAGCACCGTGGCGACCGCCTGCAGCACCGCCAACGGCCAATCGAGCCGGGACGCGATGCGCTTCAGGTCCAGCTTCCATGCCAGCAGCATGATCACCAGCATGAACGCCGAGAGCGCCAAGTAGAGCGGGATGCCCACGAGCACGCCGCCGAAATCCAGGTCGACCCGGTGCGCCACGCAGTAGATCCACACATGCGGGGCGAAGATGCCCAGATAGGCTAGGTCGAAATGCCGGAAAACGTGCGGCAGTCGCTCGTTGTCGGTCGATTCCGTTTCGGCGGCCACAGCGCCTCCCTCCCTTCCGCATCGAGCACGCGATGCGGAGCGCGCATTGCTTATCCCACCCATTTTAATGGCTCGCAGGAGAAACGGACGGCAAAACGTTGCGGCGCCTCGACGCCGCGTCGAGGCGCCGCACGGACGGCCCAAAGGCGACGTCCCGAGAAACGCGCACCGTGCGACCGGAAGCAAAAGGCTCCGGTAGACGCAAAGACGGGCACCGCCGATGCGATGCCCGTCCGCGATACCATGCGATCCGAATGCTAGGAGAGCACCGTTTCCTCTTCGCGCTCCTCCAGGGGAGCCGGGGCCTCGGCCAGCGGGTTCTCCGGGACGAAGGGCTCGAACAGCGGCTCGCCGTTCTGCGACAGCTCCACCATGCCGGTGAGGACGTCGACGTACTGGTAGGACTGCCGGGCCGTGCGCCCGCGCTTGCGGTCGACTTCCAAGATGAACAGCTGGGGGTGCACCTGCATGAGCACGCCCTCGCTTTCGACGATCTTCGAGCGGCCCATGTTGGCGCGCACTTTCAGGCGTTGACCGACGAAGTCATGTAACGTATCATGGATGGAGTCAACGATTTTGGCTTGTTTAGCTAAATCCATGCTCACTCTTTCTCGCGTGTGCCGTCGTACAGAAATCACAAAGCGAGATTATACCACCTTGGTCAATACTCTACAGAATCTGCACGGATATGTTACTTTTCGCTAACCATAAGCGAACGACCGGCCGATCCCTCGCCTCTTCTGATACCGCGGCGCCGAGCGGAGCGCCGGTTTAGGAAACACGCCGCTGCATGTCGGAAAGAGCCTGCCCCATGCGAATGAAATCCTCGAGAGCAAGCGCTTCGCCGCGCAGTTTGGGGTCGACTTCCGCCTGCTCGAAGAGCTGCGGAAGGACCGCCGCCACGCGAGCGCCCTCCGCGCCGCGACCGGCGAAATAGGTCTTGCAGGAGTTCGAAAGCGTCTTGCGGCGGTTCGCGAAGGCGGCGTCGGCCATGGTCGCGGCGACCTTGAGCGTTGCCGCGTCGAGGGGGCCGTCCTCGCCGTGCAGCGTGCGGCGGTTCAGACGCAATACGGCGCTCTCCACGCGGGGCGGCGGGAAGAAGTTGCCGGGACCCACGCCGAAACGACCGGCCGGTTCGGCGTACAGGCGCAGCTTCACGGTGTAGGCGCCGTAGCTCTTCGTGCCCGGCACGGCGGACATGCGGTCGGCCACCTCCTTCTGCACCATGACGGTGGCGCTTTCGAGCGAAGGGAACCGCTCGAAGTAGTCGAGCACGACGGTGGCCGCCACCGCGTACGGAAGGTTGGCCACCAGCTTGCCCGGCAGGAAGCCGCCGAGAGCGGCCAGGTCGTCCGCAGCGAGGTGAAGGGCGTCTTTCTCGACGAGGACGAAGCGATCGGCCCACGGCGCGCAGGTTTCGGCCAGCACGGCAGGCAGGTCGGGGTCGCGCTCGACCGACACCACGCGGGCGGCGTGCTGCAGAAGCGCGATGGTGAGCGTGCCGATGCCAGGGCCCACCTCGAGCACCGCGTCGTCCGGCCCGACTTCGGCCAGCGTGACGATCTTTTGCAGGATGGCGTCGTTGACGAGGAAGTTCTGCCCCAGCGAGTACTTCGTCGTCAGGCCGTGAGCCTCGAGGACGGCGCGCGTCTCCGACACGCTGGCGAGCGGCGAGAGCTTAGCCACGGCGCTTGCCGTTCTGCTTCGGACGGTTCTGCTTGCCGCCGCTTTGCTTGGGGCGACCCTGCTTTTGCGACCCCTGCTTGGGACGGTTCGCCCCGGACGCGTTGCGCCCGCTGCGATTGCCGCTTTTTGCGCTCAGGGCTTCGGAGGCGCCCTGCGGAGCTTTGGCTTCGGAAGAAAGGCGCAGAGCCGGACGCGTCGGCGACGCAGGGGAGGCCGTCTCGCCGTCGTCGGTTGCGGAAACCGACGCCTCGGGCCCGAAGGCGCCGGCGCCGGGCGGCGGCGCGAGCGGATGCTCGATGGCCTCGGCCGTGATCTCGCCGTCCTCGTCGATCCGGCCCACCCAATCGAGCACGCGTTCCAGCGCGAAACCGGCGCATGACAGCGAGGAGCGCACCACGCCCACCAACGGCTCGAAACCGTGCGGATCGCCGCCCTCGCCCACCACGTGCAGCGTGGCCGGGCGCTTCCCACGATGGCGCGCATCGGTCCAGAAGTAGGGCTGCAACCGATCGAGCAGCGCCTTCAACTGGGCAGGAGCGCCGGCGAAGTACACGGGGGACACCACGACCAGCTCGTCGGCGGCTTCGATCAGCTCGTACACCTCCGCCATGTCGTCGTCGATGACGCAGCGACGGGACGCCTCGTCTTCGGCCTTGTCGTCGGCCTTGTCGTCGTCCGGTTCGCGCGTGGCTCGTTCAACCAGGGCTTTGCAGCCGTCGCATCCCTGGCAGGGCTCGATGGCGAGCGTCGACACCGGCGCGAGCGCCACCTCGTCGTCGGGGCACTCGTCGATGCACGACTCGAACAGCAGGTCGGCTAGATGCGCGCTGCGGCCGTCCGTGCGAGGCGACCCTACGATGATCAGGCGGTTCATAACGTGCAGCTCCTTATTGTCCGTCGGTTGCGGCCGCAGCCGGCCCGTCCAGCGCTTCGAAGGCGTCGGCGTAGAACGACGCGGCCGCCTTGCGCTGCCAAGCGGTCGGCTCGCGGTCGAGCAGGTTGCGGGCGTTCGCCATGAGCCGGCGCAGCAGCGCCTCGCGCTCCTCGCCCGGCGCGCAACCGCGCACCTCGGCCAGACGCTCGGCCGTGAACACGACGTGCTCGGGCCCGCAGGTCGTTCCGCGCAACGGCTCGGGCGTCATGTAAGGCGCGTCCGTTTCGGTGAGCAGGCGGTCCGCCGGCACGCGGGCCGCGGCTTCGCGGGTGTCGTCGCTCTTCTTGAACGTGAGCGGGCCGCCGAACGCCACGTAGCAACCGGCCTCGGCCCACGGCTCGAGCACGTCCCAATCCAAATTGAAACAGTGCAGCAGCGTGCCCGCCTCGGGAAAGCCCTCGTCGCGCATGATGGCCAGCGCCTCGTCGTGCGCCTCGCGCACGTGCAGGATGACCGGCAGGCCGCACTCCTTGGCCACGCGGACCTGGCGCCGAAACGCCGTGCGCTGGTCGTCGCGCGGCGAGAAGTCGTAGTGGAAGTCCAGTCCGATCTCCCCCACTGCGGCCGTGCGCGGATCGGCCAACCGTTCGCGCAGGACGGACTCCAACGCGTCGTCGTAGTGCTTGGCGTTGTGGGGATGGCAGCCGGTTGCGATGCGAACCCGCGGCACGCGCGGGCAGGGCGTCCCTCAACATCGATGGACGATCTTGGCCGTGTCGACCGCGCCCTCGTGCTTCCAGGCATCCAGCTTGTCATAGGTGGTGGAGCCGTCCTCGTGCACGTCGGAAATAGTGCAGACGAAGCCCACGCCGTTCGCGGCGCAGCGCGCCAAGGCGAGCGCCGGATCGTCCAGCAGCTGCAGGTGCGCGTGCGTGTCCGCCACGAGCGCCTCGAGCTGGGGCGCGTCGACGACGTCCCACTTCCCGTGCTTGCGCTTGCGATGGAACAGCGCGTCGAAGAACATCGGGTCGGTCTCGGCTTGTCGTTCGTCGGTCACGGTCGCGTCCTTTCAAAACGATTGTCATCTGAGCGAGCGAAGCGCGCTTCCTGTCATCCCGAACCGAAGCCGTAGGCCGGAGCCGAGGGATCCCGTGCGGCGATAGCCGTGACGCTTCCCGCTGCCGCCGCACGGGATCCTTCGACTCCGCGCTGGCGCGCTCCGCTCAGGATGACAGAGCTTCCCGCTGACACTGCGCGGGGTCCTTCGCGTCCCCGCTCCGCGGAGGCATCCCTGCGCTCGCTTCGCGTGCTCGAGGCCTCGACTGTCCGCTGGACTGTTGAATGCTCCGCTCGCTCAGGATGACAGGCTACTCCATGTCGAGGTCGATGGCGTCCATGTCCAAGCGCGGGAACAGGGGGTCGCCGATCTCCACGGTGTTGCCGGCGGGCAGCTGTCCCCAGGCGGTGGCGGCCTCGATGTCGGTCACGGCCGTCACGTCGCCCAAGCTCAGGCGACGGAACACCTCGGCCGACGTGTTCGGCATGAACGGCGCCATATACAGCGCGATGATGCGGATGGCCTCGAGCGCGTTGTAGATGACCTCGGCCAGCTCGCCGGCGGTCTCCTCGCTCTTCGCGAGGTTCCACGGCGCGCTCTCCTCCACGTACAGGTTCACGCGGCTCGCCAGCTTCTGCACCGCGGCGGCGGCACCGGTGAAGTCCACGGCGCCCAAAGCCGCGTCGTACTCGGCGTACAGCTCGTCCGAGATCGCACGCAGCGGGTTCTCCTTGGCGAGCACGTCGGCGGGCACTTCCGGCACCTGGCCGTCGAAGTACTTCTTCGTCATGTTGAACACGCGGCTGCACAGGTTGCCCCAGGTGTTCGCCAAATCGGCGTTGTACACCTGCACCATGCGCTCCATGGAGATGGAGCCGTCGGCGCCGAACTGCACGTCGCTCATGAAGTAGTAGCGGTACGCGTCCACGCCGAACACGCGGCACAGGTCGACGGGCTTGAGCGCGTTGCCCTTCGACTTCGACATCTTCTCGCCCTTCGTGAGCAGGAAGCCGTGGCCGAACACCGTGTGGGTGATGGGCATGTCCGCCGCCATGAGCATGGCCGGCCAGATGACGCAGTGGAAGCGCGTGATGTCCTTGCCCACGAAGTGGTACTGCATGGGCCAGCGGCGGTCGAACTCGTCGGCGCGCTCGCCCTCGTCGGCGTAGCCGATACCCGTGAGGTAGGCCAACAGCGCGTCGGCCCACACGTAGGCCACATGCCCCTCGTCGAACGGCAGCGGCACGCCCCAGTCGAACGTTGAGCGCGAGATGGACAGGTCCTTCAGGCCGCTCTTCACGAACGACACGATCTCGTTCTTGCGCGTTTCGGGACGGATGAAGTCGGGGTTCTCCTCGTAGAACGCAAGCAGCTTGTCCTGGAACTCGGACAGCTTGAAGAACCAGTTCTCCTCGCCGCCCGCCTTCTGCACGGGGCGCTTGCAGTCGGGGCACACGAGCTGGCCCTCGTCGTTCTTCTCAAGGTCGCTTTCGGCGTAGTACGTCTCCTCGTGCACGCAGTACCAGCCCTCGTAGCTGCCCTTGTAGCACCAGCCGCGGTCGTAGAGGTCCTGCCAGAACTTCCGCACGCTCTCGGCGTGGCGCGGCTCGGTGGTGCGCACGAAGTCGGTGTAGGTGATGCCCAGCATGTCCCACGCGTCGCGGAACGCGGGCTCCATGGAATCGCACCAGTCCTGCGGGGCCATGCCCTTCTCGGCGGCGGTGTCGGCCACCTTCTGCCCGTGCTCGTCCATGCCCGTGACGAACGCGACGTCGTAGCCGTTCATGCGCTGGTAGCGCGCGACGGTATCGGCCGCGATGGTGGTGTACGCGGTGCCGAGGTGCGGGGCCGCGTTGACGTAGTAGATGGGGGTGGTGAACGAGTAGGTTCCCTTTGACATGGTGCTTCCTTTGTTCTCGGGGCTGCCGGGCTCATGGTGTCCGGTCGGCCGGGTCGGTCGGCGCGCTCCGCGCATGATGCGGACGCCGGGTCGTGCTGGTCCTTCGGTGCGATCGAGGAAAACTTCACCGTTCGGCACGAAGGGCAGCAACTGTTTATTCTAGCATGCGTGCGCCAAGCGACGGTCGGCCGGAAAGATCATCCGCGAATGTTTCATGCGAAACATGCGTTCGCCCCGCATCAAGACGGCCCTCCGAAGACAGTTTGGTGTAGACGGCGGCTATAATGGATGCAAGGCCGCATTCCCCTCCTCCTGTCCTCGACCCGCCCATCGAAAGAGAGGCCCGATGAAAGCACAGCCGCCCCGGCGCCCGCTCGGCTGCACGCTGCTGGTTTGCATCGCGCTCTGCGGCACGCTTGCGGGATGCGCGCCAGCGACGCCCGGAAGCGAGAGCGCAACCGCGAAAAGCGATGTCGAGGCTATGGCCGATCTCGAGGAGGCGGTGAAAGAACCCGAAGCAATCGAGACTCCGAAGCCGAGCGAGCCGGAGCCCGAAGCGCGGCCCGCACCCGCCCCGGCCACGTCGCCGGAAGCCGTGCTGGCCGAGGGCGCGGCCGTGGAAGAACGCATCGCGAACGGCGACGCCTCGGCGAAAATATGCTACTTGACCTTTGACGACGGCCCCTCCGACAACACGCTCGACATCTTGGACGCGCTTCGGGAAAAGGGCGTGTACGTCACCTTCTTCATCAAGGGAAACTCCGACCGTATCGACTTGGTGAAGAACATCTCCGATGCCGGGCATGGCATCGGCCTGCACACGTTCACCCACGATTACGCGCAGCTGTACGCCAGCGACGACGCCTACTTCGCCGATCTGGCGGCCGTGCAGGATGCCGTGTCGTCGCGCATCGGCCGCACGGTCGACATCGTGCGCTTCCCCGGCGGCACGTCGAACACCGTGTCGGTCAATTACAGCAAGGGCATCATGAGCCGTCTCGTGCAGAGCGTTCCCGCCCAAGGCTACCAGTACTTCGATTGGAACGCGTCGGGCGGAGACTCCGCGACGCCGCCCCCGCCGGCCGCCGACATTGCGGCGAACGCGCTCGGCGGCGCCGGCGGCGTGCAGCGCGTGTGCGTGCTCATGCACGACACCACGGTGAAACGCACGACGGTCGAGGCCCTGCCAGCCATTATCGACGGATTGCGCGAGCAAGGCTACACGTTCGGCATTCTCACTCACGACACCCCGCCGTTCCACCATGGAGCTAACAACTGAGGCTCGAAGCATGAAGGCTGCGGGCGAGCCCGTAGTCGATCAGCGCGCCCGAGGGCGTTTCTCGCCAGGCTTCCTCCTCGTGCGCGTAGGCCGAAAGCTCCGCGCAGCTGGAGAAGCCGTTCGCAAAAGAGGCGACGGCATCGAGGCGCGCCACCTCTTGGGGCGAGAACGCCGAGAGATCGGCACCGCGATGCGCGACGACCACGCGCCCATCGCCCTGCTCCCGATACGAAAGCGCCTTGCCGTCGACGAGGGCCGCCATGACGAGGTCGTACTGGTCGGGAACCGGGCCGTAGTCGGCCCGCGCGTAGCGCAAGCCGGTGAACCCGACGCCCTCGTCGCGATACGCCGAGAAATCCAAGTAGAACAGCACCTTGTTCAGCTTCGTCGCGAACAGGTTTCCCACGTGGGCGGCAAGGTACACGACCGCCTCCCGCAAACGGTCGGCATCGAGCGCGCGCATGCCGGTTTCGGGCGCGACCTCGCGCGGCAGGCAATCCAACAGATCGAGGCGCACGACCGCGTAATCCACACGGCTCGTCGCCTGCTGCTCAACCGTTCGCAGCGCGCGTTCCCGCTCCTGCGCGCTCAATCGAAGCGCGCCGCCGCGCAAGCGCTCGAGCAGGAACCGTCGATCGCGCGCCCGGCGAAGCAGCTCGGCATGGGACTCCGACGGGAGGGCGCCGCCCTCGTAGCGCTGCACGCTGGCGACGCCGATGCCCAGCACGGCCGCGAACACGCGCTGCGAGAACCCGTAACGCCGTCGCAGCGCCACGATCTCGTCGGGCTGGGGAATGCCCGCAGCTTCGCGATAGGCCCCGTACATCTTCGCGAAGTTGCGATCTACAAGAACCGGCTCCGGTATGCGGCTCTCGCAATAGGGGCAAACCGCATATTCGAAGTCGTCGGTGACAGCACAACCGCGAACGTCGATCGTCTCGCGAACCTCTTCTATGGTCGCCTTGACCTGTCGCTCGCATTCCGTGCAAAACGTCGTTATCGTGTTCACGCATCGCCCTCCAAACCGTACGGGAACGTCAAAGGGCGTTCCGCCTCGTGAAAGGAGACGCACAGGCAGCGCACCTCCCCGCCTTCTACAAAGGCGACGAGCTTGATGTAAACCTGGTATCGAGCAATATACTTCCCGAAAACCCATACGTCATGCGCTCGCCCTTTGTCGTCGGGCAACGGCCCTTGGGAATAGTTCCCAACGCGCAAGGAGCGAACTTCGCGGAAAACACTCGGACGATCGTATCCGACTTGCCGCATAAAACGATGCGTTTTCGAATCGATCCGCTCTGAGCCGAGCACAAAGAAACGCTCGAGCTTTGTCGCGCGCACCAAGGCCAACACGGCCTCGATTTTCCACTTTTCCGCAATCGCTTCCACGGGCGAACCGTCCAATCACATCAAATGATGTGACCATCATAAAGGAAAAGCAGACCTTTGTCGATGCCATTCACATCAATTGATGCGCTATTCAAAGTAAAACAAGTCCTCGAACTTCTTGTCCAGCGCGATGCATAGCACGAGCGCCAGCTTGGCGGTAGGGTTGAACAGGCCCGTCTCTATGGACGAGATGGTCTGCCGCGACACGCCCACCAGACGAGCGAGCTCTGTTTGGGACAATCCCGCTTCGGCACGCGCCGCCTTCAAGCGGTTGCACAGCTCCAGCTCGCCGTCGTTGTCGTGCACATCATCGAATCCGAGGGAAGGCATCTTGATCATGATCGTCCCCTACATCGTGGCCATGATGTAGTTGGCCGCGAACGACACGGCGCCGAAAGCCGCCAAGATACCGAAGAAGATGCCCGCCTTCATCCGATATTGGTGAAACTGCCAAAAGCCCATGGCCGCCACACCGGAAAGCATGATGGCGCCTCCTTGGCTGGTATCAAGACCTCGGAACACGTTCCAAAAGAACAGGATCATCCACATAGCCAGCATGGCGCTGACCATGACCACGCTCTGCCGCTGGTTCAGAATGCGGAACCGCTCGTCGGCGCCGCGGTTGTCTTTGCGATTCTTCTCCAAGATCTCATTCTTATCCATAAGAACCCTCCTTCGGCTCACTGCGGTCGGCGCTATTGATTAATCTGCTTCCAAAATGCCAAGTTTTCTTGTCATAATGATAAGTATACTTGGCAGATGATGAAGATGCAAGGGGCAGGGCATCAACGGTGCGACGCGAAAGGGAAACCGAAGAGCGACAAGCGGCGGAAAGCTGCTATCATCCCTGTTTATGAAACGTGCCGACAAGACATCCGAGAACGCCGCAGCCACCGACCCCGCCGCGCCGCGCCGGCGCTGGCCTCGAAGGCTGGCCATCGCGCTCGCGGCGATCGCAGTCGTCATGGTGCTGGCCGTGGCGGCGTTCCTCGTGTATGCGGGCGACTATTACCACGACGCGGATACCGATCATGAAAACCTCGTCTCCACGACGCAGCTCCCCGTGCATCGAGGCGCGAGCTACGTGGCGTTCGGCGACCCCACGTCCAAAGCGGGCCTTGTGTTCTATCCCGGGGCGAAGGTCGAGTACACCGCATACGCCCCGCTCATGCGCGACTTGGCCGAGCGCGGCTACCTGGCCGTGGTCGTTGAGATGCCCTTCAACTTCGCGTTCTTCAACGTGAACGCAGCCGACGAAGTACGCGCGGCCTATCCTCAGGTGTCAAGCTGGTGGGTCGGCGGGCACTCGCTCGGCGGGTCCATGGCGGCGCAGTACGCGGCCGACCACGCCGACGACGGCGCGCTCGCGGGCCTTGTGCTGCTGGGAGCGTACGCGGCAAGCGACCTTTCCGCCACCGACCTGGGCGCCCTCGTGGTGTACGGCTCGGAGGACCGGGTGCTCAACCGCGACAAGCTGGCCGACAGCGAGGCGCTCATGCCGAAAGGCGCCCTCACCGTGGAGATACCCGGAGGCAACCACACCGGCTTCGGCGCGTACGGCCCTCAGAGCGGCGACGGCACGGCCTCCATCGACCCGGCCGAGCAGCAGGAGCAAACCGCCGACGCCGTCGACGCGTACATCGCGCGGCGAAACCCCTCGTCGCTCGCCGAAGCCGCCTAGCCTCCCTCCACCCGCCAGCCAACGGCCAGCCCCGTCATCGACGTTCCGATTCCGCGTTCGAACCTTCGTGCGCAGCGGCGCCTCGCACGAGCCCGACGCCGCGGCAAGCAGCAGAAACGCCGTACTCGACGCGTCGGATCCATCCTATCTACACGCGCACCACACGTATGCTTAAGGTATGTGCTGTTTTGCCAACGACCGGCCCTTGCGCCTTCTTTCGTTTTTATACTGGACGTCAAGCGAAACCCCTGACCACCTGTCCGAAGGAGCCTGCATGGCCGGGTCGCACCGCCCCCTCCTGGCTGTTTTCGAAACGGCGATCACCGCCCTGGCGCTCGTCGGCCTGTTCGTCGTCCAAGTGCAGTTCATCGGCGCGGCGACGGGCTTTCCCGCTTTGCGCTCCGTTCCCGAGGCGTCCGCCCTCGCGCTGCCGGCCGCCCAGGACGGCCCCATCGAGGCCGAGTACTGCAGCGAGGCGGTGGCCGCGCACGACCCGGACAACCCGGCAGGCCGCACGTCCACGCGGCTCGAGTTGGAAGACGCCTGGTTCGACGGCAGCTCGCAGCGCTACCACCACGGCATCGCGACAGGCTGCGCGGTGCTCAGCGCCGTGTGCAACTCGGAATCGCATTTCTACGGCGGCGGCAACGACGGCGTTCCCTATGCCGAGCGAGCGTTGGGCTCTCTCGGCTTCACGCACGTGCGCACGGACTCCTACGCGCTGCGCAGCGCCGTGCTCGACCAGATGGCCGCGCTGGTCAACGGCTCGCACGACGTGGCGGCTTACACGTTTGCGAGCAAGCGCACCGCCGCCGGAGGCACGACCAGGTCAGAGGCGGGAGCCGCGGCGGACACGCTCGTGTTCGTGGGAATACGGGGAAGCTACGGCGCAGAATGGCTCAGCAACTTCAACCTCCCGGACGCGGAATCTTCAGGAGCCGACCATCGCGGGTTCAAGACGGCTGAGCAGGAGGTCGAGGCGTCGCTCGAACGCTACCTCGCCGAGATCGGCGCGGATCCGGCGCGCACGCGCATCGTGGTCACCGGGCACAGCCGCGGCGGGGCCATAGCCAACCTACTGGCGGCGGATCTGATAGACCGCGCAAGCGGCCCCGACGCCTTGGCCCCGGTCGACCGCATCTTCGCCTACACGTTCGCCGCCCCGTGCTCGACGCAGGCGAACGACCGGAACGGCGAGGCGTACGCGGGCATCTTCAACGTGGTGAACCCTTCCGACCTCGTACCTCAGTTGCCGCTTCCTGCCTGGGGTTACGGGCGCTACGGAACCACCGTGGAGCTGCCGGGACTCGACGACGCCCGGTTCGCTTCGTCGCTCGCCCTCATGCAGCAAGCATATCAGGCGAACACGGGGACGCTGAGCGCCTACGATGCCGAATCGCTGGCGCGCCTCGACTCGTTCGACGCGCAAGCGGCGCAAAGCCTGCCTACGCTCGAGAGCCTGTTGAACCCGGCCGGCCTGGCCTCTGCCGTGCAGGCGCTGCTCGGCGTGGACCTGGGGCTTGCGATGACCTCCCACTACCCCGACACCTACATAGCTTGGATGCAGACCTTGGACGGCAGCGCGCTCACGTTCGTCCGAAGCGGCTAGACCGGAGCGACTTCCTCGGCGCACGGCTTTCCAAACCGCCGGGAAAAGCGCGGTTGCCGCCCGACGCTGCGCTCAGCGCAATTTTGCCCGCCGTTCGCGCCAATCGGGCATATAGGTGTCCATGAGATCCTTGAACCGCTGGCCATGGCCGCGTTCGCGCAGGTGGCACAGCTCGTGCACCACCACGTACTCCAGGCACTCCGGCGGATAGAGCGCGAGCCTCACGTTGATGCAGATGCGCCCCGTGGCAGGTTGGCAGCTGCCCCAACGGCTCGTCATGTTGCGGTAGGCCAGCTTGCCCGCCTTCACGCCCATGAGCGGCTCCCACGCTTCCACCAAGGCCGGCACGCACGCCTCCACCACGGCGCGCCAAGCGGCGACCTCCTCGGGCGACGCCTGCGCGGCCTCGACGCGGGGGGACGAGGCCACCTCGGCGCGCTTCGCATCGATCCATGAGCGCTTCTCGCGCACGAAGGCCGCCACGACGGCGTCGGAGGCGCGCGGCGGAGCCGACACCTCCACCCGCCCGTCGGGCGCCTTCACGCGCAGGTTGATGTTCTTCACGCGCTTGCGCACCAAGCGCACGGCCAGCCCGTCGACCTCGAGCTCGACGGGCTCCGCCACCGGCCCCCGCCGCTGCGGTGCGCGACGTCCTGCAGACGCGGAGGGTTTCGCCCTAACGCCGCGCGCGGCGCTCTTGCTTCGTTCGGCCATAGCGCGCCCTCACGCCTCGAGAGCCAGGTCGTACGCCACGTTGCGCGCGATGCCGAACTCCTCGACCAACGCGCGCGCGACATCCTTGTTGCGCATGCCCGCCGTTTTGAGCTCGCCGGCCCGCGCAGCAGCGGCCTCGCGCGCGCCCAGCGCGGCGGCGGCCCCTTCGGCCGCGTTCGGACCGTCCACCACGATGACGATCTCGCCTTTCACGCCGCGTCCGCCCTCGGCGGCGCGAGCGACGAACTCGTCGCGCACGGCTGCCACGGGGCCGCGCACCACCTCTTCATGCAGCTTGGTGAGCTCGCGGCACACGGCCACCTCGCGCTGCGGCAGCGCCGCGGCCAGCGCATCGAGCGCGGACGCCAGCCGGTTGGGGCTCTCGTAGAACACGAGCGCCGCGTCGAGCGCGCTCAGGGAGTCCAGCAGCGCGCGCCGCTCGGCGTCTTTGCGCGGGAAGAAGCCTCCGAAGTAGAAGCGAGGGTTGTCGCAGCCGCTGGCCACGTACGCCGTGGCGGCGGCCGTGGGTCCAGGCAGCACTTCCACGGGTGCGCCCGCCTCGCGAGCCGCGCGCACCAGGCGCAACCCCGGATCGGACACGCCCGGCATGCCGGCATCCGAGCAGTACGCCACCGTCTCGCCGTCCAGCACCCGCTGCACCACGCCCGCGCCGCGATCGCCGATCATGGCCTCGTCCAAACGCTCCAGGCGCTTCTCTATGCCGTACGCCGCCAGCAACCTGCCCGTCACGCGCGTGTCCTCGGCGCACACCACGTCGGCCGCGCGCAGCGCCGCCAGCGCTCGCTCAGTCATGTCGCCCAGGTTTCCGAGCGGCGTGGGGCAGACGACCAGCTTTCCCGTCACGATCGACGCTCCTTAGCGGTTGCGCCGCATGAGCACGAACGCCACCACCAGAACCACGACGGCCACGACCACCACGCCGCCAATGATGAACGGCAACGGGCCGTCCCCCGTGCAAGCCAAGCTTCCGTAGCATCCCATGCCAACCGCTCCCTTCCCGCCGCGTCGCCGCGCCGCGTCTCTGTCCGCTCCATGATCGCATACTTCGGCCCGGTCGCCCAGCGCCCGGCGGCCCGCGCACGGAGACGTTCGCCAAACGCCCACGACCGCGCGGACGTCGGTGCCTCGTCCGCAATCCGCCGCGCGCAGCCCCCACGCGGCCGCAGACCGTCGGCCCTCCCACAGCCCGGCCTCCGCCTTGCCCTCGCCCCTCGCCTCCCCGTCCACGCCGTCCGCCCCTCGCCAACCTCCCCTAGCCGATCACCCATTCCGCGCCCATCCGCCGCCTCTCGCCGTCCACGGGTCGCCGCCTGCCGTCCGTCCTCGCAAACTGTTCCCTCTCCAACAGGTATTCCCGAACATGAGCGCCCGGTTCCCGCCGGGCAACCGTTCGCCGCACGCGTCGCCCTTCCGCCAACGGGCTCCTATACTGAGGGGGTTGGCCCGCGCGCGACGGCGCAACCCGGCCCCGCCGCGCTCCGAGAACAGGAGACCGCCATGGCACCTTCCCCGAACGCATCCCCCGCAACCCCTCGACCCTACGACGAGCTGGACAAGCTCTTCATCGCCGGCACCTGGCGCGATGGCGGCAGCGGCGAGCAGGCTCGCGACGTGAACCCCTACGACCAGAGCGTTCTGGCCACCCACGTGCTGGCCGAACGCGCCGATGTGGACGAGGCCTACGCCGCCGCCGAACGCGCCCAGCGCGCATGGGCCGCCGCCGCTCCCGCCGAACGCGCCGGCGTGCTCAGGCGCGCCGTGGACATCTTCGACGCGCGCCATGACGAGCTGGTGGAATGGTGCCAGCGCGAGTCCGGCAGCATCCGCGCCAAAGCCGAGTTCGAGGTGGGCGCCGCCCGCAACATCACCGAGGAGGCGGCGAGCTTCCCCTACCGCATGCACGGCGACATCTTCCCCTCCGACACGCCGGACAAGGAGAACCGCGTGTACCGCCAGCCGTTGGGCGTGGTGGGCGTCATCAGCCCGTGGAACTTCCCGCTGAACCTGTCGAACCGCTCGGTCGCCACGGCGCTGGGCTGCGGAAACGCCGTGGTGCTGAAGCCGGCCAGCGACACGCCCGTCACGGGCGGCCTCCTTTTGGCGAAGATCTACGAAGAGGCGGGGCTTCCCGCCGGGCTGCTCTCGGTGCTCGTCGGGCGCGGAAGCGTCATCGGCGACTACTTCGTGGAGCACCCCGTGCCGAAGCTCATCTCGTTCACCGGATCGACCGAGGTGGGCCGCGGCATCGGCGCGAAGACGGCCGGCGGCGCGCGCCTCAAGCGCGTGGCGCTCGAGCTGGGCGGCAACTGCCCGCTCGTGGTGCTCGACGACGCCGACGTGGCGCAGGCCGTGGACATCGCCATCATCGGGCGCTTCCTGCACCAGGGGCAGATATGCATGAGCACGAACCGCATCATCGTGGACGCCTCGCTGGCCGACGAGTTCACCGAGCGCTTCGTGGACCGCGCGCGCAAGCTCGTGTGCGGCGACCCGCTGGACCCCGCTACCGACATAGGCCCCATCATCAACGAGTCCCAGCTCGCCGGCCTGCAGCAGAAGGTGCAGCGCGCCAAGGAGCAGGGCGCGCGCGTGCTGCTGGACGGCGAGCCCGACGGCCTCGTCATGCCGCCCGTCGTGTTCGGCGGCGTCGACCCCGCCTGGGACATCGCGCTGCAGGAGAGCTTCGGCCCGCTCGCTCCCATCATCGTGGCGCACGGCGAGGACGAGGCCCTGCGCTTCGCGAACATGAGCGACTACGGTCTGTCGTCGGCCGTCGTGGGCGGCGACGTGGAGCGCGCCACCGCGTTCGCCCTCAAGATCGACGCCGGCATGACGCACGTGAACGACATGACCGTGGCCGACGAGCAGCACGTGCCCTTCGGCGGCGAGAAGAACTCCGGTCTCGGCCGCTTCAACGGCCGATGGATTCTCGAGGAGATGACGCGCACCCACTGGACGAGCGTCCAGCACGCGCCGCATCCCTACCCCTTCTGATAAGCCTCGGCGACCCGGCCGCATCGGCAAAATGCGGCCGGGAAACCACCCAGTGACCGGGACACACGCCGGTTTCCATGCTATGTTGTCTCAATACGACAACCCCCCGGTAGAAACGGCACGCGTGGAACATCTGACCGACAGCGAATTCGAGCGCACCTGTTCGTATCTTGCCCGAACGTACGGCTTGAACATGGAATCGAAACGCGTGCTGCTCGAATGCCGGCTGTCACGCGAACGAGACCGCCTGGGGTTGCCGTCGTTCGCAGCCTACCTCGACGTGGTCGAATCGGGCCGCGATCCGCAGGCGTGCGAGCGGTTCGTCAACCTCGTCACCACCCACTACACCTACTTCCTGCGCGAAAGCGGGCAGTTCGACTTCATCGCGAAAACCGCCTTTCCCGAGCTGTTGGCCAAACGGCCCGACCGCCCTTGGAACGTGCTGTGCGCCGGCTGTTCCACGGGCGAGGAATGCTACGGCCTGTCCATGCTCGTGGAGGATTTCGCCCGCACCCGCTCCCTTCCCCTGGTGAGGATCACCGGCCTTGACGTGTCGAAGCCCTCGATCGAAGAGGCCCGCGCGGCCGTCTACCCCGCCGCGCGCGTCGACAAGGTGCCCGCCCGTTGGCTGCGCTCCTACTTCTCGGAGCGCGACGGCTCGTTCGCCGTCGCCGACCACGTGCGCTCGCGCGTGTCCTTCGTTCAAGGAAACCTGGCCGATCCGCACGCGCTGCGGCGGACGTACGACCTCGTCCTGTGCCGCAACGTCATCATCTACTTCAAGGACAAGGTGCGTGATCGGGCGATCGGCATGCTGCACGACCATCTGGCCCCCTCGTGCTACCTCGTGCTGGGACACGCGGAGATCGTCCGCGAGCGCACGCTGTTCGCGTACCGAGGCAATTCCATCTACCAAAAGCAACCGAAAGCGAACCTTTCATGAGACGCACCCATTCGACCATGAGCATCAGCCGCATTCTGATGGTGTCCTACGGCATCGTCATCAGCCTGTTCGTCGTTTCGATCGCCGTGGCCCTGTTCGCGGTCCACCAGAACGCGGCCATGACCGACAGCTTCTACCAACGCCCTTACCAGGTGTCGAAGGGCGCGGTTGCCCTGCGCAGCACGGTGGAGGAGATGTCGACGCACATCGAGCAGCTCATCGACGCCGACAGCGTATCCGATCAGGAGCAGGCCATCGCGGCCATCAACAGGCTGTCGGACGAGCGCACGAAGGAGTTCGACGTCATCTCGGCGTACTTCGCCGCCAACCAGGACCTGCTCGACCGCTTCGCCGACGCGAACGAGAGCCTGATAGCCTACCGCAACGACGTGGTCGCGGCCATCGAGAAGGGGGATCGCGAGCGCGCGGCGACCATCTTCGAAGAAAACTACCTTCCCCAGAAGGACATCACCGTGGAGCTGGCTTCGAGCATCGTCGACGTGGCCGAGAGCGTGGCGCGGGACTTCGTCGGCAGCGCGAAAGCCGTCGAAGTCGTCACGTCCGTCGTCATCGGGCTGCTGGGCGTGGCGGCCATCGTCATCGTCGTGCTCATGTGGCGGCGCATAACGCAAGCCATCGCCAAGCCGATACGGGAGATCGACCAGGCCACAAGGCGCGTGGCGACCGGCGATTTGACGGCGAGCATCGACTACGACGCGCACAACGAACTGGGTTCCCTCGCCGCCTCCGTGAACGACACGGTCGCATCCCTGCGCATGGCCGTGCGCCAGCTGGACGAAACCGCCGAGCAGGTGGCGCGCTCCTCGTCCCAGATGTCCGACGGATCGCAGGCCGTGGCGCAAGGGTCGGCCGAGCAGGCTATCGCCATCGAGGAACTGGCCACCAACGTGCAGAACATCACGCAGGTGGTGGAGGAGAACACCGAAAACGTCATGACCGCCAACGCCAGCACCTCCGACGTGCTGGGAGCCGTGGAGCACAGCAGCGACCAGATAGCCCTCACGGTGCAGACCATCGAAGATGTGAGGCAGAGCGCCCAGAGCATCTCGCAGCTGGCCAACTCCATCGAGGACATCTCGTTCCAGACGAACATCCTCGCGCTCAACGCATCGGTCGAAGCCGCGCGCGCCGGCGACGCGGGGCGCGGGTTCGCCATCGTGGCCGAGGAGATCCGCCGCTTGGCGTCGCAGGTGAGCGAGGCGTCGCGCGCGGCCGACGAGTTGGCCGGACGCGCCATAGAAAGCGTGGAGAACGGCGGCGCCATGATAGGCTCCACGTCGCGGAACATGGAAGAGGCCGTCGCGGCCACCGAGGGCATCAAGGAGATGATGACCGCCATCGCGCAGGCCTCGCAGCAGCAGATGGAAGCCATAACGCAGATTCAGGAGAGCATGGACAGCCTTTCCGAAGTCGTGCAGGAGAACTCGGCCGCGTCCGAGGAGAGCGCGGTCATCGGCGAGGAGCTTGCCGGGCACGCCGACGAGCTCAAACGGCTGATCGGCCGCTTCAAAACCGAGAAGGCAGCCGATACCGAGATCGGCCGGTAGAACATGGCCTCCCCCGACCAAGCCGCCGAAGAGGCGCGCAGGGAGTACGAGCGCCTGCGCGCCGACAACGTGCAGCTGAAACAACAGCTGGACGCCATGCGCGGCCTGGCGTTCCGCGACCAGCTCACCGGGCTGTTCAGCCGCCACTACCTCACCGACTACCTCGAGCAGGAAATCGCCCGTGCGAGCCGCGAAGAGAGCATCGTGCTGGCCCTGTGCGACATCGACGACTTCAAGCTCATCAACGACGTGCGCGGGCATCAGGCGGGCGACGTCGCCATCGTGTGCATTGCCGACATCCTCGACGACCTGGCCGGCGGCCATCCGGTGATCCGCTGGGGCGGCGAGGAGCTGCTGGTCGTGCTGTTCTCGACGCCCGACGACGAGGCCCTGCGCCTGTGCGACCAGATGCGCGAGGAGGTTGCCGCGTACCGCGTCGACGACGGCATCGGGGAGTTCTCGTGCACGCTCACGTTCGGCCTGAGCGCCTACGATCCCGGCCTCACGTTCAACGAGAACTTCGCCTGCGTCGACCGGGCGCTGTACCACAGCAAGGAAACCGGCAAGAACCGCTGCGTGTTCGCGCAGTCGGGTCCGACCGAGTAGGCGGGGGAGGAAGCGTGCGAAGCGACGACATCATCGTGCGGGTGATGCTCAAGCCCAACTGCGGGCTGGAGAACACGCGCGCCGCGCTGGTCGTACGCCGCGTCGAACCGCTCTGCGACTCGGTGTCGTGCCACCCGCGAACCGTCAAGAGGGATCCGAACACCATCTCCTACCTGCGCGACCACGGGCTGTTCATCCGCTTCACCGCTCCCCAGCCCGAACAGGTCCTGCTGGCCATCAGGGGCGCGTTCTTCGTGGACTGCTGCGATTTGGTGGACGACCCGGACGACATCCCGCCGCTCGCCGTGCCCGACGGAATCGTCGATGGCGGCGCGGGCGCCCTCGACCCCCTGCCCGCGTTCGCGGATCGCGACGCCCGCACCAAACGCGACGACGAGCTCACGGACTTGCTCGCCCGCTTCGAGGAAACGGGCCGGGCGTTGCGCGCCCACGCGGAGAGCCTGCCGCGCGATCGCGTGCTCAACGACATCTCGTTCTCGCACGCGCAAGCCGTGGACGAGCTGCGCACGGTAACCGCCCGTTCGCGCATCGAGCCCTTCGACCGCATAGCCTCCTCGCTGCGCCAGCTGGCAGACGACTACGGGCGCCGGTTCGGCATCGCCGTCGACCTCCGTATCGCCGCCGGGCACTTGGCCTTGGATCGGGCGGTGCTCGCCTCGATGGAGGAAATCCTCAAGCGCGCCGTGCGATCGTGCATCCGCGACGGCATCGAGAAACCCGAAGAACGCCTGGCCGCGGGCAAACCGGCTCGCGCCACCCTCGGCATCCGCGTGGAGAACGACGGTTCGGACGTGGTTTGCCGCATCGAGCACGACGGTTGGCCGTTCAACCCGATGATCGTGGGAGAAATCGCACGCGAGCGCGGTTTGCTCGCCCGCCCGTTCGAAACGTACTCGGACGAGGAGCTCGGTGCGTTTTTGCTGCTCCCGCGCTTCGTCGAATCGAAAAGCGGAAACCACGGAGACGCCCTTGCCGAGTTCAACGAGATAGGCTCCATGCTGCAGCATATCGGCGGCCACGGCGAGGTGCGCAACACCGAGCGGGGCACGCTGGAGATAGCCTTGAGCTTCCCCGTGCCGTTCACCGTGCTCGAAGTGGCCCTGCTACGCACGGGGGAAAGCCGATTCGCGCTGCCGGCTCAGCAGATCCTGCGGTTCGAGGCGTTTCGCGTCGAACGCGTCGCGCCGGAACTCGACGATCCTGCCGCGGGCACAACCTGGTATGTCAGCGAAACCGACGAGCAGTACGTGCTTCTCAACGCCGGAGAGGAATGCGGCGTGTTCGCCACCGAGAGCCCCCGCTACATTATCCTGCTCGATGCACTGGGAGAGAAACGGGCGCTCGCCGTGGACGCCATCGGTGGATACGAGCGCGTTTCGGTGAACCGGCTGCCGGCGTTGCTCGACCGCCGCGCGGCGCGCGAGGCGGGATGCATCGGCTATGCGGTGCTGGCAGACGGCTCGCCCTGCGCTGTGATGAGCCTCCGGCGGCTCTTGCAAGGATCGAGGGGGAACGGGGGCCGCCATGCGTGACCGCGAACAGCGCCTTGGCTGGATCGAACGGCTCATCGGAGCCAGCTACCACGGCCCCGAACGAAACAACGCGCTCGTCGTTCCCACCTCCACCGGCAACCTGGCCGTTGCGTTCTCGTCCATCGTGGAAGTGGTCCCGGCAAGCAGGGTGCAGCCGCTGGCGCTGCTGCCCGACACGTACTGCGGCGTGCTGACCCAGGGCAACACCATTGCCCCCATCATCGACGCAAGCGAGGACGGCCTGGCGGAGGGCGGAGCGCCGGGACATGTGGTGCTGGTGGAGGGCAGCGGGTGCGTGTTCGGGCTGCGCTTCGGCGGCGCGCCCTTCGTCGTCGACCTGAACGAGGTCGAGCACGTGGATTTGGAGATCGTGCGCGGGAAGGCCCTTCCCGCAGGCCCGCTCCCGCTGCTCGACGTCGACGCCGTGGCGGCGGCGCTGCTCGCCTTGGATTGACGCTGCTCGCTGCCGACGCGAAAACCGGCGCGCCGCTGCGCTACGCCGTCCGGTCGATGGCATCCGCGAACGTTTGCGCGTGCTCGTAGTGGATGTCGTGGCCCGATTTGACGACAACGGTTTCGCAGTTTGCCACGAGCTGCTGCACGCGGGCCGCGTCCTCGTCGGAGTTGGCGGCGAACAGGATGCCGTCTTCGCCGTAGTTCGTCTGCGCTTTCAAGTACACCGTGGGGCACGCGATGCGACCCAGCACGTCGGCCTGGTCGACCCCGTCGAACCACGTGCCATCGTAGAACGTCTCGCTGAACCGCACGTCGAAATCGTCGTAGAAGTACAGGCCGCGCACCCAATCGTGCGGCACCCACGCCAACGTGAGGTGCGTGTCGGGATTCGCCGCGCGCTCCTGTGCCGTCCATTCCGCGATCTTGGGCTGCAGGCCGCCGAACAGGCCGAACAGGTAACTGTGCTGCGCGTAGTAGACGGCCGGATCGGCGACCTCGCTCTGCTGGAGGAACGCATGCGTCACCTCGAAGCCGTCCTTCCACACGAAGCAGCCGGGCTCCTGCCGCATCTCGGATGGCGTGACGCGGAAGAAGGGCGGATCCTCCAACACGCATCCTGTCACGTGCTCGGCGTCGTTGGCGGCCAGCCATGCGGCGACGATGCCGCCCGACGAATGCCCGGTGACGAGGTACGGACCGCCGATTTCCTGCGCGGCGAACGCCTTGATCGCCTCGCCGATGGCCCGGCACGAATAGAGTGCGGGGTCGTGGCTCGATTCGCCGTGGCCGAAGCAATCGACGGCGAACACGTGGTAGCGCTGCGCGAGATCGGGCAGCACGCGCGCGTAGTCCTCCCACTGCATGCCCTGGCCGTGCACGAGCACGAGCGCCGGACCGTTGTCGGGGCCCTCGGCGTAGTTGACGACGGCCGCGGCGCTGTGGGCGTTCCCCTCGGCGGCTGGGGACGTTTCGCCCGACGTCGCTCTGCCATCGGGTGCCGCCTCCGCGTCGCCCTCCGTCCCGACCCCAGATGCCGATTCGCCGCCAAGAGCGACTTCGACCGTCGCCCGCTTCTCCACGAAACCGGCCGCATACGCCCTCGCAAGGTCGCGCTCCTCGCCGTGGCGATTGCCGTCCACGTACACAGCTAAGGCGATTGCCCCGCATACCGCGAGGATCCCCACGACGATTGCTGCGATCATGACGGCCCTCCTTGCCCGCGGCGCCCGCGCGCGGTTTCCATCCGCTTCCATACCCGCCCCGTTCCGCCCGCGCCGCACGGGCGGCACGCGCTATCGATCGACCATGCTGCGGAGCATCGACACGCGGTCCATGAACTCGTCGGCTTTCAAGATGGCGAGGCCCTGCTCCTCGTCGCCCAGCACGAGCAACGCGTCGCCGGCCTCGATACCGAACAGCTCGCGCGCCTGCTTGGGAATGACGATCTGCCCGCGCTCGCCCACCGTGACGGTGCCGAACAGGTGCTTGCCGCGCGGCGGCATGGGCAGCACCGTGCCCTGCGGGTCGTAGCCCACGAGCGCGTCGAGCGACACGTCGAGCGCCTCTGCCAGCGCGCCCGCGTTCGCCAGGTCGGGCGTCGACTCGTCCGTCTCCCACTTCGTCACGGTCTGCCGCGACACGCCCAGACGCTCGGCCAGCTGCTCCTGCGTGAGCCCGATCATCTTGCGCCTGCTCTGAATGTTCGAACCGATCATGTTTTTCATACTCCTTGCGTCCATGGTAAGCCGCTCTCGGGCGTCGATCCACCAACCGATGATGACAGATTCAGCGACGCGTGTCGCCTTTCGATTGCATAACGAGACGGCTGCCCAAGCCGGGTTCGAGCGGGGCGCTGCGTCACGAACGGGGCTTTCTGCAGTGCGTCCCTCCCATGAACGAACAGGTTGAATTTCTGCGGGGCGCGTCCATTCTGCGAACGACCCCCGCAGGGAAAACGCCACTTCTGCGAATTCCCTTCGTCGGCCTTTCACTGGCCGCACGGGCGTGCTAAACTACAGGAAGCGATGCCCCGGCATACCGGGCGGCATCATGTTAGGCTAAACCGGGTTGCTCTTGGTCGGAGACCCGGTTTTTTCTTTTCACAACACCGTTCACTTTCTCCGGTCGGTCAATCCGACGATTCCGATGACAACAGACAGCAACGCGCACAAGGCAACGACCGTTTGTGCATCCATCGCAAACACCCCCTTTCGGGGATACCGCCCGGCAAGCGAAGCACCGCATCTTCCATTATACCTGTCCGGCCGATGCGTTAGTGAACTATTTTCCCAGTTCAAATGCTTATTTTCGTTGGATTCCCGCAAGATCTTGGCAAGGTTTCGGCAAGGCCCGCGCAAGCTTCATGCAAGGTTTCGGCAAGGTCGCGAAGAAGCTTTTAGGAGAAAAACGAACGGATGTTTTACGTGAAACAATCAAGAAGCACGGGAAGGAGAAAGGGGATCAATCAGCGGCCCTACCGGGTTCCCCTCCGTCGTACTCCGCGATGGCGGGGCCGAAGAAAAGGGCCGCGAAGGTTGCATCTTGCTGGAGCGGCCCGAACACGGTGCACAGGCGTATTCGGGCCGAGGAAAGACGAGCGCGAAGCGCTCCTTACAGCAGCTCCTCCACAGCGAGGGCCACGACGTCGGGGACGGATGCGGTGGGCTCGAACCGGCGGACGACGTTGCCGTCGCGGTCGACGAGGAACTTCGTGAAGTTCCATTTGACGGACGGGTTGGAGGCGTAGTCGGGATCTTCCTTGGACAGCATGTCCTCGAGGATCGGCGCAAGCTCATGCCCCTCGTCGAAGCCCTTGAAGCCCTGCTGCTGCTCGAGGTAGACGAACAGCGGATCGGCGCCTTCGCCGCTCACCTCGATCTTGGCGAATTGGGGGAACGTCACGCCGAAACGCGACGTGCAGAAGGCGGCGATCTCCTCGTTCGTGCCCGGCGCCTGGTGGCCGAACTGATCGCACGGGAAATCGAGAATGTCGAAACCGCGTTCGTGCAGCGCACGGTACAGCTCCTCGAGCTGGGCGTACGTGGGCGTGAAACCGCATTCGGTGGCGGTGTTCACGATGAGCAGCACGCGGCCGCGGTAGTCGGCGAGTGAAACGTCGTTGCCCTGCTGGTCTTTAACGGTGAAATCGTAGATGCTCTCGGCCATGGGATCCTTCTTTCGACGGTGAGGCCGGCTGCGATGGAGATCGCAGCCGGCAAGTTCTTGCATCCCATGATACCTTTAAATGATATTACTTTGCTAACATTTTACGAAACGGTCATGAATCCGTTACGCGAAGGCGCGCTGCGCCGTCATTGATGGCAGGTGTGGCACTGGTAGTCGTTCGTGTGGTGGCAGCTGATGCAGAACTCGGGCGCCGTTTCCTGCGCGGGTTCGCCGGAGTGCAGCGCGTGGCAGTCGGCGCACGTCTGGTCGGCGTGCCCTTCGCCCGCCGGGCGGGCATGCGGGTTGACGACGGTGCCCTGAGCATCGGTCAGCACGGTGACGTCCGCGGTTTTCGCGGCCAGCTCTTCGTAGCTGCCGTGGCAGGTGAAGCAGGCTTCCTCGTCGATGGTGGTGTCGCGCAACTTCGTCGCGCGCTCCTTCGCCAAATCGGGCGTTGCCCCTTCGTGGGCTTTCTTCAGGCCGGTTTCGTCGGTGTGGCAGGTCGCGCACGCGTTTCCTCCCTTGGCGGACAACGCTCCGTAGCAGGGAATCCCTTCGAGCGAATCGTCCTCCGTCGCATGGCAGGTCGCGCAGTCGGCGTCGGCCGTCCACGCGAAGTCGACCGTGATGGAGGCGTCCTTCGCCAGCGGGCCTTCGTGCGCTTTCGGCGCGCAGCCCGCCCCGGCCGCAACGGCCGCCAGCAAGCAGACCGCGCACACGGCCGACGCGATGCCGGCCTTCATGTTTTTCATGGCATATCCCCTTTGATGAGCCAGCCACACGGCGGGGAATGGGGAGGGAGGGTATCCCCGCCGGTGGCATGGATCCGATTTCGACGCCCCCGCAAGAGCCTGTCCCTTTGGGTGCGCGCAGCGCCGGACGGGCGGCGAGGCGAACGACTTCGCAAGCCCATCGCATATTCCCTGTTCATGCCCTCAAGAAAGGCAATCCCTCTTGGAGACATTCGGGACGCGAAGGGCGGCGGGTCCGGCGCTTGCACGCCGGCCGCCCTCCGTCGTTTGCCCCTAAAGACGCCCGACCCCTTAGGGCGCGTCGCTCAGGCTATTTGGCGTCCCAAGCCGTTTCGGCCGCCGCGTTCTCGCCGGCGATGCGGCCGCACACGATGCACTCGGTCACGTTGCCGCCGCCCTGGTACACGAACTTGAAGCACGAGGAGATCTCGCCGGCCGTGTACAGGCGCGGGATGGGCTCGTTGTTCCAGTCGATGACGTGGCGCTCGCCGTCGGCCTGCAGGCCGCCCTTCGTGTTCGGGCCGCCCGCCACGAGCGGCATGGCGTAGAACGGCGGCGTGCTGATGGCCTGGAAGCCGGGGTCGGTGACCTCGCCGGTGAGCGAGTTCTTGATGGCGCTCACGCGGCCGAACTCCTCGTCCACGCCGGTGTCCACCATCTTCTGGTACTGCTCCATGGTGGCCGCCAGCACGGCCGGGTCCATGCGGCCCTTGTTCAGGTCGTGCGAGTCGCGGATCTTCTGCGCCAGCTCCTCGATGGTGTCGGCCTTGATGAGCCAGCCGTTGTCGATGGCGTTCTGGTTGTCCTTGTCCCAGTCGATGATGCCGAATCCGCAGGTGGAAAGCGTGGTGTTCACCAGCGGTCCCTGCTTGCGCTTCGTCTCGTCGATGATCATGTAGGCCGGGTCGTTCGGGTACTCCAAATCGATGATGTCCATGTGGACGGCGTTCTTGTACGAGAAGTAGCGGCTCGGGTCCTTCGTGATGAGCGTCTCGTCCATGAAGCGCTTGCCTTCGGCGTTCACCACCACGGTGCCGGCGCCGCCCACGGAGTCGGTGATGGAGCCCACGTTCATGGGGCCCACCTGCACGTCCGGGCAGGACCAGATGAGGCGCGACGCGGCCTTGCCCACCTTCGCCAGCTGCGCGCCCACCTCGCAACCCATGCGGATGCCGTCGCCCTCGTTGGACAGCGTGCCGTAGAACGCCCAACCCGTGATGCCCTGGCCCTCTAGGAAGGCGCGGCGCATCTCCTCGTTGTACTCGTAGCCGCCGGTGGTGAGGATGACACCCTTGCTGGCCTTGACGCGCACGTCCTTGCCGCCCTCCGTGGCCACCACGCCGATAACGGCGCCCTCGTCGTCCACGATCAGGCTCTTGCCCGGCGTCTCGTAGGCGACCTCGATCTTGTCGGCGCGGTCGGCGATGCCCGTCTTCAGGCAGTTGAAGAACGCGAGGCCGGCGGCCGTGTCCTCCTTGGGCAGGTCGAGCGTGGGATAGTCGGGGCCGGTGGCCGACTTCGTGTACGTGGAGTTGTAGCTCTTGTAGCCGCTCTTCTCGGCGCCCGGGAACGTGGGGAACGCCGCGCCGCCGCGCTCGATGACCTTGAAGTCGGGGTCCAGGCTCTGCATGAACTCGACGTTCTTCGGCTCGTACTCGGCGAACTTCTCCACGATGCCGTCCACGAACAGAGGCGACTGCTCGCCTTCGGCCTTGGTGGGCAGGTCTTCGCCGCTGAACATGGCCAGCAGGTACTCCTTCAGCGCAGCCTTGTCGCCGTCCGGGTCCGGCGAGTGGAAGATGCCACCCGACATGACCGTGTTGGACAGGTGCTTGTCCTCGGCGTTCTTCTCCAGCACGAGCACCTTGGCTCCCGCGTCGGCCGCCGCGATGGCCGCGCACGCACCCGCGCCGCCGAAGCCGACGACGACCACCTCGGCCTCTTTGTCCCACGTCTCGCCGGACGACGCCGCGGCCCCCGAACCGCCGCTGCATCCAGCCAAGCCCAAGCCCGCCGTGGCCATGGCCGCGCCCGCCGCGGCGACGCCGGCCCCCTTGAAGAAATCTCGACGTGAAACGCCCTTTTCCTGCACCATACTGCTCCCCTTCCTCCGTTTTGCCCTTCGAAGCGACTCCCCTTGAAGCGCGTCGCGTGCTCCGCAAAAGGAGTCTGCGAGATGCAGTATACGGGTGCTGACCTGCATAGATGAAATGCAAGTATCGGATAGGGCCGTACGGGAAAACGCCGATGCCCGCATCGATGCGAAAGAGGCCATGCGGATTATGCATAAGCGCCGGTCAAGCGACACGGACCGAAGAAGGCCGCGTGAAAGCCGCGCGTCACGGCGCGCCTCGAAGGCTGCGGCTACTCGCCGGAGAACAGGTCGGAGTCGAAGAACTCCTCGAACGTCACGCCGAGGCCCTTCACGATCTTCTCGAGGTTGATCACCGCCACGTTGCGCTTGCCGGTCTCTATCTCCCCGAAATACGAACGCGACATGCCGATGAAGTTGGCGAAATCCTCTTGGCTGACATCGCGCTCCGCGCGCAGTTCCTTGATGCGCAGACCGATTTTGCTTCGAATATCGTAGTTGCCCATACGGTTCCCTCCCGTTTTCATCCATAATTCACCATGCCCCGCTATAAGTTGACCCGGTATAAGCGGCAATTGGTGATAGGATGTTTCCGAGAAGTTGATGTAACCCATGAGTTACAGGAGAGGGTATGGACATCGGCGTTTTCCGCGAGTTCGCCGAGATCGTGATGCAGGGCAGCTACTCGGCCGCAGCCAAGGCGCTCAACCTTTCCCAACCAACGTTGAGCCGCCACATCGCCGCGCTGGAGAAGGAGTTGAACGCCGAGCTGGTGGCCGGCGTTCTGCCCGTGAGGCTGACGCCGGCCGGCGACACGGTGTTCCAGGCGGCACTGAGCATGGGCGACCTCTACACCGGCATGCAGGACGACCTGGCCGAGCTGCGCCGCGCGTCGCCCGAGCGCATCCGCATACACGACACGCCCGCGCTCGGGCCGCTGCTCGTCCGCCTCGTGGCCGCGGCGAACGGGACGATGCGCGCGCACCCGCGGACCATCGTGGAGTACGTGGTGCCGCGATCGGGTAAAACACCGGGAGAAGCGGTGGCGGAAGGGCTCTGCGACCTGTCGTTCGTGCAACTGGTGGAAGAGGTTTCGAACGAGCGGCAGGACGACGGACGGGAAAACGGCGACGGCTCTTTCTTCGAGCCGCCCGAGGGCGTGCGCGCGACGGCGGTGTCCCGTCCGGGCAACCGGCTCGTCCTCGGCGTGCCGCAGGAGATCGCCGGCAGCACGGAGGCGAGCTTGGCCTCGTTCAGGCACGAGGCGTTCTTCCTGCTGGCGCACAGGTCGTGCGAGCCTCTCAAGGAAACGTTCGTCGCGGCCTGCCGAAGGCGGGGCTTCCGGCCTGCGGTCAGAATGCTGCCCTGCGCCCGCCCGGAGGAGTTCTACCTCATGGACCACGGCGACGGCGTGCATATGCTGTCCGAGGACGACCTCGCAATCGACGCCTCCTTCGCCCGTCGGCTGGAAGAGCGCATGGCCCTCGTCCCCTTGGCTGACTCCGACGGGCTGCGGCTGCGCTGGCACGCGCTGCACCGCACCTTCGACCCGCCCGGCGACAGCGCCTTCGCCTGCTTCCTCAAACTGCTGGCAGAGCCCGGGGGGCTCCCCTAGCATGCCGCCAAACGGAAGCCCCAAGCGTAGAAACGCCCGCACAGGCTTGGTTGCTGCCGGTGCAGGCGTCTTTCAACGGGTAGTACGCGCTTTGGTTAGGCCTGGCGCTTCGCCTTCCTCTCCTTGCGCAGTTTCGTGGCGGCCAGCACGGCGCCCGAGCCTGCCGCCACGGTCAGAAGGGCCGCGGCCGCGCCGCCGACGTCGTCGCCGGTCTTGACGATCCTCGTGCCGTACTTGTTCACGAACTTGACGTCCTTGGGGTTCACCTGGTCGGACACCGTGCCGGTTCGCGCGTCGTAATTGCGCCAGTAGGTGAGCTCCTCGTTCAGGATGCCCCCGCCAACGTCATGGGCGGTAACCGATGCGTAGAACACCGCGTCCGTGTAGAATACGCCGGAAGCGGAACCCTTCTCCTCGTAGATCTTGAGGATGTAGGTGCCGGCATGCTCTATGTAGAGGGACGGGAAGGTGATGGTGCCGTCGGCTTTGTTGGTGGTGGATATCTTCCCGTTCGCGTAGCCGTTGCCGATGATCTCGTTGGGATCGCCCTTCACGACCTCGGCGGTGAACGTGAACTCGCCGTCGCGAAGGTCGCGGCCCTCGAGCACCTTGAAGCCGGTGAGGGTGGGATCGATGCCCTTGTAGTTCAAGCAGTTGTCGACGCTGAACTCGATAGCCGTGGCGTCATGAGCGAAATCCGCGGTGAACTGGTTGTGGTCGGGGCCGTCGCCGCCCATGTAGGTGACGGTGTAGGCGCCCTGGTCGGTTTCGATGAGCGTGTAGGTTTCCCCGTCGACGAGCACGCTGGTCCAGTCCGCGACCTCAATGGTGCAAGCGTCGTCTAAGAAGAAGTCGATATCGGTTGCCTGGCCCTTGACGTTCACACTGGACTTCCCGTAGGCCACGGGGTCGCCCTGGGCGTCGCGGAGCTCGAACGTGAAGTCGCGAGCCGTGAAGTTCGCCCCACCCGACACGGTCTTCGATCCGGCGAAGTCGAAACCGGTATCGAGGGTGTTGGTGACGCTGAACTCGATAGCCGGGGCATCGTGGGCGAAGTCGGCGACGAACTCGTTTCCGAGCGCTCCGGAGCCGCCCGCGTAGGTGACGGAGTAGGCCCCTGCGTTCATTTCGACGAGGGAGTACGTCTCACCGCTGACGAGGACCTTCGTCCAATCGTCGATCTTGGTTAAGCAAGAGGGCTCTTCGTAGAACTCCACGTTGGTCGCCACGCCCTTGGCGTCGACGCTCGCCTTGCCGTAGGCCACGGGGTCGCCTGCGGCGTCCCTTACCTGGAAATCGAAGTCCCGCGCGACGAAGCTCGCCGAGCCCTCGACCATCTTGGTTGCGGAGAGGTCGAACGCAGTGTTGCGGGCGTTGACGGCGGTCACCGAGACGGAGTTGGCCTTGCCGGAGAAGTCCGGGGTGAACTCGTTGTTGAGCGCGCCGGAGCCGCCCGAGTAGGTGACGGAGAAGCCCTCGCCGCCGCCGGTCTCGACCAGCTGGTAGGCCTGGCCGCCCGAGAGCACCTCGGTCCAGTCGGTGACCGGCTCGGTGCGCGCGGAGTCCTTGTAGAACTTGACGGGGGTCGGGGTGTCGGCGGCGGTGACGTCGGCGAGGCCCCAGGCCGCCGGGGCGCCCTGGGCGTCGCGCACCTCGAACTCGAAGGAGCCGGGCTGGAAGTCGGCCGTGCCGGTGACGGACTTGTAGGCCTTGAAGTCGAAGCCGGCGTTCTTGGCGTTGACGGCGGTCACCGAGACGGAGTTGGCCTTGCCGGAGAAGTCCGGGGTGAACTCGTTGTTGAGCGCGCCGGAGCCGCCCGAGTAGGTGACGGAGAAGCCCTCGCCGCCGCCGGTCTCGACCAGCTGGTAGGCCTGGCCGCCCGAGAGCACCTCGGTCCAGTCGGTGACCGGCTCGGTGCGCGCGGAGTCCTTGTAGAACTTGACGGGGGTCGGGGTGTCGGCGGCGGTGACGTCGGCGAGGCCCCAGGCCGCCGGGGCGCCCTGGGCGTCGCGCACCTCGAACTCGAAGGAGCCGGGCTGGAAGTCGGCCGTGCCGGTGACGGACTTGTAGGCCTTGAAGTCGAAGCCGGCGTTCTTGGCGTTGACGGCGGTCACCTCGATAACTTGACTGCTATCGGAGAAATCGGGAGTGAATTCGTTATGGTCGTTTCCTTGACCGCCCGAGTAAGTCACATTAAAGCCGGACTCGCTGCTTGTCTCAACAAGCTTGTAGGTTTTCCCACTCGTGAAAACAAGCGTCCAGTCGGATATCTCGGTCGTATGCGAACTATCCTTGTAGAACTTGATAGGAGCCGGGGTGTTGGCATCCGTAGGGGTAACCGTTCCATAGGCAACCGCGGTGCCGGAATCGTCCTGAATCTCGAACTCGAAGGTCGCAAGTTCGAAGTCGGCGGTGCCGGTGACCGTCTTGAAGGCGCTGAAATTGCAGGATGTTTTCGCATTGGTGAACGTCACCCAATTGGCGATCGGCGTGGCGTCTTCGACTATCTCGCCAGACCACGAAGACGTGCCGGGCTCCTGGCTGCCCCCCTCGCCTTCAAGGGATGTCTGGAAACCAGGGTCGGACGGTTCGGTTACTTTGTACTTCGTTCCAACCGGAATGTTCTTGATCGTCACCGTCTCGTTGTGTTTGAGAGTAAGGGTTGCCTTGCCGTCGACAACGTGCAGGGTCCCCTCTTTCGACGAGCTGCTACTGCGCAAAGTGTAAGGATAGTCTACGGTTCCGGTTCCCAGCTCGATCTCGAACTCAAAGGAAAGCGAGTTGTCGGAGGTGCCGGTGACCGTTTTCTTTATCTGCAAGCTACCGTACGAACCCGTGTCCTGGGTATTGGTGATGGTGACGTATCGGTATTCACCGTCGTTGTATTCCCACTTGAGGCTGCCTTCCATTCCCGCAATCGGGTCTTCGACTACGCGGTATTGATCGTATCCGTCGGCATCAAGCCCGGTGAAGGTGTGGAACCGCGAATTGCTGCTATCGAGGACGGCGCTCTCTATATACGTGTCCCCTTTGTACAAGTGCACCGTGACCGGCGCGGAATCCGTGCCTTCGCTGAACTCTTTCCTCACTGAAAGGACTTTATCGAGCTCGCCGGCAAACAAGGCACCGTTGCAGGCTATGGCTCCACCTGAATTATTTGTTGCGACATTTCCCTTGAACACCATAGTTGCAGCGTCCCTCGCCCGCTGCTTGTCATCGTCGCTTACCTGAGCAGTGAGATACTTGCTGGTGATAATGTATTGATATCCGTCGGGTTGAAGTAATTCGTGCTGGGTCTCGTCGTACCAACCAATGCTTCCTCCCCCAAGGCAGGTGGTTGAAGCATAGAAGGGGTACGCGCCTCCACTGTGTGCAACGTCGTTCCCCGAGTTGGTGCTCATGTTATCGAAAACCGCATAGCTGTTGGTGATGCTGTACCCGAGAAGATTGGTGCCGGTGTTGCAGGTCCAAAGTCCACCACCGGTTCTCGCTTGGTTTTCGGTCACCAAGATGTTCTTCGCGTGGGTGATCGAACCAACTTCGATGTACATGCCGCCGCCGAAAGCGGTCTTATTGATGTTGTAGGACACTTCGCCCGCGTTGAGATAGGTGGCGCCCTTCGTGTATATGCCTGCACCCCGGGAAGCGGTGCCCTCGGCGGAGTTGTTCGTTATCTTTCCGCCGTTCATAATGAACGTTGCGCCAAGGGGCACGAAGAGACCCGTACCCTCGTTGTTGTCCGCCGTTGAGTGGTTGCCGGAGATTTCGCCGCCCTCCATCGTGAAAAGAGCGGGGGCGACAAGATAGACCCCGTGGGTGGTGCTGCCCGTTATCACCGCGTTGCCGGTCAGCGTGCATTCGCCGAGCACCCTGACCAGTTCTCCGCTTCGGCCGTCTCCGTCAAGTTTGAGATCGCCGCCGATGGTGAGCTTGCCACCCGTTGCTACCGTGATAAGGGGCGAATTGGCGACACCTCTTGTAAGGCTGCCGCCGGAGGAATGGGAAATCAAGGTTATGTTGCTGCCCGCTGGAATGCTTATCGAGTTGGTAACCGATATATCGCCCCGGATGGTGATGGTGGTCGGGGAGCTGCCGGCGCCGGTTATGGCGTTCTGCAAGTCTGACAGAGTCTCCACCGTGGAGTCGGCAAAAGGAACGATCTCCGATCCGGCCAGGGGCACGACGACGGCCCCGCTGGGCTCGTCTTGCTTGGGAGCGGCCTCTTCGAGGCCGTCTTCCTCTGTTCCGGGGCTCTCGCCCTCTTCAAGGTAGGCTTCGCCGCCTCCCCCCTCGTCGGCCTCGCCGACGGCGGAGGTCTCTTCGTCCGCGAGCGGCAATGCGCCCGCGCCGGCGTCTTCGGGGTCGGCCGCGAAAGCGGTCAGCGTGTTCCCCGGGAATAGCGTTAAGACTAAGGCAAAAGCCAAAGCGACTCTCGGTAGTTTTCTCATAGACTTCATTCCTTTTTACTCCGCCCCTGTGCGTTTCCACCCGTCCACATCAGAAGACATGGACATGCGGCGATGCTAGCATGCAGGTTCTAAACAGGTCTTTTCCCAAATCTAAAATGATTCTTAAATCTTCGAGGCAGACGATGGATGAATTGAATTACACCTGATCAAACAAGTAATTCGGGAACCCTGCCCGAGCGCAAGGAGCGCTGCGGAAAGCCTCCTTGGGCCCTGCGCCCCGCCTCGCGGGCAAACGTCGTCCCCCGCAAATTGATACCCAACAGTAACTTTTCGCCGAACGGCAATAACCTACACTGTGGATAAAAGGCCTATGCGGGGGCGAAGGGGTGGACCATGCATTTTGATTGCCTTGTTGTCGACGACGAGGAAGCCCTGGGCAGAAGCGTGTGCGAGTACTTCAACCTTTTCGAAGTGAAGACCGAATGGGTTCCGGGAAGCAAGGAGTGCACTGCTTTTCTCAAAGGGAACACGACCGACCTCATACTGCTCGATGTGAACCTGGACGGCGAATCGGGCTTCAACCTCTGCAAAGAGCTGCGCGAGAAGTCGGACCTGCCCATCCTGTTCATCAGCGCGCGCTCGAGCGACGACGACGTCTTGCTCGGGCTGGGGCTGGGAGGAGACGACTACATCGCCAAGCCCTTCTCGCTCAACGTGCTCCTTGCGAAGACGCAGGCGCTCCTCAGGCGCTACCGTCGAGACGGCGCCGACAACGCGCCGGATTCGGAATCCTGCTCGTTCGGCCGCTACACGCTCAACCAGGCCCGTATGTGCCTCGAGGAGGGCGACAAGGAGATCGAGCTCAAGTCCATGGAGTACAAGCTCTTGGCCTACCTCGTGCAGAACAAGAACCGCACCGTTCCCAAAAACGAGCTTTTCCGCCGGGTGTGGGGCGCCTCGGTCACGAGCGACGCCACGCTGAACGTGCACATACACCGGTTGCGCGAGAAGATCGAAGACGACCCCAACAACCCCCGCTACATCAAAACGATGTGGGGGGTCGGGTATCGCCTGGAGGCGCCCGACGCATGAGGAAGCGGCTTTCGATACTAGCCGCCGTCTACCTCGTCTGCCTCGCGTGCGTCCTCGCCCTCTTCCACGCTCCCACCGATGCGGCTGTCGACCTGGCCGCCCTCAACGATACGGCCATGACCGCCAAGGACGAGAACTGGGACGCGAAGCGCATCGCCGCCGAGCTCGACCGCGCCTACGATGAGATGGCGGCTCAAAAGCAGGCGCGCAACCTGGGCTTGGAAGCCGGGGTGATCGTCCTTCTCACCGTTTTTTGCGGAGCGCTCGCGGTGGCCCTGGTGAGGATAGAACGCAGGATGATCCGCCCTTTCAGGCAGATGGAAAGCTTCGCCCAGCAGGTGGCTTCGGGCAACTTGGACGTGCCGCTGGCCGTCGACAAAGAGAACAGCTTCGGCGCCTTCACCGAAAGCTTCGACCTCATGCGCACGGAGTTGGCGCGGGCGCGCGAGGCCGAGCAGCGCGCCAACGCGAGCAAGAAGGAGCTGATAGCCTCCCTGAGCCACGATATCAAAACGCCCGTGGCGTCCATCAGGGCCACCTCGGAGCTCATGGCGGCGACGGCTCGAAACGACAAGCAAAGAAGCCAGGCCGAGATCATCGTGTCCAAAGCGGACCAGGTGATCTGCCTGGTCGACAATCTTTTCGACTCCACCATGCGCGAGCTGCAGGAACTGGCGGTGCACCCCCGAGAACTGCCCAGCCGCGATATCGTCGCCCTGCTCTCCAAAGCCGACTACGAGAAGGCCGTCGTTTTCGGAGACGTTCCCGATTGCCTCATCTACGCCGACCCGAACCGGCTGCAGCAGGTGTTCGACAACATCCTGGCCAACTCCTACAAGTACGCAGAAACCGACATCGCGGTGAGCGCATCGCTCGAAGACGACATGCTGGTCGTCGACATCGACGACCACGGAGGCGGAGTGGCCGACAGCGAGCTGCCCCTTCTGACCAACAAGTTCTTCCGCGGGAAGAACGCCCAGGGGAAGAAGGGCTTCGGCCTGGGACTGTACAACGCGGCTTCCTTCATGGAGGGCATGCAGGGCGGCCTCGAATGCTTCAACAAGCCCGGCGGGTTCACGGTCCGCCTCATGTTCACCCTCGTTTGAGCCAATGCCCACCACGACCTCGGGGCCGCAAAGCCCCTGTAAGGAGACCATGGCACCGAACGCAACGCGCGAAAACCAACCGCCGATCCTGTCGACGGTCAAGCTCAGCAGGTCGTTTTCCGACGGCGGCGTTCAGCACCACGCCCTGAAGAACCTCGATCTTCAGATCAACCAGGGCGACTTCACGATCATCATGGGGCCGTCGGGCGCGGGGAAGTCGACCCTGCTCTACGCCCTTTCCGGCATGGATCGGCCCACCTTGGGCAAGATATACTTCAACGGGCACGACATCTCCTCGCTTTCGGACGACAAGCTCGCCGTGTTCAGGCGAACGCACTGCGGGTTCGTGTTCCAGCAGATATACCTGATAGACAGCATGAGCCTGATGGACAACGTCTTGGCGAGCGGCCGGCTGCTGGAGCGAAACACGCGCAAGCTCATCGTCGAGGCAAGGAGCCTGTTCGAGCAGGTCGGCATCGACAAGGATTCGTGGTCGAGGTTCCCAAGCCAAGTCTCGGGAGGCGAGGCGCAGCGCGTGGGCATCGTCCGCGCCCTGATCAACCATCCGCACGTGGTGTTCGCCGACGAGCCGACCGGGGCCCTCAACTCGTCTGCGGGAGAATCGGTGCTCGACGTGATGACGGCGGTGAACCGAGGCGGGCAAAGCGTGGTCATGGTGACGCACGACCTCAACTGCGCCCTCAGGGGCAATCGGGTCCTGTACCTGATGGACGGGCGCATATGCGGAGAGCTGGACCTCACGCCGTACGAAGGCGCCGACAAGGAACGGCGCGCATCGCTTCACAGCTTCCTCGAGCATTTGGGATGGTGAGCGTGAGAAACCTCGTCCCCCTCGCCATCGCCTATATCAGGAAAAGCAAGAGCCAGACGGTCGGCATGGTGGTTCTGGTTATGATCTCGGCCTTCCTCTTGAACATCGGGCTCACCTTCCTGTTCCAGTACGGCCAGTTCTTCGACGAGCGCGCCGACGAACTGAACGTCCCCCACCTCACCCTGTTCCAACCCGAAGCCGCCACGACGCCCGAGCAGAAAGACTACCTTGCGCAGTATCCGGGACTGAAGGACTTGGAAACGGTCCCCGTGCTCTCCGCGCAGGGCGAGTTCTCCGCGAAAGGCTCGAAGACGACGGCGGTTTTCATATTCGATCGCGTCGACGCGAACCAGAGCATGAACCCGCCGACGCTTCTCGAGGAGGGCCGGCCCCTCGACGACGGGTCCGTGTACGCGCCCTACATCATGAAAACCGCGGGGAAGTACGAGCTCGGCGACGATTTCACCTTCACGGTCGGGGGCCGCCAGAAGACCTTCAAGATCGCGGGCTTCACCGAGGAGATCACCTTCGGCTCGCTCATGAGAACGAACTACCGATTCTATTGCACGCCGGCCGCGTACGCGGAGCTGTCCGAAGACCTCCCCCTGACGAACAGCGTTCTGCTTACCGCGCAATTCGAGGACGTCGGCGAGAGCCTCTCCCTGCTCGACGACTATTACCGGGAGTTCTTCTTCTCCCACGAGATGGAAAGCGCCTCGTCCGCCGACATCGAGGCCCTGCCCCTGCAGCTCGTGCGGGAAGACCACACCTCCATCCCCTGGGTTCTGGCCGTGCTGCTGATAGCCTTCGCGCTGATCCTGCTCGTCATCTGCCTTCTCACCATACATTTCCGCATCAGCGAGAGCATCGAGCAGAACGTGCAGGACATCGGGGCGCTGCAGGCCATGGGATACACGAGCCGTCAGATCGGCTCGTCGCTGGTGCTGCAGTTCCTGCTGATAGCGCTCGTGGGGAGCATCGCGGGGATACTGCTGGCGCTGGCCGTTCTTCCGGGCATCGCGCTGGTGCTGGAAAGCCAATCGGCCCTGCGGTGGGAACCGTCGCCCGACGCCGCGCTCGTAGCGGCAACCCTCTTCGCCATCTGCCTGATCATAGCCCTGGCAACCGTTCTGGCATCGTTGCGGTTCAGGAAGCTCCGCCCCCTGACCGCGCTGCGCCGGGGGATCGAGGTGCACAACTTCAAGCGCAACAGGTTTCCGCTGGAAACCACGCGAGGGCCGCTTTCGCTGATCATCGGGGCCAAGCAGATCGTGGGCAACGCGCGGCAGGGGGCCATGCTCTCCTTCATCATGGCGGCAGTGACCTTCGCCGCCGTGTGCGGCATCTCGATCTACTACAACGTAGGGGTGGATTCCAGCGGGTTCATCAAGGTGATCACGGGGGAAACGGCGGATGCGACCCTGGTGGTGAACGACGAGCACGACACCGAGAAGATGCTGGACCGGCTCAACGCGAGCCCCGACGTACGCAAGGCCTTCGGATTCCAGAGCACGACGCTCGCGGTCGACGGGGTAAACACCGTCGGCTACATCGCGGAGGATTTCGGCTGCCTGGAAGGGGACATGCTCGTGTACGGGCGGTATCCCAAGCATCGCAACGAGATCGCCATCGGGGGCAACGTTGCGAGCATGACGGGCAAGGGCATCGGAAGCACCCTGACGGTGGCCAAGAACGGGCATGCGGAGGAATGCTATGTCACGGGCATCCTGCAGATGCTCAACCACGGCGGCCTCATCGCCGCCCTGCCCCTCGACAGCCTTCGCTCCCTGCAAAGCGACTACCGGTTCACGCAGGTGTACGTTTCCCTTGGCGAGGGGGTGGACGTCGACGCCTTCTTGGACGCGGCGGTCGGCGAGTACCGCGAGAACCTTGCCGCCGCGGTCGACACGAACGCGATGCTCGACGCGAAATACGGCAGCTACGCGGACATCGCGGCGCTCATGGCCGCCCTGGTCCTCTGCATCACCCTGGTCGTTATCGTCCTGGTGTTCTACACCGGCATGAAGACCACGATGATGCGCCGCAGAAGGGATATGGGCATCCAAAAGGCCCTGGGGTTCACCACGGTCCAGTTCATGAACCAAATCGCGTTCAACTACGTGCCCATCATCTTCGTGGGCGTGGTGGTGGGCGGCGTGGTGGGGTACTACTGCTTCAACCCGCTGTTCGTCCTCGTCACCGCCGCGTTCGGTGTTGTGAAGACGTCGCTCCCCGTTCCCTACGGGTGGGTGGCCGTCACGTGCGTCGTCTTGGTGGTTGTATCCTACCTCGTGTCGCTGTTCGTCGCGCTGCGCATCCGCAGGGTCTCGCCCTACGAGCTCATAAGCGAGTAACGCAGCACGAAGGCAACACGCCCGTCGATATTGCCGCCTCGGTCGATCTTACATCCCCGTTGACTCCGTAGGGGCGCTCTCCAGAGCGCCCGCTCGCGCGCAGCGCGAGAACGCAGGTTGCGGTTGCTTTTCCGGCTTCGCCGGAACGGGCGCTCTGGAGAGCGCCCCTACGGGGGTTACCGTCGTCGTATACGACGGCTCCGTCCCCCACCTAGCCTGGGAACGCGGGCCGCAGCGTCGGGGCGGGGCCATGTCGAAGGTACCGCCCGAACGCGCGCTCCCCGCCCTCTGCCCTACCGGCGAGCGCTCCTGCTGCGGACGGCGACGGCGAGGATCAGCGCCGCAGCCGACGCGAGCGCGAGCGCCAGCGCGAGCCACAGAACCGCCCCGAGGTCGTCGCCGGTCGCGGCGAGGGCGGAGAGACCGGACCCCGGAGTCGGAACCGGCTTCGGAGCCGGGGTCGGGCCGTCCTTGGGCGCGACCACCGCGAAGGGCGACAGGCTCGAGAACGCGCCCGACGCGTAGCCGCCGGACACCTTCGCGGCCGCCTCCTCCAGCACGCCGTCGGCGCAGTGCAGCACGGCGACCTCACGGCCGTCGTTGGCGGCCCCCACCGGGATCGACGCCTCCGCGCCGCCCCACAGGCGCCCGGAGGCCAGCGACAGGCAGAGCTCCGCCAGCGCCATGCCCTCCGCCTCGCGGGCACGCATCGCGTCGCACGCATCGCACTCGCCCGCCGGGTGAAGGCCGCCCTTCTGCGCGAGCAGCCCCGCGTTGGACGACAGCACACCGGACACCTTCGCGCCCGTGGCCGCATCGGTCAGCGTGCGCCGGGCCATGTCGTAGAAGCCCCATCCCTTCAGGGCTTCGCCGCCGAAGGCGCCTTGGACGTAGTCCTCGCCCTGCGGGAAGTAGAGCTCGCCGAGGGCAGGGACGCCGGCGAAGGTGCCCCCGCCAAGCGTTGGCGCGGGGCCGTGGAACTCGAACGCCGCCAGGTTGGAGCAGCCCTCGAACGCGTTGTCGCCAACGGACTGCAGGCCGGAGGGGAAGACCATCGCCTTGAGGCCCTCGCATTTGGAGAACGCATAGGAACCGACGGAGGACACCTTCGCAGGGAGCGCCGAGATAGCCAGCTTTTTGCAGCCGGCGAACGCCTCTTTCCCGATGGAGGAAAGGTTCGCGGGGAACTTCGCGAGCGCCAGGCTGGTGCAGCCTTGGAACGCGCGGTCGGGAACATCCTCGACGCCGACGGGAAGCTCCTTGAGGGCCAGGCTGGAGCAGTTCTTGAACGCCTCGATTCCGATGGAGGTAAGGCCGCTCGGAAGCTTGTCGAGGGCCAGCTTCGAGCAGCTGTCGAACGCGTTTTGGCCGACGGTCCCGAGGCTTCTCGGGAGCTCGTCGAGGACGAGGTTGTAGCAGTTTTGGAACGCGTATTCGCCGATGGTCTCGAGGCCGCTCGGGAGTTTCAAGTCGACGAGCCTGTCGTAATAGGGATCTTTGATGAGCGTCTCATCGACGCCCGACACCGTCGTCAGCTCGCCCATGCGGGACAGGTCCAGACCCGACAGGTTGGCCCACTCGCTGTCGCGTTGGTAGCAGCGCTTGAGATCGCCCCAGTCGTGCATGCCGGTTATCTTCGTCGCGTCGCCGTTCACCTCGATGCCCTTCGCGCCGATCTTGCCCTTGCCGGCCTTGGCCAGCGCGGCGTCGATGGCACCCTGCATGGCGGTGTTGCCGTCGAATGTGACCTCGAGCGTGTAGAAGGACTCGTACCTCCACCCGCTCGGCCCGTTGGCGCCGAACGAGTCTTCGTACGTCTTCGCGTCCGGGCAGTACACCGTGCCGCCCGCGGCGACGCCCTTGAAGGCGTCCGCGTCGAGCTTCGGCGGGGTGTCGCTGCGGAACGAGAGCTCCTTGAGGTTGGAGCAGCCCTCGAACGCGCTCTCGCCGACGAACCTCAGGCCAACCGGGAAGGACATCCTCTCGAGATCCTTGCAACCGTAGAACGTTTTAGGTTCGATGGCGGACACGTTCGCGGGGATCTCCGAGAGGTCCAGTTTCTCGCAGCCGGAGAACGCGGAATTCTCGATGACCTCGATGCTGTCGGGGAGCCGGCCGAAGACCAGGCTGGTGCAGCCCTCGAACGCGGATTCGCCGACGTGGTTGACGCCCTCGAACAGCGAACGGAGGGCCAGGTTGGTGCAGCCTTGGAACGTGCGGTTGCCGATGGACGTGACGCTCTCGGGCAGGTATTCGATGTCCAGCCTGGAACAGCCGGAGAACGCGTAGTCGCCGATGGAGCCCAGGGTATCCGGGAGCCACACGCGAGCGAGCTTACCGAACGCGGCGCCACCCCCGTCGACCCCCGACACCGTCCCCAGCTCGTTCATCTCGAACAGGTCCAAACCGGACAGGCTGGTCCACTCGCCGCCATCCTTGTAGCAGTCCTTGAGCGCCGTCCAGTCGGCACCGGCTATCTTCGTCGCGGCGCCGGTCACCACGATGTCCTTCACGCCGCCCTTGTCCTTGCCGACGAGCGCTTCGTCGATGGCATCCTGCATGGCGGTGCCGTCGCCGTTGAATTCGACTTCGAGCTTGTAGAGGGACGCGTACGTCCACCCGCTCGGCCCGTCGGCGCCGAACGAGTCTTCGTACGTCTTCGCGTCCGGGCAGTACACCGTACCGCCGACGGCGACCTTATTGAAGGCATCGGTGCCGAGCGTCGGCGGAGTATCGCCGGAAAACGAGAGCTTATCGAGGCTGATGCAACTCTCGAACGCCTCCTGGCCGACGGACTTCAGGCCGGAGGGGAAGGACATCGCCTTGAGCCCCGTGCAGCCGTAGAACGCGAAGTCGCCGATGGTCCCGACACCGTCCGGGAGTCTGTCGAGGGCCAGGTCGTTGCAGTTGCCGAACGCGTAGCCGTCGATGGACTCGACGCCGTCCGGGAGCCCGGCGAGGGCCAGGTCGAAGCAGTTGCTAAACGCGAAGGGGCCGATGGACGAGACGTTCTCGGGGAGCTTGTCGAGGGCCAGCTTCCTGCAGTTTTGGAACACGTACTCGCCGACGGTCTTGAGACCTTCCGGGAGCTTCAGGCCGACGAGCTTGTCGAATTTGTCGGGGGCGTTGCCCCCCGACACCTCCGCCAGCTTGTCCATCTCGAACAGGTCCAAACCGGCTAGGCTGGTCCACTCGCCGCCGTCCTTGTAGCAGTTCTTGAGCGCCGCCCAGTCGTCGCCGGTTATCTCCGTCGCGGTGCCTGCCATCGCGATGTCCGTCACGTCGCCCCTGTCCTTGCCTTCGGGGAGCTTGGCGAGCGCTTCGTCGATGGCGGCCTGCATGGCGGTGCCGGAGCCGTCGCCGCCGTTGAAGACGACCTCCAGCACGAGCTCCGGCCCGTTCCCGGGCGCGGCGGGGGCGACGGCGCGCGGCGCGGCAACGCCGGGCAGGGCCGCGGGCGCCTGCGGCTCGGCCACGGTCACGGACACCTGGGGCACTTGCGCGCCGGGCGCGGGCTCGAAGCCCTTCGGCAGCACGGCCGCGAACACGTGGGTCCCGGGCGCTGCCGGGTCGTCGTCGGCGCACTCCCACGAGATGCCCTCCACGACGATTTGCGCGCCGTCCCCATCCCGCGCGGACAGCGATTGCGGCAGGTTCGGCAGATCCTCGCCCGCCGCCACGTCGTAGGACGCCGGGTCCGGCTCCTCGAACGACGCGAGGACGACGGGGGCGGCCTCCCCCTCGCCCGGCGCGGGGCCGTCCGCCGTAAGCGCGCGAGCGGTCGTCGCGGAAGCGTCCGCTACGGGGTTGTTCGCCGAGGACGTGTCCGCACCCGGCGCGGGGCCGTCCTGCGCCAGCGCCGCCGCCGGAATGCCCATGGCCGCCAGGCACGCGCACAGCGCCGCCGTCGCCAGCTTCTTGCCGATGGAAGCCTTCTCCATGCCGTCTCCCTCTCGCCGTCGGCCGCGCGATGAGATCGGTTTGTGTTGCCTGCTAATGCAGGCAACACAAAAGGGGCACCCCTTTTTCGGCGATCGAACGCGCCTTCGAGGATTCCCGGACCCGACCGCTCACGCGGCTCCGCCTCGCCCCCGCGCCGATCCGGCCGGGGGCATTCATCAGATCGAGTATACGCCATGCGGACCTGCGGAAAACATCAGCCAGTATGAGGTTTCGCGAGCTTTTTTGCTTTTTCTTCCGGTGAAAAGACCGCCAATCGGGCGAGCGGACAAGCCGCTTCCGCGCCTCCGTCGATCTTGCGTCCCCGTTGACTCCGTAGGGGCGCTCTCCTGAGCGCCCGCTCGCGCGAAGCGCGAGAACACGAGCCTCGGTTGCTTTTCCGGCTCCGCCGGAACGGGCGCTCTGGAGAGCGCCCCTACGGGGGTTGCCGTCGTCGCATGCGGCGGCTCCGTCCCCCACCTAGCCCGGGAACGCGGGCCGCAGCGTCGGGACGGGGCCATGTCGAAGATACCGCCCAAACGCGCGCTCCCGGGTTGCGAACCTACGCTTTCTCGGTTTCTATCTCCAGCTCGCCCATCTTCTCCTGCGCGGCGTGCGGACGGCCGGCGTCCACGAACTGGTCGCGCGTCGCCTTCGCCTCGGCCTCCTTGTCGGCCAGGTTCGCCTTCGCCACGGATATCATGAGCTTGATGCGGTTGAGCTGGTTCACCTCCGACGCGCCGGGGTCGTAGTCCACGGCCACGATGTTGCTGTCGGGGTAGCGGCGGCGCAGCTCCTTGATCACGGCCTTGCCCACCACGTGGTTCGGCAGGCAGGCGAACGGCTGCGTGCACACCACGTTCGGCGCGCCCGTCTTGATGAGCTCCACCATCTCGGCCGTGAGCAGCCAGCCCTCGCCCATCGAGTTGCACAGGCTCAAGATCTCGCTCGCGTACTCGGCCAGCTCGTAGATGTCCGCCGGCGGCTGGAAGCGGCTCGACGCCTTGAGCGCGTTCGTCACCGGCGCGCGGAACTGCGCGATGACCTTGAGCGCGATGCGGCTGCCGAACGCGCCCTTGGCGGAACGCCCGAGCGGGTACTTCTGGAAGATGCTGCCGGCGATGCCGAACAGGAAGAACTCGATAAGCCCCGGCACCACGGCCTCGCAGCCCTCGCGCTCGATGACGTCGACGATCTGGTTGTTCGCCGTGGGGTGGAACTTCACCAGGATCTCGCCCACCACGCCCACGCGCGGCTTCGTGCCTTCGCCCGCCAGAGGCAGCGTGTCGAAGTCCTCTACGATGCGGCGTACGGTGTCCTTGAACTCGCTGCGCTTCAACCCGCGCGCCAGCTGGCCCTTGCATGTGGCCATCCAGTGGTCGAACAGGCGGTTCGCACTGCCCGGCTCCACCTCGTAGGGGCGCGTGCGGTACAGGCACATCATGAGCAGATCGCCGTAGCCCAGCGCGTACACGGCCTGCAGCAGCATCTTGGGCGTGACCTTGAAGCCGGGGTTGTCCTCCCCCAGGTCCTTGAACGACAGCGCGATGACCGGGATATGCGGCAGACCCACCGCGGCCAGCGCTTTGCGGATGAGCGAGATGTAGTTGGTGGCGCGGCAGCCGCCGCCCGTCTGCGTGATGATGACGGCCAGCTTGTCGGTGTCGTAGCGCCCCGACATCACGGCCTCCATGATCTGCCCGGTGACCAGGATGGACGGATAGCAGATGTCGTTGTTCACGTACTTCAGGCCCGCATCCACCGCGCCGTGGTCCACCGACGGCAGAAGCTCGAAGTTGTAGCCCTCCCTGCTGAATATCTCCACGAGCAGGTCGAAGTGGATGGGCGCCATCTGCGGGCAGAGGATGGTGTAGCCCTCGTCCTTCATCTGCTGCGTGAACACAGCGCGCGGAAATTCGCTCGAGGCGCCTTCGCGTTGGCGGAAGCGCTCGATGACCTCGGGCGCGGCCTTCTCGGTGAACGTCTCGGGCGGCGCGGGCACGTTGGCGGCGGCTGCGGCTCCCGCGGCCTTGAGGGCGGCCTCGCTCTCCTCGACCAGCTCCTCGGCGATGGCCGCCTCCGTCGCGCCGGTCTTCTCGGCCACGGCGGCATCGGGCGTGGAGATGAACTTGTCGGGGTCGAAGCTCATGGCCGGGCAACCGCGCGGCACGAGCTCGGCTTCGGCGGCCTCGTCGGCCTGGTCCTTCAGCGCCGCCAACAGGCTGCGCACGCGGATGCGCGCCGCGCCCAGGTTCGACACCTCGTCGATCTTCAGCACGGTGTACACCTTGCCCGCACGCTCGATGATCTCCTGCACCTGGTCGGTGGTGAGCGCGTCCAGGCCGCAGCCGAAGCTGTTGAGCTGGATGAGGTCCAGGTCGCGCCGCTCGGTGGCCACCTTCGCGGCCGCGTACAGGCGGGTGTGGTACATCCACTGGTCCACCAGGCGTATGGGGCGCTCCAGCATCCCTAAGTGCGCGATGGAGTCCTCGGTGAGCACGGCCAGGCCGAAGCTGGTCAGCAGCTCGGGAATGGCGTGGTTGATCTCGGGGTCGTTGTGGTACGGCCGGCCGGCCAGCACGATGCCGTGCGTGCCCGTGGCTTCCATCCAGGCAAGCGTCTCCTCGCCCTTCGCGCGGATGTCGCGCTTGAACGCCTCGTCCTCGGCCCACGCGGCGTCCACCGCGGCGTCCACCTCGGCCTGCGTCGGCGCGCCGGGCGCGCCCATGAGCTCGGGATGCGCTTCCACCAGTTCCACGAACAGGCGCTTCTTCAGGTGCTCTTTCTGGTCGTAGGGCAGCCACGGGTTCAAGAACGGCACGTCGGACGTGCGCAGCTCGTCGATGTTCAGACGCAGCGCCTCGGGGTAGCTGGCCACAATGGGGCAGTTGAAGTGGTTTCCGGCACCCTCGTCCTCCTGGCGCTCCCATTTGCTGCACGGGAACCAGATAAAGTCGGGGTGCTTGTCCAGCAGGTTCATGATGTGGCCGTGGCTGAGCTTGGCCGGGTAGCACACGCTCTCCGACGGCATGGACTCGATGCCGGCCTCGTAGGTCTTCTTCGTGGACGGGTCGGACAGCACCACGCGGAAGCCCAGCTTCGTGAAGAACGTGAACCAGAACGGGTAGTTCTCGTATAGGTTCAGCGCGCGCGGGATGCCCACCGAGCCGCGCGGCGCCGCGTCGACGGCCAGCGGCTCGTAGACGTCGAACAGGCGGCTCGACTTGTACTCGAACAGGTTCGGCACGACGTTCTTGTTCTCGTCGAACGTGCCCGCCCCCTTCTCGCAGCGGTTGCCCGTGATGAAGCGGCGGTGCTTGCCGGTGACGTCGTCCTTGCCGAAATCGTTCACCGTGAGCAGGCAGCTGTTCGAGCAGCCCTTGCAGCGCACCGTCTTGTGCGTGGGGGAAAGGGCCTCGATCTGCTCGAGGGAGAGCAAGGTGGAGGCAACTTCGCCTGCGGGACGGACTGCGCCCCTTTTGTCATCCTGAGCGGAGGCGCGTAGCGCCGCAGTCGAAGGATCCCCGGTGGCGCTAGCCGTTGCGGTTCCTGCTGACGCCGCACGGGATCCTTCGACTGCGCTCCCTTCGGTCGCTTCGCTCAGGATGACATTGTTAGCGGATTCGGTCGCTTCGCTCTGGATGACAGCGCCGGCTCCCCTCGTCGCTTCGCTCAGGTCGTCGGAGCTCCACGCGGCGCCGGCTTCGGCCTTGCGCGCCTCGCGCGCCACGGCCTCGTGGTAGCGGTCGCGCGCGAGCAGGGCGGCGCCGAACGCGCCCATGTTGCCGGCGATGTCAGGGCGCACGGCCTCCACCTCGGACAGCTGCTCGAACGCGCGCAGCACGGCGTCGTTCAGGAACGTGCCGCCCTGCACGATCACCTTCGTGCCCACGTCGTGCGGGTCGCGGATTTTGATGACTTTGAACAGCGCGTTCTTGATAACGGAGATGGCCAGGCCCGCGGCGATGTCGCCCACGGTGGCGCCTTCCTTCTGCGCCTGCTTCACGCGGGAGTTCATGAACACGGTGCAGCGGCTGCCCAGGTCGACGGGACGCTCGGCCTCGATGGCCGTCTGCGCGAACTCGGCCACGTCCAGGTTCAGGCCCGTGGCGAAGCTCTCGATGAAGCTGCCGCAGCCGGACGAGCACGCCTCGTTCAGCATGATGTGGTCGATCACGCCGTCCTTCACGCGCAGGCACTTCATGTCCTGGCCGCCGATGTCCAAGATGAACTCCACGCCCGGCAGCATCTCCTGCGCGCCGCGCAGGTGCGCCACCGTCTCGATCTCGCCGGAGTCCACGCGCAGCGCCTCCAGCAGCAGGTGCTCGCCGTAGCCCGTCACCGTGGCGTGGCCGATGCGCACGAGCGGGCGACCCGTTTCCTCGTCCACCGGCATGGCGTTGTACAGCCCCGCGAGGGCCGCTTTCGCGCAGCCCAGCACGTCGCCCTTGTTGCTGGCGTAGTGCGACCACAGAAGCGCGCCGTCCTCGCCGATGAGCGCGGCCTTGAACGTGGTGGAGCCGGCGTCGATGCCCAGATACGCCGTGCCCTCGTAGGCCATGAGGTCGCCGCGGCGCACGGTCTCGGCGGCGTGGCGGCTCTTGAACGCGGCGTAGTCGTCGGGAGTGGCGAACAAGGGGTCCAGGCGCACCACCTCGGAGCCCTGGATGTCGCCCAGGTTCTTCAAGCGGTCGAGCACGTCGGACAGGCGTTCGGCGCGCACCGTCTCGCTGGCCGCACCGGCGATGGCGCAGCCGTTGGCCACGAACAGGTGGGCGTTGGCGGGCACGATGATGTGCTCGTCGTCCAGCTGCAGCGTCTCATAGAAGCGCTTGCGCAGCTCGGGGAGGTACTGCAGCGGGCCGCCCAGGAAGGCCACATGGCCGCGGATGGGCCGGCCGCACGCCAGACCGGAGATGGTCTGCGTGACCACCGACTGGAAGATGGACGCGGCAATGTCCTCCTTGCGCGCGCCCTCGTTCAGCAGCGGCTGCACGTCCGTCTTGGCGAACACCCCGCAGCGGCTGGCGATGGGGTAGATGGTGCGCGCGCCCTGCGCGAGCTCGTTCAAGCCGCCCGCGTCGGTGTTCAGCAGCGCCGCCATCTGGTCGATGAACGCGCCCGTGCCGCCAGCGCACGTGCCGTTCATGCGCTGCTCGATGCCTTGGTCGAAGTAGATGATCTTCGCATCCTCGCCGCCCAGCTCGATGGCCACATCGGTGGCGGGAATAAACGTTTCCACGGCCGTCTTGCTGGCGATGACCTCCTGCACGAACTCCACGCCCAGCCATTGGGCCAGCAGCAGGCCGCCCGAGCCCGTGATGGCGATGGTCATGGCCTCGCCGCCGAAATCGACCGCGGCCTCCTCCAGCACCTCCACGATGGTGGCGCGCACGTCGGCGTGGTGACGGCGGTACACGGAGAACTTCACGTCGTTCTCGCCGTCGAGGATGGCCAGCTTCACCGTGGTGGAGCCCACGTCGATGCCGATGTGCAGCGTGCCCTCCGCCGACACGGGGCTTGTCGCCGCGTCGACAGCGGGAGCCTGCGCGGCGGCCGGAGCGTTCGTCGCAGAAGCGCTCCCCGCCGGCACGCTCGTCGTCGGGCCCTCCTTCGCGGCGACGGCCGGAGCGTTCGTCGCGTTGGATGCCTCGCCCGAAACGCTCGGCGCAGAACCTTCCGACGCCGACGCGGGGCTTGTCGCCGCGCCTTCCGCCGTCTGATCTTCGTTGGTGCTCATGGGCTCGTTCGCCATGGCCTTCTCCTTTGCAAGTTCCCTCGTATCGGCAGCTTTCGAAGCGCGCGCTTCGAAAGCGCTACAGTTTGATCGATTCGCCCGGCTTGATGAAAAACAGGCGCATGGCTATGAGCGCCATCTCCTCCGAGCTTTCCCGCATGCCCGTCTCTATCCACCGCTCGATCACGCCCAGGTACGCCGAGGCGAAGAACGCCACGTAGTAGCCCACGAACGGCGTGGGATCGTTGCGGTAGCGCTCGTGCAGGATGGACTGCACGAGGTTCGTGCACACGGAGTCGCGCAGGCGCGGTCCGAAGCGCACATCGCCGCCAGGGCCCAGCACGGCGTGCAGGAAGTCGCCCTGCTCACGCAGGTAGTCGAACAGCTCCACCAGAAACGGCAGGGGCTTCTTGCGCGCGCGGTACGTCATGAGGCTGCGCACGGTGAGGTCCTGCATCTGCTCCTGGAAGCGCTCGAGGTCGCACATGACCTCGTCTTCCAGCGTCGCCAGCAACGACTCCTTGTCGTGGAAGTGGTTGTAGAACGTGCCGCGATTCAAGTCGGCGCGGGCGCACAGGTCGTTCACCGTGAAGCCGTCGAAGCCGCGCTCCTCCATGAGCTCGATGAGCGCGTCGCGCAGCGCCCGCTTCGACCGCGTGATGCGCCGATCCTCGCAGCACGCCGCTGCGGAACCCGCCGCGACGGGCTCTGCTGCAACCGACGCTGCCTTCCCGGCGACAGGCTCTGCCACGACCGGCGCGGCCTTCCCGACCCTTGCGTTCGCGCTTTCTGCCACGGCAATCGCCATGCGCGTCCTTTCTATAACAGCCCGTTCGACGGCTCGCCCAAGCAACCCGCCCGAGCAGCCCGTTCGACGAACTAGGTGCTTTTGAACATTTCGACCAATAATGAACACTTTGTTCAATAGTGGCTATTGTACGAGGAAGCCGTCGAGATTTCAACGCCTCTCCACAAACCCCGGCGGTTCGGCAGAGAGAACCCGCCGAAACGCACGAAAATGCGAGCAATGTTGCGTTTCGAAACCTGCATTCGCGGCCGCGTTTTCAAGCAATTCTTGAATTACCTGTTCAGAGACTTTGCGCGTTGTACGACGAACGAGGCAGAGCGCCTTCATCGACCCGAAACGCAACATTGCTCGCATTTTCGTGCGTTTCAGGCATCTTCCGCTGCCAAGCCGTCATCGACATGCAACCGGCCAGGTTGTCATCCTGAGCATGCAACAGTCCAGCGGACTGTTGCACTCCCGAGCACGCGGAGCGGGCGCAGGGAGGCGTCGCGAAGCGATGGGCGGCGCGAGCCGCCGCAGTCGAAGGATCCCGCGCGGCGGCAGCCGAAGCGTTTTCAGTTGGCACCGAGCGGGTTCCTTCGTCCCCGCTTCGCAGGATCCCCGGCCTTATGTCGGAGTCGATGCGAACCCGCCCGTATGGCTCGACGCCGGATCCCCATCGAGCGGACGAACAGGGACACGCGCGGGCGGCCGACCCTGCAGCAAAAGCGGCTCTGAAGTCACGAAAATCACCGCTGTGAAGCAGCTTGCGCGAACGGCAGGTAAGCCGGCGTCTCACGACCTGGGAAAACGCACACGACTCGGAAAAAGAGCGCGCCCAAGGAGCGCCCGGAGGCCCTTCGGGGTCGCGAAAACGCTTCACAGCGGTGATTTTCGTGCTTTCGGGGCGGAGTTTCGTGCATGAAGCCTTCCCACGTATCGAAGCGCACCTATCCGAAATGGGTGTCCCAAATGGGGACAGGCACTTTTTGGGACATTGTCACCCCGTCGTACGTCGAGCGTTGACACGAAGGGCGCGCTTCTCCTAGCATGGGGGTTCGCGAAGGGAAGGCGCTCGATGGGAACCAAGGAACAACTGCTGCGGATGCTGGAGGACAACCGCGACCGGCATGTGTCGGGCGCGCGGCTGGCCGAGGCCATCGGGGTCAGCCGTAACGCCGTGTGGAAGGCCGTGGAGGCGCTGCGCGCGCAGGGCTACCGCGTCGAGGCGGCCACGAACCGGGGGTATCGCCTGGCGCAGGAGAACGACCTGCTGTCGCCCGCGAGCATCGAGCGGTTTCTGCCCGCGGATCATCCGTTCGACATCTCGGTGCGCAAACGACTGGACTCCACGAACGCCGAGGCGCGGCGGCGCGCGCTCGAGGGCGCTCGCGAGGGCACGGTGGTGCTGGCCGAGGAGCAGACCGCCGGGCGCGGCCGCTTGGGCAAGACGTTCTACTCCCCCGCCGGCTCGGGCGTGTACCTGAGCATGGTGCTGCGCCCGAGCCTGCAAGCCGACCGCGCGCAGTACCTCACCTGCGCCGCCGCCGTGGCGTGCGCGCAGGCCATCGAGGCCGCAACCGGCAAGGAAGCCCTCATCAAATGGGTGAACGACATCTACTGCAACGGCCGCAAGGTGGCCGGCATCCTCACCGAGGGCGTGGTGGACATGGAATCGGGGCGCTTCGAGCATGCGGTGCTCGGCATGGGCGTGAACGTGAGGAAGCCCGCCGCCGGCTTCCCCCGCGACATAGCCGACGTGGCCGGCGCCGTGAGCGACGAGGCCGTGGGCGCGCTGCGCAGCCGGCTGGCGGCCGAGATGCTCATGCGCTTCTGGCACCTCTACGAGAACCTGCCCGACCTGGCGTTCCACGAGGAGTACCGCCGCCGCTGCTTCCTGCTGGGGCAGCCCGTCGTGGTGACGCGCAACGGCTCGCGCGTGCGCGTGCGCGCCGTCGACCTCACCGACGACTTCAAGCTGGTGGTGGAGCTGCCCGACAAAACGCGCTGGGAGCTGCCGTACGGCGAGGTGAGCGCGGCCCGCGTCTGACGGAGACCGAAGACGTCGACGGCGCGAGGGGCGTCTAACGGCGAGCGGAGAGCCGACGGCGCGGGGGGCGCTGCGGCGCGGCGCGTCGAGGCCTTGCGGCTACCGCCCGAGCCGCCGTGCCTCCGCAGCGTAGTGCGCTCCCGACGCCAACGCCCCCGCAACCGAGGCCGCCGCGAGGAACGCGTAGCCGGTGCCGAGGGACGACCACCCGGCCAGCGCCCCCACGATCATCGGGAACAGGCTCATGCCCACCGCGTACACCGCTTGGAAGAAACCCATGGCCGTCGAGTTCTTCTCAGGCGGAACGCCCGCCATCGACTCCGACGTCAGGTACGACAAAAGGACGCCCGTCGACATGCCGGGCAGCGCCTGCAGGGCGAACGCCACGTAGATGTTCCCCACGGCGGGAACCAGCACGCAGTACGCGCCCATCAAGACGAACACGAGCGGCACGTAGAACCGCGGCCCGCGGCGCGCGCACCGCTGCGTGGAGGCGAACTGCGCCGACGCCACCGCCGCCACCATGTAGAACACCGAGGCGGCGCCGACGAACCCCGCCGTGGCGCCTTCGTCCTGAAGGATTTGCGTGGTGAACGACATGGCCGTGGACATCTGGACGCCCTGCTGCACCAGCGCGAGCACCGAGAACAGCACGAGCCGCCTGTTCGCGCACACGGACAGCAGGTCCCTCACGGCCGCCATGCCGTCGCGCCGGACCGCAGGCGCGTCTGCTTCGGGCGTCGCGTCCGTCGCGGGTGCTCCCTCCGCCGCAGCCGGCCGACCATCACCGCGAGAAAAGCCCTCGTCCTGACGGATGAAGGCGCTGGCCGCCAGCCCCGCGAAGCCGGCGATCGCCCCCGCCGTGCAGAGCAGCGGCATGCCGCCGAACCCGTACAACGCGGTGCCGAACACGAACGCCAGGCACATGCCTAGATTGCACGCCATGATCATGGTGCTCGTCGCCTTCTGCTGCCGGTCAGGGGGATAGTACTGGCAGTACAGCACCATGAACGATATCCAGGTGGACGCGGCGCACCCCGAGACGACGTTGGCGACGAGGTACCCCTGCTCGTCGGGCACCAGCACCCTGACGACGCACGCGGCCCCGCCCAACGCGACGCCGGCGGAAATGATGGCGCGGTGGCGCCCCAGATAGTCGGCCATCACGCCCAGCGGTACTCTGAGCACGATCTGCATCGTTCCGTAGGCGCCGATCACCGTGCCGACGACCCCCGCCGCAACGCCCATCCCCGTTAAGTAGGGCGTTTGATAGGGTATGTACACGTACAGGGAGAACCACAGGCACACCACCGCGACGAAGTGCGCCGCCTTGCTTCGGGACATGTGCGTCCACCTCTTAAGAATGCCGTTTCGCCGCCGCTCTTTTCTTTGACATTATACGCCCGCCGTCAAAACGAGGCTCGAACCCGCATACATGAGAAGAAACGCCGGAAAAGGAGCGAACGCTTCATCGGGGCGGACGGTTATTTGCTATGCTGTTTCGCATACGCACACGCATCATCCGAGAGAAAGACGGGACGTCATGCAGATCACGCCGGCCGAAATCGCCGAAACGCTTGCGATGGTGAGCAAGCAGCACCTCGACATCCGCACCATCACGCTGGGGCTGAACCTGCGAGGTTGCACGGACGCCGACATCGACGCCATGGCGCGCAAGGTGTACGACCGCATGACCACTGCCGCCGAGCGCCTCGTGCCCACCGCCGAACAGCTGGAGCGCGAGTTCGGCATTCCCATCGTGAACAAGCGCATCTCCGTCACGCCTATCGCCGAGATATGCGCCGCCACCGACGCGGAGGACTTCACGCCCATCGCCGTGGCCATGGACAAAGCCGGCAAGGAGGTGGGCGTCGACTTCGTGGGCGGCTTCTCAGCGCTCGTGCACAAGGGCGCCTCGAAGGCCGACTGCAAGCTGATGAACTCCATCCCCCACGCGCTGTCCGTCACCGACAACGTGTGCTCGTCGGTGAACGTGGGCTCCACGCGCGCCGGCATCAACATGGACGCCGCCTACCTGATGGCCGGCATCGTGAAGAAGACGGCCGAGGCCACGGCCGACCGCCAGTGCATCGGCGCCGGCAAGCTGGTGGTGTTCTGCAACGCCGTGGAGGACAACCCCTTCATGGCCGGCGCGTTCCACGGCTCGGGCGAGGCCGACGCCGTGGTGAACGTGGGCGTGTCGGGCCCTGGCGTGGTGCGCGCCGTGCTGGCCGACCTGCCGAAGGATGCCGACATCACGTCGGTGGCCGAAGCCATCAAGGCCACGGCGTTCAAGATCACGCGCGCGGGCGAGCTCATGGCGCGCGAGGCCTCCCAGCGTCTGGGCGTGCAGCAGGGCATCTTGGACCTGTCGCTGGCACCGACGCCGGCCGAGGGCGACTCGGTGGCCGAGATCCTCGAGGCCATCGGCGTGGGCCAATGCGGCGGCCCGGGCACCACGGCGGCGCTCGCCATGCTGAACGACGCCGTGAAGAAGGGCGGCGTCATGGCGTCCTCGTCCGTGGGCGGCCTGTCCGGCGCGTTCATCCCCGTGTCGGAGGATGCCGGCATGATCCGCGCGGCGGAGTCCGGCGCGCTGTCGCTGGAGAAGCTGGAGGCCATGACCTGCGTGTGCTCGGTGGGCTTGGACATGATCGCCGTGCCCGGCGATACGAGCGTGGAGACCATCTTCGGCATCATCGCCGACGAGTGCGCCATCGGCATGATCAACAACAAGACCACCGCCGTGCGCATCATCCCCGCCATCGGCAAGCAGGTGGGCGACCGGTTGGATTTCGGCGGCCTGCTGGGCTATGCGCCCGTCATGCCCGTGAACGGCCACGCCGGAACGGTGTTCGCCCATCGCGGCGGCCGCATGCCCGCCCCCATCAACTCGCTGAAGAACTAGCGATCGCTGTCGAAGCGCCTACGAGAGGGAGCCGCGCAATCCTGATACGCGGCTCCCTCAATCCCACTCCATCACAAAGCGCTCATAGCGTTGGGTCTGGTGAAACATGCGCACAAGATACACCATCCGACCCCGAACTCTGTACACAACAACGTAATTCTTGACTGGCATTTCTCGATACCCGTTTTTAGCCAGAGCCGGCCTCATTGAAACTGAATTCGCGTACGGTGTGGCTTCCAGAAATTCGATGGCCTTGTCCATTTCGTTGATCAAAGACAGAGCAGATCGAGGCGACTTCAAATCGTCTACAAGATACGAAAGCATTTCATCGTAGTCGTATTCGAAACTCGAAGACTTATTGATCGTATAGGCCATATTTTTCCCGCATCCGCTTTTGCATTTCCCGAGCCGATCCTACGCGTCCCTCTGCGATATCGCGCTCGGCCTCGTCGATCTTGTCCTTGACGGAAACGACCTTCTTCTTCATGACCTTGTACTGCGTTATCAGATCTTCGCCCTCATAGCCCTCGCTGATAAGATAACGAAGGATGTCGATGGTCGCATCCTCGTCTTCGACGTCGAGCGGTTGCAAAAACATGCCTTTGTCAGTCCATGTGCACAGCGCGTAATCCTTGAATCCCGCTTCCTCGTAAGCCTTCGCCGGGATCGTGATCTGCCGTTTGCTGGAAATCTTGATTGCCAACGGTTCCGCTAAAGCTGCCATTCCCATGCTGCATCTCCTTTACCAAGCGCTTGGTGCTTGGTGCCAGTCTATCACGCGCGAGCGACTACCAGGGAATCTCCTCGTACGTGAGGCCTTTTTCCTCGGCCAGGTAAGCGAACAACTCGTCGCAATCGAACACCTTGATGGACGATTTCTCGAAGTCTTGCTGGTTGCGCGTAATGATGGCGTCGGCTTTCAGCTTGAGCGCGCACTGGTACACGCACGCGTCCTCGAAGTCGTGCCAGGTCGACTCGAGCGCAGCATCGACGTCCGCTTCGGTCAACGAGCAAACGCGCACGAATTGTCGAGCGTGCTGCATGCTTTTCTTCACGCTTTCCGCCTCGGAAGCCCGCCCCCCGTTTGTCAGCAAGTAAAACAAATCCGTGGCTTGCGAAGCGCTCATGAACAACTCGAATTCTTGCAAGAACCCCAAGATCATGAGCTTGCGTGCTGAATCGACAAAACCAGGACGCTCGTCAAGATAATCGAGGATAATGTTCGTATCGACAAAAAACCGCATCATGCATCACCCGATTGCATAAGACCTTTCGCAATCAGCCGGTCGCGCTTTGCTTCCTTGATAGTCATATCGGAGAAACGCCCAGAGGCCCTTTTCTTCGGAATGCTGTCCACCCAGGCTATCGCCCGGGCGATCTCCTCCTGCGTGTACTTCCGCCGTTCCTGCTGCTCCGGAAACGGCAGTTCCTTTTTTTCGAGCACGTAGTCGTACAGCCGGTTCACCGCCTGCGAAGCGTTCGTGCCCAGCTGCTCGAGTATGCGGTTGCCCGCTTCTTTCTTCTCCGCCGACATACGCGCCGTCACCATTGCATCGGGCATGTTGCACCTCCTATGTTGTACGTACAACATTATAGTGCGACAGCGCGGAGTTTGCAAGCCCATCGCAATCGAAAAGGAGCATGAGAGAGCGTTCCAAAACGAAGCATCGCCGAAAACGGCGCTCGAACGCCCTTGAGATTCAGCCGAGCGAAGGAGACCGCCCGCTACTTCCCCCGCACCACGGCGCCAAAGGGGAGCAAGGCCAGTTTCGCCTGCTTGAAGCACTGCAGGCCGAAGGGGATGCCGATGACGGTGATGCAGAGCACCACGCCGTTGAGCAGCGCCTCGAGCGCCAGAAACACGCCGCCGAAGATGAACCAGAGCACGTTGAGCACGGCCGACCCCGCCCCGCCGCCGTACTCCACTTCCTTCCCGAACGGAAAGAACGCGAGGCCCGCCATCTTGAAGCACTGCGTGCCCACGGGTATGCCCACGATGGTGACGCACCACAGCGCGCCGATAAGGATCCAGCTCACGCCTTGCCACAGACCCGCGAACAAGAACCACAGTATGTTGCCGATCACGCTCATGCGCGCGCCTCCTTGCTCCGTTGAGTTGCATCTGCCATTGTCGCACATCCCGATTGCGAACAGCCTACCCGTACCCGCTTCGAAACCAAGCGCACAACGGCTTCTGGCTTTTTATAACTGAAAACGTCAGGGACAAAATAGGAGGCTATGGTAGCAGACCGATCGATTTCCCCGATCTGCAAAACCTGCCATCTGGGGATATACCGACGAATTCGGCAAACCGCCTTGAATCCAGCACGGCTCCGTTACCATAACTCCCGATTTTGTCCCAGACGTCGGGCGCTCTATGTTAAACCAGCATCGACATGCGCCCGGCCAGGTTGTCATCCTGAGCGGAGGCGGCGCGAGCCGCCGGAGTCGAAGGATCCCGCGCGGCGCCAGCCGGGGCGCATCCGGCTGGCGCCGCACGGGATCCTTCGACTCGCTCCGCTCGCTCAGGATGACAACGCGCTGGCCTGCGTAATGTCAATGCTGGTTTAACATAGAGGAGGCGAACGCCGAGGTTAAGAAGCAGACCGCGATCAGGCGCCCTCGCCGTACACCGCCCTCACCAGGTACTCCACGTTGCCCTCGGGGCCGGTGATGGGCGACTCCACCACGCCGGTCGTGCGGAAGCCGGCGGCTTCGAGCGCCGCGCGCACCTCGTCCACCACGCGCTCGCGCACGGCCTCGTCGCGCACCACGCCGCCCTCCGTCTCGCCGGGGCGCGACTCGAACTGGGGCTTCACCAGCCCCAAGAACACGCTCCCCCTGTGCGAGAGGCGCGCGAACACGGGCGCGAGCTGCGCGAGGCCGATGAAGCTCAGGTCGGCCACCAACACGTCGAACGGAGCGCCGAGCGTCGCGGGGTCGGCCAGCTTGATGTTCGTGCGCTCGAACACGGTCACGCGCGCGTCCTGCCGCAGCTGCCAGGCCAGCTGCCCGTAGTTCACGTCGACGCATGCCACGCTGGCCGCGCCCGCCTGCAGCAAGCAGTCGGTGAAACCGCCCGTGGACGAGCCGATGTCGATGCAACGCAGGCCCTGCACGTCCTCGTGATAAGCGTCGAGCGCGCCTTGCAGCTTGTGGCCGCCGCGCGACACGAACCGCCGCCGGCCACGCACCACGATAGCGGCTTCGGGCGCCACGCGCATGGCGGCGCTGGTGGCGTACACGTCGTCCACCTTCACCTCGTGCGCCAGCACGGCGCGCAGCGCCGCGTCCGCGTCGGGGAAATAGCCCTGCTCAACGAGCAGCGTATCGAGCCTTTTCTTCTTCATGGGCACCAGTATAGCGCAAGCCCCTGAGGCTCGCCCCAAGCGAGGACCGCTTCATAAGCGCTGCCGAAGCGCTTTCCCGAAAGGCGGGGTGCCTCCCCACAGTGGAACATCAAGCGTGATCGACGCGGTCCTATTGGGCACGGGTTCCACTTTGCAGGACGGTTACCGAAGGCGCGCGCTTTGGCGGCTTTTGGCACGGTATTCCGGCGACCCGCCGCAGCGCGCCTTCGCCTTAACGCGATTTTTACGGCGAGCGCCCGTTTCTTTCGCGCGCCTTAACGCGTCCGCACGTAAGCTGTTCGGGCGCACCGAGGAAGGGAGCACGCCGTGACGCTACTCGATCTGGCCTTCGCGCTGCTGGGCATTGCGGCGCTTGTGGGAGCGGGAGTTTTCATCTCGTTCCTTCTGGTCGTGGATCGAGCCGACCGCACCTGGCGCATCAAACCTCCTTGGTAACGGACGACGCGCCCGAGCGCAGGCCGAACGCGCCGTCCGCTGCGCGCCAGAGGGGCGCGCGGGAAACGCCTCGCAGGCGTCTTCATGCTTTCTTAATGCCAGACCTGCGGCCTTAATGCCGCGCTCACGAGGTCTGTCGTATGATGTTCGCGCTATGGAACCCACGCCGACAGAACCGCTCCGCCCGAACCCCGACAACCTGCTGCAGGCCATCGCAGGGGCGGAGGCGTGCGAACGCGGCCACCGGGGCCGGCTCAAGATATTCTTCGGCTATGCGGCGGGCGTGGGCAAAACCTACGCCATGCTCGAAGCCGCCCATGTGGCACAGGAGCACGGCCGCGACGTGGTGGTGGGCTACATCGAGCCCCACACGCGCCCCGACACGCTCGCCCTGCTGGACGGCCTCGAGCAGCTGCCCGTGCGCGAGATACCGTACAAGGGCATCACGCTGCGCGAGTTCGACGTGGATGCGGCCCTCGCACGCAAACCCGACCTCATCCTGGTCGACGAGCTGGCGCACACGAACGCCAACGGAAGCCGCCACGCCAAGCGCTACCACGACGTGGAGGAGCTGCTCTACGCGGGCATCGACGTGTTCACCACCGTGAACGTGCAGCATCTCGAAAGCCTGAACGACAAGGTGTCCGCCACCACCGAGGTCGTGGTGCAGGAACGCGTTCCCGACCGCATATTCGACTACGCCTCGTCGGTTGAGCTGGTGGACTTGGATCCCGACGACCTCATCGAACGCCTCGAAAGCGGGAAGATATACCGCCCCGACCGGGCCGAAACGGCGCTTTCCCACTTCTTCTCCGCGAAGAACCTGGCCTACCTGCGCGAGCTGGCGCTGCGCCGCACGGCCGACCGTCTGAACCGCAACCTCGAGCGGGGCCTGGGGCGCGCGGCGGGCGACGCCGGCGACGACGTGCTCGTGCAGGTGAGCCCGTCCCCCGGCAACGCCACCACCATCCGCGCCGCCGCTCGGATGGCCGCCGCCTACCGCGGCACGTTGACGGCCCTCATCGTAGAGCCCACGAGCGAGAACAAACTCGCCGAAGACGACGCTCGCGCGCTGCATGCGAACGTGGAGCTCGCCGAAGAGCTGGGCGCGCACGTCGTGACCGTCTACGGCGACGACGCGGCGCTCCAAATCGCCCAGTACGCGCTTTCGGGAACCATCTCCAAGATCGTCATCGGGTCGTCCGAGAACCGGCGCAAGCGCGCACTCCCCTTCCTGCCCGCGCGCGAAACCGTGGCCGAACGGCTGGCGGACCTGTCCTGCACGGCCGACGTCGTTGTCATCGCCGACCGCCACGAGGCCCGACCTACGTCGGGCCCGCGTCTGGCCTCTCGTTTCAAGCCCACGCGCGTCGACCTGGCGGCCGCGTTCCTCGTGCTGTTGGGCGCCACCGTGCTGGGCCTGGCGTTCCACGAGATAGGCTTGGCGTCCAGCACCATCCTGGCCATCTACCTGGTGGCGGTGCTGCTGGGAGCGCTCAAGGCCGACACGCTCGTCTACAGCGTCATCGCCTCGCCTCTGGCCGTGGTGCTGTTCAACTTCTTCTTCGTGGCGCCGCGCTTCACGCTGTCGGCCTATGGCATAAACTACCCGTTCACGTTCGCGTTTCTGCTGGTCACGTCTATCGTGGTGTCATCGCTCACCATCCGCACGCGCCGGGAGTCCGCGGCCAACGCGCGCAAGGCCTACCGCACCGAGGTGCTGCTGGAAACGGAGCACCGGCTGCAGGAGGCCGACGGCGTGGACAGCATCTTGTCCACCACCGCCGAGCAGGTCATCAAGCTGCTGCGCACCACCGTGGTGATCTACCAGGTGGCACCCGGAGGCAAGCTGCTCGATCCCAGCCTGTTCTCTTCGGGCAATCCCGACGAGAACGTGACCATGACCGACCTCGTGAGCGAGGGCGAGACCGCCGTGGCGGCCTGGGTGGCCAGCAACAACAAGCGGGCCGGCACGGGAACGGACACGCTCATGGACGCGCGTTGCCTCTACCTGCCCATCCGCGGCAAAGGCGGCGTCGTGGGCGTGGCCGGCATCGTGGTGACCGACGAGGACCTGGACGCCTTCGAGAAGAACCTGCTGCTGGTCATGCTCGACGAGTGCGGGCAGGCCGTGGAGCGGGAGCGCTCCACCGAGGACGCGCACCGCATCCGCATGCAGGCCGAGCAGGAAAGCCTGCGCGCCAACCTGCTGCGCAGCATCTCGCACGATCTGCGCACGCCGCTCACCAGCATCTCCGGCGACGCCTCCATCTTGCTGTCGAGCGCCGACGCGCTGTCCGACGAGAAGAAGCGGGCCATTTACACCGACATCTACGAAGACGCGCTCTGGCTCGTGAACCTCGTGGAGAACCTGCTGGTGGTCACCCGCCTGGACAACGGCACCGTATCGCTCAAAACCGAGCCCGAGCTGGTGGAGGACGTCATCCGCGAGGCGCTGCATCACCTGAACCGCAAGGCGGCTTTGCACGATCTGCGCGTGCAGGTGGAGGATCCGCTGATCATGGCGCAGATGGACGGACGCCTTATCATGCAAGTCGTCATAAACCTGGTGAACAACGCCGTGACGTACACCCCCGAGGGGTCGCGCATCACGGTGTCCGCCCGGCGCGTGCCGCGCGGCAAGCGTCGGGGCGCGCCCGGGCTCGTGGCGGTGTCGGTGGCCGACGACGGGCCCGGCATCGCGCCGAGCGAGCGGCCCGAGATATTCACGATGTTCTACCAGGGGAAGAACGTGGGCGGCGATGCGCGACGCGGCATGGGGTTGGGCCTGGCGCTGTGCAAGTCCATCGTGGAGATGCACGGCGGGACCATCGGCGTGGACGCCCTGCCCGAAGCCGAGCGCACCGACCCCGACCGCCCCGGAACCGTGATCACGTTCACGCTTCCCGCGGTAGAATACACGGTGGACGAAGGAACGCAAGCCGAAAAGGACGGCGAAGCTGCCAGGGGCAACGCGGCCTCAGAGGGCAACGCGTCCGCTGCCGCCAAAGCCCAGAAAGGCCCCGCGGCGATCGACGACGAAGGGAGCCCGCATGGCGAACGCGACTGAGGGCAACAACGCAGCCTACACCGTGCTTATCGTGGAGGACGACAACGCCGTCAAGAGCCTCATAGCGACGGCGCTCAAAGTGCAGGGGTACCGCCTGCTCGAAGCCGGCACGGGCGCCGCCGCGCTCCTGGAAGCCACGACGAAGAACCCCGACGTCGTCATTTTGGACCTGGGGCTTCCCGACGCCGACGGCGTGGACCTCATCCGCCAGGTGCGCACCTGGTCGCGCACGCCCATCATCGTGGTGTCGGCCCGCACCGAAGACGCCGACAAGGTGGCCGCGCTCGACGCCGGTGCCGACGACTACCTCGTCAAGCCGTTCTCCGTGGAAGAGCTGTTGGCTCGGCTGCGCGTGGCCACGCGCCGTCTGGCGGCCGACGCGCGCGACGACGAGGACGGCCCCGTTTACGAGAACGGCGACTTGCGCATCGACTACGCCGCGCGCACCGCCACGCTGGCCGGCGAGGAGGTTCACCTCACGCCCATCGAGTACAAGCTGCTAGCCTTGCTGGCCCGCAACACGGGCAAGGTGCTCACGCACAATACCATTTTGAAGGAAGTGTGGGGCAACGCGCTGGCCAGCGACCTGCCGTCGCTGCGCGTGTTCATGGCCACCCTGCGCAAGAAGATCGAACCCGATCCGGCCCATCCCGCTTACATCCAAACCCACGTGGGCATCGGCTACCGCATGCTGCGGAAGTAGGGGAACGGGCTTCGAGCCGGACGGAGAAGACGCGCGAACGGGCCGCGACGTCGGACGAGGCGGAAGCGGAAGACGGCCCGCAACTCGAACGCACGCTGGATTGCGCAGGAAAGGTCAGGCTTTCCCAGGCCGCGTTCCCTAGTATGGCGGATGCAAGCATCCCCCAACGAGAGGAACGACCGCATGAGAACGGCAACCATGACTTTCAAGAACCTGACCGGCACGCACTACGAAGTGGGGCAGACCCTGGGGCAGTGGACGCTCTCCCGCCCCGACCTGCTGCAACGCGCCATCCTGCCGCCGAACGCCTACCCCGCTGACAAGCTGCGCGCCATCGAGGAGCTGCTCGATAGGCATTGCGCCGGCGTCAACGAGGAGATCCAGGGCTTCGCCGACGCGCTCAAGATAGCGCCCGACCAGGCCATGTACTACGCAGCCACCTACGTCGAGCGCGGATGCAGCGCGACGGCCGCCCTGCCCAGCCGTACCGCGAACGGGCATGCGCTCATGGCGCGCAACTACGACTTCACCGACGAGATCGAGGAGCTGTGCTTCGCCTACACCGACATCGACGGAGCGTTTCGCCACGTTGGCTCGTTGCTGAACCTGTTCGGCCGCTGCGACGGCATGAACGAGCACGGGCTGGCCGTGTGCATCACCAGCAACGGCATCCCCGTGGGCAACTTCGAGGGCGGGCGCAAGGCCGGCGTCACCGGGTTCATGTTCTGGGCCGTCGTGCGCAGCATCCTCGAGCAGTGCGCCACCGTGGACGAGGCCGTGGCATGGGCGATGGACGCGCCTATCGGCTTCAACATCAACCTCATGCTGGCCGACGGCGAGGGCCGCATCGGTTTGCTACAATGCATGGACGGCCACAAGGGCTTCCGCGTGCTCGGGGAGAACGGTTCGGAAGGCCGGGCGAGCCAAGCGGATCATCTGGCCGTGACGAACCACGTGGTGCTGGACGACGTGAAGCCGTTCGAGACCGAGCTGCTCGACAACTCGGTCACGCGCCTCGCCGCCATCGAGCGCCTGTTCGACGAGCGCCCCACCGTGGCGGCCGACGACCTGAAAACGCTGCTGTCCACCCCGTACCCCGACGGCCTCTGCTGCCACTACTACCCGGTGTTCTTCGGGACGCTGCGCTCCATGGTGTTCGACACGACCGCGCGCAGCATCGAGATGACCTGCGGGTCCCCGCGCGCGAACGCCTGGCGGCGCTTCGGCGTGGAACCGCTGGACGAGCAGGACTTCAGCATAAGCCTGCCCTGCGAGGACGCGAACGAGGAGTTCTTCCGCATCCTCTAGGCCCGCACGCGAGGAAGGAGCACCGCCTTGGACTACCGCGAGGTGATCGGCGAGGCTGTCGTGTTCATCGAGAACAACCTGCACGAGCCCCTGAACGCCGTCATGGTGTCCGAGGCGGTGTCGTACTCCTACTACCACTTCCACCGGCACTTCCTGTACGCGATGGGCGAGACGGTGGGCAGCTACATCCGCAGCCGGCGCCTGACGCAAGCGGCTTACGAGCTGGTGCACAGCGACCGGAGCATCCTCGACATCGCCGTGGGGCTGCGGTTCGAGTCGGCCGAGGGCTTTGCCCGCGCATTCAAGAAGAAGTACCGCCTCACGCCCAGCGCGTACCGGAAGCAAGGGGTGGACGTGCTCATCGCCAGCCATCCGCCCCTCGACCCGGCAGACGTCGGCGGCCTCGACAGCCTGAGCCCGGACATCGTCGAGGTGCCCAGCATGCGCATCCTCGGGCTTTCGTACGAGATGAGCGTCGCCGACAACCGAAGCGTGGCGATGTGGGATCGGCTGAACAGCTTGCTGGCCAGCGCGGAGGCCGACACGGGCGGAGACGCGTTCGCGGGCGATCGCTACAGCCTGTACGAAAGCGGCGCCGACTGCGGCCGAACCACGTTCCAAGAAGGCACCGCCGTACGCGCGTTCATCGGCGTGGAATGCCCTGCGGGCCTCACCGTCGAAGGTCTCGCGGAGAAGCGCTTCGCCGGCGGCCGCTACGCGAGGTTCGTCCACCGCGGCAGCGTCGAGAGCCTGCTGTCCACCTACCGCTACCTCTGGGGCGTCTGGTTCCCCCAAAGCGGCTACGACCTGGCCGACCGCGACGACTTCGAGCGCTACACCACCCGCTTCCGCGGGCCGCACGACCCCACCTCCGAAATCGAGATCTACTTCCCCGTGTCCAGCAGCCGGTAGAACTCCTCGGGGGCCACGGGGCGCGAGAACACGAAGCCCTGCACCATGTCGCACGGCGTCGTGCGCAAAAACGCCAGCTGCTTGGGGGTTTCCACGCCCTCCATGACCGTGTCCATGCGCAAGTCCTTCGCCATGCTGATCACGGTGCGCACCACCGTTTCCTCCGTGCCGGGGCTCGTGCCCTCCAGCAAGAAGACGCGGTCGAGCTTCAGCACGTCGGCGGGCAGGCTCTTCAGCACGTTGAGCGACGAGTAACCCGACCCGAAGTCGTCGATGGCGCAGCGGAACCCGGCGGCGCGCATCTGCTCCATGATATCGAACGTGCCGCCCAAATCGTCCATGACGATGCTCTCGGTGAGCTCGAGCTCGCACAACCCGTCGGGTATGCCGTAGCGATCCTTGATGCGCACATACGAGGGAAGGAAGTCGTCGCGATGCAGGTGGCGCCGCGACACGTTCACCGAGAGCGGCACCACGGGCAGGCCGGCGTCCAAACGCGCGCGCAGATCGCGGCATGCGCTTTCCAGCACGAATTCGTCCAACCGCAGAATGAACCCGTTCTGCTCGAACAGCGGAATGAACTCGTCCGGCCCCACGATGCCCTCCTCGGGGCGCCTCCAACGCACAAGCGCCTCGCCGCCCAGCACGCGCCGACCCTCGACATCGTACTTCGGCTGGATGAGGTAGAAGAACTCCCCTTGCTCGAGCGCGGACTCCATCGTACGCTCCAGATCGGCGCGGCGCAGCAGCGCGTCGCGCATGGGCTGGCTGTACGCGCACGGCACGATCCCGCGCGTGCGCGATTCGCGTTGGGCGATGCGCGCGCGGTCGGTGAGCTCGGTGACGTCGCGCGCCTCGGGCGCGTCCTCCGAGCAGCACAGGCCGATGTGCAGGGCGAGCGGTTTGCCGTTTCCCGTGATGGAACGCGCGCGCTCGGCTGCGGCGCCGCACGTTCCCAGCGCATCCTCGCGGCGCGCGTAAGGATAGAACAGCATGAAGTGGTCGGCCGAGAGGCGCGCCGCGAAACCGTTCGGGCCCACCGCTTCGCGCAGAATGACGGCGAGCTCCCGCAAAACCTCGTCGCCCTTCGCGTAGCCTTCCACGTCGTTGATGAGCTTGAAGTTGTCGATGTCGACGAAGGCCACGGCCACGCCGCCCACCCGTGCATCGGGAGCGTCCCCCTTCGAGCGCTCCGCCAGGCGCGCATCGCCTTCGAGGGTGAATTTGTCGGCGCTGAACAGCCCGGTCAAACCGTCGTAGTACGCCATGCGCTCTATCTCGATGCGGTGGGCGCGGCTGCTGCGCCAATACACCACCAGCACCACGACCAGCCCCACGATGATCACCAGGCACAGCAGCAACGTTGCGTTGATGATGGCGTTGGCCTGCTCCATGACCACGTCGTTCGGAATGATGGACACCACGTCCCAACCGGCGGTCCCCTCGAGCGGCGTGTAGCAGAACACGTACTCGTCGCCCAAATACGAGAACAGGGCCACGCCGCGCGCATCCTGTTCGAGCGCGGTGCGGAACGAGTCCACGGCCGCCTGGTCGTTGCCCTCGAAGCCCACGATGTCGTAGAGGTTGGAGAACGTGCGGTTGCTGTCTCGATGCTGCGAGCGCATGACCACGTCGCCGTCGCTGTTCACCACGTAGGAGAAACCGCTGTCGTTGTAAAACGACAGCGAGAACCGATCTTCCATCTCGCTGAGGGGTCGGGCCTTGCGCACGAGACCCGACGTGCCGTCGGCGAAGGAGAACCGCTTGTAGACGCCGATCATGGAGGCGCCGGTGTGCTCGTCCAGAAACGGCTCCAGCACGCCCCGGTCGCCGGCCTGCTCGGTAAGAGCGAACTGGGCGGCGGTCAGCGGGACAGCCTTGTTGTTGTCCGTTCGGTACACCGCGCCCGTGTCCAGGTCGACGCAAACGTACACCGTGCCGTCCTCGTTCGAGCCGAACAAGGCCAGCTTCTCGTTCAGACGGGCGATGTCGTCATGGCCCTGCGCGGACAGCTCGTCTGCGAACAGGTCGAGGGTGTCGAGGTCTTTCTCGAAGTACGTGGACAACGCGTGCTGCCCTTGCGCCGTCACCTCCAGCACGTCCGTCACGGACTTGTCCCAAAGAGAATCCTGCACGAAACGCGTGAACAGCAGCGTGCCTGCGACGACGAGCACGGCCACCAGCGCCACGACGAGCGATATGAGGGTCCTCTTCGCCTTCATCGAGCTTCGCCCGCCCCTTCGGCCAGCAGGGCGCGCATCTGGTCTTGCACGACGGCGGCGGAAGACCCTTCGAGCAGGGACACGACGCCCTGGCGGGCGGCGCCCCATACCGGAAGATGCACGTTGTCGTCCGACCCGATGACGACGCTCGAGGAGAACGCCCCGGCCAACGGCTTGAGCGCTTCGTCGTCGGGAGCGGCGTTGCCTTCGAGCGGGCTGAACGAGCATTGGCTGTTCGCGAAGCGCTCGATGGCGGACGGCTCGGTGAAGAAAGCCGCGAAGTCTTTGGCCGCGTCGACGTGGGCGCTGTTCGCGTTCACGCCCACCCGCGTGTCGACGTTCACCACGAGCACGGGATCGCCGTCGAGCACCGGATAGGGATGCACTTCGTACGCGAGGTCCGGCGCCATGTCGTGCACGCGCACCGACGCCCAGGCGCCCGTGAGCATGAAGGGGTACCGCCCCGTGGCGAACTGTTCGAGGTCGTCGGCCGTCTTCTCCGTCGTCAACGCAAGGGCGGCGTCGACGTATCCCCGCTCGACGAAGCGCTCCACCAAGTCGAGCCCAGGGCGCAGCTGCGCGGACAGCGCGTCGGGGTCGTCGCTCAGCGCCTCAATGCGCCTTTCGGCATCGGAGGCGGCGTAGACCTCGGCCATGCCGCGGGCGATGGCGAGCGTTTTGAGCGAGATGTCGTTGTTCGCGACAACCGGCGTGAGGCCTGCGGCGAGAAACGTCTCGCAGGCGCTCTCGAACGCGCCTATCGTGCGCGGCACGGCCACGTCGTGCGAGGCCAGCAGGTCGGTGTTGCAGTACAGCCCGAACGCCGAGATCGACGTGGGCACGTACAGGATGCTCGATTCGGCCTTCATCTGGCTCAAGGCAAGCGAACTGAACAGGGGGATGGTTCGCACGTCGGACAGATCCGCCAGATAGCCCCGCTCTTCGAACAGCAGCTCCGTATCGTGGTCGACCATGAAGACGTCGTCCCCGTTGCCCGAAGCCAGGCGCTTCTTAAGCGCTTCGTAATACGGCCGGCTTTTGATGCCCTCGTAGGAAACGCTGACGTTCGGGTGCGCGTCCATGTATGCGCGCAGGATGTCCTCGATGACCGCGACGTTGATGGACTCGTACTTGAACCCGAAAAACGTGAGCTTCGTGTCGATGGGCGTGCTTTCGGCCTCTTCCACCACGACGTTCTTGCTGGTGGAGCAGCCGGGCAGAAGGAAGGACGCACATGCGCCTGCCAGGCCGAGCGCCGAGGCGGCTATGAACCGGCGGCGCGTGAAAGGAGCGCCGCGACGACAGCCGTCCCGCGCGGTTTCCATGCGGAAAGAGGCCTCGCTCGAAGCGAAAGCCCCTTCTCCGGTGCGCCGCGTTTCTGGCATGTTTTCGTCCTCGACTCTACGCATGGCAGCTTGGGAACACAATCAAGCGCTATAGACAACTGTAATGGTACCGTAACCTTGGCCGTCGCGCACGCGAAAACCCGGTTCGGCGGAAAGACCGGCCCTCGTTCGAAAGCAAGTTGAAGGTCGCGGCCCTCTGTCGCGCCGAGCCGCCCCTGACACCCGGCGTAGCCAAACGGGCTCGGACGAAAAGAGGCCGCGCGGGAGCGGCCTCTTTTCTCTGCATCATGCGCGTGCGGAAAGCGCCGGCCGCGCTGCGGGCCGCGCGTCCGGTTGACCTCGGCGTCGATTACGGCAGCAGCAACTGGGCAATCTGCACGGCGTTGAGCGCGGCGCCCTTGCGGATCTGGTCGGCCACCACCCAGAGGGCCAGGCCGTGATCCACCGTGTCGTCCTTGCGCAGGCGGCCGACGTAGGTGTCGTTCGTGCCCGCCAGCAGGCCCGGCATGGGGTACACGTTGTTCGCGCAGTCGTCCATGACCGTGATGCCGTCAGTCGCGGCCAGCGCGGCACGCGCGGCCTCCACGCTCACGTCGCCGGCGAACTCCACGTTCACCGACTCCGCGTGGCAGCGCAGCACCGGCACGCGCACGCAGGTGGCGGCCACCTTGATGTTCTGGTCGCCCATAATCTTCTTCGTCTCAACGACCATCTTCCACTCTTCCTTCGTGGAATCGTCGTCGAGGAACTTGTCGATATGCGGGATGCAGTTGAACGCGATGCGGTGCTGGAACACCTCCACGGCCAGCTCGTCCTCGGGCGTGCCGTCCAAGAACGCCTTCGTCTGGTCGTACAGCTCGGCCATGGCCGGGGCGCCGCCGCCGCTGGCGGCCTGGTAGGTGGACACCACCACGCGCGTGATGGGCGACAGGTCGTAGAGCGGCTTCAACGCCACCACCATCTGGATGGTGGAGCAGTTCGGGTTCGCGATCACGCCGCTGTGCCAGGCCACGTCGCCCGGATTCACCTCGGGCACCACGAGCGGCACGTCCTCGTCCATGCGGAACGCGCTCGAGTTGTCGATCATCACCGCGCCGGCCGCCGTGACGGCCTCGCGCAGCTCCTTCGACACGCCGGCGCCGCAGCTGAACAGTGCGATGTCAACGCCCTCGAACGACTCACGCGTCATCTCCTGCACCTTGAGCTCGCCGGCCGGCACCTGTCCGCAGCCCGCGAACGGCAGCTTCTTGCCCGCCGAACGCGCCGACGCTAGCGCCCGCACCTCGCTCGCCGGGAAATCGAGGTCGTGCAGCACCTGCAGAAACTCGCTGCCCACCGCGCCGGTCGCCCCCGCGATCGCCACCACCGGATTCGCCGGCATCTCCTTCGTCCAAGCCATCATGCGCTCCTTTTTGCCCTCGGCCCCTTGAAACCTCTGCGCCTCTCGCGCGCCCATTTGCAAAGTCAATCGTTGCTAGTATATAATACAAGAGCCAACGGATTGCCTGAGGTGATACGCAGGCGGCACCGTAAAGGTTTGCATGACCGCTAGTTCCTGCTAGCGGTCATCCTTATTTTGGTGCGCCCATAGCGCCTTGGCGAACGCCACCGCCTCCCGAAGCAGACCGACGACCGCAGCCGCCAGCCTAACAGCCGAAGCTGCGAGCTTGAGGAGCAACACGATAGCATCCATGCGAATCACCTCCCTCCTCAAGAAGCAGGTGCCGCCCGACGCTCAGGACTTACATCCGTTGGCCCATTAACATTCTAGCATGCATATCGGCCCCGATATGCATGCATCCGAACTTTCCCTTTCCCCAGATTGGCGTAGTCAGTCAGCGAGAGGGGCCGGGGTGCGTCGGATTCGTGGGATCGCGGAGGCGAAGCGTACAACGGGTACGCGAGCCTGCGGGATCGCGCGAAGGCGGCGTGCACCGGCCCCTCGCAGCATCGAGCCGTTCCGCCGTTCGACAGAACGGCGGAACCTCATCGACCCTTGTTCATCTTCGCGGCGATCTCCTCAGCGGAGAGCTGCGTTTCCTCGAACACGCTGTCGCTGTCCAGGTCGAACGCATGATGCAGGCAGCGCACGGCCTCGGCGGCTTGCGAGCCGTCCACCACCACGGACAGGCGGATGGGCGACGTGGAGATGGCCAGGATGTTGATCTGGTTCTCGCCGAGCGTGGTGAACGCGCGCGCGGCCACGCCGGGCGACGACTTCATGCCGGTGCCCACCAGGCTCACCTTGGCGATATCGGCGTCGACGTCGAACTCGCGGGCGCTGATCTCGGGCAGGATGCGCTCGATGGTCTCGCGCGCGAGAGCCAGGTCGGCGCCGGCGCACGTGAAGCTGATGTCCGTGAAGCCGTCTTCGGAGATGTTCTGGATGATCATATCCACGCGCACGTTGTTGCCCGCCAGCGCGCTGAACACCTTCGCCGCCACGCCCGTCATGTCGGGCACGCCGCGGATGGTCACCTTCACCTCTGACGTGTCGTGAGCGATGCCGGTGATGACGGCTTCTTCCATCATGTCGGTTTCCTCCTTGATGTAGGTGCCCTCGGCCTCGGAGAACGCCGAGCGGGAATGGATGACCACGTCGTATTTGCGCGCGAACTCCACGGCGCGCATCTGCAGCACGCCCGCGCCCGAGCCCGCGAGCTCGAGCATGTCGTCGTAGGAGATCTCGTCGAGCTTCTTCGCACGCGGGCACACGCGCGGGTCGGCGGTGTACACGCCGTCCACGTCGGAGTAGATCTCGCACACATCCGCGTTGATGCCCCAGGCCACGGCCACGGCCGTGGTGTCGGAGCCTCCGCGCCCCAGCGTGGTGATGTCGCCGTTCGCGTCGATGCCCTGGAATCCCGCGACCACGGGGATGGCCCCGGCGGCGACGGCCTCCATGATGCGCTCGTTGTGCACCTTCACGATCTTCGCCTTCGCGTGCATGCCGTCCGTCTCGATGCCGGCTTGGCGGCCCGTGAAGCTCATGGCCTTGTAGCCGCGCGCCTCGATGGCCATGGCCAGAAGCGTCATGGACACCTGCTCGCCGGTGGACAGCAGCCGGTCCATCTCGCGCGCGGGCGGATTGTCGTTGAGCGCGCGGGCCAGCCCCACGAGCTCGTCGGTCGTCTTGCCCATGGCGGACACGACGGCTACGACGTCATGGCCGGCCTGGCGCTTCGCAATGAGCTTCTTGGCTACCATCTGAATGCGCTCGGGCGAGGCGACGGACGTGCCTCCGAATTTGCATACGATTAGCGACATGGCGGTCTTTCTTATCGTGGTGAACCCCAACGGTTTTCCACTATAGCAAACAACCCCGCCGCACGCTTACGGAAAGACCGCCGTAAGCGGCGTTTTCACAGCGAATGCAACCGTCCCGCCCGGGTGGCGGGCCCGGACGGCGTAAACCCGGCAAAAGCCGTTTTATGCAACGTGCGTTGCGAGCCAGGCGAGCCGGGCGCCCCCGCACTGCGAACGACGCTCGCGCCAGCGCTCACACCTCGAGGACGAAGGGCTTGCCGTCGACGCTCACCACGCGCAGGGACACGTCGTACACCTGCTCCAGCAGCTCCGACGTGACGATGTCCTCAGGCGCGCCCTGCGCGACGATGCGGCCGCTTGCCAACGCGACCACCTCGTCGCTGTAATGGAGCGCCTGGTTCACGTCGTGCAGCACCATGACCACCGTCATGCCGAACTCCTCGTTCAAGCGCCGGACCAGCCGCAGGATGTCCAGCTGGTAGCGCACGTCAAGGAAGGTGGTGGGCTCGTCCAGCAGCAGCACCTTCGATCCCTGCGCCAGCGCCATGGCTATCCACACGCGCTGCGCCTGGCCGCCCGACAGCGACGACACCGACTGCTTCGCGAACTCCGCCAGCCCCGTGGTCTCCAAGGCCCACTGCACCATGCGCTCGTCCTCTTCGGCATCCGCGCGCCGACCGAGCGCGCGATACGGGAAGCGGCCGTAACCCACCAGTTTCTCCACGGACAAATCGGCCGGCGCGGTGTTGCGCTGGTGCACGATGGCCACCAGCTTCGCGAAGTCGCGCAGGCGCAAAAGCCCCACGTCGCCCCCACGCAGGAACACGTTGCCCGCGCTGGGCTTCAGGTTCTTGGTCATGAGGTTGAACAGCGTCGACTTGCCCGAGCCGTTCGCCCCGATGAGCGTGGTGACCAAGCCTTCGCGCAACGCGAGGTCCAGGCCTTCGAAAATGCGGTTCTGGTCGTAGGAGAACGACAGCCCGGAGATTGTGAACACGTTATTCGCCATAGCTGCTCCGCGCCTTTCTCAACTGCAGGATGAACACCGGACCGCCCACGATGGACATGATGACCGCCGCGCTGATCTCGTAGGGCGCCGCGATGGTGCGGCCGATGGTGTCGGCCAGCAGCAGGCAGAACGCGCCAAGGATCACCGAGTACAGGACGAGCGTCCGGTGCGTCGTGCCCACCAGCAAGCGCGCGATGTGCGGGACGACGAGGCCCAGGAAGCTGATAGGCCCGATGATGGCGGTGGAGATGGACGCCAGCAGCACGGCGATGGCCGAGATGAGCAGGCGGTTCTTGTTCACGTCGATGCCGAGCGAGCGCGCCGTCTTGTCCTCCATCGCCAGCAGGTCGCAGCGTTTCGTCACGAACAGCGCCAGAACCAGGCCGATGGCGCCGTAGGCGAGCAGCGTCTGGAAATCGTCCCACGTCTTCATCGTGATGTTGGCGTCAACGAGGCTGGCCACGCTACTGGACGTCGATCCGCTGCTGGAGCCGAACGCCGACATGATGCCGGTGAACAGGGCACTGACCGCGACGCCCACCAGGATGACGCGCAAAGGCGACAACCCGCCGCGCCACGACAGGCTGTACACGAGCAGAAACGCCACCATGCCGCCGGCGAACGCGAACGCGGGCGTGAAGAACAGCAGCGCCGGGAAGAACGCCGTCACCAGCACGGCGGCCAGCGACGCGCCCGAACTGATGCCGATGATGCCCGGGTCGGCCAGCGGGTTGCGGATGGCGGCCTGCAGCAGCACGCCCGAGACGGCCGTGGCCGCGCCGCCCACCATGGCGATGAAGATACGCGGGAAGCGCAGGTCGTAGATGGTGGAAACCGTGTCGTCGTACGCCACGAACAAGCCGTTGAACAGCTGCTCGGGGCTCACCTGCAAGCTGCCCGTGTTCACCGCCACGAAGAACAGCGCCGCGAGCGCTACCGCCGTGACGACGAACGCCGCCGCTTTGCGCAAGGTGCTTACCATGCGATACCTTCCTTATTCCTGTTTGTCCACGATGCTGGCGACGGCGCCCGACCCCGCATCGCCCACGATGCTGGCAGCGGCGTCGGCGACGGCATCGGCATCGCCCGAAGACGAGGTCGCTTCGGCTGCGGCGGAAGCCGCCTCGCCCACGACGGTCCCGTCGCTTCCCGCTTCCTCCCCGTACAGAATGGTGCGCAATTCCTCCAATGCGTCGGGGTAATCGAAATCAGCGCTCATACCGAACTTGTCGGAGGGCAGGTCGTATACCCGGCCCTCTTGCACGGCACGGAAGTGCCTCCAGATGTCGTTCGTGGCGAACTCGTTGGCGAACATGGCCATCACCTGGGAGGGCAGCGCGTGGGACGTGCGCAGGATGATGTCGGGGTCGCGCGCCTGCATGTCCTCGGTGTTCACGTTGATGAACTCCTCGTCGGAATCGGCGTACACGTTCTGCCCGCCCGCCAGCTCCACGAGGCTGCCCACGTAGCTGTTCGGCGTGGCCACCACGTACGAGCCGGGGACGCCCATCAAGACGAGCACCTTCGGAGACCCCTCGCCTTCGTTCTGGGCCCGAGAGCCTTCGATGAACGCCTCGTACTCGTCCACGAGCGCCTGGGCCTGCTCTTTTCGGTCGAATTTGTCGCCCAGGTAGGCGATGGAATCGTACAGGCCCTGGACGCTGCGCAGGTTCAGGAACACGGACGCCACCATGATGGAGGCGTACTTGGGCTGCAGGTCGCTTTGCAGCGAGTTGGGCGACAGCACGCAGTCGGGGCGCAGCGACTTCACGATCTCCAGGTCGGGAGACATGGCCGTGCCCACCTGGTCCACGTCGGCGTAGCGGTCGGGCAGGCCGCGCGAGGTGGTGGGCACCCCCGTCAGATTGAGGTCGAGCAGGTCGCATATCTCGGCAATGGCGGGAGAGGTGGCGATGATGCGCGGCTCGTCGGAGCCGTCGCCGTTCTCCGAACGCTCGGGATGCTGGTCGACGCAACCCACAAGCAGCAAGGAGCAGGCGAGGCACGCCGAGAGGACGAGCGCGCCCGCACGGCGCGCCGCCCCCCTGATCCCGGATATCGCCGATGCGCGTTTACGCACGGCTCGCGCCCTCGTCACCGTCGAGCGCCTCGCCGGCCGCCGAAACCTCGTCGGAAGCGGGAGCCCTCTTGGTTGCGGATGCCTTGTCGGCACCGGAGGCCTTCTTGGCGCCGGAACCGACAGACGCGCTCGCGGCCGCAGCGGCGGCGCTCGCCTGCCGTGCGGGCTTCGGGCGCGCGTAGGCCGCGTACACCACCGCACCGGCGATCACGACCACGCCTGCGGCGATTGCCACGACCATCGCGACGGTGCCGCCGTCGAGCGATCCTTCCGCCTGCTTGTCGCCCGTAACCTCGCGGCCCTCCTCGTCGAACTCTTGCACGCCCGCGTTCGGGGAGGCGCTGGTCAGGTCCTCGGCGTTTTGACCGGGCTCCTCATCCGTTGAGCCCTCGCCGCCCGAGGCGTTGCCGGCGCCGCTTGCCGCCGCAGGGGCCGCGTCTTCGATGCCCTCGCCCGGCGTCACGGTCTGCAAGAAGGTGTCGTCCAGAACCCCCTCCCGCAATGAGCCGAACGAGATGAAGTAGACGACCGCGCGCCCCATGGGAATCACGTCCATGGAGCAGCGGATGGTGCTCGTCTCGCCGGGAATGGCGAAGCGGTAGTCGGCCGTGGCCGTGGAAGTGACGCTGTCGGTGCCCGTCTGCATCTGCACAGCCTCGACCGCCTCGTACGTAGACCCGTCGGCGGACGCCTCCAGACCGATGCTGCTTATCTGGTCGGCCAGCTTGAAGCGCAGGCTCGCGTACAGCGTGCCGTCCACGTCTCGCTCGATCAGGGCGTTTTCGTAGACGATGCTCGCCACCATCGACTCGGCTAGGGCGACGTTGCTGCCGCCGGCGGAGTCCTCGATGGCACCCGTCACGGGGTTCTCGTAGGTGGGGTTCGTCGCAGCCGTGTACACAGCCGAAACAGCGGCGAAAGCCGTCCCTGGGAAAACGGTGCCCGCCGCAAGGGCGAGCACCGTTGCCAGGGCACAAGCCGCCGCGCATGCAGATCGAATACGCGTGGTCATACCGTGCCTTTCAAGAGATGGTTACTTCCGCTGGGCCATGCGACGGCGAGCCGTCATTGCAACCGCAGCGCCCGCGACGAGCGCGCCGCCCGCCAGGGTCACCAGACCCGTGACGGCATCGCCCGTTTGGGCCAGGTTGGACGAAGACGCGGCCATGCCGCTCTGACCCGTGCCCAGATCCTTCGCCTGCGAGAGGTACAGGTGCAGGTCGGCAACCTGCGACTGGCCGATGCCCAGCTGCTCCATCATGGTGATGGACATATCGAGCGGAATCACCGTGTCGCTCTCGGAAGCCGGCATGGACAACGTGAACTGGCTGCCGCTCTGCGAGACCTTGGCTCCGTTGTAGGACAGCGACTTGATGTATTCCAAACCCTGCCCCGTCGCGGCGAAGCTCACCGCGAAGGTGCCGTTGTCCTGCGGGCGCACGAGGGCCGTGTCGCCGAAATACTGGGCGGCCATAGACTTCTCGGTCACGCTTCCGTGCTTGAAGAACGCCATGGGCACCTCGTAGGTGTGACCGACCTGGAACGCGACGTTCTCGCTTGCGTTGAAGCGGTCGATGGCCTCCTTCAGCGACGTGGCGGCCTCGTTGACCGCGTCCTGCGAGGCGCCCGCGTCGTTCAGAACCGCACGGGCTGCGGAGAGCGTGGTCTGCAAACTCTCCCACGCCGCATCGCCCTTCTTGCCCTGCGCCAGGGCGGCGGCCTGGTCGACCAGGCTCTGGAGCGCGGACTTGTCGATGCTCGCCACCGGCGGCTTGCCTTCCTTGAGCGCGATGGTGGAGGTGTCGATGGCCATGGCGTACGTGATGTCCATGTTCATGGAGCCGCCTACGTGCAGGGCCAGATCGATCGCGTTCTCAAGCGAGGGGACGTTGACGGTGTACGTCTTGTTGGCGGATTGCTTGACGGCTTGGCCGTTGTAGGTGAGATCGCCGATGGCGTCGTCGTAACCCGTGGAGCCGCCGAAGTACACCACCACGTCGTACGTGCCGTCTTCCAGAAGCGCCAGCTCCACCGCGTTGCCGAAGTATTTCGACACCATCTGCTTGAGCATGTCCTGCATGCCGGCGAACGAGCCCGTGCCCGTGTAGCTCACGGAAGCCGTATACGTTTTGCCGACCACCATGTCGTACTGGCCCGACGGGATTTCCTTGTCCGGGCTGTTCTTGAACTTCTCGATGGCGGCGTTGAGCTGGGCGGTCACGCCGTCGACGCCCTGCTGCGGGATATTCTCGTTCGCGACGGCCTTCTCGGCCGTGGCGATGGCCGTCTGCAGCTCGCCCCATGCCTCGTCGGTCTTGTTACCCTGTGCGAGCGCCTTCGCGTCAGCGATGGCGGCGTTCAGGGCGGTCTTGTCGACTGCCGCAGCCTTTTCCACATAGAGGTTCGTGTCGTGAGAGCCGTTGTAGCTGCCAGCGGTATAGCCGAATTGGAGGTTGATAGCCTCGGTCACGGAAGCCACCGAGAAGGTGTAGACATAGGAGTCGCCGTCAACCGTGCCAAAGCTCTTCTCGCCGTTGTTCAGGCTCATCCAGAAGCTGAGACCGCCGACACCGGTTGCGGTGACGCGCAGCATATACGTGCCGTCTGCGCTCTTCGCATACTCGACCGTCTTGCCGAAGTAGTTCGTCACCCTGTCAGAGGCGGGATCCTCGTCCTGAACGCCGTCATGGAGCAGGTACCAGGTAGCGTTGGCGGTAGCGTACTGCAATTCGGGCGCTGTTCCGCCGCCGACATCCTCGCTGTTGCCGAACGTGTCCACGGCAGCATTCAGCGCGGTCACGGCCGCGTCGAGGTCGTCCTGGGTCGCACCCTCCCTGGCAAGCTCGCCCTCGGCCGTGGCGATGGCCTGTTGCAGCGCGCTCCAAGCGTCATCGGACTTCTTGCCCTGCTCAACTGCCTTCGCGTCAACGATGGCGGCTTCGAGGGCCGCCTTGTCCACCGTTACGACCGACGGCGTGGTGGGTAGGCTGGACGTGTCGAGCGCCATGGTGAAGTCGACTCCGTCGGGGAACATTCCCGCCATCGCCCCGCCGATCATGACGTTCGCCGCGACGATCTCGTCCGGCGAGGACAGGGGAAGCGTGTAGGTGCGATCGCTCTGCACGATGGTCTGCCCGCCGCAGGTGATATCCCCGATAGCCGCTGAATACTCGACGAAGGAGAGCGTCAAGCTGTAGGAGCCGTCTCCCTGGTACACGAGCGAAGCGGTGCTTCCGAAATACCTCGACATCATCGACGATACCATGGAGCCCATGTTCCCCTCGGCCGAGAAGGCGATGCCGACGGAATACGGCACGCCCTCTTCCAACGCGTACCCCGCATTCGTTGCGGCCGCAACCGCCGAGCTCGCGCCGGCGCCTCCAACTTGCGCAAGCGCCATCCCCGGCACCATGCCGGCGGTCAACGTGGCCGCGAGCATCACCGCTGCGCCGCGTTTCGCGAACGCGAAGCCCTGCCTTGATCTTGTCATTCCCCGTTCCTCTCTCGCCTCGAGGATCCCTTTTCTTTCGAAATCGGGTTCCCGCGAGGTGCGTTTTACGCGGCTGCTGGGCGGCTCGACCGTTTTCCCGTGCTTGCCTAGCCGAGCGGTAGGCCGGCCCGATCCTTCTCGATCCGTTCCGACGTCACACATAAGTTAGCCTTAACTAACACAAGCGGAAAACAAAAGCCTGGAACCAGGCCCCGCAGCACTCCGATATTTCGACTCTACTATGCACCGAACGGAAAGCTCCCGCAAGCGCGATTTCCCAAACCCCGTTCGAAAAAGTTGTCCACCGTTTACAAAATATGAACAAAGTTATGCTAGGCTAACTTTATGCTGAAAACAGAGGTTTGCCAGGAGAGAAACCGGAGAGGCGCTCGTCGACGCAGGACCCCCTCTGCAAAACCGGATCGCCCGATGGGGAGAAAGGGACCGAAGGATCGCTATGAGAACCCAGCATTTGGAGGAATTCGTCGTCTTCTCTCGCCATCTGAACTTCGGCGAGGCCGCAGAGGAGCTGTTCATTGCGAAATCGACCCTGAGCACGCACATCGCCCAGCTGGAACACGAAACGGGGCTCAAGCTGGTCGACCGCGCCAACGGCAACGCGCTGACGCCGGAGGGGGCCATCTTCTTGGAAGGAGCGAAAACGGCGCTGGGAAGCCTCAACGACACCATCGGACGCTGCTCGCGTTTTCGCCAAGAAACCGACCGGCGCGTGCGCATCGCCTGCTCGGCACCGACGACGGCCCTCGCCTCCCTGTTGAGCACGCGGATCGACGCACCGTTCTGCTTCGTCGACTGCGCGTTCGGCGAGCAGCCCTTCGCAGTGCTCGACACCGATCGCGCCGACCTTGCGATCACCTATTCCTTCGCATGCCTTCCTCGCCTGGTCGACGAGGCACGCGAGCGCGGCCTGGCATTCGAATGCGCGAAACCGTTTCCCCTGTCGATCGTCATGATGAAAACGCACCCCTTGGCGACGAGGAAGCGGCTTGCCCGCCCGGACCTCGCCCAAGCAACCATCATGACGAGCGGCGTGCTAGGCTACGAGCACGACCGTCTTCTCACCACCCATCTGTTCGGAGAGGATCTGCATCTCGCGTTCGCCCCTGGCTCCATGCAGAGCTTCAACGACCTGCTGATAGTCGATCTGGGCCCGGCGCTGCTCCTGGCGCCGAAGGAAGCCGCCCATCGTTGCTGCGCCGGGCGCGGCGACATGACCCTGTTCGACGACGTGGACGGGCGGCCCTTCGGCTTCCCCATGGCCGTCGTATGGCGCAAAGGCGCGAACCCCGTCGTCGAACGTGCCGCCGCCACCCTGCACGCCTGCATGAAGAAAATCGAATGCGACGAGGGGCTCTGCGATCACAGCGCCATAGCTCAAGCGGGCTAGGCCTTTCGCCGGTCCGCTCGGAAGCGAGCCACACGCAGCGCCGCGTGCAGCGCGAACACCGCGGTGTACGCGATCATGCTCGCTTGAGCGGAAGCGCCTCCCTGCAAGGCCGAAGGCGCAAGAGAGAGCGCCAGGTGGACGTAGGCCAGCGCGAAGAACAGGTACGCGAGCCGCTGGACGCGCTTCCACGTCGTAGAGCGCATGCGGTTCTTCACCGCGTTGAACGACGTGACGCCCAGCACCAGCAACAACGCCAGCAAAACCACGGCCGCCACGAAAGACGCCCTCATGTTGGCGGCCGCCGCCCCACCGGCCAGCAGCCTCGGCGCGTACGAAACCAGGTAGAACGCCGCATGGCCAAGGGCAAGGATGCAGGCGACGATGGACAGCTCGCCTCGAACAGGCATAAGCCAACTGCGCGCTTTCGACCCAACAGGCAGCACGCCTATAAACATGACAACGGTGAACAGGGAGAACGCGAGGGCGCATCGCCGAACTAGCAACGACAGCCCGTCCCAGACGAACCACGGCAGCAAGCCGAGGCAACCGGCTACGAACAGCGCGTCCAGGGCAACCGCCAAAAGGTAGAACACCGCAGGGAATTTCTTGATCTGCGTGCGCAGGAGGAAGCAAGCCGCCGCCGTGCACGCCAACACTAAAAGGAACGCCATACGTCCCCCTCCTTCGTTTCGACTGGATGCGCGGCTTCCACCCGTGTCGGCGTCGGGGGATCCGCTGCGGCACCGGCGGGGAGGGTTCACCGGCTCCGCAGCGGATTCCCCGGCGCCGCGCGCGTCGCGTAAGCCCTTGCCTCGAGCAGCCAGAGCGCCCTATCCGCGCTCGCGTTCGTGTTTGAAGTCGGAGCAGGCTACGCCGAACGCGGCGCGGGCCGCTCCCCTATGCATGGCGAAGGGTTCCGAGGAACTCCCGATCCGTTGCCGCATACTCGACCAGAGCGGCCACCGTCAGGTCGTACAGGCCGCCAGGCGCGTCTTCGTGCAGGTCGCGCGCGTAGTCTTCGATCCACTTCAGAACGTGGTTCGCCAGGAAATCCTCCTGACCCGCCAAGAGACGGTCCCGCTCGGCCTCGTCCTCAACTTCGAGCATCGCCTTCGCCAAGGCGGCCATGAACGCGCACTCCAGCGCCAGATGGTCGTCGGCCACGCGGGGGTACAGCTCGGGTTGGTACCCAAAGGCGCGGTAGGCGTTGCGCACCTCGAGGGTTTCCACCTGGAATAGCAGCCGCTTGCTGCTGGTATAGGCGGACTCCCACGGGAACGACTCCCGATTGGCACCCAAACCTGCGATCACGCGGTTGAAATCCGATACGCTCCGCTCGAGTTCGGCCGCCCGCGCCTCCGGGTCGGCGTCCATGCACTCGCAGAAGTCCGCCAAACGCGCAAGGGCCGCGCCCTCGCGACGCATGTCCTGCAGCGTGCCGAGGCACGCAGGCGAGCAGAGCGCCTCGAACAGCGCCTCGTTCGGCTCGCCGCCGAAAACCGTATGCGCCATCTCGTACAGGAAAGCCCGCCCGTACAAGCGCGCCTCGTTCTCTTCGCTCATCGCTGTCACCATGGTCATGCCCCTCCTTCTTAAGCGGACCGCATCGGAGCCGCCCCAACGCATGCTCCCGGATAACCACTCCGTAGGGCAAGGGCCCTGCCCTTGCCGCTTAACAGGCAACGTTTTCGCAGATCGACGGCAAGGGCAGGGCCCTTGCCCTACGGGTGGATAGCCGCGATCCAGCCGTAGGGCCCCAAAAGGAGCGCTCCAAAGGGGGTCGGGCACCTTTTGGGGCGCTCGGCAACTCTTACAACACGAGAGGATCGCAGTCCTCGTCGAGCATGCAGTCCTTGATTTCCATCAGCAGGCTCGGGTTCGTCTGCGACGAATCCGGCAGCACGTAGCAGTCTGACGTGAGATTGGCATCCGCATGGGCTTTGCGCAGCTCATCGAGATCGCCGAACTCCAGCACGCGCTGGGGGCACGACGCCACGCACGACGGTTGCTCCCCTTGGGCGCGCAGTCCGGCGCACGCGTCGCACTTGCGCACGACGCCCAACTCCTCGATAAGAACCGGTTCGCCGTACGGGCAGGCCATAACACAGCTGCGACAACCGATGCACTGGTCGTCGTGGTGCAGCACGAGACCGGTGTCCGCGTCCTTGTACATGGCGCCCGTCGGGCAGTTCTTCACGCAGGCGGGATCGGCGCAATGGTTGCAAGCGATGGACGTGTGGTACATATGCACGTCCCAACCCGAACCGGTAGTGTAGCTCTTGACGTGGCGAAAGTCGGTGCCCACCTCGAGGCGGTTCACGTCCTTGCATGCCACTTGGCAGCAGTGGCAGCCGATGCAGTTATCGGCGTCGAAATAGAATCCCATCTGTCCCATAGCGAGTTACCCCCTATTCCTCGTCCGGCAGCGGAATCTCGAGCGGCCACTCACAGTCGGGCAGAAGCTCGATATTTCCGGTGTACTTCTCGTAGTCGACCAACGTAGTGTTCCAGCCGTTGAGACCTGCGGACGTCTCCTTGCAAGAACTGGTCATCATGTTGTCAGCGCCCGCTTTGTCGATGCCCGATTCCTCGTCGATGCGCACACCGGCACCATGGGGCACGAGAATAACGCCCGGCATGATCGTGCGGCTCACCGAGGCGGGACGGATGAACGAACCGTTGTCGTTGCGAACAAGAATGATGTCACCATTGCTAATACCCTTGGCAGCGGCATCATCCTTGTTGATAAACACGGGATTGGTCATCGCCTCGCGTGCCCACGGCAGATTGTCCATATCGGAATGCGCGCGACGCAGGTAGTGCACATGCGTCATCTGGAACGGATACGGCCCCCGTACTTTTTTCTCCCAGTCGGTGAAGCTGTCAGTATAGCCCTCGTGTTGCTCCACGTATTTCGGCAGGGGGGAGATGTCCTCATATCGATCGATGCCTTTGTTGATAAGCGCGAACACGTCTCCTTTGGCCTGGCAGTATATCTCGAGCTTGCCGCTGGCCGTCGTAGCGATTGGATTGGCATCAGGATCTTCGCGGAACTTCTTGTACTGAATATGCACGAACGGGTCGTCGGCTGATCGCTTCACGCGGTACACACCGTCGTCCAGGAACTTCTCCAAGGGGATGCGCCCCTCCTGCGGCGTGCCGATGACGTTGTAGCGTTCGTAGTCCTCCTGCGCGATGGTGAGCAGCGGCTCGTACTTACCCGCCTCGTTCATGACGGTGGTCTTCGCCATGGCGTTCATCCACATCTGATCGTCGGTATCGGGGCAAAGCTTGCCCCAATCGACGCCAAGACGTTCGCACAATCCTTTAGCGATATTCCAATCGGTCTTTGATTCGAACAAGGGGTCGACTGCTTTGCGATGTGCAAAACCGTTTTCTTTGTCCATCATCGTGTCGTAGAAGGAATTCTTGTTGTATTCCCAACGCGTGGCGATAGGTAACACTATGTCCGCATACCGGGCATCGGTCTTCATGACGTAGGCTAAAGAGAACACGAAGTCGACCTTGCGGAACGCCTCGATGCCCTCGCTCATGTGAGACTGGGTTTGAAGGAAATTGTGCTGATCGCTTACGATCACGCGAATGTCGATCTCGCGCTCTTCCGGAGCCTTGTACTTGGCCCTCGTGTGATGTCCGGTATACGTGTACTTGCCTGTGAGGATGGTGTTCCACATCTCGCCGCACTGCAGCACGTCATCCACGGGGTTCATGTCAATCGAACCCTGCCAGGGCACCCTTCCGTCCACCGGTTGCACCAAGTTGGGACCTCGGTTGAAGGAAGAGTAGTTCATATCGAGAGCGCAGGCATTGCCCGACTTCCCGATATGCCCGCCCAAGCACGCCAACGTCATGAATGCCTGCGGATAGTTTTCCGCACCCTTGTTGCGCGCAGGAGCACCGTTGGTGGAGAAATAGCAGTTGTTCTTGCAGCTGAGTATGTCGGCCAAGCGGTGTATCTTGTCGACCGGCGTGCCGCAGATCTCGCTCGCCCATTCGGGCGTTTTCTCTACGCCGTCGTACTTTCCCATGACGTAGTCGCGGAAGTTCTCGTCGGTCTTGGCATCCGCCGGCATGTGGTCGGCGTCGAAGCCCACCGTGCAGCGGTCGAGGAAGTCCCAATCTATGAGCGATCCGTTATCGTCGCGCGTGATCATGGAATGCGCGATGCCCAGGATGAGGGCGGTGTCGGTACCCGGACGCGTTGGAATCCATTCCGCATCGACAAAGCTGGCCGTCGCGTTGAATTCAGGGCCGACGAACACGTATTTAACACCGCTTTTTTTGAAGTGCTTGAGGTAATACGACGGATTGCCGAACGCACACCATGCCGCATTGTGGCCCCATAAAATGTGGTAGTCGGCGTTCAGGATGTCGTAGCGGTCGTTGAGGCCGCCGTAGACCAAACCGAACGGCATCGTCGGGTATTGGAAGGTGCCACCTGATTGGGTGCCGCACACGTCGGCGTATCCGCCGAAAGCTCCCAGAACCCCGCCGAGAACACCTTCCAAGTTGGCCATGTTCATATAGAAGATCGAGCGGTTGCCGTACTTCTCCTTGGCGTTCTTCAACTCAGCGGCAACGTAATCGAGCGCCTCGTCCCAGCTGATGCGCACCCACTCATCGCGACCGCGCAGGCTCTTGTCGCCGCCGGTAAGCGGCTCCCAGTGCTTGCGCTTCATGGGGTACTTCAAGCGGTCGGCGCCGAACACCTGCTGCTGCACCGAGCGGCCGCGCAGGCAACCGCGCGACTGGGGCCAGTCCCAGCTGTCCTCGTGGGTGTCGTCGGTCTTCTGGCGCAGCACCACGCCGTCCTTCACGAGCACCTTGTTCAGGCACCGGCCGCCGCAGTTGTGCCAGCACGGCACGGAGACCCATTCCGCGTCCTTCTCATTCGCCACGAAAGCCTCGGCGGAGCCGACGGCCTCGCCTGTTTCCGTCAGATTGCCCTCTGCGCAGCCTGCCAGCGATAGGGCTCCGAACGCGGCGGTTGCCGCGGCGGCGCCTTTGCAGAACTGGCGGCGGTCTATACTCTTCGATACGGTCATACGATTCTCCTCTCGCATCCCCATTTGTCTCTCACCCTGCATCCTACATGCTTCCCGCCGCGTAGAACGCGTAGCGGGCGATCACGACGCCTACCAGCACGCAGGCGAACGCGAGCGTCGCCATCGACGTGGCGGTCGGCTTGCCGCGACGCGCCAGCACCGTGCCGGCGATACCGCCGACCGCGGCCACGACCAACGCCACGATGAACGGCACGACGTCCAATCCCAAGCCGGCGAAATACGCCGCTTCCAAACCCGCGGCGACGGCGAACAGCGCGTCCAAAGCCACGGCGGCGCCGAAGAACGAGCGCTTCTCGAACAGCGGCTTCTCCATCAGGCCGCACAATGCGGCGCCCATGGCCAAGTCTCCCACGATGAACAGCGGGAACGTCTGCCATGCGGCCCACGGGGCGACAGCGTTCGAAACGAAGTACGCGTTCGCCATGACGCACATGAGGCCGAGACCCGCCACGGCGCCCACGACGCGCAGCGCGCGCGGGCTCTTGCCCTTCACCTTCGACACGATGAAGTCCGCCGCCAAGATCACGCCGAACCCGATGGACCAGTACGCCTCTTGGGCGATCATGGCACCAGGATTGCTCAACGCGATAAGCATGCGCTCCGGATGCTCAAGGTGCATCGGGAGCCCCACCAGCCCGGCTGCGAGCAGCGAGCCGCAGACGAGCGGGAACAACCACGCGCGCTTGCCCTCCTGCCCTACCGGGAAAATCGCGCTCATCGTATACGACCCGGCCGCCAAGCCAGCTAGCGTCGTGAACACGAGCAAGGGAAATTCAGAAATCATCAACAGCACCTCGCAATCAGCCTCGTTGCCGAGGAAAAGCGCTCGCGCTTCCGGTGGCGCGGGACCCTCCCCCTCGAACGGAATCCCAACTAGATCCGAGCAAGCCCCCTCTCGGCGTGCCCCGCCAACGAACGGACTCCGCCACTATTGTCTTCGCGGCCGCGCGGATTCACGCTCGTTCGTTGGTGATATGCTACAGCGATTCACTGGTTCAGTCAATAGGTATTCCGCTTTGGGGGAAAATGAGGGATAATGGGCTTTGTGGTTAGCGCCCTTCTTCATCTTGAGTGGAGCGAACGAAGTGAGCGCAGTCGAAGGATCTTCGGCGAAGGAAGCATCACGCAGCCGAAGATCCTTCGACTCCGGCCTTCGGCCTCCGCTCAGGATGACAGGGGGGCAACGACAGCTGCGCTGCCCCACTCAGGATGACAGGGGGCACAACGGCTGCGCCGCCTTTGCTTAAGGGGCATCGCGGATGCTTGGGATGGCGGTGATACCCGCAACGACGATGGCAAGGAGCACCGTTTGTTCGGCATGCTCGTGATCATGTACTTGTTCCTCGGCGGCGCTTCCGCGGGCGCCTGCTTCGTCATGTCCTTGTGGAGCCTCGTGTTCCATCGCAACGACGATCGCCACGGCCCGCGCTTGCGCCTTGCGTTCAAAGCCTTGCTGGGGCGTTGCTACGGCATCTGCTTCGTCTTGCTCGTCGTGGCGGTGCTGTGCCTGGTCTGGGACTTGGGCTCCCCCAGCCGCGCGCTGCTGCTGTTCACGCGCGCGCAACCCACCATCCTCACCTTGGGGGCGTTCTCGCTCGCCGCCGAGCTGCCGATCGTGCTGGCGCTGGCAGCCGCCAACCTGTTCGGCCTCCCCCGCCTCGGCGGGCGCGCGAAGAAAGTCGTCGAGGTGCTCTGCTGCCTGTGTTCGTGCGTGGTCATGGCGTACACGGGACTGCTGTTGGCGGACAGCGCCATACCCCTCTGGAGCACGTGGACGCTCGTGGCGCTGTTCTTCTTCTCCGCCCTTTCCACGGGCGTGTCCACGGTTCTGCTCATCGACTACTTCACGCAGGGGCAAACGCTGCTGCTGCGCGCGGTGAAGCCGTTGCAGAAGGCCCATGTGGCCTGCCTCGTTCTCGAGGCGATCGCCCTCGCGCTGTTTTTGCTGTCGGCGTTCTCGAACCCGCAGGCCCAGCAGTCGGTCGCCCTGCTGCTCGAACCTGACATGCTCGCCAACGGCGTCGTCGGGGTGCTGGGCATGGGGCTGGCGGTTCCCCTGGTTCTGGAAACGGCCTCCTTGCTGAGGAAGGAGTCGAGGAGCATCCCCGTTTCGGACGTCGTGTGCCTGATCGGCGGCCTCGTCCTTCGGTACTGCGTCGTCATGTGCGGAGCCCATTGGGCGGGCCCCGTTTTCTTCTAGAGAGAGATGGTAACGTTTGAGTGCGAACACCAGCATATTCGAAGTGGACGAGGCGTCCGATCTGCCCATCTGGGTGCAGCTGCGCAACAGGATCGCGTACCTCATACGCACCGGCCGCCTGAAGGGCGGCGAGCAGCTGCCCAGCATCCGCAGCCTGGCCGCCGACGCGAAGATCAACTACAACACCGTGACCAAGGCGTACCGCGACCTAGAGCTCGAGAAGCTCATCGTGTCGGTACGCGGGCGCGGCATGTACGTGCAGAAGAACCTGGCGGCGCAGGGCGAGCAGAAGACGCTGGCCATCGACGCGGTGCTGGAGGATTGCGTGCAGCAGTACCGCTCCCTCGGCATGACGTTCGACGAGATAGACGACCACGTGCGAGCCATCACGGACTCCATGAGAAGCGAGGCCCGCAGCGCGGCCGAAGAGAGGACGATATACTATGACGCGGAATAAGGCGCACGGCAAAAAGGCGGCCCAAGGAGCCCGGAGAAGCGAGCGCGAAGAGGTGCAGCAGGTCGAGTCGTACAGCTCCCCCAAAACCCGGCACACCGACGAGAACGCCAGCTTCGTGTTCTCCGCCTTCCTGTTCGTCGCGACGGCCTTGGCGGTGCTGGGCATCGGGTTCGCCGTTATGGGCACCGTCAACATCTGGCTGCTCGCGGCCGCCCTCGTGCTCGCGGTGCTGGTCATATTCACCGTGCACATCGCACCGCAGTGGGAGCGCGCCGTCATCCTGCGCCTGGGCAAATACCGGCGCACCGCGGGCCCCGGCCTCTACCTCACCATCCCCTTCATCGACCACGTGTCGCTGCGCGCCGACCAGCGCACCATGCTCACCGGGTTCAGCGCCGAGGAAACGCTCACGGCCGACCTCGTGCCCGTCAACGTGGACGCCGCCGTGTTCTGGATGGTGTGGGACGCCGAAAAAGCCTGCCTGGAAGTGGAGGACTACTACGACTCGGTAGCGCTGGCCGCGCAAACCACGCTGCGCGACTCCATCGGTCGCAAGGGCATCACCGACATCACCATGCACCGCGACCAGCTGGACGAGGAGCTGAAGGCGGCCATCGAGGAGAAGACGTCGGTGTGGGGCGTGTCCATCCTGTTCGTGGAGATCAGGGACATCGTCATCCCCAAGGATCTGCAGCGCGCCATGTCGGCTGAGGCGCGGGCCGACCGCGAGAAGGACGCCCGCATCGTGCTGGCCGAGGTGGAACGCGACATCGCCGCCATGCTGCACGACGCGAGCGAGATCTACCGCGAGGACGACATCGCGCTCAAGCTACGGCAGATGCACCTGGTGAACGAGAGCCTGAAGGACTCGAAGGGCTCCCTCGTGGTGCCCAGCTCCTACGCGGAAGGCTTCGTAGACGGCAACGGCGGGCCGAGCGAGCGGTAGATTGGAGACCGCGGCAAGCGGCAGGACGGGCATCTCTGCAGGGACGGGCTGCCAGCAGGCCGCCCCTACGGGCGCTCCCAAGCGGTGGAGCAACGGTCACGTTCCGCCCGGCGGGCGCAATCGCCGCAGCTACTTTTCCGGCATCCTCCACAGCAGCACGAAGCCGATGACGAACAGCACGGCTATCGAGAGCACGCCCATGGACGAGTTGCCGGTTATCTGCGTGAAGATGCTCACCAAGAACGTGCCCATGACGGCGGCGTACTTGCCGAAGATGTCGAAGAACCCGTAGTACTCGTTGGCGTGCTCCTTGGGTATGAGCTTGCCGAACTCGGAGCGCGACAGCGCTTGGATGCCACCCTGGAACAGGCCCACGCAGATGGCGAGGATCCAGAACTCAAGGGCTTCACGCAGGAAGAACGCCGCGAACAGCGTGATGCAGAAGTACGCGCCGATGGCCACCATGAGCATTTTCTTCGTGCCGAACTTCGTGGACAGCCGCCCGTAGGCGATGGCCGAAGGGAACGCCACGAACTGCGTCACCAGCAGCGCCAGCACGAGCTGCGTGGAATCGATGCCTAAGTCGGTGCCGTAGCTCGTGGACATCTTGATGATGGTGTGCACGCCGTCGATATAGCAGAAGAACGCCAGCATGAACAAGCGCAGTTTGCGGTCCTTGAAAATGCGCTTGAGCGTGCGCCATAGCCCCGAGAACGTGTCGCTGACCAGGTGCTCCGGGCGCTCCTTGAAGTGCGTCTGGTGCACGTCGCGGATGAGCGGAATGCTGAACGCCACCCACCACACCGCCGTGATGAGGAACGCCACCTTCATGCCCACGTCCATGGGAATGCCGATGGTCGGCCCGCCCAGCACCACGGCCAAGCACGCGATGAACGGCACGCACGAGCCGATGTAGCCCCATGCGTAGCCCTGCGACGACACTTCGTCGTAGCGCTCGTCGGTGGCCGCATCGACCAAGAACGCGTCGTAGAACACCATGGAGCCATTCAGCATGATGGACGCGACCACGTACAGCACGAGAAACGCCAGCGCCGCCGTGGGTATGCCGAGCGCGGCCAGCGCCACGGCGCCCGTGCCCACGGTGCCCACGAAGAACTTCTTCTTGTTGCCCTTCAGGTCGGCGAGGCTGCCCAGGATGGGCATGAGCAGCGCCAGGATAAGCGAGGCCACCGTCTCGGCGTAGCCCCACGCCACCACGACCGATGATCCCGGCTCGGCCAGCGAGGCGAAGTACACGGGAATGAGCGCGGTCGCCAACAGCACGAACGCCGAGTTGCCCACGTCGTAGAGAACCCAGCTGCGCTCCTGCTTCGTCATCTTCACTCGCGCCATGCGCGCCTTCCTCTCGTCTCGCGCGCCCCCGCGCGCCGTGTCCCGAAGCCGCAGCGAAGCCGGCCGCCGAGGGCGCACCCTCCGCGACGCGCCTCGCGCACCGCCGTTCAGCCTGAAACGTTCTTCACAACTGGGAAACCGACGGTTAACAAGCACCGCCTCATTGTATATGATACCGCGTAGCGACACGGGTAAATTTCAAGTCAGAAACGGGGCGCTCGCCATGCCTGCTCTCATCACGCACGACTTCTTCGGCCAGGACGTTTACGACCGGCTCTTCCGCGACATCGGGGGCACCCGCGACGAGGCGCAGGCGTTCCTGCTGGGCAACCAGGGGCCCGACCCCCTGTTCTACGCCGTGGTCGATCCGCGCCTGCGCGAGCACAACCGCTTGGGAAACATCATGCACAGCGAGAAGCCGAGCGAGCTTATCAAGGCGTTCAAGGACTCTCTGGGCATTTTGGGCGAAGACGAGCTGCCGGTGGGCCGCGCCTACGCGCTGGGATTCCTGTGCCATTACACGCTGGACTCCACCATGCACCCGCTCGTGTTCTTCCACGAGTACCGCCTGTGCGATGCCGGCGAGCCGGGCCTCTCGCGCGCCGACGGCCACGAGGTGCACGCCGTCATCGAAAGCGAGTTGGACGAGCTCGTGCTGTTCGCGAAGCGCGGCGAGACCGTGGCCACGTTCCAGCCGTGGTGCGAGATACTGCAAGCGAGCGATTTCGCCCTCGACGTGATCTCGAAGATGTACTCCTACGTGGCGCTCACGGTGTACGGGCGCATCATCCCGCCCAGCATGTTCGCGCAGTCCGTGCGCAGCTTCCGCCGCGTGCAGCGGCTGTTCTACTCCAAGACCGGTGCCAAGCGCGCCGCCATCGGGCGCGTGGAGCAGCTGGTGCGCCCGTTCTCGTTCTACCAGTCCATGAGCCACAGGCCCGTGGAGCTTACCGAGAGCGCCTACGACAACCGCGCCCACGAGGCGTGGGAGAACCCCTACACGGGCGAGACGAGCACGGCAGGGTTCTGGGACCTGTTCGAAGAAGCGCTCGAGAAGGCCCTGGCGAACATCGCAGCGTTCGACCGCGATGACTTCGATTTGGAGGACGCGCGGGAACTCACGGGCGAGCTCGACTTCTCGGGACGACCCGTCGTGGCCACACTCGTATCGGTGGAGGACGGCGCTCCGACGCCGGAACCGAACGACGCACCGGAGCGGGGTGACGCGGACGGCGCTCCGAGCGCCGACGAGCCCTCCCCTGCCGGCGCCTAGCCCCGCATGCTCGAGGTCGTTCTCACCATACCGTTCTGGCTGGAGCTGGCCGCCGCGCTGACAGGCGGCTTGTCGGGCGCCATGAGCGCCGTGCGGGCGCGCTACGACATATTCGGCGTGGTGTGCATCGCGCTCACAGCCGGGTTGGCCGGCGGCATCATGCGCGATTTGCTCATGCAGAACTACGGCATCTACGCGTTCCAGAAACCCGAGCTGCTGCTGGCCTGCGCCGGCGCGGGCGTCGTCGTGTTCTACTTCGGCAAGCTGGCCGCCTATCTGGACCCGGTCGTGGCGCTACTCGACAACCTGTCGGTGGCGCTGTGGGCCGTGATCAGCGTGGGCAAGGGGCTTTCGGCCGGCCTGGACATCGTGCCGTCCATCATCCTGGGCACCGTCACCGCCGTGGGCGGGGGCATCCTGCGCGACGTGTTCATGAACCGCGAGCCCGAGTCGTTCCAGGCCGGGGCGATGTACGGCTCGGCCGCGCTCATCGGCTCCACGGTGTACGCGCTCATGGCGCAGAACCACGTGCTCGACCAATACGCGCCCTACGCGTGCGTGGCCATCGTGCTGGCGCTGCGCTACGCGTCGCTGTTCTTCGGTTGGAAGACGAAGCCGCCCAAAGACTACACCGACGTGGTGACGAGCGCCGTGGCCCGCCCGGTGAAATCTGTGGCGCGCCGCGTGCGTCCCCCAAAGGGCAAGGTGGAGCGCGAACGCGAGCGGCGCACGGCTTACGAGCGGCTCCGCCGGTTCTGGCGCACGCCCGGCGCCACGTCCCCCTTGCCGCCGGTGGAGAAGAACATCGACGGCGACACGTCGGGATCGAGGCAGCCCGGCGAAGCCGTGCCCGAGGCGACCCCCAGCGATCCGAGCGACCGCATCCACGTGGACCGCGAGGAGCTGCGCCGCATCATAGGCGGCGACGCAAGCGAGGAAGAGCCCCACGACCCGTTCGAACCGCGCTCGTAGGAGCGATGCGCGGAGCGCAGCGTCGGCAGGTTCCGCGGGCCGTAGGCCCGCGGATCCCTACACGTTCTTCAACAGGATGGTGTTCATGGTGTCGGCCACGTGCTCGCAGGCGTCGCAGCACTTCTCCATGCGGTCGAAGATCTGCGTCCACACCAGCACGCGCATGGGGTTGTCGTTGTCCTCAGTGTGCAGCTTGCGGATGACCTTCAGGAACAGGCGGTCGGCCTCTTCCTCGTAGGTGTTCACGTCGATGATGAGCTGCTTGAACGTCTTGGACTTCTTGAAGTTGCGGAAGTCCTCCATGGCGCGCTCGAGCGCCTCGCAGCTCTTCTTGATCAGGCAGGCGAACTCGTGCGCGTCGTGGTGCATGAAGTGGACGTCGTACATGTAGAAGCGCTGCATGACGTCCTCGATGTAGTCGATGATGTTATCGAGGTACTGCGACAGCTCGATGATGTCCTCGCGCTCGATGGGCGTGATGAAATCGGTGGCCACCGTTTTGAAGATGGCGTGGTTGATCTCGTCGCCCTCGTGCTCGAGCTCGTGCGCGCGTTCCATGACATCGCGCAGATTCTCGGCCTCGGTGAAGTTCTCGATGGCCTCGATGAGCAGCTCGGCCTCCTTCACCGCCAGCTCTGACTGCTTTTCGAAGGCGTCGAAGTAATCGAACTTGTGCTTCTTGGACATTGAACACTCCTTTTACGAGAAGAGCAGGAACAGGTGGGCGAATGCGAACCCGAGCAGGCCGCATCCGGGAAACGTGAGCACCCAGGTTTTCACCATGTCGACGGCGATGCCCCATTTCACGGCGCTCTTGCGCTTGGCGGCGCCCACGCCCATGATGGCCGTGGTGTTGGTGTGCGTCGTGGAAACCGGCAGGCCGGCGAACGTGGACAGCATGAGGCAGAAGAACGTGGCGCAGCTGGCGGCGAAGCCCTGGAACGGCTCCAGTTTCACCATGTCGAGGCCGACGCTTTTGATGATGCGCTCGCCTCCCACCGCCGTGCCGATGCCCATGTTCAGCGCGCAGAAGAACATGAGCCAAATGGGCAGGATCATCTGGTCGGCCTGGCCCACGCCCGTGGCCAGCGTGATGGCCAGCACGAAAATGCTCATGAATTTCTGGCCGTCCTGAGCGCCGTGCATGAACGCCACGCCCGCGCCGGACACCACCTGCGCCCAACGGAACGCCTTGGTCGTGCGCTTGCGGTCCATGTTGCGGCACACGCGGCCGACGATTTTGGAATTGAGCCACCCCAGGAAGAAACCCAGCAGCGTGGACAGCAGGATGCCGTAGACCACCTTCATCCACTCGCCGCCGTTGATGGCGCCGAAACCGCCCTGCAGCGCGATGGCCGCGCCCGTGAGGCCGGCGATGAGCGAGTGCGACTGGCTGGTGGGAATGCCGAAGTACCATGCGGCCACGCCCCATACGATGATGGCGATCATGGCCGCCGTGAGCGCGATGAGCGCCTGTTGCGAGTTGCCGCCGAAATCGACCATGTTGAAGATGGTATGCGCGACGGCCGACGTGACCAGCGACACGAGCAGCAGGCCCAGGAAGTTGCAGGCGGCCGCCATGAGAATGGCCCACTTGGGCTTCATGGCCCGCGTGGACACCACCGTGGCGATGGCGTTCGGGGCGTCGGTGGCGCCGTTGACGACGATAACGCCGATGTTGAGCAGGGTCACAGCCACCAGTACGGGGTTGGAGGCGAGCTCGGCGATAAACGTAGCCCACTCTATGGTCACGGGTTCCCTTTCAACAAAACAGTAAAAAGGCTCAGCAGTTCACCAGTTTAACGTAAATCTGACAAACAGCTAGGCGGCGGCCCTTCTTTTTACGTCGACGGACGCGCCGTTTGGTAAAATTCACGTAAAGGAACACAATCGCCGCCTAAAAGACAGGCGGCAAACGGCGGCCGACCCTCCCCCTTCGCCACGCCTCCCCGGCATCGAAGCAGGGGGGCGCCCCGCTCGACAAGAGTCGGCTTGTTCCCGCCCGCCGCTTGAGGCGTCGAGTGCGAGGCCACCCCGGCGAATGCCATAGGGGAAAACCCTCAAGGGGAGGTGGCAAGCGGCATCGAAGCCGTGACGGCTGCTAAACTACAAGTATATTGCTATGAATTAAAGAAGGTGCCGCGCTGACGGCGCTTTCGACGCGGGACCGTGCTCGAGGGGGAGCGATCGCATGGACAAGAGGGCGCAGTTGCCGCTGCAGACGGGCGACTTGATCGTCGGTTTCATGGTGTGGGTGATCCTGTCGTCGCTGTTGCCGTACATCAAGCAGGACGTTTCCATACCGCCCGATCAACTGGCGCTCGTCACGGCCGTGCCCGTGATACTGGGCTCGGTGCTGCGCGTGCCGTTGGGTTATTTGGCGAACCTGCTGGGCGCGCGCGCCGTGTTCTTGGGCAGCTTCGTGTGCCTGCTGTTCCCCGTGTGGTTCATCAGCGAGGCCACCACCTACGAGGAACTCATCGCGGGCGGGGTGTTCTTGGGAATAGGCGGCGCCATCTTCTCCGTCGGGGTCACGTCGTTGCCGAAGTACTACCCGCGCGAGCGGCACGGCTTCGTGAACGGCGTGTACGGGTTCGGCAACATGGGAACGGCGCTCACCACCTGGCTCGCCCCTCTGGCGGCGGCCGCATGGGATTGGCGCATCGCCGTGAAGCTGTACCTGGTGCTGCTGGTTGCCGCCATCGCGGTGAACCTCGTGCTGGGCGATGCGCGCGAGCCGCGCGTGAAGACGCCCATCGTGGCGCAGATCAAGGCCGTGTGGCGTGACGGGCGCCTATGGTTCCTGTCGCTGTTCTACTTCGTGACGTTCGGCGCGTTCGTGGCGCTGACCGTGTACCTGCCGAACTTCCTCACGTCGCACTACGGGCTGGACGGCGTGACGGCGGGCATGTGCACGAGCGTGTTCATCGTCGCGGCCGCGACCGTGCGCGTGCTGGGCGGCTGGCTAGCTGATCGGCGGGACTGCCTGGGTCTGCTGACCGGCGTGTTCGCCGCGCTGGCGGCCGGTGCCGTGGTGCTGGCGCTGGCGCCCGACCTGCCCGTGTACCTGGCCGGCATATACCTGATCAGCGTGGCATGCGGCATCGGCAACGGCGTGGTGTTCAAGCTCGTGCCCACGTACTTCATGGACCAGGCCGGCCCGGTGAACGGCTTGGTGTCCATGTGGGGCGGCTTGGGCGGCTTCTTCCCGCCGCTTGTGCTGTCCGCCAGCATGGCCGCCTTCGGCTCCAACGTCCCCGGCCTGGCCGCCTTCGGCGCCCTGGCGCTCGTGTGCCTGGGCGTGGCGGTTTGCATGCGGAAGAGGCGATCCTCGTAGAGGGCACGAGCCTCACAAGGGATGTCGCGAAGACTATACAATATGCAATTCGCTCATGGACAAAATCAAGAGCCGTGGCAAGTTTTTCCCACCAAAAAATGTCCGCAAGCAAAGAAATACCTGATCACAATGTTCCATTGAAAGCAATCTGCCATGCAAACTTACCATAGCTCTTGATTTTGTCCCGTGCGGCTTGAATCGATTGGGTGCAGGATCCGCGAATAGCCGGGCAAGGCTATCGCCGCGGTTTCATTCAAAGACCTGTTCGCACGCCAAGGTCAAACGCGACCGGGATGCCGCTCGTTCCTTGCCGAATCCAGAAGACAGGCGCGCAGCCGATCTTGGGCGCCTGACGGGTTGATGCGCTCCATGCGCAATCGCTTCCCCAGCCGCTTGGCCAGCAAACGGGCAATGCGGTCTAACTCGCGCCGATCGCTTACCTGCCCCTGGGTCAACGTCGCAACTTCTATCCCCAAATAGGCCAAGTCGGTACGGCGGCTTGCGTCATCGGCGATGCGAGCGGCCCCCGTATGATGCACGTTGCTGTCGTACTCAATCGCGAAGCGAGCTTCCGGCCAGTACAGATCGCATTGGTAATAGCTTTTCCCAACATAGGCACGATCCTTTGCCGAAACAGGAACGACCGCGTTCATTCGAGGAAGCGGAAGCCCATATCCACCAAGGCTCGCCGGCAAGCACAAGTACAGTACCGACGAGGTTTCCATAGGCGACATCGACCCGTCCAGAACAAAGGTCATGGCCCGACGCGCCGCATTCGCTCCGGGAACACGATGCAACCCGCGAAGAAAACGCATGAGGCTTTCGGCATCCGTCAACGGGTCGCGCTTGCCGAGCTCGGTGTACTTACCCACAGGTCGAGCATATCTGCCGCAGAATTCGAACCCTGCCTCCACCAGATTCGGAAATGGCAAAGCTGCTGCCAATTGCACGAAGCACATTTCGGGCGAAACGACATAAAGCCCCTCCCTTATGCGGAAAACGCCCGAACGGCTCAAGCCGCTCGGCACCACGCGGCACGCAACCCCGTCGCAACGGCAGCGAGATTCGGCATCCTGCACGAGCACGTGCAAAGGTGCCGACAAGAACGGGAGTTCCTCGTTTCCGAGTTCTCGCACTTCCTGAGCGCGCACTTTGCCGATGGCCGGCATGCGGTCGCATCGCGCCGACGCAGGGGGCAAGCAGCGCGCATGAGACGCAAAGCGCCAATATTCCAATGCCGATATGCTTGCAAGCAGGATTCCCATAGGCGCAGGCTACCATGTTCTCTTTTCTTTTAAAACTTATTTTGACCAGGTATTTTTTTAAAATTCATCCGTGTTGGATCCGTGCTGGATCGTTGCAAGATCCGTGCAAGAATTGCGTTGGATGTGCAAGATTGGAGGAAGGTTCGCGCAAGAACGTGGGAAGGTTTGTGCAAGGTTTATGCAAGGTTCGCGCAAGCAGCAGAAAACCATGCTGACATGTTTATATGACCAATACAATCATGGACAAATTCGCCTTGCATGGTAAGTTCTAACAGTCGACCCAGCAAAGCAGCGCGGAAAACCCCTGGTGGCAAATTTGAACAACAGAAACAATGGGCGAAAACTTACCATAGCTCTCGATTTTGTCCCGTAGGATCGCATCTCTATGTTAGAGGACCCCATCTCTACGATAAACCAGCGTCGGCACGGCCCGGGCCGACTCGCCCGCCACAAAGCCCGGCGCGTTGTGCGGCGAGTGCACGACGCGCTCGCCGCACGGCAGAACCCCCTGTATCGTCTTGCGCCGGGGCGGGCAGCAGCCCGCCCCTACGGCCACGGCGCCTATGCCGCCGGAGGCGGCATAACGAACGCCCAGGTTGGCGTAGTAAGCCAGCGAGGGCGGCCGCAGCGTCGAGTCGTTCCGCCGTTCGTAGAACGGCGGAACTCCCTAAGCGTAGAACGCGAACACGCGCTTGCGTTCGGCACCGATGGTGGTGAGGTTGTTGTGACCGGGGAGGACGACGGTGTCGTCGGGCAGCTGCTCCAGGCGCCTGAGCGAGCGGCGCATGTCGTTCATGTCGCCGCCGACGAAATCGGTGCGGCCGATGGAGCCGCAGAACAGCGTGTCGCCCGACACGAGCACGGGCGCGGCCACCGGGTTCGCGGTGCGCTCCGGATCGAGGAACAGGCACATGCTGCCCTTCGTGTGGCCGGGCGTGACGATGACCTTCCACGGCATGCCGCCGACGTTCAGCGTCTCGCCGTCGGACACCGTGCGGTCGACGGGGCACGGCACGAAGCGGGTGTCGTCGCGCGGCAGGCTCTGCTCGCCCGAGATCATGGGCGCGTCGATGGCGGACGCGATCACGGGAGCGCCCGTCTTGTCGGCCAGGTCCTTCGCGGCACCCACGTGGTCGGAATGACGGTGCGTCAGCACGATGGCATCGAGCTTGCGCCCGCCCAGCGCCTCGACGATCTTGTCGGCCTTGCACGTAGGGTCCACCACCATGGTGGCGTCGCCGTCCGAGATCAGGTACACGTTGTTCTCCAACATGCCCATCACCAGGTACTCCACCGTCACGCACGTTCCCTTTGCTTTATAGGTCATGAGGAAATCCTTTCGGTTGCTTGGTCTCTCTTGTTGCTTGCTGGCACGTCGCGCTGCTCGCCGCATGGCTTCGGTACTCGCCAGGTGCCGCGCCGGGCGGGGCAAGCCCCGCCCCTACGGTCAACCTGCGGATGGATCGCGGTCGGCAGACCGCCCGCAGGTTGACCAGTAGGCGGATTGCGGGCTTCCCTTATTTCTTCTTCTTGCCGGTTTCGCCGGGCAGCATGCGGCGGGCATCGAACACGCCCTCGATGCTGTGCAGCTTGTTGAGGATGATGTCGATGTGCTTGATGTCCGACACTTGGAATAAAAAGCGCATCTCCGCCATGCCGTCGCGATGCGAGGTCGTGGACGACGACAGCACGTTCGCCCCCACCTCGGACAGCGTGACGGCCACGTCGCGCAGCAGGTTCATGCGGTCGAGCGCCTCCACGAATACTTCGATCTGGTACGACGTGCTCTTCGACGGAGCGCTCTCCCACGACACCTCGATGATGCGCTCGGGCTCCGTCATAAGGTCGCGCGCGTTCGGGCAGTCGGCGCGGTGCACCGACACGCCCCGGCCGCGCGTGACGAAGCCCAGGATGTCGTCGCCCGGCACGGGGTTGCAGCAGCGCGACAGACGCACGAGCACATCGTCGATGCCCTTCACCACCACGCCGTTCGAGCTGTGAGCTTCGTGCTTCTTCGGGCGCTTCACGCTGGTGAGCATGGGGGGCAGCTTGCCCGTCGACATGTCGCCCATGCCGAAACCGGGCGTCTCCGCCTCTTCGTTGCCCTTGTCCACCAGTATCTTGAGCAGGCGGTTCGCCACGTGCTGGGCGCTCTCCTTGCCCGTGCCGATGTTCACGAGCATGTCGTCGGGGTCGTTGTAACCCAAATGCTCGGACACTGATTTGATGGCGCGCATGGACTGCGCGCTGGAGATGCCCAGGCCGTGCTTGCGCATCTCGCGCGTGAGCTTGTCGCGGCCGCTCTGCAGGTCGTCGCCGCGGCTCACGCGGCTGAAGTACGAGCGTATCTTGCTGCGCGCGCTGGGCGTCTTCACCAAGTTGAGCCAGTCGCGCGAGGGGCTCGCGCTCTTCTGCGTGAGTATCTCCACGCGATCGCCCAGCTGCAGCTCGTAGGTGAGCGGCACGATGGCGCCGTTCACCTTCGCGCCCACGCAGTGGTTGCCCACCTCGGTGTGGATGGCGTAGGCGAAATCCACGGGCGTGGAACCGGCACGCAGGCTCATGGCCTCGCCCTTCGGCGTGAACACGAACACCTCGGTGGGCGCGAGGTCGACCTTGAGGTCCTTCAGGAACTCGCGCGAGTCCTGGGTCTCGTCCTGCCAATCGACCATCTGGCGCAGCCACGCCAGCTGCTGGTCCAAGGCGTCGCCGCTCTTGCCGCCCTTCTCCTTGTAACGCCAGTGGGCCGCCACGCCGTACTCGCTTTGGCGGTGCATGTCCTCGGTGCGGATCTGCACTTCCAGGGGGCGTCCCGCCGGGCCGATGACGGTGGTGTGCAGGCTCTGGTACATGTTGTACTTCGGCATGGCGATGTAGTCTTTGAAACGGCCGGGCATGGGGTGCCACAGCGTGTGCACCGCCCCGAGCGCCGAATAGCAGTCCTTCACCGACTTCACGATGATGCGCACCGCGATGAGGTCGTATATCTCGGAGAAGCCCTTGCCCTTCTGCGTCATCTTCTGGTAGATGGAGTACAGGTGCTTCGGACGGCCCATGATCTGGGCTTGGATGCTCACCTTCTCCATCTCGTCGTGCAGGATGCCGATGATCTGGTCCAGGTAGCCCTCGCGCTCGGCGCGGCTTTCCGTGACCATGCGGCTGACCTGCTTGTACTTGTTGGGTTCGAGGTAGTAGAACGACAGGTCCTCAAGCTCCCATTTGATGTTGTTGATGCCCAAGCGGTGCGCGATGGGCGCGTAGATCTCCAGCGTCTCACGCGCCTTGAAGATGCGGCGGTCCTCACGCAGGGCTCCCAGCGTGCGCATGTTGTGCAGGCGGTCGGCCAGCTTGATGACGATGACGCGGATGTCCTTGCTCATGGCCACGAACATCTTGCGGATGGTGGCGGCCTGCTCGTCGGAGAGGCTTTCCACCTCGATGCGCGTGATCTTCGTCACGCCCTCCACCAGCTGCGCCACCTGGTCGTTGAACTCCTCGGCCACCTGCTCGGCCGTGACGGACGTGTCCTCCACCGTGTCGTGCAGAAGCGCCGCGCAGAGCGTCTCCACGTCCATGCGCAGGTCGGCCAGGATGATGGCCACCTCAACCGGGTGCGCCACGAACGGCTCGCCGCTCTTGCGGCACTGGCCCTCGTGCGCCTCGCTGGCGAACTGGAACGCCTTGGCCAGCAGCGCCTGGTCGGGTTCGGTCAAGTACGCGGAAGTGAGGCGCTGCAGTTCGACGAAGCGCTCTTCCGGCGTTTCGGTGCGGCGCGACCCGCCCGCATCGGCGCGGCCTTCGGACGCGAACGCCTTCTCGGCCACATGCGGCCTGCCCAAAAGGTCGTCTTCGACCGTCTGCTTGTGCGACGCCTGCTCGAGCGGCTCTCCCAACAGCTCTTCGCGCTTGTGCTCGCCTTTGCCCATGCGGCCTCCTTTCCCTGTTCTAGCGGTCGGCGCGCGACGCGGAGCCCGGCAGGATGGGACGCGACACGCGCACGCGCAGGCTGGCCGCGTCGGCGCCCATCGCCCAGTCGCGGAACGCGTTGAATATCGCACGCTCGCCCAGACCCTCGCGGTAGCGCACGCTGTCGGTGAGCTCCACCTTGCTGTTCGTGTCCACCACGCGAATGGAACGCGTGGTTTCGCCCGAGGCGTACGCCGTGTGCGTTTCGATGAGCCCGAGCTCGCGGAACACGGCCACGCCGCACGCCGCCGAGGCGGGGCTCACCGCGTGTCCGCCCTCGTTGGCGAGCTTCGCCAGATCCACGTTGCCCAGCGTGAAGAACGCGTCGCCGTGGTCGCGCTGGATGGCGCGCAGCCGGCGGTACACCTGCGCCAGGCAGTCGTGGTCGGGCGTCATGTCGCGCAGAACCTGCTCGTTGATGCCCGCGTCGTTGCGCCCGAACAGCAAGTGCACCTGGGCCGGCGTGCCGTCGCGCCCGGCGCGGCCGCTCATCTGGTTGAACTCCACCTCGTTGTACGGCAGGTGGTACAGCACCACGTGCTTGATGTTCGGAATGTTCACGCCCTCGCCGAAGGCCGACGTGGCCACGAGCACCTTGAGCGCGTCGGTGCGGAACAGATCCTCCACCCGCGCCCGCTCCACACGGGTGAGTCCCGCGTTGTAGAAGCCGATGAGCGGCGCCATCTGCGGCACGCGCTTGCGCAGCGTGCGCGCCACGGCCACGGACTGCTCGCGGGAGTTCACGTACACCACCGTCTTCTCGCCGCCGGCTACGAGGTTGGCCAGGTAGTCCTCGCGGTTCTTCAGGTTGCGGCGGTCGTCCACGCCCAGGTTGGGACGATCCGCCTCGTCCAGCACGAGCTCGTCCAGCGGCAGCGCGGTGCGGATGGCGTCGGCGATGCCGTCGTCGGCCGTCGCGGTGAGCGCCAGCACCACCGGCTCTCCCAGCTGCGCCACCGCCTGCCCGATGGCGGCGTAGGCGGGACGCTGGCCCGCGCGGGCCAAGCCGATGTGATGGGCCTCGTCCACCACCACGAAGCCGATGCGCCTCGATTGCGCGAACTCGCCGGCGTGGTACCCCAAGAACTCGGGCGTGGTCAGCACGATGTCCACCGAACCGTCGGCCAAACCAGCGAACGTCTGGCGGCGCTCCTCGGGGGTGCTCTCCCCCGTGAGCACCGACACGGCGATGCCGAACGGTTCCAGCGCCTCGTTCAAGTGGAACGCCTGGTCGGCGATGAGCGCGCGCAGCGGGTACACGAACAGGCTGGCCGTGCGCTCGCGCAAGGCGCGGCAGGCGGCGTGCACTTGGAACACGAGCGACTTGCCGCGACCCGTGGCCATGACGGCCAGCACGGAGCGGCCCGCGTCCAGATGGTCGAGCACGGTGCGCTGCGACGCGTGGAGGGCGCCGTCGCCGATGATGGCCCGCACGATGTCGGCCTCGAGGCCCGCCGGGTCGCTCGCGGCCTTGCGCTCCCACTGCTCGCGGTTCGCCGCGCGGGCGGCCTCGTACGCCTCGACGGCCTCGGGGCTGTGCTCGACGTCGGCGCACAGCTCGGCGTCGCTCGTGGCGTACAGATCGGCCACGAAGCTGAGGTTCTCGGGGTTGAGGCACGCTTCGAGCGCGCCGCAGGTGCGCGCGGGCGCGAGCGACTGTAGCATGGCCTTCACCGTGCGGCGTCCGCGCCATTCGTCGATCTGCACCTCGAACGCGGCGTTCACCACGCTGTCGGTGTGCATGAGCGCCTCGATGTCCGTGCAGTGGAACATGATGCCGGCCACCGTGTTGCGCCCGTCGGACAGCGAGCACGAGAAGTGGTTCTTCTCCGCGCCCACCGCGCGGCAGTTCACCAGCGTCACGTCGCGCGCGAGGAAGCACGGCACAGGGTTCTCCTGGCCGAAGGGCGCCAGCGCGTCCAGCTTCTCCACGTTCTCGAGCGTGAGCTCGTCGAGCGCCACGCACGTGTCGATCTCGATGAGCGGGTGGAAGGCGCCTTCGGGCAGCTCGTCCATGTAGGCGCACAGGCGCTCGGAGAACTCGGGCAGCTTGTCGGCCGGCAGCGTCACGCCCACGGCCGCATCGTGCCCGCCGAAGCGCGTGAGCAGGTCCGACGCACTCTCGACGGCCTTGAACAGGTTCACTTGGCCCACGCTGCGGCCCGACCCGCGCGCCTCGTCGCCGTCGATGGTGAACAGCAGGCTGGGCACGCCGTAGGCGTTCACCAAGCGGCTCGCCACGATGCCCTTCACGCCCTCGTGCCAGCCGTCGCCCGAAACCACGAGCGCGCGCTGGCCGTGGTAGAGGTCGGCCGCCTGCGCCTTCGCTATCTCGGAAAGCTCGGCCTCGATGGTGCGGCGCTGGTCGTTCACGGCCTCCAGCTCCTGGGCCAGGCGGCACGCCGTGTCGAAGTCGTCGGTCATGAGCAGGTCGAGCGCCAGCTGCGCGTCGCCCATGCGACCGGCGGCGTTCAGGCGCGGGATGAGCGAGAAGCTGAGGTTCGTGGCGGAGACGGGCTTGTCGGCCGCGCCGCTCGTGCCCAGCAGCGCGGCAATGCAGGGGCGCGGCGCGTCGTTCATGCGGCGGATGCCGTCGGCCACGAGCGCGCGGTTCTCGCCGCGCATGGGCATGAGGTCGGCCACCGTGCCCAGCGTTGCCAGGTCGGTGTAGCTGCGCCACAGATGCGGGTAGCCGAAGCGGCCGCCCAGCACCTGCACGAGCTTCAAGGCCACGCCCACGCCGGCCAAGATGGCGCTTTCGCACGTTTCGTCGCACTTCGGGTCGGCCACCGGCACGCCCTCCGGCACCAGGTCGACCGGCTCGTGGTGGTCGGTCACGGCCAGGCCCACGCCGGCGGCCACGATGGCGGCGGCCTCCACCTTGCAGGCGATGCCGCAGTCCACCGTGACGATGAAGTCGGGGTCGAGCGTGCGCGCGCGCTCGAACGCGGCCTCGGTCAGGCCGTACCCCTCTTCGAAGCGGCGCGGGATGAACGGGTCGGCATGCGCGCCGAGCGCGCGCAGCCCGCGCGTGAGCACGGACGTGGCCGAGATGCCGTCGAGGTCGAAGTCGCCGAACACGACGATGCGGCCGTCCTTCCGCATGACCGCCTCGAGCGCGTCGGCCACCTCGGACAAACCTGGGATGCCGTAGGGGTCGAGCCAGTCGCGATCGAGCGAGGGCTCCAAGAACGTGCGAACCTGTTCGGGCTCGACGATACCGCGCGCCACGAGCGTGGCGGCCACGAAACGCGGCAACCCCAAGCCGCGCTCGATGCGCGCGACGGCGGCAGGGTCGGCCGCTTTGATGTTGAACTGGGCAGACATGGGCGCTCATACCTCACATGCGAAGAGTCGATATTTCACGCCTCATTGTCCCACAATCCGCCCGCCGTGTCACCGGAGGGAGTCGAGCGCGCATGAGAAGAAGATGAGAGGAAACGTTCCTGAAGAGGCGGAACCATCATGGTTGGAGGGATCATGATGGTTCCGGTGCCTCAGACCACTGCTATTATATGACATAGTCTATTATTTGAGAAGAGCCTATTGCCAGTTTTTCAGCGTTCGTACACGACCTCGCCCATACGTGACACGTCGTAGCCCACGATGGTGGCTATCTCCTCGCGAAAAGGGCGCGTGCGCGCGAGCTTCGCCACCGTGCCTGCGACGCGCGCGGAACCAGGGCCCTTCGCGAGGGCGATGTCGAGCCATTCGTCCTGCAATGGCAGGAAGTCGACGCCTTCCACCTGATGGAACACCCGCTCCGCCCCGATGCCCACGTCGGCGGCGCCGCGGGCGACGAACGAGGCCATGGACAGAGCGGAATTCGCCTCGCGGTCGTATCCCGCAAGCTTTGAGCGGTCGGCTCCCAAGCTTGAAAGAGCCTCGTCCAGCAGGATGCGCGACCCGCAGCCGCGCTCGCGGTTCACCAGGCGCACGCCGGGACGCAGCAGGTCTTCCCACGTGCGCAGGTTCTTGGGGTTGCCGCGCGCGACGATGAACCCTTGGCGGCGCCCCACAAGGCGCACCAGCTTCACCGGCAGGCCCGGCATGAGCCGGGAAACCGCCTCCACGTTGTAGGAGCGCGTGGCCCCGTCGTACAGATGGACGAGCGCCGCGTGCGCCCGACCGAGGTAGAGGTCCACCAACGCCGCGTAGCTGCCCTCGTACACGCGGTTGACCGGGGAGTCCGTGGCTCCCAGGTAGTTCGCGATCACGTCGCCGATGACGTCGTTGCCCGCGATGACGTACTCGCCCGACGGCGCAGGCGAAGGGCGTAGCGAACCGGCGACCTCCACCGGCTTCGACACGGCGCGCGAAGAATCCGCGCGACGAGGCTTAACGGCGGACCGCCTTCCCACCGCGGGCGCCGTGCGCTTCGAGCGCGCGATGTAGTTCTCGACGTCGCCCATGGTGAAGCGCATTTTGCGCCCGATGTGGTACGACGCGAGTTCGTCGCGTTTGACCAGGTTGTAAACGGTGTTCTTGCTCACTTGGAGGATGCCGGCAACCTCGTCGGCGGTCAGAGCGTCGTTGCTGGGCACGGGCCTTCCCTTCGAATATATCCATATAGAAATAGATATTGATAAGGATAATATAGAGGACGAGGCGGCGTCGCGCAACCGCTCCACGTGCGATTACGTTGTTTTCGCACGCGGGATGCGACGAAACGGGGTGAGGAGCCCCTCCCCGCCGTCTTGAGCAGAGCGCGAAGGCCCATCCCGGCGTCTTGGGCGAAACACGACGACCCGCCCTGTCATCCTATGGGAGCGCGACGCCCCATCCTGTCATCCGAGCGAAACACGACGCCCCACCCTGTCATCCTGAGCGGAGCGCGAAGCGCGGAGTCGAAGGATCTTCGGCAAAGGAAGGCTTCCGTCCTTGAAGATCCTTCGACTCCGGCCTTCGGCTCGCCGCTCCGCGGCGCCTCCCTTCGCTCGCATCGCGCACTCAAGGCATCCGCCAGGGCGCGAGGCAGCCCGCGTAAGGCGGTTGACGGTTCAGGCGGCAAGGGCGCTTGATGGGATGGGGCGGAGGGTGCATACTACGGAATAATCCCTATCGGTGTAAGAAGGAGGCTCGGTGCGCTCGCAGGCAGTCGGATACGCGCTCGCTGTGATCCAGGCGATCCTCTACTCGACGATGGGAGTCATCGGCAAGTACCTGTTCGGCACGGGACTCGAACCGCCGCAGGTCATGGTGCTGCGCTTCAGCCTGACATTCCTCCTGCTGGGCGCCTTCCTTGTCGTATGGCGCCGACAACCGCTGTTCAGCCGGCAGCCGCTCGTGTACGTGCAGGGCGTGTTCTTCGTGGGCAGCGCGCTTTTGTACTTCATGGCGGTGAACGAGATCACCGCCGGGCTTGCCACCGTCATCCTCTACGCGTACCCCGCCGTCGTGGCGCTTATGGGAACGCTCGTGTTTCGCGAACGCCTTACGAAGCGGATCGTGGCCGCGCTCGTGCTGGCCATGGCCGGTGTGGTGCTCATATCGGGCGTACTGCCGGGGTCCGACCTGCAGCTATCCCCGCTCGGCGTGTTGTACGGCGTGGGGGCCTGCTTGACGTTCGCCGTTTACTCGGTGCTGGGGCAGAAGGTCGTGAAGAAGGACGGCACGTTCACCATCACGTTCTCGCTCACGGCCGTGAGCCTGGCGGTGCTGGCCGTGTCGTTTCCCGCGACGTTTCCCACCATGCTCGACCTGACGCCTACGCAGTTGGGGCTGGGCGCGGCCATGGCGCTGTTCAACACCGTCATTCCCGTGGCATTGCTGCTTATTTCCATCAAGATCATCGGCGCGACCAAGGCGTCGCTCGTAGGCACGTCGGAAACGCCGTTCTCGCTGCTTTTCGCCTATCTCGTGCTGGGCGAGACGCTTACGGCTCTGCAGGGGATCGGCTGCGTGCTCGTCGTCGCGTCGATCTTCGTGGTGACGCTGCCAGGTAGGGCGGAACGCCGCGAACGAAAGAACGGGCAGGGACACGGCGAGCCTGCGGAAGCCGAAGGGGAGCTTTCGTAGCGCGGCCTACCCGTCGTGCGAACCCGTCCCGTGAATCCGATTCGCCCATCGCGAACAATCGCACGTCCTCGTTCGTGTTATGGTCGAGGAGGTGAAACCAATGCCCGAACATATACCGTCCGTCCGCGCGTCCGGAATGGCGGATGCAACGACACCCGGAGCTGCATTCGCGCGCGGGGCCGCAGCGGCACCCGAGGCCGCAGCGGCGCCAGGGGGCACGCTCGTTCCTGAAGTCGCGCCTGCACCAGCACCCGCACCCTGGGTCCTACCTGCGCCCGAACCCGCACCTCAACGAACGGCCACCCTGCCGTCCACCGCAAACTCGGCCGCCGCGGACCTGCGCTCCGACGCGTTCCTCGAGCGCGCCATGCGCCGTTGGGGCGACATGGTGCTGCGCCTGGCCTTGAGCCAGCTGCGCGATGCCTCCGACGCCGAGGACGTGTTCCAAGACGTGTTCATCCGCTTGTTGAAGGACCACACGATATTCAACGACGACGAGCATTTGAAGGCGTGGCTGCTGCGCGTGACCGTCAACCGCTGCCGCGATATCGGCCGATCGGGTTGGAAGCGCCGCAACGAGCCTTTGGCGGAACGCCACACGGCCATCGAAGCGCCCAACCTGTTCGGCTCCGAAGTATGGGACGCCATCGGCGCGCTCCCTCCCGACCTGCGCGCCGTAGTGCACCTGCACTACGTGGAGGGCTATTCCACCGACGAGGTGGCCGGCCTCGTGGGCTGCCGCCCTTCGACCGCGCGCACGCGCCTGCACCGCGCCCGCAAGCACATGAGGGCCGCCCTCGAAACCGGGGAGTTGGCCGGGCGGTCCGCGCGCAGCGCGGCCGCCAACGACCTACCCTCTTCCCCACACCCCACAACCAACGAAACCACGCCTTCAGGAAAGGAGGCCGACCATGAGCAACGATCCCTTCAACGACTACGCTACGAAGATGCAGGAGGTGAGGGCGTCCGACCGCCTGCTTGACGACGTGATGAAGAAAGCGGCCGCCGAACGCCGTGCGACAGGTGCGGCAACGCGCGCACGCCCTGCCGCATCGAAGCGCACGCACCCGGCCACCTTCGCCGTCCACTCGCGCGCGAAGCGTCCCGCACTCCATAAGGCAGCTTTCGCCGCCTGCTTGGCAGCGCTCGCCGTGGTTGTGGGCCTGTCGCTTGCGTGGCCGCGAGGCCCCTTATCGGGGAACGTGACTGACAACTTTGCTTTTCAAGTGAAGGCATATGGCGCAGTGGATGACACTCTCCTGCCCTCGGGATCCAACGGCGTTGTCTATTTCAACTGCGAGACGGAAACGCAACGCATGATCCCGCCCGAAGATGACTACGCAAACGAGGGTTTCTACACCGGCTGCGTGTTCAGCGTGGTGGGCGACAACATCGCCCGTATTCAGGCAAACGTGTCCCGCGGCGAGCTGTACCGGGTAACAAGCAAAGTGTACTCACGCGAGAGCGACCCTGAGTTCGCTAAGGAAGCAAACAGCTGGAAGTGGTACAAAATTGGCCAGGGCGAACTTCTGGGCAAATACGACTATGTGGCCGGCGTACCGTTCTACGGAGGCATCAACGAAAACGACGAAAACGTGGGCAAAGACCGCAACGACCCAAACATGACCAATAAGGTAAATATGTACCAACGCCTCGGCGCGACGGTGGACACCGATGCCATCGACGACCCGGAAAGCAGCATGAGCGACTACTCATTCGGCCTGTGGACAAACGAAGTCTTCCCCATGACCAGCGGTGACGAGCTAGCCGATCAGATACACGCCAACCACGACAAGGCACTCGACACACTTGACGGTGCGCAGCTCACCATAACCGCTACGTTCGATGACGGAACGTGTGCCACACAAGTCATTGATCTACACGCCGCTGACTTCAAGGCGAACGTAATCACCGTTGCAGCAAATGGCATGAACAAAGTACTGGAGCTGGTGCCGGAGATCATCAACGTTCCCAGTAAGACAACCGACGACATCATCGCCGGCTACGAATCCGGAACCTCTTTCATCCACACGTTGTACGGACTGGTAAGCAAGCAAAGCGACGAGCCTTTCCCCTGCGGCGAGGCGTCTCACCCCTATCTCGCCGAACCGCTCACTCAGCCGCGAGAGCTCGAGCCGCCGCCCGAGCCACAGCCAGAATCCGGCAACGGGAAATCCAACGTGCCACCCGGCCCAACTATCGAGAAGGGCAACGTCACCGATCTTGCGGCCATGAAGTCGTATCAAGAGGCGAACACCGCAACCACGTTCGAGCGTGTCGAGCACTTGGACGCCCTGCCCGAAGGTGTTGCCTTAGAGGACTTGATTCTATATTACGAGGGCAGTGGCGGTCGACGCGACGAGGAAACCGGCACCATTGATGTGCGCGGCGAGTATTCCATCGCAGCCGACGGCACCCTGTCGCCCGGCTTCTCGTACGTGCTGCTCACGAAGACCGTGACGAACACCTCTAGCGAGCAGGCCGACGTGTTCCTTACCCAAGGCTTCTTCGCCACCTTGCAGCCGGATGGCGACCAGTATTATGCCGACATGGGGATGCTCTCCGAGTCCGTCTGGCGCAGCGGACACGAAGGCCCCACGTGGGAGTCCCGCTACTACTTCCAGACGATGGAGCCCGGTGAAACGCGTGAAGTGTCGGTCTTGTACGTGGTAAAAGACGAGATGCTGGCCGACCCCGCGTTCTCGTTCGTATACTACGGCCACACCGACATGCCCGGCGTTCTGGCCTTCCGCATTGGAGCGCTTATGTGAGCACCCAACTGCACATCATGCATGAAGGCCGCAACAAAAGCTCCTTTGAAAAAGGCGAGGCCGATTCGGCCTCGCCTTTCAAACGCGCAAAGACGCTTCTCAATCACGCTGCAGCTTGCTCTTTACACGCACAGCGTGAAAACCGCAGCGGCAACAACCGCGTAGCGCAGGCAGAAACCGCCCACTAGAACACCGGCATCGGCAATGAAGCCGAGCGCCGCGTTGTGGCTCTTCCGCTTCACTTGCACCAGCTCGATCACGAACGGCAACAGCAAACCCAGCACAATCACGCCGCCCACGAACGCCAGCGCATGGGCACCGCTTACCAGCGAGGCCACCGAAGCCGCACCGTCAGCGGAACCAGATGCCACCGAAACGAGCATGCAGAACAAAACGAACGCCTCCGCCAACGGCAGCGCCACGCCGAAGCGGTTCAACTCGCGCATGCGGGAGACCTGGCCGGCATTCACGATGCGCCCCACCGCGAGCACCGCGGCTAAACCCGCCGATGCGCCCGACACCACGAACAGCACCGGAAGCGCCGCATTGCTCCACAGCGGGTACGGCGTGGCGGCGCCCAACAGGAAGCCGGTGTAGGCCGCCAAGCACAGCGCCAGCACGCAGCCAATCGCCGAAAGGATACGCGGCTGCGCCTTTTTCATCACGTCGAGCACGATCGACGCGACGAGCACCACCAGGTACAGGCATATGATGTACACGCCGATGGTCATAACCGAGGCCGGGTTGTTGAACAGCAGGAAAAAGCGCCCCGGATCGGACAAGCCGGCCTCTGCGTCGACCATGAGAAAGACGAGCCCGGCACACAAAGCGACGAAGGCGACGATGCGGCCGAAGAAGCAGATTTTGCCCGTTTTAGGATACTTGCGTCCGATATAGGCCGTGGCCGCGAACGCGCCCGCCGACAAACCGGCAAGGAAAAGATACCAGGCAATCAAAGGACCCCATATCATTTCAATCACCTCACATAGTAAATAGCAGCATTAGGATCGCCCGTAAGGGGCCGGGCATTCAGGTCGAGAACGGCCTTTGCGATTTCGCTCTCGGGGTCGTCGAGATCGCCCACCATGCGACACCCGGTCAAACAAGCCGAAACGCAGCTGCAGTTGGGCGTGCCGTTCTCGGTCAGATCGGCAGCACACAACCGGCACTTGTCAACCGTTCCCGTGGATTCGTTGACCACGCGCGCTCCGTATGGGCACACCGCCATGCAGTATTTGCAGCCGATGCATTTGCCTTGGTCAACCCTTACGATACCCCCGTCGGTGACGTACGTTGCACCCGTGGGACACGCCTTCGCGCAAGGAGCGTCTTTGCAGTGCATGCACTGAACGGGCAGCACCTCCGTTTTCACCCGAGGATACGCACCGCTTTCCGAATCGAGAAAGCGAATGAAAGCCTCCGTGGGAACAAGGTCGTTCTGCCGTTGGCACGACACGCGGCAGGTGTAGCACCCGATGCAGTCCTTGGCGTTGATGAGCATTCCGTAGCGAGTCATTTACGCACCTACCTTCCTGACCTTCACCAGAGCCTCCTGGCTCATGGTGGCGCCGTAATACGGATCCCTTTGGAACGGCACGAAGCTCATGAAGCTCAGGCCCACGCCGTAGGCGTTGGTGAGGTCGGGAGAGTTGCAGCCGTAACCGCTCGGCATCCAGATGCAGGTGGGGTTGAGGCGCTCGGTCACCTTCACGCGCACTTTGCCGGTATTCAGATCGTTGTACACCTCGACCTCGTCGCCGTCGGCAATGCCCAGCTCCGCCGCCCTCGCGGCGTTCATCCAGATACGCGTCAAATCGTAGTCGTGGGTGATTTGGATGAGCTCGGGGTTGTCGGTCGTCCAAGACTGGGAGTGAATGGGCTGCTTGCCGCCGATGAGACGGAACTCGTCGCCGGAGGGCATGACCAAAGGCTCGATCCAGTTGACGTCGGGGGTCAGCCCCACCTTCGTCATATCGTCGTTGGCGAACTGGAACTTGCCGGAAGCGGTCCCCCACTTGATGGGAGCACCGTAATCCACGCCCTTGTCCGGATAGGAGATGGAGCCTTTCTCGCGCATTTCGGTCAAGGTCAAACCCAAGGTGTTCAATTGCGCTTCCGCCAGCTCGTCAAGGGTGAAGTCGAAATACTGGCCAACGCCGCACGCCTCCGCCAGCTCTTTTGCGATCTGGTGGACGGGTCGGGTGTTGGGATGCAGCACGTCGACAACCTGGCTGCGCAGCGTGAGGCACGGAACGGCGTAGGCGAAGCTCCACGGAAGGTCGTCGCGCTCCAAGAAGCTGGTATCGGGCAACACGTATTTGCAGCAGCGCGCCGTGTCGGTCATCTGAACCTCGATGTCGACGCTTAGCTCGGCGCTGGTCAAAATCTCTTCGAGCACTTTGGGGTTAGAGTAGCCGCCCACCATGTTGGATTGGCAGAACACGATGCCGCGCACGTTGCCCTCCTGGATTTGCTCCATGAGGAAGTTCGCCGAGACCATGCTGTACAGCGACACAGGGTACTCCTTGGCACCCAGCTTCTTGTCCTTGACCGCCGGCGGCGCGGCGAAACGCGGGTCTTCTAACTTGCCGAACGCTGGGGCGGCAGGGAACAGAATGGCGCCGCCAGGCTTGTTCCAGCAACCGAGCAAGCCGTTGAACGCCGCGATGGCGCGAGCGGTTTCACCTGAGTTGATGTACGAGCAGCCCGTTACCGCGCGCCATCCGGAATCGATGGAAGCGGCCGGGGCGTTCTCGGCGAGCAGCTTGGCGAGCCGCTCGATGTCGGCTGCGGCGATGCCCGTGATCTTCTCGGCCCATTCGGGCGTGTACTGCTTGAGGCTTTCCGCCCATATGTCGAAGCCGACCGTGTCGGATTCGATGAACTCCTTGTCCTCCAAACCGTCACGTACCACTACATGCGCCATCGCCAAGATGAACGCGAGGTCGGTGCCGGGGTTGATGGGCAGCCACTCGTCGCAGAAACCCATCGACGAGTTGTAGCGCGGATCCACCATGATGAGGTAGGCGCCGTTGTCGCGCGCCGCCTTCACTTCGGCTACGTAGGCGGGCCGAATACCGTCGGCGAAGCTGCGCCCGATGAACATGACCGCCTTCGCGTTGGCGTAGTCGGCGCCGAAGTCGCCCGTGCCGATGGATTGCAGCAAACCGGAATTGCGGGCAAGGTTGCACGCCACGCCATGGCGGTACATGTTGGCGCAACCAAGCGCCGTGAACAGCCGCTGTACGTAGAAGTCCATGGATACGGAACCCGTTTCCACGAGCGACAAAGCCTGAGGACCCGATGTGGCGATAATCTCCTTGATCTTGTCGCCTATCTCTTGATAGGCCTGATCCCAGCTGATTACCTCGAAATCGCCGTCCTCCGTCCTCTTCAGCGGATCGGTCAGGCGGTTGGCGGAATAAGCCATCTGCGACCAACCGTAACCGCGGGCGCACGGCTTGCCGACGCCGAAAGCATGGTCTTTGTCACCGACGATCTTGCCGAGACGGCCGTTCTTCACATAGGCCGAATAGGCGCATTTCGAATAGCACCCTCCGCAGGCGCTGTGGCCGGCGAACCGGGGCTCGTCGTCGGCTTCGTCCGCATGGGCTTTCTCCCATGCGCCGAAGCTCAGATAGCCCGAAGCTCCCACTGCCGCCGCAGCCCCCGCTGCGCCTGCAAGAAAGCCTCGCCTTGAAAGCTTAGCGTCCAACATAGCCACTCTCCTCCCTCTGCTCTCTCCTTGCTTACCTCTCCTCACGCCACGCATCGACGACGCACATCAGCACTTCAATGACAGCGACGTAGAACGATGCGTCGGCGTTGATGGATTTCAGTCGGGCGACGTACCTGGGCAGCCACGTGAACCGATGCGCCACGAAATCACGGGCGTCTTCAGGATTCGCGGCGTGCAAAAATACGGCCATATCCAATTCAAGGAAAAGGTGGTCGGGATACGCCGCGAAAGAAGCGGGGATCTCGAGACCCAGCGACTCCGCCAAATCGCGCATGTACCATGCCGGTTCCCGGAAGTACGCTTGGTCAAACGGCCCGGCTTCCGACTGGGCGTACAGGGACTCAACAGGAAGGGCCGAGCCGGGTAGTCCGCCCGTAAAATGGCGCGACGCGAAACCCGTTTTCTCTTCGTAGGTCGGCGGAACGGCCAGGCGCCTCAGGGCGGCATCCCGCCGAGCGGAGGGCTTGGTCTCGCCGGTCAGGAACCCCAAGAGCTCCGACCACGCATCGACGTCTGTCGCAGCTTCCCACTCTTTGCGGCTTACCGGCGCAAAGCACCACGACAACATGGCAACGGCCTCTTCTCGCATCATGGCTCCCCCGAACTAGATGGCGATGTTTTGCCAAGCGCCCCGTTTCCCCTCGGTACGCCTTGGCTCGGTATCGAGCATAGTATCATATAATCATATTGTCTTACAACTGTAAGATTCTAACATGATGTCGCTGGTCATCTACGTATTGAAGCAAACGAGGGGTGGATGCCTATGCACCCACCCCTCGTTGAAGGCGATCCGTCTACGGCCGCGCCCTCTGCGCCTACTTCGTCAAATTGACCATCTTCTCGATAACGGCCGTGCTTTCCGCGAACGAGGACGGCACGATCACCAGGCCACCATGGTCCTTCACTCCTTCGTACAGCAGGTTGGCCATGCGCAACTGCAGGGCCACGTCGCTTTCCTGATAGGTTTCAGCAGCCTCCACGAACATGCACGCCGCCTCTTTCTCCGCCTCGGCCAAAATGATGCGCGCGTCCCTCTCCCGTTCGGCCTGCGCAGCCTTCGACATGGCACCCTGCAGATCGTCGGGCAGCACGATGTCGCGGATTTCCACGGATATGATGCTGATGCCCCAGTCGGCCACTTTCCGGTCGAGGCGCTCTTGGACCTCGTGGTCGATCTGGAGGCGTTTCACCGGCATGTCGGTGAGGCTGATGCGGCCGATGGCGTCGCGCAGCGCCGTTTGCGCCGACCACGACACGGCATTGGGATAATCGGTGACCTGGGTGTAAGCCTGCTTGGCGTCCCACACCATCCAAAACACCACCGCGTCCACATCGACCGGAGCGAGGTCGGACGTGAGGGCGCGCTCGTCCAAAAACGAGGTGACGTTGATTCGCTGATCGACGTGAAGGGCGATCTGCTCGACGATGGGGATGGTGAAGTACAAGCCGGGTTCCGCTATGCGGGAAAAATTGCCGAACCTTAAGACAACCGCGCGCTCCCACACAAAGGCGATGTGCACTGCGCTCGCGGCGAAAGCGCTGAGCACCAACGCGAAGGGAACGGCCCAAAAGCCGAATGCCGCCACGCCCAAACCGCAAAGCAACAGCGACAACACGACGAAGACAGCGACATTGAACACGAAGGCGCCTCGACGCTTGAGCCATGCGTGCTTTTTGCGAACGGGGGTTTTCTCCTCTTCGAGCTCGTCTTTCTCTTGGCTGGCGAAGTCGGCGTTTTCCAGAGCGGCCATTACCCCACCTCCCGTATGCTCTCCTGCACTTCTTCGATCGCTTTCGAGCTTATCTTGCCCTCGGACTTCAGGCGACCGACGATGCGCATCGTCAGCTCCTCGCCGGTCATCCCCTTCGCCGTTGCCTTCTCAATAAGTTCTTGGATAAGGAAATCCACGTCGCTTTCGATAGCGAAGAAACCTTCGCGTGCCTTGTCGGTCACGTAGCTTCCCTTGCCGCGCGTGGTGAGCACGTATCCATCGCGCTCGAGATCTTGGTATGCCTTGTTCACCGTGTTGTAGTTGATGTTCAACTCGACGGCCAGGTCGCGAACCGTAGGGAGCTTGTCGCCTTCCTGGTAGCGGCCGCTCAATATGAGATAAAGCAGCCTGCTCTTGGTTTGAGCCCATACCGGAACCGGGCTTTTGGGGTCGATATGAAACTCGTCCATGCGCGCCTCTCCTCTGCCGCCCCTCGGATTGCCCTTGCATTGCACTCGAGCAATCATACTATATTATGATACTAAGATGGAAGGCACGTCACCGGCCGCGGCGTTCTTTTTCGCACTCTTTTCCATCCTCCGAAACATGCGGGCTTTCTGAATCGTATGCTTCTTCAAGGAGGTGAAAACATGCCGAACCACGAAGATCGAACGGACGCGGAGGCGTTTCTCAGGCAGGCTATGGCCGATTGGGGCGACGCGGTGTACCGGCTGGCGCTCAGCCAAACGCGGTCGCGCGCCGATGCGGAAGACGTGTACCAGGACGTGTTCCTGAAGTTGCATAACGACGCCACGGCGTTCGAGAGCCCCGAGCACGTGAAGGCATGGCTGCTGCGCGTGACCGTGAATCGATGTCGCGACCTGGCGCGATCGGGCTGGAAGCGCCGCACCGTCGCCCTCGACCCCGAATGGGACGCGCCCGACACCCCCGCGCGCGACGATGAGGACGCCGCCGTATGGGACGCCGTGGGCCAGCTGCCCGAGCAGCAGCGCACGGCTGTGCACCTGCACTATGTGGAGGGGTATTCCACCGACGAGATCGCACGCGCGCTCGACTGCCGGCCCGCGACGGCCAGAACCTGGCTGTTCCGCGCCCGAGCCCGCATCAAAGAGCTGCTGGAAGGCGATACGCTCAAGGAAGGGTTGCAAGCCGAGCCTGAAACGACCGGACGACCCGACACGCCGGCCAAGCCTCGTCCGCCCAACATCAGCGTCTTGCGCTGCACGGACCAACCCCAACCGATTCCCTCCATCCTCCCTTCGAAAGGAGGCCTTTCATGAACGAAGATCCCCTGAACCGCTACCAATCCATGATGAACGACACCCACGCACCCGCCCACCTGCCCGAACAAGTGCTCGAACAGGCGCGCGCGCAATCGGCAGCGAGTGCTTCGGCAAATGCGACTCGCAGCGCGAAACCCGTCCGTCCCACAGCCGCACCAGTCTTTTCCGCCAAGCGCACCCGCGTCAAAGGTTTTGCCATCGCCGCTTGCGCCGTTTTGGCTTTGGGAGCTGGCGCCTTGGCTTTGAGCCCCCTCGCCCTATCGTCCAACAACAATGGCGGTGCAGATACAACGCTATCGCCATCCTTCGCCAATCCGTTCGGCCTCGCAGTGGCCGAAGCGGCTGAGCCCGGGCAGAGCATCGCTCTTTCGACCGACGAATCGGGCATCAGCCTTGCTGGCAACGGCGGCTTCGACATCCGTTTCGCCATGAACCTAACCTGCGCCGGTGAAAGCATCAAGCATCTCTCGTACGCCATTGAAGGTGACGACGTGAGGTTTATGGGCTTTGACATATCCCAAGACGCATCGCAGCCCGTAATGGATACACCCGCCCAGTTTGAAGTAGATTATGATGACCAAAACCCCGAGGGTCTTCGTCGAGAGATACTCGTCAACACGGCCGATCCGGCGATAACGGAAAACAAACAGCAGATAAGCGACCTCCACCGCCAGCTTGAAGCCACCGAAGACCCTGACGCAGCCGCAGCCCTGCAGGACCAATTGAATGAGCTGTCTGTCGAGTCCACAGAGCTAAACAATGCCTACTATGGTGGCGACTTGATGAGCGGAAAGATCGACAACAATACGTGGTTCGCTTCAAAAGTGACCGAAGCCGCTCAAAAGCTTGCAAATGCAACCTTGTCCGTCACGGCGACGTTCACCGACGGGACCACCGCCACCAAGAACTACCGCATTGCTCCTGTAGAGGACTTCGAACAAAAATGTAAAACATTTTTGGACGTATCGTTCACGCCGGATCATGACGAAAACGACCCTGCTTTAGCCACTCCGCTTTTCACGATCACGGAGCTCTCGTAGAGACAGCCTACTGGCTGACCGGTGCCGAAACGTTCGACAACACGAGATATTGCAGCGAGCGCGCCGTACGCTCGCTGCATTGTTTTCAGCCGCCGCAACTTGCCGCGCCGGGCGGCCAGCAGGCCGCCCCTACGTTCCACCAGGGAGATGCGTGCGTTTGCGGAATGAGCGATCGCAGCTTATGATGACGGGAGCCCGGCGGCACGTCGGGCTCCCACCGCACATCCAAGGAGCCGCCTCATGAGAATAGCCGGATTGCAGAAGCTGACGTTGCTGGACTTCCCCGAGCATACGGCGGCCACCGTGTTTCTTCCGGGCTGCAACTTCCGTTGCCCATTCTGCCACAACGCCGCGCTCGTGCTGGATCCGAACGACACGTCCGGCGACACAACGGTCGAGGAGTTCTTCGCATTCTTGGACAAGCGGCATGGCCTGCTCGATGGCGTGTGCATCACCGGTGGCGAACCGCTGCTCCAGCCTGATCTCGCCGACTTCTGCACACGCATCAAGCGCGCGGGTTTCAGCGTGAAGCTGGACACGAACGGCAGCTTCCCCGAAGCGCTGCGAGCGCTCGTGGAAGCGGAGCTCGTGGACTACGTGGCCATGGACGTGAAGAACGCACCCGAACGCTATGCGGAAACCGTGGGCGTGCCCGGCTTCGACATAGCCCCCATCAGCGATTCGATCAGCTACTTGCTGTCGGGTGCCGTGCCCTACGAGTTCCGTACCACCGTCGTGCGCGAACTGCATACGCTCGCCGATCTTGTGGCCCTTTCCCACTGGATAGCCGGCGCAAGCGCCTGGCACCTGCAAAGCTTCGTCGACGCCGACACCGTGCTCGCCGGAGCGGGCACCCTGCACGCTTACACCCCCGACGAACTGGAAACGCTGCTGCCCGAGCTGCAACAAGCCGTCCCCAACACCCGCTTGCGCGGGGTCTAGCAATGCGGCGTCCCCTCACTCAGATGCAAAGCGCTTAAGCGAAAACCCTCATTCGAGAATTCATCGCTTCCCCACCGTTTTCTCCGATTCCGGGAACATTCCGCTCTTCTGTCGCATGTTAGAGTGCGAAGGGGTGATGCGAACATGAGAGCCAACGCGAGAGCGACGACGTTCATCGAGCGCGCCATGGACTCATGGGGCGCTATGGTATATCGGCTCGCTCTGAACCAGACGCGCTCGCCCCAAGACGCGGACGACGTCGCGCAGGACGTGTTCTTGAAGCTATTGAACAATCCGCCGGTGTTTCGCGATGACGAGCACCTGAAAGCATGGCTCATCCGCGTTACCGTCAATCGCTGCAAGGAGTTGCGCCGATCCGCTTGGAAACGCCGTGTCGACGCAACGGACACCGCCTCTCCCGAGCTGGCGAACATCGAGGCCCCCTTGCAGGAGCTCGTTGCCAGCGACGTTTGGGAAGCCGTGAGTCGCCTGCCCAAACAGCTGCGGCTTGTCGTGCATCTTTACTATTTCGAAGGGTATCCCGTTGATGAGATAGCGCGTCTCACCCGCTGCAATCCCTCCACTGTGCGCACCCGGCTCCACCGCGCACGCAAGAAGCTCAAGCTCGATCTGGAACAGGAGGCAAAACGTGAAACAGACGAATATGGACGACTACCACTCGCTGATGAGCGACGTTGAGCTGCCAGATCGCGTGCGCGAGAACGTGATGCGAGAAGTCGAGCAGGCGCAGGAGGGGCAGCGGGCTGGGAACGCAACAACCTCGCCGCATACGCGGACCACCAAGAAGAGCCATCCCCTCGTACGAGGCGTCGCAGCAGCGGCGTGCGCGGTCGTGTTGGCGGTGGGGCTGGCATTCGCCGGCAACGCCGTTTTTTGGCCCAACGCGCTGCCTTCCGACTCCACCATTAAAGCATCCCTTCCCACCTCGGGCAACTTCTTCACGCTTGCCGCTTACGCTGCAGAGCAGGGCGAGGGGAAGCTGGAGCAATCGGCGACGCTCGAGTTTAAGAACTTCGGGATTGGCGGCGGCTGGTCGTGGGGTAGCTACGATGCCGAAACCGGCCTTTCCCACGAGGATGGAGATTCGCCTAACTCGGTGGGCGACGACGGAACATGCTACGCCCAGGTAGGCTACTTTCTCGATCTGACGTGCGTCGGAAACAACATACGGTCCGTCACCTACTCCATCGACGGCGAGGGCGTGCATTTCACCACCGAAAACCGTACCTACGGGCCGAACGACAGGCGTCCGGTTGATTTCAAGGAGCAGGACAGCTTCACCATCGCCTACGGTGAACAGACCGCCGACAAGACGAAGATGCAGCGGAAGTTGATGGCGTATTTCCCCTTGGAAGGGCGAGCAATCGAAATATGGACGGTCCTCAAAAGGGATTATGAGAAGCAGAAGGAGGTTTACGATAGTCTAGCTCCTGATGGCGGAACCACGCAAATCCCGCGCAGCGAGCATCCGGAGCTCTTGTCCGACATCGAGCTGAAAACGCTCAACGACGAGCTTGGGCAGATCATCTTGCGCCGCTACGGCGAGATACTGTCCAAGTCCCCCCTTACACTGACGGTGACGTTCGACGACGGCTCCACCGAAACCAAATCGTACATCATCGCACCCGTTGAAGATTTCGAGCAACGCTACGCCGACTTCAGCGCCGAGAGCTACAAGAACCCGCGGGCTCTCTGGCCGACGCTTTACACCATCACCGAAACCGAGGCGTAGCTTCCCGCAGCTCTAAGCCGATGCCGTGCGGCCGTACGGCATCGCCTTAGACTGTTATCTCACTTCAAAAACAATGCGCTCGTAGGCTCAAGTGCTTGGGCGATCTCCTCCTCCGTTGGCAGACAGAGCGTGTAGCGTGAGGCGAACAGGCCCTTGTCGTCGGCGAGGGCCGAGTACTTTGCCACCGTGGCGTCCTTTGTCGCGCAGAGGATGATGCCGATAGTGGGGTTATCATCTGGCTGCGCGCAGCGGTCGTCGAACAGGCGGACGTAGAAGTCCATCTGACCGACGTCTTGCGGCGTGATCTTGCCAGTTTTAAGATCGATGAGCACATAGCATTTGAGGATGCAGTTGTAGAACACCAAGTCTACGTAGTAGTTGTCAGTCTCGGCGGCGATACGTTGCTGGCGCGCAACGAACGCGAAGCCCTTGCCCATCTCCAAGAGAAATTCCTGCAGTCGATCCATGAGGGCCTGCTCCAGCTCGTCCTCCCGGTAATCGGTGCGGCCGCCCATGTCCAGGAAGTCGAGCACGTAGGGGTCTTTGAGAAGGCCATCGGCTTTGGTGGGCGGCTCGAGCTCCTTGATTTCTTGCCGAACGGACTCTCTGCCTTCTTCGCGCGTGGCAAGTAGACGCTCGTAGTAAAACGAGTGAATCTCGCGGTCGAGCTGGCGAACCGTCCATTGCTGACTGACGGCTTCTTGCATGTAGAAGGTGCGCTTCTTTTCGTCTTCCACACGAATGAGCAGGCGATAGTGCGACCAGCTCAATTCTGAGCACATTGTGCTCAGAATTGGAAACGTTAAATGCAACTGCCTCATATGCCAAAGATTGCGTTCGTTGAAGCCTTTTCCAAACTCTCTCGTTAATCTTTCGGACAAATACTCTATCAGGTGTTTCCCGTATTCGGCGCGATCTCCTTGCGCCTCCACGATCTGTCGGCCGATCTCCCAATAAGCCTCAACCATAGCAGCGTTCACCGCAGTAGCGACTTTCTTTCGCGCCATCTTGAGCGTGCTACTCACTGAATCATACACAGCGGCATCCGTTCGAACCATCGAATCGTCCATACTCGCCCCTCCCCCTCTGCGGTTTGCAGCGTCGCGCACGCGCACGAATTAGACGCCGATACGCGCAGGGTATTCCGTTGTCTTAGAGGATCTTGCAAGCGTGGTACGGGCGACGCGGAACACCGTCGCCATCTATGGGCATCCTCTCCGCCGGTTGGAACGGCGGAGAGGATGCGCTTGCACTGGCTCTTTCTTCTGCGATTATATCATAATTTAAGGAACATATGTTTGTAAATTATGCTATATAAATGACTTTGAATTGTGCACACGTCGTGTGCACAATTCAAAAGGCGCGACCCCAGACGCAAACAGGGCCGGACTCCTTCGAATCCGGCCCTGCTCTTTATGGGCGCTAGCTGTCAGTATGCTGGCAATGGGGTGCGATTGTGTTCGCCGCGCGCCCTCTCGTTAATCCGACGCAAGCGTCGGGAACTAAGCAACCACCTGCATCTTCATTTCGTTGATGCGCTGGAACACCGGGGCCGCGCCGCCGGTGATGGCCACGGAGCCGTCGGCACCCACCTCGAGCATCGTGGGAGCCTGCATGATGCGGTAGCGCTGGGCCAGCTCCACGTTCTCCTCGGCCAACAGCTCCTCGTAGGCGATGCCGGCCTCGTCCATCTGGGCGGCGGCGTGCTTGCAGTTCGGGCAGGTGCGGGTGGCCACCAGGTACAGGCCCGCCGGCAGCGTGCTGTGGTCGGGGGCGATCTCCTCGGGCACCGTCACGTGCGAACCCGCCTGCCCGGCCTGCTCAGCGGCGGCCGTCACCTGCACGCCCTCGCGCGTCAGATGCGAATGCCCCAAGTCGTACTCCACGCGGTCGGCGAACTCCTGCGACTTGCCGTCGTTCCAGTTCTTCACGGGACGGTAGTAGCCGGTGATGCGCGAGTACACCTCCGTCTCCTCGTGGCAGCAGGGGCACTCGTACACCTCGCCGGCGATGTAGCCGTGGTTCTTGCACACGGAATACGTGGGCGACATGGTGTAATACGGCAGCTTGTAGTTCTCGGCGATCTTGCGCACCAGCGTGGCCGTGCTCTGCCAGTCGGGCAGCTTCTCGCCCAGGAACGCGTGGAACACCGTGCCAGACGTGTACAACGTCTGCAGCTCGTCCTGCACGTCGAGCGCGCTGAAGATGTCGTCGGTGTAGCTCACCGGCAGGTGCGACGAGTTCGTGTAGTACGGCGAACCCTGGTCGTTGGCGGTGACGATGTCGGGGAACTGCTCCTTGTCGTGCTTGGCGAAGCGGTACGTGGTGCTCTCGGCCGGGGTGGCCTCCAAGTTGTACAGGTCGCCGTATTCCTCCTGGTAGTCGGCCAAACGCTCGCGCATGTGGTTCAGCACGTCCTTCGTGAACGCCTGCGCGGCCTCCTGCGTCATGTCGGCGCGCAGCCAGCGGGCGTTCAGGCACGCCTCGTTCATGCCCACCAGGCCGATGGTGCTGAAGTGGTTCTCGAACGTGCCCAGGTAGCGCTTCGTGTACGGGTAGAGGCCGGCGTCCAGCAGGCGCGTGATGACCTCGCGCTTCGTGTGCAGCGAGCGCGCGGACACGTCCATGAGGTGGTTGAGGCGGCGGTAGAAGTCGGCCTCGTCCACCGCCTGGTACGCGATGCGCGGCATGTTGATGGTCACGACGCCGATGGAGCCCGTGGACTCGCCGCTGCCGAAGAACCCGCCCGACTTCTTGCGCAGCTCGCGCAGGTCGAGGCGCAGGCGGCAGCACATGGAGCGCACGTCGGACGGCTCCATGTCGGAGTTGATGTAGTTGGAGAAGTAGGGCGTGCCGTACTTCGACGTCATCTCGAACAGCAGGCGGTTGTTCTCGGTGTCGCTCCAGTCGAAATCACGCGTGATGGAGTACGTGGGAATGGGGTACTGGAACCCGCGGCCGTTCGCGTCGCCCTCGATCATGATCTCGATGAACGCCTTGTTCACCATGTCCATCTCGCGCGTGCAGTCGCCGTAGGTGAAGCCCATCTCGCGTCCGCCCACGATGGCAGGCTGGTCGCGCAGGTCGGCCGGGCACACCCAGTCGAGCGTGATGTTGGAAAACGGCGCCTGCGTGCCCCAGCGCGACGGGGTGTTCACGCCGAACACGAACGACTCGATGCACTGCTTCGTCTCCTCGTACGTGAGGTCGTCGACCTTCACGAACGGGGCGAGGTAGGTGTCGAAGCTGCTGAACGCCTGGGCGCCGGCCCATTCGTTCTGCATGATGCCGAGGAAGTTCACCATCTGGTTGCACAGGCTGGACAGGTGGCTGGCCGGCTTCGACGTGATCTTGCCGGGCACGCCGCCCAGGCCCTCCTGGATGAGCTGCTTGAGCGACCAGCCCGCGCAGTAGCCCGTGAGCATGGACAGGTCGTGCAGGTGAATGTCGGCGTTGCGGTGGGCGTTGGCCACCTCGTCGTCGTAGATCTCGGACAGCCAGTAGTTCGCCGTGATGGCGCCGGAGTTCGACAGGATGAGGCCGCCCACGGAGTACGTGACCGTGGAGTTCTCCTTCACGCGCCAGTCCTCCACCTTGACGTACTGGTCGACGAGGTCCTTGTAGTCGAGCAGCGTGGCCTTGGCGTTGCGCACCTTCTCGCGCTGGCGACGGTAGAGGATGTAGGACTTCGCCACGTCGGCATACCCGGCCGTGGAGAGCACTTCCTCGACGCTGTCCTGCACGTCCTCGACGCTGATGATGCCGTCTTTGATACGGGGCTCGAAGTGCGCGGTCACGTTCAGGGCCAGAAGGTCGATCGTGGAAGGATGGTACTGCTTCTCCAACGCGTCGAATGCTTTGGCGATGGCGGACGAGATCTTGGCGATGTCGAATTCCGCGATCTTGCCGTCGCGCTTCTGAACCTGATACATACGGTCTCCTTTGTGCAGTGTGTTGTTTCGCTCAGCGCGCCCGCAGCGGGGCGTCCTCGGAGCCGGCGGGCCTACTGTCCCTCGCCGCCGGACGGTGATTCCACCCTACCAGCGCTCCGGGTCCTCGTCAATGCATGTCACCCATATGTTGAAGATGAAAACACAATGAACAACAACATGTGGTAGTTTTTCGCCATCTGGGGTTTTGCCGTCGACCGTACGTTGCCGTTACGAAAGGCGACCTGCGAGAATAGAACAAACCGTTGTCCGCGCGCAGTGCGGAAGCCCGGAAAAGACCATCTGCGGCTATCCGTTTCTTATGGATTTCGGCAGACGGGAAAGCGCGTTTGAACCCGAAGGCAGCCATACTGGCGGCCGCAGGCTTGGTGGAGGAAGACGCTGCGCAGAGCGCCGAACGCGAGCAGCCGCGAAACGCTTGAAGCAACTTCGAGCCGCCCAAAAAGCGCGAAAACGAGAGCAATGTTGCAATCGAGGTCGATAAAGGCGCCCACTCCATCCGCCTCGCAAGCAAGCAGATGCCCTGAGCAGGCAATTTACGAAGCCCTTGGACACGAACGCAAATGCGGGCTTTCGAAACGCAACATTGCTCGCATTTTCGTGCTTTCAGGACAAGATCCGCCGTTCAACCGCCATTGACATGCGCCGTCCAGATTGTCATCCTGAGCATGCAACAGTCCAGTGGACTGTTGCACTCCCGAGCACGCGGAGCGGGCGCAGGGAGGCATCGCGAAGCGATGAGCGGCGCGAGCCGCCGGAGTCGAAGGACCCCGTGCGGCGGCAGCCGAAAGCACCCCCGGTTGGCACCGCACGGGATCCTTCGACTCGCTTCGCTCGCTCAGGATGACAACGCGCTGGCCTGCGTAATGTCAATGCCGGTTTAGCAGCGGAAGGCAAGAGCACGTTTACCCTTCAGAAAAAGGAGCGGGGTCTCCTTATATCCCGGATAGCGAGGAGGCCTTCCGCATACGCTCGTTCGCCCGTGCACGCGCGGCAGAGTTTGCCCCAGCGCCCTCGGCAGACTATGATGGAACGCGACGTCCGACTGAGCCGATGGGGCACAGCGTCCAAGCATTGTCTGACAGGAGCCGCCATGGAAAGCACCCGACATCCGCTGCGCTGGATCGCGCCCATCGCCTACGTCGCGTCGTTGGACGGGTTCTTGGTGCTGGTGGGTCTGGCATCGACGTTCGACCCCGACTCGACCGGCATGTTCGACGCGGGCTTCGCCGTGCTGAGCTTCTGCGTGCTCGCGGCGTTCGTGGCCAGCGTCGTCCAATGCATCGTCCTGTACGCCAAGAAAGCCGACGATCGCCTCGCCTTCTCGCGCAGGGCGATGTTGCTCGCCAAGCTGGGCCTCATCCCGTTCTTCTGCCTTGGCGGGCTGATTATGATGTTTCTTTTGCTGCTTTCCCTGCACCCCGTGCTCGCCGTGGTCGGCTGGATGTCCGTGCCCATCGCCATGACGGTTGGCTGGATCACCATGATGGGAGGCTCCCTGTGGGCCATCGCCTATGCGGGCGGTCTGCGCGCGGAGCGGCGCATCTCCACCGGCGAGTGCGTGGCGCACATCATCCTGCAGCTGTTCTTCTTCGCGGACGTCGTCGACGCGATCGTCCTGTTCGTGCGCGGCCGCAAACGCGAACGAGACGCGGCCGCGCCCCCGCCACCACCCGCGGCGCCGCCCATCGGCAGCACGCCGTACCCGTACCAGCCCGGCTATCCGACCCCGTACGCACCGCAGGAGAACCTGCCCGGGAAATAGCACGGCGAGCGCACGAACCCCCGTCGTTCGCGATCGGCGGGGAACACGAGTGACGGGCGCATCAGGCGCGAAAAGGTCTGCGGCAAAAGCCGGGGAGGGCCCGCTAAGCGCTGACGGTCCCTCCCTCCCGTCGCTCGTTGCTATATGGCGACCCACGCCGGCGTGGCCAGCAAGCCGTTCCAGTAGTAGATGGGCTCGGGGACGGCAAGCCTTACCAGCTCGTAATCGCCGAAGTTCCACGAGTTGTCCGACGAGTACAGCAGACGGCGACGGGCATCGGCCAACCCCGACTCGCTCTCCGAGTCGACGATGACTCCCTGCACGCACCGGACCTCTCCACCCGCGTCCACCGTCGGCGTGCGGTTCTTCAGACGCGAAAGCCGCTGCCAATCCTCATCGTTGGCCAAGTAGAACCCGGGCATGGAGATCGCTTGGCCGCCGACGGTGGCATAGGACGTCCAAGAGGCCTCGTCGCTGTCCTCGCAGTCGCACATGAGAGAGCCGTCGGGAAGCTGGATAATGTGAACCCACTCCTGCGGATCGAAGCTGCTCCCGATCGACGAGTTCCAATCGGACATGCCGTAGCGGAGGTTCTCCACCGTGCTGTTCAGCAGGCGCACCAGATCGTTGCCAAACTGCGACCACTCATCTTCGTCGGTGGGCACTTCGTTTTCCAGATGGTAACGCAGTCCGAAAAGCGAGGAGTCCTGCAAGTCGGACTGGGGAATGGGAAGGCCCTCTCCGTCATCGGTCTCATTGCACGACACCGCACGCCACAGATCGAGCAGCACCGTCCGCAGGGAGTCGGGGTCTCCGGGCGCAGACACGAACCTATTCACGGCCGATATGAAAATGTTTTCGATGTTGACGAAGCTGATGGAGTGGCAGCGCACGGTATGGGGATCGAGGGGAAGCGTCTCGATGACGCTTTCGTCGAACGGCGGACGGTCCGTCGTTCGCTCGAGAATCGGATCACCCGGCTGAATGCCCCCGAGGGGCAGCGTGCCGAACGCGAGCACGGCCGTTTTCAGCGCCATGCATCCCGTCGAGCCCGGTGCGCATAAAAGCGTGCGATAGGTAGAGGCATCTAACCTGATCACAGCGTCGGTTTTCTCCGTGCCCAGAGAGAACGGCAGCCCGGTGGCGGGCACCTGCACATCAGAAGCGTCCACTGGCTCGAGGAACGCATCGTAGACGCGGTCGTGCGCGCCGTCGTTCACGCATCCCACCGCGTAGGCGCCCGTTGCCAGCGAGCGCTCGATTTGGGTCGCACCCAGCCGGTATGCGGCGCGCACCGTCAGGCTGCCCGTGCCCGCCAGCGCGCTGGCCTCGGCCAACCGCACGCTGGCCAGGCCCTCCATTCGCGCGAGCGCCAGCAGCAGGCACGCCGTGTCGAGCGCGCCGACGCCCGCCGCAGCCGTGCCGGTGCAAGCCGCGAAGAACGCCTCTATATTAAAGGTGAGCGCATGGTGCGTCGCATCCCACTTCGCGAACGCCGAGCCGTCGGCCCAAGCCCGTCCCGCAAGCGCACCCGCCGCGGCCTGGGCGCGCGCCCAGGCGACGAACTGGCCGCAGAACCGCCGGTTCGCCTCGCCCTCGGCGCTCTCCTGCGCCTGCACCGCCTCCGCCAGGCGGATGACCGGAAGAGCGGGCAGCTCCCCCGCTCCGGGCGCGTTCGACCAGGGGGCCAGCGGGCGCGCCGCCAGCAGGTGCACCTCGTGCTTCGTGGAGCCCAGCAGCATACCGCCCACGCGCCACTGGAACCGCGCCTCGTGCGACCCCAGGTCGGCCGCCGCCAGCGCCTGGTGCGCCAGCGGAAACTCCACCGTCACGTCGCCCACGGCGGCCAGCGCCACGGTTTGCGCGTCGAGCGATCCGAGCAGCTTGTCGCCCTGAGCCGCCGCCTCCACCTGCACCGACACCGGAGCCTCGAGCGCCGAGACGGTAAACGTGGCGCGCAGCACCGGCCGCGCGTCCGCGCCCACGCGCCAGTACGCCGACTGCGACGTGCCGCAACCCGCCGTCCACTCGGGCAGCACGGGCTCCTTGCCGAAGGCGGGCAGGATGCACACGGCGCCCCGCTCCTTCGACGCGTCGTTGTAGAAGGCGAGCGACTTCAACGAGACGGTGGCCCCCTTCGTCTTCTCCTCCTCCGGGTCGGGCGAGGGTCGCAGCGCCAGGGCCACGGCGACGGCGGCCGCTGCGGCGGCGAACAGCAACAGCAGCTTGCCGCGCGTCGAAAGCGAGAAGATGCGCAGGTAGCGGAAGAAGCGCTGGAGCCGGTACGCAGCCTGCCAACGCTGTCCCAACAGGAAAAACGCCTCGAAGGCGGGCCAGAGCGCCGCGACGCCCGACGCCGTGGCGAACAGCCCCACCAGCACGTCGCGGCCCACGTCGCCCGTATCTTCGAGGGACCGCACGCGCGCATCGGCGGCCAGCGTCACCGACATGAGCCCTTCCACCGAGCCGTTGAGCTTGTCCCGGCCCCCGCCGCTGAACCCGGACACGGCGTCCTGGCCGGTCAGCGCCTTCACCGTGTCCAGCAGCACCGTGGCGGCCGCGAGGCTCTCCCACGCCTCCGCAGCGGTCGAGCCGGTGGCCACGTCGGGCATGGCGAACGAGAGCGTGGGCGGCACCGGCTCGCGCACCGTGTTCTCGCGCAGCGCCACGGCAGCGCCTCCCGCGTACAGCAGCGGACCGTCGTGCAGCACCTCGATTGGCGCCTCGCCGGAGAACAGCCACAGCGCCGCCAGGTCGGCATCGAAGCGGTACGGCGCCACATCCGCGTAGCCCGCCAGCCGCGCGGCGTCGAGCGCCCGGTCGAACACCGCCACCGCGTCGATGTACCCGGGGAAGCCCGCCGCGGCCGCGCCGGATGCGTTCAGGATGTTGCCCACCGTGACGGCCGCCGGGTCGGTGCGCGCGAGCGGAGCCGCCAGCACCGCCGAGCCCGCCGACGCGCCGTCGATGAAGAACGTCGCGGTCGTGCCGGACACGCTCACGGCAAGGTCGCTCCACACCGCGGCGGGAATCTGCCCCTCGAACTCGTAGCGCGTTCCCGCTATCACGCAGAACGGCTTCGCCTGACGCGCGGCCACGCCGAGCGCGAATCCCTGCGCGTCGCCCAAGGGCCCGTTCGCGAACACGTAAGCGTCGCCGGTGTCGGGCGCCACGGTGGCGAACACCTTCGCCAGCACGGTGAAAGCCCCCGACGGAAACGCGCCCGGGTTCGCCGGCGAGCGCTGCGGCAGCGCGTACCCGCCCGTGACCGCCTGCAGCGCCGGCACCAGGTTCGCCACGTCGCAGTGCCCCGCCAACTGCAGCGGCAGGGCGTGGCGGCCCCGGTCGCAAGGCTCGAACGCGTCGAAGTCGGCGCACAGCTCCATCTCGCCGTCCGGCACCGCGTGCTCGAACTGGTTGCACCGCGCCTCGTCGTCGGTCAGGGCGCGCGCCGCCAGCGTGACCTCCTGCAGGTAGCCATCCATGTCGCCCATCTGCCAGCGCGTGGAGGCGTCCACGAACCGCTCGCCCGTCACGCGGGCCTCGTAGGCCGCAATGCCCTGGATGTACAGGCGCAGCGTCGATCCGTCGTACACGGCGTCGATGCGGTTCCACTCGCCCTCGAACAGGTGGAAGTCGGCCGGGTCGCTGCGGTGCCGCCCCAGGTTCTTCGACTCGAACAGCACGGCCCCTTCGTCGCAGCCGAACCGGAACGCGCCCGGCTGCTCCACGACGATCTGGTCGTTACCCTGGCGCGGCACGAACAGCGTGGCCCCCAGCGAGAACGCGTCGCCGCCGCTGAGCGAAAGGGCGCACGCTGCCTCGCAACTCGCGAGATCGGGCGGGTCGCACTTGAGCGCGAAGAAGCTGCGCCGCTGCGTGCTCATAGCAGGTCCTCCGCCCACTGCCGCGCCTTTTCCTCGCACTCGGCGCGGAAGGGGTTGTCGGCCAGCGCCGCGCGGCTGCGAGCCCACGCCAGCGAACCCTGCAACGCGTTGTCGCCCACGAGGATGCCCTCGGCGAAGAACGTGCCGCCCTCGCCATCGGCGCCGGGCATTTCAAGGCACAGGTTGTACACCTCGTCGCCCGGCAGGTCCCAGATGCCGTCCAAAACCAGCTCTCCGCCGTCCGGGCCGTACAGCCGGCAGTTGCCGTGCACCTGCTCAGCCGTCAGCGTTCCCTCGTTGGTGAAGAGGGGATGGTCGGCCGTGCACAGCAGCTGGCGGCCGTTCGTCGTGCTGAACGCCACCAGGCGCTCCTCGGTGCCCCTCAGCACATCCCGCACCGTGGCCGAGCCGCCCTGGGCGTCGCAGAGCACGCGGTCGCCGGGGCGCACATCCTCGATAGGACGCTCGGAGCCGTCCGCCATCAACACGCGCGTTCCGCGTTTCACGCACCCCCACAGCAGGTTCATCCAGTCCACTTTTCCCACGTTGCCCTGCGACCGATCGGCCGTCGTGGAGAGCTCGAAGCTGCCGCGCTTGCCGCTTTCGTGCTCGAACTCCACCTCCATCAGCAGATCCACGCGATCGCGCTTCGGCCAGCGCCGCGCGGGCACGTCGGCCTTCCATTCGGGATCCAACTCGAAGCTGAAGCCGCTCGGGTGGGTTTTGGCGCTGTCGGGCTGCGCCACGAAATGCCGCTCCACCAGCGTCTCGCGGCCCGTGGTGTCGTAGCGGGCGATGCCGTTTTGGCAGTCCATCTTCAGGTGGAACGTGGTGATGTCGATGCGGCTGAACGCATCTTGCCGACCCTGCTCGTCCAGCTCGAACTCCACCCAGGCCGCCACGGGCGCGAACAGCCGCTGCACGCCAGTGCCGGAGCTGAACGACTCCTGGAACAGGTAGTCCGTGTCCTCCTCGGCCAGCGGGAAGCGGTTGTAGCAGATGTTCACCGGCGCGGTTTTGCCCGCCGTCTTCTTAACCGGCTTCAACACGTGCACGGCTTTGACCTGTGTGGAAAGGTAGGCTTCCTCATGGGCGTCCTTGCTGGTGAGCATGCCGCGCAGCTGCCGCTCGCCGGCCGTGACCCAGTTGGAGGCGTAGTCGATCTCCAGCACGTCGGAGGCGAACGTCTGCGGGTCGAAGTCCGTCTCGAACACGAGCTCGCTGTGGCACGCGTCCACGGTGGACTGCGCCAAGCCGCCCACGATCTCGCCTGCAGCCGTGCGCACTTCCAGGTGCTCGTCGATGAAGTACGCCGGTTCCAGAAGCGACGTGGCGGCGCGCACGGTGAGCTTGCCGTCCTCGCGCGTCCACGTCACGGCGTCGATGAGCGCGCCATCGGCGAAGTCGGTGGGCTCGCCCACGGGGCGTGCCAGCGAGGGATTCTCGCAGGAGCACTCGAGCGCGCGGCACAGCTGGGGAAAGCGCTCACGCGCTGCGGCCTCGCCGCCGTATAACGCGAGCACCCCTTCGCGGCAAACGGGGTTGGAAAAGTCGAGGGGCAGGCTGGTGCCGGGCGTTCTGAGGGAGCGGAGCGTGTCGAGAGCGGTCATTCGTACCGTCTCCTTTCTCGGCCGCGAGCGCGCGCCGCGCGCAACGGCCGCTCGAGGGGCGCAGGGGTATGCGCACCGCTTCATCATATATCCGCCTGCCGTTCTATGATCGGATAAATCATGAATAGAGAACGAAAGGGGCTTTTGAGCGCACGAACGCCCCTGTGCGCTCCGCCGTCAGCCTGCGTGCGCTCGCTTTAGGATGGCAACCGGGAAGCTGCACCGTCAAGATTGACAGCGGGAGCTGTGCCACCCGAAACGGCGGCAAGAACGCACAGGCGTCCTCGAACCGTGGATACCCGCCGGTTTACTCCCCCGCCGATTGCGGAGATGGCTCGCCACCTTTATGATGCAGACTGGACAACGCAATCGCATGCAAGGAGCGCCGCCACAACCCACGATCCCTGCGGCGCACCGAACTGGAACGTAGCAAGAAACGAAACGATAGGAGCATCCTCTATGAGAAACTGCCTCGTCGCGCAGTCTGGCGGCCCCACCGCCGTCATCAACTCCAGCCTGGCCGGCGTCGTGCGCGCCAACCAGCTGAACCCCGTGTACGACCGCGTGTTCGGCGGCTTGTACGGCATCGAGGGCACGCTGGACGGGCTGCTGTACGACCTCACCGACCTCACGGGGCACGACATCGAGCTGCTGCAGCAAACGCCGTCGTCCGCCTTGGGCACGTGCCGCTACAAGTTGAAGCGCGGCAACGACGCCGACTACCGCCGCCTGGTGGAGGTGATGGACGCGCACGACATCACCACCATGTTCTACATCGGCGGCAACGACTCCATGGACACGGTGGACGCGCTGGCCTCGTGGGCGCAGGACAACGCGCCGGGCAAACGCTTCATCGGCATTCCGAAGACGGTGGACAACGACCTCGTGCCCGTGGACCACTGCCCCGGCTTCCCGAGCGCCGCGAAGGTAGCCTGCGAGATCACCCACGCCACGCGCCTCGACTACGACGCGTACACGCGCCCCGAGGTGTTCGTGCTCGAGGTCATGGGCCGCGACGCGGGATGGCTCGCCGCCAGCTGCTGCGTCACCGGCGACGTGGACCTGCTGGTGCTGCCGGAGGTCGACTTCGACCAGGACGCGTTCCTAGCCGAAGTGCGCAAGAAGTTCGACGAGACGGGCAAATGCTACATCGTCACCTCCGAGGGCGCGCATTACGCGGATGGAGCGTACCTGTCGGCCGGCAACGCCGCCGACGACGGGTTCGCGCACGCCGTGCTGGGTGGCGCCGCGGCCGCCCTCAAGCAGATGATCGTGGACGCCGACATCGTGCCGCGCGGCGTGGTGCAGGACCTGTCGCGCGCGGCGCGCTCCAGCAACTTCGCCCAGAGCATCGTCGACCGCACCGAGGCGTGGGAGCTGGGCATGAGCGCCCACATGCGCAGCGCCGACGCCGCGTTCACCGGCCAGGTGGTGGGCGTGCGCCGCGACGAGGCCGCCGCTGCGCAGGGCCTCTACAACGCGAAGTTCTTCTCCGCGCCCGCCAGCGAGTTCGCGAACTTCGTGAAGCACTTCCCCGCCGAGTGGATCCTGCCGAACTACCAGGGCATCGCGCCGGAAGCGCTCGAGTACTTCCGCCCGCTCATCAAGGGCGAGCCGCGCGTCATCATGGAAGGCGGCATCCCCGCCACCATCGTGCCGTTCAACCGGCGCTAACAACGCATCCCGCAGCCGTTGTCGCCCGAAACACGCGGAATCGCCGCCGAAAACGCGGCTTTCGGGCGACAACGCACACCGGGGATCAGAGAGATCCCGCCTCCACGTTCGGGCTCCCCTCAACTTTTGCTCCAAACGCGGCATCTGCGCTGGTAGAGGTTCCGACGCTTCTATACTTGTTCGCGCTCAAAAGGCGCGTGAGGAGGAAGCATGCTCGGAAACCAGCAAGGCCGAAAGACGATGTCGAACCGCGGCGCCATCGCCGCCGCTGCAGCGCTTGCGGCGGCGCTGTTCGCGCTGGCCTTAGCTGCGGGATGCTCGACGCCCCCTTCGGAAACGGCTGCGGAAGAGACGCCGCGAAGCGAGTTCGGCAATGTGAGCGACGCGGAAGGCAGCGCCGACCCGGACGTCACCGCCCCCAGTGCCGCGCCCGCCAAGCCCGCCCCGGCGCCGACGCTCGACGAGCGCGCCGCCGAGAAGACGGCCGCGCTCACGCTCGAGCAGAAGGTGGCGCAGCTGTTCGTCGTGCGACCCGAGGCCATCACCGGCGTCGACACCGCCACGCAGGCCGGCACCGTCACGCAGGAGGCGCTGCACGCCTATCCGGTGGGCGGCATCGTGTACTTCCAGAAGAACCTGCTCTCCGCCGACCAAACCAAGGAGATGATCGCGAACTCCCAGGCGTACGCACAGGACGCGTGCGGGCTGCCGCTGCTCGTTGGCGTGGACGAGGAGGGCGGCACCGTGAGCCGCATCGGCGGCAACCCCGGCTTCTCCGTGCCGAACGCGGGCAACATGGCCGACGTGGGCGCCGCCGGCGACCCGGCACAGGCGCAGGACGTGGCCGCCGGCATCGGCGACTACCTGCGCGAGCTGGGCTTCAACCTCGACTTCGCACCCGACGCCGACATCTGCGGCGATCCGGCCATCGACGTTATGGCGCTGCGCTCGTTCGGCACCGACCCCGACCTCGTGGGCGGCATGGTGGCCGCGCAGGTGAGGGGCTTCTCCGAGGCGGGCGTGCTCTGCGCCGCCAAGCACTTCCCCGGCATCGGCGGCGTGCTGGGCGACAGCCACGAAGGCGCCATCGTGTCGAACAAGACGCTCGACGAGCTGCGCGCGTGGGAGCTCGTGCCTTTCGAGGCGACCATCGAAGCCGGCGTGCCCCTCGTGATGGTGGGGCACCTCACCGCGCCGAACGCCACCAGCAACGACGTGCCCTCCTCCATCAACCCCGCCATCGTCACCGACCTGCTGCGCGGCGAGCTGGGCTACGAGGGCCTCGTCATCACCGACTCCATGAGCATGGGCGCCGTGGGCGACTTCTGCACGCCCGACCAAGCGGGCGTCGCGGCCCTGCAAGCCGGGGTGGACCTCGTGCTCATGCCCGAGGATTTCGCCGCCGCCTACCAAGGCGTCCTCGACGCGGTGCGCTCGGGAGCGCTTTCCGAGGAGCGCATCGACCAGTCCGTCACCCGCATCGTGAAGACGAAGCTGGCGCTGGCCGAAGGCTAACGGAGGGCGGATGGAGAACGGGGCGGGCGGAGCGGCCATCGGCGCCGTCCCCGAATCTCGTCCCCCGCCATCGTCGCCCGAAACGGTCGGTTTTAACACGAAAAGCGACCGTTTCAGGCGACGATCCGCATGTCGGACACGGTTAGAGGAACTGCATCTCGCCTTCAGCCGATGCCTCGGCCGCCGCAAGCTCCTCCGCCGGCAACCCGCGCTTGAGCACGCGGTACGTGAGCCCTGCGATGACGAACGCCACCAGCATGGTGCCGATGGCCACGGGAACCAGGTTGCCGCGCAGCGCGTCGAACAGGCCGCCGTACACCAGCTGCCCCACCGGCTGCGCGCAGTTCGCCAGGGACATGGCCAGCGCGATCACCTTCCCCACCAGATGGGCGGGCGTTTCCATCTGGATGAACGAAATGGCTTGGATGCTGAACATCGTCGCGCACGCCATGCTGGCGAACAGGCTGGCCAGCAGCACCCCGTAGGCCGCCATCGCGTCCATCGGCACGCCCAGCACCACGGTCACCGGCACGAGCGAGAGCGCGGCCACCAGCAGGAACACCGGCGCCTTGCGCAGGCTCAGCCGATTGCCCAGCGCGCCCACCGCCACACCGCCTGCCAGGCCGCCCAGCGCAAGCGCGCCTTCTGCGAAGCCCATGAACTGGTTCGGCAGCCCCAGTATCTGCGTCACGGTGACGGGCGTGCCGATGATGATGAAGGCCGACACCGTGACGTTGATGCCCGCTACCAGGAAGATGGTCTTCAGGATGACCGGCCGCTCGTGGCGCAAGAAGGCGAGGCTTTCGGCCAGATCGCCCAGCACCGTGCGCACGATGCCCTGCTCGCGCTCGACGCGCTGGAAGGGGATGCGGACGAACGCCACGATGAGCACGGCCGAAAGCGCGAACGCCGCGCCGGCCACCATCACCACGGGCTCGATGCCGAACAGGCCGAACACCAAACCGCCGATCACCGGTCCCACCAGGCCCGACAGCGCGCTGATCTGGCTCACGATGGCGGTGGCCCGCACCACGCTCTCGCGCGGCACCATGAACGGCACGGCCGCCTGCACCGTGGGCTGGTACACGCTCTGCACCGCGTACAGGATGATGAGCGCGCAGATGGACATGCCGACGAGGTCGATCGTGCCGTCGAGCGCCAGAAACGCCGCGCACGTCAGCGCCAGCAGCACGTCGAGCGACGCCATGATGCGCCGCTTGTTCACGCGGTCGGCCGCCACGCCGCCGATGGGCGTGAGCAGCAGGTACGGCAGCCACGCCGCCGCCGACACCGCCCCCATGAGCGCGGCCGAGCCCGTCACATTTAGCACGTAGAGCGGCAGGGCGAAGCGCAGCACCGCGTCGCCGAACAGCGACGCGATCTGCACGATGATGACCGACACGAACGATCGGTTGAACAAAGCAGCCATGGTTCGATTCCTTTCTTTCATACCTTCGGTTGGTATGTATCTTGGTCAAAAAAGATGCTGCTCGAAGCAGCGTGGCGCCACGGGGCCGCGAGGAGCGCGACAGCGCAGCGGCGGTGCGGTGGTGCATCGGTGCGGTGGCGAGGCGACGATGCAGCACCGCAGTGTGCCGTGCGGCGCGGCGGCAGTGCAGCATGTGCCGACGTGCCAGCGGTTTCGGAACAAATGTTTCACATGAAACATCTGGCACGGAGCGCCGCAGGCGGGATGTCGCGATCATCGGGTCATGCGCGCCCTCCCCTCTCCTGCAGCTTCTGCTCGTAACCGCTGCGGAAGTCCTCGAGCATGCCGGTGATGCGTCCGGGCTTGACGTTCAGGCCCATGAGGTGCAGCAGCTCCACGTAGTAGTCCATGCGGCGACGCAGCTGGTCGGCATCGGTCATGCGAAACATCGGGCTCACCCACAGGTTCGCCAGTATGAGCACGACCTCGGCCATCTCGCGCGGATGCTCGGTGCGGATGGTGCCGTCCTCCATCCCCTGCCGGATGATGGGCTCTACGAACCCCGGAGCCACTTCCTCGATGATAGACCGGTACTGCATACCCAGAAAACGGCTGTTCTTCACCGGGTCGGGCTCGACGGCCACCTCGGCGCTCAAGGGCAGCTGCGGACCGTCCATCGAGGCCTCGAACAAGGCCTGCATCTTCTCGAGGCCGGTCATGCGCGGGTCGTCGCGAATGGCCACCAGCTCCTTCATGAGAGGCGCGCTCTCGCGTTCGATGGCCGCGTCGAGGATGTCCTCCTTCGATTTGAAGTGATGGTACACCGCGCCTTTCGTCACGTTCAAGTTGTCGACGATGTCCTGAATGGTGGTGTGCTCGAACCCCTTCTCCACGAACAGGCGCATGGCCACGTCGAGGATGCGACCCACCGTCTCCTCGGGATGCTTGTTGCGCGCCACGGGCCCTCCTCTCGGGTAGACGAACAAACACATGGTCCAGATGAAGCGCCCCAGCCGGTGCGCAGCACAGGCTGACGACCTGCCGCCCGCTCCCAACGCGCGGCGAAGACGCTCTATACATACTAACGGTATGTATCATACGCTACGCAGCGTCGCGGGGCAAGGGACGATTCCGTGAGCGATATGAGATACTGTGACGGTACTTCGGTGAGAGCAATCGAGAAAGGCAGGGGCGTGTCCGGCAAGAAAAGCGCGCAGAAGCGGGGCCTGGCGACGAAAGCGCTGATCGTCGCGCTGTTCATGGTGTTCGGCGCGGCAGTCGGCTACCTTGCGGGCCACTTGACTCGCGGTGCGGAGGGCCCTGATGCCGATCCCCTGGGCACTGCCGCATGGATCGTGGCGCTCGTCGTGCTTCTGGTGGCGGCCTACTTCCTGCAAATCATCGTCCACGAGGCGGGGCACCTCGTGTTCGGGCTGACCACCGGCTACCGGTTCCGCTCGTTTCGCGTGGGCAGCCTCATGCTGGTCCAGCAGGACGGCCGCCTGCGCTTCAGGCGGTTCTCCGTGCAGGGGACGGGCGGCCAGTGCCTTATGGCGCCGCCCGACCTTGTGAACGGACGCATCCCCTACCGGCTCTACAACCTGGGCGGCGCGCTGGCGAACGTGCTCGTCGGCCTGGCCGCCGCCGTGCCGGCCTTCCTGCTGCCGAAGGGGCTCGGCACCGCTTTCTTCGCGTTCGTCGCCATCATCGGGCTCGCGTTCGCGTTGACGAACGGCCTACCGCTCACCGTGAGCGGCGTGAACAACGACGGCAAGAACCTACGAGCGGCAGGCGAGGGTCACGAGGCGCTGCGGGCATTCTGGACCATACTGAAGATCAGCGAGGCTCAGGCGGACGACGTGCGGACGAAGGACATGCCCGCCGCGTGGTTTGCCGCGCCCGCCGAGCCCGAGCAGCTGCGCAACCCCCTCGTGGCCTCCGTGGCCGTCGTCGCCTGCAGCCGGTTTCTGGACGAAGGGCGCATCGCCGAGGCCGCCGAGGCCATCTGCGACCTGCTGGAAGGCGAGACCGGCATGCTCGGCTTGCATCGCTCGCTGCTGAAGATCGACCTCGCGTACTGCGAGCTCATGGCTGGGAAAGGGACGCAGGAGGCGGAGCGCATCTTGGACGCCGACGCCCGCAAGCTCATGAAGGCCATGAAGAACTACCCGTCCGTGCTGCGCACGCGCCACGCTCTGGCGCTTCTGGCCGAAGGCGACGAAGAGGAAGCCCGACGCGTCCGCGAGGAATTCGACCGCATGGCGACGCGCCACCCCTACCCAAGCGAGATAAAAGGCGAGCGGGAGCTGATGGACGCCGCTGCCGCCCGTTTTAGCGAGCGCGCTGAGTGCGAGACCGCCGCCCGCATGAACAAAGCGCACGGAATCGGCACGCACGCAACCGAGGAAGGAGCACCCGTATGATCATGCACGATTGGCTGGACGAATACCTGCTGAGCAAGCCCGGCGCGACCAAGGACTACAAGGTGGAGTGGGAATGGTGGCGCTACCAGGTGGGCGGCAAGATGTTCGCGGCGACTATGCAGCCCGGCGAGCAGCACCGCGAGTACGCGGGCCTCAACCTGGTGTCGCTGAAATGCGATCCTGTGTGGAGCGAGCGGCTGCGTGCCGACTGGCCCGGCGACATCCTGCCCGGCTTCTACGCCGACAAGCGCTGCTGGATCTCCGTCGATCTGGACGGGGCCGTGCCCGAAGACCTGCTGCGCGAGCTGTGCGACCACTCGTACAGCCTCGTGTTCGCCAAGTTGACGAAGAAGCTGCAACGGGAAATAGCCGGCCTGTAGCGTCCGCCGCGCACAACGCTCAGCGAAAGCGCGCCCAGCCCTCGCGTCGCCGAAGCGCCTCGACCTCCTAGCACGAGCGCATGCGGCCGCGTGCCGAAAACGCCGCACGCGCGTCATCGCCCTGCCCGCATGCCAGAGAGCGCCCTGCCATAATCAAAGCCCACACCTTTTTTGAGCACACGTGCGACAACGGAAGGCGGTTCCATGAAAGGCTTCGAGCGCGGCGACCTCTTGCTCTCCCTCTGCGGGCTGAACTGCGGGCTGTGCTCGATGCGCGTGGGAGGATACTGCCCCGGCTGCGGAGGCGGTGCCGGAAACCAAGGCTGCGCCATCGCGCGGTGCGCGCGGGAAAAGCCGGGCGTCGAATACTGCTTCCAGTGCGCCGAGTTTCCCTGCGCCCACTACGACGGCATCAGCGAGTACGACCTGTTCGTCACCCATCGCAACCAGATGGAGAATCTCGAACGGGCGCAGCGCGACGGGCTGGACGCCTATCGCGCCGAGCAGCGGGAGAAGGCGGCGGCCCTGGCCCTGTTGCTGGACCGGTGCAACGACGGCCGTCGCAAGACGCTGTTCTGTCAGGCTGCGAACCTGCTCGAACTCGATGACGTGCGGCGCGCCATGGAGCGCATCGAGCCCGTGGCCGTCGACGATGCCGTGCCGCTCAGGGAGCGCGCCGCCTTCGCGGCCGACACGCTCAAGGGTTTGGCCACCGAGCGGGGCATCGACCTCAGGCTGCGCAAGAAGCCGAAAGCGTAGCGGGCGGCGGCGAACGCTTCGGCGTCGCTCGTCGTCGAAGCGGCTGGCTTGCCGCCACGGCCGCGGCGCGGCGCCAGCAATCGCCCGCTACCGAGCAAACGCCGCGCGCTAGAACTCCGACGCGCCCGCCTCGGCGAGCACGTCCTTCCCCCACGCGCACATCTCGTTGAGAATGGGCACGAAACTGCTCCCACGCTCGGTGAGCGAGTACTCCGTTTTGGGCGGCACCTGGTGGTACAGCTCGCGATGCACCATGCCGTCGGCCTCGAGCTCGCGCAGTTGCTGGGTGAGCATCTTGGGCGTGGCCTGCGTCATAAGGCGCTGCAGCTCGCCGAACCGCAGCACGCCGTGCTTGCTCAAATGCCACAGGATGAGCACCTTGTGCTTGCCGCCCACGATGTCGATGGTAGCTTCGACGGGACAATGGTAGGCGCTCGGACAGGTTTTCATGCACGGCTTCCTTTCCTTATGCGCGGAGCGTTCGCGCCTTCTTCCAAATGCGGGGCACTTCGGCCGCTTTTCCATGCGCGCGTTGGCGACCCCTTCCGCATGCGGAGGCTCCGGCCGAGCGGTTCGTTTGCGAGCGTTCGCCGCACGGTTGACCGGAGGCGCAGTCGATCCCCTTGCTTTCCTTTTGGATAGTATATTCCGAAAAAGTGCCTACTTGCCTGAAAGATACTAGCGAGTAGCATGGATTGAGAACGAAGCCGGCCTTTCCGACCAAAGAGAACAGGAGCATCTCATGACGTTTCTCGACCTTGCCAAAAAACGCTGCTCGATCCGCACCTATCGACCCGATCCCGTCGATCAGGAGAGCATCGACACCATCGTCGAAGCCGCCCGCGTCGCGCCGACCGCCGCGAACCGCCAACCGGTCCGCATCGTGCAGGTGTCCAGCGAGGAGGGGCTCGCGAAGCTGGGCCGGGCGGCCAACCTGCACGGCGCGCCGCTCGCGTTCGTCGTGTGCGCCGACCGCGAGCAGGCCTGGCGGCGCCCGATCGACGGGATGCGCACCGTCGACATCGACGCCTCCATCCTCACCGACCATATGATGCTGGCCGCCACCGACCTGGGCTTGGGAAGCGTGTGGATATGCCATTTCGACCCCGCCATCGTGCGTGCGGAGTTCGATCTGCCGGAATCGCTCGTGCCGGTGAACATCCTGGCCGTGGGCCACGCCGCCTGCGAGCCGAAGAGCCCCGACCGCCACACCGTCGAGCGGATCCCCGCAAGCGAGCTGGTGACGACGGCGTAGCAGGGGCACGAACAAGGAACGGCAGAGAGCGAGACTCCCTCTTGGGAGGAGCCCGTCCCGTTGAGGAGGAGCCCGTCCCGGCCGCCCTTCCGGCCTCGCCGGCAAGGACGGCCGGGGCTCGTCATCGGGCAGCGCGCTCTCCAATGGCGCCCGCCCGAGCCGCTCGCGCCCGCCCCACCCCGCGCGAGCGCGACCAGTGGCGCACATACGCGCCGCCGATGATCGCCGGGATGACGGGCGAGGCCGCCTGCGCGACGAAGATGCCCACGTAGCCCGCGCCAAGCACGCCGCTCAGCAGGAACGCCAGGCCGAAGCGCACGGCGAACGCGTCGATGAGGGAGTTGGCCAGCACGAGCCGCGGCGAGCCGGCGCCGAGCGCGAACGAGTCGAAGCTGTACATGGCGGCGTAGAACAGCCCGTTCACGCTGCACGTGATGCGCAGGTAGAGCACGGCCACGTCGAGCGTCGCCGGCTCGGTCAGGCCGTACAGCGCCACGATGGCCGGAGCCAGCAGTTGAATGAGCACCTGGATGCTCAACGTGACGCCGATGTTGAGCGCGGCGCCCAGCCGCACCACGTCGCGCGCGCGGCGCAGCTCGCCCGCCCCGGCGTTCTGCGCGGCGGCCGTGGTGATGGCCTGGCCGATGGCCCAGCACGGAAGCCCCGCGATGGTGCTGATCTGCAGCCCCACCCCGGCAGCTGCGGCCACGTCGGCGCCGTAGCGGTTGAGCAAGCCCGTGACCAGCGCGTACGACAGGTTCACCACCGCCATCTGCACGGCCGACGGAACGCCCACGCGCAGAACCGCCAGCACAGCGGCGCCCAACCCGGGCGCGCGGCGGCCGGCTCGGCCGAGCGGCGCACCGTCACGACCTTGGCGCCGGCCGTCCTCCAGCGCTCCGCCGCGACCGCGACCTTGCCCCGGCGCAGCTCCGCCCCGGCCGAACGGCCGCACCTCGGGATAGCGCCGCCACACGAACGCGAGCGCCAGCACGGCGGCGAGTCCTTGCGCCGACACCGTGGCGAACGCGGCCCCCACCACGCCGAGGCCTGCCGGCCCCACCAGCGCCAAGTCGAGCGCCACGTTCACGAAGGCCGCCGCGCCCACCAGCACAAGCGGCGTCCACGCATCGCCCTGCGCCTTCAAAAACGCCGCGGCGGCATTCATCAGGAACGGACCCACGGCACCGCAGCACATGACCACCGTATAGGCTACGGCATCGTCGAGCGCAGCGGCGGGCACCGCGTTCGCCGTGAAGGCCGGCCGCGCCAACAGCATGCCGGCCGCCGCGATGGCGGCCGACGCCAACAGCGCCACCGCGAGCGTGGCCGCATAGGCGCGCCGCCGCGCGAACGCGTCGCGCGCACCCACGGCCCGCGCCACCACCACGCCGCCCCCGGCGGTCAGCCCGATAACGAATGCGTTCACCAGAAAGGCGGCGTTCGTCGCGTTGCTGATGGACACCAGCCCCACATCGCCAACCACCTGGCCGACCACCACCATGTCGACCGCTTGGTACACGTACTGCAGAAGATTCACCGCCATAAGCGGCAAAGCGAACGAGAGCAGCTGCCGGAACAGCGGCCCCTCGGAAAACGAAACGGAAGTAGACACCATGCACCTCTTTGGATCTCGGAATGCGGGACAAGGAACGCGCGCCGAGCCTCGGCGGATACTCCCCGCAACGACGCATCGTCAACGGGTCCGCGAGCCAGCGCGCAAAAAAGCGCCGCAGATGAATCATCACCTGCGGCGCTTGCGAGTTCGGCGTTCCGGCATCGACGAAGACGACGGGCCTCTAGGCGGCGCGCCTTCCGATGCCGATGACTATGCTCGTCCCTGCTCCGTGCGATGCTTCATCGGCGATCACGCGCGGAGCCGCAGCCCTGCAAAGTATCACGAGTCCTCCAAAGGGGTGTACGAAAACGCCGCCCAGCATACCGCGCCGCCCCGGCCCCGTCAACCGGCACGCCGCAACAGCACGTCAGGCTGCCGACCTTCCGTTCGCGCGGGACGGCGGGATGCGAACGCGGCCCTCGGCACGGCACGCCCGGCGATCGTTGTCACGCGAATCCGCACAGAACGCGCACCGAAGTCCGAAACCGATAGGCCTCCAGCGAAAGAGATCCCGCACTCCCGCGCCATCACGAGGTACCATGTCAACCATCGGCATCATCGAACGAGAGGAGCCCTCATGGCCCGACTCACCCACTGCGCATGCACATCCGTCCTCGTGGGGAAGGCGGCCACACTCGACGGCTCCACCCTCATCGCCCGCACCGAGGACCATGCGGAAGCCTGCGCGCCGAAGCGCTTCACCGTCGTGCCCGAGCGGGTGCACAAGAAAGAGTCGTTCGTGTCGGCCAACAACCAATTCACGATGGAACTGGACGGAGCGGGCCTGCGCTACACGTCCACGCCCGACGTCGATCAGTCCGAGGGCGCCTACGAGGAAGCCGGCATCAATGCGGCCGGCGTGGCCATGAGCGCCACCGAATCCACCTACGCCAACGAGCGCGTGCTGGCGCACGACCCGCTGGTGGAGGAAGGCGGCCTGGCCGAAGACGCGCTCGTCACCGTGGTGCTGCCCTTCATCTCCTCGGCGCGCGCGGGCGTAGAGCGCGTGGCGGCCATCGTGGCCAAACACGGGTCGGCTGAAGGCAACAGCATCCTGTTCGCCGACGCCGACGAGGTGTGGTACATGGAGCTGGCCACCGGACACCACTGGGTGGCGCAGCGCATCCCCGACGACGCGTACGCCGTGTGCGCGAACCGCATCTCCATCCAGGAGGTCGACTTCGAATCGCCCGACTTCATGGCTTCGCAGGGCATCCGAAAGTTCGTGGAAGACAACCACCTGAACCCGCGTCCCGGCACGTTCGATTTCCGCCGCATCTTCGGCACGTACTCGCAGCAGGACACCCACTACAACGCCCCACGCGTCTGGTTCGGCCAGCGCCTGTTCACACCCGAGGCCGAGCAGCAGCCCGAGGATTTGGACCTGCCGTTCATCCGCCGCGCGAACCGTCTTTTGGACGTGGACGACGTGGCGCAGCTGCTGGCCTCGCACTTCGACGGCACGCCGTTCGACCCGCTGGGCTCGGACGGCGACGAGCGCAGCCGTACCCGCTACCGCGCCATCGCGCTGTCGCGCACGCAGGAAGGCCATGTGCTGCAGATTCGCCCCGACCTGCCGCCCGAGCGCGCAGGCGTCCACTGGGTGTCGCTGGCCACCACGGCGTTCTCGCCGTTCGTGCCGTTCTTCGCGAACGCCTCGGCCGCGCACCCCGCCTGGGAGAGCGAGGCCCGCCGCCCCGATCCCGAGAGCGCCTACTGGCTGCTGCGCGCGCTGGACGTGCTGGCCGAGAGCCGCTACCCGCTAGTGGCACGCCGCGTGGAGGACTACCTGAAGGCCAGCCGCCAGAAAGCCCACGCCTTCGTCGCCGCCACTGACCGCGCCTGCACCCCCTTGAAAGGCGAAGCGCTCACCGAGGCCCTGACCGGCGCGAACCGCGCGTTCATGGACGAGCTGCTGGCCGACACGCGCACGCTGCTGCAAGACGCGATCATGGCCGAGGCGGAGGATTCCCCCTTGTCGTTCGACATGGACGAGAACCTGTAAGCCGCCGCAGGAGCGATCCCCCCGATCGACCGTTTCGACGAAGCCGGAAAAGCGGCTGCGGTTCGCGTTTTCGCGCATACGCGCGAACAAGGCTGTACCAAAAGGACCGCTTCGCTGGTGTCGTAGGGCAAGGGCTCTGCCCTTGCCGCTCGGCAAGACGACATTTTCCCAGGTCGACGGCAAGGGCAGAGCCCTTGCCCTACGGCGGGACCGTCTAAGCGGCGCCCTGCGGCGAATTTTGATACACCACCCTCGGAGGCGCTTGAAGGTTTCCGCTCGCCCTTGTTGCCGTCCTGTTGGCGTTGGTCAACAGACCAGAGACAAATCACCCGCATGCGGCCGCGTCCAGCAGATGCGGCCGCATACTATTTCGCAGCAACCGCTGAAACCACGCGCGCGAGAAAGCCAGAACCGCCATGTCCCTCGATGCCATCCTTCCCGTAGCGGCCGTCCTGGCCGTGTTCGTCGCCCTGCTCCTAGTCCTGCGCTTCATGAAGGCCAAGGGCGTGGGCTTCACGCCGCGCGTGTTCACGGCGCTGGGACTGGGCATCGCGCTGGGGATCGGCATTCAGCTGGCGCTGGGGCGCGGAAGCGACGCCGCCTCGACGGCGCTCGATTGGATGTCGATCGTGGGCCAGGGCTACATCGCATTGCTGAAGATGCTGGTGATGCCGCTCGTGTTCGTGGCCATCGTGGGCGCGTTCACCCGCACGAAGGTCACCGAGAACCTGGGGCGCATCAGCGCCGTCGTGCTGGCCGTGCTGCTGGGCACCGTGGCGGTGGCGGCGCTCACCGGTTGGGCGGCGGTGGCGTTCTCGGGGCTCGCAGGCGCCAGCTTCACCGACGCGGGAGCGGGCGCGGGCGCCGACAGCCTGCAAGCGCTTCAAACCGAGCAGCAGCAGGTGGCGGATCTCTCGCTGCCCCAGATGATCCTGTCGTTCGTTCCCGTGAACGTGTTCGCCGACTTGGCCGGAAGCCGCGCCACCTCCACCATCGCCGTCGTCATCTTCGCCGCGATCACCGGAATAGCCTACTTGAAGCTGCGCGCCCGCGGAGACGACGGGGACGGAGCCGGCAGCGAAAGTCCCGCGTCCGACGATGCCGACGATGCCGCCGCCAGCGCCGGGCGGCAGGCCGCGTTCTTCAAGCAACTCATCGACAGCCTGTACGGCATCGTCATGCGCATCGTATCCATGGTGCTCGCGCTCACGCCTTACGGCGTGCTGGCGCTCATCGCCCACGTCATGGCCACGAGCGACTACGCCGCCATCCTCGATCTGGGCAAATTCGTGGCGGTGTCCTACGCAGCGCTCCTCTTCATGCTCCTGGTGCACTGCCTTATCCTGCTGGCGAACCGCGTGAGCCCCCTCGCGTATCTGAAGAAAGCGTTTCCCGTGCTCAGCTTCGCGTTCGTGGCGCGCTCGAGCGCGGGAGCGGTGCCCCTCAACATCGAGACGCAAACGCGCGCCCTGGGCGTGGGCGAGGCCACGGCGAACTTCTCGGCCAGCTTCGGCATGTCCATCGGGCAGAACGGGTGCGCGGGCATCTACCCCGCCATGCTGGCCACCATCATCGCCCCCACCGTGGGCATCGACGTGTTCTCGCCGACGTTCGTGGCCGGGCTCGTGGCCGTGGTGGTGATCAGCTCGTTCGGCGTGGCGGGCGTGGGCGGCGGTGCGACATTCGCCTCGCTCATCGTGCTGGGCACCATGGGGCTGCCCATCGAGATCGTAGGCCTGCTGGCCTCCGTCGAACCGCTCATCGACATGGGCCGCACGGCGCTCAACGTGAGCGACTCCATGGTGGCCGGCGTCACCGCGTCGAACGCCGTGGGCGACCTCGACCGCGCCGTGCTACGCGACCCGAACGCCCGCGTGAACGGCGAGGAGCACGCGAAGCTATAGCAGCGGTTGATCGCCCGCCGATCATCCAGAGCGGGCAACCAACGGGCGATGCCCCGGCAACAGAGGGCGCGGAAAGGACTTGCCAGCTCTTCCGTGCGCTCGCCGCATTGCCTGTGCCGTTGCGAGAGCGCCGCGCCGGGCGATCAGGAGGTCGCCCGTCCGGAGGTCTACCTGCCCTCGATACCCGCCAGCACCTTCCGTAGCTCGTTCTGCACGCCGTGCTCGACGTTCGTGCCGATGGTTTTCGCGGCTATCTGCTTGATGGCGGAGCGGGCGTTGCCCATGGCCACGCTCGTCCCCGCCATGCGCAGTATCTCGTAGTCGTTCATCGAGTCGCCGAACGCCATCATCTCTTCAGGCCGGATGCCATGGGCGTCCAACACCTGGCCGACGCCGGTGGCCTTGCTCACGCCGCGCTGCATGACGTCGATCCACTTGCGGCCGGACGGCGCGAACACGAAGTCGTCGTCCAGTTCGCGCGTAAGGATGTAGGCCATATCCATGACGGCATCGTCGCAGTACACCGATGCTTTCAGAATACTCGTCCGCGGAGAGGGCACGTCGAGCACGCGCACGGGGTTCGGCAGGTTCTTGTCCACCTCGCGCTCGAAGCGCTCCTCGTCGTCCAAAAGGTAGCTGCGCGTCTCGTCGAACAGTGCCAGGTGCATGGTGTCGAACATATCCACAACGCCCGCGAGCCGCTTCACGGCCGCGTGCGAGAACACCTCCAAGTCCACCAACTCGCCTTCAACGACAACCTGCGCGCCGTTCGACGCCACGAAGTCCATGCAATCGACGATGGGTTCGAACAGCTCGCACAGCGTGTCGAAGCGCCGGCCCGACGTGGCCGCGAACCGCACACCCGCCTCGCGCAGGCGCAGGATGAGGTCGAAGGCGCCGTCGGGCACGCATTCGTTCTCGTCGAGGAACGTGCCGTCCATGTCGCTGGCGATAAACTTGATCATAGGGAAACCTTCCATGTTGGGACGCAGCCGCACAGGAGGGGTGAAATGCCGAAAAAGCAGGTGAAGAGCCACCTGAAGCGAGCTGCGTCGCTTCCGTTTTCGAAGCCATTGTACGGCCCGTTTTAGCACGGCATCGTTTCTCCACCGATACTTTGCAGGAATTTGAACAAACCGACAACTTGACCAGGCACTTGAGCGAACAGGGAGCCCCCTCGTCGGCGCTACGTCGCGAAGCCAACCAGCTCCAAGCCGCAGAAGGCGGCGTAGTCCTCGGCAAGGTCGCGCAGCTCGCGCACGTCGACATCGCCGGCCCACGGGCTTGCCTCGACTTCCAAGCCGGCGCCTTTCTTCTTACCAGTCCACGTGCCCACGACCTCGCCGCGCCGCACGACGGCGCCCGGATTGGCCACGGTGCGCCATATCCGACGCTGCAGCGTTTTGTCCGCTTGAAGAACGGCACGATCACGCTGGTCGAGGTAGGGGTCGTGCGCTGACAGCAGAAGCAGCTCACGCTCGAGAGGCTCGGGCGCAAACAGGCGCTCCCGGTCGGCCGCCAGCACGTAGGCCCGCTTGTCATCGCACGTCAACGGCTCCATCTCGTCGGCGACGGCCTTCCACAGGCGCCGCGCTTGCTTGCCCGAGCAACCGAGCCAGCTGGCGAACCGATCGGCGGTCGAAGGACCGTAGCAGTGCAGAAACTTCCGCACGAGCTTCTTTGGCGCATCCTTGCCGGACTCCAGCTCCCGGCCGAGCCACGCCCGAAACGACGTGAACGCAGGGCTCGTGCCGGAGCGCTCGCCGAACACCACCAGCCCCTTCAACGCGCAGGGACGCAGCAGGAAGGACACCGCCGCGCCGCCCACCGTCTGCTTGTCGGGACTGCCGTACATCGACGGCGCGCGCCACGGCTCGCGCTTGCCTGCGGGCAGCAGCGGCTCGACCCAGTCGGCCAACGTTTGGTCAAGCGCGGTCTTGCTGACGACGACCCTGTCGTCCAGCTTCGGCATGACCCGTTCCAGCAGGGCCAGCACCTCGTGGAATTCCATCCCCAAAGCGTCGAGCGCCAAGCCGATGCCCTGCGTGTATATCCATGGCTCGTCCTTCTGCGGCACCAGCGCCGTCAGAAACGCGTCACTGTCCGCGGCAGGGAACACCACCGGCGCACCGCGAAAGCTCCACGCTTGCACGAGCGAGCGCTTTTCGTGCAGCAAGCTCGCCATATCCTCCGTACTGAGCGCGGGAACGCGGTTGTGCAGCGCGGCCTCCCATGCGCCCGGCGGGGTGTTCTGCATGCCGCACGCGCCCACGACGGCAAGCACGTCGGCCTCGTCGTACCGCGCATCCAAGTGATGCGCGTGCAACCTGAAATTTCGAATGCGCTCGACGCCCGGTTCGTCCATGAAGCGGTTCCTTTCGGTGCCCGACACCGCTCACCTTACCAAAAGGCGAAAGCGAACGCCATGGCGATCAATCCCGCCCTCGTTTCAGCGCAATTGCATAACCCCAGTTCACAGCTTCCGCAACCTGAGCGTGCGCGAAAAAATGCGAAACGCAACACCAAAGTGGTGGAGCGTGCGGAACCGCAATCGCAAGATAGAAGCCGCGAAAGATCGCGCCGGCATTCGGCACCGCGGGCCGACAGCTTCCACGAAGCACCGCGCGACTTTCAGGTATGATGCATTCACGAAACGAAAGGACTTTCGATGACCTTCGCGGACAACCTCGTCTACCTGCGCCAGCATTACGGCATCACACAAGAGGGCCTTGCCGAGCAGCTGGGCGTGTCGCGCCAGACCGTGTCGAAATGGGAAGCCGGCACCAACTACCCCGAGATGGACAAGCTGCTGGTGCTGTGCGACCTGTTCCATACGAACCTCGACGACCTCATGCGCGGCAGCGTGGAGGTGACGAACGACAACGACACCGAGCGCTACGACCGCCATATGAACCGCTTCGACCTGTCCATGGTTGCGGGCGTGGCCAGTATCCTCGTTGGCGTGGGCGTGCAAGGGGCCCTCGAAGCCGTCGGGGTATTCGGCGAGAACTTCGCTACGGCCGTGTTCCTTGCGTTCGTGGTGGTGGGCGTGATGATCCTCATCATGGGCTCGCTCAGCCACAGCGAGTTCAAACGCCGCAACCCGGCCATCGAGCCGCGCTACCGCACCGACGTGCTCGACCGCTTCAGCCGCCGCTTCCCCCTCATGATGGCAGGGGGCGTGGGCCTCATCCTGCTAGCCGTGATCTTTATGGTGGGCATGTCGCCGGAAGACGGCGAGGTCATGGTGGGCGGCGTGCTCGTTGAGGACTTCTTGTTGCTTCCCTTCATGCTCTTCATCGCCCTGGGCGTGGGTACCATCATGTGGGCATGCCTGCAGAAATCGAAGTACGACCTGTCAGAGCTCACCTACATAGCGCACCGCAGGGACTTGGGCGCCGACCTGCCGCCCACCGCCAACGTAAAGTCGCCCGAACAGGTGCGGGCCGAGTCCATCATGGGCGTGACGTGCGGCATCATCATGCTGCTGGCGCTGATCGTGTTTCTGGTATGGGGCTTCGTACCGCTGTTCGACCAGATGGGCGGCCTGGGCGGCATGGACAAGTTTGCGATCAAGGAGGCCATCCGCGCCGGTCAAGGCGGCTTCGCCGTCAGTTGGATCGCTTTCGTGGTGGGTGGCATCCTGTGCGGCATCGTGTACTTGGCGGGCAGCGTGCTGTTCAAGTCGCAAGACGACTGGATCGCCGAAGCGCGCCAAGAAGACGCGTGGATGAAGTACGCGCAGAACAGCGCGAAGGACGATCCGTGGACGCGTGGCCCCGAGCAGCAAGCCGACGGGCAGCCGGAACCGGCAACGGCACAACAGACTGCACCGGGAACCCCGCAACCGCCAACCAACGCACCCGGCAACATCGCCCGCGGCACCGCCGCCAAGCGCTCAACCTGGAAATAGCGCCAACGCCCGTGCGTCTTCAGAGCGGCAGGTGCTTACGGTAGGCCACCCGCTTGTCCATGATGCACTGGATGAAACCAACCGAGCGGCCCATGAGCAGGGCCGACACCACCGTGCCCACGTTGATTCCGAACAGAGCTCCGCCGCCGACGAGACCGATGGCACAGGTGACAAGCAGCGTTATGACGTCGAACCACACTTTAACGCGAGCGTACGGTTGATCGATGGCAGCGCACAGGTCGCGCGGAAACGTGTCGATGGGCATGACGGGCAGCTGGCAGCGCGTGCAGAAATATACCGTCACGGCCACGATGACGAACCCGACGGCGAACCACAGGCAGGAGAGCCCGAGCGAATCCACCGGGAACAGGTCGTTCATCCACGCGCCGTTGAAGTCAATGAGCGCCCCGCCCACGGCGCACACCGCGAACGATATGAGGTAGCGCCAGTCAAGCGTGCGCCGCACCGCGCACAGAATGGCGATGAGCCCCACTTGGAACACGACGTACCACACACCGTAGCTCACCTGGGGCGCGATGGCGTTGAGCGCGAACGGGAGCGCCGCCGCCGGCACGAGGCCCATATTCGCGTGGGCCATGGCGGCCACGCCAAACGGGATGAACAGGAAGTAGACGGCCCACGCCAGCTCGGCCGGCAACACGAGCGACGGCGCGGCGGCTGGCGCGGCCGGCTCAATGGCGGCCTCCCCCGTCAAGGCTGGTTCCAACTCGTCGGCCGCACGTTCGGCATCCGGGAGCATGCTACTCCCCCAGCTTCTCGGCAGCTTCGAGCCATTCTTCCTCGAGGGCATCAACCTGGGCCTGCAAGTCGTTGATCTGCGCTTGGAAATCGCCGAGGGCAGTGAAGTCGCTGGGGTCGGCGGCGGCCATCTGGGCGCGTACGTCCTCGATCTTGCCATTGAGCGTCTCCGTCTTGCGCTCGTTCGACTGCATGAGCTTGCGCAGCGTGCGTATCTCACCGCCGGAAAGCCGCTCCCCGCCCCCATTGTCGGCATCGCGCGAGCCGGCTTCGGTCGCACCCGAAGAGGCGGAGGGGCGGGTGCCGTCCACCAAGCGAGTTCCGCAGCCCTGCGAGGACTGTTTGAGCGACTGGTCGGCGCCCGTCCCTCCGCCGGGCCGGGTTGAATCCCGCGCCTCCGTCAGCCTCAGATACTCGTCAACGCCGCCGGGAAGGTGGCGAATCCGCCCATCCAGCAGGGCGAACTGATGGTCGGTCACGCGTTCCATGAGGTAGCGGTCGTGCGTGACCAAAAGCAGCGTGCCGGGCCAGCCGTCCAGCAGGTCCTCCACCGAGGCCAGCATGTCGGTGTCCAAGTCGTTACCCGGCTCGTCAAGCACCAGCACGTTCGGCTCGTCCAACAAGATCAGCATGAGCGCCAGCCGGCGCTTCTGGCCACCCGACAGATCGCACACCGGCTCGTTCAGGTCGGCGCGCGTGAAGCCCAGCTTCTCCAGCAGCTGCCCCGGCGTCATCTCCTTGCCGTCGAGCATCGTGCGGCGGCTGTAGCGGCCCACCACCTGCCGCACGCGATCGTCGCCGAAGCGCGCAAGGTCGTCCAAGTGCTGCGACAGCACGGCGAAGCGCACGGTTTTCCCTATCTTCACCAGGCCGGACGTTGGCTTCTGCAAGCCTTGGATCACGCGCAACAGCGTGGTTTTGCCAGCACCGTTCTCGCCGACGATGCCGTAGCGGTCGCCGGGGCCGATGATCCAGTCCACGTCGTCCAGCACCGTGCGACTGGAGCCGTCCGCATGGTCGAAGCGCACGGTGACGTGCTCCAAGTCCACCACCTGCTTGCCCAGACGCGCCATGGCCATGCGCTTGAGCTCCAGCTCGTCGCGCAGCGGCGGCACGTCGGCGATGAGCTCTTGGGCCAAGGCCACGTGGAACTTCGGCTTCGTCGCACGCGCCCGCGCCCCGCGCGAGAGCCAGGCCAGCTCGCGGCGCAGGTCGTTCTGGCGCTTCTGCTCGGCCAGCGCGGCCAGACGGTCGCGCTCCACGCGCTGCATGATGTAGGCCGAGAAGCCGCCCTCGAACGGATCGACCACACGGTCGTGCACCTCCCACATGCGCGTGCACACCTCGTCGAGAAACCAGCGGTCGTGCGTGACCACCAAAAGCGCGCCCGCGCCCTGCTTCCAGCGCGCCTTCAGGTGCCCGGCCAGCCAGGTGATGGCGCGCACGTCCAGATGGTTCGTGGGCTCGTCGAGCGCGAGCACGTCCCAATCGCCGATGAGCAGCCGCGCCAGGTCCACCCGCCGCCGCTGTCCGCCCGACAGGGTGCCCACCCGCGCGTCCCACGGAATGTCGGAAGCCAATCCCGCGATGATGTCGCGGACGCGCGCGTCGCCCGCCCACTGGTACTCGGGCAGGTCGCCCACCACGGCGCGCTCCACGGTGTCGTCGTCGGAAAGCGCGTCGGCCTGCCCCAGCACGCCCACGTGCACGGTGCCGTTCTTCAGCACGCGCCCGTCGTCGGGCTCCAACTGGCCCGCCAGCAGGTTCAACAGCGTGGACTTCCCGTCGCCGTTGCGGCCCACGATGCCGATGCGGTCGCCCTCCTCCACGCCCAGCGAAATGCCGTCGAACACCGTCTTCGTGGGGAATTCCACCCGCACCTTCTCGCATCCCAGCAGAAACGCCATGTAGAGCCTTTCCTTCATCCAAACAAAACCATTGTCGAAGCTTACCCGCACGATTTGTCGCCACTAGGGTACCACGGCCTCTCCGCAATAGTGCCGCGGACGCTAAACACCACGCCGCCGATTTGGGGTATTCGCCGCTCGATCTTGCACGTCTTTGAGAAATGCACCTTACGCTGGCAAACCGGGATCCACGTGCCGCTCCGCAGTCCCCTAGCATCGCCTTGGCGTCGCAGGTCCCGAACGATCGGCATCGCTTCGACGCACCGGCGCGGGACAGCCCTCCGTACAAAAATCACCGATGTCCCCGTGCCATATCGCTCTGCGCGGCAGCGCTGGAATTTTCCTAAGCATGTGAGCTGGGAAAACGCTCGGAACGAACGATAAGCAAGGACGAAAACGAGCTCATCTCGCTTCGTTCAAGGGGAATATCGGTGATTTTTGCACCATACGAATGCCAGCAAAGCACCTTGCTCACAGGCACCGGAATAGGGGCTCGGCGAGCGTCGCGGCCGAACGCGCTGCCGACGAGCGCCCGCCGCGCGTCAGACGCACGCCCAACGCATTCGGCAGAGCTTCCGCACCCGGTGAGCACTCGAAAAGGGGTTTTAGCTCGCCGCGCGTCCGAGAGGGTTTCCGGGCTCAACACGCGCCTGCCGCACCCGGCACACGCCCGACGCTCGCCAGCCGAACTCGAAATGGTTTCCGCACCCGGCACACGCCTGACGCGCGCCTGCCACACTCGAAAGGGTTTCCGCACCCGGCGCGCACTCAACACGTGCCTGCCGCACCTAGCCTGCACCCGCAGCGCGCTCGACGCGCGCGAAAGGTTTTCCTCGTCCGATGCCGTTTTTCCTTCACGCGTCGTCGAACTTCCTCGCGCCGCGCGCGACATCGTTCCAGCGCGCCGTTTTCCCTCCTGAAGCCACCGGCACGGCGCACCTACAATGGGGGCATCCCGAGGAGGGGATCGTTCCAACAAGGAGGAGGGAACCATGAAAGACGAAGCGAAGCGAGGCCCGTCGGAAGGCGCCAAGACCACCGGAAAGCACGCGCTCAGCCGACGCAGCTTCTTCAAGGCGGCCGCCACGGCGGGCATCGCCACGGCCGCGGGCGGCGCGCTCGCCGCATGCGCGCCGTCGCAAGCCTCGCCGGAGAAGGGCTCGGGCGACAAGGCCGCAGCGGCGTTCGAAGCAGCTGCGGCGCCCATCGAACCCGTCGAGGCCCCGGCAACGTGGGACTTCGAGGCCGACGTCGTGGTCGTGGGGTCGGGCGGCGGCGGCATCACCGGCTCGGTGCGCCTGGCGGACGCAGGCAACAAGGTCATCATGCTGGAGAAGAACGAGAAGACCGGCGGCACCTCGTCGTACGGCGGCATGTTCGTGAACTTCGGCGGACACCGCATGGCCAACGCGGTGGAATGGGCCTACCCCAGCTACCCCTACGACCCGAACAAAGTAGTCGCCTACGTGAACGACCTCCAGCAGATGACGGTGGACCCGGAGCTGCTGTACGCCATGGCCGTGGAGGGTCCGCAGTGCATCGACTGGATGGCCGACGCCCTCGAAGTTCCCTGGGCGCCCTCGAGCAAGGGCCCGGCGGGCATGAAGAGCCTGTACTGGGACGGCCAGATAACGGCGAAGAACTCCATCGAGATCAACCACTTCCCCTTCGAGATGATGACCGAAACGGCCAAGAAGCACGGCGTGGACATCCACACGAACACGGAGGCGCTCGCGCTCGTCATGGACAACGGCACCGTGGTGGGCATCAAGGCGAAAACGCCCGACGGCGAGAAGTTCTACCGCGGGAAGAAGGGCGTGCTCCTCACGGCCGGCGGCTTCGAGATGAACCGCGCCATGCTAGCCAAGTACACGCCCACCTGCCTGCGCGGTATCGTGAACGTGGCAACCCCGCCGTACAACGACGGCGCGTGCATCCGCATGGGCCTGGGAGCGGGCGCCGACCTTTCCGGCTACAACTCGGTCGCCTGCTTCGACGGCAGCGTGGAGTGGGAGCCTTACGACGAGTACGCCACCACGATGAACGCCCACGTCAACAAGGACGGCAACCAAGCAGTGCGCCAGCCGTGGCTGCTCATCAACCGCATGGGCCAGCGCGTGCCGTACCTGAGCACCGGCGGATCGTCCTACCCCTTCCTGAACACCGACCCCGACTCCATGGTCACCGCGCTCACCGACCAAGGCGCCGTGGAGATGAGCCAACCGGGCGGGCGCACCTACGTGTGCTTCGACTCGAAGTTCGAGCAGCTGGTGGGCGACAACTTCTTCAAGCAGTCCGTCTGCCGCGTGGGCAAGGTCATCCCCGACGACGACCCGCTCATCGACCGCGTGCCCGAGTGGCAGCGCGACTGGCGCAATGCGTTCCAGATCATGGTGGACGCGGGCGCCGTGAAGGAGTGCGACACCATCGAGGAGCTGGAACAGGAGCTCGGTCTGCGCGAAGGCGTGCTAGTGAAGGCCGTGGAGGACTGGAACAAGGCTTGCGAGGCCGGCGAGGACACCGTGCCCACGTACAAGTACGATCCCGAATGGCTCATCCCCATCGGCGACCCGCCGTACTACGGCGCGAAGATCGGCGGCAACCTGTTCGCCACGAAGTGCGGGCTGCGCATCAACCCGAAGATGCAGGTGGTGGACACGGAAGGCGCGGTCATCCCCGGCCTGTACGCCGGGTGGCACACCGCCGGCGGATCGAACGGCGAGAACAACATCGCCGGCAAGCCGTTCAACGGCATCTACGGCGACGTGGGCCTGTCGTTCGTGGGCGGCTACATGGCGGCCGGCAGCATCATCGGCGAAGCCTAGAATCTTCCGCGAACCGCGCCTCCCCTCCCTCCGAACAACGCGGTGCCCCGCGAGGCTCTCCTCGCGGGGCACCGCGTTGTTCGGAGGGGGCTTGGACGCGCATGCACACGATTGGCGCACGGACGACAGAACGAAACGAGGCGAAACGCGACGCGAGACCGGCGCGCGGGCGGCTGAACGGGGCGAGGTGGAATGGGGCGCAGCGCAGCACCGCGCGCATGGCCGGGCGGAGGGCGGGGCAGAACAGCACCCTAGGCGAGGATGCGAGACAGGTGCGGAGAGTTCGGGGCAGCGCCAGGCAAAACGGCACGCGCGGCCAAGGCGCTAGGCCGGCCAGCGCACCCGGGACCAAAGCTACCGCGCGAGCGCCGCCGCCTTCAAACGCTCCAAGAACGCGGAGCCGCAGGCGTCGAGGCGCTGAGGATCGCACAGTACGTGCAGGTCGCAGGGGATGGAGAAGTCCTCGACCCCGAATATCCTGATGTCGGGGCTCGACCGCAGCCCCGAGCGCGACCCGGCCAGCGCCACGCCGAACGTCTCGCCCAGCCCGGACAGGTACAGATCCAGGTAATTCGCACACGGCTGATTGTCCGGCTCCACCGTCACGCCGGCGGCGGCGAAGTAATCCGATGCCGTCTCGCCCGCGCATACCATGTTCCGAGAATTCCCCAGCAGCAGCGTGTAGCCCTCGAGGTCGGCCGCGGAAATGCGCTCCTTCTCGAACAGGGGGCAGGTGCGGTTCATCCAGAACAGGCACTCGCCCGTTTCCAGATAGAAGCTCGCTATGCCTTCGGGAAGCGAAAGCGGCTCGACGGCGCCGGCGGAGCGGCGGTTACGCAGGTGCGCGAATAGGGACAGGTCGACCTTGCCCGCCTGCACCGACTCAACGTTCGCGTACGTGCCCGAAGCGAACAGTATCTCGATGTGCTTGCCGGGACACTCTTCCTTGAACGCGGCGATGGTGCCCAGCAGCAAATCCTCGAACGGCGGATAGTCCAACGTGCCCACCACGAGCGACGACGACTCGGCCGCGAACGCACGGCACTCCTCCACGCTCTCGTCCACCACCTTCACGATGGCGCGCGCCTTCTTCAAGAACAGCTTGCCCGTCGGCGACAGCTCCAACGCGCCGCTGCGCTTCACGGTGAGCGGCGCTCCCACCTCGTCTTCGAGCGCATGGATGTGGGCGCGCAACGTGGGCTGCGAAACGAACAGCTCCGCCGACGCCTGGGCGTAGTTGAGCGTGCGCGAGAACGCCAGGTACTCTTTCAAGTAAGCGGTTTCCAATGGTATTCCTCCCCTCTACCATTGTCCTTCACTATACACGAATCGCGCGCAGCGTGCGCATGGCGGATCGATCCCGAACGCCTCCCTCCATCAGCATCATCGCGCCCACCATGAATGCCATTATTTGAAAGCGTGTCCTCGATTCCGGTTTTTCCGGTAAAAAGTGACATCGCAGGCACGTTTTATATCGACAAAACTTCGGAATGGCGGACCACGTTCGGCGTGCCGTTGTATGCCGCCTTCTGCATCGACGAGCAAGCGTTGATGCAGATCGGCTGAACGCAGGCCAAACGTCCCTGCGTTCCTGGGCTACATGATCGTCATCACGCCCACCACGAATGCCACCGTCAGCAGGAAGCCGCCCGCCATGATGGCCCATACGGCGGGGCGGGCCCAGTTCGTGGTCCAACCGATGCCGAAGCGCTCGGGCAGGAACAGGCTGGAATCGTCGGGGTTGAAGTAGAACACGCCCAGCTTCCAATGCTCGTCGTCGTCGGCCAGCAGCTTGTCGGAGGCGCTCATGCGCGCGAACACGCGGGCGCCGCCTTGACCGTACACCAGGCTGATGGCCAGCGAGCCCACCACCATCACCAGCGCCAGCGCCACCACGAACACGCCCGCCTGCGCGAGTCCTATCACGCCGATGAATGCCAGCTGCATCACCGGCCCCAGCAGGCTGAGCGCCAGGCCGCCCGCCACCAGCAGAATGCTCTGGGCGCGCGCGAACATGCCGTAGGCCAGCGCCGACGTTGCCGGCGCGTTCGGGTTCGACGGCTTCTTCGACCGCAGGATGGTCCAGTGCGAGAACACCATGCACGCCGCCATGAACGCCACGATGAGCACGGGCGCCAGCACGGTGAGCGGGGTTTTCTCCATGTACTCCGTCACCTCGCCTTGGAAGTTCATGTGCTGGGGAATGAGATCGGGCATCTGGGCGTACCCCGCGACGCCGATAGCCAGCGTCACCGCAATGACGGGCAGGTACAGCAGGTCCCACTTGAGCGACACGGCATGCGGAACGGGAGCGTCGCCCACCACGGCCACCGACTCCTGGGCCGCGGCGTGCCATCCCCGCTCTTTCTTGTACGCCTGCACCCTCGCGCGGAAGTACAGCATGAGCCCGTAACTCACGCCACAGATCAGCAGCGTGCCCACGCAGAGCACGGCCAGCGCCACGCCGGCGTTGCCCGTGAACGAGCCGAAAGCGCCAGCCGCCGTGAGCGCAGCCGTGATCGCGCCCATGATCAGCGCGTACCGCAGCTTGAGCCCGCGCAGGTAAGGGTCGCGCGCGGCAGCGTCCGGCACGGTGACCGCGAACACCTCGCCGCGCCGCATGAGGAACGGCGTCACGACGGTCATGATGCCCACGATGGGCACCAGCAAAACGGTCAAAGCGAGCATCGCCGTGGCGAACTCCGTAGCGTTTCCCTCCACGGCGCGTCACGCGTCCTTTCCGAAAGCAGGGGCGAAATCGGCTTCGACGGGAAACCTCGTCGTGCCGACGGATCGATCGACTTGGGACGTCGAGGAAGCCGGGTCGGCGTCGGTACGCTCTCCCGCGCCGTAGGCGCGTGCAGCCTGGGCCTGGGCGCACTCCAGAAACTGCCCCCAGCTACCGCCGCGCGCGCGGTGCGCCAACGCGAGCTCGAACAGCTCGTCTTCCATTTTTTTCAGCTCGATGCGCGCGCGATCGGCGCGATCCTCCTCGCAGGGATCGGCGATATAGGCGCCCGAGCGACCCCGCATGAGCACGTAGCCCTCGTCGCGCAGCACGGCATAGGCCTTATTCACGGTGTGCAGGTTGATGCCCAAGTCGCTCGCCAGCGAGCGCACGCTGGGCAGCGCCTGCCCCGGCACCAGCTCGCCGCGCGCGATGGCCGCGATAATCTGGTTGCGTATCTGCAGATACAGCGGCTCGTCCGACCGCTGATCTATACGGATTACCATGGGCGTGCACCTCCTCCTGTCATAACGCGATCCCGTTCACCACGAGATCGAGAGCTCCCACCATCACACCGATGGCAGCCAGAAGCAGACCCGGTTTCTCGCGCGAGGCCCCGAACCACGCCGCGCCGAACAACCCGAGTCCTGTCGACAGCAGAACGAGGAACCACTTCGGCGACCAACCGTTGGCCTGCCCGTTCACGCCGAAATGCGTGACGACTTGGTCGGGCAGGAGAAACCATTGTAGCGCAGCCAGCGCCACTGCCGCCACCCCCAGCGCAACCGCCACCGCCAAGCCCGACGTCCCCTCGAGCACCTTGCCCTTGTTCCGCTCCCTCATGACGCTCTCCTTCCTCGTCTTATGCAACCAGTCGCCTGCTCGCCGTCGCTTGGAACAGCGCCACCGACGCCGCGCCGATCACCACGGCCACCACGAGGGAGGCCGCCGTGCCCAGCAGCGCCGTGACCGCGATGCCCACGCCCGTGCACGCCATGCCGCCCATGATGGCCACCATCACCGGCATGCCGCGCTTCACGGGCTCGTACACCGTCGTCCAGTCGTAGCGCGGATGGCGCGCGTCCACCATCAAGCCCACGAACGTGGCGAACAGGGACAACCCCAGCGGCACCACGAACATCGCCGCCACCGAAACGGCGTCGAGCGAGAACGCCAGCGACAGCGTCACGCCGCCGATCACCACCGTGGGCAGCGCGAACAACAGATTGACCGCAGCCTTCGCCCCCAGTACGGTGCGGGAGGAGACCGGCGCCGTGAGCATGACCCACCGGCTGGACCCCTCGAGCGACACCGACGGCGCCGTGGTGGACGAGATGCCCACGCAGAACGCGACGACCCAGGGCAGAAAGCCTCCGACGAGAGGAGCGAACTCGGCCGGCAACGCGTCGAGCGACAACACCCCCATGGCGCGGGCCGCCACAGCCGCGACGCACGCCACGACGACCAGCACGTAGCCCATGCACCCGTTCAGCAGGTAGATGGGCGTGGCCACCAGCAGGCGCAGCTCCTTGCCCACCATCGCCCGAAACGGCGTTCGCGCCCGCAGGCCGCGCGCGCTGCCCGCCGAGCCCTCGAACGAGAACGAGCCGCGGGGCCGCGACGACATGAGCAGCGAGTTCACCGGCACGAACACGCGCACCAGCACCGCTAGCAGCACGGCTCCCGCCAGCAGCGACACGCCCGCGAACAGCGCGAACGACAGCAAGTTGCCAGACGCGATGCCCTCGGCGGCCCAGGCGACAGGCGGGAACAAGCCGGCCATCTGCGCCACCGCCTCCGTACCCAGGGCGGCGAGCGCAGCCGCGTCGCCCGACTGCCCCGACAACGCGAACGAACCTGCCAAGACAGCGAGCACCGCAACCAGCGACAACACCACCATGACGATGTTCGCGTGCCGGAAGCGCGAGGAAAACGCCGCGATGAGCGCCGCCAGCACGATGGCCGCCGCCAAAGGGGCAAGCGGCGCCAGCACGATGGACAGCGCCATGAGCACGACGGACAGCGCGCTCGCGCCCGCATGCGCCGCGTACACCGCGAACGCCGGCGCCATCACCAGCAGCCCGAACACCACGCTCATGGCGTACAGCGACGCGATGCGCGACAGCACCACGGACAGCGTGGGCACCGGCAACGACATGACCAGGTCGTAATCCTTGAAGGCGAACAGCACGCCGTTCGTTTTAAGGAACGCCGCCACCGCGCCGGCAACGGCGCCCACGAGCACGGCCACCAGCGGGATGGCCTCGACCATGCCCAGCTGCGCCATTCCCTCGGCAACGCCGACGCTGTACAGGGCAACCACCGCCACGATGGCCACCACGACCAAAGCCGCCAGCGCCAGCGTGCGCTTCGCCTTGGCGGCGTTCGCATGCAGCGCCTTGTTGATGCCGAACAAACCGAGCAGCTGTATCTTCAACAGCAGAAAGAACGAACGCATGACGGCCTCCTCAAGCCTTCCGGCCGCGACGGCGGCCTTCCGCACGGCGGCCCTCACCGCTGCGGCCTTCGGTATCGCGACGGTCGGCTGCGTCGCGCGCAGCCGCAGCGCGCCCGGACGCGTCGCGCGCAGCCGCCGGTTCCCCGTCCTTCGCGGCCTCGCGGTCAATCATGTCCAGGAACACGTCTTCCAAGCTTTCGTCGCCCACGACGTCGGCCGTGGCGCCGCATGCACGCAGCCGTCCTTGCTTGATGATGGCCACCTTGTCGCACAGCTTCTCCACCACTTCCAGCACATGGCTCGAGAAGAACACGGCCGAGCCGCGGTCGGCCAGCTCGCGAAGCATCTCCTTCACGTGGAACGCGGCTTCCGGGTCCAGACCCACGAACGGCTCGTCTAAAACGAGCAGCGTGGGCTCGTGCACGAGCGCGCCGATGAGCACGAGCTTCTGCCGCATGCCGTGCGAATACGACGAGATCAAATCGCCGAGCGCCTCCGTCAGCCCCAGCCGATCGGCATGCGCCTGGATGCTCGCGCGACGCGTATCGGCGGGCACGCCGAAGATGTCCGCGATGTAGTCGAGGTACTGGATGCCCGTGAGGAACTCGTACACGTCGGGGTTGTCCGGCACGTAGGCCGTGACCTGCTTGCAAGCCAGCGCATCGGTGCGCACAGAGCGCCCGGCGATGCGGATATCACCCTCGTCGAAGTCGGTCACGCCCACGATGGCGCGGATGAGCGTGGTCTTGCCCGCCCCGTTGTGTCCCACGAAACCGAAGATGTCCCCGGGCATAACCTCGAGCGACACCCCGTCCACCGCGCGCTTCGACCCGAACGCCTTCACCACATCCTTCACCGCCAGCACGGGCGCCTTGCCTGTATCGTTCATGGTCCGCCTTCCGTTCCGATGCTTTTCTTTTTGTTATATTTATGCTATAACAGATGGAACAAAGATGCAATTGATTTTTGATTATTGAAAATTCAACGAACCCATCGCGAGCAACCATGGATAGAAACCAACGAATAGCGAACTGCAGAATAAAAAAGCGAGCCTTGGGAACCCAAAGAGCCATGAAGCTACAAGGTCTTTGGAAACATGGGGGCATTGGAGCACGGGAACATGGAAGCAAGCCAGTTTTTGCGTTCAGAACAAAGCCAATGGCTAGGCGCGGAACCACACAGCTTCCAACATGTTTCACGTGAAACATTTGTACGTATTTCACCAAAGACAGGCAGTACGACGAAGAGCCAAGATAGAAAGGAAAAGGATGGGACAGTGGCAGAAGCAGTGGCAAGGGAAGCGGAGAGGGAGCAGGCGCGCTGCATTCGTTTTTTCATTCAACAAAAACGAATGCAGCCAGCGCGATTGCGCGCCAGGTTGATAACGCGCCGGAGCGTTAGCGCGCGATAGCGCGTGATAGCGCGCCAGAATGCTAATGCGCCAGGGTGCTAGCGCGCGATAGTGCGCGATAGCAAGCGAACGCGAGAGAGGATGTCGCAATGAAACGAATCGCAGTCTTTTTGGCCGTCACGTTCGGGCTCACGTGGGCCTACGAGTTCGGGGTGGTCTACCCCATCGCCACGGGAGGCCTCGCAGGCGTGCCCGCCGTAGCCGCCCAACTCGCCACCGGCGCGGCCATGTTCTTCCCCGCCCTGGGCGTGCTCATCACGCGCCTCGTCACGCGCGAGGGATTCAAGAACTGCGTCATCAAACCGCGCGGGTTCAAAAAATCGCTGCCATGGTTTTTGGTCGCGTGGTTCGGACCGGCCCTGCTCGCCCTCGTCGGCGCCGTCGTGTACTTCCTCGCGTTTCCGCAGGATTTCGACCCCGGCATGGCGACGATGGTGGCGACAACCCAGCAAGCCGCCGCGGCCGGCGGTGCCGAAATGCCCGCCGAAACCATCACGATGATGCTGCTCGCCCAGCTTCCCTTCGCCGTGTTTCTCGGCCCCGCGCTCAACATCGTCACGACGTTCGGCGAGGAATGGGGCTGGCGCGGTTACCTGGTGCCGAAGATGGCCACGCACCTGCGCATTGTTCCCACGCTGCTGGTCACGGGCGTTATCTGGGGGTTGTGGCATGCGCCGCTCACCATTATCGGGCATAACTACGGCGTGGGTTACCCCGGATGGCCGTTCGCGGGCATCGCCGCCATGTGCGTGTTCTGCACCGTGCTGGGCATCTTCCTCACCTACGTCACCGTGCGCACGGGCAGCTGCTTGGCCGCCGCCTTCGGCCACGGGGCCGTCAACGCGCTGGCCGCTGCCGCCATCCTGTTCTCGGTCACCGGCGGCAACCCGTTCGTCGGCCCCACGCCCACGGGCATCCTGGGCGGCAGCGCCTTCATCATGGTCGCCGCGCTCATGCTGTGGGACCTGCATCGCCGCGAGAAGGTGGGCACGCTCGACATGCCGAAAGCCGGCCTCCCCGACGACGTGCGAAAAGGCGACGTTCCGACCGAGAAAGCAGGAACGCAACCCGTGCGCTAGCGCCAAAGGGCAACGAACCGGGAAGAACGTGGCCGAAGGCGGCGAAAACATCGCCTCGAAACCAACCGCTCCTCATCTTCCGGCCTGCCGTCCTCGCCATGCGAAGCGAGGCAAGCCGGAGGAATGCGGAGCGGGACGAGGCCGCAGACGTTTTCAGAGACTAAAATCGAACAGCTCTTTGAGTTCTACCCCAAGGCCGCAATCTATCTTCGCTAGCAATTTGACCGTAGGGTTCCGCTTGCCCTGCTCGACTCTACTCAGATAGGTTGGATCCATACCGATCATCTTTGCGAGCTTTTCTTGAGACAAATCTTGGCCCTCCCGCATTGCGCGGATACGGCCACCAACTTTTCGGCATTCGTCTTCTCCGTTTTTCATTCGAGCAGCGTAGATTATCACCATCTTGCAATACCGGTTTATATAGCAAGTTATGCAAGAGAGCAGCCGAATGATAGAAAGAGGACCTCGATGAAAAAAACGGCCCCTTGTCGGGGCCGTTCAATCCGATCGATGCACGATCGGCAGCAAAGCAGCACATGCGTCCTACAGGTGCGACACCACCAGGTCGCCCATCGCCACGGTGCCGACGATCTTGTCGGCCAGGGTGTCGACCTGCTTGATATCGCCCGTGCGCCAGCCCTCGTCGAGCACGGCGGTCACGGCGCGGCGGATGTCGTCGGCGGCCTCGTTCATGTCGAAGCTGTAGCGCAGCATCATCTCCACGGACAGGATCTGCGCGAGCGGGTTCGCGATGCCGCGCCCCGCGATGTCGGGCGCGCTGCCGTGGCTGGGCTCGTAGAGCGCCGTGCCGTCGCCGAGCGACGCGCTGGCCAGCATGCCGAGCGAGCCCGTGATCTGCGCCGCCTCGTCGGACAGGATGTCGCCGAACATGTTCTCCGTCACCACCACGTCGAAGTCGACCGGGCGGCTGATGAGCTGCATGGCCGTGTTGTCCACGAGCAGGTCCTCGAGTTCCACGTCGGGATACTCCTGGGCGCCGATGCGGTGCACGATCTCGCGCCACATGCGGCTGGTTTCCAGCACGTTCGCTTTGTCGACGCTCGTCACCTTGTTGCGGCGCTTGCGCGCGGCTTCGAACGCCTGGCGCGCGATACGCTCCACCTCATACTCGCGGTACTCGAGCGTGTCGTAGGCGCGCTGGCCCGCCGCGCCGCTCGTTCCGCAGCCGTCTTCGTCGTAGAAACGCTCGCGACGGCCGAAGTACAAACCGCCCGTCAGCTCGCGCACGATCATCATGTCCACACCGTCGACGATCTCGGGCTTCAACGTGGACGCATCGGCGAGCGCATTGAATATCTGCACGGGGCGCAGGTTCGTGTACAGGCCGAGCGCCTTGCGTATGCCCAGCAGCCCCTGCTCGGGACGCGGCTTCGCAGGATCGGTGGTATCCCACTTCGGACCGCCGACGGCCGCCAGCAGCACGGCGTCGGAAGCTTCGGCCACGCGCAGCGTCTCATCCGGAAGCGCCGTGCCGCACGCGTCGATGGCGCACCCGCCCAGAAGCGCCTCGGTATAGGAGAACGCCGTGTCGTACTTTGCGCCCACGGCGTCGAGCACCTTCACACCCTCGGCGATGATCTCGGGCCCGATGCCGTCGCCCGGCAGCAGACAAATGTTGTAAGTTTTGGTCATGAAGAATTCCTTCCCTCGAATCGCCGTGCGCTCTTTGCGAGTCAAATCTCTCTAACTCGGAGAAATTTGCTAAAAAATCGCGTTTGTGAACGACTCTTCTTTCCGGAGCCGATGAGCCCAACTCTTTGAACAGGCACTATGAAAACCGTCGGCGTAAGCCCCTGCAGAAAGGGTCCGAATATTCGTTCACAAACGCGATTTTTTAGCAGAAACAACCCGCTTCCTCGATTTTCCCCGCATGCGTCTTCCGAAAACGAACAACCCGCCTACACGCAAGGGGCGGCAGCCCCCGGCACACGATCCTCGTACCGACAACGCGCTCGGCAGCTGCGCGCCTCTCGCCGACGGCCTCCCGAGCAGCGCGGAAGTAAGGGGCGGCGCAACCGTCGAGCCGCCCCCGCTTCCGCCGGAAAGCAGTTCCGCCGTTCGGAAAACGGCGGAGCGTCCTACTTCCCCAGCTTCGCCTTCGTGCGGTTGATGAGGCCGCCCGCCTCGATGATCTCGCGAATGAACGGCGGGAACGGCTGCGCCTGGAACGTGGCGCCCGTCGTCTCGTCCACGATCACGCCGCTGTCGGCGTCCACGCTCACCACGTCGTCCTGGCTGATGGCGTCCACGGCCTCCGGGCACTCCATGATGGCGAGGCCGGTGTTGATGGAGTTACGGTAGAAGATGCGCGCGAAGCTCTTGGCCACGACCACGTCGACGCCCGCCGCCTTGATGGCGATGGGGGCGTGCTCGCGCGACGAGCCGCAGCCGAAGTTCTCGTCGGCCACAATGATGTCGCCCGGCTGCACGCGCTCGATGAACGACGTGTCCAAGTCCTCCAGGCAGTGCTTCGCCAGCTCCGCCGGGTCGGACGTGTTCAGGTAGCGGGCCGGAATGATGACGTCGGTGTCGACGTCGCGCCCGTAACGGTGCGCGGTTCCTTTGAATTGCATGGCAGCTCCTCCTAGTCCAAATCTTCCGGCAGGCCGATGTGGCCGAGCACGGCGCTTGCCGCGGCCACGGCCGGCGAGGAGAGGTACACCTCGCTGGTGGGGTCGCCCATGCGGCCGACGAAGTTGCGGTTCGTCGTGGCGATGGCGCGCTCGCCCGCGGCGAGGATGCCCATGTAGCCGCCCAGGCACGGACCGCACGTAGGCGTGGACACGGCGCAGTTCGCATCGAGGAACACGTCCATGAGGCCCTCCTCCATGCACTGGCGGTACACCGCCTGCGTGGCGGGGATCACGATGCAGCGCACGTCGGGATGCACCTTGCGGCCGCGCAGCACGTCGGCGGCCTGGCGCATGTCGGCGATGCGGCCGTTCGTGCACGAGCCGATGACGGCCTGGTCGATGCGCACGTCGCGCGCCTCGGCGGCCGGGTGCGTGTTCGACGGCAGGTGCGGGAACGACACGGTGGGCACGATGGAGGCGGCGTCGATCTCGTACACCTTCGCGTACGTCGCGTCCGCGTCGGAATGGTACTCGGTGTAGGGGCGCTCGGTGCGGCCGTCCATATACGCTCGCGTCACGTCGTCGACCTCGATGAGGCCGGCCTTGCCGCCCGCCTCGATGGCCATGTTCGAGATGCTCATGCGCTCGTCCATGTCCATGGTGCGGATGGCGCTGCCGGTGAACTCCATAGCTTGGTAGAGCGCGCCGTCCACGCCGATCATACCGATGATGTGCAGGATGACGTCCTTGCCGGTGACGCCGGGGGCCAGCTCGCCCTCGATCTTGAACAGCAGCGACTCGGGCACCTTGAACCACGCCTTGCCGGTGGCGTAGCCCACGCCGGCGTCGGTGGAGCCCACGCCCGTGGCGAACGCGCCCAGCGCGCCGTACGTGCAGGTGTGGCTGTCCGCGCCGATGATGAGATCGCCCGCGCCCACGACGCCCTGCTCGGGGAGCAGCGCATGCTCGACGCCCATGCAGCCCACCTCGTAGTAGTGGGTGATGCCCTGCTCGCGCGCGAAGTCGCGCACGATCTTGGCCTGCTCGGCGCTCTTGATGTCCTTGTTGGGGACGTAGTGGTCGGGGACGAGGGCGATCTTCGCAGGATCGAAAACCTTCTCGACGCCGATCTTGCGGAACTCCTTGATGGCGATGGGGGACGTGACGTCGTTGGAAAGCACGAGGTCGAGATCGCATTCGATCAGCTGACCCGGCTCCACTTCGTCGAGTCCCGCATGGGCGGCGAGGATCTTCTCCGCCATGGTCATGGGACGTGGCATGTGCGCTCCTTTGTGCGGTGGGTCTCGTGAAAAACGCTCTCGATTGTACCACTCCACCACTCCAGCATGAAGAAGAGCCCCGAGGGGCTCTTCTTTGTGAAGCTATTTTCCAGAAATGCGCTACGGTTTACCACGTGCCGTGGTAGTCGTAACCGTAGTAGCCGGCCGTGCCCATGGCTCCAGCCACCATCGCCGTAATCATGCCGCCGATGGCCAGTCCGATGAGTATGCCCAGCACGATCCACACGGCGAAACCGATGATAGTCCACTTCAGCGCGTCGCTTTTCACCTGCGGCAACTTGTCAACGTTCACGAGCCACGAGATGACGATGCCGGGAATGCCCATGAGGGCACCCACAACGAACCAGCCGAACTTCATGCCGCCGGTGAGCTGCATGAGCGGAGCGGGCATGTACATGGGCTGGGGCTGGGGCTGGGGCTGATACGTGGGCTGCGGAGCCTGATAGGGCTGCTGCTGCGGCGGCATCTGCTGGCCCATGGGAGGCTGCTGCGGTTGGGGTTGAGGCTGCGCGGGCGGAACCGGCTGCGCGACAGGCTCGGAGGGCTCGGGCACGGGAGGAACGGGTGCGCCCTGCTCGGTGTTGTTCGTGTCTTCAGCCATGATGACCTGCTTTCTTCGGGGTTGCTTGGCAGCAGTATAAAAGCCGTGCCACGCCACCGAGTACACCCAGCGAAAACGTCATCGAACCGACACGTAAATACACCGATTGGTGTAGGTCGTACGCGGCAAAACATCGTATCGAACAGCGAATGCGTCGCAGCAAGACCTCTTGACGGGCCAATCTGCAGGACAATGCCATCGCAAGCCTCTCCGCTATTCGCTTTCCGGAAGGCAAACGCCCATCCTTTCGAAATCACCCCGATGAAAAAGCGTTATGATTGGAAGACGCTGTTCAAATCACCTGGGAGTCCAAAGAAATTGAATCGTTCGCACAGTCCCCTCATGCTGGTGCTTGGCTTGGCCTTCTGGTGGCCTTGCGTGTTCCAAGCGGATTTTCATTCGCCGGCACACGGCTCGTTCGATGATACGTTCCGCCTCGCTCTCAGCTATCTTTTTCCCGTTATGCTCATGGCATTCGCCGCGTTCACCGCATTTGCAAAGCAACCGCGTCTAAGAATGCGCATCACCTTGCTTGTTGCGCTAAGCGGCGGTGCTGGCATCGTCGGCTACGTCCTGCAAACGCTTTCAGGCATGGGGAGCTTCTCGTCGCCTATCCCCCTTCAATCTTCGGCAGCGCTGATGGGAGTTTGCGCCGCCGCAGGATCAATCATGAGCGCCGCGTACTTGTTCGCATACCTGTCGGCATGGCTGCGCTTGGCGCAGATCGTTCAGATCGGGCATCCGTTGGCCGCCATAGCCCTGTCATACGCCATCACGGAAGCGATCCAGATATCGCTGCATTTCATTCCCCTCGAATGGCAGTTCGCCTTCAGGCTCGCGTGCCCCCTAGCCGCCTCGGCGCTCCTCCTCGGCGCAGCAAGCGGACCGGACAACAGGGAGCACCGCAAAGCCGCCCATGACTTGGGCGCCCGTCGATTCGTGAACGGCATGCTCATCGCCTCGCTAGCCTTCATCTGCTTCGATGACCTATTCTCGCATCTGCTGAAAACGGCTTCGAACCCTTCTTCGACTGCATTCGCCCACGATGTTCCCATACCGCTTTTCTCGCTAATCATCATGATCGTTCTTGCAGCGTATCTGCATGTGGAAGACGCATCGCATCGCAAAGGCATCGCCGTCGCCTTCGTCTTGACGACGATCGTTTACATGGCCATATTGCTGTCGGTCATCGTGCTGGGAGACTCGCGAGCGGAGCTCGTCGACCAGTTGCTCGTCTCCATCGGCCACTGCCTCAAGGTGTTGACGCTCATCGTTTTGTACTGGGGCATTGTGCACGGCATTTGCACGACGCGGTTCGCCTCGGGCATCTTCATTCTCATCGCAGTCGCCGCGCCGCTCGTCCTTATCAACCTCTTCCCGTTGCCGAGCACGCCCGGTTCGAGCGGGAAGCTTCCTTTTGCACAAGCGGCCGGCATAGCCCTTTTTGCCGTCTCCCTCATCCTCATCGTCTTCAACATGCGGGGAAGCCGCCACCTCTCCGCCCGCACACCCGAACAGCAGCGGGATTGGCTGTTCGAACGGTGCCGCAACGCGAGCGACGGAGCGCAGCTCACGCCGAAAGAACTCGAGGTGATGGTGTTCGCCTATCGAGGCTTCACCAGCAAGCGCATCGCAGAAGAGCTGGGCGTGTCGGCCTCCACCGTGGACACGCATCTGAAGCACGCTTTTCACAAGCTCGACGTTCACTCACGCCAAGAGCTCATCGACTTGGTCGACGCGCTCGATCTGCCGACACCCTCGGCACCGCAGTAGCGCGTGCTTTTCTAGCCTACGAAACCGCAGATCATCAGTCCTCCCCGATTACTGGGGAGCAACAACTTCCAATCTTTCATCCTAATCGCGCGAGGACTCGACCTCTCGTTTGCGCTTTCATGACGCCAAGCCCAGCGGGAGCCGCTTGAGCGATGAGATTCTATCGAACACGCAACGACAAGGAGGACTTATGGACCGATCAGAAACACACGCCGGATTCAATCGCAAAGCCGCCTGCGCTTTCGGGGCGATAGCCCTGTCGGCGATGCTGGCCGCGACCTGCACCGGCTGCAGCACGACTTCCAATGACGGCGGTAACGCCAGCGCCGACGACGCTATCAAAGCAGTGTACTCGCACAACTTCGTCGACATAGACGGCGCGAAGACCGACGCCGTCATCGTCGAGTACGCCGACGCAGTGAAGGCCGACTCGGTTTCCGCCGAAGATTACCAAGTCAATGACTACGCCTTGTTCCAAAGCGAGCAGAAAGGCGCTGCCGCGTTCGAGCGTGGCAGCGCGGACACGGCGGGAAGCATTGTCGACGTCTACGTGAACGACACCTGCGACGTCTCCGAAAACGGAGGCACCGACAGCGGAAAATACGTGGTCATCGAGGTGGAAACCGACTATCTGCTCGCCGGAAACACACCTGCCTACACCAAAACCACCATGGCGGGCGTTACGCAAGTGGGCGAGGTTGCCGCCGGCGATAAGACCATTGCGGCCAGCACGAAGGAAAAATGCAACTACACGGCCACCGAGCAGGAGAAGTTCAATCGCGAAGGCGAGTCGCAAGGCATGGAGACCGTCATCGCTACCGATCCCGACTACATGCTTTTTCCCGAGCTCGTGAGCAATGAGAACTGGAAGATAGGAGAAACCTTCAAAGCGGTCGACTGCTTTAGCGAGTACACGGGCGAGACCTCCAGCTTCGACCTGACGTACTCCCTGTACGTGCCGGATCTCTCGGACGCCGACAAGGGCCATGTTGCCGTAGCGCTGCACATCCTGGATGCCGGATCGCTTGGCGAAGATCCCATGCTCACGCTGACTGAGTCCCAGGCACCCGTCGACTGGGCGAGCGACGAGGTGCAAAGCCTTCAGAAAACCATCGTCATTTGCCCGCAGGTCCCTGAAGAACAGCGATCCTCCAACGACTACGTAGCCACGAGCGAGGTGAACACCGCCGCCTGGGAACTGCTCGACTCCGTCATCGCCGAGTACGCCGACTACGTCGACACCGACCGCATCTACGGCACCGGACAGTCCATGGGGGGCATGACCCTGATGGACATGGCGGCCCAGCGAGACAACTTCTTCGGAGGCTTCTGGATCTCCGGGTCCCAGTGGTCCAACTGCTACAACAAAGATGTTGCAAGCGAGGGGCAGGTCGCCCGCACCCCCGAAAACGATCCGAACACCTTCATCGGCGACTATGCGAACGACCCGAACTACGAGAATTGGTACTATCAGATCTCCGACGACAACATCCTTGTCATGAACTGCGAGGGCGATGCCATGTCGCACGGTTTGTGGGATTACACCGACCAGTACTTCGCTGCCGCGGGGGCGAACATCGCCAAGGCCACCTGGAGCCCCAACGACAGCCTCGACGAGCAGAACGCAGCCGTGAACACCCTTGCCAACCAGAACACCGGCATCAACGTGAACTGGGCTTCTTTCGAAGGCGGCGACCATATGTCCACTTGGAAGTACAGCTACGACATCAAGGCTGGTTTCAAGTGGTTGGTGCAGCAGACCCGCAGCGCCGAAATGGCGCGTGACAAGGTCGCCGGACTGAACAACCCCTGGCTCGGCCGCGACAAGTCCGGCGCGATCGTCACCGGCAGCGGCACCTTGGGCTTGAACTCCGCGTTCTACACCCCGCAAGGCGCCGACGAATGCTACAGCGAAGGATGGACGCCGGAAAGCGTGGTCGCCTACAAGGCTGCGCATCCCGAAGAAAAGAAGCAGGGCGGTCCCACCGGCAAGTAGACGCCCAGGCATACGTCAAGCAGCCCTTCCCGTTCGGTGCTCCGACGAGAAGGGCTGCCATTTCGCCAATCATCGTATTTTATCAGCCGTGCGCTTCGGCACGAAACCTGCTTGAAAGACAGAGTAGCGTTTCGACCCTTCGTCGCATCAGGCGGCCCACCGCTCATCGGCGCTTCGGAACTACGAAAGCGCGGAGCACAGGGCGTCGAGCAGTGTGATGGCGAAATGCTGCGCCGAGCGGCCCTCGCCGGCATCCTCCCACATGGTGCCCGGCAGTTCGACGGCTATGCGCGAAGGGGCGGCGGCGTCGGCCACGCCGATGGCCGTTTCCAAGCGAAGGGGCAGCGTTGCTTCGTCGTCGAAGCTCACGCGCGGAACGGCCTCGGCCGTGTCCTCTTCGGCCAGCACGATGTGCACGAGCAGCATGTCCCGATCGGGAGCCACCAGAAGCGAGTCGGCGCTCACAATCTTCGAAGCGGGGCTTGTGGCCAAAGCGAGGTTCGACATGCGCGAAGCCACGCTGCGCGTGAAGTCGCACGTACCGAACAGGCACAGGGCGTTGTGCTCGAGCACGTCGGCCGCGCGGGCGAACCCCAGATGGACGGCCTCGTGCACGGCTTCCTTGCCCTCCCACGAGTGATGCAGGTTGCGGATGGCCGAATAGGTGTACGCGCCCGCGATGCCGTCGGACGGCAAACCGAGGTTGAGCTGGAACTTACGCAACGCCAACTCCGTGTACGCGCCGAAGATGCCGTCGTTCGCCCCGCAGGCGAATCCGAGCGCGCCGAGCGCCTGCTGAAGCTCCTCGACATCGTGCCCGTGGAAGTGAGGCATGCGCAGGTACAGCGTGCGGTCGCCCAAAAAGTACGAGGCGTCCACGAGTGCCGACCATACCTTGTCGGTCACGTCCTCGCCGGAAGGCAGGCCCGCCTGGATGCAGAAAGCCCGCACGGCGGCGGCGGTCCGCTCGTCGAACACGCCGTCGACGGCGGCTTGGTCGAGCAGCCCGATGGTGGCGAGGCGCTGCTGCACGTCCTCGACGGCAGCGCCCGTGTCATGTCGTTTGATGGTTTCCATGGGGTCATGGTACCGCAGGTCGAACGCCCTCCAACATGCGCAAAGGGGGTTTCACCAAAGGAACAGAGCGGTTTTCTCTAGGGATTGTCTACGGCGGTGTCATTGAGATTGTCATCCTGAGCGGAGGCGCGAAGCGCCGGAGTCGAAGGATCCCGCGCGGCGCCAGCTGGGGTGCTTAAGGCTGCCGCCGCGCGGGATCCTTCGACTGCGCTCACTACGTTCGCTCCGCTCAGGATGACAGGGGGGGTGCGGCGTCCCGCCTCCTCCGCTCAGGATGACGAAGGCGGGCGCTTCGTTACTTCAACCTGTTGACGAACCAATCGGCCATGGAGGTGAGCAGGTCGCGCGATGCGGAGGGGCGCACCATGTCCACCAAGCGGTTCTTCGCGATGCTCGTGAGGTTCTCGGCGTAGTTGCGCGCGTACTCTATGCTGCCGGACGCCTCCATGATGTCGACGGCCTCGGCGAGCACGGCCTGGTCCTTCTCCTTCGACGAGAGGATGTCGATGAGGCGCCCCCGGTCGTCGGAGTGCTGCAGCGCGTGCACCACCATGAGCGTGCGCTTGCCCTCGGTGATGTCGTTGCGGAAGTCCTTCTTCGTGCTCTCCTCGGAGCCGACGAGGTTCAGCAGGTCGTCCTGGATCTGGAACGCGAGGCCCGTGTCCAAGCCGTAGTTGCGCAGCGCCTCGATTTCGGTCTCGGTGCCTTCGCCGATGATGGCGCCGATGGCCAGCGGCACGGCCCCGGAGTAGTGCGCCGTCTTGTGCGTGGCCATGACGAGGTAGTCCTCGGGCGTGATGTCGTAGCGGCCGTCGCGCGCCCAGCCGATGTCGAGCGCTTGGCCCTCAATGGTGCGGCGCGTCATCTCGATGAGCTCGTTCACCACGCGCACCTTGGTGGCGTCGTCGAGCAGCGGGTCGTTGATGACCGTGCCGTTCACCAGCGACAGCGCCAAATCGCCCATGTTGATGGCAAGGCCCATGCCCTCGGTGAGGTGCAGGCAGGGCTCGCCGCGACGCAGCTCGGCCTCGTCGGCGATGTCGTCGTGGATGAGCGCCGCCGTGTGGAAGTGCTCGATGGCGGCCGCCGCGCTCGTGGCGCGCGCCATGTCGCCGCCCACCGCGCGGCAGGCCGCGAAACAGATGAGCGGACGGTGGCGCTTGCCACCGTTCTGGCTGTACGCGTTCAGCGGATCGTACAAATACCGGTTCATGTCAGGGTGCGAGCCCTGGGGAATGTACGAGTTCACCAGTTGGCCGACCTTGTCGGCGTAGCAGGTGAGGTATTCTTCGAAGGTTTCGGGCGGCTCTTCGACAGCCGCGATGATGTCGTTGATGTTGTCCATAACGCTTTCTTCGATAGACGGATAGACATTGCCCTAAACGCACCGAACGCACGCGGCGCAGACGCTTGAGCAATCGTACCACAACCATCCTGCGCGCCATGAACCGGCAAGGCGACCGGCACCGTCATCTACGTGAAAACTGCATGCCCCGACCGCCCGTATGCGAGAGGCTGCATAAGCAACGCGAAACCACCTCATCGGTTCGAGCCCCGCCGGGACGTCCCGGACGTGCGCTCGCTTGGGCGTCGTCCAACATGGTAGGAGCGGTGGGACTCGAACCCACATATCCGAAGATGGCGGATTTTAAGTCCGCTGCGTCTGCCAATTCCGCCACGCTCCCACGTGGTCCCCGTGCCCCGGCGAAGCGTCCGCGTTGCGGGAAGCTTGCCAAGGACAGCTTGTATATGGTAGCAAATTTTGAGCGCGGGCGGACCAGGTTGTCCTGTTCCGTTGCGCGGCCCGCGTTAGTCGGCCGCTCGGGCCGCATCCAAGACGATGCCGTGGAGGATGTCCGATTCGCTTACCGTGAACGAGGGCATGCCCGCCAAGTCCAGCACCACCTGCAGAATGACCAAGCCGGCCACGATCACGGGTGCCCGGCCGGGGTCGAGCCCCACCACCTGGCGACGCTCGTCCAGCGTCGCGCCGGCAAGCTGCGCGTACACCTCGTCGAGCGTCGCCCGTTCGACCACGGAGCGGTGCACGCGGGACGAGTCGTACTCCGCCATGCGCTTGTGCACGGCCACCACGCTCGTGGCCGTGCCGGCCACGGCCACCATGCGCTCGAGCGAGAACCCGGACGAGCGCAGGTCGTCGAAGTAGGGCCGCATGCCCTCCGCGATCCAAGCGCGGGCGCGATCGAGTTCGTCTGCGGAAGGCGGGTCCGCGGCCAGGAACTTCTCGGTCACGCGCCGGCACCCGATGTTGAACGAGTGCGCCTGCACGGGCCGACCGCCCGCCTGTCCCGCGACGAGCTCCGTCGAGCCGCCGCCCACGTCGACGACGAGAAGGCGCTCGCCCGCGAAGTCGCACGAGGCGCCCGCGAACGACAGCGCCGCCTCGCGCTCGCCCGGCACGACGGCGAGCGTCACGCCCACGTCAGCCAGCATGGCCACGAACTCGTCGGCGTTGCCTGCGTCGCGCGAGGCCGACGTGGCCACGGCCGTCACGGTCACGCCGCTTCCATCTGCGGGAGCGCACTCGTCGAGAATCTTTCGATAGCGCGCGACGACCTCGGCCACGCGGCGCATGGCCTCGTGTTTCAGCATGCCCGTGGCGTCCACGTCCTCGCCCAGGTTCGTGATGGCGTATTCGCGCCGCAGCTCGTGCAGCGAGCCCGCATCGTCGATGTCGGCCACGAGCATGCGGCACGTCACCGTGCCGATGTCGATGGCGGCGTAACGGCCGGGGCGCAACGCGCCGGCGGCCGGACAAGCGGGCGTCGGATTCGTCAGATGGGTGGCCATGGGTAGTCGGTTCCTCCTCGAACGCAGATGGGGCCTGATGGCGGGGATCGACGGCTTATTTCACGCCGAAGAGAACGTCGAGCACCGGCGAGTACCACGTCTCGGGGGCCTCGATGCTGCCGGGCACGATGTTCGCCGTGAAGTTGGAGCCGGAGCCGTCGGCCACGCCGTCGGAAAGGCCGTGCACGTTGGCGGTTTGCTCGCCCTCCGGCACCCAGCCGAACTGCTGGTGCGCCCGGTCTTCGATGCCGGAGTCCGTCTGCAGGGACTCAACCTCGGATTGCAGCGAGGCGTTGCGCTGCTCGATGGCGGCGTACTCCGCCTCGAGCCGATCGTGCTCGCGCACCGACTGGTACAGCTGCTGCGCGGGAGTGTACAGGAACCAGCACGAGAGCAGCAGGCACACCATCACGCCGGCGCTCGCTATGAACTTGGGCGAGCGCTTCCAAGCCGAGAGCACCGCCAGCGGATTGAGCGAGGCGAGCGAGAACGTGCGGGTCTTCCCCGCCGCGTCGTTCTGCATGCGCGCGGCGCGCTTGTGGTTGGTGCCCATCTCGCCCTTGTACACGGCCGCCCGCGGTCCTGCGGACGCGGCGTCGCTCGTGCGGGCGCCGCCCCCGAACTGTTTGTCGAACTTCTTGTCGGCACGGCCCTTCTGGCGCTTGCGGCGGAACTCCTGCAGGTGCGAGCGCTTCTCGGGAGCGTCTTGCGCCTCGTCGCGCGACGCTTCGATCTCGTCGGCAACGCTTTGCTTGGCATGGGCGCCACGACGGGGCGCGGAGTCGACGCGCACGGAGCGGGAACCGCGTTCGGAGTACGCAGCGTTAGCCGAGCGAGTGGAAACGACGCCTGCCGTGCCGGACACGCGGGCGGCCGACGAGGCCACGCGGGTGCCGGAGCGACGAGAGGATGCGCTCGACGCCCTGCCGGGGGCGTGCCTGCGCGCGGACTTTCCAGGCGCGACAGAAGACGAGCGCGCTGCGCCCGATTCACGTTTCGCCTCGTCAAACGAAAGTATATTCGCTTGGTTGCCCAATGGAATGCGCTCCTCTTAGCATCGTGGTTCGTTGATGGTGGGTGTAATGCCAGAAGCATTGCCAAGGATACCACAGAAGCACGGCCCCCGCCACCGAACGCCCGCAGTGCGGCAGCCTGTTGCAAAACCGTTGAAACGCGAGCGCCAACACGAAAAACGCCGCTCGAGGCGGCGCTTTGCGATGGCTAAAGGCTGAGCTTCTTAATATAAGAACTCCATTTTTTGAACGACTCGTCGCTGATGGCGTGCTCCATGAGGCACGCCTCTTTCTCGGCCTGCTCTTCGGGAATGCCGAGCGCCTTCGTAAGGAACGTGAACAGCATGTGGTGGCGGTCGAGCACCGACGAACCGTAGGCGTATCCCTCGTCCGTGAGCGTGATGTCGCCGTAATACGGCTGATCGGCGAGGCCCTTCTCTTTCAAGGAGGTCACGGCCTTGTTGACCGATGCTTTGGAAACGCCGAGCTTCGTAGCGATGTCAACCGAACGTACCGGCACTTCCGTCGTGCCGCCCAGCATGACGATGGCCTCAAGATAGTCCTCGTGCGACATAGACATTTTTTCCAAGGGGAACCCTCCTTCGCGCTGCCCTTCATGGTACCACACCGCACCCCCGGCCCGAAAGGCCGCCGCCGAGTTGGCCCATCGTCGCTCGGTTGAACCCGCCCCGGAAACGGCGGGGTCTTTTGCAGCCGGTCGACGCCCGCGAGCATACGGCCGAGCGGGCCGGGCGCACGTGCGGACAGGCGCGCAAGCGAGGCGCGCAGATTGGATTCCAAGTTGAAAGAGGAGGAGTGCCGACGGGGAAGAGGGGGGTATTCCCCGTCGGCGATGCTGTGCGGCGAACAGGCCAGACGAGAGGAGCCTTCGCCGCCGTGTCAGCAAGAAGAGGAGGCAGAGAGCGATGCTCGTTCGATGGCACCTGCCAGGTGCTTTTCGAATCTCACGGTCGCTTTCTGACATTTGTTAGTCTATGCTAACTTATAGGTATGGTCAAGAGAAGTTTACCTTGGTTTACAATTCCTCCACATAGGCAACCGTCATCAGGAACGGGCGCTCGCCTGCTTCGCGGCGCGCTCCATATCGGCGACCATAGTGTCCACGGCCCCGCATCCGGAACAGCCCGCGCAACCCCCTCCCGCCGGCTTGTCGCCGCAGTGATCGTGGCAATCGCAGGTGCCGCGCCTCACCAGCCGACGCACGGCCAACACGGCCAGCGCCGCAATGACAAGTGCTAACACGATCGTGGCTGGCGAAATATCCAAAGGCGCCATAAGGAGCCTCCTTTCCTTAGCGCCCGCCCTGCGGCGGGACATCGACTTCCAAGCGGGCGATCGCCGCGATCGCAGGCCGATTCGTTCCCCGGCGTTTGCGGAGCGCAGACCGCAAAGGGGCTGGCGCTCCGTTTCCGCACGCCTTACGCGGCGTTCTTCTCGGCTTCGAGCCGCCCGGCAGAGCTCTTGCCGTCGTACCTCGGCATGGGGCGGAACAGCTGGAACAGCATGCCGGCCAGTACGACGAGCGCCACGCCGGTCCACCCGTTGAACCCGCCGCCGCCCAAAAGCATGCCGAACTGGTAGATCATCAGGCCCACGGCCCACGCGAACACCGTCATGTACCCGATGGCGAACCACGTCCACTTCGCGCTCGCCATCTGGCGGCGGATGGTGCCGATGGCGGCGAAGCACGGGGCGCACAGCAGGTGGAAGGCGCAGAAGGCGAGGATCGCCGGCACGCTGCCGCCCATGAGGGCGCCGAACGCCATCCACATGGACGGATCGGCTTCGCCCGCCTCGCCCAGGCTGGTGAGGATGCCGACAGTTGCCACCACGTTCTCCTTGGCCACGAGGCCCGTGATGGACGTGACCGTGGACTCCCAATTGCCGAAGCCGAGCGGCGCGAAGATCCACGCGATGGCGTTGCCCAAGCCGGCCATGAGGCTGTACTGGATGTAGTCGTCCATCTCGGTGTCGAGCAGGCCGAACGCGCCCTCGTAGAACCCAAAGTTCATAAGGAACCAGATGACGATGGACGACAGGAAAATGATGGTGCCGGCCTTCACGATGAAGCTCTTCACGCGCTCCCACGTTGCCAGAAGCACGTTCTTCGCAGCCGGGACGTGGTACTGCGGCAGCTCCATGATGAACGGCGTGGCCTCGCCGGCGAACATCTTGGTCTTGCGCAGCATGATGCCGGAGACGATGATGGCGATGACCCCCAAGAAGTAGAACACCGGGGCGATCCACCAGGTGGAAGCGGCGTCCGCACCGGCGATGGCGCCGAATACGAGCGCGATGATGGGCAGCTTCGCGCCGCAGGGGATCATGGTCGTCGTCATGATGGTCATGCGACGGTCCTTCTCGTTCTCGATGGTCTTGGTGGCCATGACGGCGGGCACGCCGCAACCCGACGCGATGAGCATGGGGATGAAGCTCTTGCCCGACAGCCCGAACTTGCGGAAGATGCGGTCCATGATGAACGCGACGCGCGCCATGTAGCCGCAGGCCTCCAGAAGCGAAAGCAGCAGGAACAGCACGATCATCTGGGGAACGAAGCCGAGCACCGCGCCCACGCCGGCCAAAATGCCGCTGACGATGAGGCTCACGAGCCAGGGAGCCGTGCCGATGGACTCGAGCGCATCGGTCACCACGGGCGTGAGGCCCGGAACGTACAAGCCGAACGCGGCGGGGTCGGGCTCCTCCTCGGCCAGCAGCGCCAGCTCGCCCTCGGAAGCGCCGCCCTCTTCGGCGGCCGCCACGCTCTCTTCCCATTCGCCCACGGCCTCGTCGTACTGCTCGGTGCCGGTGTAGAGCCAGCCGTCGCCGAACACGCCGTCGTTGGCCCAGTCGGTGAACAGCGTGCCCACCGTGGACACGGATATGAAGTACACCAGGAACATGATGACCACGAAAATGGGAATGCCCAGCCAGCGGTTCGTCACCACGCGGTCGATCTTCTGCGTGGTGGTGGTTCCCTTGAGCGACTTCTTCACGGCCGCGGACACCACGTCGCCGATGGCGTCGTAGCGCTCGCCGGTGACGACGCTCTCGGCATCGTCGTCCATGCGGTCCTCGAGCGCCTCGCGAACGGCGGATAGGGCGGAGAGGTCGCCAGCGGGCAGGTCCAGTTGGTCGATGGTCTTCTGCTCGCCTTCCAAAAGCTTGATGGCGAACCAGCGCGCCACGTTCGGCGTCACGCGCGCGCCCAGCACGTCGATGATCTTGGCCAGCGCCTCTTCAACCTCGGGGGCGAAGCGCATATCGGGCGCGGCGGGCGCGCCCTTCTTCGCCGCGTCGATGGCGGTTTTCAGCAGGTCGTCCATGCCGCGGCCCTTGAGCGCCGACGTCTCCACCACGGGGCAGCCCAGCTTCTTCGAGAGCAACGCCGCGTCGATCTTGTCGCCGTTCTTCTCCACCAGATCCATCATGTTCAGGGCCACGACCACCGGAAGGCCCAGATCGAGGATCTGCGTCGTCAGGTAGAGGTTGCGCTCCATGTTCGTGGCGTCCACCAGGTTGATGACCGCGTCGGGGCGGCCGTCAAGCAGGTAGTCGCGCGTCACGATCTCCTCGGGAGAGTACGGCGAAAGCGAGTAGACGCCCGGCAGGTCCGTGATGGTCACGTCCTTGTCGCGCGTGTAGGTGCCTTCCTTCTTCTCGACGGTCACGCCCGGCCAGTTGCCTACGTACTGCGAGGCTCCGGTGAGGTCGTTGAACATCGTCGTCTTGCCGCAGTTCGGATTGCCGGCAAGCGCTATGCGAATTCCCATGTTCTGCCTTTCCCACATGACGCCGTTCGGCGGACACGCCGTACGGCTCCTTCCGTTCCACCCGACTTTCCCAGACGGGCGCTCCTGTTTCGTCCGCGCAGTCCGGCGTTTCCCAGCACCGCACGCGCGAAGTTAACTGTAACTAACTCAATCTCAAAAAATAAACGCCGGAGCGCTCTGTACGCGAAGCGCGAAAAAACTGAGGAGTCCCTCATGGCTGAGGCTCGAGATCGAGGTTCGGTCCGAGGTTCGGTCCGAGTTTCGATACCGTGGCTCAATATCGAAGCTCGACCGCACGCGTCTGAACCTAGGTTCGCCCGATGAAGCTCGACCGCACGCGCCCGAGTCCAGGTTCGCTCGATTCGCGCGAAGCGCGAAAACAAAGCCGCAGGTCCACCGAGGTCAGCGAGGGTTTTCGTGGTGCTCCAGATTGACGTGATGGGTTGGGCGAAGCGTGCTTCCGCACGTGAGCCCAAGCCAGCGCGACAAGATGGAGCACCACGGAAAGCCGCCCCTGAAGGGACTTGCTACGCGGCGCAGCAGTCGGCGCGCTTCGCCGGCCGTCAGGCCGGCGAAACCATGATGCTCTCGGCCTCGCTCTTGCGCAGCGACAGCTCGTAGCCGCGCACCGTGACCTCGATGGGGTCGCCGAGCGGCGCGACCTTTCGCACGAACACGTCCGTGCCCTTCGTGATGCCCATGTCCATGATGTGGCGCTTGATGGCGCCCTCGCCCACCAGGCGGCGCACCGTCGCCGACTCGCCGATGGCGATGTCGCGCAGCGTCTTCTGCCCTTCTGCCATGTGCCGTTCCTTCCTTTTCGTCACTGCCTGCGCATTGCTAACTGAAATCGATGGGATGCGTCCGCATGCAAGCGAGCGTCCTGCGCTTATGCCGTCCCCGGCGAGCGAATGCTCGAAATTCCCGCACTGTACCGACGACCTTCCCAACCGCTGCCGCGCAAAGTCCTTCGACCACGCTCCCTACAGCCGCCTTGCTCGGGCCGAAAGCGGGGAACGTGCACGCCGGGCTCCTCGACGCGCATCCGTCCAAGATGACACCGTGGAGCGCGCTTGCCTCCCCAACGCGTGCCTTGTTTCACGTGAAACATTTGTACGCTAAAAAGAGAAGCGAAAAATCTAGTGCCGAAACGAGTGCGGAAACGAGCGCTGAGGCGTGGGGGCAAAAAACCGGGCGCTGCACAAATCGACGCCGAAAATGCAATGCCGCGAAAAGCGAATGAAAAATTCACGCGCCACGCGGCGGCGTTTGCGATGGTCTATGTGGCGGCGCTCGTGATGATGCGGGACGCGATCTGCTTGTTGAGAGCGACCTGCGTTCCTTTGACCTCCACGATGAGGTCGCCGGCCGCCTCGGACATCACCGTCACGCGAGCCCCTTCCACAAAGCCCAGATTCTCCAAGTGATGATGAAGATCGCCCTTGCCGCGCACCTTCGCGATCGTCGCCGTTTCCCCGTTCTTCATGAACGACAGCGGCATCTGACAGCACGAAGCACCGGGCATAGCACCCGTGTCGGCGTATCCGACCGCCCGTCCGTTCATGCTTGCTAGCGTAGCATTGCTCATGTCGGCTCCCATCAGTTAGCTTCGTATAACAAAAAGTATTCTATAGTAAACTTTTCAAAAATGGAAGCCCTGGCAAACTTTTTCTGGAACAAGCCCCCGAATGGTTTCGAGTCCGTCACTTTCATCGAGCCCGTCATCTTCAAAAGGTTGACCGCCTTGGCGCGATCGCTGCAAACCGCATAGGACGGTCAAGTCGCACACGCCGCTAGGCCGCCACGCACGCCTCAGCACAGAATGACCCTGCGCAAGACGCCGCAGCATGAGAATGATCCAACGAAAACCGCCGCTTTACGAGAAAGCTTCGGCGCAAAACCTCTGCGGGGGGGTTCCGCAGAAGCCCTGCGGGAAACCCCGCCAGGGCGCTACCCTTCGTCGCCCGCCTTCAGCGTCATGGCGTTCACGGCCACGATGACGGTGGACAGGCTCATGAGCACGGCGCCCACGGCGGGGCTCAGCAGGACGCCCACCGGGGCCAGCACGCCGGCCGCCAGCGGGATGGCCACGATGTTGTAGCCGGCGCCCCACCACAGGTTCTGCTTGATCTTGCGCGTGGTGCTCGTGCCCAGGTCGAGCAGCCGCACGATGTCCTCGGGGTCGCTTTTCACCAGCACGACGTCGGCGGAGTCGATGGCGACGTCCGTGCCCGCGCCGATGGCCACGCCCACGTCGGCCTGCGCCAGCGCCGGTGCGTCGTTGATGCCGTCGCCCACCATCATGACCACGTCGCCCGCCGCTCGGCGCTCCTGCACGAGGCGCACCTTGTCTTGCGGCAGCAGCCCGGCATGGAACTCATCGATGCCCAGATCGCGGGCCACGGCGCGAGCGGCCTGCTCGTTGTCGCCCGTGAGCATGACAGGGGCGATGCCGCGGGCCTTGAGCTGCGCGACCGTTTCGCGCGCCGTGGGCTTGGCTTCGTCGCCTTGCGCCACGACGCCGCGCGCCTTCCCGTCGACGACGAGGTAGCTCACGGTGAGCCCGCGTCCCGAGAGCTCTTCGAACGAGGCGCGGTCGTAGGGAATGCGCCGCTCGTCCAGATAGCGCGCGTTCGCGACGAGGGCGCTCGAGCCGTCGTCGAGCACGCCCTCCACGCCGACGCCGGCCACCGCCTGCACGTCGCGCACCGATGCGGGGCTCACGCCGCGCTCGCGCGCCTCGGCCACGATGCTCGCAGCCAGCGGATGCGACGACGACGCTTCGAGACCCGCCAGGAAAGCGAGAACCCGGCCGGTCCCGCCGGCTGCGTCGGCACCGCCTGCACGGCCGACGCCGCGAGCGCTGGACGCACGCGCGCCAACCGCAGCTTCCGCACGGCCGTCGCCCGCACCGCCCGTTCCGTCTAGCCCGTCGAGCCGACCGCCGCCTTCTTCGCGCCCGCCAAGCGTGTCGGCGGCGTTTGCCGGATCCCCCATCGCGCGCACGTCCACCACGCGGAAGTCGCCCTGGGTGAGCGTGCCGGTCTTGTCCATCATGACCGTGTTCACCCGGGGCGCCGTCTCGAGCGCGCGGCGACGCCGCACGAGCAGGCCGTGGCGCGCGCCGATCGACGTGGAGCGAGCCGCCACGAGCGGTATGGCCAAGCCGAGCGCATGCGGGCATGCGATGACGAACACCGTGACCATGCGCGTGAGCGCGTCGCCCACGTCGCCCGTGACGGCAAGCCACACCACGAACGCCGCCAAGCCCACGCCTACCGCGGCGTAGAACAGCCAGCGCGCCACTTTGTCCGACAGCACCTCGGCGCGCGACTTCTCCTGCTGGGCCGGCGAGACCAACCGCATGACCTGGGCCAGGTAACCCGACTCGCCTGTGCCGGTCACGCGCACGTACAGCGTGCCCGACCCGTTCTGCGAGCCGCCGAACACCGTGCCGCCCGCCCGCGCCTCCACCTCGCGCGCCTCGCCGGTGACGAGCGCCTCGTTCACCTGCGACGCGCCGTCCACCACCTCGCCGTCGGCGGGCACTTTCTCGCCCGCCTCCACCATGACGGTCTGCCCCACCTGCACCTCGTCGAGCGGCACGTCGGCGAAGGAGCCGTCCGGCTGCCGCACGTGCGCCTGCGCCGGCAACAGCTCGGCCATCTCCTTGAGCGCGTCGCCCGCGCCCATGACGGCCCGCATCTCCACCCAATGGCCCAGCAGCATGATGTCGATGAGCGTGGCCAGCTCCCAGAAGAAGTCCATGTGCGCACCGTCCGCATGCAGAACCGAGCGCAGAACGAACGCGTAGATGCTGTAGGCGTAAGCCGTGGTGATGCCCAGCGCGACGAGCGTCATCATGGCGGGGTGCCGCTCCTTGAGCTCGTCTGCCGCCCCGCGCAGAAACGGCATGCCGCCATAGAAGAACAGCACCGTGGCCAGCACCGCCACGACCCAGTCCGACCCGGTGAACGAAAGCGTGATAGGCAGCGCCATCCCCATGGGCGACGACAGCAGCAACACGGGCACCGTCAGCACAAGGCTCACGAAGAACCGCCGCTTGAGGTTCGCGCCGTGCATCGTCATGCCCATAGGCGGCCCGCTTTTCGAGGTGCCGCCCTCGGAGACACGGCTTCCGTCGGAGCCGTTCCGCGTTTCTTCGCCTTCGCCCATCGCCGTGCCTCGCTTCCCGTTCAACCGATGGAATCGAGGCCAGATTAGACGCGGGCCACCCGGATCGAATCCGCACGGGAGATTCGTTGCGAAACGGAAAGGCCCTGGACGAGCCTCTGACAGCGGCTCAGCCCGCCGAGCACCAAGACAGCGGCTCGATGCGCTCGATGTCGTCCCGGTGAAGGTCGAGGGAATCCCACAAATCGACGTTGCGCTGCAGGTTCAGCCAATACTCAGGCGACGTGCCGAACAACCGCGACAAGCGCAGCGCCATGTCCGAGCTCACCGAACGCCGACAGCGAACCAGTTCGTTCGCCGATTGTCGCGAAATGGAGAGCCTGCGCGCCAGCTGCGACACGGTCAAGCCGCAGTCCGACATGAACTCCTCGCGCAGAACCTCGCCCGGATGCGTGGGTTTCCGCGACACGATTAGCATGTTCCTAGGTTCAGTCATCTTCTTCACCGCCTTAATGGTAATCGCATATCTCGACATCGTAGACATCTTCGCCTTTGAACCTGAAGCAGATACGCCATTGATCGTTGACTGAAACGGCGTGCTGCCCGAAGCGCTCACCCTGCAGAGCATGAAGCCTGTTGCCGGGAGGCACCCGCATATCCTCCACCGACACTGCGGCATCGAGCATGTCTAATTTCCGCAACGCACGCCCCACCACCTCGGAAGGAAGCTTCTTCGAGACGCCTTCGCAAAAGAGCGCCTCCGTGGCTTTGTCGGCAAACGTCTTTATCATGCATCCTATTATAACGTGTAACGTGACACATGACAAATGAAATTTCACAACCGACTGGTAACGGGCTTGCAGGAATTGGGTATTGGATGAAAAACGTGCGTTCGCGCCGCGCTCGTTGTTTTCGGAACATAGTATACTGTGAATGGATAATAGGTCGAGGGGATCGAGCAGAAAGCGCAGGACATGGCTGCAAACCAGTACATCGACACGCGAGGGGCGAGCGAACGCCCGGTCACGTTCACGGAAGCCGTCGTCGACGGACTGGCGGCGGGAGGCGGGCTGTACGTGCCCGAGCGCATTCCGAAGCTCTCCCTGGAGGAGATCGCGGCCTTGGCGCAGCTGCCCTACGCACAGCGCGCGGCGCGCATTTACCGAGCGTTCGGCGTGGATCTGCCCGACGAGACGGTCGACGCGCTCATGGAGCAGGCCTACGGCGACAACTTCGACGACGAGCGCATCTGCCCTATCACCTCGCTCACCGCGAACACGCACGTGCTGGAGCTGTGGCACGGCCCCACGAGCGCGTTCAAGGACATGGCGCTGCAATGCCTGCCGCGCTTCTTCTCCGCCAGCGCCGCCCAGCTGCGCGAGCAGGGCGAGCTCGACCACGACTTCCTCATCTTGGTGGCCACGTCGGGTGACACGGGCAAGGCCGCGCTCGAGGGCTTCCGCGATGTGGACGGCGTGAGCATCGGCGTCATGTACCCCGACGGCGGCGTGAGCGACATCCAGCACAAGCAGATGGCCACGCAGCGCGGCGGCAACGTGCAGGTGTGGGGCGTGCGCGGCAACTTCGACGACTGCCAGACCGGCGCGAAAAACGTGTTCGGCGACGAGGCCTTCGCCGAGAAGCTGCAGGCCGAGCACCGCATCGCGCTCTCCAGCGCGAACTCCATCAACTGGGGGCGCCTCATGCCCCAGATCGTGTACTACGTGTCGGCCTACGCGCAGCTCGTTGCCGACGGCAAGCTGGGCTTGGGCAACGAGCTGGACGTGTGCGTGCCCACCGGCAACTTCGGCAACATCCTGGCCGCCTACTACGCCAAGCGCATGGGCGTGCCGCTGGGCATGCTGTACTGCGCCAGCAACGAGAACCGCGTGCTCACCGACTTCATCAACACGGGCACCTACGACATAGCCGACCGCGACTTCGTGCTCACGCCGTCGCCGTCCATGGACATCCTCGTGTCGTCGAACCTCGAGCGCCAGCTGTTCGAACTCACGGGCCGCAATGCGGAAGCCATCGCCGGGTGGATGGCCGACCTGCGCGAGAAGCGCGCGTTCCGCGTTGACGAGGGCACGTTCGCGCAGGTGCGAGCCACGTTCGCGTCGGACTCCATCGACAACGCCACGTGCCTGGACACCATCAAGCGCGTGTTCGACGAGCACGACTACCTGCTGGACCCGCACACGGCGGTGGCCTACCGCACGGCCGAGAACCTGCGCGGCGAGAACCCCGTGCTCATCGCCAGCACGGCCCACTGGGCGAAGTTCGGCGACAACGTATACCGCGCCCTGCACGGCCTGGAGCCCGGCGCGCCGCTGCCTGCCGACGTGGCCGCGCTCACCGGCTGCGCGCTGAACGAGCTCATCGCGCAGGAGACGGGCAAGCACGACATACCCAGCGGCTTGGCGCAGCTCGATGACCTGCCCATCCGCTTCGCCGATGTTATAGACAACGGCACGGACGACATAGAGACGGCGGCGCTGCGTTTCCTGGAAAGGCTCGACGCGGCGACCTCCGGGCAAAACGATTGACGGTTCCCGCAACCGCGGCGGACCCGGCAAAGAGAAGGACGAGGACAAGATTATGAGCGAACTGGCGAACCTGAAGCCCACCATCAGGCTGTCCATCATGAACCCCGATTCCGAGAGCGGATCGCTGTTCGGCCGCGGCATAGCGAACCTGTGCCTGGGCGTGCGCGAGACGGGCTCGCTCAACGCCTCGGCCAAGGGCATGGGCATGGCCTACAGCAAGGCGTGGCGCATCGTGAAGGACACCGAGGCGGCGCTGGGCATCCAGCTGCTCGATCGCGACGGCGCTCACGGCAGCACCCTGACCGAGGCCGGCAACAAGCTGCTCGACGCCTACGTGGCCATCGACGCGAAACTGCAGGAAGACGCCGAGAAGGAATTCGCCCGCATCTTGGGCTAGAGAAACGCTCGCAGCGCCCCTGCTCGATCGGGAGGGGGCTGCTTGTTGAGGGGCTGTACCGAAAGCCGTCAGATGCACGCTCTTCGCGGCCGCCCCGTAGGGCAAGGGTTCTTTCCTTGCCGTCGGCCTGGGGAGACGTTGCATGCTGGGCGGCAAGGGCAGAGCCCTTGCCCTACAAATCGAACGAAGCGGGGCTTTTGATACGGCCCCTACGGAAGAGCGCCGTTCCGACGCGCGGCCGGCCGGGTTGCCAAGAACGCCCGCTAGCAACCGTTCGAGCAGGTGAAAGCTCGCTCGTCGCGCGAGACGCCGTGCTTGACGCGATCGGATTCCTCGGCGGTCTTCGCGTCGTTCCAGCGATCCATCGTACCCACCAGGTAGCCCGTGATGCGGCGGATGCGGTCGAACGGCAGCGGCTCGAAACCGTAGCTGATGCCCACGTCCTCGCCGTCCACGTCCAGTTTCAGGAAGCTCAGCGCCTGATGGGGGTGCTGTTCGTGGGCGCGGGCCACGTACGCCTCTATCTCGTGCTCTGTCACCGGTTGATCGCTTTCGTTGGCGTAGGCGACGGTCACGTCGATGCCGGAAACCTTCAGTTCGCTGCTCTGGGCCATGGGTGCGCTCCTTTAATTGGTATGATTTGAGTATCATTTACAAGAGGCATCATAGCACACGCCAGAGCGCCTTGGCGAGTTTTTTCGGCAACGTTCGGGAAACGGCCATGCACTACATGAAGTGGTTTGAAAGCAACCCACGCGCCATCGGTGGTGCGAATGGGATCTACCGGTTGCCTATGCGCGGCAATTGCGCGTAGGGGCGATCTCCAGATCGCCCGGTGTGACGATCGTCGGCCTGTCGACTTTCTTGTGGCGAGCGCACGGTGCGCTCGCCACATCGCTTTTCCAGTTTGGAACCCCTCGCGCCGGGCGATCTGGAGATCGCCCCTACGGAGGTTGCCGTACATCGTTCGGTCGTCCGCTCGCTTACCGCGCGCGATAGTACGTTATGGCCAGCTGGGTGCGGTTCTTCAGCGCGAGCTTCTGCAGGATGGCGCTGATGTGGTTGCGCACGGTGCCCTCGCTGATGTAAAGGGCGGCGGCTATCTCCTTGTTGTCCAGGCCCTCGGCAACCTGCTCCACGATGGCGCGCTCGCGCTCGGACAGGCTGTCGAGCGGAGACGCCGTCCCGGTCCTCTCCGCTCCGGGAGCCGAAGCGAACGCGGCCGCCCCGCTCGCCGCAAGGCCGCTCACGAGGGCGTCCACGCGATCGAGCACCTCGTCGCCCAGCACGCTTTGTTCGGACATGACCGTGCGCAGCGCCGGCGCGATGGTGGCCACTTCCTGCTTGATGAGGTAGCCCTTCGCGCCCAGACGCAGCGCGCGCACGATGTACTCGTCATCGGAAAACGTGGTGAGGAACACGATGCGCGCGTCCGGGTGCGCGGCCAGGATGCGCTCGGCCGCCGCCAGGCCATCGGTTCCGGGCATCTGGATGTCCATGAGCAGCACGTCGGGACGCTCGCGCTCGAACAGCGCCGCGGCCTCGTTGCCGTCGTGGCCCTCGCCCGCCACCGCCACGTCGGGCTCGGCGGCCAGGATGGTGGCGAGCGACGTGGTGACGAACGGGTCGTCGTCCACGATGCACACGCGGATGGGGTCGGCTGGCGTATCGCTCATGCGAGGTCCTCCTTCGGTACGGTGACGAACACTTTGAATCCCTGGTCGTAGTCGATGCGGAGCATGCCGCCCAGCGCGCGGGCGCGGTCGGCCATCGTGGCGAGGCCGATGCCGCGCCCGGCGGCGGCCACCGTCGCCGCTTCGGCTCCCGGCCGATCGAGTAGGGCCGCGGGCGGCGGCACGGAGCCGTTGTCGTGCACGACCAGGCGGTAGAACGCCGGATAGGCGGCCACCGACACGGACACGCGGCTGGCGTCCGAGTGCCTGGCGGCGTTCGACAGCGCCTCGCGCACGATGGCGATGAAGCAGTAGCCCACGTCGGCCGGCACGTCGGCGGCGCGGTAGTCGACGTCCACGGCGAGCGTCGCGCAGGCTGCCGCCGCCTCCCGGAGCTGCGTCTCCAAGTCGAACGCGTCGTCGTGCAGGTCGTGCACGCTGGCGCGCACCGTGCTCATAGCCTCGTGGAGCGTGGCGCCCACCTGCGCCAGCTCGCCGCGCACCCGCTCGTCGTCGCGATGAACCACCTGCAGCGCCTCCACCTGCATGATGGAGCGCGTGAGCAGGTGCCCCACGTTGTCGTGGATCTCGCGTGCGATGCGGCCGCGCTCGGCCAGCGTGGCCAGCTTCACCTCCAGGTCCTGCTTCTCGCGCAGCCCGCGGTTCTTCTCCTCCAGCGCGAGCGACGTCTCCTGTACGCTATCGCGCAGGCGGCGGTAGGCGGCCTGCTCGGTTTGGGAGCGATGGGTGCGATACGACAGCAGGAACGCCAGCGAGCAGCCCAGCAACAGCACGAACGTGGCGGGAAGCGGCAGGCGCACGGCCGCGGCCAGCGCCGGCAGCGCCCAGCACGCGCGCACCGCGGGATGGTCGTCCCGCGCGAGGTCGTACACCGCGAGGGGCAAAAACAGCGCGAAGGCCGGCAGTGCGAGCGCGACGAGGGCGAACGCCAGCGGAGGCAGCGCCGAGAAACGTCGCGGAAGCACCTCGGCAGCCGCCGCAACCACCACGGACACGAGCAGGGCCACGAGCAGCAGGGGCTCCCACGGCACGACGGCGAGGCCCGCCAAACAGCAGACGAGCACGATGGCTTTGTCGACGACTCTTTCCATGGGGCCATGGTAACAGGTCGCGCGCCGCCGCAGCGGCGGGATGCCCCAAAAGAGGACTGTCCCCTTTTGGGATCGAGCGGAACATCTTTCCCCGTTGTCATCCCGAGCGGAGTACCCCCCCGTTGTCATCCTGAGCGAGCGAAGCGAGTCGAAGGATCTTCGAGAATGGGAGACTTCCTTTGCCGAAGATCCTTCGACTCGCTTCGCTCGCTCAGGATGACAGCTTGCGGCATCTCAGGCAGGGGCGTGTCGGCGCGAAGTCGTGACATTTGTCATGCCGCGCGGGTCGATCGATGACGCCGCTCACTGGCGGCGGATGCGGCGACGCGCGATGATGAATCCAGCATCCGGCATCAGCCTGAGAGAGGACAGACCATGGGAGACATCATCGCCGTCGACAACCTGGTGAAGCGCTACGGCGACGTGATAGCGCTCGACCACTTCAACCTGTACATCGCGCCGGGCGAGGTGTTCGGACTTCTGGGGCCGAACGGCTCGGGCAAGACCACCGCCATCAACTGCATGCTGCAGCTGCTCACGTACGACAAGGGCTCCATCAGCCTGTTCGGCGAGGCCATGACCCCTGCGCGCTACGACCTGAAGCGTCGCATCGGCATCGTGCCCCAAAACGTGGCCGTGTTCGAGGAGCTGACGGTGCAGCAGAACATCGACTACTTCTGCGCGCTGTACGTGCGGGACAAGAGCCGCCGTGCCGCACTCGTCGAGGAGGCCATCTCGTTCGTCGGCCTCGAGGACTACGTGAAGTACCGCCCGCGGAAGCTGTCGGGCGGCCTGCTGCGCCGCCTGAACATCGCGTGCGGCATCGCGCACAAGCCGGAGCTCGTCTTCTTCGACGAGCCCACCGTGGCCGTGGACCCGCAGAGCCGCAACGCCATCCTCGAGGGCATCCTGCGTCTGAACGCACAGGGGTCCACCATCGTGTACACAAGCCATTACATGGAGGAAGTGGAGGAGATCTGCACGCGCATCATGATCATGGACCAGGGTCGCGCGCTGGCCACCGGCACGAACGACGAGCTGAAGGCCATGATCGGCACGGGCGAGCGCATCCGCATCGAGGTGGACGCGGCCGACGACGCCGTGTTGGAGGCGCTGCGCGCACTGCCGTGCGTGGCGGGAGCGACGTTCGACGGCGCCATGCTGGAGGCGGCCTGCGGAAACGGGCAGCACAACGTGGCCGACGTGCTGGCGGTGCTGGCCGCGCGCGGCGTGGCCACCGGGCGCATCTACGCCGAGCCGCCCACGTTGAACGACGTGTTCCTGGAGATCACCGGCAAAGAGCTTCGGGATTAGGAGGTTGCCATGTGGAACGTGTTCAAGGGGGCGCTCACGGTGCTCACGCGCAAGCGGGAGCTGTTCGTGTGGTCGCTCGCCTTCCCCATCATCCTGTCCACCATGTTCATGTTCATGTTCTCGAACCTCGACAGCGCCACGGCGTTCGACCCCGTTCCCACGGGTGTGGTGGCCGATGCCGCCTACGAGGACACGGCCTTCGCCGACGTCGTGGACGAGATGGGCGAGCCCGGAGACGACCAGCTGCTCGACGTGCGCGCGTTCGCAACCGCCGACGAGGCGCGCGCCGCGCTTTCCAGCGGGGAGGTGCAGGGCGTCCTCTCGGTCGATGATAACGGCGACCCCCTGCTCCTTGTGACCCCCGACTCCGGCGGGCTGGGGGTGGAGCAGATCGGGCGCACCATCCTGAACACCGTCGTGAACACCTACGTGCGCGATGCCGACCTTGTCGCCGGCATCGCCGAGGACAACCCGCTGGCGCTCGCCGACCCCAGCCACATCGAAGACGCGCTCGCGCACGGCGACGCCACCGAACAGGTATCGCTCACGCACGCCGAGCCCGCGCAGTCGGTGCGCTACTACTACGCGCTGCTGGGCATGGCCGCGCTGTTCTGCGGGCAGGTGGGCATGCTGGCCATCTGCGAGGCGCAGCCGAACCTCTCGCCGCTGGGTGCGCGGCGCGCCCTCGGCGCCACGAGCCGCGGCAAGACGCTCGCGGCCACATTGGCGGCCAGCTGGCTGATCTCGTTTCTGTGCCTCATGGTGGCGTTTTTGTACATGCGCTTCGCCGTGGGCATCGACTTCTCGGGACGCGAGGGCCTCTGCGTGGCGGCCCTAGCCGTGGCGGCGCTGCTGTCCACCGCGCTCGGCACGCTACTGGGCTCGCTGCCGAAGGTCGGCTTGGGCGTGAAGACCGGCCTGCTCACCGCGCTCACCTGTTTCCTCTCGCTGTTCGCGGGCCTGTACGGCGAGCCGTGCATGGAGCTGGCCGACAGCATAACGAGGAACTACCCCCTGCTCGCTTCCGTGAACCCCGCGAAGGTGGTCACGGATCTGTTCTACAGCCTGTACTACTACGACTCGCTCGCGCCCTTCGCCCAGAAAGCCGGCATCCTCTTGGCGATGGCCGCCGTGCTGTTCGCCGTGTCCGCCCTGTTCGTTAGGAGGCAGCGCTATGCAAGCCTTTAAAGCAGCCCTGCGTATCGTCGCAAACCACCCCGTGTACCTGCTGGTGTACGTCGGGTTCCTCAGCCTCATGGGCGTGTTCATAACCAGCAGCATCAACACGGGCATCGACGGCACCGAATACACCGCGTCGAAGGCGCCCTTCGCCGTCATCGACCGCGACGGCAGCCCGCTCTCCGAGAGCTTGACGACCTTCTTGAGCCAGCAGGGGGAGAGGGTCGAAGTCGCCGACGACCCCTTCGCCCTGCAGGACGCCGTGGCCACCGGCCAGGTGCGCTACCTGCTGATCGTGCCGGAGGGCTACGGCGAGGAATTCATGGAGGCCGCGCGTGCCGGCGATGCGGAACCGACGCTGGAGTCTTCGTTCAGCTACGGCACCATGGCCGGCACCTTGGTGGACGAGCAGGTGAACCAGTATTTGGGCCTTGTGCGCGCTGCGGCCGCGCTCGAGCCCGACGCGGCGGCAGCCTCTGTGCTGGCGCGCGCCGACGAGGCTGCCGCCGCTACGGCCGAAGTGGAGACGATGCAGACGCCGAGCGGAGCTGCGCCGGCCGACCGGTTCGCCTTCTACCTGCAGTGGGGCACCTACACCATGACGGCGGCCGTGGTGGTGTGCGTGGGGCTGCTCATGAGCGCCTTCAACCGCACCGACCTGTACCGCCGCAATCTCGTCTCGCCGATGAGCAGCCTGCGGCTGGGCATGCAGAAGGCCGGGGCCAGCCTGCTGGTCACGGCGCTCGTGTGGGCGATTTCGAGCGGCATCGGCCTGGCCGCGTTCGGCTCGTCGCTTGCGGACGTGCCCCCGGCGGCCGTCGCGCTGACCCTGGCCTGCGCGTTCGTGTTCGCGCTCGTGCCGCTCACCATCGGTTTCCTGCTCGGGCAGCTGGGCGCGAGCGAGATGATGGCGAACGCCGTGGGCAACATCTCCGGCATGGTGATGTCGTTTCTGGGCGGCGCGTGGATCAGCATCGAGCTCATGGGCCCCGAGATCCAGACGGTTTCCCGGTTCATACCCACGTCTTGGTACACCGACGCCGTGAGCAAGAGCGTGCACTTGACGGATATGTCGTTCGCGTCCGTCGCTCCGGTGCTGGGCGATATGGGCATCGTGCTGCTGTTCGCCGCCGCCCTGTTCGCCGTGGCCCTCGTGGCCGGGCGCGTGCGCATGCGCTCGTCGGAGGCCGGCGGCAACGCCGCCGCAAGCATGACGGCCGCGTAAGGGGCCCAGGTCAACCCGCCTGCGAATGAGCCCTCGCCGAGCGCTACGACTGCTCCGCGAGGGCCTTCTTCTTGGGGCGGCCCGGTTTCGGCGGGTTCGCCTGGCGCTCGCGGACGCTCCACAGGTAGACGTAGTTGTCGCGGCCGATCTTCTTGGAGGCAAGCTGGCCCGAGCACACCATCTGCCGCACGCGCGAGTCGCTCACGCCCAGCAAACCCGCCGCCATCTTCGTGGTGAGCAGCCCGCGTTCCGTGGCAACGTCCACCGAAATGGCAACGAGCAGGCCCTCGTGCTCTTCGGGGTAGGTCGGCTTCGGCAAGGGCTTGTCCAACTGGAGGTAATCGTCGATCATGATCCAAAGGGCATCGGCGCCCATCTCCACCGCATCTTGGATATCATCGCCCTGTGTGACGGTGCCGAAGTCGTTCAAGTAAGCACAGTAGCCAACCCACTCGTCCTTGACAATGAGTGCTGGATAGGTGTACCTCACGTCTGCTCCTTCCGATGAGACTTACCGCCAACCCGCTTCTTTCTTGATGCTCTCCCACATTCCCTTGGCCATCTCTCCGCGATGCATCGGCAATACGATCCTTGCGTCGCCCTTGGAAAGCTTTCGGTGCGAGCCCGTGCAGCCATCGTCATGCCAACCCTCTCGCAAAAGCCGACGATATATCTCGAACGGTTTCGGAGGCATGGTTCTTTCCTTTCACTATAACGCTAAAGTTAGTATTACTCAAGAGTTAGACTTAACGCCTCATTTCATGAAAGCGCGATGCCGTCGTAGGCGGGGGTGCGCCAGACCAGATACGCCACGGTGTTTCGGGCGAGGCGGGCCGAGCGCATGAGCGGACCGGAAGCGTCGGCGTCGGCGTAGACGCCTGGTGCGCAGGACGCCTCGCGCATGCGCCCCATGTCCTCGTACCACGCGCTCGCTCCGCGGGCGAACGTCACGCGGTCTCCGTAATGGAGCGACGCGGGCGGCGGGAGCAGAACCTGCGGATCGAGCAACGGATGCTCGGCGGCTTCGTCGAGGAAGTACGCATGCGAGGAAGCCAGCAGGCACGAGGAGCCGGCCATGGCGTACGACAGCTCCACGCGGTTGCGCGCGAACAGGTCGAGATCGCCTTCGACCAAAGAGCCGTCGACGTAGGCCTCGGCGCAGCTCGCATCGCAATACCAGCCGTCGACCCCTGCGCAACCGGGTTTCGCGGCGGCAGCCTGCGCCGCCCGAGGCGGCTCGTAGGAGCATCCGCGCTCCGCCTCGTCGACGAAGCACGGCTCGCCCGCGCCGTCCGCGAAGAACCTGATGCGAGCATGGCGCGAGCGCACCCGCACCGAGGCGGTTGCCACCTCGCCCCGGTACGGCACGTCCCCGTAGCGCGCGTGCGCCTTCACGACGCAGGTGAGATACGCGTCCTCGTCGGCCTCCGTCACCTCGTACGCAGGGTCTTCGCTCGCCTCGCGTGCGAGCACGGTGCGCTCCCCCGGCGCAACGCCCCGATACCAGGCGTAGCGGTAGAACATTCCGGCGGTTCCCGGGTAGTTGCGCGGCAGGCACGCCTGATCGGGATCCGCGGGAGCGAGCACGGCCCCCGGCTCCGCCTCCCCCGCCCCGTCGATGCCGGAAAGCGTCATCGCGCCCGGCTCCCGCTCGCGGAACAGCGGTTCCTCCAACATCCAGTGCTGATTGGGGTTGTCCCAGTTCCCGTAACAGTTCCATTGCACGACGTTCGTGCCGTTCGCCTGGCCGCCACCGTAGAGGTCGAACGCGCAGCCCGAGCACTCCGGCACGATAAGATGGTAACCCGTGCCCAGATCATGCAGCCAAAACGACTGGTTCCAGCCGCCGGTGCCCTGCCAGAGGTGCACGTTGTCGCCGTCGTTCCAATCGTTGCTGGACACGTCGGCGAAAAGGGGGGCGCTGCCGGTGTGCACGGGAACAAGGCACGTGCGGCCTTGCGCGCTCGTGAGCACAAGCCAATGCTGGTTCGTGTAGTCGGACGCGCTCCACGCCAGCATGTTAGTGCCATTCGCGGTGCCGCCCTCGGAAGCGTCGAGGCGCAAATGCGGCGCGGCCTCGGGGCGCAGGGTCGCGATCTTCCCTTGCCATGAGCGATCGTCCGCCAGCGGATGACGGGGAATGAGCTGCGAAGCCTCGGCGGTCGTGTCGATGCCGTAGGCGCTGTCGGGGGAATCGCACCAGGCCCTCACGCCCGCCCAAGCCCACCAGTCCCACGCCTCGCGACGCACGCGCAACGCATGAGTGGCGTAGGGACCCTGGAACGAAGCGCAGTCGTAGACGGTGTCGTAGAAACCGCTCGTGGAGGACATCCACGCCCCAGATTCGTTGCGCACGAACGAATCGACGTGCGTGTCGGGATAGTCGGTGAACCACGTGGGCGACCAGATGCCGCCGTTGGCGTAGTAAGACGTCACGCTCATCTCCAGAAACAGCTCGGTCATGTGACCGACCGTGGCGTTGCAGCTCACGGCGAGCCACACGCACCCGTTGCTGGAGTAGCCCCACCCGCCGTCGTACCCGAAATGCGACCCGGGGTGCGCCACGGCGCCCACCTCTCCCCAACTCCCGCCGCCCACGCCGCCCCACGCCAGGCGCGGCGCCAACAGCAACGAAAGCGCGGCCGCCCCGCCCAATCCCAGAAACGTGCGCCGCGCGATGCTCCGTCCGCACGACGGGGGCGTGCCCGGTCGCGCAACGTCAGAAGATTCCGCTACCGCGCCCGCATCGGGCGACGCACCGTCCGCATCGAAGCCTGCCCGCGCGGCACGCGCTTCGAAGCTCGGCGAAACGCCGCTCGCCTCGGCGCGCGACGGGGTGCCGCCCCTTCCTTCGAACCGCGGTCTTCCGCTAGATGCAGACCCGCGACTTCCCTGTTCCGTTCCCATAGCGAACCCCCTTATTGCAGCGTGTCGTTCAAAAACTTCAGCAGATCCACCACCGTCGGCACCACGACGAGCGCGATCGTCGGAGGCAGGAAGCAGAACGACAGGATCACGTCCAGCTTCGTGGGCATCTTGCGGATGCGCTCGAGCGCCGCCGCCTGCGCCGTTTCACGCGCGAGGGCGACTTGGGACGACAGGCCTTCGGCGATGGACGAGCCCTGGCTCACCGCCTGCGCGAGCTGCGCCACAAAAGCCGAGACGTCCCGGCTCTCGCAGCGGGCAGCCAGATGGTCGAGCGCCTGCTCGCGGGAATGCCCCAGCAGGTTCACCTCGCGGTCCACCGCCTCGAACTCGTCCGCAAGAGGCTGTTCCAGGTTCTGGGCGACTTCGCGGAAGCATTGCTCCACGGGCGACCCGGCCGCGATGGCTATACCCAGAAGCTCCATGGCGTCGGGAAGCTGCGCCTCGACCAGCCGGCGTCGACGCGCGATGGCGCGCGCGAGCACGATGCGCGGCGCCGTCCAGCCGGCAACGGCCGCCACCGCCGTTGCCGCACATGCCACCGTCGGCGTAGCACCGCCCATCGTCAGGGAGGACGCACACGCCAACGCCCCGCATCCGGCAGCCGAAACGATGCGCGCGGCGCGCCATGTCTCAGGTTCGAGGCGCCAGCCGGCCCGCATGATCAGGGTGCGGTAGGAATCGCCGTCGGCTCGCGTCATGGGGAGCACCCGCTCGATGCGCCGTCCGGCCGCAGCGAGGAAACGCGTGGGCGCACCGCGATGCGCCGCGGAACCGGTTTCACCGGCGCGCCCCCGCGTGCCGGCGAAGCCCCTGCAGCGGAACCCGCCGCTCGCTCGACGCGCGGCGGCGCGTACCGCCTCACCAGCCCCTCGTAGGCGACGCACCCCGCCGCGCACCCGAACGCCAGAAGCACGATGATCGCCAGCCACGAACCTTCCATCTGAATCCCCTTCGCTTTCCGTTTGCGCGCCGTCGCTATCGCCGATCGAGCGACGTGACCGCATGCGCCATCGCAAGGCCGGCCGCCTCCATGACCGCCGCGATGCCGAGCACGGCCCAGCCGAGCGGCTCCGTCGCATAGAACCGGGCGAAATCGGCGTTCGTCGCGTACATGACGAAAAATATGACGGGCATGGCACCCGCGACGAACCACTTGGCCAAACGCGTTCCGGCCACCTCGACCTTGAGCTCGCGCGCCGCTTTCAAGCGGGCGTTCACGCGGGACGAGATCATGGCCAGGGCAGCTGCCACGCTGCCGCCGCTCCCCTGGCGCATCCTGGTCGCGGAGGCGAGCGTCTTCACGTCCGCGCTTTGGGTACGCCGCGCCATCGCCTCGAGGGCCTCGTGCAAGGGCATGCCGTACGTCGCGTCGGCCAGCACGTGCGCCACCTCGCCGCGCAGCGGGTCGTCCATATGCACGAGGGCGACGCGCAGCGCCCGCTCAAGCGTGAGCGAGCCGCGCAGGCCGGCCGCGATCTGCGGAAGCGCATGGGCGAGCTGGACGTCGAGCAGGTCGCTTCGCGTGCGCGAGCGTCGGCGCACCAGCAACCGAGCCGCAACGAGAATCGCCGCCGCTGCCACCGGTCCGAGCGCCGCGATGCCGCTTGCCGCCGCAAGGCAAAACCCCGTCGCCGCGCTCGCACCGGCAACGAGCGCGATCCACCGGCGGGGAGCCATGCCAATGCCGGCAGCGTGCAGACGCTTGGCGAGCGGCGTGTCGCGCTCGATGCCCGCCTGGGACCTGCCCTCCGATCGGGCGCCCGTCTCCTGTCGCCCGGCCTGCCCCCTCGAGCCGACGAGCGCTTCGCGCCTGCGCTGCTCCAGCCGACCTTCCCTGATGAAGGCCAGCACCTTCGCCGCAAGGAAGGCGCATGCCGCCGCGATGGCGGTCGATACCGTTATGTACACCATCGTTCCTCCTCTGATCGCCAACCACCCGCCCGGCGTCACGTCGAAAAGAACCATTCCGGGTCGTACCAGACGCCCGCGGCCCTCATGCGCTCCTTGATGTGCTGCGGCTGGATGCCGCGCGCCCGCCACGCGCCCATCACCCACCCGTCGTCGTCCACCCCTTCCACATCGAAGGCGAACAGCTCGGCGCGCGGTATGACCGTTCCGCCCTCGGGCAACGGGTCGACGGCCACGATGCTCGTGACCCGCCGGCTCCCGTCCTGCAGGCGCTCGACATGCACGACGAGCCCACCGCACAGCGACTCGGCTATCTGTTGCATGATGACCTCGCGGTTCAGGTCGCCGTCCGCGTAGCCCACCATGGTGCGCAGGCGGCTGATGGCGTTGCCAGGGTCGTTCGCATGCACGGTGGTCATGGAACCGGGGTGGTCGGTCTGCATGGCCTGCAGCATGTCGTAGGCCTCCGCGCCTCGGCACTCGCCCACGATGATGCGGTCGGGACGACGCCTGAGCGCTATGGCCACCAGCTCGCGCATGCCCACCGCCCCCTCGCCCTCCACGTTCGCCTCGCGTGTCTGCATGCGCTCCGTGTGCGGCGTGCGTAGCCGCAACTCGGGCGTGTCCTCCAAGGTGATCACGCGCTCGCCAGGGGAAATGAACTCGGAAAGCGCGTTGAGAAGCGTGGTTTTGCCCGATCCGGTGCCGCCCGATATGACAATGGGGCAGCGCGCCGCCACGGCCGAACGCAGGAAATCCGACATGGCGGCCGTGAGTGCGCCGGCCCGCTCCAAGTCGCCCATGCTCATGAGGTCTTCCTTGAACATGCGCAGGTTGAGCGCCGGTCCGTCGGGGGCGAGCGGAGGCACGACGTACGTGGCGCGCGCCCGGCCCCCCGGCAGCATGGCGCACCCCATGGCATGCGCCTCGTCGCAGCGAACGCCCGCTTGCTCCGCTATCTTGTCGATGATCCGACGCACGTGCCCCGCATCGTCGAACGCGACGTCGGGACGGTACTCCAGCTTGCCCGCCCGCTCCACGTACACGATAGGGGGCAAATAGGACAGCGCCGGATCGGCAAGGTCGACGCCGCCGCCGTTCACCATCACCTCGGTGATGGTTCCGTCTTCAAGCAGCGGCTGGAGCGGGCCGTAGTAGAGGAAGTCGTCGACGATCGCGCGGCAGAGCGCGTCCGCCTCAGCCGGCTCCAGATGCGCGCCGTAGTCGAGCCGCAACGTCTCGACCGCCTCGACCACGAACGCCTTCACCTGGTCGGGCCCCGCTGCACCGCCGCCCAGCTTCGCGGCCACCTCGTCGCGCACGGCCGCTTTGAGCGCGCGCTCGAGCGTCCTATCCATCGACGGCCTCCTCCGCTTCGTTCGCGCCGTCCGCCGCCGTATCCGGCGAGGCGTCTTCCTGCGCGGGTTCCGCGAACGCGGGCATGAGCACGAGGCTCACCTTCCCCGCCCATTGCGCGGCCCGAACGGCGTCGGCCTCATCAGGCGTCACCTCCAGCGTCACGGACGCGTACGTCCCGCTTTCGCCCACCCGGTCGCCGTCGAGCGAAACGACGCGCACGTCGTCGCAGATCGTTGCCAGGAGGACCTCTCCAGACGCCGCGCCTTCCAGGGCCACCACCCGCACGCGGTCGGACGGACGCAGCTGCCCGGCGAGCCCCGACTCGGCATCGACGGCCACGGTGACGGCCTGCCGGCCGGCCGCGAGCACCGCCGACAGGCGCGCACCGTCGGCACGGCCCGAAACGGCCGCAGGCGTGACCTGCGTGCCCGTGGGCATGTCTACGAGCGCTCGCTGGCCGAGCAACGACGCGCCTCCCTCGAGGGCGTCGGCCCCGAGCGCCGTCTGCACGCGCAGGCTGCGCGGGATCGAACGCACTTCGAACGACGACGCCGCGAGCACGTCTCCTGCGCGTACGTCGGCGGCCGCGACCAGCGTCGGCTGGGCGTCGGCACCCGCGGCGGCCACCGTCGCCTGCGCGGACAGGGCCGCCCACGTCCCGTATGCAGCAGCTACCAGGGCCACCGCGACCGACACCGCCGCAACGGCGGCCAAGCTCTTCGCCTTTTGCGGATCCTGCACCTCGCGCGCGGCGGAAGATCCGCGCGATCGGCGGGGCCGCTCCTGCCGTTCGGTCGCAGAACCCAACGCGCCGCCCGTCGCCGGGCCCGCGCTCTCGCGGCTGGCGTAGCCGGACGCGCCACCCGCCCGCTCCCTTGCTCGTTGCATGATCATGGTTCCTCCTTCTCGGGCGCCCCGCTCGCCGCCGCGACGGCGGCGCGCACCTCGCGCTCCAATTCGATTGGGCATTCGTCAAGGCGCGCGAGCCTCGCTCGCACCAAAGCCGACACCTCGGCGCCTGCACGCAGCTCGAACGTCTCGCCGCCCGCAACGTCGGGGCGCCACACCTCCGACCCGGCGAACGGCTCGGCCACCACCACGCGCTTCGACGCCACCGGCAGCGACGCGACGCCGAACCCGCGCGCGAACACCGTGGGCGCTTGATCCCGCACCTGCACCGCGATGCCCCAAACGCGCCGCGAAGCCGGCAGGTCCTCTTTCGGCACTTCGTAAAACCACACGTCGACCTCCCCCGGGAAGCCCTCCACGCGCAGCGTTTCCGCAAGGCGGCGCGCAACTGCGAGACCAGGGTCCTCGTCGTTTTTCGCCGCCAGCGCGAACGAGGCATCGAAGCAGGCGTCGCGCGCCGCATCGAGCGCGTTCTCCTGCCCCGTCTTCACCGCGCAGGCGATGCCCTGGTCCACCGAGAACGCCAGTACGGAGAACAGCAGAAGCGCCGCCATCACCGCAAGCGGCGCGATGGATCCGCGCTCGCCCGGCTCGAGCAGCCGGCCGCCCTGCCCCGCAGCATGCGGGGCCGCGACGCGCGTCATCCCGCAGCTCACGGCCCCACCCCCACTTCCACGACCCGGCCTTCCACGTGCTCGCACACCACATGCCGCGCGATCGTCCGATGGGCGAGCCCGGGAAACGCCGCCAAGGAGGGCAGCTCGTACGCCACGTCGAACGACACGCGCGCGGCGTCCGTTCGCTGCAAGACCCCGGCATCCGCATCCGAAGCTGTTCCCTGCCCGGGCGCTTGCCCCGCACCCTCTTCGACCGCCGCCGACATCCTCACGTTTCGAACCTGCAGCAGCTCGGGCTTCAACTGCGTCGCCGCGCCGAGCACCTCCTCGGCCACGAAGCGCTCCCGATCGGCGGCGAGCGCGAGGCCCGCCGTGTCCATCTGCCGGCAGGCGCGGGAAAGATCGGCCGTGAGCCGGCTGATGGACAGCATCATGCCGCCCACCTGCACCACCGCGAACACCGCCAGCAGCACGAGCGACACGGCGACCACCGACTGCACGACCTCGCTCCCCCGCTCCAAAGCCCGCAACGTGCGAAGCCTTCGCGGCGCGCTCATGCGCCCGCTCCCTCCGCCGTCTCGTCGATCGAGCCGCGCGCCTGCGCCGAGCAGCGAAACGCCGCCTCGCCCGCCCCTTTGGAAAGCAGCGCGCCGAGCGGGGTCAGATAGCGGCCGCTCACGGCGACCGTCGCCTCCACCGGTCGCGTGCGCGTGCGGACGGTGCGGGAGAGGAACGAGCCGGCCTCGTCGTCGTACAGCCGGTACGCGAGCGCGCATTCCTCGACGTCGCCCACGTCAACGTCGATGGACAGGTCCAGCCCCTCGCCGGCGAGCGACGGAGCCGCCTCCACCGCGGCCTCGCGCAGCTCGTCCGGCGAGGACGCCGATGCGGGGCGCGTCGTCACGCGGCGGCAAACGGCATGAGCCGCCGTGCCCGCCTCGGAACCCAAAAACACGACGCGCCCCAAGTCGATGGCGGCGAACAGGAACGTGAGCAGGATGGGCATGGCGACCACGGCCACGACGGCGCTCCCGCCCCGTTCGACCCGCCTACTTGGCCGCACCGGACGTCACCTTCGAGAACATGTCCGTGATGTTCGTGCCGGCCGTGGTGATGGCCGTCTGGATGTTGCCCTGCAGCAGCATGAGCGCCGCCCCCAGCCCCACGGCGAAGCCGAGCACGATGACCGTCTGCACGATCTCGGATCCGCCGCCCTCTTCGCCACGCACGGCGAGCGCTCTCAGCTTGCTGCATTTCACCAGGTTGTTTTCCTTTTTCATGATAGACAGTCCTTTCTTGAATGTTCGCGGACCCCGTTTTGGGCCCGCTCTTCCACGTTTTTCGCGACGAGCGCCGCCACGCGCTTACGCCAGCACCACGCTCGCCGCCGCCCCGCAAGCCAGCCAGGCCGACAGGAACGGCGCCATGGGCATCCCGTCGCCCAGCTTCAACCGGCGCATCGCGCATCCGCCCAGGGCCACGAGACCCGCAAGCGCGTAGCACGCCGCGAAGCCGCACGCCGCGCCGGCGCCGGTGGCTAACGACAGCGCGCCCATGCACCGCACGTCCCCGCGCCCCACGGCACCGCCGGGACAGCGCACGCGCAACAGGCGGTTCGCCAGCGCGCATCCTCCCGTCACGACGAGCGCGAACAGCGCCCCGGCGGCAAGGCCTTCCGGCCCCCGCACCGCCGCCTGAAAGGCCGCGCCCCCCAGCGCGACGAGCGCGCACGCTTCGAGCGGGATGATGCGGGCCCGCGCGTCGCACACCATCGCCACGGCCATAGCCGCGGCGCACAGGCCGAGCAACGCGGCGGCGATCGCATTCGAAACGAACGCCGCCGCAGTCGCCGCCGCAGCGGCCAGGGCCAGCGCGCAAAGCGCGCGATCCCGCTTGCGCGCCCGAAACGAGCAACGCAGGCGGCGACTCTCTTCGGTGCCCGCCGCGGCCAACCCGTCGACCTTGAACCCGGCGGAGGCAAGCGATCGCAACCGCTCCTGTGTGAGCGACCCCGCCAGACCGGCGGAAAACGCCTCGTCGCGCCATATGCCCACCGCCCCTTCGACTCCGCGCGCCGAGCTCGAGGGCTCGACGTCGGGGTGCTCGCGTTTGAAGGCCCGGTAGGCTTGCAGCGAGTCGCGCCACCAGGCGTCGGCGCGGGCGCACGCCCGGCGCAGCAGCACATCGCTCGCACCGGGTACGGCGAACCATCCGAGAGCTCCGCCGACGACCGCGAATGCAGCGACCATCGAGGCGCTCACGACTTTCCGCCTTCGCCCGCTGCGACGGGCGTCGCGCCCGCGAACCCGGCGCGCCGCTTCGGCTCAGAACTGGCGAAGAGGGCCTGCGCGGCTCGCACGCCGCCGGGCTCTGCCGGCCTTGCACCCCGCATGCCGCCGAGCTCCAACGTCCTCGCCCCTCGCGCCGACGCGCCGTCGGCGGGCACCGCGTCCGCTCGCATCGGGCAGATGCTGACGACCAGGGAGCACGCTGCCGCGTCGCGCCCATCCTCCGCCCCATGCGCGCATGTCCCACCGTCGAGCGGCTCGAGCGAAGAGGCGGCGGATCCCGGCAACTCGAAGCGCACGATCCAGCCGGCGCCGTCGAACACGGCCGGAGCCGCGCGAGACGCCGGCAGCGCCCGCCCCGCACCGTCGTCGAAGCGCACGGCCTTCGCCCGGTGCTGCTCGGCACGCTGCGGCGCAAGACCCGCCTCGGGCCGCGCTCGCGCGGGCGACCGCCCGGCGCCCGGCGAGGCGTGCTTCCCCTCGCGTTCCGGCTCCTTTCCGTCCACCGGACGCGTCTCCGCACGACCTGCGGCTTCCACCAAGTCGAGGCGCGTGGCCGGACGGGAGCGAGCAGGATGCCGCTCCTCCCCGAGAGCCTCTTCGCCCGCTGCCGCATCGCCGATCGTGGGCCGCGTCACCGCCTCGTCGGGCTCCCAAACGTCCTCTTCGACCGCAGGCCGACGCACCGGCTCGCTATCGAAACGGTGCATGCACCCGTAGCACACCTCCGCGTCGTCGAACGTGCGCGCCCGGCATATCGGACACGTCTTCATAACGCCGCCTCCCTTCCGCTGGAGATCATGACCTGGTCGCCCACCGCGAACCACGGCGCGTCGCACGAGGCGAACCGCTCCACCACGGCCACGGCCTTGGCGTTGCGCAGCCTGCGCAGGGGCCCCACGGCGCGGTGCGCCTCCACCACGAGCCCCGCCCGGTCAACGAACGCCACGTCGATGGCATGGCGCATGCCCACCGTGTGCACGTCGTTGCACGACACCAGCAGCAACGCCTTGTCGTTCGGCCCGGTGAACAGCAGACCGGCCGCCTTGCGCCTCCCGCGCGTGGCCAGCGTGAGCGCCGTGCGCTTCTCCAAGCGCTTCGCTTGCTCGGAATTTGCGGAAACCGTGACCCTCTCCGGTTTCTCCGACCGCCGCCTCCCCAATCCTTCCGGAGCCCTCTTCGCCACGCGCCTCTCGCTCGAAGCAGTCCCCTTCCGGCACGCGAGGTCTCGCGTGCCGACTTCCGCTTTCTCCATCATGCTCGTCCTTTCCCATCGGTCGCCGCGCACTGCACGACGACGCTCGTCGTCTCTCCCGTCCGCACGCACGCGACGTAGGCCCACGTGCGCGGCCCCGCGCGTTTCACGAACGAGCCGCCCGCATCGCTGCCCGAGGGCACCGACGTCCAACCGCGTTCGCACAGCGCTCTTCGCACCTCCTCGAACGCACGCGCCGGCTCCGCGTCACCCGCACGTCGGCGTACCCGTCAAGCGGCATCACCTCTTCGGCGAAGCCCTCGGGCAGCGGCTCGACCGCATACGCGTCGTTCGCATCCCCCGCCGCCCCTTCCCCTTCGCCGAACGCGAGGAGCCCGCGCGCGTCCCATCCGTCCGCCGCCAGGGCCGCCGCTTCGTGCGCCACGCCCGGGCGTTCGGCCTTCAGCACCGCATCCGCCGCAAGCGCCAGCGCGAGCAGCGCCGCCAGAACGGCCGCCGCCCGACGCCTGCGGCGGAGAAGCGCGCTCACAGCAGCACCCCCGGCTTGTACGGATCGACCGCGAGCGACACCTCATGCTGCAGGGGCGGCAGCGCCACGCCGAACACCGACGGCTTCAAGCCCATCCCGAACAGCGTCGGCGAGAACTCGATGGTCGCCGTGAACCGGGCGTGCCCGCCGTCCGTTCCCTCCACCGCCACGCGCGTGGCCTCGAACGGCCGGTCGAATGCCTGCTCCACCGTCTGGGCGACCTGCGCGCGGCTCTGCTCGAGCCCCTGGCCGTAGGCCGGCGACGTGGCGTGCACGCGCACCGCCTCGCGCGCCACGCGATCGAACGCCGCGCATTCGGAGAAGAACAGCAGCGCGTTCACCGCGATCACCGCCACGGCGACAAGCACCGGAAACACCACGGCCAGCTCCACCGTCATCTGCCCGCGCTCAGCCGCGCCCCGTCTCCGCGCCGCCCGGACGCACGGCGCGCGCTTCCACGTCATTCCCACGTCCTCACCCCCGTCACCTGCGCGTACACCGCCCGCACGCCGTCGGCCACCCCGCTTGCGAAATCGGCGGCCGCGTCCTTCGCCGCCTGCGGCAACGCGATGGTTATCGGGATGGCCGGACCGTCGTCGCCGAACAGCCGCACCGAGGCGATCTCGACGGTGCCGTCGAGCCCGGCCACCCCTTCCACGGCGGCCGCCTCGGCCGCCGTGACCACCGACGAGAACAGGTCGGTCGACGCGAGCGGGTGCGCCACGGCCTGCGCCTTCACGGCGAGGAAGCGTGCCGAGAACGACGCGTCGTCGGCCGAGGCCACGTGCGCCGTGTTCACCAGCACCGGCTTCAGCGCGTCGAGCTTCGCCGGCTCCAAGCCCAGCGCCTCCGCGGCTTTTCCGAACGCGCCCGCCGCCCACGACCCCAGCCCGCTTGCGCTCGCGAACGGCAGCGCGTCCACCGCGCGCTCGATGGCGCCTTGCACGGCGTCCTGCCCCTCGAGGTAGGCGCCCAAAAGCCCCGACCAGCAATCCAGCACCACGCCGAGCGCGCCCGTCGCCGCGCCGCCCTCGCCCCGCAAGCCGTCGAGCAGCGACGACACCACGTTTCGCCCCTCGTCCGACGGCTCGGCCACCAGCGTGGCCGCCGACACGGCCGCCCGCGCGCCCAGCGCGCCCGCCTCGCGCACGTATCCGTTGGCGAAGCCGGTGGAGGCTGCGGCCGCGTTCGTGTTCACCGCGAAGGCCACCGTGCCGAACCGGCCGGGAGGCGCGGCGTCGATGCGCATGCCGCCTGCGCGCCGCAGCACGTCCAGGCAGCGGTCCAGCAGACCGCCCGCCTTGCCCTTCACCTCGGCCGCGAGCGGGTCGAGTTTCGCGCGCGCCTTCTGGTACTCGTCGGCCGCCTGCGCCACGGCTTCGTAATGGTGTTCGAAGCCGTTCTCGATGGACGTGGAGGCCGCGGCCACCTTCCCCATGCTGGCGGCCGTGAAGCCGCAGGCGGGACAGGCGGGGCAATCGTCGGCTTCCATCTGCGCGATGGAGGCCGTCCCCTTCGCGCCCGCCGCCTCGGGGCATCCCGGCCATGCGTGCACGACCGCCCGCCCGCCTCCGTCGGCCGTCACGGGATAGACCGCCTCCGTGTAGAGGCTCGTCTGGCGCATCTCCGCCGTGTTCTTCGGCAGATGCGGGAAGAACGCTTCGAACGAGTCGGCGGTCTCGCGCACGTAGCCGCGCTCCACCTCGGCGGCCGCGTACCGGTAGAAGCGCTCGCGCAGGGCCGAGCGGGCGCGCTCCTCCGCGGAAGACCCCTCGGGCTCCTCGGCAGCCAACCGGCACGCGTAATAGGCGCGGGCGCGGTCGAGCGCCACGGAGAACGACCAGACGTCGACGCTCGCGTAGCGGGGGTTGTCCGCTCCCGCCATGCCGGCGAGCGTCGCCGCGCGCTCGTACATGCAGTACGCCGGCGCGTCGCCGCAGTCGCGCAGGAACGCGCGCTCCTTGCACGCGGCCGCCTCCCGCGCGGCCTCCTCGGCCTCGGCGGCGGCCTGCTTGATGTCGTCGGCTTCCCGCTCGGCCTGGTCGACCAGGTCCTCGGCGCCTTCCACCGCCCCCACCGACAGCTCTTCGCCGTCCGCCGGCACGAGCACGGCCAGCCCCAGGTACGACGCGCCCATCGCGCCGCCGTTGTTCGCCGACGCCACCGACGCCGCGTTGGCGGCCGCCAGGAACGGCAGCGCTTTCTGCAGGCGGTTGAGCCCCGCGGCAGCCTTCTCGGCGAACGCGTCGCGCGCCCGCACCACCTTGCGAGCCGCATCGAGCAGGACTCCGGACGCGCCCGCCGTCGCCGGCGTGCACAGCGCCGCCACGCCCAGGCCGGCGACCACCGCGCCCGTGAGCGAGAGCGACAGCGCCACGGCATCGCACACGCGCACGACGATCATGAACTCCGCCACCTCGTTCTCGGCCGCGAGGGCGACCGCGTCGGCCACGTCCTGCACGTCGGCCGACGCCGAGCTCACGCGGTACACCTGCGCCGACGTGAACACGAGCGACAGCGTTACAAGCAGCGCCAGCGCCACGCCCACCGTGGTGAACCCGTCCTCGTCGCGGAACAGCCCGAACGGTTGGCGCGCACGGCCCCCGCATCGGCCCGGCGAAAGCGGCCGCAACCGGTTCGCCCGCGCGTTCCCGGACGCGGCTTTCGGAACGCGGGCCGCCGGCATCATCTTCCGCCTCACCGCAACCACGCCCCGATCCACCCGGCAGGATCGCGCCCCGCCTCGGCCCCGTCGACCCATGCGGGCTGCGTCGGCATCGACGCCGTCGCCTCCAGGTGCAGGTTGCCCGCCGCATCGGTCATGCCGAGCAGCGCGGCGCCCGCATCCAGCAGCGGCAATGGCCGCACGTCGTTGCCCACGGTCACGCTCACCGTCTGCGAGCCCTCGTCGCCCGCCAGCTCGACGTCCCAGCTGCATCCGCCGCGATGCACGTGGAAGCAGTCGTGTGGCGGCACCGCCCCCAGCCGATGGCGCACGAACGCCTCGCAGCTGCCGTCCATGTCGCCCAGCGCGCCGGTCTTGGTGGCGAGCAGCCGGCAGCCCTCCGCCGCCGCGCCCTGCATGACCATGCGGTCGTACAGCAGGATGCCCGGCTGCAGAAGAAGCAGCAGCGCCACGAACAGCACGGGAACGAGCGCCGCCGCTTCGACGGTCGCCTGTCCTCGCTCCCTGCTCCCGGCTCCGAGCGCCGGGATTCCCTGCGACATCCGCCCGACCATGTCCGCCTCCTTTCGATCTCCGTCAATACAGAAACACGTCCGCGACCGCCCCCGGGGCGACGCCCTGCACGTGGTGAGACGCCACCGTCAGCGCGTGCTCCACGAACAGGCCGCCCTCAAGCGAGCGCCAGAGCGCCCCGCACGCCACGACCACGGCAAGCAACCCAGCTGTGACCAGCGCGAATTCAACCGTTCCCTGGCCGTGCTCCCCGCCGCGCGCCGCAAGCGACACCGCCCGCGCCGCGCGCCGGCGGCAAGGCGCGCGCGGCTTTCCCCGAATGCGGCACGCGAACAACCCGAGCGATAGCCTCGCCTGCAAGCCGTCCATGCCCGTCACAACCCGTTGATGCCGCTCGCAATGGCGTCCCACAGCTCCTGCAGCTTCGGCCGAAACACCGCGATGGCCAGAATGGCTATCACCACCAGCACGCCCACCAAGATGGCGTATTCCGTCGTGCCCTGGCCGCGCGCCCGCGCCAACCGCACGCGCCACGCCGCCGACCAGCGCGGCCACGCCGCTCGGTACCGCTCGCGCCGATGGAGGTTCGGAAGACGGGCGCGCTTTGGGCGCGCCCGTCTTCCGAACCTCCATCGCGCACTCCCTTCCTCCTAGATCGTATAAACCGCAAAGCACCGTCTCAGCGAAAAGCGCATTGCAAGCGCCTCTCGCCGCCTTCCGTAGGGCAAGGGCTCTGCCCTTGCCATGGGACCAGCGAACACACTTCTTGTTGAGCGGCAAGGGCAGAGCCCTTGCCCTACAGATCAACCGGCAAAACCGCCGCTTCCAAAAACCTCGACGCAATCCCGCGAAAAACACCCGTCGATCCGCTCGCTCCGCCTAAAACCCGTTCGCCAATTCCAACAGCACCGGGCCCAGCACCAGCAGCAGCATGGCCGGCAGGATGAGGGCGCCCGTGGGCATCATCATCTTCACCGGAGCCTTGGCCGCCCGCTCCTCCATGCGCGCCCGATGCTCGGCACGCGCCTCGGCCGCCGCCGCTTCGAGGCTCTCGGCCAGCGACGATCCGAACCTCAAAGACCGCACCGCGTTCTCCACGACGCGCGCAAGCGCCTCGGAGTCGTACGAGGCCGCCAACTCGCGCAGCGCCTCGTCGCGCGTGGACAACCCCAACGACCACCGTCTGCGGGCCGATGCGCACGCCAGGGCGAGGGGCGTGGCGAAGTGCATGCCGTACAGCTCGAAGCTGCGGTCGAACGACAACCCTCCGCGCAGACCCAGCGCCACCACCTCCAGCATTTCCGACAGGTCGCGCTCAACCTCCTGGGCACGACGCCGTTCGACCGAGCGCACGGCCCAGCGCGGCGCCAGAGCGCCCGCCAGCAGCCCCGTTGCGCCCAGCAACAGCGCGAGCTCGTTCGACAGCATCGCCCCCGCAAGCGCCCCGCCAAGCGCGAGGGCGAGCGCCATGCGCACCCGGCTCTCCCGGTAGCCCTCCCAGCTCACCTCGGAAGCGAGCCCCGCTTTCCGCGCATGCGCGGCGAACCAGGCGCTCGCGCGTCCGGAGTCCTCGGCGCTCGGCCCGTCCCGCCGAACGTGCGGCCGCGCCCGCGGGGCGACGGGGCGCGTCGCCCCGAACGCCATGCGCCGGCTCAAGCCCACCGCATAGCGCACCACCGCTCCGGCGCATCCGCCCGCATCGTCTCCGGCAACGCCGCCTCCGGCCGCGCGGCCGAACGCCGCCTGGCGCCGCGCGGCCGCCTGGCGCCCCCGCATCGCGGCCTGGGCGAGGATCGTCCCGGCCGCGGCGGCGAAGGCGCAGGCTGAAACCGCCCATCCGCCGGCCCCGCTCACGACGCCGCCCCCACGGCCAGCACGCGCCGCACCATGCCCACGCCCGCGGCCTGCATGCCCAGGGCCAGCCCCAGCAGCGCGAACCCGGCCGGACTGGCGAAGAACGGCGCCAGGAAGTCCTCGCTCACCAAAGAGAACACCGCCACCAACGCGAACGGCATGACGCTCACCACCTGAGCCGAGAGGCGGGCCTGGGCCGTCTGCACCTTGAGCGACCTCTTGAGGGCGAGCTCTCCCTCCACCGAATCGCGCGCGGCGTCGAGCACCTGCCTCATGCTGCCGCCTGTCTGGTGCTGCACGTCCAACGCCACGGCGACGAACGCGAGCTCGGAAGCGCCGGAGCCCCGCTTGACGTCCTCGAGCGCCTGCTCGGCGCTCCCGCCCGCCTCCAGCACGTGGGCCGCATGCGCGAACACGGTGCGCAAAGGCCCGCTCGTCTCGCACGCCACCTGGGACAGCGTCTGCTGCAGCGACAAGCCCGCCTCGAAGCACGTGCCCATCGACCGAAGCACGTCGGGCACCGCGTCCCGAACGCCCTCGCGACAACGGTCGCACTGCGACCGAACGCGCCACCCCGTCGCCGCCAGCGCGCAGGCCACGGCGGCAAGAGCGCCGACGACGCTCCGCGTTGCGGCGAGAGCCGCCAATCCGAGCGCCGCGCACGCCGCAACGACGCATGAGAGCAGCGCGCGTTCGGTGGTGACGTAGCGACGCTCGGCCAGCAGACGCACCGCGTCGTCGGCGAACCGCCTCACGCGCGTGCTCCGCAGCAACGCCTCGGCAAGCGGCGCCGTCAGCGCGAAGCCGTTGCGCACCCGCCACGCCAAACGCCCGGTCCGGGGCGCGTCGGGCCCGCACGCGACGGACGCCGCGTCGCGACGGCTCGGCACGGCGGATCGCAAACCCGAGGCCAGCAGCGTCGCCGCGGCGAACGCGAGGGCCAGGCTCAGGCCGCCAAGCAGCATGCGCGCATCCACGCCTCCACCTCCCCGGGCCCGGCGCAGCCGCGCGCCGGCAGGTCGGCCGTCCATGACGGCGCGGCCGACCAACGGCCGCAATCCTCCGTTTCGCCCCGCTTGAACAGGGGATCCGCAACGCAGCGCCGGCTATCGCGATCGAAGGAGAGCGCCACGATCTCCGCGATGCGCCGCGAGCCGTCCAGTGCGCGGGCCATCTGCACCACCACGTCGATGGCGCTGGCGATGTTCGCCTCGATCACGTCCACAGGCAGATCGGCGCCATAGCGCACCATCGTGGTCAGACGCGCCACCGACTCCTCGGGCGAGTTCGCATGCAGCGTGGTGAGCGGTCCGTCGTGACCGGTGTTCATGGCCTGCAGCATGTCGAGGGCCTCCGCCCCGCGGCACTCGCCCACCACGATGCGGTCGGGCCGCATGCGCAACGCGTTCGTCACCAGATCGCGGATGGTCACCTCGCCGAGCCCCTCCGCGTTGCGCGAACGCGCCTCGAGGCGCACCACGTGCGGGTGCTCCAAAAACCGCAATTCGGCCGAATCCTCAATCGTGATGATGCGCTCCTCGTGCGGGATGACGCACGACAGCGCGTTCAGCAGCGTGGTCTTGCCCGAGCCCGTGCCGCCCGACACGGCCACGCTCTTGCGCGCCCGCACCGCCCACACCAGAAACGTGCGCATGGCCGCGTCGAACGACCCGCCGGCCTCCATGTCCTCCAAGGTCATCACGCGGCGCGCGAACTTCCTGATGGTGAGCGCCGAGCCGTCCAGCGCCAGCGGCGGGATGACGGCGTGCACGCGGTGCCCTTGTGGAAGACGGGCATTGACCATGGGAGACGATTCGTCGATGCGCCGGCCCAAAGGCCCCAGCACGCGGTCGATGAGCGCGCGGAGCTGTCCTTCGTCGTCGAACGCCCGGTCGCTGCGGAACAGGCGTCCGTCCCGCTCGAAGAACACGTTCCGGGGACCGTTCACCATGACCTCCGTGACGGTGTCGTCCGCCAGCAGGCCCTCCAAAGGGCCGAAGCCGAACACCGCGTCGACGAGCTCTCCTTCGAGGCGCGCACGGCGCTCCGGCGAGACGGCGGCCCAATCAGGCCCCTCGAACACGCGGCGGCAGGCGCTGCGCACCTCGTTGCGAGCCCGCTCGGGATTCTCGGCCTGCAAGGCCGCCACTTCATCGGCCGACACGAGCGCCTGCACCTGGTCTCTCAACGCATCGAGCCCGGGAGCACTCCGCAGCCCGTCGCGCGGCCCCACCCCGTTTCCCGCCTGCTGCACCCGCTCTAACAGGGACATGGCTAGCCCCTCCTTCCTCCGCGTCGGCGGTTCCTGCCGAACCGTCGCTCCGCCCGTCCGGCACTCGGCTCCGTCACGCTCAGCGTGCGGCCCTCGCAACCGGGCAGAACGTCCACTAGCACATGCTCCAAACTCGTGCACAGATCGTTCTTCGCGGCGATGAGGTCGAGGGGTTGCCCGGCGCCCATGAGCTCCTCGACCTCGCCCCCGCCCTCGCGCAGCTCCACGGCGGCCGCACCGCGCAGGGCGCACGACACGTCGATGGACGTGAGCGGAGCGCCCTTGGCGCAGCGGTTCGCCGCGAACAGGAACGGCCCCGTGGCGATGCCGCACCGTGCGCACAGCTCCAGCGCGTGCCGGCACGCGCGCAGCGACGACGGCCGTTGGTCCACCAGGAACAGCGCCTTGGAGCAGCGCTCCAGCAGCAGCGCGTGCTCCTCGGCCCACGAGGCCCCCGTGTTCGCCACGATGACGTCGAAACGGCCTTGCAGCTCGTCCAGCAGGCGCGGCGCCTCCCGCACCACCGCCTCCGCGTCTTCGAGCCGCTTCGGTGCGGCCAGCACGGCGGGCACGAGCCCGTCGGGCGCAAGCGACGCGATGCGGGCTGGCGCAGCCAGGGCCTCGTCCACGCCGAGCGCGTTCGGCACACCCGACAGCTCGTGCACGTCGCCGAAGCGCAGGTCGAAGTCGAGCAGCAGCGTGCGGTACCCCAAACCCTGCGCGAACAGCGCGGATAGCGTCGAAACCGTGCTCTTGCCCGCTCCGCCGCTGCCGCTGACCACCGGCAGCACGAACGCCCGGCGGCTCGCGGCGACCGCCGGTCTCCCTGCAGCCGGGGCCGGCGCGACGCGCGCGGCGCAACGCGGCTCGGATCGATCGGCATCCACGCCTTCTTCGCATCGCAGATCGCCCGCTCCCGCACCTGTCCCCCGCCACGAGCCGTGTGCGCTCGAACCCCTTTCGAGGCGCGGCGCGGGCGTACGTCCCTGGAAACCTCCGTCGGAAGGCGGCCAGCGCACGTCGCCGGGTGCTCCTTCGGAGCCTGCGACGAACCCTCCCCGGGGCCCTTCGCCCGTCGCGTCCACGTGCTTCCGCTTCATCTGCGCATAGCGGTCGACGAACGCCTGGCGCGTGAGCGACGCGTCGATGCCGGCCGCAGCCGCGCGGCTCATCAGCGATCCCGTGCCCTCGAACGCCAACAGGCATACGCGCAAATCGGCGCGATCCCGTTTGAGGGCGGCGGCCAGGTTGATGGGCTCCACGTCGTCGCATCCCGCCACCCACGCCTCGCTCACGCTGCGATCGCCGCGCAGGAACCGCCGCGCGTCCTCGCCCGACGTGAACAGGCGAAGCCATTCCTGCCGAGCCAGGTTCTCGCCCGCGAGCCCGATGAGGTCGGGTCGCCGGATGCTCTCGGCATCGGCGCACAGCGCCACAGACGACGTCATCGCGACCCCTCCGCTCCAGCGTCCGCCCGGCTTTCCGCTTTCCCGGAACCGCCCGACCCGCCGTCGGCGGCGGGCAGCGCGAAGTACAGCTCCGCCTTGCGCGACGCTGCGATGATCTCCTGCACCGATTCCGGCTCCACGGCCACGGTCACCCACGTCACGTCGGCCGAAGCCGCACCGTCCGCGGCGCTCGAGCTCGTGGCCAGCACCAGCACGTCGCGCGCCACGGCCGCCGTGGACGTGTCGCCCGAAGCGTACAAGTCCGCCCGCGCGCCCGGGGCCAGCGCCCCGCCCACGGCCTGCACCGTTTTCGCCGGCACGCTCAGCGCCGCGAGCCCTGCGGGCACGTCCACCGTCGCCGAAGCCTCGCCGAACCGCTTGAGCGACACCACCTCGCCGGCCAGGATGGAGGACGTGGCCGTGCGTCCCACCACGTCCGATGCGGCACGGGCCGCGTCCGCGGGCAGCAGGTCGGCCACCCACAGCTTCGTTTCGATCGCCGCCGCGTCCACTTTCTCGCCCGCAGCCACGTCGCGCCGTGCCACGCACACCTCCACCTGCTCCCCTCCGTAACGGGAGAGCGCCTCCGCGCGGGCGGCTTCCGCGTCGCCCCGCACGCTTTGCACATAAGCGAACACGCATGCCGCGCACAACACGCCGCAGGCGATACCCGCTATCGTCGTCTTCCTTCGTTTCATCGCTGCCTCCGCATCTGGGATTCCGTACCCCCAGTATGCATCCGCAACCTTGCTCGGGAACCGTTGCCGCACCCCACGCGAAACCGCGCCGACCTTGCACGTTTCCAACGCCTCGACCGTCCCGACCTTGCACGCGGCCAACGCGAATCAAGCGCATATCCAACGGAAATCAAACGAGGGGATCGAAATGCCTGATGGCGCAAAAATAAAAAGCGAATTCGCCCGCGAAAAAAGCACGGTGGAAAACCCGTCGCGACAAGGAGCGCGCCTCTTCGCGCGCCCGGCCGTCAAGCCCCCTCCCGAAACGCGTCGCGCAACGCGCACGCACCTCGGTAGATCCGTCCGCCCGAGCGCCCCCGGGTCTCTTGCGGCAGACCGAAACGCAGCCTCGTCCAAGGCTCGGCACCCCCTTTTGCCGAGACGAAAGCACGGTTTCCAAAGCACGCGCGCCCAAGCCGCGTTGCACGAAGCCGCGTTCTGTGGGAGAATGAACGCTCTGCCGCCGCAAGGCGCAGATCAAGGGCGATTGGCGCAGCGGGAGCGCAGGTGCTTTACACGCACAAGGTCAGCGGTTCGAATCCGTTATCGCCCACCAACATCGTCGCAGGTCATCTAGTATTTTCTGCTTGATGACCTGCTTTGATTGATTCGTCTTTCGAAATAATACCCAGAACACGTGCCGGACACCGCGCTCGTAATCGGCCGTCTGAGCAGGAAAGTGGACAGGCACCCTGGAGGTCAATTCCAAGCCGCCATGCGCCCCGCAATGCCTCTGGAACGCTCGCGTCGGTGCGAGAAAACCGCCAGCGAGCGCGATAGGGGTGATACGGTGCACAGCCGATCGGCTACAAGGCGATTTTGCGTAGAGGTGCCAAGAGGAGTTGTCGGGAAGGTGAAGTGCCCTGCACCGTCACTGCGAGTGTGGTACAATCCGAGACGAACGGTGCCCCGCCGATCCGGGCAGCACTTGTTCAGTTATTGCAAGCCGGGATTTGCTTTAGCGGGCATCCCGGCTGCTTTGCTTTCCAAGGCCGTTCGTCACTCCCTTCTGGCCAAACTCACGATCCCGATTACCACCGTAAGAAGCGCGCATACCGCAATGATTGTTTGGGTGTCCATAGCGTCTCCGATCAGATCGAAGCCGCCCAGGCGACGAAGCACCATCAATTATTGTACCGCATCGGAAGCCTTGCGAGGTGTAGGCCGCGCCTCAATGCGCGCACCGAAGCGATGCCTAGGGAGCCGGCCTGACCGCCGGAAGCGCCCTCGATGCGCGTTGCGCCCCAGGACACAATCAGGACACAACGCGCACGAAACTACCTAGTTTTACCTATCGCTACCTATAGCCAACACAAGCGTAAATCACTCTAAAAAACAAAACATGAACTGGGCTTTTATCGATTTACACGCACAAGGTCAGCGGTTCGAATCCGTTATCGCCCACCACGCGCAAAAAGGCCGCAAGCCCGAAACGGCTTGCGGCCTTTTCTTCATCGGCCTGAAAACCGGGCTGTTGCCCGAAACGGCGCCGACCCCCTGCCGGAGAAGCTCCCCGAAGCGCTACTCCCCTGCGAGCGGCGTGGGCACGGAGTACACGCGCGCCTGGTATTCCTTGTCCAAGTCGTAGAGCGCCTTGGCGTCGGTGCCGAACAGCTTCATCTTCGTGATCATGTCCTCGGCGTTCGCCTCTTCCTCCATCTGCTCCTCGATGAACCAGTCCAAAAACTTCATGGTGCGGTAGTCCCTGGCGTCGTGGGCGGCGGCGTAGATGTCGTTGATGAGGGACGTGACATACTTCTCGTGCTCGAGCGCGGCCTCCAGCGGCTCCAGATAGGTCGAGAACGTCTTGTCGGGCTGGTCGATAGCCTTCAGCTTCACGGAGCAGCCGTTGTCCAGCAGGTACTTGCGGAAGATCAGGGCGTGGTCGCGCTCTTCGGCCGTCTGGATCATGTACCAATTGGCGAAGCCCTTGAGCCCTTCGTCCTCGTAGTAGTCGGCGAAGGACATATACAGGTAGGCGGAATACAGCTCCTTGTTGATCTGGTCGTTCAGCAGTTCGTACACGCGCTCGTCCATGATTCCTCCCGGGAAGTCGGCCGTGCGCCACCCGGCGACGCGGCAACCATCACTGTCGAAATCAATGATACCCCCACTGCGCGACAAGGGGAAACGATGAGCGAGCGGTCATCCAAAATCAGCACAGGAACCGCGCGAAGCACCTCCCTCGCAGGCAGGGCCCCGCCGCATGCAGGGCCGCGCCGAAAGCGCCGCTCGGCACCTTCGAACGAAACCCGAACGCGCCGTCGGCCCAAAGACGCGGAATTCGGCCCCAAAACACGTTTTCGGGCCGTCAGTGTTCGACCGGCAGTGCGACGTGATCAGTCCCCGCCCGCCAGCGCGTCGTCGTCGCATGCCGCCTCGCCCTTCGGCGCGTTCGCGCTCGCATCCAAGCCCGCCTCCCGGCGCAGCTTCGCCAAGCGCCACGCCTCGGCAACGAGCACGGCCGCCAGGTACGCCACCAGCAGCACCAGGGCTACGCCGCGCGAAGCGTCCGATCCCAGCAGTTGGAACGTCAGCATCCCCAAGGCCATGCTTGCCGCGCAGCTCGCGCAGAAGGCCGCGAACATCTTCGAGAACCCGACCTCGGAGCTCTTGGCCGACCAGAACAGCACCACGAGTCCCAGCACGTTGAGCACGGCGATGCCCACGTACGACAGCGCCGAGAGCACCGTGCTGTTCGCAGTCGGGAACACAGCCGCGAGCGCCGGAGCCGCGAGCATGATGGTGGCCGCAACCGGCAGCGCCACGCGATAGAACGTCTCGAGCATGCCGCCCGAAACCTCGCGCACGCGCGTCGCCACCTGCCACGCCACCAGCGCGACCAACAGGTACGGCAAAGGCTTGGGCACGACCCCCAAGCCCAAGCCCGAGGCGAGCGGCCAGAACGTCAGGCCTATGACGAAGAAATTGAACATGAGGCCCGCCACGGCGGCCCATCCCTGCCGCATGACCTGCCATATGGTGACGCTGGGCACCCAGTTCTCGTCGACGTCGCGCAACCCGGCGCGAATCTCGTCGGCGCGCATGATGTCGCTGGCCAGCAACGGCAAGCCGCCGCTCAGCACCAGCACAAGCAGCCCCAGGCAGAACAGGAACGGCGACCCGGCGTGCATCATCACGAACCACCAGCACGAACCCAGCAAAAAGGACAGCCCCGTGCTGAGCAGCGCCCCTTGGAACGTGAACGAACGGTAGTAGCGACCCCATTGGCGCAGCAAGCACGTCAACCCGAAGCCCAAAAGCGCGCCCGAGCACACGGCCGACATCAACGCCGGCAGCGCGTCGAGGAACAGCGCGAAGCCGACGCCCGCACCGGCGCTCGCCAACCCCACGCCAATGGACCAACGGCGCTGCTCGTCGTCGTGCGCCGACACGGCAACGGCCAGGCACAGCACCACCGCTCCCCCCAGAAACGCGCAGGCGAACGGCCCCGCGGCGGCGGACTTCTCGAACGCGAAAAGCAGGATGTTGTCGGCATGCAGGCACAGCGCGATGCACGCGAGCACGCAGGAGAGCGCCAAGCTCACCGGTGACCATGCGCGGGCAGATGCCTTCATCGTAAACGTCGTCCCTTCTTCATTCGAACTTTTCATTATAAGGTAAGCGAGCATCTCTCTCGCGGTCATTCCGAAATCAAAATCAAACCGAAATCAGTCTATTGTAAACTATGTGGTTTCGCGCCGGCTTCGCTCGCTCCCGATCCGGCACGTCTAAAATGTTTACCGTAAGTACCTTGCGTGTTCACCAGATGTTATCACCGGCGCCCGATCGCCCGCCCCTCGGACTGCCGAAAACGAAAGGCAGTTCCATGCTCCAACTGCTCAATATACGGAAATCGTACACCACCGGCACGTTCACCCAAGTCGCGCTCGACGACGTGTCCATCTCGTTCCGCGACAACGAGTTCGTTGCCATACTCGGCCCCTCCGGGTCGGGCAAGACCACGCTGCTGAACATCGTGGGAGGCCTCGACCACTACGACTCGGGCAACCTCGTCATCGACGGCATATCCACCGAGCAGTACAAGGACCGCGACTGGGACGCCTACCGCAACAACCGCATCGGCTTCGTGTTCCAAAGCTACAACCTCATCCCGCACCAAACGGTGCTGTCCAACGTGGAGCTGGCGCTCACGCTGTCCGGCGTGTCGCACGCGGAGCGCCGCGAGCGGGCCGTCAAGGCGCTCGAGGAAGTGGGTTTGGGCGAGCACGTGGACAAGAAGCCCAGCCAGCTGTCCGGCGGCCAGATGCAGCGCGTGGCCATCGCCCGCGCCCTCATCAACGACCCCGAGATCCTGTTGGCCGACGAGCCCACCGGCGCCCTCGACTCGAAAACCAGCGTGCAGGTCATGGACCTGCTCACCGACATAGCCAAAGACCGCCTGGTCATCATGGTCACGCACAACCCCGAACTGGCCGAGCAGTACGCGAACCGCATCGTGAACCTGTCCGACGGCGTCATCCGCTCGGACTCCAACCCCTACGACCCCACGGCCCAGGAGATGCACGAGAGCGAGAAGCCCGTGCGCAAGACGGGCATGTCGTTTCTCACCGCGCTGGCGCTGTCGTTCAACAACCTCATGACGAAGAAGGGCCGCACGCTCATGACGGCGTTCGCCGGCTCCATCGGCATCATCGGCATCGCGGCCATCCTGGCTTTGGCCAACGGCGTGAACAACTACATCAAGTCCGTCGAAGAGGACACGCTGTCGGAGTACCCGCTGCAAATACAGAGCACCGGCTTCGACATGACCTCCATGATGCTGGGCGCGGCCACCGGCGGCACGGGAGGCTCCGAAGGATCGTCCGAGGAGAAGAACGGCGGCGATGACTCCGTGCGCGTGGTCGAGATGGTCACGAACATGTTCTCGAGCATCGGCTCGAACGACCTGGCCTCGCTCAAGGAATACTTCGACAGCGGCGAAAGCGACATCGACAAGTACACGAACGCCATCGAGTACTCCTACAACGTGGCCCCGCAGATATACAGCTCGAACACCGAGAAGATCCGCCAGGTCAACCCCGACAAGTCGTTCTCGGCGCTCGGCCTTGGCTCCACGACCAGTTCCAACAGCCTCATGTCCATGTCCATGTCGACCGACATGTTCTCCGAAATGCCCAGCGACCCCGGCCTGTACGAATACCAATACGACGTGAAGGCCGGCCGTTGGCCCGAGAACCATGACGAATGCGTGGTCGTGCTCACCGGCAACGGCAGCATGAGCGACCTCATGCTGTACACGCTGGGGCTGCGCAACACCGACGAACTCGACACCATGGTCAAGCAGTTCGCGGCCGAGGAAGAGGTCACCACGCCCACCGACATCGAGTACCCCTCGTACGAGGACATCATGGGCGTGACGTTCAAGCTGGTGAAGGCGACCGACTACTACGTGCACGACGACGAGTTCGGCGTGTGGAAAGACAAGACCGACGACACCAACTACATGCGCGACCTGGTGGCGAACGGCGAGGACATCAAGATCGTAGGCGTGGTGCAACCGGCCGAGGGCGCGTCGGCCACCATGCTCAGCTCGGGAATAAACTACCCGTCCTCGCTCACCGACTACGTGATCGACCAGGCCGCGGACAGCACCATCGTGAAAGACCAGCTGGCCCATCCCGACACGAACGTGTTCACCGGAAAGCCGTTCGGCGAAGAGGACGACAGCGACAGCGGCTTCAACATGGATTCCCTGTTCACCATCGACGGCGACGCCATCCAGGCGGCGTTCACCATCGACCAGAGCAAGCTGTCCGTGGACATGTCCAACGCGCTGAACCTGCAAGGCAGCCTGCAGAACATGCCCGCCGCTCCCGCGCCGAACATGGAGGAGATAGGCGGGTCGCTCAACATCGACCTGCCCGTCGACAAGGTGAGCGCGCTCATGGCCAACCTGATGCAAGGTTATGCGGGCGAGGTGCAGAAATTCTATGCCGCCAACGCCCCTTATATCGAGAACCCCAACTACGACAAAACCGATCCCGCGTCACTGCCCGTCATCCCCAATCCCAGTTACAACCCCAGCGCCAAACCACCAACCGCCCAAGAATGGATGGACCGACCTGAAATCAAAGCCCAGATCATGGCCGGCATCCAGGGCATGGTCGACCAGGACGCTCTGCAAGCCCAGCTTGCCACCGCCCTGCAGGGCTACGTCCAAACCACCATGACCACCTACATGACCGCCATGGCCAGCGAGCTGCAAACGCAGGTCACCTCGGCCCTGCAGCAATCCATGAACCAGATGGCCAACAACATGGCCTCCGCCATGTCCATCGACCCCGACAAGTTCCAAGACGCCTTCAAGATGAACATGAGCGAAGACGAGCTCGGTGAGCTCATGATGTCGATGATGGGCAAAGAAGACGCCTCGTACGACAACAACCTGAAGAAGCTGGGGTACGCCGACTTCAACAAGCCGGGCGGCATCGACATCTACCCCATCGACTTCGAGAGCAAAGAGAAGGTCATCGACATCCTCGACGCCTACAACGACCGCATGACCGCGGACGGCCAGGAGGACAAGGTCATCACGTACACCGACTTCGTGGGCACGCTCATGTCCTCGGTCACCGACATCGTGAACATGATCAGCTACGTGCTGGTTGCGTTCGTGGCCATCTCGCTGGTGGTGTCGTCCATCATGATCGGCGTCATCACCTACATCAGCGTGCTCGAGCGCAAGAAGGAGATCGGCATCCTGCGCTCCATCGGCGCCAGCAAGGGCGACATCAGCCGCGTGTTCAACGCCGAGACCATCATCGTGGGCTTCACGGCCGGCGTCATCGGCATCGGCGTGACGGCGCTCGCCTGCATACCCGCCAACGCCATCGTCTACGCGAACTTCGACGTGGCGAACGTGGCCTCGCTGCCCTGGCAGGCCGCCATCATCCTCATCGCCATCAGCGTGTTCCTGACGTTCCTGGCCGGCCTCATCCCCTCGAGCGCCGCCAGCCGCAAAGACCCGGTGGAAGCGCTGAGAAGCGAGTAGTGTTTCCAGCATCCTGAAGCAAGGGACAACCTAGCGTCGTCCCTTGTTCACTCTATCAACCCCAGCTCGCGCGCCTTTAGCACGGCGTCCATGGCGTTGTGCACGTCCAGCTTGCGATAGGCGGCCTCCGTGTGGCTCTTCACCGTGGACAGCGACAGACCCGTCTCCGCCACGATCTCGCCGTTGCGAAGGCCCTGCGCAAGCAGCGTGAGCACGAGCGCCTGCTGGCGCGACAGCTTGACGGGCTTCTTCTTCGGCGCGATGTTCGCCGTCACGCCCGCGTGACGCTGGGCGGTGGCATGGGCGGCCAGAAGCAGGTCGTGCACGTAAGCGCGCTCCAGCGGTCCGCCGTATTCCGGCGCCGACACCTGCTTGAGCAGCCGCTTGAGCACCGGTTCCACCGAAGCGCCCTCGTCGGCCACGATGCGCACGAACCCGTACGGCGCGAGCGCCTCGAGCGCCGCCGACAGCGCCTCGCCTGCCTCGGCCTTCTTGCCGTACGCCCACAGAAGCGACGCCTTGAGCGCGCCCGCCTCGCCCACGTCGAGCGGGCGGTTGAATTCCCGGCCGAACCGATCCAGCAGGTCGAGCACGCGCAGCGCCTCCGCCCCGTGGCCCAGCGCCAAATGCGCCCGCGCCGTGGTGAAATGCTGCGACACGCGATAGAGCTCCACCTGGTCGACCTCGGTGACGAAGAACTCGTCGAGCCACGCGCGGGCCACGCGCTTGTCGGCGTCGAACAGCGCGAGCTTCGCCCGATGCGCCTTGAGGTTCGGCAGGAAGAACGGCGCCTCGCGCTCCACCAGGTCGTCCAGCTCGCCCAACACGGCGTCGGCCTCGCGCGAGCGGCCCAGCTGCCAGAGCGTCTGCTGGTGCATGACGGCCACGCACAGCCGGCCCTCCACCTTGTTGTCGGGGATCATGGCCGCCCGCGCGCGCTCGATGCCCGCGAGCGCTTCGTCCAACCGGTTGCGCTCGTAGGCGAAGCACGCCGGGATGCCCGGCTCGATGTAGCGCCACTCCTGGCCCAGCAGCAGCGAGAAGTTGCCCTCCAGCTTCCGCATGCTGTTCTTCTCCAGCGCCAGGTCGGAGTAGTCCAGGTTGCTGCGGTGCATGTAGGGCAGGTTGTGCGTGAACGACGCGATGTTCGTGGCCAGCCCCTCGGGCGTGAACCGCTTGATGAACCGGCCGAACGTGCGGAAGTGCTTCACCTTCTCCAGGATGCTCGTGCGATGGTCCACGCTGTACGCCAGAAGCGCGTACTCCATGAACCGCGAGTCGGCGCGGGCGATGCGCGGCAGGTTGCGGTACACCGCGTCCATGTGGCCCTCGAACAGCTCGCGGCGGCTGGTGAGATAGGCGTGCCACGCCCCCAGAACGTGCAGCGGCGGGCACTCCTTGAAGGCGCGCTCGGGGATGCCGGCCACGAAGAACGTGTTGAGGAAGTCGGCGTACTCGGCGATATTGCCGCGGTTGTTCTCGAACAGAAACAGCAGCAGGTACGCGTCGATACCGCGGTAGTCGCCGCTTTCCATCCAAAACCGCAGCGCGCGCGAATAGTCGCGATGCTCGCGATAGTACGCCGCGGCCGCCTTGCACAGCGCCGCTCGATCGACGCCCTCGCTCGCGGCCTTGTCGCGCAGGAAGTCTTGGAACAGGTGGTGGTAGCGGTACGCGTCGCCATGCAGGCGGCTGAGGAACGTGTTCGTGCGGTTGAGCTCGTCCATGACGGCGCGGGCGTCGGATCGCCCCGTCAGCAGCTGCGCCAGCTCCGGGTCGAACTCGTCCACCACGGACGTGCGCAGGCAGAAATCCCGCAGAGCCGGATCCCACGCGTTCCACACCTGCGATTCGAAGTAGCTGGCGAACAGGTAGAGGCTGCTGCCCGCGTCGATCCGCCCCGTTTTGGCCACAGCGGCAACGCCGATGGCCCAACCCTCCGTGGCCACGAACGCGACGCGCGACTCCTCGGCCGTGAGCGCACGTCCCAGGCTTTTGAAGTAGCGGCGTATCTCGTCTTCGGTGAAGCGCAGGTCGTCGGCCCCGATAAGCTGCGTCGGCTGCCGCACGACGCCGCGCAGCTCGTCGGGCAGCTCGTTGCGCGACAGCAGGAACACGGAGAACGCGCCGGGCAGCCGCTTGAGCACGGCCGGCAGCGCCTTCATGATCTCGCGGTTCGTAACGAGGTGCACGTCGTCCAGCACGAGCGCGTAGCGCTCGGCGGGCGGCTGCATCTCGGCGAGCATCATGATGACGTGCTCGACGGGAGACGCGGAAAACGACGCGCTCGTCAGAACGCGCCGCATGCCCACGTTCTCGGGTTGCACCGAAAACAGGCCCGTGGCCAGCAGTTTGAAGAACACGGTGGGGGCGTTGTCGTACCGATCGAGGCCGATCCACACCACGTTGCGCTTGCGCGCCTTCAGCCAGAGCAGCGTCGAGACGGTCTTGCCGCTGCCCGCCGGCGCCCCCACGTAGCCGAACCGCAGGGCGGCAGCGGCGTCGAAACGGTCGATGAGGTCGCGGCGCGGCGCGCACACCTCGGGCAACGCCGCAGGCGTGAACTTCTCGCTCAGCATGAGCGCGCTGTCGATGGGGGGCTCCTGCTCCATAAACGCGAATCGCCTCTTCTCGCATTCGGTGCTGCGTTTCACCTCAGCATAGCAAAGCACTCGAAAGAAATTTGGCAAAACCCTCATACCGGCCGATGTTTTCATACGTCCGACACGCGTATCGTGCTATAGAATAATCCCAAAAGTCAGGAGACCGGCCATGTCTGACACCGAGCGCATCTTCCGCCGAAACCGCGCGCGAACCCTCGCCCGCCACAGCCGCTGCGCGCTGGCCTGCGTGCTCGCGTTCTGCCTCGCGTTCCTTCCGTTCGTTCCCCGCATCGACTCAGGCGAACCCGCGATCGAACCGACCCGCGCCTACGCCGGCCCCGCCGAATTCCTCACGGAGAAATTGGCCGACGAGACGATCGACTTCGTCGACGACGCCATCGTGTCGAGCTTGGATTACGCGGCCGAAAAGACGGGATACAACCTATTCAGCAAGGCTGCCGACCTGCTCACCCTGCCTTCCGGGAAGGGCGACCGCGAGATCGAAAAGCTCTGCAACGAGATATTGAGCCAGCTCGGCGCCGTCGACCAGGACATCAAGGATCTCGGCGACCAGCTCACCAGCGAGATCCTCAAGCTGGGCGCCGTGTACTCCACCGACCAATGGGCCAACGACCGGCGCACCCTCACCGAGATGGCCCAGAAATACACCGATGCCTACAACTACTACCAGCACTTCCTCGATGCGACGCAAAACTACAGCAAAGCGCAGGAGTCCGGCGACACGCAGGGCGCCGAAGGCTTCAAGACGAAGATGGAGGGATACCTGCAGAACTTCGCCGACAGCTTCGACCCCACCAAAACGGGCGACCCCATCTCGTTTGCAAGCGACATCAGGAAGCTGGCTTCCGTATGCTGCGAGACGTATCCCAATTACGGCGTGCAGAGCCCGGCTGGCAGCACGCTCCCGCAGCTGTACCTGCTGAAAGAGGCGAACGGAGTGTGCGACCAGACCCAAGCCTACGAGCATCAGAAGTTCGCGACCATCAGCGCGCAGGCCAACGAGTGCATGGAGGCCTTCGCGAAGCTCGCGTACGTGAACCGCCTGTGGGTGGACTATCAAGCCTCGCTGTCGCCCGACGGCCAGGCACCGGCTCAGTACCTTACCGAGCAGGAGACGGTCATCAACGAGACCGTGCAGGCCATCAACGACCTGGGCGCGCAAGCGGAACGCTACGCCGGCACGCTCATGCGGCCGTACGACTTCAACGTGGACGTCGATATGTCTTACACCGAAAGAGGCTCCACGCACATGTACGGGCACTACCTCGCGTTCTCGCGGCCCATCGACCTGAACCTTTACGCCGTTTGGTCTCGCTATACCATGAGCGCCTACCAAGGCAAAGCGCTGAACGGCTCCACGCCCTTCCTGCTCCTGAAAACCGATCACGGCGCGCTTGTTCACCGCGACCTCATCGTCTACGAGCGCGACACCATGCCCACACCCCGCGGCACCAACTATTGGGATTACTCCACCATGAACCAGGATTGGTACAATCTGGTCTCGACGTACGACTCGAACTACAGGCTCGTAGAAGGTGCGGGCGATTTCGCGACGCTTGTCAATCCGCAGTCTTACGCGCTGTCGGGCGGACACGACCTGTTTTCGTACCTGACCGGCTATGGGGATATGGACGCGAGCTTGCTGCCGCCTTCCTCGACTACCGCGCTCATCCAGAAATGGTACCCAGCCGACAAGACCCATGACATGAGCGAGCACTTCGACCATCCCGGCATGGTGGGCAGCTGGTGCTTCACCTACGACTACGTGGCAAACCTGACGAACTACACGCTGAACCAGAGCAGCCACGAGTTGTCCAACCGCGTTAAAAACGCGAACACGAGCCCCTACCACTACGACAAGAACCTGTACGACCAGCCCATGCTGGTCATGCTCACGGGATCGAGCTCGCAAAGCCACACCATTGGCATAGAGCAGCAGCCCGACGCCAGCATAACGGTGCGCGACGACAACGGCAACGACATAGCATCGGGCTCGCATCGCCGCTCGTCCGACAAGCTCTCCATCATCCTGAACGCCGGCGATTCGTTCGAGAGCCTCGATCTGATGGATCACCGCGGCAACGTGCTGGACACGCTTTTGACCGCCGACGGGTTCAACCTGTGCGCAGACGAACATGGGTTGGTGACGCTTTCCACGACCATGCCCTACAAGGATTGCGTGATCCGCGTCACCACGAAGAATTCCGCGCCGAGCGAGACTGCGGACGAGTCCCTTTGCTCTATCGTCGGCGTCGTCGACGGGCAGACGTTCGCGCCCGGCGACCCCATCGTGTTCTCGGCCGAAGGAGCCAACGTCGAAGCCGACCACGCCTGGGGCGCCGCGCGGCTGCGACCTTCCTCGTGGCGCATCGAATCGCTGAGCGACGGCGGCATCGTCGAAGTGGCCGACGGAACCTGGTCGGCGCATCCTTTCGAGGCGCTGTTGGCCACCGGCGGCTTGAACGAGGGCATGTACCGGATCGTGGTGACGTTCGCGCGAGAGCGCTCCGAGAACGGCGTATGGATCGACATGGGGGCACCCTACTGCCTCGGGCGCTCGTTCACGCTCGCAAGCGCGCCCGTCGAGCCCGATCCGGCTCCCGCCCCTCCCGACAACGCCGGGCCTGCGCAGGGCGGCAGCGCCCTCGCGGCAACGGGCGACCCCCTGCCGCTCGTCCCGTTCGCCGGCATCGGCGCTGCCGCGCTCATCGCGTGCACGGCAGCGGCTTTCGCCTGCGCACGCCGAAACCAACCGGCAACGCGCAACGATCGACGCGCCGCCCGACGGTAACGCCGAAGCGCCCGGCACCTTTTGTCCCCCTCGAGAGAAAGGCCCATCATGACCCGACATCCCCACGCGCTCGATCGCCGCACCTTCGTGACCGGGGCGTTCGCCACCGGCGCGCTCGTGGCCGCGGGAAGCGCCCTGTGCGGCTGCACCGTCGCAGGAGCCGGAACCGGCACCGGCGACGCATCCGCCGGCAAAGCCGCGCTCGACAGCCTGAACGCCGACGTGAAGCCCGCGACCGACGCCACCGCCGAAGCCAACGAGGGCGTGTACGCCCTGCTCGACTTCTCCGACGAGACCGAGCGCGAGTTCGCCTCGCGCGGACTCATCGCCGCACCCGATACGCTGGAGATCACCGGCGAAGACGGCAAGGTGGTGTGGAGCCAGAAGGCCTACGCGTTCCTCGACGGCGCGGGCAACGCCGGCGACGTGGACGAAACGAGCGCCGCATCCGACGCAGACGGCACCGGCCCTGCCGACGCACCCGACACCGCCAACCCCAGCCTCTGGCGCAACGCCCAGATCAACCACCTCTACGGCCTGTTCGAGGTCGTGGACGGCATCTACCAGGTGCGCGGCTACGACATGACGAACATCACTTTCGTCCGCGGCGACACGGGCTGGATCGTGTTCGACCCGCTCATGAGCTGCGAGTGCTCGCGCGCGGCGTTCCAGCTGGTCACCGACAACCTGGGCGAGCGCCCGGTGACGGGCATCGTGATGAGCCACCCCCACGTGGACCACTACGGCGGCATCAAGGGCATCGTGTCCGAGGAGGAGGTGGCCGCGCGCGCCATCCCCATCATCGTGCCGCAGGGCTTCGCCGAGCACGCCGTGGCCGAGAACGTGTACGCCGGCAACGCCATGGGGCGCCGCGCGGGCTACCAGTACGGCACATTCCTGGAAGCCTCGCCCACCGGCAAGCTGTCCATCGGCATCGGCATGGGGCAGTCCACGGGCACCGTCTCCTACCTCGCGCCGAACGACATCGTCACGACGACGGGCGAGACGCGCACCGTCGACGGCGTGGACATGGAGTTCCAGATGACGCCCGGCACCGAGGCTCCGGCCGAGATGAACACGTGGTTCCCCGGCTACCGGGCGCTGTGGGTTGCCGAGAACTGCACGGCCACGCTGCACAACCTGTACACCCTGCGCGGCGCGGAAGTACGCGACGGCAACGCCTGGGCGAACTACCTCATGGAAACGCTCGCGCGCTACGGCAGCGAGGCCCAGGTCACGTTCCAGGCGCACAACTGGCCGCATTGGGGCGCGGACTTCATCCGCGACTACCTCACGGACACCGCCGCTATGTACAAGTTCATCGCCGACCAAACGCTCATGTACGTGAACCAAGGCTACACGTCCACTGAGATAGCCCATATGATCGCGCTGCCCGCGGCGCTGGAGAAGAACTGGTACACGCGCCAGTACTACGGCACGGTGTCGCACAACGCGAAGGCCGTGTACCAGAAGTACATGGGCTGGTACGATGCGAACCCCGTGCATCTGGCCGCCCTGCCCCCGGCGGAGTCGGCCAAGAAGTTCGTGGAGTACTTCGGCGACGTGGACGCGGTGCTGGCGAAAGCCGCGCAGGACTTCGAAGCGGGCGCGTACCAATGGGTGGCCGAGGTGACGAACCTCGTGGTGTTCGCCGACCCCGGCAACCGAGCCGCCCGCCTGCTGTGCGCCGACGCGCTGGAGCAGCTGGGCTTCCAGGCGGAATCGGGCCCCTGGCGCAACGCCTACCTCACCGGTGCGAAGGAGCTGCGCGACGGCGTGGACGCCGATCCGAAGTACCAGGCAACCGGCAGCTCGGACATCCAGCGTGCCATGACGCCCGCCATGATGCTGGACTACCTGGGCATCCTGCTGGACGCGAACGCGGCCGAGAACCTGAACCTCACCGTGAATCTGGCGTTCACCGACGAGGACCCGTACCTGCTCACCGTGCGCTCGGGCGTCGTGCTGTACGAGCGGGGCGCGCAGGCGGCGGACGCCGACGCCACGCTCATGATGCCGCGGTTGGGCATGTTCGCCATCCTCAACCGCGATGCCGACGCGCAAGCCGCTTCGATCGCCGTCGAAGGCGACCAGCAAATCATAGCCAAGCTCACCGAGCACCTGGTCGCGTTCGACTTCTTCTTCAACATCGTGGAACCGTAAGGAAGGAGGACGGGAAGGAGCGCGAGCGCCCTAGTCCCCCTCGCCGAACAGCAGCCGGAAGATGTAGCGCGTGATAGTGGCGCGACGCACCACGCCCACCAGCACGCCCTGCTCGTCGACCACGGGTATCTTCTTGTACTTGCGCTTGCCCAGGATGTCGGCCACGCTGCCGATGGACTGGTCGGGCAGCACGCACAGCACCTTCTTCGTGGCCAGCTCCATGACGTTGCGGTCTTTGAGGGCGCGCGCCTTGTCCTCGAACGACTCGTTGTCGTACAGCAGCATGGTGGAGTAGCCGCTGAAGATGGAACGCGTTTTCTGCTCGGCCACGGCCTTCATGATGTCGCCGTCGCTGATGAAGCCCACCACCCGGTCGTCCTCGTCCACCACCGTGATGCCGCTCGTGCCCTTCTCGCTGAATATCTGCACGACCTCGCCGAGCGTCTGGTCGTAGCGGCAGGTGTAGGCCTCCTGCTCCATGATGTCTTTCACCGGTTGCTTCATAAGGCTGCTCCCTCGGGGGTCTCGTGCGCGACGGGCGGCTGGGCGCCTCGCGCGGTTTCGCCGACACGTGCGGTTTTCGACGCCGGCGTCGCTTCGGCAAGGTGCGCCGCGACCTCGTCGTCGGCCACCGTCGAATCAGGCACCAGCTCGATGCTCGCCGCGCCGCGCTGCTCCGGCTTGCGGCGGTTGTGCACTTTCAGCAGGGCGAGCACGAGCGCCACGGCGGCGATGGCGGCCGAAACGCCGTAGGCCACGTCGATGCCGACGGCGGTGGACTGCACGGGGCCGGCTTCGGCGTTGGCCGCCGTCACCATCGTCATGATGGTGACAATGAGCGCCGTGGAGATGGCGCCGCCCACCTGGCGGCCGGTGTTGGAGATGGCGTTGCCGTGTGCTATCTGGTCGTTCTCAAGCGAGTTGAGGCCCCAGGTGGTGATGGGCATGTTGGCCAGCGTCAAACCCGACGACTGAATGACGTAGGCGCACACCAAGTACCAGATGGCCGTGGTCGACCCCACGAACGCGAGCGCCAACATGGAACCGAACAGCCCGGTCAGGCCCACAACCGCGATGACGCGCGGCCCGAACTTGTCGAACAGCATGCCGCTTATGGGGCTCAGGAAGATGGTGCACACCGCGCCCGGCGTCATGAGGATGCCGGTTTCGAACGCCGTCAACCCCAGCACGTTCTGCAGGTAGATGGGCAGGATGACGCTTCCCACGGAAAGCGCCGAGTTGATGACCGTGACGATGATGGCCGAGTAGGCGAACGTCGGGCGCTTCAGCACGCGCAGCTGCAGCAGCGGCTCGTCGATATGCAGCTGGCGCCGCACGAACCACACGAGCGCGACCACGCCCACGATGATGGGCAAGACGACCAGGGGGCTTCCCCACCCCAGCGTGCTCGCGCTGGAGAACCCGTACAGCAAGCCGCCGAACGCCACCGTGGACAGCAGGATGGAGGGCACGTCGAGGTGCGGCCGCTTGAGCTCGCCCACGTTCGACAGCAAGAAGAAGCTCGCCACCAGCACGATCACGGCCAGCGGCAGCATGGCGCCGAACATGGCGCGCCATCCCATGGCGTCGATGATGCCGCCCGCCACCACGGGGCCGGCGGCCGGCGCGCAGCTCATGACGATGCCGGACATGCCCATGGCCGTGCCGCGCTTCTCGGGCGGGAAGATGAGCATGGGAACCACGGCCACGAGCGGCAGCTGCACGCCCGCTCCGGCCGCCTGCAAAACGCGCCCCACGATGAGCACGGGGAACGACGGAGCCACCGCGCAGAGCGCCGTGCCCACGATGAACGCGAGCATGGACGCGAAGAAGAGCTTGCGCGTGGGGAACCGGTCGATAAGAAACCCGCTGATGGGAACCATGATTCCGTTCACCAGCAAATAGATGGACGTCACCCACTGCGCCGTGCCGGCCGTGATGTCGAACGTCTCCATGAGCTTCGGCAGCGCCGGGGACAGGACGGTCTGGTTCAAGATGGCGAGGAACGCGCCGGCCAGCACGACGCCGATGATGGTGAGCTCCTTGCGCGTGGCCTTGTGCTGCTGCGCGGCCACCGGTTGTTCTGCTTTCAAAACTTGGTCACTGCCTTTCTTCGGGAAGATCAGGCGCCGACAATGCGTGCGTAGGCGCCTTCGAACGGCGATCGAACGGAACGCGCGGCGGTTCGCCTGCGCGGATGCTCGATCGCGTCGTGCGCCAACGGCCTTGCGGGCCCTATGCGGTTGGAAAGATTGGTGGGGTTCGAAGAAAGCTGCCGCTTACCACAGCATGTTCGAACGGGACGTCGTCGCCTCGGCGCGACGCAGGGGGAAGGCCGTCATCAGAGGAACCCCCTCCACATGCCTGCCTGCACGGGTTCTGCGGCATCGTGCCGCATCAAAGCTTCGCCGCGAAGCGCCGTCATGCCGTCTCACCCCCGTGGTTGCGCGCGCTGGAAGCGCGCTTTCTCGTCTCGTTTCCTTCAAGTATAGCGAAGTGAAAATACCCCGTATCTTCGAGAAATTTCGCCGTTCAAACGAACTCCACATGACCGCGGAGCCCTCTTGGAACCGAGAGCGCGGCCCCGCGCCGACGGGAGCAGGCGCGCTTGGAGGGGCGGGACGTTGTTGCGCCTGGGGAGAGCGAGCACGGTCGCAAGAGGGGTGCCAAAGAAAAGGCGGCCGGTCCCGGCGACATGTCGCGGGAACCGGCCGCCGAAGCGCGCGGCAGGGAAGGCGGAGGGCCGCCCCGAGAACGATCAGGCCTTGCGCACCTCCACGAACAGGTCGAGCTGCGCGGAGCCGCCGCCCACCGGGTCGCACACGCCGCCGCCTCCCTGGACGGTGGGGTCGTCGGGCAGCAGCTCGTTCATGATGAAGCCGCGTCCGCGGCCTCCGGCATAGCCGCTCTTCTGCTCGCCGGGAACGTCGCCGTCGAGCACGCCGGATTCCTCCAGGTAGTCGGGCGCCGGCGCCAGCACCTCGCCGTCGACGACGAGGGGGCGGGCCCGGTACCCCGTCTGCCCGAACGAGAAGTTGCAGCCCACCACGCCGGGGCGGATGCCCTCGGTCACGCGCACATGGCCCGATTCAGAGCCCATCGGGCCCGCCACCTCCACGGCGTCGCCGTTGGCCAGGCCGCGCGCCGCAGCGTCGGCCGGGCACATCCACACGAAGTTCTCGGTGCCCGTCTCGCGCAGCCAGGGCGAGGCGATGGTGCGGTGCGTGCCGTTGGTGCGCGCCTTCCAGTTGACGAAGGCGAGCGGGCGCTCTGCCGGAGCCTCGAAAGCCGAGCCGTCGGCGTAGGCCACCGGGGCCGCCGCGGCCATGCCGTCGAAGTTCTTCCCGGTAAGGGCGTTTTTCGTGGACGCCGTCTTCGGGTCGTAGAACGCGCACAAGCCGGCGTAGCGCGTTTTGATGAGGTCGCCCTCGTAGCCGTCGTCCTTCGCGGGGTCGGCCGACCCGAACCGGCCGCCGCGGTTGAGCACGTAAACCACCTTCGGCCACTCGTCCTCGTCCACGGCCGCCTTCCACGCGTCGAGGTCGAACGCGTCGCCCAAGGCGCGAGCGCGCACGCGCTCGAACAGGGCCAGCTCCTCGGCATCGGCGTCGGGCACCGGCTCGCCGGCGTAGGCGATGTTCGCGGCCATCTTCAGCCAGTAGTCCTCCTCGCTCGAAAGCGAAGCCGTCTGGCCGCTGTCCTTCTTGCCCTTCGGCACGGCGCCCTCGCCCACGCCCGGCAGGCCGAGCCGCTCCATGATCTCCAGGTAGACGTCCTCCACCGATCGCGGGCCCTCGTAGGCGCGCACGGCGGGCTGGCCGAACTGGATGAGCTGGTACTGCTGGTTCGGGTAGATGGGCTCCTGGCTGAACCGCTCCAGATAGGTGCGGTCGGGCAGCACGAAGTCGGCGTAGCGGGACGTGTCGCCCACCTCCACGTCGAACGACACCAAGAGGTTGATCTTGTCCGTGTCGCACAGCACGTCGGCCAAACGGTCGCCGCCGGGCGTGGAGTCGACGAGCGAATGGCGGTGGATGAACAGCGCGCCCAGGTGGTCGTACACGTAGCCGGCGCGCAGCGTGGGCACGATCTCGTGCGAGAGGTTGCCCGGCAACGGGTACCACGGACGCGGCGCCGGGTAGCCGTCCTGCTTGAAGTAGCTTGTCTTCTCGTATTCCGTCTTCTGACGCGTGATGGGAATGCCCCAGCCCTCGTGCGCGTTCGGCACGGACTGCAGGTCGTAGCGCCCCGTGTAGGGGGCGAACTTCGCGGCTGCGGCGATATGCCCGCCCTTCCAGTCGTGGTTGCCTATGAGGAAGTTGAGGTACGAGACGGCGCGCACGGCGTCGAAGCCGTTCGCGTGCATGGCGGGACCGCGGTAGCTCATGACGCAGGCGCGCTTGCCGTGCGAGGTGAACTCGCGCGCCACGTCCACCACGTCGGCCACGTCGATGCCGGCCGCGGCGGCGTACTCCTCGATCGTACGCTCGTCCAAGCGCTCCTTGAGAAGCGCGAACACGCTCACCACCCGCGTGGGCTTGCCCTTCACGTCCACCACGTCGTCCACCTCGAGGTCGGCGGGACCGTCGAGCTCGTCGGCCGCCACGAGCTCGCCGCCCGCGAACACGAACCGCGCGTCGTCGGCAAGCCCGCCCTCGCCCGTGCGCCCGAGCAGCTTCGCCGTGACCACGGGCCTGTTCGGCAGGTCGACGGCCACCAGGTGCGTGGCGTCGGACCAGGTGGGCTCGCCCAAGGCGGCCGCAGCCTTCTTGCCGGGCGCGCGCAGGTAGGCCTCGTCGTAGCGCTTGTTCTGCACGATCCACGAGGCCATGGCGAACGCGAGGTCCGCATCGTGGCCGGGAACGACCGGCAGCCACACGTCGGCCTTCGAGGCGCTGCGGCCTTGGCGGGGGTCCACCACGATAAGCTTCATGCCCCGCTCGCGCGCCACCGACAGGCGCGGCGCAAGCCAGGTCGGCCCCTTGTTCGCGGTCATGGGCTCGGTGCCCCAGATGATGAGGCATTCGCAGTGGTCGATATCGGCGTACATGCGCTTGTGCCCCGTGGTGGGGTGCGTGCGCGCGTTGCCCATCACGCCGGTCATGCCGCACACGCCGCCGTGGTTGAAGTTGTTCACCGAGCCGAAGCACTTCTGCGTGAAGCGGTCGCCGATGAGGAACATGCGGTCGCCGCCGCAGCTGCAGAACAGGTTGGACTTCGGCCCCAGGTCGGGATGCTCCACGTCGATGAGCTTGTCGCCCCACTTCTGCGCGAACGCCTCCTTCGTCATCTCGCCGGCCTCCACCAGGGCGACGTCGGCTTCCACGTCCTTCTTCGGCGCGTAGGCCCACCACGCGGCCACGCCCGGCGTGCCGAGCGACGGCGAGCCGTTCACGATCTCGTCGACGGCCTCGTCCCACGACACCGTCTCCCACTCGTCGGAGCCGCGCTCGCCCACGCGGCGCAGCGGCTGGGTGACGCGCAGCGCGTCGTGAACGAGCTGGATGCCCGCCTGGCCCTTGAGGCAGATCATGCCGCCGTTGGCCGCGCGGCCCTTCACGGCCATGGAGCCGTCGGGCGCGAGCGCGTCGGCGGGCGCGGTGCCGTAGGGCACGGGCGCGTAGGGCTGCGAGTTGAGCGGCGAGTAGGGGTTGCCGGAGATCTTGCGCACGAGCGCCGTGGCTCCCTCCGCCGCGTCGGTGCCCTCGGCGGCGTCGGTCACGCGCACCTTGATGGTGCAGTAGGTGTTGCAGTTGTTGCACATGGACAGCACCACGTCGTCGGCGCCGTAAGCGCCGGACGCCTGCCCCCGGCCGTGCGGGGCGTCGGTCAGCGGGTCGTTCGCAGCCATGTAGGCGCCCAAGCCCGCGCCGCCCGCCAGCGCGCTCAGGGCCACCGCGGCGCTCGCGCCCACGACCGCCCTGCGCGACGGCGTGCCGAACGCCGTGCGCGCGGACGCGTCGGCGCCGTGCGGAGACGCGGCGGCCTCGCGGCTTGCGGACGTGGTTTCGGTATGCTCGCTCATCGTGCGGCCTCCTTCTCGTTGCCAACCGGTCCGGCGAAGACCGCCGCGTTGCCGGCTATCGCCGTCTTCTCCATCACGCCTTCGCCGGGGCCCATGGCCTCCAGCGGCAGAAAGCGCACGGCCAGCCCGTACAGGGCCACGCCCAATCCAAGCACGAACAGCGCCACCATAACCTCGCCCAAGCTCGGCACGTACACCGGCGGCGCCATGCCCGCCAGCAGCGGAACGGAAAAGCCGGCCACCACCAGCACGTAGCGCAACGCGAGGATGCCCGCCATGACCGACAGGGACGCGGCTGTCACCATGCCCGGCGAGCGCCGCGCGGCGCCCAGGGCCAGCAGCACGGCCGGAACGACGAGGCCGAGGCCGATCTCGCCGATCCAGAACAGCGGCGCCAGGTACCCGCCCGTCATGACCGCCACCGCGTCGGCGATTCGGGGATCGTCGGAGAGCAGCGCGGGCGCCAGCTGGAAGAACACGCAGAGGGCGAGCGCGAACAGCGAGGCCGCGAGCACGCGCGCGAGGCCGGTGCACGCCGCCTCGTCGGGGCGGGCGCCGCGCAGGCGGCACAGCAGCCGATAGGCCACGATGAGGAACGCCGCCGCCGTCACCACGGCCATGACGTAGAACAGCACCGAGGTGATGCCGCCCTCCCACAGCCCCCGCGTCTTCACGGCGGCGAAGAACATGCCCGTGCCGCCCGGAGGCCCCACGAACGACGTGGCCACGCCCACGCCCGCCAGCACGCGAACGACCAGGTTCACGTTGCCGCGATGCGTGTCGGCCTTCCGCCCGTCGGCTGCGCCGGCGACCGCCGCGCGAGCCCCGCGGTCGTTGTACAGCACGAGCGCGAACTGCGCGATGGCGACGACCATGAAGAAGATATAGGCCTTGATCTCCCACGCCAAGGGCGAGGACCAATGGAAGAACAGCAGCGTTCCCAGCGAATGCCTGATGGCGCCCAGGTCGATGCCGATGAAGATCATCGACACGACAAGCGACACGATGCTGCCGCCCAACGCGAGCCGCGCGATGGGCGCGAAGCGCGGGAGGCGCAGCAGGTAGACGAGCGCCGACACGAGGTACAACCCGCCCGCCAGGCCCGAGAACCAGATGTAGACCGCAACCCACAAACCCCAGGGCACGGCATTGGTCGCACCGGCCATCGACAGGCCGTTCGCCAACCGGTCGAACATGAAGAAGCCGCCGGCCGCCAAGAGGGCGACCACGACAACCGCCCAGACGACGGTTGCCCGGCGGGAGAACGGCTCGACGCCGAACGGGCGCCTTTTCGCTTGCGTGCGTGCCATGGCGATCACCTCAAATAGTAGACGGACGGTTGGGTACCCAGCTCTTCCTTCAGGCGGAACGCGCGGGGCGAAGCGGCCATGCGGGCGACCTTCGACGCCGGATCGGCCAGATCGCCGAAGTAGCGCGCATCGCCGACGCACGTCTCGCAGCAGGCCGGGGCCTCGCCTTCCACGATGCGGTGCGCGCAGAACGTGCACTTGCGCACGGTGCCGTACGTGGCGCGGTACTTGCCGCGCACGCCCCGGTCCACGCCGTACTCGGGCACGACCACCTGGTCGGCCGCCTGCATCTCGCCGGCGTAGCTCTCGCCTTCGTCGGCCGAGCGTGCGCCGTACGGGCAGGCGGCGATGCAGTACTTGCAGCCGATGCAGCGGTCGGCGTCGATCACCACGATGCCGTCCTCGCCGCGGTACGTGGCCTGCACGGGGCACACGGCCACGCACGGCGGGTTCTCGCACTGCATGCAGGGGCGCGGAAGCACTTCGATGCGCATGTTGGGGTACGTGCCCGCCTCCTGTTCCAGCACCACGTTGTACGACACGCCCGGCGGCGTGCGGTTCTCGGCCTTGCACGCCACCGTGCACGAGTCGCACCCGACGCATTTCGCCAGGTCGATGACCATGCCCCAGTGCGGAGAGGCTGAATCCTCCATGCTTGCACCTCTTTCCTCAGGTTGAACGCGAACGGCGCGCTCGGCGCCGCGCAGACCCGCGGCCGCCGGCCCTATCGGGCGCGGGCCGGAAGCCCGCTCGCCCGTCCGCCCGGCTTGCGGACCGCGCGCCTCCTTACCTTAGCGCTTGGCCGCGACCGCATGCGAAACGTTGATCTTCCGTATCGGTTTTGACGGGAAAACGAGAAAGAACCTACCGTTCACCTGCGAAAACAATACGACCGATCCAATATCGAAAAGCACTCCATGAGGAGTGCGGAAAAGAAGCCGGGCGCCACGGTAAGGGGAGGGGACACGTGGCGCCCGTCGAGCAAAGGCGGCGTCGAAGGGGGTCGGGCCGCCGAAGCGCCTCCGCCTGCGATCGCAGGCGGGGCGTGGGAAACGTTACGCTAAAGGAACAGCACGGGCAACGCGGACAGTATGACCAGCAGGCGCAGCAGGAAGCCGCCTACGAGCACGCCCGCCTCGCCGATGAGGCTCACCACCAGCGACGTGGTGGACGTTTCCACCCGCTTGGCGATGAACACCGGATAGCCCTCGATGAGGAACGGCGCCACCAGGCCCAAGATCACGATGCCGCCCCAGAACGCCGGAGCGTACTGCCCCGCTATCAGGGAGTGCACCGACGCCGCACCCTCGAAGCTGCCGGCGCTCACGATGACGAGCATGGTGAACAGCACCACCATCTCGATAGCCGAGAGGATGACGTGCGACTTCTTGATGAGCCACATGTGCTCGAAGCGCTCGCGGTCGGTGACGAGGCCCACGAGCGACGTGGCCGCAAGGCCCGCCGACAGCGCCGACACCACGAACAGGATGGGCAGGACGGCGTTGTTCCACAGCGGGTACGCCTTAACCACGCCCAGCAGGAAGCCGGTGTAGGCCGCCACGGCGAACGCGAATACGATGCCGATCCACGTGAGCCACTTCGGCACCTTCTTCTTCAGTATCTCGAGGATGGCGGCCGCCAGCGTCACCGGCATGTAGATGCAGATGAAGTACACGCCCAGCGTCATGACCGACCCCGGGTTAGACACGAGCCAGAAGAAGCGCAGCGGGTTGTGCAGGCCGGCCTCGGCGTCGATCATGAGCATGAGCAGGCCGATGCCCACGAACACGGGCGCGATGATGCGGCCCGCCACGCGCATCTTCACGCTGTCGGGATACTTGGCCTCGACGAACGCAGCCGTCAGGAACGCCCCGGCCGAAGCGCCGGCCAGAAACAAATACCATGCAATCAAAGGTCCCCATACCATGGTTTCATCACCTCACGTAGTAGATCTTGGACTCGGTCAGGTTGCTTGCGAGCGGCTGCGCATGGTACTTCGCGATAGCCTGCGAGACGTCGCTTTCGGGGTCGTCCAGGTCGCCGAACACGCGGGCGCCGGATATGCACGTCCCCACGCAGGCGGGCGGATTGCCCGGCTCGCCGTTCTCGTAGCAGAAGCGGCACTTCTCCACCACGCCGGTCGATTCCTGCACGATGCGGGCGCCGTAGGGGCATGCGGCCATGCAGTACTTGCAGCCGATGCACTTCTCCGGGTCGACCAATACCACGCCGGAGTCCGTGATGTACGTGGCGTGCGTCGGGCACACCGCCGCGCAGGGCGCGTCCTCGCAGTGCTGGCACTGGGTGGGCACGATCTCGTTGTACACGTTGGGGAACTCGCCCGTCTCGAGCTCGTGGAACTTGATGAAGGCCTCGGTGGGCTCCAGGTGGTTCTTCGCCTGGCAGGCCAGGCGGCAGGCGAAGCAGCCCACGCACTTCTTCGTGTTGATCAGCATTCCGTAGCGTGCCATGTTATGCCTCCACCTTCTTCACCGTAACCGCAACCTCCTGGCTCATCATGGATCCGGTGCCCGGTTCCATGTCGAACGGGATGAAATCCGTGAGCGCGATGCCGTACTGGTACGCGCGCGTCTGCACCGGCGAGTCGCCGCCGTAGTGCGTGGGCAGGAACACCACGCCGGGCTTGAGGCGCTGCGTGACGCGGGCCTCCACCTGGCCGGTGTGCTCGCTCGACGCCACCTCCACCGTGTCGCCCGTCTGCACGCCCAGCTTCTCGGCGTCCTGAGCGGATATCCAGAGGCGCTCCATGTGGTACTCGCGCGAGATGGCGTTGAGGCATTCGATGTTCTGCGTCATGGTGTGGGAGTGGATGCCCTGCTTGCCGCCCACGATGTAGAACTCGCCGTCCTTCGGCGTGACCTTGCGCGGGATGTAGCCGATGACCGGGTTCAGGCCGGCGGCGCCCACGGCCTCGGTGGAGAACTCGAACTTGCCGGACGGGGTCTTGAACTTCGGCACGCCGTACTTGAAGTTCGGGTCGGGCAGCTCAACCACACCGTCCTTCTTCATGACGTCGATGTCCACGCCCACGGTGGCCAGCTGCGCGGTTGCCAGGTCCTCTGCGGTGAACTGGAAGTACTCGCCCACGCCGCAGGCCTCGGCCAGGCCGTTGAAGATCTCGTCGCACGTCTTGGCATCCGGCAGCACCTTGTCGATGGCCGCGGTGCGCATGCCCACGAAGTGCTTCTTGCCGCCGATGAACTCGGGCAGCTCCAAGCGCTCCAGGTACGTGACCTCGGGCAGCACGTAGTCGGACTGCAGCGCCGTCTCGGACATCTGCACGTCGATGGTCACGACGAGGTCGGTCTTCTGCAGCGCCTCGGTCCAGGTCTTCGGCTGCGCGTAGCCCTTCGCGGCGTTGCTGTTGTAGAAGAACAGGCCCTTCATGGAGCCGTCGAGCGCCGCCTTGAGCGCGGCCAGGTTCGTGCCGGCGCTGTCGAGGGCGAGCGGGTACTCCTTGTTGCCCACGCGCTTGGCCTCGGGCTTGGCCGGGTCGGCGAAGCGGGCGTCGGTGAGCTTGCCGGCCGACGGGGACGACGTGAGCAGCGCGCCGCCCTTGGCTCCGTAGGAGCCCAAGAGCGCGTTCACGGCCGAGGCGGCGCGGGCCGTCTCGAACGAGTTCTGGTACGAGCAGCCGATGACGGCGCGCCAACCCGACTCGATGGAAGCGGCCGGAGCGGCCTTCGCCAGGGCGCGCGCCAGCTCCTGGATGCGCTCGGCGGGCACGTCGGTGATCTTGGCGGCCCATTCCGGCGTGTACTCCTGAGCCTGCGCGGCGAACTCGTCGAAGCCGACGGTGTTCTGCTCGACGAACTCGTGGTCGTAGAGGTCCTCTTCGATGAGCACGTTGCACAGGGCCATGATGAAGGCCAGGTCGGTGCCGGGGTTGATGGGCACCCAGTCGCTGGAGAAGATGCCGGAGTTGTTGAGGCGCGGGTCGACGCTCACGATGCGCGTGCCGGCCTCCTTGGCCGACGCGAGGCTCTGCACGGACGAGGGGCGGATGCCGTCGCCGTAGCTGCGGCCGATGAACATGACCATCTTCGCGTTGCCGAAGTCGGTGGAGTAGTTCGACGCGCCCATGGTTTGCATGTAGGCGCTCTCCTTCGACAGGTTGCACGACGAGGAGTGCGCGTACACGTTCGGCGAGCCCAGCGCGTTCATGAAGCGCTTGGAGTAGTACTTGCCCGACGGGCGCGGGTCCTGGATGATGGCCAGCGACTCGGGGCCGCTCTTCGCCACGATGCCCTTGACCTTCTCGCCGATCTCCTTGAAGGCCGTGTCCCAGTCGATGGGCTCGAACTCGCCGTTGTCCTTGCGGCGCAGCGGCTGCGTGACGCGCTCGTCGGAATAGGCCATCTGGGCCAGGCCGTGGCCGCGCCCGCAGATGCGCCCCTTCGAGTACGGATGCGTCTCGTTGCCCTTGAGCGTGTACAGCTTGCCGCCCACCGTGGTGGCCACGAGGCCGCACTTGCTGGAGCAGCCGTTGCACAGCGACGGAGCCTGCCGCACCTCGCCGGACATGCCGCCGGCTTCGGCCGCCTGCGCCTGGTCGCGCCATGCGCCCAGCGAGAGCGACCCCGCGGCGGCGAGGGCTGCCGTGGCGGCGGTCCCCTTCAGAAACGTTCGCCTTGAAACGTCTTCGAACATCCCGTTCCTCCCTTTCCTCTTCCTGTCGAGCTTGCTTTCCTTCGTGCCTTCCGCGCCGGGCGCCCTTTTGGGCAAAGCGCCCTGCGTGCGGCGGTCGAAGGATCTCGCGCGGCGGCAGCTCCATCGCTTCCTGCCGCCGCGCGAGATCCTTCGATTTCGGCGGCTGCGCCGCCTTCGCTCAGGACGACAACGCGAACGCCCCTCGCTCCTCGTTCGAAACGACCGACCGAACGAGCGCGTCCGTCAGCGCGACGAGGGCCCGCAGATGGGCGATGCCCTCCTCGAGCGCGGCGCGACGGACGGGGTCGAGCGCGTCGGCGCGCGCCGCGTCGGCGGCCTTGCGGGCCAGCGCGACGTCGTAGTCGCCCAGCCAATCGAAGTGGTCGGCCGCCAGATCCGCCGCTGCCTGCGCGTTGCCGCTCTCCACGAACAGGGCCAGCAGGTCCAGCAGCAGCGATAGATGGTCGGGCATGGCCGCGTAGCGCTCGGGCACGTCGAGTTCGAGCGCCGCGCATACCGCCTGGATGTGCTGCGCGGAGTCCCCGAGGTACAGGCCGCGCTGGGCGCCGAAGGCGTTGCCGGGAGCGGCGGACCACGGCTTGTAGAGCGACTCCACCGGCAGCGCCGCCAGCGGCATGCCGGGCAGGAGCACGTCGTTCTGCAACGTGGAGCGCACCTGCCATGCCGGCAGGGCCAGAGCGCGCTCGACGGCGTCGCGGGCGAGCGGCTCCGCCGCCCCGCGCACGTCCCGCCACGCCGGGTTTCGGCATGCGTCGCCGTATTCTGCCTCGGTCAGAGATGAAAACAGCGGCGCAATGAGCGATAATGCGAGTACCATGTTCGATGTCGCGTTCACGAGAGCCGATTCCTTTCTTCGTTGTCGCCATCGTAGGTGCGCAGAGGGAAACGATTGTCATCAATAATTGATGATTTGCGCGTTTCCCCTGCTAGACGATTTGATAAAGAACTATGCCGACGCGAGGGCGGAGCGGAGACGGGCTCCGCCCTCGCGTCGGCCGTCACACGAGATGGGGGTTTCGTTGTCCGTCGCACACGAACGACGCAGCATGCGCATGGTGTGGAAGACGATGCGCCTGCGCCATGTGGGCATGGCGTTCTTCTGGGCCTGCAGCATGCTCACGTTCCGCAGCTCCATCCTGCTGTCGGGCGCCGCCGACACGCCGGAATACGAATCGCTCGTGGTTATCGTGTCGTTCGTGGCCAACATGACCGCCATGCTGGCCGTGGCCGCCTGGGTGGAGAACGACCCCGTGCGCATCGACCGCATGCCCTCTTGGCCCATGCCGGCGCTCGTGATCGTGGGATTGCTGCTGGTGTTCGCCGCGGGCCGCGTGGGCGGCGGGGCGCTGCTGCCGCTGCTTTTGGGCGGGGCCGTGCTCGCGGGAGTGGGGTACGGCTTCTTCTGGGGCAGCTGGGCCGACTGCTACGGCCGCATGCACCCCGCGCGCACGTCGTTCTACCTGCCGGTGGCCTTCCTGCTCACGGCGGCGCTGTTTCTGGCCGTGTCGCTGGCGACCGAGAACCTGGGCGTGCCCGCCATCGCGCTCATGGTGCCGCTGCCTTTGGCGGCGTACGCGTGCCTGCTGCGGTGCCGCGCCGAGAAGCCGGACGGCCGCGCCGCGGCTTCGGGGGGATCGAAGCGCTCGCTTGCCGCCCTGGGCTCGCTCGTCAGCTTGATAGTGGCCAGCTTGGTGCTGTCGTGCCTGTTCGGCTTCGTGTGGGAGCTCACCGTGTTTTCGGTGGGTTCGGTGAACGAGGCGCACCTGGCGCCGCTCGTGGCCAACCTCGTGGTGGCCGCGGCGCTCGTGGGGCTGGTGCTGTACGCGCGCACGCGCATCAACCTGGACATGGCGTACCGCGTGATCGTGCCCGTTATCGTGGTGCTGTTCGCCGTGCTGCCGTTTTTCTGGGAGACGAACCCGGTGGCGCTCAACATCATCATGAGCGCCAGCTACGGGCTGTTCGACGTCATCATCTGGTCGCTCGTGGTGGCCTGCTCCTACGACTTCGCCGTATCGGGCTACATAGTGGGCGGCATCGTGCGCTCGCTGTCCGTGCTGCTGCGCCTGGTGGGCATGGGCATCGGCTTCCTCATCACGCTCGTGCCCGGCAAGCCGTCGGCGCTCATCGTGGGCGTGTCCATAGGCGCGCTGTACGTGCTGGTCATGCTGGGGCTGTTCAACACGCTGCGCCGCAAGCGGCGCTTGGCCGGAACCGCGGGGAGCGCCGAGGAGGCCGGCGAGAAGCCTGCGGCGCTCGACGGCGGAGCAGCGCACGGCATGGCGCCGGAGCCGATCGCCGGCGGCGCGGCCGAAGCCGGCGAGCGCGCCGCAGGCGCCGACGCGCCGAAACCGGCCGCCGCGCCCCCTCCCGCCGCCCTCCCTGCGGAAGACGACGCCGACCAAGACCTGTACGCCGCCATAGCCGAAGACTACGGCCTCACCCGCCGCGAGGCCGAGGTGCTGCCCTATCTGGCGCGCGGGCGCTCGGCCAAGGTCATCGCCGAGGCCCTGTTCGTGTCCGAGAGCACGGTGCGCACCCACATCCGCCGCATCCTGGAGAAAACCGACCTGCATTCCAAGCAGCAGGTCATCGACCTGATCGAGAAGTACGGCTAGCGGCCCATCACGCCTCGGGCTCGTCCCGCTTCGCCACGGGACGCAACAAGTCCATGAACTCCTGCTGCGAATGCACGCCGCACTTGGCGTAGATGTTGCGCGCGTGCGCGTGCACGGTGTTCAGCGATATAACCAGTTCGTCGCGGATGTAAGGTCGGCTGCGTCCCGCCAAAAGCAGCTCCGCCACCTCCGTCTCGCGGTTCGACAGGCCGTAGGCCGCGCGCAGCTCCTCGGCTTGCTGCGCGAACAGGGCGTTGATGTCGTCGGCGGTCGACGTGCCGCCCGCAGCCTCGCCGTCGGCCTCGTCCTCGCGAACCTTCCAACGCGGGCTCATGCGGAAAAACGACCACCGCGGGTTGAAGCCCACCACCATGGCCACCAGCAGCACCGCCACGAAGAACAGCAGCGATTCGTTCATCACGTTCGTTGCAGTCACGCCGTCGATGACGATGAGACCGTAACCCGTTCCCAAGAAGATGCCAACGCCTTCGGCGGCGAACATGGCTCCGAACAGGACGTACGCCGGGATGCGAGAGCGTCGCACGTATTTCGGTGCCGCAATCCAGAAGCTGAACTGCACACCGAACATGCCGATGAAGTTCACCGTGTACGCCACGATCCTCTGCACCTCGTCGTCGTAGTTGTAGTACAGCAGCGCATAGCTCAGCAGCAGAAAGGGCAGGCCCCATCGGAACATGAGCGTGAAGTTCAAATGGCGCGACAATTTTATGCACGACAGCAGGGCGATTATGGAGAGCACGGACGAGCACGAGAACGGCACGAGGTAATGCATAAACCGATCGCCCACCACATCGGGCGTGGAGAGCAGCCTGAAATAGGCGAACTGGAACCACAGCATGGCAAACAGCAGGCACAGCGTCACGATACCCGCCAGCGCATGGACGAGTTCGCGCCCATGCACCCGCCGGTCCACGTCGGCAATCCCCTCGTCCCCGCCGTGAGCCACTTCGGCAGTGCGGAACGCAAAGTACATCGAAAGAACGGGGAGCAGGGCGTCCGCCGCCATTGACGCGGGCCCTTTGAGCGCGAGCAGCGCGAAATAGATGAAAAACGACAGGATGAAGGAGGCCGGAGCCGAAAACTCGATGGCCGCCTCGTTGTACCTGCTCATTCGATCGCCCCACACCAACGCCATCAACGCAAAGCCCATGCCCGCTATCATGCCGCCCACGGCCGACACCGCCTGGTAGGTCGCCACGCTGAAAAAGCTCGTCCAAATAACCGCGGTGCCACCGGCGGCAAGAAATGCCGCCGCGAATCCGCAGGCCTTCTTGCCGGCGAGCGACGTCCTGGCAGAAGCAAGCATGGCCACGATGGAGCCGATGGCGATGAACAACCCCGCCCACACCCACACGCGCTCACTGCTTCTAACCACATGGATAATAGGAACGAGCCCGCACGAGAAGAACGAGTAGTAGTTCCAAGCCAAGAAGAAGGCGAACCCTATCGCCTGCCTCCGATACACCCTCATATGTTCTGCAAGATACTGAACCATGCGGTTGTCCCCCAAGACAGATCCGGGGATCGCCGAGCGATCCCTCCCCCCGTTCCATGGTACCGCAAACCAAGGGAAAAGTGGCTGAAGCCTCGCCTCCCCCACCTGCGGAAAAAGGAAAATAGTCACATCATGACTATGCCTATGAAGACCGTTTGGGCATGTTTTACGGCAACGTGGTGATGCGCCCGCACCCTGCGCCGGAGATGATGGCGAGAAGGTCGGGCGCATTCGCGCGGTCGACCGGTTCACCGGAGGAGAAGAAGGAGGGAGTATGGCAAGCATCAACCTGGATCGCAGGAGCTTCCTAAAGGCCGCAGGCGGCCTGGGAGCCCTTTCGATTGCCGGCGTGGGGATCGCCGGCCAACCACACAAGGCGCATGCCGAAGATGCCGCGTTTCCCGAGCAGAAACACGGCCAACCCATCGAGGCCACCGTCGACCCGGAGACGGGCAAGCTCGACATCAACGACGACGTGGTCGTGCGCTACAGCGCGTGCTTGGGCTGCTACAGCTCGTGCGGCAACCGGCTCAAGCTGGATCGCGCATCGGGACGGCTCATATCGGTGGGAGGCAACCCCTACCATCCCAGCTGCGCGTACCCTTATCTGGACTTCGACGAGCCGCTCAGCGAGGCGTATCAGTCCATGGGATTCGCATCCGGCAAGGGCAACCTCACCCGTGGAACCGTGTGCGGACGCGGCCAAGCCACGCAGGACGTGTACGCGCAGCCCAACCGCATCACCGCGCCCCTCAAGCGCGCGGGCAAGCGCGGCGAGGGCAAGTGGAAGGCCATCGGCTGGGACGAGCTCATCAAGGAAGTGACCGAAGGCGGCAAGCTGTTCGCCGACGCGGGCGAGGACCGCGAGGTCGAGGGCTTCAAGGCGCTGCACGATACCGAGACGCCCCTGAACCCCGCGCAGCCCGACCTGGGCCCCGTGTCGAACCAGTTCGTCATGCTGGGCGGACGCGGCGACGGACGCACGACCATCGGAACCAGGTTCACCAACTGCTTCGGCTCCCTGAACCAATACGGCCACGGCTCCACTTGAGGCGGCTCCCAAACAGCGCGTGCGCTGGCAGAGACCGCTTCGAACAATACCCAACCCGACCTTGAGGAAGGCGAGTACGTCCTGTTCATGGGCGCGTTCCCCGGATCGAACGGCAAGAGCTTCCAGGGAATCGCCAAACGCACCCTCGACCGCCTGCAAACCGGCGAGTGCACCATCGATGTGGTGGACCCCGTGCTGGGCAACGGATGCGTCACCCCCACCGCCAAGGGCATCACCTGGGTGCCCATCAAAACGGCGACGAACGCCGCGTTTGCGCTGGGCATCGTACGGAAGATACTCGAAGACAAAACGTACAACGCCACGTTCCTTTCCTATCCGAACTACCAAAGCGCGTTCGCGGGCGGCTTCGCCTCCTACACGAACGCGAGCCACCTCGTCATCGTCGACGAGAACCACCCGAACTACCGCAAGCTCATGCGGGCGGCCGACGCAGGGCTCGAAGAGCCTCCTGCCGATCCGAAGGCCACCACACCGGTGCCGTACTACGTCGTCATCGACCAGGCCACCGGGCAGCCCGCCATCCACACGCAGAGCGACGCCGCGCAGTTCGAGTACGAAGGCGAAGTGAACGGCGTGAAGGTGCGCAGCAGCTTCCTGTTCCTGAAAGACAACGCGTTCGAGCACACCCTGGACGAGTACGCCGAGATCACCGGCACCTCTGTCGCCACCATGGAGCGCATCGCCAAAGAGTTCGTCTCGCACGGCACCAAGGCGTCCGCGCGCCTCGGCTTCGGCGGTTCCGCAACGGCCAACGGCACCACCGGCGTGCTGGCCTATCCGGCCCTCAACGGCCTTATCGGCTCCGCGCAGATGACCGGCGGCTGCAACTGCTACCGTATCGGCTCGAAGACCACGACCGACGGCGATCGCTACAAGCTGGCCACCGTCAAGGGCAAGCCGGCCGTGTCCGCCAAGAACGCCACGTACATCTGCCGCACCCAGAAGCTGTTCTCGCAAACCGACGAGTACAAGGCCCGCGTCGCGGCGGGCGAGAAGGACCCGAAGCCCAAGCTCCCCTGGCTCAACGTTCCTTCCACTTCCGACAACCAGGCGCTCGTGTCCATCGTGAACGAGTACCCTTACCAGGCGAAGATCCTCGTGTCCTGGATGACGAACACCATCCAGGCGTCTTCGGGCGCGTTGCGCGACAGCGTGATCGAAAAGCTCAAGGACACCTCCGTCGTGCCGCTGCACATCGCCTGCGACGCCTTCATCGGCGAGCACGCGCAGCTCGCCGACTACATCGTGCCCGACACCACGCCGTTCGAGAGCTTCGGCCTGGTGACGCAGGAGGGCTACTGGCGCGGCAAGGGCAACACCGTGCGCTGGCAAGCCAAGCAGCCCAGCACCATCGAGCTGTCCGACGGGCGCTTCGCCAGCTTCGAGGCGTTCTGCGTCGACGTGGCGAAGGCGTGCGATATGCCCGGGTTCGGAGACAACGCCATAGAGGCGACGGACGGCACGTCCTACCCGCTCAACGATGCGGCCGACTTCTTCCTGAAGGCCGTGGCGAACCTGGCCTTCGCCGAGGAGCCCGTGGCCGACGTGCGCGACGAGGATGTGAAACTGCAGGCGCTCGACGAGCTTCCCGCCGCCTGGAAGGAGGCCGTCACGCCCGAGGAATGGCCGAAGGTCCTCAACGTGCTTTCGCGCGGCGGACGCTTCTGGCCCATCGAAACGAGCCAGAAAAACGGCCGCAGCGCCTATGCCAAGGAGTACCTGATCCAGTACTACAGCGAGAAGAAGGCCTTGAACAAAAACCCTTATTCGGGCGTCCACCCCGACGCCGCGCTGCGGTACGTGCCCGAGGACTTCTGCGACCGCACCCCCATCGCCGAGGTGTACAGCGAGCAGGAATGGCCGTTCCGCTCCACGAACTACAAGCCGCGCTTCCGTTCCATCTCCATGCAGGCGAACAGCCCCATCATGCGCGATTTGTGCGAGAAGAACTACCTGGAGCTCAACCTGGACGACGCGGCCGAGCTTGGCATCAAAGACGGCGATACCGTACGCATCACGAACCCCACGGGCGACGTCATGACCGGAGAGGCCATGGTGCGAGCCGGCATCGCGCGCAGCACGTTCGGCGTGGCCTACGGCTACGGGCACCATGCGTACGGCGCGCAGGACGCCGAGATCGACGGAACGCTGGCGAAGGGGGATCCCGCCATCGCCGCGGGCGTCCACCTGCAAACCATGCTCGACCCGATGCTCGAGGACGGGGTCATCTACCCCCACGCCGACAGCGACGCCGGCTCGCCCGGGCGCAGCGGCGGCATGTACAACATCGAGAAGGCATAGGGAGGGATGCAAGATGACTGAGAAACGACTCGGCATGCTGATCGACTTGTCCCTCTGCATAGGATGCAACGCCTGCGCCGTGGCCTGCAAGCAGGAGAACGGCGTGCCGCTCACGAAGTTCAACACCTGGGTGGAGAGCTGGGATGTGAACACCGGCGAGCAAACCCGCCGCGCCAACCAGCCGAAGCTGTGCAACCACTGCGCCGACGCTCCCTGCGTGAAGGTGTGCCCCACGGGCGCCAGCTACCGCACCGAGGAAGGCGTGGTGCTGGTGGACGAGGAGAAGTGCATCGGCTGCAAGTACTGCATGGCCGCCTGCCCGTTCCAGGCCCGTTGGGTGAACGACGACACGGGCGAAGTGGGCAAGTGCACGTTCTGCTACCACCGCTCGTCCCACGGCCTGCTGCCCGCCTGCGTGTCCACGTGCGTGACCCGCGCGCGCTACTTCGGCGACCTGAACGACCCTAAAAGCGATATCGCGAAGAAGGTGGCCGAGGTTGGGAGCGAGGCGCTTTACGCCGACCTCGGACTTGACCCGGCGGTGCTCTACGTGGGGCTTTCCCAGGTGGAGGGCATGCCGGTTACATCCGCCATCCATCGTGGCGGCAACGTCGTCAAGCCGCTGGAGGGGTGATCAGCATGGTATGGGATGGAATTATCGCCTGTTATCTGTTCTTGGCAGGGTTGGGCGCCGGCGCGTTCGCGCTGGCCGCGCTCGCGGGCTTCGTCAAGCCCGACGCGACGAAGCTGCGCCTTGCGGGCTACGTCATCGCACCGATCGCGGTGGCCGTGGGCACGGTGCTGCTCATGGTGGACGCCAAGGCGGGGCTCATGAACCCGCTGCGTTTCTTCGGCTTGCTGGCGAACTTCTCGTCGGTCATGGCGTGGGGCGTGGTCATCCTCATCTTGTTCATGATCGTGAGCGTGGTGGCGCTCGTGGTCATGCTGAGGAAGAAGAGCACGCCCAAGGCGCTCGACGTCGTCGGCTTGGTTTGCGCCGTGGCCGTGGCCATATACACCGGCCTTCTGCTGGGCGACGCACCCGGATTCCCGCTATGGAACCCCGTCGTGCTGCCGCTGCTGTTCCTGGTGTCGGCCGCTTCGTCCGGCTTCGCCGCCGTGCTCCTGGCGGCGCACGTCGGCAAGTTCGGGGGATCGGACGGGCTGGGTTTTCTGAAGAAGACCGGCCTGGCGCTTCCCGTGCTGGAGGTCGTGCTCGTGGTCGCGCTGCTGGCCGTGACGGCCTCCGTGGGCGGCAGCGCCGGACCGGCCGCCGCCGCTTCGGTGGCCAACCTGAGCGGGCCCTACGCCGTGGCGTTCTGGCTGGGGCTGGTGGTCGTGGGGTTGGCGCTGCCGTTCTGCCTCGAGCTGGTGCGCGCCGCGCAGGCGAAGAAGAACCCGGAAGCTGCGTCGTCCGGCATGGCGATCGTCGGCGAGGCGTGCGTGCTCGTGGGCGGCTTCCTGCTGCGCTACCTGGTTATCATGGCCGCCGTGCCGTTGGTGCTGTTCTAGCGCGACGCGTCCGACAACCACCCGCTTGGCATCCGCAGCCGCTCCCTCCCTCCCCGAGCGGCTGCGGAGCGGGCCGTGCAAGACAGGGGCGGCCGCCTGCCGACCGCCCCGTAGGAAAGGAGCTTCCATGCAAGCGACCATCGAAACGGGCTCGGAACGCGCGCTGGAAGCGCGAGCGACCGGCTTGGTGTACGAAACGCTGGCCGAGGCGCTGCTCAACGTTCCCGACGAGCGGATTCTGTCCGACGTCGCCCGCGCGGCCGACCTGCTCGGCGCAGAAGGGCTCAGATGCTTCGAGGCGAGCGCCGACTTGGAGCAGCGGTACTTCGATCGCTTCTTCGTCCCCGCGAGCCCCTACTTCGTGCCTTTAAGCGAGAGCTGCCTGCTCGACTCGGCCGTGGTGAACGGGTCCCGGCGGTACGGGCCCACCGCCGGGCCCGCCATCGACCACGTGGAGCAATGCTATCGCAGCTGGTCTTTCGAGTTCTCCTCGCTGACCGGCTATCCCTTGGCCGTGAAAACCCTGCGGGCCGACAGCCTGGCGAGCGAGCTGGCGTTCGCGGCGCTGCTCGCGCGGGCCGAATCGGAAGCTCGAAGCGAGGACGAGGCAAGGCGGTGCCGTGCGTGGAGGAAACGGTTCGTCGACCTCCATCTCGCCCGTTGGGTCGGCCAAGCGGCAGAGGCCATGGCCGAGGCGGACGACGACCTCTTCGCGCGCCTCTGCGCGCTCGTCGCCGCGTGGGTCGCCCTCGACCGGGAGAACCTTGCGGATTCGGCAAACTCCGACGCCGCTTAGGCGCTTTCGACCGCATGTCCCGACGGCGCGCGCCTCGAGTAGCGCCTCGGCTCTCGCATCAGTGCCCTTCTTAGTCGGTCACGTCGCCCGACTGGTTCAGGCTGATGAAGTCGCCCACGAACGTGGAAGGGGCTTTGAACAGCGTTTTGAAGAAGTCCTTCGTGCGCGCGGGTATCTCGCGCAGATCGTACTGGGTCTGCTTGCTGTAAGCATGGTAGTCGCTCGGCACGCCCACGGCCGCCAGGCCGAGGCCTTGCGCCGAGTAGAGGGCGCGGTACAGGTGGTAGGTCTGCGTGGCCACCACGATGCGCTCGGCGCCGAACACGTGCTTGGCGCGGTACATGCTCTCGTAGGTGGAGAAGCCGGCGTGGTCGCTGAAGATGTCCTCGCTGGGCACGCCCTGGGAGATGGCGTAGTCCTTCATGGCTTTGACCTCGTTGTACGACACCGTGCTGTTGTCGCCGCTCATGATGATCTTCGGTGCGGCTCCCGCCCGGTACAGCTCGATGCCGTCGTCGAGCCGGTCCTGCAAGATGCCCGACGGCGTGCCGTCGGCGAACACGGAGGCGCCCAGCACCACGATGGCGTCGGCATCGAAGGCCGCGGCCGTCTCGGTGTCGACGATGGCGTCTTTGGTGGTGACGACCGTGGCGGCGTTCGTTCCCGCAACGACCAACGCCGCAACGATCGCGCACCCGACCACGAGCCACACCATACGCCTCAACCATCCATGTTTCTTCTCACGTGTCATAGGCTTCGATGATAGCAAACGGGCACGGGCCTTGCGGCGCAACGCCGCCCCCGTCATCGAATCTCACGGACTTGTCCACAAACAACGGTTGAAGCAGCGCGGCCGAGCAGCATCGGCAAGCCCCGTGAACGTTGCTTGCCGAAACCTCCGCAGGAGCTCCCTGCTACTCGCCCCTACGGACGCTCTCGGACCTTGTGCGCCGTTCTGCGCCCTACCTTTTCGACAACACGCAGCGGTGTCCCGGGGTTTTGCTGCACCCGTCGCATGAGACGCAACGCGGCGCGTACCCGGAATCGCTCGCCCAGCGGTTCACCAGGTCGGGCTCGCAGATGAGCGGGCGGCACAATCCGAACCCGGCGATGCCGTCCTCAGCGGCCAAGCGCTCCATGACGTCGAACCGTCGGTTGCCGCCCGTGAGGATAACCGGCACGTCCACCGCCTCGGCCAAGCGCCGCGCGAAGGCGCCGAAGAAAGGCTCGCCGCCGAAGTCACGCACGCGGCAGGCGCGCCACGCTCCGCTCACCTCGATAGCCGAGACTCCGGCATCTGCCAGCAGGCGCGCCGCCTCCAAGCTGTCGTCCTCGGTCAGCCCGCCTTCTTCTCCGTCCGAGCTGTTCAGCTTCACCATCACCGGGAAATCCGCGCCCACCGCACGGCGCACCGCCTCGACGGTCTCCACGACGATGCGCGCGCGGTTCTCGATCGAGCCGCCGTATTCGTCCTCGCGGCGGTTGAGCAGCGGGTTCAGGAACTGGCTTAACAGGTAGCCGTGGGCAGCGTGCAGCTCCACCCCGTCGAACCCGGCGTCCCGGGCGCGCACGGCCGCGGCGGCGAACGCCTCTTCCAACCATTCGATGTCGCGCGCGGAAGCCTCGACAGGCACGACGCCCGTCTTAGGATTGGCTACCGCCGAAGGCCCCAGGATGCGCGCACTCGGCGGTTCGAGCTTCGTCGCCGAGCCGCCGTACACGATCTGCGACACGACACGCGCGCCGCGCTCGTGCATCGCGTCGACGAGCGCTCGGTACTCGGGCACGAACGAATCGTCGTAGATGCCCAGCATGCGCGGGTTCGGCTGCTCGTCGGCCGTCACGTACGCGTACCCCAAGATGACGGTGCCCACGCCGCCCGCAGCCAGTTCCTCGCAAATTGCGGTCAATGCAGGCGTGACGTGCCCGTCTTCGGTGGCCAACCCCTCGTACGTGGCCGCCCGCACGAACCGGTTCCGCGCCCGCAGCGTCCCGATCGCCAGCTCCTCGAACAATGCGCCCATGATCGCTCCCTAGCCTTTTAGAACCTATCCGCAGCCCAAACGCACAGGGCAGCCCGCACCTCCGAGCTGCCCTGCCTCTTCGTTGCCAGTTCGAGCGCGGCTTCTACTTCGCCACGATGTTCACCAGGCGGCCCGGTACCACGACGACCTTCTTGACGTCTTTGCCCGCGAGCACTTGCTCGGCCGCGGCCAGGGCGGCGGCCTTCATGTCGTCCTCGGGGGCATCGGCGGCCACGGTGATCTTGGCCTTCACCTTGCCGTTCACCTGCACGGCCAGCTCCACCTCGTCGGCCTTGGCCTGCTCGGGGTCGAACTCCGGCCATGGCTGTTCGTAAACGGAGCCCTCGCGATTCAGCACGGTGTGCCACAGTTCCTCGGCCCAGTGCGGAGCCAGGGGCGCCATCATCTTCACGATGACCTCGGCCACGTCGGCATCGAGGGTGCGCAAGCGCTCGTCGGCGGCACGCGTCTCGGGCGACACCTTGCGCAGGTAGTCGCTGGCCGCGTTCACCAGCTCCATGATGGCGGCGATGGCGGTGTTGAAGTTGTTGCGGTCGAAGTCGTCGGCAACCTTGCCCACCACGCGATGCCGTTCGCGGTTGAGCGTCTCAGCCGCCTTCTCGCCCTCTTCGCGCGACGAACCCTCCTGGTAGAACGTCTCGTCGCCCGCCTGGCAGAGGAAGTCGTTCACGATGCGCCATGCGCGGTTCATGAACTTGTAGATGCCGGCCAGACCGTCCTCGTTCCACTGCAGCTCTTTGTCGGGCGGCGCCATGAACAGGATGTAGGTGCGCACGGCGTCGGCGCCGTAGCCGGCAATCATGTCCTCGGGCGAGATGACGTTGCCCTTGGACTTGCTCATGACCTCGCCGTGCTCGTCCAGCACCATGCCCTGCGTGAGCAGGTTCGCGAACGGCTCGTCGAAGTCCACCAGCCCCAGGTCGCGCAGCACCTTCGTGTAGAAGCGGCTGTACAGCAGGTGCAGGATGGCGTGCTCGATACCGCCGATGTACTGGTCCACCGGCAGCCAGCGGTTCGCCTTCTCGGGCGCGAACGGCAGCTCGTCGTTATGCGGATCGGTGTAGCGCAGATAGTACCAGCTGGAGCACGTGAACGTGTCCATGGTGTCCGTCTCGCGCTTGGCCGGGCCGCCGCACACGGGGCACGTGGTATTCACGAACGCCTCGTGCGTGGCTAGCGTCTCGCCGGCGGCCAGGTCGATGTCCTCGGGCAGGCGCACCGGCAGGTCCTCTTCCGGCACGGGCACGAGGCCGCACTTCTCGCAGTGGATGGCCGGAATGGGGTTGCCCCAGTAGCGCTGGCGGCTGATGAGCCAGTCGCGCAGGCGGAACTCCACTTTCGTGCGGCCGCGGCCCTGGGCCTCGAGGTCGGCGACGATGGCGTCCACGGCCGGCGAGTGCTTGCCGCCCGTCATGCCGGTGTACTTCCCGGACTGCACGAGGATGCCCTCGGCGTCGTAGGCGTGGTCCCAATCCACCGAGGTCACGCGGCGCTCCTGCACGCCGTTGAGCTCGGGGTACAGCGGGTCGTCCTCGCCCAGGATGATGGGGATGATGGGCAGGTCGTACTTGCGCGCGAACTCGAAGTCGCGCTGGTCGCCGCACGGCACGGCCATGACCGCGCCGGTGCCGTAGTCGCTCACGATGTAGTCGGCCACCCACACGGGCACTTTCTCGCCGTTGATGGGGTTCACCATGTATCGGCCGGTGAACGCACCATGCTTCTCGCGGTCGCCCTGCGCGCGCTCCACGGCGCTCACCTTGGCGGCACCCTCCACCACCTCGCGCACGCCGGCCTCGTACTCGGTGCCCTCCACCAGCTCCATGAGGCCCTGGTACTCGGGCGCCAGCAGGAAGAACGAGCAGCCGAACAGCGTGTCCGGGCGCGTGGTGAACACGGTGATGAGGTCGTCCTCAGTGGGCTCGGCGGGCGCTTCGCCGTCGGGGCCGCACAGCGTGAACGTGACCTCGGCGCCCTCGGAACGGCCGATCCAGTTCGCCTGCATCTGCTTGACGCGCTCGGGCCAGCCGTCCAGTTGGTCCAGGTCGTCCAGCAGCTCCTGGGCGTAGTCGGTGATCTTGAGGTACCACTGCGTCAGGTCGCGCTTCTCCACCGCGCCGTGGCAGCGCCAGCACGTGCCTTCCGTGACCTGCTCGTTGGCGAGCACGGTTCCGCAGTTCGGACACCAGTTCACGGGGCTGTTGCGGCGCTCCACCAAGCCGCGCTTCCAGAACTGCAGGAATATCCACTGGCCCCAGCGGTAGTACTCCGGGTCGCACGCCACCACGGTGCGGTCCCAGTCGTACGAGAAGCCCATGCGCTTGAACGACGCCTTCTGCGTGTCGATGTTGGCGTAGGTCCAGGCGGCGGGATGGCTGTTGTGCTTGATGGCCGCGTTCTCGGCCGGCAGGCCGAACGCGTCCCAGCCCATGGGATGCAGCACGTCGAAGCCGCGCATCTTGGAATAGCGCGCGACCACGTCGCCGATGGTGTAGTTGCGCACGTGCCCCATGTGGATGTCGCCCGACGGGTACGGGAACATCTCCAGTACGTACTTCGTCGGCTTCGAGGTGTCCTCCGTCACCTGGTAGAGGTCGGTGTCGGCCCACTCCTTCTGCCAGCGAGGCTCGATCTCGTGCGGGTTGTAAGGTTTCATGGTCATGTTGCTTCCTCGAAACGTATGGGCAATCGTAATTGCACATTGTAGCAGTGTTGCCGCACTTGCAGGGATTATTCGCGCGCTTCGTCGGGCAATCGGTACACGCGCGCCCGGCCCGTCCCCTCGGGTACGACAAGGCCTTTGGAAACCATGCTGGACAGGATATCCTTGGTCCTCGTTGGCCCCAGTTCGAGAGCCTGCACGATCCTGCTCCTACCGGCAGCCCCTTCCGAAAACCAGCAGATCGATCACCTGGTTCTCTTTTTCTTGCGTTATCCTCCCTGCGTTTTGCGGCCGGTTTTTGCGACCGGTTTTCCCCATTTTCGGAATCAATCAGCGGCGTGCGGTCCGATTTCCCTCGAGCAGGGCGCCGAACCAGTAGTGCGCGACGCCGGCCAGGACGATGCGGTCGCCGAACGCAAGCTCGAACGGCTGGCGGCCGTCGCGCGCGCTGTCGTACACGACGCACGCGTCGCGCAGAACGCGGCTGCCGTGCCGCGACCCTTGGTCTTCCAAGAGCCAAACGCCGTCCTTGCCGACGATGCGGCAGTGCGACCGAGATACGTACGGATTCACTTCGATGACGTCGCAATCGGTGTAGCGCCCGATGGCGAACGGGCGGTCGGTCGTCAGGGTCCACCAGTTGGCCATGGCGCCTTTCTCGTCGCTCGCGTATTTGATCAGGCAGGCACGGTTCTCCTGCAGACAGGGTCGGCCCTCGTCCGCGTTCGGAACGACGAGCGGCGTCTCGTCGGCCAGCTCGAGCACGAGCCGTTCGTCGAGATATCCGAACGTCATAAGATGGAAGTACGAGGACGCAAGCACGACCAGCTGCTCCTTGCCGTGCGTGGCGGGAAGCTCGTCGCACCAGGCGAACAAGGAATGCATCTCGTTGGCTATGCGGTCGGGGTTGAGCTCCGCGCGCCCGTCCTCGCGTTCGTTCTGCAGCCCGCGCTCGACGTCCTCCCACAGGGCGCCGCGAAAATAGTCGACCGCCTCTCCGGCATCGCAACCCGCTCCCTCGCACAGCTCGGCGCAGAGAAGCTGCGCGGCCTCGTCGAAAGCCCGCGGATTCTTCTCGTAGCTCGTGCGGAAATCCTCCACGTAGCGGCGCGAATGAATGAGACGGGACAAAACGGCCGCCGTGCGCTTGCGGATGGTGGGATTGTCGTGGTTGATATAGTGGCCGTTCGTTCCGATGTAGGAATAGAGGACCTTGTGATTGATCCGACCATGCGACAGCGATCGAATATGCTCGGCGAAGTAGTACAGCGCCGTATGCCATCCGCAGTCCTCGCCCGGAACGTCGAATAATCGCGTCTTCTCGGTGTTCGTCGTCAACCGCACCTTGTCCCCTTGTCTCTGTTGCTTTTTCAAGCCTGCGTTCGCGCAAGTAAACGATCACTAGGTTATTCGTCTTGGGGAGGTCGCCCTATTGCGCAACACCATTCGTTATATCACCGGCCGGCAAATCGGGTCGGAAACGGGGCGTATCCGCAGGCGTGGGAAGGGGTTGTGAGACGTCGGCCGGCGGGCAGGAAGCGTTCGAACCGGCGTATCGATCCTTCAGCCGCTCCATCCGCTCAACCAACTCGAAGACGCTCGGACGCGCTGTCGGATCGAGGGAGACGCAAGCCTGGATCGTGCGACGGATATCGCGCGGCAGCCTGTCATCGACGCGGGTGCCGGCTCCTTGGCGAAAGTGCGCCGACCAAAAGGAAAGACCGCGCTGCGGAGAGGGCGGGAACGGGTACGGCCACAGCCCCGTGAGCACCTCGTGCGCCACGATGCCGAACGAGAACACGTCCATCGTATCGTTCTCCCAGCCCTCGTTGCGGATAACGCCCTCGGGTGCGGTGTATCCGTACGATCCGCAGGGCACGGCGTCCGTGGGCCCACCCAAGAAGAACGCGGTGTCGAAATCGATGATGGTCGCCCGGTTGCGAGGAGAAGGCGAAACGATGATGTTCGACGGTTTGACGTCTTGGTGGATCAGCGGAGCATTCGCGTCGCAACGCCCCAGGTCGCGCAGGTCAACGGCCACATCGAGCAGCAGCGACAGCGCTTCGGCGAGCGGAACCGACCGGCATCCCCGCGCCCGTTGCGCGATCACGTGCGAAAGCGCGGTTCCCTCGATCCACGTGGTCACCACGTAGAGCAGCTTGCCACGATCGGAGTCGGGCGGCGACTCTCCCACAACCCCGTACGTCAGAACGCGCGGCGTGCCGCCCTCCCCTTCCGCCGAACGCGAACGGGAATCCTCGGCAAGCCGTGCGAACAGCTCCACCTGATGCCGCAAATACGGGCCTTCCGCCCGCATGGTCTTCAGACAGCACGCACGCTGGGGCGCCGCGCCCGATACGAGGCGGCAAACGAACACGCTCGAACGACTGCTCTTCGACACGAGATCGATCGAAAGGGGATGCGATGCCAGCCCACGTCCTTCGACGCGGTTTCCTGAATGGATATGCATGCCCGATCCTCCACTTCGCCGGAGCGCCCAGAGTCGCCAAGGCGCGTGGTCCGTTCGGAGGCCCTCGTGGAAACGCGTTCTGTGCAAGGAGTGCTGGCGAACATGCGCGGGAGGTCGCTCGCACCGCCCTGGAGCAGTGCTCTGACGTGCGCGCCGCCGATTTTCGGGAGGCCTCCCTCCTCGCACTATAGCCCGTTGAAACGCCCGGACGGGTTGCGCAACTTCGCACGAGCCCCCGTTCGAGGCGGCGCAACCGTCGTCGGCCGCACGTCGGGAAGCGGGCGCGGGCGGCGCCCTGCTCGAACGATCCTCCTGCAAGCAAGGTTTACGCGTGCCGCGAGACAACCGGCGGCGAATCTGCGAGTCGCATGCAAACCGGGGGCCCCGAGCTCATATGAGGGGAATCCTAAGACAGAAACGGACAGGAGCGGAAGCGCCGCGAGGCTCAACGCCCCTGCACGAACACGAGGCAATCGTTGGCGGAGCGCGCTTCGTCGAAGGCGTAGCCGAACACGTCGAAGGCGCGCAGATCGTCGATGCGGCGCACGTCGTTCTCGGCGCACCAGCGCACCATGGAGCCGCGCGCGGCTTTCGCTGCGGTGGAGCGTTGGACGAGGCGTCCGCGCTCGTCGACGGTGCCGAACAGGCAGGTGACGACGCGCGGGGACAGCCCGGAGGACGGTCGGCCCTCGCCGTCACCAACCCGCGTGGGCGCCGCAGAGACAGCAGCGGTGCCGGCGGCCTTGGAAGCCTGCGCGTGCGGAACGACGGCTTTCGCGTATTCTACCGAAGCCAGGTTCACGATCACATCGGTCTCGGCGGCGAGGCTGCGGTAGAGGCGGTCGCCCCAGAAGGCGTAGAGATCGCAGGCGCCGCCTACGGGCAGCTTCGCCTGCATCTCCAAGCGATACGGCACCACGCCGTCGAAGGGGCGCAGCACGCCGTAGAAGCCCGAGAGGATGCGCAGGTGCTCCTGCACGTACGCCAGCTGCGCCTCGTCCATGACCTGCGGCGCGAGATGCTGGTACTGGATGCCCTCGTAGGCCAGCACGGCCGGGGTGAGCGCGCCGGCGCGCAGGTCCATGGTGCGGACGCGCTCGAAGTTGAGCTCGGCCAGCGCGTCGCTGCACCGCCAAAGCGCCTTCGCCTCGCTGTAGGACAGCGCGCGCAACGTGTCGAGCAGCAGATCGGTCCGGTCGAGGAACGTCGGCAGGTCGCGCCAAGCGAACGCGTCGTCCACGACGTTCATCTTCTTGGCGGGCGATACGATGAAGCGCACGGCTCTCCCCTTCTCGATCTCAACCTGTCGGTGCCGGCCGTCGCAAGGCCGCCGCACCGCCTTGCGACAGGGCGCACGCCCGTCCGCACGCCGAGCATGCGCTAGCCGCGCCAATCCCGACGCATGGCCTCCCATTTCGCGTCGCGGCCCGCCTCGACGGCGGCCGCGTCCTCGTCGGTGAGGGCCTTGAAGCGGCCTTGGCGGCGCAGGTACGCGTCCACGCTCGCGAACTCCTTGGGGTCGCGGTTGAGCTTGAAGCGGCCGCCGGGCACGCCGCTCACCTGCTCGCCCTCGTACTCGGCCAGGTACCACAGGCCCGTGTCCACGATGTCCTTCGCGATATCCACCGTCTCGTCCACGCCGCAACCCCAGCCGGTGGGGCACGGGGCGATCACGTGGATGTAGCGCGTGCCGCGGATGTCGCGGGCGCGCTCAACCTTGCGGATGAAGTCGTTCAGGTAGCCGATAGACGCCGTGGCGGCGTAGGGGATACCGTGGGCGGCCACGATCTCGAACAGGTTCTTCTTCTGCGTCAGGCAACCGCGCGTGTTCGAGCCCGCCGGCGTGGTGGTGGTCTTGGCGCCGAACGGGGTGAGCGAGCTCTTCTGGATGCCCGTGTTCATGTACGCCTCGTTGTCGTAGCAGATGTAGAGCACGTCGTCGTTGCGGTCTATGGCGCCGGAGAGCGCCTGCAGACCGATGTCGGCGGTGCCGCCGTCGCCGGCGAAGCCCACCACCGTGCAGTCGTCGGGTTTCTTCCCCTGCGCGCGTAAGCCGGCCTCGATGCCGGTGAGCACGCTGGCCGTGGCGGCGAAGGGCGTGATCATGGCGTTGTTCGCAAAGGCAAGCTGGGGGAAGTTGAACCCGACGGCGCTCATGCAGCCGGCCGGCAGCGCGGCCACGGCATTCGGCCCCAGCACCTTGAGCGCCGCGCGCAGGGCGAGCGACCCGCCGCACCCGGCGCACGCCTTGTGGCCGAAGAAGAACTCGTCGTCGCTGATGTTCTTGGCGTTCACGGCCATGGCTACCGCCCCCCTTCCTCGTTGCTCGCAGGTCCACATAAGTCAGCGAGGGTTTCCGCAGTGCCCGAGATCGTGGGGATGGCGGGGGCGAAGCGTACTTCGGTACGCGAGTCCCCGGCATCGCCGCGAGATCGGGTGCTGCGGGAAGCCGCAGCGTCGGCCCGTTCCGGCGGCCGACAGGCCGACGGAACACCCTCCGCCGGCGAATCGATGCCCAAGAACGTCACATGCGGCAGGTCGGCTTCGCCCTCGGCCGCTTGCACGAGCACCCGGAACATGCCTTCCACCTGGGCCTCGGAGATGTCGTCGCCGCCCAAGCCCCCGATGAAGTTGTACGTGGGAACATGCACGTCCACCTGGTGCAACGCCGAGTTGACGTTGGTGTACACCGTGCCCTCCGCGCCGAACGAGACGTCCTTCTCCAGCACGCCCACGGCCTTCGCGCCCTGAAGCGCGCAGGCGATGAGCACGCTCGGCAGCGGACGCAGGTAGCGGATGCGCAGCAGGCCCACCCGCATGCCCTGGGCGCGCAGCTTGGACACCACGCCGCGCACGAGCCCCGCCACCGACCCGAGCGTCACCAGCACCACGTCGGCATCGTCGCAGTCCACGCACTCGATCATGCCGGTGTAGCGCCGCCCGAACACCTCGGCGAAACGCTCTTCCGCCTGCTTGATGGCGCGCGGCGCCGCCTCCTGCATGTCGCGATGCTCCCAGTACTTGAAGTAGCGGTCGTACTCCGGCCCCGCCGAGAAGCCGATGTTCACCGGATGCTCGAAGTCGAAGCGATTGCCCGCCCCGTCGTAGGGCGGCAGGAAGGCGTCGGCCTCTTCGGGCGCGGGCACGTCCACCGTCTCGTAGGTGTGCGTAAGCGCGAAGCCGTCCAGGTTCACCATGACAGGCGTGCGCACCGCCGGGTCTTCGGCCACCGCGTAGGCCATGAGCGCCAAGTCGAGCGCCTCCTGGTTGTTCTCGGCGTACACCTGGATCCAGCCGTGATCGAGCAGCGAGAGCGAGTCGCGCTGGTCGCCGTAGATGTTCCACGGCAGCGCCGTGGCGCGGTTCGCGTTCATCATGACGATGGGGAACCGGCCGCCCGACGCGTAGGTCAGGCACTCGGCCATGTACAGCAAACCCTGGCTCGACGTGGCCGTGAACGTGCGCGCTCCCGTGGCCGACGCGCCGATGGCGCACGACAGCGCCGAATGCTCGGACTCCACATGCACGTATTCGGCGGCCAGCGAACCGTCCTCCACCATCTCGCTCAAGCGCTCCACCACCACCGTCTGCGGCGTGATGGGGTACGCGCTGACAACCTGCGGGCGCGCCAGCCGCACGCCCTCGGCGAACGCCTCGTCGCCGGAAAGGAACCGCTTCATCGGGCATCCGCCTCGCTTTCTTGCCGTTGCGTCCCTTGGTCTGCCGGCTGTCGCCGCGCAGGATCCTTCGACTTCGCACCTTCGGTGCTCCGCTCAGGATGACAGGGAGGCTGGGCATCCGCCTCGCTTTCGGGGATCATCGTGATGGAGCCGAACCTGCACGCCTTCGCGCACACGCCGCAACCCTTGCAGAAGTCGTAGTCGATGGCCACCGGAGCGCCTTCGGCAGCAGGTTCGCCCACCTTGAACACCGTGCCGTCGGGGCACAGAAGGTAGCATTGCAGGCAGCCCGTGCAGGAGGCCGCGTCGATCACTGGACGCATGTTGCGCCAGCCTGCGTTCTTCACCGTGAGGTAGCCCGCCTCGAAGCACGTGGAACGAGCGAACTTCTCGGGATCGAGTGCGCCCGTGCGCAGCATGGGGATGTGCGCTTCGGGCCGCCGAGGCTCCGTCGGGGCGCTTTCGGTTGCCGACGCGGAGGATCCTTCGACTCGCTGCGCTCGCTCAGGATGACAGATGGGGAGCGGCACTTGCTCGAGATGACAGGTGGGGAGCGGCGCTTGCTCGGGGCGGTGGACCACCGCCTCCATCGCCTTTCGCACGATGGCCAGGTTCTTCTCGTGCAGTTTCGCGGGCATGTACTGGCGGATGGCCTCCTCCACGTCCTCGATGCTCACCCGGTCGCACAGCGCGGCTAACGCCCCGAGGAACACGGTGTTGGGGATGGGCCTGCCCAAAACGGCGCTCGAGATGCCGTCAGCGTCAAGCGCCACGATGCGCTCGTCATCGAACGTCCGCGTGCTGTTCACCAACACCATGCCGCCGGGCTTGAGTTCGCCGTCCCATCCTTCGCCGAGCAGCGTGTCGTCCAAGTACACCACGTAGTCGGCCTTGGCAATGGCGCTGCGGTTGCCGACGGGCTCGTCCGCCATCTTGGTGAACGCCCTGATGGGAGCGCCGCGTCTCTCGGGCCCGAACGCGGGGAACGCAAGCGCGTGCCGCCCGTCGGCCAGCGACGCCGCCGCTCCCAGCAGCCGCGCCGCCGTGAACGCGCCCTGGCCGCCGCGGCCGTGCCATAGAACTTCGATCATGAGCTATCCTTTTCGCATCTTCGCACGTTGGTCAGGCAAGTATACCGCTGCCGCTGGGAGGAGGACGCGCTCGCTCCGCCCACGTGCCGCCAATCTCCCCCAATTGGGCAAAGCGCGGCGCGAACCCGCTGCCCGATTTCCGGTCTCAGCAGTCCTCCGGCAGGGTCGCCGCTGTACAAAAATCACCGATGTCCCCCTAGAATCCGGATTGGAAGGGCCCGCTCGCTCGGCACCGCGCGCTCTTGCGGGGCGTTTGCCCAAGTCACGCGAATCGAACGCGGGCGCGAGGGAGGACGGGGCGGCCGCCGGAGGGGGACATCGGTGATTTTTGTGCACGGGAAGGGAGCAGCCGGTAAAAAAGTGGGTCTGTGGCAATCGGTCGTGCGCATCGGAAAATCTTGCCTGGGCAAACGCTTCCACGAACGCCGGAGAACCACGGAAACCCGCCGAAGAATTGCCAGCCCCTCCCCCGGCCGAAGTTTTTTGCCACGACGCACCCGCACGCCGCAGTAGCGGGGCCAGTGCGCACCCGCACCTCCCCACCTCTTTGCCGTGCCCGAACTCCCGACAGGCGGTCACGAGAGCGCGAAATTCGCGTTTGCTGCTGCTATGAATCTTAGGGGCGCGGCCTTGTGCGAACTATATAATGCTCGAAGAGAGATCGGACGAAGAGGCATGCGAAGGAGTTGGCGAACACCGTGATGGACCGCCCCGCGTACGGCAGGAAACACCCGGCAACGAGCCAGCCGCCCGTCGATTCAGGCGAGACAACAAGCGCCGCGCCGGCATCCGGCGAGGACGTCGCGCGCGGCAAGCACGGCCGGCCTTCGCCTGAGGACGCCGCCAAGGGAGATCACGCCCGGTCGCGCAACGATGCATCGCTCGGCAAGAACGACCGCGACCAAACCGGACGGGGAGCCCGCGACGGCAAGGCGCGCAAGCCCCGCAAGCCCAACTTCGTCACGCGTCAAGTGAACCACTGGTGCAACCGCCTGCTGGGAGCCGTGTCCGAACGCTCGCTCGCTCAGCAGGAAGAGGAGTACGCGGCGCACCGCACCACGCGCGACTACGTGTGGAACTCCATCGGCATCGGGGCGTGGGGCATGGTGTTCCCCGTGCTCACCGTGGTGGTCACGCAGCTTGTGGGCGTGGAGCAGGCCGGCATGTTCTCCATGGCGTTCGTCACCGGCATGCTGCTCATGTACCTGGCCAACTACGGCGTGCGCACCTATCAGGTTTCAGACCTGGACGAGGCCCATTCGTTTTCGGACTACCAGACGAACCGCTGGATCACGTGCGCCATCATGGTGGCGGTGGGCGTGGCGTACTGCATGATCCGCGGCTACTCGGACGAGATGTTCACCATCAGCCTGGGCGTGTACGTGTACAAGATGGTCGACGGCCTGGCCGATGTGTACGAGGGGCGCCTGCAGCAGGTGGACAAGCTCTACCTGGCCGGCGTGTCGCAGGCGTTCCGCTCGGTGATCGTGCTCGTCGCGTTCTCGCTGTGCCTGCTCATCACGCGCAACCTGCCGGTGTCCTGCATCGTGATGGCCGTGGCCGCCGCCCTCACGTTCGTGGTGCTCACGTTCCCGCTCGCAATGTTCGAGACGCCGAAGTCGCGCCGCGTGAGCCCGGCCAGCGTGGGCAGGCTGTTCAAGCAGTGCTTCCCGCTGTTCCTGGCGCTGTTTTTGTACGCGCTCATCGACAACATGCCGAAGTTCGTCATGGAAGGCGTTCTGAGCTACGACAACCAGCTGTACTTCAACGCGCTGTACTTTCCCGCGCAGGGCATCTTGCTCACCATCGGCCTCATCTACAAGCCGCTGCTCGTGCGCATGGCCGAGGCGTGGGGCGACCCCGCCAAGCGCAGGAAGTTCGACCTGATCATCGTAGCTATCATGGTGGTTATCGTGGCGTACACGGGGGCCACGGCGTTCGTCATGGGATGGATCGGCATCCCCATCATGAGCTTTTTGTACGGGCTCGACTTCGAGCAGTTCCGCGGGCTTTTGTACATCATGATCGCCGCGGGCGGCGTAACGGCGGCGATCGACTTCCTGTATCAGGTCATCACCGTGCTGCGGCGACAGCGCGCCGTGACGAAGCTCTACATCATCACGTTCGGGTTCTCGCTGTTCGTGCCGCTTCTGCTGGTGAACTTCACCGGACTGCCGGGCGCGGTGATCGGCTACCTCATCGTCATGTGCATCCTGCTGGTGCTGCTGGTGAGCGAGTACATCAGCATCCGCCTGGGCTTCTCCAAGGAGACGGAGGGCGACGGGGACGCGGTCGGTCCGGGCCCGAAAGCGCTCGGGCGCCCCACGTCGGCGCGCGCGTCGGCCCATGAGAAAGCGCGCGTGCGCGCGATCGAGGCCGAGCTGGAAGCCGAAGGCGGAGCGACCAGCGGCATGTCTCCCGCCCGCGCCGCCGCCCATGCGAAAGCGCGCGCCCGCGCGGAAGAACCTTCCGGCCGGCCGAATGGCGACGACGAGGGGATGCTACCGCAGTAGGTCGCCAGGAGGGCAGTTTTGTCAAACGCAATGGACAAAATTGCCCGAGGAGAAGATTTTGTCCATCTGAATGAACAGAATCTCCCTACTACACGGAACGCGAGAAGAGTCGCAAAGGCCGGACACGCGGGTGCTCGCGCGCAGCGCGAGAACAGACGTGAAGATTCAACCCGGCACGAAACCCAAGTTGGCCGTAGGGCGCTCTCCAGAGCGCCCGTTCGCGCGAAGCGCGAAAACAACCGTGAAGGTTTCCCCGGCAGGCAAGCGCAGCGACGCCTGCCATGCGGCCGCAGGCCGCATAACGACCGCCCAGGTGGACGGCGTGGGAGCGAAGCGATCCGCGCTTCGCGCGCAAGCGCGAAAACCGCCGCCCAGGTTGGCGTAGTAAGTCAGCGAGAAGCCCCCTCGCGCCGATAATCGGTCCGTCTCGCGGCCGAGCGTACTTCGGTACGCGAGGGCAAGCGAGAAAGGGCCGAGGATCGGCGCGAGGGGGCTTCGCAGCGTCGGCAAGTTCCGACGGCCGTCAGGCCGTCGGAACCCGAACGTCGGCAGGTTTCGCGGGCCGTAGGCCCGCGAAACCTAGAACCGCGCGTACTTCGTCAGGTTCTTCTTGAGCGTGTCCACGAAGCGCTGGCCCGTCTCGCCCAGCTGCTCGCCTTTGCGCACCACGTAGCCCAGGTGCAGCTGCACGTCGGTGTCCAAGGGCACAGTGTTCAGGCCGGCGCCGTCGGAGATGCCCACGAGGATGCCGCTCGTCACCGTGTAGCCGTTGAGCGCCACGATGAGCTCGGAGAGCGACGCGCGGTCGGTGCAGGCGATGGACTTGGCACGCGGCGTGGAGGCCAGAGCCTCCTCGGCGAAGGCGACCGGCGAGTCCTCATCCTGCTCGAAGTACAGGTACGGGTAGTCCTCCATGTCCTCGAGCGTGAGGCTCGCGGCGTTCACCATGGGGTGGCTCGCCGGCAGCGCCACGCGCGGGGCGGACCGGATAAGCTCCACGAACTCGAGGCCCGCGGCGTCGAGCGCGGCGTTCACCTCGTCGGCCGTGGCCGAGGTCTGGAACAGCACGCCCAGCTCGCTTCTTCCGCTCGCAACGTCGTCGATGACGCCCTGGGTCGTGCGGTCGCGCAGCGCGTAGGCGAAGGAGTCGCCGCCCAGCGCCAGCACGGTGTGGGCGAACGTCTGCACGTTGAACAGGTAGTGCTGGCCGGAAACGGCGAAGGTGGTAGTGATCATGCGCGTGGTCCTTTCTTGTGCTCGCGCTTCGCGCGAGCGGGGCGATCTGGAGATCGCCCCTACGGTTCAACAGGCAAAGCAGTTGGTGCAATAGCAATAAACAAGGCGGTCGACGCAGGTCAGCAAGCGAAACGATCGTTGCAGACCGGCAAACGAAGCAGCCGGCGCGATGCGTCGGGCTAGGCGGCCGGTGCGGCTTGGCCGGCCGCTTCCCTATCTCGTCTGGCAGCCGCGCTCATCAATGAAACGACTGGCCTTGTGCTCGGACGACGTGCCCAGCTTGCCCGCATCATACACGATAACCTTCTGCGGACGCACGCCCACGTGGGCCTTGATGGCGGCCATCGTGCGCTTCGCCACCTCGTCGTAGGGCTCGTCGCTGCCCAGCGCGCGCTCGACGGACACCTCGTACTTGCAGGTGAAGTCCTGCTCGTACACGCGAATGGAGTACTCGCCGGTCAGACCGTCCAAACCGCGCACCACGTACTCAATGTCGGTGGGGAACACGTTGACGGCGCTCACGATGAACATCTCGTCCTTGCGACCGGTCACGTGGATGCGCGCCAGCGTGCGGCCGCATTCGCACGTGTCGGTAGACACGTAGCCGATGTCGCCCGTGCGGAAGCGGATCATGGGGCGGGCCTTCTTGGAAAGCGTGGTGTACACCAACTCACCCGTCTCGCCGGGAGCCAGCACCTCGCCCGTGCGCACGTCCACCGTCTCCACGAGTATCTGGTCCTCCACGATGTGCAGGCCGTCGTGCGCCTCGCAGGCGGCCGCGCACGCGCCGTAGATGTCGGACAGGCCGTAGAAGTCGACCACCTTCGCGCCCCACAGGTTCTCGATGGCCTCGCGCGTGGACGGGATGGACCCGCCTGCCTCACCGGCTACGATGATGGTGTGGATGTTGAAGTCGGCCTTGGGGTCGTAGCCCTTCTCCTTCGCCACCTCGCCCAGGTGCCAGGCGTAGGACGGCGACGTCCAGATAACGGTGGGCTGGTATTGTTTCAACACGAACAGCAGGCGGTCGGAGGGCACGGCGCCCACCCAGATGGCCAGCGCGCCCAGACGCTGCGCGCCGATAACGTCGGGCCCGCCCACGTACAGCGCGAAGTTGAGCGCGTGCACGTAGCGGTCGTTCGGGCGCATGCCGGCCTGCCAGAACAGGCGCGCCTCGGTGTCCTGCCACAGGTCGAAGTCCTCCTGCGTGAAGGGGCTCACCGTGGGCACGCCCGTGGAGCCGGACGAGGTGGCCATGAAGATGACGTCCTCCTCGGGCACGGAGCACATCTCGCCGAAGAACGAGCCCACATGCTGGGTCTCGCGCTCGGTCTTCTTGTCGATGAACGGGAACTTCGCTATGTCGGCCAGCGTCTCGATGTCGCCCGGCTTCACGCCGGCCTCGTCGAACGCGCGCTTGTAGTACACCGTGTTCTCGTATGCGTAGGCGACCATGTCCTTCAGGCGTTGCAGTTGCAGCGCTTCCAGCTCGGGCCGCGGCATGCACTCGATCTCCGGATCGTAGTATTTCTGGGATACGGGGATATCCTTCGCCATGGTTGCTCCTTGCTCGGTTCCGTTTTTGCAGCGTATAGCATGAAACCACTAATGGGCACCAAATACAACCATGCACGTCATTCGATGTTTTGATGCTTTGCTATCGCTCCATTAGATAGCTCGGCGGAATGAGGAAGCGAATGTCCCGAATCGATGCCCAAGATGGGGCGCAGGGGAACCCCCGTAGGGGCGCTCTCCAGAGCGCCCGTTCCGGCGAAGCCGGAAAAGCAGCCGAGGACCGCGTTCTCGCGCTGCGCGCGAGCGGGCGCTCTGGAGAGCGCCCCTACGGAAGAAACGGTAACAGCAAGGGCTTATGGCCTCCGTCGAACGCTCAGGACGGCTACGCGTCCTTGGCCGGAAGCGCGGCAGCACCCGCATCGCGCGTCCGCAGATCGGCGTTCCACTTCTTCGAGAACGGCAGCACGTCGACCAGCGCCACCACCGAGAGCACGCCCAGGATGGTGAACACGGCCAGCGGGCTATCCACGCCGCCCGCCGCCGCCTGCGCGGCCATGCTGAGCAGCGAGCCGTAGATGATGGACGTGTTGATGACGGACAGGTTGAGCGGGTACTTCGCGGAGCCGTAGCGCTGGCGCGCGAAGGCCGACGCCACCACGGGCTCCCCGCCGTAAGCGAAGCCGCAGCACAGGGCACCGGCGACGAAGAGCGCCGGCGTGCCGGTGGCGAAAGCGCCGATAATGCAGGCGCAGGCCACGGCGGCCACGGCGCCGTCCACGAACATGGTTACCTTCACGTTGGTGCGGTCGTAGATCATGCCCACCACCACGCGCGCCAGCCCGTTGCACGTGGACACCAGGCCCACGAGCAGCGTGGCGAACGCTGCGTCGAGGCCGACGAGCTGGGCGTTGGCCGCGCAGTTGCCGATGGTGGCCAGCCCAATGGCTACCACGATGACGGCCCATATCCAGAACAGGTACAGGATGGGGGTCTTGAGCAGAAACCGCTCGTCGGTGCCGCCCCTGCTCGCTGCGGCGCCGGCCGCCTGCTCGGGCGCCGTGAGCGCCACGATGTTCTCCGGCGGACGGCGCAGCATGAACGCCGCAGCCACCGCCACCACGCCACCCGCCGCGCCCACGCCCACGAACACGGTTCCCAAGCCGAACAGCGGAACGAGGTTCACCGACAACGTTCCCAAAATAAGCGACCCCAAACCGAACCCCATCATGAGCACGCCCGACGAGAAGCCCACCTTGTCGGGAAACCACAGGTTCGTCGTGGACACGATGGTGTTGTACCCCATGCCCACGCCTAAGCCGCCCAGCACGCCGTAGCATAGGTACACCACAGCGATGCTCCCCTTCGCCAGCAGGCCCGTTCCCGCGAAACCCGCGAAGAACAGCACCGCCGAGATGACGATGGCCCCCTTCACGCCGATGCGCCGCTCCACTTGGGAACCCACCACGGCACCGATGCAGAACGCGATCATCATGATGTTGAACGTGAGGCCGATCGCGCCCTTCTCCAGCTCGAACGCCGCGCTCATAGGCGCCGCGAACATGGAGAACGCGTAGATGAGCCCCAGGAACAGCAGGGCGAACGTCGAGCACGCCAACGTGCGCATGCGTTCGGACTTCACACGGGCAACCGTCGTTTCGGACATGGAGCTCCCCCTCCGTTGCGAGTTGATGCCGCCCCTTCGAGCCCCCTCGCTCGTGGCCGCAGCGACGCGCGCCGGCAACCCTTGCAGAACGACACTTCTTTTCGCATGCATTGTCGCCGAAGCCTGCGTCGGTTCGTATGGCTGCCCGAGTGATATCCTCCGCTTTCATACCGGCATCGTGAGAACACGCTGCGCCGCGCACGACCGCATCGTCGGATGAGGAAGCCCCCATCGGGGCAGGCTGCTGCCCGCCCCGACGAGGCTATCGTTGCAGGCGATAACCGGGTACAATGACGGAAACACCACCCCCGCGAGCCTTCGGAGCACCTCATGACCCTTCAGCAGCTGCGTTACCTCATAGCGATAGCCGAATACGGCTCCATCAACGCGGCCGCGCAGAACCTGTACGCCTCGCAGTCGAACCTGTCCACGGCCATCAAAGAGCTGGAGCAGGAGCTGGGCATCACCGTGTTCACGCGCAGCAACCGCGGCGTCACGCTCACGAACGACGGCACGGAGCTTCTGGGCTACGCGCGCCAGGTCATCGAGCAGGCCGACATGCTGGAGCACCGTTACGCCACCGGCACTGACCAGCACCTGCGGCTCGCCGTGTCCACGCAGCACTACGCGTTCAGCGTGCAGGCGTTCGTGAACGTGGTGGAACAATGCGAGGGGGACGACTACGAGTTCATCCTGCGCGAGAGCGCCACCGGCGAGATCATCGACGACGTGCGCACGTTCCGCAGCGAGGTGGGCGTGCTCTACACCGACGGCTTCAACCGCCGCGTGCTGCAGAAGGCGTTCGATGACGCCGACGTGGCCTACGCCCCCCTGTTCGACGCGCGCGTGCACGTATTCGTGGGCGAGCATCACCCGCTGGCGGGCGCCCGGCTGTTGGCCCCGGAGGATCTGGAACCTTACCCGCGCTACTCGTTCGAGCAGGGCACGGCGAACTCGTTCTACTATTCCGAGGAGCCCCTAAGCTACCTGCCGCACGCCCGCAACATCCGCATCTCGGATCGCGGCACGCTCACCAACTTGCTGACCAGCCACAACGGCTACACCCTATCCACCGGCGTGCTATCGGCCGAAATGCAGTCGGGCATCGCGAGCATCCCCCTCGACGTGGACGAGCGCATGCAGGTGGGCTACATCATGCACAACGAACGCCGCCCGAGCCCGCTCTTGCTGCGCTACATCGACGAGCTGCACGCCATCATCAGCGCGAATCCCAGCGTGTCGGCGTTGCCGTCGCAACAGGATGCCTAAATCTCTTGGAACGAAAAAAGCGCCGCCTCATCGTGAGACGGCGCTTTACCCATCGGAACAACCAACCTCGGTTTAGTGAATGGTATTGCTCACGTAAGGCGTCTTGTCCTTCAGCACCACGTCGTGCGCGCCGCCTTCCACGATGGACGTGGACGACACCACGGTGAGCTTCGCCTTCTGCTGCAACTCGGGGATCGTCAAAGCGCCGCAATTGCACATGGTGGACTTCACCTTGGACAGCGTGAGGTCCAGGTTGTCCTTGAGCGAGCCGGCGTACGGCACGTAGCTGTCCACGCCCTCCTCGAACGACATGCTCTTCTTGTCGCCGCCCAGGTCGTAGCGCTGCCAGTTGCGCGCGCGGGCCGATCCCTCGCCCCAGTACTCCTTCATGTAGGAGCCGTTGATGTTCACCTTGTTCGTGGGGCTCTCGTCGAAGCGGGCGAAGTAGCGGCCCAGCATGACGAAGTCCGCACCCATGGCCAAAGCCAACGTGAGGTGATGATCGTACACGATGCCGCCGTCGGAGCAGATGGGGATGTACACGCCCGTCTCCTCGAAGTACTCGTCGCGCGCCTTCGCCACCTCGATGGTAGCGGTGGCCTGACCGCGGCCGATGCCCTTCTGCTCGCGCGTGATGCAAATGGAGCCGCCGCCGATGCCGATCTTGATGAAGTCGGCGCCCGCGTCGGCCAGGAAGCGGAAGCCCTCGGCGTCCACCACGTTGCCCGCGCCCACCTTCACGGAGTCGCCGTAGTGCTCGCGAATCCATTCGATGGTGAACTTCTGCCAGTCGGAATAGCCCTCGGAGCTGTCGATGCACAGCACGTCGGCACCGGCCTCCACCAGCGCCGGCACGCGCTCGGCGTAGTCGCGCGTGTTGATGCCCGCGCCCACCTGGTAGCGCTTGTGGGAGTCCAGCATCTCGTTGGGGTTCGACTTGTGCGAGTCGTAGTCCTTGCGGAACACGAGGTACATCAAGTGGTCCTCGTCGTCCACGATGGGCAGCGAGTTCAGCTTGTTGTCCCAGATGATGTCGTTGGCCACCTTCAGGCTGGTGTCCAGGGGCGCCACGATCATGCTCTCGCGCGGCGTCATGAAGCTCTCCACTTTCTGATCCATGGACATGCGCGACAGGCGGTAGTCGCGGTCGGTGACCACGCCCACGAGCTTGCCGTGCGCCGAGCCGTCCTCGGTGACGGGCATGGTGGAGTGGCCGTGCTCTTCCTTGAGAGCCACCACGTCGGCCAGCGTCATGGAAGGCGAAAGGTTCGCGTCGCTCGTGACGAAGCCGGCCTTGTAGTCCTTAACGCGAGCGACCATGGCCGCCTGGTCCTCGATGGTCTGGGAGCCGTAGATGAACGACAGGCCGCCCTCGGTGGCCAGCGCGATGGCCATGCCGTCGTCGGACACGGCCTGCATGATGGCCGACACCATGGGGATGTTCAGCGAGATGGCCGGCTCCTCGCCGCGCTTGTACTTCACGAGCGGCGTTTTCAAGCTCACGTCCTGCGGGATGCACTCGGACGACGAGTAACCGGGAACAAGCAGGTACTCGTTGAACGTGCGGGACGGCTCTTCGAAATAGTAGGCCATGAACTCCTCCATCTGCGGTCGGCGCGGTCTGCGCGGGTGGGTGCGCGGATGCGATCGGCGCGGCGTCAAGCCGCAGGCTCCCCCGTCAAGCATCCGTTGCTCAGGTGTTATCCGCTATTATAGCCACGGACGCACGGCGAGCGGGAGCAAGAGCGCCGAATGTGAAGAAATATTCGCGCGAGAGCCGGCACCGAGCGGCCGTCGGTCTTGGCATCCGCCTGGCGGACGCCGGGCGGGGCATCATATGCGAGGCCTTTCGTCTTCGGCACACGCCCTCACGCGATCGGCCAGCTCCTGGCGCGAGTGCACGTCGAGCTTCGCGTAGATGTTGCGCGTGTGGGCACGCGTCGTGTACAGCGAGATGGTGAGCTCGTCGGAGATGGACTGCGAGCCCCTGCCCCGCGCCAGCAGCACCAGCACCTCCCGCTCGCGCTCGGTGAGCTGGGCCTCGTCGGCCAACCGCAAGCACGCCCGCTTCCAGCGGCCGACGCGCGCGGTGCCACCCGTGGCCCCGTCGCCGCCCTCGTGCTCTTCCGAGCTTTCTCCTGCACTCGAACCCGATTCCGCGGGCATGCCCGCGCCGTTGCCGTCGCCAAGACCGTCGACAACCCCCGCATCCGGTTCGTCCTCGTCGGGGATGGGCAACAGCAACCGGTCGACCTGCTTCTCCGGAAACAGGAAGAATACCGTTATGGCAGCGACGAACAGGATGACGAACACCACCGTGGAGGCGGGCAGCGCATTCGCGTCCGCCGTCATGCTCACGGCGCCCAAGGCGTTGCCCACGGTCACGCCGAGGGCGATGACCGCACGGCCCAACGCCACCACGAGCACGGCCGATGCCTTGGACTGGAACACGATATAGGAGAACAAGTACCACATGAGCACATCGAACAGCTCGAAGGCCACGCCTGACAGCACCACGCTCGCGCTGACGTTGCCGGGAAAGAAATGCGTCAGCAACAGCGAGAAGATGATGACGAGGGCCATGGGGTAGAACAGGTGCCCGAAGTTGAAGTCGCTGGACTTCAACGCGGCCGCGATAACGAACACCACCAAGCAAACCGCCGTGACGAACGCGGTGACGCTGCCGTTTTCGGCCAGCTGGGCGGGGCTCACCACAACCTGGTACATCCCCTTGCCGAAGTAGGCCGTCACGCCCAGAATGCCCACCACCACCAAGAACCGGTAAAATGCCCGCGCCGGCTTCAGACGCTGGCTTTCGGACACGGCCGGCACCGCGCGCTTGGTCAAGCCCACCGCGAAGCAGGCAGCCGAGACGAGCGGCAACAGCACGAACAGCGCTCCGCTCCACGGTTGCGGCAGACCCAGCACCATGAACTGCATGAGAGCCGCCACCAGCTCGCAGTACAAAATGATCTTCAGCGCCCGGCGCGGGCGCACCGAGCACAACAGCAATCCGGCGTTCAAAGCGAGCGCCGCGGTGCCGATGCCCGTCAAGGCGGAGCCGACGAAGAACAGCGCTTGAGACGGCAGAAAAGCGGGTCCCGCCGCGATGATGAGCACGCATCCGAGCGCGGCGACCAAGCCGCCGCCCACCACGAACCACAAACGCTGTGCAAATGCAGCCACGCGCCGGTAGAACACGGCCATCACCAGCAGTGTGCAGGCATGCGAGATGGTAGATGCGAAGAACATGCTCGACACGACGGTGGCCGTGGCCTCCACGCCGTTCACCCACACCGAGCTCTTGTAAGCCACGCTGAACCACGCAACCCAGAACCCGAACCCGAAAAACTTCAACAGGGGCATGCGGTCGTCAAGCAACGCTATGCAGCCGCGCGCGTCGAGGCGTTCGACGCGGCGCCTTTCATCCTGCCCCTCCCTTGCCGGCATGGCTCTCCTCCCCTTTGCGTCAACGCGGCCCTCCCGCCGCGTTTTAACAGGCTCCTTGCGGCAATCCTAGCACACTGCGGCCGCCACGCCGCCGCAGGCGTCGCCCGCAACGGCGTGGACGCCCTCGGCACGACCCCCGAAACGCACGGCGTCCTCCGCCGACTCGTCTTCGCCAACGCCCAGCGCGACGGCCGCCTCGGCCATGAGCGCCTCGTCGGCGTGGACGAAGCCGCGCGTGACCTTCGACACGCCCCGGTAGAACCGCGTGCGCGCGCAGCCGTCCAGACAGTCGCAGTACGCGTCTATCCAGTTGAGCAGGTGCGCGGCATGGAACGCGCGCTGCTCGTCCAGCACACGGGCGGCGCGCCCGACATCGCCCTGCGCCAACGCCTCCGCCAGGCGCTCGGCCTGCACGGCCATGTATTCGAACTCGAAGCTCAGATGGTCCTCCGGCGTGCGCAGCCCCTCGTCCACCGCCAGATGCGCCTCGCACAGCAGGCGGTACACATCGTCGCGCGCCTCCTGCATGAGCAGCCCGGACTCGCTCGTGAACACGCTCTCGAAGGGCGTTGCCCGCCGCTCCTCGTACGAGCCGGCACCCAGGATGGCGCCCGCGAAGTCGCTCGCGAGCTCCTGACGCGTGCCGCCGTCGCGGCACGCCAAATAGGCGGCCATGTCGGCGTAGCCTTCGTTCATGAGTGGGTCGCCCCCGTCGACGGCCGCCAGGTCGGCGGCCGCCAAGCGGTCGATCCCCTGTTGGTCCAATTCCTTGAAGTACAGCGATGCCAGCGTGCGGTAGAACGCCGCACGCGCCTCGGCGGCGGCGCGCAGCTCTTCCAGCGTGCTCTCGTCCATTGCCCTCTCCCTTCGATCCTGCGTTTACGACGGTTCCCATGGTAGTACCGCCGCAACGGCGGCGAATCGGCCGTTGCGTTCTATCTTGCCGGCCGCGCACACAAGGACTAGTCAGCGATTGACTAGAAGCCGCCCACGTCCCTCCGCGATTTAGAACGCCGCTGACGATGCGCCGCCATCGAGCACGCCGTAGCCTGAACACCGTCAAACCGCAGCGCCGCCGGCTCCTCTTGCATCCTCTTGCAGGAAGCCGCCCGTACCTGCAAGCAAGAAGGGGGAAGCGACACCATGACCGCATCGCACGCCAGCACGACCGAACCCGTGTCCGCAGTCGCCGCCGGCCTTCAGGCCCGCCAGGAGAACCAGCCCGCCGAGGAGGACGTCGCGCGCGTCGTCGACTGCATCTGCAACCACCCGCGCCATCGCGAGCTGCTGTACAAGACGCTCGCCCTCTGCGGCGAGGAGCGTGACGAGAGCGAAGTCGAATCCTATCTGCAGACCCAGCTCGAGCAGGCGCAGGCGTTGCAAACGCCCTATGCACTCGTGCACTCCCTCGTGGCAGCCGGCGGCCTCGTGCAAACGCGCTACGACGCCGCCGGCGCCGTGCTCGACAGCACGCGCCGGGCCGAGCTGGCCGCCCAAGGGCTCGACGACGACGCCGTGGCCGCGCTCGCGGTGCGCCGCACGGTGACGACGACCCCCGCAGGGCGTGCTGCCGTGGTGCTGCTCGATCCCGAGCGTCGCATCGCCGCTTGCGCGAACGCGGGGCCCGCGCGCCGCGACGCGTTCGTGCGCCTGCTGGAGCACTGCCGCGAGCCGCGCTCGCTCGACAGCGTGAAGCGCCTGCTAGACGGACATCCCGCGCTCGAGCCGACCGCGCGCTCCGGCGGGCAGCGGCTGCACGCCGTTTACTTCATCGACCGCCTGACCGAGGCCGGGGGCCTCGTCTGGGACGGATCTTGGGTCATCACCGAAGCCGGAAAGCGCTTTCTAGCCTCGGTTTGACAGGGGCGGGCTGACGCGCCCATCCCATAGCAACAGCATGCGAGACGAGAGAAACAAGAAGGAGGGAACATGTCGAGTACGAACCTCACCCGACGCAGCTTCGTGAAGGCCTCGGCCCTCGCCGCCGGCGCGGCGGCCTTGAGCAGCGGCGTCGCTACGGTGAGCAATCTGGTGGCAAGCGACAAGGCGTACGCGGCCGACGAGGTCAAGCTCGTTCACACGTCGTGCCGCGCCTGCATCTCGAACTGCGGCGTCATCGCGCACGTGCAGAACGGCCGCGTGGTGAAGCTGGAAGGCGACCCCGCCGACCCCATGTCGGAGGGCCGCGTGTGCCCGAAGGGCCTGTCGGGCATCCAGGCGCTCTACCACCCCAACCGCAACAAGTACCCCATGAAGCGCGTGGGCGATCGCGGTGGCAACCAGTGGGAGCGCATCACCTGGGAAGAAGCCATCGACACCATAGCCGACGCGCTCATGGACATGAAAGAGAAGACGGGCTTGGAGGGCCTGCTCCTCTCCACCGGAGGCGGCGGCAACCCGCAGTTCTTCAGCCCTCCGCGCTTCCGCAACTTCTGGGGCGCAGGCAACGTGTTCGAGCCGGGCTGCGCGCAGTGCTACCTGCCGCGCAGCTACACCATGCCGCTCATCAACGGCGTGGGCGACACGTCCATCGCCGACTCGAACTGCGCCGAGCTGTACAACCCGAACGTGTCCATCGACACCTACGTCATGTGGGGCACCGGCCCCGCGCAGCACGCGCCCTCGTCGGCCGGCCGCGCCGTGGTGGAGCTACGCGCCGCGGGCACGCAGACCGTGGTTATCGACCCACGTTTCACACCCGACGCCGCGCGCGCCGACGTGTGGCTGCCCGTCCGCCCCGGCACCGACGTGGCCATGATGCTGGGCTGGATGCGCTACCTCATTGAGAACAAGCTCTACGACAAGGACTTCTGCGCAACGTGGACGAACCTGCCGTTCCTCGTGGATCCGAGCGACCCTGCCGGAGCGCTGCTGCGCGCAAGCAAGGTGTTCTCCGACGTGACCGCCGAGAACGAGGGCTACGTCTACTACGACGAGGCCTCCGGCAAAGTGGCGAAGGCGTTCGCGTTGGCCCCCGACAACGAGACGTCCTACCATCCCGCGCTCTTCGGCACGTTCGATGTGACGTTGGCCGACGGCAGCACCGTGAAGGCCAAGACGGCGTTCACCGCCTACCAGGAGCAAGCCGAAGAGTACACGCTGGAGCACGTGGCCGAAATCTGCCGCGTGAACGCCGACGACTTGGAAAAGGCCATCCGCCTGTATGCCGAATGCGAATCGGGCGGCATCAGCCTTGGTGTGGCGACCGATCAGTACCCGCAGTCTGCGCAGGCCGCCATCGGCGCAGCAGCGCTCGACTGCATGATGGGCTATATCGACAAGCCGGGCAGCCCCGCGAACAGCTTCCCGCACTCCGCAGAGTCCACCGTGTTCCCCGACGGCTTCATGGGAACGGCCCCTTACCAGTTCCAAACGCCCGAGAACATCACGAACCGCCTGGGATACGTGGAGCATAAGGGGCTCGGCGGCTGGATGCACAGCCACATTCCCACGATCCTGAACGCCATCCTCACCGGCGAGCCCTACCAGCCGCATATCTGGATCGAACGCTCCGGCAACAAGATGGCCATGCTGGGCAACTCGGCATCGTGGGTGGACGCGTTCCCCAAACTCGACCTGATCGTGCACATGTACATGTACCCCACCTCGTTCTCCACCGAAGCGGCCGACATCCTGCTGCCCACGGCCGAGTGGCTGGAAACGGCTTTCCTCCAAGGGCGCCTGTACGCCGTGCTGTTGCGCCAGCCGGTGACGAACCTCTTCGAGTGCATCGACGAGACGTTCATCTGGTCCGTGCTTGCCAAGGCGCTGGCCGAGCGCGGCCACGTGGGCATGCAGAAGGCGTTCGACCCCGAAGCATGCGGGTCGACCCCCACCTACTGGAACACGTTGGAGGAATACTATGAGTTCGTAGCCTCCAACGTCGGTATGACCTGGGACGAGCTGGTGGCGAAAGCGCCGTACAACGACGTCGAGCCCGAAGAGTATTGGAACGCCCCGTATGAGCAGGCTTACAAGGGCCTCGCGCAGGGCAGGGACGGCGAGCCCGGCGACAGCGCGTACGCGGGCTTTTCCGGCTGCGCCGCCGGCGACATCAAGGACAACCCCAAGAAGTGCGGCCCCTACGGCGACGTCATGACCTACATCGGCCGCCATGGTGCCGAGAAGTTCGATATGCCGGCCGCTTCCACCGAGTACCTGCCCATGCCCTACTATCGGGAGCCGGAGGACATCCAGGAGTACGGCGACGACTATCCGCTCGTGCTCACCGAGGGCCGCATCCCGTACTTCCACCATGGCACGCTGCGCAACAACCCCTACATCCGCGAGATCTACCCCGCACCCGAGGTGTGGATCAGCCCCGAGTACGCCGCCGAGCACGGCATCTCCAACGGCGACTGGGTGAACGTGAAGTCGCCCCGCACCGACGGCTTGGACGTGTTCAGCAACCTGGACACCGGCGAGGAGCTCACGGCCGAGGGGCAACGCATCGTGGCCGACGGCGTCTACGGCGTAGCCCACGTAACGGAGGGCATCGCGAAGGATTGCGCGTACATGGAGCGCTTCTGGAACCCCGAGTTCCTGGAAGAGGGGCAAGACCCCCGCAAGAGTTGGACCACCTGCAACATGAACGTGCTGACGAAGAACACGGGCTACTACAACCCCGAGTTCGGCACGTACACCCTGCGCGGCATCAACGTGAAGATCGAGAAGGCCGCACGCCCCGACGGCGTGTGGTACGAGCCGACCGACTTCGCGCCTTGGCTGCCGCAACCGTCTGAGAACACCGGAGGAGGTGCCGCATAATGTCGCATTACGCTATCGTCGTCGACCTCGACCGCTGCATCGGCTGCCACGGCTGCGAGATCGCCTGCAAGAACGAGAACGAGGTGGAGCTGGGCTCGTTCTGGAACAAGGTGGTGCAGGTGGGCCCGTTCGGGGACTACCCGCACCTGCAACAGTACTTCCTGCCGGTCATGTGCCAGCAGTGCGCCGACTCCCCCTGCACGCACGTGTGCCCCACGGGCGCGTCGTACCGCGACGAGAACAACGTGGTGCTGGTGGACAAAGAGAAGTGCATCGGCTGCAAGTATTGCATGATGGCCTGCCCCTACGGCGTTCGCTCGTGGAGCCCGTCCGAGAACGTGGTGGAGAAGTGCACGCTGTGCGGCCAACTGACCAGCGTGGGCGAGCAGCCCAAGTGCGTGGCGGCTTGCTGCGGGTCGGCACGTTTCTACGGCGACCTGGACGATCCGGCCTCCGACGCGTCGAAGGCGCTCGCGGCGGCCGGTGCGAACGCGGTGCACCGCCTGAAGGACGTGGGCAACGCTCCGCAGACCGCCTACATCCTGTCTTCTAAGTACGCTGCATGGAAGGAGGAGATCGACTAATGGACATCCAATGGTCACTGGTGCTCTTCACCGCCCTCACCGGGTTGGGCGGCTGGCTCTTCTTCTTCGTTGGGCTGAACGTGCTCGTGGGAAAGACCGACAAGGGCGCGTTCGCCGGAACCGTGGCGGCGCTCGCGCTGACCGTGGTGGGCGGTTGCGCCTCGGTCACGCACCTGTCGCATCCCGACCGCATGCTGGGCGCGCTGCAGCACCCCACATCGGGAATCTTCACCGAGGCCGTGCTCGTGGGCCTGCTGTGCATCGTGCTGGTGGCGTTTTTGGTCATGCTGAAGCGCTCCCTGACGGGCACGCCGCTCAAGGCGGTGGCCGTCATCGGCATGGCGCTGGGCGCGCTCATGCCGTTCATGGCGGGGCAGAGCTACCTCATGCCGGCCATCGCGGCTTGGAACACCGAGCTGCTGCCGCTCGGCTACCTGGGCACGGCGGCCGCCTCGGGTGCGGCGGCCTGGCTGCTGCTGATCGCCGTGCAGAAGGCCGATGAGGCGGCCGTGTCGTTCGCGGGCCTCACGACGCTGGCAGGCGGCTGCGCGGCGCTCGTCACCACGTTGGCCTACGGTGCGGCGTCCGGCGCGTTCGCCGGCAACGCCGCGCTACTGGTGGGCGCGGCCGCGCTGTGCGGCGGCGCGGTGCCTGCTGCCTGCGGCGCCTTCGTGTGGAAGAAACCGGGCAGCGCAGTTGCCGGAGGCGCAGTGGCCCTCGTGGCCGCGCTCGCCGGTTCCGTGGCGTTCCGCTGTGCCATGTGGGTGATCGGCGCGGGGCTCTACGACTTCTTCGGGCTGATCTAGCGAACCCGCATCTCCCCGGCGATCGTTGCCGGGGAGATGGCTCGCTGAGCCACGTCATGCCCCCATCGCTCTCACGCAGATCTCTCGTCGCCGGCGGCGCGCTTGCCGCCGCGAGCTTTGCCGTGGGCGGAGCGGCCACGGCACTCGACGGCGGCGCAACTCCCCTGCGACCGCCCGGCGCGCAGGACGAGGATCGTTTCCGCGCCCTCTGCCTGAAGTGCGACCGCTGCCGATCCGTGTGCCCGCAGGGATGCATCCGCACTGGGCTTCTGGAGGACGGCCTGCTGAACTGGCGCACGCCCATCATGGATTTCCATCGGGGGCTCTGCGATTTCTGCGGCCGCTGCGAGGACGTGTGCCCCACCGAGGCCGTCGCGGGCGTCGACGCCGCCGTGAACCGCATCGGCACGGCCATCATCGACGAGGAGCGCTGCATCGCTTGGATCCAGGGAAGCTGCCGCGTGTGCGTGGACGCGTGCCCTTACGATGCGTTGTCGGCCGACGCCTCCGGCCGTCCCGTAGTGGACGAGAAGCGTTGCAACGGATGCGGCGTGTGCGAGTACCGCTGTCCGTCGAACACGTATCGGTCGTTCGCCGGCGGCAGCAAACGCGGCATCAACGTGGAAAGGAGCGCCTGATGGACGGCTTCGAAGAGCGGCCCGAGGCAACGCAAAGCCCCGCTGGTACCGCGGGCGATGCAGCGGAAACGGCAGCCGCTTTGCCCGAAAACCGAGCCGATATCTCGCATGAAACACCTGGGGGCGACAACTGCGCGCAAACAGGCGGGAAAGCGCACCCCTTCCCCTTCAAGAGGGCGCGCGCCCTAGCCTTCGCCGCCGTGGTCGCGCTTGTGGCGGTGGGGCTCGCCTTCCGAACCGGCACGGGCACGCCCTCGTCGTTCGGATGGGACGCAGTCGCCGCGCTCTGTCCGCTGGGAGCCCTCGAAACCATGTTGGGCGCGCGCGAGGTCATGTTGCATCCGTTGCTGCTGCTTGCCGGCATGGTGGTGGTTGTGGCGGTGGTAGGCAAGGCCTTCTGCGCTTGGATGTGCCCCGCCCCTTGGCTGCAGCGGCTCATTCGGCCTCGAAAGAAGGCGAAAACGAAGGTCAACGAGAGTGCGCACCGCAACGGAACGAGCGAAGCGGCGCTCGAGTCCCCAGCCGTCGAAGAGATCCCAGCAGCAGAGAACGCAAGCGAACATGCCGCCGACGCGCCGCGTTCGGCCCTCGCCGTCAACTCCGCCGTGAAAAACGTCCGCGCCTGCAAAACCGACGTCGTCAAGGGCGCGGGCGCCCCGTACGAAACCTGCTCCTGTACCAGCGCCGATGCCCGCCGCTGCTCCACCTGCGCGCTCGATCCGGTGGGCGGAAAGCGCGACGGCGTCCGCCTCGACACGCGCCACGCCACGCTGCTGGGAGCGCTGGGCGCCACGGCCGTGTTCGGCTTCCCGGTGTTCTGCCTCGTATGCCCCATCGGCCTCACGTTCGCCACGTTCATAGGGCTCTGGCACCTGTTCCAGTTCAACGAGACGTCGTGGGGGCTCGTCATCTTCCCCGCCATCCTCGCGCTGGAGGTGGTGTTCCTGCGGAAGTGGTGCGCGAAGATATGCCCTGTGAGCGCCCTCGTGTCGCTCATTGCCAGCGCGAACCGCACGCTGCGCCCCCGTGTGCGCAGCGAAGCGTGTCTGCGCACGTCCGGCACGGATTGCCGCGTCTGCGTCGACGCATGCCCCGAGCAGGTCGATCCCCATAGCCCCCGCATCCCCGAATGCTCGAAGTGCGGAGCCTGCGTGGAAGCCTGCCCTGCCGGTGCCATCGACATCAAACTGCTGCCGAAAAGATAGCGACCCTACTTCCTATCCGACTACGCTAGGTACACCGTATTCTTCCCCTTGCCTACGCGGGACAGCAAGCCGCGCTCCTGCAGTCGCGACAACAGACGGATGGCAGCCGATTGGGAGGTGCCGAGTTCGTTCTCCACGTCTTTGCGGGTGATCTCGCCGCGCTCTTTCGCAAGCTGCACAACGGCGTATTCGACGCGCGAGATCGCAGGCTCGGGCGACGAAGGCGACGTGTCGAAGAAAGGCCCGGCCGCGGAGAACCGATCGGCTTCAGGTGGATGGCGATCCTCTCGCATTGAGGGAAGTGTCACCTTGAGCGCATTGTCGCTTACCTCGAAGCTCGGCGTTTGCCCCGAGCCAGCGTAGCTGTCCATGATCTTCTGCACGCCCGTCCCGTACGCTTCGACCCATTTCAAACGATACAGCACGTTCGCCAAACGGGGGTTTCGCGAGACGGAAACCCCCGCTTTCATGTCGTTTTCGGTGATGCCGGGGCGAAGGCCCCCTATGTTGAGGAACTCGACGCGGTCGTCGAACACGCTCACCAAAGCCGGCCCGGGTATCGCGTACTCCCGATGGACGAACATGTTGAGCAACGCTTCGCGCACCGCCACTTCAGGATAGTCGCGCACATCGACACGCCGCAGGTCGCTCCCTATCTCCGAGCGCGTGGCGTTGTAGCGGTCCACGAAGCGCAGCACCTCTTCGAACTGTCGGAAAAGCGACCCTTCGAATTCGAATCGATCCAAGAACGTGGTTTTGACCGTTCCTTGGAACACGGCCGCCTTCACCGTGGCCGAACACTGATCGGAAAGCAGCAAGGCAAGGTTCGTGAACAGGCCGTCTTCGTCCGTCAAACCGAGCGTCCGCATGTGCTGGGCCTCGAGAGGCGCCCCGCCATCGCAAAACGTCTTCTCAGCCACCTCGAACGTGAGCTCCTGCACGAGCGAGCGCTCGTTCTCGTACGAGTCTCCGGCAGCTTCTTTGATCATGGCAAGGATGGCAGCTTCCGACGCCGGAGCGGAAAGCGCGCCGTGCCTGACGTACACCCCTTCCGGGCGAATCCCCTTCTCGGCAAGGTAGTAGGGACGGGCCGTCCCGCGGCGAACCTCGACGCGCACAAGAGGTTTTCCCTCCCGCTCCTCCACCTCCGCATGCACGAACATGGTGGCGTCCGGCTTGATCGCGTTCCCCGCAGCCTGCATGACGCGAACGATGCACTGGTCGCAATCTTCGACGCCAACGACCCGGCCCTCGTCATCGACGCCCACGAGCAGCGTTCCGCCCTCGCTGTTGGCGAAGGCGACAATGGTCTTCTTGATGCCATCGGACCATTCCCTTTTCAGTTCGAGCATCGGGCCTTCGTGCATGGGATGCCCCTTCCCCATCACTGCTGCTTGTCGATTCTCACCATTCTAACCGATTCTAACCATCGAGTTGGTGAGATTCGGTTAGATTCGACGAGAAAGCGCGCTTCTACCCCATCCCCAGCCACACTTGCACGATGGGCATGTAGCCGGCTACGAACACCGCCACGATGAGCACGGGCAGCGCGAAGCGCACGTATCCGCGCGCCCAGCGGGGGAAGCGGGAGCCTTCGCCCGTGTCCGCTTCGCGCAGAAACGCGTTCCACCCCCAGCCTCGCTTCACGGTGCAGAACAGCAGGAACACCAACGCGCCCAACGGCAGCACGTTGTTCGACATAAGAAAGTCCTCGATGGCCTGGATGTTGCCGATGCCGGGAACCTCGAAACCGGCCCACAGGTTGAAGCCCAGCACGCACGGCAGCGACAGCAGCGCCAGCGCCACACCGTTCACCAGGCACGCTTTGTGGCGCGACATGCCCCATTGGTCCATGCTGAAGCTCATGATGTTCTCGAACACCGCGATGATGGTGGACAGCGCGGCGAAGCTCATGAACAGGAAGAACAGCGTGCCCCACAGCTGGCCGAACGGCATTTGGCTGAACACCGACGGCAACGTGATGAACACGAGTCCCGGACCGCTGCCCGGCTCCACCCCGAACGCGAAGCACGCCGGGAAGATGATGAGACCCGCCATGAGGGCCACGAGCGTATCCAGCCCCGCGATGCGCAGCGCCTCGCCCGTCAGGCGGTAGCGTTTGTCGATGTAGCTGCCGAAGATGGACATGGAGCCCACGCCCACCGACACCGTGAAGAACGCCTGCCCCATGGCGGCGAACACCGCGTCCACGAACGTGCCCCATCCGCCTTCGAACAGCTTGCCGAAGTCGGGCATCAGGTAGAACGACAGGCCCCCTTCGGCGCCCGGCAACGTGACCGCGCGCACCACCAGCACGGCCAGGACGGCGAACAGCGCCACCATCATCACCTTCGTGATGCGCTCAACACCGTTACGCAGGCCCGCCCGCGTCACCAGCACGCCGATGAGCACCACCGCCAGCATGAACGCCGCCATCAAAAGTGGGTCCGCCAGCAAGCCGTTGAACACGCCTTCAACGGCGCCGGCGTCCAACCCCTCGAACGAGCCCATGCCGCTGAACACCATGAACGCAAGCATCCACCCGGCCACCGTGGTGTAGAACATCATCAGCAGGTAGTTGCCCGCGAGCGCCACCCATTTGAACCGATGCCATTTCGTCCCCGCCGGCTCCAACTCGTCGAAGCTGCGCGCGACGCCCTTTTGGCTTGCGCGTCCCACGGAGAACTCCATAACCAGGATGGGCAGCGCGAACACCACCAAGAACAGCAGGTACATGAGCACGAACGCCGCGCCGCCGTACTGCCCCGTTATGTAGGGGAAGCGCCACACGTTCCCCAGCCCGATGGCGCACCCTGCGCTGATCAGGATGAACCCGAATCGGGATCCGAATTTTTCTCGAGCCATGTCGCCTCGCTTTATGGAAAAGCGCCCCGCATAGCCGCCAAGGGCGCGTGTGAGCAATGCGAGCAGTGTAACGGAAAACCCAAAAGCGGCCAACCGCGTACCGGAGCAGGGGCGGCGTGGCGCACCTACCTGCTATCAATATTCGAGGAAAAGACACGCCTCAGCCTTCCGAGGCGTGTCTTTTCCTCGAATATGAAGATCGGGTGCGGCCGACCGCCGTAGCAGATGGCCGCACCTCGGCGCCTTACGCGTTCTTCAGGAACGCCTCGTAGCCCTTGAAGGCCTCGTAGATGTCGGCTTTGCTCGTGACCTCCCACGGGGCGTGCATCGACAGCACGGGCACGCCGGAGTCGATGACGTCCATGCCGTACTTCGCGGGGATGTAGGCGATGGTCCCGCCGCCGCCCACGTCGACTTTGCCCAGCTCGGCGGTTTGGAACGACACGCCGGCGTCGTCCATGACGCGGCGGATGCGCGCCACGTACTCGGCGGACGCGTCGTTGGAGCCGCTCTTGCCGCGCGAGCCCGTGTACTTGTTGAACACCAGGCCGCGGCCCAGATAGGCGGAGTTCTTCGGCTCGAAGGCGGCCGCGTAGGCCGGGTCGAAACCGGCGGACACGTCGGAGGACAGCATGCTCGACGCCGCCAGCGCGCGGCGCAGCGGCAGCGGGCCTCCTTCGCCGGCCAGCTCCATGATCTCGGCGACGGTGTTCTCGAAGAACTGCGAGGCCATGCCCGTGGCGCCCACGCTGCCGATCTCCTCCTTGTCCACCAGCACGGTGAGCGACGTGGTGGCGGGCACCTCGTCGGCCAGCGCCAGCTGGGCCGCGAGCGACGTGTAGGCGCACACGCGGTCGTCCTGCCCGTAGCCGATGACCATGCTGCGGTCGATCCCCAGGTCGCGGGCGCGACCGGCGGGCACCGCCTCGATCTCGGCCGAGAGGAAGTCCTCTTCCTCGATGCCGTACTTGTCCGCCAGCAGCTTGAGCGCGAACGCCTTCACCGGCTCCTTCTCGGCCAACTTCTCGTAGGCGGGTTTTTCGGCGTCGGCATCCTCTGCCTCTGCTTTCTCGGCACCTTCGACTTCGTCCTTCTCGATGACGAGCGGGCGGTTGCCGAACAGGATATCCAGGTCCTCGCCCTCAACGACTTCGTTGCCCTTCTTCTGCATCTGCTTGTTGGCCAGGTGAACCAGCAGGTCGGTCACACAGAACACGGGGTCGCCCGCATCCTCGCCGATGTTGACCTCCACCACGGAGCCGTCCTTCTTGGCCACCACGCCGTGCAGCGCCAACGGCAGCGTGACCCACTGGTAGTTCTTGATGCCGCCATAATAGTGTGTGTCCAAGTGCGCCAAGCCGTTGCTCTCCGAGAACGGGTTCTGCTTGAGGTCCAAGCGCGGCGAGTCGATGTGCGCGCCCAGGATGTTGAAGCCCTCCACGAGCGGCGCCGAACCCAGGTGCGCCAGAATGAGCGCCTTGCCGTGCGCGAGCGCCCACACCTTGTCGCCAGCGCGCAGCGCGCGTCCCTCGCGCACCGCCTCGTCAAGCGAGCGGTAGCCGCGCTCCTCGGCCAGCGCGATGGCCGTCGCTGCGCATTCGCGCTCCGTCTTGTTGTCGGAGATGAATTCGATGTACTCGGCCGCCAGCTGCTCGAGCGCCTCCAAATCGGCCTCGTCGTACTTCTTCCATGCGGTTTCGTGTTCCATGCCGCTTCCTTTCGCATCGGGTATGCGGGTTTTCTTTGGTCGAGCCTATTATCCACCAAACGTGCCGCCAGCACGCCGTTCGCTATCGTTTCTATGCAAAGCAGAGCTCCAATTTGCACACTATTCATAAGAATGTTGCATCCGCACGGACGCCAGAAAAGGTCAAAGGAACTCCCGATGCGAAAACCCCTGATCATAGGCGTGGGAGTTTGCGAAGATCGGCCAACGCCGGCCCATCCCCACCCCGCCGCCGTCAAATGAAGTCGGATATGCAACAATCTGGCGAAAAACGTGCGTTTCCCGAACGCGGCCGCTGTTAAACCAGCTTTGGCATTCCGCAAACCAGCGCGTTATCATCCTGATCGAGCGGAGCATTCGGCAGTCCGGCGGACTGTTGCATGCTCAGGATGGCAACCCGGTCGGGTGCATGTCGATGGTGGTTTACCAGCAGACGAACGCGAGCATTTTGCGCATCGCGCACGATGCGCCTGCGACAACCTGGATCGCAGATGAGCGACGGGGGGGGGGATGGGCGAATCGAAGGGCATCACAGTTCAAACCATCAGGCTGCAAGACGGCCCCCCATCCTTCCAGGGCCGATCGTCGAGCAACCGGCCCCGCATGCGTCAACCTCGCCGTGACCATGATTCGCATCGGCCCCGATCATGCACGGCGCTTCTCAGCGGCGAACCTTCCTTCTACCCGCCAAGGCCCGCATCGCCACACCGAGCACAACCAACGATACGAGCAGCAGACAAGCCCATGCTTGAGCATTGACGGTATCGCCGGATTTCGGCATCGGGGAAGGGCCGTTGCCTTGATCGTTGCGATCTTCGGTGCTCAGGACGTACGTCGAGGCGTGATCGATGGAGAAAGGCACGGTATGGTCGTTGTCGAGAACGGCGTCTTGGTTGCATGATTCGAGCGCGTTGCTGCTTTCGTCGTAGTGGTACAGGAAGAATTTCTGCCGGGGTGCAAACGAGTCGAAGCGCTCCAGATTCGCATGCACCTCGATCGTGCCGGGAAGGGGCCCCTCGTGGGCGAATCGAACGCATGCGGCCGAACCGTCGGCGGCAAGATGGGATATCCCCGCCTCGGTTGGGGTGAGCAGCGAGAAGCCGAGGCGCACGTCGCGTGTCGTATCGGTTATGTCCGCTCCCTTGAAAATCCACCGGAGCATCGACTGCGAGCCGTTTGCCCGCGCGTCGCCGTCGTCGAGCTTCATGTTCAGGATGATGTTCTTGCCGCTTTCCTTCAGATAGGCGAGCACGCTTTTGTCGAGGACGTCGGTCCTCTTGACGTCGAAGCTCACGTATTCCTGCTTCGAGCCCGCAAGCAGGTCGATAACCTTTAGCGCGTCCAGGAAGCCGTTTTGGTCGAAGCAGGCTTCGGTTTCCGTGCGGGTGACGTCGAAATAGTACGTATGCTTCTTTTCGAGCATGAACCCGATGTCGAAGGTCACCGGCTTGGTGCCGTCGCGGCCGTTCGCGTTCGAGACGGTGATGTATTCGGGGTACCAGTCGTCGCCGTCGAGGTCGACGGTCATCTCATCGATCTGGCCGACGTTCTTTTCGTACGTCACGCGGAAGCGGTCGACCACGCCGTTCTCGAAGGCAGAGCTGTCGCCGCCGCGCGCGTAGGACCACACGTTGCCGTCGCCAACGTTCATCGGCGGGATGAATATGTCCTTGTCCCCGCACAGATCGAACAGGATGTTGGTGTGCTCGGCGTCCCCGTTGTGCTTGTCCGCCGTCTTCACCTCGTATTCGTAGAGGGGAGCCTCGTCGTCTTTGCCGTCCCGGTTGACACGGGCATAGGCGTCCCCGCTCACCCATGTTCTCACGTCCTTGGCCAAACCGAAATCCCCGATAACCCCCTGCGTCGACCCGTTCTTCGACCCGCTGGATTCCCAATAAGACGTAAGTTTTCCGAGAAACCAGTTGCAGCTTTTCGAATCGCCGTCGAATTTGAACGAGAACCCTTGCAGCGCCGAAAGCGGCATGCGGTCGCCCGGCAGCACGACCTTGGCGCTCGTGTTCTGGCCGAAGTAGAGGAAGTCGCTGATATCGTAGGAGACGCTCGGAACCGAACCGTCGCCCAGCAAGGTGGCTCTCAGCGTGCCGTTCAGCTTTTCGGTGTTCCTGAAACCCACCATATCGGATCGGGGCGAGTCGATATGGAGGACGTACACGGAGTCGTGTTGATCGAGGCGGATGACGTCCCATCCGTCGTCGTAGAAGGTGCCGTTGACGAAGAACGGTTTGGTTTTCAGGTCTTCCTTGGTGGTGTAGAGGTTCCTGAACTCGAACGATGCCGGCATCCAGCTATCGGGGTGGTTGCAGGTTATCTCAATGCGGCATATTTCCGGAAAACCTGACGTGAATAGGGCGTTCCAATCGGAGTAGCCAAACTCGTCTATATCCTCGGTCAACAGCCCTACTTGCCAGGGATCATCCGTTTCCCCGCGCAAGGTGGCGTACGAGGGGCGATCGTCCTGGTCAAAAAGCGTGATCGACAGTTCGAGGTCGTCTCGGAAGGCCAGGCCGGCTTTTTTGTAGAATGCGTTTTGTATGGTGACGGCGTACTCGCTCGCGCCGATCGATTCGCAGTTTTCCTTGATGCGGGAAGCATCGGGTATCCCTCGCGCGAAGTCGAGGACACAGTCGGTGAACGTCACGTTGCCGATCGCGTCCCGCGGGGAATTCTCGTCCGCGGAGTTGAAGTTTCCCTTGAACTTACCCCCGCTGATCGACAGCTCCGCGTCGGACTTCGAGCCCATCGGATACGCGATGCCCGCGAACACCGGGCACCCCCATCCGACCGCCCACAGCATATGTCCCTGCAGATCGACCGAAAGCGTGGGATGCATAACGAGCTGCCCGTGATCGGTGATGCTCGACGCCATCGCGACGCCGAAGTGCCTTCCGGTGACCGACAGGTCGTCTGCAAGGACCAGGCTCGCGTTGTTTCCCAGGGCCTGGATGGCGGCTCCGGCGCCGCCGTCGTAGTCCTGGTTGATGTCGAGCCCCTGCACGGTCAGGCGCGCGCCGTCCAACAGTTCGAACTGGAGGTTGCGGTACATTTCGTCCGGATTTCCCACGACGCTCACGTTTCCGCTGACGTAGAGCACCGATTTCCTGAAGTCGTACACGCCTCCGAGCAGCCCGGTGAAGTCGAGCGTGTCGCCGTCCGTCAGGCTGACGATTCCGAGATTGGGATCCTTGGGGACGAACGTGCCGGCGCTGCCGTGATCATCGACGGGCGTCACGCGATCGCCGTTCATGCCCGCTCGGACGTCTACGAACAGGGGGAGCAGCGCCACCTCGTTCGCATAACCGCTGCAGGCCGGCGTGCCGGGGAAGGTGCCCGGCGCGACGGTGCCGTTATTGCAGAGGTCGGTGACGATGGGAACGGAGGCGGCGTCGCCGCTCGCGGCGTAGCGGGCGTCGAGAAGCCGATAGTCGTACTGCGATTTCTCGTTGAGGAACACGTCGTTGATGGGAAACGCAATGGTGCCGCCCGGAACGGGCACGTCGAGGTTGTGGTAGAACTGCACCGGGTCATGCTGCGTGCCGGGCCACAGCCCGTACAGGGACGCCTCGCTCGTGGGGATCATGAACCTGCCGTCCTTGCTCATCAAGGTCGAGTTGTAGAAGGGGGTGTTCGTCGTGTTGGCGATGCTCGATGCGGGGTCGGACGGACTGTCGGTGTCGCGTATGAAATCGCCGATGTTGGAGAACTGCCATCCGTACATCGCCTTCGTCGGCATGAGCACTTCCTGGTGGTTCGCATACGTTTTCAGGCGCATGACCTCGATGCTCGTCGCTATGGTCGGCCGCGCCGCGCTTCCCTCGTAGATATAGCCGTGAAGCTCCATGTCCTCGATCAAGAGGTCTTTGCGTCCGTCCCCGTTGTCATACGTAAGCGCCGGTACGGGATCGCCGTCGGGACCGAGAATGGTGTTGCCCTCATCGTCGAGCATGAAGCCGAAATCGTACAGGGGCAACAGGTCAAGGATGCCGCATTTTTCCGACGCTTCGTTCAGGTAGTAGTTGGCGAGGTTCTGAAGGGAGACCGCCTCGTCGGCTTTGGGAGCGAGGGGACTCTCTGCGTCCGACCAGTCCTCCGAATCGTATTCGGCTTTGTACGGGTAATCGGCGGGCGAGGAGCCGGCATGGTCCTGCAGCCACGCATCGTAGTAATCGTCGACGAAATTCGCGTAGAGGGAGTCGAGGAACGCCAGCTCGTACAGGTAGCGCGAAACGTGCATGAAGATGTAATCGGCGTCCTCGATCAGCGCGTGCTCGTACACCGCATCGACCGAGCTCAGCTCCATCTGCGCCTCCACCAGCGTCGGCGTGCTGAGCTCCGAAACGGTGTAGAGCCCTTTCGAAAGCGCCAACATGTCGCCTTCGAAGGAGATGGCCGGGTTGGCCTGCTTCGATCCGTAGATGCGGATGAGGTGGTTGAGGAACTCGTCGGTGAGCGCTTTGAGCGCCGCCTCATCCTCCTTGGTCAGATTGCTTTCCTCATCGCCGTTGAAGTTGATCGAGCCGTCTTTGTTTATGGTGTACCCGTACCGCGCTTGGCGCTCGGGATCTTCGTAGAACGCCTTGATCGCCTTCAGGCTGCCTCTATCGCCCGAGATGAGGGGTTCGATCCGGTCGGTCACCGTTTGGACGTCCTTGAGCGCCACATCGAAACGGTCTTGCGCCTCGTCCTGCTCGATCATATGCTCGAGGTCGTCGAGCTTGCTGTTGATCGCATCCAGCTCGTAATCCATCTGGTTCAGGGTCATCTCGACGGATGCAAGCTCGTTGAGTATGGTCAGGCTCCAGTACTTCGTCGGCACGAAGAGCTTCTCCAAGATCCCCGGGTTCGGGTTGTCGTTCATCTCCCTCACCTTGCCTTCGGCGAAAGCGAGGCCTTTTCCCGAGAGCATGATCGCCGTTTTCAACAGGTCGAGCGCGCCACCCGCTGCTTTGTCGGCGTCGGAGCGCGACAAAGCCGAAGAGGGCGAGGCGATCGGGGGCGCGGACGGAGCCGCATCCGCAGCGGGGAGCGCTTCGTCGGCAACGGACGATGGCTCGACGATGTCGGGCTCCGTGCGCTCGACATCGGGCAAAGTACCGATCTCCTCCTGTTCGGGTTGGCGAGAGGGCCCGACCTCTTCTTCGGCGGCAAAGGCGGCTGCGGGCAGGGATCCGAACACCAGGCACAGCGTCACCGTGAGGGATAGCAGTCGATTTCTCGTAGTCGTCTTCATGGGATGCCTCGAAACCTTCGCGATTATTGGCTATCAGTAAGCTATGAAATAAGTCTAATAGGGCGAGCCTCGAACTGGAATAGCAGCCGTTTTGAGAAAAAAGTTGCTGCTTTTCGGCCTTCCTCGCTATACTGACCCTCGCATCGAAACGGAGGGACGACCGTGTCTGAGCCGAAGACGAACTTCGCCATGCTGTTGCGCTTGCTGGGAGCACGCCCGCGGGACGTGTGCGAAGCGGTGGGCGCCGACAAAAGCCTCGTAAGCCGATGGACGAACGGCAAACAGAAGTTCATGCCTGGCCACGACTGGGTGGGCAAAGTGGCCGACTATCTGTTGATGCTGGACGAGCGGCTGAAGGAGCCTGTTCTCTTAGACGTGCTTTCGGCCTACTACCCCGACGATGCGCTGGAAACGCCGGCGCTGAGGAGGGAGGCCCTGATCGGATGGCTGGCGACGGTGGGGCATCTTCCAGCCCGGCATCTAACGGGCAAAAACGGGCTTGCCGACCTCGTCATGGCGAAGGCGGCGCAGTTCGCGGCATCGAAGGAGGCCTTCCGGTCGGCATCGTCGCCTGCGCCCGCGCCCGAAAAACCGCACCAGCCAATGCCGATGAAGAACGCCGTGGTGTACGGCAAGGAAGGCGTGCAGGGCAGCGCTCTCCAATTCATCGAACTGATCATGCAGCAAACCGAGCCGCAGGACATTCTGTTCGCATGCCCCGAGGGGCTCGATATGTACACGCGCGACGAGAAGTTCGGCGCGGTGCTGATGGATCGCATGATGGAGATGTTCGCGGCGGGTCACACCCTTTCGGTCGTGCTGCGCACCGACTACAAGATGACCGACGTCTCGGCGTTCTCCGGTCGGTGGCTCGTGGCTCATCTGCTGGGTTATGTGAGAAGCTACTACTTCGACGAGTTCCACAAGTCCTACGACGACAAGATGATGGCAGTGGTCGAGGGGCGCATAGCGATGAAGGCGACGGACAGCAAGCAAGGCGGCGACAACGGCATCTACACTGCCATCTACTTCGACGAGCCGACGGTGGCCGAGGTGTGGGAGGAGTGCTCCGACTACCGGAAGCGCTCCAAACAGCGGTTTTACTACCACCTGTTCGAGCAGCCGGACGCGTACCTGCGCGGCGTCGCGCCGTTGCCCGACCGGGCGCACTATCGATTCGTCCGGCTCCCCCATTTCGGGCTTGCGGGAATGGATTGCACGCAGGAGGACTTCGGTCTGTCATCAGAGGAACGAAAACGGCTGCTGGAGGACTTCGGCCCGTTGTTCGTGCCGGTCGCGTTCTTCGAGCCGCAAACTCCCGTGCGGCATCTGTATTGCGAGAACGACATCGAAGACGCGCTCTTGAAGAGCCGCCATGTGTGCCCCGAGCTTTCTACCATATGCGGGCGCAGGGTGATCATGGCGACCCAGGCGCTCGTTGACCAGCTGGTTCTGATGAAAAAGACGCTGGAGGAGCACAAAAACTTCGAGGTGTGCTTCTTGCCCGACAGCCAGTTCAAACGACTTACCATGCAGATCGCCTGCTGGGGCGACGTGGCGGCCATCGGCTGGATAGCCAAAGGCAAAAGCACCGCCTGCAAGGACTACACGAACACCAACGCGCTCACCGGTTTCTGCGAATCTATCTGGGACCGGATACCCGGCATGCTGAAAAGCCGCTCCATAGCGATACGGAAGATCAACACGTGGCTTAAGAAGGCCAAGAAGTACGGGTACGCGGTGAACGGCTAAGGGCGGATCGCCGCCTGTTCGGTCGAGCCTTCGAGCCCCTCTCCACCAGCGAACTGTGAATGTTCAAAGGAGGCGCAAGCTAAATCGATTACCCTCTTGCATCAGGTCAGACAAAGTCGTAAGATGATCTTATTGAGATTTGTTCTCAATAAGAAGAGACGAGATTCCCAAAAGAAGGAGCCCTGCACATGAAAGTCCGTTCCGCAGTTCCCACCGTCGAAAACTCCACCAACTTTGACATCGTGTCCGACAGCTCCACGACCGTTGGCACCACCCTCGAGAACCTGAAGGCCGCCATCGGCGGCGAGACCGGCGCTTCCGCCAAGTACGCCGCGTTCGCCAAGGCCGCCAAGGAGCAGGGCTACGACCAGATCGCCCGCCTGTTCGAGGCCACCTCGGCTGCCGAGCAGATCCACATCGGCCTCGAGTACGCCCTGGTCGCCGAGGCGGAGCCCGACTACGAGAAGCCCGCTGCCCCGGATTGCTCCGGCGAGGCCACGGACCTGAACCTCATCTCCGGTGCCTGCGGCGAGATCTACGAGACGTCCGACATGTACCCCTCCTTCATCAAGAAGGCCCAGGAAGAGGGCAACACGAAGGCCGTGCAGGTGTTCACCCGCGCCAAGCTGGCCGAGTCCGTGCACGCCGAGCGCTACCTGGCCGCGTACAACGACCTGGACGCCGCCGACGATGACAAGTTCTACCTGTGCCCCATCTGCGGCTACATCCACAAGGGCGAGGACTTCGAGAAGTGCCCCATCTGCTTCTGCCCGAAGGCCACGTTCACCGCATTCTAAGATCTGCCGAACACCCGCGCTCGATTCCCACCGAACGCGACTTTTCCCCGAAAGCAACCGCCCCGACCGGCGGTTGCTTTCGTTTTTGGCCTCCGACGTTTAGCTCCTGGCAGCATCTAGCTGGATGTTTCACGTGAAACATCCGTTCGTCATTCGAAAGAGAGCAGCTTGCGTTACCATGAGTAGGTTGAATAACGAGCGGAAGGCGGCGGGACGATGAGCAAAGAGGCGGAAACGTCAAGGGAAGCGGCAACCGAAGCGCGAGAAGGTGCCAAAGACGGCACGGGCGTGGCTCCGATGACGACTGAAAGCGAAGCGCCAACGGCGGGCGCTGACGCGGTGAGCCGTGCGCAGGCAAGCGCCTCCCCTACCGTTGCCGGCATCTTGGCGCACAATCGGGCGTTCGTGGCGGACGGTGAGTACGAGCGCTACGAAACCGACAAGTACCCCGACAAGAAGCTGGCCGTGGTGTCGTGCATGGACACGCGCCTCACCGAGCTTCTGGCGGCGGCGCTCGGGCTGAAGAACGGCGACGCTAAGATCATCAAGGTTGCCGGCGCGGAAGTGGCCCACCCCTTCGGCAGCGTCATGCGCTCGCTGCTCATCGCGGTATGCGAGCTGGGCGTGGAGGATATCATGGTCGTGGCGCACACGAATTGCGGCGCGCAGCACATGAGCGGCGCGGACATGATAGAGAACATGCGGCGTTTGGGCGTGTCGGACGCGCGCATCGAGTTCGCGCGGCACTGCGGCATCGACTTCGACCGTTGGCTCGCCGGCTTCGGCGACACCGAGGAGTCCGTGCGCAAGAGCGTCGACCTCATACGCAACCACCCCGTCATGCCGCCGCGTGTGCGCGTGGCCGGTTTCGTCATGGACTCGACCACCGGCGAGCTCGTGCCGGTGGACGCATAACAGGCCGAAAGGCTTCGCAGAGCATCTAGCCGCTCGGAGCGAAATCGTCCGCTAAAGAAGCGTCGCGAGGCTGCTTCAAAATGTCGCCAAAGCACGTATTCCCTGCAACCGTCCCGTAGGGCAAGGGCTCTGCCTTTGCCGACTACCTGCGGATACTTCCTTTTACGAGCGGCAAGGGCAGAGCCCTTGCCCTACGAAAAAACTTGGCGGCGCTTTTGATACAACCCCTTCGCGAAGGCCGCCGAAGGCATGCGTTGCGATGATTTTTGACGCAATCCCATGATTCAGGCCATTCGCGCCGCCTTTGCATCGGGTGGGCAGCAGCCCGCCCCTTCGGCTCGACCAGCACGCCGAGCCAATCGCAAATTCCCATGTGGCTCGACCAACGCGGCCGAAGCCAACCGGTAGCCCGTCCCAGCGATTTGACCGGCGCGGACGAAGCCAATCGGCAGGTCATCCCCTACGGCTCGATCAGCGCGAGCGAGGCTAACCGGCAGCTCCAGGTCCCTCCCCTACGGCTCAACCAGTGCGGCACGCAGCACCAGATCCTGCGTGCATTCCGCCGGAGTGAACGGCACGTGGACGTCCGGGGCGAGACCCCGGCCGAGCGAGCCGCGGCCCTCGTGCGCCGCTTCCGTCTTGGCCATGGGATACACCAGCGAGAACCGCTCGTCAAGCGCCACGGACAGCAGGTTCGCGTAGTCCAAGCTCCCCCGCGTCGCACGGCCCACGGTGCGCACCTTGCCGCAACCCGCAGAAGCCGCATGCTTGGCAAAGCAAACCAAACGTTCCCCCGGACCGCTCGTGCGCACGTCCGTGAGCAGCAGCGTTTTCTGTCCCTCGGGCGCCGGAGGAAACAGCATGTCCTCCTCGAACTCGGCCTCCATCACGAACCCTTTGCCCACACAGGCAGCCACGTGCTCGATTTCCGCCTGCACCCAGCCTTTGCCCGAAGCGTCGCTCATGTCCATGAGGCGCGCGAGCTGCATCGCGCGCATCCGCGCATTGAGCTGGGTGTAGCGCGCGTACACGATCTCCTGCCCCATGAGGGCCTTCAAGTTTGTTTCGCGGTTGAAGAACAGCGCCATCAGGCCGAACGCGTTGCCGATCATGCCCTCCTCCACGTCGCGCACGTCGATTATCACGCGGTCGGCCCGCTGGATATCCTCGAAATGCCGCTGCATGGCCTGCAGCACCGAAGCGTCCGCGAAATGGTGCGCCGCGATGATAACCGCCCGCTCGTCGCCGTTCGGGCCGGCTCCCTCGCGAACCTCGATGCTGGGAGGCTGCAGGCCTTCGACGAAACCCGGTTTCGGGAAGCGTTCCACCGGCACCGTTTCCTCATCGCCGTTCGCATGGCGCACCAGCAGTTGCGAGCACGAGGCCAGCACGTCGTCCCACAGCTGGCGCTCGGGATCGTCCCCGTTGACGGGATTGCCGATCAGCTGCGCCAGGTAATCGTCGGGCGCAAGCCCATCGAGCCGCACGACGGCATCCCCCGGCGCGAGGCGGGCGTCTTCGCGCGCTTCGACCACGTACAGCCCATCGCCGTAGCGCCGCACCGAGAAACCGCAGGTCGTCGGTTTGCACGCAATCTTGTTCGACGTTTCGAACGACAGGCTCGGATCCTGGAACGCCGCCAAATATTGGCTCACGCATCGAACGAACGACTCGTCGTCCAGGGTGCCGGCAGCCTCGGCAGCCGTCACCGCCTCGATCCATCGCTGCGCGTTGTCGCGCTGCGCGCATTCGGGTTGGCCCGCGTAGTCTTCCCTGATGACCTGCGCCACCGTGCGCAGAATCGTCTCGTAGCTCTCCGACATTCTCGAACCTTTCAGGTAATGTACATCGCTTCTGTCTCGATCCACCGCGTATTCATATGCATTCGATCGGAACCCGCACGGCCGACACACACTGCGGCGCTGGCACGCCCGCGTCTCAACGGCGAGCGGCTCGCCGCGTTGAGCGCACCTCTCAGCGAGCCGCGCCGCCCGCTTCCATAACCGTCTCTCCGGTGAGCGTCTCCACGCGCACGCTGTTCACGCAACCATCGGACACGTCGAGCTTAGCGATGCAGCGCGGAAAGCCGCCGCGAGGGCGGAATGCCGCACCGGGACATACGACGTAAGTTGCAGGACGCGCATCAGCACCGGTCACGATTTCGGGTACGTGGGTGTGGCCGTGAACGCACACCTGCGGAATGGGATCGCCCGGCGCGAGCGCGCCCGAACCGGCGAAACTGATCTTCACGTCGCGCGGATAATGAGCCACCAGAAAACGCACGCCGTCGATGACGGGATGCGCGAAACGTCCGACCGCTTCGCCGTACTCGTCGAAGTCGTTGTTGCCGAGCACCGCCGTGACCGGGGCCAGCGTCTCCAGCTCACGCAGGATGGCCGGGTTGCCGATATCGCCCGCATGGATGATGTGGTCGCTGTCTGCCAGCGCCGCGTACGCCGCCTCCGACAGCTGCCCATGCGTATCCGATATGATGCCGATGGTGGTCATGCGAAGGCCTTTCTCCGGTCGGGCGCCCCGGCTGTCATCGGCGCGGCAGCCGCGTAGATCGAACGGAACGCATCGTGGACAAAATTCAAAGCTATGGCAAGATTCTAGCGTAAACAATCGCCGCAAAATGAAGAAACCCCAGATGGCGAAAATTCGGCACCGAACAGTAGCCGTCGAAATCGACCATCGCCTCGATATTTGTCCCTTACAATATTGGTTATATATACCTAACGACAAGATCGGCAAATCGTGGAGCTCGCGGAGAGGCGATGGCCGCCTGTCTGCTTCGACCGTCCGGCACCCCGCCGTTCCCATCCGATACGCAAAGCCTCGAAACGGGGGCGCGAACACATGCGCGAACGCCCTCATGCGCGCCGACGCTCGAAGACGCCCCAGTGCGCCGCACAGCAAGGTCAGCCGCGTTCCACCAAGTCGATCAACTCTTGGTGCGTGTGGATATCGAGCTTCGCGTACACGTGTTTGACGTGGGCCTTCACGGTGTTGCGCGACACGACCAGCTGCTCTTGAATGTAGGCGCGGTCGCGTCCGCGCGCCAGCATCATGAACACCTCCAACTCGCGCGGGCTCAGGCCGTAGCGCTCGGCGAGCGCTTGGCAGCGTTTCGCAAACTTCTCCTCGGGCGACTTCGCCACCTCCTCGGCCACGGGCGTGACCCCGGCGATGGTCTCGGCGAAGCTGAAACGCTTGAGCCCGATGAGCGCGTAGCCCACGAACACGAGGATGAGCGCGCCCGTGACGAAGGCAACCGCCGGTGACCCCGCACCGAACAGGTCGTTCGACCACACGCCCAGCGCCGCGCCCGTCGTGGAGCCCAGCCCGGACACGCCGCGGCCCCAAGCGAACGTGGCCACGGCCGCACACGGGTTGCGTCCCGCCACGGCGATGAGCACGAGCCACGCCACCATGTCGAACAGCGCGTTGCCGGCCGCAAGCAGCGTCACGCTTCCCACAGCCGCGTACGCGCTGCCCGACGACACCACCAAAAAGCCCGCCACCACCAGCAGCACCGACACTTGCGTCAGCAGGTCGGCCGGAAACGCCCGCCGCGACAGCAGCACGTACAGAGCCACCGCCGCTACGGGTACGATGCCCAGGAAGTCGGACACCGGCACGCCGCCCACCTCGCCGAAGCGCAGCGAGTAGCCGAACGCCACGCGAAACAGGAACAGGCACACGAACAGCTGGCTGGCCAGCGGCAAGAACGTGGAAGGCTGGGTGACGGAGAAGTCGGCCGGAGCCTCGCCGCTTTCCGTGGCTTGCAACACGGGTCGCGCCGTTCGCCATACCAGCGCCACCGTGGCGAACGGCAGCAGCGCGAACAGCACCGTGCCCGCACCCGCCGGGATCACCCAGACCAGCGCCGTGGCCGCGTACTCCGCCACGAACGCCAGCGCGATGCACGCGCCCGCCTGGCCCACCTCCAAGCGCGAGGCTGCGACGCCCGTCAGCACGATGGCCCATCCGCGCCCGATGGACAGGGCGCACGCCGCCGCCGTCAGCGCCACCGCGCTGCCGCCGTACAGTCCCACCGGCAGCAACGCCGAACCGATCGCAAGCAGCGCAAGGCATCCCGCCGTGAGCGCCCTCATATGCAGAAGCGCCGGCCTGAACGTGGCCACGAGGCCCACGGCAATGAGCGTCACGGCGTTGGCCAGCACCGACACGTCGCGCGCGTACGTGAACACCGCGTCGAAGCGCGGGAATACCACCACGTTCATAAGCGACGTAGTGAGCAGCACGCACAGAAGCGCCGCGCACACCCGCCAAAACGGCTCAGCGAACAGCGGGGAAGTTTGTTGCGGGGAAGCGGTCATGCCCGTCATTGTAGCATGCGCGCCGGCGCTCAAAAGCAAACGGCCGCGCAGGTGGCGGCGCGGTGCGAAAGAGAAAGAAACGACAGTCGGAAAAGGCGGCACGCGGGATGCGAAAAGGCCGACCCGGCACTTGCGGCAGCCATGCAAAGTTTCTGCGGCGGATGTGCAAGATAACGGCAAGATCCGCGCGGCGGACGAGCAAGGTTCGTGCAAGGTTGGGACGGTCGAAACGCCAGATCGGCGCACGTTCGAGGCGATCCCGGGACGGCTCGATTACGGTCGGCATGCAAGGTTGCGGCTGTAGGATGGATGCACGGAGCGCGGAGGCGGCGCGGCGCCACACCCCTTCTCAACCTTATCCCCTATTGCAGGGCGAAACGGAAGGGTGGTGGATACCATGACCGATTTGGTTCTGATTGCAGCAATCCTCGAGCTTATCGCCAGCGCAGTGCACTTAGCTGCGGCTATAATAGAAAAGCTCCCGGTCCGCAAGGACGAGGAGCAGCACTAAAACCAAACCGCCGAAGCGATTCGAGGGCCGTGGGGAGTACCACCTCCCTGCGGTCCGCCTGTATTATAGCAAACCCCCCTTAGCGATGCCACTTATATCGAGAGTAATCGTAAGCGAAATTGCTGGGCGCGGAAGGTTACTGGGCAAAATTGGGCGAAACTAATGACGCTTCCCAGCCGCTCTCCCAATCGACCCCTCGCCCATCGACGCAACGACGCCCCGGTTGCAGCACCGGGGCGTCGTTCGAGGAGGGAAGCGGCAGGCTCGGACGAAAGAGGGAAAGGGACCGAACCGCCGCGCGGGTTGACAGAGGGCACGGGCGGCGCGAAGGGGAGCGCGCCGCCCGAAAGCCGCAGGAAAAAGGTTTACGCCTGTCCGGTGGCGGCCAGCATGCCGGCGCGGCGGCCGAACGTCATGGTGCGGCCGCACGCCAAGCCGGTGAACAGGTTCGGATAGCTCACGCTGAAGAAACCGCCCGAGCAGTCCCCCGTCAGGTACAGCCCCTCGATGGCCGAGCCGTCCTCGCGCACAGGATGCAGGTCGGTGTCGATCATCACGCCGTCGAGCGTGGCCAGGAACCAGGCGCCAGTGCGCACGCCGTAGAACGGCGGCGTGTCCAGCTTCATCAGGCGGTACGCCTCTTTGTTGTAGTCCTCGTCCTTGCCCTGCTCGGCGAACTGGTTGTAGCGCTCCCACGATTTCACCAGGTTGTCGGCGGGAATGTTCAGCTTCTCGGCTAGCTCTTCCATGGTATCGGCCTGCTGGATGTAGCCGGCCTCGATGAGCTTCTCGAACTCGGGCGCCATGGACTCGATGGTGCGGTTCGACGGCGCGCCGTTGTCGAACGGGTACAAACGGCAGCAGCCCACCTCGTTCATCTGGCGCACCTGCTCGGCGTAGTTCGCGTCCCAGATGTCGCAGTACGTGTGATGCGGCTGCATGTAGGCGGAATGCAGCATGTAGTCGTAGGGGCCGGACTCGTTGCAGAAGCGGTTGCCGTTCAGATTCACCTTCATGAACGGCTGCTCGCCGAACCAGAACCACTCGCCCACCGTACCGTCGCCGGCCGTCTGATCGGGCTTGCAGCACGCGCGGTTGAACGTGCACGCCGCACCGAGCGGGTCCATCTGGCCGCCCGCCCACAGCGCCGCCTTGATGCCGTCTCCCGTGGGGTTGCCGCCCTTGCCGGGAGCCGCGATGCGCAGAGCCTGGTTCCACGGCTGGCGCGCCTCCATCATCTCCAGGTTGTTGCCGTAGCCGCCCGTGGACAGGATGACGCCCTTGCCGGCGTTGATGCGCAGGTAGTGGCGGTCCTTCACGTCGCGGGCGATCACGCCGGTCACGCGTCCGGAGGCATCCTGCTCGCACTTCACGAGCTCGGTGTCCCAGCGGAACTCAGCACCCTTCTCCTGCGCGTACTCCATAAGCGACACGCCGAAGCTGAAGCTCTTGTCGTCCTTCGACAGGTCGGTCTTGGCGGGGCTGTGGCCCGTGGCCCACGCCTTGTCGCGCGCGCCCTGCCCCGTCGTGCCGATGGAGCCCTCGAAGTTCATGACCATGCGGCCGTCGCGCTCCACGATGCCGGTGATCCAGTCCAGCATGGCGCCGGACTCGTCGGCCCACAGCTTCACCAGATCGTAGTTGATGAAGCCGTTGGCGTAGCGGACGATGTCTTCCACGGCCTCCATCTTGTCGATCTCGAACTGGGGGTATTCCGCGAACGACGCCTTCTGCAGCGCGGAATCGATGGCGCCGATGTCCTCGCGCGGGTTCGCCACCTTGGACACGCGGTCGATGCCCAGCACGCGCGCACCGTTCTCGGCGGCGGAGATCACGGCCGGCAGGCCGCCCGTGCGGCAGCCCACCACCAGCACGTCCACGTCCAGCGTCTCGACGATGTCGGCCTCGGCCACCTCCGGCGGCATTCCCAACCAGCTGGGCGTGCCCGTCTCCCCCACGCGTGCGTTGGCGGGGGCGGCGCCGGCCTCCACCGCGTAGCCGTTGCCGCATCCGGCCAGCGCGCCGGCGGCTGCGGCGCCCAGCGCAGTGATGCCCGCTCCCTTGAGGAAGCTGCGGCGCGAGAGTCCGCTGCGCTCGTTACTCATTCGGGGCCTCCCATCCCTCAGGCGCGGTCAGCGCGTGGCATTCGTTGCACACGAGCGTGCTCTTCTCGTGCACCTTGTGGCAGTCGCCGCACTCCAACGCGAAGTCCTGATGGCTGGAATGCGGGTTGTACTTCTCGTCGTTGCCCTCGAAGCCCCACGTGTTGGCCACCACCTCGTCCATGCTGTGGCAGCCGCTGCGCGCGCAGAACTCCTCGGTGGCAAACTCCTTGCCCGTGGCCAGCATGCCGGCCTCGTCCATGGGGTAGCTGTCGGACGCCCACGCCATGGCCTCGGACACCTGCGTGGTGAACTCGGCTTCGTGGCAGCTCAGGCACGTGTCGCCCGCCGCCGCGTGCTGCGTGACCAGCTTGCCCGGGTCGCCCTCGCCATAGCTTTCCACGTACTTGTCCATGGGGCTGTGGCAGATGGCGTTGCAGAAGCTGGGCTGCTCGTGCCACACCCACGCCCCGATGCCGGCCACCAGCACCACCGCCACGATGACGCCGGCCACGATCCAGCCGCGCTTCGTGCGCCTCGCCTGCGGCATGTCCGGCGTGCGGCCGGCCGCGCCGATGCCCGGCTCGGAAGCCGCGGGCTCCGCCGGGTTCGCACCCGACGTGTCGGCGCCGTTCTCCTTGTCGACCATGTCCTCCTCCATTCTTTCTTTCGATGGTTCCTCGAGCTCGCATCATGCGCGCTCTGTCGAGATCTGGCCATTACCCCCGTGGGGGCATTTCGCCGTTTCCGCTGGTGAGAAGTTTGCAACGAGCCTTGAGCCGCTTGTGGCGGCGCCACGTTTAACGGGCACGTTCCAACGACCTTTCGCTTTGGCAGCTGCAGGGCTCCCATCGGTGCGACGCGTTCGTGCGGGGATACCATGCAGTGAAGGTTGCGGCTTTGCGCGTCGCTCGAAACATGCGCGCGCAGCCGCGCTGCGAGTTTTCGCGAGGCTTCTGCAAGTCACGCGCAAGCCTCGTGAAAGTTGACGAATACGTGACTTTTTAGCACTCTCGACTTGACAGTGCTAACGTAACGATTTATAACGTACTCGTACAGAAAATCATATAGATAGAGGCTTAGGTTTTCTCAATCGGTTCTCTTCCCGACGCGGAAAACCAGCCCCGCACAACACGTAGGAGATGATTGGTATGGCAATGATGGTACCCGTGAGAAGGAATCGCAACCTGCTGAGCGAGCTGATGACCGACCCGTTCGACGCGTTCTTCAACGCCGCCTCGGCGCCCATGCAGGCGATGCAGAAGATGTCGCCCTCGCTGATGCGCACCGACATCAAGGAGACGGACGCCGGCTACGAGCTGACCATCGACCTGCCGGGCTTCAAGAAGGACGATGTGCAGGCCGAGCTGAAGGACGGCTACCTCACCATCGCCGCGCAGACGCAGAGCGAGACCGAGGACAAGGACGACGAAGGCACGTTCGTGCGCAAGGAGCGCTTCAGCGGCAAATGCAGCCGCACGTTCTACGTCGGCGAGGACATCGAGGACGACGATATCAAGGCGAAGTTCGAGGACGGCGTGCTGAAGATCGCCGTGCCGAAAAAGCAGGAGCAGCCCAAGCTGGAAGAGAAGAAGACCATCTCCATCGAGGGCTAGCGCTTCAAAGGCGACACAAAACCCGCTTCGCGCCGAAAACTCGGCGGCGCGCAACGCGAACCACCCCGGAAGGCGGCCGATCGGCCGCCTTCCTGCTATGATGGGAGGAACCGGCACAGGCGACGAGCGGCCGGCATTGCGGCAGAACCGGCGGGGCAACCGGCGACGGGCAGTCGGCATTGCGGCAGAGCCCCGACAGGCAAGCGGCAAAGCGCCGGCGCGGGCGGCAGACGGCCGCGCAGCAAGAAAGGAACGCGCATGGACGAACAAACCGAACGCGATATCGAGACGTTCCGCCAGTGGGTAGCCGACACGCCTCCCGGCGGCATGGTGTTCTTCGGAGGCGCGGGCGTTTCCACCGAGAGCGGCATCCCCGACTTCCGCAGCCCCGACGGGTTGTACGCGCAGAAGTACCCGCATCCGCCCGAGCAGATGATATCCCGCAGCTTCTTCGACGCGCATCCGCGTGAATTCTTCGACTTCTACTGCGACCGCATGCTCGCGCTGGACGCGCAGCCGAACCAGGCGCACCGGAAGCTCGCCGAACTCGAGCGTGCCGGTACGCTGTCGGCCGTGGTCACGCAGAACATCGACGGCCTGCATCAGAAAGCCGGCAGTTCTAACGTGCTCGAGCTGCACGGCAGCGTTCTGCGGAATTGCTGCATGGAGTGCAAAACAGCGTACTCGGTGGACGAGCTGCTGGCCCAACGCGACCGGGCCGAAGACGGCGTGCCACGCTGCCCCGCATGCGGCGGGATCGTGAAGCCCGACGTCGTGCTGTACGAGGAAGCGCTGGACGAGCGCACGCTTCAGGCATCGGTCGACGCCATCGCGCGCGCCGCCCTTTTGGTGGTGGCGGGCACGTCGCTCGCCGTGTACCCGGCAGCGGGGCTCATCGACTTCTTCCAAGGCGACCACCTGGTCATCGTCAACCGCACGCCCACCCCGCGCGACCGCCAGGCCGACCTCTGCCTTGCCGCGAACGTGGGCGAGGTGTTCGATTTCTGACCGCGACCGGCAGAGCGATCTTCGTCACGCCGAAACAGGAACGAGGCATCTGGTTTTCGACATGCGCCTGCTTCCATATAAGGGCGCATGTTCCGTATGAACCATGCGCCCACCAAAACCACGAGCAGCAAGGAGCACCTACCATGCCGAACGGCACCCCCGCCCCCACGTTCGTCGACCTTCGCCAGGAGTCCGACGGCTGGATCAAGAAGTACGTGCTGACCTACGCCATGCCCGACGGCTCGACGTACGAGTACGAAAGCGCCTCGCGCAAGTCGCTCGAAGCGTACCGTCGCGAGCTCGAGGGCAACGCCGCTGGCAAGAAGCCGCCGGCCGACGCCGTGTGCATCGTGCCGCAAACGCCCGACGGGCAGCTGCTGCTCATCCGCGAGTTCCGCTATCCGCTGAACAGCTGGTGCATCGCGTTTCCGGCAGGGCTCGTCGACCCCGGCGAGGATCTGGCCAGCTGCGTCGATCGCGAGCTGCGCGAGGAGACGGGCTTCGCCCTGCGCGCCGACCTGGGCAGCGCGGCGATCAACCCGCTGCCGCAGCCGGGCTTTTCGTCCACCGGCCTTACCGACGAGACGGTTCACGTGGTGTTCGCACAGGTGGAGCGCGTCGCCGATGCGCAACCCGAGCCGGCCGAGTTCATCGAGCCGTTCCTGCTGTCCATAAGCGACGTCCCCCGTTTCCTTGCCGAGAACGCCACGCCCATCGGCACGCGCGCCCAGCTTGTGCTGGAGGCGTTCGCGCGCCGGCACTGAGCGACCAGGGCGCGGATGCGTGCAGAGCATTCCGCCGCAGGCCGACCGGGCGACGCGACCGACCGCGAACGCACGGTGATTCAATAACCTTTTCAAGATAAGGCGCCGACCGGAGCGTTTCCCTTCCCTGTTCTATACTGCTCGAAGACCGCAGAGCGCCGTCCCCGCGCTGCGATGCCCAGCCGAGGGGAAGGGGTCTTCCATGTCGGACGCACCAGCCAAGAAGGAGAAGAAGCAACGCGAGCCGCTCTCTTCTTACAGCATCCTGTTCATCATCATTATCGTGGTGGGCCTGGCCACCGTGGTGTGCTCGTTCATCACGCCGAGCGTGACCGCCGCAAGCCTGCCCCAGATTCTGGATTCGTCGGTCGAGGGCCTGATCGACGCGGCGGAGATATCGTTCTTCCTGCTCATCTTGGGCGGCTGCCTGGGCATGGTGACGAAGATAGGCGCGCTTGACGCGGGCATCACCGCTTTGGTGCGCAAGATGCACGGCCACGAGCTGCTGCTCATCCCCATCATCATGGCCATCTTCGCGTTGCTGGGCAGCTCGTACGGGTTCTGCGAGGAAGCCGTGCCCTTCTACGCGTTGCTGTCGCTCACCATGGTGGCAGCCGGCTTCGACACTATGGTGGCCGTGGGCACCGTACTGTTGGGCGCGGGCGTGGGCTGCTTGGGCTCCACCGTGAACCCGTTCGCCAACGGCGTGGCCATCGACACGCTGAAGACGGCGGGCATCGAGGCCGATCCGGGCACCACCATCGTGCTCGGCCTGGTGCTGCTCGCGGCGGCCTATGCACTGGCCGTGTTCTTCGTCATGCGCTACGCGCGCAAAGTCAAGGCCGACAAGGGTTCCACCATCCTTTCGCTGCAGGAACAGCATGCCATGGAGCAGGCGTTCGGCACCGAGGCCCAGAAAGGCGAGGAGGCCCGAGAGGGCGAAGCGACGCCGGCCATGACGCGCACGCAAGGGGTGGCGCTCGCGCTGTTCGGCCTGTCGTTTCTGGTCATGATCGTCGGGTTCATCCCGTGGCAGAACTTCGGCGTGGACTTCTTCACGCTGGGCGGCGTGCCGGGCGAAGACGGCTCGTGGGCCGTGCTGCCGTGGAGCGCGTGGATAACCGGCGCACCGCTGGGCGAGTGGTACTTCAAGGACGCTTCCGTGTGGTTCCTCATCATGTCCATCGTCATCGGCGTGGTGGCGCGCATGTCCGAGCGGCAGATCGTGAACGCGTGGATCGACGGCGCCGCCGACATGGTGGGCGTGGCGCTGGTGGTTGGCCTGGCGCGCGCCATCTCCATCCTCATGGCCTCGACGCATCTGGACGTCATGATCCTCGACAACGCCTCGCAGTTGCTGGCGGGCTCGAGCGCCATCGTGTTCGCGCCGGTGTGCTACCTCATATTCTTGGGGCTGTCGTTCATCATCACGTCCACGTCGGCGCTGGCCACGCTATCCATGCCCATCATGGGATCGTTGGCGGCATCGCTCGGCTTCTCGCCCGACGTCATGGTGATGATCTTCGTGGCTGCCAACGGCCTGGCGAACCTGTTCAGCCCCACGGCGGCGTTCCTGCCGGGCCTCATGATGGCGAAGGTGGAGTATTCCACGTGGCTGAAGTGGGCGCTCGTGCCCATCATCGTCATCGGCGTAGTGAGCGTGGTGGTGCTCACCGTGGCCATGATGGTGTTGTAGACGTATGGTGGCCTGCAGGTCGGGCTGCTGTCGCTAAATCTCCGTAGGGGCAGGCCGCTGTCCTCTCGGTGCGGTACGTCCGTTCTCACTCCTTCACGCGCACGCGGGCGTGGATGCCGCCGCGCAGGTTGGGCACGCCTTGGGAGGGGTCGAGGTTCCAGTCCGCGTCGGGGAACAGCATGCCGTCGTTGTGCAGGTTGGCGGAGCTCAACCCCACCGCGACGCCTTGAGCCGTTTCGGGCTTCCACCAGCCGTGCGGCACGCGCAACGTGCCCGCCGGCTGCGCCTCGTCCAGCTTGGATAGCAGCTCCACCTGGCCGTACGTCGTTTCCACCACGCACCACACGCCGTCGGACACTCCCTCGCCGGCCGCATCGGCCGGGTTGATGAAGAACTGCGGCTCGGGTTGCCGCGCCCGCAGGGACTCCATCTGGTGCAGGTTCGTGTTGTACGACGAGCGTTCGCGGAAGCCGGCGAATATCGTATACGGGAACGCGTCCGTGCGGCCTTCGCACCCGGGATCGGTCGGCTCCTCGTAGGAGGGCAGCGGGTCGAAGCCCAGATCGGCCAGCACGGAGCTTGCCAGCTCCACCTTGCCGGACGGCGTGACGAACCGGCCGAGCGCCACCGGCTTGGTCATCGTCTTACCCTGCGCTGCCAGCTCGTCCCACGTGAGCCCGAGCGGCGCCAGCCGGAAGTCGTACAGCTCGTGCTCGTCGGCCCACGGAAAATGCTCGGCGAAGCCCAGACGGTCGGCCAGGCCCTTCACCACGTAGTACCAGTTCTTGCATTCGCCCACCGGCTCGCGGAACGCCTGGCCGCACGAGAACACGGGCGCCACGTCGAACTGCGGCCCCAGCACGTCGCGCTCGGCCCACATGTCGCCTGGCAGCACGTAGTCGGACAGCTGGGCCGTAGGCGTCATCCAGTGCTCGAAGGCCACCACGAGGTCCTGGTTCATGAACGCGTCCACGATGCCCGGTTGGTTCGCGTAGCTCATGACCGTGTTGTTCGCCACGCAGAAGACGGCTTTGACCGGGTACGGACCCTCGCCGCGCATGGCGGCGAACAGCGTGGCGGGATCGCAGGCGCACGACTCGCCCAAGATGTCGGGCTCGTAGGGCACGCCTTCGCGCTCGAGCGCGGAACGGTAGAGGTTCGACGCCTTGAACGTGAGCAGCGGATGCGTGTCCACGCCCAGCTGCAAAGCGCGTTTCTCGGGTGGCAGAAGGTCGAACGCCGCCAGCTGGGCGTTGGTCACACCGCCCAGCGACGGGCCGAACACCGTCTCGCTCTTGTTCAGGAAACCGCAGATGGCACGCAGAATGCATTGACAGCGCACCATGGACGTGGAGTTGCGCTGCATGTCGCCCACCACGCCCCATGGGATGATGGCCGCCTGCGCCCGCGCGTACACGCGAGCCGTTTCGCGGACGAGTTCGGCATCGATCCCGCACAGCTCGGCCACACGCTCGGGCGGGTACTCCGCCACCCGTTCGACCAGCTCGTCGAAGCCGATGCACGAGCTTTCGACGAAAGCGCGGTCGTACAGATTCTCGGCGATGATGACGTTAATCCATCCCAACATGAGCGCCGCATCGGTGCCGTAGCGGATGCGTAGATGGTAATCGGCCAACTTAGCCGTGGCCGTCTCGCGCGGGTCGACTTCGATGAGCACCGCTCCACGCTCGAGCGCGGCCTTCAGCGCCAGAAACTCGCCGGGCCAGCGCTCGCCATCGCGATCTTGCCCGAAGTAGACGATGCAATCGGTCTGCTCCCAGTCGGAGGAGACGAACCATCCGTACGTCGCCCGGTTCACCTGCGCGGTGTTGCCCATGCACAACTGCGTGGGTGCCGTGTAGTTGGGCGTGCCCAGGCAGTTCATAAACCGCCGCGTGACGCCGCCGACGCCGACGTTGAGCGGCATCTCCGCGAACGCCACGGCCTCGGGGCCGTGCGCGTCCACCACCGCTTGCAGCCGTTCGGCAATCTCGTCGAGCGCCTGGTCCCAGGTCGTTCCTTGCCATTGCGCTTCGCCGCGCGCGCCCACGTTCTTCAGCGGAACGGTCACGCGATCCGGATGCAGCCGATACTCGTCGATCATAGTCGCCTTGGAGCACAGGGCGGGGAAATCCGGGTTGGCGGGGAGCACGCGCATGCGATCCCCCTCGATTTCGGCCTTGACGGCGCATTGACCGTCGCAGAACACGCAGGTCGCGTACTTGGTTTCCATAACTCCCCCTTACGAGTTGCATCTCGTCAACGCAACCCCCTGATGGGCAGAATATACGCGTGTCCCACCTTGAAAGCAAACGCTGCCGTCAGGCAAGGCGCGTTGTCACCAACCTGTTAAGCGAAACCCGCTCCTCAGCAGCCTCGATGGCCAACCTCCGGTGCAACTCGGGCGGTATGCGCACTTGAAATTTGCCCGAATAGTTTTTGCCTGCAAGGGGAACCGGCGGCTTCTCCCCCGATGCCTCCATGTCGGCAACCGTCTATCTATCGAATCGTCTGTCCCGGAAACGCATCCCCGCATGAAATCAGGGGTGCGAACCTGACGGCGCCTTTTTCCTTCATTGTCACCATGGCAAACAGAGCGAATGACAGCCTCTCCGCCCCGGGCGGGGCTCCGGACCGCCCGGGGGGCCCGCTCGCGCGCGAGCCCCCTCGGATATCGCCGATGCGAACGCGCGCGCCGGCTTGCCGAACCGCTCGCGCACGCGCGCGAGGCTCCTCGGTGCAAAAATCACCGACGCCCCCATTTGCCGTAGCTTACGGCCGCACCTCGAAACGCGCGAGCTGGGCAAACGTCCGCCAAAGGTGACCAACGGCCCGCCGCAAGGGCCCTTTCGACCCGAAACGCGGGGGACATCGGTGATTTTTGCACCGAACGAAGGTCGCTCTCTGTCAAACCACCGTTGACAATACGCGAGCCAGCGCGTTGTCATCCTGAGAGAGCGGAGCATTCGACGGTCCGGCGGACCGTCGAACCCCGGGCACGCAAAGCGGGCGCAGGGAGGCCCCGCGGAGCGGGGGCGAAGGATCCCGCGCGGCGGCAGCCGTAGCGTTTTCGGTTGGCACCACACGGGATCCTTCGGCTCCGGCGGCTTTCGCCGCCTCCGCTCAGGATGACAACCTGGCCTCCGCTCAGGATGGCAACCTGGCCGGTGCTCAGGGCGACAACCTGACCGAGCGCACGTCGATGCTGGTTTAACATGGAGGAAGGTCGGGATGCGGCACGGAGCTTGAAAGAGGAGGGGAAGCGGCGGCGAGGGAAGCCCGAGCTGCACGGAAACCCTTCGACTCGGCCGCGCTCGCCTTTAAGCCGACAAGAAAGAGGGCATCGAGCGCCCAAAGCGACAAGAGGCCGCAGGGCGACTTCGGGCGGAGCGTCGCGCACCGCTACCGGTTGATCACCTGTATCTGCAGGCCCTCCATGACGTCGAGGGCCTTTTCGTGAAGCTCCGGGTCGAACGAGGCGGTGCAGGCCGCGTCCACGATGATCGGCACTTCGGGGCAAGCGGTCTTCGCCAGCACGGCATTCGATATGATGCAGATGTTCGACACCAAGCCCACGATCTCGATGCTCTCGAACGGCAGCTTGTTCACCTCGTCGGCGGCGCGCTGCGACTGGCGGCAACGCTCGAAGAACGCCGCCGAGCCGAACGCCGGCTTGTAGAACACCGTGTCGGAATCGCGCATGAGCGAAGCCACCTCGCCGTACAGATCGTGTCCGGGCGTGCCTTCCAGGCAGTGCTCGACCGGCAGGTTTTTGCCCTCTTGCGTGTCCAAATAATCGCGATGGTGCGTGTCGAACGTGAACGCCACGTCGTCGCCGGCAGCTCGGTACGCGGCGATCTTCTCGGCGATGGGTTTTTCCAGTTTCTCGGCGCCCGGAAAACCCAGCGCGCCGTCCACGAAGTCGTTTTGGAAGTCAACGACCAAAAGCAAGCGTTTCATATCCTTGTTCCTCCCCTTCCTCTGGCCGCCATTATCGTGCCGGAGGAAGCGAGCGCACCTCGACGCTCAGACGATCGGCGGCTCAACTCCCGCCAGAGGCTCTTCGCCGCGCGCCTGCGCCAGTTGGCCCAGCAGCCAAACGTACTCGTCCTGCACGCGCCGGTACAGTGCCGCCACCGGCAGGCACGCCCGCCGCACCACGCGCATGATGTCGTCGTAGTCGCGTTCCATGACCTCGACGACCGCCGCGTCGATGAGCCCGCGGTCGCGCTGATCGGCCAGCAGTTCGAGCACCCTCTCCTTGGGATACGCCTCTTTGTAGCTGCGCGTGCCCACGAGCGCGCTCACGATGTCGGCCACCGCGATGATACGATCGGCCTGCCGCAGGTCGGCGGCGACGAGCCCGCGCGGGTAGCCGGAGCCGTCGAGCTTCTCGTGGTGCCGCGCCGCCGCCAAGGCGATGTCGTCGGCCACGCAACCTTCGACGATGGATTCCGTCAAGCTCACGTGCGTGCGCATGACGGCCACCTCGTCGGCGTCCAAGCGCCCCGGCTTCTCCAAAATGCCGAGCGGGATGCCGATCTTGCCCAAGTCGTGCAGCAGCGCGCCGCAGTACACGCGACCGGCCTCGCCCTCGTCCCCCATCAGGCGGCTCGCCAACTCGTAGGCAACCCAAGCGGTGGTGACGGTATGGGTGACGGTATGCCGGCTGCGAAAATCGATGACGTGCACGAGCGTGTCGAGGAAGGCGGCAGCCGCATCGGGCTCGGCGGCGTCGGCGGCGCGACGAATGGCCTCGTCGCGATCGATGCCGCGGCGCAACGCGTCCAACAACCCCTGGCGACGCTCGGCCTCGAAGAACAGCGCGGTCGCGTCGGGCGAGAACTGACCGGCCGGAGCCTGCTCGATCAGGCGCTCCATGGCGGAGGCGTCGGCTTGCGGATGCTCCAGAAGCAGCACGTCGATCCGATCGGCCACGTGCAGCGCCTGCGCGAGGAAGCAGACGCTCGCCTCCTGATCGGTGAACAGCGCGAAGGGCATATGGTGGTACAGCACCACCTCGGCGTACTCGGCCAACGGTGAAAGCTCCTTGAAGAACAGGTAGCCGTAGAACGAGTGCTCCCACACGTTGTCCGTTTCGAACTCGACGAGCCGGTCGATCTCCTCGGTGCGGTAGGCGCCGATGTCGTGCATGAGGGCCACCAGGTACGCGTCGCGTCGCCGCTTGCCCTGCGGCCACCCCGCCGCCTCGAGCATGGCGTCCAACAGCATGCCCACCCGCAGCCCATGGTCCACGAGACGCGGGTCGACGCCGTTGAGCGCGCGCTGTATCATGATGGCCACCTCGGACGTGCCCAGGTAATCGGCCAGCCTCACCGGATGATCCAGACGCGGAGGCGAAGCCTCCACGAGCCCTCCTGCGTCGTGCGCGGCGGATGTCATGGTCTAATCGAGCGCGGCGATCTGCGCGCGGGCCTTGTCCATCTGCGCTTCCACGTCGATGCCCACGATGTCCAATCCCTCGGCGGCCACGAAGCGCGTTTCGGGAATGCCGAACATCTTCGCGATGCCGCAGAAGTACTCGTAGCCGAAGTTCGCGCCCTCCACGAAGCCGCCGCACGACGCGATGTACGTGAGGCGATTCGCCTTGCAGATGCCCTCGCAGCGCGCATCCTCGGTGTAGTGGAACGCGATATCGCACACGCTCACATGCTCCATGTACACCTTGAGCGCCGCCGGGAACGACAGATCCCAGTAGGGCGCGCCCACCACGATCTCGTCCGCTTCGGCGAACTGGTGCGCCAGGTCGAACACGGGGTCGTCCCATGCTCGGGCCTTCTGCTTCTCGGTGCGGTACGCAACCATCTGCGCGTTGAACGGCTTGAGGTCGAGCGCGGCCAGATCGACTTCGACGACGTCCTCTTTACCCTGCAGGTATTCACGACAGAGCGCGAGCGTGCGGGAATCCTCGCCGCGCATGCAGGCGTTCACGAACAACGTTGACATGAAAAACTCCTTCGATAGCGGGGCGCCTTGGAAAGCGCAGACCCCATGATAGCGCACCCGCGCCGAAACGGCGCGGGTGCGTTTGACCATGCAAAAAGTTTTGTGGTGTGCGGCGCGGGTGCGGACGATACGCGGCGCGCGACATGGGCGCATACGGCGCGGGAACACGCGACGCGGGTGCAAATTCGAACGTTAGAACCGCAGCGCGTGCGTGAAACCGGCCCAGCTGAGGTCGTCGGTGTCGCGCACGTAGGCGCCGAACGTGGGCGCGTGCACGTAATGGGTGCCGCCCGCGTTGCAGGCGATTCCCACATGGCCGTTGTAACCGTCGCCGTAGCCGACCCACAGCACGTCGCCAGGCTGCGCCTGCGACACGGGAAGGCGGGCCTTGGCCACGTTGTACAGCGCCTCGGTTTGGTGCGGCAGCGATATGCCTACCTGCAGGTACGCCCATCTCACCAGGCCCGAACAGTCGAAGGTGTCCGGACCGGCCGCGGCCCACACGTACGGACAGCCGATGCGCGAGAGCGCGTAGTCCACCACCGAGCCCTGCGAAGGTATGGGCGACGTCGCGCCCGAATAGCCGTAGGAACGCGAGCGGGCCGCGGCGATCTCGGCTTGGCGGGCCTCCTCCTGCTCCTTCTCCAGCAGAACCTGGGCCTCGGCGTCGAGCTGGGACAGCAACGCCTGCAGTTCCGCCACCGAACGCTCGGCATCTTCCTTGATGCGCTGCGCCTCGTCGGCCTTCTCAGCCGCGATCTGCTCCTGGCGCTCGAGCTCGGCCTTGGCGTCCTCCACCTCGGCGCGCAGATCCTTCGTTTGCTGCACGAGATCGGCGTCGTTGTCGTTCAGCCTTTCGAGGATGTCCCAGTTCTGGGCGAATTCCTCGAACGTCGTAGCCCCCATGATGAAGTCGAAGACCGAGGACTGCCCGGTGCGGTACATGCTGCGCGCCCGGCTGCCCAGCTTCTCTTGCAAACCGGCGATCTTCGCGTTCGCCTCGTCGATGCGCGCCTGCGCGTCGGCGACGGCCTGTTGGGCGGACGCGTGCTCATCGAGCGCCCGGTAGTACTGCTCGGTGACCACGTCCAGCTGCGCCTGCATGTCCACGATGCGCGCTTGGACGGCATCGGCCTCGGCCAGCTTGTCGGCCGCCGTGGGCTCGGCGAACGCCAGAGCCGGCCTCAAAAGCGCGGCGGCGCCCAAAGCGGCCGCGCCGGTCAAAAACGTGCGGCGGTCGAGGCCGCGCGTGGATTCGTTCATACGGTAAACCTCCCTCGCGATTCGGAAACAGCCGCTTCTCGCCCTGTATTGCAAGGTCAAAATAATTCTAGGAAAAGGACCATTCCCAATCAACGCATTGGCAACGACTATAGCACGTTCCCTTGACAATGCGAGAGAACTTCACGCGTCCTTCTCATGCGCAGGTCGCGAGGGGTCTGCTAACAAGAAAGATTGAATGGCAGTGACTGCAAGCATCGACGCGATGAGCTTGATATGATACTATTTGAACTATATTATCTATATATTCAATATCTATTGTATATTTTTATTGCATCGTCGAACAGGAGGCCGAGCATGGCTAGCAAGATACTCAACGTCCGTATGGACGAGCAGCTGTATTCCGACTTCAAGGACTTTTGCGCGGAAATGCGCATCCCGGCTTCCACGCTCATGGCCTCGTTCGCGGCCCAAACGGTACGCGAACGAAGAATTCCCTTCGTTATCGGAGAGACGTCGCGCTCCTCGCGGGCAACGGCAACCATGCAGAAGGCCCTCGCGACGTTGCGCGCGAACGCGACGGAGCGAACGGACGAAACGAGCGAAGCGCAGGTCATTGAAGACGTTGACGACGCGGTCGAAGCCGTGCGTGCCGCAATGCGATAAGGCCAATCCATGCACGCCGTCATCGACACCAACGTCATCATTTCGGGGATCATCGCACCGCGAAGCACGGCGGCCTTCATCGTGGGATTGGTGGCCGCAGGCGATATCGTCGTTTGTTGCAACGAATCGGTCATCGCAGAGTACCGCAACGTCGCCCGTTACCCCAAGCTCGCCCGCTATCGCATCGACGTGGATGTGTTCGAGGAATTCCTCGAGGGGCTTGCCGACAACGGGGAGTACGTGAGCCCTTCCCCTATCCGCGTCGATATACCGGACGAGGATGATCGCCGCTTTTACGAGATTTCGTGCGAAACGGGTTGTCCGATCATCACGCGGAACCGCAGGGATTTTCCGCACGACGCGTTCCTCATCGACCCCTCTTTCTTCGCACGGACCATGCGCGCGGCAACCGGCGGCCTTGCCCGTTCGGAATCGTGAGAAGGGGCTGAAGCCTTTGCGAGATCCCTCTGCGCTCGCCGCGAGACGCACCTCGTTCGGATGCGTCGCGCCGGGCGGGCTGCTGCCCGCCCTTACGAGGGCGCACGGCGGCTTTCCCGTAGGGCGAGGGCTCTGCCCTTGCCGACCAACAAGCAAAATCTCCGCAGGTCGACGGCAAGGGCAGAGCCCTTACCCTACGGAGCCAACGGGGCGGAGCTTTTGATACAGCTTTCTATAGGCGTTGCGCGCGAAACGCGATGGGTGTTATTTCCGCGCGTCGTCGAGGGCGTTGAGGGCGGCGTTGTAGCCGCCGGCGCCGTAGCTCAGGCACTTCGACACCCGGGCGATGGTGGTGGCGGAGGCCCCGGTCGCCTCCTCGATGGCGGCGTAGGACTTGCCGGCGTCCAACAGGCGCGCCACAGCCAGGCGCTGGGACGTCTCCTTGATCTCGCGAATGGTGAACAGGTCCTCCAGCAGCGTGTAGATGGTGTCCTCGTCGTCGAGCGCGGCGAACACGTGCAGCAGGTCTTCCACTTCCGGCGTTCTGAGATCGCTCATGCTACTTCCCCATTCTGATAAGGCCGTATTCGACGGAATCGACCAGCGCGTTCCACGACGCCTCGATGATGTTCTCGGAAACGCCGATGGTGCCCCAGGTTCCCTCGGCGTCGCGCGTGGTGATGACGACGCGGGTGATGGCGCCCGTGCCCACGTTCTCGTCGAGGATGCGCACCTTGTAGTCCACCAGCTCCATGCCCGCGACCTCGGGGAAGAACTGCGTGATGGCCAGGCGCAGCGCGTTGTCGAGCGCGCCCACGGGGCCGGTTCCCTCGCCCGTGGCCACGAAGCGCTCGTCGCCCACGTGTATCTTGATGGTGGCCTCGCTCATGGCGTCCTTCGCGCGGGCGCCCGTGTCCTCGTGGTCGTCTACGATGACGCGGAAGCTCTCCAGCGTGAAGTGCGGCCGGTACGTGCCCAAGTGCCACTGCAGCAGCACGGCGAGCGAGCCGTCGGCCACCTCGTAGGAGTAGCCCAGCGCCTCGCGCGCCTTGATGTCGTCGAGAATGGCCTGCGTTTGATCGGGGTATTGCGCCAGGTCTATCCCTAAGCTGGCCGCCTTCGCCACGAGCGACGCCTTGCCGGCCAGCTCGCTCACCAGCATGCGCGTGGCGTTGCCCACGTTCTCGGGGCGCGTGTGCTCGTAGGCCTCGGGGAAACGGGCGAGGGCGCTGGCGTGCAGGCCGCCCTTGTGCGCGAACGCGGACGCGCCCGTGTAGGGATGGTGGGTGGGCACGGCCATGTTGCACGTCTCGGCCACGAACTGCGACACGCTGGTCAGCTGGCGCAGGTTCTCGGGGCCCACGGTGACGTAGCCCATCTTCAGCTCCAGGTCGGCGATGGTGGTGAGCAGGTCGGTGTTGCCCACGCGCTCGCCGAAGCCGTTGACGGTGCCCTGCACCTGGGTCGCTCCGGCGCGCACGGCGGCCAGCGTGTTCGCCACGGCGCAACCCGAGTCGTTGTGGCAGTGGATGCCCAGCTGCTGACCGGGCAGCGCCTCGGCCACGGCGCGCACGATGGCCTCCACCTCGTGCGGCAGCGCGCCGCCGTTCGTCTCGCACAGATCGATGGAGTCGGCGCCCGCCTCGCTCGCGGCGCGCACGCAGGCGAGCGCGTAGTCGGGGTTGGCTTTGTACCCGTCGAAGAAGTGCTCGGCGTCGAACACCACCGTGAGGCCCTGGGCTTTCAGGAACGCCACCGAATCGGCCACCATGCGCAGGTTCTCTTCGAGCGTGGTGAGCAACGCACGCGTGACCTGGGCGTCCCACGTTTTCCCCACGATGGTGGCGATGGGCGCGCCGCTGGCCACGATGTCGGCCAAACCCTGGTCCTCCTCAGCCGCCACGCCCTTCTTGCACGTGGAGCCGAACGCGGCGATGCGCGCGTGGGCGAGCGGCATCTCGCGTACCTGCTGGAAGAACGCGATGTCCTTGGGGTTCGACGCGGGGAAACCGCCCTCGATGAAATCGATGCCGAACGCGTCGAGCCGCTCCACGATGCGCAGCTTGTCCTCGAGCGAGAGCGTGATGCCCTCGCTCTGCTCCCCGTCGCGCAACGTGCTGTCGTAGGTGAGGATGCGGTCCACGAATGCTCCTTTGCTTCAGGTCGGCAGAACAACGATGCGTGCGGAGGAAACCGACGCGACGAAAAAAGGGGCGAAGTCCCGATCGCGACCGCTTACGCAGTCCGATCGGGCGCTTCGCCCTCCATAAAACGCAATCCTAAATCTCGGTCAGCCAATCCGCGTATTCGTCGATCTGGCCGTAGGCGACGGCGAAGTAGCGGTCCTGCAGCGCGCGGGTGATCTCGCCCGGCTTGCCCACTTCGCGGCCGTCGACGCTGCCGATGGGCGTGAGCTCGGCGGCGGAGCCGGTCATGAACACCTCGTCGGCGATGTAGAGGTCGCTGCGCGTGAGGCTTTCCTCGATGGCCGGGATCTCCAGGTCGTCGGCCAGGCAGAGGATGGTGTCGCGCGTGATGCCCTCCAACAGGCCGTCGGACAGCGGCGGCGTGGACAGCACGCCGTCGCGCACGATGAACAGGTTCTCGCCCGTGCCCTCGCACACGAGGCCGGCCTCGTTCAGCATGATGGCCTCGGCGTAGCCGTGCTCCTTGGCCTCCAGCTTCGCCAGGATGGAGTTCATGTAGGAAGCCGTGCTCTTCACCGCCGGCGGGATGGCGTTGTTCGAGCGCTGGCGCCACGACGACACGCCCACGGCCACGCCGTGCTCCAGCGCGTCGGCACCCAGGTAGGATTCCCACGGCCACACGGCGATGGCCACGTCGGTGGGCGCGCCGGTGGGGTCGACGCCCATCACGCCGTAACCGCGGTACACGATGGGGCGGATGTAGCAGGACGGCAGGTTGTTCTTGCGGATGAGCTCCACCGTGGCGTCGCACAGCTCGTCCACCGTGTACGGCAGGTCGATGAGCGCGATCTTGCAGCTGCGGTGCAGGCGCTCCATGTGGTCGCGCAGGCGGAACACGTAGCTCTTGCCGTTGTCGGGGTTCTGGTAGCAGCGGATGCCCTCGAACACGCCCGAGCCGTAATGCAGGGAATGGGACAGGATATGCGTGGTGGCCTCGGCCCAGGGGATCATCTCCCCGTTCTTCCAGATGAAGTCCACTTCGGTGATATCGGCCATGATCGCATCCCTTCTCTGTCTCGAGCGCCGCCGCGCAAGCCATGACGTGCGGGTGCTCTTCTCGCTTGTCGGCCCATTGTACTCTAACGGGCTAAAGCGAGGCGTGTGTTCCGGCGAAGGGGGCGATTTTTAACGAAAGCGACAAGAGGAAACGCTCCCGCCCGTCGCCCTTGCGCCCTAGAACCAGCGGAACTTCTTCAGCACGAACAAAAGCCCCAGCGAAGCGAGCACCGTGCAGCCCGTCACCACGCCGAAGCCCCAAGGAAAGGTGTCCAAGGGTATGCCCAGCAGGTTCATGCCGAAGAACCCGGCCACCGCCGTGGGAACGCACAGCACGAGCGACACCGTGGCCACCACCTGCATCGTGCGGTTCAGGTCGTGTTCCATGAGCAGGCTGAAGTGCTCGATGGTGGAGTCGAGTATCTCCGAGTATATCTGCGTCGTCTCGAGCGCCTGGCGGTTCTCCACCACCACGTCGTCGAAGCGATAGCGGTCCTCCTCGGTGGGAAAGGTCGAGCGGCGCAGGTGCTTCTCGAAGATGGCATCGTTGGTGACGAGCGAGGTTTTGAAGTAGACCAGCGACGAATCGAGGTTGTAGAGGTCTTCGAGCTCCTTGCGCGAAGGGCGCTTCACCGTTGCCATGAGGTCGGTGCGCCGCCGGTTGATGGCGCGCAGGGCCATGAAGTACGCCGTGGACGACGCCATGAGGATGTCGGCTGCGAACGCGTGCACGTCGGCGGTGGATGAAAGGTCCTTCGACGCCTTGAGCTGGTCGATGAGCGGGATCTTGTACACCGAGCACACGGTGACCACGTTGCGCGGCGTTTCGAACAGCGCGATGGGGATGGTTTTGTAGCTGCGCTCGTTGGACGAGCGGTCGCGCACGGGCGTGTCCAAGATGAACATGGCGTAGCCGCGATCGGTCTCGATGCGCGACACCTCTTCCAGGTCGAGCGCCGCGCGGGCGTCGTCTTCCTCGAAGCCGAACTCGGCGCTCAGCTGGGCAAGCTCGTCGGAGGTCGGCTCGAACGCGGCTATCCAGCAGCCGGGCTCCTCCTTGTCGATCTTCTCGAGCGACTGCTGGTCGTTCGTGCGGAAGTACTCGATCATGCGCATCCGCCGAGCAACGTGCGGGAGGGGGCATCGACTATCGCCATGGATCGCGCTCCTTTGCGTGAGGCGATTCGGCACGGTGGCCGGCCGAACCGCGGAACCCGCGAAGCGCAGCGCGCCCCGCCGGTTCCGATTATAGTGCATCCGCGCGCGTTCCCGGGTAACGGCTGGCGAGTGCGGGAAGGGGGGCTGGCACGCGGCGCGCATCCCCTTTTGCCATCCTGAGCGTAAACCGTAGGCCGGAGTCGAAGGATCTTCGACGTAGAAAGCCCCCCGTTTCCGAAGATCCTTCGACTCCGCGCCTTCGGCGCTCCGCTCAGGATGGCAAAGGGGACACCTCGTCGACGCCTCCGCCTGGACGGAGGAGCCTCTCAGGCGCACCGCTCTGCCCCAATTAGGTGTCCTAAAAGGCGCCTCTCTCCTTTTAGGACATTCCGCGCATGCCGCGTTGGACGTCGCCGCCTTGGCCGGCGGCCATGGGGCCGCCGGAGCCCAGGCCGCCGAAACCGCCGGTAGCCGTGGTCGAGGCCGTAATCTCGGTGGAGGCGCCGCCGGTCACCGTGCCGGTATCGGCGTAGCCGTCGGCGTTGGCGCCGGCGACCGTGCCGCCGATAACGAGCGAATAGGTGCCGCCCTCGGTGAAGGCGGGGCTTGTGGCCAGCACCATGCCGAACTGCTTGGCGGGCGTGAACGAGACCAGGACGTTGCCCGCGTCGTCGGCCACGGCAACGCTCTGGCCGGCCGAACCGCTTGCCGTGGTGAACGAGAAGGGCTGCTCGCCGCTCGTGAAGTTCTGCGCCATGCCCGTCGAGCCCACCATGAGCACCGTGCCGCCGGTGACGGTGGCCGTGAGATCGTAGTCGAAGGCACCATCGTTGTTGCTGGTGGGGCCACACACCAGCAACACGCCGCCCGTCACTTCCACGTTGCCGTTCGAATCGACGCCGTCGCCGCCGGCCTCGAGAACCGTGTACCCGCCGTTGATCTGGATGAGGCAGTTCTCGTCGCCCATGCCCATGCCGCCCGCACCGCCCTCGGCGAACGCGTTGTCGGGCTTGCCGCCGTTTAGCTCGCTTTCGTTCGGGCCCTCGCCCGAGCCGCCACGCCCGCCTCGGCCGCCGCCCGACGACGGATCGAGCCCGTCGTCGGAGCCGGTGGAAGGCGTGCCCAGCTGCGGTGCGGCGTCGGTGGAGGAACCGTCACCCGCCGGCGGAGCACCGGCGTCCATAGCGCCGTCGGGAAGCTCGGGAGCGCTCTCGCCATCGGGCAGCGCGGGCATGCTGCCACCATTCGGCATCGACGGCGCGGCGTCGGTGCCGGAGGTCGCGCCGTCGTCCGACGCCGCATCGGCGCCCTCGCCCAGGTCGGCCGCCGCCGCGTTCAGCGCGTCGTCGCTGGCTACGATGTGCGTGACGGCTCCGTTGATGTAGAGCTTCTCGGCCTCGTAGCCCTCGTAGCAGTTCGTGACGTTCACCGTGCCGTCGTCGATGAAGAGCTTCGTCTCGGCATGGAACGCGTCGTCGCCTGTGTCGATGGTAAGCGAACCGCCCGCCATCAAACCTTCCAGATTGGAATGCAAGGCATCGTCGGCAGCCTTCACGTTCACGTCGCCGCCGGCGATGCGCAGGTAGGTTTGCGCCTTGATGCCGTCGTCACCAGCCTCCAGCCGGAACGTGCCGCCGTCGATGCTCACGAACCCGCGCGTCGCGTCGGTGTCCTTGTTCGACTTGATGGTGTCGCCGCCGGCGCGCACGTCGAACGTGCCGTCGCATATTTTCACGCAGTCGCGCCCGCGCAACCCGTCTTCCACCGCGTCGACCACATAGGTGCCGCCCGTGATGACCAGGTCGTCCTTCGAGCACACGGCGTGCCGGTAGGAGCTCGTCACGTTCAGCGTGCCCGAGCCGTTCAGCGTGAGGTCGTCTTTGCTGAACAGCGTGGCGTAGGGTTCGTCGCTGCCCTCTTCCAGCGCGTACTCCGCGCCGTCGGTGAGCGTGTTCACCGTGCCGACCGCCAACGTGACGAAGCACTTGTCCGCCTGCTTCACGTACACGGCCGGCCCGTCCTCGTTGTGGATGGTCGTGCCCGCAAGGACGATCTGCACCTTCGCGTCCTCGGGTGCCTCCACCGCCAGCTGCCCGTCATCGAGCGTGCCCGACACCACGTAGGTGCCTGCTTCTGCGATGGTCACGGTGGACTCGTTCGCCGTCGCGCCGTCGCCCTCCACGGCAACCGTGCCGCCATTCAGTGCAATATGCGTAGCCGAGGCGTCGTCGTAGGAAGCGTCGAGGTCGCGCTTGCTGTAGTCCAGGTCGAGCGCCGAGGCGTCGAACGCCGCCGCCACGGCCGCGAAGCCGTCGGCCGAGACGGCGTCGGAAGTCTGCGCCGATGCGGAACCCGATGCGCCCTCGGCGCCGTTTCCAACCCCGCTGGCGGTGCAGCCTTGCAAAAGCACCATGCAGGCGAGGCAGACGGCAAGCAGGACGGACACGCCTTTTACGAACGCGATCGGGCTCTCAGCGTCATCGCCGACCGACTCTCCGACCACGTGTCGGGAGTTTGTGCTCTTTTCCATGCGAACTTTTCCTCTCTATCAATGCGTGAGGGCAGCCGACGCCGCATCGAACCCGAAACGGCAAACCGCCGGCGCGTTCCGTTCGGCACAAAAATCACCGATTCTCTGCGCTTGAAGTCGCTTTCAGGACCTTTCGACATGCAGGTGCTCGTCCGCCGAACGTGTTTTCGCAGGTCGTAAAATTCCGAAGACGGCAAAGCCTCACTGGAAGGGCCCCGCGCTGCAGAGAATCGGTGATTTTTGTGCTGCGCGCACTCGCGAAACCACGTCCCTGCCGGCTGCCCCCCCGCTTGTCTACGGTGTCGCGGCGATGCCGCGACCTGGCGCTTGGGGCTGTGCCCACCAAGCGAGTTCCGCACGGCCAAACAGCCCTGTGGGCTGTTTGCGCGAGCAGGGCTGCCCGAGCGACTGGGCACAGCCCCAAACGCCCGCCGATAGAGCCGCGACGAACTTGCCTTCAAGTTCTTCATCACAGCACGTCCTTGCTGGCCGCAGCCCGCCCGCACACGATCTTCAGGTTCCCGTTACGGCACCTCAGCTCGTCGATCATGCGCTTCTCCAGCCCCGGCTCTTTCATGCGCACCGCGTACTCCAGCTGGAACAGGCTGCCCATGTTCGTGGTCTGCACCTCCACCAGCTCGTGCTCGTCAGCGTAGCGCGCCAGCACGTCGTCGAACACGCCGTCGTACTCCAAGTCCTCGGGGATGGTTATCTTCAGCGTCTTCTCCGGCTCCTTCTGCTTGCCGAAGGGCGACAGCACGTAGCCCACGTTCACCACGGCCACGATGACGGTGAACAGCGCCGCCAGCGCGATGAAGCCCATGCCCGTGGCCAAGCCGATAGCCATGGCCAGAAACACGCTGCCGATATCCTTGGCGCTGCCGGGGATGGAGCGGAAGCGCACGAGGTTGAACACGCCCATGACAGCGATGCCCGCGCCCAGGTTGCCGTTCACCAGCGTGATGACCATCTGCACGATGAGCGGCAGCAGCGCCAGCGTGACCACGAAGTTCTTGGAGTAGGTGTGGCGGAACATGTAGATGGCTGCCACGGCCGCGCCTAGCACGATGGATGCGAGGCAGCACAGCAGGAAGTCCACGGTCGACACGCCCGCCACGAGCGATTCGGCCGATCCGAAAATAGACGTCAAAGCGGTATCAAGCACAACGATTTCCCTTCTTCATAGCATGGTTGGGGGCGCGAAACCGGCGATGGCGGTTGTCGCGGGCGCCTGCGGACAGGCACTCGCCCGCTTCTTCGAGCGCGCTGTGGGCCGCACGGGGAACCGGATGCGCCGAACTCGCCGCATATGCCGGGGCCGAAGCTGGACGCGTCGAGTGCCGCGAAGCCGAGATGTGAACCCGCGAGGCTTCGCCGACCACAGCCCTCTCCCCGTCGAACCGCGCTTCGGCGGCGGCCGATGCGCTCTTGCGTTCCTCGGCTGCGCAGGCGCGGTACGCCTCGCCGTACTTGGAGAAGGACGACGGGTACGCGCGGCACGCGGCGAGCGCCTGCGCGAACCACCGGGGAAACGGGCCGGAGGATTTCACCTCCATGATCACCTCGCCCTCGTCCAGCAGCGGCTGTGGCGCGGCCGACGGACACGGCGCGAACTGGTCGCGGTACGCGATGCCGGCATCGAACGTGACGCGCAGCCCGTTCGCCTCGTAGCCCAGCTCGGGCGCGTCGAGGGAAACGTAGGCCGTGCGCTTGCACGCCACGAGCATGGACGCGCGCAGGGGGCGATGCTGCAGCATGAACCGGTCGATCTCGCGAGCGATCTGCACGCTGCGGGGCGCAAGCGACTCGGCGACCATGACCGGGTCGGGCAGCGGATGCTGCGCGCACGCCATGCCGTAGGGCATGCCGCCCAGGTAGGCGCGCGCCGCCGCGTACGACATGCCCACGCGCCGCTTGTACACGATGCCGTCGTACTTCTTCTTGATCTCCACGAACACGCGGTCGCTCTCGCTGGGCATGCCGTAGCTGCGCAGCCGCAGCTTCTCCTTGTACAGCGGCTTTTCCAGAGAGCGGTCGATGAGCGCGCGCTCGGGCGTGTCGAAGTACAGGCTGACGACGTCCGTGCGGCCAAATTCGTCGGGGACCATGATCCCGGCGAGGGCGGCGAGCATCGCTCGGTGCTGACGTGCGGACAGGCGGTATTTGATCTCTTTTCGTTCGAATACGTCAGTGAAGGTGGGCATGGGCGCGGTTCCTTTCTCTCGCGGTCGTTCGCGGGGCCGCGCTGCGTGCGGTGCGGGCGGGCGTCGAAGGGAGTGGGAGAGGTCTAGGCCGCCTTCCGCCGCCGCACGGGCACGGCCCCGTGAACGATCTTCAGGTGGAAGCGGACGCGCCGGGCGACCTCGCTTCCAACCCATGGCCTTGCATCCTAGCCCTGCACCCTGAAAGTTCCCTGAAAGGAAACCGGCCGCCACGACGGGCGACCGGTTCTTGCACAATATGACCAAAAAGCCAATGAAGGAGCCAAACGGACGCGAGCGCCCTATTCGAGCAGGCAGCGCAGGTTCTGGGCGTCGAGTTCCGCGTACCCGATCACGATCTGCATCAAGGCAGGGTAGAAGTCGTCCTTCGCGCATTGCTCGACGTCCTCGGCCAAGTCGCCGATCCAGTTGAGCACGTGGCTTTCCAGGAAGCCGAGTTGCACGCGCACCAATTCGGCGAAGGCGGCGGCGTCGCCCGCCGAAAGAGCCTCGGCGCTGCGGGCGGAGAGCCTCGAGAGGAATTCCATCTCGAAACCCAGGTGGTCCTCCGGCATATGCAGCTGCGGCTCGACGTCGAGCCCGTGCCGCCGGTAGAGCGCGACCACGTCGTCGCGCGCGTCCTGCATGACCAGGTGGTCTTCGCTTGTGTACACCGACTCGAACGGAACGGCGGCCGTCCCCTCGGAGATGCCGGCGGACAGGAAGATGCGCGCATACTCCGCCGCCAGCCGCGTGCGGTAATCTATGCCACCCACCCGCACCGCGCGCGCAAGGCGTCGGGACCCGTCCGCCATACGCTCGTTCAGTGGCGGAACGGCATCGCTCGACCCGAGCCGCGCGAGCTCCTCGTCATCGAATTCCCGCAGAAACACCTTCGAGAAGAACGCGTACATGTTCGCGCGCGCCCGCATCTCGTCGCTCAGCTCGGCAACCTCGCTCGCATCGAGGCCCTGGACCTCTTCTTCGTTCTCGCCCATCGCACTCCCCTTTCGAACTTCGCTTCGTCATCCATGCCGCAGGCGGCGCGCAGCGTCAGCGCGCCTTGCCGAGAGGCAACGGCTCTTCGGCCGGCAGCCCCTCGCCGTCCGCACGCCTTTTCGGAAGCGCCCGGACGGCAATCGCGCCGGCAGGGCACTCGTCCACGCACAACCCGCACTTCGAGCATTCAGGAATGCGCCCCGAATGCGGGTCCAGCTGCTCCGGGCACACTGACACGCACACCCGGCAGTCGACGCCTTGCCGACGCAGGCAAAGGGACTCGTCCACCTGCGGCTTGAACGTCTTGTTCAGACCCGACACCAAGCCGAGAAGCGCCGAGATTGGGCAGATATTGAAGCACCAACGGCGCAGCACCAGCACCTCCGCCAGCAGCACGGCGGGGAACACGAGCAGCCCCCAGGTGGTCTCGTTGTATTGGAACAGGTGCCACAGCCCTATCAGCGTAGCGAAGGTAAGCCCCACAGGGCAGACGAGACAGAACACGGGGAACCCAAACAAAAACGACGAGACCACGGCGCCCGCCAGCGCAACGTGGCGAGAATCTATCCGCACACCGTTGCGCTTGCCACCCACCGGCTCGAGCGCCGCGCACGCGCCGCACGCCGCGCAGCCGGAGTGCCGGAAACCTGCGGCAACCTCGGAGCCCCCGAGACCGGTCGAAGCGGGTTCGCCTTGCAAGGGCGCGGGGCTTCCGTCAGCGGGCTCGCCCCTGTCCTCGCCCTGGTCCGCATCCTTGCGCGCCTTGCGGCCGCGAAAGAACCTCTGAAGGTACGTCGTGGGGCACGCCCATGAACAGAACGCCTTGCCCAGGACGAGCGTCAGCACCACGGCGACGCCCGCGCACAGGAGCATCTGAACGCTTACCGACTTGGCGCCCACCGCGACTTCGAGCGCTCCGACCGGGCAGAGGCTCGCGATGCTCCCTATGCCCAGGGCCGACAAGGTTCCCGTTCCCGCGTCGAAGGCGCAGGCAAGAGCCGTAACGCCTATCACTAATGCGAACACCACCGCCCCGCGCACGTTCGCGATCTTGCGCTTCATCTCCCCGCCTCGCATTTCTCGATGTTGATGCCCCGTTTGCCCGTGGCGCTGTACGCGCGCAGCACCGACGACGGGCACCGGTACTCGCAGACCCCGCAGCCGTTGCACAGGGCCGCGTCCACCACGGGCATGCCGCCCGCCGCGAAGGAGATCGCCCCATACGGGCACACGTCCGAGCACACCTGGCACGACCCGTCCACGGCAAGGCACCGGTTCTCGTCCACCACCGCCACGCCGATCTTGTCGACCTCGGGGTCGAAGGGAACGAGCGCCCGCGTGGGACATACCTCGACGCATTTCCCGCAGAAGTCGCAGGCGCCGCGATGGAAGTTCATCTTGGGCGTGCGGGCCGCGAGCAGCCCGTCTTCCAAAGACGCGGTCTGGATACACTGCTGCGGGCACGCCGACCGGCACCGGTCGCACTTGACGCAGCGGGCGACGAACGCCGCCTCGTCCTGCCCGCCCGTCGGCCTCAGCAGGTCCCCCGGTCCGGCGAACGCCGTGGCCACCCCTCCCAACAGGACGAACCCCGCCGTTGCGACCCCTCCGATTACGAACGTCCTGCGATCCATACCGCCCCCGTCGTCCCGTCGTTTTCCATTCCGCGCCTCGCACGGCGGCAAACCTCCTTTGAGTGGTCTGCCGCCGTGCGGCTCCCCCGTGAAGAGAAGCCGCACGGACCTTCAACGCGCAAGCGCCGCGCTACAGAACCATGAAATCCGTGATGTACGGCGCACCTACCTGAGCGGCGGCCAACACGAACGTCTCCCACATGATCACGCGGAAGCACAGGGCCCCCACGAGCGCGCAAGCGCAGGCAACCGCCATGAGCGTGCGCATTTGCCCACGCCGCTTGAACGCCAGCAGACCGCACACGACCGGCACCAGGCCACCGCATGCGACCACACCGCCGTACAGCAGCAGCGTCACATCGGCCTGCGACCCGCTACCGAGCGCGTAAACCAGTCCGAACACCGCGCCCAACACCGCACCAGCCACCATGACGACGAGCAGGGTCTGCGGGTCTTCGGCATCGTTGCCCACCAACGCCAGGTACAGCGTGATGCCGGCCGGAACCGCCGTTGCCAGATAGCCCAAGGGCAGCACGACGGTGTTCCACGAGGAGATGGCCTCCATAAGGTAGGAGGATCCTGCCAGATACGAAAGAGCCGCGCCCAACACGCCGCCGGCAACCGCGAAGACCTTGGCTGCCGTGGGCGCCGCACCGCGCTTCACCAGAACGGCGAACACGATCATGCATACCGACGACAACCCGACGAGCATCGCCTCGACGAAAATGCCCGACGTAGGGTTGTTCAGCGCGGCGAGCATGTTCCCAGGGTGCGCCAAGTGCGTGACGGAGGCCACGCCGCCCACCACCATCAGCACGAGCGCGACGATCGTGGCGAAGAATGCCTTGTCCCGGTTCTTGCCGCGCACGGCATCGAACGCCAACGCCGCGAAGCACCAACCGGCGGCACCGGTGAGCAGCGTGAATACAACGAGCGACCACTGAACAGCCATCAGTTATCACCGCCTTTCCAAGCAGCGACCGACTCCGAGAGCAGGTAGGCGGTCGTCGGATCGTTTCCCACGTTCATGAGCGCGTGCACGCTTTTCGGATCGGCCGCCGCCACGGCCCGCGCGACATCGCTCGCGGGGTCGTCGAGGTCGCCGTAGAAGCGCGCCTCGGCGCAGCACGCGGCCACGCAGGCAGGTTGCTCGCCGGCCGACGTGCGCTGGCCGCACAGCGTGCACTTCTCCACGCATTGCTCGGTCTCGCTCCAGGTGCGCACGCCGTAGGGACACGCCATCATGCAGTACTTGCAGCCGATGCACTTCTCCTTGTCGATGAGCACGATGCCGCTTTCCTCGTCTCGATAGGAGGCGCCGGTGGGGCACACGTGGATGCACGGAGCGTTCTCGCACTGCTGGCACTGCACGGGCAGCCAGTACGTTTCTTTCTTGCCACGATCGTTGATCGTCGGGCCCATCTCGATGACCTTATTCCAATACGTGCCCAACGGGATGTCGTTTTCCGTCTTGCATGCGACGGCGCAGCTGTAGCAGCCGATGCACCGGTCGAGATCGATAACCAAGGTGTTACGCATAGTTCGCCTCCCCACAGTCGTAAACGGCTTCGGCGCCACCGGTGGGATCGCTCGGCTGGGGCATCCACGGCTCGAAGTCGGCAGGCTCGATCCACACCCCCTCGGGCGGGCCGTCGACCTTCGTGATCTTCACGGTTATGCCGCGCAGCGTGTACGTGCCGAACTCGGGATTGAACGGCCCGTCGCCCTTGGTCAGAACGTTCACGTTCATGACCTTCCACGAACGCGAGGGGTCGTCGGAGTCGAGCAGCTCCGGGTTCCAGAACCGCTCCATGTATGTGACGCCCGGCGCGATGCCCTCGGTGACGAGCACCCGGGCGCTGATTGCGCCGCGGCGCGACTCGACGGAAACCCAATCGCCGGTCTCCACACCCGCGTCCTTCGCGTTGCGGGGGTTGACCCATATCTCCGCGACCGGGTACAGCTCGCGCAGGTAGGGCACGTTGCGCAGCGTGCCGTGGTGGTAGAAGGGGATGCGGCCCTGGGTGAGCACGAGGGGGTACTCCGTATCGGTGAGGGGAGACTCCGTCGGCTCCACGTAATGCGGGAGCGGCAGGTAGTCCACGGACGCCGGCGGGTAGGTGAACCCTTGGGCGTCGGCACCGTTCACGCCGCCCGTGCGCCCCATGATGGTCATGCCGTCGAAGTACGGCTCGCACTTGCCCGACGTGGTGCCGAACCCAACCGGCTTGCCCGTTTCGGGGTTCGTCGCCTGGTAGCTGTAGTACACGTCGTTCTGGTAGTCCTCCATCGACTTGTACGCGGCGGGGAGCGTTTTGTCCAACTTGTCCCACGTCCACGTTTCGTCCCCGAAGTAGTCGCTGCCCACGCGATAGGCGATGTAGTCCTTGTACTGGTCGTAGCTCGTCCAGTAAGGGCTCAGGAACTTCGTGGCCACCTCCTCGTCGAACGACTGCTGGAAGCGCTTGTGCCCGCGGTCGGCGAGGGCCTTCGCGATCCACGACCAGATCATGCACTCGTCCACCGCCTCGTACAGCTGCGTGACGGGTCGGCGCGCGAAGTACATGTTCATGCGATCCTGCGCGTACGCCGTCTCGAGCCATTCCGCCGTGGGCAGGATGATGTCGGCAAGCTCCACCGACATGGAGGTGGGGTACATGTACATGTGCACGATCAGCTCCATCTTCTTGCCGACGGCCGCCTTGTGGGAGGCGTCGGCCAGCATGGCGAGCTTGTTGCCGGAGCGGTCGATCCATATCTTTGGCTGGTACGGCTTGCCGGTGTCGATGGCATCGAACACGGCGGGTATCTGCGACGCCAGCCAATGCCCCAGCGCCTTGTGCTCGATATACCCCAGGCGCTTGACCTTCTCCTCGTAAGGCGTTTGCAGGGGATGCTCGCCGAACACGTCGAACGGGAGCACGATGTAGTTGCAGGGGATCTTCGACGCGCGCAGCTGGATCATGGCTCCCGGGCATTGCACGTTGCCCATGAGGCAGTCCAGGATGGTGACGCCCTCGGGCGCCTGCGCCGACTGGATGTACTGGTCGGTGGCCACGCCCAGCGCGATGCCAGCCTGGGGCGAGCCCTCGATGAACAGCTTCACGGCCGCTTCTATGTCGTCCGCGTCGACCCAGCACACCTCCGCGGTCTTTTCGAACGTCCACGCGGCGCAGTTGTCCTTCAGCGCGCGGAACGCCGTGCGGCTCTTCTTTCCGTCGACTTCGAACTCGCCGTCGAGAGCCGGCTCGATCGCGTCGTCCCACGGATACGGAAGCGCCTTGACCGATTGCGTCTTCTTGTCCCACACCACGCCGTCCGTGTCAGAGCCCAGGCCGAGCTCGCTCGCACGGTACGTGCACATGGTCTCTTCGTTCACCAGAAACGGCAGGTTCGTCCACTTAAGGCAGAACTCCTCGTCGTACGCCTCGTTGTCCACGATGTACTTCATCCACGAGAGCATGAGCGCCACGTCCGTGCCCGGGCGGATCTGCAGCCACACGTCGGCCTTCGCCGCATCGGGCGTCAGACGCGGGTCGATCACGACCGTGCGCACGCCTTGGGCGCGCAAGCGCGACATCATGACGCCGCCCGTTCCAGGCGAGTCGTAGCTGGGGCAGACGCCCCAGCACACCAGGCATTCCGTGGGCGTGTCGTCGAAGTACAGCTCGCTGCAGTTGCCGTCGGCGATGGACGTGTCCGACGTGCCGTTCATCTTCGGCTGCACGCAGTTGCGCGGCAGGTAGCACTGAGCGCACCCCGGCTCGAAGAAGTTGCCGCCGCCCCACACGCCCAAGAACCGGTGCGGCGAGAAGAACTGCGGGTTGCCGCCGCCACCCGTCGAGCAGACCAGCGCCTGAGGGCCGTCGCTCTGGTACGCCTCCCACAGGGCATCGGCTATCTCGTTGATGGCCTCCTCCCAGGATATGCGCTCCCACTCGTTCGTGCCCCGCTCGCCCACGCGCCTCATGGGGTACTTCATGCGCATGGGGTTGTAGAGCGCCTGGATGCCCGCAAGGCCCTTGGGGCAGATGGCTCCGTGGGACATCGGGTCGGCCTCGTCGCCTTCGATCTTCACCGCGCGGCCGTTGCGCATGTGCACCTTCACGCCGCAGTTGTGGATGCACGCACGGCACATCGACCGGACGATCGTCTCGCCTCCCCCTTCGTCGGCATGCGCTTCGGCAACCGGAACCAGGTGGGAAACCCCTTCGGCGGCGACACCGGACAGAACGGCGGCCGCGGCAGCGGTTTTCACGAATCCGCGACGGCTCATTGTCATTGTGTTCACCTGTACCTCCTCCTTTTCACGTGCTCTTGCTGCTTGCTCCTCTATTCGCGCGACCGTCACGAAAGCGAGTCCAGGAGATCCAGACCGGGTTGCGTAACGCGCCACGCGCCATTCCACACAAGCCCGCCCGCGTGCTCAAGCAAACCCGTGAAATAGCTGGGATAGTAACGGGGGATGCCGGTGCGCTCGTCCTTCTCAAGCGCCGGGCTGTCCTTCAGCACCTCGTCGACGTCCGTGCGGGCGAGCCCGTCGCGCTCACGAGCCGCCTCGAGAATCGCGACGAGAGCTTCTTTCTGATGAGCGTGCTCGTCCACCAGCGCGGCGAGCCGCCGTTTCGGCTGCAGCGCCTCCGCAGCGCGAAGGGCCCCAGGGGCGGCTTGCAGCGTATACGCGACCGTCGCGTTCTCGGGAAGGTCGTCGCGCCGCGCGAGCTCGGCCGGATCGCACGGCTCGCCGTCGACGTAGGCCCGGCCTTCCAGAATGTCTTTGTCCGCGAGCGTGCTCGCAACCGTCTCGGGGCGCTGCAGGCGCTGCGCCTTCGCAGGCACGGACTGCTCGGCCAGGCGCACGGCATCCGCAACCGGGCGCTCCTCGCGGCAGGCCCGCACCAGCGCGAGGGCGATGTCGCGGTATGCGGGATTGCCCGCAACGAAGCTATGCAGCGCCTCGCATGCGGCCTCTTCTTTCGTCGCGGTAACGGTTTGTTCCATCCCGGCCCCTTCCCTCGTATCGTTCGCCTGCCTGTGAGAACATACCGATAAGCGAAGTCGTTGAACTACGTACGATTTGCAGGGTAAGGTCGCGCACTTTACTGCAAATTGCAGTAAAACCCTACGTAAGCACTCTGTTATAGTTGGCGAAGCGTCGGGGGAAACGCTCGTTCCGATAAGCGAGGGGGCTATGGGGAAGCTCGAAGAATATCAGAACAACGCTGCGCGCCTTATGCCGTTCGCCTGGGTCTTGGGCACCGTGTTCTGGGTTGCGTGGATTTTGCTGATATACACCGGAGAGTGCCTGAACCCGGCTTATCACGCGCTGCAAACCGTGGTCATGCAGCAGTACGCGGTTTCGACCGCCGCCTTGGTTTTCATCATCGTCGTGGCAGCCACGCACGATTCGGCCGCTTACGACCTTTTGCGCAAGGGGTGGTTCGTCCTTCTTGCCGGGTTCGTCGCGTCGCTGGCCACCGTGGGATGCATTGCGGCAACTTACCTGCAGCTTCCCTTGCCCGTGTTCCTGATCTTCGCCGCCTTCACTGGCTTGGGAACCGGGGTCGTCGCGCTCAAGCTCTTCTCTAAGTTCGCCGAGCTGGGCATCCGCACCATGGTCATCTACGCCTCGCTTTCGCTCATCTCGGCGTTTCTGTGCTACAACTTCTTCCTGCAGCTGCCCGGTCCCATCGAGAAGGCGCTGCTCTCGCTGCTGCCCCTATGCGCAAGCGCGTTCTCACTCATGGCGGCGAGCGAGGGCGGGTTCGAGGCCGACAACGGGTCGCAAACGCTTCCCCCCGGATTCAAATCGCTCATCGGAGGGCTGTTCGTGCTCGGGTTCGCCGCATCGTTCATGCGCGGGCACTCCATCGGCAGGCTTTCGGCCGACCTGTTCGCCGACGAGCGGATACTCGTCTCGCTCTGGGTCACGTTCCTCGGCATCGTGTTCGTGGCCCTGGCGCTCATGGCCTCGGAGAAGTTTTCGTTCACCCGGTTCATCTACCACGTGTTCCTGGCCATCAGCATTGTTCTGTTCGCGCTTTGGCTCACGGGGGACGGCTCCATCGTCGTGCTGTCCGCGTTCGACTGCTGCAGTGCGGCCATCTCGTCTTCGAGCTGGATCCTGCTTTCGGCCATCGCCTTCAAAACGTCGGCGTCCTCCATCAAGGTGGTGGGATACGGCAGCGGGGCGGTCTACGGCGGCTCGCTCGTCGGATGGGCGGGAGGCGAGATCGTCTACGGCATCCTTCCCATCGGCGCCATCGGCATCGGCATGATCGCCCTCGTGCTGTTCGCTGAGTTCTTCCTCATGAACGAGAAGAAGCTCGAGAAGATGCTCGACGTCCCCGTTGAGAAGGCGGACTTCGCCCTTCCCGAGAACACCCGCGAATCCCTCGACGCCTATCAGAAGCCGGGCTTTCGCGACCACTGCGCCCAGGTGGCCGAACAGTACGGCCTCTCTCGACGCGAACGGGAAGTTTTCATGTTGATGGCGAAGGGCATCGACGCGAGAACCATCGGCGAGCGCCTGTTCATCTCCTACAACACCGTGCGCACGCACGTGCGCAACATCTACGCGAAGCTTGGTGTGCACACGCACGCCGAGTTCGTGCAGCTCATCGCCTCCGACAGGGATCTGTCCTGAGCGAACGCCGCATGGCCCCGCCTCCCCGCCATCCTGAGACCCCTTCAGGCTAATTTCAGGCAAACCGGTACAATGGGGTGAGGAACGCGCGACGAAAGGCAGATGCCATGCAGATCCTCGTGGTGGAGGACGACGTGCGCCTGGCCCAGGCGCTCGGACATATTCTCGAGGAGAACGGCTACGGCGTGGACGTGGTGCACGACGGGGCCACCGGGCGCGACTGGGCGGCCTCGGGGCTCTACGACGTGGTCATCCTCGACGTCATGCTGCCGAAGATGGACGGCTTCGCCGTGGTGGCCGAGCTGCGGCGCGCCGGCGTGAGCACGCCCGTGCTGCTGCTCACGGCCCGCGACGCCGTGCCCGACAAGATCACGGGACTGGACAGCGGCGCGGACGACTATATGACCAAGCCGTTCTCCCCCGCCGAGCTGCTGGCGCACCTGCGCGCGCTCACGCGCCGCCAGGGCGAGGTGGTGTTCGAAACGCTCGCCGCCGGCGACCTGTCGCTCAACCTTGAGAGCTTCGACCTTGCCTGCGGCGCGAAGTCCATCCACCTCAGCTTCAAGGAGTTCTCGCTCGCGCGCGTGCTCATGGCGAACCCCGGCCAGGTGGTGTCGAAGGACCTGCTCATCGAGAAGGTGTGGGGCATCGAGTCCAGCGCGGAGGACAACAACGTGGAGGCGTACGTGTCGTTTCTGCGCAAGAAACTCGTGTTCCTAGGATCGTCCTGCCGCATCGAGACCCTGCGGAAGGCGGGGTACCGCTTCGCCGTGAATTCAACCGACGCCGGCGGCGCGTCCGGCGGACCGAGCGCGTCGAGCACGTCGGAACATGCGCGGGGGAACGCCGCGACAGGCGATACGGCAGGTGTGCCGAACGTCCCAGCGGAGACGAGGCCCACCGAAGACGCGCGCGGGAGCGCCCCATGCTGAAGAAGCTGCGCCTGAAATTCATCGCCCTCAACATGGCCATGGCCGCGGCCGTGCTGGCCGTGGTGTTCACGGCCATCTGCGCCATCAACTACCAGCAGTCGATCGGCGACGTGTACGCCGCCCTGAACGCGGCCATCGAGCACGATTCGCAAGCAAAGAAGGAGCCCCTTGCCGACATCGCTCCGCCCGACGGAACCGCTTGGAAGGGCGCGCCGGCGGGCGGCACGGACGACGAGCCAGATCTGGGAGGCTCGGCCGTAGAGCGCGCCCGCGACGACGAGGGGAACGCGCCGTTCGAGATCGGCGGCAAGAAGCAGGACGGCCGGTTCATTCCCGTAGCCGTGTACCAGGTGGGCGAGGACGGAGCGCTCGAGGCCGTGTCTGATGCCGGCACCGCCTCGCTGGCCGACGACGTGCTGGAACAGGCGGGGGCAGCCCTGGCCGAACGCGGCGACGGGTCGGGCCTGCTCGACGGCGTGGGGCTCTACTACGTGAAACGCACGAACGACTCCGGCACCTTTCTCGCCTTCGCCGACAAGAGCTCGGGCGACGGCTGGCAGACGCTCGCTTGGACGCTGGCCGGCGTGGGCGTGGCGGCGCTGCTGGTGTTCCTGGTGATAAGCCTGTTCTTCTCGCGTTGGGCGCTTCGGCCGGTGGAAGCGGCCTGGACGCAGCAGAAACGCTTCGTGGCCGACGCGTCGCACGAGTTGAAAACGCCGCTCACTGTGATCTTGGCGAACAGCTCCATCGTGCTGGAGCACCCCGAGCGCTCCGTTGCCAGCCAAAGCCAATGGGTGGAGAGCACGCAGACCGAGGCCGAGCGTATGCAGCAGCTGGTGGGCGACTTGCTGCTGCTGGCCAAGCTGGACGAAGGCGCCGGCGCAAGCGCGGGCCCCTCGCCCGCACGCGAGCGCATCGACCTGACCGACCTCTTGGAAGGCGACCTGCTACAGTTCGAGTCCGTGGCCTTCGAGCGCGGCGTGGAGCTGGAGTCGTCCGTCGATCCCGGCGTGGAGGTGCGGGGCGACGCATCGCGCCTCCATCGGCTGACCACCACGCTCATCGACAACGCCTGCAAGTACGCCGACGACGGAGGGCGCGTGGACGTGACGTTGCGGAAGGCGGCCCGGAAAGCCGAGCTGGTCGTGCACAACACCGGGCCCGCCATCGCGGACGACGACCTGCCCCACGTGTTCGACCGCTTCTACCGCGCCGACAAGGCCCGCACCCGCGACGAGGGCGGCTACGGCCTGGGGCTCGCCATAGCCCGAACGGTGGCCGAAGAGCACGGCGGCACCATCACCGTGACGAGCGACGCCGAACACGGCACCGCGTTCACCGTCGCGCTGCCGCTGGACGACTGCTGAGCGGAGCGGCGAGCCGTAGGCGCTCCTTCTGTCATCCTGAGCGGAGGCCGTAGGCCGCAGTCGAAGGATCTTCGACAAAGGAGCTCTCATGTGGTTGAAGATCCTTCGACTCCGCGCCTTCGGCGCTCCGCTCAGGATGACAGAAGGGAGGGTTACCGCCCCCGCTCCATGATGAGCAACCCGCCCTACGGGCGGCGGACTCTGGCGACGTGGGCCAGGACTTGGTCGATGTTTCGCTCGATACCCTGGCGGATGGCCTCCGTGCGGCCGGGCGGCATGAGGGGGTTCTGGTCGAGTATGGCCTTCGCCTCTTCCGCGAACCCGTCCAAGGCCCGCTCGTCGAACCACTCGTAGCGGTCGACGAGAACGAGCTGCTTGCCCGGTTCCATCCCGTTCGGGCGAAACGGCTTGGTGCGATAGGCGAAGTCCTCCGGCTTGTCGAGGGTCTTCGCGCTGCACCACAGGCATGTTCCCGTGTCGTAGATGGGCGCCATGCGCTTGTACTTCAGCGTTTTCGCGTCGCGGATGATGCCGAAGTTGCAGAAATGGCGGTCGTTGTTCGCCAGCAGGTAGTCGCAGGTGAACATCTTCGACAGGAACGTCTGGGGATCCTCGATGCCCAGCTCGCGCAAACGCTGCACCACCAGGTGAAGCTCGCGGCTCGGCGTGCTCAGGGTGCTCATGGCGCCCAGCATGCGCAGCCGCGCGAAAGCGAAGGCGAGGGGGTTCATGCCGGCCGGCTTCCGCCTGCTGCGAATGAGGTCGTAGAGCGGAATGAGCTCCTCGTCCTTGCCGAGCAGGCACCGTGACGCGCAGTAGGTGCCCATCTCGTCGCGGTAGAGCGAGTAGCTCACGTAGTCGTCTTCCTGCAGAAGGCGCTGATGGAGCCTGGTTGCCACCACCTCGTTGTACGGAACCTGGTTGAAACGCTGCCCGCCCGCCTTCATGAACAGCCGCCGACCGTGGGAGATGACCCACTTCTTGCGCTGCTCGACGTCGTGGGCCGACAGGCTGCGCGCCAGGCAGCTGGAGCCGCGCGCGTCGACGTGCATGGGCACGAGCTGGAGGTCCTCGCTGAAATCGTTGTCGAAGAAGTTGATCTCGTGCCAGTTCTGCGGGTTCGCCTCGTCGTTGACCCAATAGCAGTCGGAAAGGCAGAGGCAGAACGACTTCTCCGACAGCGTCATGGTGCTGTGGATGCCGGGATCGCCCGCGAGCGAGCGCAGGTGATGGCGGGAAGCCAAGATGCCCCGCTCGTGCCACCAGCGGTTCAGCTTGAACGCGCTCACCCGGCCCAGCACGTCGACGATGGCGATGGGGGCGTGCGCCGCGCAGGGAACCGAAAGCACCTTCGACACCTCGTGCGCGTCGAGGTCGTAGGCGAACCGGACCGTCTCGACGTCCCGGTGCATGAGGATGTAGGTCGCCTCAGCCATGGGACGCCTTCACGCACCGGTCGATGTGCCAGCGCACGGCGCGGCGGACGAAGTCGACGCGCCCCGCGAGGGCGGGGTTGGCGGAGAGGATGTCCGCCGCCTCGTCCTCGAACCCCTTGAGGGCGGACGGGTCGAACCACGACCAGTCACGTACGAGGCGCAGCTGCCGCGATGCGTCCGTGTGAAAGGGCTTCGCCGTGAACGAGTAGTCGTCGGTTGCCAGGTGCTCCGGCGTAACCTTGGACCACAGGCTGTTGCCCGTGTCGAACAGCGGGGCGGTGCGGCAGGCGCCCGTCTCCACGTCGCGCACGAGGCCGAAGTTGCGCCAATGCCGGTCGCGGTTGCCCAGGATGTCGTCGCACACGATCATCTTGGCCAGGGCCTCCTCCGCGTTCGCCACGCCCAGGTTCGCGCAGCAATCGAGGTAACGGCGGTAGTCGCTGCGCGGGGACGGATGGCGTACGAGGCGGCGCACGTAGTAGGCGGGGACGTACTCCTCCGTCGACGACACGAAGTTCTCGCAGGCGCACACGGCGCGCTCCCCCGCGCCGCGCAAGGCGTAGGGCACGTACTCGCCCTTGGGAAGCAGGCGACGGTACAGGGCCGTGGCCACCGCCTCGTTGTAAGGCTCCTGGTTCAACCGTCCGCCGGCCTTGAGGAGCACGCCCCTGCCGCGCTCGCACACCCAGCGCTTGGGAAGCTCCCCGTCGGTCGTGTTGTCGGGCGAGCGTCCCCCCACCTCGTCCAACCAGGAGGACTCGTCCGAGGACGGGAAGCCGTGGTAGAAGAAGTTGATATCCTCCCATTGCACCGGGGATCTGAAGGGCTTGATCCAGTACTGGTCGGAAAGCGATAGGCCCCAGCTTCGAAACGGTATCTGGGAAGGCGCCCTGAGGTCGAGCTGTTCCAGCTTGACGTCGATGTCTTCGCGGATGGTGGGAATGGCCCGGTAGTTCCACCAGAAGGCGAGAAGCTTCGTCGACACCTTCTTCCCGTTCGACGACACCATGCCGAGCGGCGCCCGACCGGGGTCGACGATGCGGTTCTGGTCGTAGAACAACCCGGTGGCGTCGTTGTAGCAGAACTGGAAAACCTCGTGGGTGCGGTTCATGAGCGTGAAAGCATGCATGCCCTCGTCACGGACGAGGGCCTTGGAGGAGCGGTCCGCCTCTTTGCGGGGTGTCGAATCGAATGCCACCGGTGCCGCGTCCGCCTTTCTTTCCGCCGGGAATCCCTTCGGGAAGCATTGTAGCGGAATCGCGAGAAGTACAGCCGCGCGATGCGGAAAACAGCGCGCGGACGAGAAGAGGCGCCCCGGATACCCCGTAGGGGCGATCTCCTGATCGCCCGTTCGCGCGAAGCGCGAAAACTGCCGCCCAGGTTGGCGCAGTGAGTCAGCGAGGCCCGCCCTCGTGCCCGAGATCGTGGGGATCGCGCGGGCGACGCGTACTTCGGTACGCGAGTCCGCGGGATCGCCGCGAGGTCGGGTGCGAGGGCGGGCCGCAGCGTCGAGTCGTTCCGCGGGCCGTAGGCCCGCGGAACCTACACGTAGAACAGCATGTCGTTGTATGTGGGGACGGGCCAGTGGTCGCGGTCGGTGACGATCTCCATTTGGTCGACGGCGGCGCGCAGCTTGTCCATGATGGGCAGGATGGTGTGGGCGTTCATGTTGGCCTGTTCCTGCTCGTCTTCGAGGGCGACGCAGGCGTGGTGGTTCTCGTCGAGGGCGATCAGCTGCTCGTTGATCTCCTTGATGCCGGCCAGCAGCTTCTTCAGCAAGTCCTCCTGCTGGCCCATGTCGGCACCGGCGGAAGCGGCCTTGACGGTGGTGATGTTGCTGGCCACCTCGGCGGCGTAGTCGTTGATGGCGGGCAGGTAGGCGCGGCGCACCATGCGCTTCATCGTGCGGGCCTCGATGTTGACGAGCTTGTTGTACTTCTCGAGCTTCACCTCGTAGCGGCTGCGCACCTCGGGCTCGGACAGCACGCCGAACTCCTCGAACAGCGCGATGCTCTTCGGGTCGACGAAGCAGGGCAGCGCGTCGGCCGTGGTGCGATGGTTCGCCAGCCCGCGGCGCTCCGCCTCCACCGGCCATTCGTCGGAATAGCCGTTGCCGTTGAAGATGATGCGCTGGTGCTTGGTGAGCATGTCCTTGATGTAGGCGATGGCGGCGGCCTCGAACTCCTCGCCCGCCTTGCCCTCCATGGCGTCGGCGAATTCCTTCAGGCTCTTCGCCATGGCCGTGTTCAGAATCATGTTGCAGTCCGACAGGTTCACGGCCGAGCCCGGCATGCGGAACTCGAACTTGTTGCCCGTGAACGCGAAGGGGCTCGTGCGGTTGCGGTCGGTGTTGTCGCGCAGGAAGTTCGGCAGCACGGATACGCCCAGGTCCATAGCCACCTTCTCGGCGGACGTGTACTCGTGGTCGTCGATGAGCGCGTCCACGATGGCGCCCAGCTCGTCGCCCAGGAACATGGATATGATGGCCGGCGGCGCCTCGTTGGCGCCCAAGCGGTGGTCGTTGCCAGCAGTGGCTACAGACATGCGCAGCAGCTCCTGGTAGTCGTCGACCGCCTGGATCACGCCCGTGAGGAACACGAGGAAGCGCAGGTTGTCCATGGGGCTCTCGCCCGGCTCCAGCAGGTTCGTCTTGCCGGTGGAGATGGACCAGTTGTTATGCTTGCCGGAGCCGTTGATGCCCTCGAACGGCTTCTCGTGGTGCAGGCACACCAGACCGTAGTGGCTGGCCAGCAAGCGCATCTTCTCCATGGTGAGCAGGTTCTCGTCGATGCCGCGGTTGCTGTTGGCGAAGATGGGCGCCAGCTCGTGCTGCGCGGGGGCCACCTCGTTGTGCTTCGTCTTGGCGGACACGCCCAGCTTCCACAGCTCGTCGTCGAGTTCCTTCATGAACTCGTTCACCGTGGGGCGGATGGCGCCGAAGTAGTGCTCCTCGAGCTCCTGGCCCTTGCACGGCGCGTAGCCGAACAGCGTACGGCCCGTCATGATGAGGTCCTGGCGCTGCGCGTAGTCCTTCTCGGAGATGAGGAAGTACTCCTGCTCGGCGCCCACGGTGGTCGTCACGCGCAGGGGCTTCTCGCCGAACAGCGCCAGCACGCGCTTGGCCTGCTCGTCGATGGCGCTCATGGAGCGCAGCAGCGGCGTTTTCTTGTCCAGCGCCTCGCCGGTGTAGGAGCAGAAGGCGGTGGGGATGCACAGCACCTCGTCTTTGATGAACGCGTAGGAAGTGGGGTCCCATGCGGTGTAGCCGCGGGCCTCGAACGTGGCGCGCAGGCCGCCGGAGGGGAAGCTGGACGCGTCGGGCTCGCCCTGGATGAGCTCCTTGCCGGAGAAGCTCATGATGGCGCGGCCGTCGCCGCAGGGATCGAGGAAGCTGTCGTGCTTCTCCGACGTGATGCCGGTGAGCGGCTGGAACCAGTGCGTGTAGTGGGTGGCGCCCTTCTCGATGGCCCATTCCTTCATGGCGTGCGCCACGACGTTGGCCACTTCGATGTCGAGCGGCTTGCCTTCTTTGATGGTCTTGAGCAGGCTCTTGTACGTTGCAGAGGGCAGGCGCTCCTGCATCGTGTGCTCATTGAACACCATAGAACCGTAGATCTCCGATACTTTCGCCATAGGGCTTTGCTCCTCACTCATCGCCTGCATGCGGTGCTCCCCGACCTCATGGCCTGCCGCTCGCCCGTGATTCGTTCATAACATGCGATACGATAGCATGACGTCGCTTGAAACACATGGTCAACTTCCTCTCATCAAACTAACGGCGAATTGTTTCGGAGAGTTTTCGGCCAAGAGAACTGTTTGTTGCGGCAGAGCGGAAACCGACCTGGAGCCCCGCCGGTCTATCCCCGGAACCGCCCCGCGTTACACTGTCGGCCCAAAAACGCGGAATTCGCTTCGAAAACGCGTTTTTGGGCCGACAATGCACCCCCGCTTCACGCGGAAGGTGCTGCATCAAAAGCCACATTTCGACGCTCTTGTAGGGCAAGGGCTCTGCCCTTGCCGCTCAACCAGCAACGTTTCCGCAAGTCGACGGCAAGGGCAGAGCCCTTGCCCTACGGTTCGACCAGCACGGGCGTGCCTCGCCGATCCTTTTGATACAGCCCCTTCCGGCAATAGGTTACGGATCATGCGCCTACCCCTCCGAGACGTCGAGGCGTTTCGCCCGCAGCCTGATTTTCGCGCTGCGTTTTCACCTTTGACCATGGCTTATATCAAATACTTGCGGTATGATAATAACTATGTTCAAGAATAATACTGGAGAGGGGATACCATCATGAGCAAGCGGGCATGGACGATACTGGCGGCGGTGGGGCTCGTTGCCATGCTGGCGATAGTGGCCGTATCGGCGTTCATGGGCGGCTGCTCGAAGCCGGTGGAGACGGCAGCGGGCGGAACCGTGCCCATGAAGTGCCATTGGACGTTCGTGGCGACCACGTTCGTGGGCATCATCGGCGCGGTGACGTCGCTGCTCGCGCTGGCCGGATCCACGACGGAGGGGCGCCGCTTCGCCGCCGTCGCCTCCATCGCCACGGCCGTCGTGGCCGTGCTGCTCACCACCCCCGCCGGCATCGGCCTGTGCGGCAGCGCCGACATGCACTGCCACCAAACGGCCCTCTCCCTGTGGATAGCCGCCGGCGCGGCCATCGTGGTGGGCATCGTGCAGCTGGCGAAGGCCGACCCGAAAGCCGCCGAGCTGCCGAAGATGCAGCTGTAGCGGCCGATGCGCCCATCCGGCAAGCCCCTGCCAACCTCAAACGAACCCCGAGCGCGCCTTTGCGGGCCGTCGTCGCCTGAAACGGTCGGAAATTGCTCCGAAACCAACCGTTTCAGGCGACGATTCGTCTGGAGCTTCGCCGTCTCACTTTCTGCGGCGCTTCAGGATGGGAAGGCACGCGAACGCGATGACGGGAATCATGATGGCCAGCACCGCGCCGAAGTCGAAGCTGGCCGTGGTGCCCAGCTCGTCGATAATGACGCCGCCCAGCGTGGGCCCGAAAGCCAGACCGCAGATGCTGCCCGAGTTCAGCCACGTGATGGCCTCCGTCAGGCGCTCCCCCGGCACCATCTGCTCGCACGCGCCGTTCGCCGTGATGAGGAAGGGCGCGTAGAACAGCGCCGCCACCGTGGAAACCACGAACAGCGCCTCGATGGAGTCGATGAACACCATGGCTCCGTAAGCGCATCCCACGAGCGTGCCCGTCAACACCAGCTGCGCGTACTGGGGCAGGGCTAGGCGGACCATGCCGAACACGAGCCCGGAGGCGATGGACACGCACGCCGCCACGATGAGGATGAAACTGGCGGCGGAGGGATTGCCCACGTCCTCGGCGAGCGCGACCGTGGCCGTGTCGAACACCCCGTAGAACGCCCCCAGGAAGAACATGAGCGCGAACAGGATGCGCACGGTGGACGAAGTGACGATGATACTCTTGCGACGAGGGCCCTCGCTCGCCTCGGCCACCCATCCGGCCTGGGGCTCGGTCGAACGCGAAAGGGAGAGCACGCACGTGCCCACGACGAAGCAAACCCCGCCTCCCAGCATGCCCGCCGCCGGGAACAGCGCCGCCGCCAGCGCGATGGAGGCGGCGGGGCCGATCATGAACGCGATGTCGTCGATGACGCCCTCGTAGGAGAACACCGTCTTCAGCGTGGGAGCATCGCTTCCCAACCGGCCCGTGCGCACAAGGTAGGTCCACCGTGCGCGCGTGAGGGCTTGCGCATTCGGGATGAAGCCCATGAGCAGGGCAGCAACGTAGCAGAGCGCCGTCGGCCCGCCGAAGCTCACCGTCGTGAGCATGAGCGTGAGGCCCGCAAGCGCGATGGCCGCCGCCCAGGGAACCACGGCGTGCTGCCCCTTCTCGTCGACAAGCTTCGAAACGCGCGGCGAGATGAAGAACGTGGCCAACGCGATGGTCGAGGAGATGGTGCCCGCCGTGAAGAACGAGTACCCGGCCAGCGTGAGCATGGATATGGACCCGATGGTGGCCATGTAGGCGTAGATGCGCATGAGGAACCCGCCCGCGTCGAACGCGTAGGCCCCCCTCACCCGCAGAACCGCGCGGTACACGCCCCGATCGAAACCCTTTGCCAACCGCCGCTTCCAGCCCTTCTACCCCTCGACGAACGTCTTGCCCTCCAAATGCATGACGCGCGTGGCGCGCGACGCCAACTCTCGGTCATGCGTGGCGAACAACAGGATACCACCGTTGCGCGTCCGCTCGAACAACGTGTCGGCCACGCTGGAGGAGCTCGCGGCGTCGAGATCGTTCGTGGGCTCGTCCGCTATAACGATGGGAGGGTCCAGCAGCAGTGCGCGGGCAACCGACACGCGGCGTTTCTGACCGATGCTCAACTGATAGGGAAAGTGCAGCAGGCGGTCGGACAATCCCAAGCTGCCCAACAGCCGTTCGGCGCGCTCACGCGCATCGAACGGTAGGCGTCCGGCGAAGTTGGCCGGCGCCGTGACGTTCTCGATGGCGCGCAGCGAGCCCACGAGCTGCGTGTGCTGGAACACGAAGCCGAACGTCTCGCGCCGCAGCCGGGACAGCTCTTTGTCTCCCAGCGCGTCGCTGTCCTGCCCGTCCACGACCACGGTGCCGGTCGTGGAAGACAGCAACAGCCCCAGCATGGACAGCAGCGTTGACTTGCCCGACCCGGAGGGCGATACGAACGCGATAGACTGGCCCGGCTCCGCTGTGAACGACACGTTCTCCAAGACGACGTTGCCGTCGTAGGACTTGCCCAGGTTCCGCACTTCCAGCATGCTCATGTTAATCGATATCCCCCTGCTGCATGGCCAACGACGGATCGAGCCGCCCGATCTGCGCGAGCGGCGCCGCGATAGCAGCCAACGACAGCAGCGCGAACGCAAGCACGATAGCCGCCGACAACCCGACAACCGCCCCCGTGTCAAGCGGGATGAACGGGAAAGCCGAACCGTCCTGCAACATGCCCACCAGCAATTCGTACAGCCCGGCTCCGCAAGCCAACCCCAACACCAATCCCACGCCCACGATCACGGAAACCTCCCCGCCGATGAGCGACCTTATCTGGCCTTTGCTCGCGCCCATGGCCCGGTAGAGAGCCAGCTCGCTTTTGCGCTCCCATACGCACGAGTAGAAGCGCGCGAACAGCTGCACCAACGTAGATGCCAGCATGAGCACACCTGCGCCCAACAGGATGAGAAACACCGCTTCCAGCTGTTTCTGCGACGAGGCGACCACGTCCGAACGCTGAATGCCCTGCACGCCGTCCAACGCGTTGATGCGGTTGAGCACGATGCTCGCTTCGACGTCACCGTCCAAATCGACCAGCACGCACGACACGAGATCGGCCGGGCTGCCGTACTTCTCCCACAAGTGGGAAAGCCCCAGGTTTTCCGCCGACAATCCGCGCGCCACATCGATATCCAGCAGCAGACAGTCATCGAGGTCGGCGCCGCTCGGCTCGAGTTTCTCCACAATGGTGAACACGCTGCCCAGCAACGACAGCCGCCCGCCCACGTCGCCGCCGACATCCGCCCCCACGATGACCTCGTCATCGGACAAACCGGCAGACAGATCGCGCCCCGAAAAAGGCTGGATCGTCCAATCTTTCGCGAAATCCATGCCGACGAGACGCGTTGCACCCCCTGTGGAACAACAGCTCTCATTAAGCGTCTGGCTAAAGAACTGAGGGGTCGCCCGTTCCACACCAGGTATCTCTTCAATGTCTCGCGCCGTCGATGTTGGCAGATAGATGGGCGCAGGAGCGCCCGTGAACAGCAGCGCCGTATCGGACACGTCGGCCGCTGCATCGCGGGGCACCACCATAACCTGCGCGCCGCCGCGCTCGGCCGAAGCCCGCACCCCCTGCTGTACGCCGCCGTACGTTAACCCCAGCGCGAACAGCGCCATGACGCTCACCGCAACCGCCAGCATGACGGAAGCGGTGAGCACGCGACGCATGCGCAGACTGTGTCGAATAAGGGAGCCCATGACTACTTGCCCTGGTAGCTCACCATCTTGCTATACAGCGTCTCGTCGATGTACTTGCTTAGCTCGGCCGGGTCGGTCGGTGCGTCCTCCATAGCTCCGGCACGGTTGATCTGCATCCATATCTCGTGGAAGCTGTCGTCGATAAGCTGGCGGTCGCCCGAACTCCAGCGATATGCCTTGATTTCTTCCAACATGATGTCTTTCGTGAATCCCGCATCGGTGTTGACGGGCACGTAGCCAGCCTCGACAATGATCTCGGCAGCTTCTTCGGGATTGCTGTTCAGGAAATCAGCGGCTTTGGCAAAGCCCTCGGACAACTTCGGCCCGATCTCGGGACGTGCCTTGAGCGTTTTCGTCGACATGCCCACAAAGCAGCACAGATAATCTTTGAGACCCTCGTCAAACGTGTTGGAGAAGAACTTCGTCGCGCCGTTGGCCACGGCGATATCCGCCCACGGATCGTATTGGGCAAACGCATCCACCTCGCCAGCGTTCATAGCCTGTTCAAGCTGCGCGGCCGGATACGTGAGCCACTCCACTTTTCCGGGATCCTTGCCGGCCAACACCATCTGCGAGGCAATCTGTATTTGGGGGATGGACCCCATGGCGGCGGCCACTTTTTTACCCTCAAGGTCTTCGACAGTCTTGATGCCCGAGGCAGCCGAGGCGGCGCCCTGGATGCAGCCAACATGCAAAGAGTCGATGATGGCCAGCTCCAAGCCCTGCTCCATGGGCTTGAACTTGTCAGGTGTCAGCTCGAAGCAGTCCAACTTGTCGTTGGCCATGAGCGCTGTTACGTCGGAGGTGATGAGCAACGGCTCGGGATCAAGACCGGCATCCTTGAAATAACCTTTTTCCAGCCCAATGTAAATGGGCGCTTCGCACGTGCCGCCCCAATAGCCCAAAACCACATGGTTTCCGGCTTTTCCGCCTTCAGACGATCCGGAACCGCCCCCTGCATTCGTCGCCTGGCTGCTACAGCCCGAAAGCAACCCTGACCCCAATGCGGCAGCACCCATGGCAACTCCACCCAGCTTCACGAAGTTTCTTCTGGTCAGATTCATGTTCATACCCTTCCCTATCTCTCTATACGCAACCGATAAAGTGGTCTGAGGCTCTTTATACCGAAACCGATTCCGAATCATCGAGCATCGCGAGCAGCTGCCTGCGCCTGTTTACGAATTCGGGGGAGACCCGATCACGAGGGTGGGGCAGATCGATGGTCAGCTCGCCCTTCGTACGTCCCGGGCGCGGTGTCATGACCACCACGCGATCGCACAGATACACGGCTTCTTCGATATCGTGCGTCACCAAGATCATGGAAGTATGAGCTATAGTCTGCATGGCCAAGATCTCGTCCTGCAAAGCGGCGCGCGTGAAAGCGTCGAGCGCCGACAGCGGCTCGTCGAAGCAGATGAGCGACGGGTTCAGCACGAAGGATCGAGCAAGCGCGCAGCGGCTTGCCATGCCACCGGATATCTGAGGCGGATACGCCCGCTCGAACCCACCCAGGCCCATCATCTCGATAAGGCGGGGGATCTTGTACTTGCCTTTGTCGTAGGTGTGCGTGGCATGCAAGCCGAACGCAATGTTTTCTTCCACCGTAAGCCACTCGAACAGGTTCGCGTTCTGAAACACCATGGAACGCGCCACCGACGGGCCGTTGATGGTTTCACCGTCGAACGACAGCGCGCCTGACAAGGGTTCGTCCAATCCCACCACCAGGCGAAGGAACGTGGACTTTCCGCAGCCCGAGGGGCCGATGATACCCACTATCTCGGATCCGGACACGGTGAGCGAGAAGTCGTCGAGCGCCCACACCTCGCTACCGTTCTCATCGAGGAACGTCTGAGTCACGTGCTCGGCCACCAGTTCATGCTTGCCCGACGAAGCGAACAGCGGCAGTTCCGGCCGGGGATCTATGCGCTTTCCCCTACCCATGCCGTCACCACCTCACCACGGACTTCTGCCACGTCATCACGTGATCGCGAATCTTGAACAGCACGTTGATGAGGACGTAGAAGATGATGATGAATATGCCCACCGACGCGAACACCTTGTAGTATTCGCCCCACTGGCTGGCCCAGTTGATGTACCAGCCTAAACCGGCTTTCACGCCCAGCTGCTCGGATATGATGAGCGCGCCAAAGCTGGACGACAAGCCCATGAACAGGGCCGTGAAGATATCGGGGACCGCAGCTGGCAGGGCGACGTGGAAAAGGATGTAAGGCTCGCTCGCTCCCATAACGCGTGCCGCCTCGATCTTGCGTCTGTCCGTCGAGCGGATGGCCCCCGACAGCATGAGCGACAAAGGGAACCAGATGGCCACCGATATGAGAAACACGCCTGCCAGATGCGCCGAGGGCATGAGCACCACGGCGATAGGGAGCCATGCAGCCGACGGCACAGGACCTATTACTTTGAGCAACGGCGCGAACCAGTAGTTCGCAATTTTCGACCAACCCATGAGCAACCCTGTTACGAAGCCCGTCACCAAGCCTATAACCACCCCTTCTCCCAGCAGCATCATCGAAGCAGCCAGGTTCGAGGCATAGGCTTCGAGGTTCTTCGGCACCGCCTCCAAAATACGGTCGGGGCTTGGCGCGAACGGCAACAGCAGGTATCCCGTCTTGAGCGTGAGCACGTCCAGCACTTCCACAAGCAAAAACACCGCAGCGATCAGATACGTATAGTGGACGACGTAGCGTCGCAATTTAGGCATGAAGCAGGCCGCTGCCATACATGCAGCATACATGCCCAGCATCACCAGAAGAAACAGCGGGTAATAGCTTTCGACATAATCGACGGGGTACACGTTCGGCAACCCGTTCGTCGCACCATAGGCGATGCAGATGGCGGCCACCGGCAGCAGCATCTTCACGAATTCGCGCCCAGAGACCAAACGCCGCTTTTCAATTTTACGCGTAGGCGCTGTGCGTTGCCGTTCATGCAGGCTTTTTTCTAGGGCGGCGGCCACTTACCGCATCCAACCCTTCGAGGGGCCGTCGAGCACGCTCCAACCGGAGGCGGCGAACATCTTGCGCAGCTGGTCGATATTGCTGCCGCGGCCGCCGTGCTCGGTGCGCTCCACGGTGTCGCGCGGATTCGTGCCCACCTCCGCCCAGGCTAGATTCGCGCCGGACGCGGCGGTCATCACGGTGTTGGCCGAGCAGTTCAAACGCAGCTCGCGGCCGGTGGCCAAACGGTAGATGGCCACCATGTTGGCATTCGCCACGTCGGTGAGCATGCCGCGATCGTACACCAGCGTGCCGGGAACGCCTATGCGCTTGCCCACGCCGGCGGATACCGGGTTCGTGGCAATGCAGCGCATGGTGGCTTCGGTCAGTTCTTCGGGAGTGTTTTCGGGACCCACCGGCTCCACGCACGTGGAAAGCGAGAGGCCGGCTTCGCGCAAATTTGCAAACGTCTCGAAACGCTTTTCGACGGGGATTTCCGTGTCCTCGCCCTCTCGCATGCGCACGGCATGGTAGGCACCGTTCGCGCCTGCAGCCTTGAGTTCCCTGCATTGGTCGAGCTCCATATCATCGGTGTTCACCAACAGCGGCATGTCAACCGGAATAACTTCGCGCACCGAGCCCACCATATCGACGAGCTTGTTGAAGCTGTAGCTGGCGGTTGTCAGCATGAGCAACAGGTTCGCACCCTCTTCCATGTACATCTTCGCGTATTCGAGCACATCATCCTTGGGCACTTCGAACTTGCCCTTGCGCACGTTGTTGCATGCGGCAAACGAACAGAATTTGCAATTCTTGGGGCACACCGTAGAGTTCAAACCGATCTGCGCATGGATTTCAGCCGTTCCGTCAGAAGCCAACATCGACAACTCCTGACCGGCCCAGCGGACAAGCGAGGCTTCCTTGCTAGTTTCATCAACCTCGTAAAGCGCGAGAACCTCTTCTTCGGCAAGACCATGGCCCTCGAGGCCCTTTTCTACGATCTCGTATATCCGCTGGTCGAACGATTGCATAACTACCTCCTCTTGCCGTGGCGACCGCGACGGCTCCACGGCGCCATTTATAAGCGTTACGCAATTGTAAGACATATTTTATTATTAGACAATATCAACTAATAGTCATAAGCATATAGGAGACGAGACGGATCATAGCAATCAGCTTTTTTCGACAATGTTCCCTGTTGCGCGTCTCCCGCCATAAAACGCGGAACACTGTCGGCCCAAAAACACGTTTTCGAGACGAATTCCGTACTTTTGGGCCGACAGTGTTCCGCGCTCCACGCAAAAAGGGCCCGCGCATCGTGAGCGCAGGCCCTTCGGAAACATGCTATGCTTGCGCGCCTACCCCTCCGTCGCCAGGGTCGGCAGCTCCTCTATCGTGAGCGTTACCGTGGTGCCGCGGTCGACCTTCGTGCCGGCCACGATGCTTTGGGCCACCACCGTGCCGCTGTCGGCACCCGTGAACGCGCATTTCAGGCCGGCATTCGAGCACACGGCTTCCGCCTGCTCGACAGACAGCGTCATGAAGTCGGGCATGGCCACCTGCTCCTTCGGAGCGGGCGCGGCACCCTTCGAGATGGAGAGCGTCACCGTGGTGCCCTTCACGCACTGGATCTTCGGGTTGGGGTTCTGCCCGATCACGTTGCCGGCGGCCACCGACGAGCTGTACATCTCAACAATGTCGACGTTGAACGAAGCGCTCGTCAGCGCTTTGATGGCCGCGTCCTTCGCCATGTTCGCCACGTTCGGCACGGCTACGACCTCTTTGCCCAGCGCCGCCACGAAGCTCACCGCCGTGCCTTCCTCGACCTTCGTGTCGGGGGCGACGGACTGCTTGAATATCTTGCCGGGCTCCACACCGTCGGCGTACACCGGGTCTTCGGCTTTCGACACGAGCTTGGCCTTCGCGAGGGCGTCTTCAGCCTGCGTTTGCGTCATGCCCGCAAGGTTCGGTACGGCCACCTGTGCGGGCGTTTTTTTCACGCCCTTCGACACCACGTAGTCGATCGTCGAGCCGGGCTTCGCCTCGGTGCCCGAGCCTGGCTTCTGGCTCACCACCATGCCGATGGCCACCTTGTCGCTCTCCTCCTCGGTGACGGTGCCCACCTTGAAGCCGGCGTCGGCGATGACGCGGGCCGCATCGTCCTTCGTCATGCCCACCACGTTCGGTGGCATCTTCGTATCCTCGGCTTTTTTCTCGGTTTCCTGCTTGCCGCCCTGGTTCTGGTCGCTGCCGCAGCTGCATCCTACGAGGCCGACCAGCAGCCCGCACGCGAGCAGCGCCGCGCATGCCGCAACGAGCCAACCGCGCTTCGGCGAATGCATCGCCTTGTTTACCGTCAGCATGTTCGCCCTCCTATCGTTCGAGAACTCCTTGAACGCGGACTATACGCCTCCATGCACATCAAAATACCTCCGCGGACGCAAGACCGGCACAGCACGCGACTGGGCGCGAACGATGCCGGACACGCACGGGCCGGACGCGCACGGGCCGGACATGCATGGAGCCGGACGCGCGCAGGAACAAATCCGCACGGGGCTGGACGCGAGCGGAAAACAGACGCGTGCCATGCCGCTTCGCCTGCAGAGCGGGCTATCGCGGGATCGTCACGGTCACACGGCATCCTTCGCCGGGCCGGCTGCGCAGCGACACGGAGCCGCCGCACAACGACCGCACGCGAAACGCCACGTTCGACAGCCCGATATGACTGCGGACCGGATCGAGGCGCGCAGCGAAGTCTTGGGGCGCATCGGCGATGTCGGGCACATCCAAAGCGCGCTCGAACCCCATTCCGTTGTCGCTCACACACACCAAAAAGCATCCTTCGCCGGAACGCGTCGACACCGTCACCGTCCCGCCTTGCGCGCGATTGCGAAGCCCGTGTCGAACGGCGTTCTCCACCAGCGGTTGCACAGTGAGCGCCGGCAACAGGAATTGTTCTTCCTCCACATCGAACTCAACGTCGATATGCGGAAAACGGAGCTGCTCAATGGCCACGTAATGGCGAAGGTGCTCCAACTCGCGCGTGAGCGGGATGGGCCGGTCGTTCGTGAGCGAGTCCATGTTGCCGCGCAGGTAGCGTGCGAAATCGTCCACTGTGCGCGCCGCGAGCGGCGGGTCCTCGGTGCAGAGGTATTGGATGGTGGCGAGCGCGTTGTACAGGAAGTGGGGCTGTATTTGCGAAAGCGCGATAGCTACGCGCGACTGGACGAGCTCCTGCTCGGCGCGGCGGGCCCGCTCGGCAAGCTCGACCTGCTTGCGCGCGTATGCATACAGAGCCACGAAGCGGAAGGCCGCCGACACCGCGATGCCCGCCGTCAACGCGAACCCCGTCGACACGCCCCACACAAGGAACGAAAGCGCCTCGAGCAGCGATCCCACCGTGCATGGCAGCACGACAACGGCCGCTTCCCGCATCTCCCGATTGCTTGACCGAACAGCGCGGAACGCGAACGCGCCCACCACGGCGACCTCGGCCGTCACGAACAACGTTACGATGAGTATGTTCGCGTCGAACAGCGAGCAAACCCCGGCGACACGCAACGCTATCGCCGTCGCCTCGACGGCCGCCATCGCGGCGAGCACGGCCCGGGCGAACCTCCGCAACGTGCCGGCCGATCGTTGGATCACGTATCCGACGAGCGCGAGCGGCATCGCATCTTGCGCCAGCAGGCTAACGGTAGCCGTGAACTGCGGATGGGGAATGAACAGCGTGACGTAGTCGAAGCAGAAGAATATCCACACGCCGCCCAGCAGCACGTAGACGGCGAACAGCATGCCGCCCCGCTCTTTGGGCACGCCGATGAGATGTCCCAGGCTCGCCACCAAAAGCAGCACGACGCCGGCGCACAGCACGGCCGCACCGCACGCGAGCATCGGGAAGAACAGCTGCGTCATGGCCCTGCGCAGGGAGTCCGCATCGCCGGCGTTCAGCGTGCGGAACGTGAGCTCGTAATCCCCGAGCGAGCTCCACCGCGAGGCGCTGCGCAGCTCCACTTCCACCTGGTCGCCTTCGGTTATGCCGGGAGACGTGAAGCCCACCCAACCCAGCATGGGCTCGCTGGCCGGGCCCGTACCGCTGCGGCCGTCGAACGAGAACGCCTCCATCCCGTTCACTCGGACGACGCACGACGTGCTGCTCAAGCGCAGGTTCACGCGCTCGCCTTCCGGCACAGCATGGGACAGCCGCCCCCGCACCGTCACCGACTGCACGCCCACGAGCGCGGCTTCGAACGAGGAGCCGTCGGCAGGTCGCCACTCCCCGTCGCCGATGCGGTACGTTCCGTCTATCGAGAGCATGGTCACCTCGCCCACGGCGCCGTCGAACGCCGGATTGCCGGCATCGCCGCGCCACGAGCCCACGAGGGCCGCTATCGATCCCACGACCACAAGCGACACCAAAACGGCTATCGCGCGCGCGAGCGCATCGTCGCGTTTCGCCGCGACGGCCGATGGACGATGCGGCTCGTCCTGCGCTTGTGCCCCTCGTTTTTCCAGATCCGCGCCTCTCGCCATCCGACCCGCCCGGCACGATGCGCCGCTTGGTGGGCCTATCCGTCATGCAGGCGCAAGGCGCCCGATAGCAAGTGCATTCTACGGAGCGGAACACAGCAAACCCGCACCAACCGCGCTCGGCAAAGAGGCAGAAAAAGAAATAGCCCGCCTCCTTTCGGAAGCGGGCCAAAGAGCCGAGCGATTGCGTTGTTCGGCTTAGCGCTTGCTGAACTGCGGGCGCTTGCGGGCCTTCTTCAGGCCGTACTTCTTGCGCTCCACCATACGGGCGTCACGCGTGAGGTAGCCGGCCTTCTTCAGCTCGCCGCGGTAGTCGCCGGCCGCGAGCAGCGCGCGGGCGATGCCGTGGCGCAGAGCGCCGGACTGACCCGAGATGCCGCCGCCATCGATACGGGCGATGACGTCGAAGTGGTCCATCGTGTCGGTCACCTTGAACGGCGTCTTGGCGTAGTCCACCAGAGCCTGGCGGCCGAAGTACTGCAGAGCCTCGCGGCCGTTGACCGTAACCTTGCCGGTGCCGGGAACGAGACGCACGCGAGCGACGGCGTTCTTACGACGGCCGGTGCCGTAGTACAAAGCTTCACCTGCCATTGTTTAACCCTCCATCTTAATCTCGCGGGGCTGCTGAGCCATGTGCGGATGCTCCGCACCAACGTAGACCTTGAGCTTCTTGCCCATGGCGCGACCCAGCGTGTTCTTCGGCAGCATGCCCTTCACGGCATGCTCGATCACGCGCTCGGGATGCTTGGCCATGGCCTCGTTGAAGGTCTCGGACTTCAAGCCGCCGGGGAAACCGCTGTGGCGGTAGTAACGCTTGTCGTCGGCCTTGTTGCCCGTCACGCGGATCTTGTCCGCGTTGATGATGACGACGAAGTCGCCGGTGTCGACATGCGGGGTGTACTGCGGCTTGTGCTTGCCCTTCAGGATGTGCGCGGCCTTCACGGCGACGCGGCCCAGAACCTGGTCCGTGGCGTCGATCAAGACCCATTCGCGCTCAACTTCGTTGGGCTTCGCGTAATACGTCTTCACTTCTGCTTCCTCCAATAATCTTACATTCCGCCGTGCGCGCGCGAACGCGCCCGCCGGGATTACCGCTCTCCACGCGTCCGGGCGATTCCCTTCGAGGTCGAGCCTCGCCGGTTGTCGTCCATGGTGCGGAAGCGGCGCGTCGGTTTTCAAAAGTGCAGGTGAGACGGACGTCAGGTTCCTACGCTGACACGCGACTCCGGCCTGGACTCCTTTGTCTGCGTCTCCGTTTTCGCTGCATGCACGGGGCTTTTGAAAGCGAACCTTTGCATTGTATGCCGGGAAAGTTCACAAAGTCAACGAATTTCCCCCACGATGCGCGCGATCTGCAGAAGTTTTGCGCATGCGATGCGCGACCGAAACCAGGTCGGCCCCGCGTGGTGCTTGCGGGGCCGATGGGAGGGAAGAGTTGTTGGAAAGGGAAACGCTGTCGTTACGCTGCTGAGGTCGCGTTCGTGGCGTGCGGGGTGATGACGATGCTGGGGCCGGTGGTGTCCTCGGGAAGGCCGAGGGTGGTCACCGCATCGCCGTACTTTGCGCGCAAGTCGTCAAGCTCACCGAACTCGAGCGCGTTGAACGGGCAGGCCGCCACGCACACCGGCAGCTCTCCCGCCGCCACGCGATCGGCGCAGAGGTCGCACTTGGTCATCTTGCCGGCCACCTCGTCGTACTGGGGCGCGCCGTACGGGCACGCCTGCTCGCAGTACTTGCAGCCGATGCACAGCTCGCCGTCGTACGTAACGATGCCGGTTTTCTCGTCCTTGGCGATGGCGCCCGCTGGGCACACGCCCAGGCAGGCGGGGCGCTCGCAGTGGTTGCATGACATGGACGTGTAGAACGCGAACGCGTCGTGCACGTAACCGCTCCCGGCGGCCGAGAACGCGCCGCCCTCCGTCTCGAACACGTGGCGGAACAGCCGCGCGTCGTCGAGGTTCTTCTCGTCTTTGCAGGCCATCTGGCAGGCATGGCAGCCCGTGCACAGATCTTGGCGCATATGGAATCCGTATTGGGTCATGGCTCGTCCCCTCCTAGAGCTTCGCGACTTCGACAAGGTTGGTGTGCTGCGTGTTGCCGTGCGTCATCGACGTACGCGCCGACGAGGTGAGCACGTTCACGCAGCCGTTCTGGTCGACTCCCTCGGCGTCGGGGCTGTACCAGGAGCCGGTGGGCGCGGCCACGCAGCCGGGAACGATGCGGGTGGTCACCTTCGCCGGAATCTTCATGGCACCGCGATCGTTCAGCACCTTCACCTCGTCACCGTCGGCGATGCCGCGCGCTTCGGCGTCGATGGGGTTGATCCACAGCTCGGTGTCCTGCGTCTGCACGAGCCACGGATGCGTGAAGTAGCTGGAGTTGTCGCGCGCCTTCGTTTTCCATCCGATGAGCTGGAGCGGATAGGCGGCAGCGAGCTCGCCGCCCGGCCCCTCGGCCACGGGAACGTAGTGCGGCGTGGCGGGGACGTCGGGGTTCTGCATGTCGTAGAGCTTCTTCGAGAACAGCTCGATCTTGCCCGAGTCCGTTTCGAACGGATTGTTCTTCGGGTCCTCGATCTGCTTCTGGAAGGCCACGCGGGGCTCTTCCTTCTTGAAGTAGGCGACGCCCTCTTTCACCATGGTGTCGAAGTCGGGCAGGTCGTCCTCGGGATACTTCTTCGCCGTTTCCTCGACGATGTAGCGCACCCACTCCTCTTCGGTCTTGCCGCCGGTGAACACGTCTTTCACACCCATGCGGTCGGCGCACTCGGCGAGCCAGTCGTACTCGGAGCGCGCTTCGCCCAAGGGCTCGCACAGTTTCTGGGATAGGATGAAGTAGTCGCCGTTGTTCCACGTGGCGCCCACGTTCCAGCGCTCGAAGCACGTGCAGGCCGGCAGGACGATGTCGGACCACTGCGCCGTGGGCGTCATGAGCACGTCGGACGTGATGATGCACTCGACCTTGCTCTCGTCTTCCAAGATGGCGCGCACGCGGTTGATGTCGGGGTTCGACGCCATCATGAAGTCGCTCGCGATGTTCCAGAGCATCTTCACCGGGTACTCCAGCTTGTCGGCGCCCGTGAGACCGGTCTCCTTGGTCATGGTGGTGTAGTCGTCGATGGCGTCGATCCAGCCGGACGACATGGGAACGCTCACCGTCTTGAAATCGACGCTGTCGGGCAAGGGGGCCATGCCCACGGGACTCTTGCGCGTGAAGCCGTTGTACGCGCCGGCCCAACCGCCTTCGACGCCCACGTTGCCCGTCAGGCACGCCAGCATGCCGCCGCCCAACGCCGTGCGCTCGCCGCACACGTGGCGCTGCGGACCCCAGCCCTCGATGAGCGCCGCGGGCTTCGTGGTGGCGTACTCCCGCGCGATGCGGCGGATGGTGTCGGCCGGCACCTTGCAGATGGGCTCGGCCCATTCGGGCGTCTTCTCAACACCGTCGGCCGCGCCGGTCAGGTACGCCTGGTAGGACTGGTTCGCCTCCACGCCCTCGGGCAGGTGCTCCTCGTCGAAGCCGATCACGAACGTGTCCAGGAACTTCTGGTCGTGCAACCCCTCCGTCACGATGACGTACGCCATGGCGTCCATGAGCGCGTTGTCGGTGGTGGGCAGAATGGGAATCCACTCGTCGGCCAGCTCGATCGCGGTGTTCGAGTTGCGCGGGTCGATGACGATGAACTTGCAGCCGTTCTCCTTCATCTGGCGGAAGTAGTAGTTCGACAGGCCGAAGATCGTCTCGGCGGGGTTGTGCCCCCACAGAATGACCAGCTTCGTGTCCTTCAGGCTGGGCAGGCTGCTGCCGGACGACGCAACGCCGAACATATACGGGGTGGCCGTGCCCGTGTTGCCCATGGACACCGAGTTGTAGTTGCCCACGTGGCCGCCGGTGGCGTCGCAGAACCGCGCGGCGAGGTTCGCACGCACGATGGTGCCGCCGGTGTCGCCCGTGCCGATGTTGATGTAGCGGGTGAGCGGGCCGTACTCTTTCAGCAGGCGCTCGTTCTCGCTCACGATGAAGTCGATGGCCTCGTCCCAGCTGATCTGCTCGAACTTGTTCTCGCCGCGCTTGCCCACGCGCTTCATGGGATGTTGCAGGCGGTCGGGATGGTACTGCCACTTGCGATACGAGCGGCCGCGCACGCACGCCTTCAGGCAGGGGTTCGCCTCGTCGTCCTCGTACACGCCGCGCGTGTCGATGCGCGCGATGGCGCCGTCCTTCATGTGCGCCTTGATCAGGCACTTGCCGCCGCAGTCGAACGTCGAGCACGTGTTGACCACCTGCGTGCCGTCGTCGGCGGACGATGCGGAATCGCCCTTCTTCGCCTCTTGCTCGCCCTTAGGCGCGCAGCCGCCGAACATGAGCGCGCTCGCGCCCACGGCGCCCGAAAGCGCCAAGAACGACCGTCGTGACAATCCGGTTTTCTGCATACGTCATCCTCCCCCATCGTAGATTGGTTCCCTCGCACGCGGGGAGCGCGCACGTCGAGCAGTCCCCCTGCCGGCTGCGCCCCCTCGTCCTTGCCGTCGATGGTACGCGCGAAATGTTACGCTCTTTGTGACGGCAGCTTATTTTTCCCTTACCAAAGTATTACTGAAGTATTACCGTCCCTGATGAGAGGTGGAAAAGGCGGCAAATTTATACCCCACGCCCCATACGGTGAGCACGTAGCGCGGCTTCGAAGGGTCGTCTTCCACCTTCTCGCGAATCTTGCGGATGAACACGGTGATGGTGTTCGCGTCGCTGACGACGTCTTCGCCCCATACGTTCTCGAAGAGCTGGTCGCGCGTGAACACCTGACCGGGATGCTGGGCCATGAAGGAAAGTATCTCGAACTCTTTGGCCGTCAGATCCAACGGACGTCCGGCTTTCACCGCCTCGTAGCTGCCCAGGTCGAGCACCAGATCGCCCGCTTCGATGGTCGAGCGCTTCGCTGCGGCATCCGGCCGCGCATGGTCGCGGCGGCGGAGCAGCGCCTCGATGCGCAGCGCCAGTTCGGCGGGGCTGAACGGCTTGACCAGGTAGTCGTCGCAACCCATCTTGAAGCCCATGCTCTTGTCGACGATGTCGCCTTTGGCCGACAGGAACATCACGGGCACGTCCTGATCGCGACGGCGAATGGCGTCGCACGCGTCGAAACCGTTCACGTCGGGCATCATGACGTCGAGGATGACGAGGTCGGGCGCGCGATCGGCGAATAGCGCCAGCGCGTCCGCACCGTTCTTCGCGTACAGGAACTCGTGGCCGCCTTGCACCACGATGTGCTCCACCACGTTTTTCATGCTCTCCTCGTCGTCAGCCAGCAGTATGCGAGCCATCCGCCCTCTCCTCTCCCCCTGAGCCTTCGTCAGCGACCTTCTCGTCGTCTGTCGCCTCCGCCTTGTTCGCCTGAACCGGAAACGCCGCCGTGAACGTGCTGCCCTTCCCCGCAACGCTGCGCACCTCGATGGTGCCTCCGTGCAGCTCGGCCAGTTCGCGCGCGAGCGAGAGCCCCAGGCCGCTGCCGTTGTAACGCCGCGACGCGGAGGCGTCGCCCTGCGTGAACTTGTCGAAGATGACCGGCACGTCCTCGGGGGCGATGCCGATGCCGTCGTCCTCCACCCTCACGAGCACCCGGTCGGTCTCCCGATCGAACAGCGCGCTGATGGAGATGCGGCCGCCCTCCGGCGTGAACTTCACGGCGTTGCCCGCCAGGTTCTCCACGATGCGGCGGGCCTTGTCGGGATCCGCCGTGATGAGCGGCACGTCGCGTGCGACCTCCACCGCAAGCGCGATGCGCTTGGCGCTCGCCAGCGGCTCGAGCGCGGCCTCCACGCTGTTCACCACGTCGGCCACGTCCACGAGCTGCAGGTCGAGCTCGCTTTTGCCCGCCTCGAGACGGGCGACGTCGAGAATGTTGTTGATGCGGCTGAGCAAGATGGCGGCGTTCTGCCGAATCTCGCCGAGGATGCGCGCGCGGTTGCCCTGCGCATCGGCCTCCTCCGCCTGCAGTATCTCCGTGAACGCGATGACCGAGGTGAGCGGCGTGCGCAACTCGTGACTCATCATGGCTAGGAAGTCGGACTTGTAACGGCTCTCCTCGAACAGGCGCTCGTTCATGGATTCCAGCTGTTCGCGCTGGCGGATCAGCTCCTCGTTCGCCAGCACCAGCTGGCCGGCGCGCAGCTCCACCTGGCTTTCGAGGTCGTCGTACAGCGTGTTCAGCTCGGAGCTCATCGTGTCGAAGTACGCGGCGAGGTCGTGCACCTCGCCGTCGCCGCGCACGTCCTTCACGTCCACGGCGAAGCGACCCTCGTCGGTCACGCGCACGGCGTTCTTCAGCCGTTCGAGCGGAGCCGTGACGAACCGGTTGACGAAGAAGTACACGGACACCACGCATGCCACGATGAGCGCGAAGAACAGCAAGCCCTCCCGCATGACGTTCTGCGCGATGCTCTCGTCGTAAATCTCCGACGGCACGACCACGCTGATGACCCCGTACAGGTCCCCCCGTTCGAGGCCCTCCTTCGCGTACCCGGTCACGTCCTTCTCGCCGGCCGGGCTGCCATGGCAGGAAATGCAGCTTGCGTCTATGCGCAGCGGCGTGAGGTAGCGCAGCGAGCTCTGCCCGTCGAACTCGCTCATCTCGTCGTACTCGACCAGTTCCGGGTCTTCGCGGAAGCGCTCCATGACCTGCGTTTCGAACGGGTCGGTGGCGTGCGCGGAGTTGCGCGGGCTGTCGCTGACGTAGCGGATCTTGTAATCGGTCTCTTGCGAGAAGCGGCCGCTCACGCTCAGGCCCACGATGGAGCAGTGCAGGCCCTTGAAGTCGTAGTTGCCATCGGCATCGTAGTTGATGCGGTCCTGGTTGATGGCCATGAAATCCCACATGGCGTTCAGCTGCCGCGTGAGCATGCTGGCCTGCTCGCGCATGGCCACCTGGGCCTGCTCGCGTTGCGAGGTGTACGACCACGTAAGGTTCAACGCCATGAGCAGCACGATGATAACCACGGTGGGTATCGCTAACTTGTACTTGAGCTTTCCGTGCAGCAAAACGCGCCCCTTCCCCCTTGCGCCGCAACCATAACATATCGGAGCGATTTCGAAGGAGCGAAAGGGGGTCGCCTACGGTAAAGCGTTACATAAAGATGCGAGGCTCTGCCGCTTTTCCGATTGACCGCATTGCTTTTCGAGCGGAAATGGGGAAATTGTTCAAAAACATATTTTTATACTACTTAAAACATATTATAATATGCTTTAAGTAGTATACACGTGTAAGGAGACCAGCATGGCAGCACCCATCATTCGTTCTTCGACCGACATCCGCAGGGACTACAACAGCATCGAGGCTCTGGCGAAAGAGACCGGCCAGCCCATCTATCTGACGAAGAATGGCCGCGCCTCCCTCGTGGTCATCGACGCGGCGACGTTCGACTACGACCAGTACGTAGGGCTCATGATCGACGAGGCTATCGAGCACAACAAACGACACCCCCAAACGTACACGGCCGAAGAGGCGAAGGTTGAAATTCGCAAAAGGGTAGCCGAAAGGCTGGCTGACGACGAACTATGATGCGATATTCGAATGGCAGGCTAACTACTTGCCGCCGAAGAGACCGCCCAGTTTGCCGAGGAGCGCGCCGGGGTCGTTGCCCAGGAAATCGCCGGCTGCTTTCATGACGGCGTCCAGGTTGAGCTCCTTGCCCTCCAGCAGCGGTTCAACGGCCTTCACCACGTCGGTCACTTCCTCCTCGCTCAAGTCGAGGCCCGTGGCACCCTTGATGGCAGCGGCCGGATCGACGCCGAACTGCTTGAGGCTCTCGGGATTCTCCGCAGCCGACTTCATCAACTGACCCACGATCTCCTGCACGTCCATGGCTTCCTCTTTCAATATATTTTTGTACCCAAGCAGGGAAAACCTGCCCTCTCCTTCCGGGAATTATAATGGGGAGCACGCTGGCTCATAGGCAAAGATCCAGCTCAACTAGATATTGAACCGCAAGGAGACGGGGATACATGGCAACGAAGAAAAGCGACGACGAGGCCGCAGAGCCGAAAAAGCCCGCGAAAGCCGCGTCGAAAGCCAAGAGCGAAGCAGAGCTTTCCGCCAAAGACGAGAAGCCGAAAGCGGAACCGAAATCGAAGGCGAAACCCGAGACAGCGGCCGATCCGCAGCCCGCCGGGGAAGCGGAATCAGAAGCCGCAGCCAAGGCGAAACCTGAAGAAGCGGAGCCCGAAGTCTCGAGCGAACCCGAGGCCGCTGCAACGCCCGCCAAAAAGGAGCCGAAGGAGCGCACGTTCGTCGATGCCAAGACCGGCGAGACCATCGCGCATCCCCATCAGGGCGGCTCGGGCGCCGAGGCCAACAAGGCCGTGCGCGACGATATGCACGCAGCCCGCAACGGCTCGGCGCTTCCCTTCCGCATCGGCGCGATCGTGCTGTGGGTGCTGGGCCTGGTATGCGAGGTTTTGGCCGTCCTCGTGATGAACGGCACGCTGTTTCTGCCGGGCCCGGCGGCTTCCACCTGGCTCGTCATCTTCCTGGTTGCCGACCTGGTGCTGGTGGTGGCCGGCTCGCAGTTGTGGAAGCACGCGAATCACGTGGCGCCCGCATCCAAGGAGAACAAGGTGGCGTACTGGGTGCAAACCGATCTGGGTATCATCATCGCGGCTATCGCGTTCGCGCCCATCATCCTGCTCATGCTGACGAACAAGGACCTGGACAAGGGCACGAAGCGCGTGGGCACCATCGTGGCGGCCGTGGCGCTCATAGCCGCCGTGGCGAGCGGCGTCGACTACCATCCGGCCACGCAGGAAGACCTCGACCAGGCCGAGGCCGGCGCGGCCGTGCTGTCCGACGACGGGCTGGCCTACTGGACGCCGTTCGGCGAGGTGTACCACTTCAACCCCGATTGCCAGCACATCAAGAATTCCGGCACCATCTACTCCGGCACCGTGCAGGACGCCATCGACGCGAAGCGCACGCGCGGCTGCTCGGGCTGCACGGTGGAGAACGGCACCGACGTGCTCTCGAAGGCCGATCCCGAGGCGGTCGCCGCAGCGCTCGCGAACGTCATCAAAGTGGGAGGCGACGAGACGGCGTCCGGAACCGACGGCGACGCGAAAGCGCCGGATCAGGAAAAAGCTGACGAAGAAGCCGAGAAGCAGCTGCCCAAGGCGGCATAGCGTATCGCAGCCGAACAACCGAGCAAGAACGCCGTCCGAGCCGTCGCGCAGGGTGATGCCGCGAACCGTTCGGTCGGCTCCTGCGCGCGGCCGCGCGCGAGCACGACATATTTCGCGATGTTTCACGCGAAATATGTCGTGCTCGACACTCGAAAGTCAAGCGAGCGGAGGAATGCTGCGGGAAACGGTAAGGCTTGGTGTTCATCAGGTGTTGCCTCCTCGCTATGCTGACAAGCAGAGGAAAACCGCTTGTCAGGCAAGTAGGAGGGAGCATTTATGTCAGCAAATACGAAATCGACGCACAGGGGGCTAACCGTTAGGGCACGTGCCCAGCACGCAGCCCCTTCGTTGCCCAGCCAGCGCTGGCAGGCTACGCGCAGGAAGTTCGCGGTGGGCGCAACCGCCATTGCCATGAGCGGCATGCTCATGATGCCGAACATGGCCTGGGCGGCCGAGTGGGTGAACGTCGACGGCAACACGTACCACGATGCCCACACCGAGGATACCTGGGCATGGGACGGCGGCGAGAGCATGACGCTGAACGGCTACGACGGCGGGTCGATTCTGGCCGGGGCCGATAGCGTTGGGGGCGACGGCGGCTTGAACATCAACCTGTCCGGCGAGAACTACGTGGACGGTCAAGTTCACATCGAAGGCGACACCACGATCACCGGCGACGCGGATGCCAGCTTGCACGTGGACGCGTCGAGCGACGGCAGCATGGACATCGCCCTCCAAGCGGACGGCCGCCTCACCATCGAAGGCACGACGGTCGAAGCCGTCAACGTGACGGACTATGACGCCTACAGTACGGCCGCCATCGCGGCCATGGGCGAGGACATCAAGATCGTGGACTCCGTCGTCACGGCCACCAGCAAGAACACCACGACCTCGAAAGAAATCAACAACTACGGCATCCTCTCCGACGCCCAGCAGAGCTGGGCCAACCTGGGCGGCCACATCTACATCAAGGATTCCGTCGTCAACGCCAAGGCGGAGGGCGTCAACGGGCAATCGTGGGGCATCGCCGCGCAGAACTCCCAGGGAACCACCACCGGCGGCATGAAACCCGTGTACATCAAGGTCGAGAACTCCACGGTGCACGCCGAGGGCGATATCGCCATGATCGCGATATCCAACGACAGCGATTACGAGAAGAACCATGCCTTCATCGAGCTGAAGGACTGCTCCATCGTCACCGAGGGCGTGGGCATCCAGGATGTCGCGGCGATCGTTCCCGCCATGTACGGCGACGCCTGGGGCCAGACGCTCGGCACCGGCAAGGGCACCATCACCGACATAGCGAGCGCCGAGATCGCGAAGGACGCGCTCATCAAGCCGAACGTGCCGACACCGGCGCCCACGCCGACCCCCACGCCCGTCAGCAACGGCAAAGCCTACGCCGCCACCGCCGACGGCGCGATGGCGCAGACCGGCGACTCAATGGCCGACGTGGCCACCACCGCAGTTGCCGCAGGCATCGTGGCCGCGGCGGCCGGCGCGGTGGCGTTTGTGCGCAGCCGCAAGCGCGACTAGCGCAGGATCGAGCGCCGAAGTCGCGCGAAACCGGTGCCCGACCGATGATCGCTCTTGAAAAAGGGCCGGAATCTGGTGTGGATTCCGGCCCTTTCGATTGCACGAGCATAAAACAAGGAACGTTTCCGCAAGTCGGCGGCAAGGGCAGAGCCCTTGCCCTACAAACACGTCTCGGCGGCGCTTTCGGTTGCAGCCCCTTTCGGTTGCGAGAGAGGCAAAGCGGATTCCCTATTTTTTGAAGATGCTGTCCAGCAGATTGCCAAACGTTTCGTTATCGCCGATGAGAGACGAGACTTTATCGCCGATGGAGTCGCCCAAACCGGCCAGCTTCTCCTGCAAGTCGCCGCCTTCTTCGGCGATCTTCGCAAGCACGCCTTGCGCAACCGAAGCCAAATCGTCCGCTTCGAGCCGATGCCCCGTGATCTGCTCGACGGCGCCTGCCGGATCGGCCATGACCTCCTGCGCTTTCTCCGGCGCCTCGCGCAACGCTTCCACGACTTGATCGACGATCGTCTGCATGTCCATGGCTCGCTCTCCTTGTCGCCGAACTATCTGACAGCAAGCAGTATAACCACTCGCGCAAAAACGATGCGCAGACGATTTTCGATCAAATAATCATTGACGTTCGCCCTTGGTTACACCGCCGCGAGCGCCTGGTCCACGTCGGCCACGAGATCCTCGGTGGCCTCGATGCCGCACGATAGGCGCACGAGGTCGGGCGTGATGCCGGCGGCGGCCAGCTCGTCGTCGTTCATCTGGCGGTGCGTGGCGTTGGCCGGGTGCAGCACGCACGTGCGCGCGTCGGCCACGTGGGTGGCGATCTGCGCGAGCTTGAGGCTCGCCATGAACGTCTCGGCCGCCGCGCGCCCGCCGGCCACGCCGAAGCTCACCACGCCGCTCGCGCCGCCCGGCAGGTACTTCCGCGCCAGCTCGAACTGCGTATCGCCCGGCAAGCCGGGATAGCGAACCCACGCCACCTTCGGATGCGCCGCCAGATGCTGCGCGAGCGCCAGGCCGTTCTTGTTGTGCTGAGCCATGCGCAGGTGCAGGCTTTCCAGCCCCATGTTGATGAGAAACGCGCTCTGCGGCGACTGGGAGCAGCCGAAATCACGCATGAGCTGGGCCGTGGCCTTTGTAATGAACGCACCCTCCAAACCGAAGCGCTCGGCGTACACCACGCCGTGGTAGCTCTCGTCGGGCGTGGTGAGGCCCGGAAACTTGTCAGCATGCGCGAACCAATCGAAACGACCGGCATCCACGATGCACCCGCCCACGCTGGCGCCGTGGCCGTCCATGTACTTCGTGGTGGAGTGCGTGACGATGTCGGCGCCCCATTCGATGGGACGGCAATTCACCGGCGTGGGGAACGTGTTGTCCACGATGAGCGGCACCCCGTGCGCGTGCGCCGCAGCGGCGAACCGCTCGATATCGAGCACCGTGAGCGCGGGATTGGCGATGGTCTCGCCGAACACGGCCTTCGTGTTCGGGCGGAACGCGGCCTCCAGCTCCTCGTTCGTGCAATCGGGCGCGACGAACGTGAACTCCACCCCCATGCGCCTCATGGTCACGGCGAACAGGTTGTACGTGCCACCGTAAATGGCCGACGACGCCACCACATGGTCGCCGCAGCCCGCGATGTTGAACACGGCGAAGAAGTTCGCCGCCTGGCCCGACGACGTGAGCATGCCCGCCGTGCCGCCCTCGAGCTCGGCGATCTTCGCAGCCACGAAGTCGTTCGTGGGGTTGGACAGGCGCGTGTAGAAGTAGCCCGCCTCCTCCAAATCGAACAGGCGGCCCATGTGCTCGCTCGAATCGAACTTCCAGGTGGTTGACTGGTAGATGGGAATCTGCCGGGGATCGCCGTCTCCGGGGCGGTAACCGCCTTGGACGCAGGTGGTGCCGATGCTCTCGCTCATGGGGGCTCCTCGTTCGCGCAGGTTGGGTGGTCTTGTGTCCGCATCATTATAGCCGCCGGGTGTTCGCGTTCGGTAGCGCCGTCTTTCTGATAACTCATGATCGATTTTTACTATAATCGGGCAAACGCTTTCGGCGGCATCCGAACGTCTTTTGCCGTACAATGGAACGCGCGAGGCGCGAGAACAAACGTTTGCGCCGCACGAGAACAGAAGGAGCCGCCATGCCCATCAGAATCCCCGACTCCCTGCCCGCCACCGATATCTTGGAAGGCGAGAACATCTTCGTCATGACCGAGTACCGGGCCATGCACCAGGACATCCGCCCGCTGAAGCTCGTGCTGCTGAACCTCATGCCCACGAAGATCGTCACCGAGACGCAGATCATGCGCAAGCTCTCGAACACGCCGCTGCAGATAGAGATAGACCTCATGCAAACGGCCAGCCACGAGGCCAAGAACGTGTCCGAGCAGCATCTGGAAACCTTCTACACCACGTTCGACGAGATCAAAGGCGAGCGCTTCGACGGCATGATCATCACCGGCGCGCCCGTCGAGCTGTTGGATTTCGAGGACGTGGACTATTGGGACGAGTTGGCGGCCATCATGGACTGGTCGGCCACGAACGTGCATTCCACGCTTCATATCTGCTGGGGCGCGCAGGCGGGCATCTACTACCATTACGGCATTCCCAAGTACGAGCTGCCCACCAAGCTGTTCGGCGTGTTCGAGCACGAGGTGGTGAAGCCCTCCTCGCCGCTCGTGCGCGGTTTCAACGACTTCTTCATGGCACCCCATTCGCGCTACACCGAGGTGCACGCCGAGGACATCGAGGCGCACCCCGATCTGGAGCTTATCGCCGTGTCCGACGAAGCCGGCGTCTACCTGGCCAAGAGCACCGACAGCCGCCATTTCTTCGTATTCGGCCACCCCGAGTACGACGCCGACACGCTCATGGCGGAATACGACCGCGACATCGCGAAGGGCTTGGACATGCCCCTGCCGCGCCACTACTTCCCGAACGACGATCCCGCGCAAAAACCGCGCGCCACCTGGCGCGCTCATGCCCAGCTGCTCTACACGAACTGGCTGAACTACTACGTGTACCAGACCACGCCGTACGACTTGGACAGCATGGGCGAGGAAGCGGAGGCCGACGCGCTCCGTGCGGAAGGCATCGCACATGAATAGCAAGCCGCGCTACACCGTGCGCCCCGTGACCACGCCCGTGCCAGCTGCCGGCGAGGGCGAGCGGTCGCGCGGGCGCACGGCAGAAGATGCGAAAGCCGACGACCCCTTCATCCGCCCTGAGGCGGAAGACGATGACGGCTACGATCCCTACTCCGACCGCCCGGCCGACCCCGATCCCGCTTATCAGGATGATCCTTGGAGATAGAGCCCTGTTTTTGCATTATTTTACGTAATATTTTTTAAAAAATAGTTGGTATAATTGTTTGCATTCCGTAACAGACACAGTATAATGGCGGCAACGAAAGACGGACCGAGGAGGACGCCATGCCCATTAGCGTCACCGCGACAGAAGTCGCCCGCAACTTCAACGGCGTGATGGAGAAGGCGCGAGCGGCCGGAAGCGTGACCGTTATCAAGAATAGCCGCCCCATCGCCCAGATCATTCCGATCAACGAGGTGAAGGAGGAAGCAGATATGGTAAAGCTTGCAGAAGAGTTCATGGACGAATATGACGACATGTTCGTTGAACTTGCAAAATGAGTGCGCCCGTTCAGTATGTGTCTCTGCAAGACGCCCTCGCAATGCATGCGCTATCGATTAAGCGCTATGGAGGAGCAGAGGGCACACGTGACGAAGGATTGCTCGAATCGGCACTAGCTCAGCCGGCGCAAACGTTTGACGACGTTGAATTGTACCCATCGCTTGCGGAAAAAGCCGCTCGCTACGCTTACGGCATCGTAAACAACCACCCATTCGCCGATGGGAACAAGAGAACGGGAGCCGCTGTTCTTGGAGTGTTTCTTCGCGCAAATGGCGTGCGTTTCAAACCAAGGCTGACCGACATGCAAAACGTTATTATCGCTATAGCAGATGGCACCATGAGTTACGACGAGCTTGTTGTGTGGATTGAAGAGCAAATCTAACAGCAAGTCTTCGGAATCGGCTTCAACACAGCTATAGCTACCGATGCCAAAAAAAAGATTAATGAGCCGGCACTTCACATGAAAAGCCGGCTCATCCTAATTCCAGCTCAAAAACGTATCGGCATCCAGTTCTTCGAAGCTTGCGACGAACCGGTCGGCTGCTGCTTCCAGCTGCTCGGGGGTGCCGGAAATGTCGCAATCGTAGATGCCGAGCGTGCGGTAGCCGGCTTTGCGCAGCGTGTGCACGGCGTACACCGAGTCTTCGACGCCCCAAGTGGTTGCCAACGGCGTGCCCATGGCCTCGCGGGCTCGGTCGTACACGGCCGGCTCGCGCTTCGACTTCCCCACGTCGTCCACCGAGACGATAGCGTCCAAATAAGGCGCGAAGCCGCACCGGGCGAGCCCCGCTTGCAAGTAGGGCAGCGGGCTGGACGATGCCACGCTCAGGCGCACGCCCCGTTCGGCAAGCGCGCGTGCGAACGTTAGCGCGCCGGGTCGCGCCTCGGCGCGCGTGCGGTAGAAATCGAGCATCAGCTCGTCGATCGTGCGCACCACCGCCTTGCTCGAATCGCCCAAACCGTACCGCTCGTGGAAGAACGCACCGCATTCGGGAATGGTGAGCGTGGTGAGCTCGTCGACATCGGCCGCAGTCAACTTCACGCCGGCGCGGCGTGCGAGCTCTCCCTCCACCTCGCGCCATACGCCCATCGAGTCGAGCAACGTGCCGTCGCAATCGAAGATGACGCCGATGCGGGATGTTTCCATGCAGCAGTCCTTTCGCGCACGTCGGGGGCCGCTTCGGCCCCCGACGGGTTTTCTCTCGAACATCAGCTTATCAGATGATCCCGCGCCGCGAGGATCGGCCGGCCCGATTTTGCAGAAGGCTTACCAAGCCCTCCGGCGTCGCCAGTCCCTAGCGCAGCTCGCTTTCCGCAGCGGCCAGGCAGGCGAACTCCTCTTCCGGAGCGTTCGCCACCAGGTGCTTGCGGCTGTACAGCAGGAAGTACGCCACGAAGCACGCCATCGCGCCGGCGGCGCACAGGGCGGCCGTCACGTCCACGAAGAACGTCGCCACCACAGCCACGCAGGACAAAACGAACGCGATACCCGTGGTCACCACACCGCCCGGCGTCTTGTACGGACACTCCAGATCCGGCTCCTTCACGCGCAGCACGATATGCGACAGGTTCATGAGCGCGTAGGAGATGGCGGCGGCGAACACGGCGATGTTGATGAGGATGTCGCCGTTCTGCAGCGCGGAGGCCAGCACGAACCCGATGCCGCCGGGCACGAGCAGCGCCCACGTGGGCGTCTTGCGCCCGTTCGTCACGGACAGGAAGCGCGGCAGGTACCCCGCGCGGGACAGCGCGAACAGTTGGCGGGAATAGGCGAACACGATGGAGAAGAACGAGGCCACCAGGCCCGCCAAACCCGCATAGTTCACGAAGGTGGCCAAGCCGGTCTCCCCCACGGCGTTCAACGCGTCGGGCAGCGGCGCGCCGGACGCGCTCATGAGCGCGGCGCCCGCGCCGCCGGGACACAGCAGCAGCACAGCGAGCCCCGTCACCACCAGCACGGACACGGCTGCGATGATGCCCTTCGGCATGTCCTTCTTCGGGTCGTTCGCCTCCTCGGCGGCCAGCGGAACGCCCTCGACGGCCAAGAAGAACCAGATGCCGAAGGGCAGCGCTGCCAGCACGCCGCTCACGCCGAACGGCAGAAACGAGCTGGAGCCTGCCGAGCCGTCGGCGGCTATGTTGAACAGGTTCGCCGCGCCGAAGTGCGGGATCATGCCCGCCGCGAACGCGATGAGCGCCACGATGGCCACAGCCGTGATGGCGAACATGACCTTGAGCGCCTCGCCCACGCCGATCATGTGGATGGCAATGAACAGCACGAAGCAAGCGCCGTAGACGACGATGGGCGACAAGCCCGGGAACAGGCCGAGCGACTCCACGTACCCGCCGATGAACACCGAGATGGCGGCCGGAGCGATGGAGTACTCGATGAGGATGGCCACGCCGGTGGCATAGCCGCCCAGCTTGCCGAGGGCGCGCCGGGCGAAGCCGTAGCCCGCGCCGGCCGTGGGCAGCGCCGAGGACATCTCGGCCAGGCCGAACACCATGCACGCGTACATGACGCCCATGGCAGCGAACGCGATGAGCAGGCCACCGAACCCGCCGTGCGCCATGCCCAGGTTCCAGCCGGAGAAGTCTCCCGATATCACGTAGGACACGCCCAGGCCCGCCAGCAAAAGCCAACCGGCCGAGCCTTTCTTCAACGCGCGCTTTGCAAAGTAGTCGTTCGTTTCCGCCGTCACCGCTCCCGCGCTTGCGGGCACGGTGACGGCCTCGCGTGCAGCAGCCATATGATGCCTCCTTCAAATGATTAACGCCGTCTGTATGTGCTCGGATAAATCCGTTGTTGCTTCTAGTCTGTCGCCTTAGTCATTCCAACAGCCAGGTGGGGCTTTGCAGGTAGCGCTCGGCGCAGTAGACGGTGCCCGGCACCTGCGCGTCGTACAGGCCGTCGGGCAGCGCGTCGGCGTAGTGGTTGGTGGTCCAACCCACCATCTGCAATCGGCGGATCATCGAAAGCGCGCTCGCGCAGGCGAGGTCCTCGTCGGACAACGGCGCGACCTCCCCATAGCCGGCCACCCACTCCTTCGCCATGGCGGGGGCGTACGGCTCGTGCTCGACGAACGAGAGGGCCGCGGCGTAGTCGTAGAGGTAGTACGAGAAGCCGCAGTCGTCGAAGTCGATGACGGTGAGCGACCCGTCGACGCTCGCGATGACATTCGAGGGACGAAGGTCGGCATGGATCAAACCCCAGGTCTTGCTCGTGCGCGGCACGTGTTCCATCACGCGAAGAGCCGCCGTTTCGGCGCGTTTGAACAGGTCGAACTCACCCGGAGAAAGCTGCTTGTCCTCCCAACGCCCCCAGCGCGGGCGCTCGCCCACCATGTCGGTGAGGTCCCAGTTGAAGCGCTCGAACCCGTCCGGCCTATGCCACGTGCGGGCGTGGGCGTGGAACAGGGCCGCCCAGCGCCCGATGGTGCGGTAGAACGACGAGGGGTCAGGCAAGTCCTCAAGCACCACGCCCTCCACGAAACCGGTGCACACGCACGCCCATTCCGTCCCCGACCCGTCGGACACCGTGGCCACCTTGAACCCGGCCGCCGTGGGGACGTCGTCCACCACGTTCACCCCTTCCACGGCGTGCAGCGCCTCGACCCAGGCGATCTCGGAGGCCACCGCCACGGGACCGCCCACGTACCCCGGCTGCGACACGCGCACCACTCCGAACGGCTTGTCGCGGCATACCACCAAATACGTTGCGTTCTCCGACACGGTGATGAGGCGCAGCTCCGTGCTGAACACGTCGAACCCCCACGCGTCGCACACGCCCTGGAACAGCCACCACGGCGCCAGCGACCCTTTGCTGTAAGCCGCGAACGCCGCCAAGCCCGTTGCGCCCCCGGTAGCCTGCAGCTGCGGCGGCATGCGCAGACCGGGAGTTCGCTCGCTCGCGGTCTGCCGCGCCTCGGCTTCTTGCACGTCGGCCGCCATCGCCAGCGTGCGCTCGGCCGCCTGGACGGCTTGTTCCGCCGCCTCGGCGCACTGGACGGCTTGTTCCGCCGCCTCGGCGCACGATCGATCGACGCGCGGCGACCCGGCCTCGCCAACCGGCCCCCCGCCCTGCCGCACAGGTTCCGCACATGTCCGCATCTTCGTCGCCATGGTTGCCATGAAGTCCTCCTCGATCGCCCGTTGACGTGAAACCGCTTTGCCGTAATGCCCGCACCCTAGCAAAGGACACGCCGAAGGCCGGCTTCATGACGAGGCGAAACAAACCCGAACGCGCTTTTTTACCGATGGGAAATAGCCGCGAAACCTCGGTTTAACCTATGCGCCGAAACGGAAGGATTAACGCAGGCGAAACACGGGGATGGCACACTTCGCCTGCAAACCATCGACCGTCGAGAGCCCAAGGAGACCCGTCATGACCACATCGTCGACCATCATGGATTCGAACAGTTTCAGACCGGAGGACATGGCCGATCTGGACGAGCGCACGCGCAGCCTGGCCGAGCGCCGCGCCATCCTCGGCCCCAGCTACCGGCTGTTCTACCACCACCCGCTCAACCTCGTGCGCGGCAGAGGAACCAGGCTGTTCGACGGCGATGGCACGGAGTACCTCGACGTGTACAACAACATACCGTCCCTCGGGCACAGCCACCCTGCGGTGCAGGAAGCCGTGTCGCGCCAACTGGGCCTCATCAACACGCACACCCGCTACCTGCACGAGAGCATCCTCGACTACGCCGAGGACCTGCTCTCCACCATGCCCGGCGAGCTGAACCGCGTCATGTTCCTGCTCTCAGGATCGGAGGCGAACGATTTGGCCGTGCGCGTGGCGCGGGCGTACACGGGCGGCACGGGCATCATCGTCACGAGCGAGGCCTACCACGGCAACACCGAGCTCATCACGAAGCTGTCCCCCTCCATCGGGCACGAGCAGCCCATGGCCGTCGACATGCGCATGATACCCACGCCCGACACCTACCGCCTGCGAACCGAGGACCTGGGCACCTGGATGGCCGAGCACGTGCGCAAGCAGGTGGCCGACATGCGGCGGCACGGCATAGCGTTCGCCGGCTTGCTCATCGACGACATCTTTTCCTCGGACGGCGTGTTTCCCGGGAAACCGGGATTCTTGAAGCCGGTGGTGGAAGCGGTGCACGAGCTGGGCGGCGTGTACATCGCCGACGAGGTGCAGCCTGGGTTCACGCGCACGGGCACGTTCTGGGGGTTCGAGCGCCACGACGTGGTGCCCGATATCGTGACCATGGGAAAGCCCATGGCCAACGGCATAGCCTGCTCGGCCGTGGCCGCGCGCGAAGACGTGCTCGACGCCTTCGCGCAAAGCTCCCCGTACTTCAACACGTTCGCCGGCAGCCCCGTGGCCATGGCGGCCGCCCAGGCCACGCTCGACGCGATGCGCGAAGAGGACACCATGGGCAACGCGCGGCGCATAGGCGGCGTCCTCCTCGAAGAGCTGCGCTCGCTCGCTCGCGAGTTTCCGCAGATCGGCGATGTGCGCGGCGCCGGACTGTTCATCGGAGCCGACGTGGTGGCACCCGGCACCACCGACCCCGACTACCCTGCCGCCGTGCGCCTCATCGAAGGCATGCGCGAGCGGCGCGTGCTCACCTCGCTATGCGGGCCCTTCGGCAACGTGCTGAAGATTCGCCCGCCGCTCGTGTTCGACGAAAGCGACGTCGACTGGTTTATGAGCGCCTTGCGCGACACGCTGAGAAACGGATAGCCGCGTCAGGCATCCAGAAACCCCCGCTCGAACTCTCCAATAGGCTGGGGGCGTCCGATGAGGTAGCCCTGCGCGCGCGTGCACCCAGCCTCGCGCAGGGCGCGGTACTGCTCGTCGGTCTCGATGCCCTCGGCCACCGTCTCGATGCCCAAACCCGTGCACAGGTCCACCAAACCGCAGATCACCTGCATAGTGCGATCCTCGGTGCCCAGCCCCCACACCAGCGATTTGTCTATCTTCAGCACGTCGAACTCCAGTTGGATGAACAGCTGGAAGTTGGCGTTGTCCACCCCGAAGTCGTCGATGGCCACCCGGAACCCCAAGGCCCGCAGCCCCTCGGCCACCGTGCGCAACAGCGTCTTGTCTTCCTCGCGGGCCGATTCGGTGATCTCGATCTCGATAAACGACCGGTCGACGCCGTGCGACGCCACCGTTTGGGCGACGCGCTCGACGAACCCCTCGCCTCCGATGGTGCGACGCGAGAAGTTCACGGCGAGCGGGATCGTCTTCCTGCCCTCCCGCTGCCAGCGCGCCACTGTCTCGCACGCCTTCGACAGCGCGAAGAAGTCGATGGCGGCTATTTCGCCCATGTCCTCCAAGGCGGGGATGAACGACGAGGGAAGCGCCTGCATGCCGCGCTCGCTGTCGCGATAGCGGATGAGCGCCTCGGCGCCGACGATTTCGCCCGTTTCGCTCGAAGACTGCGGCATAAGATGGATATCCAGCAAGTTCTTGTCCGCAGCCTCCTGCGCACCGCCCGGCCGCAGAAGGCTGCTCACGGCCGCGTCGGACTCCAAGTCGACGCCCAGGTCCACCGCACGATGCCGACCGCGCTTCGCGCTGCGCATGCGGTCGCCCGCCAAGTCGAGCAGACTCGTGGTGTTCGCGCACCGCTCGTGCCATGCCGGGCCGAGCGACGCCGGAATGCCTTCGTCGAGGAACAGCTGCGCTGCGCGAACGGAGAGGCCGGCAAAGCGCGCGTAGTCGATGTGTATGGCCACGGCGCAGAACTCGTCGTCGCCGATGCGGTACACGGCATCGCCGAACACCTCGTGCAGGCAAGAGCCGATGCGGCGAAGCATTTCGTCGCCCGCAGGGCGCCCTTCCTCCCGGTTGATCTCCGACAGCCGGTCGGCGTCCACCAAGGCGAACCCGATGCGATCGAACGTGCCCCGGTCGAAATCACGGTGGAACGCGGCCCGAGAGTGGGTGCCGGTCAGCGGGTCGTTCCACGTGAGCGTTTCAAGCTGCTTCTGCACGTACGCGCGCTTCATACTGGACGACGTGAAGTACGCCAACCCGACAAGCGGCATCTCTATGATCCCGAGGTTCCCATGCAAAGGATTGTCGACGCCGAGATAGCCCGCCAACCGTCCGTCTATTTCGATGGGCACGGCCGCAAGCGAGCTTATGCCCTGAGCCGCAAGCACGTCATGCTCATCGCGCCGGTCTTCCGGCAAATCAGCCACGCTGTCGATGAGCACGGCCTCGCCAGCCTCGAAGCGCGCCAACCAATGATCGATGAGCGAGAGGGGCATGTCCTGAAGGTCGGGGAGCTGTGGTTCCACGCCAAGCCCGCACCACTCGTGCGTGTTCGACATGGAATCGCCTTCCACCTCGAAGATGTAAGCCCGATCGGCCTCGAGGAACGTCCCCAGCCGTCGCAACGTCTCATCGAGAGCTTTGGGCAGGTCGGGTTGGGTCTCGAGGATCTTGATGCAGTCGATAACCACCACACCGGCATCGGCGAGGAACTTGAACTGGTCCTTTTCGTTCTGCCGACCAGTCACGTCGAACGCGATCTCCAGGCGCAGCGTGCGCCCGTCCAAGTTCAGCAGCTTGTCGCGCAGGAAGTAACGACGGCCCGTCACCTCGTTGGTCGTGTCCCACTCGTAGAACGAATCGAAACCCAGCTTGTCGTTCGTGCAGAACGGACACGGCGCATCCCTGCCCTGCAGAACGCGGTAGCAAGGCTCGCCCTTCGCCTCGCTTGCATGGAAGGCTTTTTGGCCGGTTTCATTGAGGTACACGAGTTCGTACGTTTCGACGTCGCACAGGTAAACCAATTCGGACAAACCCGAGAGTATCGAATTGATTGCGCCTTCCATTGATGCTTCCTCGCTCCCGCACGTTGCGTGCGACCTCGTTGAAAGACCCCCCCCCCCCGAAGGAAGGAGGGGGGAATCGAAGGAGCGGGATCGCCTCATCGAATCAACCTATACGGCCAGATGAGAAGATTATCTTACGCTTTTGCATACCTTTCAAGTGGGGTGTGCTAAAAAAGCTAGCGGATCGCTTCTTTTTAAACATCGGCTTCAACCTGCTTTTCAACCGGTGCAGCCCCTCGCCGCGGCTAGCCCTTCTGCGCCACGAGGTCGCGAGCGCGGGCGCTCGAGCGCTCCAACTGCTCGGCAGCCGTGCGCAGGGCCGCCACGTCGGCGTCGTCCACCTTGTCGACCTTCTTGCCCAACAGCTTGCGAACGGCGGCCACATCGGCCTTGATCTGCTTCTTCTCGTCCTTCTCCAACTGCTTGCCCACCTGCGCGAGCGCTTGGTCGGCCTCGTTGGCCAAACGCTGCGCCTCCTCGCGGGCCACCATGGCGTCGCGGCGCGCCTCGTCCTGCGACGCGTAGAGCTCCGCGTCGCGGATAGCCTGGTTCACCTCGTCGTCGGACATGCGATCCGAGTCGTCGATGGTGATGGACTGCTGCTTGCCGGTGTCCAGGTCCTTCGCCGACACGGTGAGGATGCCGTTCGCGTCGATGTCGAACGTCACCTCGATCTGCGGCACGCCGGCCGGAGCGCGCTTGATGCCCTTGAGGCGGAACGTGCCGATGGCCTTGTTGTCGGCGGCCATGGGGCGCTCGCCCTGCAGCACCTTCACCTCCACGCTCGTTTGGAACGCCGCCGCCGTGGAGAACACCTGCGAGTAGTGCACGGGCAGCGTGGTGTTGCGCTCCACGAGACGCGTGGCCACGCCGCCCACCGTCTCGATGGACAAGCTCAAGGGGGTCACGTCCAGCAGAAGCAGGCTGTTCGCCCGCACGAGCCCCGTGGACGCGCCGGACAGCGTGGCGGCTTGGATGGCCGCACCGGTGGCCACGCACTCGTCGGGGTTGATGGAGGCCGACGGCTCCTGGCCCGTGAGCTTGCGCACGTGCGCCTGCACGGCGGGCGTGCGCGTGGAACCGCCCACCAGCAGCACGCAACCCAGCTCGGAGGCGGCGATGCCGGCGTCGTTGAGCGCCGTCTGCACGGGAACGGTCGTGCGCTCCACCAGGTCGCGCGTCATGTCGTCGAACGCCGCGCGCGTGATGGTGGCGTCGAGGTGCAAAGGGCCGCTCGCGTTCTGCGCGAGGAAGGGCAGGTTCACGTGGGCGGAGTCGAGCGAAGAGAGCTCCTTCTTCGCCTGCTCGGCCGCTTCGCGCACGCGCTGCAGGGCGGCCGGATTGCCGCGCAGGTCCTCTCCGTGCTCGCGCTTGAACTGGTCGATCAGGTAGTTCGCCACGCGCTCGTCGAAGTCGTCGCCGCCCAGATGGTTGTCGCCCGACGTGGCCAGCACCTCGATCACGCCGTCGCCTATCTCGATGATGGACACGTCGAACGTGCCGCCGCCCAGGTCGTACACCATCACCTTCTGCGGCGTGCCGTTGTCCAGGCCGTAGGCCAGTGCTGCGCTCGTGGGCTCGTTGATGATGCGCAGCACGTCGAGGCCCGCGATCTTGCCGGCGTCCTTCGTGGCCTGGCGCTGTGCATCGTCGAAGTACGCGGGCACCGTGATGACGGCCTGGGTGACGTCCTGCCCGAGGAACGCCTCGGCGTCGCGCCGCAGCTTGCGCAGGATCATGGCCGAAATCTCCTGCGCCGTGAACGCCTTGCCGTCGATGTTGACGCGCCAGTTGCTGCCCATGTTGCGCTTGACCGACGCGATGGTGCGGTCGGGGTTCACCGCCGCCTGGCGGCACGCGACGGTGCCCACCAGGCGCTCGCCGTCCTTCGAGAACGCCACCACGCTCGGCGTGGTGCGCTCGCCCTCCGCGTTCGGTATGATGACGGGCCGACCGCCCTCCACCGTGGCCGCGCAGCTGTTCGTGGTGCCGAGATCGATGCCTATCGTCGCTGTCATGATTCGTTTCCTTTCGATGATAGTTGGCCCGTACGGTGCCAGCCGTCTTTTCAAATCGTCCGCTCTCGTTCGTTCGCCGCACGGTTAACCGAGTCGTGCGGTTTCGGCCGTCCTTCGTAGGGGCGCTCTCCAGAGCGCCCGTTCCGGCGAAGCCGGAAAAGCAACCGAGTGCCGCGTTTTCGCGCTTCGCGCGAACGGGCGATCAGGAGATCGCCCCTACGAGGATGGCCGCATGCACAACCGTTCCGCCTTCCCTAGAACCCGAACGGCACGCACATGCGGCAGATCGCCGGGCCGCAGCACCAGATGCCGCAGCAGATGGTCATGGGATCGATGCCCATGCTGAAGCCGCGCGCCTGGCCCTCCTGCTGGTAGGTTTGCCCTGCTTGCTGGAACTGCCGTTGGGCGCGCTGGTAATCGGGGTTGTTCGGATCGAGGCGCACGGCGCGGCGTATCTGCTCCAACGCCATGAGCGAGTTGCCCGCGCCGTCGTTGGCGAGCGCGCTCAGGTAGTACCAGCGCGCGTTGCGCCCGTCGCTGGTCACCGCGTTCAGCTGGTCGATGGCCTGCTGGAACAAGCCGGCGTTTATGGCGTCGATCACGCTGCGGATGGCGGGGCTGTCGGCCGCCGACGCCTCGGGGTGGATGGGCTCGCGCGTGCCGGGCCCCGCACCGCCGAAGCCGAACAGATCGTCGAAGTCGAACCCGAAGCCCCCCGTCCAGCCGTAGGGGCCTTCGGAGCCGTAACCGCCCTGCCCGCTGCCGGGGCCGCCGTAGTTCGGCCCCGCGCCGCCGTACCCGGGGCCGCCGGCCGCGCCGCCCGGCCCGCCGTAGCCTGCGGCGGGACCGCCGTTGGCGGCCGCAGCGCGGCGATCGCGCGCCTCGTACTTCTCCGGGTTTACGATGCGGTCGTACGCTTCGTTGATCTTGTTCATGCGATCGGCCGCGGCCGGATCGTTCGGATTCAGATCGGGGTGGTTCTCGCGCGCCTTCTTGCGGTACGCCTTCTTAACCTCGTCGAGCGAGGCGTCGCGGCTCACGCCCAACACGTCGTAAGGGTTCTCAACCACGGCGCGCCTCCTTGTCTTCCTTCGCTTGCTTCGCCAGCTTCTCTTCCTTCGCGCGGTACTTCTGCCACACGCCCGCGTACAGCACGCTGCGCAGCACGCGCGCATCCCGCTCGAGCGGCAGCTTCTCGAACGCCGCCGCGGCGTCGGCCGCCAGCAGCTCCAAATCCTCGCGCACGTCCTGCGGCCGCGCGTCCAAGGCGACGAGCGGATTGTAGTTGCCCGACGCGCGGTCGTCGTCCATGTCCAGCGCCGCGTCCATCACGTACACGAGCTTGCCCAACTTCGCGCCCAAACTGCGCAAACCGTCGGCCCAGAAGTCGTCGCGGTAGACGAACACCTCGCCCAGCAGCGCGCCGAACCGGTTGGCCGCCGCGTCGGGAGGCGGCGCTTCGTCGGCGCTTTCCGCCGCCGCGGCCGCCTGCTCGAGGCGTCCGATGTCGGCCAGGCCCTCCTCGATGGCCGCGCACGTGCGGGGGTGCCGCTCGCGCACGGCGCGGTACGATTTCTCCAACAGCGCGGCGTAGGCGCGCGCCCACCCGCTACGGTCGTCGTTCCAATCGTCGAGGCATTTGTGGTACACCAGCGCCACCGTCATGTCGGCCGCGTAGTCGACGCATTCCGAGCACGCGTATTCATGCGGCTTCAACGGGTGCGGAGCGCAGCGCTTGCAGCCCCGCCGCTCCTCAGGCTCGTACAGCGAGCCCAGCAGCAAGGCCAAGAACGTCATGTCGTAGGTGAGCGCGACCCGGCAGCGCTGTCCGCAGCGCTCGCCCAACGCGCGGCACACGCCGCAGTACGCGGCATGGTAGCGCTCTCGCTCCTCCTGCGACAGATCCTCCATGCGGGGCATCACGTAACCGAACATGCTAGCGTCCCAGTTTCGCGGAAAAGGCGCTGAGGGCGCGCATGCCGGCGAGGATGGTCTCGAACGTTTCCGGCGGCTCCTGCTCGAACGCTTCGCCGTAGCGGCTCCTGACGTCCGCGTCGATGCGCTCGAGCAGGGCGCGGCCCTCGGCGGTGGCGCGCAGCTCGTAGGAGCGGTGGTCGTGCTCGCTGCGACGACGCTCCGCCAACCCCCGTTCCTCCAGCTTGTGGAACACGCTGGAGAAGTTCGTGCGCAAGATGCCGGCACGCTCGCTCAGCTGGGTCGACGTCTGCCCCGGCGTGCCCACCAGCTCAAGCAGCACGTGCATTTGCTGCAGCGTCACGCCGTGCTGCAGGCACACGGGCGCCACCGTGTCGTGCATCAGCTTCTGCATGTTGCACGTCACGACGAAGAACTCGCGCCTGAAGTCGTTTATGTCCACCGTCGTCCCTTACGACTTCTTCATGGTCTCGGTCTTGCATTTCGGGCACACCACGCGCAACGTGCCCTTGCCGCGCGGAACCGACAGCACCGTGCCGCAGCCCTTGCACTTGAAGTAGCGCGTGGTTTTGCGGTTCGTCCACATCTTGCGCCTCAGCGCGAACCAGCGCTTGGGTTTTTCGGCGACACGCTCGAAAGCCTCGTTCTCCTTCGACCGGGCCGAAACGTTCTTCGAGAAGCTGCGCAGCACCGCCACCAGCAAAAACACCAGCGCGAACCACGATAACAGGTCGAGTCCGGGAACAATGGAGGCGAGGATGAGGATGATGCCCACGCCCATGAGGAAGTTCGACAACCCGTCCACGCCGTTGCGACCCTGCATCCACGCGGCCAGCTTCCACTGCAAACGCTCAAGAAAACCTCTCACGACGAACCTTCCCGCTCCTACGCCCCGTCCGCTTCTCGGACGATGGAAGGCGAGGAAATGTATTTAGTTATAAAATAAGACTATTGCGATCGTTTTCCGCCGCCGTCACCCAATCAAGACCTTACCGCCACAAGACGGCCACAGCTTCTCGACGTTGCGCACACGAAGCGCGCGAAAAGCGACAGGGTCCGGCATGCGACCGCCGGCAAACGAACGGCCAGCGCCTCGCAAGGCGCTGGCCGTCGAGCTCGGATCCAGCTATAGGATGGTTTTCCGTGACGAGGATTGCCTCGGCGCTACTCGGCAGGGACGCCGTCGCGCTTCTTCTGCAGCTGCTCTCGACGGTTCATGCAGATGGACACCACGCCGCCGGCAGGGTTCAGGTACATGCTTTTGTAACCGCAGTTGCCGTAGCCGCTGCACGACCGGCATTTGACGTCTTCGATGGCAAAGCCGTCAAGTACCTCGTCGGTCAAGACACGCAAACCGCGTGCGGCTTTCGGTATGCTCTTTATCTCAACCATGGAATCCTCTCTTATCTGCGAACGTGCTTTCCTACCAGTATAGCGCAACGCCCTTTCCTCCCCGCCCGACGCGCGAGCGCCGAGGACGGAAAGGCGCCGGATGCGCTAGTCCTCCACGCGGATGACGCTGGGCTCCTCGCGCAGCACGTCGTCGAGCTTGGCGATGTCGGCCAGCACGGCGCGCACGCTCTTCTCGCGCGCGGTGTGGGTGACGTAGGTGATGTCGACGGTGTTGCCGTCCTTCTTGCCGCGCTGGATGACCGAGTGCACGCTGACGTTGTGGTCGGCGAACACGCCGGCCATGGCCGCCAGCACGCCGGAGCGGTCGGCCACGGCGAAGCGGATGTAGTACTTCGTCTTGAGCTCCTCCATGGGAACGAGCGGCAGCTCGTCGGTGCAGGTGCAGCCCACGAACGGCGGGATGCCCGCCTGCAGGTGGCGCGCCACTTCCAGCACGTCGCCCATGACGGCGCTCGCGGCCGGTCCCGAGCCCGCGCCCTCGCCGAAGAACATGGTCTCGCCCACGGCGTCGCCCACCACGTAGATGGCGTTGTACACGCCGTTCACGGTGGCCAGCTGATGGTTCAGCGGCAGCATGGTGGGGTGCACGCGCACGTCGATGCCCTCTTCGGTGCGGTGGGCGTGGGCCAGCAGCTTCACGCAGTAGCCCATGTCCTTCGCGATCTCCAGGTCGAGCGGCGTGATATTGCGAATGCCCTCGGCGTGCACGTCGTTGATGGTCACGCGCGAGTTGAAGGCGATGGAGGCCAGGATGGCGATCTTCGCCGCCGCGTCCAAGCCGTCCACGTCGGCGGTGGGGTCGGCCTCGGCGAAGCCCTTCGCCTGCGCCTCGGCCAGCACATCGGCGTAAGGCATGTCGTCTTCGGCCATGCGGGTGAGCATGTAGTTCGTCGTGCCGTTCACGATGCCCATGACGGAATCGATGCGGTTCGCGATGAGCGAGTGCTTCATGGGGTCGATGATGGGGATGCCGCCGCCCACGCTGGCCTCGAACGCGATCTCCTTGCCGGCCTCGGCCGCCGCGCCCATGACCTCCTCGCCGTACGTGGCCATGAGCGCCTTGTTGGCCGTGACCACGTTCTTGCCGGCGCGCAGGGCGCCCAGCACCACGTCGCGGGCCACGGTGGTGCCGCCGATGAGCTCGATGACGATGTCGACGTCCGGGTCGTTCAGGATGTCCTGGTAGTCCTGCGTGAAGATGTCCTCCACACCGTGCTCGAGCGCCTGCTCGGGGTTGCGCGAGCACACGCGCACCAGCTCGACGTCGATGCCGTAGTGGCGCTTGAACTCCTCGCCGTGGTTCTTCAGGATGTCGATGCATCCGCCGCCGACCGTTCCCGTGCCGACGAGCCCCAGTTTTACCGCCATGTTCGTTTCCCTTTCTTGGTTCCTAAATGTCCCGGCTCATGAGATCCGCGTACGTTTCCCGGCGCGTGGTCACGCGCGCCTCGCCATCCTTCACGAACACGATGGCCGGGCGCGGCTGGCCGTTGTAGTTGCTGGCCATAGTGTAGCAGTACGCGCCCGTGCCGAACACGCACACGATGTCGCCCAGGTCGGGATGCTGCAGCGGCATGTCGATGACCACGGCGTCGCCGCTCTCGCAGTGCTTGCCGGCAATGGTCACGATCTCGGTGCGCGGCTGGCCGGCCTTGTTGGCAATGACGGGCTCGTAGTTCGCATGGTAGAGCGCCGTGCGGATGTTGTCGGACATGCCGCCGTCTACGGCCACGTACTTGCGGATGCCGGGCAGCGTTTTCAGGATGCCCACCGTGTACAGCGTCACCCCCGCGTTCGCCACGATGCTGCGCCCCGGCTCGGTGAGCAGGCGCGGCTCTTTCACGCCGTGCTTGGCGCAGGCCTCCCGCACCGACGAGGTCACGATCTCGGCGAACTGGTCGATGGAAGCCGGCTGGTCGTCGGCCGCGTAGGCGATGCCCACGCCGCCGCCCACGTCGAACTCGTCGATCTCGTAGCCGTACTCGTCGCGGATGCGGGCCATGAGCTCCACCATGATCTCCACGGCCTCGGGGTAGGAGTGCAGCGCGAATATCTGCGAGCCTATGTGGCAGTGCAGGCCCGCCAGCCGCACGTTCGGTGCCGCGAGCACGTCCTTCACGCAGTTGAACGCCCAGTCGTCGCGCATGTTGAAGCCGAACTTGCTGTCCTCGCAACCCGTGCGGATGTACTCGTGCGTGTCGGCCTCCACGCCCGGCGTGATGCGCATGTAGATGGCCTGCTCGACGCCCAGATCACCCGCGATTTCCGAGATGCGCGCCAGCTCGATGCGGCTGTCGATGACGATGCGCCCGACGCCCGCCTGGATGGCCTCGCGCAGCTCGAGCGGCGTCTTGTTGTTGCCGTGCACCACCACGCGCTCCATGGGGAAGCCGGCCGCCTGCGCCACGGCCAGCTCGCCGCCGCCCGACACGTCCAGGCACAGGTCCTCTTCGTTCACGATGCGCGCCATCTCCTTGTTGAGGAACGCCTTGCTGGCGAACGCGATGTCGGAGTTGGGGTAGCGGCTGCGGAACGCCTCGCGGTACGTCGCCATGCGGTGGCGCAGATCGGCCTCGTCCATGACGTACAGGGCCGTGCCCATCTCATGCGCCAACTCCACCATATCGACGCCGCCCACGTACAAGTGGTCGTCCTTCACGTCGGCCGTCATGGGCAGCACCGCGCCCAGGTCCATGGTCGTGCGGTTGTCGGGTTGTTTGCTCGTATCGGCTGCAGGGAGGGACATGCGTTATCCTTTCGTGTCCACCTTGGGTTTCGCCCAGTCTAACATTGCCATGCGAAAGGCGGTTTTCAGGCCGGTTAAAAAGAGGAATATTACACGGCGAACAGCCGCTTTCGCCCCGTGCGTCCGGCCGAATGCCGCAGGATCGCAAAACGGCGGATCACATCGACCAGAACGGGCTCTCGACACGATAGGGTTCCAACTCTTCCCTCGAGAACGAGGCCCAGGTGAAACCGCGCGCGATGCCCACGTCGTCGCCCACGTGGTAGGAGATCGCGATGCAGATGTTCCCATCCGCATCGACGAAGAAGTCGCTGAAATAGCGGTTGGCGATCCGGTCGTCGTTTTGGAGGATGGCCACAACGTCGTCGAGCGGCACGCGCTCGTGCAGCGCCGTGCTGCCGCGCTGCTCGCGCGATCGCTCGAGCCAGAGCGTCGCGAACTCGGGCGTCGCCTTCACGATCTCGTTGGTGTAGTGCCATCGCTCGCCCGTGTCGAGATTGACGTTGAGCGTGCGCAGGTCGCGGTATTCGGAATACACCGACCCTATCATGTAGTTGTCGACGAATGCGATGCTCATGGAATGCTCGTCGTTGCGGGTGATGAAGCTTTCCACTTGGCTGCCCAGGTACTTGCCTTCGGTGGCGTTGTGATTGCGGAGGAATTTCTGCACGTCGCCGGAGGGGTCGAGGTACATCTTGTCCACCCACAGCATGGCGCGGTCGCGAGCGGCCTCGTTGACGACGGCTTCCTTCTCCTCGGAGAGGCCCTTCATCTGCGGATATTCAACATGGAAGTTCAGCCCGTCGCGTTCCGTCAAATACCCCGACGAGGTGTCAACCGTCACGTTGTGGTACACCTCGCGATCCACCGCATAGGAAACGGACCGATCGAGCGCATCGACAAACCCATCGGCGGAGACGCGCTGCGAATCGCGCCCGCTCTCCGCGGAGCCTTCGTCGCCCGAAGGCTCGTCGGTCGCGGGCGAGCCGGATTCGGGCTTCTCGACCGTAGTTTCGCCAGCCGCGCATCCAAGCGAGCCCAGGGAAACCGCACACAGCAGCGCGCATACCGCAAGAGCGGCAACCCTACTCGCCGTCTTTTTCATGTTCTCCTTGGCAACCATCGCCCGCTCCCTTGTTCGTCGCCCGCATGCGCCGTGGATGCCGCCCGTTTCGATGCCGTTCCATGTCGGCAGACGCAGCGATCGGCAGTAGAAAGATAGTACCCAGTGATCCACATGGCCGCAACCACGCGCCGATCGCTCCGCCCGAACATCGCCGCCGAGAGTCGATTCAAGTAAAGTACCCCGCTCGAACCAATCCTGATCTGTGAATTCTGCTCCCCCTAACCTCCCATCCGATGCGCGAAACAGCAACTAAATTCGAGGTCAAACCTGTTGCGAGGAAACGAGCGGCTGCGTATAATGCGGATTACCGGCGGTGCCCAGGACGGCGAGACTTAGGCAGCTACACCATCCAGCTCGGGCGGCGCGGGTTTTACGGGAGGCCGGGATTATTCCCGGCCTTTGCTTTCAGCTCCCTTGGATCCCTCCCTGCTTCGTCCGTGTTTCTTATAGTCCGTCCACAGATCGTGGAGGAAGCTCCCGATCGTGGCCACCGCTGCGTAGGCGTAAAGGATTTCTAGAACAATGCTCATAGGCACCACTCCCTTCATGGAAGCGTCACCCGAACACGGACACCGCCGGCATAGCGCATTGTACGCTGCCAAAGCGGCGGTGTGAAGATAGTATAATACCTGATCATATATTATTTTTTCGCGTTAGAAACGTGCAAATTCTCGGGTGGGTTCAAGCAAGGCTTCCGCAAGGTTTCAGAGCGTTCTATGCAAGGTTCTTGCGGCGTTCGTGCAAGGTTCGTGCAAGATTCGGACGGTCAATATGCAAGGTTCCGACGGCAAAAGCACGGCAAACGCGCAAAGCTTGGGCGACGAGTCGCCAAAAAGAGAGGCGCCCGACAAGAAACGTGCGGAGTGCCCCTCTTTTCCACTATGCCGTTCGACTCGCCAACGAGGTTTTCCACCACGCGAACGCAAGCAGCTCCTGCCTCCATCGCAAAGCGCGCAGGGGGCCGAGCAAATGACTCCCTGCGAAGATTACGCGAACCCGAACAGCGCCAGCAGGCGGTCCCAGATGCCCTGCTCCGGTTCCTCGACGGTCGGCTCTTCTTGCGTCGGGGCCTCAATGGGGTCGGTGGACATGACGAACTGAACGAGTGTGACGTTGGTGTTCTTCGAGCTGGCGAAGCTGACCGGCTTGAAGTTGCTCTTGTCGTAGCTGGCCATCATGGCGTCGATCTCCTGCTGCACCTTGCCGGGCATGCCCTGCACTTCCTGGTAGAGCGTGCTCGTGCCGCTGGCCAGCTGCTGCACGCCGGAGGACAACTCGGACGCGCCCGAGGCGAGCTGGCCCGCACCCGAAGCCGCCTGATTGGCGCCGGAGGCGAGCTCGGATGTGCCAGACGCGAGGGAGTCGGCGCCGCCGGCAAGTTCGGAAGCACCGGAAGCAAGGGCGGCCGCGCCGCCAAGGAGGCTTTCGGCGTTGTCGGCGGAACCGACGCCCGAAGCCGCACCCGCAAGCGACTGGGAAGATGCGCCGTACCCCGCATTGGCCGCGTTGATGGCGACGAGGTTCGTAAGCGCCGATTTGAGGTTCGCCTGAGCCTCGACAACCGAGGCGTCGCCCATCGCGGTGAGCGAGGCAACGGACATGGCAGCCTGCATCGCGGTCTCGGGATCCATCGTTTTAAGATTTTCCTCGTACATCTGCGTGTACACGGGTGTGTATGCTCCAACAAACGCCAACGTGTACCGCATAGAAGCACTCGCGTACGCATTCTGCGCTGCATCGGCGGCCGCTTGGTCGACCTTTCCGATCAGCTCGGCGGCCTGCGCGGAGAGCTCGTTCTGGTATATTGTCAGCCCATTCGCGAGCCCGCTCGCGCCCGATGCCACGCCCTGCGCCCCTGAAGCTACGCCGCTCGCTCCACCTGCCAGCTCGCCGGCACCCGAAGCCAAACCGTTCACGCCGCCGGCCACCTGACCTACGCCCGAGGCCAGGCTGCCGGCACCGCTGGCAACGCCGTCGGCTCCCGTCTTGAGCTGGCCCACACCGTCGCCCAGCTGGCGGAAACCCGATACCAGTTCCGTCGTGTCGGGCGTCTCGATGCCCATGGAGAACGGCACGGCCGCGAAGCTGATGCCCGCGAACGAGAAATCGCTCACCTGCGCCTCAACCTGGTAAGTGCCGTCCTTGCCCGGCATGCCGGTGAACGTGACCTGCGTGTTCGAGCCGGCCAGGGCGATCTGCCCGTCCTCGGTCGACACGTCCTTGGCCTGATCGGACGCGAACGGCACGGTGATCTGCAGCAGGTAGTTGTCGAAGAACGCCGGATCGACCGACGCGTTCTTCTTCGTGGCTATGGTAATGCGCAGCTTGCCGCTCGCGCCTCCCAAGTCGGCCGCATCGACGCGCTTGCCGTCCAACTCGTAAGCTACCGACACGTCCCACGGCAACGCCGCCGCGCCCAGATCGCCCTGGTAGCTCAGCGAGTCGCCGGCCACATCCACCGTCACGGCGTCGCCGTTTTGCTGGATGCCGCTCGCGTCCGTGAGGTTCTGCACGGCGTTGTACGAGCCGAAGTCCGTCACCGACCCCGCTGCGGTCGGTTTGAGCACGTTCACCACGTACACGTTGTCGACGGCGCCCCCTGCGGAGAGCCGCGCGTACACGACCTCCTCCTTCGGCGTGTCATTCGCCGCAGAGGCCGTCGCGCCCGACGCCGCACCGGCAGCGGTTCCGCCCGCGCCCTGCGAGCCGGAACCCTCGGCCGCCAGCGCCGGCACCAACCCGAACGACCCGCCGCACAGATAGAGCGCCAACGTCCCCGCCAGCGCGAGCGAGAACGCCGCACCCAGGCGCGCATGCGCCGTCCGCGCGCAGCGCGCCGAGTGCGGTGCGCGCGCTTCTCCATGATTCTTTTCCAGAAGCCTCATGAGCAAGCCTCCTTTTCCGTATTGGCATGCCGGTCTTCCATGAGGAAGCCCGCGCGCCACGTGGTCTTCGCGATGAGCTTGTCGAATATGAGCAGCGCGGCCGGCAAGAACGTGACCACGAGGAAGAACGAGAGCAGCGTGCCGCGCGCCAGCAGCACGCCCAAAAGCGACACGATGTTGTTGGTGGACGTGAGCCACAGCACGATGCCCGCCGAGGTGAGGATGCTCGCCGACACCAAAATGCTCTGGAACGACGTGCCCAGCGTGCGCGCCAGCGCCGGGCGCGCGGGCATGGTGCGGCGGTGCTTGCGGTACGTGTCGGTGAACAGGATGGCGTAGTCCACCGTGGCGCCCAGCTGCACGGTGTTGATGACCAAAAAGCCCAGGTAGTTCAGCGAGTCGCCCGTGAAGTACGGCACGGCCAGGTTGATGAAGATGGCCGACTCGATGGTGGCGATGAGTATGACGGGCAGCGTGGCCGACTTGAACGTGAGCACCAGCACCAGCAGAATGGCCGCGATGGCTATGAGGTTCGTGGCCTTGTTGTCCTCGGTCACCACGCCGCGCATGTCGTAGAGGCTGGCCGCCATGCCGGTGGCGAGGCCCTCGTCGCCGTACAGGTCGTGCACCGCGTCGCGCACCTGCTCCACCACGGCGAAGGCCGCCTGGCCTTCCGATTCCGTGTCGGCGTACACCACGAGCCGCGCGTCGTGCTCCGAGTAGAACTGCTCCACCACGGCAGGATCCAGGAAACCCGTGGGCACCTGCGCGCCCACGGCCGTGGGGTACGACAGCACCGACGTGACGTGCGGTATCTGCTCCAGCCGTTCGGCCAGTTCCAGCTCGCGGCCCATGTCGCCCTTGGGCACCAGCACCACGGCGGGGGTGGACTGGCCGAACGCGGCGTTGATGGCCTCGGTGTCGCGCGCCACGCGCGTTTGGCTGCCCTCGGTCGAGCCCATGCCGTAAGTGAACGACGTGTTCGCCTGCGCCAGGAAGCACGGCACGATCAGCAACAGCACCAGCGCGAACACGGGAATGCGCAGCGGCGCCAGAACCTTGCCCACGCCCTTGAACGTCGGCAGGAAACGGCGGTGCTTCGTCTTGTCGATGAGCTTGTAGGCCACCAGCGTGAACGCCGGCAGGAACACCACCACGCACAAGAACGAGAACACGATGCCCTTGCACAAGGTGATGCCCAGATCGGCGCCGATGCGGAACTGCATGAAGCCGAGCGCCGCGAAGCCGAACATGGTGGTGGCGGCCGAGGCGGCGATGGCCGAGAAGCTCTGCTTCATGGCGCTGCGCATGGCGAGCACGGCGTCGGGCTCGCTTTCGCGCGCCCGTTGGAACGCGTGCAGCAGGAAGATGGCGTAGTCCAGCGACACGGCCAGCTGCAGGATGGGCGCGATGGTGAACGCGATGTAGGACACCTCGCCCATGAAGATGTTCGTGCCCATGTTCAGCAGCACCGACACGCCGATGGCCAGCAGGAAGAACACGGGCTCGATCCACGAGGTGGTGGACAGGATGAGGATGAGCAGGATGAGCGGCACCAGGATGGCGAACGCGTTGGCAACCTCGCCGCCGGCCATGGCCTTCGACTCGGCCGTGTTCACGGCTTGGCCGGTGGCGCTGCCGTCATCGCCCACGATGTCGTAGATGGCCTGGAGCGCCTCGGTTTCCTCGCCTTCGGCCACCGTCACGTCGAACAGCGCGTGCTTGTCGCGATAGTACTGGTCGACGGCGGCGGCATCCAGCATTTCGAGCGGCGTGCCCAAATCCGCCACGTCGTCCAGCCACAGAACGCCCTCGATGCCCAGCGCGTTCGCAAGCCGCTGCTTGTACGCCAGCGCCTGTTCCACGTCCACGTCGTTCACCATGACGCGCGCGTTTGGAACCGAGGCATCGAACTCGGCGTTCATCTCGTCGAGCGCCCGCGTGGACTCCGCGGACTCGGGCAGGTAGGAGGTCAGATCGTAGTTGATAGGCACGAACAACGCCGCGACGCCGGATAGCAGGGCGAGCGCCAGCGCCACCCCCACGATGGGCGCGCGGTGCTTCGTCACGAACGAGCTGAACCGTTTCACAAAACGCCTTTCTGCTGCAACGGCAACGCGGTGCGGCTGCGGGTCGCCGTACGGGACGACACGCGAGGCCGAGAGCCGCCGGAACGCGCAGGAACGACGCAGCAATGGGGCGGAGGCGCGGCCATGTGGCAACACCGTGTTGATTATCTTTCGCTAATACTGTTATATTGCATTATGCTGAATCTTCAACCGATGATCTTCCCCGATATGTCGGCAAACCGACACTTTCATCGTCGGTGTCGGACATCGGCGAAAAATATGCGTTAAAGAGGTGCGGACGCGCAGGCTGGGCGGGCGAAACGGCGTGAAGGACGATGCGCGAACACATGCGAGCCGGGGAAACACGCCGCGTAGGCTGGACGGAAAAGCAGGGGCGAACACGGCGCGAAGGCACACAAAGCAAGGACCGAGCGGACGGAAGGCGGGCGGGCATGAAGCAAGACCATCGGGTGCGGCTGACGAAGCTGCTGCTGCGCGAAGGGTTCCTCGACCTGCTCTTGGAAAAGCCCGTGTCGAAGATCACGGTGAAGGAACTGTGCGAGAAGGCCGACGTCAACCGCGCCACGTTCTACGCGCATTACCGCGACATCTTCGACCTGCACGAGGAGATAGAGCGCGACCTGGCGCACACCATCATGCGTTCGCTGAGCACCACGCTGCCCGGCAAGTCGCTGAGTGCGTTCAGCAACGAGATATGCCGCATCATCGTGGACAACGAGCGGTCGTGCCAAGCCATCTTCGGCGAGCACGGCGACCCCGAGTTCCCGCTGCGCGTGGTGGAGACGCTGCGCGAGAGCAGCGTCGCCCTGTGGCGCCAGCAGCGGCCCGAGCTGCCGGAAGCCGAGCTCGACCGCCTCTACACGTTCATGGCGAACGGTTGCCTCGCGGTGGTGCGCGCATGGGTTCAAAACGACATGGCCGACAGCCCCGAGGACATCGCCCGTTTCATCGAAAAGATGACCGACAGCGGCCTGGCCGCGCTTTAGCTTTTCGTTGCTCGTTTTTTCGTTGCTCGTTTTTTAACGCACCTGCTTCTCTATTTCGCTTTCGGCGCTTCGGTTTCAACCTCCAAACGCCATTCCGCTTTCCCCATTGCCCGCTTCCTGAATCCTCGTCTCCGAATCGCGCATTCCCCCTTCGCACCTCCCGCGCATCGGGCACGACGCATTGCGCATCGATGTTTCACGTGAAACATTCGTTCGCTTTTCGTACGGGACGCGCGCTCGATCATATTCCTACTCTATTGCTGTGCTTTTATTGCACCCGATACCGTATAATGGGCGAACCGGAAAAACGAAGAGAGGGGCACCATGGCACAGCAAGAACCGTCCATCGACCAGTGGCTCAAAGAGGCCAAGCAGGATCCGCAGGCCGCCCAGTGCGGCATGTTCCTCGCCCACAACGGCATCGTGCGCATCACGCCGAAGAAGCAGGTGCGCGAAGGCGTGGAGGGCCTGGGCGACGTGGCGCAGGTCGAGTTCTCCTACGACGCCGAGGGCGTGGCGGCGGCGGAGAAGGAAGCGCTCACCTGGCCCGGCGTGTACTACGTGCGCACGTGGCTGAACGAGGGCGTTTTGGACGTTGGCGACTCCATCATGTACGTGCTCATCGGCGCGGACATCCGCCCGAACTGCATCGACGCGCTTCAGAAGCTCGTCGGCAAGATCAAGAACGACCTGGTGGTTGAGAAGGAAATCTACGCGTAGAGCCTCGAAAGGCTATGCTTGGGATGTCGAAGGATCCCGTGCGGCACCAGCCGTGGCGCTTCCGGCTGGTGCCGCACGGGATCCTTCGACTCGCTTACGCTCGCTCAGGATGACAAAAAGGGGCTTTTCTCCCGCTCGGGGTGACAAAAAGGACTCTTTTCTGGACAGGTGACGAAAGGGGCCTTCTCTCGCTCGGGACGACAAGGGAGCAGGAGGCTTGCCGCTCGCTCGGGGCGGCAAAGCAGCTACCGGCAGGGTTCGGCATTCTACCTAGCGCGCGCACGCTAGGCGTTCTCGACAACACGCGTGCTACACTGGCGAGCGTCGTCGAAAACGGGAGGCACACATGCGCGCTTCGCAGAAGATTCTTTCCCTTGCCCTCGTCCTGAGCCTATGCGGCTTCGGAACGCCCGCGTTCGCGGCGGAATCAAATGGCACCGCTGCGGCGGGAACATCCTATTCCAATGATGCGCCGCCGAAGGTCGGATCGGGCGAAGACGCCCTCACCGTGCAAGAACTGCTCGAAGCAGGATCGTACGTCGAAGGCCGCGTGCTCGCACGAGTGACGGACGATTTCGAGATGCCGTCGCCGCGTGGACGCAACGCGCAGCCTCTTGCCATCGAGGGACTCTACGAATACGACGCAAGTTCGTCGGACATGACAGCCGAAAACGATGCCGTCGAATACGGCGCCTCCGCGCTCTCCCCCTTCTCCAACACCTTCGACGAACCGGCCACGCCCGATCGCGTGGTGGTCATCGAGTCGAGCACGCAGACCACCGAAGCGCTGCTGATCAGCCTGATAGGCGTCGACAGCGTGGTGATGGCCGAGCCCGACTACCTGCGCGTTCTCGACAATCCAACGGATTTAGACGATGAAACCACCGCGGTGGATGCAGGCGCCGCCGATTCCGGCAACGGCTTCGCGGCGACCGCTGCCGACCCCTTCGTTCCCAACGATCCCCTCTTCCCGGCGCAATCCCATCTTCAAAGGTCCGATACGGCAATCGGCGGCACGAACGTGCAAGACCTTTGGGAGGCGCTTTGGCCCGACGGGCTGCCTGCGAGTGCAAGCTCTCCCGAAGACGACCAGAGGATCGTCGCCATCCTCGACACGGGCGTCGATTACTCGAACCCCGACCTTGAAAACGTTATGTGGACAGGCGGCGAATCCGTGGACGAGAACTCGGGCCCCTACGGCTACGACTTCGCAGACAACGACGCCGATCCCATGGACGCCTACGGGCACGGCACGCATGTGGCCGGCATCGTCGCGGCGGAATCCGGCAACGGCGAAGGAGTTTCCGGCATGGCGCCGAACGCTCGCATCATGGCGCTGCGCGTGGGCGGCGACAACGGAGCGATCTTGAACTCGAATGCAGCGCGAGCGTACCAGTATCTTAAGAAAGCGGCTAAGACCGGCCTGAACATAGTGGCGGCGAACAACTCCTGGGGAGGCATCGGCGTCGATGCGTTGCTGAGCTCGATCATGGAAGACTTGTACAAGTCGTATGGCGTGATTTCGGTATGCGCCGCAGGCAACGAGGCGAAGGACAACGACCTCGTGACCGACCAGCCGGGAAACGCCCGTGGCACGATAGTGGTGAACGCCGTGGACAGAACGGGCGGTCTCACGTCGTTCTCGAATTACGGGGCCGTTTCGACCGACCTCGCGGCCCCCGGCTACTCCATTCTTTCAACCGTTATGCTCCAGGACGCGGCGGCCTTGCTCGTAGACGAGAACAAGGTCGCCGTGCGCGATACGTTCGACGAGACCAGCGGATCAGAAGAGCCCCTCGCTTTCACGTTCTTCGAAGTCTCGCAGGCCAAGGACGAAGGCTGCCCGCAGGTGACGCTCGAAGCGGCTGCGGAGAGCGATGCCGAAGGGAAGGTGGACGGTCATGGCCTTGCCTGGACCGTAACCAACCCTGCCGACCAGATGAAGGCCGCCCTCGACTTCACGGCAACCGACGAGGCGAAGTTGAGCATCGACCGCGACGACCCGCCCTCGGTTGTTGCCTTCGATGCGGTCAGCTCCGACCTTGATGGAGGTTTTCAGCGCTTGCTGCGCGTGTACATGAAGGGGGCAGACAACGGCTGGATCGAAATCTCCGACCCCGACCAACCGCCCTACGTTGTGAACAACGAATGGTCGACGTTCTCCTTCGCCCTCGACGAAACGGCGCTCGCGCAGATCGACTGGAGCAACCCCGTCATCAGGATAGAGCGCACGTTCACGCGCGACGCCGGCGTCGACGTGACGTTCTCCATCGACAACGTGGCGCTGGCGCACGAAGGGGCCTACGCCGTCTCGCCCTACCGAGAATGGAGCGGCACGTCCATGGCCGCGCCTGTGGTGTCCGGCGCCCTAGCCTTGCTAGCAACCACATACCCTCAGGACAGCGCGACGACGCGCAGGGCACGCTTGCTGGGATCGGTCGCTCGCTCGAAGAACCTCGAGGGCACCTGCACCTCAGACGGACGGCTCGACCTTTCAAGGACCAGCAACCCCCTGCCCGTGGTCGACGCCGTCGAGCAAGACGGGAACGATAGCGCGCAGCTTTCCATAAAAGGCGCGTTCTTCGGAAGCGAAACCGGGGCCGTTCTCATTGAAGGCGTCGACGCAGCGGAGCTTGCCATCACGTTCTGGAGCGACGCCGAGGTGCGCGTGGCGCTCCCCAGCGGGCTTGCCGACGATATGCGTTACGTAACGGTGCAGCGCGCCGATGGCAACAACCAGACGGGACGCCAACTCGCATTCGTGAAGGGAACGGCCGATGACGCGTCTGCGGTTTTCTTCGACACGCTACCGGCCCCTGATCTGGCTGAACTTGGCATAAACGCGGCCGCAACGGACACGCCGTGGCACCTTGCCACCGCACAGGGGAAGGTGTACGCGACATCATCGTACGTTTACACCACGCGCACGCATGCCTCCGAAGCCGCCGCCGAGACGCTCCTGCTCGTGTACGACCCGCACACGCAGGCGTGGAGCGTGGACGAACGGTTCCGCGGCATCGAAAGCGACGGCGTGCTGATGAGCGCCTCGGACGATATGTTGTACCTGTACGCCGCAAGCATCGCGAAGCTGTACCGCTACGACCCCGGCTCGGGCGACCTCGACCTCGTTGCAGATTGCGCGGACAAGATCGATCCCGGAACCGCATATGCGCAAATGCTGGTTGAGAACGGCACCGCATGGATCGTCGGCGGGCTCCTGATAGACGAGCAGGGCAACGTCGTCGGAGCAGCCACCGTGACGAAGATCGACCTTGCCACGGGGAGCGTCGAGACATGCCTCCACTTCAACGAGGCACGGTTATTCCCCGCCGCGCAATTTGTCGAAGGAGCCCTGGTCGTCGCAGCAGGCGGCGAGGCAATGGATGCGGTCACCACGACGTGCGAGCGCCTGTCCGAATCCACGTTCTCGCCGGCAGCCGCCATGCCGGAGGGCATTTTGGCACGTCAGCTAGCAACGTCGGCATGCGCGACGTTGCCTTCGGGCTCGACCGTCGTCGCCATCGACGGAACCTCCGTCACCCTAGCGGGGGAATCGCTTATCGTGAGCGGCTTGGCATGCGAAAACGAGGCGGGCAAAGCGGACACCTTCGTGTACGACCCCGTAGCCGATACGTGGATAACGCTCCAGAAGCGACTCGCTCCCGTCAAGATACCCTACGCAGGCGGAACCGTGTTGAACGGCGACTTCTACGTGCTTGGACTCGACCCGACGGATTCGGTGAGCCATGGCAAGGGGCTCGTATTCAGCCGCCTGACGATCAAGGACCAGGACACGCCCGACGACCCCAGCGGCTCCAACCTGCCGACGTCCGCCGACCATCAAGGCAGCACGCCAACCGTGCTGGCATCGACGGGCGATTATACGGGGTTCGAAGGCGTCGCTGCGGTCTTTGCGCTCGCAACTCTTGTCGTCGCAATGGCCGCCGCCCGTAAAAGATCGTTGCAGGAACGCCAACCGGAGGAACGCTAACCGGAGGAAGGCCGCTTCATGCCCGACCGGCCGTTGGCGACGCGCCGCGCAAACGGTATCGGTCGCTCTTCCGCGGACACTCGGGCCTGCCTGTTTCTCCGTACTATAATGGCACTGAAGCAAAACCGCCAACAACCAGGGAGCGAACTATGGGAGAGAAGATCATGCACGGGTTCCCGTCGCGCGAGGAGGCGCTTGCGGACTTTTTCGCAGCTTGGGAGCCCTCGGCGGCGGCAACCGCCACCGAGTTGGTGAGCCTGGACGAGGCCGTGGGGCGCGTGACGGCGCGCGACCTGGTGTCGACGAACACGCTGCCGGTGGTGCGCGCGTCGTCGTGCGACGGCATCGCCGTGAAATCGGCGGCGTTCGCGAACGGCCTGCCGGACACGAGCGGCTGGCGTCTCGGCGAGGACTACGTGCGCGCCGACACCGGCGACGATTTTCCCGACGCTTACGACGCCGTCGTGATGATAGAGAAGGCCGCCATCCAGCCGGACGGCTCGATCGTGCTCGGCGCCGACGTGCAGGTGGAGCCCGGCACGAACGTGCGCGCCGCCGGCGACACCATCAAAGCGGGCACGCCGCTCATGAAGGCGGGACTGCCCGTGCGTCCGACCGACCTGGCGACGCTCGCCATGGGCGGAATCACCATGGTGCCCGTGCGTCGCAAGCCGCGCGTGGCGTTCATCCCCACAGGCAGCGAGCTGGTGCCGGCCGGCACCAAGCCCCAACGCGGTCAGAACGTCGACACGAACAGCCTGATGGTGAAACATATGCTGCTGGAATACGGTGCCGAGCCCCTCGTGTTCCCCATCGTTCGCGACGACGAGGCCGCGCTCGAGCGGGCGTTCGCCGAAGCGCTGGCCGTGGCCGATTTCGTGGTCGTCAACGGCGGCTCGGCCGTGGGCGAGGAGGATTTCAACGTGCGCATGATCGAGAAGCGCGGCCGCGTGGTGCATCATTACATCGCCGCCGTGCCCGGACGTCCGCTCATGTTGGCCGTGGCCGACGGCAAGCCCGTCGTCGACCTGCCCGGCCCCACGCTGGCCGCCTACTACGGCACGCAATGGTGCCTGCAAGCGGCGGTCGCGCGCTTCCTGGGCGTACCCGTGCGCACCATCCCCACGGTGAAGGCGCGCGCGGCGGCCGAGGTGGCAGGTCCGCCGCAGATGGCGAACATCGCCCGCGTGAACCTGGTGCGCGACGCGGACAGCCCCACCGGCTACACGGCGAACTTCCTCAACTTCAAGGCCGGCGACCTGGCCGCCTGCATGGCCAGCAACGCCCAACGCGTCTCCCCCATCGGCGAGCGCGGCTTCGAAACCGGGGCCATCGTCGACGTGGAGCTGCTGCGCGGAGAGGAGCTCATCGACTAAGCGGCAAGGAGTCCGTTTGCCTCTGCCGCACTCCGCCGCACGGCGACTTCTGTTCCATTTTGCCCGTTACCGCGTTATCCTGATCGTGCCTCAAAGCAAGTCGTCACGGTTACTGTGTTCGCGAAAGGACGCTCGTGCGCAACGAAACTGCCCTACCGTCTAAAACCGACGATGCGCGCCTGCGAGAGCGCATCGTCATCGAGTTGTCGCGCCAATCGGCTTACAAGCACTTCGTCGAGCGGGACATGGATGCGGCCATGGCCCACATGGCCGACGACATCGTGTGGCTCGGCCCGTTCTCCCTCCAAACGGCTTCGAACCTCGAGGACATGAAGGAGATACTCCGCGCCGAATACGACACGAGACTGGCCTTGGCGGACGAGCAGTGGATTGCCAAGCGGCGCGGCAGCGTTTGGATTGCGAGCGCGATCTACACCGTGCTGGTCAAGTCGCACGACGGCAGGCGCAACCTTCCGTTCACGCAGCACGCCACCTACGTATGGGCGCCCACCCCTGACGGGCCGCGCATCGTCCATCTGCATGTGTCGAACACCACGGACGCCAACGAGGCGTTCCCGCAGCTCGCCGAGAACGAGAACGCCCTCAACTACCTGCTCGACCATTTCGAGACGCTGAGCGCGTCGGAAAGCAAGATGGAGTTCCGCGACGTCAAAGGGAAGATGCATTTCCTCCACCCCGACGAGATATGCTGCGTGATGGCGGAGGGCCCGCGCTGCCGCGTCAGGCATTCCCAGGGAAGCTTCCTCATGCGCACCTCCATGGGCGAGCTCGAGCAGAAGTTCGCCGATCGCGGCTTTCTGCGCACGCATCGCAGCTGCCTAGCCAATATGAGCCGGGCTAGGGAAGTCGCACGGTTCCAACTGGTGCTTGACGACGGCACGGCCTGCCCGGTGGCCGAGAAGCGCTACCGCGACATCAAGCTGTTCATCGAAGCTTCCGCCTAGCCCCTCCCGCAACGGAATCGGTCGGATCGCCCGTAGAGGCGGCCGACCCCGTGCGACCCGTGACCGGCGTCCGGTGTAGGCCGCGCCGGTCGCGGGCCGCCAACGTCCGTTGCCCAGCGGCGGGCGTCCTTCGTTTCGCAAAAAGAGGCGTTCGTTTCGCTTCTTCTTTCATCGGGCCGTCCATCGCATCTGCCCGCCGCGACACCGTCGTATACTGCGCAGGAGCATACCCGACACAGCGTCGTCCGGAAAGTGCGCGCCGGCAAAGCCCGCCTCGTGGATCTCACGTCCATGCAGCGGGTTTCGCCGGGCGGCGACTTCGGCGGCGCACTCAAGAAAGGACGCCCCCATGGCCCATCCTCCCCGCACTGGAAACCAGAAAGCGCTGTACATCACGTCCGTCATCATGATCGTATTCGGAATACTCGTGACAATCTCGGGCATCGTCATCATCGCAGCCGGCGCCTCGGCCGGGCCGCTCGGCATTGACGAACCGCTGAACGTAGGCGGCACCGACACCACGGCGGGGCTTGTGACCACCGTGGTGGGATCCCTTGTCGTTGTACTGGGCTTGATCGAGCTCGTCGTGGCCGTTCTCGGCATACGAGGAGCCAACGACGCGAGCAAGATCGGGCCTTACCGGGCACTCAGCTGGGGCATCTCCATCGTGCTTTTCGCGATGTTCATCTACACCTGGGTTAACCACGGAAGCATCTTCCGCGACCCCTTCCTGTTCATTGGCGACATCATCTACCTGATTTTCTGCACGACGCTGGCCGACCAGGTGAAAAGGGATCGCGATAGGGGCATCGTGGGCGAGCCGGAGGCCGAGCGCTCCGGCAGCCAGAAGGCGCTGCGCGTCATCGCCATCGTGCTTATCGTGTTCGCCATCGTCACGCTGCTCGTGAGCGCCGCGATGATGGCGCTGGCGGTGTTCTCTATGGCCAACGGCATCGGCATCGATTACACCGTTGACTTGAACGGTCAGTCCGTATCGAGCCTCGTGCTGATGATGTCGTTCGCCATCGTGCTCATCATCAGCTCGGTCATCGACCTGGTCGTGGGCATCTTCGGCCTGCGCGGAGCAAACGACCCACGCAAGATCAAGCCGTTCTTCGTGCTGTGCATCATCAGCCTCGCGCTCTGCGTCATCGGCATTGGCTGGAGCCTCGCGCAGGGAACCTTCGCCTCCAGCGGTTCGAGCGATGTGGTGGAGCTGCTGATAACCGGCGTATGCACCTGGCTTTCCTACGACATCATGCGCAAGCGCCCCGCCCTTGATCCGGCCGGCGCGGGCACCGTAGACTAGAACGCGTTTGCCGACGAAAACGCAAAGGTAAGCAGACGAAGGCCCGGTGGATGCGAACTCCTCCGGGCCTTCTGCTCGGTCGAGCACGTGGCGCCATCTGGGTACAAGGCCGGCGAGCCGCGTTATCTCGTTCGACGACGTACCGTGAACGCCGCAACCGCGCCGGAGGCCAGCGCCCCCAGCGCAAGCGCCGCAACCGCGCCTGCGGCCGGCATCGCGGCATCGCCCGTCCTGGAAAGCGGTTTCGCCTGCGCGTTCCCGAAGTCCACGCGCTCGGGCTCGAATCCCCCAGGCTGCTGCGGATCGTCGCCCGGCGAGGGGTTGACGGGGCCGGGATCGACCGGCTTCGGCGCGGGGTTCGGGTCGTCGTCGGTGAACGCCTTGATCATGGCGTTGCCGTAATGCACGAGCGCTTCGCCGCCCTGTGCCTGGGTCACGGCGTCCTCGTAGTCGGCCGGCGTGACCCATTCCTCGCCGTCGGTGGTGAGGTACGTCTCGCCAGCGTTCGCCACGGCCCGGCCCACCATGGCTTCGGAGCTTATCTGGGCGATAAGCTCGGCGTCCAAACAGCGTTCGAGGCTCAAGTACCCGCCCGGCGCGCCGTCGGCCGTGACGGCCTGAACGCCTTCCACCACGGCGAAGCGCTGGCCCTCCGCAAGCTGAATCGGCTGGTCCAACGCTATCTCATGATAGCCGGCATAGCTGAACGTGGCGCTTTGCACAGGTGCCGCCAACTTGCCGTCGGTGGGGTGCTCGTCGCCGGCGTCCAGCAGGTACACCGACACCTCCGCCGTCTCGCCCGGAGCGAACGTGCGCGCCGACACGGCGCGCAGCAGCTCGTCGCCCTGCGCGGTGAACACGTTGGCGAATAGCACGGCATCGCCTTCCACGGCATCTTGCGTGGGTGCGCCGGCGATCCCCAGGTAATCGTATTGGTAGCGATGCTGGTAGTCGTTGATCGGCGAAACCTCGTAAGCGTAGGGAGATGAGATGCTGTGGTCGTAGTACGACAGCCAGAAGAACCCGGTGTGGTTGCCGTCGGCGTCTTCAAGCCCCCAGTGCTTCTTGTCGCTTGGATAACCCCAGGCGTCGAAGAACGCGTCCGACCCCCAGCTGTTCTTCACGAGCCAGGCGCCGTCGCCTTCGGGCTGGCCGCTCACCGTGCCGGTGAAGTTCGCGGCCGGATAGTCGTCGTTCCAGCCCACGATGGTCACCCCGTGATCGGACTTCAGATCGACGCCGTTGTACTGGCACCAGTTGTCGTAAGAGAAATGTTCGCCGCTGCCGCCTTGCACGATGGAGCCGCTCCCCGGTTTCGACTGGTCGGCCATGTAGGTGATGGACACGCCGCCCACGTCCATGAGCACCTGTTTGATAGCCTCGGTCGCGTTCTCGTCGTAGCCCAGGTACTCGGTTTTCGTAACGCCGTCCACCACGGTAGTGGACGTTTTGGCCGGGCTGGGAAGCGCCATCGAGCCGTTGACCTTCACCTCGGCCAGCGCGCGCAGCAAAGCGTCGACCGACCAGTCCTGCAGGCGCGCGTCGGCGGAGCCGTCGATGGGCTCCTCGGGCACGCTGCCGTCAGGGTTCGGCACCATGTTCCACCAGGGCAGGTCGCCCTTCTGCGGATCGGGAACGTAAGGCGCTCCGCTCGCCGCGAGATACGTGTAGGGGACATCGCCTTCGGCGGCCATGGACAAGCCGGAGGTGAACTCCGTCTCCGCGTTCCACGGTGCGGCGCCCGCCATCTGCGTGCCGAGCGTCGTTTTCTGGCGGTTCATGCCCTCGCCCGCCTGGACGCCGGCAAGCGCTTCGGTTTGGCGCTCGTGCGCGAACCAACCAAGCGCGCGCTCGGAGTAATCGACCGCATCCGTCAGCCCGGTGATCTGGGGCTCCACGCTTCCGGGATCGCTCCAGAACACACTGTCATCGACGGAGGGAGCCTGCGCCTTCAGCACCGACGACTCGAGCGCCGAGATGGCGGCGAAGGCCCAGCACGAGCCCCAGGGGTTCTGGAATTTCACGCTGGTGACCTGGCCGAGGTTCGTAAGGTAATAGCGCGAAGGAGCCATGGCGTTCGCGAGCGGCGCGCTATCGACCGCGCCGTCGTCGGCATGTTGCTCCACGTAGCGAGCCAACGCCAAGTTGGGATCCTCGCCCGACGCCGCGGCCGTCCTCAGAACGGCGACGACATCTTCGTTCGCGTCGGCCGCCGTCTGCGCCGCAGCCGTCAGGCCCGCCCCTTCCCGGTCGTCCGCCCAAGCGGGCTTCGCGCCCGGAATCGACGCGAGCGACCATGCCAGCAGAAGCGAAAGCGCGACGTGCAGGAACGCCGGCCCCTTTGGTTTCGTTGCAGCCATGCGGCCTCCGTTGTCAAAGGAAAAGATGCCTCCTTTCCATTGTAGGAGGCTGAAACCATCGACAAGAAAACAGTCCGGTTACGATTTGCATAAGCCGTCAAGCTGCCGTGCGGTCACCGCGCCGAAAACCCCGCCTTGTCGACCTCGTAGGGCGGGGGGCTCTGCCCCTTCCGTTCAAAAATGATCGTCCTGTAGGGCGAGGGCAGAGCCCTCGCCCTACAGGACGATCGCCGACGTGCGCTTACGCAGCCGTCCCTCACGCCCGTCGGCGGCGCGCTGCAAAGGCCGAAACCGCGACGGAGACCAGCGCGCCCAGCGCCAGCGCCGCAGCCGCGCTTGCGGCCGGCGTTGCGGCGTCGCCGGTCTTGGAAAGCGGCTTCGCCTCCGCGTGCCCGAAGTCCACGCGCTCGGGCTCGAGGGCCCCGGGCTGCTGCGGATCGCCGCCAGGCGAGGGGTCGACGGGAGCGGGGTCGACCGGCTTCGGAGCCGGGTTCGGATCATCGTCGGTGAACGCCTTGATCATGGCGTTGCCGTAGTGGTACAGCGCGAGGCCGCCCATCGCCTCGGTTGTGGCCTTCTCGAGCTCGGCCGGCGTGGACCAGTGCTCGCCGTCGTCGGTGATGTACGTTTCCCCTTCGTTGGCGATCACCTTCGTCGGACTGAGGTCCTGATTGGGAAGCGAGGCATCGAGCACCGTCTCGAGCGGCAGGTAGGCAGCTGCTTCCAACTCGCCGGTTTGCGGATTGGCGCGGGTCGTCGGCTCGTTCTCCGTCACGACGAACCGCTGCCCCTGGGCGAGTTTCACCGGCTCGGCAAGGTGGATGGTGTGGTACCCGCCGAAGGGAAACACCTCCTGCTGCTCCGCCGCCAGCGTACCGCCCCCCGGCCAGGCCTCGCCCTCGTCCAGCACGTATACCTTCACGTTCACCGTGGCGTTCTTCGCGAACGTGCGGGCCGACACGGCCCGCAGCAGCTCGTCGCCCTGCGCGGTGAACACGTTCGCCACCTCCGTTTTGGGCGTCGGCACCTTGACCAAGGCGGGGATCTGCTGCCTCGTTGCCAGGTAATCGTACTGGTAGTTGTGGGCGAAGGCCTCGTCGGCCTTGGCCACTTCGTAGGCAGTGGCGGACGAGATGGTGTGGTCGTAGTACGACAGCCAGAAGAATCCGGTGTGCTTGCCGTTCTCGTCTTCAAGGCCCCACTTCAAGTCGTCTTGGGGGTATCCCGCGGCGGTGAAGAAGTCGTTCGACCCCCAGCTGTTCTTCACCAGCCAAGCTCCGTTGAGTGGATTGCCGTTCTCATCTTTCGGCGAACCGCCTACCGTGCCTTTGAAGTTGCTCGCCGGGTAGCTGTCGTTCCAGCCGACGACGGTCACCTCGTGGTTGGAACTCACCGCCGTGCGATTGTCGTACTGGCACCATTCCTTGTAGTTGAAGTACTCGCCGGCGTCAGGATACGATCCGTCGGGATTGATGTCGGACGGATGAGAGCCGGGAGAGTAATAGGCTATGGACACCGCGCCCACCTCCATGAGCGCCTGCTTGATGGCCTCCGTCGCACTCGCGTCGTAGCCGTCGTAGGTGGAGGGCCCCTCGCTTCCGAGCGTCGTCTTCACCGGCACGGGCAAGTTGCGCACGCCCTGCACCCTCACGACGTCGTTCATGCGCACGCTGTCGTCGAGCGACCAATCCTTGTTGCGCGCGTCGGTCGCATCCGCAGGATCGGGTTCTTCGCTTTTGCTGCGGTCAAAGCGCCACCAGGGAATATCGTTCTTCGCCGCATCCGGGTGGAAGAATCCGGCATCGGTGCGGTACGTGTAGGGAGCGTCGGCTTCCAAGGCCGCGCCCTGCCATGCCGTGAACTGCGCCTCGGCGAGCTCCGTGTAACCGCCCCCAAGCTGCGTGCCGTTCGTCATGGTGCCGTCGGCCTCAACAGGCCTGCTGGCGCCTTCGCCCGCCTGCGAACCGCCGCTCTCCTGCGTCTGCGGCTGGTGCGCGAACCATGCCACGGTGTGCTCGGACAGATCGATCTCGTTCGTCAGATTCGACAGCTGGGGCTTCACGTCCTCGCCGCTCCAGAACACGGCGTCGTCCCCGCCGAGCCCTCGAGCCTTCAGCATCGACGACTCAAGAGCCGAAACGGCCCCGAACGACCAGCACGAGCCCCAAGGATGTTGGAGCTTCACGCTGGTGACCTGCCCCAAATTCGTCAGATAGTACCGCGGGGGCAACCCTTCGTTCGACAGCGGGGCAACGCCGCCCTCGTCGCTGTTGTACGCCTGCCGCAGATATGCGTTCAAGGCATCGACGGAGTCGGCCCCCTCGGCGGCGGCCTGCCGCATGACGGCCTCGATCTCGTCGCGGTAGCCCGCTAGGCTTTCCGCAAGCGCCGCTGTGCCGCTCGACTCGTCCGCCCATGCGCGACCCGGCGTCCATGATGCCAGCAACGTCGCCAACAGCAGCGCCAAGAGCATGCGCCCGGCGACGCGCGTTTTCGTCAACAACCGTTCCATGGTCGGCCCCTTCCTCGGAAACTTCATCGGGCTCACATTGTACGAAGGAACGCCGTCGCCTTCGCGCATAGCCCGCCCCAAGCGACACGAACGCCGTCTCATGCGAAACGAACGCGCCGATGGCCTGCGACGCATGCGAACCCTACGGCCCGGCAATCGCCCGGCCGCAAGTCCGTACAACCGCTTACCTCCGCCGCCTCTTTCTCCTAGAGTGGTCGCACTCCATCCGACAGCGCGCCGCGAGAACGCGAAGCGCGCACGAGAAAGAAAGGCGGCATACATGGGAAAGTTCAAACGCTTCTGCATGATCGTGTTCGTCGTGGCTGCCGTGCTGGGCATCGGCGTGCTCGCAGCCCTGTGGTTCGCATGGGAACCACTGTACCCCGCCATCGCGTGGCTCATGGCCATGCCCTGGTTCTACATCGTCGAAGCCGTGCTCTTGGGCATAACGGCAGTGGGCCTTTTGGTGGTGCTCATCCGCGCGCTCACCGCGCCGGGGCGCAACTCCCAGCTTGAGCTCGAGCGCGACAACGGCAGCATCGCCATCACGCAGAACGCCATCCAGTCCACCGTGAAGCATGTGGTGGAGGCCCACCACGGCCTCTCGGTCAACAACGTGAAGGTGGACATCACGCACAAGCACGACCCGCGCATGGCCATCCACGCGAAGATCGATCCCGGCCGCAACGCCGAGCTGGGCGAGTTGGGCGCGAAGCTGCAGGACGAGATCGCCGCGACGCTCGAGGCGTTCACCGGATATCCGGTCGACTCCGTGCGCATCACGTTCGCCGGCGACGCCGACGTGGTCACGCCCGCGTTCACGCAGCAGGCAACGAAGTACACGAACGACACGAGCCGCCAGCACCAGACCCAGCCCGTGCCGGCTCATGCCGTGGGCAAGTAAGGAGGTGCAGGCATGACACAATCGGCTATGAAGATGAACATGGGCGCCTCCGGCACGGCGCGCCCGTCGGCCGCGTCGACGTCGCGCGACCGCGATGCCGACGCGCCCCGCCCCGCTGACACGCCGTCCGACGTCATCGCGAACGCCGCGTCCGAGACGAAGCACGACCGCGGCGTGTACGCCAGCATGAAGCGCGCCATGGCGCCCTACGTGGAGAACCACAGCCACGCGGTGCTGTACGGCATCATCGGCTTCGTCGCGGCGGCGCTCATCCTCATCGTGGGCTTCTGGCCCACGGTGCTGCTGGCCGTGTTCGCAGCCGTCGGCGTCGTCGTCGGCAAGTACCGCGACGGCGACCGCGCCACGCGCGAGCGCATGCGGCATTTCCTCGACCGCGTAAACTAGCGACCCCGTTCGACCGAGCCTCGCGCCCGCAAGCAGGCGCGAGGCGAGGCCGCACGTCACGCACCCCCGCAAGGAAACCCCGAAGAAAGGACACGATCATGACCCAAGCAACTATGGAAAAGCCCGTCACCTCTACCTCCAGCACGAGCTCGTACGACCCGTACGCCTCGATGGACACCTCCGATTCCGCCTCCAGCGTCTCCAGCGCCCCGGCCGAGCCGCAGTATAAGCTCGTCATCGACGAGAACGTGGTGGAGAAGATCTCCTCGAAGTCCGCTCAGAAGATCGACGGCATCATCGACATGAAGGGCAACCTGCTCTCCCGCGTGCAGGAGGGCCTGGGCGGCGACGACAAGACGAAGGGCGTCGACGCCGACGTGGTGGACGAGCAGAACGCCAAGGTCGACCTCGACATCATCCTGGAGTACGGCAAGTCCGCCGTGGACGTGTTCGACCAGATCAAAGACGTGGTGGGCAAAGACATCAAGGACATGACGGGCCTGAACGTCATCGAGATGACCGTCAACGTGGTCGACGTCATGACCCCCGACGAGTACGCCGACAAGAACGGCTCCAACAACAACGACGACGGGCAGAGCGGCTCCTCGAACAACCAGTAGAGGACTCCCGCGCGTCGCATGAGCCGCGCGCGACCCGTCCGCACGCGGCGGAGGCCCGCTTTCCTTCGGGAGAGCGGGCCTTATGCTGTTTCACGCACGCCTCGAAAGCGGCGACGCGTCGCGCAACCTACGACGCACGGGAAGGCTCGCGCAGGCCCTTCGCCGCAGCCACCCCGACGATCGCCAGCACGGCCCCTGCGACGCAGGTGGCTATGCCCATGACGAAGCTGGGATCGTACGAGCCGAAGGCGTCGAACAAGAATCCGTACACCGCCACGCCCACCGATCCGATGAGCGACGTGCCCACGCTCACGTACGAGAAGATGGAGCTGTAATCCTTCGAGCCGAACGCGGAACGCACGATTAGGGGCACGTTCACGGTCACCATGGCTGTGAGCACGCCAAACAGCGCCGCAGCCGCGATAACGAGCGGAACGTTGCCCCGCGACAGCAGGAACAGGACGAACGACACGAGACCCACGGCGAATCCGCACACCGTGGCGTTGCGCGTGCCCACGGCATCGTTGAGCCATCCCAAGACGAGCTTGCCCACGATGTTGCTGATCATGGCCACCGACGGGATGAACGCGGCGACGGCCGCCAACCCCGCCGTGTCGGCGAACGTAGCCAGAAGCTGCATGAACGAGCTATCGAGCGACACGGCGCCGGCCACCAGGAACACGCACACGAACGCCAAAGAGCGTACGGCCCGGCCTGCGGAAACCCCGCTCGTCTCGCCCGTTTTACCCGCTCCTCCACCCACCTGGGCATCGCCTGCCTCTTCCGCCCCGTAAGCTCCAAGGGGGTCGGCGGGCTTGGTCTTCATCACGAAGAGCGAGAACGGCAGAACAAGGGCGGCTGCGATACCCGCTAGTATCGCGTACGACGGCCTCCACCCGAGCGTCTGGATGAGCATGCCGCCCAACGGGTTCATGATCGCGCCACCAACCCCGGAGCACGCCATGGCAATGCCCATGGCCAAGCCAGCTTTCTTCTTGAACCAATTGCCTATCATAACCGGCGCGGGCAGAAGGAACGAGAATCCCATCCCCACGCCCAGCACGGCGCCCGCCGCATACCATTGCCACACGGCGTTGAACTGGCTCATCGAGGCGAAGGCAAGGGCGCATGCCACCATACCCCCGCTCACAAGCACCTTCATGCTCACCTTCGACAGCAGCTTGCCGACAATTGGCAGCACCGCCGTCATGCATAATCCTTGGATAGTGAAGTACAGCATGAAGCTGCCTTGCGAGAATTGCAGGTCGCCCAGAACGGCGGGAACCATGATGCCCGCCGCGTTGTTGATGGTGCCCATGCCGCCAGCCTGTAGAAAGCAACATGCAATCAAGATGAGCCACGCAGGATGCACGCGGCGCGCTCTCCGTTCTCCCTGAGGTGTGTTCGCCGTGGTCTTCCGCATACTCTACCTCCGCTTCTGCCAACGACCCCAAGAGCCGATGGCGTTGCCGGTTAAAAGATACGTCATTTCACCACAGCGCCCCACACGTTGCTCGACGCCGCTCGCCTGCGTCGCATTTCTTCGGCTAGCGCCCGAACGCATCTCGCCGACCTGGATAAGCGTGCAGCATATTACCTGTTCAAACCTATCGTTTAGGGCTAGCGGATGCAAATGAACGGCGAGTCGCAAACGGCTGCATTCGTCACCCCGAACGGCGGAGCTACTCAAAACGCGATCGTGTCGCATGGACGCTTCGGGCCGTGAACCACCGACCTAACGGCCGAACCGAGACCGCATTCAACGCAACCAGCGTCGTTTTGCATCCCAATCGCGTTTCCGACTAACAGCGCGCAAAGGCGCGCTGTCGGACGAAAGTCCGTTCGCTTGGCGCAATCGCACCGGCTACAATGGCAGGGAAACATTTATCCGCTCGAGAGGACGTCCGCATGAACCTGCTCGACTATCTGGCGACCGAGTTCGCCCCGTTCGACGAGAAGCCGTTCAATCCGGTGGACTCGGCCGTGCTCTCCCAGTTCTGCATGGTGCGCGCCGAAGGCGTGGTGCCGGCGTTGCGCGAGCGGAAAACGTTTCTCGATCTGGGCACCGTGGTGGAGAACCTGCTGTCGCCGGCACGAGGCGCCGTACGTTTCACCGATGCGCTGCGCGCCGAGTTGTACCCCACCATGTTCACCGGACTCGCGCCCGATCTGGTGAAGCAGAATCTGCTGGCGCTGGCGGCCAGCCCGCGCTTCCGGGACGTGCGCGTGCGCGACTACCTGAGCCTGTTCGACACCGAGCGGCAGACCCAGTTCGCCGCCATGACGTTCGTTTACCGCAAGGATTTCGCCTATGTGGGCTTCCGTGGCACGGACACCTCGCTCACCGGCTGGCGCGAGAACTTCAACATGGCCTACACCTCCCCCGTTCCCGCGCAGGAGCAGGCCGCGCGCTATCTGCAAGCCGTCGCGTCGCGACCGGTGAAGCGCCTGATGGTGGGCGGCCATTCGAAGGGCGGGAACTTGGCCGCGTACGCCGCGTTGAAATCTTCCCCTACCGTGCAGGACCGCATAGAGCGCGTGTACACCCACGACGGCCCCGGGTTCAAAGCCGGCACGTTCGAGCCCGGCGACTGGGCGACGCTCGAAAACCGCATCCACCGCACCGTGCCGCAAGACTCGATCATCGGCATGCTCATGGAATCGCATGCGGCACCACGCGTGGTAAAGAGCACTGCCAAGGGAATCGACCAGCACAGCGTGTTCACCTGGGAGGTGGCAGGCGACGATTTCGTCTATCTGGATTCCCTGACCGACGGCGCGCAACTCACCGATTCCGTGCTCACGGAGTGGCTGGCCGGGTTCAGCGACGAAGAGGCGGCCGTGGTGGTGGACGCGTTCTTCGAAGCCGTGGAGGCATCGGGCGCGCAGGACGCCTCCGACCTGCTGAGCGGCGGCGCGAAGGCCATCGCGCGCGTGGCGGAAGCCGCCAAGCGCATCAACCCCGCCACGCGCGCCACGCTGCTCGCGGCCCTCAAGCCCCTCACCGAGATCACCGCGCGCCACCTCACCCAAGGCGTGGCGAGCCGATGGCCGGGTTCGCGTGCCTGAAAGCCGGCCGACATCGTTTCGTGCAGTCGCGCCGCAAAGGCGAACCGCAGAGCACGCGCCGAAGCCCCAAACGTGATTTTTTAGCAGAAAAGGTCACCGAGAGCGGATTTTGAGGCGGACCCGGTCCGCATGTCCCGCTTGATCTCCGGGTAAAACTACCAGCGCACGAACACGCCCGCGAGCGCGTCGTGCGCAAGGGCATTGCGCAACCGCGGTGCCAAGCGGGACGCGAACTTCTCCACGTAGCCGCGCACGGGTCCGTCGTCAGGCGCGCGCAAACCGACCTCGCCACATGCGCGCAGAGCGGCGGCCTCCAGCTCGCCGCGCACCTGCCGCGCCGGCTTCCCCTGCAACGATGTTGCCATGCGCGCGTAACCCGCATCATCCATCCGCAGGCTCCGCACGTCGCATCCGGCAAGCGCGCAGCCAACGGCGTTCGTTGCCACCGGCTCGAACAGGTTGAGGATAAGCTCGCCGTAATCGGGGTGCACGGCGCGCAGCACGCCCTTGCAGCGTTCCAGATCGAACCTCTGCAGGAAGCGGTTCTCCATCAAAAGCCGCTCGAGGTACGCGTTCACGTACCGCACGCCTTGCACCGCTTCAGGCACGGGTTCCGCCAGCGGATAGTCGATGTCGGCCGGTATCTCGTGCGCGAAGAATCGCGGCGCATAGCGCGATCGGAAACCGCGCAAGCTCTCCAGCGTGTCCTTCAAAGCGACGCTCTCCAGCAGCAGCGTAGTAAGGGCGACCTCCCGCCACAGACCGTCCGTGCGCTCCGCCTCGCGCTCGACAAGGCGAACCTCCCGCTCGAACGTTGCCTCCACGCCTTCGGCGACGATGACCCGCATGAGGGAGGGATCCGGATCGTCGGGGTCGACGCCCAGCACGAAGCACGTCGAGGCGAGCAACCGGTGGGCGTCGTATTCGGGAAGCGAGCTGCTCTCGCCCAGCGTGTAGAGCGCCACCTGCTTGGCCAGCACCTGCCAGAGCCCCGCCTGGAAGTCCGCCTCGTCCGCAGGCGCGGAGAGCGCCGCTCCGGCGGCCCCGCGCTCGGCAGCGCCTGTCGCCGAGCCGGCAACCGTCACCGCCGAAGGCGCTGCCGAACCCCCGTAGGCCCCGCGCTCGACCTGCCGCAGATCGCCGCCCGCGTGCGCCGCCCCGGCAACGGGCGCTACCGTGCCTGCATCCCCCGCGCCCGCTGTATCAGCCAAGGGACGAACCTCCGATGCGGCTGTTGGAGTCGAAACCGATACGGTAGAGCTCGTTGTATCCATCGTAGAAACCGGCGGCGTAGTCGTTGCCGGGCCGCTTCCACCGCTCGTCATCGTACGCGCGGCTGAGCTCGTCGCGCACGCGCTCTTCGGCTCCGTCACGGGCTGCCTCCTCTTCGAACTCCTCGTTCTGCGTCTTCTCGTCGTAGTCGCCGGCCCGCCCGCGTTCGACATGCGCGCGAAGCGCCGCAAGCGGCATATCCGCCAGCACGTCGGTCGACCCGCCCGCCTCGTGATCGAACGCGTAGCGCAACGCCACCACCAGGTCGTCGTCGGACATGGCTTCCCCGACTTCAGAGTCTTCCTTGCGACGGTAGAACACGTCCTGCACGTCGGCGATCGTTTCCTCGTAATTCTCCTGCGAAAGATAGGGGGAGTCGCAGAACCCCAGCACCAACTCGCGAATCACGCCGCGCCCGAACTCCACGCGTCCCGTCGCGCGCAGCGCCTCGCCGCGTCGCTGCACGAGCCCCAACGCCTGCTGCTCGGTCAACCGCAGCCCGTACTTCGCTGTGGCCTTGTTGCAAACAGCCATATCCTCCCGTGCAGCGGCCCCTTGCAACTGCGGCGGAATCGACAGATCGAAACCCATGCGCATCACCTCGCATCGGGTTATACCGCGAACCGCGCAGGTATGCACGACTCGACTTTAAACGGGATTTATGGTATTATATGCCCTGTTGAAAGAGGAGAAACTACAGTTTCTCCTCTTTTTTAATATGAGTAGAGCCTTGTCAAGAGGCAATAATGACCCAGACCGAGAAATTCTTCCCGATCTGGGTCTATCTATCTTCGCCCGAGTGGGCCTTCGCGACGGTTGTGTCTTACATCGACGCTCGTATTCGCAGTTTAATATTCGCGGGTTGGCGGCAAGAGGCTTGCAGGATGCCTGACGGCAACAGTGCTTTGTAGCGCCTTGTATGTTCGCCGCCCTGGCTTCGCATTTCGTTGCAACGGCTGGATGCGCGCACCTTCAACAAAGAAGAGTCTGTCTTCGGGCGTACCGGGTATCCGGTGCCCACAAAAAGAATCTGGGATCGCATCCAACGACCAGTCGATTGCGTTGGCCCTCGGGGAAAGACCGCTATGGGTTCGCCCCGCACTCGGTCAGTCGAGCGCCCCTTCGCACATGCACCCGAGAGCCCACACCCAGCAGGCGAGCTCGCGCGCCGTCGCGACGTTGGCCACCACGGGCCGCTTGCGCATCTCGACGAAGTGCTCCCGCCGCTCTACGAGTCTTTTCACCCCGGCAGCCGCATGGTTGGCCACGGGCATCGGCACGGCATCGTCGTAAAGCCCCCGTTTGCGCTCCTTGGTTGCGCGCGTGTAGTGCCAGGAAGCCTCCACGAGAAGCTTTCTCAGATGGGAGTTGCCGGCCTTGGTGATGGAGCCACGCGCGATACGCTCCCCCGAGGAGTGCTCGCTCGGCACGAGCCCGAGCCACGACGAGAAAGCGCGCGCGGAGTCGAATCGGGAGAACACGCCCGCTTCGGCCACGAGCGAAAACGCCGTCGCGGTCTCTATGCCCTTCATGCATCGAAACGCCTCCACGCGCCCTCGCCATCGGTCTTTTTGCGCATGCAGCGCGATCCTTTTCTCTATCGCCTTTTTCTGCGCCTCGATATGGCGCACCTCGGACACGTAGTAGTCGAGAGATTCTTGCGCGGCGGGCTCGGAAAGCTCTATCGAGCGCATCCATTCCCAGTGGGCACGGGTCCACGCGCCGCGCCGCCTGCCCTCGGGGTCAACCTCGTTCCAGACGTGCCCGTGCGTTATAAGCGGATGGGTGAGGCGGTGCTTGGCGCGCGTGAGGTCTTGGCGTATGTCTTCGAGGACGCGAGACAGGTTTCTTGCGGCCTCGGTCTCCTTGTCGGGGACAAACACCTCCACGATGTTTCTCGCCGCGAGCTGTCGGGCTAAAAACTCGGCGTCGTTGCGGTCGTTCTTCCTCCGTTTGTCAGAGGCCGGTCTGTGCATCTTGGAGACGGCTCCGACCACGCAATCAACGCCCACGCCCCGAAGAGCCCGCACGAGGTGAAACCCCGTGACCCCGATTCGTATACGGCTTTGGGCTTCTCGAAAGAAAGTATCCACGGGGCCACTTCTTCCGGGGAGTAGCCAAACCTTTTGGAGACGACCTCCCCGGTCGCTATGGAGAAAGCTACGGCCGTGATGGATCGAGCGTGTACGTCAAGGCCAATTGAAGTAACATAGGACATGAGTGAGCCCCTTCCGTGCATGTGGCAACCTGGCCGGTCGCCGCGGGTTAGTAGATGAGCCTAGTATCGGCCCCGACCCACGGAAAGTGAATACCTGCACGAGTAGGGGCTCACGTTGCTCTACTCATATCGTCTGCGCTCAGGTGGGAAGCCGGTGATCCGTGAAAGGAGCCGCTCGATATGCCCGCACTGCCTACAGGTGGGCACGGTGGCGCTGCGGTTAGCCCAGTCGAGGTCGAAGAACGTAAGCCCCGCCGTGTTGATCTGCGCCTGGCTTTCGTCGAATTCCGTGCTACCGCAATGCGAGCACGCCGCGCGCCGCCCCGCCGCCCTTCGCATCGTCCCAAGCCCATGAGCCGAACAGACCGGCAACGCACGCGCGTGAGACAGATCATCCTATCTGTCTCACGTTTCGCCCGGAAGCGCTTCGGAAGATCAATGCTACAATGGCCGCATGGTCATATCGGTTAAGGGGGGAGGGCTGATATGGACGAACCGGCTTCTTCGTTGATGGAAGACTTCAAAACCAAGATGGGCATATTCGATGCCCTGGACACGCTCATGCGCAACGTGCCGTTCGACAAGATAACCGTCACCCAGATATGCAGCGAAGCCCATATATCCCGCGCGACGTTCTACCGATACTTCACGGACAAGTTCGCCATTCCGCAGTGGCACTTGAACTTCGCCTACTCGAAAGGCGCGAACGAGATCGGACGGACGCTTCCGTGGCGCGAAGGATACTACATCTCGGAAACCATCATCGCCGAGCGAAGCGAGTTCTACAGCAACGTGGCCAAGTCGGACGACTACAACGCCATCGACAATTACGCGCCGCGCTTGCGCAGGAAAACGCTGGTAGAGACTTTGACCGACTACCACCATCGCCAGCTCACCGAGCGTCTGAAGTTCCAAGTGGACGCCACCGTCGAGCTGGAGGTGCATCTTCTTCCCAAATGGCATTACGGCGCTTACGACGCCACGCTCGAAGAGCTGTGCACCTGGTTGGCCAACGCCATTCCGCGCGAGCTGTACAAACTGCTCGACACGCCGCTCAAGCCCGCTTCGCCGAAACCCTAGCTCGTTATCGCAAAGGGGCCGCATCCTTTCGGACGCCGGGCGCACGAGGCAGCGGCTTGCCGCATAAAGCGCACGTCGTCGCGTCGGCGGCGTTCTGCGTCTTGCAGAACGCGCAGTAGCCGGACGGGTTCGGCTTCACCATGCCCTCGCGGGACGCGGGACCGCATTTGCCGCAGTGGATGCAACCGAACGCGCAGCGGGTCATGGCGCGATCACCGCGATTCCGATCGGGCGTCCGCCGCGCAAGCTTCGCTTTTTTCTGGTGCGCAGGATACGTTCAGCGCCTTCATGGGATGAACGAGCCCCACCGCTGCCACGATCGCGCCAAGCGCGATGAGCACGGGGAACACCGCGTCGTTGCCAAGCGACGGAACGGCCGCGACCGAAGCGGCGAACAAATACGGACCGATGAACGGCCCCAGATTCATCATCGAGGTCATAACGCCGCTCACGAACGGCACGCGACTTTTCGGCGCGATGTTGCCGGTGGCGTTCTGGGCAGCCGTGAAGAAGGCCGAACCTCCAAACCCGAGCACGAATACGCCGAGCGCGTACACGAACGGGTTGTCGGCAAGAAAGCAGGGAACGATGCCCACGACCACGAGCAACGCCGAGACGCCGAACAACCTGGTTTTGAAAAGCCTCACCAGATACGGGAACAGCAGCCCGCACAGGATGGTGCCGACGCCGCAGCAGTTGATGACCAGCGCCGCTTCGCCCGGACCGGCCAGCCCGCGCACGTCCAGGATGGTCGACGTGACCACCTGCACCGTGACCACGCACGTCCATGCGGCCAGCGCGAACAGCGCGTAGCCCCAAATGGCCCGGGGTACCTTCTCCTTGGGGCCCTTGCTCGCCTGCCGGCTGCGCTGGCGCTGCGCGGCGACGAGCGGCTTTGCCTCCGGCATCCACGCCAACGCCGCGACCAGCGGCCCGAAACCGATGAGGTACGCGAGGAACGAGTAGTTCCAGCCGATCTCGGTCAGGTAGCCGGCCACCGTCGTGTACAGCAGGTTGAACACGAACTGTATGGTTATACCAAGCCCCAGCAACCGCGACCGTTGCTCGCCGTCGAAGAACGCGATGATGGTGGCGTTGCCCACCGGAAACATGACGCCCAGGCCCAAACCCACGATAACGCGCGAAACGATGACGGGCGCGTAGTCCGTGATATCCGGCATGAGGAACGGGAACGCGCCGCCCACGGACATGACCAAGATGCCAATGACGGCAGCCGGTTTGAACCCTATGCGGTGCAGCACCGCGCCCGACAAGATGCTCACCGGCACGGACACGATGCCGGTGATGCTGTTCGCGAACATGATGGTGGTGATGCTCGTGTCCGCGAAATGATGGGAGAACGCCGCTATCGAAGGCGTTAGAATGGCGAACTCGCTCATGGTGCAGAACAGCGCCAGAATGCCCACAACGTTCAAGACAGTCGGCACCGCCGCCGACTTCCCCTGTGCCTCCATAGCCCCTCCTTACGTTGGCACGCGCCCCGAAAGGCGTGCCGGGCGCCCCCGCATCCCCGGCCTCGTGCAAGACCGGGGATGCGAACGTCCGCTTAGGATATACGAAGATGCCCGCTTAGTCGGTGGGAGCCCACAGAACCTGCTTCGGTTTCCGAGCCAGCTCCGCCGCCATCTCCTCGACGGTGCCGAAGCGCATGCAGTCGCCCAGGCAGTTGTGCACGCACACGGGCTCGCGGCCGTCTTCCACGCGGCTCGCGCACAGGTCGCACAGGTCGGTGGGCACGGGTATCTTGTTCCAGTTGAAGCAGCTGCCCTCGTCCTTGGCGTCGTCCTTCTGCCAGGGACCCTCGTCCAGCACGCGGATGCCCCACTTGCCCACGGGGAAGTTATGCTCCTCCTTGCAGGCCACCTCGCAGGACTGGCAGCCCGTGCAGTACTCGTAGTCGATCAAAAGCGCGTATTTAGGCATGGTTACACCAGCTTTCCAAACTTCTCGGCGAACGCGTTCATGTCCACGTCGTAGCTCTCCTTCAGGGGAACGACGTTGCAGCAGGCGCTCTTGTAGGGGGCGCCGAATCCGAGCGCATTGTTGTGGTGCATGGGCACCAGGTCGTTGCAGTTCGACTGCCACACGCCGAACAGGCTGGGCTCGCTGCCGTCCTGCTCGGGGAACCACCACCCGTGGTCGGCCTCCACGTGGCCCTGCTTGATGGTGGGCATGAGGCGGGCCTTGTACTTGGCCTTGCCGAACATGTTCTCGATCTCGCACCACTGGCCGTCGGCCAGGCCCAGCCTCTCGGCGTCGGCGGGGTTGATCTCCAGCATGGGGTTCGGGTCGATCTCGCGCAGCACGGCGATCTGGCGGTGCTCGCTATGGAACGACGAGTAGCGGCGGTGCCCCGTGGACAGGATGAACGGGTACTTCTCGATGATCTCCTCGTGGGACAGGTCGCGCTCGTGCCACTTCGCGTCCAGCTCGTCGGAGATGCGGGGGTTCTTCTTGAGGTTCAAGTCCTCGGCCGTCTTTTCGGGGATGCGCGGACTCAAGTCCGGCTCGTAGTAGTACGGCAGCGGGTCCATGCCGTTGTCGTTGTACTGCGACGACCACAGCTCCACGCGCCCCGTGGGCGTGAGGAAGCCGGGCTGGCCGTCGGGGCGCAGCTTGCCCGTCTCGTACTTGCGATAGTAGACGGCGCGCTTGAATTTGACGAGCTGCTTCACGTCCTCGAAGTCGTGGCGGCCCTCCAGGCGGTTCTTGTTCAGGTAGTCGTGGTAGTCGGGGTACTTCTCGTGCGCGAAGCAGGCCTTGGGGTCGTCGGGGAACATCGCGGCCATGCGCTCGGCCAGCAGGCAGTATATCTCCAGGTCGCACTTTGCCTCGCCCACGGTGACGGCCTTGTTGCCGCAGCCGGTGGTGATGGAGGCCGCGCCGTAGTGCGTGCGGTTCACGCCGTCGTGCTCGGCGACGGTGGTAATGGGCAGGAACACATCGCACACCGCCTGGATGGTGGGCGTGATGAAGCAGTCGGTGCCGAAGGCGAACTCGATGGACTTCACCATGGCGGCATGCCAGCGGGTGGGCTCGGCGGAGTTCGTGGGGGCGATGAGGTTGCTGTTGGCAACCCATGCCATGCGAACGGGATAGGGCTCTTCCGTTTCGAGCGCATCGAGCACGCAATCGGCCTGGGCGCCCGTGATCTGGTTGCAGTACAGCGGGTACTTGTCCATGCCGAGCGCCTTGCCGCGCTCTTCCTCGGTCATCTGGTACCAGCCCTCGGTGATGAACGAGCGAGTGTCGTTGAAGTCCTCGGCACCGCCCGCAGCCGCTTCGCTCGTCAGGTCCTCCGGCATGGACAGGTCGGCCACCACGTTGCCGCCCGGCACATCGAGGTTGCCCGTCAGGCAGATCATGCTCAGCACGCAGTGCCCCGCCTGCATGCCGTTCGTGTTCTGGTCGAACGCCAGGCCCCAGGCGATGGACGCCGGCTTGGCGGCGGCGTACATGCGCGCCACGCGGTAGATGTCCTCGACGGGGATCTCGCATATCTTGGCGGCGTTTTCCGGCGTCATGTAGGCCACGCGCTCGGCGAACTCGTCGAAGCCGTAGCACCAGCGCTCCACGAAGTCGTGGTCGTACAGGTCCTCGCTGATGATGATGTTGCACAGCGCCATGGCCAGCGCCGCGTCGGTGCCGTTGCGCAGGCGCAGCTGCACCACCGAGCGCGTGGCCAGCCAGTTCACGCGCGGGTCGATGGTCACGAGCTTCGCGCCGCGCTTCATGAGGTCGATGACGGAATGGCCGAAGAACCCGTCCGGGTTCGACGCCAGGGGCATCTTACCCCACAGGATCATGAGCTCGGGCACCTGGTACTGCGGGTCGTCGTAGCCTCCGGGAAGACCGCCGGCGTAGTCGAGCTCGGGGTACAGCGCGCCCAGCACCATGTTCGAGGCCGTCATGCGCGGCTGGTAACAGGCGTAGCCCGACTGCGTGTACGCCAGGTTCGGCGTGCGGAAGATGCTCAGCTGGAAGTCCTGCGACAGCATGCCGTCGCGCCCGGTGCCCACGAAGATGGCCATGGTCTCGCGGCCGTGCTGCTCGGTCAGACGCTTCCAGTTGTCCATGATGAGGTCGAGCGCCTCGTCCCACGTGCAGCGCTCCCAAGCGTCGGCGTTGCCGCGCTCCTCCTTCGCGCGCCGCATGGGGTAGACCACGCGCGACGGGTTGTACACGTAGTCCTTCAGCGCCAGGCACCGCGGGCACAGGCGGCCGTGCGTGATCGGGTCGTTCTCGTCGCCCTCGATATGGTCCAGGCGGCCGTCCTTGTCCACGTAGATCTTGATGCCGCACCCCACCGGATGGCACCCCGGGGGCGACCACACCGAGGAGCGCACGACCGTGAAGTCGCCGTCCTGGAACTTCCACGGCTTGCCTAGATCGTTTTTGAATTCCATAACCTTCTCCTTACCTCTTGATTCGCTGCACTCGTCTTGCGAAGAATTGAAATCCCCTATTGAACAGCGGCATCATCTCGCTTCTTGTCCCGGGCGCGCAGGACCAGAAACAAGGCCAACGACCCCAGGAACAGCACGAGTCCCACGCCCGCGAGCAGCCCGGTGCACGCCGCCCAACCGGCAGCCGTCACCACGGCGCCCACAATGCCGAACAGGATGCCGCCGACGCACTGTCCGCAGCTCATGAGCGTGGACGACACGCTGGCCAACGCCGGGCGCGGGGCGATTTCGGCCACCATGGTGAAGAAGATGGCGGGGACCACGCCGTTGGAAAGGCCGAACACGATAAGCCAGGGAACCAGCATCGCGTCGCTCACCGTGTAGGCCATGGCGAAGCTGGCGCCGAGCACGGCCGAGCAAACCACCAAGATGCCCAGGCGCCCTTTGTTGCTCTTGACGGCGTTCATGACGAAGCCGATGCCGATGCCGCCGACGACCACGGCGATGTTCGCCACGTTCAGCATGCCGTTCGCAGACGCCTGGTCCATGCCCATGGTCTGCACCATGTAAAGCGTCTCGAAGTTCATGACGCAGGCGGTGCCCAAAGCGAACGCCGCGAACGCCACCATGGCAACCCAGCAGGACAGGCTCTTGAAGCCTTCGGAAACCTTGGGCTTCTCGGCGTTCGGGCCGGATTCCTGCTCGAGGTAGGACACCTGGGGATTGCGCACGGCCACCGCCCACACCACGGTGATAACGGCCAGCAGCGCGGCGACGAACCAGAACACGGCATGGTAGCTGGCGGGATCGGCCTCGTTGAAGAAGAAACCGGACGTGCCCATGATGAACATGGAGCCCAGCGGCACCCATACGGAAAAGATGCCCATGGGAACGCCGCGCTTGGACGGGGGGAACCACTCCGAGAACAGCACCGGGATGACCGTTCCGATGCAGGCGTAACCCACGCCCTCGATAAGGCGGCCGACAACCAAGACGATGTAGTCGGTGGCGAACGCGCTGATAACGGCACCGACCACCGCGCATGCCAGCACCATGAGCGTCGATTTCTTCGTTCCGAACTTCATGATGATGCTGGCGGCCACGAACGCCAGCACGAAACCCACGTAGCCGTTCAACGACATGATGTTGCCGGCCGTGCCCGTATCGATACCCAACGCCGGAATGACCAGCGACATGGTGGCGGGCAGCTTGTTGCTGTTAGCCGAGATCAAAATGGACGCGATGATGGCGATGGTGGCCACCACCCATGCGCGACCCGTTTGGTTGATCTGGGCTTTCTTCGCCTCTACGCTCATACCCTTCCTTCTTTCCGGCCGCGGTGCGGCCTTCCTCTTCGACGCTCCCCTACCACGCGGGCCCGAACCCGCGCACGCCACGCCCTTCGCGAGGCTACCGGCCCGACGTTCCCGGAGCCGCGGGGGCCTTCGGCGCTCCCGGCGCCGCGGGCGCGCCCGGCGCACCCGCGGCCCTGGCGGCGGGAAGCGCGGCACCGCACTTCGGGCACACCGTAGCATCGCCCTCGTAAGGCGTTGCGCATTTCGGGCACTTTTTCTCGAAACCTGCCGATGACGATCTGAAGCACATGGGGCAGCTCCTCCTTCTCCTCGCTGTACGAACCTTGCATCCACCGAAGACTCGTTCGGCTTCGTGCTTGGTTCCCATGGTAGAAAGGAGTCGCGGGGCCTTCAATTTGCAGAGAGCCGGCATCGTCACGCATCGTTAGGCACATCGGCCCGAGTGTCTTTTTTTCGGAAGATCGATTGCTTTTCGGAAAAGCCACAACGAGCCTCGAAGGGTTGCACCACCCCGGCTTGTACGGCGCAGCGCGCAAAAAAGCCCCCGCTTCTCGAACCTTTCGTCGGCTCGGGAAGCGGGGGCGATTCGGTTTTACCCAAGCCTGGTCGGCTCGGTCAGCCTGGTTGCAGGCCGGTTCGTTCGCTACTTGGCGGAGCGCCTTGCCCTTCTGGCCAAGAGCGCACCGGCGCAAACGACCAGGCCGGAGACGAACGCCGCAACGGCCAAGGGAAGCACGGCCGCGCCGTCGCCCGTTACGGGCATCAGCGGAGCGGTCTTGCCGCTAGGGGCGCCGCCCGCAGACGGCGGGACCGTTGGATCGCCGGTGCCGCCACCGGGCTGGGGAACATCCTCGCCGGGTCCGGTGATGTCGTTGCCGGGGGGCGTGATCGCCGGAATCACCGTGAGGTCCGTGCGGGCCGACAGCCCCTCGTACGGAGCGTTCTTGGTCGTGACCTCCAGCGTATACGTGCCCACCGCCAGCGTGTTCAGGTAGCTTGCCGGCAGGTTGATGATGATGGATCCGTCCGCCGACGTGTAATCCGTCCCCTCCGTCAACACGGCTCCATCCAAGATGACCTCGTCCAAGTTGAGGCTGGCCTTCACCGACAAAGAGGAGCCCACGGTCACCGTGGTGTCGGGAGCCTTCCCCTGCTCGAACGTGCTGCTGGGCGAAACGGATATGGGAAGCGAAACGGCAAGCGAGGCGGCGTCGCTATGCAGCGTTATGTTCACGGCGCTGCAGGCAACCGCGCAACGGTAGAGGTTCCCGTTGTCCGTGTCGATCAGCGCCGGCGTCGTGTAGGTCGCCGCGTTCGCGCCGACAACGTCGATCCACGTCACACCGCCGTCGGTCGACTTCTGCCACTGATAGCTCACCGTGCCGGACGGCGCTTCCGCCGCCACTTCGAAGGTGGCCGTTTCGTTGTAGAGCACGCTCGCGTCCTCGGGCTGCTTGGTGATAACCGGGCCCGGAGCCTGGGCGATGGCGACCGCATGCCCCGCCGCAGACGTCGACGAGGGAATCGAAACCGAAAGGTTCCCCGAAGGCGCCACGCCCACCATATGGTAGGAATAGGTTCCCACGGGAACGCCCAAGGCGTCCGTCTCCACGACGGCCGCGTAGAACGGGTCCGTCGCGTTGGCCGCAGACGGCTTCGTGATCTCCAGGTCGGTGGTTTCGTACTCCGGCCTGACCACCATGGATTCGAGGTACGTGAGACCGGCGGCGGCAACGTCGGCCTTTATCGCCGTCCTGCCCGCAGCGTTCAAGTCGCCCACGGTCAGCTTGTCGTTGCCGCCCGCGTAGTAGACGCACTTCTTCTCGTCTTCGTAGTACACCTGGTCGGGGCCCACCGTCGTCGGGGCGTCGCTGTTCAACGTGACGGATCCCATGCGGCCCCAACTGGTGGACTCGGATTGGAGGGCGATGTCCTTGCCCTTCGTCGACGCGCTCGAGCCGTTGCCGAGCAGGCTCCCGCCGTTCATGACGAACTGCGCGCCGCGCCTGAGGTACACGCCGCTGCCGGTGTTGCCCAGCGCCCTGTTGCCGGTGATGGTTCCGCCGTTCATGACGAAGTTCGACGCCTGGTCGACGTTCACGCCGGCGCCGGGGGCCAAGCTCGTGTTGCCCGATATCTCCCCACCCTCCTCGAGCGTGGCCGTGGAAGGCGTGCCGTTGGCTTGAACGTACAGGCCGCCGCCGCGTCCGCTGCCGGAGTTGTTGACGATCTTGCCTTTGACGACCAGCGTCGAGCCCGTGTTGGCGTACACGCCGCCGCCGGTGTTGCCGCCGGAGTTGTTCGCGACCACGCCGTCGGGCCCGATGACGACGTTTCCGCTGTTGCTCGCAAGGGCCGTGGAGTGGTTGCGGGAGAGCTCTCCGTTCATGTTCACCGTCGAGCCCTCGGGGAAGATCGCGTAGCTGTACAGGTTGGTTATCGAAGTTCCGCTCTGCATCTCGAAGGTCACGCTGTTTCCCTGGAGCCACACGCCGCCCTTCCTGCTGTTGCCGGTGCCGTACGAAGGAGAGTCCACGGTTATCGTGCTTCCGTTGGTCATGTTCACGCGCGCGTTCGGGTTGGTCGCGCGGATGGCGGACAGGCCGCCGTAGTTCTTGAGTTGCGCGTTGTCGAGCGTCAACGAGCCCGCGTTGACGGCGTACAGCGCCACTATCGCGTCTTGGACGCGCTCGGTGTTCATGGAGTTCTCGGCGCCCGAGCTGCCGCCCGCGGTGTCTTGGGCGGTGAACAGCGTTCCTTGGTACTTCCCCGCGTCGTCCAAGATGATGTTGGAAATCGTGGCGTTCGTATCGCCCGTCAGCTCGATCATCGCCGGGTTGTACCACCTTCGGGCGGTGTCGCGTATGACGGCGAAACCATCTCCGCGGGTGATGGTCACCGGCGTGGACGTCGCGCTCGTTATGACGAGGTCCTTGTCCGTTATGCGGGCGCACCCGGTGGCGACGATGTCGTCCATGACGACGATGGTGGACCCCGACGACGCCACGGCGACCGCCTTCGCAAGCGACGCGTACGGAGCCGAAGCCTCGCCGGTGCCTACGGTATCGTCGCCGGTGGATGACACGTACAGCGTGGTGAGGGCCAGCGTGCCCACGTCGGCCTCCAACGGGGTGCCCGCCTGCTCGCTGGCGAGAAGGGCCTCGGGCTGGGAAGAGTCCTGACCGTCGGTTTCGGCCGGAACGTCCGCCTCGGGCCGATCGTCCGCTGCCGTCGGGTCGTCTGCGGCGGTTTGCCCGTCGATCTCGGCCGGGAGGCCGACCGAGGCGTCCTCGTCCGTTTCGTCGGCAAAGGCGAGCGCCGTGCCGCCCAACGACATCGTCAACGCAACGGCCAGCGCGACCGAACCCGCCTTTGCCGTTTTCTCACGCAGTCTTCTGCCCAAACGCCCCATAAGCAGCCTCTCATTCTCCTGTTCGATGCGCACCGCTCGACGATCTACCCGCGCCCATGCGCATCCATGCATACGTATGCTTCCAGCGAAATAGTAGGGATTGTTTCTGCGACGTCTTCGAATTTGTCCCAAACTGTAACCTACGCGACATGAACGACGTAGCGCCCCTAGGAGCACCCTGCCCCCGAGCAACCCTTCGCCCCCCGCATGAACGACGCAAACGGCGGCGCGAACGCCTCACCTCGCGAGCGCTCCCCGAATCGAACCGCGCCATGATGTATCCTTGCTCGATAATTGTTGTGAAATGGCTGATGCCGCACCGTAAAACCCATCGAAAAGGGAGCACCATGCAACAAGAAGCACGCAAGACAACCCGTTTCGAAAAGCGCACGTTCCCCCTCTTCCCCCTCCTTGCCGTGGCGATCGCGCTTTGCCTTGCGCCCACCGCGGCTTTCGCCGGGCCAGCACTGGAGGTGGAGCAAAGCTACACGCAGCCCGATGGCGCGACCTTCCAAGCCGGCCAACGCGGCGACGAGTACTTCCACTACGTCCGAACGACCGACGGCTTCCTTGTGCAGAAGAACCCACTCGACCAGGCGTGGTATTACGTGACGGAAGCGGACTTCGGTTTCGCGTTCGGGCCGCGCGCCGACGGCGTCGCACCGGAGGACGCGCTGACGCCCGCCGCCTTGGCGGACGACGCGGGTAAGACGGCCTACGCCGCGCTGAACGGGTCCGCCTACACCGGCCAGACGCACGAGACGAGCGAGGTGCTGACACTCGACGACATCGAAGCCGCGCACGGGTCGTCCAACGCGAACGCCTACAGCTTGAACTCGGCAGTGCAGACCAAGACCTCGCTGCCGCTCATCACCATCGTCATCGGGTTCGAAAGCCCCGACGGACCCGACGCCACTATCAATTACACTGACTCGAAGGGCAACAAGGCGCAGTGGACCGCAGCCGAACAGCGCTACAACGACGAGTACGATTGGCACGAGCGGCTCTACGGCAGCGGAAACAGCATCACCAACTTCTACGCCACTATGTCGAACAGCAAGTTCTCTTGGGTGCCCGCAACAACGGAGACGAGCGCTTATGACGTGGTCGGACCAGACGGCAAGACCAATACCAACCAGTACGACGCAGCCGGAGACGGCATCATCCACGTGACCCTTGATCGAAATCACGGCAACTGGCGCAGCCCCGACTTCAAAAGCCCCGAGGCCGCCGATCTTCGCGCGATGTACGTGGAGGCCCTTACGAAGGCGTCCGAGTACATCGACTTCGCCGCCTACGACGTGAACGGAGACGGCAAACTGAGCAGAGATGAGGCGTGCTTGCTGTTCATCGTGGCAGGATACGAAGCCTCGGCAGGCGAAAACGTGCCGGCTCAGTGGTGCTTTCAGTGGGATCTGTCCAGCATGGACAAAGACAACTTCGAACCCGAAACGATCAAAGGGATCGAGTTCGACTCCTATATCACCATGGGCGAAACCTTCAAAGTCGAAGGACAGTTCCCCGCCCAGCCGATGTCTTTCAGCACGGTGGCGCACGAACTGGGTCACTACCTGGGGCTTCCCGATCTGTACGACATCAACTACTCCTCCACCAGCGGAGGGACCATCGAAGAATTCCCCTGGATCAAGTACGACGTCAATGCGATCAGCTTGATGGCGGGCGGCAGCTGGGGCAGATACGAGGAAAACGGCACGTCGGTGTTCACCCCGGTGGGTTTGGATCCGTACTGTCTGGCGGAGTTGGGTTACGTCACGCCCGTGGACGTGACCGCCGACGGCACCTACGACGTGTCCACGTTCTGGAGCGACGAGGGATACCAATGCCTGCGCATTCCGACGAACTCGCCCGACGAGTACTATCTGGTGGAGAACCGCCAGTTCGAGAGCTTCGACAGGGGGCTGACAGCCTATTACCGCGCAGAGCGCCACAAGGAAAGGCCGGAATACTACAACGAAACGGGCGGCATCGTGGTGTGGCATATCGATCAGGGAGTCGTGGACGAGCGCAAAACAGGCATCGAAAACAACACCATGGCGAACACCGTCAACACGGTGGATCACCGGCCGGGCATCATGCCCGTCTACCCGGAGGGAACGCAGTACAACGACGGCTACCCGCTCATATCCCGCCCCTTCTTCAACAACGTCTTCTGCACGCAATTCAACTGGGAGGGCGGCCTTCTGCCGCTTTCGCTCTACGACGGCTGCGAAACGCCCGACGAGCGCGTGGACTCCGGCATCTCCCTGACGGTGAACGACGTTGCGGGCGACACCATGAGCGTGACGGTGGACTTGCCGGAAGAAGAGCCCTCCTACGAGGAGCGCACGTTGACGGCCGAGCTTGACGGAACGCAGGCCGGGGTTTCGGGGGCGTTTCTCGCGGACACGCAGGCTTCCATTGCGCTCTCGGCTCTTGCTGACGAGCAGGTTGCGAAGCTCGCGACGGCATCCGACCAGGTGGGAACGTTCCTCGTCGGCGCGAACGTGTCGGTGGTCGATGCGACGTCGGGCGAGGACGTCCCGTTCGACGGTACGCTTTCCGTGTCGTTGTCGGTCGACGCCGATCACGAGGGCGAGACGGTTTGGATGGTGCACCAAAAGGCCGACGGCGCGCTCGAAGCGACGAAGGTTGTCGTACGGGACGAGCGCGCGAGCATGTCTGTGGACGAGCTGTCGCCCTTCGCCGTGTTCGAGCAGAAGGCGGAGATCGCCGACGGCGATGCGAGCGGTGCCCAGCCCTCCGGCAACGTAGGTCCCACCGTCAAGGAGCTCCCCAAGTCGGGAGACGGCGATGCGGGCATCGCCCTGGCGGGATTGGCACTCGCCGCCGCCGGCGTACTCACGGCAGCGCGCGCACGTCTTCGCCGCAGCGAGTAAAGAAGCCGCAAGCTTTCATACGCGGCGGCAGCCGGAGGCGCCTCGGCTGCCGCCGCACGGGATCCTTCGACTCCGGCGGCTTTCGCCGCCTCCGCTCAGGATGACAACATGGCCGGGTGCATGCCAACGGTGGTTTAGCATTGAGAATCCTGCGTTTGGTGCAAAAATCACCGACGTCCCCCCGCCCGGGCCGCCCACCAAGGTCCCTCCGCATGCCCGTCTTCGCATGCCGCATGCGTTTCCGCAGGTCGCGAGATTTCAAAACCAACGAGACGCCCTGCGGGCTCTCCAAGGAGGGGGGCTTCGGTGATTTTTGCACCGATTCCCTGCGCTCCGCCGCTCAAACGCCATCGACGTACCCCTCGCCGAGGGTGCGCATCGGCAGGGAGGTGCATCCTCTTGATACGCCCCTGCCGACGCGCGTTGCGGAGAGGTTAGGCGCTCACCTCGCCGCCCTTTTTGCGGGCGGGGACCTGCTGTCCGGTGGCGGCCATGCGCTCCTCATGGGTCATCTGAGCCAGCTCGTGCACGCGGTTCGCGTCCACGCCCAGCGCCGCGGCCAGGCGGTCGCCGTACTCGGGGTCGGCCTTGTAGCAGTGGGCCGCGTGGCGCAGGCGGATGTTCTCGGTCACGCCGTCCATGTTCCGCGCCGTATTGTCGATGAGCGCGGCGCGCTGCGGCTCCTCCATCAGGCGATACAGGTCGCCCGGCTGGTAGAACGTGTCGTCGGTGGCGTCGTCGGCGGGGTCCCATGCGTCCATCGGGCCGAACAGGTCCAGCGGCGGCTCGGCCGCATCGGCCTGCTGCTGCCACTGCCCGTAGCTGTTGGGCTCGTAGCCGATGGTTCCGCCGAAGTTGCCGTCGACGCGCATCTGGCCGTCGCGATGGAACTCGGCGTAGGGGCAGCGCGGACGGTTCACCGGGATGTGGTTGTGGTTCACGCCCAGGCGATAGCGCTGCGCGTCACCGTAGGCGAACAGGCGGCCCTGCAGCAGCTTGTCGGGCGACAGGCCGATGCCTGGCACGAGGTGCGTCGGCGCGAACGCGGCTTGCTCAACCTCGGCGAAGTAGTTCTCGGGGTTGCGGTTCAGCTCCAGGGTGCCCACCTCGATCAGCGGGAACTCCTTGTGGCTCCACGTCTTGGTGATGTCGAACGGGTTCTCCTTGTAGTTCTTCGCCGTCTCCTCGTCCATCACCTGGATGGAGAACGTCCACTTGGGGAACTCGCCGCGCTCGATGGCGCAGAACAGGTCGCGCTGGTGGCTTTCGCGATCCCCTGAGATAAGCTGGGCGGCCTCTTCGTCGGTGAGGTTCTTGATGCCCTGCTGGGTCTTCAGGTGGAACTTCACCCAGGTGCGCTTGTTGTTCTCGTCGATGAGCGAGTAGGTGTGGCTGCCGAAACCGTGCATATGGCGGTAGCTGGCCGGGATGCCGCGGTCGGACATGACGATGGTCACCTGATGCAGCGCCTCGGGCAGGCTGGACCAGAAGTCCCAGTTGCTCTGCGCCGAGTGCATGTTGGTGCGCGGGTCGCGCTTCACCACGTGGTTGAGGTCGATGAACTTCTTAGGGTCGCGCAGGAAGAACACGGGCGTGTTGTTGCCCACGAGGTCCCAGTTGCCGTCGGGCGTATAGAACTTCATGGCGAAGCCGCGGATGTCGCGCTCGGCGTCGGCCGCGCCGCGCTCGCCCGCCACGGTGGAAAAGCGGACGAACACCTCGGTCTCGGCACCCGGCTGAAACACGGCCGCCTTCGTGTACTGGCTGATGTCGCCGGTCACCTTGAAGGTGCCGTACGCGCCCGAGCCCTTCGCGTGCATGCGTCGCTCGGGGATGACCTCGCGGTCGAAGTGCGCCAGCTTCTCGATCATCCAGTTGTCCTGGAGCATCATGGGGCCGCGCTCGCCGGCCGTGAGAGTATGGTTGTTGTCGGCGACGGGCGCGCCGTTCTCGGAATAGAGCTTCGTGGTGTCGATGTGGTCGGTCATGGTTTCGTCCCCTTCTCATCGTTGGTTGAGACGTTGGGCGGAGTCTTGGATGCCCCGCTTTTTCGATGGACCCATCGTACACGCGAACGGTCAGGTATTGCTAGACTTATTGATATTGATTCTCAATAAGTACATAGTTGCAAATTTGTGATTGATTTTTCGACAACGTGTTTCACGTGAAACGTAGCAATGGTGTATAATATAACTGATATACTCATATATAAAAGAGAACAAAGCCTTCCAAAAGGCGAGTTTCAAAAAACGAACGCCTCACGGAATACCCCCCCCCCCGAATAATCGCGAGGCGATATCTTGTTCGAGCAAGTTTTGGAAATAGGCGTTTTGCAATGCCGAGCAAGGGCAAGTTTCTCAATTGCTTTGAGAAACTTGCCGGTATTTGATAAGTTCCCAAATAGATTGACAGTCCGTCATCCAAAGAACCGGATGGATGCTGTCGGCAACGGTGACCGCCGCCCTTGCGCCTGACGAAAAAGCGCCCCCTTCGCGCTGTGCGGAGGGGGCGCCGATGAAGCGTGGGAGCGATGCGTCTTACAGCGAGAAGTCCTTCTCGCCGCTGAACACGGCCAGGGCGTCGGCCACGGAGTAGTCGGCCAGCGTGATGGCGCTGATGGCCTTCGTCAGGCGGACGGCCTCGTCCAGCGAGCGCTGGTGGATGTTGCGGCCGGTGGCGTTGCCCACGGCGCCGCCCGTGTGGATCTGGTCGTAGAGCTGCGTGAGGAACGTCTCGGCATCGACCGTAGAGCCGCCGGCGCACACGAGGCCCGTGCGGCCGGACGCCATCGTGGCAACCTTGAGGGCCTCGGCCGGAGCCGTGCCGTCCTCGGGCTTCGGCGGGTTCACCTTCACGAAGTCGGCACCGAGGCACAGGGCCACGCCCGCCGCACCGGCGATGAGCGCCGGATCCTTCTCGGCCGTGACGGCCTTGCCGCGCGGGTAAATCCACAGCACCACGAGCAGACCGTTGGCATGCGCCTGGGCGATGAGCTCGCCGGCCTCGGCCATCATGGTGGACTCGTACTCGCTGCCCAGGTAGATGGTGTAGCCGATGCCCACCACGTTCACGCCGGCCTCGCGCATGGCCAGCACGGCGTCGAGATCGTAGAGCTGCGGCGAGTAGGGGTCATCCTGCTTCGTGCCCACGAGGTTCGTTTTGGAGTTCATCTTCACGAGGTAGTTGATCTCGGGATAGTCGGCAGCGTACTGCGCGATGAGGCCGCGCTGGCCGGCGAGCACGCCGCACACGCCCTGGCGGCCGATCTCGAAAAGGTGCTCGGGCTTGGCGTCGGCGATGTCGATGCCCTCGCCGTAGAAGTCCTTGTTGAGGTGCTCGATCTTCTGGTCGCACGCGAACAGCATGAGACGGCCCGTGCCGCGCGTGGCCTTCAGGTAGTTCTCGATGTACTCGTCACGGGACTCCGGCATGACGTCGGCCGGCACCCTCACCTGATCACGAGTAATTTGGGGCATGATTTCCTCCTTATAGGATCTCAGTCGCAAAGGCAACGCTGCCTTAATCGATGAGGATATTCTAGCCAATGGGCGGAACCGACCGCGCCGATTCACCGAAAAACCCGTGAACAATCAGGCGAACGGGCGATTACCGCACGGGAGCCTTCGACTCGCTTGCGCTCGCTCAGGATGACAAAAGGGAGCCGCCGCGCCGCTCAGGGTGCTCCGGCCGCCCGCAGCATCAGCAGGTTCCGCGGGCCGTAGGCCCGCGGAACCTTAGAACCACTCGCGCTTGTTGACGACGTACATCTGCTCGAACTCGGATTGGGACTTCGTCAGGTAGAGGATGCCCTCGATGATGCCGATGACCCACATGACGCCACCGGCGAGCCCGAGCGTGAACAGGCTGCCCAGGATGGTGACGGCGAGCATGATGAAACCGGCCGTATTGTAGCCCAGGTAGAACTTGTGGATGCCCAACGCGCCCAGGAAGATGCCCAGCAGACCGGCGGCCACGTGGTCTTTCGTCGCTATGACGGGCTGCTGGTAGTACGGTTGCTGGTAGCCGTAATACGGTTGCTGGGGAGGGACCGCGCCCGGACCCGCATGCGGCGTCTGCCCGTAGCCGGGGGCCGCATAGCCGCCGTACGGCTGCTGAGGCTGCTGGTAATACCCTTGCGCCGAAGGCGGCACGGATGCCGTCTCGCCGGAAGAGGCGGGCGGCGCGTACGGAGCGCCCGTGGGAGGCGTCGGCTGAGCCCCGGAAGGCGGGTTCGGCGCCGGCGTCGTCGTATAAGGCACCCAGTCGGGCATCGGGTCGGGCTGCACCGGAGGGGTCGCCGCTTCGGCCGAAGGAGAAGCCGCAGCACCGTCCTCGGACCCTTCGGAGTCCTGCTCCGGAGCGAATTCGACCACGGTCGCGGAAACGGCCTCGGCGGCGGCGTGGGAAGCTTCATGCGCGGATGCGTCCGAACAAGCCTCCCCCGCCGACCCGTCGGCGCCGTCGTCGCCGTTGGCAGCCGGCTCGGCCTCGGCGGGCGAAACGATATCTTCAACGGGCACCGCGGCATGTTCAACCACGATGCCGTCGATCGTGCCCGTTTCGTCCACCACGACGGCGGCAACCTCCAGCTCGTCCACAAGCACGCCGTTTGAGGCCGCGTCGGCTCCGGGCTCGACGGCGGGGTGCTCTCCCTTCAACTCGGCAAGGCGCGCACGGGCGGCCTCAAGCGTTTCCAAGGCGGCACGAAGCTCGGCTTCTGCAGCGACGACCTCGTCGTTCGCGTTTTCGTTCTGTTCGTTGAGGTTCATGACAGGGCCTCTCTATCTGAGGTTTCGAGGTATCTAGCGCCATGGTATCCGGCACCGCCGGTTTTGTCGATAACCTGTCACCTTGATATTGCTATCTGTATACTATCTTTAAGGTTTGCGTTGCCGAATGTTTCGAAAGAAGCACCCTCTGGAAGGAACTCGAAGGCGCATCGAGCTGCGACGTCCGCCTTGCGCCGTCTGCGCGAGCCTTGCCGCGAGCGCTACTTGCCGCGATGCGAATGCTTCTCCAAAAACTTCATGATGCGCTTCTGGAACACGATCCCCAGCACCGCGATAAGCGCAGCCACGCCGAACAAGACGGCGCTCTCCACGAAGCGTCCGTCCATGATGCCGTCGGCCGCGTAGGTCGAAACCAAGATGCCGGGAATACGCCCCAGGTTCGACAGCAACAAGAACGTGCGCATGTTCATATCGGTGAGCGGCACCAGATAGGTGAACGTGTCCTTCGGCAACCCGGGAATAAGGAACAAGACGAGCACGACGATGTTCAGCTTGCCCGACTTCTCGAAGGTGCGGAACTTCTCCAAGTACTTCGTGGGCACCATGTTCTGCACGAAGGGAGCGCCCAGCTTGTGCACGAGCGCGAAAATGAACGCGCTGGAGATAACACAACCCAGCAAAATGATGAGCGCGCCAAGCCATGGCCCGTACAGCATGCCGGCGGCGATCTGCACCACTTCGCCGGGTATGAACGCCACCACGACTTGCAGGAACTGCAGCCCCAAAAGGATGAGGAACCCCACGGGTCCGGCGCCGCGCACGTCGGCGATAACGCGGTCGAGCCCGCCCGGCTCGAATAAATCGGCAACGTACGGCCAGATGAGCACGCAGATCGAAATCATGATGGCGAAGAACGCGATAAGGCCGACGAACTTGAAGATGTCGCCCTTCTCCATCTTGTGACCGTGAACGGTCGTTTCCTGCTGCGCCTTCTCGTGCAATTCGTGCTTGCGCTCGACAGCCTTCTGCTTCAGCTTTCCGGTTTCGGATGTGGATGTATGCGGCGTTTTTTGTACCAAGATGTGCCTATTCGTCGTGGCGTGCCTTGTCGTATTCCTCTTTGAACGCAGAGAACATGTTCTTCTTGGGCGCTTGTTTCTGCGCGGGCTTTTTGGCAGTCGGCGCGGTCGACTTCGCGCCCGTCGAGCCTTGCTTCGCCGAAGCCCCTTTCTTTGCGGGAGCGGTCGACGCGCCACCGTCCGCCTTTTCGATAGCGGCTCCCTTGGCGGGCTTCGGACCGCGTTCCTTCTCGTACTCCTCCTTGAAGCCGGAGAACATGCCCTTGGTGGCGGCGATCTGCTTGCCGGTGGCGTAGGCGCCCTTGTTCACCACCTCGCCCGTCTTCTTGGCGGCGGCACTGGCGACCGGCTTCGCCTTGTCGACGGCGGTGTGCGCCTTGTCCACCACCACGGCCGTGGCCTCGCCGGCCTTCTCGGCCAAGCCGCCCTCAACCGCGATGTCGCGCGCCTCGTCTGCCACGAGGATGGCGCCGAGCACCACGTCGTCGTCGTCCTGCCCCTCCTCGCCCGTGCGGGCGAGGGCCGCGCCCATGCCGCGCTTGAAGCCCTTGACGAGGCTGGCGGGTATCTCGCGCTTGCCGAGCAGCGCGTTGGCCGTGGCACCGCTGTCCGTGCCAATCGATTCGATTGCGCCGGTCGTGCGGTTGAAGGACACGGACCCTACCACACCGAGCGTCTCCCCGTCGTTGGTCATGACGGGCAGCCCCACCCACAGCACGCAGTCGTCCCATTCGACGCCGAGCTCTTTGCAGGCGGCATGGTTGGTGGCCGAAGGCTCGTTGCGCACCACGATGCGCCCGTCTATCACGTCGTAGCCGTTGATCGACACGAACAGGTCCTTGCGACGGAACATCCACAGGAGGTCGGGGCGCTTCACCACGAATCCGACGACGCGCTTCTCTTTGGGATGGAACACGAAACGGCGCACCTTGCCAATGCGCTTCGTGCCCTTTTTCCCACCGATAACCCGGACGCCCATGAGTTCGTCGGTCGTGATCAGTTGCTGCTTGGCCATGTTTGCTCTTCCCCCAAACGCGCACGGCGTACGGCGCATGCGGTGCTCTCAAACCGCGACGACCCGAAGTCGAAAGCGCGCCGATGACGCGAAGGCGGCGAGCGGGGGCCGAACGGCTGCTACCGTTCGGCCCCACGCGCCGCCGCCTTCATTCATGCGAGTTGCTAGTCTTCCTTCTTGCCTTCCGCGATATCGGAACCGCCCGGCTGACCCGGCACGGCGAAATCCGGAAGCTCGGTCTTCGACTCCTTGTCGTCGCCGGCGACCTTGTCGGCGGCCGTCTCGAAGGCGTTCTTCGCGGTGTCGGCCACGTCCTGCGCCTTGTCGGCCACGTTGTCCACCGTCTCGTGCGCGGCATCGGCCGCCACGGGGATCTTGTCGCTCACGGCATCGTGGGCCTGCTCGGCGTTCTTGGCCACCTGAGCAGCGATGCGCTGGCGGGCGGCTTCGATCTTCTCGCGCAGGTCGTCGTTCTTCTCGGAGAACACCGGCTTGATGTTGTCGGCGGCCTCCTGCACGCGCGCGCTGGCGGCACCGTAAAGCTCCTGGCCCTTGGCCTGGGCGGTCTGCACGGCCTGCTGGCCCTTGGCGGCCACGTCGTGCGCGACCTCCTGGCCCTTGGCCGTGACGTCCTGGTACGCATGCTGCGCGCCCGCGCTCGCCTGGGCGCCCAGCTCCTGGGCCTCGCCCCACGCCGCGTTCACCTTGTCGGTGACCATGGCGCGCGTCTCATGACCCGCGCGGGGAGCGTACAGCAGCGCGACGGCAGCGCCGACCAAACCGCCGACGAGAAAGGATCCGAATTTGTTGCCCATATCTGCCTCCTAAAGGATGTTCTGGACGTTTGTCGATTCACCCATTATAGGGGCAGGCGCCTACCGGCGGTGCGGAAAACACGAGCGCTCTATTATTCAGTTGCCTTTTCGTTGCCGCACCTCAATACGGCGTACCCGCAACCTGACCTTTGCGTTTACAGCCCCATCTCCGCTTTCAGCTTGGCGAGCTCGTCCTCCACGGCCGCATCGCTGCCGGCTGCGGCGTACTTCGCCTCCAGCGCGGCCGCTTCGTCCACCGGCTTCGCGTTGAGCTCGCTCATGGCGTTGGAGCGGTCGAGCATGCCGTCGGCCTTGGCTTCCATGCGGGCGAACGCGCCCATGGCCTCCGCGCTTTTGTCCACGCCCGACGCGATGCTGTTCACCTTGTCCTGCGTCTTGGCAACGGCGACCTTGGCCTTCACCGCATCGCGACGGCCGTTGAGCTCCTCGATGTCGCTCACCAGCTTGTCGTACATCTGGCGCATCTTGGCCGCGTTCGCGCAGGCCGCTTCGTAGGATTCCTGCAGGCTGGCGGCGCGGGCGTCGAACTGCTGCTTCTTGGCCAAGAACATGCGCGCGTCGTCCTCGTTGCCGGCCGCGAGCGCCTTGCGCGCCAAATCGTCGTACTTCGCCACTTCGGCGGCGTTCTCGTCCACCAGACGCTTCGTGCGCGTTTCCTCGGCCATGACGCCGGCGGTCTCCTGCTTCACCTCGGCAAGATCCTCGGTGAGGTTGCGCAGGTACTGGTCGATCATCTTCGCAGGGTCCTCGCACTTGTCGAGCAGGTCGTTGATGTTCGCCTTGATGATGTCGGTGAATCGATCGAGCATTCCCATGGTTATCGCTCTCCTGTCTTGCATCGTATATGGTATCCCCGCGCTTCGGCGGGGCCGTTCCCTAATTAGACGCCGGGTTGCCGGGGCGGCTCGGCAGTGTCGGAAGGTGCCGGAGCCGGCGCGCCGCCGGCGGTCGGCGGCGTTTGGACGGGAGCCTGCTCGTACTTGCGCGAAAGCTCCTCCACATCCTGGTCCCCGAACTTTTCCAGCGGAGTTCTAAGCAGCTCCTCTTGGAATTGGCGGGCGCGCTCCTTCTCCTGCTTCTTCGTGCGCACCACGCGGTACGCCACGTACACCAGCACGATGACCAGCACCGTGACGAGGGACACGACGGCGTTGTACACCGTATCGTCTTTCTTCATGATCGTTTCCGCCGTGTCGGCGAACGTCTTGGAGAAGATCTCTTCTTCGTCGAGCGAATAGTTGCGGTAGTTCTTGTCGAGGTTGTCGGCCAGCACGTCGATAGCCGCGTCGTCCATGACGGAGCGCGCCTGCGAGCCTACCGCGTAACCGCAGTTGAACCCGCCGTCGCCATCATCGCAGAACACAAGCAGAAAATGGCCCTCGTCCGAGAACAGCTCGTCGTAGCGCTGCTCGGCGAGCATGCCTAACTCCTGCGTCGAGGTAGCCGTGCCGTTCGGCAGGATGTACACGTAGGGCTGCACGCCGGTTTGCCGGTAGAACTCGCGCAGGCCGTTCTCGAGCTTGCTCGGATTGTGCACCCAGTCGCCGTCCTCGTCGGTGTAGTAGCCGGTCTCGACAACGGCCGTTGCGGCCAGCGGCGCGCGCTCGACGATGGGAGTGCCGTCGATCTTCGTGCCCGCGCACGAGAACGCCAGACTCACCACGGAAGACAGCACTATCAGCAAACCCAGCACCAACAGGATGGTGGAGCAGCCGCATCCTTTCTTCGTCGACCCTGTTCCGGCACTCGACGCGCCGACCGGGGGCGAAGCGCAGGAAGGCGCGTTGCCGGGATAGGGAGAAGATGGGTACGTGCCGGGAGCGCCGCCGTTGGGAGGCGCGCTGTATGGAGGGGCGCCGTACCCCGACCCGGCGTTCGGGGTGCTTTCGTAAGGCGCCCCGGAACCCGTAGGAGGATAGCCGTTCGGCGGGTAGCCGTAGCCCGAATCGGTTCCGCGCGGGGCGCCGCTGTCCCTGCGCCGTTCGCGATTGATGAAGATCGGCACGATGGGGCCTATGTTGAAGCCGCCGGAGCCGCGATTCCGCGATCCGCCGCCGGATCCCGAGCCCCCTGAACCGCCGCCGGAGAAGAGCGACCTTCCGCCCGAGCCTCCGGACGAACGGCCTCCGGAGAACCCGCCCGACGAGCGGCCGCCTCCCGAGAAGCCGCCGCCAGACCGCCCTCCTCCGGAACGGCCTCCCGAGCCCCCTCCTCCCGATCTACCCATAGCGCCTCCCTTTCCGCGCGTCCTCGGCGCTACAGGCCCATTTCCGCTTTGAGCTCGGCCAATTCGTTCTCGACCGCCGCGCTGCCGCGCATGCCGGCGTACTTCTCCTCGAGGGCCGCGGCCTCGTCAACCGGCCCCCTATCGAGCTCGGCGGCGGCGTTCGCCCGATCGAGCAGCGCGTCGGCGGCGTCCTCCATGCGATCGAACGCGTCCAGCGCACCCGACGCCTTGTCCGTGCGGGGCGCGTATTCGTTCACCAGGTTCTGCGTTTTCGCCACCGACACCTTGGCTTTGATCATCTCGCGACGCGCGTTGAGCTCCTCGATGTCGTCCACCAGCTTGTCGTGCAGCTGGCGCATCTTGCTCGCGTTCTCGTGCGCCGCCTCGTAGATGACGGCCAAGTCGGCGCCTTCCGCCTCCAACTCCTGCTTCTTCGCCAGGAAAACGCGCGCGTCATCCTCGTTGCCGGCCGCGAGCGCTTTGCGGGCGAGCCCTGCGAAGCGCGCGATCTGACCGACGTTCTCATCCACCAGGCGCTTCGTGCGCGTCTCCTCTGCCATAACGCCGGCGGTCTCCTGCTTCACCTCGATCAGGTCTTCCGTAAGGTCGCGCAGATACTGGTCGATCATCTTCGAGGGATCCTCGCACTGGTCGAGCAGGTCGTTGACGTTCGCCTTGGCGATGTCGGAAAAACGGTCCAGAATACCCATCGTCTATCCCTCTCCTGTCTGACGCTCCGTCGGCGCCTCCTGCTCGTACTTTCGCGCAAGCTCCTCCACATGCTCGTCGCTGTATTTCTCGATTGGAGCGTCCAAAGCCTCCTTGATTTTATTCTGCTTGACAAGGCGATCGCCCCAAACAAGCAGCGCAGCGAAAACCACCACTGCGATGAACGCGCATATGCCCACCTTTAGCCACAGCGCACCCCAGTCGAACGGAGGCTCCGTGACTTCCATGATACGACTTCCCGTTTTAGAAAACGCCTGCGAGAATAATTTGTCCGCACCTACGGTCGAGTCGTGGTAATAGCGATTCAAGTAATCGTGCAATATGGAAACGGCCTCTTCATCCATAACGCCCGCCGCTTGGCTCCCAACCGCATACCCCCAGTTGAACCCCGTGCCGCCGTCATCGCAAAACACCAGCACGAAATGCTTTTCATCGGAATACCGCTCCTCATACACCTGCTGGGCCTTCGCATCAAGCTTCGACCTCTCAGTCACTGAGCTGCTCGGAGCAATATACAGGTAAGGCTGTACTCCGGTTTCTTCAGCGAACTGGCGCATGCCGTACATCACCGTCGATTTGAAGCTCACCCAGTTTCCGTCGGCGTCTTTTACATAATCCGAGGACACGTAAGACAGACGCGAGCCCTTGCTGGACAGAGGCGTGCGCTCGATAGTCGACGGGGTGATGTCAGGGTCGTTGTCGGCCCCGGCAAGCCCTATGCATTGGCTGAAAAGCCCCAGCACCAAAGCAGCGAGGACGAGAATGCCGAAAACCTTCAAACACCCTTTCCCCATTCGGCATCCACCGCCTTCGCATGCACCGCGCCGTACCCAAGCTTCGGTAAAAGTGTAGCATAGTGGTGTGGATCAACACCGGAGATCGCGACTCGAACGTGCCTTCGACGGGCGCCCAGCTGACAGTTTTATCGCGGGGCGCCCGGTTCCGCGTCGGCCGACTCGTACTTGCGCGCAAGCTGCTCGACGTATTCATCGCTGAATTTCACAAACTGGGCTTGAGGATCAGGGCTTCCGTAGGACACATCAACAGGAACGCTCCCCATGGGCGGTCCGGCCATCATCGGCGGCATCGCAGAAGCCGACATGCGCTTCTCTTTACGTCGCTTTCTGGTAAGCACAAAAGCGATGACGGCCACCAATGCAGGCGGCGATAGAAGACCGAGAACGAGCATGACGACAACCATCACGAACGCCATATCGTAAGCGAGCTGGTCAAGAGAATCTTCCGAGCTGCCGCCTTCGGACGAAGAGGGCTTTTGGCTGCGCGTGTCAGAAACCGCTCCAGACGGCTCCGAAACGCCTATGGCAATGTCCTCGGAAGACGAAGTCGGCTCCAAAGCATAGGCATCCGGGCTGAAAGCGCAAAACACCGCGCCGAGCACTAAAAGCACGGCCAAGCACAGGGCGCAGCATCTATACCTGGACACCGTCACGCCAAAGCACATACTTACTTCGCGTACTGCGTCACCAGTTCGTTCAGCACGGCGGACAGGGAGAGGCCGGCGGCGGTGCAGGCGGCGGGGAACAAGGAGCGCTCGGCCATGCCGGGCGACACGTTCACCTCGAACACGCGGGCTTGCGCGCCGTCCCAGATGAGGTCGATGCGGGCGAGGTCGCGCGCGTTGTAGGCGCGGTACACCTCGAGCGCGGCTCGCTCGATCTCGGCGCGTATGGCCTGGGCATCGCCTTCGTCGTCAGACAAGGAGGACGGGCGCACCGGCGCGATGTAATCGACCGCGTTGGGGTCGAGACGGGCGGCGGTGTCGTACAAGCCCTGCTTCGGCACGATCTCCACCGGCGGCAGCGCGTAGGCGTCCCAACCGGTGCCCAGCACCGACACGGCCATCTCCACGCCTTCAACCCACTGCTCGATAACCACGGCCTCGTCGAACGAGAGCGCGTCGAGGATGGCCTCGCCCAAATCGTCGATGGAATCCACGCGATGCACGCCCAAGGCCGAGCCGCCGTGCGCGGGCTTCACCGCCACGGGATAACCGCCGATCACGCGCTCCTCAACCAGGTCGAGCGCTGTCGCGGCGCCCATGTCCTTGAACGCGTCGCGCGCGATGTAGAGGCCCTGCGGCCAAGAAGCGACGGGGGCGTCGCCGGTGATGGCACGGTACGTGGCCAGCTCGTAGTGCATGGAGTCCTTGTTCCACGTGCGGTGGCACACGTGCGACGAGGAGCCGATGAAGGGAATGCCCACGAACTCGAGCAGGCTCTGGATGGTGCCGTCCTCGCCGTGCTTGCCGTGCAGGGCGCTGTAGCACACGTCGGGCCGCTCGCTGCGCAGCGTGGGAACGAGGTCGCTCGTGGTGTCGAGCGGCACGACCTTGTGGCCGGCCTCCTCGAGCGCCGCGCACACGTTCTTGCCGCTGGCCAGCGAGAACTCGCGCTCGAACGAGGCGCCGCCCATCAACACTGCTACTTTCATGCCCATGTTGCTTCCTTCCACCTGTTCAACCGGCGGCCCGTTTTGCTGGCGCCGCGCGGGATCCTTCGACTGCGCTCAGGATGACAACTGCCATGTTCAAAATGCCTTCGCCCCCCAGTTCACCAAAGTCAGCGAGGGTTTCCGCAGTGCCCAAGATTCGTGGGATGGCGAAGGCGAAGCGTACTTAGGTACGTGAGCCTTCGTCATCGCGCGAAGATTGGGTGCTGCGGGAAGCCGCAGCGTCGACCCGGTCCGACGGCTGGCAAGCCGTCGGAACCTTAATAGCCCCGGCTTCGATGAAGGCTCGGTACAGCTCCAACCGGTCGTTGATGACCGCCGCGAGGCGCTTGACGGCCTCGGTGAGGTTCTCGGGGCTTTCGAAGCAGAACGCGATGCGCATGCTGTTCTTGCCGTCGGATCCGCCGGGGTAGAAGCCGTCGCCCGGCGTGTACGTCACGCCGTTTTCCAGCGCCACGGACAGCATGGAGCCGGTGTCCACGTACGGCGGCAACGTCACCCACACGAAGAACCCGCCCTCGGGGCGCGTCCACGAAGCCTCGGCCGGAAAGTACTCGTCCAGCGCGGCCAGCATGGCGTCGCGGCGCGTGCGATAGGTTTTCACGAACTTCTGCAGCGTCTTCTGCCACGGCGTGTCGGTGAAGTAGTGCTCCACCACCACCTGGTTGAACGCGCTACCGCACAGATCGGTACCTTGCTTCACCAGGTTTATCTTCGCAAGCACGCTTTTCGGCGCCACGATCCAACCGGTGCGCAGGCCCGGAGCGAACACCTTCGACACCGTGCCCAGGTACACCACATCGTCCGACAGCGCCTTCAGCGGCAGCACATGCCCGCCGTCGTAGCGCAAACGACCGTACGGGTCGTCCTCCACCACCATGAAACCGTACTCGTCGGCCAGCTCTATCAAGCGCTTGCGACGGGCGGGCACCATGGTCACGCCGCCGGGGTTCTGGAAGTTCGGGATGGTGTAGAGGAACTTCAGCCGCGGGTTACCCTTGCCGATGCGCGCGAGCTCTTCCTCCAGCAGATCCATGCGCATGCCCTCGTCATCGAACGGGATGCAGCGGATATCGGGCTCGTAGGCGGAAAACGCCTGCAGCGCGCCCAGGTACGTGGGGCCCTCGGCCAAGATGATGTCGCCGGGATCGATGAACGTTTTGGCTATGAGGTCGAGCGCCTCTTGGGCGCCCGTGGTTATCATGACGTTCTCGGGCTTGGCGCGCACGCCGATGTCGCGCATGAGGTCGCAGAACACCTGCTTCGTTTCCACACGTCCGTCGGTGGAACCGTACTGCAGCGCCACGGCGCGCTCGTCGTCGCATGCGGCGCGGGTGGCCGTGCGGATGGCGGAGTGCGGAAGCAGGGACACGTCGGGCATGCCGCCCGACAGCGAGATGATGTTGGGGTTGGAGGCGGCGGCGAACAGGTCGCGCACGGCCGAAGACCGCATCTTCACGACGCGTTCGGCGATCTTGTCGCCCGTCTGGTCAAATGTCAGGTGAGCCGAAGTCATGGCGAACAGGTTACCACCGCGGCGTTCAGAAAACGCGCAGCGTCGCGAAAAGCCCGCAAAGCTACCAAATCGTCGGTGAAGCTCACTTCTATATGCGCCCTCCCTGCCGATTCGTCCGTCCATCTTGTCACGCCCACGTAGGCGGCATCGGGCTGGGAGCCGGCCGGCGCGGCCCGGGTTTGCAGGTCGATGACGAGATGCTCCAGCATATGGGGAAGCGACGTCGCCTCCATGACGACGCCGAACGTGTCGCCCACCCCGTTCACGCAAGCGTGGCTCGGCAGGTCGGGAAACGCCGCGCGCACGTGCGCGGCAAGCGCCGGCGTGGTGTTGCGCGGCACATGCGGGGCCAGCGCCACGTCGCAGCCGATGCGACCGTCTCCCACCACGAAGCGTTCGACGGACAGGGCGTCCACCTAGGCTCCGATGTCGCTGACGTCGAACAGGTCGCCGGGCGACGACGAACCCGAACCTGCCTGGCCGGGCGATCCGGAATCGGCCGTGCCGGAAGCGTCGCCGGACCCGACAGGCTCGTCGGCCGCATCGGGGTGTTCGGAAGCCTCGCCCTGAGGGCCCTCCGGCTCCTCGGTTTTCGCCGCTTCCCCGCTTGGGCTTCCATCGCCAGTCGAAGCGGCGTCGGCCTTCGACGCGTCATCCTGAGCGGCAGCGCCTGCGACGAGCTCGGGAACGTCGCGCGGCTGGGCCTCGGCGTCGTGCGAGACGCGCACGAGCACGGTCGTGCCGTCGCCCGCCTTCGGCTGCACGGGTTCCTGGCCTTGCACGGAACGCACGAAACCGTCCCACATCCAGCCCAGGTCCTCGAACAAGGTGGAAGCCGTCGAGTAAGCGTCGCCTTCCGTGATGACCAGTTGCGACCGATCGGCGGAGAAGCGGTAGCGCCCCTTGCCCTCCATGTTCCCGAACGTGAACTCGATGGTCTTCGCCGCGGGGTCGATGGCGTAGGAGTAGGCCACGTCGTCGGTCAGCTTGATGGACTCGCCGTTCACCACGACGACCCTCGCCGTGTCGGCCACCTGCCACTCCCCTTGCAGCTCGCGCGCGTCGTCGTAGCGCAGCCACCGATCCCACGAGAACGCGGCCACCACCACGATCAGCACGGCGACGATGCCCAGCGCCACGTACCACGGCCAACGGCGTTTGGCCGCCTTGCGCCCGCGCGGCTTTTCGGCGCGCGGCGCGTCTTCGCTCGAGCTCTCGGGAGCCTCGGGCGATTCGGGGGCCGCGGCCGTCCGCTTCTCGACCTCCCGGTCTTTTTTCGCGGCCTTCTTCGCCTGCGACGAGGCGGCCGGCGTCGAGGCAGCGGGAGGCGCAGCGGGCGGGATGGCGACTTTCCGCGCGGAGGCGACCGACGGTTTCGGCTTCGCCGCGCTCTTCTTTTCTGCAGGAGAGGGCTTCGCCTTCGCCTCGTCCCGCCCCTTGGCGGCAGGGGCCTTCTCCTTGGCTCCGTCCGGCCCCCCGGAAGCGGTTGCCGGCTTCGCCTTCGCACCCGTTTCGACGGCAGGGCGCGAGTTCACCGGCCCCGTGGAACCGGTGACCCTCTTCGCTTTCTTCACCGACTTACGTTTTGTCGCCACGCGCGCCCTTCAAACCCGTTCGAGTTGCCGCAGCGCTTATTCCGGCGCGATGACTTCGACGCCGCCCATGTAGGGCACCAGCACGTCGGGCACGCGCACGGTGCCGTCGGCCTGCTGGTAGTTCTCGATGACGGCGGCCATCGTGCGGCCCACGGCCAGGCCGGAGCCGTTCAGCGTGTGCACGTAGCGCGAGCCCTTGAACGCGCCGGGGTCGCGGTACTTGATGTTCGCGCGGCGCGCCTGGAAGTCCGTGCAGTTCGAGCAGGAGGAAATCTCCTTGTAGTTGTTGTAGCTGGGCAGCCAAACCTCCAGGTCGTAGGTCTTGGCGGCGGAGAAGCCGATGTCGCCCGTGCACAGGCTGATCACGCGGTACGGCAGGCCCAGCAGCTGCAGGATGTTCTCGGCGTCGGCCACCATGGCCTCCAGGTCGTCGTAGCTCTCCTCCGGCTTGGCGTACTTCACCATCTCCACCTTGTCGAACTGGTGCACGCGGATGAGCCCGCGCGTGTCGCGGCCGGCGCTGCCCGCCTCCTCGCGGAAGCACGGCGTGAACGCGCAGTACTTGAGCGGCAGCTGGCCGGCGTCCAGCACCTCGCCGGCATGGATGTTCGTGAGCTGCACCTCGGCCGTGGGGATGAGGTACAGGCCCTCGGTGGTGTGGAACAGGTCTTCCTCGAACTTCGGCAGCTGGCCGGTGCCGGTGAGCGTCTCGGCGTTGGCCATGGCGGGGCACCACCATTCCTTGTAGCCGCGCGACGCGTGCGTGTCGGCCATGAAGTTGATGAGGGCGCGCTCCAGACGGGCGCCCAGGCCGCCCAGCAGGATGAAGCGGCTGGCAGCCAGCTTCACCGCGCGCTCGAAGTCGATGATGCCCAGCTCGGGACCCAGGTCCCAGTGCGGCTTCATCTCGAAGCCTTCGGCGGCGAAGTCGCGCGGCGTGCCCCAGCGGCGCACCTCGGGGTTGTCATCCTCGTCGTCGCCCACCGGCGTGGAGTCGGCCGGCATGTTCGGCGTGGCCAGCAGCAGCTCGCGCAGGGCCTCGTCGGCCGCTTCGCGCTCGGCGCCGATGGCGGAAATCTCGTCGTTGATGGCGCGCACGCGCTCCTTGGCGGTCTCGGCCTCGTCTTTCTGCCCGGCGGCCATCATGGCGCCGATGGATTTCGACGCGGCGTTGCGCTCGGCCTGCAGAGCCTCTTCCTTCGCGATGGCAGCACGGCGCGTCTCGTCGAGCTCGGAGAAGCGCGCGGCATCCCACGAAGCGTGGCGGTTCTTCATCGCCTCGGCGACGGCTTCTTGGTTATCGCGAACGAATTTGATGTCTAGCATGGGACGCGCTCCTTCTTGCTCGAAATACGTTGGCATCCAGTATAGCGCACGCAGGAGGGACCCTATGGTTCCTCCATGTCGTCGGCATGTTCCCCATAGCGCGTCGAAATCGCGCGCACGGTCGGACCAAAAACACGTTTTGACGCCGAATTCCGTGGTTTTGGGCCGACCGTGCGCGACGGACGATGGGGGCCGGCGGCTCCGGGCAAGTCGCCCGGCCGGCGTCCCACGCGCGCTACGCGCGGCGCTTGCGCAGGTGCACGGCTATGGCCTCCATCACGCGCTGCATGTCGATGGGCTTGGAGAGGTGGGCGTCCATGCCGCTTTCCAGCGATGCACGCACGTCTTCCGCGAACGCGTTCGCGGACATGGCGATGATGGGCACGCTGCCGGCATCGGACCGATCGAGCGCGCGGATGCAGCGCGTGGCTTCGTACCCGTTCATCACCGGCATCTGCACGTCCATGAGGACCACGTCGTAATAGCCCTCTTCCGATTCATCGAACATGCGGCACGCCACCTCGCCGTTTTCAGCCCACTCAACCACCAGGCCCGACTCGCCCAAAAGCTCGCGGGCGATCTCAGCGTTCAAATCGTTGTCCTCGACCAGCAGCACGCGGGTGCCCGGCGGGCAGATTGCCGGGGGCAGGGGCGACGTCGCGGGTCCCGCGGTGTCGGCGACCAGGTGCGAAGGGGTGGGCACGCGGGACTTCGTGCCGTACAGGCCGTCGAAAGCCACGTCGAGCGCGCTCGACACCGGAAGTTCCCGAGGGCGTCCCGAAACGTCGAATTCGTCGTCCCAAGAGGCTTCCGCGTGCTCGGCCTCCTCCAACGCACGGCGCTCGGGCTCGAACGCGACGCGCAGGCTCACGGCCACCGTGAACGTGGTCCCCTGGTCGACGGCCGTGCGCACGTGGATGTCGCCGCCCATCATGGTGACGATGTTCTTCACGATGGGCATGCCCAAGCCGGTGCCCTGCGAGGTCGAACGGCTTTCCATGGCGAACGGCTCGAAAAGGTGCTTCTGGAACTCCTCCGTCATGCCGATGCCGTCGTCGGCCACCACGAACGCCACGCAGCGGTACGCCACAACCGAGTCGGTGCCGACCGTCGCCTCCAAACGCACGTGCCCGCCTTCGGGCGTGTACTTCACCGAATTCGTCAGCAGGTTGATGAGCAGCTGGCGCAGGCGCACGGCGTCGCCCACGAACACCTCGTCTTCGGGCGGCTTCACCACCTCGAGCATCTGCCGCTTCTGCTCGCACTGGGGCCTGATGACGGCCGCCACGCGATCCATCAGCACCGACAGGCGAAACGGCTCGCTGGCGAGCACCATCTTGCCGCTCTCGATCTTCGAGATGTCCAGCACGTCGTTGATGAGGTTGAGCAGGTGGTCCGACGCGGCGCCGATCTTGCTCAGGCTCTCGGCCGTTCTCTCCGGGTCGTCGGCGTGCAGCTTGGCTATCTGCAGCATGCCGATGATGGCGTTCATGGGCGTGCGTATCTCGTGGCTCATGCGCGAGAGGAACTCGGACTTCGCCTGGTTGGCGGCCTCGGCGGCCGTCATGGCGTCCTTCATGGACAGCTGCAGCTCCTTTTCGACCGTGACGTCGCGGAACACCACCATGATGCGCCGCTTGTCCTCGTAGTCGAGCGGGCTGGCGGAATACGATATCCAGCGAACCTTGCCCGTTTGCACGTGCACGAACGAGAACTCGCCTTGCTGCAAGCCGTCCACCGCGTCGTTGCGCAGACGATCGAGCAGGTCGGCCCCCTCGTCGGAAAGCTCCAGCTGGTCGGCGATGCGGGGGTTCGCCATGATCTCGGGCATGGTGTAGCCCAAGATGTGCACGGCCTTCGCCACGATGGGCGTGACCGTGCCATCGGCGGGGCAGTACAGGTTCACCGCCATGTCCAAGCTGTCGGACAGGGCCTTGTACAGGCGCGACTTCATGGCCACGTTGCGCTCGAGCATGCGCTTGCGGTACGCGGAGAACATGAGCGCGATAACCGCCACGAAGCACAGCACGACCACGGCGAACACCACTTTGAACGCCGTGAGCACGATGGAGGCCTCGGCGCGCACGTTCTCCACGGGGATGACGTTGCACACGTACCATCCGCCCTTTGCCACCGGGGCGACGCACACGTAGCTCTCTTTGCCGTCCACCGGCCCCGTGGCGAGCCCTGTTTCGCCCGCCGCCACCGTGTCGGCCAAGGCGGACAGGCTCTCCGTGTCGTTGCCGAGCGACCTGGCAACGGAATCCGCCAAGCTGCTCTCGCCCGCAACCGGCTCGTAGTTCGACGCCTGGTCGAGGAACGAGTACACGGTCATGCCCTCGTCTATCGGCGTTTTCGTGTCTTCGGAAGGAGGCACCAGTATCTCCCCCGTCGACTTTTGGAACAGCATGAAGTAGCCGCGACCGTCGAACATGCCCAGCTTGCGGGGCATGGAGAACATGCTCAGGGGAATTTGCACGTACAGCGCGCCCACTTGCTGCCCATTGAGGTAAAGCGGCCGTTGCGCCATGCGCACGCCGCGGCCGTCCTCGAGCGTGAACGTGGGAGAATATGACTCTTTGCCTTGCGAAAGCGCCGTTTCGGGCTGCTCCATCTCGTCGACGGAGAAAGGCCCGCCGTCGGACAGGTACCCTTTGCCGTCCATGCCGACGAACGCCACCTCCACGAAACCGAACCGGTCACGCAAACTCTTGAGGGCCGGCACGACGGCAGCGGGGTCGGCCGACTGCACCTCGAAGGCCCCGATGGTGTTCTGGATGACGTAGACGCGATCCGACACGTTGCCGGCGGTTTGCTGCGTGAACGTGACCACCTGCTGTTCGGCGCCCTGCTTGAGCTTGTGGTCGATGTAGCCCACAAGCCCGAAGGAGGCTCCCAGAACGACGACCGCGGCAAGGGCGGCAACGATGTAGACGGCGAATTGCCGATGGCGCTTCGCTCGGATTCCAGCGCACATGCGCCCACAACCTTTGCATTATTCAGATCGATACGTTCACGTATATCAAGGATTCTCGCCGCGGAGGTATCCCGTATTTGCATGGGCATAGTATACTCTACCCATATGTCGAAATCGGACAAGCGCCGCCTGTTGGCGGGCTTTGCATAGATAGGACGAAGAGGCTGCCATGGACTTCGGTGAAGTGTACCATTTCCTGTTCGAGACGATCCCGGGCATCGGATGCTTGATTGGTATTGGGCTGGTCGTCAGCATAATCGCCTGCATTATCATGGAGCGTCGCACCCGCAAGCGCTTCGCCAATCGCGAAGCAGGTGAAGACGATTGGTCGTTCTTCGACGACGATGACGAAGACGAAGAGAAGTAAGCCGTTATCGTTTCACATTCAAAGATGAAGCACCGCGGGCGCCCACGGCGCCCGTTTTCAACTCGGTAACGATTCGCGCGCCACGAAATCTGCATTCTATCGTTAACGCAAAAACCCTTTCGAGAAAGAGCGACTTATGAGCGAAACCACCCTGTACCAGCGCGAAGGCGCCTACATCCCCCGCGTGGCCGCCGTGCACGACCTGTGCGGTTACGGCAAGTGCTCGCTGGGCGTGGCCATCCCGGTGCTCTCGGCCGCCGGCTGCGACGTGTGCCCCGTGCCCACCGGCCTGTTCTCGTCGCACACGGCGTTCCCCGGCTGGTACATGCACGACACCACCGACATGCTGGCCGACTACCTGGCGGCGTGGAAGAACATCGGCGTGGAGATCGACGCGGTGTACTCGGGCTTCTTGGGCGCGCCCGAGCAGGTGGACCGCATCCGCGATTTGTACGCCATGTACCCCGCCGCGCTGCGCGTGGTGGACCCGGTGATGGCCGACCACGGCAAGGTGTACCCCACCTACACGCCCGAGCTCTGCGACGCCATGGCCGAGCTGGCCTGCGGGGCCGACATCCTCACGCCGAACCTGACCGAGGCCGCCATCATCTTGGGCGAGCCCATCGGCGAGGACTGGGGCGGCACCGACATCTCCGACGAGGAGGCGCACCGCCTGGTGGACGCCCTCGTGGCGAAGGGCGCGAAGCACGTGGTGCTGAAGGGCATCCAGCGCGAGGGCGAGACGTGCATCCGCAACTTCGTGGGCGGCGTGGATACGGAAACCGTGGAGGTGCACAACGAGTACCTGCCCTACATGCTGCACGGCACGGGCGATTTGTACGCGTCGTGCCTGCTGGCCGCCGTCATGGCGGGACGCTCGCTGGAAGAGGCCGTGCGCTTCGCCGGCGACTTCGTGCACGACGCCATGATCGTGAGCGCCCAACAGCCCGAGTTCCGCGACCGCGGCGTGAGCTTCGAGCCCTTGCTGGGCAAGGTGTGCGAGCTGCTGTAGCGGCCGCACGCATATCGCCGCATGAACGAAAACGGCCTGGGGAGCGCTTCCCCCAGGCCGTTTCTTGTTATGCGGCGAACGGGCGCCCGCGGCGACGGGCACAGCCAAGCGCTACACTTCCAGGTCCACGTTTTTCTTCATTACCTTATGCAGCACGAAGTAGTACACGATGCCCACGACAACCCAGATGATGCCCATGGTCTTCGAAGCGGGGTCGAGGCTGATCCACGTGTACCCCACGATGATGAAGCCCAGAAGCGGCAGGATGAGGTGCGTGAACACCTTGCCGTCGCGGTTCTTGATGAAGAAGTGCCACACCACCGTCACGTGCAGCACGCAGAACGACGTGAGCGCGCCGAAGTTCACCAGGCGCGAAATGGCGTCGATGCCCAGCTGCTCGAACACGATGACCAGGATGAGCGACAGCGCACCCACGAATGCGGCGGCCACGTAGGGCGTCTGGTACTTGCGATGCACCTTCGCCAGCGCCTTGGGCAGGTTGCCGTCGCGGCTCATGGCGAACAGGATGCGGCTGATGGCCGTCTGCGCGGCCAGCGAGTTGAAGATGCCCCAGGCGATGGCCGTGGCCAGCGCGCACAGCACGTACAGGAACTTGCCGCCTGCGATTTCCGCCACCAGGTAGAACGCGTTGTCCGGATCGTCCGCGAACACCGCGCCGTCGGGGCTCAGGCACCCGGCGATGTAGGTTTGCAGCATGAACAGGAAGCCCACGATGAGCAGCGACCCCACCATGGCTTTCGACGGGCCCTTCTTCGCGTCCTTCGCCTCTTCGGACAGCGTGGCGATGCCGTCGAATCCGAGGAACGACAGCACGCCCAGCGACACGGCGCTCATCACGAGGCCCGGATTGAACGTCTCGGGGTTGTAGAACGGCTGCAAGGTGAAGCCGTTGGACAGCGGGTCGGTGGCGATCCACAGCGCGCCCATGACCACGAACACGGCCAGGCACAGCAGCTCCAGCACCACGGCCACGCGGTTGACGATGACGGTGAGCTCGATGCCGCGGATGTTCACGAACGTGTTGATAGCCACGAACAGGATGCCCCACACGAGCGCCGGCACCTCCGGCACGATGCCGCTCATGGCCTGGGCCGCCACCACGTACAGCAGCGTGGGAACCAGCAGGTAATCGAGCAGCATGGTCCAACCGGTCACGAATCCCACGGGCTTGTTGATGCCGCGGCTGGTGTAGCCGTACACCGAGCCGGACACGGGAAACGCCTGCGAAAGCGTGGCGTAGGAGAACGCGGTGAAGATCATGGCGATCATGCCCACCAGGTACACGAGGGCCGGCATGCCGCCGGAATCGCCGAACACGCCGCCGTAGATGCCGAACGGCGCGATGGGCACCATGAAGATGAGGCCGTACACCAGCATGTCGGGCACGGACATGGCGCGCTTGAGTTCCTGCTTGTAGCCCATCGCCTCGAGCGCGGCCTCGCTGGCGGCGCTTTGGGATTGGGCGGCGGCGTTGGCGGCCGAAACCGCCTTCTGCTCTTCAGTCATGACAGTATCCCCCTGTTTCGAAGTTATGGTTGTTTGCGACGGCTCCGGCGGGCCGGGCGACTCCGGCGCTTCCGCTCTGCCTCGAACGCCGTCTTACAGCGCGAAGCCGAGCGCGTCCAGCACGTACTTGGGCACCATGAACCGCACGGTTTTCTCCGGGTCGACCATCTGACACACCTGCACGTCGGCAACCAGCGACAACAGCATGACCAGCTCGTCCTCGGGCGTGCCGGTGCGGTCGTGCAGCAGGTCAACCATCTCGTGCACGGCGCGGTCGGCCGCCGCGTCGAGCGTCTCGGCCGACGCGATCACGCCGAAGTGCGTGTCGTTCTCGATGAGCGGGTCCGTCAGGCGCAAATCGGGCAGCGCCGTGAGCGTGACGGTGGCCCAGCCGGCCACTTCGGCGCCCGAGACGCTGATCTCGCCGTCGCCCATGGCCGCGTGCATGTCGCCGCACCCGAAGAGCGCGCCCTCCACGGCCACCGGGAAGTACAGCGTGGCCCCCGCGGTGATGGCGGTGTTGTCCATGTTGCCGCCGTGGCTGCCCGGCGTGCCGCAGTTCACGGGCTCGCCTTCCGGAGCAACGCCGATAACACCGATCATGGGGTTGAGCGGAATGGACAGCTTTTCGTTCCACACCAGCTTCCCGTCTTCGACGGCGCACAGGTGCGTGCTCCACGCGTCGAAGCGGTCGCCGCACACGCCCTCGTCCTTGCCCGTGCACGATGCCGTCTGCGCATCGAGCTCGATGCTCTCGATCTTCACCTTCAACGCGCCGCCGGGCACCGCGCCCTCCACGTACACGGGCCCCGTGGCCGGGTTGATGGCGTCCCAGTCGATTTCGTCCAGCTGGTCCTCGGGCGTTTGCACCTGGTTGCCGAAGCAATCCTGCGTGCGGATGCGCACCGTTTCCCCCGACGCCACCGTAAGCGCCGGTTCGAGGTCGCGGGCGAACGCGAACAGGACGCGCTCGTCTCCCAATTGCTGCATGGGCTTCTCCTTTCGCTGTCTCGTTTCCTGCCTGCTGTTTGGAAAGCGCGCTCTTCGTCGCAGTAGAGCACGCTACCATGGCGCATCCAGAATACTCCTGGCAACAGGAGAGCGCACGCATTATTTGAAGAAGAAAAGAGCTTGGAAAGACAACGGGACGGCGGCGATCCCCATAGGGGATCATCCGCGTCGCGAACCTTCTGCCTACGTCGTGGCGATTTCAAAGCCGAGCTCTTGCAGGACGAGGTCGACGTCGATTCGCTCGACGCGAACGCCATCCGCTTGGGAGAAGCCGCTTTTGCGGTAGAGGTTGATAGCCGGCGCGTTAACGTCCACGACGAAAAGGCGCAGGTAACGAGCGCCGCGCTTGCGAGCGAGATCCTGCGCCCTCCGCAGCGCGGCGCTGCCGATGCCTCTCCTCGCGAATCGCACGTTCACGCCCAGACGATCGAGGTAGCATGCTTTGGCCTGGGCGTCGCTCCACTTCACGGAGTTTTCCCCCGGATTCGAGTCGCTCAGGGCGAAGGCGGCGACCATCTCGTCGCCCTCCGTCAAAAGGTAAAGGCAACCGTGCTCGATATCGCTTTGGAAGAATTCGCAGGGGTACACGTCGTCCCATATGCGGATGCCGTCGGCGTCCATGCGCTCGATTATCGCTCGGTACATACGCTTGATCTGCGGCAAGTCTTCTTCCGCAGCCAACCTGCATTCCATAGCGGCGCCTCCTTTGCAAAAGCCGCGTCGAAACGCCGCTCGACGCTAGCCTTCGTACGCCTCTTCTTCCGGCCATTCGGCCCACTCCTCTGCGCGAGGGGGCGCCAAGTAGCTGGCGACGGCGATGGTGACGACGGCCACGACCGTGGACACGACGGCGGACACCGAGGGCATCCAGGTGTGCTGCCCCGAGGCGAGCCAGGCGGTCGCGCACATGCCGGCCACCAGGGCCGCCGAGGCAAGGACCGCGCCCAGAACCTCGAGCACGCGGGACGGGCGGCGGCGACACACGGCGAGCACGCCTGCGGTGGCCAGCCAACTTGCGGCCACGCACCAGGTGGCGGGCTGCAAAAGCAGCGCGCCCAGGTTCGCCTGCACGTCGACGCCGGCGAACTGCCCATAGGCGAACGCGTCCCATCCCAACAGGTTCCCCGTGCCGAACGACGCCAACATCGCAGCCACGAGCAGCGCGAACGCCGTCGTGCCGAGCGCTTTCGCGGGAGGAAGGAAGAACCCCGCCGCAGCGGGCGCCAACTGGTTGCCGCCCACAGCTCCGGCGAGAGGCACGACGAGCGCCGCGTTCGCCGCCGCATTGCCCGCGCGACCGGCGAAGTACCACCACACCGCCGTCGCCGCCAGAAGCACGCATCCGATGGCCGGCGCGTTCTGCGCGATAAGGGCGGCCGCCAGCGCAAAGTACGCCAAAAGCGCGCCCAGGTGCGGCTTGAGCGCACCGGCCAGCAAGATGAGGGCGAACAGCCCCCAGAACAGCAGCGCCATCGGGCCGGCCAGCCCGAAAATGCCGTTCAAGCCGCCGATCTGCGGCAGGTTCGTCAACGCGACGAAAGCCACCGCCCCGCTTCCGGCCGCCCCCACGACATGCGCGGCGATGGTCGCTTGACGCGACGTAAGACGGTCGCGCAACGGCACGCGAGGAGCGCGCGGCGCTCGCTCGACCTCCGCTTCCCCCTCGTCGTCGCCCTCGCCCTGCGCGTCGCCCACGATGACGGACAGTTCGCGATGGCCCTGCTTCGGCTCGCCTAGGAACTTCTCCATCTCCTCGGCGAAGTCCGTGACGCTCTCGTAGCGCTGTTCGCGGTCGGGGTCGAGCGCGTAGAACACCACGTCGTCGGCAGCCGGATCGAGGTCGTCCCAGCACAGCGACGGCAGCACGAGCTCCGCGTCTTCGATGGCGGATTCCGCACGGGTCAGGTCGGGAGCGATGAACGGGTTCTCTCCCGCCAGCATCTCGTAGGTGACGGAGGCGAGCGCCCACTCGTCGCAGCGCGCGTCCAGGTTCTGGCCGCGCATCTGCTCGAGCGGCATGTAGCCGATGGTGCCGCCGCCAGCCGCACCGAAGCCGCCGGCATCGGCCAACGTGGCCAGGCCGAAGTCCGTGACCTTCACCTGCCCCTGACGGTTGATGAGCACGTTGTCGGGCTTGATGTCCAGGTGGAGCACCTGGTTCTCGTGAGCCACCTCCAACGCGTGGGCGATCGAACCGAACACGGCGGCGACCATGTCGAGCGTGAGGTAGCTGGCGTAATCGCGCAGAAGCTCGGTGAGGGTGATGCCCTCGATGTACTCCATAATAAGGTAGGCCGTGCGCCCCTGCACCTCGAAGTCGTACACGGTGACGATGTTCGGATCGGTGAGCATGGCGGCCGTGCGAGCCTCGTCTAAACCGGGGATGCGCGAAAGCGAGCGCACCGGTTGAAGGTCATCGGCCGGATCGCGTCGGGCGGAGGCGGCTCTCCCTTCCCGACGACCAGCGGCCGAATCGTCATAGGCCAAGCGTGCGGCGGAGCGGTTGCCGTGCTTCCCAGTTGCGGCTCGACGCGCTTCAGCCTCGTCCCTCTTGCGGAAGGGGCTTTCGAAGTCGGGGGGCGGAGCGGCGGGGAGGTCTTCCCAAGGGGGCACGTCGGACGAATCCCATGGAAACGCGTCGGCTTCGACAGGATCCTCCCACGGCGGCACGTCGTCCCAATCCACTTCGTCGAAGCTGGGCATGGCGGCTGTGTCCGCCTGTTCGAGATAGGCGTAGTCGTCCGCATCGGAGGGGGGCCGGCGCACCGCATCGACTCCCGGCAGCGCCGCGCGCGCCGCATCGCCCTCGTCGAGCTCGATGCATTTGATGGCAACCTTGCGCTGGATGCGCGTGTCCCATGCCACGCGCACCGTGCCAAAGCCGCCCGAGCGCGACTCTCCAATGGGCCGGTACCGATCCAATATGAGCTGGTTGCGTGCCATGCGCCTTCTCTGCGGTCGTTTGGGTTCGTTTCAGAAAGCGGCAGACGGGGTTTCGAGCCTGCGACGACCATGATAACGCATTTCGCATTCTCCTTCAGAGCACAGCACCCGCCAGACGGCCAGCGAAGGCCGCGGCTCCCGGATCAAATCGCTGCCGGCACGCTCATGGGCAACGCGTTGCGCCTTGCCGCGTTGCTGGTGAGCCATTCGGCGGTCGTGCCGAGGCCGATCCTGCGGCGCAACCCCAACCTTGTCCGAGCGGCTTTGCTTCAAAGCCAACGGTGCTCTCTTGGTGCACCACAAAGCGAAACGCGGTATCGAGAATCAGCTCCGTGCAAAACGAACCCGGTTTCCTGAGCAAAAATCACGGTAGGGTACCGCCGAAGCTTTGGCACTTGGACTAGGCAGCAACGTTTCCCTTGGTCGCGCGGTTTGGCAATCAAGCCCGTGGATGCAAAGAGTCTTCAGAAGGTGTTCTTGTTCCTCCAAACCGGGTTTGGAGCTGCGTAATCCGTACCCTACGGGAGTGCGGCGGTTTCTTGGACCGTAGGGGGACACCCCCTGCGGCGAACGCACTGGTTCTTATCCAAGGAAGGGAGCTGCATCGTGTACTCGAAGGAGGAAAGGGAGAGGATACTGGCCGACCTGGACGCCAGCGGGCTTCCCGCGGCGGCGTTCGCGAGGCTGCCGGGCAACCCCGCCAGGCGGAGCCTCTACGAGTGGCGCCGCCAGGCGGAGGCCGGGGCGCTCGACGTCCCCGCGCGCGAGGTGCGCGGGCGCGTCGGGCACAGGAAGCACGCGGCCTACCCCGACGCCACCAAGCGCGAGGCGCTCGCGCTGAGGCGCAAGGGCATGCGCTGGTGCGACATCGCCCGCAGGCTGGGGGTTCCGGACGGCGGCACCGTCGCGTCCTGGGCGAAGGCCGCGGAAAGGGCTACAATGGCCTCGAAGGAGGCGGTTCGCATGGCGGACAGGAGGCCCGAGGACATGTCGCGCGCCGAGCTCGAGGCCCGCGTCGCCGAGTCCGAGCTGCAGGCGAGGGTCCTGCAGGAGCTGATGCGCGACCCAAAAGCGGGGACCCGGGGAGCCTCTCCAACAAGCGCAAGACCGCGTTAGGAGAGAGTTTGAGGAGGGACTTCGGGTACTCCCTGCGTACGATCCTGGGTTTCTTGGGCATCTCGAAGAGCACCTACGAGTACGGCAAGGGCGCGATCGCGAGGGATGAGGCGCGCGCCGAGGCCGTGCGGGGGCGCGCGAGGCGCGCCTTCGAGCGGAGCGGGCGCGCCTACGGCTACCGGCGCGTGCGCGCCTCGATCCTCTCGGGGGCCGACGGCGGGGAGCCCATGGCCGTCTCGGAGCGCGAGGTGCGCCGCGCCATGAGGGAGGGCGGCATGGTCGCGAGGCGCACGCGCGCGAGGCTGCGCTACAGCTCCTACGAGGGCGAGCCCGACGAGAGGCCGGGCAACGTCCCGCTCGGCGGGGACGGGGCCCACGACTTCTCCGCCGCGCGCCCCGACGAGCTCGTGGTCACCGACGTCACCGAGTTCAGGGCCGGCAGGGCCAAGGTCTACCTCTCCCCGGTCGTCGACTGCCTCGACGGCATGCCCGCGGCCTGGTCGGTCTCCCTGCACCCCGACTCGGCCCTGTGCGACTCGTCGCTGCTGTCCTACCTGGGCACGCTGCCGGAGGGCCACGCCCCCGTGACCGAGCACTCCGACGGCGGCGGGCCGTACCGGGCGGGATCCTGGAAGAGGATCTGCGCCGAGAACGGCGTCGTCCGCTCGATGTCGAGGAAGGGGTGCTGCCCGGACAACGCGCGGGCGGAGGGCTTCTTCGGCGCGCTCAAGGAGGAGTTCTACAACGGCCGCGACTGGTCCGCGGTGCCCCCCGGGCGCTTCGCGGAGGAGCTCGACGCCTACATCGAGTGGTACCGCGACGGCAGGCTCAAGGCCTTCCGCGAAGGGGGCCGGACGGTGTACGACACGATAGCGGGCCGCAGGAGGCGGCTCGGATACGCCGTGTAAACGGTCCAAGCTGGCTGCCGCAGGCCCTACCGTCATTTCTGCTCAAAAAACGACCTTCCGCTTGCATTCGGCGAATCGCGGCCGAGCGATCGCGTCTCAGCGGCGCATCGCCGCACAACGGCAGCCGACTCGGGTTGCGTCGGCGGCGATTCAGCGCAAAGGGGGTGCTATGCGCGCGAAGGCGTCGGCACGCCGTGCGGCAATCCTACACGCCCAAGGTCATGTGCATGGCGTAGAAGGCGAAGCGAACCGCGAAGCAGGCGATCAGGGCCAGCAACGTGCCGGCGCCGACGAGCACGAGGCGCCCCCGGCGCTCGCGAGAAGCCGACGCGGCCGCCGCGAACGGATCGGCCGTCTTGCGCGGGCGACGCAGCAACGCTGCGGCGGACAGAGCGACGGACACCGCTTCCAGCAGCGCGTAACCGGCGACGACGCCCGGAAAGGCGGGCACGAGATCGACGGCGCGCGTCGTGGTGGTAACCACCCCGGCGAGCACCTGCCATTCCAACGCGAGCACGATGACGTTCGCAACGGCGGCGACCGTCGCCACAGCCAGCACGACGGCCGACATCTTCCTGCCGGGATCGACACCGGCCAACAGCAAACCGAACAACCCGACGGCCGGCCCGCTCGACAGGGCGTTCAGCCACAGCGTGGCCGGCGCCGTGGGCAGGCTCCACGTGGGCACGGACGGAACCGTGTACGCCACCGCGACGAACCCTACCAGCACGAGCCCCGCGAGCATCGTCGCCGCAAGCCACGCGACGCGAATCGCGCGTCCGATGTCATCGCGGAACGACACGATCCAGTACACGCCGCCCAGCACGAGGAAGGCGACGGCCGCCACCACCTCGTTGGACAGCGGCGAGCGCCCCACACCGGTTATCACATAGAGGGCGTTCGCCGGAGTGCCCAGATGCGTGGCCGACGCGATAAGACCCGAGATGACTAGAACCAGGGGAACCACTAAGTAGTGGCTGACGCGATCGGCGCGCTCCCGCTCGCGCGAGCAGATGGCAGCTAGAGCCATGACCAAGTAGCCCACGACGCCCGCCGGCGCGATGGTGGTGAACAGCACGAGCGTGATCTCAGCGAGCGCGGTATCCATGCCCCTCCCCGTTTCGTCTCCGAGCCTGCAATGCGCTCTCAAGTATAGAAGAAAGCGGGCGGACGGCAACCTGCCGCTCGCCCGCCGAAGAATAAGACGAACTTCCGATTACAGCGCCACGCCCATGTACAAACCGTAGAAACCGATGCGGGCAACGAAGATGCCGATCGCCACTACAACGCAGGCCACGATCATGAATGCGGGCGAGAACGCCTTCTTCCCCGCCGCGTAGGTCAACCCCGCGGCCACGATGCCGCAGACCGCGAAGGTGCCGAACAAGCCCCAGATGGCCGGAACGAGCGCGGCGGCGCTTCCCCAGATATTGCGGATGGCGTCTAGTCCGGCGATCTGCGCGCCGAATCCGACGGCGCCCACCAGCACGCCGACCAGCGCGAGCGCCAGGGCCACGGCGGGAGCGCCCTTCGGCATCTCCGCATGCGCCAGCCCCACCACGCAGAAGCCGAGCACCGCGCCGCCGGCCAACGCGTAACCCACCATCTGCACGATGGACAGCGGGGTGTTCCACGTGGGAATGGTGCCCATCATGTACGCAAGGCCGCAGAACACGGCGAACACCAGCGCCAGCACCGACAGCACGACCAAGAACCCGTTGCGCGCACCGCCCGAGAGCTTGCCGGCCAGCGCCAGCACCCAGTACACCAGAGCCGCCACGGCGAACACGAGGCCCGCCACGATCTCGTTCGACAGCGGCGAGGAGCCCACGCCGGCGAACACACCGAACGCGTTCAGCGGGTTCGCCAGATGCATGAACGCGCCGACGAAGCCCGCGACCATCACGATGGCGGGAACGGCCGTCCACCGGTCCAGGCGCTTCGCCGTCTCGGCATCGGGCTTGCCCGCGACGAACGCGTAGGCCAGCGCGATGAAGGACGCCGCGCCCATGGGCGCGAGCGTGGTGAACACCGCCAGGGCGGCGTGCTCGAATCCGAAACCCATGCTACTTCACCTCCGCTTCGTTGGCCACGACGCAGGAGGTCGAGCCGCTCGGCTGCGCCGCGGCGCAGTTCTTGATGTAGAAGTTCGGCGTGGTCACGCTTGGGTCGGGCAGCGGCGCCACGGCGGCGCGCCCGTCCCCCTGGTTCAGCTTCTCCACGGGGCCGAACTCGAGGGCGCGCATGGAGCACGCCTCAACGCACACGGGCTGCTCTCCCGCCGCCACGCGCGAGGCGCAACCGTCGCATTTCACGCTGTGGCCCTTGTCGCGGTCCACGTGCGGATTGCCGTAGGGGCAGGCCAGCTCGCAGTAGCCGCAGCCGATGCAGCGGTGCGTGTCCACCGACACCAGCCCGTCGTCGCCCTTGTGCATGGCGCCCGTCGGGCACACCTGCGTGCAGGCGGGATCGTCACAATGGCTGCAGGCGAACGAGGTGTAGAAGGTATAGGAATCCGTGGTCCAAGTGCCGTCGGCCGCCTGGGTCCACGTGCCGCCCTCCAGTTCGTACACATGGCGGTACGTGAGGTCGAGCGGCAGGTCATGGTAGTCGCGGCAAGCCGCTTCGCAGGTCTTGCAACCCGTGCAGCGCGTCGCGTCGAAGTAGAAACCGTATTGCGTCATGGCTTACCCCTCCACTTTCTCGATCGTGCCGATCACGCTGTGCTGGCCCGTGCCCTTGGAAATGGGATTGCGCTGGCGGCTGGTGAGCGTGTTGGTGCAGCTGCCCTCGTCGGTGCGGTCGCCTTCGGCGGGGGCGCGGTGCCACGCGCCCTGCGGGTGCACGATGACGCCGGGAATAACGCGGTTGGTCACGCGCGCCTGCGTGATCATGCTGCCCTGGGCGCTGGTCAAACGCACGCGATCGAGGTCTGCGATGCCCATGCGCTCGGCGTCGATCGGGTTGATCCACGCTTGGAACGGGGTGATCTTGTTCAGCACCGGGTTGTGCGCGTACGTGGAGTGCGTGGTGCCCTTGCAGTGATAGTCGAGGATCTGGAACGGGTACTCGTCCGTCACGTCCTCGGCGCTGTCGGGGCCGGGAACGTACACGGGGATGGGCGTGATCGCGTTCTTCTCGCTCTCGTCGAGCTTCCACGTTTTCGCCATCTCGGCGATTTCGGGGGAGAATATCTGCGCCTTGCCCGTTGCCGTTTTAAGCGGATTGGCGACGGGGTCCTCGATGAACGGGTCGACCTTCGCGGAGGGCTCGATGTCGTAGGTGAACGCGCCCATGGCGACGCCCTCGTCGTAGGTGGGCAGGTCGTAGTCGTCGCCGGCGTCTTCGCGCAGCTCGTCGTAGAGCTTGCGGCACCAATCCTCGCGGGTCATGCCGCCTGCGGAGTATTCGTCGTACACGCCCAGGCGCCGTGCCAGCTCGCCGCACACCTCGTAGACCTCGCGGCGCTCGAACTTCGGCTCGTAGAGCGGCTGGCCGAAGCGGATGCCCGCCACGTCGTTCGTCTCGCCGGCGGCCGTTAGGCTGTAGGTCTCCTGCGGCGTGAGGTCGGGCAGGACGATGTCGGCCCAGTTGCACGAGTCGGTCCACGCCACGTCGTACTGCACGATGAACTCGCACAGGCTCTCGTCGCGCAGGATGTCGGTGGTGAAGTTGATGTCGCCGTTCTGGTTGGCCATCATGTTGTTGCCGTAGTTCACCAGCATCTTGATGCCCACCTTGAGCGCGTCGGCGTTCTGGACACCGTCGTGCTCGCGCGTCAGCTTCGCGCCGTCGCGAATGGCCTCGGGCCACAGGTACTGCGGGATCTTCGTCTTCACGGGGTTGGTGCCCGTGGGCAGCGAGTCCAAGCCGATGCCGCCGTTGCCGATGGTGCCGCCCGACGTGGTGCCCGGCTTGCCCACCTGGCCCACCATGAGCGCCAGCGCCATGACGGCGCGCGAGGCGTTGTCGCCGTTGGCGTGGCGCTGCATGCCCAGACCTTGGCAGATGAAGCACGGCTTGGCCTCGCCGATCTCGTGGGCCAGCCGCTTGATGCGCTCCTCGGGGATGCGCGTGATGGAGCTTGCCCAGGCGGGGGTTTTCTCAACCTTGTCGTAGCCCGTGCCCATGACGTAATCGTAGTACGAGGCGTTGGCGCCCTTGGCATCTTCGGGCATGGTGTCCTCGTCGAAACCCGTCACGTACGTGTGCAGGAATTCGAGGTCCACCAGGTTGCTCTCGATCAGCTCGTGCGTAAGGCCCGCCACCAGCGCGGCGTCGGTTCCCGGCACGATGGGGATCCACTCGGCGCCCAGGTTCGTGCACGTCTCGGTGCGGCGCGGGTCGATGTTGATGATGCGCACGCGCTTCTTCTCGCGTGCGACGTTCAGGTCGTACCCGGGGCCGTCGCCCGCCATGCGCATGTCGTTGGGCGCGAAGCCGAACATGACCACCAGCTGGTCGTCCTGCAGCGTCTTGAACGAGCGGTTGCCCCACGACTTGCCGTACACGTAGGGGTACGCGCCGAAGGAGATGGACGCGCTGGAATAGCTGCCATAGCGCGTGACCTCTCCGCCCAGCAGGTTGAACAGGCGGAAGAACGGGTTGTTCATCATGATGTTCTGCTCGACGCCCGAGCATTCCTGGATGAAGATGGCTTCGTTGCCGTACTGCTCCTTGATGCGCGTGAACTCGCTGGCGATGGTGTCGAGCGCCTCGTCCCAGCTGATGCGCTCGTACTGGCCGTCGCCGCGCTTCGTGCCTTGCGCGCGCTTCATGGGGTAGTTCAAGCGGTCGGCGCTGCCCAGCCACGGGCGGATGGACCGGCCGCGCAGGCAGGCGCGCGCCTGGACGCCCCCGAACGACGCGTCGCCGGTGTTGTCCGACTCCACGTAGGCCAGCTCGCCGTCCTTCACATGGCACTGCAGCACGCATGCGCCGCCGCAGTTGACATGGCAGTGGCTCCAAACGATGTGCTCTTCGCCGTCCGCGAAGGCCGGCTCGGCCCCGCCCGAGAACAGCGCGCTCGACGCCACGCCGCCCGCCGCCGCCAGCGCGCCCAGCGCGCCGGTCGCCTTGACGAACGTGCGGCGGTTCAACGTCATGCTCGTATCCAACATGCAACCCCCTCCGATTCCTCTTGGTCGTTTCAATCGTATCCCGACTGCGGGATTCGCGCCAGACGGCCCTTGCCCCTTGGCGTCGGAGTGCCCCTGCGCACCGCATTCGCAGTCGATCCATCGGTTCGAACCGACCCCACTATACGAAATCGCAGCGCGCACCGTTGTCACCAGAATGTTGTGATATTTGCGTTTCCGCAGGTAGATTGCATCACCATATGCCAAGCCACACAGGTGACGCCGTGCGCGTCTGCTAGAATGACGCCACGGCCCGCAGCAAACGAGGCGCTGCGGACGCTTTTGCGGACGCCGTTTCGAGAGGGGGTTGCAAGGGACATGCGCTCGGCTTCGGCGGCTCGACCCGACGTGCCCAGCTTCGGCTACGCCACGTTCCTGTCCATCAACGCAACGTCCATATGGGGCGGTATCTTCCCGTACCTTCCGTCTTCCTGCCAGACCTCGCTCACCACCATCGTGTTCTACACCGTGCAGATCGCCGTGTTCTGGCTGGCGTTCTGCACGGCCATGGCGCTCACTTGGAAACGCCCGGGTCTTGCGAAGCGGGCTCACGTGCTGGCGTTCTCACTGCCGCTGGCCTTCGGACCGCTCATGCTCATCGGAGCCATGTACTTGGAATCTGCAGCACCCGCGCTCATCGTGTGCGCAGCGGCACTCATCGGCGCAGGCTCCGCTGGATTCCTCATGAGCTGGCAGCGCGTGTTCGCGGCGTCTGAGAGCGCCGCCGGGAACCTGGCGCTCATCAAGGGAACCGGGTTCTCGGCGCTTCTGTACTTCGGGCTGTGCTTCATTCCCGCCGCGCTCACCGCCTACCTCATTCCGCTCGTCCTCGTGCCGCTGGCCGGATTGTGCCTGTGGCTTGCGGCGCGCGCCACGGTGAGCGAGCAGCCCATGTTCCAAGACGTGCCGCGCGAGCACGCCCTCGTGTACCGCAACGCGCTGCGCGAGAGCTTCCTGCCCGCCCTGTCCATCGGAGCGCTCGGGTTCTGCTCGGGGGCCATTCGCTTCATCGCCGTCACCCACCAGGAGCTGATGAGCACGCTGAACATCTTCTCCATGTTCGCGCTGCTGGCTGTGGTGGCGGCCTTCTACCTCGTGTGGCGCAGGCGCACGCTGCACGTGGATTTGATGAGCGTGTTCCGGGTGCTGTTCCCCGTGGTGGCAACGTGCCTGATCGTGTTGCCGTTCGTCGGCGAGGCGTTCGCGGACGCGGGCATCGGCATCACGTACGCGTGCTTCATGCTGGCCACCGTGCTCATGATGATGCATTGCGGGCAGATCTCGCGCGACAGCGGCATCAACCCCGTGTTCGTGTTCGCATTCTACGGCACCATCACGTACTTCCTGCAGATGTGCGGCTACCTGGTGGGCTATGTATCGGGCAGCGAGAACACGCTGGGCGTGGAACAGCTGTCGCTCGTGGCGTTGGTGTCGCTGTACGTGATGCTGCTGGCGGCGCTGTTCGGCCGGCGCGTGGGCAAGCTGCACACCAACCGGCTGGAATTCTTGATGCTGACCCCGCGGGCGCGCGAGAAGGACACGTCGGCCGAGATAGCCGTGACCCAAGCCGTGCGCGATAAAGTCGAACGCCGGTCTGCGCACGACGGCGGCGAAGCGCCCATTGTGGACCGCCTTTCGAAGCGCTGCCAACAGCTGAGCGAGCTGTACGGCCTGTCGGGACGCGAGACCGAGGTTATGGAGCTCATCGCCCGCGGCCACTCCGGGCCCGCCATCGCCGAGATGCTGTTCATTTCCGAAAACACCATGCGCACGCACAACAAGCGCATCTACGCCAAGTTGGGCATCCACAAGAAGCAGGAGCTGCTGGTGCTGATCGACCAGATGGAAGCGTGAGCGCTCTCGCCCGACGGACGCAGCCGTCTCTGACAGGACCGGCGGCGTCGGTTATGCGCACGACTCTCTCACGGCTACGCGGCCGACGACTCCGAGCCTTCTCGGCTCCTCTCCGTCCTCGGCCCACACGACCAGGCATGTCACTTCGCACGCTCGGCGTATTCCGTCTGCCAACGTCAACTTCACGCAGGCGTTCGTCACGGGATCTCCGGGCGAGGTGCTCGCTATGCGCTGCTGCAACACGGCGAGCGCTTCGGGGGATTCCTCTCCCATCAGCGAGGCCGCGCTGTCTGCGATGATCTTCGGGTAGCCGAAGCGCTCGCGATCCTTTCCCGAGAACGCGACCGTGTCGCTTTCGGAATCGTAATCGAACAGCAAGCCGTCGGAAAACGACGCGGCGAACGTGAACTTGGCCCGTTCGCGCTCGAGCAGAAGCACCGTCCTGCCCGACAGGCCCGGTTCGCTGCGCTCGAGGACTTCGCGCGAGAGCTTGTCCGCATCGAAGAGGGCTTTCGCCGGATCGCTTCGAATGAAGATGATCTCGTTCAAGCTGTCGGCCTCAGCGCGAAAGCACTGCATAAGATCGGGGTTGAACATGCCGCATTCGCCGTTCTCTATCATCGAGACGGCCGTCTCGTGCGAGTACGCCTTTTTGTACACGCGCTCGCTCACGAGGGCGTCGTAGACGTCGGCGAGCGCCACCGCCTGAGCGGCAATGGGAATCTCGGAGCCTTTGAGGCCGTCGGGATATCCTCTGCCGTCCCAGCGCTCGTGGTGCCAGCGGCATATCTGGCGAGCGTACTTCACCAGCTCTTCGTCCTTGCCGAAGTGGAGCCCGTCGAGCATCTCGTCGCCCAAGGCCGCATGGGTCTTCATGATCTCGAACTCTTCCGGCGTGAGCTTACCCGGTTTGTTGAGTATCTCGTCGGGCACGACGATCTTGCCGATGTCGTGCAGTGCCGCCGCGTTCGATATGAGCGCGATCTTCGAACTGGTAAGCCCGTATTCCGGAAAGCGGCGCTTCAACGCCTCGAGCAGGAGCTCGGCGATGATGCGGATGCGCGTGACATGCAAGCCCGATTCGCCGTTGCGGAACTCCACGATAGTGCTCAAGATGTCCACCATGAGCGTGTTCGCCTTCTCACGCTCCATCACCTGCTCGGTTATCACGTCCTTGAGCTTGTTCTGCTTCGCGTACAACGCGATGGTGTTGCGCACGCGCTGCAGCACGACTTCGGGATCGAACGGGCGGCTGATGTAATCGCTCACCCCGAGTTCGAAGCCCTTGCGAATGTACGCCGGCGACGTTTCGGCAGAGATGATCATCACCGGAAGATCGTTGTTCCATCGGCTGCGATGCAGATACGCGAGAACTTCGAACCCGTCCATGTTCGGCATGACGATGTCGAGCAGGAGCAGCGAGATCGCGCCCTCCCGGTCACGCAGCAATTCCACCGCCTCGCGGCCATCGCAAGCCTCGATGACGTCGTAATCGTCCGAGAGGATGTCGGAGAGCATCGTGCGATTGAGCTTCGCGTCGTCTGCGATGAGAATGGTCTGTCGTGCGGCTACACCCATTGCTGCGCGCCTTCCGTCGACGGCCTTGGCCCCTGCACCCGAAAAATCACCTTCATAGCAGGTCGTCCCATCGAGACAGAAGCAGGTTGTGCTCGTTGCGAACCTGCGCGTAGAGCGAAGTCGCCTCGGCTTCGTCGACCGGGTCGGTACGAAGGCACTCCACCAAGGCGATGGACGCTTTGGCAAGAGGCTCGATCATCAGGTTCACGCACATGCCCTTGATCGTATGGGCCGCCCTGAAGGCCGCCGGATAGTCCCTCTCCTCCATCGTCCGCTCGAGCTCGCCGAACGAAGGGTCGTCCATCATCTGCGTGAAATACAGCTCGATGCGATCTTCCCTCCGCAACAACGCGAGCACGTCGTCGTATTCGACCCCCATCGCATCGTACAGTTCACGCATCCCCATATGCTACGCCTCCAGCCTTGCCCTCGTGCGCTCCACCTGCGTATATTCTATTGTAGCTGTTTTTGTCTCCTTTCAACAGACGGACCCGTTTAGAAACACCGGCCGCGTTCTTTTGCGCGAAAGCCCCCCGTGCGCGCCCCTTGGAAACGGCGACGGCGCCGCCCTTGGTCGGAAGGGGTCGCTTCACGCGACGTTCTAGGGGGGGGGGCGACGCCGCGTCAGACGCCGCGGCCTCGGACGTACGAGCGCGGCGAAGTGCCGTAGTGCGCGCGGAACGCCTTGTGGAAATTCGAGGTGTTGGAGTACCCCAGAAGCCGCGCGATCTCGGACACGGGGAGGTCGGTGCCACCCAGCAGGACCGCGGCGCGGTCCATGCGCTGCTCGCGCAGCAACTCGGAGAAACTTTTGCCCGTCTCCTTCCGCAGCAGCGTGGAAACGTAGTTAGGGTGGTACGAGAACTTGTCGGCGACCGCCTTCAGCGTGACGGTGTCCACATGCTCGCTCATGTAGCGCACGATGCGCTCGGACAGCTTGTCCGACTCCTGCCCGCCGCCGCTGCAGGCGTACTGCCGCGCCACCTGCATGAGGAACGACAGCACGAGCGGCTTGAGCACCTCCTGGGTGTCGTCGCGCTTGTTCGCGTACTCCACCACCATCATCTCGAGGAGGGCGCGCGTCGTGCACTGGTCCTCCAGCTCGAAGTGGATGAACTCGTCGGCGAAGCAGTCGGTGGACGGGTCGAGCAGGAACCGCATGAAGCGCGAATCGGGCGACAGCATGGGCAAAAACGACCGGAAGAACGCCTCCTTCTTCACCAGCACGCCGATGATGACGACGTCCGCGTCGTCGTGCGCCAGCAGGGCGTGCCCGGCGAACGGCTGGCCGGCGTACAGTTCGCCCTCGCGCACGGTGATGCGGTTGTCGTAGCGCTGGCTGAGAGATTCGTAGCATCCGCGGTACGTGTAGTTGAAGTAGAAGAAGTCGTGCCGATGGAACAGCTCGCGCACGCCGGCGCACTGATGGACCACCACGAGCACATCCTCGTCGGGAAGGCCCGGCCAGGCGAACATCTTCTCCCCCGGCTTGCCCAAGGGGAAGTCCCGGTACGTGAAATCGAGCTTCGGGTATTGGGCCTTCAGCTCCTCGATGGCCGCTTCGAGCTGCCCTTGCGCCATGAGCGTGCTCCCTCCCTTTTCGAAATCCGCGGGTGCGCCGCCTTACGAATAGCCACCAGCACCTGAACTTTTAGCGCTGTCTTCGAACAGGGCGAAGCATACCATAGGTGGCCGAATCGACAGTTTAAGGAGCAGGCAGCATGGAAACGAAACGCGGCATTCTCTCGATCCCGGTAGTGGCGCTGGTGGCCTTGAGCTTTGCGCTGGGCTGCAGCGAGTTCATCGTCGTGGGCATCCTGCCCGAGATCGCGGGATCGCTTGCGGTGGAGATCACGCTCGTGGGCAACCTGGTGGGGGTGTTCGCGGGCGTGTACGCCGTCTGCACGCCCGTGCTGGCGCTGGCGACCGCCCGCGTGCGGAAGTTCCGCTTGCTCATGGCCCTGTGCGCGGTGTTCATCGTCGGCAACGTGGCGGCGGCCCTCGCGCCGTCGTACGAGGTGATGCTGGTCGCGCGGGTTCTGGCGGCCAGCGTGTCGGGGGCCGCGTGCACGGTGTCGATGACCTTCGTGAAGGACATCGCCGCACCAGCAATGCGCCCCAAGGTGATCGCGGTGATCTTCGCGGGGTTCAGCGTGGCCTCTGTTCTGGGCGTTCCGCTGGGGACCGCCATCACGCAGATCGCGGGATGGCATGCGGCGTTCTGGGCGATCAGCGCGCTGCTGGTTGTGGTGACGGGCGTGCTGGCGGCGGTGCTCCCGCGCGAAGGAGGGGAAGAGGAGGGAGCCCACGACGCTGTGCCCGGCTCCAAAGGCGGTACGGCCTTCCTGCTTTCGCAGCTGGCGGTGCTCAAGGACCCGCGCACCGTGCTGAACGCCCTGCAGATCCTGCTTTCCATGGCGGGGCTCTACGTCTACTACACCTATCTGAACCCCTTGCTCGTGCAGGTGGTTGGCGTGCCGGAGGCGGCCTTACCCCTGGCGCTTTCCGCCTACGGTGCGATGGCCATCCTCTCGAACCTGTCGGCGGGCGTCGTCGCGGATCGCTGGGGCCAGCGCGCGCTGCCGTTCGTGTACGGTGCGCTGGCCGCGCTCTTGCTGGCGCTCCCCTTCAGCACCGAGGCGGGCCCTGTGCTCGGCATGGCCAACTGCCTGGCGCTCGCCTACGTCACCGCGCTGCACAACTCCCAGGTACAGGTGCTGTTCATGGAGGTTGCCGAGGAAAGCTTCCCGCAGGCGCTCAACTTCGCGTCCTCGCTGAACCCGACGTTCTACAACATCGGCATCACGGTCGGCTCGCTCGTGGGCGGCACTGCGCTGGCCGGCGTCGGCGGCTACGCCTGGTTGGGGCCGGTGGGAGCGGCACTGGCTGCGGCGGCATGCGGAGCGGCCGCGCTGCTTCGCATCAAGCTGGCAGCGACCTCGACCCCGAAAGAACGGGACGCATCGCCGGAAGGCGCGCGCTCGTAACGCGAACGAAAGGAATGCCATGAACGCTGAACGTCTGACCGAACTGGAGAAGCTGGATGCGGGGCTCGAGTTCTGCGTGCTCGATCCCGAGGTCGATGCGCGCAAGAAACACGCCGCCGCCCAATGCGCCCGGCTGCGCGCGCTCGACCCCAACGACTACGAGGGGCACTACGCCATCGTCAAGGAGCTGTTCGGCTCCGTGGGCGAGGTGGCCAACGTGCTGCCGGGCTTCAACTGCGACAGCGGCAAGAACATCCACGTGGGCGAGGACTTCCTGGCCAACTACAACGTTACTATCCTAGACATCGCGCCGGTGAGGATAGGCGACTTCTGCATGATCGGCCCGAACACGCTCATCACGTCGGTAGGGCACCCGCTATCTCCGGCGGGTCGCCGTCGGAAACTGGCGAAGGGAGAGCCCGTGACCATCGGCGACGACGTGTGGATCGGCGGCAACTGCACCATCCTGCCCGGGGTGACCATCGGCAGCAACGTCGTTGTGGCCGCCGGGGCCGTGGTGACCAAGGACGTGCCGGACAACTGCGTGGTGGCGGGCGTGCCCGCACGGGTCGTGAAGGAGCTGGAAAACGATGTCGAATAAACCAGACACCCTGGTCGGCGCAAGATCGTGCGAAATGCGCCGCTACGGGCGTCATGCAAAATTCTTCTTGTCACAAACGGTGGACTAAGGTATCATATTCAACCGCTTCGATAAGAAGCCGCGTTGTGCGGGTGTGGCGGAATTGGCAGACGCGTACGGTTCAGGTCCGTATGGGGGCAACCCCATGAAGGTTCAAGTCCTTTCACCCGCACCATTTGAAATTGAAAGAGCCCCGAAGTCCGGGGCTCTTTGCATTCTGATTGCAGGCGTTTGCGGAACAGCCACGCATTCTATCGCAAACCCAATGGCGCTAACCCACGCGTTTTCCTTCGAGGTCGAACGTGCCCATGGGGCTTTGCACGGCTCCCTTGATGGCGTCACCTTCGCGCGTGCCGTGAACCTTCGCCTCCATCTTCTTGAGCATCGCCTTAACGACTATCTTGTAGGAAAAGCCTGCCTGAGTGGCAACACCCTCTTGGATGTCGAGCTTCTTGCCCATGAACACCATGGTTCCCGAAAGCGCGGTGCCGTCGGTTTTCAAGTCGATCTCTATCTGCTGCGCGCCCATGGGGGTGTTGACCGTGGCAGTGTACATACCATCGAGCCCAGAGTCGGGCTCGGTCGAATCCGACGGATCGACCGCAGCTTGTTCAGGCGCCGCGCTTTGAGGCTGCGCGCCCGCGCCGATGCCCGAAAGGTCGATCGCGCTGTTATCCTTCTGACCACCACACGTCTCGATGTTCTGGCCTGTGACGTACTCGCCCATGTCGGAGGCTAGGAACAACACCGACTTCGCCAAGTCGTCCGGCAGCCCTGGCCTGCCCATGGGAATCATCTGCTTCATCATGGAAGCCACGCCGCCGCTCTCAGCCAAATGAGACAGGTGCTCCTGCAGATCCTCGCCAACGTCCACCCCAAGATCGTCAGGAATGTTTCCGCTGGCCAGAGCGGCCGCCTTCTCCTCGGTCAAGGTGGCGCCCGGCGTTACCGCGTTCACGGTGATCCGATGCGGCGCAAGCTCTTTGGACATGACGCGCGTCGCTTCCCACAGGCCAGCCTTGGCGATGGCATATGCAGCGAATGCAGGAGCCGCGTTCATGAAGGCGGTGGACAGGAAGTTGATGATACGCCCGCCCCTTCCTTGGGAGATCATCTCTGCGGCCGCGCTCTGCGATAGGAAAAACGCACCCTTGGTGTCGATGTCGTGCATGTCGTCCCAAACTTTTTCGGTCACGCCCATCGCAGGACCGGGAGGGTAGATAGCGGCGCAGTTGACAAGGATGTCGATGCCCCCGAACTCGGCTTTGGCGGCGTCGATCAGCTTCAGTCGGTCGGCGGAACTGCTCACGTCGGCCGTCACGGGGAGCAACGCGCCGGGCAAGCCCAAACTCTCGAATTCTCGCTTCACGGCATCGAGCTGGTCTGCATGGCGAGCGCAGAATACAACGTTTGCTCCCGCCTCTGCGAAGCGGCGAACGACCTGCTTGCCAATGCCCCTGCCTCCGCCCGTGACGATAGCGGTTTTACCTTTAAGGGAGAGAAGCTGGTCGAAGGGCTTCGGCTCGGGAATGGAGAATAGAGATGCAGCCATGGTGATCACGCGTCCTTTCATGGAGTTGCATGTTGGTACGTCCTGTGCCTCCATGGTAAATAGACACGTAATATAGTTAAAGAGAGAGTCTTTCGATATCGTCTAGTTTGCGACGAACCTTCTCGAAGCAAGCTCCGCGAGGGTTTCGAAGATGCCTCGTCCGAGAGAGCTCTCTGCAATGCTCATCAGCCGTTCAGGCTTGAAAGGCTCTTTGCTGGCGCCCAGAAGAGACACCAAGCCCCCGAAGATGAACGAGATCTTGTCCCGGTCGCTCTGCGTCAAGTCGTCTTCGACAAGACCGACCATGTTGAGCCACAGATTGGTAAGCGACTCCTTCAGAATGACGTTCAACTGCACTGAGTCGCTACAGGCAAAAAGCCGAGCTCTCTCGAAACGAAATCTGATATCGGCATCGAAAAGGTCCGCACCTTGTCCCACCTCTCCTTGGAGAAACAGAGGCAGTATCTTCTCGGGCAGTTCGGGAAGCATGTTCTCGTCGAAGAGCTCTTTCGCCATGTCGTCGATGCAGCCGAAATGCCGATAGAAAGTATTATGGTTCACACCCGCCCGCGCCGAGAGCGCGGCCACCGTGATCTTCGAATACGGCATGCGCTCGAGCATGTCCCAAAACGCATCTGATAGGCGCTCTTTGGCACTTGGCTCTTGCTGGTCTTTTCTCGGTCGGGCCACATCATTTCCTTATCGCGCGCCGCCGCCTCCGCCGAAGCCGCCGCCTCCGCCGCCGGAGAAGCCGCCGCCGAAGCCGCCGCCGCTCGAGAAGTTGCCGCTCGCACCGGAGATCGCAGCCTGCGCGGTGTTCATGGTGTTCGTCACGGATGTGTTCAACAGGTCGCTCGCCGAGGGCATGATCGCGCCGCTGGCGCCGTGCGTGGGCGCGTACCAGAACCACCACGGCACGTAACCGTAGCCGTACGCCATACCCGCATCGGGCTCGAACAGCTCGGGCACCCGCGTCTGCAACTCGTGCATGACCTGCTTCGCAATGCCGAACACGTAGGCGTACACCATGAACTCGCCCCACACCTTCACGTCGGTGGGCGGACGTTCGTCGAGCGACGAGAAGTCGCGCAGCCAATTGCGCAACGCCTTGCACTTCGCCACCAGGTTGTTGCCCGCCACGCTGCGGCGCGGCATGTAGTTGCCTATCACACCCAGCGCGATAGCCGTGGGCAGCATGAACACGAGCGGGATGAAGTTCTCCGTCATAACGCCGATGCCCACGCCCGCCAGCGCCACCACGATGGCGAGGGCCACGAGATACCCTTGGTAGCGTTTGCCCTTGGCCTCGAAGAAATCGCAACGGTTGGTTTCGGCCGACAGGATGCCCTGCCATCCTTTCATGGAGCTGACGAAGTCGTCGGGGTGGTCTTTGCCGTACTGCTGGATGGTGCCGAACCACAGCGAATCGCGTCCGCCGGCTATCGTGCCGAACAGCAGTCCGAGCGTCTGGGTGTCTATGGGGTTCGTCATCGTATCGGCCACGGCAGGCATGCGCGTGAGGTAGTAGTCCTCCACCGTTTCCGTGCCGCCGAACTTCTTGGGCTTCTCGTAGCTGCCGCGGTCGATGCGGATGGCCCCCACGTGCGATAGGTGCATGAGCGTGGCCGTGAAGTCGTCTTGGCTTTCGCGATCCCAACGCCACAACCGCCCGATAACGGCGGGATGCACGCTCGGATCGGGCACGTCGCGCCAATACTCTTCGGTGAAATCGGGCTCGTGCTCTTTGCCGAACCTGAAGTAGGACCACAGCGCCCATGCGATGAGCAGCACGCACACCACGCCGCACCCTATGATGAAGGCCAGCGACAGCACGCGATCGCGGTTGGCCTTGTCGGCCCAGGCCGCTTCTTCGGTGAGCACCTGGTCGAGATGGGTTACGTTCGAATGGAGCTTCGCGGCTTCGGGCGAAAGGTTCGTGAGCCACTCCACAGGGAACACGACGCGCGCCTCGGCGTATTGCCCGGCGTTCACCCGGGGCACCGTGTACGTGATGCTGCCGTCGGCGTTGATGGAAAGCGATCCGTCAAGCGGACCGTGCCCCCAAGCGCGCACGTTCTCGCCGGGCACCACGTCCGCTCCCTGCGGAACCGGCAGCGCCAGCGTCATTGTGACGTTCTCGGACGCCTCCTCCCACTGGTCGGCAACGTATTTCCAAGTCACCTCGCCCACGTCCTTGTACGCCTGCACGCCGTTGACCACGGTGTAGTCCAGCTCTATCACCGCCTTCTCGTCCGACACGTTGAAGAAGGCGTACACCGTGTTCTTCGGCAGGTCGACGGAGTACGCGTCGGTGCCGGGCCCGCCGGAATCGCGCCAGCTCAGCACGAACGGCACGCTGGGCAGCGTCTCCCACTCCCCCGTCACGTTGCCGCTTGCGTCCACCTGGGCCATGCGCATGGAGTTCACCTTGAGCTCGGCGTTCGCAGGCAGCCCGCTGAACGTCCACCACACGGCTGTGAAGTCGCCGTTGAAGTCAAACGTGCGCTGCTCCACCGCATGCAGCGAACCGTCTGTCTCGGCCTGGGCGGTTATGTCCACCTTCGTCATGTCGTACGATTTGGCGAACGCCGACGAGGGCGATACGGCCAACAGCGCAACCGCCGCAAGAACCGCCGCAGCGAGAATCAGCGCGACGCGGGTCGCAAGGAAGCGCCGGACGGGCGCGACAGCGGCATTATGAGGATCACTCGTGATTTGCACGGTCAATCTCCTTGCAAGTTCGAGGTGGTCACGGTATCATAGCGAATCGCACCTATTATAGCGGAGAAGTGACCGAGAGGCCGAAGGTGCTCGCCTGCTAAGTGAGTATACCCCACAAGGGTATCCAGGGTTCGAATCCCTGCTTCTCCGCCACCTATTTGTCATCTACATCCCCACCGGGGATGTTTTCTTTTTCAGGAGCCACCGCCGGGTTGTAGGCACGCGCACCAAAAGAGGGATCGTCCCCTTTTGAGAAAGCTCGCACCCTCGCGCGACTTTCATAGGGGCGCTTTCCAGAGCGCCCGCTCGTGCGAAGCGCGAGAACGCAGCCCTCGGTTGGTTTTACGGCTGACGCCGGAACGGGCGATCTGGAGATCGCCCCTACGGGGTTTTCGTGGATCCAAGCCTCATAGGGTGGGATTATCTCGGAAAAGGGCCTGTCCCTCTCGGGTGTCTTACCTTTTCCACGGCGGGGTGAACGGGCGCCGGGGGTGGTCGTCCGGCCGCGTCGTTTTCATGGGCTTCTTCTTCCAGCCAGGGTGGTTCCGCACGAACACGGCGCGGCAGATGCGCGTGATCGCCAGGCCGATGAGCGCGGCGACGAGAAAGCTCAGCCCCAAGTCGAGTATGAGCTCGTTGCCGTCGAGAAGCGCGTACAGGCTCACCAGCGCGAAAACGCCCGAGAGAATCCCCGTCAGCCAGGTGAAGGCCTTGATGAGTATCTCTTTGCCGCGGTTGGGCGAGTAGCGCCATGCCGCCACCAAGTACACGATGGCCGCGACCACGGCCAAAACGATGAGCAGCGGCACGATGCGCGAAAGCCTAGCTATCATCGCCCCGCTCCTTTCAACGCGTTTGCAGCCTTTCCGTTCAACACGACCATCATACCAAAGCTGCGGCGCGCTTTGCCTGCTCGTTCACCGGGCGCTACGTACTCGACACGGTGCGTGCGGGCACATGCGCGTCCATCACGTCGCACAGGTCGGCGAACCCGAAGGGCTTCACCACGTAGTCGTCCATGCCGGCTTCGAAGGCGCGCGTCCGGTCCTCCACGTAGGCGTTCGCCGTCATGGCGACGATGACCGGCCGGGCACGGCCCTCGCGCTCGCAGGTCTCGTGCAACACGCGGGACGCTTCCAATCCGTCCATGTTCGGCATCTCCACGTCCATGAACACGATGTCGAACCAGCCTTCGGGCACCTCCAGCACGGCTTTAACCGCTTCGGCGCCGTCGTGCGCCCACGTGACCTCGGCGCGCGTGCGACCGATGATGTCGCAGGCTATCTCGGCGTTGATGTCGTTGTCCTCGGCCAGCAGCACGCGAGCGCCCGAAAAATCGACGCGCTTCGGAAGCACGGGAGGCTCGTCTTTGGACGACAACGCCGTGGCGACGTCGGTGGTTTACAGGCGCAACGGCAGCTCGACGGTGAACTTCGTGCCGCGATGCCGTTCGCTGCTCACTTCGATGATACCGCCCATCTGGTCGATGATGCTTTTCGTGATGGACATGCCGAGGCCGGTTCCCTCGATGCCGCGCGTCTCGTCGGTGCGTTCCCGCTCGAACGGATCGAATATGCGGCCGACGAAATCCGCCGTCATGCCTATGCCGTTGTCTTCGATCTCGAACCGGTACAGCACGATTCCGCACGACCCTTGCCCGCCGCACGGAATATTCGGAAAACCGCTGGTGGGAAGCTCGTCGCGCAAGACCATGATCGACTCCCTGCAACGTGCCCGGTCGACCGAAACGCAACCCAACCTTTCCAAGTCTACGCGCAGGCACACCCTGCCACCGGGCTCGGTGTACTTCACGGCGTTGCCGATAAGATTCAGCAGCACCTGCTGCACGCGCAGGGCGTCGCCGCGCACGTAAACCCCGGCGACGTTCGCAGCCTCCACGACGAACGAGAGCTGCTTCGTATGCGCCTGCTGCTGCGCGATCACGTCGATGATGGAAATGAGCTCTTCCAAACTGAACGGCTCGTCGCTCAGCATGAGCTGCCCGCTTTCGATCTTGCTCATGTCGAGCACGTCGTTTATCAGGCTGATCAGATGATGCGATGAAAGCGATATCTTCGATAGGCATTCGCTCACCCGCTCCACGTCGTCTACGTGGCGTTCCGCTATCTCCGTCAATCCCACGATGGCCGAGCAGGGCGTGCGGATGTCGTGCGACATGCTGGCGAGGAACTGGGATTTGGCCTTGTTCGCGTAACGCGCCGTTTCGAGGGCGGCCTCGAGATTCTTCTGCAGCCGGTCGCGCTCGGCGTTCCTGCGCTTGACGGTAACCAGGAAAATGGCGAGCACGGCCAGCACGCCGGCCATAAGGACGCTGGCGTACACCGCCGTCTCGGTGCAGGCCTTGACCGCCAGGTCGAACAACGACGAGAACGACTGGCGCGAGTGGTCGATAACCTCTGCGTTGAGCTCCAGCATGCCGTCGATCAGAGGATCGACCTGCTCGTCGACCGTGTGCTGCACGCCGGCGTCCGTGATGAGGGGATCGCGGCACTGGGCTATCAGATGCCGCTGCTCCGCCTTCAACTCGTCATAGCGCGCGACGAGCGCGGCGGCGGCTTCGGGAGTGGACCTGCATTGGCTGGCGATAACGTCAAGCGGCTCGGCTATCTCCCGATCGATGTTCTCGTACTCGGCCTCCACGGCGTCGACGGCCTCGGGCGTCCTCACGTAGGCAAGGCGCTCGGCCAGGGTGCGCAGCTGCACCAGATAGGTCTCCGCCTCGCCGGCGGCCACGGTCACCGGGTACGGGTGCGTGTTGATCTCGTCGATCCTGTCGGAGATCGCCTTCATGTTCACCATCATCACCGCGTAGAACACCACGAGCAGAACCACGAGAACGACCGTTGTTGCAAACGAGAGCATGCGAGCGTCGAAGACCTGCGCAACATGTTCGCGACCAAGCCCTCTCACTCTATGGGATACGCGCGTCATAGAACCACTTCCGACCTCTTGTCTGCGGTAAGCGCGCCAAGGCAGGGTCAACCCCGGGCGGGCCCGTCCGCACCGCCGCCCAACGACGATGCGGAGACAGAGTTTTGACTGAAAAAAGGCGCCCGCCGCGTATGCTGGGCGGGCGCTGAATGTTCGCTGCTAAAACTGGACCTTTGGAGCGACTTCCGCCCCTGCCTCAGCGTCGAAGCTGTCACGCTGCTTGAAGCCCATCATGCCGGCGAACAGCACGGCCGGAAACGTCTGGATAGCCGTGTTGAACTTCATGACCGTGTCGTTGTAGCTTTGACGCATGTAGCTGATTTTGTCCTCGGTGTTCGACAGCTCGGACTGAAGCTGCTGGAAGTTCGTATTGGCCTTGAGATCGGGGTAGGCTTCGGCCACGGCGAACAGGTTTTTGAGCGCACCGGTCAGAATGCCGTCGGCCTGCATCTTGCCTTCGGGCGTAGGCGCGTTCATCACGGCCGTGCGTGCCTGGGTGACCTCTTCCAACGTGCCGCGCTCGTGCGAGGCATAACCCTTGACGGTCTCCACCAAGTTCGGAATGAGATCGAGACGGCGTTGCAACTGTACGTCGATCTGCGCCCAGGCGTTGTCCACCATGTTGCGCAGCTTCACCAGGTTGTTGTACAGGCCGATTATCGCGATAACCAGAACAACGACGATGACGAGGATGACGATCAGTGGGATGCTCATAAGTCCTCCTTAGCTATTACGTAACTGGGATTCTATCATCACAAGGCATATAAGAGGAATAAGGAATGGTTTTGTAAATATAACTATCCCACTGGATTTTGGAAAAAACTTTCGAAAGGGTACCGAACGCGGCCCGTCGGCCCACCGTCCCAACGCCGCATCGTCGGCACGGCGGCTCCCCTGAAGGAGAGCCGCCCAATGGAGCGACCGCCGGAAAACGGCTAGCTTGCAGGGACTTCCGCGGCTCGCACGCGTCCGAACGTGGTGGCGTGCGCCCACCATCCGCGCATGCGCGCCTGAGCAGCCGCGCGGCCAGCGGCCTCGAACGTGTCGCACAGAGCGAAAACTGCGGACCCGCTCCCCGACATGAGCGCCTGCTCCACGTCGGGGCATTCTTCCGCCCAGGCGCGCACGTCGGCAAGCGCGGGCAGCAACGACTCGGAGGCGCCCACCAGGTTGTTGCGCAACGGCACGTCCTGCGCGCGCATGGCCCCGAGCGCCGCCTCGCGGTCGGCTGGCGAAACCGGCACGGGGCGCTCGTCGAACGCGCGGTACGCGGCCGATGTGGAAACGCCTCCTTCGGGCTTCACCAGCACGACCGGTGAGCCCATGGGCGCGATCTCATGCACGAACGCATCGCCCACCCCGTCGAACACGGCGCATCCGCCATGCAGGAAGAACGGCACGTCGGCACCCAAGCAGCGCGAGGTCTCCTCTATGCGGGGATCGTCGGCACGCAGCCCCCACAACCGTGCGGCGCCCACCAGCGCGGCAGCCGCATCGGACGAGCCTCCGCCCAAGCCCGCTTCGGCGGGAATGCGCTTCTCCACGTGAACGGCCATGGTCTCGTCGACGTCTCTCCCCACGGCCTGCGCGAGCAGGCGGATGGCCTTGCTCACGATGTTGTCCTCGAGCGCCACGTCCAGCGGCGCGAGCCCTTCGGCCAAACGGCACTCCAGGTCGATGCTCAAACCCGCAGGGCCGGGGCGAGCCGGGAGCAGCTTCATGCGAAGCACGTCATGCATGGTGAGCGCATGCATGACGCTCAGCGCCTCATGGTACCCATCGTCGCGCCGTTCGCCGATGCCCAAAAACAGGTTGACCTTCGCGGGCGCGATGAGCTTCACGGCATCGGGACCGGAGAACGGGGCGACGTCGACCTTCTGGGCCGCGCGCGCCGCGGCCAGCATGTCGACCGCGTGCGGATCGCCCGCGCCCGCAGCGGCTGGCGCGGGCGGCGTCGGCAGCGCGGTGCCCGATAGGCTGTCGAGGCGGTTGTCTTCATTCGATTGCGTCATCGCAGAACTCCGTTCATTTCCTTCTCTTGCGCGCGAAGAACGCCCGCAGCGCATCGGCGCATTCGTCACCCAACACGCCGGAAACCACCTCGAAGCTGTGGTTGAGCCGTTCGTCTTCGTGAATGCGGTACAGCGTGCCCAAGGCACCGGCTTTGGGGTCGGGTGCGCCGAACACGCACCGGTCGATACGCGCTTGATGCATGAGGCCCGCGCACATGATGCACGGCTCCAGCGTCACGTAGACCGTGCACCCCGTGAGCCGCCATGCGTCGAGCTCAGCCGACGCCTGCTTCATGGCCAGGAACTCCGCATGCCCGGCCGGATCGCGCGTCGTCTCGCGTAGGTTGCATGCCCGCGCGATCACCCGGGGCTCGGCCAAAGGCCGACGCGTGGCCGGGTCGATGGGCTCGTACACCACCACGGCCCCAATGGGAACCTCGTCCAGCTCGGCGGCGCGCCGCGCTTCCTCCAGCGCCAGGCGCATGTAGTCTTCATCGGTCATACCGTCTATTATATGGTATCCTACCTGTGCATTCGGGAATACGATGCGAAAAGCACCGCGCGCACGCGCTGCGCGTTCGTTCCGACATGCGCCCATCGATGCGGAGGCGTGGCCGAGTGGTTGAAGGCGGCAGTCTTGAAAACTGTTAAGCCGCAAGGCTTCGTGGGTTCAAATCCTACCGCCTCCGCCAGAATTTGAGTCCTTCCTCCCTCGTTCCCGTTTATTCCGTTCGCATGCAGAGGAAAAATCGTCGTATTCTTCCATATGCGCTTCAAAAGGGCGTTTGTGAACGGTTTTTTGAGAGCTTTTATATATTAGTAATAGAGTAATTAAATAAAAAGATCAGGTGAGAGTATTTCCGTTTTCATTTATTCTCGAACATGATCATGCACAACCGTCATTTTGCAGCAGAAATGACTTCCGCGAAGCATATTCGCGATGCGTACAGGCTGCACGTCCCAAAACACGTAGACGAACGACTCCCGAAAGCGCGGCAACGAGAAGTGCTCCCAAACTTTCAACGACCTCGCCTCTTCGCGAAGCGGACTTGCATCGAGAGTGACCGGTTGTTCTTTGGTGTTGCACGCGAGGTGGAAAGCCGGTAAAACGTACGAAAACGCGGAGGAAGCAAGCGAGCACGGGCATTTCGCCCGTGCTCGCCTTCGGTAAACATCTTCGATTCGGAACGCCTTCGGCACTGCTATCGCCGCTCGCCGCAGCGCGTTCCCCCGATAACCGCGACGTTGCCGCCGCGTCGTACGCCCTTGGCTGCGCACACGCGCTTCGAGGCGGCGCTCCTTACCGCTCGTCCATGGGCACGTAGTCGCGTTTGCCGCTGCGGGTGGACTTGTAGGCGGGGCGGATGATGCGCTTGCCGGAGACGATCTCCTCGAAGCGGTGGGCAGCCCAGCCGGACATGCGGGCGCATGCGAACAACGGTGTGAACAGGTCCTCGGGAATGCCCATCATGGAGTACACGAAGCCGGAGTACATGTCGATGTTCGCGCACATGTCCTTGCTCGTGCCCTTCTCGCGCAAAATGACTTCCGGCGCAAGGCGCTCCACGGTTTTGAGCAGGTTGAACTCGGCTTCGTACTCCGTGCCGGCGGCCAGGTTCTGGGCGAACTGCTTGCAGATGATGGCGCGCGGGTCGGACTTCGTGTACACCGCATGGCCCATGCCGTACACCAGGCCCGTGTTGTCGAAGGCCTCCTTGCGCACGATCTTCGCCAGGTAATCGGCCACCTGGCCCTCGTCGGACCAGTCGGCCACGTTCTCCTTGATCTCCTGCTGCATGGCCAGCACCTGATGGTTCGCGCCACCGTGCTTCCAGCCCTTCAGCGAGCCGATGGCGCCGGCGTACGTGGAGTACGGGTCGGTGTCCGACGAGGTCAGCACGCGCGTGGTGAACGTGGAGTTGTTGCCGCCGCCGTGCTCCGCGTGCAGGCACAGCATGACGTCGAGCATGCGCGCCTCCTCGGGCGTGAACTGACGGTCGGCACGCAGCATGGACAGGATGGTCTCGGCCGTGGACTGGCCGGGAATGAAGCGGTGCATGATCATGGACTCGTTGTTGTAACGGGCGCGCTTGGCGTAGTACGTGAGCACCATGATGCGCGGCAGGCGCGAGATGAGCGAGATGGCGGTGTGTATCTCGTGGTGGGCCGAGCGATCCTCGGCGTCGGGGTCGTAGGCGTACAGCAGCAGGATGGTGCGGGCCAGCACGTTCATGATGTCGGGCGGCGTGTCGCGCATGATCATGGACGCGGTGAAGCCGTCGGGCAGCTCGCGCTCGGAATCGAGCACGCTGATGAAGCGATCGAGCTGCTCGCGCGTGGGCAAATCGCCCATGAGCAGCAGATAAGCCACTTCTTCGAAGTTGAAGCGGTGCTCGGCCGACTGGTCGCCCAAAAGATCGTAGATGTCGTAGCCGCGATAGCGCAGATGCCCCTCGTCGGCGATCTTCTCGTTGTCCGACACGATGTAGCCGTGCACGTTCGCGATGTTCGTCAAGCCGGCCACCACGCCGGTGCCGTCCGCGTTGCGCAAGCCTCGCTTCACGTCGTACTGTTCATAGTAGGTGGGATCGATGGAGTTGATGGTTTTGAAATTCTCGTAGAGAGCGATCTTCTTTTCTTCGTCGTGCATGCAAACCTCCCTGCGTCATGGACGGCCGTCGGCTCCCCTCGCGCATCGCCGAACAGCCGGCAGGAGCCGGTTGCGGCGCTGGGCGATTGGCTGGGAAATCGGATAGTCGTCCGTTCGTGCTTTAGTATGATAAAGCCTCGTAGCACCTCGCAACAGTACTTTTAGGCGAATAACAGAGGGAATCCCAACATCTTAAGCGCATAACCGCTGATCAGTTTCCACCGAACACGTTTTCGACCACGGTGCGCACTTCACCGATCGATGACGGTTCGTCTTCGAGTATGCCGTTCGAACAAGCCCTTGCTTGAAATGCGCTAGCATCGGGCGTGCGTCCCCGGCGTGCTCCCCCTCCACCTTCGACCTGCGAGAAAGCGAGGCGCGCGTGATATCCACCATGTTTTCCCTGCTCGTCGAACGTCGCGACTGGTTTTTCGACCTGCTGTTGCAGCATATAGGCATATCGCTCGTATCCATCGTGCTGGCCGCGCTCATCGGCTTGACGCTGGGCATCGCCATCGCGCAATGGCGGCGCGGGGCGAAGCCGGTGCTGGCGCTGGTGAACTTCGTGTACACCATCCCGTCCATCGCGCTGTTCGGCTTCCTTATTCCCGTAACGGGCATCGGCGACCTCACGGCCGTGGTGGCGCTGACCGTGTACGCGCTGCTGCCCATGGTGCGCAACACCTACACCGGCCTCACCACCATCGAGCCCGCCATCGTCGAAGCGGCGCGCGGCATGGGATCCACTGACCGGCAGCTGCTCTACCGCATTGAGCTGCCGCTGGCCGCGCCCGTTATCATGAGCGGCATCCGCAGCATGGCAACCATGACCATCGCGCTTGCCGGCATCGCGTCGTTCATCGGCGCGGGCGGGCTGGGCGTGGCCATCTACCGCGGCATCACCACGAACAACCTCGCCATGACGTTGGCGGGCAGCGTGCTCATCGCGGCGCTGGCCATAGCGGTCGACCTGCTGCTGGGCGTTGCCGAAAAGGCCACGCGGAGGCACATGGAGCCGAAGCCGCGCCGATCGCGCGCCCGCGCGGCGTTCGGCGGGATCCTGCGCCCGCAGCACGCGACGCTCGGCGCCGCGGCCGGCACCTCGGGCCACAGCGCCGACAGCGCGGGCGCGGGCGCCTCCGTCTCCGTCTCCGACACGGCCCTCGACGCCGCAGACGTGCTGCTCGACGACGGCGAAGCGGGGCGCATGCCGGAATTCCAGAACGCCGATGCGGCCGAGTCCCGTCGCGCGATCGCAGCCGCCCTCACCCCGCGACGGCGGGGCGTCACCGTGATCGCCCTCGTCGCCGCTTTGGCGATAGTGGTAGGAGGCGCCTTCGCCTTCGCCAACCGCGGAGGCTCGGGCGGCGATACCGTGAACATCGCCACGAAACCCATGACCGAGCAGTACATCCTCGGCGAGATGCTCAACACGCTCATCGAGCATGACACCGACCTGAACGTGGAGCTCACGCAAGGGGTGGGCGGAGGCACGTCGAACATCGAACCCGGCATGGAGCAAGGCGATTTCGACCTGTATCCCGAGTACACGGGCACCGGTTGGAACGCCGTGCTCAAGCACGAAGACACCTACGACGAGTCGCTGTTCGACACCATGCAACAGGAGTACGAATCGCAGCTGGGGCTGACCTGGGTGGGCACGTACGGCTTCAACAACACGTACGGCCTGGCGGTGAGCAAAGACGTGGCCAACCGGTTCAACCTGCGCACGTATTCCGACCTTGCGCGGGCGGCCGGCGAGCTGACCTTGGGCGCCGAGCCCGACTTCTTCGACCGCCAAGACGGATACCCCGGCCTGCAGCAAGCCTACGGCATGAGCTTCGCCAGCACGCGCGACATGGACATCAGCTTGAAGTACCAGGCGCTGTTCGAGGGGCAGGTGGACGCGATCGTGGTGTCCACCACCGACGGACAGGTGGCCGACGACCGATTGGTGGTGCTGGAAGACGACAAGGGCTTCTATCCGTCGTATCTGTGTTGCAACGTCGTGCGGATGGACACGCTGGAGAAGCATCCCGAGCTGCGCGACGAGCTGCTGAAGCTGCAAGGCACCATTTCCGATGTCGACATGGCCCGCATGAACAACGCCGTGGAGACGCAGGGCCAGGAGCCGAAAACGGTGGCCGACACGTTCCTTGCCGAGAAGGGGCTGATATAGCATGGAAAACTCGTCCGCGCACATGCGCCCCACGGGATCCTTCGACTCCGGCGACTCCGTCGCCTCCGCTCAGGATGACAAGGGGAGGCGATTCGACGCCTGCGCTCGGGGTGGCAGCGGGAGCAGCTTGGCGAGTTGCATACGAGACGGTGGTGGGGAAAGCGTCGCGGGTTGTCATCCTGAGCGGAGCGCGCAGCGCGGAGTCGAAGGATCCCGCGCGGCGCCAGCCCCTGCATCCCCCGAGCCGGCCGTGGTGTTCGAACACGTGACCAAGCGCTTTGGCGATGCGATAGCCGTGGACGACGTGGACCTGCGCATCGACGATGGCGCGTTCGTCGCCATTATCGGCAGCTCCGGCTGCGGCAAGACCACGCTGCTGAAAACGGTGAACGCCCTCGTGATGCCCGACGAAGGCCGGGTGCTCGTGCACGGTCAGGCCACGTCGAGCGCCGACCCCATCGAACTGCGCCGCAACATCGGCTACGCCATCCAGGGCAGCGTGCTGTTCCCCCACCTCACCGTCGAGCAGAACATCGCGTACGTTCCCACGCTGCTGAACAGCGGAGACAAGGATCGAACCGAGGCGGCCGTGGCGAAGTGGATGGACATCATCGGGCTGCCGCGCGACATCATGGACCGCTACCCCGCCGAGCTGTCGGGCGGCCAGGCGCAGCGCGTCGGCATCGCCCGTGCGTTGGCAGCCAGCCCCGACGTGCTGCTCGCCGACGAGCCGTTCAGCGCCGTGGACGCCATCACCCGCGCCAGCCTGCAAGACGAGATCAAGCGCATTCACCGGCAAACGGGCATCACCGTCCTGTTCGTGACGCACGACATCGACGAAGCCCTCGACCTGGGCGACAAGGTGCTGGTCATGGAGGCCGGCCGCGCCGTGCAGTTCGCGCCGCCCTGCGATATCCTACGCGCGCCCGCCACCGCGTTCGTCGACCGCCTGGTCACCCGCAAACGCACCGTGTACGCCCGCTAGCGGAAGGGGCGCACTCGGCGGCAACGCCCCCTCAACGCAATCGCTACGCAACCGTGAACGATACGCCGTGCGCGCTGCCCGTGCAAAGCGCACGGCGTACCTTGGATGCACGTATCCGTTCGTTCGAGTGATTGGAGCCAACCATGCCAGACAAGAAGCCGTCCGACGAGAATATCTCCGAGGAAAAGATCGTCGTCCCCAGCAACGAAGAGGTCCTGGAGGTCATCGAGACGCCCGACGAGATCGACGTCATCGACGTGGGCAACAAGGAGTCCGCCAAGATCATCGAGGACTGGCCGGAAGCCAAGTAGCCTCCCGAGTCCTCCGCACCTCAAGCCCACGGCCCCGCGTCTCCCTCGACGCGGGGCCGCCTTCGTTCAACGGCTTCCGTCGCGCGCAGCCGGCTCGGCGTCGAAGGATCCCGCGCGGCGCCAGCCGAAGCGCCCCGTCCGGAGCGCGTTTTCCACCTCCCTTGCCAACATCGATACTCGACCCCGCTCGCTTTCGGCGTCCGACCTCACGCAAGCGGTTTGTGATTTAGCAACTTCCTGAAAATAGTCGTTGACAGCGCCCGACATTACCGGCATAATAACTTTTGCTGTTTCGACGTGCGCCGTTACCTCAGCTGGATAGAGGGACTGACTACGAATCAGTACGTCGGGGGTTCGAATCCCTCACGGCGCACCATTTCAGCACTTTCATTCCGCAACGACTGGCAGCAGCACGTGCGGTTTTTTTATTGGTCGAACGAAAGGGACTTTGTTGAAGGTTCGAAAATCGAAACCTCACAGTAAGTAGTCCTCCTTCGATTCCCTTACGTCGGCAGTCGAAGGACGACTGCCTGCGAGCAAACACGTAAGGGAACTCACATGCTCTATCTCTCTCAAATAATGGGGAAACCCGTCGTCGATGCGTCCGGCGAGAAGATCGGCACGATCTCCGATCTCGCCATCTCCACCGGCGAGGTGTTTCCGCGCATCACGAGCCTGGCCTTCCAAGGGCCGGGCAAAGTCCCCTTCATGATCTCGTGGCGCAAGTACGTCGACGAGTTCGACGACGAGGGCATCACGCTCACCGTGGAAGCCCACGACATCCGCTTCAGCTACCTGCAGCCCGACGAGGTGCTGCTCGCACGCGACCTGCTGAACCGCCAGATCGTGGACACGCAGGGCCTGAAGGTCGTGCGCGTGAACGACTTGAAACTGTCCATATCGGGCACGCAGCTGCGCCTGCTGGGCGCCGAAGTGGGCACGCGCGGCATCCTGCGCGGCTTGGCCCCGTGGCTCGAGCGCGCCGTCGTGGCCGTGGCGAAGGTATTCGGCAAGAAGATCGACGAGCAGATCATCGCCTGGAACTACATGGACCTGCTCGACCGCGACCTGTCCGAAGTGCAGCTGTCCGTGACGCACAAGCGCCTGGACGAGCTGCACCCTGCCGACGTGGCGGACATCCTGGAGCAGCTGGACCCGCAGCAGCGCGCCAACGTGTTCCAGCACCTGGACGAGGCGCAGGCCACCGAGGCCATCTCCGAGATGGAGGACGAGTACCAGGCCGACTTCATCGAGGACTTGGACGATGCCCGCGCCGCCGGCCTTCTGGGCAACATGGATCCGGACGACGCGGCCGACATCGTGCGCGATTTGTCCTACGAGAAGGCCGAGACGCTGCTGCGCCTGATGGGCGTTGAGGACGCCACCGAGATCCGCCGCCTTTTGGGCTACAAGGACGGCACGGCCGGCGGCATGATGACCACGCAGTTCGTGGCCGTGCACGCCACCGACACCGTGGGCCAGACCATCGAAGTGCTGCGCGAGCTGCCCGAAGACCACCCCACCGTGCACTACGTGTACGTGCTCAACGAGTACGACGAGTTCGAAGGCGTGCTGAGCCTGCGCACCCTCGTGCTCACCGACGACGCGAAGCCGGTGGGCGACGTCATGTACGAGGACGTGATCTCCGCGACGCCCGACGAGACCGAGGAGGACGTGGCGGCGGACATCTTCAAATACGAGCTGCCCGCCATGCCGGTGGTGGACGAGCACAACATGCTGCTGGGCATCGTCACGGTGGACGACGCGTGGGATGCCATTGAGGAGGATGTGAGCGGCGACAAGACGAAGGCCACCGCCCTCAAGGTGGTGGGCATCGTGCTGGCCTCGCTGTTGTTTCTGGGCCTGTACACGCTGGTGCTGCTGCAAGTAATCGGCTACACCGGAAGGTAGCGTCATGATGGTGAAGAACACCGACGCGCGCAAGACCGGGGCCGGAAAGCGCGGCGGACGCGAGTGGAGCAGCTTCAAAACCGGCCAGATAGGCTCCGAGGCCGAAACCGGCATCGCCGTGGTCGACGACCAGGCGGAGCCGATCGAGCAACCGAAGAAGCCGAGCAAGCTCTGGCTTCTGCTGGCGGCGCTCGGGCCCGGCATCGTCACGGCCATGGCCGGCAACGACGCCGGCGGCATATCCACGTACTCCACCGTGGGGGCGAAGTTCGGCTTCGCCACGCTCTGGGTCATCCCCATCATGTGCGTGCTGCTCATCGTGGTGCAGATGACGGCAGCGCGCATGGGCGCCGTCACGGGCAAGGGCTTCGCCGCGCTCATCCGCGAGCGGTTCGGCATCCGGCTCACCGCGCTGGCCATGCTGGCCCTGCTCGTGGGCAACGTGGCCACCACGTTCTCGGAATTCGCCGGCATCGCCAGCGGCATGGAGATGTTCGGCGTGTCGAAGTACCTGGCCGTGCCCGTGGCCGCCGTCGCCGTATGGCTTTTGGTGGTGGGCGGCAGCTACAAGCGCGTGGAGAAGGTGTTCCTTATCCTGTCGCTCGTGTTCGTCACGTACATCGTGGCCGCGTTCATGGCCGATCCGAACTGGGACGAGGCCCTCACCAGCACCGTGGTGCCGCACATCGTGCAGGACCAGAGCTTCGTGTCGCTCGTCATAGCCATGATAGGCACGACCATCGCCCCGTGGATGATGTTCTTCAACCAGAGCAACGTGGTGGAGAAGGGCGTGAGCGTGAAGGACTTCTTCTCGCAAAAGGTGGATGTGGTGGCGGGCACCATCGCCGCGTGCCTCGTGGCATGGTTCATCATCGTGACCACCGGCGCGGTGCTGTTCCCGCAGGGCATCGAGATCGAATCGGCCGCCGACGCCGCCAAGGCCCTCGCGCCGTTCGCGGGACATTACGCCGAGGCGCTGTTCGCCATCGGGCTCATCGCGGCTTCGTTTCTGGCGGCGTGCGTGCTGCCGCTCACCACGTCGTTCGTGATTTGCGAGGCGTTCGGCTGGGAAGCGGGCGTGTCGTTCAAATGGAAGGAAGCGCCGCTGTTCAAGAGCATCTTCACGTTCGTCATCGCGTTCTCGGCGATCGTGGTGCTCGTTCCGGGAATCGACCTCATGGGGGTCATGCTCACCGCGCAGTTCGTGAACGGCCTCATCCTGCCCGTGTTGCTGGTGTTCATGGCCATCATCTCGGCCGACAAGCGCGTCATGGGGAAGTATCGCTCGCGGCCGGTCTCGCGGGTGCTCATATGGTTGACCGTGGGTATCGTCACGGTGCTCACGGCCGCATTGCTGATCATGCAGCTGATGGGCATAGGGTAGCGTCAGAGGCGCGCTGCGGCTGAAGTTGGGCGGGCTCCGCCCTTCGCCGACCGTGCGCGCTTCCGTTGGCTAAGCGGTCTGAGCGAGGCGCTTGCCCTCATCTTCGAGGCGCTCGGCCAAGAACGTGCGGCGGTTGTCGCCGTTCTTCACGCTTTCGAGCAGCATCTCGATGGTCAGACTGTCCAGGTACGCGTCGAAGCTCTCTTCGATGAGCTGGTAGGTTTGCTTGACGCCCTGCACCATGGCGCCGCCTTTGCGCGAAGAGCGCTTGGCTCGGGTGGACGCCTTCGCATCCTCTTCGAGCGCCGACATGATCTGCAGCACGGTGATGTCGGACGGCTCCTTGGCCAACCGGTAGCCGCCGTGCTTGCCCGGCCGCGCCTCGATGAGGCCGGCGTTGCGCAGCAACTGGGCCAGCTGTATGAGATAGTCCCGCGGTATGGACATGTCCTGCGCAATGTCTTTCGAGGAGCACGTGGTACCTTGTGCGGCCAGGTACAAGATGGCGCGCATGCCATAGTCCGTCGATGCCTTGAATTGCACGTTGTCTCCTAACTCGCTGCTGCACCGGCTTCGCATTGCCAGCATCCGATGAGCTGCTTCCATATATATTAGTCGGTTACTTTACTTTGTCCCTGATAGCACAAAAGACGCTGTGAAACAGCGCCTTTCCGACCGTTCCGCTCCGGCAGCGGCAGAGCGATCCAGGACGTTTTGAGTGTACCGAAAGCAGAATGATTATAGCAAGCTCATTGAGCCGTTTGCATAGCAAATCGAATCGAAACGGTTACGTCTACGCAATCTTGACCTGCAGTTATCGACTGTTGATAACTTTTCAACACCCGGTGCCAGCGAACGTCTGCCATGTTGCCAAAATGTTATACTGGCCGCATGGACGAGAAGAGAAACCTGCGCGCGAACAAGCTTGCCCAACGCGATGCGCTGGACGGTGAAACACGCGCCCGCAAGAGCGGAAACGTATGCGCGAAGGTCGCCGCCTTGGCGGCCGAGGCTTTGGATCACCCCCCTGTGACGGAGCGAGAGGGGCGGAAGCCGCGCGTTGCCGTATACGCCGCCATGCGCAGCGAAGTGGACCTGCAACCGTTTGTTGAAACGGTGTATGCCCGCGGCTGGATTCCCTGCTTCCCCTGCATGGTGCGCGACGAGCCGCACGCCGAAAGCCGCATGGCGTTCTACCCCGTACCGATCGACCGCTTCAACGGAGCGCGCGCGGAGTTCCTGGATCACCCGTTGCGCTGCCTGCCTTGCAGCGAGCTCGCCGAGCACGGCTACGAGGAAGTGGACCCGGCGGATTTGGACGTGGTGGTCGTGCCGTTGGTGGCGTTCGACGATGCGGGCAACCGCCTGGGTTACGGCGGCGGCAACTACGACCGCCTGCTGCCGCGCTTGCGAGCCGACGCGCTCGTCGTCGGCGTGGCGTTCGACGTGCAGCGCACGGACGCCGTTCCGTGCGAGCCGCACGACCGTCCGCTGCCGCATATCGTGAGCGCGTGAGCCGCACGGCGCACGCGCTCACTTCGAACGCTACGCTTTCGCGGCTCCGTACTTCGACTTGTGCAGCACCAGCACGGCGACCACCATGAGCACGACGCCCACCGCAAGCGATATCCACGGATTGCCCGTGAAACCGGCTATGAGGTAACCCACCAGGCACACCACAGCCACCACCGACGCGTAGGGCAGCTGCGTGGCCACGTGGCGCAGGTGGTTGCACTGCGCGCCGGCCGACGACAGGATGGTGGTGTCGGATATGGGCGACACGTGGTCGCCGTACACCGCGCCGCCGAGCGTGGCGCCGATGGCCACCAGGAACAGCGGGTTGTCGGCGGGAAAGACGCCGATCACGATGGGCAGGATGAGCGCGATGGTGCCCCACGACGTGCCCATGGCGAAGCCGATGAACGCGGCCACCACGAAGATCACGGCCGGCAACAGCGCCAGCCCCACGCCGATGCCGTTCAAGAAGCCGCTCACGAACTCGCCCGTGCCCAGCAGATAGCGGCAGGTGCCGCCCAGGCTCCACGCCAGCACGAGGATCATGATGGCGCCCACCATGGAGCGCACGCCTTCCGAAATGCCCTCCATGTAGCCCGACAGCGTCATGAGCTTGCGCGGCAGGAACATGATGGCGGCCACCACCAGCGACACGCACACGCCGATGCACAGGCCGAACACGGGGTTCTCGCCCACGGCCGTGGAGAAGTCCACGCCCTTGAAGAACCCGCCGGCGTACAGCATGCCCAGAATGGAGAAGATGATGAGCACCACGATGGGAACGATGAGGTCGAACACGCGGCCCTTCTCGGAGATGGCGATGCCCTTGAACTCCTCCACCGCCGTCTGCGCGGCCTCGTCCAGCTCGTCGCGCTCGGCAACCACCGTCTCCATGTTGAACGGCGGCAGCGTGTCGGCCTCGCTCGCGTCCAGCCCCACCGTGGACATGGACTCGAGCGCGCTCTCCTTCGGCGGAATGCGACGCTGCTGCTCGGCCGGTTGCTGTACCTCGGCCTCGGCCACGCGCATGGGGCCGAAGTCCTTCTTCGTGGCGCACATGAAGAACACGAACACGATGGTGAGCAGCGCGTAGAAGTTGTACGGGATGGACTGCACGAACGTGGTGAAGCCGCCTTCGCCCAGGTAGCCGCCCACGGCCACAGCCCATGACGACACGGGCGCGATGATGCAGATGGGCGCCGCCGTGGAGTCGATGATCCACGCCAGCTTCTCGTGGCTGATGTGGAAGCGATCGGTCACGGGACGCATGACCGCGCCCACCGTGAGGCAGTTGAAGTAGTCGTCCACGAAGATGATGATGCCCAGCACCGCCGTGAGGATCTGCGCCATCTTCGCGTTCTTGATGTGCGTGGCCACCCACTCGCCGTACGCGCGCGAACCGCCCGCGCCGGCTATGACCACCACGAGCGCCCCCAACAACGCAAGGAACAAGAGCAGCGCCCCGTTGCCGGCTATCTGCTCGGCCATCATCTGCGGCACCATGGTGAACGAGTCGACCAGCTGCTCGAACCCGGCGCCGTTCAGGCTGAACTGGTAGATGACCATGCCGGTGAACACGCCGATGGCGAGCGAGGAGTACACCTCCTTCGTGATGAGCGCCAGCCCCAGCGCAAGGATGGGCGGGATGATGGACCACACGCCCGTGCTGATAAGGTCGAAACCTTCCATATGCGTCCCCTTTAGTCGCATCGGATCCATGGGCGTCGATGACCCCAACGCCGAATTATGCGCATAAGTATACGGTATTAGAAGGATTCGGGCAGCAAAGACGCGGCGTTTTGCGGCGTTTCGGACACGACGCGCCGTGGCGAGTGCGGCGCGCGTTGCTCGCCGTGCGGACGCTCGCAGCGCGCGACGCCTGAAAACCACCGGGGCATCGGCGGCGGGCACGGCGCCCGAAGACGGCCGCCCGAACGCCGATCGCGCGTTCGACTACAGCCGGAACAGCACCAAAGCAGCCGGCACCAGCCACAACGCGAAGATAACCACGAACGGCCATTTGTGTGCGGCGCTCACGGCCACGTACTCGCGGATGAAGGCCGTGGGCCAGTAGTAGCGGGCGGTCTTGCTGCCCACGCCGTCGGCGGCCAGGCCGATCTTGTGGGCGTACTCGGCCGTGCGGAACACGTGGTAGTCGCTCGTGACCACGGCGGCGCGGTAAGCGTTCGCACCCGAGCGCGCGTCCATGATGGCCTTGGAGTTGCGCAGGTTCTCCATAGTGGTGGCGGATCGGTCCTCCATGATCACCGCGTCGACCGGCACGCCGCGCTCTTCCACCAGGTAGTCGCGCATGGCACGGGCCTCCGAAACCTGCTCGTCGGCGCCCTGCCCGCCCGATGCCACGATGAGCGCACGGCTGCCGCCCGCCTTCCACAGCTCGACCCCCTTGTCGAGTCGAGCCGCCAGAAGCGGCGTGGGCTTCGTGCCCGACAGGCCCGCGCCGTGCACGACGATGTAATCGTAGTCGAGGCGTTTGGGCAGGCGCCGGTACAGCCACGAGTACAGCAGCAGCGCCGCGAACGTGAACGCCACATACGAGCCTTCCATAACCACCAACAGGGACAGTAGCAAAACGAGCGGCGGGGCCTGCAACATCACGAACACCGGCATGGCTACGCACACCGCCACGATGAACAGCGCGAACAGCCCCGGCAGCACGTGCGCGAGCGAGAAGCCCTCGCGCTTCACCACCACAACGGCGTTGGCGAACAGGAACACGACCAACGCCACCGTGCCGAACGGGATCGCAGCCAGGCCCAAGAGCACGAGCCCCGGAGCGTCGAACTGAACGGATAGGCCGTAGAACGCGAACAGGCACAGCAACAGGAAGTACAGCGCGTTGCGGAACTGCCGCGGCTCCTTGCGGTAATTCCGCACGAACAGGAAGCCGAACACCAGCGCGGGAAAGTATATGGCAACGAGCTGGAAGACCATGCGAGCGCTTTCGACGGGGCCGACACCGCCGCCCATCGAACAGGACGGCTAATCGGCCCCATTATAGCCCGACATGCCTACTCGTCGGCAAGTCCCTTCCCAGACCTCAATGCCAGCAAGCCCAGCAAGAACACGATGACAGCACCGCCGATGCCGATGGCGAACACGAACGAGAAGCCCGTGCCGTCAACGATGAAACCCCAAACGCTTGCTGCGAACGCGCCGCACAGAGAGCCAACCATCGCAACGCGCGAGTATATGGTCGAGTACTCGCGCGTACCGAAGATCGTACGCGTGATAAGCGGCGCAAGCACGGTCGCGCTGGCGTAGAACACGCCGAACAGGAACCCACCTGCAAGCATCGCCGGCACCGAGGAAGGAACCAGCCACATGACCAGCAGGCCCACAGCCCCGCACCCTGTGGACAGTCCGAGCCCCGCGTACACGCTCAGCTTGTCGTTGATGATGCCCAAAAGCACTTTGCCGATGGCTTGACCCAGCATGGCCGCAGACGCAAGCGTGGCGGCGATGGCCACGATGTCAGGATACTGCGTCAGCGACGACGCATAGGATGGAAGATACTGGTAGAAATTGATGGCCAGGTTGATGAACCCGGCGAAAATCGCCAACGCAAAGAACGACAGCGTCTTCATGGCGCGCGATGCGGTGGGACCCGTGAGCGCCGCCACCGCCGCTTCGCCATTCGCCACCGCAGCCTCGCTGCCCACGGGCGTCAGGCCCTTGTCGCCGGGGTAGCTCCTTATGCCGAACAGCGTGAACGGCAGGGCCAGCACGAGCGCGAGAACGCCGAACGCCAGGTATCCCATACGCCACCCATCAGGGCCGCTGGCAATGAACATGCCGCCCACCAGATTGAACACCACACCTCCTATGCCGGTAAATGCCATGCATAAACCAATGTAGAATCCCACGTTCTTTCTAAACCAACGGTTGATGAGCGTCGGCACGGCCAGCACGAGCAAGAATGCCAGTCCAATGCCCATGAACGCACCGGCGATATAAAACTGCCACACCTCGTTAAAGAAGGACATGCAGATGAGCGGCACACCGATGCACAGCACCGCCGCGGAAAGCAGCACCCGCAGATCCTTCTTCTCCATGAGCTTGCCTTCGAACGGCAACGCTATGGCGCACGCCACGAGCATAACCGTCAAATAGATCGCGAACACGCCCCTGCCCACTCCCAAGGCAGTACTGACAGGGGTAAAGAATATTCCGGCGCAACTCAGCGCCAACGCGCACGGTCCGAAACAACCCATGATGCCTGTCGCTACGACCGCATAAGGAAACAAGCTGCGCTTGGTTCCGGTTTCGCTCATTGCCATCACCCACTCCCTTTACCGGCGTCGACCGGAGATATGAATACCCGAAAACCCATGAGAAGCGCGCAGGGAAAGAACGGAAGCGGACCTCACTGTCGAGAAGTCTGCACGGCCGCCGCCTTATGAGCCTTCTTGAAAGCCCGGATGGCACCCGGCACTCGCTTGCCGAACGCCATGATGGCGCTTCTGCTTTCTTTGATGACGGGCCAACCGGCGGCGATGCCTTCCGCGCTCACCACCACATCCATCCTCATGCTGCCCAGCGCCTTGCAATCCATGACGAGCTTGTCGCCTTCGACTCTCATGGCGAACACCTCGACCACGGGGCTGCCGTCTTCCGTGGTCGCGACGATCGCCGGACGTTTTTCCACTTTCTTAGCCATGGCTTTCTCTCTTTCCTCGCGCGTCGTTAGCGAAGGGGAAGCCCGTCGTGCCGGCGTCCCCCTCGTTTCAAACCGAATTACTTCCTGATGACGTCGCGGAAATCGACACCGTAATCTTCAAGCACCTTCTGAACGCCCGCGCGCGCTCCGGCTGCGATACCGCCGCCGGGATGGCTGCTGGAACCCAAGAAGTACAGGTTCTCGATGTCGCCGTGATACTCGTGGCCCTTGCCCACAATGGGACGCATGTCGTACATCTGGCTGGGTTGCATTCCTATCTGGCCGATGTCGCCTTCGTGGAAAGCGGGGTCCCATTCCTGATACTCGAGCGGCGTGAGCCCCCATTTGCCCAGCACGTTGTCATCGGTGATGTTCGTCGTCATACTCTTGAAGAAGTCCCATACCTGCTTCTTGAGCTCGTCGCCGTGCTTTTCCCAGTTGCGCCAGTCACCGTAGAGGTTCCAAGGAGCATAGCTGTACACGTTAACCACGCTATGGCCTTCGGGGCAGCGCGTGGGGTCATGCAGCGATGGAATAGTGATAAGGGGCAGTTTCGGATTGAACTTGCCCAGCGTATAGGTGCTGAACGTTTCCAGATACTCAGGCTCCCAAGGTGCGGCTTCTATGCAGAACGTGTTCAGCACCTCGGGGCCGGTCTTGAACTCGGGAATCGTATCGAGTGCGAATGCCTGGTTCAAAGCGGCAAAATCGCAGTGCTTGAGCAGTTTCACGTAATGGGAATCGTCGGCGGGAGCGTCGTCGCCGAGCATTTCGAACACATCGGCGATATGAATGGTGCTCACCACGGCGTTCTCGGCAAAGAACTCGTCGCCGTTCTTCGTTCGAACGCTCTTCACCTCTCCACCCTCGACGGTGATATCGTCGACCCACGCGTTGAGGAACAGGTCGGCGCCGTTGTCCTCGGCACAAGCAACGAGTGCGTTAACGAAGTTGATGCAACCGCCCTTCGGGAAAGGCGCGCCGGGGTTGTCGGGATCGTGCAGACCGGCCGTAAAGTAAAGAAGGGACGCGGTGCCGATGGCGCGCGGATCGATCATCATCTCCGTGCACCAACGGGTGAACGTCACGCGCACCTGCTCGCTTTCGAACCATTCTTCGACGATTTGCTGGGATGAGGAGTTCAGCACGCGCTGGAACTCGCGTCCCTCGGGGCTCATGCTCATCACGTTCATCATGGCACCGTAAGCCGGCGGGGGCGACTGCGAGCCAATGCCGGCGACGTTGAGCATGTTCACCATGTAGTCGTGGAACTTGCGGTAGGTGACGGCGTCTTTTTCGGAGAACTTGGCAATGTTGTTGCACGACTCGTCAATGTCTTTCGTCATGACCAGATTCGTGTTGTCGGGGAAGATCGAGCAGAACAGCGAATCGAGATAGCAGTACTCGAAACCGTATTTCGAGAACAGGCCCAGCTCGTCTTCACGAACGATGGGCGTTTTGGAGATCATGTTGTGAACCATGCCGCCCATGTCGGCGACGTAGCCCGGAATAACTTCGCCGGATCGCGTCCCGCCTCCGAATTCGTCCAATGCTTCAAGGCAGCATACCTTGAAGCCCGCTTTGGCAAGGTAGATCGTGGTGAGCAGTCCGTTATGACCGCCACCGAGGACGACAAAGTCGTACTTTCCTCCAGCCATGATTCCTCCTTTGTAATGGTTTGCGTTTCTGCTTGCACCCCGGGATGGTTCGATTATGCGTGCGGAAGAGACGCGTTGAAATGCCCACATCGACCGGGCTGGGTCGAACCCGTAAAAGGAATGCCCACCATGTGGAAATCGGGTCGATTCCGAAAGTGAAAACACCCACTTGGCCCAAGCTGGGTAAAGGAACGGCGTCAATTGACCCACATTTATGAAAGTGGGTTCGGAATGCGCGGCCTCGTGCAAAACGCTGTATACAATGGGCACCACGGGAGGGTTTTCACCTGAGCATTTGCCGACTATGTCTTTTCGGGAGTGATTTCAGTGTGTACCAAGGAGGACAGAAAAAGGGAATTCGCCGACGCCTTCATGCAGCTTATCGTCGACACGCCGCGAAACCGCCGGGTTAACGTAGTAGATATCACCACGTACGTCGGTTGCGAGCGCAAAACGTTCTACTACTATTTCGAGAACATCGACGATTTGATCATCTGGATATTCCGCCACAACCTCAAAACCATGCTGGAGACCCATTTCGCCGAGTATCCGCTTATCAAGCCCGATCCTTCGCTACAAGACCGATACGGCGACTGGCCTTTCTACGTGCAGATCAAAGGCGCCAACCACACTTTGGAGCAAGGAGCTTATTTCAAGCTTTCAACGTATCATTGGGAAGACAATCGAGCCTACTACGAAAACATTCTGCACAATCATGAGCGCGGCTACTGCAATTTATTTAACTACCTGGTCAATCTATACATACCTGCCCTCAAAAGCGACCTGGTCTACCTGCTCAACGGACGCAGGATACCTGCCGACGTGCTGAACTTCCTTGCCGAATACCATGTCATGGGTATCTTCGGGCGCTTCCAGTGGCATTTCGCCACCACGCGGAAATTCATCATGCAAAACGACCTCGATCCATTCTGGAATTATGCCCACACGGAAATGAAGCACACCGTCGATTGCATGTTCGACCCGAAAAGCCCGTACTACAAAAAGAACTGCGCACCGGAATCGGTGCGCAGGCACGGAGAGCTTTTATGACGATCAACGGACTGACGACACGGTACCGACCGCCGGAGACGCGCTTACCGTAACGCAAGAGGCGAATCGCCGATGCCATCTCCATCGCGAAACGAAGCATAACCCCCTTCCCTTCGTCGGCCCATCTCAAAGCGAATCCCGGTTTCCTATCAAAGAAGCAAATGGCGAGCAAGTGAAAAGCAAGTGAGATTTTCGCCGCCTTGAAAGTAACCGTGCTGCGTTATACCTGATCATCGCAGCGTGCGTTCACAATGCTCGGCTGCCTTCGGCCGCTGGGCCCCGTTCGGGGCCCAGCGAAGCAAATGGCGAGCAAGTGAAATTATGCTAAGCCCACGCTGGTTCGTACTTCATGTAACGAGGCGACGTGTCGGGGTCGACGGGTTTGATGAGGCCGTTTTCAACAGCCTCTTTGATAAGTCGAGAGATTTGCGAAGCATTAGACGTTTTCAAGCCAAAACGCTCCCGCAAGCTTTGGTTGGTTGCGAAGTCCTCTTGCGCATAGCAGATACACGCGTGCCAATAGCACGCATCCAAACGCTCTTGGGGGCTCAGATTTTTATAGGGAACGGCCTGCCTCAGAGAAACGCGCATGCTCCGCTCATCGCGGATTTCTATCTTTGGGGCCGGCATTTGGAAATACTCGCACGCGCTGATGATCTTGTCCCAGCCGCTTCCCGCCTCTTCGCACATTCGAAGCCGCCGCATAAGGGAGGCCAGCTTTTCGTTGCGAGAGCGAGGAGGATCATTCACGATCCGATCGACGTCAACCAAGGGGCTTCCCGGATTTGTGAACTCGATGCGGCTGTCGAACAGTTCGACGAGAGGAGCGGCACCCGTTACCGTGAAATCTTGGTGAATGAGAGCATTCGCGATAAGCTCCCTGATGGCGATCGAGGGATAAGCGGTCACGGTTGTGCGCAGCGCGCCGCGAATATCCTCCTTCGCAGGTACGAGGGCCATGACGTAATCGTACAACTCTTGCATGCACACTGCGTAGCCTTGGCCAAAGGTCCGCTCTTTCAGTAGGTCGATACGTCCACGGCCTTGGTAGAGCATAACGCGTACCGCTTTTCGCTTCACGGTAGGAAACGCCTCAAGATTTTTCGCGAAGAGCAGGGCTCCGAGGTTCGTGATGGACAGCATACCGTTATCCTGACGGAGCAGCATGCCCTCTTCAATTAAATAGTGCACTTGCGTCTCGAGGCTTTCCGGCGCGGTTGTGCCAGAAAGCCTGAAATATGCCTCGACATCCAGCAAATGAGGGATATCCTGACCCGACGCATCTTCCAGAGCAATCTGGTCTTCAAATACTTCTTGCTGGATCTTCTTCCATAACTCGGATTCGCGCGTCGAGCCGTGCGCAAGCTTCTGCGTACAGCTTCCGGTGCGTATGTAGACGATGTTGTCGTACTGCACCGGTTGATGGTAGGCGGGCCATATTTTGAGCACGACGATCGAAGCGCCTTGGTGGACATGCTCCATGAACTCGAAATGCGCATTTGCGCTCAAGTGCTGGCGCAGCCACAGCTCTAATTCCTGATTTCCCTTTTTGCGCGTCTTGGGGTTGAACGTGGTGCCAACAACTTCATGCGTGGTGTCATCGATCCCCCATATTTTGTACGCTGCATTGACGCCATGGGACGCCGCCGCGTTTGCGAGGGCGCAGATGTCTTTCGCCTCTTTCTCGGGCTCTGAGAAATCGCGTTTGAACTCAACGTATTCGGTTTCGTTCGTCAGCCTCCTCAGGTTTTCTATCAAGGCGCCGAGGTTCTGCATATCGCTCCTTCATTGTAGGAAGAAGAGCATCATAGCGAAGAAGCAAGTGAAAAGCAAATGGCGAGCAAGTGAAAAGCAAGTGAGAATGCGCGACAACTCGAAAAGATGCTTTGCGTTTTCCCTACTCATCGAGATGCAGGTTCGCGTGTTCCTGCCTTTTGGGCCCACTGGGCCCCGTTCGGGGCCCAGCGAAGCAAATGGCGAGCAAGTGAGATTATGCGAAACGCACGAGAGTCGAGCTGCGCCTCATCTCGCAACAACGGGCATACCTGATCTTCGGGATTCGGATATGCGAAACGCTCGTATGGCTCGCTCTGGTTCGCAGGGTCGTTTAACCCTGCGAACCGGTATTCGCTGGGCACCGAGCAAGGCCCATCGAAGCAAATGGCGAAGCGTGCGCTTCCGGGTTATTCCGCTTCCAGCTCCTGCTCATACTCGCGGTCGATGGCGCCCTCCACGTGCGGCGGGTCAACCTCGAAGTCCACGCGCTTGGTGAACAGGCTCACCAGCGGCACGATGACCAGCGACAGCACCATGGCGATGGCGCCGCAGTTGATGGGGCTGGCAATGAACGGCGTGCCCACGAAACCCGCGATCATGTTACCCGTGGTCAGGCCCACGCCCACGAAGAAGCTGGCCCACACGGCCGGACGCGAGATGCGCTTGGAGAACAGCCCCCAGAAGAACGGGCCGAGGAACGAGCCGGCCAACGCGCCCCACGATATGGACATGAGCTGCGCGATGAACGTGATGGACGAGTTGTACTGCACGAGCGCCAGCACGGCCGAGATCACGATGAACACCACCAGCAGCACGCGCATGTAGGAGAGCTGCTTCTTCTCGCTCATGTTCTTCACCAGGTTGTCCTTGATGAGGTCGAGCGTGAGCGTGGATGACGACGTGAGCACGAGCGACGACAGCGTGGACATGGACGCGCTCAGCACCAGCACGATGACGATACCGATGAGCAGGTCGGGCAGCGTGGACAGCATGGTGGGGATGATGGAGTCGTACACCGGCGTGCCCGCGGCGGTCATCTCCACCTGGCCGCCGTACAGCCGCCCGAAACCGCCCAGGAAGTAGCTGCCGCCCGCCACGATCATGGCGAACACCGTGGAGATGATGGCGCCCTGCTTGATGGCCGGGCCGCTCTTGATGGCGTAGAACTTCTGCACCATCTGGGGCAGGCCCCACGTGCCCAGGCTGGTGAGGATGATCACGCCGATGAGGTCGGGCAGGTTCGGCCCGAAGAAGCTCACGAAGGGCCCGGCCATCTCGGACCCCTCGGCCGGGATGAGCGAGAGCGTGGTGATGGCCTCGGTGAAGCCGCCGTTGTTCACCAGCACCGCCACGATCACGGCCACGATGCCCAGCAGCATGACGATGCCCTGGATGAAGTCGTTCATGACGGTGGCCATGTAGCCGCCCAGCACCACGTAGATGCACGTGATGACGGCCATGCCGATGACGCACCACTCGTACGGCAGCCCGAACGCCATGCCGAACAGGCGCGACAAGCCGTTGTACACGCTGGCCGTGTACGGAATGAGGAACACGAAGATGATGGCCGCGGCCGCGATGCGCAAACCCTTCGACTGGTAGCGCGCGCCGAAGAACTCGGGCATCGTGGACGCGCCCAGGCGGTGCGTCATCTCGCGCGTGCGCGGACCGAGCACCCACCAGGCCAGCAAGCTGCCCAAGATGGCGTTGCCGATGCCGATCCACGTGGCGGCCACGCCGTACTTCCAGCCGAACTGGCCGGCGTAGCCCACGAAGATGACGGCGGAGAAGTAGCTCGTGCCGAACGCGAACGCCGAAAGCCACGGCCCCACGTTGCGCCCGCCCAGGATGAACCCGTCGACAGTGCCGGTGTGACGTCGGCAGTAAATGCCCACGCCCACCGCCACGCCCACGAAAATGAGCACCATGCATATCTTTTCTATCATGAGGGAATCCTTCTACTTCGTTTACTTGCAGGTCAAACCAACGTCAGCGAGAGCTGCTGCAGAGTCGATAATCGGCTTGTCATGCGGCCGAGCGTGCTTTCGCACGTGAGGGCAAGCATGAAGGAGCCGAGGATCGGCGCTGCAGCAGCTCGCAGCGTCGGCACGTTCCGTTGCTCGGCAGAGCGACGGAACATCCAAGGCGCACATGACTTTGCCGGCTGCGGGCGCGCCATGCCGGAACCCGACACGTCGCAGCACCACGGGGCAAACCCATGTGCTAGAGGTATCGATAGGAATAATAAGGAAGGGCCCGGTAGGCGGAAGCCTCGTTGGACGAAGCCGCCCGACCCGAGGCGAACGTCGCCAACGACTCGGAAGACCGGGGAGCGAAGGACCTCCAAGCTGCCGCAACGGCCAGCTCGAAGCGCCAGCGCTGCTCAACGGCCATATGTCCCTTCGCGGAATTCATGCGCATACTTTACCACAGTGGAGCATCGACACAAGGCAAAAAGTAAGCAAAATAGCCTGATAGCGAACGGACGTTTCAAGTGAAACATCCGTAAACCGCTTTCGGCATCGGCGGAGGCGTGGACAAAATTTGGACTTGTGGCATGTTTGGGAAGCGTTTTTCGCATCCGCCGGCTTTTGCGACCGATAAAAGCCCAGGTCGCAATTTCTTGGCAAACGGAGGAATTGCCATAGGTTGCAATTTTGTCCATGATGCTTCTACTCATATATCATTGAGTTCACGCTTACACCGCTGGATGGCGACAGCGACACACCCCGTCACAAAGCACGAACGCCCGTCGCCTTTGGAGGGCGGCGGGCGCTCGAGTGCTTGTTGAATGGCGCTTTAGTAGCGGTTGTCGAAGATGCGTTGGGTCTTCTTCTCGGAGCGGGGCAGCTCGCCGATGGCTACGCCCTTGGCAACGGGCGTGCAGCCGATCTTGCCCTTGAAGATGAAAGCCAGTTCCTCCTCCACACGCTTCTTGTCCTCGCCGGTGGCTTCGGTCTCGAAGAACACCGTGAGTATGTCCTTGCCGAACAGGTGGTCGATCATCACCTGGTACTCCGACGAGGCGCCGTCGGTGAACCGGATGACCTCCTCGATCTGCGCGGGGAACATGTTGACGCCCTTCACCTTCACCATGTCGTCGGTGCGGCCGATGAGGATGTCGATGCGCGGATGATGTGAGCCGCAGGCGCAGTCGCCCGGCAGGATGCGCGTGAGGTCGTGCGTGCGGTAGCGGATGAGCGGCGCGCCCTGCTTGCGCAGCGTGGTGATGACCAGCTCGCCCGATTCGCCGTCGGGCACGTTTTTGCCCGTCTTGGGGTCGACGATCTCGCAGTACACGTAGTCGTCCCAGATGTGCATGCCGTTGTGCTCGTCGCACGAGATGCCGATGCCGGGGCCGTACACCTCGGTCAGGCCGTAGATGTCGTACAGCTCCACGCCCAGCTCGTCGGCGATGCGCTTGCGCATCTTGTCGCCCCAGCGCTCGGAGCCGATGACGCCCTTGCGCAGGCAGATCTTGTCGCCGATGCCCTGCTCGGCGATGGCCTCAGCTAAAAGCAGCGCGTAGGAGCTGGTGGCGCACAGCACGGTGGACTTCAGGTCCTGCATCATGCGCAGCTGCTTCTCGGTGTTGCCCGGCCCCATGGGGATGGCCATGGCGCCCAGGCGCTCGGCACCCAGCTGGAAGCCGATGCCCGCCGTCCACAGGCCGTAGCCCGGCGTGATCTGGATGCGATCGCGGTTCGTGATGCCCGCCATCTCGTAGCAGCGCGCGAATTGGATGGCCCAATCGGTCACGTCCTGCTGCGTGTAGGGGATGATGACCGGCGTGCCCGTGGTGCCCGAGGACGAGTGGATGCGCACGACGTCCTCGTCGGGCACGGCCTGCAGGCCCAGCGGGTACACGCGGCGCAGGTCGTCCTTCTCGGAAAACGGCAGCTTCTCGAAGTCTTCCTGGGATTGCACGTCGGCAAGGTCGATGCCCTCGAACTTCATGGCGTAGAACGGCGAGCGCTCTTTCAGGGTCTTGAACTGGTCTTTGATAAGCGTGAACTGATCGTTGGTGATCTGCATGGGAGTATCCTCTTCTCAGACGATGGTCTTCTACCGGGTACGAAGATGCTTCAAGCCCGCGAACGCGAGTCTTGAAGCTAAAGCCATCGCCCCGCCGAAACCACGGCTGGGGAGGAGAGAATGTCGGATGCGTGTTCCATGCGTCCATTTTAGGCGAACGAACGGCGAAAGCAAAGCCGTTTTTCGAAGGACAAAGCGGCCGCTGCCCTCTCGGGCGCCTACCAGCTGAACCTGCCCCTGCCTCCGCGCTTGCTTTCGTACAGCGCGCCATCTGCCGCCCGGTACAGATCGTAGAACGTGTCGCCGCGAACGGCCCGCACGATGCCCACCGAGCACCCTAGGCGAACCGGCCTGCCCTGCGAGCGTCCTTTCCAAGTGTCGATGAGCTCCTGGGCCTTGGCCTCTGCCTCTTCGACCGAGACCGCGCACGTGGTGAACACGGCGAACTCGTCGCCGCCCAGACGCCCGAGCAGCGCGTCGCGCGCGAACACCTGCCCCAGCACGTCGGCGAACTCGCGGATGACCCGATCGCCCTCGGGGTGTCCCAGCGTGTCGTTCACCTCTTTGAAGTAGTCGAGGTCGATCATGAAGAACGCGCTGCCCGTGCCGCCGTCGATCAGCTCCGACGACACGTACTTTTCGAACGCGGCGTGGTTCAGCAACTCGGTCATGGAGTCGAGCTCGGCCCTGCGCTCCAGCGCCTTGGAGTATTTGAGCGCGGCGTTCGCCTGCTCGGTGACGGTTTTGGGATAGTACTCGTCGCGCTGCTGGTCGGCGTTCGGCATGGAATGGTGCAGATGGGTCACGAGCCATCGGTCGCCCTCGCGCCGGAACGTCAGGGTGAATCGCGTGTCCATCTCCACGAGCAACGGTTTCGGCTGGTCCGTTTTCTCGCGCACCCAGAGCGTTCCGAACACGATGCACGAGTCCGAACCGAGCTGGCGAGCCTCGTAGTACTCGTCGAGTATCTCGAAGGTGACACCCTGCGATTCCGCCTGATCGTTTTGGAACCCCTGGAGGAACGACTCGAAGTCGCGGTAGAACTCGTGCTTGCCCGTGCCGATAAGGGAGAGCTCTTCAGGATCAAGAGACGCCAGAATGAACTGAAGCCCTTCATCCGAGGGCTCGATGACGTAGGCGCGCCACAGCGCTTGCGTCATGTGAACCGCTTGGTCGAGCCATGCACGATCCATTTCCTGCCGCATTGCCGCCTCGCTTTCGACCTAGGGAAACGCCCAAGCCCTTCATTGCGTACCGAGCTCTTCCCTCGGAGCTTCAACCGATGCTTCAATCGCATCAGTATACCAGCATCCCCTCCCGTTTTACCTCATGGGGGATGCTAAAAAGGGAGGGAAAGCGAAAACGGCCCGCGTTACGCACCTTTTCGGGAGGCGGCCACCTCGTCGATGGCGGTAAGGTTGAGCGCAACGAAGCGGGGTTTGACGCACACCTCGATGGCGCTGCGCAAATCGTCCAAGTCGAGCTCGATGTGACCGGCGGCCAACGCGCTGGCGAGCAGCACCGTGTTGAGCACCTTCCGGCTGCCCACGCGCCCGGTGAGCGCGGCGTCGTCCACGGCCACGAAGGTCGCGGCCGTTTCTGCCAGCTGGCTTTCGAGGCGCTGCACGATGTCGGACGCACGGTAGGGTTTCGCCGCCAGCGCCGCCGTAACGGGCTGAAGCGCCGTCGTGGCCGTGACCAGCACGCCCTCGGAAGCCAGGAACGGCAGCACGCGCGCGGCCTCGGCCGGCTCGAACGCGATGACGAGGTCGGCCGAGCGCTCGGCCAGCAAAGGTGCGAATACGTCCTCGCCGCGATCGCCCATGCGCACGTGCGACACCACGTTGCCGCCGCGCTGCGCCATGCCGATGGTCTCGGCCGTGCGCACCTTCCACCCTTTGTTCTGGGCAGCCTGCGCCAGCACCTTGGCCGCGAGCACGGTTCCCTGGCCGCCCACGCCGGCAAGCAAAACGTTACGCATGGGAACCTCCTTCCGACAACGGGCTTTCCGCCGTTGGCACGCCCAACGCGTCAAAGGGGCATACCTGTACGCATAGGCCGCAGCCGTTGCAGAGGCTGGCGTCGACGAACGCCTGGCCGCGCTCGCGGCTCTTCGGACCGCGCGCGTCGGCGTCGAAGCCGATGCCGGGGCAGCCGATCTCGGTGATGCACTTCTTGCAGCCCGTGCATGCGTCGGCATCGACGGTCGCGGAGGCATCCGGCTTCACCAGCTGCACGCACGGCGACTCGAACAGGATAGCGCTGGGACCTTCGTAGTCGAGCGCCTCCTTCGCCGCCGCAACGGAGCCTTCGAGGTCGAGCGGATCGGCATGCACGATGCAATCGAAGCCCACGGCCTCCAGCACGCGCTCGATGGAGATGGGCTCGCGCTTCGGGCCCATGAGCGTGACGCCGGTGCCGGGATGCGGTTGCGAGCCGGTCATGGCCGTGGTGGCGTTGTCCAGCACGCATACCGTTATGTCGTGGCCGTTGTACACGGCGTTGACGATGCCCGGCAGGCCGCTGGCGAAGAACGTGGAATCGCCCACGAACGCCACGTGCTTCTTGTGCGGCTCGGCCACGGCGAAGCCCTGCGCCATGGTGATGCCCGCGCCCATGCACAGGCACGTGTCAACCGCATCAAGCGGCATGGCGTTGCCCAGCGTGTAGCAGCCGATGTCGCCGCACAACACGGCGGGCGCCTTGCCCAGCGCGCGCTTCACCGCGTAGAAGCTGCCGCGATGGGGGCAGCCGGCGCACAGCACGGGCGGCCGCACCGGCAGCGGATCGTCAGCGGCGTCGTACGCCAGAGGCCCGTCGGCCGCGACAGCCTCGGGCACGCCCAGGAACCGCGCGATGCGGGCGGCGACGTCGTCCACGTCGTTTTCCCCGCGGTCGCGCGCATCGCCCGTGAGCTTGCCCTTCACCTGATAGGGCGCATGCGCGCGACCGGCGTGTTTGAGCAGCTCGTCTTCCAGCACGTGGTCGAGCTCTTCCAGCACGAGCACCTGCTCCAGGCCCTCGGCGAAACGCACGGCGGTTTCCTCGGGGAACGGGTACGGCGTTCCCACCTGCCAGAAGCGGTACGCCGGCACCTGGGCACCCCGCTCCGCCGCGCGCGCCTCCACCATGCGCAGCGCCTCGCGCGCATAAGCCGCCGACACGCCGCCGGCCACGATGCCCAAGCGCGGCGCACCCTCGTCCGTCGCGCCGCCTTCGGCCACCGGGTTGAACGCGGCAAAGGCGGGCTCGTGCGCGAAGTCGTGCGCGATCTGCGCAAGCCGCTCGTTGATCTCGCCGTGCGCCTGGTAGGCGCGACGCGGGAAGATGATCCACTTCGGATCGCGCTCGAAACCCTCTTCGGGCACCGGGCGCGCGTCGGTGGCGTCCGCGACGTCGAAGAACGTCGAGGCATGGTTGATGCGCGTGGTGGGCCTCACGATGACGGGCGTGCGGTAGCGCTCGGACAGGTCGAACGCCGCCTGCATCATGGCGAAGCCCTCGTCGGGCGTGGACGGATCGAGCACGGGCATCTTCGCGAAGGCCGCGAAGCGACGCGTGTCCTGCTCGGTTTGGGACGAGATGGGACCTGGATCGTCGGCCACGAACAGCACCGTGCCGCCCTTTACGCCCACGTAGTTCAGGCTCATGAGCGGGTCGCTGGCCACGTTCAGGCCGACCTGCTTGCAGGTGAACAAGCAGCGCGCGCCGGCGTAGGACGCGCCGGCCAACAGCTCGAGCGCGCTCTTCTCGTTGGTCGACCACTCCGCGTGAACGCCGCGCGCCGCACCGCTCGCGTGCAGCTTCGCCACCGTCTCGACGAGCTCGGACGACGGCGTGCCGGGATACCCCGCCACCACGCGCACCCCGGCCTCAAGCGCCGCGTGCGCGAACGCCTCGTTTCCCATCAGCAGTTTCTTCGTCATGATTCTCGCCCGCCCCATTACGTATTACACGTTTCTTTTAAAACATTCGGTGCTTTGCGTTCATTGAATCATGATAGCGCACGTGCGCGCCCCTCGCGCGGGCATATCCGCAAGGGGCGCGAGGGAAACAACGCTTATTATCCAGCAACTACAGCAGCGACTTAATGCGGAAGGCGCCGCTGCTGCCCTCGTTGCTGCCGTTCCATGACATTCTGAACAGCGGGTCGTCCAACTCGTCGAGCACGTCGGGCACAACGTAGACCACCGAAAGATCCCGAGTCTCGTGCGGCGCGAGCGTGCAATCATCACCGGAATTCGTGCGGCCGTCGTAGCCGGTCGCCCATACGGGCGTCGCCGCCAACATCGAGTAGTGGCCCTTGGTATCGTCGCGCACAGCGAACCGCCCCAATCCGCTCACGAAGAACGCAATCTCCTCGTCGGCAGGATTCGTTACCGCGAACGTGACCGTGCGATACGAGAATCCCGGCGTCAAGCTACCGTCGTCCTCAATGCGGTAGCCCGTCGACTCTTCCGACACCTTGTTCGCGTAGGCGAAATCGCCTCGATAGCCGCCGTACTGGATGGTGTCCTCAACAGCCAGCCCAAACGGCAAAAGATCGCTTCGCTCAATACGCGGGTTTACCACCTCGATGTCGCGCATCTCGCTTTCCTGTGTAAAGGTCGACGGATTTGCCGGCACCGAGATCGTCAGCTGCCCATCGGGATCGCTGATGGACTCGTCGGAAAGCACTGCGTCGCCCATGCTCTCAAACGCATCCCGGCGTTCGAATGTGAACGGCACGGTGTCGTTGAGCCATTCGTTGGCATTATCTAGAGGATATGGATGAGGTTCGTCGGTCTCGTCGACGATGACGCCGTACAGCGAATGCAAGTAGAAGGGAGTGCCCTGGCCCACACCTTCTCCAAGTGCGCTTGGCAGCGTGGAGCGGTCAACGATTTCGGGATGCACGGTGATGGCCCCATAGCCGTAGAAGGCCGAAGGGTCGTCCATCGTCGCCTTGAAGTCAGCCGTATGCAGCTCGATGGTCTGCGTGGCACAGCTGCCGTCCTCGAAATAGGCCGTCACCGTGATGGTCTGGCCTTCAAACGTGTCGAACACCGCATCGGTCGTAGCAAGAGGATCGTCCGCAGAATCGGAAACGTCGCCGTAGTCGGCGTTGGTCCACAGACCGAAGCTTTTCGCATCGCTGTCGTCGTCCGCGCTTATGGGCAAGTCGATGGTGGAGCCGAGCATCTTCGTGAGCTTCACGGTTATGTCGCGATCGGAGTCGGGCAAGCCGAACCCGTCGATGATCTGCACGTTTTCGTACAGGCCGTAGTATTCTCCCAGACCGGCCTTCGACGGCTTCCATAGGCTAAGCTCGGCGACGCGCTCAGGGTCTTCCCGCCCGTTCACCGTCTCGTAGCTGTTGCGGTAGAACATACCTGCCGACGTGGTGGCTTGGATGCGCACGATACCGTCGCCTTCGACAGTGAACATGCAGCCCGTGTACTTCCCATACCGCAGATACCAATCCTTGTCTGTCATAGACAAACTGCCCGAGCGGTCGAACACGATCATCCCGTTGTCAGTAGGCGGCACCAGCGTGCGCGTGTCCGACGCATACGCTCGCACGGAAAAACTTTGCGAATCGATGCCTCCATGGCCGGCACGGCCGCCTGCACCGCCCAGCACTCCGGCAAGCTGGCCGCTCAGCGGCACGAGCGCCACGGCAATCGCGAGCATGCACGCCACCGCAACTACGGGCACCCACCGGCGTTGCCTCATGCGCGCGCCCACACGGCGCACACGAGGCGTCGCCTTGCACCGTTCGTCACGGCGAGTGCGTTCTACTTCGGCCAAGATGCCCTCGTGCACCGAACGCGGGCTTTTAACGTTCTCCATCAAAGCACGATACTCGTCGATCGGCGAATTCTTCATGGGGCTCCTCCTGTTCCAAAAGCATCTTGAGCTGGGCGCGGGCACGATGCAGCCGACTTCGCACCGTCGTAGGCCGGCATTTCATGATTTCGGCAATCTCCTCCGTCGAATATCCCTCGACATAGTGCAAGTGCACCGTCGCACGATACTTCTGCGGAAGGGTGTCTAGAACCCGCCATACTTCGCTAGCCATCAATGCAGCCGAGGCTGACGGAGCGTGCGGCAATAGCGACTCATCGTCGGGGAGCGGCTGGGTTCGATGCCTCGAAACGCTGCGATGGAGCTGGCGGCATTTGTTGATGGCAACACGGATAAGCCACGCCTTGAGGTGCTCGTCGTCTTGAAACGCCGTCTCATCCTTTAGCAAGCTGATAAACGTTTCCTGGCAGACATCACCAGCATCGGCAGGCGATTGGGTCTGGCTGAGTGCCAGACGATACACCATGTCCTCCCAATCGTGCAGGACACGTGTCATAAACTCGTCCGAGCGCAAAACTGTCATCGTCGCGGATCGCCTCCTTAACCTGAATATGCCGGCGCTGCGGAAATTGTTGCGAGATTTCAAAGGCAATCTCATAGACACGCGGCGGATTCGGGGAAAACCAGACGCGAACGGATGGCGCTTGCCGTCGAACAACGATCCATTGAAACATGCCGCATTCGACCCACTGTGCAAAAAAGGGGACGCCGCAGCGCCCCCTTCCCAGGTGATTGCTTTCCAGCTTACGCCTCGGCCATGGCCTTCTTGAAGTCGATGATCTTCTGGCGGGCGCCGTCGCAGCCGGTGCCCATGATCTGCACGGCCAGGATGGCGGCGTTCTTCGCGCCGTTGATGGCCACGCACGCCACGGGCACGCCGGAGGGCATCTGTACCATGGACAGCAGCGAGTCCAAGCCGCCTAGGTCGCTCGTCTTCATGGGCACGGTGATAACCGGGTTGGGTGTGTAAGCCGCCACGACGCCGCCCAGGTGGGCTGCCTTGCCCGCCGCGGCAATGATCACGCGGATGCCGCGCTCGTGGGCCGTGCTGGCCCAGTCGTGCACTTCGGTCGGCTTGCGGTGGGCGCTGGCCACCTTCACCTCGTAGGGCACGCCGAACTCGTCGAGCTGCTTCATGCACGGCTCCATGGCCGGCATGTCGCTCTCGGAGCCCATGATGATGCCGATGACCGGGTTCTTCTGTTCGCAAGACATACGATCTCCTTCGTCTACGAGGCGCGCCGACCGCGGTGGGGCGCCTGTCCATTCGCAATTCCTATTGTACGGGTTTCGGAAAGCCCGCGTGCGCTCGCGCGCGCATTTTCCCGCAGGAGATGCGCCCTACCCCACGATCCTCCTGACGACGGCTTCCACCTCGGCGGCTTCGGGGAGCGGGGCACCGGGATCGGCCGTCGTGCGGGCGAGGGCGAACTTGGCAGCCTCGAGCGCCTCCGCCACCACCAGGTTGGCCTCCTCGGCGGGCGTGAGCTCGTCGGCGCAGGTGCGGATCTCGGGATGCTGCTCAAGGTACGAGGTGAGGATGCTGCGGAAGTCGGACACGAACCCGAACGTGCCGTCTAAGAACAGCTTCATGAGCGCCGGCGTCTGGGCCACCAGGCGGGCGCGCATGGCGGCTATCTCGCTCGTCCAGTCCAGGTCGCGCACCACCTTTAGGAAGAGCGTGAGCGTGGCGTGGTACGGCGTGGCGGGCGCCAGGCGGTCGTAGGCGGCGTGGACCGCGGCGGGATCGAGGTTCACGGGGCCCAGCCCCACGATGGCGGCGTCCTTGGTGGGGAAATAGTTGAAGAACGTGCCCTGCGACACCACCGCGCGCTCGCTGATCATGGACACGGTCACGTTGTCGTAGCCCAGCTCGTCCACCAGCGATATGGCCGCGTGCTCGATGGCGGCGCGCGTCTCGCGGCGTTTCCGCTCCCGCAAGGTTTCCGAAGGGGGCTCGCCAGCGACACCCGTCGACATGCTTCCCGCCTGGTCCGACTTGGCCATGCCTTGGCCCTCCCCTTCTCGAATCGCGTTCGCGCTTTTCCTGCATTATACGGAAGTTTTGCGATGTAACTGTTTATTCGCATCAATTTTATAGTCACTATAAATTTATGGCTGCTATACTATTGGAAGCGAAACGCGCGATGCGAGGAGCGGCGGCGTGCTGGCCCGCACGGCCGGCACCAAACGCGTCGGCACCCGTATCGCGTGAAAACCAAGATGCGCAAGCGCGATCGACCGCGAAAGGGGCGGACAAATGAAAATCTTCGGCATGGGACTGCCCGAACTGATCCTGATCCTTGCGGTCGTGCTCATCATCTTCGGCCCCAAGAACCTCCCCAAGCTGGGCGGCATGCTCGGTCGCACCGTGAAGAAGATCCGCGGCCGCGTGGAAGACGACGACGCGCCCGCGAGCGGCAAGCAAACAGCGTAAGCCCTCCCTGGTATAAAACGCGGAAAACGGCCCTCGAAGCTTCGGCTCCGAGGGCCGTTTGGCCTTGCGCGAGCAAAAGCGAACACCCCCTTTTCTCCGCCCCAACCAGTCGCTATACTTATATCCCACTTTTCAGCTTAGGTTTTAACGACGATCCGGCGCCCGCATACGAACCCGACCGGAACGCCGCACCTGAGCCGAGCGCGTAACCGCACTGGTGCCTCGAGAGGAAGTGGCCGCATGAGAGAAGCTCGCCCGGATGCCCAACCCCGCCAGGGAGTCTCGCATGCGGATGACGCGCACGCTGGTTTAGCAAGCGGCGAGGGCACCTTGCGCTCCCGCTTCGGCGAATACGTGCGGACCGGCACGCCGTTCGGCGTCCTGGCCGTGGGGGTCGACAACTTCGACCGCATCAACAACCTGTACTCGTACGCGTTCGGCGACCTGGTTCTCGACAAGCTGGCGGAGCTCGTGAGCGACCTGCTTCCCGAAGATGCCGAAACGCTTCAATTCGACGGCGATTGCTACGGTGCCATCATCCCCAGCGTCGTCGACGCCGACGCGCTCCGCGCGTTGTTCGCGCGCGTGCTCGCTGAAACGACAGCGGGGTTCACCATCGAGGGCGCGGTTGTGGCGTTCAAGGTTTCGGGCGGCATCTGCGTTTACCCCGACAACGTCCTGACCCCCGACGAGCTCTACCGCAACCTGCACATTGCGCTCATCGACGCCAAGCACCGAGGCCGGGGGCGTTGCACCGTGTGCACGCCCGAACTCTGCGAAGCGTCGCACAAGACGCTGCTTCTCATGGAAACGCTTCAGGCCTGCATAGCCCATGGATTCGAAGGGTTCTCCGCCCGCTACCAGCCCATCGTGGACGCGCAAACCGAAGAGCTGCACGGTTGCGAAGTGCTCATGCGCTGGAGCGACGAGCTGTTCCCCGAGGGCGTGACGCCTTTCGAGTTCATACCGTACCTGGAGGAAAGCGGGCTCATCGGCATGGCCACCTCGTGGCTCATGGACGAAGCTTTCGAGAAGGCCGCGCGTTGGACGGCGAAAGACCCTTCGTTCGTCATGAACATCAACCTCTCGAAGTACGTGCTGGACGACCCGTCCTTCAAGTTCCGCATCGTGGAGGCCGCGAAAAGCCATCGCGTCGAGCCGCGGAACATCATGCTGGAGCTCACGGAAAGCGGCATGATCACCGACGCGGCGGACCTTGGCGGCACGTTCGACTTCCTGCGCAGCCAGGGCTTCGGCGTGGCCTTCGACGATTTCGGAACCGGCTACGCGTCGCTGAACCTGTTCCGCGTCATCGCCGCCGACGAGCTCAAGGTGGACCGCAGCTTTCTGGAGCGCATCACCTACGACGTGAACGACCAGCGCATCGTGTCGAGCATCATCGATCTGTGCCACCGCATGAACCTGTCCGTGTGCGTGGAGGGCGTCGAGACCGAGGAAGTGCTCGGTGTGGTGCGCGCGCTGGGAGCCGACCACATCCAAGGTTACCTCTATGATCGGCCGCTCGATGCCGTGGCGTTCGAGGAGAAGCACTTGCACGGATGCAAGCAGGGCAAAGCTGCGAGCGACGTCGCCTCGCTGGTGTACGCTCGCGCGCAGCCGGTGCAGCCGCTGTCGCCCAGCGAGCTCATCGACCGCGCGCATGCGGGCGTGTTCCAGGTGGCCATGGACGAGAACTTCACGTTCATCACCTGCAACGAAGGCTACCGCCGCATGCTGGGCTACACGGCGCCCGAGATAGCCACGAAGCTGGGCAACCGCGCGCTCGCCATCGTGCACCCCGATGACATGGCCTCCGTGAACGAGGAGATACGTCGGCAGCTCGGGCAGGGCGACACCGTGCTCATCGAGTTCAGAATCGTGCGCGCCGACGGCAGCTTCCTGTGGATCACTGGCACGGGCAACGTCGTAAGGCCGAAAATCGGCACGCCGTACCTCGTCGTGGTCATCATGGACACCGATCGTTTCAAGCGCAAGAGCCTTCGCGTCGCCAAAGAGCTTGCCATGACCAGAGGGATCCTCGACGAAACACCGGCCGCCATCAAATGCCTTGCCGACGACGACCGGTTCACCGTCAAATACCTGTCGCCCGAGTTCCTTGCCGTCATCGGCTACACGCGCGAGGAGGTGCGCGACCGGTTCGACAACAGCTATCTCAATCTCATGCATCCCGACGACATCCCAACCGCGCTGGCCGCCGTGAAGAAAGCGGCGAAACCAGGTCGGGTGTTCGGCCTGTGCTACCGCCTGCGCGCAAGCGACGGGCGCCTGCTTTGGATCGAAACGAAGACCAAGCTGAGCGAGCCCGACGAAAACGGAGAATGCTATTTCGTGTCCGTGGTGACGACCGTGGAAGGGCCCAATGCACAAAGCGGAGGGCTGCTTTTGGAGAACCGCTACCAAACCGCCTCGAAAAGCTGGGGCGACGTGCTGTTCAACCTCTACGTCGACACGGGAATCGTCGAGTTCACGGACAACTACGAAGACGAGCTGGGAGCGCCGCCGCGCAAGACGCTTGCCGAGCAGCTGGCGCTGTCGCCCGAAGCCGACCGCGCCGTTATCGAGAACAGCATCGAGCAGGCGAAGCGTGGCGAGGTTCCCTCCCCCATCGAGATGCGCATCGCGCCCAAAGGCGACGAGGAGTACCTTTGGTGCTCGCTCTCGGTCAACTGCGCCGAAACATCCGAAGGCGAGCCCACCACCGTGTTCGGGCGCATCAAGAACATCGACGCGGAGAAGCGCGAGCGCGACGAGCTCGTGCACGAATCGCGCACCGACCTGCTGTGCAACGTGTACAACAAAATCACCGTCGAAAGTATGGCGCAAACCACGCTCGACCACGCCGGGCCGGACGACCACTTCGCATTCTCCATCATCGATATCGACAACTTCAAGGACATCAACGACCGAGCCGGCCACCTGGTAGGCGATCGCATGCTCGTTGCGGTGGCGGGCGCGCTGCAGGAGCAGGACGCCGACAAGCTCGTGGGGCGCATCGGAGGGGACGAGTTCGTGACGGTCGAACCGTGCGGCGCGTCGTCGGCCGAGGTTCTTTCCCATGGAGAAGACGTTATCGAACGCATAGCGCGCCTTTGCAGGGAGGGGGACCCTTCCGTCGACCTGCACACAAGCATGGGCATAGCGCGCTTCCCCGAAGACGGCCGCTCGTTCTACGACCTGTACAAGCACGCCGACGCGGCCCTGTACCTAGCCAAGGAGCGCGGCAAGAACCAGGTCTGCCTGTACCGGGAATGAGACGGGAAGCCGACCGCACAGGCGAAAAAGCGCCCCGCGAGCCGTTGGTTCGCGGGGCGCTTTTGATAGCGTGGTGGTCGGAGGGGGACTTGAACCCTCGGCACGCGGATTTTCAGTCCGCTGCTCTACCAACTGAGCTACCCGACCACATGAGCGTCCGTGAGGACGTGGAACGATATTGTACCGGTCGGCCGCGTCCGGGTCAAGCGACCGCGCCGCATTTCCCTCAGCTTTTTCGCCGACCATGCGCAACGCCGTCGCTTCGAGCCAAACGGGGCGCGGCGGGCGGCGGCATCGCGCATCCAGCAAAATATTGAATCAACCGATATCTGCTACGCCGCCGGTATCATCAACAGGGGGGAGTTATAATCATCTTCATGCGCTACGAATTGAGACGAGCCCATCGGGGTTCGCGCATTTCGCTGAGGGGGTATTCGCCATAAGCCGGTTCCGATCGCCATATTCGACCGTTATGACGCGGTCCGCGATCGCCATGCTTTTGGCATGCATGCTCGCCCTTGCGCCCATCCTCCCAACCGCCGAGGTCAGCCGGGCTTTCGCCCAAACGGCCGAAGCCGCCTCGAACGCCGAAGGGCCTGCGCAGCAGCGCGTCGTGAAGGTGGGGTACACCAACCTGAAAGGTATGATCGAGCGCAACGACGACGGATCGTTCAGCGGCTACGCCTACGATTACCTTGTGCACGTCGCCCAGTACACCGGCTGGGCTTACGAGTTCGTCGAAGCTCCGGGTGAAAACGACAACGAGCGCGCGTTGACCCTTCTGGACATGCTCGACACCGGAGAGGTGGACCTCGAAGGCAACATGGTGTACAGCGAGCAGCTCGCCAAGCTGTACGAGTATCCCCAGAACAGCTACGGCACGGCCCACACCGCGCTGTTCGCGCCGTCAAACGGCGCCCTCACGCAAACGAACCTGATCACGCGCGGCACGCTGCGCGTGGCGCTGTACCAGAGCGCCAAGCAGCGCCGCGAGGAGCTAGAATACTTCTGCAGCCAGAACAAGCTGAAGCTCGAAACCGTGGAATGCACGTCGCTCGAGGAGATGCAAGATCTCACGCTCTCCGGCGAGGCCGACGCGCTCCTCGACGTCGACGTGAACGTGCACGACGGATTCGACATGGTGGCCTGGTTCGCCGCCCGGCCCTACTTCTTCGCCGCGCCGCACGGGCAGCGCGAGATCATCGACGAGCTCGACGCGACCATAGCCCGCATCAACGAGAGCGATCCGACGCTGCAGAACACACTGCGCAGCAAGTACTTCATGGAATCGAACGAGAACTACGCTCTGACGGAAGACGAGCTGGCGTTCGCCCAAAACCATCGGTCGCTGCGCGTGGGCGTGCTGTCGGACAAGCAGCCCGTCCAATCCATCGACCCTGCCACGGGAGAGCTCAAGGGCGTGACGCGCGGCGTGTTGGACTACCTGTCGGACATGGCCGGCCTGAAGTTCGAGATAGTCCCGCTCGAGCGATCCGACGACATGGCGGCGGCCATCAAAGCGGCCGACGTGGATATGGTGGCCGGCATCGACGCGAACTACAGCGTTTCCGAAAGCCTCGACCTGTCGCTTTCCGCCCCCTACCTCACCGCATCGACGCTTATCGTGTACAACAAGTTCATCAACCCCGACGAGTTCCCCGCCAAGAAGCTCGCCGTGCCTTGGGAACTTTCCTCCCTTGCCAAGAACAGGGACAACATCGTGGTGTACGACACGATCGAAGCCTGCCTCGAAGCCGTGAACAACGGAGGGGCGGACTACACGTACGCGAACACGTACACGGCCCCGTATTACACGAGCATCGGCAACCTGGGCAACGTGCTCACCCTGCCGCAATCCACCATCACCAGCACAACCGCCTTCGGTTTCGTGCGCCCCGTGGAGCCGGAGCTGCTGCTCGTGGTGGACAAGCTTTTGCGCGGCCTGCCCGCCGAGCAACGCGACTCCATCATGTACGACAACGCGCTCATCGACCAAAGCGAGCAGGTGAATTTGTTCCTGCAAGACCACCTGCTCGAAATCGCAGCGGGATGCATCACGCTTCTGATGGTCGTTATCGTGCTGCTGGCCCTGTACCTGCGCACGCGCACGCGCGCCGGACGGCGCATGCGCGAAGAGAACCGGCGCTTCCAAAAACTGTACGGTTTGACGAACGAGCAGCTTTTCGAGTACTCCATGGAAAACGACACGCTGATCCTGTCGAATCCGAAGGGCCCCGAGGCCATCGCCGAGATACCCGCCAGCGAGCAATCGGAAGACGGCTCGTACCGCGTCCTTCACCACGCCCATGCTCAAATAGCCGTCAACTCCGACCCGGAGATGCTCGACGCGTTCACCTCGCCGAACCGCCTGGTGACCGACTTGCCGTACCATTTCGCCAACGGCGACGAAGGCTGGCTCCGCATTATCTCGAACCTGGTGACGAACGACGAGGGGCGGCCCATCTCGGTGATCGGGAAGGTCGTGCGCATCGACGACGAGGTGCGCGAGCGCATGGACCTTTCCAAGCGCGCGCACCACGACGGCCTCACCGGGCTGCTGAATTGGGAGACGTTCAAGGAGCGCGCGGGAGAGCTTCTGGCCGCGGGCAAGGCGGGAGCGCTGCTCATCATCGACGCCGACAACTTCAAGGGCGTGAACGACACGTATGGGCACCTGGCAGGCGACGGAGCGCTCAGGCAGACGGCCGAAGCCCTCCGTCGGGCTTTCCGCCCGAACGATTTGGTCGGGCGCTTGGGCGGCGACGAGTTCGCCGTGTGCTTGAACGGATCCATCGACCACGACCAGCTGGTCGAGCGGTGCGCGCGCATCGTGGGAGAGGGCGTGGCGTACGTCGACCAGGCCGACATGGAGCACTCGATCACGCTCAGCATCGGCGGCGTGGAACTGAAGGATGAGCCCATCTCGTATCGCAACGCCTACCAGCAAGCCGACAGCGCCCTCTACCGCGCGAAGGAAGAGGGCAAGGACCGGTTCGTGCTGGAGAAGGTCGCAAGGAAATAGCGCGCTTAGGAGGCCTTGCCCTCCGCCAATCCGCTGAGGTTCGTGGCGCCCCGCGTCGTTTCGAAATAGGTGACGTCGAGCGTGGCGTTCACGCTTTCGATGCTGCCGTCGGCGAGCATCTTGCCGGTGAGGGTGAAATCGGTTATGTCGCAGCGATACGAGCCGTTCTGAAGCGACTGCACGATATTGAGCGCCGCATCGTAGCTCGGCACGGTGTACGTGATGGTGACGGGGCGGCGCACCAGCTCGCCCTCGAGCTCAGGCTGGCCGAACTTCACATCGTAGGTGCCCACGCCTGCGAGCAGCGCGTTCAGCTCGTCGAGCTCGTTACGGATGTTGTCGTATGTGGCCACCACGGGAAGCTTGTTCACGTCGCCGAGCTTCTCCAGCTCGCCTTCCATGCGCGTGCGCGCCATGGCCAGCGCCGTTTGCGTGTCTATCTGCTGCTGAATCTCCTGCAGCTGCAGATCGTTCTCGAGCTTCGTGTCGGCCACGTTCTTGATGACGAGGAAGTAGTAGCACGCCGCCACGAGCAACACCGCCAACACCAACATGAGCACTTTCTCGCGCGTGGAGAAAGACCGGTTCAACATGCTACGCCGCGCCATTGCCGTCCCCCTCTCCCGCCGCCGTGCCGGACGCTGCGGCCCCGGCTCCGCCGGCAGCCGCTCCGGCCTCCGTCTCAAGCGCGTCCTTGAGCGTGACCTCGATGGTCGCCGACGTTCCCGCGTCGTCTTTGCCCTGGGCCGTGGAAACGGTGACGTGCGACACGCGGCTGTCGGACTCGAGCCGCTCCACCAAGCGCGATACCTCCGTCAGATCGACGCCCAAACATGTTGCCGTCACGGTGTTGCCCACCACCTTGACCGACGACAGGTACCCCACGGACATGAGGTTCGACCGGATGAGGTCGAGCAGCGCGTTGCGGTCGGCCAAGCTCAGCTCGTCGTCCGTCAGGCCCGTCACCACGTAGCGCGCGTACTTCTCGTTGAGGGCCGCGTAGTTCTCGTTCGCGGCTACCAACTCGTTGAGCTGCGCTTGGGCGGCCGAGACTTGCGCCGAGCTGTCGAGGCCACTTGCAAGCGGGTCCACCACGGCGAATTTCGCGAACACGCCGATGAGCGCGATAACGATCAGGAAAAGGCCCACTTGCACGGCTATGTTGCCCTGGGCAGCTTCCTGCTTGACCAGATTGATGGTTGTTTTAGTGGGGTAGACGACCTTGCCCCGGCCGCCGCGCGTAGCGCGGCGGCCGGACCCTGGAGCGCCTTCCGGCGCTCCAGGGTCCGGCGCGGCAGCGTCGCTTTCCTTTTTTCGCCCGAACGAGCCGAACGATATGTTCTGGTTGAGATCGACCACAGCGATCACCTGGCCTTCATGGTCGCGCCCACGGCGCCGGGGCATTGCGCGCGCAGATCGTCGTCGCCGCTTGCCTCGGGCATGATGTCGGCGATGGACCGCAGTTCGATATCGAGATGGGCCGCCACCGCGTTCACCAGCGGCTGCAACGACGATCCGCCGCCGCAGCAGTACGCCACCTCGACGTTGGTTTCGGGGTTGTTGAAGCCGTAGAAGTTGAGCGCGCGCCCTATCTCCACCGCGATGGACTCGTACACTTCGAAGGCCGCGGCGCTTTGCTGCACGCCCTCGTAATCGGCCAGCTTGTAGCCATTCGCCACGTGCACGTCCACGCCGCGCTCGGTGGCGATGGCCCGGTCGATGTCGGCCCCGCCGATGTCGATGACGCGCGTGACGTCGTACGCGCCGTCCGCGAAGAAGTGCAGCTTGGTTCCCGTGTGCGCGAAGTCGACGACGCAGCAGTTGGCGAGCGCGCGCGGGTTGCCGCCCACAAGGTTCTGGAACGCCGCGGCCGAAGGCGTTGCGATGCGCAGGCGCATGCCGGCGCGACGGAACATCTCCAGGTAGTCGTCCACCGTCTGCTTCATGGTGGCGGCTGCCAGCAGATCCATGCTCTCCGGCACGCCTTCGGAATCGAGGCGCGTGGCGAGTACGGCGTAGTCGTAGTAGTAGCGGTCCTTGCCCTGGGCGATGTAGTCGCGGAACTCGTAGGGAAGGTTCAGCTCGAGCTCCTTCTCCGTCATGGCGGGAACGGAAAGCCGACGCACCAGGCAGTCGGCCGACGACAGCACGAGCGCCGCATCCTTCGCAACGCCGCCCGTGCGCTTCACCAACGCCTTGATGAAATCGGCCATGGCGTCGAAGCTGACGAGCCGGCCTTCGGCCATCAGCCCCTCCGGCAAAGCCTCGACCACGATGGTTCTAACGGCGTCGCCGTCGCACACCGCCAGCTTCACGCTCGCGTTGCCGATGTCGACCCCCGTGTACGTTTTACCCATGCGGAGAAGTCCTTTCGATCCCGCATTCCCTTTAGGGACAGTTTATATCATTCACCAGCGAATATCGCGCCGTTGTTGCAACAAGAGGCCGCACTCATCAAAAGAAGCTCACGTGCGCCTCCGTGCGCCTCCAGTTGACACCGCACGGGATCCTTCGACTCCGGCGGCTGCGCCGCCTACGCTCAGGATGACAGGGGGAGGGAGACGACAGAGCCGACGCTAGAACAGTCCGACGTACCAGGTGAGGACGAAGGGGCCGCCGAGCACCGTGAGCATGGCGGCCGCGGCGATGGCCGGCCCGAAAGGGAAAGCCTTGGCGCTGGGCGAACCATCGCCCGCGTCTTGCACCTCCGCACCTCCCTGCGGCGAGCGCAGGCGAACTGCGGCGAACACCAGACCCAGCACGCAGGCCACCAGCAGGTTCAGCAGCGACATAGCTACGCCGAGGAACAGCCCGACGGCGAACAGCAGCTTCACGTCGCCGCCGAGCGACGTTTTGCCCGTGACCGCGTCGAACGCGAGCGAGAACAACAGGATGCCGCCGCCCACCAGCACCGCCCCGGCGAGCCCGTCGAGCAGGCCGGCCAGCCAACCCGCGCCCACCAGCGGAACGAACATGCTTCCCACGCCGAACATCGACACGGCTTCCTCGGGGGTCCCGCCAGCCATGAGCACGTCGACGGCCGCAGAAGACGAGGCGACGCGCGCGCCTTCGGGCACCAGGGGCCAAGCCACGGCCCCTGCGGCCGACGCGGCCATCATGAGCAGCCAAACGACGATCGCCGCCACCACGAAACCGTTGGGGATGGTGAACGTGTCCAGGTCGACGAGCGCCGCCCCCATAAGGATGCAGGCGAGCGCCGCATAAGCCAGCCAAGGTACGCCCGCGCCGTACACGACGAGCAGCGCGACGAACAGCAAGGCCATGAGCACCTCGACCACCACGTAGCGCGGGCTGACACGCTGCCCGCAATGCCGGCAGCGCCCGCGCAATGCAAGCCACGACACGATGGGAACGAGATCGAGCACCCCAAGCGCGTGACCGCAGCTCGTGCAATGGCTGCGGCCTTTGAGCACGCTCTCGCCATTGGCGACGCGCCATGCCAAGCAGTTGATGAAGCTACCCATGACCGCACCGAGCAAAGCGGCGATCCCGATGAGGATCGCCGCTTGCGTGGTGGTGAAGATGTTGAGCGGGAGGGACAATTAAGAAGTAACACCAGAAACATTGTGCCCAGTAATGGTGACTTTAATGGGTTCACCGGCTGCGTTTGCCGCGATTTTGGCACCAAGCTCCTTCGCCTCGTCATCCGACAATCCGCCGGTCACATCTGTTGCGTTACTGATCACGGTTTTACCGAAATTGGTTACATTACCATTTTTATCAACTTGTGCATAGAAATCAACGGCCACCGTTTTGTCGGTAATAGACGAATCAGTCAGATATGCCGAAGTCGCTTCCGATTGGATAGAATGCGCCGCAGAACGTCCCACAGCCATATTCGCGCTATCCATTGCACCCGTAAACACCGGAACAGCCACGGCCACCAGCACGAGGATGATCGCCACGACGATCAGCAGTTCGGCCAGCGTGAAGCCGCCCTTTTCCTCTCTCACCCTCTTGATCATTTCCTTCACGATTGCTTTCCTTTCTTTCTCCGACAGCCTCGCGCCATCGAAACTCGGACCCCTTCACAGTGTGCACGATGATACACCATTTAACACAGCCCCGGTATCATAACCGCCTACATGTTCGCATACATAGTGAACAACGGCAGATAAAGCGCTATGACGATGAACCCCGCAAACAGCGCCATGAGCACCAGCAGCGTGGGTTCCATGAGCGACAGGGCGCGGTCGGTCACGCGCTGCGTCTCGCTGTCGTAGAACTCGCCCATGGTGTCCAGCGTGGCCTCCAGCTCGCCAGTCTGTTCGCCCACGGCGCACATCTCCACGAGCGTGCGCGGGAAGTACCGGCACTGCTCCATGCACTCGCCCAGCGTACGGCCTTCCTCCAAACCCGATTCCATGCGTCCCACCTCGCGCGATAACATGTAGTTGCCCATGACGCGCCCCGTGACCGCCACGGCGCGCGTCATGGGCAGGCCGGCCGCGATGAGCGTGGACATGGTGTTCGCGAACTGGGAGGCACCGGAGTACTCGCCCACCACGCCCAGCACCGGAATCTTCAGCTTCATCTTGGCGAGCATCGTCTTGCCCGCTTCGGTTTTGCTGTACAGCCGCGCACCCACCGCGATAAGCACCAGCACCACCAACAAGATGAGCCAGTTCGCCGAAACCCAATTGGAAGCGTCAATCAAAAATTGAGTGATGCCCGGCATGTCGGTGCCCAGCGACGACACCATGCCCGCGATGGCGGGTATGACCATGACCATCATCACGGCCACCACCACGACGGCGATGATCAGCACGAAAATGGGGTACGTGAGCGCGCTGGCCACCTTCGCGCCCACCTTCGCGCGCTTGTCGTAGTACTTGTGCAGGCGCATGAAGCTCTCGGGCAGATGCCCGCTCTCCTCGCCGGCGCGCACGGTTTCCACGAACACGCGCGGCAGCTCGGGGCCCTTGTTCTCGAAGCTGTCGGCCAACCCGTGCCCGCTCGCCACGTCGGTGGCGACCTCGGCCAGTATCTGGTGCAGGTACTTGTCGGTGGCTTGGTCGGCCACCAGCGACACGGCGCGGGCGATGGAGAGCCCCGCCTGCAAGATGATGGCGAACTGCGAGCACATGATAGCGAGCTGCTTCGGCTTGGCGCGCGGCTTCGTTATGTTCATGTTGAGCAGGTTCTTGCTCTCGCGCACCTCCTTGACGCTCTGCACGATGCGGCACAGGTCGCGCGCCTGTTCCATGGCCTCGATCTCGTCGTAGGCCTCCACGACGCCGGTGATCTTCTCGCCCGCGTCGGACAGTCCGGTGTAGGTGAAAGTGGGCATTAGCGAACGTTCTTTCTCACGTAGTCGAGGTCGTGGGCCGCCTCGAGCGCCGTTTGCGCGTCGATGGCGCGGTTGCGGTACAGGTTCAGCAGCGCGTTGTCCATGGTGACGCTGCCCGCGGCGGCCGACGTGGCCAGCGAGCTTTGGATCTGCGGCGTCTTCCCTTCGCGGATGAGGTTGCGTATGGCGGGCGTCACCATCATGAGCTCGCACGCCAGCGCGCGGCCCTGGCCGTCGCGGCTGGGCAGCAGCTGCTGGGACAGCACCGCCACCAGCGTGGTGGATATCTGCATGCGGATCTGGCGTTGCAGCCCCTCGGGAAACACGTCCACCATGCGGTCGATGGAGTCGGCGGCGCTCTTCGTGTGCAGCGTGGCCAGCACGAAGTGCCCCGTCTCGGCAGCGGTGAGCGCCGTCTGGATGGTGTCGAGGTCGCGCATCTCGCCGATGAGGATGATGTCGGGGTCTTCGCGCAGCACGGCGCGCAGAGCGTTGTGGTAGCTTTCCGTGTCCTGGCCTATCTCGCGTTGTGAGATGATGGAGCGATCCGGCGTGTAGATGTACTCGATGGGGTCTTCCATAGTGATGATGTTCTCGGCGCGCGTGTGGTTGATGGTGTCGATGAGCGCGGCGAGCGTAGTCGATTTGCCGCTGCCCGTTTCGCCCGTCACCACCACGATGCCGCGCTGGATCTTCGGGAAGTCCATGACGGCGGGGGGCAGGCCGAGCGACTCGAGCGGCGGGATGACGTCGGACAGCAGGCGCAGGGCGGCGCTCACGTGGCCCTGCTGACGGAACAGGTTGACGCGCACGCGCACGCCGGCGATGGTGTCGGCGCGGTCGAGCTCGCCGCTGCGCTCGATGCAGGCGTAATCCTGGCCGGCCAGATCGCGCGCCAAATGCTCGCACGCCTCGTGCGTGAGCGGCGCGTCGCCGTCGATGCCCGCATTCATCAAATGCCCGTTCACGCGGAACTTCACCGGCAAGCCGCACACCAGGTGCACGTCGGAGGCGTTCGCATCGTGCGCATGGGAGATGAGTTGTTCGATGTTCATGGCTGCGCCCTTCCTATTCCAGCGCCGTAATGGTCTTGCGGGCCTCCTCGACGGTGGTCACGCCGTGCAGCACGAGTTCGCGACAGCTGTCGCCCATCGTGTGGTACGACCCCGATTGCTCGATGGCGGTTTGCAGCTCCTCGCGCGTGGCGCCGCCCGTGATGCGGGCGCGCAGCGCGCGGTCGAGCACCAGGATCTCGAACACGCCCGTGCGGCCGCGGTAACCGGTGCCGAAGCACATGGGGCAGCCTTCGCCGCGGTAGAACTTCGCGTTCGGATCGTACGCCATGCCGAGCGCCTCGAACTCCTCCGGGTCCGGCGCGTACTCCTCGCGGCAGTGCGGGCACACCAGGCGCACGAGACGCTGCGAGATGATGCCGCGCACGCCGCTGGCAATGAGGTAGGGCTCCACACCGATGTCGATAAGGCGGTCGATGGTGGAAGCCGCGTCGAACGTGTGCACGGTCGAGAGCACCAAGTGCCCGGTGATGGCGGCACGCATGGCTATCTCGGCCGTCTCGCCGTCGCGGATCTCGCCCACGGCCACGATATCGGGGTCTTGGCGCAGGATGGCGCGCAGGCCGCTGGCGAACGTCATGCCCGTCTTCTCGTTGATCTGCACCTGGTTCGCGCCGTCGATGTTGTACTCCACGGGGTCTTCCAGCGTGACGAGGTTCACCGAGTCGTTGTTCAGCTCGCGGATCATGGTGTACATGGTGGAGCTTTTGCCCGACCCGGTGGGGCCCACGATGAGCACCATGCCGTTGTTCGCGTGGATAAGGCGGTTGTACTTCTCCAAGTTGCCGCCCGCAAGACCGATGCCCTTGGGGTCAAACAGCGACTCGTTCTTGTCGAGCAGGCGGATGACCACCGTCTCGCCGTGGATGGTGGGCAGCGTGTTGATGCGCAGGTCGATGTCCTGTTTCTTCAGGCGGATGTTCGCGCGGCCATCCTGCGGCACGCGGCGCTCGGACGTGTTCATGCCGCCCATGATCTTCAGACGCGAGATAACGGACGCCTGCAGCTCTTTCGGCACGGTGAGGATGGTGCGCAGCACGCCGTCGATGCGCATACGCACATGCAGGTCCAGCTCGCGCGGCTCCAGGTGGATGTCGCTGGCGCGCTCGGTGGCGGCGCGCTCGATGATGCTGTTCACCAGGCGCACCGTGGGAGCGGATTGCGCGTCGGCGTCGTCGCCCAGCGTGGACGTTTGGAACGACCCCGCATCGTCGGTTCCGGCGGCGCGGGCGTCGCGCTTCATCTCCTCGATGGCGCGGGCGGCACCCTCGTTGCCGTAGAGCGTCATGATGGCGCGCATGACCGAATCGCTCGTGGCCACCATGGGAACGACGCGCTTGCGCGTGGCGTTCTTCACCGCTTCGATGGCCATGAAGTTGAGCGGGTCGCTCATGGCCAGGTACACGTCTTCGGGCGTGGTGCGCACCGGCACGACGTTGTACTGGCGCGCCACGTTCTTCGAGACGACGCGGCTCATCTCGGGGTCGAGGTCGATCTGCGAGAGGTCGACGAACTCGATGCCCAGCTGCATCTGCAATGCCTCGATGAGCTCGGCTTCCGTGATGACGCCCTCGGCAATGAGCTCGTCGCCGAGGCGCCGCTTCGATTCCTTCTGTTGCGCGAGCGCATGCCCCAGCTGCTCATCGGTGATGAGCCCCGCATCGGTCAGCACGTCTCCCAAGCGCTTGTATGCCATTTACGATCCTATCCTTTTCACGGTCATCGTGGTTTCAGCGAGCACGGTATCGCCTGAGCTTATGGTTATATGGAAGGTCCAAGAGTTAGCCGGCGCGTTGGCAGTGGCTTCCTCATGATATTCGAGGCTCTCGAGTTCAGGCGTGAGGCCGTTTTGCGCTGCAGACAGACAAGCCTGTCCAGCCGGCGCGGCATTGAGCCAAATGCCGTTCGCATGCGTCTGCAAAGCCGCCGTCGCATGATACGTGGCGCTGGTGAAATAGAGGGGGTTATCCGGCCAGGTGCCACCGTCGTCTTCTACATCGCGCGCATAGGTCAGCTCGTCAGACACGAGCTCCACGGCTTGCGTCAGCATCGTATCGGCGCGCGTTTTCATGGTGATGTTCGCGTAGGCGCTCATGGCCGCGCCGATTCCCGCGGACACGACCACGCACAACAGCCCGATGAAGATGACGCTGACCAGCTGCTCGGCCAACATGAACCCACGCGTGTCGCGCAAACGCGCGCGCAGGGCGTCAAACAGAGACGCCCGTTGCGATGCCGCCAAGCCCACGCGACCAGGCGTGGTGGATTCATCGACGGAAGCGCCTGCGGGAGTATGTTTTAGCGGGGCGATCATCTATTCCAATCCTGTTGTTTTCGCCGGTTCGTAGCGCACGAACGCGGGATCGCTCGAAGACCGATAAACAGTGATGTATACGGTAGCCGAAGGCGCGCTCGCCCCCGAGCCGCACTTTATGGTGGCATTTCCGGTTCCGCTGGCAGGCATGTTGCTTTCGGCGGCATAAGATGCCTGGAGGGCGTTATTGCTGGCTATGGACGCATTGGAAGCCACCACGACCATCGTCGCCAAAGCTGCGGCACCCAGCGCGGCAATGAGAAGGGCCGCAAGCGATTCAACAAGCGTGTCGCCCTCTTGGCTGCGCCATTTTCTTTTCAGAGCGTCGCGGAGGCCCATCATGCGCCGGCCCCTGTCTTTTTGATGACCGGCTGCTCGTACTCGAACTGGGTCAGCTTTCCCTGCACGTCGTACGTGGGGATGCACTGCACTAGCACGGTCAGGTTATACGACGAGGCCTTGGTCGCATCAGGCCTGAGCGACAACGCGACGGTGATGTTGAGGTCTTGGTCCACGGTCACAGAGCCGCGAACGATGCCGAAGGAGTATGAGCCATCGCTGTTGTTCGCAGATATAGAAAGATCGTCATAGGTCAGGGACGATGTCTTTTCGTCGTTGCGTATTGCAAGAATAGCGTCGCCGTGCGCTCCCCAAAACTCCGTCGCGAAAGGTTGCCCTTTTTTGACGGTAAGCTTTGCCGTATTGTTCGTGTAGCTCACACTCAAGCGAGCCGAGGCTAAGTCGCTCCCCACGAGCTGCGCCGCCGAGCTCACGGTGAACTCGTCCTGCTGCAACTCCTGATGAGTGACCACCGCCTTAGCCTGCACCGAAGCCGCCGTAACCACCACCGACCCAATGACGGCGCAAATGAGGAAGAACACCAGCGCGATGACGATGGAGGCACCGGAGATGTCGCGAAGCTTGACTGTTGTCCGTTGAAGCCTCGCGCCCACTCTGTTTTTTTTTTAAGACCGGCTCACGCATTTTCATAGCCGATCTCAGCCGTAACCTCGGTGTACTCTTCATCGCCATAGCGCTGCAATATGTTTACCGAGTCTCCATTTCCCGTTATCGGGTTCCCTTTGCGGTCGTTTCGCCCGACATAGGATCCCGCTTTCATCGTATCCACCGTTACATCTTCCCGCGCTGGACCAGTCATCTTCACGGTATCGGCAAAGCTCTTCTTGATGTTTGCATCTTTACCTTCGACGCGGCCGACGACGCCTCCATAGTATTGCGAAAAGCCTTCGGCGCTTTCGGTGGTAACAGACAGTTCGACATCGAACACCGTAGCGGAAAGCACACCCTGGTTTTCGCGCTCTATACTGCTATCAAGCAAATGGCCGACAAGGCCTCCCAAAGCCGGGTCGACTCTCCAAGCTGAACCGTTTGTCGACGAGAGCGATACGCTAAACCGAGAGACTTCGCATCCTGTGATTGTGGTATTCACCGCTTTTCCGATAAGACCCCCAATAACGATTGTATTGTTGCTAGGACAGGTTACAAATACGGTGTTTTTTGCGCCATCAACGGAACAATTCTCGAAAGTGCAGCCTTCAGCATACCCAACAAGCATGCCGAACGAAAAACCATTGGTCCCATTAAGGTTTAGTTTGTTCGGATTCGCATCCTCGATTATCGAAATATTCGCGAACGCCGCCCCCGAAGCCGCAGGGAACAACCCCCAAGCGCGAACAGTGCTGTTCAAACCCTTTATTCCAATATCCGCCTGCGTACTCAAGAAACGGCTATGCACGTTTTTGATTGAATAAGAAGCCCCGTCGTACGATCCCCTGAAAGCCCAGTCATACTTGTTTGCAAGTGCTATAGCAGTCGGAACCATATCTATATCATGCTCCTGCACAAAGGAATCGCCCTGATAAACCGACTGGGGATAGGTTCCCGAGGCGTTATTATTCGGTACAGCACCGGGAAACTGCAAACCATGGCGTACCTTCCATGGATCCTCCGCGGTGCCCCACACCGTCGAATCAACAGATTTGTCGCCTTCTTTTGCAACGGCTGCTGCGAAATTGAGGTTAAACGTGTATCGCGCCTTCTCGCTTCCGCAAACGTACATAATAGTTTTTGTCGAGCTCCTCATTTCTCCATAGCCGGTTGGTATAGATACATATCCTCCGATTCTGTACAAATCGTAAAGTGTGCCATCGCTAATTACGTTTACTGCTTCATATTGCTTTACAAGAGACCTCTCCCTATAATCTTCCGACTCAGCCGAAGGCTTCATACCCTGCGGAGCAACGACATAGTAGCCAAAGGAGGCAACTTCCACATCATCGGGCGCGAGATGAGACTCGAACTTCTCTTGATAGTTGCTGATATAACCCGCCCAACCAACAAGGTTTCCCTTGGCGCCAAACTCCACATACGCGAACCCCACGCCTACTTTTACGTATTGGGCGGTGAGTTTTACGGCTCCGTGGACTAGCTTGTTGTCGTAGGTTCCTATGAGGGCCCCGGCGGGGATGACGAGGTTTTCATCTATGGGGCTGGTGCTTGCAGAGGCAACTTTCCAGCCGGAGAATGCGTAGCCTTCCTTTGTTGGACCGCTGGGAACCGTCGCGTAGTTTGCGTTGTCTTGCACCGTGTAGGGCACGTACTGCCAGTTGATGCGCTCGCCGTCTTCACCGTAGTATTCAATCGCGCGATAGAACAGCTGGTCGCTGCCTTCCGATAAGAAATTTGGAGTTGACGAGCCGTAAGGGATCTCGAAGTCAGCACCCTCCTTGGGCTGCCTCAACTTGAAGGTTTGGGGATTGTCGTCGTCGCCTGACTGGAAATCGCGCACGTAAGCGTCGGGCGTGCCGGGGGAATTCCATGAATAGCTGGTGTTTTTCGGGAAGAACCACAGAACGGCGCTCGGCAGCGTGGTGTAAGGAGAGTAATCGTCTTTGCCGAACTTCATATTCCCCCAGGCAATAGCCGGTGTGGCCGTGTAATACACCCGCAGGTCTTTCGCTTCGGGCAGGTTGTCCATCGTCCCGCTCATGGTGCTCATGTTCCAAAGCGCCACCGTGGAAGACGCCCCGAATTCGTTTTCGAAGGGCTTGCGCACAGGCGCGCCTCTGTTCACTCCGCGCGAACCTGTTGTGCCCACACCACTGTTCCAGCTCAAATACTGCGCCAAACTCACGGCCTGCTTCTCGAAATAGGCCTTTACCTCGGCGGTTTTGGGTGTGGTTCTAATGTATATGTCGTATCCTCCGTCATCGTTCAGCGGAATGACCCCTTTGTCTGTTTCGTTCAGCTTTCTCGTGTCGATAGTAAGCGTTTTGATATCAGCCGTCGAATTGCCCCCGACTAACTGGTCGACGCAACCCGAATTGGCAAACACCCGTCCAACGTCACCGTCCCAATGCCAAACATCGTTGTCCAAATATCCCGCACGCTGTTTGTTTATCCATATCTCGTATATTTGATAGGTATGGGTGCTCATGCCTGATTGCACCTTGCCAAGCGATGACAACCCCGTATCAATCGTGGATCCGTTTGGCGTATAAGAACCTACCGTGACCTTCATATTGGCATTTTGGCTGGCAGCATCCTCGAGCCTAACCCATTTTCCAGAGTAGACTTGGCGAGTTTCCTCGATATTCTCCTCTACCAATGTCTTGTCTGTTTTATGGCCCGAGCCCTCTACATCCAAGCTGAATATCTCGGTTTTTTCTTTAACCGTCTTGGCAATGTCCGTTTTCGGCGGCTCACCATTTGAGTCAACCAGATCGACGGTAGGAGAAACATACTTCCCTTTGATATACGAATCGCCCTTCGGCTTCGTCCCTGCTTCGTCAAGGAACCCATAGCTTGGGTTCGTCACGAGCACGGTTAGCTTCGCAAGCGGCTCGGGCCACCGAACGTACGCTTTGGCGGTGGCGGGAACGCACGAAGTACTGGGAACCGACACTTCCGCGTTCACCAGAAGCTGGTCGTTCGAAGAGAACCTCGACATCAGGTCTTTGGCGCTGTTTCCCTCTGTTTTGGGGTCGTCGGCGCTGTCTCCCGCTGTTTCGAGTTCGGTCGCCAAGGCGTTCAGATCGATCCTGAACACCGACCCGGTAGTATCTGCACCGGTGCGAGAACCGAGCCGATACACCTTGCCGTCTTCGTTGGCCAGCTTAAGGCTAACTTTCGGGTCAGATGATTCGATAACGCCGGTGCTCGCTAGCCCGTCTCCCTGCAATCCACTGATGGTGAACGAAATGCCGCTCTTGCCCTCGACCGGTTCCAAGTTCTCGATCGTCACCGATAAAGACGACTCTTTTGCCCAGCTTTGCCGGCCGTCCAAATTCGGATTCTCTATGCAGAGTTCCGCGTTTTCCTCGTCGACCCAAATCGTTGGGTTCTTGAGGGCGACTGCGTTGGTCGCCGCCGAGGGCGTTCCCTGATAATAGCCTATCATGGGGGAATTTTTCATGCGCGTGGACTGATATCGTGCGGTGTTGCCGCTGTAATACCCGACCACGTCGTAGGAACCCGGGGTGCCGAAGAACCCCGACTTCCCATCGGTGTAGAACACGCTTACCACGTTGGCCGTTGAGGCGGTGAATTCGATGAGGTAATTTCCCGCACGCACGGAATCGTCAAGTGAAAGCCCCGTGATGAGGTTCGCGGCTTGCGCTTCCGTCGCCGTCATGTAGTACGTGTCATTGAACACGCCCTCCGAGACCTCTCGCAGCCCTTCGCTCACATTGTTCGTCGGTCTGTTCTGCGCCTTCTGGAATCGACACTCTGACGAGTCGGCCCCTGTGCCGCTCTTCTCTATGGTCGATAGCCACGTGCCCGCCACCTTCTTGGCGGTCATCTGGGTTTGGGCGGCGTTGGCTATGGACTCGGCGGCGTTGTTGAGTTCGAGCATGCGCATGTTGTTCTGCGCGGTGATGATCGAGGGGATTGCCAGAGCGGCGAGGACGAGGATGATGGCAATCACGATCAAAAGCTCGGCGAGTGTGAAACCGGCGTTATGCTTTGTGCGGGCTGCCATGCGTGAAATATCGACCCCTCCTTGTTACGTTGCCCCGAGTCGTACATTTCAGTATCTCGCAGCGATTGAGACCAAACCACCCTCAAAAGGTATTTGACCACATCTTATTAGAAAAAACCACCCCTCTGTTGCCGCAAAAAGCAAGTGCGACGCTGCGTAGAAATTCAACCTGTTGCCTACTTTGTTTTTACTCCGCCCATCGTAAGATTTTTTTAGATAGTACAATCTAAGGGAAAGCTCGCACACAACGAATTGTTCGCCCGCTTTCCGTTGATAGGAATGCTTGTTGCCTCTTGCTTTTGCACATAGAGTTTACGGAAAAGAGACCGAACTGGTCTCTTGGCAAGGCGTGCAGCTTGAAGACTGCCCCGAACTTGTGCGTTTCATTGCCCATCAAGTAAGAAACCGCGTGGAAGACACGGAGTTGAAGCGCGACTTGCATTCCGTGATTGACGGCATCGCGTTGACCGACATGCAGTCGGAGGAACTTAAATCCTTTCTTTTGGCACCCGAGCCAGATCCTCCATCTTGGGCCATTGGGGAATCATTGGCAGAATCATACCTTGAAGCGGAGCACGGCGTTGCCTTCCCTTGGAACATGCGAAGAGACAAACGGACGCCTTCGGCCAGCCTGCCCGGCGCGGACATAGTGGGCTACGACAAACGAGGCGCCAAAGCGAAGTTCGCCTTCGGCGAGGTGAAGTCTTCTCAAGACAAAAGGACGCCCCCGGCGGTGGTGGCGGGGCGTTCAGGCACCGACCTGACCTATCAGATGTTCGAGCTTATTGACAAAGCTGAAAAAATCAGAAGCTTGATTCTCTGGCTCGCCGCGCGATGCGCGAAACCCGAGAGCGAGGACTATACCGCTTTCAACGACGCCCTTGAAACGTATGGGGAATCAGGCTATCGAGACATCGCGCTGTTCGGGGTGCTTATCAGAGACACCGACTGCAACGAAGCCGACTTGCGCGAACTGGGCATAGCGCTCGAGCAACGAGCCGAGCATCCCACTCGCTGCGACCTTGTTGCGCTGTATCTTCCCTGGGAGCTTGAAAAACTCATCGACCTCACCTGTCAAGGGGGGTCCAAGAATGCGTGAGCAACTTCCCGAGTCGCTGCAAGAACAGCGAGACCGGGCAACGCAGATGGTCGATGAAAAGCGGCTGCTTAACGAGCTCGGGCACGGCGATGAGGAATGCGACTTCGCTTTCATCGGACGGATCGGACATGTTCTCGAAGCGCTCTGCGTGAGCGAAATCGCACGAAATGGATATCCCGGCAAACTCGAGCCGGCAGCGCGCGAGATTGCGGCCGACGCCTCGAAGCTTTTGTTCGAATACAGCAAATCGAATCTATGTCGAAACAAGCAAGACGACATGTTCCACGCCGCCGTGTTGGCCGTCGTGGCCGACAAGGCAACCGACGCAAGCCGCCGCATTCACTTCGACGCTTCCTCGCCGTCGGCAAACAACGAGGATTGGGGTCAAAAAACCTGGGCGACCGTGAAGGAGACGTGGCTCAGGCTCATACGCAAAAAGGGGTGGGGCGACCGCGATGCCGTTTTGGAGCGCGTTGCCGAACTGCGCGCGCAGCAGGAGCAGTTTGAAAGCGCCTATCTCGAAAGCATCGACCCCCGCTTTGCAAAAGGATCGGCGCTCGAGCTTGTCGGCCTTTACCATTTGACCAAAGTTGCCGAAATACTCGCCGTGTTCATCACGAACGGCTCTTACGAGAACAACTTCCAGATCAAGCAGCTGTTGGACGTGCATTTCGACAAGATCGACGAGATATGCGAGATATCGTCCCTGCCGTCTTTGGAGCCTCTTTCCCTCCTGCTTCATCAGGCGGCCAACCAGATGATCGACAACTCCATCTGGACGGTCACGCGCGCCGTCAACTCGCGCGTGACCCAGTTCGTGCGGGAACTCGTTGACAAGGGCCGCGGCGACAAGGCGCTGTTCGAAGTGCTCCCTCCGCAGAGAAGGGCCTTGGCCGAAAAGGGGTTGCTCGGGTCGAGCCGGCGAGCCGTCGTGGTCAGCCTTCCTACTTCAAGCGGGAAAACGCTCATCGCTCAATTCCGCATCCTGCAGGCGCTCAACCAGTTCGACCACGAGCGGGGCTGGGTCGCCTACCTAGCGCCGACGCGCGCATTGGTCAATCAGATTACCCGGCGCATGAGAAAAGACTTCGCTCCCTTGTCGATAGCAGTGGAGAAAGTAAGCCCCGCTTTGGAGATCGACTCGATAGAGGAAAGCATCCTCACACAGCGCGATCCCGCGAAGGAGTTTCGCATTCTGGTGTGCACGCCCGAAAAACTCGATTTGCTTTTGCGCCAGGGCTACGAGCAAGCCATCGGTCGGCCGCTCTCGCTGGTCGTCGTCGATGAAGCGCACAACATCAACAGCAAGAGCAGGGGGTTGAGGCTGGAGCTTCTTTTGGCGACCATCAACAACGAATGCGCCCATGCGCAATTCCTGTTGCTGACGCCGTTCGTTCCCAATGCCGACGAAGTGGCCCGATGGCTGGGCGACACCAACTCCGACGATATCAGCTTGGCAGTCGATTGGCAACCGAACGAGCGGGCCATCGGCGTTTCGTCGCTGCGCAAGAAAGCCCCGCTCAACAAGAGAAGCTTCGACTATTGCGTCGATTTTGAAACGGTGCATACGTCCTGCGGCACCATCCACATTCCGCAAAAGGTGGAATTCGCCAAAGACGATCAGATTGCGTCCACCTATTCGAAAGCGGAAAACAATGTTGGCATCATGGCAGCCGTTGCTGCCCAAAACTTGTCGGCTCGAGGGCCCGTTATAATCGTGCATTCCACCATACCGCACTGCTGGGGTCTTGCAGAGAGGCTCAAAATAGGCAAGAACAGGCGGACTGTGCGAAGCGAAGGCATCGAGATGGTGAGGGCGTTCGTCGTTTCTGAATACGGCGACGACTTCCCTCTCGTTTCGTTGCTCGATTACGGCATAGGCATTCATCATTCGGGGTTATCGGATGAAGTGAGAACCTTGATGGAATGGCTTTTTGAAAACTCCGAGCTCGATTTCCTCGTAGCGACCACCACCATCGCGGAGGGCATGAACTTCCCCGTCAAAAACGTCGTCATGGCCTCGAATCAGTATTTCAGCAAAAAGGGCGCCGAAGATATGCCCGTTGAGGACTTCTGGAACATCGCCGGACGCACAGGGCGCATCGACCACGACGCGCTGGGCATCGTATCTCTTGTCGCGAAGGACGAAGAGCGCGCTGGGAAGCTGAAAGAATACGTCAATCGAAACGCCAGCGCCTTGAACTCGGCGCTTATCGAAATGGTGAACGAAGCGGGCGGCCAGCTTTCCGATCTTGGCAGACTGATGTACAGCAATGCTGCATGGTCGAGTTTTCTACAATATCTTGCTCACACCTACCGGCAAATGGGCAAGCCTTCGACCTTCCTCGCCCAGATAGAGCAGGTACTTCGAAACACCTTCGGGTACGAAAAGCTGCGAGCTGAGAACAAACGCGCCGCACGCGAATTCTTGAGCGGCGTGCGAACCTACGCCCAGCAATTCGAGCAGCCGAACCAGCCGCTCAAGCTGGTCGACAGCACGGGATTCTCGCTTGAAAGCATACGGCTTGTGCTCGCCCGCAAAGGCGAGATCGGACCTTCATCGTGGAATGCGCAACGTTTGTTCAGCGATCATGACCGATCGCTTCAGGATATGATGGGGCTTCTGCTGGCCGTGCCCGAGCTCAGGGACAACTTGAAAGACGTGCTTGGGCACGAGAGGACGGATGGAAACTCGCTCGCCTTGGTTATCAAAGACTGGGTTAACGGGGTTCCGTTCGAGACTATCGCGCTTCGCCACTTCGAAAAAGAAGGCACCGACAAGACTTCGGCTTTCACCAAGTGCGGCAGCAATCTTTACGGTAGGCTTTCGCAAACCGTCTCGTGGGGCCTTAACGCGCTGCTCTCGATAACCGGCGGCGAACTGGACGACGATGATCTTCGACAGGCGCGGAACATTCCCTCGCAGGTTTACTACGGCGTCAAAACCGAAGCGGAGGTCGCACTTCGATTGCTGGGCGTTCCTCGAACGGCAACGCCTAACCTTGTTCGCTATCTCGATCTCTCTTCGGGCGAGAATCTGGGCACAGCGCGTGAACAGCTGTATGCGCTGTCTGAAAAAGATTGGCAGCGTGCGATGGGCGATCGCGGAGCTGTTTACTATCGCGCTTGGGACATCATCGAGGATCCCCCGAACGCGAACCGAGCTTAGCGCTACCCGAAGATCAGCTCGCGCTCCTCGCCCACCAGGGCGGCGCGGGCTTGGTCGCGCAGGTTGTTCACGCCGATGAAGAACTGGCGCATCATCACCACCATGAGGTAGCGGCCCTTCGGCGTGAGCGTGAGCTCGTCGCGCGTGTCGCGGTCGAAGGCACCGGACGCCTTCATGAAGGCCATCTCCACGGGCAAGCCGGCCTCCACCGTGCAGCCGAAATCGTGCTCGAACTGGCGCTTGTCCAAGCGCAGGCCGAACAGCTGCATCATGAAGCGGTAGCGCATACGATCGCGCTTGCTGAACGTGGTCTTGCCCATGAGCGACATGCGGTTCTGCGCGATGGCAGCGTTGTAGTCGTTAACGGAGAACGTGTTCACGTACAGGTTCTCGCCCAGATACGTGATGCCGCCGGATCCGATGGCGGGGTACTCCTCGTAGTCCACCACGTACTCGTCGATCATGGCGTCCGCGCCCGCGGCTTCGGTGCCGCGCTTGTTGTAGGTCCAGGCGCTGCCGTGGTCGAACAGAGGGTCGGCACCGCCGGCCAGCAGCTCGTCGATGATCTGGTAGTACGTCTGCTCGCGGGCGTAGTCCACGCGGCCCACGGTGCGGGCGAGCTGGCGCGCGACGCTCGGGCTGGCCATGAGCGGGTAGAACGTGGTCTGGCTCGTGCCGCTTTCCACCACGCGCTCGATGTCGTTGATGAGGATGTCCTCGGTCTGCGCGGGGAAGTTGAAGATCATGTCCACGTTGAGCGACGTGAAGTAGGGGCTGGCCTCGCCGATGCGCTCGAGGATCTCGGCGCCGCTGCCGTACTTGTCGTAGCGGTCCATCTGCTTGAGCAGGCCGTCGTCGAAGCTCTGCACGCCCACGCTCAGCCGCTGCACGCGGCCCTGCAGCTTGTCCAGATAGCTGGGGATGAGGTGGTTCGGGTTCGTCTCGCTCGACACTTCCTTGATGGAGAACGTCTCCTTGGCCAGGTCGATGGTGTCGCACAGCTCGTCGATCATGATGGTGGGCGTGCCGCCGCCCACGTACAGGCTCTCGAAGTCGTAGCCCAGATCCTTCAGCATCATCATCTCTTTGCGCATGCTGGCGAAGTAGGGCACGGCGCGCTCCTCCGCGAACGGGAAGCGGTTGAACGAGCAGTACGGGCACAGGCGCTCGCAGAACGGCACGTGCATGTACAGCATGTACTTCTGCCCCGGCTTCGGCGCGGGAACCCGCACGTCGTCGGTGGGTTGGAGCTTCAGGTAGTTCTTCGTGCACTGCCGTACCACGGCGGTGAGCATACGTTCGGATAACACGATCGATGTGCCTCTTTTCTGTTCAGAGCGACGAATCGCCTGGTAGGGCAAGGGCTCTGCCCTTGCCGACGACCCGTGAAACGTACCCTGCCGAGCGGCAAGGGCAGAGCCCTTGCCCTACGGTGTTTCCGCATCGTCGCCTGGATGCGGACTTTGCTTTCGCGCTACGCCCAGGTTGCCTCCGTAGGGGCGATCTCCAGATCACCCGTTCCAGCGCAAGCCGGAAAAGCAACCGAGAGGCGCGTTCTCGCGCTGCGCGCGAGCGGGCGCTCTGGAGAGCGCCCCTACGGTTCGACCTGAACCGACGGCAGCCGGAAGCGGGCAAACAATCCGAACCGCCGGCAGCCGGAAGCGGACGCCTAGCCTGAGCGGACGACAACCGGCGCGAATTGCTAGTTCCAGGCTTCGCGGCCGGCGGCGGCTTTCTTGCCGATGTCGGTGCGGTACTGCTTGCCTTCGAAGTTGATGAGGTTGCACGCTTCGTAGGCTTTCTCCCGCGCGTCGTCGAACGAGTCGCCCAGCGCCACCACGTTGAGCACGCGGCCGCCGGCCGTGACCAGCTCGCCATCGGCATTGCGGGCCGTGCCGGCATGGAACACCGTCACGCCGTCCAGCTCCTCGGCCTCTTCGATGCCGAGGATGACCTTGCCCTTCTCGTACGCGCCGGGGTAGCCCTCGCTGGCCAGCACCACGCATACGGCCCACTGCTCGCTCCAGCGCAGATCGATGTCGTCGGGGCGGCCTTCGGCCACGGCCAGCACGATGTCCACCAGGTCGGCCTCCAAGCGCGGCAGCACCACCTGCGTCTCGGGGTCGCCGAAGCGCGCGTTGAACTCCAGCACCTTCGGGCCCTCGGGCGTGAGCATGAAGCCGCCGTACAGCACGCCGCGGTAATCATGATCGAACTCGCTCGCCGTAGCGGCGGCGGAGCGCTCCATGATGTCGTGCATGGCCGCCAGCTCGTCGGCCGTGACGATGGGTACCGGCGAGTACACGCCCATACCGCCCGTGTTCGGGCCGCGATCGCCGTCGAAGGCGCGCTTGTGGTCCTGCGACGTGGCCATGCAGTGCGCCTTGCCGTTGCTCACGAAGGCCAGCATGGAGCACTCGGGGCCGGTGAGGCATTCCTCGATGACCACGGTGGAGCCGGCCTCGCCGAACGCGCCGTCGAAGCAGGAGCGCACGGCCTCTTCCGCCGTTTCCCGATCCTCGGCCACGATGACGCCCTTGCCCGCCGCCAAGCCGTCGGCCTTCACCACAACGGGGATGTCCATCGCCGCCAGGTAGCCCAGCGCCTCCTCGAGGTCGTCGAAGCTGCCGTAGCGCGCGGTGGGAATGCCGTGGGCGTCCATGAAGCGCTTGCTGAACGTCTTGCTGCCCTCGAGCTGCGCCCCCTGCGCGTCGGGGCCGAACACGGCGATGCCCGCCTCGCGCAACTCGTCGGCCACGCCGGCGACGAGCGGCGCCTCGGGGCCGATCACCACAAGGTCGATGTCGTGCTCCTCGGCGAACGCGAGCACGGCGCGGCCGTCCTCCACCGCCAGGTCGGGCACGTTGCGGGCGACGTCGGCCGTGCCGCCGTTGCCCGGAGCCACGTAGAGCTTGTCCGTGCGCGGGGATTTCGCAAGCGCCCATGCGATGGCATGTTCGCGGCCGCCGCCGCCCAAGACCAAGATGTTCACAGTTCGTCCTCTCTCTACCTTCCACGTTGAACCTAAGGGCGGTGCTTGAACCGCCCGTTCCGGCGTGAGCCGGAATGTTTGTCGTGCTCGCGTTTTCGCGCTTCGCGCGAACGGGCGATCTGAAGATCGCCCCTACGGTTAACCTGCGTGTTCCCGTGCGCGCGGTGAGTCCCTAAGAAGATCCTTCGACTCGCTGCGCTCGCTCAGGATGACCTAGCGATCCCAGCCTCTCATGATGGTTTGGTCGCGGTCGGGGCCCACGGCGATGATGCTCACGGGCACGCCGGTGATCTTCTCCAGGTACTCCACGTAGCGCTGCGCGTTCTCGGGCAGATCCTCGAACGTGCGGCACTCCGAGATGTCGACGTTCTTCCAGCCGGGCAGCTCCTCGTACACGGGCTTCGCGTGGAACAGCACGCTCTGCTGCATGGGGAAGTAGTCGTACACCTTGCCCTCGTACTCGTAGGCCGTGCACACCTTGATGGTGTCGAACGCCGAGAGCACGTCGAGCTTCGTGAGCGCCACGTCGGTGAGACCGTTGACCTCGGCCGCGTAGCGCGCGATGACCGCATCGAACCAGCCGCAACGGCGCTTGCGCCCCGTGGTCACGCCGTATTCGTGGCCCACCTTGCACAGAAGCTCGCCGACCTCGGCCTCCTCGCCGGTGCCGCCGTCTTCGGGGAAGCGCTGCTCCGTGGGGAACGGGCCCTCGCCCACGCGCGTGATGTAGGCCTTCTGGATGCCCAGCACGCGGTCGAACGCCTTCGGGCCCACGCCGGTGCCGATGGCCGCGCCGCCCGCGCTGCACGATGACGACGTGACGTAGGGGTACGTGCCGTGGTCGATGTCGAGCATCGTGGCTTGGGCGCCTTCGAACAAGATGCTCTTGCCGTTGCGCAGCGCCTCGTTCAGCAGGCGCGTGGTGTCGTCCATGTACGGCTTGAGGATGCGCGCGTAGGGCAGGTACTCCTCGCAAATCTCCTCCACGGTGTAGGTGTGCAGGCCGTAGATCTTCTCGAGGATGGGGTTCTTCTGGGCCAGCGCCGTTTCCACCTTCAGGCGGAAGATCTTCTCGTCCAGAAGATCCTGCACGCGGATGCCCTTGCGGGCGGCCTTGTCCTGGTAGCACGGGCCGATGCCGCGCTTCGTGGTGCCTATCTTGTTCTCGCCCAGGCGCTTTTCGTCGGCGCCGTCGAAATCCTTGTGGTACGGCATGATGATGTGCGCGTTGCACGAGATCTTCAGGCGCTTGCAGGAAACGCCCTCCGCCTCGAGCAGGGCCATCTCCTTCACCAGCACGCCGGGGTCGATGACCACGCCGTTGCCGATGACGGGCACCGCGTTCTCGTACATGACGCCGGAGGGCATGAGGTGCAGAGCCAGCTTCTTGTCGCCGTGGATGACCGTGTGGCCGGCGTTGTTGCCGCCTTGGTAGCGCGCGACGTAATCGTACTCGCGTGCGATCAGGTCGGTGATCTTGCCTTTGCCTTCGTCTCCCCATTGGGCGCCGACGAGTACCGTGCTGGGCATATGGTTCGCATCCTTTCACGCCCGCGCCTATCGCGTCGGGCCTTATGCGGAAGCTTTTGCGGGTCGCTTCCGCCTGCGCGCCCCGGCGACGCTTGCCGTCGCGTCGCGGACGCTGTCGTAACCTATCCGCAGATTCATGATTATATTACAGTTCCACCACGTTCAGCGCTGGATCGACCGAGCGCATGGACTCTACTATTTCTTCATGGCACGTGAACAAGATCACCTGCCGCGTGCGGGACAGCTCGGCCAGCGCGCGGGCGGCGCCCAGGCGGCGTCGGGCGTCGAAGTTCACCAGTATGTCGTCAGCCAGGATGGGCACGGAGCGGCCCACGTTCTCGGCCGTCATGAGCAGCGCGATGCGCAGCGCCAGGTAGAGCTGCTGGCACGTGCCCAGCGACAGGTGCACCGGCTCGCGCTCCGTTTTCACGGAGTCGGTCACCTGCAGCCGGCCTTCCGGCGTCATGGCCACCTTGACCCAACGGCCGTCGGTCATGAGCGAGAGCAGGCGACTGGCCTGGCGGTACACCTCGGGCTGGCTCTTGCTCTCCCATGCCCCGATGGCGGCCTCTAGCATGCGGCGCGCCAGCAGCAGGCGGGCGTAGTCCTGCGCGCTCTCGTCTTGGCGCGTGCGCACCTGCTGGTAGCGCAGCTTGATCTCGTCGAAGCTGTGCGCGCGCTTGGCCTGGGAAAGCTCCTGCTTCAGCTCGCCGTAGCGGCGGTTCAGGTTCTCGCTCGTCTCCAGAAGGCCCGCGCGCTGCCTAGTTTTCTGGTCGATGGCGGCGTCGATGCCGGCCACGGTGGCGTCCTCGTGCAACCCGGCGCGCTCGATGAGGCGGGCGCGCTGGCGCTCGATGTCGGCCAAGTTGTCCTCCACGGCCGAAAGGCGCGATGCCAGGGCCTGTTGGCGCTGCTGGAACAGCCCGGCCTCGGCGCGGGCGTCCTTCGCCTCGGACAGGAGCGACCGGGCGCTGCGAAGGGACCCCTGCGCAGCGGCCAAGCCGGACGCGTCCAGCTGCGCGCGGATGCGCGCGGAGAGCTGCTGCTGGGCTGCGAGGCACGTTTCGAGCTTCTTCTTGTCCTGCAGCATGACCCACTGCGCGTCCTGCTTGCGGGCCTCCAGGGCCTCGGCGGCCTTGTCGGGGCGGAACAGCATGACCAGCGCGGCGGCGGCCAGCATGAGGGCGAACACCACCAAGCCTATGCCGAGCGCCGTGAACGACAGGCTGTTTATTTCGCGACCGTGCATGAACAAGGGCACGCCCGCCGCCACGAACACGAAGGGCAGCGCGATGGAAAGCCCCACCTGCACGCTGCGCTGGCTGCGGCGCTTCTCGTTCGCCTCCTGCGCGTCGTCGGTTTCGAGCAGCGCCTCGTAGGCGGCGGTGGACGTGGAGCAGTTCTCCTTGGCCAAATCCACGCTGTGCGCGCATTTGGCCTGCTCCTCGGCCAGAGCGTCAATGCGGTCGCGCAGCGCGCGCTCGTCGGCGGCACCCAGCGACACGAGCGCGGGGTCGGATATCTGCTCGCGCACGCGATGCTCGGCGGCGAGGGCGGCCTCGTCCTCGCGCAGCTCGTCGCGCTGGCGGCGCAGGGTCTCGCGCTGGGAGTCGAGCTTCTCCAAGGTGGCGCGTTGCGCCGTCAGCTGCTCGATGGACGTGTTGAGCGCGTCCAGCCGGGCCAGCAACTGCGCGCGCTGCGGGGCGAGCTCGTGGAACTCCTTGTCCTGGCCCTTGTAGCGCTCGGCCTCCTCCGCCGCGGCGGTCATCTGGGCGCGCAACTCGTCTTGCTCGGCGGCCAGGCGCACGATGGAATGCTCGATGCCGGCAGCCTTCGACGTGTACTCGGCCAGGCGCGCCTGCACCTCGGCGAGCGCGTGGGCGGGGCTCGCGCCCGTGCCCGATCCGGCTGTGAGCAGCTTCGCGGTGACGTCGGTGGTGTTGCGCAGCGACCTCAGCTCGTCGCTCGTGAGCGAGAACATGGTCTGGAACGTTTCCCGGTCGATGTCGTCCACCAGTTCGGCGGGACCCTGCAGGCCGTCGACGTTCTTCACGCGCGAGAGCACGAGCTCGGCGTCAGGGTCGTCGGCGTCTCCCTCGGCCGGGCGGGGCGCGAAGAACAGGGAGCCGGCGCGCTCGGCGTTCTTCGGCTTGTAGGTGTTGCGCACGCCGCGCGCTTCTTCCCAACCGAACAGCACGCCACCTGCGAACGAGGCGAGCGTGGACTTGCCGGCCTCGTTCTCGCCGAACACCACGTTGAGGTGCGGGGTGAAGGGACCCACCACCTTGTCGGTGAAGGCGCCGAAGCTCGTGATCTTGATGCGCTTGAGGAACGGCGCGCCACCGCGTTCGGCCGTCATTCCTCGCCCCTGTTCAACAGGTCGAGCACCAGGTTCTCGGCGTCTTCGGCCAGCTCGTCGATGCGCCGCGTGTAGGCGCTGGGAAGCTGGATGTTCCGGCGCAGGAACTCCTCTTGGATGAAGGCAACCTCGTCGTCGCGATCGGCGCGCATGGCGTCGGCCACCTGCAAGAACACGGCCGGGAACAGGCCTTCGCGACGCAGGGCCTCCACGTCGCGCGGGGGCAGCGTGGCGTCGACGAGCGCGTCGCAGAAAAACGACGGGTAGCCGTCGTTGATGTGCTTGCGCAGGTCCTCCAGCACGCCGGGGCGCGCGAGCACCGCATGAAGCGGCGTGGTGCCCGTGAGCGTTACGCGCACGCACATCTCCTCGCAGTGGGCCTTGCCGTTCACGCGGAACAGCTCGCGCATGATCTTGTCCGTGACGTCGGCCACGTTCGCGCAGTCGGCCACGTCCACGTCCATGCGCTGCCACACCACGCTGGCCGTGGGAACGAACTCCAGCGCAGGGCGGGCGTCCTCCTCCAGCGTGACGACGAAGCACCCGCGCTCGCCCGTCTCCTTAATGTCGCGGCCCTGGATGCATCCCGAGAACACCAGGCGCGGATCGTCGAAGGAGGGGTGGGCGTACTTCATATGTATGTGGCCGAGCGCCCAGTAGTCCATGCCCGCGCGCATGAGCGCGGCCGGGTTCGTGGGAGCCTTGACCGGATCGAGGTCGAGCCCCGTGTGCAGAAGTCCCACGCAGAAAGGCGCCTGGACGGCGTCGGGCACGGTGTCGGCAAGCGCCGCCTCGGCCGCCGCGCGGGTCACGCCCGCCGCTATGTCCTCGTCGGCCGGCCATGTTTGGTTGTAGTAGCCGCGCCCGCCGATGAGGGCGAGCGTCTCGCCGTCGTTGCGGTAGGCCGCGAAGCCCGGCTTGTCAGCGGGAAGCATGACGGTGTTCGGAGGGAACGCGAAGAAATCGCGGCTCCACGACGTGAAGGGATCGTGGTTGCCCGTACATAGATATGCGGGGATACCCGCCTTGTCCAGGCGGCGCAGGCCCTCGAAAAAGTGCAGGTAGTCGCCGTAGGACGCGCGGGCGTCGTCGAAGATGTCGCCCGCGATGACCACGAAGTCCACGCCGCGGTTCACGGCGGCGTCGATCACGCGGTCGTACGCCTCGGGAATGGCGGTGAGCAACCGGTTCGCCCAGGATTCCGACAAGGCGCGCAGACCGCGAAACGGCGCGCCGAGATGAAGGTCGGCCGCATGGATGAATGTGATTCGCTTGCGCATGCGTACCAGTGTAGCGCGTGAGGGCCCCGCCCGGGCCGGCTAGTAGCCGCCCGCGCGCGAATCGTCGATGAAATCCATGAAGCGCGTGTACTCCGGGTTGAACGCCAGCGGTATGTCGCGGGTGGGGCCGTTGCGGTGCTTGGCCACGATGAGCTCGGCCTGACCGAGGTCCGGGCGGTCCTCGCTTTCGGCCTCGGTTTCATCCATGCTTCGGTCGATGAACATGACGATATCGGCGTCCTGTTCGATGGAGCCCGATTCGCGCAGGTCGGAGAGCATCGGGCGCTTCTTGCCGCGCATCTCCACGGCACGCGAGAGCTGCGACAGCGCGATGACGGGCATGTCCATTTCCTTCGCCAGCACCTTCAGGCCTCGGGATATCTCGCCGACCTCCACGGCGCGGTTGCCGTCGCGGCGCGTGGAGGGCGGCTGCATGAGCTGCAGGTAGTCCACGATGATGAGGCCCTTGCCCTCGGCGCGGCGCAGCTCGCGGCGCGCCTTGGCGCGCGCCTCGAGGATGGACAGGCCCGGCGAATCGTCGATGTACAGGTCCAGCTTCGACAGCGTGTTCGAGGCGTCGGCGATGGCACCCCAGTCGCCCTCGGAGATGAAGCCCGCGCGGATCTTCGACAGGCTCACGCGCGCCTCGGCGCACAGGATACGCTGGACCAGCTGGCCCGCGCTCATTTCCAAGGAGAAGAAGGCCACGGCCGCGCCGGACTTCGCGGCGTTCACGGCCAGGTTCAGCGCGAACGACGTCTTGCCCACGCCGGGACGGGCAGCCAAGATGACCAGGTCGCCGCCGCGGAAGCCGTGGAACAGGTCGTCGGCGTCCTTGAAGCCCGTGGGCACGCCGGCCATGTGGTTCTGCTGCTCGGCGAGCTTCGTTATCTCCTCGAACGCGTCGGTGAGCAGGGTGTCCATCTTCGCGAACGTGGACGACACGCGCTTCTCGGTGACGTTGAACAGCGTTTTCTCCGCGTCCTCGACCACCTCGTCCAGGTTGTCGGGCGCGTCGTAGGCCAGCGCGTTGATGGACGCGGCGGCGTAGATGAGCTCGCGCAGGATGGCGGTGCGCTTCACGATCTCGGCATGGTTCTGCCAGTTCGTGAGCGCGAACGTGTTGTCGGCCAGGTCCACCAGGTAGGGCTTTCCGCCCACGGCCTCCAATTGGCCGGTGGCGTTCAGGTTGTCGGCGAGCGATATCTGGTCGATGGGGATGCGGCGCGTGTTCAGCTCGCAGATGGCCTCGAAGATGATGCGGTGCGCCGGGCGGTAGAACGACTCCGGCTTCAGCTTCAGGATGAGCTCTTCCACGGCCTCGGCGTTGAGCATGCAGGCCGCGAGCACGGATTTCTCGGCTTCGATGTTCTGCGGCATCGGCTTGTTCCGAGGCGCCGACCCGTCGTTGAAATCGGTGTTTCCTGCGGGGGCTTGGTTCGCTGCCGGCATAATGGCTCTTCGCACTCCTTCGTGGTTGCTTTCAACATGCACGCCGCGCCGCCCGAACAGAGGCGGCGGCCGTCCCTCCCTGTCATCCTGAGCGGAGGCCGCGGCCGTGCGCCTTGTCGTCCTGAGCGACCGAAGGGAGTCGAAGGATCCCGTGCGGCGCCAGCCGTGACGTTTCCTGCTGGCGCCGCACGGGATCCTTCGACTCCGGCCTACGGCCTCCGCTCAGGATGACAACCCGCTCGGTCTCTGCCGCTGTTTGGCGACGTGTGTGGTTTTCCATAGTACCTCATGTGTTACCGCAGATCACGCGTTATTTTTATGCAAAAAACGCGCTGTGAAGTTATCCACCGGCAACGGAAAACCCCCTTCGCCCGTCATCGGGGCAAAGGGGGTTTTCCCCAGTTTCCACAACATGAGCCTGTGGAAAAGTTTTTATTCCTCGGTAGCCGTCTCGGCGGCTTCGTCGGCCTCGGCGGGAGCCTCGACCTCTTCGACCACTTCGACGATCTCCTCGACGACCTCTTCCTCGGCCGGAGCCTCGGCGTTGGGGTCGCCCACGAACAGCTTGACGGACGTCTTGATGTCGCGGTAGATGGAGTACACGACCTCGTGCTCGCCGGCCGTCTTGATGGCATGGCCGAGCTCGAGGCGGCGCTTGTCCACATCGAGGTCGGTCGTGGCCTTGATGGCGTCGGCGATCATCGTGGCGGTGACGGAGCCGAACAGCTGGCCCTCCTCGCCGACCTTCGCCTCGACCTTGACGACCGTGCCCTCGAGGGCGGCCTTCAGCTTCTCGGCGTCGGAAACGCGGTTCTCTTCGCGCTTGGCGATGTTGTGCTTGCGCTGCTCGAGCTGCTTGAGATTTCCCTTCGTCGCCTGGATGGCGAGCTTCTGGGGGAGCAGGTAGTTGTTGGCAAAGCCGGGGGCCACGTCCACGACGTCGCCTTCACCGCCCTTGCCTTTCAACTCCTGAAGCAGAATGACTTTCATGGTTCCTCCTTCGCCTTAACGGCTGCGACGATCGCCGCGGCCGCTGACGGCGGGCACCGCGTACGGCATCAAAGCCATCTCACGGGCGCGCTTGACGGCGTTCGCGACGTCGCGCTGATGCTGGGTGCAGGCACCCGTCACACGGCGCGGCTTGATCTTTCCGCGATCGGTAACGTACTTGCGCAGCATTTGCGTGTCTTTGTAGTCGACGTAGTTCGCCTCGTCCTTGCAGAACTGGCAGAACTTGCGACGCGGCTGCTTCGCGTAATCGGACATTTCACAAACCTCTTTCGTTTCGCTTAAAACGGGATGTCTTCATCGTAGACCGAAGAAGAGGCATCGACCACCGGCGCGGCCACCACAGGTGCCGGAGCCGGGGAGTAGCCGCCCGCGTTGCCGCCGTACGACGACGAGTTTCCGCCACCGTAGGAAGACGAATCGCTGTTGCGGCTCGACATGAACTCGAGCTCGTCGACGATCACCTCGATCTTGCTGCGCTTCTGCCCCTCGCGCTCCCACTGGCTCCAGCGGAGCTTGCCCTCGATGGACACCTTCGTGCCCTTGTTGAGGAAGCGGGACAGGCTCTCAGCGCGCGCGCCGAACATCGTGCAGTCGATGAAGTTGGGATAGTCCTCCCACTCGCCGGTCTGCTGGTTCTTGCGACGGTCGTTCACGGCCACGCCGAAGCCGAGCACCGGCAATCCGCTCGCCGTGGAGCGCAGCTCGGGGTCGCGCGTCAGGTTTCCGCTGATGATAACTCGGTTAATGCTCATGTTTCCTACCTCTTCTCATGCTGGGGCGCTTGCGCGCCCGATGCCACGTGCTCTTAGTCGCGATCCGTACGCTTGACGATCATATGGCGCACAACGGCGTCATTGATGCGAAGAACGCGGTCGAGTTCAGCAACGTTAGCGGGATCAGCATGGAAATCGATGAGAGTGTAGTCACCGTCGGTCAGACCGTTGATCTCATAAGCGAGTTTGCGCTTGCCCCAGTTGTCGACGTTGTCGACAACACCCTCGCCCTCGGCGATCGTGGTCTCAATACGCTTCATAACAGCGGCGCGGGATTCTTCGTCGATAGACGGAGCAACAAAAAACAGCAATTCATAAGCCTTCATCAGCTCACCTCCTTTGGTCTTTAGCGGCTCCGGGGCTGGTGAAGGCAGTTAACCCGGAGCAGGATTAGCTTGCCTATTCTAGCAAAGGCCCTCGTCGGTCACAAGGAAAACTTGATCCGCCGGCTGTGCGCACATGCTTTCACCATGTTTGCGCGCGCCGAAAGACGCTTGCGGCCAGAGGGGTTCCGGCTTTTTCGGCCGGGTCGTCTTGGGTTTCCAAGTTCCCTCGCTGCATCCCGTTCGTCCGCCGAACTCTTTCCGCGTCGAAGTATAGCAACGCGACCTTGCCGGGCGACCGTAATTCGACCGTCCGCGAACCGCCTCGACCTTGCACGAACCTTGCAGATCGACCGTGCCGATCCAACGCGCGTCCAACGCGAAACCAACGGAAACCGTGCAGGGATCCAACGCAGGGAAGATCGATGCGGGCTTGAAAAAGCGAACCACCCGCTCAATGGCGGGCGGTTCGTTGACTTATCGAGGGTTCGGGTTTTGTTATCCTGGTCGTAGCGCGCAGCGCGGAGTCGAAGCGTCTTCGGCACGGGCGGCCTCGCGTCGCCGAGATCCTTCGACTCCGGCCTTCGGCCTCCGCTCAGGATGACGGAGGGAAGGAGGCGCGTCGGCTGCGCTCGGGATGACAGGAGAAGGCGGGGCAAGCCCCGCCCCTCCTAACAGCTGCGTCTCCGCAGGTCGCCGGCAAGGGCAGAGCCCTTGCCCTACGGGGCGGCCGAAACGCGGAGCTATTCGGCTGGCTCGTCCTCGGCGTCCTCGTCGTCCAGGTACTTCTCGTCGATTTCGTCCTCGTCGTACTGGTCGGCTTCTTTGAGGCCGCTCATGAAGTTCGGAGCCTCGCCGATGTAGGCCGGCTCGGACTCGAACGTGGGCGTGCCCTCGTCGTCCATGGTGTAGAGGTAGCCCACGGCCACGCCCTCGTCCTCGCCGGGGATGCCGCCCTCGGCGATGATGGCGTCCTTCGTCTCGTCGTCGACTTCGACGTAGCCGTCGTAGCACAGCGCGTACGCCTCGGCGCCGCGCGCGTTCTCCACCGTATGGCGCGCGAAGTTGAAGCACTCCTCCGCCGATTCGCCCGGATGGTTCTCCAGGAACAGGTTCTCCTTCACCACCAGCGCGGTGAAGGGCACCACGTCGGCTCCTTGGGTCATTTTCTCCTTCGCCTCTTCAAGCGTGAAGAGCAGCACCTTTTCCAGAATCTCGGGGATCTCGGGAACCTCGACGTCCGAGCTCTCCACCACACGATCGGTCATGGCAACGTCCTTTCAATCAGCCGGCAGACGGTGTTCGCGCATCCGTGCGCGAACGTCCCACCAGCCCTCTTTTTTCCGTTGCCGACCAGTGTAGGGCTTTCGAGCCCGCCAGCCCGCGCCGCGGCGGGGTTATTCGGCGTATCTTCAGATATCGGCACCGTCGCGTTACCCCGAGGCCCGCAGCGCGCGGCGCGTTCCGTTACTGCAAGATGCCGTCGAGCATCAGGTTCACCTTGAGCACGTTCACGCGGGCATCGCCGAGAACGCCGAGCTGCGACTGCTCGGTGCAGCGCTCGATAATGTCGCGGATCTCCGACGCGCTCTTGCCGGTGTTCTTCGCCAAGCGCTCCACCTGGTACTCGGCGGCCGCCGGTGAGATATGGGGGTCGAAACCGCTGCCGGAGTTCGTCACCAGGTCGCTGGGGATGGGCTCGTCGCCTTTCTCGGGATGGGCCGCGTGGATCTGGTCGATGCGGTCTTGCACCGCGCTGGCGAAATCGTCGCCCGCCGGGCTCAGGTTCGAGGCGCCGTACCACAGCACGTCGTTGCCCTCGCCATCGGTGAACGTGCCCGTGCTGGGGCTCATCACGCGGCCCCACATATGGTCGTCGTCGGTGAATTGCTGCCCCACCAGCTCGCTTCCGTACTTCGTGCCGTCGACTTCAATGATGGAGCCGTTGGCCTGGTAGGGGAAGACGAGCTGGGCGATGCCCGTGCACACAACGGTGTACAGCACGCCGCACAACACCGTTGTCACCAGGAAGAACAGCGCTGCGCTCCCCCATGTTTTCGCCTGTTTCATGTCGTTCGTCCTTTCGTTGGTTCCGGTTGCGCACATTTCGCGCTGGGTCGGGAGGAAACCACCTGCGGCATCCTCCCGTATAAACGCCCTGGCCGTCTGAGGCCAGCCTTGATAGTTACGCAACGCCCAGCGCCGTCAGGCCCATGTCGAGCAGCTTGATGGCCACGAAGGGCAGGACGATGCCGCCCAATCCGTACACCAGCAGGTTGCGGCCGAGCAGGCTTTGCGAGGTGGCTTCGCGGTACTTCACGCCCTTCAGCGCCAGCGGGATGAGCGCCACGATGATGAGGGCGTTGTAGATGATCGCCGACAGGATGGCCGTGAGCGGGCTCGTGAGGTGCATGATATTCAGCGCCTCGAGCGCCGGGTACAGCGGCACGAACAAAGCCGGGACGATGGCGAAGTACTTCGCCAGGTCGTTGGCGATGGAGAACGTGGTCAGCGAGCCGCGCGTCATGAGGAGCTGCTTGCCTATGCGCACGATGTCGATGAGCTTCGTGGGCGACGAGTCCAGGTCCACCATGTTGCCGGCTTCCTTCGCCGCCTGCGTGCCGCTGTTCATGGCCACGGCCACGTCGGCTTGGGCGAGCGCGGGCGCGTCGTTCGTGCCGTCGCCCGTCATGGCCACCATGTGCCCCTCGGCCTGGTACTGGCGAATGGCCTCGAGCTTCGTCTCGGGGGTTGCCTCGGCGATGAAGTCGTCCACGCCGGCCTCTGCCGCGATGGCCGCCGCGGTCAGCGGGTTGTCGCCCGTGATCATGACCGTTTTGATGCCCATGGTGCGCAGGTCGGCGAAGTTCTCCTTGATGCCCTGCTTCACGATGTCCTTCAGATGAACGACGCCCAGAATACGATGATCGCGAGCAACGAGCAGCGGAGTGCCGCCTGCCCGCGCGACATCCTCAACGACTCCGGCGCACTGAGCGCTGTACGTGCCGCCGCACGACTCCACATAATCCTTGACGGCATCGGCCGCCCCCTTCCGAATCTCGTGGCCCTCGAAGTCCACGCCGCTCATGCGCGTCTGGGCCGTGAACGGGATGCTCGTCATACCCGCGCCTTCCAACTCGCGGGCACGGATGTCGAACAGCTCCTTGGCCAGCACCACCACGCTGCGGCCCTCGGGCGTCTCGTCGGTGAGGCTCGCCAGCTGCGCCGCGTCGGCCACGTCGCGCTCGGAGGCGCCGTCCACCGGAACGAACTCGGCGGCCTGGCGGTTGCCCAGCGTGATGGTGCCCGTCTTGTCCAGCAGCAGCACGTCCACGTCGCCGGCGGCCTCCACGGCGCGGCCGCTCATGGCCAGCACGTTCGCCCGGTTCAGGCGGCTCATGCCGGCGATGCCGATGGCGGAGAGCAGCGCGCCGATGGTGGTGGGCGCCAGGCACACGAACAGCGCCACGAGCGAAGTGATGGTGGTGGGGTTCGCGATGCCCTCCTGGTTCGCCCCGAACCCGCTGAACGCGAACAGCGACACCGACACGATGAGGAACACGATGGTGAGCGCCACGAGCAGTATCTCGAGCGCGATCTCGTTCGGCGTCTTCTTGCGCGCGGCCGATTCCACCATGGCGATCATCTGGTCGAGGAAGCTGTGGCCCGCGTCGGCGGTCACGCGTACGACCAGCCAGTCGGACAGCACGGTGGTGCCGCCCGTGACGGCCGAGCGATCGCCGCCGGACTCGCGGATGACCGGGGCCGACTCGCCGGTGATGGCGCTCTCGTCCACCGACGCGGCACCGAGCTCGATTTCGCCGTCCGCAGGGATCTGCTCGCCCGCCGCCACGAAGAACAGGTCCTTCTTCTTCAAAACGGCCGAGCTCACCTCGTCCGCCTGGATGCGGAAGAACTCGGCGGGGTCGTCCACGTGGTGCCCCTTCGCCACCAGCCCTTCGTTGAGCTTGTGCGCCGGCACGTCGCGCTTGGCGGCGCGCAGCGAGTCGGCCTGAGCCTTGCCGCGGCCTTCGGCGAGCGCTTCCGCGAAGTTCGCGAACAGCACGGTGAGCCAGAGCACCGCGGATATCGCAAGGATGAAGCCCGGTGCCGCGTCGGCGATGCCGAACAGCGACAGGACGAACAGGATAAGCGTAAGGATGGCCGATAGGTACACCATCAGCATGACGGGGTTCTTAGCCTGTTCGCGCGGGCTGAGCTTTGCGAACGCATCGAGCACCGCACGCTTCGCAAGCGAGTTCATGGCAGTGTTTTTCATAGCAGTTGTCGTCATCTTTCTCTCACCCGCCTTTCTACAGCACCATCATCAGTTGCTCGGCGACGGGGCCCAGCGCAAGCGCCGGGAACATCGTGAGCGCACCGATCAGCAGAACCATGAGAACAAGCAGGAACACGAACATCGCATTGCTGGTGGACAGCGTGCCGGCGCTCACAGCCACCTTGGGCCGCGTGCACAGGCTGCCGGCCAGCACGCACACCGCCGCGATGGGGATGAAGCGGTTCGCCAGCATCTCGAGCCCCAGCACCACGTTGATCATCGGCGTGTTGGCGTTGAAGCCGGCGAAAGCCGAGCCGTTGTTGCCGCCGGCGGACGTGGCCGCGTACAGCACTTCCGAGAACCCGTGCGCACCGGGGTTGTTCAGGCTGTCCACCGTGGCCGGATCGAGGCTCATGATGCCTGCGCCCACTAGGATGAGCAGCGGCGTGGTGATGCACAGGATAACGGCCATGCGCATCTCCTTCGGACCGATCTTCTTGCCCAGGTACTCGGGCGTGCGGCCCACCATGAGCCCGGCGATGAACACCGTAAGGATGACGAAGCCCAGCATGCCGTACAAACCGCAGCCCACGCCGCCGAACACCACTTCGCCCAGCGCCATCAATATGATGGGCACCATGCCGCCGATGGGCGTGAAGCTGTCGTGCATGGCGTTGACCGAGCCGTTCGACGCAGCCGTGGTGAACGCGGCCCACAGCGACGAGTCGGTTACGCCGAAGCGCGTTTCCTTGCCTTCCATGTTGCCGCCGGACTGGCCGTCAACCCCCATGTACACCTGGCCGTCGGCCGCGAGCTGGGGCGTGCCCATCTGCTCGAACACGGCTATCGCCGCCAACGCCGCCACCAGCAAGATGAACATGGCCGCGAACACCGCGCGTCCTTGGCGCCGGTCGGCGACGAAGCGCCCGAAGCTGAACACGCAGGCCACGGGGATGAGCAACAGCGACAGGCACTGAATGAGGTTCGTCAGCGGCGTGGGGTTCTCCAGGGCGCTCGCCGAGTTCACGCCGTTGTAGCCACCGCCGTTCGTGCCGAGCTGCTTGATGGCAACCTGGCTGGCCTGCGGGCCCATGGGAACCGTGGCCTGGTCGATGGTTTCCACGGCGGCAGGGTCGTCCGCGTCGACGATGTTGCCCGCCTCGTCAACGCCCACCGGCTCTAGCAGCTGCACCGTCTCGTAGTCGTTGAAATTCTGCGGCGAGCCCTGCCACACGTCCACCACCGTCACCACGAGAGCCAACGGAATGAGCACGAACAGCGTGGCGCGCGTCACGTCGACGAAGAAGTTGCCCAGGCCCAGATGCCCTTCGCTCACCATGCCGCGAAGGAGCGCGAACAGCACGGCGATGCCCACCGCCGGCGTCACGAAGTTCTGCACGGTCAGGCCGAGCGCCTGCGAGAAGTAGCTCAGCGCCGACTCGCCGCTGTACGCCTGCCAGTTCGTGTTCGTCACGAAGCTGACGGCGGTGTTGAACGCCAGGTCCCACGAAAGGCCGGGAAGCCCCTCAGGGTTGAGCGGCAGAAGCCCCTGCAGCATGAGGATGGCGAACAGCCCCACCAGGGAAATGGCGGAGAAAGCGAGTGCGCTGACCAGGTACTTCTTCCACCCCATGTCCTCGTTCTTGTCGACGCGTATGCATCGGTAGATGACGTTCTCGACAGGAACGAGGACGCGCGTGAAGACGGTCTTCTCGCCTGCCATGACCTTGTTGAGATACGCCGACAAGGGAATGGCCAAAGCCACGAGCAAGGCGAGGTAGATCCCGTATTCGAGCAGTTCGTCCGTCACCGCTCATCGCCCCCTTTCAGCAACACCACGAAAAGGTAGAGCACGACCAGCACGCTCAGCCCTCCGACGACGCCGGTTACGATGTCCATCGTCTTCCTTTCTTGTTTCCAGGCCGCCGCAGCGGCATCTTCTGCAAGCTAGGTAGACGATAAGGAAGAGCGGATTAACGCACCGTTAAGGTGAGGGACGGAGGGTTAAGAAGGCGTAAAGATGCAAAAAAGCGCCCGAAGGCGCTTAGTGGAAACTGGCGGAGGAGGAGGGATTCGAACCCTCGTTACCCGGGTTACGGGTAAAACGGTTTTCGAGACCGCCGCATTCAACCACTCTGCCACCCCTCCGCGTGGGATGCGGCCGGCTTGGTCCTCGCCGACCGGCACGCGCCGTGCTCCGGCGGTGCGCTCTCGACCGGGAATTCGGTCGTTGGAATTTCAATGGCGGAGAGATAGGGATTCGAACCCTAGGTACGCTTTTGGCGCACACACGATTTCCAATCGTGCACCTTCGGCCAGCTCGGTCATCTCTCCGCTTCGTCGAAACGTGCATGCTCGCGCCGTGCGCGAACGTGCAGCAGCTACGTAGTATACAACAGCTAATAGGCGCTCACAAGCGAATAATAGGACCCAGATCGATTAATTTTCAGGGGAACGTCGAACAGTGCGCTCATGGAATCGTCGGCAAGCAGGCTTTCCTTTGAGCCGTCGGCGAACACGGCGCCGTTCTTGATGAGCACGAGGCGCCCGATCTCGGGAATAACGTCTTCGGGATAGTGCGTTACCAGCACGATGGACTTCCCCGCCTGGGCGAGCGTGCGCATGCTCCGACGCACGTAGTACATGCCCTCGGGATCGAGCCCCGTGCACGGCTCGTCGAACACGAGCGTTTCAGGATCGTGCACGAGCGCTCGGGCGATGAGCGCCCGCCGTGCCTGGCCGGTGGACAGCGTCATGACGTCGCGGTCGTGCAAGTCGGCTATGCCGAGCAGGTCCATGGTGTCGCGCGCCCGCGCGCGGGCGGCATCGGCTTCGGCGGCGTCCACCGTCGGCAGGACGCCGAGCGACCCGAACAGGCCGCCGGCCACCACGTCCACTGCCGGCAAATGCACCGTCATCTGATCCTGCATGGTGGACGACACCACGCCCAGGCACTGCTTGACCTCGGCAAGCGTCGCCCGGTCGCGGCCTTTGAACAGCACCGGGGGCTCGTCGCGATGCAACGGCAGCACCTCGCGCGTAATGAGCTTGACAAATGTGGACTTGCCCGAGCCGTTCGGACCGAGAAGGGCTATGTTCTCGCCTTGGGCGAGGTCGAACGCGTCGACCGAGAGGATCGCACGACCGGCGCGCCTGACCACGGCGCCGCGCAATTGGAGAAAGGGCGCAGAAGAAAGCGGCTGCGGGTTCTCCGCAGCCGCTTTCACTTCGCTCGTTGCTGTTCCGGGCGCCATTCGCTTCAGGTTTACGCGGCCTCGGCAGGCTGCTGGTTCGCGGCGTCTCCGCCCTCGGCAGGCTGGTCGCTCGCATTGGCGTTGGCGTTGTCGCCAGAGCCTTCGGTGTTCTCACCGGACGCGGCATCGCCTGAACCTTCGGCGTTGTCGCCGGCGTTGTTCGCGGTGTCGCCGTCGCCGGTGTCGGTGCCGTCGCTATTGTTCTGGGTTGCTCCCGTAGAGCCCTCGGCCGGCGTGTACTTCGACATGTCCACCGCGTAGGGCAGGCCCTCCGGCATCGGGTTGATGAAGATGTCGGCCGATTCCTTGTACTCGGAGAACCAGGTCTGGGCGGCCTCGTTCTGCTTCTGCTGCTTGAGGGAAGCCTTGATGCTGTCCAGGAACTCGGAGGGGATCTGGTCGGTGCTGGTGATGGTCACCGTTTCGGTGCCGTCCTCGCCCGCGGCCTTCGGGGCGTTGAACACATCGGTGCACTTGATGATGTGGATGCCGTACTGGCTGGTCACCAAACCGCTGACCTGATCCTTCTCAAGGCCGTTCAGGGCATCGGTGTACTCGGTGACGAAGCTGTTCAGCTTGTCCCAGCCCACGTCGCCGCCCTTCGCAGCGCTGCCGCCGTTGCCGTTGTCGTTGTCCTTGGAGTACTGCTTGGCCGCCTCGGCGAAGTCGAGCTCGCCGCTGTTGATCTGGTCGAGCACGCTCTGAGCCGTGGCCTCGTCGCCGCTGTCGAACAGGATGTGCGACGAACGCTTCGCACCGTCGTAAGCGGAGGCGTACATCTGCGCGTACTGCAGCAGGTCTTCCTGGCTGGGCTCCTCGTCGCTGGCGAACGACTCGGTCAGCTTCTTCTGCAGCAGCTGGTTTTCGATGTTCTCGCGATAGGATTCCTCGGTGAAGTTCGCCTGTTCCAACGCCGCGGACCACTTGTCATCGCCGTCGTAGTTGGCCTTCATGGTGTTCACGATGCTGTCGATCTCGGAGCTGTCCACGCTGATGTTCTTTTCCTTCGCACCCTGCTTGATCAGCTCTTGCTGCACGAACGAATCGATCATCTGCTCGCGGACGGACTCGGGAGTCATGGCGTTGTCGGCAAGCCACTGGCCCCACTCGTCCTCGCCGTCCATGCCCATCTGGGAGCGGATGCCCTGGATCATGTTGGTGACGTCGTCTTCGGGGATCTCCGTTCCGTTGACCGTGGCGGCAACCCCGCCGGTCAAGCCGTTCGCGTTGGCCGAAGAGCACGCGGCCAAACCCCAAACGCAGGTGGCCGCCAACCCGGCAACGCACACGGCCTTCATGATGTTCGCAGTCTTCATAGGACCCTTCCCTCGAACATGCGGGCCGCCAAGGCGACCGAGCATGATGTAAGTTACTGAGCGGTATTTTCGCACACACGGCAATTGTGTCCTCGCCGATGCACAATATGCCCACTTTCGCTTCACGAAGCACGGACGTTAGGCACGAACGCGAGAGCGCCCCCGCACGAGTACGGGGGCGCTTGGCAAGCAAATGCGCAGGTGTTATGGGCTAAACAGATCCATTGACGTCAGCGAGAAGGGTCCCCGTGCCGACAATCTCCCCGTTTCGCGGCCGAGCGCGCGTCCGCACGCAAGGGCAAGCGAGCACGAAGCGAGAATCGTCGCCAGGGCCCCTCGCAACGTCAAGCAACTCCGCCGATCTGCCAATCTGCGGAGCGCTTAGTTCTTGTTCGCCTTCTTGCGCTCGATGGAGCTCAGGATGCGCTTTCGCAGGCGGATGCTCTTGGGCGTGACCTCCACCAGCTCGTCGTCCTCGATGTACTCCAAGGCCTCTTCCAGCGTGAACGTCTGCGGCGGCGTGAGCTGGATGGCCTTGTCGGCGCCGGACGAGCGCTGGTTGCCCAGCTGCTTGGACTTCGCGATGTTGACGACCATGTCGCCTTCCTTCGCCGACTCGCCCACGATCATGCCCTCGTAGCAGTCCTCGCCGGGGCCCACGAACAGCTTGCCGCGCTCCTGCAACGTGTCGAGCGCGTAGGCCACGCTCTTCTCGGTGGACATGGAGATCATGGAGCCGTTCTTGCGCCCGTTGAAGTCGCCGCGGAAGGCGCCGTACTCGCTGAAGTGGTGGAACATGGTGGCTTCGCCGCGCGTGACGTTCAACAGGCGCGTGCGCAGGCCCATCGTGCCGCGCGTGGGGATCTTGAACACGAGGTGCGTCTGGTCCCCGCGCTGGAACATGTCCGCCATCTCGCCGCCGGCACTGCCGAACACCTCGATGGCCTTGCCCGCGTACTCGCTGGGCACGTCCACCGTGGCCTCCTCGATGGGCTCGAGCTTGCGTCCCTGCTCGTCCTTCTTGATGAGCACGCGCGGGCGGCCCACCTGGAACTCGAAGCCCTCGCGGCGCATGGTCTCCATGAGCACGGACAGGTGCAGCACGCCGCGGCCGGCCACTTCCACGCCGCTCTTGTCCTCAAGCTCCTCGATGCGCATGGAGATGTTGCTCTCTGCCTCGCGCATGAGACGCTCTTTCAGCTGGCGCGCGCCCACGATATCGCCCTCGCGGCCGATGAGCGGGCTGGTGGACGCCTCGAACACGACGGCCATCGTGGGCTCTTCCACCTCGATGGGGTCCAGGCGCACGGGATTCTCGCGGCTCGTGACCATGTCGCCGATGTCGGCGTCGTCGACGCCCACCACGGCCACGATGTCGCCGGCGTGCACCTCCTGCTGCTTCTTCTTACCCAGTTCCTCGAACGTGAACACGTCCTTGATGACGGTGTTATAGCGCGTGCCGTCGTTCTTGATGACCAGGGCCTGCTCGTTCTTGTGGATGGTGCCGGAGAACAGGCGCCCCACACCGATGCGGCCCACGAAGCTGGAGTGGTCGACCGTGCAGATCTGCAGCGCCACGGGGCCGTTCGGCTCGCAGTCGGGCGCGGGCACTTCCTTCAAGATGGTGTCGAGCAACGGCAGCATGTCCATGTTCTCGTCTTCGGGGGCGAAGCGCGCGTAACCGTTCACGGCGCTGGCGTAGATGATGGGGAAGTCGAGCTGCTCGTCGGAGGCTTCCAGCTCCACCATGAGGTCGAACACCTCGTCCACCACTTCTTCCGGACGCGCGCCGGGGCGGTCGATCTTGTTGATGACCACCATGATGCGCAGGCCCAGCGCCAGCGCGTGCTTCAGCACGAAGCGCGTCTGGGGCATGGGGCCCTCGAACGCGTCCACGATGAGCAGGGCGCCGTCGGCCATGTTCAGCACGCGCTCCACCTCGCCGCCGAAGTCGGCGTGGCCGGGCGTGTCGATGACGTTGATCTTCACGCCGTTGTACGTGACGGAGATATTCTTCGACAGGATGGTGATGCCGCGCTCGCGCTCCTGGTCGTTGCTGTCGAGCACGCGCTCGTCCACCTGCTGGTTCTCGCGGAACACGCCGCTCGTGTACAGCAGCCGGTCCACGAGCGTGGTCTTGCCGTGGTCGACGTGGGCGATGATGGCGATGTTGCGGAGGTTCTCTTGTTTCATGCCTTGCTTCTTCTTTCTATTCAAGCCGCACCTGAGCGGTACGGCGATGATCCTGGTGCAAGCCGGCGCGGGGACGCCCCGCACGGGAATGCGACGTCACATGTCGTCCAACTCCTCGGCGAGACGGCGCTCTTCTTTGTTGAGCTCGTCGATGTGCTCGTTGAGCGTGCCAATGGTGCGCTGTGCGCCCACCGCTTGGACGATGCCCCACACCACGGCCGTCACGCCCGCCGTGGCCAGGATGAGCAAGGGCCCCGGTTTGCGGAACAGGATGGCCACCACCGCGCCGATGCCCGCCATGACGAGCCCGTTGCGGCGTTCGTCATACACCACGTCGCGCTGGCTCACCAACTGCGTGCGCGCGGCGGCGATGCCGGCTAGGCGCGCCTCCATCTCGCTGGCTGGCGTGTAGGCGCGCGTGGTGGAAGCGGCGCGACCCGCCTTCGAGCGAGAACCCTTCCCGCTGGTGAGGTATTCGTAAGCCTCTTGCAGATTCTTGAACTGCTCGGTGGCGCGATCTTGAAGCTTCTTATTGGTGGCGAAGCGGTCGGGGTGGAGGATCTGCGCTGTCTCCTTGTAAGCCGTCTTGATGTCGTCGAGCGTGGCATCCTCGTCGAGGCCCAAGATGCGCAGTGCTTCTGTCCGGTTCATAACTCCCCGCAGAATCGTTGTCGTGGCGCGCTCGCGATCATGACACGCCCGCGCATTCGTTTTCCAAGGAAGCATGGTACCACGCCAGCGTGAAAAGCCGAACCGCAGGGGAACGCGTCACAGAATGAGCGCGCTTGGCATATAAGGCGCACCGGGCGTGCACGACGCCGGACGAGACGCGCTTGCATCGCGGAACGCCTGCTGCCTTGCGAAAAACGCGCCGTTTCGCAGCACATGTCACCGCTCCCGGTTTCTGATCAGCGTGTGCGATTAATGTAATCCAAAACATCATGGACAGATATTCGAGCTGTGGTCGATTCAGCCGAAGAAAATTTGCAAGGAATTTTTCGCCATCAGGCGTTTTCCCGTTTTGCATCCGTGCATGCAAGCGTGAAATTTACCATAGCCGCCGATTTTGTCCACGAGCGCCATCGATGGAATCCAAAGGGGCAACGGAAACGCACCCGGCGAAACCGGGAACTTGGAAAAGGAGCAAACCCGCTACAAGCAACCATCGGGTTTTTTCAAATAGGATGCGGCGTGGATGGCGAGCGGAACGAGCAGTACCGTGGTGGCAAGAAGCACGGCCAAGTCGGCAGGTTGGCCGGTGGCGTACGTGGCGGGAAGCGAGCCTGTCAACGCGAACAACGGTGCCTCGGATAGCGCGTTGAACGCCGCATGGGTGCCGACGAGCAGCCAGAGGTTCCCCGTGCGGGCGAGCACGCTGGCCATGACGAACCCGAACAGCGCGGCTTGCACCGGTTTGACCAGCGTCTGGACAGCGGCGACAGTAAAGGTCGCGGATTCCAGGGAGGTCGACGTCGTCACGTGCAGCAGCCCGAACACCACCGCTTGCACGACGGCCGCCACCAGAACCGGGCGGGCGCGCTCCTCATTTTCCAACGCGGTGGCGAACCCCTTGAACACGATACCGCGGAACAACGCTTCTTCGAACACGCCGGTGACGAGGCAGAGCAGAAGAAACAGGGCGACACCACCCGGCGAAGCCATGGGTGAGACGAAGGAGGAGAGCGGCCCAACCCCTCGTCCACCCAGCGCGGAGAGAAACGCTGCGGCCACGCCGGCCGCAAGCGCTACGAGCGTCAAGGCGCCGCACGCGAGCAACGCCGTTCGGTTTTGCGTGCCACGGCGCATCTTCCAGTGCAGCGACGACGGATCGAATGCCGCGAGCACGCAGAGCATGCAGAGCGCGGCGAAAGCCGTTTGAACAAGCGACGCTACCAGCGGGTCGAGCCCTTCCGCCGGGACCACGGCAAAGCACGCCACAGCCAGCGCGCACGCTGCTGCCGTGTAGGCAAGGGGGTGGTTGTTCCTGATCTTTTGCAGGCTCATATATGCAGTATAATCGATGCCTCTCCGGCGCGCGCTCCCCCACAGCAGACCGGATCGAACAGAAACGCGCGAAACGGATGCGAAGGCGAAGGCATGGCAGACGGCGGTCGGGACAAGACGAGCAACCACGCGCGCGGCGGCGCGGGCGGTCAAGTCTGCGAAGGCGCGTGCGCCCGAACCCAAGGCGACGCGGGCGGCTTGTCTTCGTTCGCGCTCAAGATGGTGGCCATCGTGGGCATGACGGCGAACCATGCCGCCTACCTTTTCGACGCTCAGCTGCCCTTCGCGGCGCGGTGCTTGCTGTACGCGGCAGGCGGGCTCACTTTCCCCGTTATGGCGTTTCTGCTGGTAGAGGGATATCGCCACACCTCGAACGTGAAGAAATACGCCCTGCGGCTGGGCGTGTTCGCCGTGGTGTCGCAGATTCCCTATGTGCTGTTCCTGGCGGGCGATGCCAACGTGCTGTTCACACTGCTCATAGGGTTGGGCGTGCTGTACGCGCACGACCACGTGGCGAACCGGGCGGCGTTCTGGGCGCTGTTCGCGGCAGCGCTGCTCGCGAGCCTCGTATGCAACTGGGGATTCGTCGGCGTGGTGATGATATTCCTGTTCAAGGTGCTGGGAGCGGGAACGCAGCGAGATGCGGAAACGTGCGGTGGCGAAGCCGACGGAGGCGATTTCGTGCCGGCCGCGTTGAAGACGCCGCTCGGCGCGGTCGCCGCACCTGTGTTGCTGGTCGTGGTGGCCGACGGATTCCCTCTGCTCGCCACGCTCGCAACCGGCGTTTCGACGGCAGGAGACTGGTCGCTGCTCCCCTTCGTGCTCTATCCGTTGGTGGGATGCACGCTCACCATTCCCCTCCTCCGTGCCTATCGCGGACGCCGGGGCCTTCCCATGAAGTGGTTCTTCTACGCCTACTATCCGTTGCATATCGCGGTTTTGGGCGTGGCGCACCTGGTTCTCTTCGGAACCATGCCAACCTATTAGAGTTCTTGAAAGCTGGGGAAACGAAAAACGGACCCTGCAGGATCCGTCCGATTGAATGGTGGAGCATAGGGGGATCGAACCCCTGACCTACGGCTTGCAAAGCCGTCGCTCTCCCAGCTGAGCTAATGCCCCGTTCGATCGGCGCCGCGGTTGGATTCAGCACGCGAGCGGCCGACTTGCTCCAGATACTAATAAACGCTCCACCGGCTAACTCGGCTCACGGTGGAGCGTTTATCGCAAAAAATGGTGGGCCCGAATGGATTTGAACCAGCGACCTCACGCTTATCAGGCGTGCGCTCTAACCAACTGAGCTACGGGCCCGCAAAAAAAGTGCCTGAACACTGTAACCCACAATCAACGTTTTGGTCAAGCACTTTTTCTGGGCAATTTTAAAAGGTCAACTGGGCACTTTCCCATCGTTGAAAAACGCGCGTTCCGAAAAGAGGCGCGGACGTCACGCATGGGAAACACCTTCTTCGTCAACCGTTCGCATAGCAACCCAGCGGTATAATCGAAGCACCCGGGGAACCGGTCCCCTGATGCAACGAGGAGCTTTCATGGTACCTGTCAACGTGCAAACCCTGATCGTCTCGGCCGCGCCAGCGCCCTCCATCATCGTGCTGCAGCCGATCGAGGAGCCCACGCAACCCGGCAAATGCCGCATCGTTCCCATATGGGTCGGCGTGAACGAGGCCACGCAGCTGGGCATCGCCTTGGAAAAAGCGCGTTTCGCCCGTCCCATGACGCACGACCTGTTCCTCGACGCGCTCACGAATCTCGATGCGCGGGTCGACCATGTGGTCATCAACGACGTGAAGGGGGCCATGTTCTTCTCGCGGCTCACCCTCAAACAGCACGACCGCCTTATCGATCTGGACGCACGCCCCTCCGATTCCATCGCGTTGGCACTGCGCCAACAGGCACCCATCTACATCGAGGAGGACGTGCTCGAGCGGGCGTCGTTCCCCTACGTGTTCAAAAGCGCTCCGGACGAGGAAGAGGAGCTCGCGGATTTCCGCTCGTTCTTGGAAGAGCTGGCCCCCGAGGATTTCGAGGGATAGCAACGCGCCGGCCCGCCGCCCATAGGGACGGCGGGCGGCCGCCGGGAGCAGATTACCAGAACGAAGCCAGGATATCGTCGACGGCCGAAGCGGCGTTGTGGCCGTCGAGCGTCGTCGTCGCCACGAACGAGGGGGCATTGACGCCGACGATCTCCCCTTGCTTCACGCCTGCGGGAGCGAAGGGCGCGCTGGGAACGGGCAAACCGCCGGGTGCTCCTTCCTGATCGGGGATTTTCCCGATGCCGCGCGGCACCTTCTCATTCCCCTCTTCGATCGCGTTCCACTCGCGCACGTTACCTTCGATCGTGTCCCGCTTGCGCTCCTCGCCCAGCGCGCGGCGTTTCCATCCACCGCGCGCGAACGTGCATATGAGGAAGCCGGCGCGCAGCCATTCGTCGATGCACATGGCTATCCACATGCCCACGAGGCCCCAGCCCCAGCCGATGCCCAAAAGCCAGCCGCCGCCCACGGCGAACACCCACGAGAACGCCACGTTCACCGTCACCGGCGTGCGCACGTCGCCGAGCGCGATGAGCGCGCGCACCATCACGATGTTCAAGCTGCGGCCTATACCCAGGAACACCTCCACCAGCATGATCTGCCGGCCGAGTTCGTGCACGAGCGGGTCGGCCGTGAACAGGCCAACCACGGCGTCGAAGTTCCACCATAGCGTAAGCGACACGGCCGTGGTGAGCACGGCCGCTATGAGATCGGCCATCCACACGCGGCGGCGCACCAGGTCGAACTTTCCCGCGCCGAACAGGTAGCCCAGCACGATCTGCGTGGCCTGCGATAACGCGATGGAATACAGGTAGGCGATGCTCGCCAGCATGGAGCAGTACACCTTCACCGTGACCACCGTCGCGCCCAGCACGTTGATGAACGACAAGATGACGATCTGCGCCAAGTCGTAGTTCATCTGCTCGCCCGACGAGGGAACGCCCACGCCCAGCATGTTCTTGAGCGTTTTCCACGGGAACGGGCGCAGCAGGCGCGGCGACGGACGCACGTCGGTATGCCGAAGCAACATGAACACGGCCAGTGCAAGCCCCACGCCGCGGGCGACCACGTTCGCGGCGGCCGTCCCCTCCACGCCGAGTGCCAGAATGACGCCCGTTCCGTTCACCAACACGAGGCACAACCCGATGTTGACGGCGTTCATGGCCAAACTCGCTCCCATGACGTCGCCCACCCGGGCGAAACTGCGCAGCAGTGCCGTGATGGCGAAGAACGCGCCTTGCATGATCGTGGTCGACCCCACGATGAGCAGGAACGACGAACCCATGACATGCAGCGACGAGTCTATGTGCAACCAGGAGAAGAACTGTGGCCAGAACGCGAACAACGCCGCCGTCATGAGCGCGCCCAGCGCCATGTTCACCACCAAGGCCACCGTGGCTATCTCGGAGATCGTGCGTTTCGACGAAGCGTTGCCCAGCACGCGGGTAACGAGCACGGTGGACGCCGTCCCCATGGCCGAAAGCGCGATGGTGATGATGTTTAGTATCTGCAGAGCGTTGCCTACCGCGGCGGCTGGCTCGACTCCCTGCGGGGCCAGCATCATCTGGTTCACATTGCCAACCATGATCTGCATGAACAGCTCAACGAACAAGGGGACGGACAACACGAACACGTCGCCGGACGTGGTTTTCTCGGCCGGCGCGCGGCCGGCGCGGGCCTTGCGCGCCACGTTCGCGCGCCGTCCGGCGCTCTGCGCATGACCCCAAGCTCCTTGCGCGCACCCGAGCGCTCCTTGGGCCAATGCGGTTATGGACATGGGCTTCTCCGCCCCCTTTCATACGAAGCGCCCGATTCAAACGGGCGCATTAACGTTTGCGAAGCGTGCAGTATACGGCACGTCAACACCGACGTGCCGGACACGCAACCCGTCCACGATTTCCGCATTCATGAGTACGAACGTTCGCTAACCAACAACGAAATAGTTATTGATGATTTAAATAGTTATAAATAATGGACACTGCTGTTTCACGTGAAACAGTTTCCCAAAATACGAAACGTGAAACCTTAAACCTACGACGAACAACAAACAACAAGTTTCACGTGAAACACTCCCCAGAAAACCGGGAGGGAGGGGTACTTGGTTGAAGTGAATTCAAGAAGATGATATTTGAGAAATGAGAGAGCGGAGGATAAAAGGAAATGGAAGAACGAGTCGTTGAAATAGAGCAACGTTACCGAGGAAGAGTCGATGAAGGGGAATGAAACAACGGCGCGTTTTGTTGAGAGAGAAAATCGATAGGGAAACGGAAAAGAAATTCGCGTGTTGGGAAGTCGTGTCGAAAAAAGAAAATGAAAAAACGAATCACGTTGTTGGGAGGAGGTATCGATTGGGGGGTGAAAAAATGACGGGCCCTGGTAAGGGCCCGTCATTCGGTTCAAGTCGGCTTGAAGGGAAAAGCTACTCCCCGTCGATCTCGTTCTCGGCCAGATCGCCTTCCTCGGATTCCTCTTCCAAGAGGTCGATCTGCGATTCGTCCTCAGAGCCGGGCTTGTCGCCTGCCGCACGCTTCTTCTTAGCGCGACTCGAGATGGCCACGGCCGTCACGCGGTCGCCGTCGCCCACCTTCATCACGCACACGCCCTGCGTGGAACGTCCCAGTTCGGAAATACCGGAAACCGGAGTGCGCACGACCACGCCCTCCTCGGACATGATCATGATCTCCTCGTCGGGAGCCACGATCTTCATGGCGGCCAGCAGGCCCTTCTTCTCCGTCATGGTGATGGTGAACACGCCCTGGCCGCCGCGATGGTGGTCGGGGTACTCGCTCACGGGAGTGCGCTTGCCGTAGCCCTTCTCGGTGATGACGAACAGCTCCGTGTCCGGCTTCGCTATCTCCATGCCCAGCACCCGCGCGATGGGCGGCACGTTCATGCCGCGCACGCCCATGGTGTCGCGACCCATGCCGCGCACCTCGCCCTCGTCCCACTTGATGGCCTTGCCGGCGCTCGACACCATGATGACCTTCTCGCCGGGCGCGACGCGCTTCACCGAGATGAGCTCGTCATTGTCCTTCAGGTTGATGGCAATGAGGCCGTCGCGGCGCGTGCGGTCGTACAGCTCCATGGACGTCTTCTTCACCATGCCGTGCGACGTGGCGAACATGAGGAACTCGTCGGCCGGGAAGTCCTTCGTGGCGATGACGGCCGAGATGGTCTCGCCCTTCGCCAGCGGCAGCAGGTTCACGATGGCCGTGCCGCGCGCGTGGCGCGACGCCTCGGGCAGCTCGTATACCTTCAAGCGGTACACCTTGCCGGCCGTGGAGAAGAACAGCATGTAGGCGTGCGTGGAAGCCACGAACAGATGCTCCACGTAGTCGTTGTCCTTCAGGTTCACGCCCTGCATGCCCTTGCCGCCGCGCTTCTGCTGACGGTAGGTGGCCACGGGCAGGCGCTTCACGTAGCCGGCCTTCGTCACCGTCACCACCATGTTCTCGTCGGCGATGAGGTCCTCCACGTCGATGTCCTTGGCGTCGGCCGAGAGCCTGGTCTTGCGCGGCGTGCCGAACTTCTTCTTGATGTCCAGCAGCTCGTCCTTGATGATCTGGCGCACGAGCGTCATGTCGCCCAGCACGCGCTTGTAGTAGTCGATCTTCTCGCGCAGGGCGGCCAGCTCTTCCTCGATCTTGCCGCGTTCCAAACCGGTCAAGCGGCGCAGCTTCATCTCCAGGATGGCGTCGGTCTGCTTCTTCGACAACCCGAAGCGCTCGGTGAGGCGACCCGCGGCCTCGGCGTCGGTCTGCGACGAGCGGATGATGGAGATGACCTCGTCGATGTTGTCGAGCGCGACCACCAAACCCTCGAGGATGTGAGCGCGCTCCTCGGCCTTCGCCAACTCGTAGCGCGTGCGACGTACGATGACGTCTTCCTGGTGTGCGATGTAGTAGTGCAGCATCTCCTTGAGCGACAGCACGCGCGGCACGCCGTCCACGAGCGACAGCATGATGGCGCCGAAGCCCACCTGCAGCTGCGTGTGCTTGTACAGCTTGTTGAGCACCACCTGCGGAATGGCGTTCTGCTTGAGGTCGATGATGATGTCGATGCCGTGGCGGTCGGCACCGTCGTGGATGTTCGAGATCTCGGGCAGCTTCTTGTCGCGCACGAGCTCGCCCAGCTTCTCCAGCAAGCGCTGGCGGTTCACCATGTAGGGGATTTCCTTCACGATGATGGAGCTGCGGCCGTTCTTCTTCTCCTCCACCTCGCAGCGGGCGCGCACGGTGAGCGAGCCGCGGCCCGTCTCGTACGCGTCGATGATGCCCTTCTTGCCCATGATGATGCCGCCCGTGGGGAAATCGGGGCCGGGCAGGGCGCGCATCAGCTCGTCGGTGGTGACGTCGGGGTTGTCCAGCATGAGGCACGTGGCGTCGATCGTCTCGCCCAGGTTGTGCGGCGGGATGTTCGTCGCCATGCCCACGGCGATGCCCTGCGACCCGTTGACCAGCAGGTTCGGGAAGCGGGCGGGCAGCACGACGGGCTCTTCGAGGCTCTCGTCGTAGTTCGGCTGGAAGTCCACCGTCTCTTTGTCCAGGTCGGAGAGCAGCTCCATGGCCGCCTTGTCCAAGCGCGCCTCGGTGTATCGCATGGCCGCTGCGCCGTCGCCGTCGATGGAGCCGAAGTTGCCGTGGCCGTCGATGAGCGGCACGCGCATGGAAAACGGCTGCGCCAGACGCACCATGGTGTCGTACACCGCCGAGTCGCCGTGCGGGTGGTACTTGCCGATGACGTCGCCCACGGTACGGGCCGACTTCATGTGCGGGCGCGAGGGCGTGTAACCGCTCTCGTTCATGGCGTAGAGGATGCGGCGGTGAACCGGCTTCAAACCGTCGCGCACGTCCGGCAGGGCGCGGGCGACGATGACGCTCATGGAATACTCCAAGAACGACGTCTGCATCTCCTTGCCCAGGTACGCCGTGCGCACGATGGTGCCGTTGCCGCCGTTGGCGCCTTCCACGATCTCGCCGTGGGCGCTCGGTAAATCGTCCTTGATGAGGGCCTTCGCGCGCATCTCGTCGGAGATCACGGAACCGGGGGCGGAAAAGCCCTCGTCATCGTCCGCGTCCTCGGCGTCGGAAAGCGCGCCTTCCAGGTCGTCCTCTTCCTCGGCCCCCTCGCCCGCGTCGAAGTCCTCCTCGGCGCGGTTCAGAAATTCGTCGAAAGAATCGTTGTTGTCTGCCACTTAGATTCTCCTTAAATGTCCAGGAAACGGACGTCGCGGGCGTGCTTCTGGATGAACTCCTTGCGAGGTTCCACCTGGTCGCCCATGAGCTCGCTCACCACGCGCTCGGCTTCGGCGGCGTCGTCGATGTTCACCTGCAGAAGCGTGCGCGTCTCGGGCTCCATCGTGGTCTCCCACAGCTGATCGGGGTCCATCTCGCCGAGGCCCTTGTAGCGCTGTACGTCGAACTTGTCGGGGTTGTCGTACTCCGCGAGCACCTTCCCCAGCGCGCTCTCGTCGTAGATGTAGCGCTCGATCTTGGGACTGCGCGAGTTCTTCTTCTTCAGGCCGAAGATGGGCGGCTGCGCGATGTAGATGTAGCCGCGGTTGATGAGCTCGGGCATGTAGCGGTAGAAGAACGTAAGCAGCAGGCAGCGGATATGCGCGCCGTCCACGTCGGCGTCGGTCATGATGATGATGCGGTGGTAACGCGCCTGGTCGGCGTCGAAGTCGTCGCCGATGTTCGTGCCGATGGCCGTGATGAGCGAGCTGATGGTGTCGCTGGACAGCGAGCGGTGCAGGCCCGCGCGCTCTACGTTGAGGATCTTGCCGCGCAGAGGCAGGATAGCTTGCGTTTTGCGGTCGCGCGCCTGCTTGGCCGAGCCGCCTGCGGAGTCACCCTCTACGATGAATATCTCGGAATCGGCCGGCGTCTTCGACGAGCAGTCGGCCAGCTTGCCCGGCAGCGCGAACGAGTCGAGCACGCCCTTGCGGCGCGTCATCTCGCGCGCCTTGCGGGCGGCCTCGCGCGCCTTGAGCGCCTGCGTGGCCTTGTCGATGATGCGCTTGGCGGGCTTCGGGTTCTCCTCCAAGTATTCGGCGAGCCCCTGCGTCACGGCGTTCTGCACGAGCGGGCGGATCTCGGTGTTGCCCAGCTTCGTCTTCGTCTGGCCTTCGAACTGCGGGTCGTGCAGCTTCACGGACACGATGGCCGCGCAGCCCTCGCGCGTGTCGTCGCCGGAGAGGTTCGAATCCTTCTCCTTGAGGATGCCCTTCGCGCGGGCGTATTCGTTGATGGTGCGCGTGACCGCCTGCTTGAAGCCGTCGAGGTGCGTGCCGCCTTCGTGCGTGTTGATGTTGTTCGCGAACGCCATGACCGAGTTCGTGGAGTAGGACGACGACCACTGCATGGCCACCTCCACCGTGCCGTCGTCGTTCTCGGCCTCGAAGTAGATGGGCTTGTTCAGCGTCTCCTTGCCCTCGTTGAGGAACTTCACGAAGTCCACGATGCCGCCGGCGTACTGGAACACCTCGGTGCGCGGCTCGGGAGCCAGGTCGGACAGCGTGCTGCCAGGGTTCGCGCGCTCGTCGTGCAGGATGATCTTCAGGCCCTTGTTCAGGAAGGCCATCTCGCGGAAACGGCTGGCCAGCGTGTCGTAGTCGTACACCGTGGTGTCGGTGAAGATGGTGGGATCGGGCCAGAACGTCACCGTGGTGCCGTTGCCGCGCTTGACCTTGCCCACTTCGCGCAGCTTCTCGGCCGTTTTGCCGTGGTCGAACGAGATGTCGTACTGCACGCCCTCCTTGAACACGCTCACCTCGACGCGCGAGGACAGCGCGTTCACCACGGACACGCCCACGCCGTGCAGGCCGCCGGACACCTTGTAGCCTTCGCCGCCGAACTTGCCGCCGGCGTGCAGGATGGTGAGGACGACCTCGACCGTAGGGATCTTCTCCTTGGGATGCTTGTCCACGGGAATGCCGCGGCCGTTGTCGTCGACGGTGATGGAGTTGTCGGGGTGAATCCACACCTCGATGGTGTCGCAGTAGCCGGCGAGCGCCTCGTCGACCGCGTTGTCCACGACCTCGTACACCAGGTGGTGCAGGCCGCGCGGGCCGGTCGAGCCGATGTACATGCCCGGACGCTTGCGGACCGCTTCCAAGCCCTCGAGGACCTGGATGTCAGAACCGTCGTAATGGTCAGGTTTGTTTGCCACTGACATGCTCCTTTTTCAGTGCGTTTTCGTGAGAACGCGCCGTTTCCCCTGCAAGAGAGCACGGGCGGCGCGAGCGTTGCGCGTCGTTTCGGACCGAGCGGACACCGCTGCGGCCGAACTGAATGATGACAACTGGAAAATTGTAGCATAACAAGGGTACGGTACCAACAGTTTTCACCTCATTCAAAGGCTTTCAGAAAGCGTATGAAGGGAGGAAAGGTTAATGTGTAGTATTTTTGTCGAAAACGCCGATTTTGGGAAATCAGGGTTTCCATGCACCCGTTGTGAGGGCAGATATCGCCACCCGTGCGGAAATGAAGCTCAAAAACGCTGGCAGGAAGGGAGAAAGCGTCTAAAACGCGCTTCCGGCGTCTTCAGGCTCCTCGCGGCGAGCCGCCTCGGCCAGCATGGCACGGTAGAGGGCGCGGCGTACGACGGGATCCTCCACCTGCGCCGCCCTTTTGTGGACGGCAGCCAGCTCCTCTTCCGTCAAAGCGCGTGCCGTGCGGGTCGGACGGACGAACGATCGGTCTTTCGATCCCGCTTGCGCGGCCTCCTCTCGGAAGGGATGGCGGTTCTTCATGTCGCGCGTGGAAGGAAGTATCTTCAAAGCCTCCACGTCCTCGCCCTGCTCCTTGAACTTCATCTTAAGAAGCTCCTGGCGGTTGTCCAATTCCGATCGAACCATGCTGTCATCGCAGTACACAGCCAAAACCTTGCCCGCCACGACGCCTTGCGTCTCGCTGCGGGGGCGGTCGAAGCGGCGCAGGTTGCCGCCCTGCTCTCCCGACATCACGTACACGCTGTTCGTATGGTCGAGCACCAAGGCAGCGGAATCGCCCCCGAACACGGCCGACACGGCGTTTTTCCACAGGTCGTTCACCTCGGCGTAGCGCAGCGCTTCGGCGCCGCCGGGGTTTTTCTCTTCCAAAATCGCCTTGAGCTGGTCGAGGCTCGATTTCAGCGTTTTCATTGCGCGCCCTCCCCTTCCAAGGGCAGCTCGACCACCCGGGCACGCGCCAGCAGCTCTTCGTCGAAGTACGCGAGGTTCGTCGTGGTGATGAACGTTTGGATGTCTCCCTCGATGAACGACACGAGCGCATTGCGCCGGTCGGCGTCGAGCTCGCTCATGACGTCGTCCAGCAGGAGTACGGGCTTTTGACCGAGCATGTCCCGAATGAGCGCCGCTTCGGCGAGCTTGAACGCCAGGACGATCGAGCGCTGCTGTCCTTGGCTGCCGTACAGGGCGGCGTTGCGGCCCCCGATGAAGAACTCCACATAGTCGGCATGGGGGCCCACGAGAGCGCGTTTGCGGGCGCGCTCGTCGCCCCGGCGCCGCGAAAGCTGCCCTTGGAGCCGCTCGCGCGCCTCGTCGCGGCCGAAGGAGTACGTGACCGGCACCGAAGGATCGTGGTTCTCCCACGAGGGAACGTAGCACAGGTCCATATCCTCGCGTCCGTCGGCGATGGTTGCATAATAGGATCGCACGATGGGGGCGAGCTTCTCGAACAGAGCCGAGCGGTAACAGGCCAACTGCGCGCCGCAGGTGACGAGCGTCTCGTCGATGCTGGCCACCAGATCAGCCGACGCCTCTTCCTTCAGCAGGCGGTTCTTGTACCGAACCACCTTCTCGTAGTCCTTTTTTATCACGTAGTGGTTCGCCGAAAGCTGCGAGCCCAAGGCATCGAGCGCTGCGCGGCGCGGCGCCGAAGCGCCTTTCGCCAGCTCCAAATCGTCGGGCGTGAACGCGACGGACGGGACGAGCCCTTTCAAGTCGGCGGTGCGCTTTCCCTTCCCGTTGAGAAGGTAGCGCTTCTTTCCCTCGCTCACCTGCAGGGAAAGGGCCAGCGCGCGGCTGCCGTCGCTCACGTCAGCATCGAGGCGAGCGAAATCGGAACCATGGCGGACCATCTGCTCGAGCGTCGGTCGGCGGAACGACTGGAGCGCCGTGAGCAGTTGGATGCCTTCCACGACGTTGGTCTTCCCCACGGCGTTCGGGCCCACGAGCACCGTTAAGGAACCCAGGTCGGAAAGCTCGAAGCGCTCGTAGTTCCTGAAGTTGCGAAACGATATGCGTTCTATGCGCAGGTCCATGAGCTCAAACGCCCCGACGGCCGAGGCCGCCTTACGCGATGCGCACCGGCATGACGAGGTACAGGAAGTTCTCCGGCTCGGCCGCTTTGAAGATGCCCGGTTTGAGCGACGACTGCACCTCCAAGAACACCTCGTCGGTTCCCACGGCCGCCAAACCGTCGAGCAGGTACGCGTAGTTGAAGGCGATCTCCACGTCCTCGCCTTCCCCTGCGCAGGCGATGGTCTCCTGCGCCGATCCCACGTCCTGGGCCACCGAGGAGAGCTGCGTGGTTTGCGAGGCGATGTTGATGTCGAAGCGCACCGGCGAGGAAGCCTGTCCCAGCAGCGACGCGCGCTTGACGCCCGCCACCAGATGCTCGACCGGCATGCTCACGCGCGTGTTGTAGGAATCGGGAAGCAGCTGGCGGTAGTTCGGGAAGTTGCCCTCGATCCGGCGGTTCACGAATACCGTGTCCTGGTAGGTCACCACGATCTGGTTTTCCGCGAGCGCGAACGAAACGGGGTCGTCGGTCTTGGGCAGCGCGGCGATGTCCTGCAGGAACGTGCCGGCTATGACGGCCTGGAACTCCTCGGCCGCCGGCTCAGCGATCTCGGCTTCGGTGATGGCCAGCCGGTACGAGTCGGTCGCCACCATTTTGAGATGCTGGTCCTCTATCGTGATGAGCACGCCGGTGAGGATGGCGCGGCTCTCGTCCTTCGACACCACGCGGGCGACCCGGCGCACCATGGAGGAGAACTGGGCGAAGGGTATGTCTACTTTCTGGGTGACGTCCACATGGGGGAACCCGGGGAAGTCCTCGGGGTCGAGGGCCTTGATGGAGAACGAGGCCGTGTCGCAGGTTATGACGGCCGATTCCTCGTCGGCCTCCACATGGACCGCCGCGTCGGGAAGGTTCTTCACGATGTCGGCGAACAGCTTGCCGGGGACGACGGCCCTGCCGGGCTCCTCCACCAGCGCCGCCACGGTGTACTGCACTGACAGTTCGAGGTCGGTCGTTTGCAGCGTGAGGGAGTCTTTCTGCGCGTCGAGGTACACGCCCGAGAGGATGGGAAGCGTCGAGCGGGTCGCCACGCCTTTGAGGACCACGCTGAGCGCGTTTTGCAGCTCCGATTGATTAATGCTGAATTTCAAAGCGTCCCTTTCTCTCGAATGCCGCGCAAGCAGCTCCGTCCAGTATGGCAAACATCGCGCGCCCGTGCGATGCCATTATAAATTCTCCCGGTTATTTTGTTCGATGCGTTTTGCTCGCGCCGCCTTGCTTCCTTTCGAGGGAGCAAGGCATTGAGAAGAGCTCACTCGTACGAACATGTTTGCTGCTGTCCTTGCCGCGATGGTGTCGTCGACAAGATTGCTGGTGTTGTTGTTCTCGGAATCGAAGTAGCTGCTGAAATTGTCGTCAGCACTTCCGCGGTTGTTTGATCCCTATCATACCGGAACACCCTTTCTTCGGTCTTACCTTTGTTTTCAAGGTCTTCCTTTAATTAACTAAGGTTTTAATAATCATAATAATAATGACGGTGGATTTGTGGATAACTTCGATATCGCCAAGTCAGACCATGTTTTTATTCCTGTTTGAAACGTTTAGAGCCTGTACCGGCCCTCAACAGGTTTTATCGCTTTCATTATCTTTCCCATGCCAACCCATGGTTTTCACCAAGTTGCCAGTCATCTTTCAGTCATGTTTCCGCCGAACGCTCGTTCGGGTCGTTTTTTACCGCGCATGGGCGGGACGGAGATTTGCAATCGACCGGGAGTGTTTCACGTGAAACACTCCTCCTACGCACGCCACCTTAGGCGCTTTCCATGTGCGCCATTGATTCACTGCGCCGGATGCTCCCTTGTTCCCTACTGAGTGAAGGGCTTATATCTCGCGAATGAGCTGCTTCAGCGCTTCCAGCTCCTCGCGTAGCTCGCGGCTTTCCTTCATCTTCTCCTCCACGTTCGTCACCGAGTACATGACGGTGGAGTGGTCGCGGTTGAACTTCTTGCCGATGTCGTTGAACGGCAGGTCGAGCATCTGACGTGACAGGTAGATGGCGATCTGCCGCGCGTAGATGATGTTGCGCGTGCGCTTCTTCCCCACCAAATCGGCGTGGCTCACCTTGTAGAACGTCTCCACTTCCTTCTGGATGTCGGCGATGGTCAGCCGCTTCGACGGGCCGCCCGAGAAATGGTTCTCCAGCAGGCTGCGCACGTCGTCCAGGCTCAGGTCGGGCTGGTTGAAGAACGTCATCTGATAGATCACCTTCGTCACGGCGCTCTTCAACTCGCGGATGTTCGAGCTGGAGCTTTCCGCGATGTACATCTGTATGTCGTCGGGTATGGCGAAGTCGGCCTTGCCCTCGTTGTCCTTGTACTCTTCCACGAAGCTCTTCACGATGCCAAGCTTCGTCTCGATCTCGGGGGGCTGGATGTCGAACGTGCCGCCCGAGTTGAAACGGCTCTTGTAGCGCTCGTCGATGTCGATGTTCTTCGGCGCGCGGTCGGCCGAGAGCACGACTTGGCGACCTTGTCCCGTGAGCTTGTTGAATATCTGGAACACGATGTCGAGCGTCTGCTTCTTGCCCTGCAGGTACTGGACGTCGTCGATGAGCAGCACGTCGGCTTCTTCGTAGCGCGTTTTGAAGTTCTTGTAGCTGGACTTCTCCTTGTCGTGCGCCGCGCTCGCCTCCATGTAGTCGGAGAGCAGTTCAGCCGAATCCACGTAGATGGCGGAGAGGCTGGGCATGGTCTCGTGCACGTAGTTTTGAATCGCCCGCATCAGGTGCGTTTTTCCGAGGCCGGATTTCCCGTAGATGAACAAGGGGTTCAGGTGGGCCTTTCCCGGCATCTCGGCCACGGCCACGGCCATGGAGTAGGCCATGCGATTCGAGTCTCCGATGACAAAGTTTTCGAAGGTGAGCGTGGAGGTGGGACCGTCGGGGCCTTCGCCGCCGTCATCGTCGTCGTACGCGTTGAAGGGCGAGGGGAAGTCGTCCCGCCCGCTATCGGGTTCGGCGAATTCACGGCGGCGGTGGGGTTCTTCGCCCGCCGAGCGCTCGTCGCGTCTTCCGATCGCGTCGGTGCTGTTTCGCATGTCTCCGCTCGAAGGAGCTCCTGGCGAAGGGTGTCCGAACGGAGGACGACCCTCGAAAGGAGGGTTCTGCACCGGCGTCTCCGCGCGTGTTTCAACACGGGGTTGGCCGCCGGTGGAGGATTCCGCGGTTATGTCGACTTCGATGACCACGGTGTACGCCGTATGGTACAGATCCATGAGCGCTTGCTTGATGAAATCGACGTAGTGGCGCTCGATCCACGTTTTTATAAAGTCGTTGTCAGCCGTGAGCATGAGGAAGTCCTCGCTCATAGCTTGGGGCTGCAGGCGCGAGAAGAAGGCGTTGATCTGGGAAGGATCTATGTTGTTGTAGCTTTTCACCTGGTCGCACACGGTGCGCCATACCTGCTCGAGCTTTTCGCTTTCCATGGTGTTCCCCTCGTGCCGAGGTCTTCCTTACAGTGCTTGAGGTTTTTCCGTTGTCGGTAAGGGCCGATAGGCTCCCTAGCGCCGCTCATGCGGGCGGATTTCCCTCTTCGGACGGTACATGTTTCTTGATGGCGATTATAGCGAATTCGCTACGTTGTATCCTAGATCGGTCAGAATACGCTTCTGCCCGACGGTTTTCTCTATCAAACCCGCTTCCTCCAGCTTCGAGAGGGTCACGTACGTGCTCGACTGCGGCACGCCGGTAAGACGCGAGAGGTCGGTGACCCCCAAAGCGCCCTCGCTGAGGAAAATGGGCAGGAAATCGCGTTCTCGCTGCGAAAGAGGAGGAACGAGGGCTCCCGGCTGGGTTCTCTGCCCGCCGCCTCTGCCGCCCATGGAGGGATAGGGTTCGCGAGCTTGGTTCTGCGGGAACGGGAAAGCCTGTTCATCGTTTTTCAGGCTGATGGTGACGACGGCGCCCGTGCCCAGGTTGTCCTCGATGGATATGGTCCCGTGGGAAAAGTCCAGATACTCCTTCACGATGGGGAGCCCGGATCCGACGCCGCGGATGTAATGCTTCATCGGCTCGACGGCCGAAGTGAAGCCTGGGAGCTGCGCTTTGTCTTTTTGAACGATGCCGGGACCTTGGTCTGCGAATCGGATCGTGTTTCCCTCGTCGAGGATGGAAACGATGATTTCAGCGAACCGCGCATGGATGAAATTCTCCGACACTTCTCGAATAACCGTGTACGGTATCGTTCCGCCGGCCATTTTCGCCTGCTCGTAGATCTTGGAGGCGAGCTGTTCGATGAATTCCGCCGTAGGAGCAGGTTGTATCTCTGTGATGCGAGGGGCGCTGCGCAGATCGTCGTATTGCGCGATGCGCGCAACCGTCTGCACGAAGGTGTAATCGAACGAACCTGCATTGCCACCTGCAGATTCGTTGTCACGATTTGAATGTTCAATCTGGTCGTTCAATGGTGTTCCGTTTTTCAGATTCGATATTCAACATTTTTCAAAGACATTCAATGGCATTGTAGCGTTTTTTATCATTTGAATCTATTCACCTGCGGAATTCACGAGTTGAATTTACTGGCATTCATTCATTCCTGAATTTGAAACCTATACAGACAAGGCCTTTTCAAAGTTTTCAACATTTTATTCAGAAAAAGTGGAAAAGTGAAAATCAAGCTGAATGAAAGTCGGTGGGAAACGTTGAAAAACAGGGTTGTTGTTGAAATTTTCATTGACTTTTATAAGGAAACGGTTTTCCCAGATAGCGTTTGTCGGCAATCCGATGCGATGTCAATTCGGTGTATGAAACATTACGAAGTGAAATGCATCGAAATATTTTTTGTTGCCGATAGATTTAAAAGTCCTGATCAAATAGCTGTTTATTAAAAGTGGAAATTGAAATGGCTGATAGGGGCTTTGTAAACTTCTTTTAAACGCACCCTTGACAAACGACCTTCAATGGAGATTTCCACAATGCTTTTCGAATGAAATCTCAGTTTTCCCCATTTTCCACAATTTCAGCCGTCTTTTTCCTACGACGCGCGTTGGTTTTTTAGAATAATCCAATCAATATGCGCTGCAGCACGTGTTTTTTCGCGATTGATGCAAAGAGCGAGCGAACAAAGTGAACGAGTGTTCCTTCTTTTGGTGGAAAACCGAAGGAACATCGATCCATACGACTCGTTCGCGATTTTCTTCGCGAACGGTCTTCTCGGCTTTTTTAAGGAGAACGTTCCTGGACACGCGTGAAAACGCTTGACGGCACGGCAACATGATATATACTTTGGAAGTTGCTCTTGAAAGTATTGAAAGGGAAATGACCATGAAGCGCACGTATCAACCTAACACGCGCAAGCGCGCCAAGTGCCACGGCTTCCGTGCCCGCATGTCGACGAAGGGCGGCCGTGCCGTTCTGTCTGCTCGTCGCGCCAAGGGACGCAAGCGCCTCTGCGTGTAGCCAGGGGTTCTGGGTTGGAGACCATAAAATCCAACGCGGAGATATCTTCCCTGTTTACGCGTGGCAAGCGTTTGCACACGCCTTACCTCACGTTTATTGTGGTACGCAACGAAAAGCAGCACGACCAAGCAGGTCGTGCTGCTTTTATTGCTGGGAAGAAACTAGGCAACGCGGTGTGGAGAAACAGCGCCAAGCGGCGTATGCGGGCCGTGTGCCATGAACTTCACGGGCCTTGGAAGGGCTACGATGTGATTTTCCTCGCAAAGTCGAACATCGTGAGCTCGTCTTATAGTAAAGTGCTAGCAGCATGTGACGATACGTTGAAGCGAGCCGGGGTGCGATGAGGTTCTTGCGATGGGGACGATCTCCGATTTCATAAAACGCCTGCCGAGCACTATTGCGGTGTTTTTGATCACGTTCTACCGCGCGGCTATCTCTCCGCTTTTTCCCTCGTGCTGCCGTTTCACGCCAACTTGTTCCGAGTTCGGAATCATCGCGTTCAAGCGCTATGGATTCTGGAAAGGCTTGAAGTTGACGGTGAAACGGATTTTGAGATGCCGTCCAGGAGGTCCACACGGATACGACCCTGTCCCTTGAACAGGCAATTCGGTTGGCTTCCTAGGTATATAGGAAGGAAAAAGCTACATGTGGGACGCATTTAAGGATCTGATTTTCCAGATCATCCAGTTCTTCTACAATTTTTGCGGAGACTGGGGCCTTTCAATCATCATCGTCACGGTTATCTTCCGCGTGCTGATTTCGCCGCTCATGCACAAGCAAACGAAATCGTCCTTCCAGATGCAGAAGGTTCAGCCTCTGATGAAGGAGATCCAGACCAAGTACGCCGACGACCCTCAGCGCCAGCAGGAAGAGATGCAGAAGCTGTACGCCGAGGCGAAGTTCAACCCTTTGGCCGGCTGCTTGCCCATGCTTCTCCAAATGCCGATCTTCATGGCCTTGTTCCAGGTTCTTTCCGAGATGGGGGCCCGTACCGAAGGGTCGACCTACGAGTTCTACAACCTGGTTCCGAGCTTGGTCGAGCGTCCGTCCGAAGCGTTTGCCGTAGGATTTGGAACATTTGTTCCCTATTTGATTCTTATGATCATCTTTGCGGGTGCCACGTTCCTCCCCATGGTTCTGCAGCAGATGAACAACAAGGACAGCGCGCAGCGCAAGCAAACCATGATCATGTCCGGCGTGATGAGCTTGTTCATGCTGTGGATCAGCTGGAACTCCCCTGCTGGCGTTCTGCTGTTCTGGGGCGCTTCGTCGCTTATCGGCCTCGGCCAGCAGCAGATTTCCATGCGCATCATGAAAAAGCGGGACGCTGAGGCTGCTGAGACCATTGAAGTGAAGCCGATCGAAGTCGACGTCACGCGCAAGGTGAAGAAGCCGCGCCCGACGAAGAAGCGCTAAACTTTGGCTATATGTTTCACGTGAAACAATGAGCTCGATTCGATAGGGCTCACGTGGGTTGCATATCAAAGGAGTCTGCCATGACTGATGAAGTTATCGAAGAAAAGCAGGATACCGAGGAAACCGCTGAAGAGCCCGTCGAGCTGACCGATGAAGAGCTCGACCGTATTGCCGATACGGCCATCGCCGCTTTGCAGGACATCCTCAAATACTTCAACGTCGGCGAAGTGACGATCGACGAGTACGAAGGAGACGAAGGCGAGCTGATCCTCGATATCACCGGCGACGATCTCGCCGTGCTTATCGGACGTCATGGAAAAACGCTCGACGCACTTCAGTTCCTCGTATCCGCTATCACGGTTCGCACCATAGGCTATCGCTATCCGGTTGTGGTCGATATCGAGGGTTACAAAGGCCGTCAGCGCCAGAAGCTCGAATCGATCGCTCGTTCTTCTGCCAATAGGGCGGCTAGCCAGAACAGAAGCGTGAAATTGCGTCCCATGACGCCGTACGAACGCCGCATCATTCATATCACCTTGAGAGACGATGATCGTGTGGAAACGGCTTCCGAAGGAGAAGGAAGCGCCCGCCACGTTGTTATCCTTCCTCGCTAGTTAAACAACAAAAAAGACAAGGCCTTCAATTTGAAGGCCTTGTCTTTTTTGTTGGATGTTTCACGTGAAACATCCAACTACAACACCAATGCTCCCCAGCTTACGAAAAGCAATTGTTTCACGTGAAACAATTGCTTTTCGTATACGCGATCTAAGGTAAGATGTGGTAAGAATTTCACTGTGTTTCTATTGCTGAGAATTAATTATCATGAAGGATTACCAATGCAAAACGAAGCTCTTATCGACCATTATTTGCTAAAAATTCTTGAAGCGAATGAAACGACGAATTTGACGCGTATCTCATCGCTTGAAGAGGCGCGCAAACTTCATATTGAAGACTCCTTAGCGGGATTGCAAGAACTTCAGCAAGCTCCAAAAGGTTTGTATGGCGACTTGGGGACGGGTGGCGGTTTCCCTGGAGTGCCGCTTGCAATCGAGTCCGGTAGGAAAACGATGCTTGTGGATTCGGTTCGAAAGAAAATGGCTATTGTGGAGTCTATTCTTTCCGATATGGGCTTAAATGATTCGATTTCGACTTACAGTGGTCGAATAGAAGATCTCGCGAACGAGCATCCTCAATCGTTTACAGCTTTAACCGCTCGTGCTTTGTCCAAACTGTCAGTGCTGATGGAACTTGCTAGTCCGCTTCTTTCGAAAAACGGTCTTTTAATTTGTTATAAAGCGAATGTACAGGATGAAGAATGGGATCATGCTCTTTCTCTTCAGGATAAATTGGGTCTAAGTCTTTTTTCCGATAGGACGTTAACCCTGAGCGATGGCGAAACCTTAAGAAGAATCATCTGTTTTAAAAAAATTGGGAAACCAAAAATGAAGCTGCCAAGGCGTGTTGGATTGGCTCAAAAAAAGCCTTTGTAGATGTTTCACGTGAAACACTGGATTCGCAACACGGGGTTCAAACGGTGATTTTTCACGTGAAACATCACCGTTTGTTTTTAACTAACTGCAGAGGTATGGTCCATAGATCGTTTCTTCTCTTTTGCACTTCTTGGTGTATGCATTCGCAAACACCTTCGAAATTATCCCAAATGTACGAGTTGGAAATCTGAGCTCTTTGATGCCTTCCATTTCCAAATACGTTGTGCGTACTTCGTCGTATTTTCTTTGACTTTCTTCGTAATGTTGAGAACCGTCAAGTTCGATGCTCAACTTGATTTTTCGAGACAGAAAGTCGACGATGTAAGGACCGACAATGATTTGACTGGAAAAACGAATAGGATAGTCGCAGAGAAATTGGTACCAGAGCTTCTTTTCAGCTGCTGTCATATTCCTTCTCATAAAACGGGCATGCTCTGCCAATCTCGATCGCTCCGCACGATTCATGTAAGCCTCCTTTGATCCAAGCGAAAACCGAGATAAAGGATAACTCCTCAACCTTGCATGTGAACCGTATGCCATACCTCGCAGAGTTCTCTAAAACCTTGCATGGTTCTAACGGATCAACCGTTGGATTCTTGCACAACGTTTCCCAAAAACTTGCGCAAAGCTTGCAGAAATCTGATTCCGAGTGTGAAAAAGGAATTCCTGCAAGGTAGTGAAACACAATACACGGGTAAAGTGTTTCACGTGAAACACAAACAAGGTATACTGGCTATACTGCTCTTGAAAGGGGGCCCTTTGTGGGACTGTTCGATAGTCTGAAACGAGATAGAAAAACAGCCGAGACTGTCACCAAGCAAACCGAAGAACCCAGCACGATCGAAGACTCGATCTACGAGGACAGCATCGTTATCGAAGATGTGGAAGTCATCGAGCGTGAAGTGGTTCATGAAGAGGAAAAGGAAATTCCTCTCAAACCTATCAAATCCTTCAAAGACAAAGCTCCTGTTAAGCATGTTATCGGTCAGACGAAGGTCATGGCCATTATCAACCAGAAGGGCGGCGTTGGAAAATCAACGACCGCGATCAACTTGTCGGCGGCTTTAGGTGAAATGGGAAAGCAGGTTCTTCTTGTAGACCTTGATCCCCAGGGGAATTCGTCAAGCGGTCTCGGTATTGAGAAAAGTCGTGTGGACCACTGCATTTACGACGTTCTTCTGAACGATGTACCAGTTGAGAACGTTATCATCCCCGATGTGTGCGAAGGATTGGACGTTATCCCCGCAACTATCAACCTCGCCGGCGCTGAAGTAGAGCTTGTGTCGGAGATGGCGCGTGAAAACCGTTTGCGCGACTCGGTAGGTTCGTTGAGGGGAAAATACGACTACGTCTTCATCGACTGCCCGCCTTCGCTGGGATTGCTGACCGTGAACGCACTGGTTGCTGCAGATAAGCTGCTTATCCCTATTCAATGCGAGTTCTATGCATTGGAAGGTGTGACAAAACTCCTTGATTCGATGAAACGTGTCAAAACGCGCCTCAACCCGTCTTTGGATATTTTTGGGGTGCTGTTGACGATGTACGACGGAAGAACGACCCTTTCCAAACAGGTTGTAGAAGAGGTTCGCAGCTATTTTGGTAAAACCGTTTTCGAAACGCTCATTCCCCGAACGGTGAAGCTTTCCGAGGCACCTAGCTTCGGTCAACCGATCACGCAATACGATCCAACCGGGAAAGGCGCTCAATCCTATATTGATCTTGCAAAGGAAGTGATTAACCGTGGCTAAATCAACGAAAAGCGGATTGGGACGCGGTCTGAATTCGTTGTTAGGCGGCTCCTATGAAGAAGCGGTTCCGCCCGAGCCTGCCAAACCGGCTCCTCGTGTAACCGTCGACGCCGAAGAGGCCCCTGTACCTGCGAAACGAGCGGTACCTCCGACGGTTCCAGCTCGAAATACGGAAACACCGACAAAACACGATGATGTTCCTCGTGAGGAGTTCATTAAAGACGAGGATCATGTGACCATTAAAAGCGTGGTGGAGCGAAAAACCGACGAGGTTCCCCTTGATTCGGTGTCCCCCAACCCCGATCAGCCTCGAACCAACTTCAAACAAGAGGAAATTGAGGAACTTGCGTCCTCTATTCAAAAAGACGGCCTTCTTCAACCTATTCTCGTAAGATCGGTCGGTTCTAACAAATATCAGATAATCGCAGGCGAACGGCGTTGGCAAGCCTGCAAGTCGATTGGAATGAAGACGGTTCCCATTCGCATCAAGGAAGCAGACGACGATAAGGCGCTCGAGCTGGCATTGGTTGAAAACGTGCAGCGGTCGGATCTGAATCCCATCGAGGAAGCATATGGGTATCGACGCATGATGGAGCGTCGAAACCTTACTCAATCCGAGGTAGCACAGGCCATGTCGAAAGGGCGGTCGACGGTCGCCAATGCATTGAGGCTTCTTGAATTGCCGGAAGAAGCTCAGCAGTTGCTGTTCGAGGAGAAGATCACGGCGGGTCACGCGCGTGCCATTCTGTCTATTCCCTCGAAAGAAGGAAGGCTGAAGCTCACTCAAAAGCTGGTAGATGAGAAGCTTTCTGTAAGGGAGACGGAAGCAATAGCTCGCTTGCTTGCTGGAAAGAAGAGCTCCGAAGCTTCACAGCAACGCCAACCGACGCCGAAATCGTTTAAAACGGTAGCAAAAGCTCTCAGAGATGTTCTGCACACTAATGTTAGAGTTAAAACCGTTCAAGGGAAGAACAAGATAGAGATTGAGTTCAAAGACGAAGACGAGCTTGAAAAGCTCTTCGAAGAGTTGATCGCATCCACTTCCTAATGTTTCACGTGAAACATCAATAAAAAAGGAGCCTCTAAGAGGCTCCTTTTTTGACGAGTACGATCGGAGTGTTTCACGTGAAACACTCCGATATTCTTTATCAACGTGTTTTCAAAGCGTTCTTCAGCTGTCCGCATGCTCCCGCGATATCGCTTCCTCGGGAGTTCCTTACGGTGGTTTCAATCCTATGCTTGTTCAGCATCATATGCCAATATTCCATCGTCTTCGAAGAACTGGGCTGAAATTCTGATCCTTCGACCTCGTTCAGAGGGATGAGATTTACGTGACAGAGCAACTCGGTACAGAAATCGACTAAAGCTTCCAAGTCAGCAGCGCTATCGTTAACCCCTTGAATCATGGCGTATTCCAAGGTAATCCGGCGATTCGTATGTTCGACATATTTTAAAAGAGCTGCTTTCAGATTAATAAGCGGGTATTTCGATACGCCTGGCATGACAGTGTCGCGAGTATGCTGAAGCGCAGCGTGAAGAGACACAGCCAAGGTGAATTGTTCCGGTTCATTGCCAAGGCGATCGATGCCGGGAATAATGCCGCACGTGGAAATCGTGATATGGCGAGCTCCAATGTTCAAAAGCTTTTCATCGTTGAGCGTACGTAACGCCGAAAGGGTGTGATCGTAGTTAAGGAAAGGCTCTCCTTGACCCATCACTACGATATTTGATACGCGTTTTTCCATATGGTCTTGAACGATGAAAATTTGATCGACGATTTCTCCAGCAGAGAGATTTCGAGTGAAGCCTTCTTTTCCTGTAGCGCAAAAAGCGCATCCCATCGGGCAACCGGCTTGGGTGGAGCAGCAAACGGTCAACCTTCCGTCGTTTGATGGTATGGCAACTGTCTCCACGCATGCTCCATCGTAAAACGAGAGTACGAATTTTTTAGTGCCATCAATAGAAGTTTGCATATCGGCAATAGTTGGAACGTACAGAGGATGCTCACGCGCTAACGAATCCCGTAGAGAAGAAGGAAGATTAGTCATATCATCATAGTTATCGACATGGTGGAGATACAGCCATTCGATTAATTGCTTTTTCCGAAAAGCAGGCTGCTTTAGGTCTTTCATAAGATCCTGTAGCTCATCGATCGTGAATGATTTAATTGGTTTTGTCATACTCGCATTATATCTTATGGCTGTTGTTTGAAGTGTTTCACGTGAAACATTGCTTACCACGGCAAGAGAAAACCGTGGCAGAAGGGGGTATTTGCTATACTGCATCAAGCTATAGGCTTCATGTTGATGAAAGAAGGTTTATTTCATGGTTGAATGCGTTGATCCACGACATTGCCATGTTGCCCTGCTTGTCGGCGGCGCGAGCGGCGAGCGTGAAGTGTCGCTCGCTTCTGGCGATGGAGCGCGACAGGCCTTGGAAGAAGCGGGCTACAACGTCACCGTTCTTGATCCGTCAGTCAAAACCGATTTGAAAAACCTTATCGATGGCAATTTCGACGTCGCATTCATCTGCTTACATGGTAAGTACGGGGAAGACGGCACGCTGCAGGGATTGCTCGAGATGATAGGTTTGCCTTATATAGGTTCTGGAGTGTGGTCAAGCTCTCTGGCTATCGATAAAGCCAAATCGAAGGTTTTTTATCAGATGTCCGATATTCCGGTCCCTCCTTCTATCACCTTGTATGCTGACAATCAGGTAGACGTAGACAGCCTTGTGGATGATCTTGGAGATCATTGCGTGGTCAAACCTGCAACGGAAGGCAGCGCGCTGGGAGTCTTTATCGTAGAAGGAAAAGACGAGATCCAGGAAGCCATCGAAAAGGTTTGGGACTTCGATGACGAAATCCTTGTCGAGAAGTATGTCGAAGGCAAAGAGCTGACGGTTGCGGTGGTAGGGAACGAAGACCCACGCGCTCTTCCTATAATCGAGATCGTTCCGGTCAACGAATTCTACGATTACGAGTCGAAGTACACTCCGGGTGCTTCTCAGCATATATGTCCCGCTCGCTTATCCGATGAAACGACGCAACGTGTTCAAGAGTTGGCAGTGAAGGCTCATTTGGCGCTTGGCTGCTCAGGCGTATCCCGTTCGGATTTCATCTTGGATAACGATGGAACTTGCTGGATTCTGGAAACGAACACTATTCCTGGCATGACGGGGACTTCCCTGCTTCCCGACGCGGCGCGCGCTGCAGAAATATCTTTTGCGCAATTGTGCACTATGCTGATCGGTTATGCATTGGAAAAGAAATAAATAAGATATCGCCCATTGTTTCACGTGAAACAATGGGCGATATAGAGATGCAGTGTCGTTGACTAATTTTGTGAGACGCTTGCTGAGCAAGCAGTCTTTGCGGCGATAGGCACTGCGAATGTTTCACGTGAAACATTCGTAGATTTATCTGAAAGAACTTACCGGCGAAGGTCACCAAAGGCAAAAGCCACCAGTAGAAGTTAGAACACGCCGCAGGATTTCAGTCCGAATATGCCGAGCGCTATGACAGCCAATATGAATAGCCAGCTGACAACGTAACAACCTTTGTTCCCTTTTCGTCCTTGTTCTATCAGCTTCTCCGATGCTTTGCGATGGCTTTTCATGATGACGGTGCCGTTTTTCTTGGCAGGCAACGGCACGGTTTTGGTAGGCGCCCACGCTCCGTTGCTATCGAGTATCTGCTTGATAGCCTGTTCACCAAGGTCGACTTCCGGTCGCACGCCGTCGGTGAGGCGCGCCGCCGTGTTTTGAAGGAAGGTGGTGAAAATCTGCTCATGCTCGGGCGCATAGCAAAGCAGCGCCGCCTCGCCCCAGTATTCTCCCGGTTCGGGATTGTCGGTATAGGCAACGAAAGACAGGATTGCTTTCAGGTTCCAATCGCGCGCATGCAGAACGCGCAAGCGCCTTGTAGTTTCCGGATCGAAAAATCCAACGAGTTTTCCAAAACGGTTCTTCATCCATGCGACAGAACGGGTGTCATCGGTGACGAACTCGATGTCAAAAACGTCTCCGACGAGATTGTCGGCGCCGAGAAGTACTGCCGCGTCTTTTTTTGATAGCGTGTTGAATCGTGCATAGAACCCGGTGTACGTGGTTTCCATCTTCATCCCCTCGAATATCTTCAATGCGAAAAGAAGTGTACCATGAACGATTCGGAGAGCTTGTTGATTTGGGTAAGCTACATGGTAGGACTCAATAAACAAGAACATATGTGCTGTGTGTGGTAAATACGCATAAAAGTGAGGGAACGCAGTAGAAAACAGCAGGGAAGTCATTTGAACGAGTACACGATGCGAGAACTGCGTAAAACGGGATAAGAAAGTGAAGTAAGTGAAGAAACAAGTTGATGACCCAAGACTTTATTTCAGCACGATGTTTCACGTGAAACATCGTGAGCTGAAATAGAAAAAGTAGTGGGAATTGGGGAGAGAGAAAATAGACAAAGGTATTGGCGAGGAGCGGAATATTGCTGAACAACGGGGAGCGGACAAAAGGCAGGGAGTGGGCGTGGGGCGGAGTTGGAGATGGAGATTGATATCCGGCGAGGATGTTTCGTTTGTGCGAATAGTAGAGAGATGGTAGGCTGATCGTTATGGAAAAGCACAGCGAGCAGGCGCACGGTATCCTGCATGGTTTCATAAGCGACGGCACACCTGAGGCCGTCCAAAGGCGGTACGCCTCTCTCCCGGAAATCGCCGCTTCGAGCGATTACGGCGATCTTGATCGCAACATCGTCGTACTGGACACCGAGACGACGGGCTTCTCGTTCAACCACGACGAGCTGACGCAGATAGCCGCAGCTCGTATGGAGCGGGGCGAGATAGTCGAATGGTTCATCACGTTCGTGAACCCGGGAAAACCCATTCCCGAAGAGGTAGCCCACCTCACCGACATTCACGACGAAGACGTGGCCGATGCACCCCAACCCTCCGATGCTCTTGCCGATCTGGTGGCTTTCGTTGGAGACGCGAAGATAATCGCCCATAACGCCGAGTTCGACCGAACGTTCACCACGCGGCACCCTAGCGGGTATCCGCTGCTCGAGAACACGTGGATCGACTCGCTCGACCTAGCCCGCATAGCGCTTCCGCGCTTTAAATCCCATCGTTTGCTCGATCTGGTGAAAGCTTTCGGCGCGCCGCTTTCCACACATCGCGCCGATGCCGATGTTGAAGCGACCTGCGCTATCTTCCGCATCCTGTTAGCGGCCGTAGCCTCGATGCCGCGGCCTCTTGTCCGCGAAATAGCGCGCATGGCCACGCCGGAACAATGGCCTACTCAAGTGGTGTTCGATTACTTCGCCGCCGAAAGCCTCGAAACCGAGCGGGGCGAAGCGGTCGAAACGTCGGTGCTTGCGCAGGATGCTCGATATTGCAGCGACGAAAAAACGAACGGCGGCGAAGAGACCGGCAGCGACAAAACAAGCGGCGAAGATGCCGGCAACGTCAAAACAAGCGACATAGAAACCAGCGGCGAAAACACGATCGGTGAAGAGACCGGCAGCGAGATAACGCACGGTGAGCAGCTTGACCTCGGATTTTGCGGCGGCAAAACAGAACGGTTCTCCTTGCGTTCGCTACGTCGAGAACGCGTTGGGAAATTCGATCGCAAGCCGAAGACCGACGCCGACGCCATCGCCGCGGATCCTTTGCGCGACCTGTCGTTCCCCACGTCTGAAGACATCGCCTCCGCCTTCGCCGCGAACGGGCTGGTGGGGAGCTTGTACGACGATTTCGAACCACGCGTCGAACAGCTTGCCATGGCCGAAGCCGTGAGGGACGCCTTCGCCGCTTCCGACAACTTGATGGTGGAAGCCGGCACCGGGGTTGGAAAATCCATGGCGTACCTGGTTCCCGCCGCCTTGACGGCGCGCATGAACAACATATCCGTAGGTATAGCGACGAAGACGAACGCCTTACTTGACCAGCTGATTTACCATGAACTTCCCGCACTTGGCAAGGCTTTGTCGAAGTCGTGCCCTTCGCCGGATGGCACCACGAACGCCGGCGAGCAAGGGCCGAGCGAGCTCACGTACGCCGCGCTTAAAGGCTTCTCGCACTATCCGTGCCTTCGAAAGATAGACCGGCTGGCATCCGAGGGACCCGGTATGCGACTTGTGGCCGGGAAGGAGCAGACGCAAGCGCCGGCACTCGCCGCGTTGCTGTCCTACATCGAACAAACCGAATACGACGACATCGACGGCCTCAAAATCGATTATCGCGTGTTGCCGCGGTTCGCCATCACGACCACGAGCCACGACTGCCTGCGTCGGAAATGCCCCTACTTCGGCCTGTCATGCTTCGTGCACGGTGCCCGCCGCCGAGCCGAGTCCGCAGATATCGTGGTGACGAACCACAGCCTTCTGTTCTGCGATCTAGCCGCAGACGGGGGCTTGCTGCCTCCCATCCGCTATTGGGTGGTCGACGAGGCCCATGGAGCCGAAGCCGAAGCGCGTCGCGCCTTTTCGCTCTCGCTCTCCGCGGAGGATATCCTGCGCCTGGTCGCAAAGGTGTCTGCCGAAGAGGCGTCGCGCAACGTGTTCGTGCGCGCGGAACGCCGGGTGGTCGCGCCGGAAAAAGGTGAAGGGGCGGTGCTGTTCTACGCGCTCACCGGCAAGGCGCGCGCTGCCGGCAAGGCTTACGCCGACGCCGCGCGCGAGTTCACCGTGCATCTCAAGGACCTGTTGTTCTTCGACGGGAACAAACGCGGTAAGCAGTACGACTACGTGGAGCTGTGGCTCAACGCCGACATTCGGCGCAGCGAGACGTTCGCGTTGATCGCCTCACTCGGGCGCGCCATGGCCGCCGCTGCCGAGAAGCTGGTCACCGCTTGCCAAGAACTCGTGGGCTACCTGGAGGACGTGGACGGCGCGGCCGATGTGCAGCGCGAGATAGCCTCGATAGCAATGGAATTGAAAGACCAGCTCAGAGCAGTAGAAACCATTCTCGACCAAGCGCCCGACAACTACGCCTACGCGGCGTCGCTCTGCCGCAAGAACGACAAGGCCACCGACAAGCTGGAGGCCCTGCTGGTCAATGTGGGCGATGCCATGAACGAGACGTTGTACGCGCGCACCCATTCCGTGGTGTTCGCGAGTGCGACCTTGGCCGTGGACGGAACGTTCGACGCCTTCGAATCGGCGCTCGGTCTGAACGCGGGCGAGTTGTCGCGCTGCCGTCCCTGCCAGTTGGATTCGAGTTACGATTTCGACGCCCATATGACGGTGTACGTGGCTTCGGACATGCCCGAGCCGAACGATCCCGCGTATCTGGACCGGCTGCAGAGCCTGCTGGTGGACGTCCATCGTGCGCAACAGGGGTCGATGCTGACGCTGTTCACGAATCGCAGGGAGATGGAGCGCTGCTTCGACGTGGTGCAACCCGCCATCAAATCCGACGATTTGCGCTTGGTCTGCCAAAAATGGGGTGTGTCCGTCAAAGGCCTGCGCGACGACTTCCTCGCGGACGAGCATCTGTCCCTGTTCGCCCTGAAGAGCTTCTGGGAAGGCTTCGACGCGCCCGGGGCCACGCTCAAGGGCGTGGTCATTCCGAAGCTTCCGTTCGCCAAGCCCACGGACCCTCTCTCGTGCGAGCGGGCGGCGCGGGACGACCAGGCATGGCGTCGTTACGTGCTGCCGCAAGCGGTGTTGGAAACGAAGCAGGCCGCAGGGCGCCTCATTCGCAAAGCCGACGACACCGGCGTGCTCATTCTCGCAGACAAGCGCCTCGTGACCAAGGGGTACGGCAAGGCGTTTTTGAACTCGCTGCCCAGCCGTACCATCAAGGTGTGCACGTGCGAGGAGATCGCGGCCGACCTTGCCGCCTCGGCCGCGTCCGACGGCGCGCCGCGGACGTGAAGGTCGGCTCGTTTCCAGGGCTGATGCATGGGTAAGCAAAACGACAAACTCGGTCGCGCCGCGCATATCAAACGGCATACGGTGGGCACGTCCAACGAGATATCGCTCAGCGTGCTCGACGCGGCCAAAAACGAGCTCGACGGAGACAGCGGCAAGGACACCGCCGTCCGTCCTTCCCGGTTCGGCCACATATCCCTGTTCACCTTGCCACTGCGCAGGAAGAAGAGCATCGCGACCCCTACGAAAGAGCGGGGTCTGCTGCTGTCCAACGGAGAGTTCGCTTCGGCTGAGGACGCTCCCGCGCCCGCGCCGGTGGGGAAGGTCGACGTAGGGTCGCCCCAATCGAGCGCGGCGACGGTGCCGCCGTCGTCGCGCGGCGACGGGTCGCCGTCTCTGCCGGCTTCCGCCCTCGGCCGGGCGTCTTCCTCGAAAAAGGCGCTGTCCTCCGAGGACGAGATCGCCCGCCGTAAGGCTCGCCGCCGTCGGCATCGCGTGCTGGCGGCCGTATTGGTGGTGCTCGTCGGCCTTTCTCTGGCCGGAGCGGGAGGATGGTACCTGTACCAGGACCATCAACGGCACATGAGCCAGGTGTCGCAGCTCGACGGCGCCCTCGACCTTATCAGGGGGGCCGACGAAACGGTGGTGGCGCTCGACGGCTTGGTGTCGAAGCCGTTGGATCCCGCCTCCATCGCCGCCGCCGACGGTGTGCTCGGCGATCTGCCCTCCGCATTCGAGCAGCTGGAAGAAGCCGACGCCATCGCACGGCGCCTGTCGATCGAACTGCGCGAATCGGAAGAGAAGGAGGCCGCGAACCAAACGGTGGCGGCGGTGGCAGCCCGCACCGCGCTGCTCGACAGCGGCCGGCAGATCGTCGAACAGGCGAAGCAGACAGACGTCGCAGCCCGCACCGCGCGCGAGACGTGGCAAGGGGTTATCAAGGCCGATGCGCTCGCTCGCGATGCGGCGGCTCTCGTCGTGGACACCACCGACGAGCATGTGACGGCTTCGAAGGAGAAAACCGAAGCAGCCATCGAGGCGTTCACAGCAGCCCAGAACGGTTTGGAGGAACTTGCTTACGAGAATCCCGACGCCGACGTGGCGGCGCTGATCGACTACGTTGCCAAGCGCTTGGAGGCCATGGGCTACGCCCTGGCTTCCGACGACGCGTTCCTAGCGAAGAACAAAGAGGAGGCCGTCGCCCAAAACGACGCCTACAACCGCGCCGATGCCGAAGCCGCAACCATTGCCGCAACCCTCCCGACCGACCCCGCGCAGCCGGTTCTCGATGCATACGACCAGGCTACCGCCCCGATTTTCGAGACGTATTCAACGGCTCGTTCACAAGCTGGATCAGCGGATGCGTTTCTTCGTGATTATTTGGGAACGACTAGCAAATAGCGTATACTGACGGAATATATGCCTAGTAGGATGTCACAAGATCGTGAGCGAAAGGCAAAGGGTATGCCGGAAATACTAGACCACGTTGCATATTTATCGCAACAAATCGGGCCACGTCCGGCCGGGACGGAAGAAGAGCAGCAGGCCGCGCTCTACATCACCGAGCAGATGCAGAAAGAAGCCGGCTTGTCGGCGGTTATCGAGGACTTTACCGGTGCGGGCAGCGCCGACGCGCCGCGGGCCATCTGCTGCGGGGTCACTTTGATCGTGGCCGTGTTGGCTCTGTTCCTGTCGGTTATGGTCATTCCGGCCCTCGTCGTGTCCCTGATCGCTCTGCTGCTGTTGGCCGCCGAGGTGTTCGACCGTCCTATCCTCTCCAAAGCGTTCGCCCGCGGCGTCAGCCAGAACATCGTGGCGAAGTACGAGCCCGGTTACACCGCCGAAACAGGCGGCTCGCGTCGCCGGAAGATCGTTCTCGTGGCGCGCTACGACAGCGGGAAGGTGCGCTCGGAGCTGAAATCGCCCTTCGTGTCTGCGCTTCCCGTGCTGCGTTGGATCAACCTGGGGGCCATGGTTCTCGTTCCCTTCTTGCTCGTTTTGCGGTTGACACTGTTCCTCCATGCCGAGGGCGTAACCGATATCGTTCTCAACGTGATCATGGTCATCGCCCTCCTGTTCGTGGCGTTGCCGGTATTGGCGGCTCTTTTCCATAAGCTCGCCGCGTACAACGAGGCTGCCAACTGCAACGCGTCGGGCGTTGCGGTGCTGCTCGACGTGGCCCGCCGCGTGGGTCGCGGCCGCGTGAGCGACGCCGCCCTTGCGGAGCGTGGCGACGGGGCCGTTGTCCACGGCGAGGAGGCCGCCCGCGCGGCGGGCCTCGTGCCCGAAGGCGCCGAGATAGTCTACGCCGCATCCAACGTCAAACCACCCGAGCCGGCTCCGCAGAGCGAGGCGGCGCGCCTCGCGGCCGCGAAAGCGGCCGTGGCGGCGCTCACCGGAAAACCGGTGAGCGGGCGCTCTCCGTCCGACCTTGCCGAGAACCTGGTGCAGGTGAAGGAGCCTCCTTTGGCGGTGCCGACCGACGCCGATTTCCAGACGCAGCGCGACGAAACGCGCGAAGCGTTCACCGTCATCCCTCCCGAGACGGTGCAGGCTGCCCTCGCGAACGCCGAAGCCGCTGCCAAAAACGCCGTGGACACGGCCGCCGCCGCAGCGGGCGCTCCGACGTCTTTTGCTCCTGCGGCTCCTGCGCCCGCCCCGTCCGACGGCGTTCCGGACTGGTTCAAAAAGGCTCAGGAAAAAGCCAAGAAGCCCGTCGACAACAAGCAGGTGCATCGGTCGCGCTACGCGGATGCATTGGACGCCGCGCTCGCCGAAACCGAAAGCGCACCCGAAGAGCAGACCGACGCGCCTTTGTCCGAAATGGAAGCTCGTCTGCAGTCCGTGAGGGACGGCATCATGGAGGTCAAGGCTCCGCAGGCGCCCCGTGACAGCGCCGTTGCGAACGAGCCCCAGGCCGAGGCTCCGATGCCCACCGAGACGTCATCCGACGCGGCTCCTTCGCCTCAACCTGCGACGATACCCGAAATCCGCTTCGAGACGCCCGGTGAAGCACCTTCCGATGCCGGCGCGACCTGCGCCATGCCTCCGATCGACGTGAGCGACCTGCGCCTTGGCGACGTTCCGCCGATGGGCGACGTGCCTATGCCCTCGTTCCTCGATCCCGCAAAAGCGCAGGCCGAGAAGCTCGAGGAGCGTGGAGAGGTGAATCGAACCTCGAACCGCGTAGACGTGACGGCGGCCGTCATCGGCGACAGCGGTCGCATCGAGCAACTTCCCGCGCAAGAAGGGGAGCAGCCCCTCCCCGCGAGCCAAGCTCCCGCAGCGGGGAGGGAAGGTGCCCCCGCACCGCACCGCCGTCCCATCGTGCTTCCCGACATCGGCGTGTCCGCGGCCAACCTGGCCCCCATCACCGAGTTGCCGAAGCAGCGCGCGCCGCTCGCCGAAGCGGAGACGTCCGGCAAGAGCGCGGCCAAGAGCTTGCTCACCATGCTGCCGTCCATCGATCCCGCGCAGCCTTCCTCTGCAGGCGCTCCGACCGAGGACGTTTCCGCTCCTGCCGCCCCGGTGCCGCAGCGCGCCGACCTGCGTGCCGCGCTTCCTTCGTTGTCGGGTGCTATCGCCCGTCAGGACGACGGCGCCGTCAGCGCGGCGGGCGCGTTCGTTCCCGCCGGCGCCACGGGCGCTTTCGCTCCCGTGGGCGACGAGCTGCTCGAGAACGTGGACCCCGACGACATCTACGTCGACGACGCCGATGACTCTGCGTACGAGGGCGAGTACACCGAAACCGGCGCCTTCGCCGGCACCGGTTACGTGGACATGCCCAAATCGCGGGCGCATCGCTTCTTCGACAAGCTGCGTTTCCGCAAGCGCAAGGAGGAGGAAGAAGAGCCCACGCCCCAGGAGTGGCTCGAGGTCGACGAGTCCTTCGACGCCCGCACCGCAGGTGCGGCGCGCGGCGGTTGGGAGAGCTTCCGCGAGGACCAGGGCGACCAAGAGGACTACTACGAAGAGCCGATCGACGGGGGCGATATCCTCGAAGAGGATGAGAACGACGCGTATCTGGCGCCGTTCGCCGCCGCGAGTCCCGAGGACACGTTCGCAGGGGTCGCCTCCGGTGGCTCGTCGGCCGATTTCGTCGAAGACGACTTCTCGCTCGACGATGTGGAAGAGTACGACGATGACGCGTTCCGCTCCGACGAGGGTCGCCGCTGGAACGGCGGCGGCTTCTCGCGGCTGCGCATGGGCCGCGCGAGCGATCCGATGCCCGAAGATCCGCTCGAAAACGATATCCCGACGTATAGCCAAGACGACGGCACGCCGCCGCCCGAGCTCAAGGACATCTACCAGTTCCGCAACCCCGACATCAACACCGAGGTGTGGTTCGTCGCCCTCGGCTCGGAACTTGCCCAGCACGGAGGCATGCGCGCTTTCCTGGCCGAGCACAACCAGGACCTGCGGGGTTCCATCATCATCGATATCGATGCGCTCGGAGCCGGCGATCTCAGCATGATCGACCGCGAGGGCATGTACCGCAAGTCGAAGGCCTCGTCGCGCATGAAGCGCTACACGAAGAAGGCGTCGCAAGCCACCGGCCTGTCCATCGACACCGCTTCCATCCTGTGGGACGACAGCGCGGCTTCGATAGCCATCAAGCAAGGGTTCCAGGCCATGCACCTTGCGGGCATGGACGGAGCGAAGCCGGCTTTCTTCGCCCAGGGTGACGACGTTCTCGAGAACATAGATGAAGAAACTTTGAATAACAACGCAGAATTCGTTATGGAGTTGTTAAAGAATATCTAGCAGCGCGCCGGCATCACCGGCGCGCGCCTTGTGCGGTGCCGTATAATGTCGGCCGTATGTTTCTCGTAAGATTCTCCACGAATCTCGCGTGATCTAACGCGGGCTCGCCGCCCGTTTCAACAAAGACAAGAAAGGTGTTTGGAAGCCATGGCTATCGAAGCGTATTGCGTCAAGTGCAAGGCCAAGAAGATTATGCAGGATCCCGTCGAGAGCACGACGAAGAACGGCAAGCCCATCACGAAGGGCAAGTGCCCCGACTGCGGCACCACCATCTGCCGCATCGGCGCTGCCAAGAAGTAGCTTCGGCGCCTCCAAACGCAGACGAAAGAACCGCGACCCCGGCTTTGTCCGGGGTCGTTTTGCGTCCGGTTCGCGACAACGAACGGCAAACCCCGATCAGTGCGACTGGGAGCCGCGGATGCTCATATTCTCAAAGCGTTGCTGCGTCCAAGCGGAGGGAAACTGTTCGTCGATGCAACGTTCAATGGAATTTGCCGGGGGCAGGCCGTCTGCTCGGGCGCTTTCGCGGGCAAACACCTGGAGGGTGATCGCGATGTTGACGGCCATGAACACCGCGCCCGCCGTGCTCAGGGCGCGAACAACCCCGCTCTTCCAATTGATCCTATGAGCGACGCGGTTGATAAAGGGCATGGCGATCCGCGTCCAGGCGAGGCCAAGGGCTCCCCATACGAGGGCGAACCCCAAGTTCAGGCTTCTGCCGAAGCTCCCGGGTAGGTGACTGTAATCCCATGCGACCGCACCGAAGAGAACCTCCATGAGCCACCCGGTGGCCACTTCGATACCCGACCCGATGAGCGCTGAGGCCAGGAACATAGCCGGGGCGTTCAGCCTGGAGAAACGGGAGGCCACCACCGTGAGCATAACGGCCCCCGTGCCGTAAATGGGGGAGAACGGGCCCCATACGAGCCCCGGACGGCTTTCGTATCCGCCGAACACCACTGCGTGGAAGGCGGTCTCGATGGCGAGCCCTGCGATAGAGGCGACGACGAACAGCCAGAACAGAAGCTGTAGGTTGAGGGAGGGAAGGGATTCGGTTCGGCTGTTCGTCGCGGCTGCATCCATGATGTTCCTTGCTGAGCGGGGAGATTAGAACTCTATGCTGTTCACGACGTCGTCAAGGGAAGCTGCGCCGCCGTAGACGGATATCTCGTAGCACATGCCGGCATTGAAGACGTAGACGGTCTTGTACTCGTACTTCTTCGTCACGTGGTCGATCTCCTTCTCGAAGCTGTACTCGAACTTCGTGACTTGAGCACCGTCGATCACGCTCGACTTCTCCTTGTCGATGTCCCAGTTGATGACGCCGAACTCCCGTTCGGCCTGCAGCTGCTTGAGCGCGATGGCCTCTTGGGCGGACTTCACCGGGCTTTTCGCCAGCGGGAGGTACGAGACGGTTATGGCGTTGTGCTCGTCTTCGTTGTCCTCGTCCACGTCGCGGTACGCAACGTTCCCGCCTGGTGTGACGCCGGAGGCTGCCGCGGAGCCGTTCGACGCGGCATCGCCTGGCGAGTTGGAGATCACCCGGCTCGCGTCGGCCCCGACCTCATCGACGCCGTCCGTCACGGCGAGTTCGTCGCTTGGGGAGACGTCTCCCGTCGTGTTTTCGCCTTCTGCTTCGGCCTTTTCGGGATCGTCGTGTGCAGGATCGTCCATCGCGGTGCCGGTCGCTGCGGCACCGATTTCCACCGAGCCGGTTCCTGCGACAGCACCTTCTGGCGTGACGTTTCCTGCGGCGCCCGCTTTTGGGGCCTCGAGGCGCGAGAGGGCGAGGACCGAGGTCGTCTCCTCGTCAGACGTCTCCACCCAGTTCGACGGCACCTTCAGCGTCATGCCCTCCACGGTGATCTCGCGATCGAGGCTCGCCCCGCATCCGGCGAGCACGCAGGCCATGGTCAAGCTCAATGCGCACAGCGCGATCAAGGTCGCTTTCTTTTTCATACGTCTTCGTTCCTTCCTATCGGGGATCAAGGCTCGGGGTTTCATCGGCCGGCGCTTTCGGGCGTTGCGCGCGCCGGCCGCATTCGCCGTGCGCTCATGCGCGGCGCGATGCCCACGGCGCGCATGAGACGATTTCCACATTGCCCTTCACAAGCCGGAAGACCAGCTTGCCGCGCTTGTCGATGCGCCGCGACCAGAGGCCCGTCAACTCGCCGGTCAGAGGTTCGGGCTTGCCGCCGCTCTTTTTGGGCCCGTTCTTCTCGATGTCCTTGAGGATGTCTTTGATGCGCCGGTGCCGATCGTTGTCGTCGAAGCGCATGCGGTTGTAGTCGTTCCAAGCCTTCGGCGCCCAAACGCGGATGTTCCTGCGCACTTCTTGCACGCCGTTGCCCTCGTTCAGCATGCGCACGCAGCTGCGCAGGTGGGCAAGGTTCTCTTCGGTGTAGAAGGGGTCGACGGCGAGTTTGAAGGGAATGCGGCGCTCGCGCGCCACCTTGGTGGCGAAGAGGCTGAAGGCCGTGCCCATGCTGATGCCGAGCTCTTGGCAGACGGAATCCATCTCGATCAGCGTCTCGGTCTTGACCGGTATGCTGAGCACGCCCGGCGCAGGCGCCACCAGCTGCGTTTCCGCAGGTGCAGCGCACGCCAGCCCGGCGCCACCCATCGAGGGCTCCCTGTTCTCGTCCAAGAGGTTCCGGGCGTTGATCGGCGCGGCGGCCGCCATCGGGGCGCCGAGGGAAGCGGACAAGGGAGCTTGCGCCGCCTTCGCTGCCGAAGGAGCCCCGCCGCCGGCGACGTTGCCGCCAGCCAGCCCGGTGCCGGTCAGGTTGCCGCTGCCGAGGGCGGTGCCGGTCGCGGAGCCGTTGGCGTTCGCGGAGTCGCCCGCGTCCGGCAGGGCGCCGCCATCGTCCGGCTCGCCTTCGTTCTCGGTGATCTTCACGTCGCGCGGAATGAGCGCCCACACGATAACGGCCACTACGAGGATGATGATGCCGCCGACGAAGCACGTGATCACGACGGAGTCGTTGAACGCGTCGATGCCCTTCTGCAGCAGCTGGGGCAGGCCGAGCTGCTCGGCGATCACCGACGTGGCGGAAAGCGACTGCTCGGCGGCGTCGATGGTCTTGCCGTCCAGGCCCATGGCGCGCAGCTCGCCGGTGGGAAGCCCGCTACGGTAGATGATGGAGGCCAGGCTGCCCAGGATGGCCACGCCCAGCACGTTGCCCAGGTCGTAGGAAATCTCTTGCAGGCTGCCCGCGCTCGAGGCCTTCTCGACGGGCGTCTCGCACATGACGAGCGACGCCCCGATGGCCAGCGCGCCGGTGCCCACGCCCACGAGCGTGGTGGATATCATGACGGGCAGTAGCTCCAGATCGTCCCTGAAGAACATGAGCATCATCATGGCCGCGGCCGCCAGCACCATGCCGCCGGCAACCACGTTGCGGGGCCGGAGCTTCATGGCGAGCGGCGTGGCGAGCGCGCTGGCGATGAGGCTTGCGATGGCCATGGGAACCAGCTTCGCGCCGGCTTCCAGCGTGCCGTCGCCGTTCACCAGCTGCAGCCACTGGGAAAGCATGTAGAGTAGGGTGGCCATGGCGAACATGCTGCCCATGGTGGCGATAATGCCAGCCGTGAAGGGCTTGCTGCGGAAGAGCGATAGATCCACGACGGGCGTCTTTGCGCGCAGGCAGCGGAAGACGAACAGGCCCAGCAGCACCACGCCGGCCACGGTTGCCGCGACGCCTTGGGTGTCGAACGCGAGCTCGGCGGCGAGGTGCTTGATGCCCCAGAGGAACGCCACCATGCCGGCCAGGAAGATGAGGGAGGCGAGGATGTCGAACGAGCCGGGCTTCTTGAGGCGCACTTCGGGCAGCACGAAGATACCGGCTGCGAACGCCGCGACCATGAGCGGCACGTTCACGAGGAACGCCGCATGCCAGTTGAAGTGCTCGAGCAGAAAGCCGCCGATGAGCGGCCCGGTGGCCATGCCGAGCGCGCCGATGGCCGACCACGCCGCAACGGCGAAGGCGCGCTCCTTCGCGTTTTGGAAGATGCTGCGTATCATCGACACGGTGACGGGCATGATGAGCGCGCCGCCCACGCCGAGAAACGCGCGGATGGCGATGACGTAGCCGGGGCTGTTGGCGAACACGATGAGCAGCGACCCCACCCCGAACAGGAAGAAGCCGGTGAGCAGCGTGCGCTTCCTGCCGAACCGGTCGGAAAGCGAACTGGTTGCCACCAGCAGGCCCGCGAGCACGAGCGAGTACACGTCGACGATCCACAGGAGCTGGTCGGACGTGGGTTTCAAGTCCTTCGTGAGGTCCGGTAGCGCGATGTTGAGCACCGTCAGGTCGATCGACACGATGAACTGCCCGAACAATATCACCACCAGAGCTGCCCACAAGCGCCCCTTTGAGAGCGTCGCAGGACTCATGTGCACAAGATCTGACATAGCATCCCTTTCTAATAGACTGAATTCGGACTATATGAGCCTAACAAAGTAAAAGCCGGAAGTCCATAGAAATAAACCGAAATCAGTCAATTTTTTGTAGTTCGAACGACCTTGGTGCAACGAACCCTGCGAACGGGGATAATGGCAGCAGCAATTGGCCGGGCTTTCCTCCCGGCCTTGAAAGGAAGGAGAGCCATGTCGACAAAAGGCAACGCCGGAGGAGAGAATGCGGAGGCCTTCCGCGACGATTTCCTCACCAGCGTCCAATCGATGTACAGCGAGGGCCTGCCCGACAGCTACTTCCTGCCGACTTTGAGATTGAACCAAGTGCTTCTGAAGAGCCTTGCGCATTACGAGCGGTTCGCGAAGCGGCACGGGCTCAACTTCAACTCGCTGCTGGTGTTGATGGTCATCCGCTATGCTAAGGAGCCGTGCGGCCAGCGCCTTATCAGCGAGGCGCTGTGGCTTCCCAAGCAAACGGTGGGATCGATCCTTTCGAACCTGAAGAAAAGAGGGTATGTTGGAGAATCCGGTTCGCCTGCGGACGGACGGGCGAAAGTGGTCTCTCTAACCGAGGATGGCCTGCGTTTTTGCGACGGTGTTTTCTCAGAACTCCATAGCTTGGAGAACGCTGCTCTGAAAGAGCTCGAGGTGGAGGACATCGAAGCCGCGGCACGCTACGTCGACGCCTACGTCGACGCGTTCGAGCGGGGCCTGGAGACTTCGGACGCGTCGGATTGAAGCGCGGCTCGCCCCGAGGGCCGCACCAACGCGATCTTGACCGGTTCGGAGCCTGCGCCACGGTCCATAGATGGATTATTCGCTGATCTTCTTCAAAGATGGGGGAATGTAAGGTTATAATTCATGATAGTGCGGGTGTCGCCAAGTGGTAAGGCCCAAGCTTCCCAAGCTTGTATTCGCGGGTTCGAGTCCCGTCACCCGCTCCATAACAAACCACGATCCAAGCTGCGGCTTGGATTTTTCGTATCATGAGCCGAGGTAACGCCATGGAAAACGCAAACGCTCCTTCCACGCGCACCGATGCCGGCGCCTCGTCGCGCATCGACGCCTTCGTGTTCGATCTCGACGGCACGCTGCTCAACACGCTGCCCGACCTCGTGGCTCTCACCAACGCGGTGCTGCGCGAATGCGGCTTCCCCGAGCGGACCACCGCTGAGATACTCAGCTTCGTGGGCAACGGTGTGAAGGCGCTCATGTACCAAGCCGTTCCCGCGGATGCGGACGAAGAAGCCGTCGAGGGCGCTATGGACCGTTGGAAGGAGCTCTACCCCCAGTACGGCCACAAGCTGACGAAAGCCTATCCCGGCATCCCCGAGACCGTGGCCGAACTCAAGCGCCGCGGCGCGAAGCTGGCGGTGCTGTCGAACAAGTTCGATGCGGGCGTGCAAGACGTCATCGGAACCTATCTGCCCGGGTTGTTCTCCGTCGCGCACGGGGAGCGCGCCGACATACCGCGCAAACCCGACCCCGCCGGACTGCTGCGCACGATAGCGGAGCTCGGATCCGTTCCCGAGCGCACCGCCTACGTGGGCGACTCGACGGGCGACGTGGCGGTAGCGCGCAACGCCGGCACGCATGCCGTGGCGGCGACGTGGGGGTACCACGACGTCGAGCGTTTGCGGGCGGCGGCGCCCGATCTTTTGATAGACGCTCCGAGCGACCTCGTCGGCTTGATGGAGTAGGCGGCCATGGGCCGAAACGCTTCCACGCGCTCGTCGTACACGACGTTGTCGCTGCCCCTCGACGTGATCGAGTCGCATCCCGACAACGACTACTCCATGGACGAAGACGAGCTTGCCGAGCTCGTCGCCTCCATAGCGTCCGACGGCTTGGGCCAGCTTCCCCTCGTTCGGCAGTTGGGCGACGGATCATACCAGATGATAGCCGGGCACCGCCGCCTCGAGGCGTACCGGCGGCTGGCCGAGCGCGACCCGCTGGCCTACGGCGAGCTGCCGGTGACGCTGGTGGAGGGCTTGAACGACAGCCAGGCCACCGTGTTGCTGAACGTGACGAACCTCGTCGCCCGCCGCCTGTCGCAAGAGGAACGCGGCGCGCGCTATGCCGCCATCGGCCGAGAGGTGCCGGCTTTGCGCGCCGCCGACCCGTCGCTCAAGGGCGTGCGCACGAACGACATCATCGCCCGCATCGTCACGGAAGAGACCGGCCAAGCGGTGAGCGCGGCCACGGTCAAACGGGCCATAGCCGCCGAGCGGCGCATGCGCGAAGCGCGCGAGCAGGCCGAGAAGCTCACCGGCGAACTCGACGAGAACTGGCGTACGGAAGCTTCCACGGGGCTTATCGACCCGCTCACGCTCAAGGAGATATCGGAGCTTCCCGCCCCACGCCAGTCCGACCTGTTCGTCCAATACCAACGCGACGAACTCACCCCCGCGCAGCTCAAGGCGCGCATCCGCGAGCTGCGCCCCAAGACGCAGGACGATGCCCGCCGCGCCCTGCAGACGGCCGTCAAATGCGTCGAGGACGCACAGGCTATGGCCCGGGACAACGTGCCGATACCCCAAGGCCTCGTGCACAAGCTGCGCAGCCTTATCGATCAGCTGTGAAGAACCACCAAGAAGGGAATGCTGCCATGTCAAGGAAACCGACGGCTTTCGTTGTTGCGAGCTGGGCGCTCGTCGTGCTGTGGGCCTGCTTCATATTCTTCATGTCGTCGAACACCGACACCGGCCTCGACCACGATCTAGGACCGTTTTCGTATCTGTTCCAAGAGTTGAAAGCTCTGCAAGCCAACGTGCTGGGCCCCGATGCGGACGTGGTGTCCTCCTTCGCCCATTTCTGCGAGTACACGCTGTTCGGAGCGCTGTTGGCGAACGCATTGCACTGCCATATGCCGCTGCGTCGCGCCTGCCTCGTGGGTATCGCATGCGCCAGCTTGTACGGCGCGAGCGACGAGTTCCATCAGCTGTTCGTACCGGGACGTATGTGCGATCCGGTTGATTGGCTCGTTGACACTGCAGGCGGCAGTCTCGGCAGCGGGCTGGTCTACCTTTTGCTCAGGCGGCGCGCGAAAACCGCTTCGCCGGAGGAAGGGCAATCAGCCGAGACGCGCATGGCGCGGTGAGACGTCGCTTCTAGCAGGGATGTCGCTGCGGTCGGTCAGCAGCTCTTGCGGCGTGGTGTCCAACGCGGCGGCGAGCCGGAGGATGACGGAAAGGCGCGGATCGGCGGTGCCGTTCTCGATGCGATTGAGGAAGGGCCGGCCCACGTTCACCATGAGGGCGAACTTCTGCTTGGTGATCTTGGCTTGCTTGCGCAAACGCGTGACGTTGCGGCCCAACACGCTGGAAACTTCGCTTCCCTCGCCTGGATTCGCGTGCAAAACGTCCGTCGTCTGTCCGACTTTGTTCACCATGGGCAAAAGCCTAGCGGCTCTTGAGGCTTATGATGTAACCGTAAGAATACGTTTTGGCGAATTCCCGAGAAATGCTTGGCTGTGAATGGTTTGTCCCTACGCCATGCCCTTTTTATGGCGAATCGCCCATCGGTGTTAGAATATACGGGTATGTTGTGCGGTTTGCGCATACCACCTCGGACGATGGAGCGAACGTCGCCCGGGTGGGACCGCGGCGGCGCGGATCGGCGCTCGTTTGACGCGAGCTTCGCCTGCGCGGCCGACGCCATCGGGAAAATCGGCGGCGGCGCGCCCGCCGGCTTCGCGTCGCGCAGGAGCGCCGCGGGGCCGTGGCTGTTGAGGAGAAGTACATGGCGTCACGAAACTCTCGCACCAACCGACCGGTCGCGCGCTCGTCGCGCGCCCCTCAGTCTGCGCGTGCCGTTCGCTCGACGAAAGCGGCTCAGTCGGGGCGCATCGCCTCGCGGGGGACGGCCGAGCAGTTCTCCCGGGGCGGGCAGCAGGCGAGCCCTTCGGCGTATCGGTCGGCCTACACGCCCGGCAGCCAGGGACGCAGCGCCAACACCGCGTACTCGCGGCAAACGGCGGCAAGCCAGTACTCCCGCAACAACCCCCAGTACTCCCGCAACGCAGGCAGGCGCATGGGGCGCGGCAAGAAAATCGCCATCGGCGTGCTCGCCGCCGTTCTCGTGGCCGTCGTCGGCTGCGGCACGGCGTTCGCCCTGTACGTCAACTCCATCAACAGCGAGCTTTCCGGCAACAAGACGTCGGAGGAGATGCAGGCCATCCAAGACGTTCTCGCTCCGAAGAAAAGCTTCGACGAACCGTTTTACATGCTGCTCGTGGGCTCCGACGCCCGCGTGGGCAGCGACGAGGACGGCGCGCGTTCCGACACGAACATCGTCGTGTACGTCGATCCCACGAAAAACCAGGCCTCGCTCGTGTCCATTCCGCGCGACACCATGATTGAGATCGACGGCGTAGGCCGGGCGAAGTTCAACGCGGCCTACAACTACGGAGGGGTCTCGTCCACCATCAGGGAAGCCAGCCAGCTACTTGGCGTGGACATCTCCCACTATGCCGAGGTCGACTTCGACAGCATGATCCAACTCGTGGACGCCGTGGGCGGCGTGGACGTGGAGGTTGACGAGCGCATCGACGACACAGACGCCGACAACACCACGGACAATCCGAACGGCCAGCGCATCATCATCGAAGAGGGCCCGCAGCACCTCAATGGCGAAGCGGCGCTCGTATTCGCCCGCAGCCGCGCCTATGCCGACGGCGACTTCACGCGCACGGCCAACCAGCGCAAGCTCATCATGGCCTTGGTCAACAAAGTGCTCGACATGCCCGTCACCGAGCTTCCCGGCATTGTCCAGAGCGCGGCGAAATGCGTGACGACGGACCTTTCGGTCACCGACATCGTTGCTTTGGCGGAGCAGTTCAAGGGCAAGGGCGATTTGACGGTGTATTCGGCCATGGCTCCCACCGTGTTCATGAACGAGCTGGTGGACGGGCAATCCTACGTGCTGAACGACCCCACCGCCACGAAGCAGATGATGAAGGTGATCGAAGAAGGCGGCGACCCGAGCCCCATCGTAGGCGTGACGGGCTCCGGTCCGGGCTACTCCTCTGGTTCGAGTAGTTCGTACTCGTCGGGTACCGGCAGTTCGGGGGGATCGGGCTATTACAACGATTCGTACAGCAGCGGCAATGGTTACGATTCGGACTACGACCCAACCTACGATCCGGATTACGGGTACGGCAACGTTTCTGCCGATTCCGGCACCGGTTACGATTACGGCGGCGAGGATTACTCCGACGGCGATTACTCGGGCTATTCCGATGCGGCCGACGTCGGCGGATACGCCGCGTAGCTTTGACTCGACAGCGCAATCGGCGCCCACCCCGTCGGCATCGCAGGGGGTGGGCGCCGCCGCGTAACGGGCCGTACCCGCTTTTTCAGCGACCTTGTCTTTTCGATTCGGTCGATGCATACTGGCGGCTCCGCGATGCGGCCGAAAGCCGGGGCCTTCGCGCTTGACGGCTGATAGGAAGATGCTAAGGAGAGGTACCTGATGGGCGAGCGGGGCGATAGCACGACGGGCAAGCGGCAGAGGCGCCGCCTGTTCGACTCTCCGCGGTCGGTCATTCTTTTCGCTGCGCCGATCCTTGTTGTGGGGCTTATCATCTACGGTGTGTTCTCAGCGTACTCCGCGTCTCTGAACAGCGAGTTCTACAAGATGTCGAGTGAGGGGATGAACGATTTCACCACGGCGCAGAAGGTCGAGGTGGAATCATCGATGAGCGAGATCCGCAACACGATATCGACTATCAGAACGTTGGCGGAGTCGTCCGACGTCGATCCTGAAGGTGAGGCGTTCTCGAAGTTTTTGGATACGTGGAACGAGCGCGGGTCGTATCGGGTGACGTATTCCTCGATCGCGTCGCTCGAAGAGGGGGTCGACGAATCCTCCGAACACGCGAGAGATAGGGAAACGCTCAGGATGCTCGAGGCCGGTCAGGACGTGGTGTCGGAGGTTCGCAAGTCGAACCGGTTGGACGGGTACTTCTACAGCATCGCCGAACCGGTGACGAAAGACGGCGAAGTCGTGGGCGTGTTGCGCAGCGTGGTCGATGCGCACACCCTCATCGAGACCAACCAGATCAAATCGCAGGTGATACTGCTGGGGTCCGTGCTCATGAAGGGCGACGGCACCATCATCATCGACTCGGGAGAATCGGAGGCCTACGACGGCCTCAACCTGTACGACGTTCTGCTCGACAACGGGTTCTCTGAACCCACCGTGGAAGAGATGCGCGCCAACGTGGAAAACGAGCACGATGTCGCCACGGTGTCCATCGGGCAGCGTGACGGCAAGATGCTGTTCTTCACGTCCGTACGGCTCAACGTGAACGATTGGACCATCGTCAACTTCACCGAAGAGAACACGATCGCCGAGCACTCCCAGGTCATCTTGCAAGACACCGTGCTCGCCGGAGCGGCGCTCATCGTTGTCAGCACCATCTCCTGCATCGTGGTGGCGCTCGTCATCGGCCGTTTTCGGCGTCGTGCGCTGCGGGAGGCCGAGCGCTACGCGGTGCTCGCGGAATTTTCCGACACGGTGCTGTTCGAGTACTCCTACGCCGACGACGTTTTGGAGCTCACTCCCAACGCCCGCAACGTGTTTGCGCTCGACAGCCTGCGACGGGAGCGCTATCTGGAACGGGATCTGAAACTCGTCGACTTCCACGAAGACGATCTTGCCGAGATCGACCAGGTGCTGAAGCATCCGTCGCCGCCGGGCGAGACGCGTGAGTCCACCGTCCGCGTGCGCGTGCTCACCGGCGAGTACCGCTGGTTCTCGATCACCTTCCGGTATTTGTACGAAGGTTCCGAACCGTACGCCGTCGTGGGAAAAATGGTCGACGTCACCCAGCAGCGCGCTTTGGAAGAGCAGCTTACCATGCGCTCCCAGATGGATGGGTTGACGAAAGCGCTCAACAAGGTCACCGCGGAGGAGCGGATCGCCGAGGCGCTCCTCCAGCATGATAGCGGGCTGTTGTTCGTGATCGACGTGGATCGCTTCAAGCAGATCAACGACAGCTGCGGGCACAGCATGGGAGACCAGGCCCTGGTTGCCATCGCGGAAGCATTGTTCGACGTGTTCCGCCGCGACGATCCTGTGGGACGCGTAGGCGGCGACGAGTTCGTCGCGTTCGCGGCGGGCGCGGAGGACGCGGATGCCATCGCGGCGAAGCGCACGGCGCTTCGCGACCGCGTGGCCATCGTTTCGCGCGATATGGGCGTACCGGTCACTCTCAGCGTGGGGGTGGCGCGCTATCCCAGCGATGGAACGACGTATCAAGAGCTGTTCGATGCCGCCGACCGCGCCATGTACCAGGAAAAGCGGACGCACCGCTAACCCGGGGGCCCGCAAAAGACAAGGCCCCCGGCTCGTGTGCCGAGGGCCTTGCAATCGAGTCGAAGCGCTTCGCGTTTCCGCGTGTTAGGCCGTGGCGTAGCCGTTCGGGTTCTGCGACTGCCAACGCCAACCGTCGGCGCACATGCGCTCGAGGTCGTACTCGGCCGTCCATCCCAGCTCCTCGCGGGCTTTGTCGCACGCGGCGTAATTCACCGCGACGTCGCCCGCGCGGCGCGGCTTCACTTCGTAGGGCAGCGTTTTGCCGCACGCGCGTTCGAAAGCGTGGATGACGTCGAGCACACTCGAGCCGGTGCCCGTGCCCAGGTTGAAGATACCCACGCCGCGGCGCGTGCCATCGTCGGCCGGCTCTCCGGAGAGGGTGCCGAGCGTGTCGGCCTTGCCGGTTCCCACTTTGCCGCCCATCCAGTCGAGCGCCGCCACATGCCCGCGCGCCAAATCGACCACATGGATGTAGTCGCGCACGCCCGTGCCGTCGTGGGTGGGGTAGTCGTCGCCGAAAACGCCCACGCGCTCCAGCTTGCCCACGGCCACCTGCGCCACGTAGGGCAGCAGGTTGTTCGGGATGCCCTTCGGGTCCTCTCCGATCAAGCCGCTCTCATGCGCGCCGATGGGGTTGAAGTAGCGCAGCAGCACGACGTTCCACTCGTTGTCGCCCACGTACAGGTCGGTGAGCACCTGCTCGAGCATGCTTTTCGTCTGGCCGTACGGGTTGGTGGCCTCGTGCTTCGGGCAATCCTCGGTTATGGGGATGAACTCGGGCTCGCCGTACACGGTGGCGCTCGACGAGAACACGATGTTCTTCACGCCGTGGTCGCGCGCCACGTCGCACAGCACGAGCGTGCCGGCGAAGTTGTTCCAGTAGTACTCGAGCGGCTTCTGCACGCTTTCGCCCACGGCCTTGAAACCAGCGAAGTGGATGATGGCATCGATGTCGTGCTCTTCGAAAACCTGCGCGAGCGCCGCGCGGTCGAGCACGTTCGCCTCGTAGAAGGCGAGCCGGTCGTCGTCCACGCCGGTGATGCGCCGCACGCGGTCGAGCGCGACTTCGCTCGAATTGCTCAGATCGTCCACCACGACCACACGGTATCCCTGGTTCAGCAGCTCGACGCACGTGTGGCTGCCGATGAAGCCGGCGCCCCCGGTGACGAGTACGCAGGTGTCGGCATGATCCTTCGCAAGGCTCTTGTTCGCCATGGCAATTCTCGCTTTCGTTTCCGGCGCCGCTGCGCCGCGTGTGAGCTTGTCCGTCGCGGATATTGTAACGGCAACGAAGCGGGTGAGGAACGTCCTCGTCGAAAGCAACACAGTAGCTAACGAGGCGTAACGCTTGCGCAACACGCATGAAATATTATTTATCCGAAAGCAAAGATATTCTTGACAAAGTATAATTAGTCCGATAAGATATGCCGCGAGCAAGAGAAAAACTCCTCCACTCTTTCTCTCTTCACTCGTCCAGATCGAGGCCGCGCTCCCCCCTGCGGCCTCGATCTGCGTTCGGCCTTCGTTTCACGTGAAACATTCCGACGGCGCGTCGGGGGAATCACATCCTTAGAGCCACCTCTTCTGAGCTAACTATCAAGGAAGCACTCAAAATTTCGGCATGATATTTCCGGAACCAAAAAAGAGCTGCGCTTCGAAAATCGGCATCCAAAAAAGACAGCCGAAAAAACGGCAATGAGTTTCTCAACCACCAAAAAATGAGCGGCGACTTCCCAACCTCGAGCATCGCAAAAACGATGACGATTCCCCGAGCACCACAAAAACGGACGATGGTTCTTCGATCGACAAAAGTCAGCGATGCTGTTCCGATCGCCAAATAACGGCGATGATTTTTTGATCACTGAAAAATTGAGTTCGGTTTTCTGATCCTTCGGACTCTTCAGACTCTTCAGACTCTTCCGGTCCTTCGGATTTTTTTCGGGTCCTTCGCTTCGCCTTGGGTTTTCCCGATGTTTTTGCGAGGTCGATGATGATCCTGCATCGACTTGGCTAGATTCGGCCGCGCGCCGAAGCCATTGACTATAATACGAGAACATGGCGAGCGCGGTTTTCCGCTCGCCCTCGAAGCTTCCCATGTGGAAAGGACAAGCAGTGGCAGACATACACTTCGGCACCGACGGATGGCGCGCCATCATCGGTGAAGATTTCACGAACGACAACCTGGTGCGCGTCGTCGACGCAGCGGCCCACATCTTCAAGGAGGACGCCGTTGCGGCCGGCCGCCCGGCCGACGCCCCCGGCACCCTCATCGTGGGGCACGACTGCCGCCAAGACGCGCACGCCTACGCGCGCCTCGCAGCCGAGGTCGCGGCAGCTCACGGCTTCCGCGCGCTGCTCACGCAGGACTACTGCCCCACGCCCACGCTGTGCTGGTCGGTGGCGCAGGACGCCGACGCGGTGGGCGGCATCATGCTCACCAGCAGCCACAACCCGGCCGAGTACCTGGGCGTGAAGCTGCGCATGGCCGACGGCGGCGCGGCAGGCAAGGAGTTCACCGACCGCGTGGAGGCCGTGCTGCCCGAAACCGCCACCGACGCGCGCGGGGCCTGCGAGGAAACCGACCTCATGACCGCTTATCTCGACACCCTCAAAAAGGGCGTCGATGCCGAAGCCATCCGCAACGCGAACCTGCGCGTGGTGGTGGACCCGCTGTACGGCGCGGGCCGCAAGCACCTCGCCGGGCTGCTGCGCGACCTGGGCGTGGAGGTGTGCGAGATCAACAACGCCGAGGACCCCACGTTCGACGGTCTGCACCCCGAGCCCATTCCGCCCTGGGTCGACCGCTGCATCGCCAAGGTGCCCGAACTGGGCTTCGACGCCGGCTTCATCAACGACGGCGACGCCGACCGCATCGGCGCGGTGGACGAGCACGGCAACTTCGTGAACCCGCACCGCATCATCACGCTGCTCGTTTCCCACCTGGCCGAGGACAAAGGCCAGCGCGGCCGCGTGGTGTCCACCATCACGGCGTCGGCCATGCTCGCGCGCCAGTGCAAGCGCCTGGGGCTGGAGCTCACCAGCACGCCGGTGGGCTTCAAGTGGATCTACGCCGAGATGGAGAAGGGCGACGTCATGCTGGGCGGCGAGGAGTCGGGTGGCATCGGCATCCCTAGCCATGTCATGGAGCGCGACGGCCTGCTCATGGCGCTGCTTCTGGCCGAGACCATGGCGCAGCGCGGCATGAGCCTGGGCCAGCTGGTGGACGACATGTTCGAGAAGGTGGGCAAGCTGGAGTTCGAGCGCCGCGGCCTGAAGATCACCGAGGAGCAGATGGCGAACTTCCGCGCCAGCGTCGTGCCCGGCTACGCGCCCGACGAGGTGTGCGGCAAGAAGGTCGTGGACGTCGACCGCCGCGACGGCGTGAAGTTTTACCTGGAGGGCGACGCGTGGGTCATGATGCGCCCCTCTGGCACCGAGCCGCTCGTGCGCGTGTACGCCGAGGCCGAGACGGTAGACGAGGTGCACGACCTGCTGGACGCCGCCGAGCGCGTGGTGACCGCGTAAGCGCACCGTGGAAATGCGGGTCGAGCGAAGCGGCTCGACCCGCTCAAGGCAAGGATGTCGGCCAACCTGCAGCAGTCGCTAAGCCCCCGGCGGCGCTCGACGCAAACCTGTCTCTAGCGTTCGCCGAACCTCGGCAGCTTCTTCAGCAGGGCCCAGGCGGCCTGCTTGCTCTGCGGATCGTCCAGCATGCCTTCGAACGAGGTGAACGCCACGGCGTCGCGGCCGAACAGGCGGCAGGGCGCGTCGACGGGAACGTCTTGCCGGTACGCGCCGCCGAGCGCCCGGGCCGCCTCGGCGTCAGCCGCGACAACGACCAGCGGGTCAAGCCCTTCCATCAGCAAGAACAGCGCCTGGCTGTCGAGCGCAGCATCGTCTTCCGCATGCACGGGGCGCAACGTGGCGTACATGCAGCAGGAGCGTCCGTATCCCAGCGCCGCCGCCGAGCTTTCAAGGGCTCCTAGCGCCTGGTCGCCGAGCGCCCGCGCCGCAACGACGCACACCACGCCGGAGGGCGCGCCTTCCAGATAGGGCGCGAACAGCTCCCGCGTCTCTTCGAGCGTCGCCTCGTACATGTTACCTTTTGCGGAATTTTTCACACTGTCCCTTGCAGTCGCCGGGCGTTCCACGTATAACGATCATGATAGCAAGAACAAACGGAAACGGCGACGCGCGTATGGGCGGTCGCCGCAAAACGATACAGGAGGCATGTTATGTGCACCAACGGAGTGAACACCGGGCAATTCGAGCAGATGATCGAGCAGATAGACGACCACCTGAAGCTGGAGCGCCGCTGGGCGCACACGCTGGGACATATGGCGGGCGACGCCGGCTTCGCCACCGTGTCCGAGAAGATGCACGCCGCTCAGGCGATGCTCGATGACGTGCGCGCGCTGCTCGACGAGGCGAAAGACGCGCTCGAGGACGATGCCGAGGCAGCTGGCGGCGTCACCGTCAACCTGGTCTAAGGCGCGCTCATGAGCAACGACCTCATGCGATTTTCGGTGGCGATGCCCGAGGACCTGCTCGTGCGGTTCGACCGGCTCGTCGCGCGTCGCGGCCTGGCGAAGAATCGCAGCGAAGTCGTGCGCGATCTGGTGCGCGATGCGCTTGTGGAAGAGGAATGCGCGACGCCCGGCACGGAGGTCATGGGCACGCTCACCATCGTGTTCAGCCACCACGCCAGCGACTTGCAGGAGAAGCTGCACGCCATCCAGCACGAATACCTCGACTCCATCGTGTCGTCCATGCACGTGCACCTCGACGAGCACAACTGCCTCGAAGTCATCGTGTTGCGCGGCGAGACGGGCCTCGTGCAGGATATCGCGAACCTCATCCTGGGCACGAAGGGCGTGAAGAACGGCCGCTTGGTGGTCACCACCACCGGGCAGCATATATAGTGTGTTGTCATCCTGAGCGAAGGCCGTAGGCCGCAGTCGAAGGATCCCGTGCGGCGTTAGCAGGAGATATCATGGCTAACGCCGCACGGGATCCTTCGACTGCGCCGCTGCGCGGCTCCGCTCAAGATGACAAAGTTCGATGATTGGAGCTTTATGGACACCACGGTCATGCTCGGCCACGGCAGCGGCGGGACGATGATGAAGCGCATCATCGACGACGTGTTCTTCGCCGCCTATGCGGGCGACGAGCTTCTACGCGGCGACGATGCCGCCGTTTTGCCGACGCCGGCATCGGGCGAGCGGCTGGCTTTCTCCACCGACAGCTTTGTGGTAACGCCCCATTTCTTCCCCGGCGGCGACATCGGACGGTTGGCCGTGTGCGGCACGGTGAACGACGTGGCCACGAGCGGCGCGACGCCGCGCTACCTCAGCTGCGGCTTCATCTTGGAAGAGGGCTTTCCCATCGAGGACCTCAAGCGCATCTGCTCCTCCATGGCGGAATGCGCGCGCGAGGCGGGCGTCGCGCTGGTCACGGGCGATACGAAGGTGGTGAACCGCGGCCACGGCGACGGCGTGTTCATCAACACGAGCGGCGTGGGCACGCTCGCCCCAGGTGTGGAGCTGGGCGGCGCCCAGTGCCGCCCCGGCGACAAGGTGCTCGTCACCGGCACGCTGGGCGATCACGGCATCACCATCATGAGCTGCCGCGAGTCGCTGTCCTTCTCGTCCGATTTGGAAAGCGACGCCGCTCCGCTCAACCACCTTATCGCGGAGGTGCTGGCGGCCGCGCCGCATACGCGCTGCTTCCGCGACCCCACGCGCGGCGGCCTGGCCTCCACGCTGAACGAGCTGGCTGCGCAGTCGGGCACCGACATCACGGTCGACGAAGACGCCGTGCCGGTGAAGCCGGCGGTTCTTGGAGCCTGCGAGATGCTGGGCTACGATCCGCTGCAGGTGGCGAACGAAGGCAAGATGGTGTGCGTGGTGGCGGCCGAAGAGGCCGACGCCGCGCTCGCTGCCATGCGCGCGAACCGCTACGGAGCCGACGCCGCCGTCATCGGCGAAGTGGCCGCTTCGCAGCCCGATCGAGGTTCGAAGGTGTTCCTGCGCACGGCGTTCGGCGGAACGCGCATCTTGGACATGCTCGTAGGCGAACAGCTGCCGAGGATTTGCTAGCGCGGTTCGCAAGCGCGGCTCGCTTTGGCGGGCGGCCTGCGACGTGCTGGTGAACATTTTTATACCGCACCCTGAAAAATCGTCGTTTTTTCTTGCATTTGCAGGGAACCATGGTATCTTGCGGGCAGTAAGTTTTTGGGGAAGTTGCCCGTGTTCCGCGGGTTTTCGGACGAGAAGGAGAATGACATGTCTCACCCGGTTATCGATGCCGATGAGTGCATTGGCTGCGGTATCTGCGTTGACGCCTGCCCGCAGGAAGTGCTCGAAGTGGTTGCCGGCAAGGCCGACGTCGTGAACGAGGACGCCTGCATCGCATGCGGCGACTGCGTCGAGGAGTGCCCCATGGGCGCCATCCCGGAGGTCGTCGAAGACTAGCGCTCGTCGCAGGGTATCCGGCGATACCCAATCGGCCGAAGAGCCCCCGCTTCCGAACGGAGCGGGGGCTCTTTTACGTTCAGGTGGCTTCCCTCCATCCTTCGCACACATGCGGACCGTTCGGGAATCGTGTAGTAAACGAACGCATGCAAGGGCCGTAACGCTCGCTATCGCGCCGTCCGCATCGCTTCGGCATGAGTATAGTTTGCATTGTTACAAAACATCTACATTGATATATGAAATAACTTGACAACAAGAGACTTAGATTATATAGTGCAAAACGTCGAAAGAAGATTGAGTGGCAAAGAGCTTAACGCCGCCGCCCGATGTTCGGACGGCGAACGGGTGCGCGAAAGCGCGCCTCTTTGCATAGAACGCGAACCACCGAGCACGACGAACTAGGTAACAACTCCAACAGAGAGGAACGATAATGGCTAAGATTCTCGGCATCGACTTGGGCACCACGAACTCCGCCATGGCGGTCATGGAGGGCTCCGAGCCCGAAATTCTCGTGAACGCGGAAGGCGACCGCACCACGCCGTCCGTCGAAGGCTTCCGCAAGGACGGCGAGCGCGTCGTCGGCAAGGCCGCGAAGAACCAGGCGGTCACCAACCCGGAGAACACCGTGTCCTCCGTGAAGCGCTTCATCGGCCGCTCGTTCGACGAGACGCCGGAAGAGCGCAAGACCGTGAGCTACAAGCTGCAGAAGGGCAAGGACGGCCGTGCGGTCGTCGACATCGACGGCAAGGACTACACCCCGGAGGAAATCTCCGCCATGGTGCTGCAGAAGCTGAAGAACGACGCCGAGAAGCAGCTTGGCACCCCGGTGACGCAGGCCGTCATCACGGTACCCGCGTACTTCAACGACGCGCAGCGCCAGGCCACGAAGGACGCCGGCAAGATCGCGGGCCTCGAAGTGCTCCGCATCATCAACGAGCCCACGGCCGCCGCGCTGGCCTACGGCTTGGACAAGACGAACAAGGACGAGAAGATCCTGGTGTTCGACCTAGGTGGCGGCACGTTCGACGTGTCCGTGCTCGAGCTGGGCGACGGCGTGTTCGAGGTTGCGGCCACCGCAGGCGACAACCACCTGGGCGGCGACGACTGGGACCAGCGCATCATCGACTGGCTGGCCGACAAGTTCAAGGCCGAGAACGGCATCGACCTGCGCCAGGACAAGATGGCCCTGCAGCGTTTGAAGGAAGCTGCCGAGAAGGCGAAGATGGAGCTGTCCTCCACCACGCAGGCCAACATCAACCTGCCGTTCATCACGGCCGACGCCTCCGGCCCGAAGCACCTGGACTACACGCTGACGCGTGCCGAGTTCGAGCGCATCACGAAGGATCTGCTCGACCGCGTCAAGAAGCCCGTGGAGCAGGCGCTCAAGGACGCGGGTCTGGCGGCCGGCGACATCGACGAGGTCATCCTCGTGGGCGGCTCCACCCGTATGCCCGCCGTGCAGGACATCGTGAAGAAGCTCACCGGCAAGGACCCGAACATGTCCGTGAACCCGGACGAGGTCGTGGCCATGGGCGCGGCTGTCCAGGGCGGCGTGCTGGCCGGCGACGTCGAGGGCATCCTGCTGCTCGACGTGACCCCGCTTTCGCTGGGTGTGGAGACCATGGGCGGCGTGATGACGAAGATGATCGACCGCAACACCACCATCCCCACGCGCAAGACCGAGATCTACTCCACGGCCGCCGACAACCAGACCTCCGTCGAGGTGCACGTGCTGCAAGGCGAGCGCCAGATGGCCGGCGACAACAAGACGCTTGGCAAGTTCCAGCTCACCGGCATCCCGGCCGCGCGCCGCGGCGTGCCGCAAATCGAGGTCACGTTCGACATCGACGCCAACGGCATCGTGAACGTGTCGGCGAAGGACCTGGGCACCGGCAAGCAGCAGCAGATCACCATCTCCGGCTCCACCGCGTTGAACGACGACGAGGTCGAGCGCATGGTGAAGGACGCCGAGCAGCATGCCGAGGAAGACAAGAAGCGCAAGGAAGAAGTCGAGATCCGCAACAACGCCGACGCGCTGGTGAACGCCACCGAGCAGACGTTGTCCGAAGTGGGCGACAAGGCTCCCGAGGACGTGAAGAGCGCCGCGCAGGAGGCTATCACCGAGGCTAAGAGCGCGCTTGAGGGCTCCGACCTGGATGCCATCAAGGCTGCTACCGAGAAGATGCAGCAGGCGGGCTACAAGCTGGCCGAGGTCGTGTACTCCACGCAGGGCGCGGCCGACGGCGCCGCCGCTGCCGCCGCCGAGACGGCTCCGGCCGACGACACCATCGAGGCCGACTACGAGGTCGTCGACGAGAACGACGGCAAGGAAGGGAAGTAACGTCATGGCCAAGCCGAGCACACCCTCGCCGGGGCGCTCGCCGCGCGGCGAAGGCAAGAACATCCCTATTGAAGACACGCGCGGAGGGGCCGAGGCTTCTCGATCCTCCGCGAACCCCACCGACACGGGCGCCGGCTCCTCTTCCCCCTCCTCTGAGCCCGGCGCCACCGCCCAGGCGGCCGACCCGAACGGGTCGGCCGCGGGCAGCGATGCCGAGCGCATCGTGGCCGAGGCGGAGGCCGCCCTCGAAGGAGAGCCGATGGACGCCCAGCCGTCCGACAGCGAGCAAGTGGCTGCCGCGAAGGCTGAGGCCGCGGAATGGCAGGACAAGTTCCTTCGGCTGCATGCCGAATGGGACACGTACCGCCGCCGCACCACGGAGCAGCGCGAGGCGGAGAAGGCCCGTGCTGCCGAGAAGCTGGTGTCGAGTCTGCTTCCCGTGCTGGACGACTTCGAGCGCACCATCGACTACGCGACGAAGAACGGCGAGCAGGGTTTGCTGGACGGCGTGAGCGCCGTGCACACGAAGATGGTCGACGTGCTGAAGAAAGACGGCGTGGAGATCATCGACCCGCAGGGCGAGGCGTTCGACGCGCTCGAGGCGCAAGCCGTTGCGACGGTCGACGACGCCGGCGTGCCCGACGAGACGGTGGCCGAGGTTTACCAAAAAGGTTACAAGATGGGATCGAAAGTCTTGCGACCAGCCATGGTGACCGTGACCAGCGGAGGTCCGAAACGCGAGAAGACGCCTGACGAAGGCGGCAACGACAAGAAGTAGAGGCAGGCGGAAGCGGGCGGATATAAGGCCCGCTTCCGCGTAGAAACGGGTTTGACGACAATGGAAGCAACAGGGGCTTCAAGGTGATGCAGACGGCCTTCGAAGTCCCGTCCGATTGAAAAGGAGGTGGAGCGCATGGCGGCGACTCCCGACTATTACAAGACGCTGGGCGTTCCACGCACGGCCACGGCCGACGAGATAAAGAAGGCGTTCCGCAAGCTCGCCCGCAAGCACCATCCCGACACGGGTGGCGACGAGGCGAAGTTCAAGGAGCTCAACGAAGCGTACGAAGTGCTGTCCGACGACAAGAAGCGCAAGCTGTACGACCAGTACGGAACCGCGAACGAGAACCACATCCCCCAAGGTTGGGGCGGTGGCGGCAACGTGAACGTCGAGGACATCTTCGGCGGCGGAGGCGGCGGGTTCGGCAGCTGGGCCGACATCCTGGAGAGCATCCGCCACGGCGAAGGCGCTTTCGGAAGCGATTGGGACTTCGGTGACCTGTCGGGCTTCGGAGGCGGCGCACGCCAGCCGCGCCCGCGCAAGGGCCAGGACATGAACGTGACGCTGAACGTGTCGTTCGACGAGGCATTCAAGGGTGCCGAGAAGCTCGTGACCGTGCGCGTTCCCGGAAGGGCCGACAAAGAGACGCTCACCGTGAAGATCCCGGCCGGCGCCGTGGACGGCGGACGGCTGCGCTTCAAGGGCAAGGGCGGCCCCGGCGAGAACGGCGGCGCGGCGGGCGACCTGCTCATCACAACGAAGATCGACGAGCATCCCTACTACGCGCGCAAGGGCGCCGACGTGGAGGTGAGCGTTCCCGTGACCGTGGCGGAGGCCGCCTTGGGCGCCAGCATCGTGGTTCCCGCGCCCGACGGCACGAAGGTGCGCGTGAAGGTGCCGGCCGGCACGCAGGACGAGACCGTGCTCAACATCAAGGGCAAGGGCGCCCCGCGCGTGAAAGGCGAAGGCACGGGCGACTTGAAGGTGAAGATAGACGTGCAGGTGCCGAAGAACATGAACGACGGCCAGAAGAAGGCCATGGAGGACTTCCTGGCGGCCACGACGGACGACGTGAGGAGCTGGCAATGAACGATCGGAACGACCGCAACCGGCCGCTCTACATGATAAGCGTGGCCGCCCAGCTCGCCGGCGTGCACCCGCAGACGCTGCGCACCTACGAGCAGAAGGGCCTCGTCACGCCCCAGCGCACGAGCGGCAACACGCGCATGTACTCGCAGGCCGACATCGAGCGGCTCGAGCTCATCAACGAGCTCACCGGCGAGGGTATCAACCTGGCCGGCGTCATCCGCATCCTGGACCTCCAGGGACGCTTGGACGAGCGCGATACCGAGCTGGACGACTTGCACAAGCGCGTGCGCCGCTTGGCCGATCGCGTGCACGAGTTGGAAACGCGCGAGAGCGTGAACTCGCTCGTGCGCGCCTCCGACATAACCACGGCCCTGCGGCGTCTGCCGTAACCACTGCATTCTCGGCTTTTGCCATTGGACGAAAGCGAAGGAGGAACGTTATATGAACATGGGCAATCTGAACAAATTAGCCCTTACCGCGCAGGAGGCCCTGCAGCAAACCATCACCATCGCCTCCGAAGCGGAAGCTTCTCAAGCGGAGCCTATCCACATGCTGAAGGCCCTGCTCGAGTCTAAGGAGAACAACCTGTCCGCCATCATCAAGCGCATCGGCGCCGAGCCGTTCCAGCTGCTTGCCAACGTGGACGACGAGATACTGCACATGCCGAAGGTGAGCGCTAGCGGCGGCATGATGATGAGCGGCGTGCCGGGACCTGCGCTCATGAACGTGATCGACAACGCCGTGAAGATCGCCGAGAAACTGGGCGACAGCTACGCCACGAGCGAGCATTTGCTCATCGCCCTTTCCGAGGACAAGGGCGCGGCGGGCAAGATCCTCAACGTGGCCGGCGTGACGCGCAAGACCATCGAGGCGGCCTACGAGGAGCTGCGCGGCGACACGCGCGTGACCGACCAGCAGAACAAGGTGCAGTTCGAGGCCTTGGAGCAGTACGGCCAGAACCTCACCCAGCAGGCCCGCGAGGGCAAGCTCGACCCGGTCATCGGCCGTGCCGAGGAGATACGCCGCACCATCCAGGTGCTCAGCCGCCGCACGAAGAACAACCCCGTGCTCATCGGCGAGCCCGGCACCGGCAAGACGGCCATCGTGGAGGGCCTGGCCCAGCGCATCGTGGCCGGCGACGTGCCCTCCTCGCTCAAGGACCGCGACATCGTGGCGCTCGATTTGGCCTCCATGGTGGCCGGCGCGAAGTACCGCGGCGAGTTCGAGGACCGCTTGAAGGCCGTTCTGCGCGAAGTGAAGCAAAGTGAGGGGCAGATCATCCTGTTCATCGACGAGCTGCACACCATCGTGGGCGCCGGCTCCACCGGCGACAGCTCCATGGACGCCGGCAACATGCTCAAGCCCGCGCTCGCGCGCGGCGAGCTGCACGCCATCGGCGCCACGACGCTCGACGAGTACCGCAAGTACATCGAGAAGGACGCCGCCCTCGAGCGCCGCTTCCAGCCCGTGCTGGTGACCGAGCCCTCGGTCGAGGACACCATCGCCATCCTGCGCGGCCTGAAGGAGAAGTACGAGATCCACCACGGCGTGCGCATCACCGACAGCGCCATCGTGGCCGCGGCCGAGCTTTCGAACCGCTATATCTCCGACCGCTTCCTGCCCGACAAGGCCATCGACCTCATGGACGAGGCCGCCAGCCGCCTGCGCATCGAGATCGACTCCATGCCGGAGGAGGTGGACGCCGCCGACCGCAAGCTCACCCAGATGCAGATCGAGGAGCAGGCCCTGATGAAGGAGAGCGATGAGGCCTCCAAGGAGCGCCTCGAGGCGCTGCGCCGCGACATCGCCGCCGCCCAGGAGGACTTGGACAAGCGCAAGGCCGAATGGCAGAACGAGAAGGACGTCATCGAGAACGTCCAGGCCCTCAAGTCCGAACTCGAAGGGGCCCAGCTCGAGGAAGAGCGCGCCACCCGCGAGGGCGACCTGGTGAAGGCGTCCGAGATCCGCTACGCCCGCATTCCCGAGCTGCAGCAGCGCCTGCATGCCGCCGAGGAAGAGCTCAACGTGAAGCAGCAGGACGGCGCCATCCTCAAAGAGGAGGTGTCCGACGACGAGATCGCCGAGGTCGTGTCCACGTGGACGGGCATCCCCGTGCAGAAGATGATGCAAGGCGAGATGGCGAAGCTCGTTGATTTGGAAGAGAAGCTGCACGAGCGCGTGGTGGGCCAAGACGAGGCCGTGTCCTCGGTGGCCGGCGCCATCCGACGCAACCGCGCGGGGCTTTCCGATCCCGACCGTCCTATCGGCTCGTTCTTGTTCCTGGGCCCCACGGGCGTGGGCAAGACGGAGCTGGCGAAGGCGCTCGCGGAGTACCTGTTCGACAGCGAGAAGGCCATGGTGCGCATCGATATGTCCGAGTACATGGAAAAGTTCAGCGTGCAGCGCCTCATCGGCGCGCCTCCGGGATACGTGGGCTACGACGAGGGCGGTCAGCTGACCGAAGCCGTGCGTCGCAAGCCGTACAGCGTCATCCTGCTGGACGAGATCGAGAAGGCTCACCCGGATGTGTTCAACATCCTGCTGCAGGTGCTCGACGACGGCCGCCTGACCGACGGCCAGGGCCGCGTGGTGTCGTTCAAGAACGCCATCATCATCATGACGAGCAACGTGGGCTCGCAGTTCATCCGCGAGTTCGCCGAGCACGGCGACGAGAAGGCCATGAAGCAGGCCATCGACGGCGCCCTGCGCGCCACGTTCCGGCCCGAGTTCATCAACCGCATCGACGACGTGGTAGTGTTCAACGCGCTGAACATGACGAACATCGAGCCCATCGTGGACCTGCAGCTGGAAGAGGTGCGCGACCGCCTGGCCGACCGCCGCGTCACGCTCGACGTGACCCCGGCAGCCATGGAGCACCTGTCCATCGACGGCTACGATCCTATCTTCGGCGCCCGTCCCTTGAAGCGCCTCATCCAGCGCGAGATCGTGGACCGCATCGCCCAGAAGGTGGTGGAAGGCCAGCTGCGCGACCGCAGCCACGTGCTCATCGACATCGACGCCGACGGCAACTACGAGTGCAAGGTGGAGCAGCCGCTGGAGCTCGACGCCACCGCCCTCGACGACCTGCTGTTGGAAAACTAGCTTCCCTCTCTTGTCGTCCCGAGTGGGGGCAACGCAAACGCCGGAGTTGAAGGATCTCGTCGCTCGCGGCTCGATCCTTCGACACGCTTCGCCCGCTCGGGATGACAGGGGGGCCCGGTCTCTCGCAGTTTGCGCCTTGGGAATGCCCGCAGTTGCGCCTTGCGAACGATCGCAGTTCCGTTTGCGTAGCATCAACGTTTCGCGGTGTTGCCGTGCCGGGCGTATCGCGCGCGGGGCTTTTGTACTAGAATACCGGCATGCGCACTTCGAAGCAGAGCATACGGCAACGCCTTACCACCCCGCTGATCGGGTACGGTATCGTGCTGCTGTTTCTCGTGTGCTTCCTGCTGCTGCTGTGGACGCTCACTATCTTGGTGCGGGTTGTGGCGGGATGACGACGGGCTGCCGGGTCGCGGCGCGCGGCGACCTTCGACGGAGATAGGCCATGTGGCAGCGATTCTCCCTCTATGACATACGCGTCATCGGCCATTATCTGGGCGTGCTCGTGCTGTTCTCCACCATCGCGCTGCTCGTGCCGCTGCTCACGGCCATCGCATGCGGCGAGTGGGTGCCCGCGACCCATTACCTGCTCACCATCGGCATAGCGCTCATCTTGGGCTCGGGGCTGCGCTTTCTGCGCATCGAGCCGGGTCGGCTCGGCCGACAGCAGGCGCTGGCCGTCACGGGGTTCGCGTGGATCGTGCTCGCGGTCGTGGCCAGCATCCCGCTGTTCATGTCGGGCCACTACGCCAACTACCTCGACGCGCTGTTCGACGGCGTGTCCGGCATAACCACCACCGGTGCGAGCGTCATCCTCGATCTCGACCATCTGTCGTACGCCGATAACATGTGGCGCTTCATGATGCATCTGCTGGGCGGCTTCGGCCTCATCGTGGTGGCGCTGTCGTTCGGCCTCTTCGGCAAGCGCGCCGGTGCGAGCCTGTACTCGTCGGAAGGGCGTAGCGAGCACGTCGTGCCCAACGTCGTGCAAACATCGCAGTTCATCGCGAAAATCGGCATGGGTCTTATCATCATGGCCACGGCTATTCTGTCAGTTGTGTGCCTCTTCATAGGCATGGAGCCCTTGCGCGCCGTGCTCCAATCGTTGTGGCTGGCCATTTCGGGCTTCACGACGGGCGGTTTCGCCCCCATGAGCCAAAGCGTCATGTACTACCACTCGCTTCCCCTTGAAATCGTTCTCATGCTGCTCATGCTGCTGGGCTCCATAAACTTCGTGCTGCATTCCGAGCTGTGGAAGGGCCACGTCGCCGTGTTCTTCCGCGACCTTGAGATACGCACCATGGTGTTGTGGCTAGCCGTGATGACGTGCGTGTTCGCGGCTTCGTTGTCCGCCAGCTTGAACTTTTCTGATCTGCCGGCCATGCTCCGCCGCGGCGTGTTCATGATCGTCTCGGCGTTCTCCACCACCGGCTTTCAGAACATCACCACGAACCAGCTCACCGGCGCGTTGTCGTCGGGCGCGTTTCTGGTGGTGGCCATCCTCATGGCCGTGGGCGGCAGCGGCGGGTCCACGTCGGGCGGCGTGAAGTTCAGCCGCATGGGTATCATCGCGAAATCCATCGTGGCAACCATCAAGGAAGCGCTCGCGCCCGACTCGGCGCGCGTGGTGGTGGCGTACAACCATGTCGGGCGCCGCATGATCACGCCCGAGGTGGTGAAGGAGGCCATGACGGTGTTCACGCTGTACGCGCTCACCTACGTTGTCGGAGCGCTCGTGGGCATCGCTCACGGATACGATGCCACGCAGGCCGTCTTCGAATCGATTTCCATGGCTTCGAACGGCGGCGTGTCCTCGGCTTTGGCCTCGCCCGGCATGCCGGCCACCTTGGAAGTGTTCTACATCGTGCAGATGTGGGCCGGCCGTTTGGAGTTCGTGACGCTGTTGGCGCTGGTCGTCGAGATATTCGTATCGTTCAAGCCGCGCCGTCGTGCGCCCCACGAGCGGGAGAGGGCGGCTCGGTGAGAACGATGTTCGACAGAACGACGAAAACGCCGGGCGGCTTTTGCGCCGCGCTTCGCTCGTGCCGCATGGGCTGGATGCTGATCGCGCTTGCGCTGGCCGTGTCTCTGGCGGCCGCGTTCTCCCCCTTGTCGGCGTTTGCGGACGATGACGAGAACCTGGTGAATCCTCAGCAGCGGCCCGACAGCTCGTTCATCTACGACACGTCTATCGCCGCTTTGGGTGAGGCCGACGCGTACTACGACAATCAAACCGTGCAGGTTGTGGGCGAGGTTGTGGGCGACAGCATCCGCGAAGGCGTGGACGGTCGGCATCGGTGGATTACGCTCATGGCCATCGAAAAGGGCGTTGACGCCACGGTGTCCGTGTACATGACGGCCGAACAAGCCGCGAAGATCGACACCTACGGAAAGTACGGCACCACGGGCACGAAGCTCCAGGTGCGCGGCACGTTCCATCTGGTGTGCGCCGAGCACGAGGGGCTCACAGACCTTCATGCCGACATCGTGACGGTGGTCGAGAAAGGCAAGCTCCACGAGGATGCGTTCGACGCGGGCGCGTTCGTTCCGGGAGCCGTCGCCGTTGCGGTGGGCTTGGTGCTTTTGGGCGTGTTCTACTATTTGAGGGAGCGCCAGCGCTGATGCGGGGACAAGTTGTCAAGCTGGATCGCGGGTATCCGCTCGTGCGGACGGACGAAGGACGGCTGGTGCGCTGCGAGCACGCCACGGCGTTGGTGAAAGGCGAGCGGGTTCGCGCTGTCATCGGAGATTTCGTCGAGGTCGACGCACCCGAGGGCCACGACAAGGGCATCATCGAGCGTATCTGCCCGCGCTCGCGGGAGTTCGTGCGCAAGGATCCCACCGAGCGGGCGCTTCCCCAGGTGCTGGCCGCGAACTTCGACCGCGTGCTCGTGGCGCAACCGCTTTCCGACATGAATTTCAAGCGCCTCGAGCGCGAGCTCGTGCTGGCCTACGAGACGGGCGCCGATGTGGCGGTGGTGCTGACGAAGGCCGACCTCGCCGAGAACGACGAGGCCGTGCGCTCCGTGCGCGCCCGCGTGCACGATCTGGCCGGGCCTGCTGCGGAAACCGTCGTCGTGTCGGTCGAGGACCCTGCCAGCGTGGAGGCCGTGCGCGCGCTCGTGCCGCCGGGCACCACGGCCGTGTTCATAGGCAAGAGCGGCGTGGGGAAGTCGAGCTTGGTGAACCTGCTGGTGGGCGACGAAGTGCAGGAGACGGCCGAGGTGCGCGAGGGCGACGGCAAGGGCCGCCACACCACGGTGAGCCGCGAGATGATACGGGTGCCGAACGGGGGCTACGTGGTGGACATGCCCGGCGTGCGTGGCTTGGGCCTGTGGGATGCCGACGCAGGCATCGAGGCCGCGTTCGCCGACGTGGAGGAGCTGGCCGAGAGCTGCCGTTTCCGCGATTGCCGCCATGTGGACGAGCCCGGCTGCGCCGTGCGCGCCGCTGTGGAGTCCGGCGAGCTGAGCGAGGCGCGCTTCGCTTCCTATCAAGCCCTGCGCCAGGAAACCGTGCAGGTGAAGGAGCGCCGCGAGGAGGCGCGTCGCATGCGCGGCGAGAAGGCGTCCACCAACGGCAAGCCCCGCGGCGGGAAAGCGCGCAAGAAGAAGCGCTGAGCGGCCGTCCGAATCGCTGACCTTTTTGCGTATCCCCCTCTTTCATGATAAAGTCTGCGCGAGCGGGGAGGGGCGGTCGCTTGGCCGCAGTCCGCCGGGGGAGATATGAAAAAAGTCAGCCTGAAGACCATCTACTTGGTCGCGCTTTCTGCGGTGTTCGCCGTGTCGTTTCTCATGTTCGTGCTGTTCGATCTGCAATCGCAGCAGCGGCAGACCGAGGCGGCCATGCTGGAGGAGGCGCGCACGTTCGCGCGTGAGATGGACGCTGTTTGGCAATTCATGGACAATTCCCAGCCGGTCATCAACACCACGACTGACGGCATCTACGAGTTCAAGGGACTCCACTGTTCGCGCGTGGGCAAGAGCGTGGGCGCCCTGTTCTCGAAGGGCAGCGACTACACCATCCGCTACACCAACTTCAACCCGCGCAACCTTCAAGACGAGCCCGACGCGTTCGAGACGAAGGCGCTCGAGAAATTCAACGCCGACGCCGCGGTCACGGAGCATTACGGGGTAACCGACTTCCAGGGGATCGAGCGCTTCCGTTACGCTCAGGCGCTCGAAGTGGACAAGAGCTGCCTGGAGTGCCACGGAGAGCCGGCGGGCGAGATCGATATCACCGGCAAGGCGAAGGAGGGCTGGACGCTCGATTCCGTAGGCGGCGCCATCAGCATCGTCATCCCGCTCGACCAGCAACAGCAGGCCATGCGCGACAACGTAGTGCGCGATGTGGCGTACTTTCTGTTCATCACGCTGCTCATCGGGGCCGTGGTGTACGCGGTCACCACGTTCTTCGTGTTCCGTCCGCTTGACCGCATGAAACTCGCCTTCGCCGACATGGGCGAGGGCAGGCTGGCCGTGTCGTTGGACGACGCCCATGCCGCCCGCGAGATCAGCCGGCTCATCGAGCGGTTCAACAGCACGGCGGCGGAACTCCATACGATGTACGACCATCTGGAAGAGCAGGTGGAAAGCCGCACAGACGAACTGAGGAAGGCGAACGCCGCGCTCGAGCGGCAGCGCGACACGCTTGAGCGCCTCAACGTCGAGCTGGCCAAGGAGACGCAGTTCAAGTCCGATCTGCTGTCCATGGTGAACCACGAGCTGCGCACGCCGCTCACGTCCATCATCACGTTCGCGCAGATTTCCCGCGAGGCGTGTCCGCCCGACCGCGCGAGCGAGCGCCATTCGTGGGAGGAGATCGAGAAAAACAGCCAGATATTGCTGGCCATGATCAACGACATGCTCGATATCGCCCGTTCCGACGCGGGCAGCATCCGCACAGCGTGCGAGCCTATGGATTTGGGGGACATCGTGTCCTCGGTGAGGGGCACCATGACCCCGCTCGCCCAGAAATACGACGTGGCGTTCTGCACGCGCGTGGCGTCTGACGTGCCGCTCGTGAACGGCGACTTCGAGAAGACGCAGCGCATGCTGGAGAACCTTGCCAGCAACGCCATCAAGTTCACCCCCGACGGCGGCACCGTGGAACTGCGCGTCGACGTGGGCGAAGGCGGCGTGCGCCTGCGCATGATCGACGACGGCATCGGCATCGCGCCCGAGGACCACGAGCGCATATTCGAGCGGTTCTTCCAGGTGGACAGCACGTCCACGCGCAAGTACAACGGCAGCGGCTTGGGCCTGGCGCTCGTGCGCGAGTACGCGGCCGTGCAGGGCTTTTCCGTGTCGGTGGAAAGCGAGCTGGGACAGGGAAGCACGTTCACGATCACCATACCGTCCGACGCGATCGTCGGCTAAAGGAGCGGGGCGCGCGCCGCTGCGCGCCAGAGGAGGGACACACTATGTACAAGGTCATGCTCATCGACGACGAGGACAACCTGCACGAGGCTATCAGGAAGCTGCTCGAACAGAACGGCTACGAGTTCTGCGGCGCGAAGGACGGGGAGAGCGGGTTGGCGGTTCTGGCCGACGAGAAACCCGACTTGCTGCTGCTCGACGTCATGCTTCCCGGCATCAACGGGTTCGACCTGTGCCACCGCATACGAGAGGAGGGGCGGCGCATACCCATCATCTTCCTCTCGGCGAAATGCGACATCGTGGACAAGAGCATCGGCTTCAAAGCGGGCGGCGACGATTACGTCACCAAACCCTTCAACGCCACCGAGCTGCTGCTGCGCATCGAGGCGAACATCCGCCGCCACAAAGACACGATCGAGTTCGCGCGTTGCTGCAACCGCGAGGGCGTGGCGCGCATCGGCGATCTGGAAGTGCACTTCGACGAGTACCAGGTGCTCGTGCATGGCAAGCCCGTGACGCTCACCACGAAGGAGTTCGAGATCGTGGCGTTTCTGGCGTCGAATCCCGGCAAGGTGTTCACGCGCAACCAGATTCAGGAGTACATCTGGGGCAAAGGCGAGGCCGACGTGAAAACGAACAGCATCACCGTGTTCGTGCGCAAGATCCGCGAAAAGATCGAGGAGAACCCCTCCGAGCCGAAATACCTGCTCACCGTGCAACGGGTGGGATACAAGATGACCGATGCGCTATAGGGCCGCCCGAGTGGAAAGGCGTTTCGTGTCGTGCAGGGCGGATTCCTTTGATGGCAGATCTCGTTTTCGGGAGCCGCAAAGCTAGCGGGCGCAGAAAGCGTAATAGATGTGCGTATAAATCATTAATACCCGGTTAACAACTACTTAATCCAAATCTTATTTCGGGTTTATCGTAATTAGCCTCGAAGCTTTATAGAGTGGGATGCAACGAAAAGCTGGGGGAAGCGAATGGCTTTTCGAACCTTGCCGTGCGGGGGCGGTACACCTTCCCTCCCCGCTCCTCCGCAGGCAAGGCCATTCGAGTTGTCGGACGGGGGTGCGCAGCAGGCAACTCGTCCGACAACATCGGCAACAAGGGAGAGAGGAGCATCGCATGACCGAGACAGTAACATCGCGCGGGTTCTCACGCAGAAGCTTTATCAAGGGGGCCGCGGCCTTGACCGCCGCCGGCGCACTGGTGGGTTGCAGCCCGAAAACGGATGACAAGGACAAAGCGGATCCGGCAGCCGTTGAATCGCCTGATCAAATTTTCTCCGGAACGTGTCGCGGAAACTGCGGCGGCGGATGCTTCCTAAACGTGCACGTGCGCGACGGGCAAGTGGTGCGCACGTCGGCGCGCGATATGCCCGATCCTCAGTACAACCGTATTTGCACGAAGGGACTCACCCATGTCGGGCGCATGTACGGCGCAAACCGTGTGATGTATCCCATGAAGCGCGTCGGAGAGCGCGGGTCCGGTGACTTCGAGCGCATCAGCTGGGACCAAGCCCTCGACACCATTGCCGAGAAGTGGAAGGGGTACACCGAGCAGTACGGACCAACCTCCATCATGTTCTTCCTGGGCTCTGGCAACTACGCGGCTCTCAGCGGATCTTGCAACAGCGTCGGCGCGTACCAGCGCTTCGTAAACGTTATGGGCTGCTCGTACTGCAGTCTCGACGTCGACGCGGCCGTGGGCTTCGGCAGCTCGCGCGCCACGGGAGGCATCGACCTGGCCAACGAACTCACGGATCGCAAAAATGCCAAAACGCAGGTTATCTGGGGCAATAACCCCACCATCTCCCTCATGCACACCATGCACTTCTTCTTGGAAGCCAAGGAGAACGGCACGCGGTTCGTCGTCATCGATCCCGTCTACAACGCTACCGTCTCGAAGGCCGATTGGTGGGTTCCCATCAAAGCGGGTACCGACGGCGCTTTGGCCCTGGGCGTGCTGAACGTGCTGCTGGAAAACGGATGGATCGATCAAGACACGTTGCGCGGCAAAACGAACTGCGGTCTTCTCATCAAGGAGGACGGCACGTTTCTGCGCATGAGCGATTTGGGCGTGGAGCCCACCAAGGGCGATCCCAACCCGCTGACCGGTGAGCCTACCGTCGTCGATCCGCCGGCAGTTTGGGACGAGGCGGCTGGCAAAGCGGTCGCTTTCAGCGAGACGACTACGCCTGCCCTTGAGGGGGTTCCCGACGTCAACGGCGTCAAGGTGCAGACGGTGTACGAAAACGCTATGGGTTACATTTCCGAGTACCCGCCGGCAACGGCTGCCTCGGTCTGCGGTCTCACGGAAGACCACGTGCGAGAGCTTGCCCGCATATATCATGAGGATGGTCCCGTCACCACTGAGATCATGATGGGTATGAACCATTACCGAAACGGTCACTACAGCGCATGGCCCGTTTACCTGGTTTCCCTCCTCACGGGCAATGCGGGCAAGCCGGGAGCGGCTATCGGCCAATCCGAAGAATATCTTCCGCAGATGCTCTATTCGAATAGCAAAGAGGCATGCAGCCCCACCGATGACTCGGGCAAACCGTGTCCTGGACAAGCCAATCTCATTCATACCGTGCAAATCCAAGATGTTCTCGACACGGGCAAGTACTTGGGTGAGGACCTCACCATCAAGAGCGCCTACATCCACTGTTCGAATCCGGTGGTCACCATGTGCGATCACGATTACACCACCGGCTGGTTCGACAAACTCGAATTTGTGGTCGTAGCCGACATGTGCATGACGGAAACATGCAAGCATGCCGATATCGTCCTGCCCTCTGCGCACTGGTTCGAGCAGGTGGACCTAGGGTTCTTGTTTTCCACCCACCCCTATCTGCTCTGGCAGGATAAATGCGTCGACCCCCTCGGCGAAGCCAAACCCGATTTCCAGATATTCAAATTGCTGTGCGAGAAGATGGGCAAAGGCGAATACTGGGACATCACCGAAGAGGAGTACCTCGAAACGCTGCTCGATTCCGAGTATTGGAAGAGCGTAGGCTGCACGGTGGAGAAACTCAAGAACGACAAGGCGGCCCGCATTTACCCGGAAGGCGACAAGATCGCTTCTGCCGAGGTGTTCGGAACCGAAACCGGTCGCATCAATCTGTATCAGGATACGGTGAAGCGCGCTTACGTGTCCTCCAAGGAAGTCGACGAATCCATAGAGCGCGGTTTGCATTGGGAAACGCCCACGTTTGCGGGCGAGGACCGCGAATATCGCGCCACCTATCCGTATCATCTGCTTTCGGAACATATGCGCACCCATACCCACACGCAATGGTGGGACTGCGAATACGTGAAGGAATACGAGCCTGAGCCTATCGTGCGCATCAACCCCGATGATGCGGCCGAGATGGGCATTGCCGAAGGCGACATCGTGAGGCTTTCCAACGATCAAGGCTTCGTTGTTATGAAGGTCGCCATCAACGCGGGCCTTCCGCGCAAGATGATCAGCTCTGCTCGAAGCTGGCAGATAGACGATTTCATCGACGGACACTATGCAAGCCTTCCTTCAAGGGAATACAACCAAGTGTGTGCGAACCAGGCGTTCAACGACGTGGCCGTCGCGATAGAGAAGATGTAGGGAGCGTGGTTGATCATGACGCGTTACGGAATGGCTATCGACACGACCCGCTGCTACGGCTGCCAAACATGCGCCGCAGCATGCAAAGTGGCCAACAATTTGCCGAAAGACCTTGTGTACAATCGCGTGCTCACCGTTGGAGGAGCAAGCAACGATTGTGCTGCGGGTTCCTATCCCGATTGCACGCTGGATTTCTTGCCTATGCAGTGCCAGCACTGCGATAAGCCGGCGTGTCTTGCAGTATGCCCGACGGGTGCCACGCAGCAACGCGATGACGGCATCGTCTGGGTCGACAACGAGCTGTGCATCGGTTGCGAGTCTTGCATCAAAGCTTGTCCCTACGAAGGTGTTCGCACCTTGATCAGTAGCGAGCCCGAATACTACCTCGACGTTGTCGTGGGTGAGTTCGATGCTCCCACGCATAAGGTGGGCACGGTGGAGAAATGCACGTTCTGCCATAACCTCATCGATCGAGGAGAGGTTCCCGCCTGCATGCAGCTATGCCCCGCCCGCGCTCGCTATTGGGGGGATCTTGACGATCCTGAGTCCGACGTTTCGAAGTACCTTGCGGGCCGTGAGGCCACGCTTCTTCAAGAAGAGGATGGAACGAGCCCGAAGGTCAGCTACATTCGTTAAGTCGGCCACTCATCTGCTCATCTGGGCAAGGTGTGGCAATCACGGTTGAAGGGCCCTGCGTTTCATGGGTCCTTCAACCTGCCTCGCTCAGCTAGGGTGGTTGGCCGATGATTTGGTAGAGAAGGCGGGCAAGGAGGGGTCACGTGAACGAGGACGCTCTGCTTCATGCGATAGGTGTGGCGGATTCATGCGAGCTTATGTCGGCGGGCTTTGCTTTTCCCGATGAGGATTTGGCAAATGCCTTGTCAAATGGACTGTTCGCGAATGATGCTCTCGCTTGTCTGTTGGATGCCGATGCTGGGGAAGCGGCGCTCGGACGGGCTTCGGCTGCCTTGTCCGATTTCGCTCGCATGGATGCTGCCGAGCTCTTTGAATTTTTGCGCAAAGGGCACACTATTATGTTTCTAACCCCCGGAAACGATGTACCGGTATGGCCGTACGAAGCGGCGTTTCGCTATACTGCGGAAAACCATCAAGGAGCACCCTCGTTGTTTCGCTCGGCCCGCACGATTGACGTCGAGCGCCATATGCGCGAAGCGGGAGTGCTTCCTAAAAACGCGCGAAGAGAGCCTAGCGACAGCGTTTGGAACGAATTCTCGTTCCTGTCGTTTCTTTACGGAAGCCTTGCCGCCGCTTTGCAGGAGGGGCGTGATGACGATGCCGAGGTTTGGCGTGATCGTATCACTCGCTTCTGGGACGAGCATGCGTCGTGCTGGCTCTCGGCTTTCATGGAGAAAACGCGAGGGGAGGGCCCTGTCCAAACCTACGGAAAAGAGTACGCTGCGTTAGCTTCGCTGGGCCAAATCGTCCTCGATATGGTCGATGCCGATGTCTCCCAATGGAAGAGACGGGGGTAACGCATGGAATTTTTTATCGTCCTAGCAGCAACGGTTCTCGGTTGCCTTGCATTGCGCAATCCCATAAAGCGATGGCCGATGTTGTTTTACGTGTTGGCCGTCGCGCTGGTTGGAGTGTTCGTTCTTGGCGCGTATATCCCGTCGCCGAGGCCCGTGTGGTCGCTCCTGCTTGTGCTCGTGCAGAAGTGCATGCTTCCTTTGGCCTTGTTCGTAGTGGTCATGTATATCGGCGTGTTCGGGCGCGATTCCAAGGTGGGTTCTTGGCTGCGGCCCATTCGCGCCGAGCTTTCCATCGTTGCTTGGATACTGTCCTTGGGCCATATGACCATGTACCTCGTTTCCTATGCTCCTCGCTTGTTTGCGGGCAGGGTCGACGGCAGCGTGCTGGCTGCGCTGGTGTTGGCTCTGGTGCTGTTCGCGTTGTTGCTGGTGCTGGGAATCACCTCGTTCAACGTGGTGAAGAAGCATATGAAAACCAACACATGGAAGCGCGTGCAGCTCTTGGCGTACCCGTTCTTCGGCCTGGTGTACGTGCACCTGCTGCTTATGCTGCTGCCATCCGCCTTGCGCGGCGGCGCGCCCGCGCAAATAAGCGTGGCGGTGTACACGGTGGCGTTCGGGGCCTACGCGGTGCTTCGTGTAGTGCGCGCTGCGCGCGATCGCCGCTTGGGTACGCAGGTTGATGCAGGTGAGCCGGCATGATGCGTGCGACCGATACCGTCGATGCCCGGTGCTGCGTTCTCGCGGGGGCCTGCGGCTTGACGCCGCGCGAGTTCGACGTGCTCAGGCTCCTGGCGCGCGGGCGCAGCAGGGCGCGTATCGGCTCCGAGCTCGGTATCGCCGAGGACACGGTCAAAACCCACGTCAAGCATATCTACCGGAAAACAGGGGCGGCTTCCAAGCAGCACCTGCTCGACCGGCTCGAAGCGGCGCCCCAAACGCTGTCGGCGTAAAGCGACGCGATGCCTGCTCGCTTTTATGCGTTCAGCAAGCAAGTGTCGTTAACAGCGCAATACGGCGTTTGGCAGGCTTAGGCTAGCTGTATGGCACCCTCGCGCTCTTGTTCCCGTTCGGTTTCGCTTCCAGAACTGTCGCGCTCTTGCCCATGAAAACGTCGGATCGCGCGCATGTGCTATACTTCGCAGCGGCTTCGTTCGGCGGAAATCTCACGTTCTTCTCGATCGTTGCCCCGTGTTTGCATCGTTGGGCCCTGCACTCGCGGTTTATTCGTTGCCCAAAGCCCGCGGCCGATAGGCCGTGTGGAGACAAGGAGCATCCCATGAACAAGGGAAGATCGTCGTACGTCGCCCAAGCGGGCATGATCGCGGCCGTGTACGCTGCCGCCACGCTCGTCGCGCTGCTGCTGTTGCAAGGGCTGGCGTGGGGTCCGGTGCAGTTTCGTATCTCGGAGGCGGTGTGCGTGTTGGCCGTGTTGACGCCGGCGGCCGTGCCGGGGCTCACGGTGGGCTGCATTGTGGCGAACCTCATCGCGCTGGCCGTGAACGGCACGGGGGCGTTGGGCCTGCTGGACGTGGTGTTCGGCAGTTTGGCCACGTTTCTCGGCGCGCTGTGGTGCTGGAAGATGCGCAAGCGCCCGAAGCTCGCGCTGCTCGGTCCCGTCATCGCGAATGCGGTCATCGTGCCGGCCTACCTGCCGCTTTTGCTGCAGGGCCTGGGCTTCTACACCATCCCGTTCACGAGCATCGCGCTGGATGGGGCGTACATTCCCATGTACCTGTTCGGCTTGGTCGCCACCGGCCTCGGCGAGGCGCTGGTCATGTATGCGCTCGGCCTGCCGTTGCTCACGGCGCTCAAGCGCTTCAATGTGGTGAAGCAGCCGGCGAAGGCATCCCAAGGCTGACCTGGGCGGGGCTGGTTGCTTTTCCGGCTGCGCCGGAACGGGCGCTCTGGAGAGCGCCCCTACGAAGGGAGCAAATGATTCGGGGGATCACCTGCGCGTGCCCCCCCCCCCTTCGCATATTCGGTGTAATCAGGCGGGGTCAGAGCCAAAGCGCGAAGGGCGCGGTACAATGAATCAGTTTTGACGACGGCCGCCCAGGCGAAGCCGTCGGCTCGCCGATTCGAAGGAAGCGCATGAACCCGGTTATCGTCATACCGACATTCGTCTCTGCCCGCCGCCGCAAGGAAGGCGGCAGCGTGCTCACCACCTACGACCACGCCACCCCCATCTCGGCTCCGGGAGAGCTCCCGCGCCTTTTGCACTCGCTGCAGAAGGTGCGCGGTCTTGGGCAGATCGTGGTGCTGGTGGTGAGCGAGCCTTCCATCGAGAACCAGGCGGCCGAGAAGGTGCAGACGCAGGTGTCCCAGTACCCGTCGCTCAACGTGGCCGTGGTGGGCGCGCCGGAGCTCGGGCTTATCCAGCAGCGCATGGAGCAGCTGGGTTTGGGCAAGCTGTCGAAGGAGATCGGCCTGTCGGGTTACGGGGCCATCCGCAACCTGGGCCTGGTGGTGGCGAACACGCTCGGTTTCGATTCCGTGGTGTTCCTCGACGACGACGAGGTCGTGGACGACGCCGACTTCTTGCAGAAGGCCATGTACGGTTTGGGCAAGCTCACGAAGAAGGGCATCCCCATATTGGCCAAAACCGGCTACTATTTCAACTCCGAGGGAACGTACTACTCGAAAAGCCAGGACAAGTGGTACAACCATTTCTGGCAGCAGGGCAAGGCGTTCAACAAGATGATGTCGAAAATCATGCACGGCCCGCGCTTGTCGCGTTCGAACCATGTGTGCGGCGGCTGCCTCGCGCTGCACAAGGAGGCGTTCAAGCGCTTGTCGTTCGACCCGTGGATCGCGCGTGGCGAGGATTTGGACTACATGCTCGACCTGCGCATGTACGGCTCGGATATCTGGCTCGACAACCAGTGGAGCCTGCGCCACCTGCCGCCCGAGACCGAGAGCGAGGGAACGCGCTTCCGCCAGGACATCTTCCGCTGGCTCTACGAGTTCCGCAAGATGGAGTACAGCCGCACGCAGATCGATCTGTTGCAGGTGAAGCCCTCGTCGCTCGAGCCGTATCCGGGTCCGTTCCTCGAGCCCGGCATCACGCGACGCATCCGCCTGACGGCGTTTCTGCGCAGCCTGGCGCGTCCCGACAAGAAGGCCTACCGCAAGGCGGCGAAAGCCGCCACGGGCGAGGCCACCACGTATGCCCAGCGCAACTGCTCGAAGTACTTCGAGTTCCAGTTCGTGTGGCCGGAGCTCATGGCGCGTATGGAGAACGACCAGATCTTGCGCACGGCGTTGCTGAAGTCGGCGGCCCAGCGTCAGGCCGGCGTGGACGCTCCCCGTCAGGCTGCGGCGGCCGGTGCGGCGTCGGCGGGCATCGACCCCGGCGTGACGAGCGAGATCCGCCTGAACATCGCGGAATAGGCACGCGGGCAATGCAAGCTTGACGTTCGCGGAATTGACGCGCCTTTGACGTGCGCGTCTTGCTGTTTCCGTTACACTGGGACGCGTGCATATCGTTGATCTGGTAGGGAATTGGCAGGCGCGTCTATGGACATCTTCGCTACTTTCGTTTTACCCGCCCTCGTCGGCATCGGCATCGGCATCCTGTCGGGCATGCTGGGCATCGGCGGAGGCACGGTTCTGGTGCCGATATTCCGGTTGGCCTTCGGCATGAGCCCCATCATGTCCACGGCCACGTCGCTGTTCACCATCATACCCACGTCCATCTCGGGCGCGGTTTCGCACGTGCGGCACAAAACATGCGTCCCGTCGCTCGGCGTTGCCGCGGGTTTGGGCGGTGCCTGCACCTCGCCCATCGGCGTGTGGCTCGCCACGATATCGCCCGCATGGCTGGTCATGTTGGCCGCCGCGCTCATCATCGGCTATTCTGCGGTGAACATGCTGCGCAAGGCTTGGAAGATGAAGCCTTCTGCGGTTCCGCCGGCCTCTCGGCCGACGGAACCTGCCGACGCTGCGGAAACCCTCGCTGACGTTGGTGGACCTGCGGCGGCTTCTCCGGCCGGTGCCGACGCGCCCACCAAGCTCACGCGCAAGCAGCTGCTCATCGGGGCGGCCATCGGGCTGGGCGCGGGCTTGGCCTCGGGGTACGTGGGCGTCGGCGGCGGGTTCATTATGGTGCCGCTCATGCTCTCGCTCGTGGGCATATCCATGAAGCAGGCCTCCGGCACATCGCTCATCGCCGTTATGCTCCTTGCCATTCCCGGCACTATCGAGCAGGGGCTGCTGGGCAACATCGACTACCTGGCCGGCATCGCCGTGGCGATCGGCTCCATCCCCGGGGCCGTCATCGGCGCGCGTCTCGTGCGCCTCGTGCCCGAGCGCACGCTGCGCTTCATCTTCGGCGGGTTCCTCATCGTGGCCGCCGCCGTGCTCGCGCTGAACGAGATGGGGGTTTTGGGATAAAGGGCTACGCGCCTCCCCGCCGGCTCAAACGAAAGAACGAGCGCGGCAAAAGGCAACGGGGACGTGCATATCGCGCCGGTTGCTGGTAGGATGGTGCCCTCACCCTCGACGAGGAGGTTCGCCTTGCAACAGGTCCAACAGGATGCGACGGAGGCCAAGCCCGCGCTGCCCCGCTTCTTCACGCTGGAAATGGGCATGTTCACCATCACGGTGCTGTCCGGCCTCGTGCTCATATGGTCGTCCATCTCGCCGTACCGCAGCATCGGCGTGCTTATCGTCGCCGGCATCGTATTCACGTTCTCTCTGGTCGTCGTCATTCGCCTGATCATGGACCCCGACTCGGTGCGCGCGCGCCAGTCCGACGCCATGCTGCGGCTGGCCAGCCAAACGCTCGACTGCATGAAGGACGGCATGACCGAGAAGGCCGCCCAGCGCATCTGCCAGCTGCTGCTGCCGTCCACGGCCGCCATCGCCGTGGCCGTGACCGACAAGGACCACATCCTGGGATACGCCGGCTACGAGGAAGCGGACAACCCGTCCGGCAGCGTCATCCGCACGCACGCCACGCACGCCACGCTCGCCGACGGCCGGGGGCGCATTCTGTTCACGCCCGAGGAGATAGGCTTCCCGTCCGGATCGTCCACCATCAAGGCCGCCATCATCGTGCCGCTCGTGGTGGGGCACACCGTGGAGGGCACGCTCAAGTTCTACTACCGCCGAGCCCGCCACATCAGCGAGACGCAGAAGTCCATAGCCGAGGGCTTCGGCCGGCTGCTGTCCACCCAGATGGCGGCCTCGGCGCTGGAAGAGCAAACGAAGCTCGCCACCAGCATGGAGCTGAAAGCGCTGCAGAGCCAGATCAACCCCCACTTCCTGTTCAACACCATCAACACCATCGCCTCGCTCATCCGCACGAACCCGGAGAAGGCGCGCGTGCTGCTGCGCGAGTTCGCCGTGTTCTACCGCCGCACGCTGGAGGACTCGGCCGATCTCATCCTGTTCGCGCGCGAGATGGAGCAGACGAAGCGCTACTTCACGTTCGAGATCGCGCGCTTCGGCGAGGACCGCGTGGCCATGGAAGTGGATATCGAGCCGGCCGTCGACGACATGATGGTGCCTCCCTTCCTTATCCAGCCGCTGGTGGAGAACGCCGTGCGCCACGCCATGCCCTCGGAGGGCAAGCTCACCATCGCTGTGACGGGCGTGGTGGTCGGCGACGACGTTGTGGTGCGCGTGGTTGACGACGGCGTGGGCATGACGGAGGAAGCGCGCCAGAACATCCTGCATCCCGAATCGTCCACCGGGTGCGGCATCGCCGTGAAGAACGTCCACGATCGCATTTGCGGCTACTTCGGGTCAGGCACGCGCATGGAAGTGGAGAGCGAGCTGGGCGTTGGCACGAAGGTCACCCTCGTGCTGAAGAACGGCGCGTTGCGCGAGCACTAAACGACGCCGGCGCCTGCGTGTCCCGCCTTGCCTGTTCGGCCTGCGTGCCGTTGCGACGTTCGTGCGCGAGTTGACAAATCGATGACAAAATCGCCCTTCGCAACGTTCTGCGGTCGACTTCCCGCGCAACAAACGGTTGATGGGAGTGGGATCGTTCGTTGTTTGTCCCCCGCCCGGCATTTTCATATAGTGAAAAAGCCGAACGACATTCCTCGACGCAAACGCGCGAGGGGGAAAGGGGATTGCCATGTGCTTCAGACCGCCGGATACCACGTCGGGTCCACTCATTTGCCCTGCCTGCGGTAAGAAAATCGTATCGCCGAACTTCCGCCCGGTCACGTGCCCGTTCTGCAAGGAGCCGTTGCCGGGGCCCGATGCTCCGGCGGTGCCCACCATGCCCGGCGCGACTCAAGTGCCCGGAGCTCCTGCGACGCCGCCGCAGCCGAAACCGCCCACCCCGGGCGCCTAAGGGGCAGTCAAGGGGGGCCGAATCGTTAACCTGACGACCCTTATCAAGAAATTGCGAGCGTGACGACCGTCGGATAGACTGGGGAGACTATCCGCGGTCGTCGCGTCCGGGTACTGCACACATGCGTTTTGGGGGAAGACGAGAAGGTGTGGTCGCAATGCATATCGAGTACCTGTACTATTTCAAGGATTTCTCGCGGACGCTGTCGATATCCAAAACAGCCGCGCATTACTTCATGACGCCACAGGGGTTGAGCAGGGCTTTGCACCAGCTCGAGAAGGACTTCGGCGTCACGCTCATGACCTATCAGAACAACATGATCGCGCTCACGCCCGCCGGCGAGGAGCTCAGCCGTCGCATCGACGGTATCGTCGAGCTGTACGACGAGGCGCGCGGGTCGCTCACCGAGTACAAGCTGGCCGACATGGCACCGTCGAAGGGCATCGTGCGCATCACGGTGACCTCGTGCGTGTCGCAGTATCTCATTTCGCTGTTGAACCTGCAACGGCCCGGGCAGTTCTCGTTCGAGGTGAAGCTCAACGAGTCGAACATCTACCGTATCGTGCCGCACATCTTGTCGCGCGATCGGGAGGAGTCGTTCGGCATCATCTCGCTGCCCATGACGGAGAAATACCGAAGCTACGTCGACGAGCTCGTGGAGGAGCGCGATATGGTGTACGAGCCGCTGTTCACCTCGCCGCTCGTGGCCATGGTGTCGTCGTTCTCTCCGCTGGCCAAGCAAGAAGTCGTGCGTCCTCGCGACGTCGACCCCTATCCGGTCGCGCGCTACAAGGACACCGTGCTGGGCGACGCGCTCGACGACTACATCTTGGAAGACAACGTGAAAACGGTGACGAACGCCGGGTCGATCATCTTCGTGCAGATCTTGGAGCACCAGGCCGTGGGGTTCGCACCCAAGCTCGTCGAAGGCTTGCGCACGCTGCCCGACCGGGTGGTCACGGTGCCCACCGAGGGGTTCTTCAGCACGGAGTTCGGCCTGCTGGCCACGCCGGAGAACCGTGCGCGTCCGCATGTGGAGGCGGTGGTGAACTACATCAAGAAGACGGTTGCCGAAAAGAGCCTGCAACCCCGGTACCTCGATACGTATGAGCTGGTGTAGGGATCTTCCCGGTTGCCCGTAGGGGCGCTCTCCAGAGCGCCCGTTCCGGCGCAGCCGGAAAGCGACCGCGGCTCGCGTTCTCGCGCTTCGCGCGAGCGGGCGCTCTGGAGAGCGCCCCTACACGGCAGCAGCAAATCACGGCCTCGTTTATCGAGGTCATGGCCACCCATGCGCTTTTTCCACGCCTTCTCAATTCGTTTAACCGCCGCAACGAGCCATTGATCGACCGCCGCTTCCGCGCCGCGTATCTTGGGCGAACAAGGTTGACGCGGAGAGAGCGGGGAAGGGGGGAGCGCGTACACTACCGCTCCAATTCGGCCGCATCGCGCCTGTCGATGCGGCAAGGGGAAATCAAAATCTAGAGGAGGTTGATCGTATGGCAGATGCCGTCGCCGCCGGTGGTTCCGCACCGCCTGCAGCCAAAGGGGAGGGGCATGTCTCGGTAGCCGATCGTATGAATCGCATCCCGACATCGCCGCATACGGCGCTTATCATCTTCTTCGTGCTCATGGGCTGGTTCGCCGAGACCATCGACCTGGGCGGCACCAGCTTTCTGATGCCGACCATCCGCGAGTACTTCGGCATGGATGCCGCCACGGGCGGGTACTACTCGTCCATCTGCTTCTTGGGCATGTTCTTCGGCGCCATCGTTGCCGGCCGTGTCGCCGACAAGGTGGGCCGCAAGAAGACCATCATCGTTTCGATGCTCATCTGGGGGTGCGCGGGCTTCGCGCTCGTGTTCTCGCCCAACATCTACTACCTGTTCACCATGCGCTTTATCCTGGGTCTCGGCCTGGGTGCCCAGTTCCCGGTCGCGCTCAGCTACCTGAGCGAGATCGTGTCGGGCAAGGACCGTCCGAAGTTCATGACGCTCTACCAGCTCATGACCCCGGTTGGCTTCGCCGTGGCGGGCGTGCTCACCGTGCTCATCCTGCCGCACTTCGACTGGCGCGGCGTGTACCTGGCCGAGGCCCTGCCCGCGCTGTTCATCATCGGCATCGTGAAGATATGCCCCGAGTCGCCGTTGTGGCTGGAGGCGAAGGGCCGCTACGAGGAGGCCGACGCCATCTGCACGAAGTTCGAGCAAGAGGCCATCGCGCGGCACAAGGAACTGCCGCCGGTCGAGATCATCGAGCGCACGAACGTCAAGGCGTCGTTCAAGGACCTGTTCAGCTCCAAGTACCTCAAGGTCACCGTGCTGTGCTTCTTCATCTGGTTCATTTCGATGTTCAGCGACTACGGCCTTACCACCTGGCTCACCACCATCCTCATCGAGAAGGGCTTCGACGTGGTGCAGTCCACCGGCTTCGTGACCATCGGCATTCTGGGCGGCATCCCGGCCTGGTTCTTCACCAGCTGGTCCGCCAAGAAGTTCGGGCGCAAAAAGACGTTCCTCATCGCCGGTTTGTGCACGTCCATCTTCGGCATCGCCTACGGCGCGTCCACCACGCTCGTCATGCTGCTGGTCACCGGCGTGCTCTACCAGTTCGGCAAGTACCTGAACGCCATGATGTTGGCGCTGTACACGCCCGAGCTGTACGAAACCAGCATCCGCACCACGGGCAACGGCCTGGCCACCTCGTGGGGGCGCATGGGTTCCATCGTCGGCCCCATCGTGCTGGCGGGCGTCATGACCAGCTTCGGCGTGTACGTGACCATGTACATAGCCGCCGCCATGGTCATCATTCCCGGCTTGCTGGTGTTCCTGTTCGGTCCCGAGACGAAGGACAAGACGTTCTAAATGCATTGCCCGCCGCGCGCTGCGCCCGTTGACGGAAGGGGAACGCCCTCGGGCGCAGGGCACGGTGGCACGCAAGGTTTTCTTCGCACGGCCCTGCCTGCGAAGCGACGAGAGAGATGAAAACGGAGGTACATCATGGAGAAGAAAGTCAGGACCGTCTGTTTCGACTGCCATTCCAAGTGCGGCGTCATTCTCACGGTCAACGACAACGACGAGATCGTGCGCGTCGAGGGCGATCCGAACAACCCGGTGAACGACGGCATCCTGTGCGTCAAGGCGTTCTCCGCGCAGGAGATCCACGCGCATCCCGACCGCCTCAAGTATCCCCTGAAGCGCGCCGGCAAGCGCGGCGAGGGCAAGTGGGAGCGCATCACCTGGGACGAGGCCCTGGACATCATCGAGAAGAAGATCCGCGAGACCATCGACCAGTACGGCCCGCAGTCGGTCATCATCTCGCAGGGCACGGGCCGCGGTTCGAACCACTTCCTCGACCGCCTGAACAACACGTGGAACGGCGGCGGCAAGGTGTGGCCGACGCATGTGTGCCTGCTGCCGAACCTGGCCCAGACGCATGTGACCTACGGGCGCATGTTCCACCCGCATGAGGCGTGCGACTACCGCAACGCCGGCTCAATCGTCATGTGGGGCACGAACCCCATCCGCTCGCGCCAGTACAGCGGCCTGCGCATCATGGACGCCAAGCGCAACGGCTCGCGCGTCGTGGTGGTCGACCCCGTGTTCCGCGACATCGCTGCGAAGGCCGACCTGTGGGTTCCCGTGCGTCCCGGCACCGACGGCGCGCTGGCGCTCGGCCTGACCAACCTCATGTTCCAGAGCGGCAAGTTCCTGGCCGCCGAGGAGATGCTCACCACGTGGACGAACGCCCCGTTCCTCGTGGACAACGAGGCCCGCATGATGCTGCGCGAGTCCGACCTGGTGGAAGACGGGTCCGACGAGCATTACGTGGTGTGGGACAAGAACGCCGGCGGCATTGCCATCTGGCGCCCCGAAAGCGAGAGCTTCGATCGCGACGGCGTGAAGCCCACGCTCATGGGGGCGTTCGAGGTCGAGCTCAAGGACGGCAGCAAGAAGACGTGCAAGACCGCCTTGGAAACGTACAAGGACGAGGTCGCCGTCTGGACGCCCGAGAAGGTTTCCGCCGTCACGTGGACCCCGGTCGAGAAGATCCTGGAGATGTTCGAGATCATCACGAACCCCACCGACGACAAGCCGTCGCTTCTGACCGCCTACCTGGGCGCCTGCATGATGACGTCGAACGCGTTGCAGTCCGGCCGCGCCATCACCATCCTGCAGCTTCTGCTGAACCCGCCGCTGGACGACAAGGGCGGCATCTACTTCAACACGTTCTGGGAGTTCATGCTCGACCCGAAGATCACCGCGTACGACCGCGTGCCTCCCAAGCTGCGCCTGGGCTACGACAAGCACCCCATGTACACGCAGGTGTACGGCAACGCCAACATCCCCAACGACGTGTGGGACGCCATGCTCACCGGCGAGCCGTGGCCCGTCAAGGTCATGATCTCCGTGGCCAACGACCCGCTGGGTTGCTTCGAGAACGCCACGAAGATCCACGAGGCGCTGCTGTCCGACGTGCTGGAGCTCAACGTGAACATGGACTACTTCATGACGCCGGGCGCCGAGCTGGCCGACATCGTGCTGCCGGCCGCGCACTGGTCCGAGCGCGTGGGCAACTTCGACGAGGAGCTCTATCCCGAGCCGTGCCCGTTCAACATCCCGCAGAAGGCCGTCAAGGCCCCCGGCGAGGCGTGGGACGACTGGGACTTCATGCGCAACCTGGGCAAGCGCTTCGATCCTGAGCTCTGGCCGTGGAACAGCTCCGAAGAGATGCAACTGTGGCGCCTGAACGAGTTCCACCTCATTCCCAACGGCAAGGAGCCCATCACCGACTACGAGGTGGCGGCGAAGCAAGGCTACTTCATCGAGTACGGTGGCGAGAACCGCACCACACGGCAGCATGAGAAGGGCCTCGTGAAGTTCCAGACGCCCACCATGCGCATCGAGGTGTACTCCGAGCAGATGCCCTCCTACGGCTACGATTCCCCGCTGCCCAGCTACAACGAGCCGTTCGAGAGCCCCTATTCCACGCCCGACCTGTACCAGGAATACGACCTGTGCCTCACCACCGGTGCCCGCGACTACGCGTTCTACCACTCCGCTTGGACGAACATTGCCCACCAGCGCATCCTGGAGCCGTGGCCCTACATCGAGCTCAACGAGGAGGACGCGCGTGAGCGCCAGATCTCCGAGGGCGAGTGGCTGTGGGTGGAGAGCCTGCGCGGCAAGATCAAGGCCAAGGCCCGCATATCCAAGGGCGTCATCAAGGGTGCCGTGAGCATGTGCCGTCCGAACTACAAGCACGAATGCAAGGAGCTCAACCTGCCCGGCTACAGCTGGAACGAAGCCAACCCGAACGTGCTGACCACGGCCGACGGATCCGACCCCGGCTTCGGCGCCGCCCCCATGCGCAGCAGCCTGTGCAAGATCAGCAAGTTCACCGAATAGCGTGACGGCAAAAGACATTCGACGAAGATGAAGGGATGAACCATGGCTAAGAAAATTGGCGTGCTCGTTGAGCTCGACTATTGCGTGGGCTGCTCCGCTTGCCAGCTCGCGTGTCAGGATTACTACCAGCTGCCCGTCACGGAAACGTACATGCGCTGCTTCCTGGGCAAGCCCGACGTGGTGGACGGCCGCCATGAGATGTTCATGTCGCCGTACGCGTACCGCTTGGACAAGTGCGCGAACTGCCTGGAGAAGGAGGAGGGCAACGCGCCGTGCGCGGCCATCTGCATCTCGAAGGCCCTGCACGTCGGCGAGCTCGAGGAGATGAAGCAGCTGGCCGACACCACCGAAGGCCATCTGGCGCTGTACCGCTAGCGTTACGTTCTCCGGCGGGCTCCGTCCGTCCCCCGCGGACGGAGTCCGCCACCTTTTCGTCGCCGGTGCAACGTGGTCGTTGCACCGGCGATCTCATGTTCTCGCAAACGTGTTAGGAGATGGTGGGTCATGACGTTCGCGTGCACCGATTGCTCGCGTTGCGGCAAGTGTTACGACAAGCGCGGCACCTGCGCCGCTTGCGGCGGTGCCATCAACCTGCTCGACGATGCGTGCCCGGCTTGCGGCGAGCCTATCACCGACGACATGCGCGCCCGCGCGAAGCAGGCGTACCTGGACAAGAAGAAAGTCGAGCACGACCGCATCTTGGAGTTGGCGGCCGCCGCCAAGGCGCGTCGCGTGGAGCGCCCGGCGCCGGTGTTCCCATGGGACGAGCCGAACAATTCGTGACCTGCGGCTTTCAGGGGAGGGGATGGAAATGCTGCACGCAGGCGTGGACATAGGATCGAAAACCGTCAAGCTCGTGGTGCTCGACGACGACCTCACGCTGCTCTACGAATCGTACGAGCGCCATCTGTCGAACGTGCGGGAAACGCTGGGGTACACGCTCGCGCGCGCCCTCGTTCATTTCCCGAGCGAGCCCATGACGGTGGGCGTCACGGGGTCGGCGGGCATGCAGCTGGCCGATTTGCTCGACCTTCCGTTCACCCAGGAGGTCGTGGCGGCGCGCACGGCCATCGAGCGGCGCATCCCGCAGGCGGACGTCGCCATCGAGATAGGCGGCGAAGACTCGAAGATATTGTTCCTGACCGGCGGCGAGGAGCTGCGCATGAACAGCACGTGCGCGGGCGGTACCGGCGGCTTCATCGACACCATCGCCGGCATGCTGGACATGAACGCGGAGAAGCTGAACGTATGCGCGCACGGCTGCCGCACCGTCCACGCCATAGCCTCGCGCTGCGCGGTGTTTGCCCAGATGGACGTGCGCCCTCTGCTCAACGAAGGCGTGCCGAAGGAGGACATCGCCGGGTCGGTGTTCGACGCCGTGGCGGCGCAGTGCATTGCGGGTTTGGCCTGCGGCCGGCCCATCGGGGGAACCGTCGCGCTGTTGGGCGGCCCCTTGCATTTCCTGTCGGCGCTGCGCGAGCGGTTCAAGCTGCGCCTGGGGCTGGACGACGAGCATGCGGTCGTGCCGCCCGACGGCCACCTGTTCGTGGCCGAAGGGGCGGCGTTCGACGCGTGGGACGGCGAGGGTATGACGCTGGCCGCGCTCATCGAGCGGCTCGACGCCGCCCAGTGGGACCAGGACGCCACGCTGGAGAGGCTCGACGCCCTGTTCGCCTCGGAAGAGGAGTACGACGAATTCGTGCAGCGCCACGCCGCGCTCAACGCGCCGCGGGCGGACTTGAGCTGCGCCGAGGGCCGCGTGTTCTTGGGGGTGGACTCGGGCTCGGAGGCCATCAAGTACGTGCTCGCAGACGAGCAGGGGCGCGTGCTGCGCACCTATTACGAGCGATCGGCGGGAAGCGTGGTGGAGGCCGCGCAGGCGATGCTCGTGGATTTGTGGAAGCACCTGCCGCTGCGCCACGACGGCACGCTGGCCGTGGAGGTGGCGCATGCGTGCGTGACCGGCTACGGGGAAGAGCTGCTGAAGCGCGCGTTCGCCCTGGACTCGGGGGAGGTGGAGACGGTGGCCCACGTGCGCGCCGCGCGGGAGCTGGTGCCCGACGCCGACTTTATCCTGGACATCGGCGGGCAGGACATCAAGTGCGTGTGGCTGCGCGACGGGGCGGTGGACGGCATCGTGCTGAACGAGGCCTGCTCGAGCGGGTGCGGGGCGCTGCTCAGCGGCATGGCCTGGTCTATGAACGTGCGCTTCGACCGGTTCCTCGACGCGGCGGTGCGGGCGCGCCGCCCGGTCGACTTGGGCACGCGCTGCACCGTGTTCATGACGTCGCGCGTGCGTCATGCCCAAAAGGAAGGGGCCGCGTTGGGCGACATCGCTGCCGGACTCGCATACTCGGTCGTGCGCAACGCGGTGTACAAGGTCATCAGGGCTCGCGACGTGGCCTTGCTCGGTCGGCGCGTGGTGGTGCAGGGCGGCACGTTCATGAACGACGCCGTGCTGCGCGCGTTCGAGAACCTGTACGGGGCGGAGGTGGCCCGCCCGGCGCTGGCCGCGCACATGGGCGCGTACGGAGCGGCCCTCATCGCGCGCGACCGTGCCCGCGAGGGTTCTCGATCGGGCCTGCTCTCGCGCGACAAGGTCGAGCGGCTTGCCAGCAGCAAGCGCACCGAGCTGTGCGGCCGGTGCGGCAACGCCTGCCGGCTCACGATCACGACGTTCGACGACGGGGATGCGGTGCGCACGTTCACGGTGGGGAACCGCTGCGAGCGCGGGCTGGGCGAGGACGCCCCGGACAACGATCTGCCCGATTTGTTCGCGTACCGGCTCAAGCGGCTGTTCGCGTACCGTTCGCTGTCGTCGAAAGAGGCGCCGCGCGGCGACATGGGACTGCCGCGGGCGCTGGGCATGTACGACCTCTACCCGTTCTGGCACACGCTGCTCTCGCATCTGGGCTTTCGCGTGGTGTCCTCCCGTTTGCCGGATGCGGCGCTGCGCGGCCGCGCGCTCGAGACCATCCCCTCCGAGTCGCTGTGCTTTCCGGCCAAGCTCATGCACGCGCACCTCGTCGACCTGGCCGAGCGCGGCGTGCCGGCGGCGTTCCTGCCGTACGTCGGCGCCGAGGGGCCGGAGGGGCGATCCTGCCCGGTGCTCGCCGGCTATCCTTTCGTGCTCGATGCGAACGTGGACTTCGTGCACGAGCGCGGCATGAAGCTGGTCATGCCGCACGTGGAAGCCGTGCTCGACGGCGAAAAGCCGGCTGCGGGGCTCGCCCCGGCACTGCTCCAGGTGTTGGAACCCCTCGCTTCCGACCTCGACCTTTCCGAAGTGGAGCGGGCCGCCCTCGAAGCCGCGCGCGAGCTGGGCCGCTTCCGCCAGGACGTCGCGGATGCGGGGCGCGAGGCCCTGGCGTACATGGCCGAGCACGACGTGCCGGGCGTGGTGCTGGCGGGTCGGCCGTACCATGGCGACCCGGCGGCGAACCATGCGGTTCCGGCTTTGCTGCGCTCGTACGGGTTCGCCGTGCTGACCGAGGACGCGCTTCCGGTGCCGGAGGCGGGCGAGGGGCCCGGCGGGCCGCGCAGCCGGTGGGAATACCCCGAGCGCATCCTGCGCGCGGCGCGGTTCGCGGCCGAGCGCGAGGATGTGGAGTTCGTGATGCTGTACTCGTTCGGATGCGGACTGGACGCCGTGACCGTCGACCAGGCGCGCGCCGTGCTCAAAGCGCGCGGGCGCTCGCTCACGGCGCTCAAGATCGACGAGATGGTGGATCTGGCCGCCACGCGCATCCGCGTGCGCTCCATGGCCGCCGCGCGCGAAGACCGCCTGCGGAGAGGGGGTGCGCGATGATCGTCGTGCCGCTCTGCTCGCCTTGGCATGCGCCGCTCGTCGAGGCCGCGCTTTCCGGCGTCGACCGGCCGTGCCGTGTGACCTCGGCATCGGGCGAGGACGTGGTGCGAGCCGGCTTGGAAACAGTCAACAACGACGCCTGCTACGCGGCGCTGCTTTCCGCCGGTCGCGCCGTGTCCCTGCTGCGGGAGCGTCGTCGCGAGGCGGCCGGCGTCGCGGAGCCGGCGCGCGTGGTCGTGCCCACGCCCTGCGTGTTCTGCCGGGGCGACGATGCGCCGTACCTGGTGGCACATGCGCTCGATGCAGCGGGGTTGGGGGAGGGCGCGGGCGTGCTCGGCGCCGACGAGGCGCTGGACGCGCTGTCCCGCGACGCCCGGGCGGTCGCGCGCCTCGCCGACGCCGTGGCTTTGGGCGACGTGCTGCTGCAAGCGCGCTTGCGGGTTCGGCCGTATCTGGACGAGGACGACGCGCGCGCCTTCGACGACCTGCTTTCCTCGCAGCGCGAGGGGTTCTGCGCATCCCTCGCCTCCGTCGAGCGCCTCTCGTTCGGGAACGTTCTGGGCTCCTTCGATGCGGCGATGGCCGGTTTCGGCGTGCCCGACCGCGACGGCAGGCCCGTCGTGGGCGTGGTGGGCACCCTGCCCGCCGTGTTCGACGAGGGCATGAACGCCGGGCTCGCGGCGTGCCTCGAACGCGAGGGATGCGAGGCGGCGCTGCCGTACCTGCTGCCGTTGGCGGTATTCTCGCTGCAGCAGAAGGACGTCGCCGGGCCGTTGCGCGAGGCGCTGGACGAGCGGTGCTCCGCGCTGAAGAACCGTGCGGCAGCCGGTTTCTCCTGCCCGACCGGGCAGGATCTGAAGCGCGCGTCCGCCGACGTGGTGCCCGGTCATGTGGTGCAGGGAGCCGGTTGGACCATCGCGGGCTATGCGCGGCTGTTCGTCCGCATGGGCATGCGCGACCTCGTGTACGCCCGCGCGTTCGGGTGCCTGGCGGGGCACGTGGCGGGCCAAGGGGCGCTCAAGTCCCTGCGCGCGCGGTGCGCGGCCGAGGGGTCGGACGTCAACCTCGCCACCATCGAGTTCGATCCCGGCACGAGCGAGGTTAACCAGGTGAACCGCATCAAGCTTATGACCACCGTCGCGAAGCGCGCGGCGAAACGAAGGAGGAACCTATGAACCATCGCATGCGCTACCTTGCCACCGGCGTGCTGTCGCTGCTCTTTCTCGGCCTTATATACTCGTGGTCGAACTTCTCCGCTCCTATCGGGGAGGAGTTCGGGTGGGATCGGGAGAGCATGCGGTTCGTGTTCACCCTGTCCATCATCGCGTTCTGCCTCGGGGGCTATTTCGGGGCCAGGCTCAACGCGCGCCTCTCGTTCCGTTCGACCATGCTCATAGCGGGGGTGCTGCTGGTGGGAGGGTTCGCCTCGACCGCGCTCGTGCTGGACGCGGGCGGTCTTCCGGCGCTGTACGTGACCTATGGCGTGCTGTGCGGCGGCGGATGCGGCATCGCCTACAACGTGATCATCGCCACGGTGAACGCGTGGTTCCCCGAGCGCGTGGGGTTCTCGTCGGGCGCGCTCATGATGGGCTTCGGGCTGGGAGGGCTCGTCTTGGGCACGGCCGCCGCCGCGGGCATCGACCTGGCGGGGTGGAGGACGGTGTTTCTGGTGCTGGCGGCGCTCATCGCGCTCGTGATGGGCGCGACGGCGCTCGTCATCAAACCCGCTCCGATGATCGCGCTCGATCCGTCGAGCGACGACGGCTCGTCCGGGCATGCGGGCGAGCGCGCTGCGGCGGGCGCCCCGCGGGCGGAATCCGAGACGCCCATGGTGCGCACCCCGCTGTTCTGGGTTTACAGCGTGTGGGCCACCTGCGCCATCTGCGCGGGGCTCATGATCATAGGCGATGCGAAGCCGGCCGCGCTGGCCGTGGGGCTTGAAGCCGGGTTCGCCACGCTGCTCGTGGGCTTGGTGTCCACCACGAACGGAGTCGCGCGCATCGTGATCGGCGTGGTGTTCGACCGGTTCGGGCTGCGCGCGGTCATGGCGTCGGCGTCGCTGGCGGCCATGGCTGGTGCAGCGACGCTGGCCTGTTCGTTTGCGCCGGGCACGCGCGTCCCGGCCCTGTTCGTGGCGGGCGCGCTGCTCGTGGGCTTCTCGTACGGCTGCGTGCCGGTGATCGCCTCCGCGTTCGCCCGGAGCCAGTTCGGGCAGAAGCACTACGCCGAGAACCTCGCGTTGGCGAACTTCAACATGGCGAGCGCGGCTCTGCTCAGCTCGTTCGCCGCCGGAGGCGCGCGTGCGCTCGGCGGCGTGGAAAACGGGGACTTCGCGGTGTACGCGGCGGTTGCGCTCATCGTCGTGGTGGCGCTCGCGGGGTTCGCGGCGTTCTTCCGGCTGCTGCGTCGCAACCAGACGCGCGCCGCCGAGCGGCAGCGTTAAAGGTGCACGGTCATGTGCGGCACGGGAATGGCTCGCGGGAAGCCTGGCACTGAGCGGGGAGGGCGCATCGCGCTGGTGCAGGCCGCCGTTTGCTACGCCATCTGGGGCGTTATCCCGGTGTACTGGAAGCTGTTCTCGGCGATACCGCCTTTGCAGGCGCTGGCCACGCGCATGGTGTGGTCCTGTGCGTTCTCGATCGCGCTGTGCCTCGCGCTGCACGCGCGCTTCCTGCCGCTGCTGCGCGATCGCCGCGCGTGGGCGACGTTCGGCGCTTCGAGCGTGCTCATCGCGGCCAACTGGGGCGTCTACATCTGGGCGTCCACGAGCGGGCACCTGCTGGAGACGAGCCTCGGCTTCTTCCTCAGCCCGCTCACGAGCATCGTGCTCGGGCTCGTGTGCTTCCACGAGCGGCTTTCGCCCATGCAGAAGCTCGCCACGGCGCTGGCCGCCTGCGGGGCCGTCCTGTTCGCGGTGGCGCACGGCGGATCGATTTGGATATCGCTCGCGCTCGCCGCGACGTTCAGCGCGTACGGCGCCGTCAAGAAGCGCGGCGGCTACGACGCGCTGCCCGGCATGGCCGTCGAATCGCTGTTCGCGGCGCTCCTCGGTGCGGGCCTGTTCGCTATCGGCTGGGTTGTCCCCGGCTTCTGGGACGTGGCGCGCACGGCCCCCGACGCCTTGGCGGTCACGTCGGCTGTGGGCATCGCCGTGCTGTCCGTGGGCAGCGGGGTGGTGACGGCCGGTCCGCTCGTGCTGTACTCGGCCGCCGCGAACCGCGTTCCGTTGTCGCTGCTGGGGTTGCTGCAGTACATCAGCCCGACGATCGTCATGCTGCTGGCCGTGACGTGCTTCGGCGAGCTTCCCGACGCCTGGCAGCTGGCGAGCTTCGTCCTCATCTGGGCGGGGCTGGCCGCCGTGGCCTGGGAGACCCTTCGCGGGCAAAGGGGGCGTTCCGTGTTCGATCGACGCGGCCGTTGACGGTTCGGCCCTATCATTCGCGCGGCTCGCGCCGTATAATGGGCCGCTGTGAAAAATCTCGCTGGCATACAGGATCGCATTCCGACGGGTGTCTACAAGCTCCTGCTGGTCGTGGCTACCGTTATCTGGGGCCTCAGCTTCGTGGTCATGAAAGACGCCGTGGACGTGCTGCAGCCGGCTTACCTCATCGGCTTCCGTTTCCTGGCCACGGGCGCCATCCTGCTCGCGCTGTTCTTCCGCCGCTTGCGCATCGCCTTCTCGCATGAGACGGCGAAGGACTACCTGGTGAAGGGTATCATCCTTGGCGTGCTGTGCTACCTGGCGTTCTGGGTGCAAACCATCGGGCTCGACCACACCACGCCGGGCAAGAACGCCTTCCTCACGGCAACGTACTGCGTCATCGTGCCGTTCGCCTGGTGGGTCATCGCGCGCAAGCGACCCACGGCGTTCAACCTCGTGGCCGCCGTCATGGCCGTGGCGGGCATAGGCCTGGTGTCGCTCACCGGTTCGCTTTCCGAGCTGTCCATGGGCTTTGGCGACGCTATGACGCTGGTGTCGGCGCTGCTGTTCGCCGTGCACATCGTGTACGTGTCGAAGTTCTCCGAAACGAACGACGTGCTCGTGCTCACCACGCTCCAGTTCATCGTGGGCGGCGTGTGCGGCGTGGCGTACGGCGCCTGCTTCGAAACGCTGCCTCCGGCCGAGGCGCTCACGCCGGCCTTCTGGATGAACATGGCCTACCTCGTGGTGTTCGCCTCGTGTGTGGCGCTCGTCATCCAGAACGTGGCGCTCGCGCACGTGCCGCCAGCGCAGGCCTCGCTGTTCCTGAGCTTGGAAAGCGTGTTCGGCGTGCTGTTCAGCGTGCTGCTGTATGGGGAAGAGATAGGGCTTCGCCTCGTGGGCGGCTTCGCCCTCATCTTCATTGCTATAGTGGTGAGCGAAACGTTTCCGTTGAAACGCAAAGCGGACGACGACGTGCCCGCCGTGGCGCTGGAAACCCCCGGAGGGCCGGTGGTGTCCTTGGAGGCGGCGGTTGCGCTGGACGGCCGGGACGCCGGCGACCTGGCAGCCGTCGAATCGACGCAAGAGGAGGCATCATGGAGCAAGAGCGGAACAACATAGTCCTGATCGGCATGCCCAGTGCGGGCAAGTCCACCTTGGGCATCGTGCTGGCGAAGATACTGAACTACCAGTTCGTCGACGCCGACCTCGTCATCCAGAGCCAGTGCGACAAGACGCTGCAGAAGCTCATCGACGCGTGCGGCCCCGAGGGCTTCATCGAGGTGGAGAACGAGATCCTGCGCGACATCCAGGCCGAGAACTCCATCATCGCCACGGGCGGTTCCGCCGTGTACTCCGACGAGGCCATGAAGCACCTGGCCGAGATCGGACGCGTGGTGTACCTGCAGATATCCTATGAGGAGCTGGTGCGCCGCCTGCACGACTTGCAGGAGCGCGGTGTGGTGCTCAAGGGCGGCATCGGCATGAGCCTGCGCGAGCTCTACGACGAGCGCAAGCCGCTGTACGAGCAGTACGCCGAGATCACCGTGAACATCGACGACCTGTCCATCACCGCCGCGGCCCGCAAAGTGGCCGACGCGCTGCGCTAGGGGCCGTTGTGGAGCCGATCGAGGTCGCGCCTGTCAAGCCGCCGATCACCATCGACGACTTGGACAAGCTCGATATCCGCGTGGGGCGCATCGTGCGCGTGGACGACGTCGAGAAGTCGAAGAAGCTCATCAAGATGACCGTGGACTTCGGTGCCTTCACGCGCACGATCCTCTCGGGCATGAAGGAGGAGCGCGACGACTGCAAGGCCGAGCTGGAGGGACGTCAGGCCTTGTTCGTGGTGAACATGGCACCGCGCAAGATGGCCGGAGAGGTGTCCGAGGGCATGATCTACGACATCGGCTACGAAGACGGCATCCTCCCCGCCCTCGCCGTCCCCGAGCGCGAAGTCCCCAACGGCGTCCGGCTGGGATAGGCCGCTTCGGCCCGTCTGCTCTATTCATGATTGCGAAAACGGCCCGTGTTTCACGTGAAACACGGGCTTTTCCTTGCTTGGACCGGGAAAACAAATCACAATTCTGCTTTGCAAGAGCCATTGCGCACTCAAAGCGTCCAGCTTGTTTAGTCCTGCTGTACAAAAATCACCGGCATCCCCGTGTTAGGGAGTCTCTCGAGGCGACCTCTCTGGTTGCCGTTCTCCGCGACCTGCGGAAACTCGCCCGACTCTTGCAGGGACGGGCTTCGAAGGTTCTTGGCGGCGACCTAGGGTGCGGGGGCATCGGTGATTTTCGTGCAAAACGGAGGCACTCCATGCCGAATTGCCGTTGATGCGGTCAGGTCGGCCCATTCGCTGCAAAGTCGGTCGGCGTTCGTGGCGGCCTCTTTACATGCGAGGACCGGTTAGCTTTCAAGCGCTTCGGATAATGGCCGATCTCGTCGCTTTGCGAGAGTTCTTGTCGTGCGGAATGCCTGTCGCGATGGGCGGTCAGTGACGTTCGTGACGAAGAGATCGAAGACTTCCTTTTAAAAAGAAGACGCCTGCCAGATCTGGCAGGCGTCTTTGCTCCGGTTATCGCGTTTCGCCCACAGCGCGCTCTACGCCTGCGCCCCGGCCGTGTCGGAATCCGGCTGGTTCATGGGATCGATGGGCGGGATATCCCAGTTGTCGCCGGGCAGGTGCGGCTCCATGGCGTCCTCGTCGCCAGCGGCGCGCAGGCGCTCGAAGTAATCCTTCGTCTCCTTCACCACCACGCCGGACAGCGCGATGAGCGCGATCATGTTCGGCAGCGCCATGAGGCCGTTGAAGATGTCGGCGATGGTCCACACGGCGGCCACGGTCATGTAGGGGCCGATGAACACGGCGGCGATGTAGAGCCAGCGGTACACCTTGACGGCTTTCATCGAGCCGTTGCTGAAATACTCAAGGCAGCGCTCGCCGTAGTAATCCCAACCCAGGATGGTGGTGAACCCGAACAGCACCAGGCACGCCATGAGCACGAACGACACCACGTCGCCGGGAATGAACGGCAGGCCCGCCTGGAACGCGGCCGTGGTCACGGCGGAACCCTCAAGGCCGGGAATCTGGTACGCACCGGTCATCACCAGCGCCAGGCCGGTCATCGTGCACACCACGATGGTGTCGAGGAACGTGCCGGTCATGGACACGAGGCCCTGGCGCACCGGCTCCTTCGTCTGCGCGGCCGCCGCGGCGATGGGCGCGGAGCCCAGGCCGGCTTCGTTCGAGAAGATGCCGCGCGCAATGCCCTTCTGCATGGCCACGATGATGGCGCCCAGCATGCCGCCGGCCGCCGCCTGCAGGCCGAAGGCGCTCTCGAAGATGGTGACGAACGCGCCGGGCACCTTGTCGAGGTTCGTGAAGATGAGCACGAGCGAGAAGCCCACGTACAGCACCACCATGGCGGGGATCACGCGCTCGGACACCTTCGCGATGCGTTTCAGGCCGCCGATGACCACCAGGCCCACGAGCAGCGCCAAAATGAGCGAGCCGATGACGGTGAAGATGGAGTAGTCCATGCCCAAGATGTTCACCGTCACGTTCTTGTCGGGGTCGAAGAACCCGGTGAACGCCGACGAGATGGAGTTCACCTGGGTGAACGTGCCGATGCCGAACAGGCCCACGCACATGCCGAAGAACGCGAAGATCTTCGCCAGCCAGCGCCAGTTCTTGCCCATGCCGCGCTCGATGTAGTAGAACGGGCCGCCCAGCACGTGGCCGGTTTTCTTGTCGATGCTGCGGTACTTCACGGCCAGCAGACCCTCGGAGAACTTCGTGGCCATGCCGAACAGCGCGGCCAGCCACATCCAGAACAGCGCGCCCGGGCCGCCGGCCACGATGGCCGTGGCCACGCCCACGATGTTACCGGTGCCGATGGTGGCTGACAGTGCCGTGCACAGCGCGCCGAAGCTCGTGACTTCGCCGGTGCCGTCCTTCTCGTTCTTCACCATGTAGCGCAGGGCGCGCGGCAGCTGTCGGAACTGCACCGCGCGCAGGCGCACGGTCAGCAAGATGCCGCCGAACAGGATGAGCACCATAAGCGGTACTCCCCAGATGAAGTCGTCTATGGCGACGAGTCCATCGTTGATAACGCTGAAAAAGCTTTCCACCAGTTTCCTCCTCGATGCGTACACGTACGTGCAAGTTCAGCGCAACCCGTTGGGATGGGCGGCCGTTCTGGAGGATATGCGGATGAGGAAAAGCGCGGGCGCGCAACAAGCTGGCAGCTTTGCTCTGTCCTTTTGCCTGAGAGTTTCAGCGGGCCATTCGGCCGCCTTGCCCCTTCGGCACCCGTGAACGGGATTCTCCAGAGGCCCCTCCTCGTCCTGTCTCATGCGATCCAGAACGTATCAACGGGGTGACGCTATGAAATTGTGCCGGCACATTGTAGCAAGTAACCCGCCGCTTGTGAACGCCTTTGTTGTCCGAAGGCCGCTTCTTCGCTTTCCGAACGGTCCGGCTTACTGGGCGCGATTGCGCGCACGGTGCGAGAAGGCCCGGCGAAGCGCGCGGTAGGCGGCACAGGGAAACTCGGAGGCCGCTCTGCTCATTACGCTTCGGTAACGCACTCCCTTCTGCCCGCTAAAAAGGGGGAACGCGTTCGTATTATGGTGCTGAACCCGGTAGGCAAGTACGGTCGCCTTTATCTTTCCTCGAACGAGGCCACAGCCTCGAAAGCATACGAACCTCGCTCGATTTCGCGATTTTGGCGCTGCGGCGCACCCGTAACGATTTGGCAACGGCGCGCCCGACAGCTTGGGATGTTCTTGGCGTTCGATGAGACGTACATTTTGATTTCTGGATGGGAGAGGCTATGGTCAATACGAATTCTGTTCAACTTTCGGCTCCAGGCGCTTCAAGGCTTTTTTGGAGAAAGGCATTCGCCGTTCTCCTTTCCGTTGTCATGTGCTGCGCCCTCGCTTTCGGTGCGCCGGAATCCGCGAACGCGGCCGGTGCGGACGAACGCGCTCCTCTATCGGACGTTTCGGGCGCCTCTGTCGAATCGGGGGTGTCGGCGGTCTCTTCCGCGCGCCCATCCGATCAGGCGATCGACGATCCAGCCCGCTTCGGTTCCGATGTTGAAGAGCTCACCTTAACGGAGCAAACCCCGAGCGTCGAATCTCAGGGCATTCAGGACGCCCAGCTCTCGACCGACCTCGCAGCAACAACGGGAAGCGCGATTCCCGGCGGCGCGGAGGCTAAGCCCTTCGCCGTTTCCGGTAGCGCCTCGCTCAAAAAGGTGGATGCCGACAATTCGGCGACAACGCTTGCGGGCGCCGTGTTCAAGCTGGAATACAACTCGAACGGCGATTGGGTGGTCGTGCCCGGTTGCGAACGCTTGACGACCGACGCTCAGGGTTTGATCGACGTGGACGGTCTCGCGTTGGGCGAGTATCGTTTTGTGGAGATCGAAGCTCCAGCGGACTACGAGCTTAACGAGACGCCGATTCAGTTCGTTGTGGATGGATCTTCCACTGAGCCCGTCGGACTCGTGTTCCCCAACGAGAAGATCCCCGTGCTGGGCGACGTGGTGTTGAAGAAGGTGGATGCCGACGATCCTTCGAGCACGTTGTCCGGAGCCGTGTTCAGGCTTGAGCAGCGGGCAGCCGATGGATCCTGGGCGGCGGTCGCCGGCTGCGAGCGGCTCGTCGCGGATGCTGGCGGCATCGTATCCGCCACGGGTCTTCCGTTGGGGTCGTACCGATTCGTGGAGATCGAGGCGCCGGCTGGGTACGAACTGGACTCCACCCCCTTGGAGTTCGAGATAACGGCCGACTACGCCGTTCCCCTCCAGCTCACCTTCGCCAACACCAAGACGCCGACCCCTCCGGCTCCTCCGACCCCGCCTGCCGTGCCGCCTGCTGCGGACAAACCGGTTGCTAAGTTGGCGACCACCGGCGATGCCGCGTCGACGGCGCTCGTTTCGGCGCTTGCCTTGGCCGCGCTCGGTGGAGCGGGCGTTTTCGCGGCGCGTCGCAAGCGTCGTTAGCCGAATCGTCTCCGGCGGCAGGCGTAAGCAGGGCTCCCGTCAGTCGCCGGAGATGATCTCCGCGTTCTTCTTGAGTTCGGCCAGCACGCTCACGAACGTGTCGATGTCTTGCTGGCCGATGCCCTCTATCAGGCGGTTCGCTGTATCGACGGTGAGCGGCAGCACGGTGCGGATAAGCTCGTGGGCCTTCTCGGTGGTGCACACCACATGCGCTCGGCGATCGGTCTTGTGCTTGTTGCGCACGATGAGGCCCTTGCGCTCGAGCGTGTCCAAATAGCGCGTGATGGTAGCTTGCTCTTTGTGCGTGAGCAGGGCCAAATCTTTTTGCGAGAGCTCCCCAGCCTGATCGAGCTGGTTTATAAGGTTCCATTGACCGGGAGTGATGTCGTAGGGTTTGAGCGTGGTCTCGAGAGATTTGGTTATGCAGCGCTGCGCGTCGTACACGAGGTAGCCTATCAGGCGATTGTGCTTGCTCTCCATGCTGAACCCTTCTGATGTGCGCCGGACGGCGGCGATGCGCCGTCGCGAAGGTTGTGCGCATCGCGCCGGGCAAAGGGACGGGCGATCGCGCAAAGGGAAGGGCACGGTCGTTCGGCACGGCGTTTCGCGTTCTCTCAACCTACAAGAAACCATAAGCGGGCCGCCCCCGTCAAGAAACCAACAGCTTTTCGGTCGAATCTCCTTGCCGACCTCGTTTCGTCGGTCGCGGTTCGGCGAAGACGGTTCTGCCGTTGCGCTAGGTAGGCCGAACCAGTTGGGCGCGCGCCTGCGGAAGCGCACCATGGCGAAGCTGTCCTTTATGACGAACCCCCGAGAACTCTCTGCCATTCGCAGCGGGAGAAGCCGACCGACCCTCTCCCGAGGAGTTGCCGCTCCTGCGAGGGTCCTGTGGCAGGTTCTGGCTCCACCTAGGCGATGAGCGCACAGGGCGCTGACGCACGCCAGTGGCGGTTTGATGCAGCGGCCGACCTCTGAAAAGCACGAAAATCACCGCTGTGAAGCCCGCCGTAGGCCAGCCAACGCGCCCTTGATTCCGCGATCTGGGGAAACGCCCTCAGCGAGAAAGGCGGGGCGACCGCAAAGCTCCTCGTGGGCACCCAGAGGCCGCAAATTGCTTCACAGCGGTGATTTTCGTGCTTTCTGGGAGCGATCCGCTGTTAAACCAGCATCGAAATGCCTCCGCTCAGGATGACAATACGCCGGCTTGCGGAATGTCAATGGCGGTTTAACAATGGAGGGAGCGATTTCGTGCTAGGTCGCCGTCCGCGGCGCCCGGATATCGTTCCGCACGCGAGCTAAAACCTCTCGAGGCGGCAGATCAAGATTATTCTTCGTTTTTACATGTTGAACTAATAATTGCAGTAAATATAATTAGCACTGCAAGTAATTTGCCGCAAGGAGGAGAGGGAAGCGCGCGAGGGGCGCGCACACTGCGAGGGGCGAGCGTGCTGGCGAGCGCACTGCGAGGTGCGAGCGCACGGCGCACACACCGCGAGGGGCCGGCACCTAGTTACTTTGCTCGATCCCCGCATCCCTGTCTGCGCGCCGTTCGCGCGTTTTCTCCTGCTCCGTCGCGGCGAATCTTGGCGACGAGATCAAAAGGAGGAGGAGAGATGTCACTTAAGATGAGCCGCCGAGGCTTCGTGAAGGCCTCGGCCGTAGCGACCGCCTCGACGCTGCTGCTGGGTTCGCAGGCCGGGGCTGCCTTCGCGGACGACGCGGCAGACGGCGCAAAAGCGACTTCGTCCGACGACGTGAAGATCATCCCGAGCGCGTGCCGCCAGTGCTACGGCCGCTGCGCACTGTTCGGGCACGTCAAGGACGGACGCCTGGTGAAGATCGAGGGCAACCCCGACCTGTTCAGCGAAGGCACGCTGTGCGGGCGCTGCTTCGCCATTCCGCAGGAGCTGTACAACCCGCTGCGCGTGCGCTACCCGCAGAAGCGCGTGGGCGAGAAGGGCTCCGGCCAGTGGAAGCGCATCACCTGGGAAGAGGCTTACGAGGAGGCTGCCAAGCGCTACACCGAGATCGGCGAGCAGTACGGCTGGCACACCATCGCGCACCAGTACGGCACCGGCCGCGACATGCTGCAGTTCCAAGCCATCAACAAGCTGTGGCTGGAGCTGGGCAGCACGGCCACGTTCGGCGTGGGCAACCTGTGCTGGGTGGGCTCGTACTTCACCAGCCAGCGTTTGTACGGCGACGAGACGCAGTACACCGGCTGGGACGGCAACAACACCGACTGCATCCTCATCTGGTGCCGCCAGGAGCGCAGTCGCGGCTACTACGACTGGCTGACCGTGAAGCGCGCGCAGGAGCGCGGCGCGAAGGTCATCTGCGTCGACCCGCGCTACACGTGCACGGCCAGCAAGGCCGACATCTGGCTGCCCATCCGCCCCGGTTCCGACATGGCGCTCGTGCTGGCGTTCATCAACGAGATCATCCACTCGGACAAATGCGCCGAGGACTTCGCGCGCTTCTACACCAACGCCCCGTTCTTCATCGACGAGAAGGACGCGAACGGCAACGGCACGGGCTACCAGCTGCGCGAGTCGCTCATGAAGGAAGGCGGCAACGAGGAGCTGTACCCCGCGTGGGACGAGGCTCACGACCAGCTGATCTTCTGGTCCGGCGACTGGCAGAACAAGAAGGGCGTGGGCGGTGAGAAGGCCTTCCAGTGGCTCGACGAGGCCGGCAACATCGTGGCCGATGCGAAGCCGGCGCTGTCCGGCAGCCATGAGATCAACGGCAAGACGTACCGCACGAGCTGGGACATCCTGGTGGAGCACGTCACCCCGTGGACCATCGAGCGCGCCGCCGAGTTCTGCGAGCTGCCCGAGGACAAGATCCGCGAGGCCATCCAAACCTACATCGACGCCAGCCCGCACGCGTGCTTCACGCGCGGCCAGAAGGTTGAGTTCTCCATCAACACGTCCGGCATCTCGCAGGCGTTCACCATCATGATGGCGTTGGCCGGCAACTTCGACACGAAGGGCGGCCAGAACATCGGCCGCGAGCCCGCCACCGGCTACGACTCGTTCATGTTCGACGTCGTGCCCAACCAGCAGGGCCGCATGGGGCAGCGCCGCAAGGAAACGGCCATGAACATCAAGAAGCTGTCCGTGTGCCAGAACACCGGCTACCAGCAGATCCTCGTGGCCGACGACGCCACGGGCGAGCTGCGCGAGACCACGCAGAACTCCGGCGGCCAGGTCATCTACGGCCAGCAGGGCGGCTTCGGCGCGGCCACGACGAAGGCTATGGCGCAGGGCGATCCGTTCCAGATCCACGGCTACTGGCAGCAGACGTCCGAGCCCATTCTGTCCATCGAGGGCGGTAAGGAGATCATCGAGGGCTTCAAGAACCTGGACTTCTTCGTGAACGTGGACCTGTACATGACCCCCTCGGGCGAGCTCGCCGACATCATCCTGCCGGCCGCGCACCCCAACGAGGTTGACCGCGTGGAGTGGGCGCACTCCGGCCACGGTTACCCCACCAGCCACACGTACCTCATCCGCCAGCCGTTCCACGAGCCGCTGGGCGAGTGCAAGGACGACATGGACATCTGCTTCGAGTTCGCGAAGTACATGGACGTGGACATGTACTGGAAGGACAAGTACGAGTTCTTCGATTACATGGTGAAGGGCCCCGCCACGCTTCCGCCGCAGCTGTCGTGCTCGAGCTTCGAGGACTTCCGCGAGCGCATCAGCGTGACCGGCGTGGAGATGGCCACGGTGAAGCAGGCGCCGAAGTACGAGACGGGCTTCATGCGCAAGACGAGCGACTTCAAGCCGGGCTTCAACACGATGTATCGCGGCAACAAGATGGGCTCGGTGTACCGCTTCCCCGGCACGAAGACGCCGGACGGCAAGGTGATCCCGGCGCATCCGCAGTCCGACAACGGCAAGATGGAGATGTGGTCCGAGGACCTGCTGCTGTACGGCAACGGCCCGCTGCCGATGTACATCGAGCCGCCCATCACGAAGCTGTCGCGCCCCGACCTCACCGACGATTACCCGTACACGCTCATCACGGGCGGCCGCTCCCACGCGTTCTTCCACACGGAGTATCGCAACAGCCCGTGGATGCGCGAGGTGCACATGTTCCCCACGGTGGACATCAACCCGGCCACGGCGGCCGAGCATGGCATCGAGCAGGACGACTGGGTGGTCATCGAGACGTACGTGGACAAGATCAAGCAGCGCGCGAACCTCACGGAGGCCATCAAGCCCGGCATGATCCACGTGGAGCACGACTGGTGGTTCCCCGAGCGCGAGGCCACGGACGACCTGCACGGCGCCCTGGACTCGAACTGCAACATCCTATTCGAGAACAACGGCCCCTACGACCCTGCCGTGGGCACCGACAACTTCGGCGGCCTGTGCAAGATCTACAAGGCCGAGGACGGCGCGCCGAAGAACATCTGCATGAACGAAGACGACCTGAAGATATTCCTGCCTCTGAGCGCCGAGCAGATCGCCGCCGACGATCAGCAGGACGGTGTGTCGCAGGTGACCGTGAAGGGAGGTGCGAAGTAGCATGACGCGCAACATCATCGCAATTGATCTAGATAGCTGCATCGGGTGCCACTCCTGCGCCGTGGTGTGCAAGCAGGAGAACAACGTGGGCCTGGGCACCTACTACAACAAGGTGCTGACGGTGGGTCCGTCCGGCACGTACCCCGACCTGGAAATGTACTACCTGCCCGTGGCGTGCCAGCACTGCGACAACCCGCAGTGCGTGAGCGTGTGCCCCACGGGCGCCAGCTACAAGCGCGAAGACGGCGTGGTGCTGGTGGACCACAGCAAGTGCATCGGCTGCCAGTACTGCGTCATGGCCTGCCCCTACGGCGTGCGCACCTACGACGCCGACAAGGACAAGGGCGTCATCGAGAAGTGCACCATGTGCGCGCACCTCATCGACAAGGGCGAGAAGCCGGCGTGCGTGAAGCACTGTCCCGGCCAGGCGCGCCTGTTCGGCGACGCGGACGATCCCGAGTCCGACGTGTCGAAGATGATCGCCCGCAAGAGCACGCACAAGCTCAAGGACGTGGGGAACCATCCGGGCGTGACGTACGGCTTGGACCGCTTCTCTTGGAAAGGGGATGAGTAAGCATGGAAATCCAGTGGCCCCTTTTGATATTCAGCGTGTTGTTGGGCGTGACTTCGGGATGCTTCGTGTTCCTGGGCGTGGGCGAGCTCAAGGGCAAGTTCAAGGACGTGCGCTTCATGGGCGCGTTGATCGCGCTCGTGTGCCTGGCCGTGGGCGGCTGCGTGTCGGTGTTGCACATGGGGCACCCGGAGCGCGCGACGCACCTGCTGGGCAACCTGGGCTCGGGGCTCTCCAAGGAGCTGTTCACCGTCGCCATCATGGGCATCGTGTCGCTGGTGTACCTGGTGCTGGCGAAGAAGGAGTACCCCGGCGCGAGCAAGGTGTTCGGCGTGCTGGGCGCGGTGCTGGGCTTGGTGCTGCCGGTGGTGGCCGGCGCCTCGTACCTGATCGCGGCGCGTCCCGCTTGGGATAGCGCGGCGCTGCCCCTCATGTTCCTGGGCGGCGGTTTGGCCATGGGCATGACGCTCATGGCGGGGCTCGTGCTGCTGCGCGGCAAGGCCTCCGAAGAGGGCGGCTTCGCGTTGAAGCTGGCTCTGGCGGGCGTCATCATCATGGTGGTGACGTCGCTGGCCTACGTGATCTGGATCGCCGTGGCGCCGTACCAGGCTCCCTCGCGCTCGATCGAGCGTTTGGTTGCGGGCGATTTGGCCGTGATGTTCTGGCTGGGCGTGGTGCTGGTGGGGCTCGTTGCTCCGACGGCGCTTGCGGTGCTGGCTTGCGTGAAGGCGACGAAGGGCGAAGGCAGCACCGGCACGGTGAAGCCGTCGACGCTGGCCGGGTATATGTTCGCGGCGTGCGCTTGCTCGGTGGTGGGCGCAGTGGTTTTGCGCGTCATCATGTACGGCGTGGGTACGAGCGTGGAGCAGTTCATTTACCGGTAGGGTTTGGTGGCGGACAGGTTGGCGGGTTCAACCTGTCCGCGCCGGGCCTTGGCCGGGGGCAGTCAACCTGCACCGGCGATCGAAGAGCGGGAGGGCTCGCTGCTCGGGCAGTCCTGGGCTCGCACGAACAGCCCACGATCAGAGATCAGCAGAGCTGCTCTCTGATGCGCCCGCTCGGGCGCGGAAAAATGTGTGTGAACAGCCCACAGGGCTGTTCACCATGCGGAACTCGCATCGAGCCCTCCCGCTCTTCGATCGCCTAGGGAATCTCGCGGCGCACCCCCGGCCAAGGCCCGGCGCTACGCGCGGGGGTGCCGTACGTGTGACTAAGGGGAGAGGTTCAACCTGCGAGGTTGCCTTTCTTGGGCGGTAAAGCCTGGGAGTTTTGGATCGTCCTGCGACGGCTTTCCCCGTAGGGGCGATCTCCAGATCGCCCGGCGCGGCGACTCGGAACCGCAACCGCCATGCGGCGAACGCACCCTTTTGCCGCAACCGCGCACCCGCCAAAGGCGGGATGCGCGGCAAGCACTACCATACGTCACAACCGCGTCATGCAAGCCCTGTTCGACCGCGTCCCGTGACGGAATGCAGCCACCCCTCCCCGCTGCGTTCCGTTACGGGGGACGGCCGATGACAACGAAGAAGGAGCGTCAATCATGGAAGAGGTCATGTCAGCCGAACTGGTGGAGAACCTGGTTGATTTCTGCGAGAACCGCGCCCGCGTGTACGCGCTGCTCTCGCGTTGCTACGAGAAGGAGCTGGACGCCGCGTTCGCCACCGAGTTGGCAGAGGCGGCGCGCGTGGAGTCGGACGACCCGGCGTTGGCCGACGGCTTCGCGGCGTTGCAGGCCGATGTCGCGACGTGCGATGACGAGCAGCTCGAGATGCTGGCCGTGACGTTCGACCGCGTGTTCTTCGGCATGGGGCCGCGCACGGCGCAGAAGGCGTTTCCGTACGAGTCGGTGTACACGAGCGAAGGCGGCCTCATGATGCAGAACGCCTACAGCCAGGTGCTGCGCATCTACCGGGACGCGGGCTTTGCGAAGAATCCCGGCTTCACCGAGCCGGAGGACCACCTGGCCGTGGAGCTGGCGTTCATGGCGCTCTTGTGCGGTCGCGCCGTCGAGGCGCTGAGGGCCGGCGACGAGGCGGGTGCCGAGCGGCAGCTGCGCGCGCAGCGGTCGTTTCTGCAGGATCACCTGCTGAACTGGATCGAGCGTTTCATCGGCGACATGCGGAAAGCCGCCGAGGGCGGATTTTACCTCGATCTGGCCGCCTTCACCGAGGCGTACCTGAAGGCCGACGAAGCCGCCGTGGCGGAGGTGCTTTCCTAACGGAGGTTGCCATACCGGAGGCTGCCGTTCGCGTGCGAAGGTGTATCGGCTTGGCAGAAAATTACAGTTATGAACGATTTTTGTAAGGGAAGATTTTCGCGATCAGGCATTATGCAATTTTTCGGTTGATGAAGGCGATGAAAATCGTTCATAACCGTAAAAACGTGCCAGAAGAGCAGGAAGACGTGAAGATGCTCGTCCGGCTCCAAAGGAACAGGGGAGGGGCGGGGAGCTGCCCGCTCAGCTCGAAAAGAACAGTAAGGGCGGGGCTTGCCCCGCCCGGTGCGGTGATACGCAAGTGGGGAAGCAAGGCGGCGATCAGCGGAATCAACCTGCTGCTCGCCATGCGGAACGGGTGCGAGCGGCCACACGCGCCGGGCGGCCTGTTGGCCGCCCCTACGGGGGCTCTCGTGGATGGAGGGGTGAGGAAGCGATGACGGATATCACGCGGCGCGGGTTCGTGGCGGCGGGCGTCGCCGGCGCGGCGCTTGTGGGCGTGGGCGGGTTCGGCGCGGCAACGGGGCAGGTCGACCGGCCCTTCGTGCGCCCGCCGGGCGCGGAGTCGAACGTGCGCCTGGCGGCGGCGTGCAACCGCTGCCAGCGGTGCTTGCAAGCCTGCCCATACGGCATAGTCACGCCGGTGCCGCTGGCTGAAAGTCTGGTTGCGTACGGCACACCTACGCTTGCGTTCGAGCACGGGTACTGCGACTTCTGCATGCAGTGCGTGGACGCGTGCCCCACGGGCGCGCTTTCCTACGGTGGCGCGCGCGAGCGCGACCTGGGCGTGGCCGTGGTGGTGAAGGACGCCTGCGTGGCCTGGGATTGGTCGGGCTGCACGGTATGCAAGGACGAGTGCCCCGTCGAGGGCGCCATCACGCTCGACGACCACGACCGTCCCGTCGTGCACCCCGATTTCTGCGACGGCTGCGGTCGTTGCGAGCAGGTGTGCCCTTCGGCTTCGCTGCGCGCCTACGATGCGAGCGTGCAGAACAAGGGCATCGTGGTGGTGTCGCGTGCGAGCGAGGCAGCGCATGCCGTAGGCTCTGTGACCAGCGAAGAGCTGGCTTCCGGGCGCTACACGTGCGCATCCGAGCCGTTGGCGCCCCATACCCAGGGCGTTCATCCGAACGGACCTCAGGACGGAAAGGGGGCCGGCCATGAAAACGCGTAAGCGCGCCTTGCGCATCGTCGTGGCGTTGGCGGTGCTCGTGGTGGCGGTGGCGTCGGCCCACTTCGGCGGCGCGCTGCCCGTGGGAACGCTCTGCCTGGCATGTCCGGTGGGCTTCGCACAGATCGCGGCGGCGTCGCAGAGCATCCCGTGGCATCTGCTTCCGGGCGTGCTGGCGGTGCTGGCCATCGTGTTTCTGCTCGGCCGCGTGTTCTGCTCGTGGGTGTGTCCGTCGCAGCTGCTCAAGAACGTTTTCGGCGGCCACACGCCGCGCGGCCTTTACGGGCGCGGCGGCGAGGCGTGCGAATCGCCCAGCGCAATGGACGCGTGCGTCCCGGCGACGTCCGACGCTCCAAGCCGTAAAGCTTCGGGATGCTCGGCCTGCGCCAAGGGCGCGCCCAGTATCAAGACGCAGGGCATCGTGCTGGCGGTGCTGCTCGTGGTGTCGTTCGCCGTGGGGTTCCCCGTGTTCTGCCTGCTGTGCCCCATCGGGCTCGTGTTCGGCACGCTGTGGGCTCTGAACCGCGTGTTCGTGTTGCTGCAGCCCGGCTGGGAGCTCATCGTGTTCCCGCTCATGCTGCTGGCCGAGCTGTTCCTGTTCAAGCGCTGGTGCGCGGCCATCTGCCCGCTGGGCTTCTTCTTCGGCCTGGTGGAGAAGGCGCGCACGAAGCTGGGCTTCGGCGTGAGCCCGCAAGCGAGCTGCGCCACCTGCATCTCGAGCGAGGGATGCCGCACCTGTTCCACCGTCTGCCCCGAGAACATCGACGTGGCAACCGCCGACGCTCCCACGCTGGAAGCCTGCACCCTGTGCGGCGACTGCCTGGAAAACTGCCCCACGAAGTCCATCAAACTCGCTTTCGGCGCCTCGAAGAACGCTCCGAAGGCGCCCGAGGCTCCCGTCGCCGTTCCGGCGTCCGACGAGGATCTCGCTTCGAAGCCCGAGTAGCACCTGCTTGTTGCTAGGTTTTCGGAAGCGCTGCTTGGCGCCGCCCCCGTGCACGGGGGCGGCATGAGAGGGTGCCCGGCGCCAACGTCGCCGGGTATCCGTGCGTCACTCTTGCCGAAGCGCCTCGATGGGCGTGAGGCGCGAGGCCCGGTAGGCGGGGAAGATGCCGAACGCCAGGCCGATGGCGGTGCTGGCGGCCACGGCCACGCCCACGACGCTCCACGACGCCGCGAACGCCATGCCCATGCCTTCCGCCAGCGCGCCGAAGGCCAGTCCCGCCGCAATGCCCACGCCACCGCCGATCAGGCTGAGCAGCAGCGCTTCTACCAAGAACTGCCGCAGGATGTCCGATCGTCGCGCTCCGAGCGCCTTCTTAATGCCTATCTCGCGGGTACGCTCCGTCACCGACACCAGCATCACGTTCATCACGCCGACGCCCGCAACCACGAGCGATATGCTCGCGATGCCGCCCAGGAGCAGCGTCATTGTCTGGTTGATCTGGTCGGACGCTCCCAGCATCTCGTCTTGCGACATGACGGAGAACTGGTTGGAGGGAATGCCCTTCGCGCCCGACAGGTAGCCGGTCAAAACCGCTTTCGCCAGCGGCACGCCGTCGTCGGCGGCGGGACGCGCGTAAACGGATTCGATTTTCGCGTCGCCGCCCAAATTCGTTGCGGCGGTCAGCGGAACGAGCACGAGCGCGTCGGCGTTCAGGCCCATCGTCTGGCCGGTGCTCTCCAGCACGCCCACCACGGTGAACGGGATACCGGCTATCTTGAGCGTCTTGCCGACGCAGTCCGCCGTGCCGAACAGGTCGTTCGCCGTGTTCGTGCCGATGACGCACACGTTGGAGCGGTTCTCGCGGTCCACGACTGACAGGTCGCGCCCCGCAGCGAGCTTCAGGTTGCGCACGGACAGGTAGTGCTCGTCGGAGGCTTCGACCATGCCGCGTTTTGTCTTGCGCTCGCCGGCCGTCAGATCGCCGCTCACGCCCTTCGACGGCGCGACCGAACCGATGCCGGGCAGCGCGCGCAGGGCTTCCATGTCCTCGTAGGCAAGACCGTCTTCGTCGAAGACGAAGACGGATAGGATGTCGCCGCCCAGCGCCTTCATGCGCTCCTCCACCTGCCGGTTCGAGCCGTCGCCCATGCCCACGAGCACGATAACCGACGAGATGCCGATAACCAGCCCCAGCATGGTGAGCGCCGTGCGCAGCTTGTTGCGGGAGATGCTCGACAGCGCGGTTCTAACCGTTTGCACGCGTCGCATGGGCTTCTCCTTCCCGTTCCGCCGCCGGGCGCGCCACGGCGGTTGCCGGCGCGGCGTCGTTGCCGCCCACGGTGTCGCGCGCCGCGCGCCGTCCGCCCTCGTGCCCGCGCTCGCTCGTGCCCAATCGGCCGTCCGCGATGCGCACCACGCGTTCGGCCTGCTCGGCCAAGTCGGGGTTGTGCGTGATGAGGATCACCGTCTGCCCCTCGCGGTGCAGGTTTTTGAACAGCTCCATGATCTCGACGCTCGTGTGCGAGTCCAGCGCGCCGGTGGGTTCGTCGGCCAGGATGATCCTCGGCTCGCCCACGAGCGCCCGGGCGATGGCCACGCGCTGCTGCTGACCGCCCGACAGCTGGCTCGGCAGATGCCGCTCGCGGCCTTCCAGCCCCACTTTCGCCAGATAACGGCGGGCGGTGGCGTCGGCCTCGCGCGGTCTCGTGCCGCGGTAGGTCAGCGGCAGCTTCACGTTCTCCAACGCGGTGAGCGATCCCAGCAGGTTGAAGCTTTGGAACACGAACCCGATCGAGCGGTTGCGCAGGTCGGCCAGCTCGTTGTCGGCGAGCAGCGCCACGTCTTGGCCGTCCAGCGTATACGTGCCGTCGTCGGGCACGTCCAGCAGCCCGATGATGTTCATGAGGGTGGACTTCCCCGAGCCCGACGGGCCGACGATGGCCACGAACTCGCCCTCGTCCACGCAGAAGTCGACGCCGTCGAGGGCGTGGACCACCTCGTCGCCCATAGGGTAGCGTTTGGCCAGCCGCTCCATGCGGATGGTGGAAGAAGCGACGCTCGCGGCGGACGAGGGGCGCTCCTTCGCGTGCGTCCCCGTGCGTTCGGTCCTCATACTGCCGCCTCGTTGACCATGGTCGTGATCACGCCCGCCTCGCCGTCGGAAGCGGAAGGGACCTCGTTCAACACCACCAGGTCGCCCTCGTTGAGCTCGCCCGTCACTTCGACCAGCGTGCCGTCGGAGATGCCGGTGGTCACCGGCACGGTGCGCGTCGTGCCGTCGGCATTCTGCACCGTCACGGTTTTCGCGTCGTCGGCGCCCGACACGGCGCTTACGGGCACGGCGAGCACGTTCTCGGCCACGGCCACCTTCACGGAGAGCGTGGCCGACATGCCAAGCCAGATGCTGCCGTCGTTGACCACGTCCACCGTCACCGTGAACTTCGACCCGCTGGCGTTATACGCGCCCACCTGGTTGATGTTGGAGATGACGCCCGCGCGCGGCGCCTGGTCGCCGATGGCGACGTCGACTTCCTGGCCCTCGGCCAGGCTGGCCAAGTCGCTTTCGGACACCGGCATCTCGATATGCACCGTGTCCACGCGCTCCACCTCCACGAAGTGCTCGTCTTGCGAGAGCTCCTCTTTGGCCTTGGGCAAGGTGTAGGACTTCACCACCAAGTCGTACGGAGCGACCAGGGGGTCGCCGTACGTGTAGGACACGAGCGGCTCGCCCGCTCGCACGAGCTTGTTCAGAGGCGCGTCGAAGCTGGAGAAGTAGCGCCATTTCGCGGGCTTGAGCTTCTCGGTGGCGCTCCCTTTCACCTCTCCCGCGCCGGTAACGGCCTTCTCGATGGTTTCCCTCGTCACCGGTGCCGTCGGCAGGGGAGCCTCTTCGGTTGGGTCGCTTCCGCCCAGGCCCTTCAAGGCGCCGCCGAAAGCCTCGTCGCCCGCGACGAGCCACCAGGCGGCCCCACCCAGCGCCACGGCGAGCACGAGGGCGAGAACGACAAGGCCGACGGAAGGCTTTTTGCGCTGTTGCACGCTGCTGTTGGTCATGATCTGCCCCTGCCGTCTCTAGTTGCTGCCGTCGATGACGGTGACGCCGTCTTTGCGGGTCACGATGTCGGCGGTCGTTCCCTCCGTCGATTTGTCGTACGTTAACTCTCCGTTGCCTTGGAGTTCGAGGTTCTCCTGCCCGCCGCCCAAGCCCCCGACGTTCTTCAGCACGGCCAACCCTCCTACGATCACCAGTGCTGCGGCCAGCACGCCGATGATGATCTTCATGGTTCTGGAACTCATGGGTTCTCCTTCCGATAACGTTCAATGCGGGGGCATCGTAGCGAAAGGCACCTTAAAACTTCCTGAAACGCCGACGGGTTTTTCGCAATGTCAACCCGTGCCGAACGGCGGCGTTCGTTTCAGCAACTTTTAAGGTGGCCGATGCTAGAATGGCCGCATGAAGATACTCATCATCGAAGACGACCGTGCCATCTCGCGAGCCATAGCCGAGGCGTTCGGCGATCGCTACGCCGTAGACCAGGCGTTCGACGGCGAAGAGGGGCTGTTCTTCGCGCGGCAGGACGTGTACGACCTTGTGGTGCTGGACATCATGCTGCCGGTGATCGACGGCTACGGCGTCATGGAGCGCCTTCGTGCGGAGGGCATCGAGACGCCCGTGCTCATGCTCACGGCCAAGAACGCGCGCGACGATCGTGTGCGCGGCCTGCGATTGGGCGCCGACGACTACCTGGCCAAGCCGTTCGATCGCGACGAGCTGGTGCTGCGGGCGCAGGCCATCATGCGGCGCAGCATGGGCGTGCGCACGCTCGGCACCCTGGCGTTTCGCGGTTTGGTCCTCGACCCCAACACGAAGCGCGCCACGGTGGATGGCGCTCCGGTCGCGCTCAAGGGCAAGCAGTACGATGTGCTGGAGTACCTGGTGAGCCACGAAGGGCAGCTCGTTTCCAAAACCCAGCTGTTCGACCGGGTGTGGGGCTTTCTGAACGACACGTCGTCGAACGTGGTGGAGGTGTACGTGAGCGCGTTGCGCAAGGCGCTCAAGGAGCACGGCTACGACGGCTTCCTCAAAACCATTCGCGGCGCGGGTTACGTGTGGACGGCCGACGATGAGGTTTGAGGAACGGCGCGTCCGCCGCATACTCGCTCGCAACACGCTGCTGTTCTTCGCGGCGTTCGCCCTCTTGTTCTCGCTGTTCGGCGTGCTGGTGTTCCAGCTGGTGAGCGCGAACGTGTACCGAACGGCCGATGCGCAGCTGGACGAGGTGCGCGATGTGACGATGGCCGTTGCCGTCGATCCGACAGGCGGCAACGTGGGATCCGAGCCGTCCCTGGGGGCGAACGCCGAGATCCGCGAGGATATCGAGTTCGTTCCACGGAACAGCGGAACCGACGCCGACACCGCTTCCGCCGAGAGCATCATCATTACCAGCGAGGCTTACGTGGCATCGAACCCCCAGCTCATTTACCTGTGGCGCAACGCCGAAGGGCAGCCGCTCCACACGGAGGGCCTCTACTCCGTCTACCCCACGTACTTCGACGATGTTCCCTTCGACCGGGAGAACATCGGCCGGGTGTACGAGGCTCGGGCGGGCGGGCATGCGTACCGATGCGTCAACTACGCGGTGGACGGTTCCGAGTCCAAAGACTACCTGCAGGTGCTCGTGAACGTGGACTCCGAGTTGGCGCTGCTCGACCACTTCACGAAGATGCTCGTCATCTATCTGGTGGCGGCCGTGCTGGGCGCGGCGGCGGCAAGCTATTTCCTGTCGCGCAAGACCATCAAGCCCATTGTGGCCAGCATGAACCGCCAGACCGAGTTCGTGCAGAACGCCTCGCACGAGCTGCGCACCCCGTTGGCCATCATCCGCGCCGCCCAGGAGCGGCTGCTGGCGGATCCGAATGCCCGCGTCGTGGACAAGTTCGAGGACGTGAACGCGGTTGCCGATGAGACGAAGCGCCTCGCGCGCCTCGTGGACGATCTTATGACGCTGTCGTCGGCCGATGCGCCCGTACACGACGACCGCGAGATGGAGCCGGTCGACGTATCCGGCGTCGTGGCCGAAGTGGGCGACCTGTACGCCGACGTGGCGGAGGTGGGCGGCAAGACGCTGACGGTGGTTGCGCAGCCTGCGGGCGAGGCGCTTATCGACGCCGACGCGCTGCGGCAGGTGGTGGGCATCTTGCTGGACAACGCCCTCAAGTACACGGAGGAGGGCGACGTCGTGGAGCTGCGCTGCGAGGAACGCGCCGGCCGGGTGGCGGTGTCGGTTGCGGACACCGGCTGCGGCATCGATCCGGCGGATCGAGAGCAGGTGTTCGAGCGCTTTTACCGCGCCGACGCGGCGCGCACCACGCCCGGCAGCGGTTTGGGCCTCTCTATAGCCCGCGCCCTCGTCGAGCGCGCTCGCGGAACCATTGCGGTCGAGGGCAACGAGCCGCGGGGAACCTGCGTCACGGTTACGCTGCCGAAGGCGCGGGCGCGCTGACGATCATCAGGGCTGTTTTCCGCTACTTCTGCGACGCCACCATCCACGGCTGGGCCCAGGCTTCGAAGTCGACGTACTCGGGCACGCCGTAACCCAGCACGTCGAACGACGTGGTGGCGCCGGCGGCCAGGTTGTCGGCGAAGCCGGTGTAGCCGCCCACGATGGCCCCGTCGCCGTTGCGCAGGATGATGCTCACGGCCACTTGGTCCATGTCGGTGTCGGTGAGCAGGCTGGTTATCTCGCCGACGAAGTTCACGGTGCCATAGCCGCTGTCTTGGGCGGATACCCCGTCGACCTTGAACATGTCGATGTTCTCGTCGGAGTCCTGCCAGTTGTTGGAGCCCACGCTCAGCTCGAACTCCACGGTGGCCGGCGCCGTTCCGTTGCCGGCCTGCCCGCCCCAGGCCACTTCCTGGTCGGGACGGAGGGACATGAGCGTCTGCTGGTCGGACGACACCACGTTGCCGCTCTCGTCCTTGCCCGTCACCTTGATGGTGGGGAACAGGGCACCTTGGGAGCCCTCGTTTTTAACGATGATGCCGTAATGGACGTATCCCTGATCGTCCACGGACCAGCCGGAGTCGGTCACGGTCAGCTTGTTCTCCTTCGCCGGTGCGGCGTTCTGCGCGTCCTGCGAAGCGCTCGGCGCGCCTTCGCCGGATTGCTGCTGGTCGGCCGTGCCGCCGGAGCAGCCCGCCAACGTGAGGGCTAGCGCCGCCGCTGCGCCCATGGCCACGATCTTCTTCATGGTGCCTCCTTCTCTTGCCCGCGTCTCTTTGCGCGGACACTCGATGAACGGTTGGAGCCTAACGCATGCGGCCGCTTTCGTAGCTGACGTTGGCGGCAAGCCGGTGAACGGTCGGCTCGCGGCGAAGGAATGAAGGGAGGGCGGTGGCGAGGAAGGAGTAAGGCGAACGGTGTTGGGAAACAGAAAAGCCGGGCGACCCTGAACAAGTTCCCGGCTTAGTCTAGTCAACCGATGCCGCCCGGCTAGGCGGGGCACCATCGATTGCCCTGATTGTATCATATCCGCTCGACCGGTGCAGGGCATCATGCAAACTGCCGCCCTTCGTTACCTTTTACCAGGTTTTGGCTATTCCAAGACCGGTCGAGGCAAACGGGTTGCCCTGTATGCCTTTCGCGAAAGGCATACAGGGCAAAAGGCGGATACCGGTCTATCGCCTGCGCGCGCGACGGCGCAGGGAAAGGACGGTTATGCTTGCGGCGCAGAAAAGCGACAGGGCAACCAGGCCTGCGGTTGGGCCGGCGACATTGTCGCCCGTGGCAACGAGGGTGACAGGCGAGTTCACCGCGAGGTGGAACGTCTGCGCAGTGGAACCGTAGCGGTTGGTCGCCTTCACGGTGAAGGTGTAGGTGCCTGGGCCATGCGGTGTGCCGGAAAGCTCGCCGTCAGGTGCCAGGGAAAGCCCGCTAGGCAAGGCGCCCGCTTCGAGGCTCCATGACACGCCGTATGCGTTGAGGGTGGAATCGATCGCCAGAGCGTCGCTCGAGACGCCGGGAGCGTTAGCGAGAGAGCTCGCGGAACCGGAGAGGGCCGAAACATCCGTCGCCGGAGCGTCCTCGTCGGAGGTGAAGTGGAAGCGGTAGGGCTTTCCCGGCTCGGCTGCGGGGAGCGTGTCCGAGGAGATCGTGATGACGGGCGGGCCCACCACGGTGATCGCGTAATCGGCGGTGTCGATATCATCGAGGTCGTTTGCAACCTTGACGGTAAAGGGGAATACGCCCTTAGCGCTCGGCGTGCCGAAGATGATGCCGTCCGGAGAGAGCGTGAGCCCCGCAGGTAGTTCACCTGCGGTGATGCTCCACGTCATGGGTTCGTCCCCTGAAGCGGTAAGCTTCTGATGGTACGAATCCCCTGTCTTCGTGGAGGGAAGAGCGGTGGTGGTGATTTTCGGGGGCGCGTAGTCCTTCCAGATGGCAAAAAGCGTGTTGCCGCCCTGTTCGAAGGGGACCTGATCTCCTGGTTGGTAGGACGCTCCCTTGCCATCGGACGAGGTGCTCCACTCCTTGAACCTCTTGTATTGGGGGCGCGTGAACGTGCTTTCGGCCGCAGGGGCCGACTTGCTGCCGGACTCCCCGTCGGTAGGCTTCGTGGCGCCTGAGCCGCCGTTGGGTTCGTAGGTTATGCGCCCGTACGTCGTGGCGGAAAGAGGGGATTGGTTCTTCGCCTCGGTATCGTAGGCGGGGCTTGAGTACCGAACCTCGATCTCGTCATAGGTCGTGTAAGTATTGAGACCCTCTAATATGTGGGAGTCTTGCCAGCTCTTGCCGTCGAGGCTGTAGCTTACGAACGCATCGGAAGGAGGCGCTGTGTCAAGGGTTATTGTGATCGCGTCGGGAGCCGACCCGGCGGCTATTATCCGAGTAAAGCTCGGCGCGATCCCTCCGGCATGCTGGCGCGCGTACTCCGAGGCGAGTTCCCCCGCGTCCTCATAGTCGGTCGGCAACTCGCTCGGGGTCTTGCCGTCTTTATAGGCTGCCACGTCTTTGTTTTCCACGCCCTGTCTCCTGACGCATATCCATTTGTCGATGTACTCATTTCTGGTGGTATCAGGAACCTGGGCCAGAAGGCTTCCGTTGCAGTTCTCTCCCAGATACACGATCGAGAGGACCGAACAGTCGAGGAACATGTCGGTTGCATTCAAGGTCGAGCTGCCGAAGCCATCGCGCAGATCAATGCTCTCGAGCGCCTGGCAGCCGGAGAACATGTTTTTCGCGTTCGTGATATTGCCGCCGAAGTCATCGGGCAGCGTAATGCTCGTGAGCGCCTTGCAACCAGAGAACATGCTCTGCGCGTTCTTGATACCCTGGTCGAAGCCCTCATTGGGCAGGACTACCGACGTTACAGCGGTCATTCCGGCGAACAGAGATTGCATATCGCCTTGTGCGGTCACGCCAGGTTCGACGGTGATGCTTTTGGCGAGGTCGGCATATTTCGCCAGCCATCCTCGCTGAGGAGTGGTGTTGTGCTCGCTCAATTGCCCGCTTATGCCATCCGTGGGCTTTATCGTCAGCGTATTGTTGTTGTAGTCTTTGTATATCCAGGTGCATCCGCCGTCGATGCCCGAATCCTCAAAGGCTCCGAAAGCCTGCAACGGCACCGCTGGAACGAGGCCCACCGCTAGGACGAGCGCCAGAAGAAGGGTGAGGAAGCCCCTCCCTCGGAAACCTCGGACTGCATCCGAGCCTTCGTGCGGTGCACGTGCTGTCGTGGCGGTGGAGATCGAGCGGGCCATACGGGCGACGGGGCGGTTGGTTCCCATAGCTGCCTCTTCCTCAAGATCAAAGTCAATCGTATCACTTTGATTTAATGCATGGATTATGGCAGGTCGAAATCGCTTTAGCAAGAGATGCGAGGCGTTCATGGGCCATCGGCCGATAAAGGCCGATGGCTTGCGAGTTTCAATGGTGCCCCCGGCGCGATTCGAACGCGCGGCACCCGCTTTAGGAGAGCGGTGCTCTGTCCCCTGAGCTACGGAGGCATGGCTGCTATTGTAGCATTACCTAACAACCTGTGGAGCGAGACGAACGATGCGTGGCGAGACTGCGAAAACGCCCGGGCACTGCCCGGGCGTTCGTTGCGTTCTTGGTTGCTCGGCTGGCGTTAGAACCGCAGCGCGCAGGTGAATTGCGACCAAGAGAGGGGATCGGTGTCGCGCACGTAGGCGCCGGGGGTCGGTGCATGCACATAGGGCACGCCGCCATACCCGACGGCGATACCTACGTGGCCGGGGCGGTACAGGACATCGCCCGGACGTGCGTCGGAGATGTTTACAACCTGACGAGCAACAGCCTTTTGGTCTTCTGTGTAGTGTGGGAGCGAGATACCCACTTGAGCATAAGCCCAGCACACGAGCCCCGAGCAGTCGAACGAGTCGGGACCGGCGGCTCCCAGAACGTAGGGGCAGCCTTTGCGGCTCAGCGCGTAGTCGACAACGGAGCCCTGCGAGGGAACCTCCACGCCGCTGCTGATGCTGCCGGTGCTGCCGCCGAAGTTGTCATCGGGAGCGACGACGTTGTTGGATGCGGTGTTTTTGGCCGCTTCTTCGGCTGCGATTTGAGCCGCCGCGGCGGCAGCGGCAGCGGCCTGTTCCTGTTCCAAAAGCTCGCGCGCCTCGGCGTCGAGAGAACCCATGAGCTCGTTGGCTTGGGCGACCTTTGCCGAATGCTCCTCTTGAATTTTCCTGGCCTCGGTGGTTTTGGCGGCGGCGATGCTTTCCTGCTTGGCGTATTCCTGCTTTGAGGCTTCCAGCTCTTCACGAAGCGTTTTTGTTTCCGCGACCAACACCGCATCACTTTCGTTCAGCTGGCTTAAAATGTCCCAGTTTTGGGTGAACTCAGTAAAAGAGGTGGCTCCCAAAAGGAAATCGAGGAACGATGACGAGCCGGATCGATACATGCCGCGGGCTCTGATGCCCAGACGGTCCTGCAGGTCGGCGATTTTTCCGACAGCCTCGTCGATCTTGGCCTGCTCGGCATCCATCGCGTCTTTCGCGGCTTGCTGCTCGATGACGGCCACGTGGTAGTTCGCCTCTGCTGCCTCGAGATCGGCTTGCAGGCCGACCAGCTGGTTGCGCACGGCATCGGCTTCGGCTTGCTTCTCGGCGGCGGTCACGGCGAACGCGGTCGAGGGGCAAGCGAGGGAAGCGGCGGCTACGACGGCAGCGCCGCCGACGAACGAGCGCCGGGAAAGGGCGGGTGCGGGCTCTTGCATGCGGTACCTCCTTGATGGGCCTGGGGCATGGTTGAGCGAATGTGCCCTATATCATAGCACGCAACCCATACATGACGAAAATGCACGTCAAAAGTCCAGATACAGGGAGGGACGTTGCGGTGCTGGTTAAGATGCTTTGCACGAACGGCTCGTTTTCTGTCATCCTGAGCATTCGACAGTCCAGTGGACTGTCGAACTCCCGAGCACGCGAAGCGAGCGCAGGGAGGCGCCGCGAAGCGGAGCCGCAGACCGGGTCGAAGGATCCCTCACGGCGCCAGCTGGGACGCTTGCGGCTATCGCCGCACGGGATCCTTCGACTCCGCAGACTGCGTCTGCTCCGCTCAGGATGACAAAGGGCAGACCGTCCCCTCGCGTTCCGCTCAGGATGGCAGAGGGGTCGCCTTGCGCTTCACGCTCCGCTCAGGATGGCAGAAGGCGAGGTCGCTTGTCTGGATGACGGAGGGGCGATATTCAGAAGTGAGAAGGCGCTGGGGGATCGTGTGCTAGCGGCGTCGTTCGGTGGTGCGGTCGTCCATGGCGAGGTCGGCCATGCTGGATACCCAGAGCATTTGGGGGCTCATGACATGGGGCGACGCATCGGCGAGCGAAGGAAGGCTTTCGCGGGTCCAGTCGAGCGCGGCGCGCCGGACGGCCGCTTCCGATTCGTAGCGTTCGGGCTCGCTCAGCCCCAGGCGTTTGGTGAACAGCACGGCGGGGAAAGAGCGCTGCGCGTTGGCGGCGATGGTGGCCGTGTTGTTGTATATCTGCTGCTCTTGGGAGATGGCGCTCATGGCGGAATCGAGCTCGGAGCTCGCTTGGCGGCTGGCGGTGCTGGCCACGAAAGCCGTATCGACCTCCGCCGCCGCGTATACGCGCTCGACGGCTTGCACGAGCCGGTCGTCGGCAGCTGCGGCAGCAGGGGGGTTGTCGGCCTGGGCGGCAGTGCGCGAGGCGGACTCGACGTCGTTTAGCGCCCAGCGCAGCGGCGTTGATGCACCACCCGATCCACGCGACGCCTCTTCGTCTTTTCCGACGGCGGCCACGAACGTGGGCACGATTTCGATCCCGTGCCGCCTCAGTTCGTTCAGATGGTGCCAAGCGGTTTCGACATTGCGCTGCTGCGACTTCAGATTCGCTAGGGAAACCAGGCAGACGGCGACGACGATGACGGCTGCGAGGACTAGGGGAATAAGGACGTGATTCATTCCGAAGGGCCTTTCGGATTCGCGGGCAATCCACCCAGTGTACGACGCTGCGGGGTCGTTCGATCGAACGTGCATGCAGCTGTTGTTGCGATGGCAACTGCTCGACAGGGCGTATGGGCAGAACTTGTCGCCCGACAACGAGAAAGCCGCCTACTGGCGGCTTTCTCGTTACTTGCTCTTGCAGTTAGTTCGTCGTGCCGCTGTCTGGCGTGGGGGTGGGCGTCGACTGTTTGAACACCACGGTCACGGCGATGCTGTTCTTCACGTTGCTCACGGTGAAGCTGCCGCCGCTGGGGGACACGGTGTAGGTGTTGCCGTTCGTGTCGGTGACGGACGACACCGTGTAGCCGTTGGTGGGCGTGACGGTGAAGGTGACGCTACCGCCCTCGTCAACCTCCATGGTCGTCGGGGACACGTAGCCGCCCTCACCCGAAACCGAGGCGGTCACGGTGAAACTGGAAGGCTTGTCCTTGCCGGTGCTGACCACGATGTTGACGGTCTCGCCCGGCTTAAGCGTCTTGCCCGCACCAGGGTTCTGGCTAATGACCAAGCCTTCAGCCACGGTATCGCTGGACGCATAATCGGTGGTCACGTTGAAGTCAACGTTGTTGAGCGTGGCCACGGCCTCGCCCTCGCGCTTGCCCACCACATTGGGCACTTCGGTGCCCTCGGTTCCGAGCGATATCACGTATTCGACGGTAGCACCCTTTTCGACCTTCTGCCCAGCTGCAGGATTGGTTTTGACGACTGAACCTTTTGCAATGGTGTCCGAATACTCAGACGAATCGGACGACGCCGCACTCGGCACAAGTCCCTTTTCCTTGATGACTCGCTTAGCATCCTCGGCGGACATGCCCGTTACGTCGGGAACGGTTACCTGCTCGATGCCCTGAGACACCACCACGTTGATCTTCGAGCCCTTCTCGCGTTTGTCGCCGGCCTTGGGGTCTTGGCTGATGATCTTGCCCGCTTCGACCTTTTCATCGTACTTCTGGTCGGCCGTGCCCATTTCGAAGCCGGCGGCCTTCAGCTCGGCCGTGGCCTCCTCGACGGTTTTGCCCGTCACGTCGGGCACGGGGTCGCCCGTGGCGAAGCCGCCCATGAGGGCGTACGCCGCAATGCCCACCACGGCCAGCGCGGCGATGATGCCGATGACGATGCCGATGGTCTTCTTGTTGCTCTTCTTCTTGCCGTCGTCCACGCGGAAGTTCTTGCCGCCGTTCGACGTGCCCGCCGGCTTCACGCCGTTGCCGCCCATGGCGGGCATGACGGCGGTGCCGTCGGCCACGGCCATAGGGGGAACCACGCCGCCCATGACGGCCGTTTCGGCGCTGGTGAAGCTGCCCGCGTTCACGGGACGCCCGGCCAGGTAGTCGTTCAGCGCGTAGCGCATGTCCTGCGCGGTGGCGAACCGCTCGGCGGGGTTCTTCGCCATGGCGCGCATGATGATGGCCTCGAGGCCGGGATCGATGTCGGGGTTGATCTCGCGCGGCGGGGCCGGCAGGTCGTTCACCTGCTTCATGGCCACGCTCACGGCGTCGGGGCCGTCGAAGGGCAGCCTGCCCGTGGCGGCCTCGTACAGCACGATGCCCAGCGAGTAGATGTCGCTGGCGGCGGTGAGCTCCTTGCCCTGCGCCTGCTCCGGCGAGATGTAGTGCGCCGTGCCCAGCACCGACGACGTCTGCGTCATCACGGAGTTCTTGGCGCGCGCGATGCCGAAGTCCATGACCTTCACGTTGCCGTCGGGTTGCACCATGATGTTCTGCGGCTTGATGTCGCGGTGGATGATGTCCAGGTTGTGCGCCACGGTGAGGGCTTGGCACACCTGCGAGCCAATCTCGGCCACCTTGCGCTGGTTGATGGCGCCGCGCTCGTTGATGGCCGTTTTCAAATCGCTTCCGCGCACGAATTCCATGACGATGTAGTACGTGCCGTCGTCCTGGCCCCAGTCGTACACGTTCACGATGTACGGGCTCTGCAGGTTGGCGGCTGCGGCGGCCTCCTGCTTGAAGCGCTGGGTGAAGTTGGGGTCGGCGGCGTACTGGGGCAGCATGACCTTCACCGCAACCAGGCGCCCGAGCACGTTGTCCTGCGCGCGGTACACCTCGGCCATGCCGCCGATGCCGATGCGCTCGGTTATCTGGTAGCGGTTGTTGAACACCCTGCCTGTCATGTTTCCGGTCACGTTTCTGCTCCTTTAGGTCACATGCTCATGGCGGTATTGCATAGGGTTGATACGATTGCCATAAGCATACCTTATTTACAAAAGCCCTTGCACCTGCAAGGCCGTTTTCAACACATTTTGCGCCCGCTCGGTGCCCGTGCCCTCGGCGGCGTCCTCCAAGTTGATGGCCACCACCACGCGCGGGTTGTCGGCGGGGGCCATGCCCACGAACCAGCTGTCGTTGCTGTCCGTCTTCTCGGCCGTGCCCGTCTTGCCGGCCACTTCCACGCCGTCGATGGCGGCCGCGGTGCCCGTGCCGTTCGTGACGACGCCCTTGAGCACGTCCTTCACGCGGTTCGCCGTCTCTTTGCTCACGGCCTGCAGGAACTTGTTGGGCGTGGCGGAGAAGCTGCGCTCGCCGTTGGCGTTGTAGATGCCCTCTACCAGGTAGGGGTTCATGATGGTGCCGTCGTTGGCAATAGCGCAACCGACCATGGCCATTTCGAGCACCGTGGCCTGCGGGCCGGCGGGGCTCTTGTGGTTCATGGGGTTCACCGGCTCGCCGGCGGCGGCCCAGGCGGTTTCCCAGGTGGTCATCTCGTTGGGTTCGGGCATGAGCGACATGAGGGCGGTGTCCAGCGTGAAGTCGATGTCCTTGTTGAAGCCGAACTTCTCGGCGCCGTCTACGAGCTTTTGGGCGCCCATATCAACGCCCAACTGGGCGAACGCGGTGTTGCTCGACAGCTCCGTGGCCTGGGCGAGCGTGATGTTGCCGTAATCGTTCTTATTGAAGTTCGAAACGGTGCCGTTGCCTATCTCCATGGTGCCGGGCGATGAGAACACGGTGTCCTCCTTCGCCACGCCGTCCTCGAGCGCCGTTGCCAACGTCACGATCTTGAACGTGGAGCCGGGGGCGTAGAGCGTTTGAATCGCGCGGTTCAGCAACGTGCTCACGCCGTCGGGGTTGGCGTTGGCCTTCTCGATCTCCGCCGCGAAATCGGCCGCATTGTACGTGGGCGAGGAGGCCATGGCCAGCACGGCGCCCGTATCGGGGTCGAGAACCACGCAGGCACCCGCGTATCCCGAGAGCGCGTCCTGCGCGGCTTGCTGTATCTTGGAGTTGAGCGTGAGCGTGACGTCGTTGCCCACGCCACCGATGCCCGCCAGCGAGTTCAGCACGTCGGTCCAGCTGGCGAAGTTCTGCTGGCCCTTCAGCGTGTCGTTCTCGGCGGCCTCGATGCCGGAGGTGCCGAACTGCGTGGACGCGTAGCCCACCACCTGGCTGGCCAGATCGCCCGCCGGGTAGACGCGCTCGTACGTGCCGTCGTCCTGCTGCACGCTCTGCGCCAGCACCGTGCCGTCGTAGGTGGAGATGGTGCCGCGCTCGGTGCGCGCCTCCTTCGCCAGCGTGTGGTTGTTGCCGGGCATGTTCTGGTAGTAGTTCGCCTGAACCACCATGATGAGCGTGAGGTTCGCCACCAGAAGCGCGAACAGCACGGATAGGATGAGTATGGCGTGCGTAAGCCGCTTGCCCAGCGACACGCGCCCCAGCACGCTGTTCGCATGCAGCGAGCTGGTGGCGCTGGCCACCTCGGTTTCCACGCCGGTGCCCTCGTCGCCGCAGCGCAGCAGGAAGCCCACCGCGATGAAGCTGGCCAGAAGCGACGATCCGCCCTGGCTGATGAAGGGCAGCGTGAGACCCGTGAGGGGGATGAGCCGGGTGATGCCGCCCACGATGATGAACGCCTGCAGCACGATCATGGTGGTGAGGCCCACGGCCACCAGCGAGCTCACGTCGCTCTTCGCGCGCGCCGCCGTCACGAAGCCGCGGATGGCCAGGCACAGGAACAGCAGCAGCACGCCGGCCGCTCCCAACAGGCCAATCTCCTCGGCGATGGCGGCGAAGATGTAGTCGCTCTCCACCACGGGGATCTGCTCGGCCAAACCGCGACCGATACCCACGCCGAACAGGTCGCCGTCGGCGATGGAGTAGATGCCCTGCACCAGCTGGTAGCCCGTGTTCTGCGCGTCGGCGAAGGGGTCGAGCCAGTTGTTCACGCGCACCTGCACGTGGCTGAACGCCATGAACGCGCCCACGCCGCCGATGGCGATGAGCCCCAGGCCCACCACCAGGAAGAACTTCTTGCCGGTGGCCACGTACAGCATGATGAGGAACAGGAAGAAGAACACGAGCGCGCTGCCCAGGTCCTTCTCGAACACGACGATGACCAACGCCACCAGCCACATGAGCAGAAGCGGCAGCAGCACGCGGATATCGGGCAGGTTGAACGGGCCCACGCGCCACGTGAACACGGAGAGCATCTCGCGGTTCTGCGCCAGATAGCCCGCCAGGAACAGCACGATGACGATCTTCGCGATCTCGCCGGGTTGGAACGAGAACTTGCCGATGCCCAGCCAGATACGGCTGCCGTAGATCTCCTGGCCGATTCCCGGCACCAGCGGCGAGAGCAGCAGCAGGAAGCCCACGATCATGAGCGTGTACTTGTACTTGGCCACCTTGTCTAGGTTGCGCACCAGCACCATGACCAGCACCATGCACGCTACGCCCAGGAACAGCCACATGACCTGGCCCAAGGCGAGCTTGGGCGCCAGGCGTTCCACGAAGCAGATGCCTATGCCCGAAAGCGCGAACACGATGGGCAGGATGGCCGGGTCGGCCTTGGGCGCGAACTTGCGGGTGGCCAGGTGGGCGATGACGAACGCGGCGAAGATGCCGATGGGCACGCCCAGCGTGGTCATGTCCAGGCTCTGCCCCTTGTTTATGGCCAGCATGGCGAACAGCAGCACCACGAAGGGCGCCGCCACGCACAGCAGGATGAGCTCGATGTTGCGCCGCGTCATGCGGCACCGCCTTGGGTGCCGGCGGAAGCGGACGGGTTCGCGTCGGGCGAGCCGTTGGCGCCGGCGCCCGTCGCGGTCGAGCCGTTGGTCGAGGCGCCGTCTGCGGTCTTATCGCCTTCGGTCGAACCCTGGGCGCTCTTTTGGGCCTCGCCCTGCTTCGCTTTGGCGTCGATGTCCGCTTGGTATTCCTTGACCAGCTCTTCGGCGGCTTCCACGCTGTCCACGCGCCAGCCGTCCTTCAGCCGTTCCTGGAACCCGGGCTGCAAGTCGCTCACCGCCACGTCCGTGGATTCCACCAGCTCGGAATAGCTCAGGCCGAACACATTGCCCGGCACGCCGCGGTAGATGGCCACCTTGCCGTCTTGGTCGATGAGGTAGGCGGCGTTGTGCAGGTACTCGTTCGTGCCCCAGGCCGTGGCGCCCACGATGGCAGCGAACAGCACGAGCACGAGCGCGATGCTGAATTTCGTTTTGCGCGCCATCTTCTTGCGGCGCACCTCGGCGAAGCCCGTGACGTCGGCCACGATCACGGTGACGTTGTCGTGGCCGCCGGCCGCTATAGCCTCGTTCACCAGCTGCGATGCGCAACGCTGCGGGTCGCGTACGCGGGCCAGCACCGATTCTATGTCCTGGTCGCGCACCATGCTCGAAAGGCCGTCGGAGCATACGAGCAAACGGTCGCCCGTCTCCACGTTGATCTCGTACAGGTCGGGCTGGGTGTGCGGGTCGCTCCCCAGCGCGCGGGTGATAACCGAGCGGTTCGGGTGCGTGCGCGCCTCCTCGGGCGTGAGTTGCCCGGCTTCTATCATGTCGGCCATAAGGCTGTGGTCGCGCGTGAGCTGTTGGAGCTTGCCTTGGTGCAGCAGATAGGCGCGCGAGTCGCCCACCTGGGCCACGATGAGCCGTTCGCCTTCCAGCATGGCGGCGGTCACGGTGGTGCCCATGCCCTCGCGTCCGCGTCCTTCGCGGGCCGCGTGGATGATGGCGCGGTTCGCCTCTTCCACCGCGCGGCCGAGGGCCTCGGGGTCGGGATGGGCCGGCGCCTGCTCGGCCAGCACATTCACGGCAATCTCGGAGGCCACCTCGCCGGCTGCGTGCCCGCCCATGCCGTCGGCGACGGCGAACAGGGGAGGCGTGACGATGAGGCTGTCCTCGTTGTGGTCGCGCAAGCAGCCGATGTCGGTGCGGCTGCCGAACGTGGTGGTGGCGCCTTTGCGCGTGTGCGGCGTCGACTTGTACGAGCGTTCGGCGGCCATTAGGCGAACCTCACGCGAATGGCCACGTCGCCCACGTTGACCACGTCGCCGTTCTTCAGGGCCACCGGCTCGCCGATGAGCTGCCCGTTCACGGCCGTGCCGTTCGTGGAGCCCAAATCTTCAACGAACAGGTTCTGCCCCATGAGGGAGAAGCGCGCGTGGCGGCCCGACACGTAACCCGCGCCCACCACGATGTCGGCTCCGGGGCTGCGGCCCACGATAACGGGCCCGCGCACGACGATGGACACGCCGCGCAGCTCCTTGGGGCCGCGCTCCACCGACAGGTTCCACGTGCGCTCCTTCTTGCGTTGGCCGCGCACGAGGCCGATGCCGGTCTTCATGATGGCGAACAGGAACAGGTACAGCAGCGCCACGAACAGCAGGCGTCCGATCAGCAGTACGACGTCGATCACGAGTGCACTCCTCGCTCTATGCGGTCGGGAACTATCATCCGCGCGTCCTCCTGCGTCACTGCGCCTGGGTGAACACGAAGTTCGTCATGCCGATGGTTATGCGGTCGCCCTCGTACAGCGGTTGGGTGGCTATCTCGGCGCCGTTGACCAGCGTGCCGTTCGTGGAGCCCAAGTCGGTGATGGTCCATACGCCCTGGGGCTCGAAGCGCAGCTCGGCGTGGGTGCGGCTGGCGTTGATGTCGTTGACCACGATGTCGTTCTTCGACTCGCGGCCCATGAGCAACCGCGACGTCGCCAGCGTGTAGGTGCGGTTGTTCGTGGTGTCGATGAGGCTCGCGCGCACCGCGCGCTGGTCGGGCACGGGGTTGGCCTGCCCGGCTCCGCCCGCGAACACCACCGTGTCGGCGGCGACGGGCGCCCCTGCGGGGGCTTGGGCGGCATAGCCGACTGCGGCTCCCGCCGCGCCTGCCGCGACTGCGGCTCCCGCCGCCGCGGCGCCGTTGGGGATGGGTGCGCCTTGCGAGCGGCCGTTCTGGCGGTAGTCGTCGAAGTCCTGGCTGTCGAACGTGTACTCGCCGTAGTCGATGGAGTAGTCTATCTCGTCTTCGGGCACGTAGGGCAGGGGCGGCTTGCCGTTCTGGTCGAAGTCGTCGTATCCTGCGGCTTCATCGAAACCCGCGTCGAGGTCCTGATAGGGCTGGGGCTGGGCATAGGCGGGCGCGGCATCCGCTGCCGGATACGCAGCTCTCGGTTGAACCGTTGGGGCGATCTCCTGATCGCCCGCTCCGGCGTAGCCGGAGAACGCGGCGCCGTTCGCGCCGTAGCCGGGCGCTCCGTATCCGCCGGCGGGCGCCGCAGGCTGACCGTAGCCGTAGGGTTGGGCCGGAGCCGCGCCGTAGCCTGCCGGAGCCGCCCCGCCGCCGATGCCGTAGCGCTGCATCTCCTCGGCGCGCAGCTGGGCGATGATGGGCGCGGCCACCGGCTCGGCGATGACGTCGAACTTACCGTGCTTCAAACCTTCGTCCACGATGAAGCGCACGAGGGGCTGCCCATCCATGACCAACCCTTCGTCGGCGGCCTTCGCCGCCAGGTACGTTTCCGTTTCCCCGGCCAGCGTGGGATAGTAGCCGAACAGGCGCTGATCGTCCTCGGGGTTCACGAGCACCGTGTAGAGCGTGGGGGCGTACTGCTTTCCGGCGCCCACCATCTTCTCACGGCGCATCTGCTTCTCGGCCTTCTTGGCAATCTGCACGGGCGAGATGGGGGCGTTGACCATGCGGTCGGCCGCTCCCTCGAACGTGTCTTCCATCTTGCCTTCGAACCTCGAAAGAAAGCCCATCGTCGTGTCTCCTTATCGCGCGCGTCTCGACCGGTGAAGTTGCCTTGCGCGGTCGCAGTGCCCCGCGTGCGCGATCGAGCGCCGGCAGGTTTCGCGCGCCTGCATCGCCGGCTCGCGTGCCGTGCGCGCGAGCGTGGTCGTCGTGTGTCCCTGCATATGACTATGCAATGCTCCATCTTGCCATAAAGCCCTGCTATTCTGGGCGTCCTTTACGCAATCGTCATTAATCTTTAAGGGGGATACTCGGATGCGGGTCTCGTACGTCGAGGCGCGGATACGATGAAAAAACATGTGCGAGCGGATCAATGGCGGGAGAGGGAACGGCTTGTAGCTGTGCGATGCTCGTCTTAGGCTCTTTTCGGTTGACCCCCTCAACGTTTGATCGGTTTTGCGACCTGCTGACCATGTACGGGTGATGGGTTGTCTGCGTCCGGCTTATTCGGGCGAAGCGAGCCATGAAGCGAGGTCGCGCACTTCAATCCCCTCGTAGGTGTATAGATCATGATGCGTATTGGCTAAAACAATCTTCGGATAAGCGTCGCGAATTCTCAGCAGAGGGTCGCACTCGCGCTCGAACGTGCCCTTGTCCGAGATGTTGTCGCTCACCTGGATGTAGCGCTTTTCTCCGCGCCGCATCGCCACGAAGTCGATCTCTTTCTCGTAGAGCATGCCGGCGTATACCTCGTAGCCGCGACGCATCAGTTCGATGGCCACCATGCTTTCGTAAACGCGTCCGTAGTCCATGTTTCTGGTGCCCAGCTTAGCGTATCGGAAGGAATGATCGCTCAGATAGTATTTGTTCCCCGACGCAAGATAGCGTTTCCCCCGCGTATCGTAACGGCGTACCCTGTAGAAGGCGAAGGCGTCGCAGAGGTAGCCTAGATAGGAGCCGACTGTCTTGTCGCTTGTTTTGGAACCGACGCGGGATAGCGCTTCGGCGATACTGTTTGACGACGTGACATTCGATACGTTGTCCATCAGGAAATCCGCAACGCGGTCGAGCGCATCCACATTGCGGATGCCGTGCTTTTGCCGAATGTCTCGAACGATGAGGGTGTCGAACACGTCGGCGACATAGGAGTAGCGTGTCTCGTCGGTTCGGTAGGCGTAGGAGCCGGGCATACCGCCTTCGATCGTGTAGCGCGCGAAGGCCTCGGTTGCGTCGTCCAACTCGTAGTACAGCATGAACTCCGCCAACGAGAACGGGAAGACGGGAAGCTCGAAGGTACGTCCAGTGAACAGCGTCGCGAGGTCGCTGCTCATAAGGAAGGCGTTCGAACCGGTAATGTACAGGTCGTACTTTTCGGAGGCGTGCAGGCTGTTGATGGCCTTCTCGAACCCTTTGCACATCTGGATTTCGTCGATGAACACGTAGTTTTGGGTTCCCTCGATATATTGGCCTTCGATATGATCGCACAAAGCACGATATTCTAGCAGCGGTTCGAATTGAACAAGGTTGAAATTAACCTGGATGATGTTGACTTGCGGGTCGCGCTCCTGCACCTCTTGGGCAAACATCTCGAGGATCTTTGACTTGCCGCAGCGGCGCACGCCGGTGATCACCTTGATGTCGGGTGTCCCTTCGACCTCGGCGAGCTTCGACAGGTAGCCGTTTCGGCGTATGAGCTTCATGGCGCTCTCCTATTACGAGAAATTCAATATCTTGTATTTTCTCGTAATAGTAGAATATATGCAAGGGGGACTAGCGAGCAAAGTAAAAGGAAGTAGGTTCGCGGGCTGCATTATGAGAGGTAATTCGATGAGGAGACGCGCCTTCGGGGCTACCGTTCTTACGAGCGGTTTGCCAGCGAGCCTTCGCCGCCCTGTTCGGGCCGCTCGGCTTCCGGTGCCGCTTCCGCCTCGCTCGCGGCTTTCTTTGCGGCGCGCTGCGGCAGGTACTCGCTTACCACGATGCCGGCGAAGATGAGCGCGAAGCCGGCGAACAGCGGCGCCGTGAGCAACTCGCCCAGAAACAGCACCGAGAACAGCACGCCGAACACCGACTCGGTGGCCAAAAACAGCGAGGCGGGCGCCGGGTCCACGTGGGCCACCGCCAGGTTCTGCAGCAGCAGGGCGACGCACGAGGCGAACACGGCCAGGTAGGCCAGGCTCGTCCACGTGTCCGCTCCCAGCTGGGCGAAGTTCGGCAGGGGCTCGAAGGCGAGCCCGGCCGCAAGGCCCAGCACGCCCGCCACGAGGAACTGGATGACGGTGAGCAGCGTCATGTCGCAGCCGGGCGCGAATTTCGACGTGTATATGACATGGAAGCTCAGGAACAGGGCGGACAGCAGCGTGATCAGGTCCCCGAAGCGCAGCGAGAAGCCCGCGCCGCTCGCGAACGACACGCACCCGACGCCCGCCACGCACACCACGGCGGCCGCGATGTTGAAGCGCGTGGGTCGCGGCCCGCGCAGTGCCCATCCCAGAAATGGGATGATGACGCAGTACAGCGAGGTGAGAAACGAGCTGTTCGACCCCGTGGTGTCGGTGAGCCCGGTGGAGTTGCTCCAATAGGACAGGAACACCAGCACGCCCAAAACGGCGCCTTTTCGCAGATGGTCGGCATCGATCCTCTTCCTGAAGCGGGGCAGCATGATAACGCCCAGGATGATGCCCGCGGCCGTGAAGCGCACGCCCACGATCCAGGCGGGCGGGAACGCGTCAACCGTCGACTTGATGACCACGGTGCCCAGCCCCCAGATGGCCGCGGCCACCAACAGGAACGCCTTGTACGTCCAAAGCGGCAAAGAAGCGGATGTTTTCACAATGCGGGCCATAGCCGCTGCATCATACCACGCTCTTGCTAGTTTTCAGCTTGCTGTTGAATGAAGGAGCCGGGTAGTTCGCCGATGCTCCGCATGCTACGATGGGGCGGCTGTAACGACGAGGAGGCGAACCATGCCCACATTCCGCGAAGTGCTGCGTGCGGCCGAGATCACGCTGCGCGACAACACGTCCGGCCACCGCATGCACGAGATCGAGAGGATACTGCGCGAGCACCACGCCTTTTCGGGATTGACGCCCGAGAAGGCCACGGCCATCCTCGAGGATCTGGGGCCCACGTTCGTGAAGATGGGCCAAATCGCCTCGAACCGCAGCGACGTCATTCCCAAAGCCTACGCCGATGCGTTCAAAACCCTGCGCGCCAACGTGGCCCCCGTGCCGTTCTCGGTGATCGTGGACACGATAGAGGCGTCGCTGGGACATCCGTGGCGCGAGACGTTCGCCGACATCGAGGAGCAGCCGCTGGGCTCGGCATCGGTTGCCCAGGTGCATCGCGCGCGGCTGGCGCAGGGGCTGGGCGACCCGGTGGCGGCGGGCGCGCAAGAAAAGCGGCCTGCGGCGGGGGAAGCGGCTGGAGGCACGGGCGGGGACGCGGAAGAAGACGCGGCCGGCGATTCCTCTGGCGCCGCGGGTCGGAGCGCGGGCGAGAATTCCGCCGCCGACGCGGCTGCGGGCGTTGCCGCCGGGGCCGCGACGGAACAAGGGGCGGTCGTGGCCGTGAAGGTGCGCCGACCCAACGTGGTGGAGCAGATGGCCGAGGACATCACGCTCATCCGGCACGCGCTGGCCCTGGCCGATCTCACGCACGTGCCCGACGGCATCATGCTCACGCTGGGCGATTTGGTGGACGAGCTGGCTCGCACCACGGCCGAAGAGGTGGACTTCTCGGTGGAGCTGGGCAACCTGCAGCGTTTCGGCGCGGAGCTGGTCGACCAGCCGCACGTGGAGAGCCCGCGTCCGTACCCCGCGTTCAGCACCGACGAGGTGCTGGTCATGGAGTACGTCGACGGCGTGCACATCAACGACGTGCCCGCGCTGCGCGCCCAGGGGGACGATCCGGTGGCGCTGGGGAGGCGGTTGGCCGAGAGCTACGTCACCCAGGTCATCGACGACGGTTTCTTCCACGCCGACCCGCATCCGGGCAACATCCTCGTGCGCGGGCGCGACATCGTGTGGATCGACCTGGGGATGACGGGGTCGCTCTCGTCGTCCGAGCGGGCCATCGTGGGTCGCTTGTTCACTGCCGTGGCCCAGAACGATGCGTTCGCGCTCAAGGACGCGCTGCTCGCGCTGGCCAAGGCGCACGGGCCGGTGGACCACGGGCTGCTGCTCGGCCAGATAAGCGCGCTTCTGGACTCGTACGCGTCGGCCGACCTCGCCGACATCAACGTGGGTACGGCCCTGCTCGACGTGATCGAGGTCATGCGCACGCAGAACCTCACGCTGCCGCCGTCGCTCACCATGCTCGCGCGCGGCATGATGACCATCGAGGGCGTGCTGGTGGACATCGCGCCGGAGGCGAGCGTGGTGGAGATCATCTCCAACCACGTGAGGCGCCAGATGTTCAACCTCGACGCGATGGAAGCGAAGGCGAAGAGCCTGTTCACCGCCACGACCGCATCCGCCGAGGCGGCCACGCGCCTGCCGACGCAGGTGTCGCACACGCTGGACATGCTCGATCGCGGGCAGGTGAAGGTGGGCGCCGACCTGCACGTGCCGAGCGACTTCACCGCAGCGCTCTACTCCGTGAGCGGCATTGTGGCCATGGCGCTGATCTCGGCCGGCCTGTTCGTGGGCTCCAGCCTCATAGCGCAAACGGCCATGCAGCCGCAGCTGCTAGGCGTGCCGCTGCTGGGCATTCTGGGGTACCTGGGCGCGTTCGTGCTGGGCGTCTACGTGATCTGGCGCGTCCTGCTCACCCGCCACCAGCAACGCAACGACGAGAAGGTGGAGTAGGCGGGTTCCGGCGGCCTGCCGGCCGCCGGAACCCCTCGACGCTGCGGCCCGCCCTCGCTGACTTACTAGTGCCAACCTGGATGATAGTTTTCGCGCTGGCGCGCGAACGGGCGCTCTGGAGTGCGCCCCTACGGCAATCCGCACGGCCGTTTTCGCGCTGCGCGCGAAGCGCGGGTTGCTTCGCTTCCGCGCGGTCAACCTGGGTGGTGATCCTCGTGCGATCCCGGACGTTCGCGTACCAAGGAGGGGATCAATCCTTGTCGATGTCCGCCAGCGTCATGACGGTGCCGTGCTTCGTTTCGAAAGAATCGTTGCCCGCATAAACGACAGAGCGATGTTCGGGCGGCAGATTCGCGAGCGATGCAACGGACTCGAGGGTTGAGAACTGGCTTGGTTTGTACGTTGCCGACGATTTTATCTCCCAAGCTTGCGACAGCATACCGTTCTCGTCAATGAGAAGATCGACCTCTTTCTGGTTGGCATCCCGCCAGTAGTACAGTTCCGGGGATCTTCCTTGGGCGAGGATGCGTTTCATCAGCTCTGCAATGACGGCGTTCTCGTAGAGGGCGCCGCGTTTTTCATGTTGCCTGAGCCTTTCGGGGGCCTGGATGCCCAGGAGGTTGCAAGCCAAGCCGGTGTCGTAGAAATACAACTTGGGCCGTTTCGCCAAGCGCTTCCCGAAGTTTTTATGATAGGGGGGAAGGCGAAAGACGAGATAGCTGGTCTCTAGGATGGAGAGCCATTCTCGCGCGGTTTTGACGTCGATGTCGCACGTGTTCGCCAAGCTCGTTATGTTCATAATCCCGCCGATGTTCGCGGCGCATAATCGTACGAAAGCATTGAAGGCCGTAAGGTTTCGTACCGATCCCAGCTGTCTGACATCGCGATCCAGGTAGGTCTGCACGTAATGAGGGAAGTAGTCGTTGGGATTGATATCTCGGTCGTAGATGCGCGGGTATCCTCCGGTCCACATCCAGTCCTCGATTTCGGAGGGGCTTCTGCCGGCTTCGGCCAGCTCGCGGTAAGAGAAGGGGAGCAGCTTGAATACGGCGACGCGACCTGCGAGCGATTGGCTGATGTGCTGCATCATGAGGAAGTTTTGCGAACCGGAAAGGATGTACTGGCCTGGATCCCCGGTTTTGTCTACCGCGCTTTGCAAATACGAGAACAGGTCGGGCGCGTTCTGGGCTTCATCGATGACAACGTGGTTGTCGTAAAGTTTGAGGAACGAACGCGGGTCGTCGTAAGCGAAAGCACGCACATCTGGGTCTTCGAGCGATACATAGCGATATTCGGCGAAGCTTTCCTTCAGCAAAGTCGATTTTCCGCTCTGCCGAGGTCCCGTTAAAGAAACGATGGGGAATTTTGCGGCCATGTCCAGCATTTTCGATTCTATCCTGCGTGGAATCATACTCCACCCTTTCTCTATCATCTTGCCTACTCCCCGTTCTGCATAAAGTCTACTCCCCGTTTTGCATAAAGTCTACTCCCTGTTCTGCATAACATGTTGCGGTTGAATGTGCTAAGCGTGGCTGTCGAGGGTTGCAGTCGCAAACCATTTTCCGCTGTTAAACCAGCATTGACATGTCCTGCTCAGGATGACAACGCGCTGGCTTGCGGATGTCGATGCTGGTTTAACAGCGGACATTTTTCAGCGTCGATTTTTTAAGCGGGTTGCGTCGTTGCGCAAAAAAGGACGCCCGTTGCGGGCGTCCCTTCGATGATCGGTTGGTGCGTTTTGCGCGTTTCGCGCGAGCCTATGCGAGCACGACGATGGCGGCGGGGTCCTTCACGCGCAGGGCGGCCGTCTCCATGATGCGGAACGTGTGGTTGAAATCGGTGAGCTCCAGGTAGCCCACGGAGAGGTCCAGGCCCAAAGCCAGGTCCAGGTACTCCGGCTCGGCGCACACGAGCACGGCCTTGCCGGGGCCCATGACGCTGGTCATGTACACGTTGTCGCCGATGAGCTTCTGGATGCGGTCGATCTCCAGCATGCCGGTGTTCGGCTGCAGACGCTGCAGGTCGAGGTACAGGTCGGGCGCCACGACCAGCGCGTAGCGGCCCAAGTAGCCGTTCTTGGCCAGCTGCGACACGGCGGCTGCCACGTCGGCGAAGCCGTTCTCGCCCTTGCTCCAGTCGCCCTTCTTCACCTTCGCGGTGCCCTTGACGGTGAGCAGGCCCGCGGTGCCGAGGGCGGCGTTGCCGTTCAAGATCAGGTCGTCCTCGCGGCGTGCGGCCTTCTTGGCGGCGGCGATGGCGGGGGCCAGGTCGAGCGGCATGCCGGTTTGGGCAGCCAGCTCCAGGTCGCGGCCGAGCAGGGTGAAGTCCTCGTAGAACAGCGGAAGCTCCAGCTGCGTGCGGCCCACGATGCGGCCGATGCCGTCCTCCAGCGCCTCGCCCTTGCCCACGCCGTCCACGGCGACGGTGGTGGCGCCCGCGCCCAGCGGCCCGTAGGTCTTCAGGAAGCGGCGGCAGGTGAGTTGGTTGCGGGCCGTGCCGATCACGGCGTCGTCGATGCGGTTCCACAGCTCGACCGACAGATCGGCTGAATCTCTAGCCAGGTAATCCATGGTGAATTCCTTTCGCTCGATGAAAAAACAATTGCGGAAAAACGATTTGCTGCGCGTAACGTCCGGCAGCGATCGACGCTCGCCCCGCGCTTGCGAGAAGACCGCAGACGAACGAATGTTTCACGTGAAACATTCGGCGCGCTGCGTGCGACCTAGGTGCTGCGTGCGACAGGCGTATCGTGTGCGACATGTGCACCGAGCGCAGCGTGCGTGCTGCGCGCCCAAGCGAGCCCCGCGGTTCGCGTGTTCGCCGCGGACGAGACGCCCGCGGCGAACACGCTGCAGGCGAACGGCGCATCGCTTGCGCCTCGCATGCCCGTTAGCGGCTCGCCGTCTTGCGCGCGAGCAGCGAGCACCTCGCGTGCGGCGTGCGCAGCGTTTCTCGCGTCGCTTACGCCAGGTCGCCCACGGTGGGGGCGGCGGCGGGCTCGGCGGGTGCCGGGGCGATCTCGCCGTCCGTCGCGATGCCCAGGTCCTCCAGCATCTCCTTCACTTCGCCCTCGCCGTCCAGGAAGAATTCCGTCTCCTTGGGGTCGAGATGGCGCATAAGGGTGATGAGCTCTCCCATGTGGGCCTTCTCCTCGTCACGGATGTCGCCGAGCACGGCTTTGGCGGCGGGGTCGTCGGTGGCCAGGTAGTGGGACTCGTACAGGTAGATGGCCTCGAGCTCACCGGCGATGTCCAAGCGCAACGCCTGCATCAGCTCGGCGTTGGTCATCTTGCGGTCGACGTTTCCGGCGAACGGGTTGGCAAAACTGGGCATGGTGTTCCCTCTCTTTCGATGTGCCGTTCTCGGCGCAATCGGCCCGGTTTTCGGAGGTACGGCGTGCTTTCCGTATGCGAGCGACGTGCCAAGCGGCGGTTCGTCTCTTACCTTTACCGATATGGTACTCCCGATGTCAGCGAATGTCTCGAAAAATGATGCACCTTATTGAGAATTTCTCTCAATAAGCACAATTCAACCGATTGGCTCGGCCGCTTCGTCCTGCTGCTTCGCCAGCCGCCGGTAAGCCAACACGCCCGCACCCACGAGCACGAGGGTAACCGCCACGGTGACGGCTGCCACGCCGTAGTTGCCGTCGCCCAGCGCTCCTGCCGCCAGCGTGGACGAAACCACCGAGGGGATGCGCCCCACCGCAGTGAGGGCGACGATGCGCCATACGGGGCTCGAACCCAGGCCGGCAACGTACGTGAGCAGGTCCTTCGGCGTGCCGGGAATCAGGAACACCAAGAACAGCAGCAGTTCGAAGCGTCGCGCGTCGCGCAGCCAGCGCATCGAGGTTATCTTCTCGGGAGGGAAGAACAGCCCCACGACGCGCATGCCGAAGGCACGCACGAGCAGCATGACGATGGCGGTTCCCAGCGCGCTGGCCACGAGGCACCACAACGTACCCTCCCAGAACCCGAAGGCGTAGCCGGCCGCCAGCTCCAGCGGCTCTCCTGGCAGGAACGCGAACACGACCTGGGCCGTGTTCGCCGCCACGAACAGCGCGCGACCCAGCGCTCCGGTTTCGTCGACCCAGGCGCGGAAGCGTGCGGCGTCGCTCACGAACGCGAACAGCTCGGGGCCGAAGCGCACGCACAGCGCGGCCAGCACGGCGGTGATGCCCACCAGGCCCACTATGACGGCCGCGCGCTTGCGGACAAGCGCGCGGTGCTCGGCGGCGGTACGCTCGCTCGACGGAGAAGCCGCTCGCGCCGCCGCAGCGTCGTGCGCAACCGGAAGCGGGCGCGACGCCCGCGCCGACTGCGACGCGGGTCGCTCTCCCGCCGGGCGCGGTTCGCTCGCGACAGCCGGCGAAACCCCTGCTGCTGTCACGATGCCGTGCGCAACCGGAGTCGTGCGGGGTGTGCGGGCCGGGCGAGGCGCAAGGGGCGCGCGGGGCGTGGCGGTGTCTTCCATGCGATGCTCCGTTTCTCGGGTGCGTTCGGTACGCTTCCGATGCTACGGGGCAAATATCTACCGCTTGTCAACGGCAGGGAAATTCATGGCAAAGCGCGCCGTCGCGCGTGCCCCGCCTTCGGGTCGGTTGTCCAGCTCCAGGTTTCCGCCGTGCTTGTCGCAGAGCAGGGCGGCGATGTTGAGCCCCAGGCCGAAGTGGTCCTTCGACGGCGTCTCGCTGAAAAACGGCGCGCAGCCATGCGCCAGAGCCTCGGGCGAGAACCCCGGCCCGTCGTCTTCCACCGCGAGCACGAGAAAACCGTCGCGCACATCGAGCCGCGCTTCGACGCGCGCCGCGGCGAAGCGGGCGGCGTTGCCCACAAGGTTTTCGGCGACTTCCTCGACGAGAGAGCGGTCGACTGCGAGGGTCGGCCGGTCGGCGTCGCAGCGCGCGCTCACGTAGAGCGCGAAGGCGACGCGCTCGGCCCGTTCGGTGCCGTGCGTCGCGTCCGAGCCGTTCGTTTGCCCCTCCGCCTCGCCCGTTCTGCGGCAGAGCGCGCAGCCGATGTCCTCCACAGCTTCGGCCACGACGTCGAACGGCTGCACGGCCGGCTCGGCAATGCGGTCCTCCAGCTTCTGCAGCCCGCTCATCGCCGCAACGTAGCGCTCCAAGCGCACCACCTGCGCCGATAGCGATTCAAAGGAGGCCTGCATCTGCTCGGGCGACGCGTCGCCCGACCGCACGCGCGCCTCCAGCAGCTCGATCTTGCCCTTCAAGATGGTGAGCGGCGTGCGCAAATCGTGCGCGAACGCGGCGTTGAGCCGCTTGCGCTCCTCGGCCGTGCGCCAAAGCGCGCGCTGCGACTCGGCCAGCGACGTGCGCATCGTCTCGAACGAACGGGCCAGCCGGCCCAGCTCGTTGCCGCGGTCGTACGACACGGTGAAGTCGAGGTCCTGGTCGGCTATCTTGGCGGCCGCGTCGTCCAAGACGGTTAGGCCGGGAGCAAGGCGCTTGCGGTAGAACCGGCGCGCCGCGGCGAAGATGCACACGCCGAACCACAGGGGGAACATGAGAAACGACAGCAGGCCGAACAGGGTGTTGAGCGCCTGCGCGCCCGGCGAGGGCGGCGTGTTCAGGTAGTATCCGACCGCCGACGTCATAAGCCCCTCCGTCGGCGATCCGTCGCCGCTCGCGGTTCCCGTCGAGAAGAACGAGGCGTAGGGGCTGTCGGGGTTTTCAGCGAGCCATGCGTCGAACCGGTCGCGGGCCCACGCGTCGTAGGCGGGCAGGTTCGCTATCGACGCGTCCGGGTAGAGGCCCTCTTTGCCGGATGCCTCGTCGGAACCGGAATCGACCGAGCCGGAATAGAGCGCGTAATCGCTCGCGTCCATGACGTTGGTGTCGTCGGACAGGTTCTCCCGGGCGATCGATTCTATGCCGTTGCGCATCGTCTGCACGAACGCCGAGCTGCCGTCGACGGACATCTCCACCGTGCGGGCGGGCACGAGCGCGTCGGCGTCCTTGTCGTACAGGTAAAGGCCCGCAACCTCGTAGGCGTCGGCGGTCGTCTGGTTCTGCAGACCGCCGAACAGCGACCCCGTCGCGGTGGACAGCACGAGCGCGGCCACCAGAAACACCAGCATGTACACCATGAACGAGGTTTTGAGCGAGGCGTTGCGCCACCGCTCCCTCAAACGGGTGAGGCGCCCGGGCCGCCTGCCTGGCGGCGGCGCGACGGGTTGCGGGGGCGGCCATGCGCCCGCAGCTGCCGGCATGTTCGGCGCGCCGGGGCTCGGCGGCGCCGCCGGTGCGCCAGACCGTGCCGCGGCTGCCGGCGTTCCCGCAGCGTGCGGCTCTGCGTCCGGACGGCGTTTTCTCATGCGCGCCACCGGTACCCCATGCCCCACACCGTTTCCACGGGGTCGCGCTCGACGCCGGCCGCGGCCAGCTTGTTGCGGATGCGCCGGATATGCTCGGTGACCACCTGCGAGTCGCTTTCGTTCTCCCAGCCGCCCACGCGCTCGTGGATGCGGTCGCGGTCGAACACCTGGCCGGGGTGCTTCGACAGGAACGCCACGATGTCGAACTCGCGGCGCGTGAGGTCCACGGGCGCGCCCGCCACCGCCACCGTGCGGGTTCGGTAGTCGATGGCCACGTCTCCGTCGAAACGCACCTCGGCTTTCACCTGTTGGCGTTGGTCGCGTGCGAGGTGGGCGTCCACGCGCGCGCCCAGCACGGCCAGCGAGAACGGTTTGAGCACGTAGTCGTCGGCGCCGCAGGCGAAGCCCTCGAGCGCGTCCACGTCCTCCACGCGCGCAGTGAGGAACAGGATGGGGCAGGTGAGATGCTCGCGCAAGCGGCGGCACACTTCGAACCCGTCGAGGCGCGGCATGCCCACGTCCAGCAACACGAGATCCGGAGCGTGCGCGGCCTGTTCGAGCGCCTCCTGGCCGCTGCTCGCTTCGAGCACGCGAAAACCGCGACCGGTGAAGTACTCGGCCAGCATCTCCACGATATCAGGCTCGTCATCGGCGACGAGCAGCGTTGCTTGGCGCTCGCGTTCGCGCTCGGTCATGGTCGCGTGCTCTCCTTCGCGGTGTCGGTTTTCGCGTCGCTCGCAGACGCTCGAAGGCCGAGCATAGCACGAGAATGTCGACAAACCATCAACGGTCGAACAGGACCGCATCAAAAGCCGTTGGATGTGCGGTTTCGCAAACGTTTCGTGCGAACGCTCGGCAACCCGTCGGCGGGCAGATGTTCGGGATGACGGTGGGGAGCGTCGGCTAGCCTTCCGTGCGCTGCTTCACCACCAGCACGGGCGCCTTCGCCTGGCGCAGCACGTGGCTGCTCACGCTGCCCAGCATGCCGCGCAGGGCCCCCAGCCCGCGCGATCCCATGATGATCAGGTCGCAAGCGTGCTCTTCGGCATAGGCCACGATCTGCTCGCCGGGCACCGTCTCCTCCAGAAGCTCGATGGTGATCTCGTTCATGAGGCCCTTAAGCATGCGGTCGATCTGCTTGTGCAGCGCCGCGTCGGCCTCGTTCACGGCTTCGTCGTAATGCGCGTGCAGCAGCACGGACGACAGCTCGTCGGTGGTGTTGCGCCCTTCCTTTTCCAACCGCTCGATGACCAGCTGCTCCGTGTCGATGATCTGGATGATGCGCAACGCGGCACCCGGGTCCTCGCGCGCGTAGCGCACGGCCTCCGCCAGCGCGGCTCGCGCCGATTCCGATCCGTCGTAGGGAACCAGGATGTTGTCGTACAGCATGGACGCAGCCCCTTTCCGCCAGGCGCCGTTTCGGCGCGCGGTTATGTTGCGTTCAGTATAGCAGCAGCGTCCTGCGCCGTGTGCCGATGCGTCTTCACGGCACGGCGGGGGCTGCGCGTTCATGCGGCGCGCAACACCGGGAGCGGGGCTGGGAGCTGCCGACGGATGCCCCGCACCCGGCTGTCGCGCGCGGGCGATCGTCCGACGGTCGTTTCGGCGAAGCCGGAAGTGCGGTGCCGCCTAGGACGCCACCAGCTCGAAGCTCGTGCGCCCCTCGGCTTCGAGCAGCGTTCGGCCGTCCTTGACGAAGCGGAAGCGCGCGGGCACGGCGGGGCTTTCGCGTATGGGCCGCTCCATGGAGCCCTGGGCGGGCGCCTGCAGGCAGTGCCCCTCCGCCTCGGGCAACTCCACCCGCAAGGACATGTCGCCTTGCCTCACCTCCACCAGCGTGTCGCTGGCTTTCACGATGCGCACGCCGCGGTACGTGGCGAATCGGTGCTCGACTCCCGCGATCCACACCACGCCGATGCAGCCGGTGAAGCGCATTCCGGCCAAGGGTATCTCGGCCAGCGCGAGCATGACCGAGGCCGCGCAGTCGAAGTCGCAGCTTTGGATCCACGTGTACCCGCGGGGGAAGCTGTGCCCGCGATCGCCCTCCATGTAGCCCTTGCCCTTGTCGAAGCGCAGCGTGCGGCCGTTGATCTCCACCTGCCCGTCCACGCGGTGCCTCATGCTGAACACCGTGTGCTTCGTCTCCATGGGAAGGAAGGCGAACGGTCCCATGATGTCCGAGCGCAGCGGCGCGAGCTCGCGGTAGAGCAGGCGGCCGGAGAGCCGGATGCCCGGCGCGTCCACGTCCAGCATCATGCCGCGCGGCGAGAACAGGCTTCTGCCCACGCGCATGCTGCGGTTCCTGGTCAGGCGGAAATCCTCCAGCTCGTAGGGCACGTAGCGCGATCCGTTCGCCGTGACCACCTGGATGAAAGCCTCGTCTTGGGCGCGACCGGGGATGACGGCGAGGATGTCGTCTCCCTGCTGCTGCTTCATGTACCAGCCTTCGTAATACGGTTTCATGCGCGCTCCTCGCGTCGGGAAGCGATGATGGTACCATCCCCGACTCCCCGGTGCAGCGAGTGTCACGCGCCCGTTCATGAGGCGATGACACCATGAAATGAACATTGTTCAGAAAAGGCTTGCATTCCTCAGCGTCACGACTATAATGAACGCCGTTCAGTTTAAATGAACGATGTTCATTTTCAAAAATGTCCGCGTTCGGAGCCTGCTTGCGCAGACCCCGGCCAACGAAAGGAAGCGATCGACCATGTCCATCCAATTGATATTGGCGACGGCCACCATCAGCCTCGCGCTCGTGTTCTACACCATCGGAGTGTTCGACGAGCGTCGGCACTCGCTCACGAAGCGCAACCTCGTTCTGTTTTGGACGGGCTTCGCCTTCGACACCACCGGCACCACCATCATGACGCTCATGGCGCAAAGCGGGGGCGACGCCGCCTTGGGAATGCACGCTGCTTCCGGCGTGCTCGCCATCATGCTCATGGCCGCACACGCCACGTGGGCCACCGTCACGTACGTTCGGGGCAGCGAGCGCGCCAAGCAGCGCTTCCACACGTTCAGCATCGTGGTGTGGCTGTTCTGGCTCATGCCGTACACGCTGGGCGTTCTGCAGGGCGTGCCCATGCTGCATCTGGCCAACCTGCAGGCTGGCATCGGCTCCCTCGTCGTGGTGGGCGCCGCCGCCCTTCTGGTCGCCCTCACCGCCCTGCGCGGGCGCAAGCACCACGCTTCGCGCGGGTAACGGCCTTTTTCAGTCGCAACGGCCGCCGTTGCGGGTCGAACGCGACGGCGGCTGCAAGCGGCGAGTGGGGCCATGCGAGTGCGGGAACGCCGGCAAGGGCATGGCGGGTTATTTGTACACGACGAGCACCATGCAGCTCATAAGGCTGTCGCCCATGCCGCTGGGGGCTATCTGCATGTTCACTATTTCGTAGCCTTGCTTCTGCATGAACTCCAGCACGCCGTTGAGGATGCGGGACGTGTTCTTGCGACTATAGCCGCCCGCCAGCTCGAACGCGCCCGCATGGACCGTTCCGTCCTTCTCCTGAAGGTTCATGTTGTCCAAGTACACAGCCAGCTTCTCCAGCGCCTTGTCTTCCGCGTTCTTTCCCATGTTGATAAGTCCCATAATGATGGCTCCTTTTCACTCTGCGATCTGCTTGCTATCAGCGTTTTGCGACGATCGCTTCGCCACAGCCGCCGACGTGCCGATACGAAAGCGCGCTTATTGGGCGCTTGACTATGATAATGCCCGGGCTTTGAAGATAACCCTGCCGTTGAGCACGGCCGCGCATCTTGGCGTTCGTTTCGTTTGGAGGGGTGTTCGTGCGCATGATCTCGCGTTTTGCTTGCGATTCGGTCTATGATTCAGATAGGGGACGCTTCGCGTGCGGTGCACGTAGAAAGGGGGCGGGTCGATCATGGTGGTCGAAGGAGTGCTTGCCGACTGCTTTCCTTGCGAGGGCGTCGAATTCGATGGGGACGAGCTCGAGCAGGCATCGGGTGGCATCAGCTACCCGAACCAGGTTGTTTTCTATTGCGCGAAATGCGAGGAAGCGAAAACGGTTTTAAGATCTGGCCTCGTTTTGGTCTGTCCCGATTGCGGCACGCCGTTTGGCACCGCGCCTTCTCCCGTTAACCGGCCGTAGCATCAATGGTGCGCTTGCGGAGGATTCCACCCTCTTGGCGAAATTTGACCAGATTTTTGACCACGCGCGAAATCCACCTGAAAACAAAGAAACAGGCCAGCCAAGTTTCCCTAGCTGGCCTGCACTTTTTCTGGAGCCAACGAGCGGATTCGAACCGCTGACCTACGCATTACGAGTGCGTTGCTCTACCAGCTGAGCCACGTTGGCAACACGGCTTCTTTGCGAAGCGCGAGAATGAAGTATACCGAAAGGCGCTTCCACCTGCAAGAGGTCGATGCGCAATCCTCAGATTTCTTGGCTGCTCGATGCAGCATGCTCGGCTTACGGGAAGCATGCGAGCATTCCAGACGAACCGCCGCCGATGTCCTTACGCCGGCGGGAACCGCACCACCAGGTACAGCCCCGCAATCACCACGGTCAGCAGCATGATGGGGAAGCCTGTCTTCAGGAACTGCACGAACGTGATCTCGTGGCCGTGCTTCTTGCTGATGTCGGACAGCACCACGTTGGCGCTCGCGCCGATGAGCGTGCCGTTGCCGCCCAGGCAGGCGCCCAGCGACACGGCCCACCACAGGGGCGTCACGTCCATGCCGGTTGACTCCATGGCCAGCAGGATGGGGATCATGGTGGCCACGAACGGAATGTTGTCCAAGAAGCTGGAAATGACGGCCGACCCCACCAGCAGCACGAGCATGGTGACGAACACGTTGCCGCCCGTCGCCCCGATGAGAGCCTGCGCCAGCATCTCGATGACGCCCGTCTCCGCCATGGCCCCCACGATGACGAACAGGCCGGCGAAGAACGCGAGCGTGGTCCACTCCACCTGCGAGAGCGCTTCCTCGATGCTCTCGCCCGAGATCAGCATGATGATGCCGGCCGCGCCGAGCGCGATAACGCTCGATTCGAGCCCCAGCGCACCGTGGGCCATGAAGCCCACCACCACGAGCCCGATCATGACGTAGCTTTGCTTGAGCAGGCGCTTGTTCTTGATCATCGCATGCTCGTCCAGCTCCATGATCCGCGCGCGATGCTCGTCGTTCACGTGCATCTTCCGACCGTACAGGAAGTAGAACACCGCCAGCACGGCGGCTAGGATGATCACGACGGCCGGCGCGTCGTACAGGATGAAGTCGAAGAACGTGAACCCGGCAGCCGAGCCGATCATGATGTTCGGCGGGTCGCCGATGAGCGTGGCGGTGCCGCCGATGTTGGACGCGAGGATCTCGGTCATGAAGAACGGGATGGGATTCACGTCGAGCAGCTTGCACACCGTGAGCGTCATGGGCCCGATGAGCAACACCGTGGTCACGTTGTCCAAGAACGCCGACAGCACGGCGGTGAGCAGCACGAACAGCAACATGACCTTCCAGGGATCGCCCTTGGCCAGCCGTGCGCACTTGATGGCCAAGAATTCGAACATGCCGGACAGCTTCACCACGGACACGAACAGCATCATGCCCAAAAGCACGCCCAGCGTGTTGAAGTCGATGTGCTCCATGGCGGCGTCGAACGACAGCACATGCAGCGCCAGCACCACCATCGCGCCCACGATGGCCGCGAGCGAGCGGTGCAGTTTCTCGGTCATGATGGCCACCATGACCACGACGAACACGGCGACGGATACGATTTGGCTAACGTCCATGCGAGCTCCCCTGTGAACCGGGCTATACGATGTCCCTCGCAGCTGTTCGACCGCTTGAAAGCGGTCGGCACGCCCAAGCGACCAGATTCCCCCACTATACCAATATCGCGGTTCGAGCAACAGGACGAATCGCCGCGCGCATGAGGTTGTCCGCGACGTGTCTTCGGAGACGTTCAACGGGCGGGTCGAGTGGGTGAACGGTCTCAAGCAATCGCCCTCTCGGCCGATTGCACCGGCTGGCCCTCTTGGCTTTTGCTTGCTGCCCTTTGGATCGTTGCCAATTCGGCGGCCGCCGTGCTATGACAGCGGATATTGCATGAGCTCGTCGATGGTGATGAAGCGGTAGCCTTGCTCCTTCAAGCGGGGCAGGGCGGTTTTGAGCGCCTCGATGGTTTGCGAGCGGTCGCCGCCGCCGTCGTGCATGAGGACGATGGCGCCCGGCCAGGCCCCCATGAGCTCGTCGACGATGGCCTGGGGCCCCGGACGGCGCCAGTCGTTCGAGTCGATGTTCCAGCCGATCTCCGCCTTGATGAGCGGGCCGATGTTCTTCACCACGTCCTCGCCGAAGTTGCCGCCGGGCACGCGCACGATGCGGCTGGCCTCGGTGCCGGTTGCGGCTTCGATGGCGGCGTATCCCTTCTTTATCTCGTCCACCTGCTCTTGAGGCGTCATGTAGCCCAGGTTCACGCTTTGGCCGCTGCCCGAGGCATGGTCGTAGGAGTGCGTGCAAACCTGATGCCCCTCGGAAACCGCCCGCTTCACGAACGAGGCGCCGTCGTCTCGTTCGATGCGGTTGCCCACCGTGAAGAACGTGGCCTTCGCGTCGTTGGCGGCCAGCACGTCAAGCACCTCGCCGGTCTGTTTGCCCCAGGGGCCGTCGTCGAACGTGAGCGCGATCACCTTGTCGTCGCCCACGTTCGGCGTGACGTTGCGGCACACCATGTCGCTGGGCTCCTGCGTGACCTGCTCGGCCGTGATGCCGGACGTCTTGCCGGTCTTCGTGGCTTTGACGCCGTCTTTGCCTTCGCCCTCCATCACGTGGATGGCTCCGGCCCCCTCTTTGACCGCGGTCCAGGGGATCGTTTCCTCCACGCCGTCGAACGGCTCTTCGATAGGTCCGCCGTTGCCTATTTCCACCACGTCGCCCGAGGCCAGCTTCTTGTCCAGCTCCTCCACCACCGCGCCGTTGACCGTGGCGTAGAACGGCTTTCCCTTGCCCGCCTCCAAAACGCTGCCGTCCACGGCCAACAGGTCGCCCGGTTGGGGCTTGATGCCGCTGGCCGATAAGGCGTCGGCCAGCGTCTTGCCGCCGTGCACCTCGATGTTGGCGCCGTTGAGGGTGATGTTGGCGGGAAGGCTCTGCACGAACAGCACCACGCCGAGGACGACGGCGGCCACCACGCCCAAACTGACCAGCACTCCCGCCACGCGACGGCCCTTGCGCTCCGGCTTTTGCGATATGCGCAGATAGCGGTCGCGGTCTTGGTAGGGGGTTTGGCCGGGAGTCGGATGCTCCTCGCGGCTGCGCCCGGACGGAGCGTCGCTCGTCCTGCGCGGGCGCGTCTGCGCGTTCGGTGACGGAGAATAGTGCTGGCTTCTACCCTGCTGGGGGATGCGGCCCGAACCCTGTCGGGGAACTCGGCCCGAGTTCTGCTGCGGAATACGCCCCGAATGGGCCGGTCTGCCCCCGCCGCGCGAGGAGGGGTGCGCGATCGGGCGCCCTGCTGCGCGCTCTTCCGCCGTCAAGCCCGTCCGTTCGAAGCCGCGTCCGCTGCCTGAATATGAGCCGCCTTCGCGGGCACGCCGGTTTTCGGAGGCGCTGCGGCGCGCGCTGTCGGAGCGCGCCCGATCCGGTCGGGGCGCTAGCCCTCCGTTCTCGTGGCGCTCAGAGCCTTGACCGTAGTTATCATGCATTTCCGCTCCCATGGCGATCGAACGTACGCGTGCCTGTCGTTAATCGTCTCCTGCGTATTCTATCGGAAAACGTGGGTAAAAGGCCCGTGCGGAGTCGTTCCGCCGCGAGTGGCCTTGTGCTTGCCGGCAATTTAACACCATAACACTACCAAACCAGCACCAAGAAGGCCTCGAGATGCCTTCTACTGAAAATTGTATGGAGGGAACGCGGTGGCGTTCTGCAGCGGATTCGGCCGCTCCGGGCGAAAGGGTTATACTGGGGCGCGTCTCGAACCGAAAGGATTGCCCATGGGCTTGCAGTTCGCCGCCGCACGCGCCGTCAGCGCCGTGTCCACGTGGGGGTTGAAGCACGTGTTCCACCGTCCCGCCGCGAATTTTCCGGGAAAGATCGCCCTGTACGTCGACCCGCGCGTCATCGCCGACCTTGCGCCGCGCCTGCGGAAGGGCTCGGTGTGCGTTGTGGGCACGAACGGCAAGACCACGGTGACGAACCTGCTGGCCGACGCGCTTGAAACCGCCGGACAGCGCGTGGTGTGCAACCGCACGGGCGCGAACTTGGACTCCGGCGTGGCCACGGCGCTGCTGCACGCCCAGGAGGCCGACTGGGGCGTGTTCGAAAGCGACGAGCTGTGGCTGGCGAAGATCCTGCCGCATTTGCAGGCGAGCTACGTGGTGCTGCTGAACCTGTTCCGCGACCAGCTGGACCGCGTGGGCGAGATCGACCGCATTCAGGAAAGCATCGCGGGCGCGCTGGCGACCTCGCCGAACACCACGCTCGTGTTCAACGCCGACGACCCGCTGTGCGCGGCCATCGCCGAGCGCGTGGGCAACCCCACGATAGCCTTCGGCGTGGGCGAGGACCTGCACCTGCCGCAGAACACGGTGGCCGACGCGCAGATGTGCCAGCGCTGCTCCACCATGCTGGAATACGATTACCGCCAGTACGGCCAGCTGGGCTCCTATCGCTGCCCCACGTGCGGGTTCGCGCGCCCGGCGCTGGACTGCGAGGCGCGGGACGTGCGGCTGGGGGCCGACGGGCTGGCCTTCGCCGCGCGCGGCCCGAAGCGCGACGCCGTGCTGAAGGCGGCGTTCAGCGGCGCGTACATGGTGTACAACCTGTTTGCCACCTGGGCCGCGGCCGATCTGGTGGGCGTGGCGCCCGAGGCGCTGCAGCGCGCCATCGACGCGTTCGATCCGCAAAACGGGCGCTTGCAGGAATTCTCGGTAGCGGGAAGGTCCACCCTGCTCAACCTGGCGAAGAATCCCACGGGATTCAACCAGAACATCAAGATCATCCTCCAAGACGAGGGCCCCAAGGCGGTGGCCTTCTTCGTGAACGACAAGGAGGGCGACGGCCGCGACGTGTCGTGGCTGTGGGACATCGACTTCGAGGAGCTGGCCGGCCAGCCCGACCTGCGCGTGTTCGCGGGCGGCATCCGCAGAAACGACGTGCAGGTGCGCCTGAAGTACGCCGGTTTGGACGCCGCGCTGGTTGACGACGCGGCCGGGATGTTCGCGCAGCTGGGCGGTTTGCCGCCCGACGCGCGCGCCTACGTGATCGCGAACTACACGGCCCTGCCCGCCGTACATGCCGAACTGGGAAGGCTCGCGTCCGAGGATCGGGCGGTCAGCGCGTCGTCGGCCACCGCAAACGCCGGTTCCCAGCATCCCGCGGACGGCCAGCAGGCCGCCCCTATGGGGATTGCCGACGATGCGACAGGTTCGGGCGATCGGGCCGGCGCTGCGGCGCCCCCGCTGGTAATCGCGCACCTGTTCCCCGACCTGCTCAACCTGTACGGAGACGGCGGCAACGTGAAGGTGCTCGAACGGCGCGCGCTCGATCGCGGCGTTCCCGTGGAGGTTCTTCGCGTGAACCATGGCGAGCACGTGGATTTGACGGGCGTCGACCTGGTGTTCTTAGGAGGCGGTCCCGACCGCGAGCAGCGGCTCGCCTCCGAGGGGCTCATGGGCATGCGCGACGACCTGCGCGCCTACGTGGAAGACGACGGCGTGCTGCTGGCCATTTGCGGCGGTTACCAGATACTTGGCCACGAGTGGCTTTTGGGCGAGGAAGTGGTGCGTGGTCTGGGGTTGGTGGACATGACCACCGAGCGCGCTCCCGGCGGGTCGGGCAATCGGCTCATCGGGAACATCGTGCTGCGCTCGCCGCTCGCCACGCGCCCGGTCGTGGGCTACGAGAACCATGCGGGACGCACGCACCTCGGTGCCGGCGTGGAGGCGTTCGGCGAGGTGGCGTCCTCCACGGGCCACGGCAACAACGACGATGACAAGCGCGACGGCATGCTCTACCGCAACGTGGTGGGCACCTATCTGCATGGGCCGCTGCTGCCGAAGAACCCCGAGGTGGCCGACGCTTTGCTCGCCCGCGCCCTCGAGCGTCGTGCCCGCCGCACGGGAATGCCGACTCCCGTTCTGAGCGCGCTGGACGATGCTGTGGAGAACGCGGCGAACGAATACGTGTGCCGCCGGCTGAACGTGGGGTAGCCGCGCTGGACGTCGTGCAGCGTTTGCGGCATCGACAGCAAACCAACACCAAAACCCGAGATGGGAATCGAGCCTATGGCTTTTTCCTAGAAACGCCGGCCAGCGCTTGCCCCTTCGCGTTCCGCCCGTCAAAATGAACGGTTATGAGTAGTAGAAGAAGCAATCAGCGCCGCCCCGTCCGCCGGTCGTCCGATTCCATCGGTGTCGACGGTCGCCCCGACGAGGCTTCCCGTAACGGTGCGTACACGCGCCGCGACTCGTTCGACCCCTCGTCCTACGGTCGGCCGACCGCTCGTACGCGCAATGAGGCGCGTCGCGACGACGACAGCCCCTACACGCGCCGCGTCTCTCAAGCCGAGTACACCCAGCGCCGCAAACGCGCAAAGCGCAAGCGCATCGCGCTCATCGCCGTCGTTGTGGCGGCCGTGCTGTGCCTCGGCGGTGCCGGCGCGGCGTTCGCGTACTACCAAACCGTGTCGAACAACTTGCACGAGGGCATCGACGCCGATCTGCAGCGGGTGCTCAACGAGGCGGGCGCCGGCCAACCCTACGAAGGCGGCCCGTTCTACATGCTGCTCATGGGCACGGACGGCTCCTCCGACCGCGAGGCTTCCGAGGAGTACGCGGGCGACCAGTTCCGCTCCGACAGCATGATGCTCACGCGCATCGACCCCCAGGGCAAGAAGGTCGCGCTCGTGTCCCTCCACCGCGACACGCTGGTGGACATGGGCGAGTACGGCCAGCAGAAGCTCAACGCGGCGCATTCCATCGGCGGCGCGGCGTACACGGTGGAAACGGTATCGAAGCTTGCCGGCGTTCCCATCACCCATTACGCCGAGATCAACTTCGACGGCTTCAAGGACATCGTCGACGCGCTGGGCGGCGTGGAGGTGGACGTGCCCATGACCATCGATGACGAGGACGCGGGCGGCTACGTGGCTCAAGGTCCGCAAACGCTCAACGGCGACCAGGCGCTCATCCTCTGCCGTGCGCGCCATGCCTACGACGAGTTCGGAGACGGCGACCGTTACCGCGCGGCCAACCAGCGCCTCGTGCTATCAGCCATCGCCAAGAAGATACTCTCGTCCGATGCGGCCACGATGGTCAACTCGGTGCAGGCGCTCTCCCAGTATGTGACCACCGATTTCGGAATCGGCGACATCCTGTCCATCGCGTCGGGGCTGCGCGGGCTCGACCCCGAGAAGGACATCTACACGGCCATGGAGCCCACGACCGCGGCCTACATCAACGGAGGTTGGTACGAGTACCTCGACACGGCCGCGTGGAAGACCATGATGTCGCGTGTCGATCAGGGCTTGCCGCCCACCGAAGAAGACGAGGTGGACGAAACGTCGGGCACCGTGCTCGCCACCACTGGATCGGGCGCGGCGAACGCGGAGAAGCAGGCTTCGACCTCCGGCTCGACGGCGAAGAAGACGAGCACGGTCACGGTCAAGAACGGCAACGGCTTGGCGGGCGCGGGCGCCGTGGCGGCCGAGAAGCTGGAGGCTTTGGGCTACACCGTGGAAACGGGCAACGCCGAGAGCTTCGACTACTCGCAAACCATCGTGGTGTACGAGCGCGGCGACCAGGCCACCGAGGCGCGCGAGATCGCGAACACCATCGGCGTGGGCAAAGCCCAGCAGAACTCCGGCGCGTACGCGTTCGAAGGCGACTTCCTCGTCGTGCTCGGCGCCGACTGGGAGGGATAGGGCCTTTCCCTGCCCAGCCCACGGGCCACTTGGCGAAATTCAGCCTTTCGGGCCGATCTATCGAAGCTTATAGACCCTGTAGAGGGAAGCGCGGCTCCGGCATTCCACCGTAGAATGATCCGGCAATGGTAAGGGGATCGCCGCCGCGCCTGGAATGCGAAGGGCTGCGCGGCGTCTGCGAGAAGGGTGCCGCATGTACGAGGAACTCTACGAGGATCTGCCGGATGTCGATCGGTACTGGGAAAGGCTGGGCCTTGATCGACCGAAGAGCCCGTTGACCAAGGACGATCTCGACCGGATCATCTTCGCGCACCAGTGCAGCATCCCCTTCGAGAATCTGGACGTGTGCGACTATCACCGACCCATCTCGCTTGGCATACCGGAATTGTTCGAGAAGATCGTCGCAGGCAAGCGCGGAGGCTACTGCTTCGAGCTCAACGCGCTGTTCGATGCGCTTCTCAAAGACGCGGGCGTCGAGACCATGCCGTGCTTGGGGCGCAGTCTGAAGGACCGCGGCTACGTGTACCCCATACTGCATCGGGGCATCATCGCGACAGTGGACGGGCAGCGCTACATCGCCGAGGTCGGTTACGGCGGACCCACGCCGGCCTGCGCCATCCCCCTTGTCGACGGAGCGGAGTTCGAGTCGCGCGGGCAGGTGTTCCGCGTGGAGCTGCATGATTCGTGCTGGTGGCACGTTATCTACTGCGGAAGCGCCGCGAAGCTCGCGGCTGCGAAAGAGGGCGGGGAAGCCGTGGAGCCCACGCCGGTGTTCGCCCTGCTCGACGCTCCGGCGGCCCTCACCGATTGCGTGCCGCTTTCCTATTACTGCTCGACGCACCCCGACTCCGTGTTCACGCAGTGGAGGATGGTCAACCGCCGCACGGAGGACGGCAACGTATCCATCACCAAGGACCGGTTCGTGCGCGTGACGGCCGAAGGCAAGGAGACGCGCATCGTGGAAACGGACGCCGAGTTCCGCACGCTGCTGGAAGCATACTTCGATATCGTGCTGCCCGACTAGCCGCTGCGAGCCGTCGAGGCTCTTCGCCAAGCCCCCTTTGCGCAGGCGGCCGGCATGCTGGTCGGGTTCTCCAAGCACGGTAGACGTTTGGCCGGGGCTTCGATTCGAAGTCCCGGCCTTCTTTCTTTCTGCCCGATTAGCCGACGGTCGTCTTGACTCCACCTGTAATGGCGACCCCCGTAGGGGCGATCTCCTGATCGCCCGCTCGCGCGAAGCGCGAGAACGCGGCCCTCGGTTGCTTTTCCGGCTTCGCCGGAACGGGCGATCAGGAGATCGCCCCTACAGGGGAACCGGTGCGACCCCTTCCCTTCGCATGCGCTATCATGTGCCACGATGCAAATCGAAGGTGCGAGACGGGGTATTCATGAAATTCACGGTGGTGGCGGTGGGGAAGCTGAAGGAGCGGTTCTGGACGGACGCTTGCGCCGAGTACCTCAAACGCCTGCAGCCGTATGGGAAGACGGTGGTGAAGGAGGTCGCCGACGTCGATCCCGCGCGGGCGGGGGGCGTCGACGCGGCGCGCGAGCGCGAAGGCGCCGCGATCCTGGCGGCGCTTCCCGACGCAACGCACGTGGTGCTGCTGGCCATCGACGGCAAGGAGCGCTCGAGCGAGGGGCTATCGCGGCGCATCGACGCGCTCAAGCTGGGGGGATCGAGCGATATATCGTTCGTCATCGGGGGTTCGGACGGCGTAAGCGAGGCCGTGCGTGCGCGCGCGGACGAGACCCTTTCGTTCGGTCCCATCACGCTTCCGCACAACCTGGCCCGCGTCGTGCTGCTGGAGCAGCTGTACCGCGCCCAGAAGATATCGCGAGGCGAACCGTATCACAAATAAGAGGCCGACGCTCCGCTCGAGTGCGTCGAACCTTCTCGGTTCGGTCGCTTAAGAAGTGAGAGCATGTTTTCGCACTGCTATAAGTGGCATGAAGCGGCCGTGTTTGCTATAATGCAGGCGGACCGCAGGGAGCTGGTAACTCCCCACGGCCCTCGAATCGCCTAGGCGGTTTGGTCTTTGTTACGGCTCCCTGTCCTTGCGGACCGGGAGCCGCTCCAGTATTACCGCGGCAAGGTACACCGCACTGGCTATCAGCTGAAGCACCGCCGAAATCAAAACCAAATCGGTCATGGTATCCACCTCCCTCCGCAAGGCCCTTCAAGAGGGGACATGGGTGGGAAGGGGTGTGGCACCGCGCCGCCTTTGCGCTCCGTGGTTCCTATCCTACCTCCGCAACCTTGCTTGGCGACCGTAATCCGGCCGTCGCGGGACCGCGTCGACCTTGCAAGAATCTAACGTCTCGACCGTCTCGACCTTGCATAAACTTTGCGCGCATCCGGCGCATCTCCGACGGATTTTCTTTTCGCCAGGTGGGAAGGGTGTTGCCACAACGCCGAGGTGGTCGACGTTCTATGTTGGCCTCAACAAGCCCTTCATCTTCGCTATACTTGGTCGTAAGCAGAGAAGCGCCGTTTCGAGGGGCGGCGCGTGAAGGGAGGCAATGCCCATGCGCTTCATCTCGTGGAACGTGAACGGCTTGCGCGCCGTGATGAAGAAGGGCTTCGAGGATATCGTGTGCGAACTCGACGCCGACGTCGTGGCCCTGCAGGAAACGAAACTGCAGGAGGGTCAGGCCACGCTCGATTTGCCGCAGTACCGCGAGTACTGGAGCTACGCCCAGAAGAAGGGCTACTCCGGCACGGCCGTGTTCAGCAAGCAGGAGCCGTTGCAGGTGCTGCACGGCCTGGGCAGCGACTACCTGGACGCCGAGGGGCGCATCGTCGCGCTCGAGTTTCCCTCCTTCTGGTTCGTCGACGTGTACACGCCGAACGCGCAGAACGAGCTGGCGCGCATCGCGCATCGCATGGAGTGGGACGACGCCTTCCGCGACTTCTGCAAGGGGCTCGAAGAGGGCGTGCTGCCCGCCGGCGTGCCCTTCGAGCAGCCGGCGCCGGGCGAGGGCCATCCCACGATTTCCGAGCTGCCGCTCACCGAGCCCGGCCGGACGGCCGACCCGAAGCCCGTGATCATGTGCGGCGACTTCAACGTGGCCCACCAGGAGATCGACCTGAAGAATCCCGGTCCCAACCGCGGTAAGGCCGGCTTCTCCGACGAGGAGCGCGGCAAGTTCACCGATTTGGTGGGCGCGGGGTTCGTGGACACGTTCCGTCACCTGCATCCCGACGTCACGGGCGCGTACTCGTGGTGGAGCTACCGCTTCAAGGCGCGGCAGACGAACGCCGGCTGGCGTATCGACTACTTCCTCGTGAGCGACGAGTTGGCGTCGAAGATCGAGAGCGCCTGCATTTACGACGAGGTCTACGGCAGCGACCACTGTCCTGTGGGTTTGGAGCTGGCCCTGTAGCGGCCATCCTTCCGCGCCGCGCCACGAGTGCGGCCCGCTTGGCGCCGCCCAAACGCGGTCTGCCTTGTCTTGCGCCGCTCGCTCACGAACGCGCTCCGAACGCGTTTCGTCGTGCTTCCCGCCCTCGTGCGCGTTTCCGCACGCGGCGATTCCGTGCGCGACGCCCTCTGCGGGCGGGGCGGCGCAAGGCGTCGTGCTATCATGCATTCGACCAACGACGAGAAAAGACGGTTATGGACGCTGCGAAAATAGAGGCGGGGGTGCGGCTCATCCTGGAAGGCGTGGGCGAGGACCCCGACCGCGAGGGCCTGTGCGAGACGCCGGCGCGCGTGGCGCGCATGTACGAGGAGGTGTTCGCGGGTCTGGAGCAAGACCCGGCCGAGCACTTCGCCACCACGTTCGACGAGCACCACGAGGAAATGGTGCTGGTGCGCGACATCCCGTTCTACTCCATGTGCGAGCACCACCTGGTGCCGTTCTTCGGCATGGCGCACGTGGCCTACATCCCGGCGGCCGACGGGCGCATTTGCGGATTGTCGAAGCTCGCGCGCCTGGTGGACGTGTTCGCGAAGCGCCCGCAGGTGCAGGAGCGCCTGACCTCGCAGATCGCCGACACGCTCATCGAGCAGCTGCACCCCCAGGGCGTCATCGTGGTGCTGGAGGCGGAGCATCTGTGCATGAGCATGCGCGGCGTGAAGAAGGCCGGCGCGAAAACCACCACGAGCGCCGTCCGCGGCGCGTTCGAGCGCAGCCAAGCTACCCGCGCCGAGGCCCTGTCGCTCATATTCGCCCGCAGGGATTAATAGTGCAAGAGGAAAGGAACCAACCTATGAAGTGCGTCATCTCCGTTCTGGGCAAGGATCGCAGCGGCGTTGTGGCCGCCGTCGCCACGGCGCTGGCCGACTGCGGCGCGAACATCGACGACATCAGCCAGACCATCCTGGACGACATCTTCTCCATGACGATGCTCACCACGCTCGACCCCCAGGTCGCCGACTTCAACACGGTGCAGGAGCGCCTGGAGAAGGTGGGCGAGGACGTGGGGATGCAGATCATCATCCAACGCGAAGACGTGTTCCAGTACATGTACAAGATCTAGGGAGCGTCCTAGCCCGCATCCTCCACCAGCGGTTTCAAATCGCCGTAGCCTTCGGCATCCATGTCGGCGAGGGGAACGAAGCGCAGGGAGGCGCTGTTGATGCAGTAGCGCAGGCCGCCCTTGTCGGCGGGGCCGTCGGTGAACACGTGCCCCAGGTGCGAATCACCCACGCGGCTGCTCACCTCGGTGCGGACCATGCCGTAGCTGCCGTCTTCGCGCTTGACCACGACGTCGGGGTCGATGGGCTTCGTGAAGCTGGGCCATCCGGTTCCCGAGTCGAACTTGTCGGCCGATGAGAACAGCGGCTCGCCGGTGGCGACGTCCACGTAGATTCCCTGCTCGTGGTTGTCGTGGTACGCGCCCGTGTACGCCCGCTCGGTGCCCGCGTTCTGCGTTACGTCGTACTGCTCTTTCGTCAGCTGGTAGCGCAGCGCCGGATCGTCGAGCTTCTGGTACCGGGTCGGGTCGAGCGAGCCCTTGCCGCCCGCGTCGTCCGCGAACGCTTTCAGGCCCGAGAAGTCGATATGGCAGTAGCCGGTGGGGTTCTTGTCGAGGTAGTCCTGATGGTACTCCTCGGCTTCGTAGAAGTTCGCCAAAGGCTCGAGTTCCACCGCAAGGTTCTGCCCGACGTTCGCCTCCTCGCTCTCGAACGCTTTTTCAAGCGCGCTGCGGTCGGCTTCGTCGGTGTAGTAGACGCCCGTGCGGTACTGGGTTCCCACGTCGTTTCCCTGCCGGTTTTCGCTCAGCGGGTCGACGAGCCCGAAATACTGCCCGACGAGCGTCTCAAGCGATACGGCGGAGGGATCGTAGCGCACGCGCACCGTTTCGGCGAAACCGGTGTTACCGCGGCACACCTCCTGGTAGGTGGGGTTCTCGGTGGTGCCGTTGGCGTATCCCGAAACCGTGTCGGCCACGCCGGGCACGAGCGAGAAGTAGGCGTCGACGCCCCAGAAGCACCCTCCGGCGAAGTACACCTCGCGCAGGTTGTTTCGATCGATGTCCGCGTGCTTCAACGGCAGCGCCTTGGCCTCGTTGTACGTGAGATCGTTCCCTAAGTTGGCAAACATGGATCCTGAACCTCCTTCGCTGGAATTCTGGGAGGTGCAGGCAAAACCGACGAACGCCAACGCCGCCAAGGCGGCGAAAGAAACAACGAAGCGTCCGATACGTCCCAGCATGGCAGCCTCCTTCAACCTAATAATATAGTGGGATTTTATCGGTATCGAGTTCCCTCGCCGAACGGTTTCCTTAACTGTTACAAATAACAGCATTAAAGCATACGATATTTGCCTACTGTTCCCACGGCAACGTCAGAGAAGCAGTTCTTCTTTATGGCAGAATCGTATTCGCTTTCCTATGACCACAATGTCGCCGGCCAATTCCATTTCTTTAAGTTCGCGAGTGAGCGAGTTGCGGTTGACGCACAGGTATTCGGCAAACTCTTTGCGCGAAAAAGGGATGATGGGAGTGTCCGTGCCTTGTTTTTCAGCGAATTTCCGTACCGTCATGAGAATTTTCGACCTCAGACCGCGTTGACTGAGCACTTCTACTTTGTTGCGGAACAAGATGATCTTCTCGGCAAACGAGGTAACAATATTGCGGAGGACAATTTGATCGATTTCCGGATCGGCACCCCCGGTCGGTCGTATGAACGTACGGAGATCAATGAAAAACACGGTGGTACTGACGCTGGCCTGCACGGTTATAGGAACGCGAGGATATGAAAGCCAGTTGAACGGCTCACCGTAGAACTCGCCGGGCCCGATATCGGCGATGATCGACTGGTTGCCCTGATAACTCTCGGTCATGATCTTCACCTTGCCTTTGAGCAGAAGACCGCACGTTTCGATGGGGTCTCCGGCAACCAGGAGGATGTCGCCACGTTTATAGCTGCGTGTGTATCCTCGGTTCCGTTCGGCAAGGTAGTCGATTTGCTCGAGCGTGAGGTTCTTGAACAGCGGCGTTTTCGCCATGAGCTGCAAATCGGCGTACTGCATTGATCGTCCTTTCGCGAAAGCGCTTGGGCTTGGTGGCGCGAGCCCGGGCACGAACGTGGGGGAGGGGTGCTTGCAGGGTGCCCGCCAATTTCGTATCAATCCTATCTGATCGACCCGACAAGGGAGGATGCCGGGCCGATCAGGTTTGCCGGAGCGTTACCGCTCGGTGAGGGGGATGCTAACGCAGGGGGCTGTCTGCCTTCGACGCAGGGGCGCCAACCATGGGGTAGCGTTCTGCGATAAGTGCGAGAACCGACAGCAGGATGCCGAAGGGCAACAGCACAACCGCCACTTCGATAATGTTCGGCACATAGGCGTAGGTTGAGGCGAAAGCCTGCCCCGTCATGAGATATCGACCCGTTGAGAGCGGGTAGAGCCATTCTGTGCCCGTAGCCGTGGTGAATGAGAGACTCGAAGAGGCGAATTCCGGATACAACAGCATAAGGCGATGGATAAGCGTGCCCGCCAACGCTATGATCGATCCGGTCGCAAGCAAAGTTGGCCTGCTCGTACCCGCCTTGGTAAAGAACAACGCCATGGCAGCTGCCGTGAGCACGATCTCGAGGGCGTAAAGAATCCCGCACGTTCCGGTGAGCGATTGAAGCAAGGCCGCCGATTCCCCGCCTCCCGTCCAAGCGAGCAGCACGAGCTCGACCGCGACGAAGAAGAAGTGGACGGCCAGCGCGACCGCGGCAATACGCGCGATGGTGGCAAGCCCGGCCATATGCTCGCGCCAATGCGCACGCCCGATGGCGGCCAAGGCGATGAGCAGCACGAGGGCGCCGCCCGAGGCAACGGCCATGGCGATGAAATCGGCGGGCAGCATGGCTGTGTGCCACCAAGGATGGCCGTTCTGCGTGGCGAATATGAGCGCGGTGACCGTGTGGATGAGGACGGCCACCGGTAGCGCCACGATCGCCACGATGCGCGACCAACGGTGCGATACGGCATCGATTTCCGCCTCGGTGCGCTTCTCTATCCAACGGTTGAAGAAGCGCTTTCCCGAACGCTTGCAATCGGGCAGCAACTGGAAGTACACGCTCAGAAACGTGAGGACCAGGTACAGCGTTATAACGACGATGTCCCACACGAGCGGCGACGAGAAGTTCGGGTGTATGAGCATCTGCACGATGTTCTGCGCGCGTCCCAAATCCACGATGACCATGCAGCCGGCGGCCAAGATGCAGGCGAACGCCGAAAGCGACGCTATCTTGCCGAACGGTTTCAGTCGCTGCACGTCGAACAGATAGATGGAAGACGAGATGATCATGCCTCCTGCCGCAACGCCGACGAGAAACACGAAGCAGCCGATGTAGAATCCCCAGCTGAACAGGTTCGACATATTGGTGACCGCCAACCCGCCGATCAGCTGGTAGACCCACGCGGCGGCACCGACCACGACGGCCGCCAATCCGATAACGAGCGGAATTCGTTTCATGGGATCACATCCCCTCTCCGTAGACAAGCTGCGGCTTCTGTCTGGCTCCTGCTTGGACGTAGAGCACCTTCGGATCGTTGCCAAGCTCCTCCCGCAGTCGAGAGGTCGGCCGGCCGTCAAGGTAGCGGCTCACATCCGAGGTCGGATCGTCCAGATCGCCGAATATGCGGGCATTCGCCGGGCAGCCCCGGACGCACGCGGGCTTCTCCCCTTCGACGCGGTACTGATGGCAGAAGGTGCACTTCTCGGCAACGCCCTGCGGCCGATCGCGCGTGTAGACGAGCCGGCCCTTGTCGAGGCTGTCTAAGGGGTATCCGTAGCAGTACCGGTCCTCGTCCACGCCCTTCGTTTTCGCGGGATCCTCCCAGTTGAACTGCCGGACACCGTAAGGGCAGGCGGCCAGGCAGTAGCGGCAGCCGATGCAGCGTTCGTAGTCGACGAGCACGGTGCCGTCGTCTGCGGTGTAGCTCGCGCCGGTGGGGCACACCTTCACGCACGAGGCGTTCTCGCAATGCTGGCATGAAACGGGCATGAAGGCCATCTCGTAACCGGCGCCCCTCGTGCCCGTTGCCACCTGGTGCTCGTCGCTGCCGATGGTGAACACGCGGTTCCACCATATGCCCTCCGGCTGGGCGTTGTGGTTCTTGCATACGACCATGCAGGTTCTACAACCTATGCAGCGGTCGAGGTCGATTGCCATTCCCAACTTCATTTCGCACCTGCCTTCCTCACATCGCAGAGACATTCGTTCCAGGCCATGTTCGTGGACCACGTGGCGCCGATGAAGTAGATCTCATGGATGGGATTGATGAACGGGTAGATGAGCGTGTTGTACGACGAGTCTTCCGTGTAGCGCGCCCACCAGCCCATCTCGAATATGCATTGCTTCGGGTAGAGGCCTGGTTCGAACACGAGCTTGCCGTTCACGTGGCCGCGGTCGTTGAACACTTCGACCTCGTCGCCTTCCGCCAAGCCCTTCGCTGCCGCGTCGTCGGGGTTCATCCATACGCGCGGGAGTCCGTCTTGCAACTCGAGCATCATGGGATTGCTCGAGTAGTTCGAGTGAACGCGATAGAGGCTGTTGCGCGTGAGGTAGTTGAAGGGGTACTTCTCGCGTGCGGACGGGTCGAGCGCGTACTCGGTGTCTTCGAACAGCGGCTTCCAAACGGGCAGCTGCTCGCCCATCTCGAGGAAGCGATCGTGGTCCTTGTAGAACTCGATGCGTCCGGTCGGCACGAAATGGTCGGTCGAACCCGGCGCGTTCGGCAGCGACGGGGGCGGGAACAGCACGTGGTTGTGAATCTGGTTCCAGAAGGGGATCATCTTCTCTTCCGGGTTCGCGTGCTTCATCTTGACGGGGCCGCGGCGCAGGTCCTCTACCGTGATGCCCGCCACCTTGTCTCCGCCGGTTTCCAGGAACTTCGCCAGCACCGCCTCGATCTGCTTCTCGGAATCCTCGGGCGGGAAGTCGGGGAACTGCTCGCCCCAAGCGGGGTCGATCCGGCGCGCCAGCTCCGAGAATATCCAAATCTCGGCACGCGCTTCGCCCGGTGAATCCGCCGCTTTCTGCTGCAGCTGGATGTAGGGGTGCAGCGGCGTGGTGCACACGTCCGTCTTCTCGTACCAAGCGCAGCCGGGGAGCACGACGTCGGCGTAATCGACGGTGGTGGTGTGCAGGAAGTCGCAGGTCATAATGAACTCCAGCTCCCCGCTTTCCACGCGTTTGCGCAATACGTCGCATACCGCATGCTGGTCGAAGGGGTTGGCCCAACCGGTTACCAAGGCATGGAAGCCGTTTTTCGGGTAGGGCGCCGTCATCGTTTCGGTGGGGCCATTCACGAAATAATGGTATGGCGTGGACGTGGCGTTCGCGTTCGCGGGCATGAACCAGGACGCCGGCTTGAAGCGCACCTTGTACTGGCCGATGTAGTCGGAAATGCCGCCGCCCAACGTGCCCACGTTGCCGGTGAGCACCGCCAGCAGGGAAAGCGCACGTCCTTTGAGGTCGCCGTGATGGTACTGGTGGGCGGATCCGCCTAAGATGATGTGGGCCGGTTTGATGGTGGCCGTCATGCGGGCGAGCCGCTCGATGGTCTCGGCGGGAACGTCGCTGATGTTCTGGGCTTTTGCCGCGGTGTAGTCGCGGTCGAGGAGCTCTTTGAGCAGCTGGAACGCAGGTTTCGCCTCCACGGTTTCCCCGGTTTTGAGCTCGATGCGGTACGAGCCTTCCAGCTCGACGGACAAGGGCGCCTCGAGGCGGGTGGGGTTGATCACGATGGGCGCCCCGTCGACGACGGCGATGTACGCCTCGCGCTTCTCGGGCGTGTCCTGCGGCCGCTCGAGGCCGTTCACGGCGGATGCCGGGATACGCTTCCCCGTGGCGTTGTTCACGAGAAGGGGCAGGTCGGTGTACGTTTTGACGAAGGCTTCATCGTAGAGCCTCTCGTCGATCATAACCTTGGCCATGGCCAGGGCCACTGCCGTGTCGCTGCCGGGGGCGAGCCGTACCCATTCGTCGGCTTTCGAGGCCGTGACCGTGTAGTTCGGGTCGAAGTAGATCACCTTGCCCCCGGCCTCCTGCGATTTCGTGAGGAAATGGGAGTCGGGAAGACGGGTGGTCATGATGTTGGAGCCGAAATTCAAGGTGAGGCGGGAATCCTCCCAAGCGTAACTCTCGAGCTCCTCGCATTGGCAGCCGAACGTTTCCGGGAAGAACATCGGAAGATCGCCGTTCATCTCGTAGCCGGGGAAGTTCGTCCAGCCGCTCATGTTCACCAAGCGGATGAACGTGCCCTTGTTGATGTAGTTGAGCGGCGGCACCTGGTAGTCGACGGCGATCGAGTCGGCGCCGTACTTTTCGGTGATCTCGCGGATGCGCTTCGCCGCGAAGTCGAGCGCCTCGTCCCAGGTGCACGCGCGCAGCTGGCCGCCGTCCTTGTGCGGCGTTTCGCGGATCATGGGATGCAGCAGACGGTCGTCGCCGTACATCATGGTGTTGAACGAAGTTCCCTTCAGGCAGCCGCGCGGATTGTAGCCGTCATCGCCGTAATCGGCGGCTTGGATGAGCGTTCTCACCTTTCCTTCGTACGTCGTCGCGACCATGCCGCAGGCTCCGGTGCAGTTGGGCGAGCAAGTGGAACGGACCTGCGACAGGGCCTGACCGTCGGCTGCCATAGCGGAATCGCCCATCATGTCGTCGTCTGCAAGCGCCTGCGCAAGCGGCGTGACGCTGCCGGCCGCGCAAGCGGTTAATCCCGCCGCCGCGGTGGTTTTCAAGAATCCCCTGCGCGTTTGGCACGGACCGTGTTCGGTGTCTTGTACGCGTGCTTCGTGCTCCTTCATGCGGGTCGCACCTTCCTCTCGGTTTGACTTTTTTGCATGGTCCAATATCCCACCAGGCTTTTTGCCTTCAATGGAGTGAATTTGGACACGGGAATGCCAGGGCAATCAGCGCGCGCTTTTGGTTGTATACAGAATTACCTGCCCCCTTGCGAGCGAGTATATGCGGGCTATTTCGACTTCGCAAGAAGTGCAAGTGAGAAATTCAAAAAATTTGAAATCAACATAATTAAATCACAACTATTTCGATTTTTGCTGCATTCATGGCAGACAACCAGGCGTTTTAAGTTTTAAATACAATTTACCTATGCCCTCAGAACAAGCCAAACCTCTTATGCGCCTACGCTTGGCCACGATTCTTTCCGTTTGTTACCTTGTCGTGTTTGGTTCAGAAAATTGTTTTCGTATACTGGCACTATGACCGAGACTTACAACGATAAGCATGCCGCACAGGATACGGCTTCCGACGGAGGCGCGGCAGCGGACGCGCCCGACGGAGCGCGGCCCCTTCGACAGCCTGCCGACGGCGCCTGCCTGACCGGCGATCCCGCCTGCTCGCCCACCGAGCGCATCCTCGAACCGGAAGTGCGGCACCATCATCGCCGCAGGCGCAAGTTCCTCGAGTTCACGCACTCGTCCACGCGCGCGACCATGCTCATGCTGGCGGCGGCCGTGGCGGCCCTCGTCATCGAGAACACGCCGGTGCTGCCGTACTTCGCCTCGTTCTGGCACGATTTCGACCTGGGCTTCTCGCTGGGAAGCTTCGCGCCGCACCTGTCGTTGGAGCACTTCATCAACGACTTCCTCATGGCCATATTCTTCCTGCTGGTGGGCTTGGAGATCAAGTTCGAGCTCACGGCGGGCGAGCTGCGCAACCCGCGCAAGGCGTTGCTCCCCATCTTGGGCGCGGCCGGCGGTGCCGTGGTGCCCGCTGTCGTGTACACGGTGGTGAACGCGGGTGGCGGTTTCGAACAGGGCTGGGGCGTTCCCATGGCGAACGATATCGCGTTCTGCCTGGGCATCTTGGCGCTGCTGGGCAGCCGCGTCCCGGCGGGGTTGCGCTCGTTTTTGTCCACGCTCACCATCGCCGACGACATGATCGCCATCCTGGTCATCGCGGTGTTCTACACGGCCGACCTCGATATCGCGTGGTTGGCGGGCGGTTTGGCGCTGTTCGCCGGCGCGCTCGTCATCAACCGGCTGCACGTGTACGACCTCTGGCCGTACGTGCTCATCGGGTTGGCCATGTGGGTGTGCTTCCTGCTGTCGGGCGTGCACGCCACCATCGCGGGCGTGCTGCTGGCGCTGGCCATACCGGCGCAATCGCAGGTGAAGCTCGACAGGGCTCCGGGCTGGTTCGCGGCGCGGGCGCGCAAGGCCGACGAGCGCTACGATCCCGGCGAGCCCGACATCGTGCAGAAAGAGTACCTGGCGGAGCTCGACGAGATCGGCCGCGTGTCGCGCATGGCCATCCCTCCCATCACGCGCTTGGACTACCGCCTGCATATCCCCGTGTACTTCGTCATCCTGCCGCTGTTCGCGTTCTCGAACGCCAGCGTGGTGCTCGTGGGCATGGATCCGCTCGCCGTCATCACGAACCCCGTGACCATCGGCGTGTTCTGCGGCCTGCTGTTCGGCAAGCCGCTCGGCATCTTCCTAGCCACGTGGCTTACCGTGAAACTGCGCCTGAGCGATCTGCCGAAGGGCGTGGGCTGGGGGCATATCGCCGGCGTGTCCGTGCTGGGCGGCGTGGGCTTCACCATGGCCATCTTCGTGACGAACCTGGCGTTCGTCGACCCCGGCACCATCGCCGTGGCGAAGGCGGCCATTCTGGCGGCCTCGCTCATCGCCGGCATCGCGGGCTTCTTCGTGCTGCGCCACGTGACCGACGACGGGGAAGAGGCGGTTGCCGACGAGGAAGCGGCGCGGGAAAGCAGGGCGTGACGTCGCGAGAAAAAAGAGCGCCTTGGCCGCGGTGGACCAAGGCGCTCTGCGCGGTGAGATGCGAACGAGGGGCTAGGCCTCGTACACCACCTTGCCGCCGAGCACGGTCGTGGTGACCTGCGCGTCGCGGATATCGGTGGGATCGTCGGACGCGAAGCAGTCGCGGTCGAGGATGGCGAAGTCGGCGAAGTTGCCCACCTCCACCGAGCCCATCTTGTCGTCGTCGTGGCTGAAGAACGCGGAGTTCTTCGTCCACATGATGAGCGCCTGGATAGGCGTGACTTTCGACTCGTCGCCCTTGGAGAGCGTCTTGCCCGTCGTCTCGTCGAGGCGCGTGACGGCGTAGTACATGCCGAGCATCGGGCTGGGGGACACCACGGGCGAGTCGGAGCTGCCGCCGGCCAGGATGCCGTTTTTGAACATGAGGCCCGGCGACTGGAAGCGCTCGACCTGCTCGGGCCAGAACAGCGGCTCCTCGCCCATCTGGGACACGAGCGTCGGCTGCAGGCACACGCCCACGCCCAGCTCCTTCATGATGGGCCACTGGTCCTCGTAGGGCAGCTGGTAGTGGATCAGGTAGTGGCGCAGCTCCTTGACCGGGCGGATCTTGTTCGCCTCTTGGAACGCGTGCAGCGCGCGGTCCTCGCTCATGTCGCCGATGGTGTGGATGCCGAACTGCCAACCCAGCTCCGTGGCCTTACACACGAGGGCGTCGATCTCCTCCTGCGTGTAGATGGTGTCGCCGTAGTAGCCGGGGCGCTGGCGGTACTCGCGGCGGTTCATCGCGGCGGTGAAGGCGGCGGTGATGCCGTCGAGCGTGACCTTGCAGCCGTTGAGCTTGAGCATCTCGTCGCCGAAGCCGGTGACGCAGTCCATCTCCTCGAGGCGGCGCAGGTTGTCCTCGAAGGAGCCGAACTGCGGGTCGAGGTAGAACATGAGGTTGGCGCGGTAGCTGAGCTTGCCCTGCTTCCTGGCCTCGTTGTAGATGTGCATCTGCTTGTAATTGAGGTTCGCGTCGATGGCGCTCGTGATGCCGAAGGAGTTGAGGCGCTGTCCGATGAGCACGAGGCTTTCGAGGTGCTCGTCATCGGTCAGTGCCGGCTTGGTCTTGAGCATGGGCTGGAGCGCGCCGTTCTCGTACAGCAGGCCGTCGAGCTCGCCGTCGTCGTAGTGGCCGATCTCGGCGCCTTCGGGCTGCGGCGTGTCCTTCGTGTAGCCGCACGCCTCGAGCGCGAGCGAGTTCGCGGCGATGGTGTGCACGGACATGTGCAGCAGGAATACCGGGTTGTTCGGGGCGACCTCGTCGAGCTCGCGGCGCGTGATGACCTCCTGGCTGTCCTCCCAGATGAGCTCGTTCCAGCCGTCGCCCTCGATCCACACGCCGTCGGGGGTGTTCGCGGCCTTCTCGGCCACGGCGTCGAGAATGGCCTGGCGGCTCGTCACGCCGTTGAAGTCGAGGTTGAGCATTTGCTCGCCGGTCCACTTGCAGTGCATGTGGCACTCGACGAAGCCCGGGGTGAGGATCTTGCCGGAGGCGTCGATGACCTGGGTGTGCTCGCCGATGAACCGCTGAACGTCGGCGGCCGTGCCCACGGCGATGACCTTGCCGTCCTTGGCGGCCACGCCGCCGTCTTCGATGATGGGGAAGTCGGTCTTGCCTTCCTTGACCTCGTCGCAGGTGATGGCGACGGTGTAGATCTTCGGATGCTGGATGACCAGATCGGCCTCGGGATACCACGTTTTCATGATGGGGCTCTCCTCTTCCGTTGTCGCTGTTCGCGAAAAAGCGGAAAGGACGTTCGCCGGCCTGCGACCGTGAAGCCGCATCGCCCGACAGCGTCTTGAAACCCTTGTATCATCCCCGTCGCACAGCATAGGAAAAAACGGTGCGGCGCGCCACCGTCCGGAAGGACGATATCGCGCGGGATTATCGTACTTTCGGCCGATTCTCAGCGGCCGGAGAACTAGGGTAGGATGTGCCCAAGCCAATCCTTCCTCGGTCCATCCATAGCGTGCAGAAACGACAGGCGCGATGCGCCGCCCTTTTCGTCGGGGGTTCTGCACGGTTCTATTCATCGGATACGAGAGAAGGTGCCCTCGTGGAAAATACGATTGCCGACGCGGATACATCCGTCGTCGCTGAAACGCCCGCTTCGTCGAAAGCGTCCTCGACGGCAGGATCGCGCAAGGAGATCTTGCCGGCGTTCTGCATCACCGTCGTCGCGGCCATCGCCCTGTACGCTCTGATGAGCTACGTGCAGCCGATGCTCATGAACAACGACTTCATCTATGACTTCGGCACCATGATGACCGGCTGCATCGAGGGATCGCCCCTCTATCGCGTGGCCTGGTTCTTCGCCGACTTGACGGAAGGCTCGTTCATCGCGGCGCTTCCGGCTTCCATCGGCATGATCATCATGGGCTTCGTGGCCGCCGCCCTCGAGCGCAAGAAGTCGGCCCATGCCGGCACCGGCGTGGCGGGCAACGGCCACATCTTCACCACCATGTTCGTGACGACGTGCCTGTCGCTCATCCTGGGCCAGCTCATCTACGGCGGCCTGTTCGCCAGCGGCTGGATTCCCACGTTCGCCACCGTGCTCACCGTGCAGGTGTTCGTGATCTTCTACGGCGCCGACCTGAAGAAGGTGGCAACGTCGCTCATCCTGGGCACGCTCGTCACCTGCCCGGTGTGCTACGCCCTGCTCTACGGCATCGTGTCCCCGCTGGGTCTGCCGCTGTTCATCGCCGTGTCCGCCGGCGTGGCCGTCGTGGTGCCGCTCTGCTCGCTCATATTCCGCCTCATGCCGTGGATGACCATCCCGGCGCCGGCCGAGGCTCCCAACCCCACGGACCAGAACAAGAGCAAGTTCTTCGTGCACCAGATCTTCGGCGACATCGGTCAGCTGACCATCTGGGGCAGCTCGTGGGCGACCATCGGCATGTACGTGGGCGGCATTGTGTCGTGGATCATGAACCCGCTGCATCCCGCCTACGGCTCCGGCAACTTCCCGCTGCTCATTTTGGTGCAGGTGGTCACGGGCGCGCTCGCCATCCTCATCTGGTACCCGAAGTGGAAGAAAACCGGCATGGCCTTCACGTTCGCCGGCATCGTGTTCGCTTCCGCCATCGTGAGCACCTATCCGCCCAGCTGGGCCATCGTCATCCCCACCATTCTCATCGGCGCCGTGGTGTTCGCGCCGCTGGTGGAGTGGGTGCTCAAGGTGTTCCGTTTCAAGGGAACCTACCACCCCATCTGCCTGATACAGGTTTCCATCTTCACGGTGTGCACCGCATGGTCGTTCGCGGTCATGTACCTGGTCATGCCGATGCTCGCTTAAGCCCATTCGGTCGAGGCGCGCCCCGACAGCGCGCCCGACATTTCTACCCCCGAACCCCCGCCGCCTTCAGTCCCCGCGGCGGGGGCTTTTGGCAGCCGCTACGACGCGCGTCCTCCGAGGCCGCCTCGTAGGACAAGGGCTCTGCCCTTGCCGGCAACCCGCAAAACGCTGTTTGATAAGCGGCAAGGGCAGAGCCCTTGTCCTACAGGGTGGGGTCGGGTAATCCCGATGGCTGAGTGAAAAGCGATGGGCGCGCGGTCTTCTCGGGCGGCCTCGGATGGCCGGGCGAAAGGTTTAGCGGGCGGTTTCGTGCAGCAGTGCCACGAGCGCCGTGCGGTTCGCTACGTGAACCTTGGCGAAGATGTTCTGGATGTGGGATTTCACCGTGGAGAGGCTGATGCACAGGCGAAGGGCGATCTGCTCGTTCGTGAACCCTTCGGCTATCAGCTGCGCGACGTCGCGCTCGCGTGCCGTGAGGGCGGACAGAAGGCCGCTCTGCTGTGGGGAGGAAAAGTCTGCGCTTTGGGCACTCCGCTCGCTCTGCTCGAAAAGCGGGGTGACGCGGACGGTGAACGCGCAGGCGTCGGTGGGATCGTTTTCCACCTGCATGCGGAAGCAGAGGCCTTGGGCGTTCGTGAAGTCCAGATAGCGGTCTTGCCCTTGAGCGGGGGTCTGGCTTGCCATGTCGAACGACGCCTCCCTTCATGGGGTTTCCCCTCCTTCGGGAGCGACCCGAAGGAGGGGAAGGGGGTGACACTTCGGTTTCCGCTTTCTTGCGAAACTTCAGCTTGAAGCATTAGAAACCTAACGTGAATGATGCGCTCATGTTCATGCCCGTCCCCTGTTCACCTCCTTGCCACGTTCCTTCCTCGGAAATGCCGGGCATGGCGCATGTGCTGACTCGCATCATGAGATTTCACGAAGGCGAGCGCCATCCTCCACCAGAGGTGGTTTGTCTCGACAAGGCATCTCACCCCTCATGTATTAGATGCTTTTCGATAAGTATTAGGTATACTCGCCGTGAAGCGCGAAGGGGGCAACGCGTTTGTTTCCGCGGTCCTCCATGCGCTCGCTCATGCGAGGCGATTGGTTATCGGGGGGCCAATATGGAAGCAGAGGGCGTTCATCGCGGAGGCATACGCAAGGTTGTCCACGACGTGCGCGAGCAGCCGACGCTGTTCGTGTGTTTCGTCGGATATCGGACGTTCGCTGCCCTGCTGTTCATAGAGGGCTTTTTCTTTCCCGACTCGTTCCAGGTGGCCGGTTTCTCCTTTTCCACGATCGTTCCGTTCATGTTCGTTTGCGCGTGCGTGTGCCTGTTCTTCGCGTTCCGGTTCAAGAAGATCAAGGTGTTCGACAAGAACGGATACCTGTGGTTCCTCGTCACGAGCATGACCCTGGGGATATTCTTCCTCTTTATGGAAACGCATGCGGGGATAGCGAACGAGCCGTTCAGATTCGCGGCGCTGGCGCTGGGCATGGTCATGCTGGCCGTGGGCACGATGGGCATCCATATAGAGTTGGGGCGCATCTTCGGCATGCTGGGGGTGACGCCTACGCTGACGTTCGGCATCGCGGCCGCGCTCGCCACGGCGCTGCTGGCGCTGGGCATCTCGTTTCTCGATCCGTGGGTGAAGTGGGTGATGGCTTTCGTGCTGCCCGCGTTCATCGTTCTGACGTTCTACCTTTCGAAGGCGCAGGCTTTTCCCGATCAGAAGGTGCTGTATCGCGAATCGACGAACGACCTGCTCATACCGTACCGCTTCATGGCCACGTCCATCACCCAGGGGCTCGCGCTGGGCATACCGCTGGGCTTCATGAGCTTCTCGGGCGCTTTCGTTCCGATGCCCGATTCCGCGGGGTACTTCCTTGCGGCGCTGCTGGCGTTGCTCGTGGCCATGGTGCTGCAAATGGACTTCAACCGCTCCATCTACCAGATAGGGTTCCCCTTGGCGGGGCTCGGGTTGCTGGCCGTAGGGGTGCTGGGGCCGTCGTCCGTGGCGGCGGGCGTGCTGCAGACGACCGGCTTTCTGTATCTCGACCTGGTGCTGTGGGCGCTGGGGTCGTACCTCATCAAAAGCTGCGACCAGCCGGCCACCTGGGTTGCCTCGTGTCCCAGCACGGCGTTGATGACGGGTCGGGCGCTCGGCGTGGTGATAGGCAGTGTGGCCTTGCAGGTTTTCGTGAGCTCGGAGCAAACCATCATGTTCTTCTGCGTGCTGGCTTTCCTGGTGCTGTTCGCCGCCTTGCTCCTCACCAACAACGCGAACATGCGCACGGGATGGGGCTTCGTGCGCCCCGGCAATACCGACGAGGAAACCGACATCTTCCGCACGTGCGAGGTAATCGCGCAAGACTACGGCCTGACGCAGCGCGAGCTGGAGATCATGCACAGCGTGATCTTGGGCAAGACGCGTAAGGAGATAGGGGAGGAGCTGTTCATCACGCAGAACACCATCAAGACGCACCTGCACAACCTCTACGGCAAGATAGACATCCACTCCGAGAGCGACCTGAAGGCGTTCGTTGCCAAGCGCGAGAAGATGTTCTCCACCGAAGAGGAGGCGCCGCTTCCTCCCGAAGGACAGTGACGCGCGCTCGGTGGTCGCCCTGCGGCCTTACGCCTTCGCTGGCGTTTTAACGACGGGTGCGGCCGGGGCGGGCAGCTCGGCCGTGCAATGCGGGCAGCGCGTGGCGCCTTCCGCCACCTCTTCCAGGCAGTACGGGCAGTGCGGGGCCTCCTTCTCGTCGGCCTGCTTGCCGCGCGTGGCCAGCGAGCGCGCCTTGTTCAGGGCCTTCACGATAAGGAACACCACGAACGCGATGATGACGAACTGGATGACGGCGTTGATGAAGTTGCCGTAGGCGATGGCGGAATTGCCCGCGCCCAGCGGCAGGTACAGCTTCATGTCCGAGAAGTCGATGCCGCCGGTGAAGGCGCCCACGAGGGGCATGATGAGGTCGCTCACGGCCGAGTTCACGATGGCGGTGAACGCGGCGCCTATGACCACGGCCACGGCCAGGTCCATCACGTTGCCTTGGTTGATGAAATCTTTGAACTCCTGGAGAAACTTCCTCATAGCGGGCCTTTCGCGTACGGCTGGTTGTTGGCCCAGTATAGAGGTCGCCGAGCGCGTGCGCAAAACTTCCACGGAGTCGTTGACGATCCTGCATCTGGTTCGAGCGCGCCTTTGGCGCCCCGTTCGGGGTGGCGGCAGGAGGAGGCCCGCTCGGGCGCGGATCGGGCAATGATTCTCGAACGGCCGATTCGGGTGCGTGCTTGCCGACGTCCTGCGGTTCGGCGCATGCGGACGGGTATACTATACCGTCGTGCGCATGGCGGCGGCGCGGCGCGGTTTCCCGGCGGCTTCGGTGCGTTCATGGGCAGGGCGAAGACCAGGGTGCCGTGCGCGGCGCCCGATTGCGAACCAGCGCGGCGCACGAGGCGGCTTGAGCGGTAAGGAGAACCATGACCAGGATATTCTCGCATACGCGACCCATCGATGCCGATATCGTCGACGCGTTCTGCGTGCTGCAGAAAGGCTTCACCGACCAGTTCGTCTACTACGACAAGCGCCGCGCGTGCCGCTATATGGGGCTCGGCCGCTGCATCGCGCTGCCGACGCTCGACGATGCCGAAAGCGAGCTGGAGGGTCCGGTGGACCAGCCGCCCGTGTACTTCTCGTTCAACCGTTTCGACGCCGAGAACCCTGCGCCCACTGACGAGCTGTTCGAGGCGTTCCCGCGCTTGAAGTTCATGCTGCCGGAAATCGTGCTCATCGAGAACGAGCGCGGAACGCTGCTGCAGGTGAACTCGCTCGGGCCGGTGTACGCGGGGCGCATCGAGCGGTTCGCGCGCCAGGCGCTCGCCGCGCCGCCGCGCCGCCGCCAGAGCGTGCCGTATTCCGTCGAGCCCGACTCGCGCGAGGCGTGGCGCGCGGCCGTAGGCGCGGGACTGGCCGCCATCGAGGCGGGGCGCGTGGACAAGGTGGTGCTGTCGCGCCGCCAGCGGCTGGTGGCCGAGCGGCCTTTTTCGTCGAAGGACCTGTTGGTGAACCTGATAGACGGGCCCGCGCGCGGCACGGTGCTGCTGTACCGCTACGCCGACGTGTTCTTCTGCGGATGCACGCCCGAGCTGCTGGTGCGCAAGACGGGCAACGAGCTGGAGAGCATGTGCCTGGCGGGCACGTGCCCGGCCGGTGGGTCTGAGGCCGAGCGGGAGCGGCTGGCCTCCGAGCTCATGGCCGATCCGAAGAACCGCGCCGAGCACGACTACGTGGTGCGGTTCATCCGCGAGGTGTTCCGCCGCACGTGCTACGACGTGGACGTTCCTGACGAGCCGGGCATCTTGCCGCTCACGCATGTGCAACACCTGTGCACGCCGGCGCGGGCGCGCATCTTGGAGGGCGTCGATTTGTGGGAGATGAAGGGCGACCTGCATCCCACGCCGGCCGTGGCCGGCACGCCGGTGGGCGAGGCGAAGATGCTCATCCGCTCCATCGAGGCGTACAACCGCGGCTTCTTCGCGGGCGCGTGCGGCTATGTGGACGGCGACGGCGACGGCGAGTTCTCGGTGGCGCTGCGCACGGGCGTGTTCGACGGCGAGATCGGCTGGGTGTACGCGGGCTGCGGCATCGTGGCCGGCAGCGTGGCCGATGACGAATACGACGAGATAGGCATGAAGCTTATGACGGTCCTCTCCGCTTTCAGCGGAGAGGACGACGCCGACGCTGCGGCTTCCCCTGGCACCCGATCTGCGGCCGCTGTCGGAGGCTCGCGTACGGCAGTACGCCACGCCTCCGCCATCGACCCCAGCTCGGGCGCCATGGAAACCCTCGCTGACCTTACGAACGACCAGCGCGTCGGAGGTGCCCGATGAGCGCCGATCCCGCGGTCGGCGCCCGCCGTCCTGATCCCGGCGCCCAGCCCCCCGCCTGTCATCCTGAGCGGAGCGCGCAGCGCGGAGTCGAAGGATCCCGCGCGGTGCCAACCAGCACGGCCAGCGCCCTGTTCCTGGGCGGGTTCTTCGACGAGTTGACGCGCTGGGGCGTGCGCGAGGTGGTGGTGAGCCCGGGGTCGCGGTCGACGCCGCTTGCGATGGTGGCCTACGAGCTGGCGCGCCGGCACCCGGAGCGGCTGCGGCTGTTCGTGGATGTTGACGAGCGCGGCGCCGCCTTCTTCGCGCTGGGGCTGGCGAAGGCGAGCGGGCGCCCGGCGGCCCTCGTGTGCACGTCGGGCACGGCGGTGGCGAACTACTATCCGGCGGTGTTGGAGGCCGAGTCATCGCGCGTGCCACTCGTGGTGCTGACGGGCGATCGCCCGCCGCGCCTGCAGGGCCTCGGCGCGCCGCAAACGTGCGACCAGCTGAAAGCGTACGGCGACCACGTGCGCGCGTTCCGGCAGATGCCGCTGCCGACCGCCGACGACGCGGCGCTCGCGTTCGCCCGCCAAGCGGCGCGCGAGGCGTGCATCGCGGCTTTGCCGTTCGGCGTGCCCGCTTCGGGCGACGGCGAGGGCTTGCGCATTGCCGGCGCGTGCGAAGGATTCCCGGTGCATCTCAACTTCCCCTTCGACGAGCCCCTCAAGCCCGATTTGCAGGTAGAGGGCCTGTTCGACGCGGCGCGCACGCCCGAGCCGGCGGTTTCCGTTCCCCGCGTGCGCACGCATTTGCGCTTGGACGAGGACGCGGATTGCATCGAGCAGCTGCTGCGCGGCCGGCGCGTCGTCGTTTTTGCCGGCGAGGGCAGCGCGCGCACGCAGCTTGAGGCGCGCGATCTTATGTTGTGGGCCCGCTCGAACGAGCTGCTGGTTTTCGCCGATCCGCTTTCGGGATTGAGGAACGACGGCGACCCCCGCGTCATAGACAACTACGATTCGCTTTTCGGATCGAAGAACGAGGGCCCGCAACCCGAGGTGGTGGTGCGTTTCGGCCGGTGTCCCGTGTCGAAGCGCGCGACGTCGGCGCTGGCCGGCGCGCGTCCGCTCAACATAGTGGTCGACCCGTTCGAAACGCGCGACTTCAATGCGGCTACCGACGTGTTCGTTCCCTGCTCTCCCCACGATTTCGTGCGCTCCCTTCGCTTCTGCCATACGGACACGAAGGAGCAGCACGAGTTCAACGCCGCTTGGATCGCTGCCAACGACGCCGCCCGGGCGCGCATTGCGGCTGTGGACGACGTGGCGGAAGGCTTCGAAGGCGCATTCGTCCGCCGCGTGGTGGAGCTGGCTCCCAAGGGGTCGTGCCTGTTCGCGGCCAATTCCATGAGCGTGCGCGCGCTCGACACGTTCTACCTCAAAGGCGGCCGGCCCCTCGCCGTGCTGTGCAACCGCGGCTTGAACGGCATCGACGGCACGGTGTCCACGGCCTTGGGCGCGGCGCAGCATTTCGAGCAGACCACGCTGCTTACGGGAGACCTCACGCTGCTGCACGATCTGAACGCCCTCGCACTCCAGCGCGAGCTGCGCGTGCAGCGGGAAGCTGCGGCCGCGCGCGACGGCGGCGCGCCCGGTGCGGCGCCGAGCATCGTCATCGTGCTGCTGAACAACAACGGCGGCGGCATTTTCGACATGCTGCCCCAGCAGTCCGACGACCCGTACTTCGAGCGTTTGTTCCTCACGCCGCAAGACGTGGACTTCGGCGCGGCGGCCCGCGCGTTCGGCGTGCCGTATCGGATCGCGAACACGGTTCTGACGTTCGACGAGGCGTACCGCGAGCTTTTGGGAACGCCCGGCATCTCGCTTATCGAAGTGCGCGTGCCGCTTTCCGGGTTGAAGGGCCGCTATGCGCCCTATTGGTCGTGATCCAAGCGTCGTCGGATGTCGGATGCCGTGCGCGAAGCGCCGCCTGGTCATGGGCGGCCGTGCTCCTGCTGGCTCATTTCGCAGTTGGATGCCGTGCGCAATGCGCTGGGGGTGCGCGAATCTTCGCCTTCGGTTCGGCTGCGCTTTGCGCGATAGGGAATCGCGATTTGTATATAAGTTATATGGTCATGGACAAAAACGAAAGGCATGGCAGCTTGCTTTCGGAAGCGCACTATTCAGATGGAGAAAGCAAGCATCTGATCAGGACTTTTGATTTCTTTCGAACTGTCGGTCTGCGGAGCTTTTAGAATTTCAGCACGTTTAATTACCATAGCTTCGAATTTTGTCCACCTCTCGTCCGCGCGAGCGCGGGCCGAACCGAGAAAGGTCGCATGATGACGAACCGGGAACGCTTCTTTCGACACGGCGACGTGCGTTACCGCTATTTCGTTTGGGAAGGCGATGCCGCCGAAGTCGCGCCCGTCGTGTTGCTGCACGGTTTCGCGCAGAGCGCCGACAGCTGGGACGACGTTGCCAAGCTTCTGCGTCGCAGGCGCCCCGTCGTCGCGCTCGATCTCGTGGGGCATGGTGGTAGCGACCGACCCCAGGACGCGCGCCTTTTCCGGCTCGACCGGGCCGCCGATGCCCTGGTCGCTTTCCTTGAGCATGTGGCAGGCGAACGCGCCGTGCCTTCGGTGCCCGTGGCGGGCTACTCCATGGGCGGCCGTGTCGCGCTCGCCGCTGCCATCGAAGACCCTCGCCCCTTTGCGGCACTCGTGCTGGAAAGCACGGGGCTCGGGCCCGCCAGCTCCGAAGAACGCGCAGCCGCGCGCACACGCGACGTTGCGAACGCCGCCCGCCTCCGAGAGCAGGGCGTCGAAGCGTTCATGGGTGCTTGGGAGCGGCTACCCCTGTTCGCCACGCAGCGCGAGCTGCCGCCCGACGTGCGCGAGCGCCTTCGTGCGGGCCGCCTGGCGAACGACGCCGAAGCCCTCGCGCGCTCGTTCGAGGAGGCGGGCCAGCATGCCATGCCCGGTCGGGATGCCGTGCTCGATTGCTTGCGTTCCTTGCGGGATGCCGAAGTTCCGGTCTTGTACCTGGCCGGCGCGCTCGATGAGAAGTATTGTGCGCTCGCGGAGCATCTGCGCGAATCCAACGTCTGCGCGACGCGCATCGTGGAGGGCGCCGGCCACAACGTGCACCTCGAGGCGCCCGAAGCGTACGTGCGCGTTCTCGAGGATTTCTTCGCCTGCGTATAGCCATGCTTCCTGTCGGGCGGGCTCGATGCGCGAAGCGGGAAGATCGAGGCGCCGGCTGCCGCCTCAGGCGCGCGGCGTGGTGAGCTTCATGAGGGAGTCGGCCCGGGCCTTCACTTCGTCGACCTCCATGCTGGGGTACTTGAACAGCCAGAGCCTCACGATGCCGACCCACCCCGAGGTCACGTAATGGAACAGGAACTCCACGTCGCTTTCCGCCATGTCCGGGTTCGCCTGCTCCCAGCTTTCATGGTACGTGACGTACAGCTGGTCGAGCACGCGGTCGATAAGGTTTCCCTCTCCGCGGTTCTCGAACACCGCCTTCGTCACCACGCGGTGCTCGGCGACGAAGTCGATGATGGCCGACGAGATGGCGTACACGTCGGGGGGCAGCTCTGCAAGGCGCTCGCCCAAACCTGCGAACAGGTCGTCCTGCATGGCAAGGAGCAAGGCGAACGGGTCGGAATAGTACTTGTAGAACGTTTTGCGCGATATGCCGGCGTCGTTGCAGATCTCGCTCACCGTGATGTCGGGCACGGGCTTGTCCTGCAACGCGCGTTCGAACGACGAGAACAAGCACTGCTTGGTGTAGCGTTGCCGGGAATCTTTCGGTTCGACGTACATCGGGTCTCCTCGCTCGAGCGGTCGCGCTTGCGCTGTCGAGCATTATAGTACGACTTCCCGGGCTTCTCTCCCAAGGTGGCGGCCCAAAAACAGGTCTTTTCCTCGCGAGGCCGAACCGCCGATACCGGCGCGAGCTACAAGCGGGCGGGAGAACGGCGCGGCCGCCTGCGAGCGACCACGTTTCTGCACTGGCGGTTCGCCCATGCGAGGAAACGCAGGACGCGCTCGCGCTCGACGAACTTGAGGGTGAGGGCAGCCGGTGCGCGCCGCTGGTGCACGAGCTCGGCGTATTCCGACAGCGAGAACGCGTCCACCTCGAACCGGCCTTTTAGAAACGCCGTTGCCGAGCAGCCGAAAGCGACGTGCGGCGTTCCGGGCCGATTCCGCCCGCGCTCGGGACGCTCGCCCCGCGCGACGATGCGCGCCGAACAGGGGCGAATGGACGCGTGGTTGGCGCCGCGAGAGAACGCCCGATCAATGTCGTGCTGCAACCGGGCGACCGTCTGACCGGGCTCTCCGAACGCGAAAGCCGCAGACACCGTTTCGAACGGGGTGCCTCCCGCAGCCGCAAGCGCCCGTTCCAAAGAGCTCCCGGCCGAAGGGAGGGCGTCTTCGAGGGCGCAAGCGCCGCTCGCCACGATGACGAGGTGCCGAACGCCCGCCCGGCGAAGCGCCTGCAGGTTGCGCGGCGTCGCGTCGGCGGCCCGCAGCTCGAACCCGATGCCTTCGGTTATCTCGAAGCGCCGCTCGACCGCCTGCACCAACTTGAGCAGGTCTCCGTCGAGCAGGCGGGCGGTGCTTCCGCCGAAGTGAAGGGTGGTGATCCGCTTCTTCGCCCCGCTGCCTGCGCAGCGCGTGCGAAGCGCTCCGTTTCTCGCGGCCTCGCGTGCCGAGAGGCTGATCGGCGCGCGCCAGGAGGACGAGCCGACGGCTTCGATCTCCCGGGCGAGCGCGTCCACGCAGGCGGCAGTTTCTCTTTCCTTGCAGACGGAACGGCGTCGACAGCGGTCGCGGCCGGACGCGTCGGGGGGAACGTGGACGTACAGTCCCAGGTTCTCGACGTCGGCGTAGTCGAAGAGCGAGCCGCGTTCCTGCGAGAAGCAGCGCAGCTTCACCGATCGATTCAGGCAGGTGCGCGTCAGCGTAGCGGTTGCGTCCATGGTCGGCCTCCTCCGTCTTGCCTTTCCCTGTATTATAGATTAATGTATCTAAATAAACAATAGTCTATAAATTTAGCTATCGGAATAGGCGGGAAAGAGGCGAAGACTCATGTTTTCGTTGACTGACCTCGTTTCTTTTCGGGAATATTCTGCGTTCGGTAGCTCTCGGCCGCGCGGCGCGGTAGTATATGCTCATCCTACCGAACATCTTCCATAGCAGGCGTGCTCGGACGTTCGGGCGCGCGATGAAAGGACGGCCATGGGCGAAACCGCGTGGCAGGCGGGCAAAGCGTATCGCGAGATCATCTACGAAACCAGCGACGGCATCGCCAAGATCACCATCAATCGACCAGAACGGCGCAACGCGTTCACGCCGCTCACGGTGAACGAGCTGTACGACGCGTTCACCGTCGCGCGCGACGACGCGGAGATCGGCGTCATCATCCTCACCGGCGCCAACCACGGCGGCCGCCACGAGGACGAGGCGTTCTGCTCCGGCGGCGACCAGAAGATACGCGGCAACGGCGGCTACGTGGGCGAGGACAACATCCCGCGCCTGAACGTGCTGGACCTGCAGCGCCTCATACGCGTGGTGCCCAAGCCCGTCATCGCCATGGTGAACGGCTACGCCATCGGCGGCGGCCACGTGCTGCACATCCTGTGCGACCTTTCCATCGCGGCCGAGACGGCCAAGTTCGGCCAGACCGGCCCGAAGGTGGGCAGCTTCGACGCCGGCTACGGCGCGGGCTACCTGGCCAACATCGTGGGCCAGAAGAAGGCCCGCGAGATCTGGTACCTCTGCCGCCAGTACACGGCCGCCGAGGCGCTGGAGATGGGCCTGGTGAACAAGGTGGTTCCCTTCGAACAGCTCGAGGCCGAATGCGTGAGTTGGGCGCGCGACATGCTGCGCCTTTCCCCCACGGCGCTGCGCTTCATGAAGGCGTCGTTTAACGCCGCCACCGACGGGCTGGCGGGCATCCAGCAGCTGGCGGGCGACGCGACGCTTCTGTACTACACCACCGACGAGGCGAAGGAGGGCCGTGACGCGTTCAAGGAGAAGCGCGCGCCCGATTTCACCCAGTTCCCGAAGTTTCCCTAGGATTCAGATCGCGCGCCGGTGCGAGCGGACGCGCGGGAAGGCAGTAGCAGACAGGCGATGATCAGCGCATTCGAAAGCATGGTTCGCCGATACCCGCAGAGGACGTGCTTCACGTACGTAAACGAAGCGGGCGACGAGGCGCCGTACTCGTACCGCGAGGTGCGCATGCTTGCGGCGGCGCTCGCCCGCCATCTGCAAGCGCGGGGCGTGCAGCGCGGAGACTGCGTTGCGGTCGATTTGCCGAACTGCCCTCTGTACGTGCTGCTCATCCTGGCCGCCGCCTACGGAAGCTTCACCATCGTGGCCGTGAACAACCGGCTCGCCTCGGGCGAGAAGCTCAGCCGTCTGCTGGAGCTGGAACGCTGCTTGGGGTCGCGTATCGCGGTGCGCGTTGACGAGGAGGACGCGCCGCGGCTGCTCGACCGCGCCGCCGCGCTGCTTGCGGGCGAGGACCGGTACGACCCGCACGCCGCCCATACGGCGCGCCCGAGCTTCACCGCGCGCGCCACGGCCGCCACGGCCGCGCCGCGTTCGTCGCGCGGTTTGGGCCGAGTGACCTCGAACCGCGCCGCGCGGCGTCGGCGCGACGAAACGCAGCGGCAGGATGCGCTCGAGGAGATCATCCACTTCGCCGAGCGGTCCGCGCATGTGTTCGACGCGAAAACGCGGGCGCTCGTCATGTTCACGTCGGGAACGACGGGCAAACCGAAGGCCGTGCCGCTTTCCTGGGACCAGCTCTGCCGCGCCGCCGAGGCCTCGAACGCCGCGCTCAACACTCCGGGCGTCGGCATGTGGCAGGCGGCGCTTCCCCTGTACCATATCGGGGGGTTCCAGGTGATCGTGCGCAGCCTGCTGGGATGCGTGCCGTTCATACTCTACCGTCGCTTCGACGCGGCGCGCCTGCTGGCCGACGCGGCGCGCTCCCACGTCACCCACGTGTCGGTGGTCGACAAGATGCTGCAGGACCTGCTGAACGAGGACGAAGCGGGAACGTTGAAGGACTATCGCTGCATCCTGTTGGGCGGGGCCGCGTCGAACCCGCACACGCTTGCGCGCGCCACGGCCGCGGGAGCCCGCGTCTTCGCGAGCTACGGCATGACGGAGACGTCGAGCCAGATAGCCCACGCGCAGGTCACGACATCGTTCGACGGCGGGCTGCGCCTGCTGCCGGGCTACGAGGTGCGCATCGTCGATCCCGACGAGCACGGTTTCGGCCGCTTGGCCGTCAAGGGCCCCGGGGTGTTCGAAGGGTATTTGAACGCGCGGGCTGCCTACACGGTGGATGGGTTCTTCCTCACGGGGGACACGGCTGCGTTGGGCGCGGGGCGGCTCTACGTGAAAGAACGCACGGCCGACATGTTCGTGTCGGGCGGCGAGAACGTCTATCCGGCCGAGATTCGCGACAAGCTCGTGCGGGTGCCCGGTGTGGCCGAGGCCTACGTGTTCGGCGCGCCCGACGCCGTTTGGGGGCGCCGCCCCGTGGCGTTCGTCGAGCGGGAGCGCACCGCCGCACCGCTGCGTTCACCGGCCGCCACGCCGCAGCAGTTCGCCGCCACCGTGCGCGCCAGCCTGAGCACGCGCTTGTCGAAGCTCTACCAGCCCCGGTGCATCTGCGTGCTCGACGAGTTCCCGCGCACGGGCGTGGGGAAGATCGACCGCGCCGCGCTTCAGGCGCTTTACGAGCAGCGTATAGAGGTCGTGCGCGTGACGCTGTACCGCATACGCCTGCCGTTCGCGCGCCCGTTCAGAACGGCGAAGGGGTTCTTGCGCGATCGCGAATCCGTCATCGTGGAGGTGGAGGACCACGCCGGACGGGTGGGTCTGGGCGAGTGCGTCGCGTTCCCGACGGATTGGTATTTGCCCGAAACGCTCGACCAAGACGTGCATGCCATCGAAAGCGCGCTCGCGCCCCTGGTGCTGAGCGAGGTGTACCTGCATCCGTCCGAGGCCAGCGCTTCGTTCGCCTCATGCGCCGAGGTGGCGTCGCTCCCGCTCGCGCAGGGCGCGCTCGAGCCGGCGCTGTGGGACCTGTACGGCAAGATCGTGGGCAAGCCGCTCTGGCAGCTCATAGGCGGCACCGCGCCGAAGGGCTCCGCGGCCGGTCAGGCGTCCGTGCCGGCCGGCGCCGTGGTGGGCGTGGGCGCGCCGCCCGAGACGGTGACCGCCGTGCAGCGTTGCGTGGAGGCGGGCTACCGGCGCGTGAAGCTCAAGGTGGCTCCGGGTGCTTCGCTGGCTGCCGTGAAGGCGGTGCGCGAAGCCTATCCGCAGCTCATGATCACGCTCGACGCCAATCAGAGCTTTGCGGAGCGCGATCTGGACGAGTTGCGGGCGCTCGACGAATGCGGTGCCGCCTGGATCGAGGAGCCGCTCGATCCGCGCCGCCAGCCCGGCGTCGGGCCGACCGACCTGTTCGATCGCCTCGTTCGCCTGCAGCGCAGTTTGGCCACGCCCATTTGCCTGGACGAATCCATCGTCCGCCCGCACGACCTCTCTCGGGCGTTGCAGCACCCCGAACTGCGCTGCTACGCGCTCAAAATCGCCAAGATGGGCGGCGTGCAGCCGGCGCTCGACTTCCTCCGTCTCGCGCGTTCGCGCGACCTCACCGTGTGGATGGGCGGCATGTACGACACCGGTGTGTCCAAGCGTCTGCACGCCGCGTTCGAAACACTGCCCGGCGTCGAGGCGCCCGGCGACATCGGAGCCACGGCCCGCTACTTCGCCGCCGACGTCACCGACCCGCCGCACACGGCCGAGCGCGGCTTGGTCACGCTCAACCGCGCGGGGCACGAGCACGGCCTGGGCTGCGACCTCAACCGCGCCACCTTGGCCGGCGTTCTGGTTGATCGAAGGGTGATCGAGCGCCCGCGCTGACGTCCTCGTTAACGGCATTCAAAATATTGCATAACGCTCTGACGTAATACAGGTCGGTGGGGTATTATGGTGCGGTCAACCCGACGAGGAACGGTGGTTTCATGAGCGCTTCCGCATCGCACCAATCCGCATCGACGGCCCAGGCGAGCCCTGCGGTTGCGCCGACCGCATCCACGGCAGAAGGCGGCCTCGACGTCGAATCGGGCTCCGGGTCGCCGGGCATTCCCCAGCCGCAGGGCGGATTGGGCATATTTCGCCTCGTCACCACCGTCATCACGCTCATCATCGGCGGCGGCGTGTTCACGCTGGCCGGCGACCAGGCGGCGGGCGGCGCCAGCGGCACGGCCATTCTCACGGCATGGGGCATCTCGGCGGTGGGCGTGTTATGCCTCGTTCTCACGTTCTTCGCGCTCACGCGCATCAAGCCGCAGCTCAAGGGCGGCATCTACAGCTACGCGAGCACCGGCTTCGGCGATTTCCTGGGCTTCAACAGCGCCTGGGGCTACTGGATCAGCGCGCTTCTGTGCACGGTGAGCTTTTCGGCGCTGCTGTTCGGCGCGCTGTCGTACTTCTTCCCCATCTTCGGCGGAGGGAACAACCTGCCCTCCATCATCGGCGCCAGCTGCCTTATCTGGTTCTACGTGTTCCTCGTGTCGCGCGGCATCAAAGAGGTCACGGGCGTCAACGCCGTCATCACCATTTCGAAGATCGTCCCTATCTTCGTTGCCATCACGGCCATCATCCTGTTCCAAAAGTTCGACCTGGGCATCTTCATGGCGAACCTTGCGACGGGCGCCGAGCCCGGTCTGCCGTTCTGGGACCAGGTGAGCGGCACCATGATGGTGACTATCTGGGTGTTCGTGGGCATCGAGGGCGCGGTGGCCATCTCGGGCCGCGCGAAGAAGGAACGCGACGTGGGCAAGGCCACGGTCATTGCGTTCGTGTGCGTGCTCACCATCTACCTGCTGGTCAGCGTGCTTTCCATGGGCGTCATGCCGCTGTCCGAGCTGGCCGAGCTTGAGAACCCGGCGCTGGCGGGCGTCATGGAGGCGGCCGTGGGGCAGTGGGGCGCCATCCTCATCAACTGCGGCGTGGTGCTGTCGCTGGTGGGTGCCATGCTGGGCTACACGGTGCTGTCGAGCGAGTCGCCCTACGAGGCGGCTGAGCAGGGTGTGTTCATCAAAGCGTTCGCTAAGACGAACAAGAAAGGCGCCCCCATCGTCACGCTCGTGGTCACGAACATCATCATCGAGGCGTTTCTCGTCATCATGCTGTTCTCGGACAGCACGTATCAGTTCTTCTACACCATCTCGGCCGGCATGATCCTGCTGCCGTACCTGCTGTCGGCGGCGTACTTCGCGAAGCTCACGTTCACGGAGCCGCAGGCGTTCAAGGGCAAGCTGGGCGGCAGCATCGCGCTGTGGCGTGTGTTCGGCATATTCGGCGTCGTGTACAGCTTCTTCCTGGCGTTCGCCAGCGGGGCGGTGGGACTCACCATCATGTCGCTTCTGTACGCGCCGGGCATCCTCATGTACGTCAAGGGGAAGAAGGAGCGCAACGAGCCGTACCTGCGCAGCACGCTGGACAAAGTGGTGGTGTTCATCATCTTGGCCGCCGCCGCGGCGTCGATCGTGCTCATTGCAACCGGACAGGTTGTGCTGTAGGCTTCGGCAGGGGCGTATGCTGGCGGCGCGCGCCATGCGTGGGCTGCGAGGGTTCCGCACCGGTATGAGTGGCATAGCCCGAAGGAATCTGCTACAATGCTAGGCGAGCCGCAGGGAGCTGCTAACTCCCCACGACTCTAAGAATCGCTTCGGCGGTTTGGATTTATGGGTGGCGCTCCTTTCCCCGGTGGGTTAGGAGCGCGTCTTTTATCACCACGATCAACTCGATGATACGAGAAGCAAGCTCCAAGAGCACAGTCGCCAACACCAAAAACTCCAAAACGGGCATGGTCATCACCTCCTTTTATCTAGAATAGTGAGAGGGAGAGGTACCATGCCGCCTTGCGATCCCTGCTTGGCAGTATAGGGCGTTGCTCCTTACCGATTCATTGCCATGGAGCCGTAATAAAACCGTCCCAACCTTGCACGTTTCTTGCGTATTCGCCGCGAGAACCTTAACGCCGTCTTGTACGGGCGCCGCCCGAACCTTGCGGGGATCAATCGCCTTTCTGGCGGCTTCCTCTCACGAGCTTTCGCCAACGCCTTTCGTGCCTGTTCAGGCAATTGACCCGTTCCCAACGGCGCGCGCGTCCTTTACACTGTCCTCCAGAGGTTTGGCCCGCCGCGCGCGGAGCGTGCGGGCGGTGGGCTTGAGAGACGGATCGCGGACGACGGAGGCGGGGCACGTGGAGCAGTTGGAGGAGCGCATCAGGCGCGACGGGGTGGTGAAGTCGGGAGGCGTTCTCAAGGTCGACAGCTTCCTGAACCACCAGTTGGACATCGACCTGTTCGACGCCATGGGCGCCGAGTTCAAGCGCCTGTTCGCCGATGCGCCCGTGACGAAGATTCTCACCATCGAGGCGTCGGGCATCGGCATCGCCTGCGTGGCCGCCCGCCATTTCGGCGTGCCCGTGGTGTTCGCGAAGAAGGCCCAGAGCATCAACCTTGACGGAGACATGTACACCGCGCGCATCCAGTCGTTCACGCACGGCCGCGTGTACGACGTCATCGTGTCCAAGAAGTTCCTGGGGCCGCACGACCATGTGCTCATCGTCGACGACTTCTTGGCGAACGGCTGCGCGCTCAACGGGCTCATCGAGCTCGTCGACGAGGCCGGCGCGACCGTGGAGGGCATCGGCATCGCGGTGGAGAAGGGCTTCCAGCCCGGCGGGGCCGAACTGCGCGAGCGCGGCTACCGCCTGGAGTCGCTCGCCATCGTGGACGCCATGAACCCGGACACCGGCGAGATCGAGTTCCGCCGATGAAGCAGTTCAAGCACGAGGAGCTGTTCAAGCTCGACGGCGACATCCCCCTGCTGCGCGCCATCCCGTACGGCATCCAGCACATCCTGGCCATGTTCGTGGCCAACCTCGCCCCCATCGTCATCGTGGCCGGCGTGGCCGGGCTCGGGGCCGACCAAGCGGGCACGCTCATCCAAAGCGCCATGCTCATCGCGGGCATCGGCACGCTCATCCAGCTGTTCCCGCTGTGGCGCATCGGCTCAGGGCTGCCCATTGTCATGGGTATCAGCTTCACGTTCGTCACGGTGCTGTGCGGTATCGTGGCCACGTACGGTTACAGCACGGCCATCGGCGCCATCATGGTGGGCGGCGTCATCGAGGGCGTGCTGGGCTTGTTCGCGAAGTACTGGCGGCGCATTATATCGCCCATCGTGGCAGCCGTCGTGGTCACGTCGATAGGCTTCTCGCTGCTGGGCGTGGGAGCCACGTCGTTCGGCGGCGGCAGCGGCGCGCCCGACTTCGGATCGCCGCAGAATTTGGTGCTGGGCACCATCTCGCTCGTGTCGTGCTTGGTGTTCCAGGTGCTCGCGAAGGGGAAGACCAAGCAGCTGTCTGTGCTGTTCGGCCTGGTGATAGGCTATGTGGTGGCGCTGTTCATGGGGGCGGTGGACTTCAGCGGATTCGCGGACCTGCAACTGTTCGCCTTGCCGCAGCTCATGCCGTTCACGCCCGAGTTCAACGTGGGCGCCATCGTATCGGTCACGCTCATCTTCCTCGTGTCGGCAACCGAGACCATCGGCGACACATCGGCGCTGGCCATGGTGGGCTTGAACCGCGAGGTGCGCGAGAAGGAGCTCACCGGCTCCATCGCCTGCGACGGCTTCGTGAGCTCGCTGTCGGCGTGCTTCGGCTGCCTGCCCATCACGTCGTTCTCGCAGAACGTGGGTTTGGTGGCCATGACGAAGGTCGTGAACCGCAAGGCCATCGCCACCGGCGCCGTCATCATGGTGCTGGCGGCGTTCCTGCCGGTCATCAGCGTGCTGTTCTCGTCGCTGCCCGAGGCGGTGCTGGGCGGCTGCACCATCATGATGTTCGGCAACATCATCGTGAGCGGCTTCCAGATGATCGCGCGGGCCGGCTTCACGCAGCGCAACATCACCATCGCGGCGCTGTCGCTGGCCGTGGGCATCGGCTTCACGCAGGCGTCGGCCCTGTTCGCGGTGTTCCCCGAGATCGTGCAGAGCGTGTTCGCCGAGAACTGCGTGGCCGTGGTGTTCCTGGTGGCCGTGGTGGCGAACCTCGTGCTGCCGCGCGAGGCGAAGGTGGACGACGCGCCGGCGGGGGAACGCACGGACGATCGGCCGGGAGAAGAGCCCGCAGCCGTGCAGTCTGCAGGTCCCGAAAACGTTGCGTCTCCGATGGACGCTCCCGCGCTCGACGTCGACGAAGGCGATCTGGCGCGCGTGTAGCACGCCGTAGGCTAGCGGACCTTTTCCAAGCGCGGCGCTTGCAGGGCGACGTAGACGAACAGGCCTCCCATGGCGGCCAGCGTCGCCATGGTCACGAACATCTTTTTCATAACGGGCTCCTTTCATAAGGGGGCTTCGTACGATATCCACCTTACCTGCCGCACCTTGCGTCAACCTTGCAGGCCCCTGTGCTTTCGCTTACGTTCTCGTCACGTTGCACGAGCCTTTGTTTGCCGGGTTTCGTTGGGAACGTTGCAAAACGGTGTCAACTTCTGTATATAGAGTAGTTTTTCCCGGCCGTGGCCTTGAGGGATGGTACAACTTACCAGGACAGCCAAAACCTGCCATCCTACGCGCGGTACGGCAATCCGCGACGGCAGGCATTGACAACCGAACCTAAGGAGACCAGCTTTAATGCACCCTGCGTTAAGCCTTGTGCTTGTCGTATTTTTCTTGCTCATGAACGCCTTTTTCGTCGTTGCAGAATTCTCGCTCGTCCGCGTTCGCAAATCCCAAATCGAAATGGCCGTCGAAGAAGGCAAGGGCGGTGCCAAGTACGCTAAGCTCGTCGCCGACAACGTCAACGCCTACCTGTCCGCCTGCCAGCTGGGCATCACGCTGGCTTCGCTCGCTTTGGGCTGGTTGGGCGAGCCGGCCGTGTCCAAGCTGATCGGCCCCTTCTTCGAGATGTTCGGCTTGCCCGAGGCGGCCATCGAGGCCATCTCCGTGGCCATCGGCTTCATCCTCATCACCGCCCTGCATATCGTGGTGGGCGAGCTCATCCCCAAATCGCTCGCCATCTTCTCCACGGAGCGTTACGCGTTGTTCTCGGCCACGCCGCTCGTGTGGTTCTACCGCATCACGTACCCCATCATGTGGCTGTTCAACTCCATCACGAACGGCGTCATGAAGCTTTTGGGCCACGACATCGCCAACGAGCACGAGGTGTACACCGACGAGGAGATCATGCTGCTCATCGACGAGAGCACCGAAAGCGGCCTCATCGACCCCGAGCAGAACGAGTACGTTGACAACATCTTCGACTTGGGCGACAAGGACGCCGAGGCCATCATGACGCCGCGCACCGACGTCATCTGCCTCGACTTGGAGGACTCGCTCGAAGAGAACATGGCGCTCATCACGCAGTACAAGTACACGCGCTATCCTGTGTGCCGGGGCAACAAGGACCGCATCGTCGGCTTCGTGCACGTGAAGGACCTTTACACCATGCCGCCCGACAGCACGATGGACGATCTGCGCATCCGCACGATCGAGGCCGTGCCCGAGGGCATTCCCATCGCGAAGCTGCTGCAAGCGTTGCAGGCGAAGCACACGAAGATCGCCGTGGTCATCGACGAGCACGGTGGCACGTCGGGCATCGTCACCATGAGCGACATCATGGAGCAGATCGTGGGCCGCATCGATGACGAATACCTGCACGGCGACGCCAACGACGTGGTGAAGCTGGACGACGGAAGTTACCTGGTGGACGGCTCCATGCCCATCGACGACGTGGAGGAGCTCATCGGCTTCGAGCCCGAGGAGGCTTCCGAGTGCGAGACGACCGGCGGCCTGCTGCTGTCGTTGTTCGACCGCATTCCCGCCGAGGGCGACTCCGTGACCGTCGAGCACGACGACCGCAAGGCAACGTTCACCGTGGTGGACATGGACCGCCACCGCATCGACAAGGTACGCGTGGTTTTGGAGACAGAGCCTGAAGGGGAAAGCGCCAAGCTGTCATCCTGAGCGAAGCGAACGCAGTGAGCGCAGTCGAAGGATCTTCGGCAACCATGTCGCCTGCCGGTTCTGCCGTACCGGCAGGTTAAGAAACGCTCACGCCGGTGAAGCGCTCGGCGTTCTTCCAGAGCATCTTCTCCAGGTCGTCGTCGGAGAAGCCGAGCGACGTGAACGTGTCGTACTCGCGCGCGGGATCCCACATGGGAAAGTCGGAGCCGAACATGACGCGGTCGGCTCCCCACATCCCCACGAGCTCCTTCGTGCGGCGGTTGCCCACGAAGGCCATGGAACTGGACACGTCGATGAACACGTTCTCGTCGTGCAGCTCGTCGTAGCCGATCTCGGGAACCGACCAGCCCCCGAAGTGCGCCGCGTCAACCACGAGGTCGGGGAACGTATGCAGGATGTTCTTCAGGCGGCGCGGGTGCGAGAAGTCGGTGCGGTAGTCGCCCGTGTGCACGATGAGCGGCAGGCGCCCCTCGATCATCTCGTACACGTTCATGAGGCGCGGATCGTCCATGTTCACCTTCTGCGTGTCGGGATGCAGCTTCATGCCCTTGAGGCCCAGGCCGATCGCGCGTTCGATCTCGGCTTCGGGGTCCTCGAGGTCTTGGTGCATGGCCATGAACCCGATGAGCTCGGGATGGATGCGACACTGCTCGGCGATGAAGTCGTTGATGCTGGCCACGGCGCTGGGTTTCGTGGCCACGGAATGCACGACGAAGTGCGTGATGGGCGCTTGCTGCTGCGAGGCGAGGAGATGCACCGCCGTGCCTTCGCCGTACATGTCCACCAGGTAGAAGTCGCCCACGGCGCCGACGGCTCGCTCGGCGATCTTCTCGGGGTAGATATGGGCGTGGACGTCGATGACGGTCATGGTTGGCTGCTCCTTCGCAGGCGGTGGGTTTCATAAGGGTTGCAGGTTCGATTGTAGTGCAACCTGTGCTCGCATGCAGCACCCAATGCGCGCAACCTGGGGAAGAGTGTGGTCAGGTCTGCGGCTGCGAGCGATGCCGATTGCTATAATGGGAGGCCGAAAGGAATCCACGAAGCGAGAGAGCGGAAGAGGCGCATGGATCAGAGCGACGGATACCGGCAGCTTGAGGCGATCTTGGAAGTCACGTCCTCTCCCGTTTTCTACCGGAACCGCTTCGGGAAGGACGCCCTGAATGCCGGCGCCGAGGGGCGTGAGCAGTTTCAGCTGTATGAGAAGGACTACCCCACGGTGTACATCTTGCATTCCCCCCGCAAGAACAAGAAGGGGGAAGCGTACGTGGGCGAGACGTGTCACTTCCGCACCCGGATGCGATCCCATCTCAAAAACGGCAAGCGCCGGCGGCTTGAGCGCGTGGTGGCCATCGGCTGCGAAACGTTCAACAAGTCGGCGACGTACAACATCGAGAGCAACCTCATTTCCTGCATGCTTGCCGACGGCGCGTACGTGCTGCAGAACGAGCGGCAGACCTCATCCGAGTTCGTCATGCACAACTACTTCGGCAAGCCGTACTACGACGGCCCCTTGTTCCAGCTTGTCTGGGACGAGCTTATCAGGCTTGGCATAGCGCGCAACGCCCTTGAAGTGGTCAAGAATCGCGACGTGTTCAAGCTCTCGCCTTACAAGCAGTTGTCCGCAAGTCAAAACGAACTCGTTCAAGAGGCGGTGCGGTTCTGCGAGGCGCATGTCGGTGAAGATGGTCATGCGGTATTCCTCATTAGAGGGGATGCGGGAACCGGAAAGAGCGTTGTGCTGAGCAGCTTGTTCAAGACCCTCGTCGACCGGGCGAGCGATCCGTCTTCAACTCTGAGTGGAGCGAAAAGCCGTTTCGTCGTCAACCACACCGAGCAATTGAAGACGTACCACGACATCGCCCGTGGGGTGGAAGGTCTGCGTCTTAATCAGTTCATGAAACCGACCTCGTTCATCAATGCCGTTCAAAAGGGCCGCATGCGTGCTGACGTGGTTGTGGTGGACGAGGCCCATCTGCTGCTTTCGCGAAGCGATGCGTTCAATTCCTACAAAGGCGACAACCATCTTCGTGAGATCGTGGAGAACAGCCGCGTCGCGATCATCGTGTACGACGATCGGCAGGTTCTGAAAATGAAGAGCTATTGGGATAGGAAGCTCCTTCAAGAAGCGCTCGCTTCGGCTGGCGCACACGTCGAGTTCGAGTTGACCGAGCAATTCAGAATGCAGGCCGACCAGAGCGTCATCGATTGGATCGAAGCGTTCGTCGGCTGCAAAGAAATGAGGGAATTCCCGAAGGCCCGAAACGATGGTGCGAAAGACGAAGGGTTCGAGTTCCGCGTGTTCGCCGACGCAGTCGCCATGCACGAGGCTATTCGAAAGAAGAACGACGAGGAGTCGCTGTCGCGCGTGATTGCGACGTTCGATTACGAGCATAAGAAGGACGGGCGGACGTACTACGTCGAAGAGGGCTCGTTCAAATTACCTTGGAACAAGCCGAAGGAAGGGGAGACTTGGGCAGAGCGCGACGAGACCATCGACGAGGTAGGCTCGATTTATACGGTGCAAGGGTTCGACCTGAACTACGCAGGCGTTATCTTGGGCCCATCCATTACATACGATCGGCAGACGGATCGGATCAAGGTTCTTCCCGAGCGTTATCGCGACACAGAGGCGTTCAAATGGAGCGGAGATTTTCCGGTGAAAGAGATTCCGCAAATCAAAGAGCGGATCATTTTGAATTCGGTGAATGTGCTGATGAAACGGGCGATGAAAGGGCTCTATCTTTACGCGAGTGACGATGCTTTGAGAAAACGACTGATGGAGTTGCAAGAAGAGTCGCTTGCTCGAGAGTATTATGATGATGCTGTGAAGGAGTGAGAAAATGTTTGTCATGGAGAGGATCATTAGATAGTATTCAATCTTGCCGCTTTTCCTGTTTGCAGTATACCGGACAGGAGGGGCAGGCGCCAATGTTGCGGGGTGGAGCAGTCTGGTAGCTCGCCGGGCTCATAACCCGGAGGTCGTAGGTTCAAATCCTGCCCCCGCGACCAGAATTTTCGCAGGTCAGAAGTTAAAAATGCTTCTGGCCTGTTTTACGTTTAGGATCATTTTCGACACAAATCTGGGCAAACTATCACAGTGTTTCAAAACGCTCTCACATAAGGTTCACTACATGTCCATTGTTGCAATAGTTGCAATATTTGCTACTATTGCAACAATATGGGAAGCAAAAGCAACATATCCGCCATAGAAGAGCTGGCGGCATCCGAAGACGGCGTGTTCACTGCTGCGCAGGCGCGGCTGTTCGGCATTCCGCGTTATTCGCTGGCTTACGCCGAGAAAGCGGGGAAGGTCGAGCGCATCGCTCACGGTGCATACCGGCTCGCCTCTTCCATCGACGACGGCCTCGACGGCCTGCGTGCGACGTACAAGCTCACCGCTCCCGAAAAATGGACCCATGAACGTATACGAACCTTCGACGGCTTCGCCGCCGCCGGCGCCACGGCGGCGTACATCCACGGAATCGGTGACCTTCATCCCGACCCGTACGAGATCGCCGCACCTCGCCGGTTCAATAGCCGCATGGGCGGTGTACGGTTTCCAGTCAAGTCCCTCTCGGAAGCCGACATCGTCTGGAAATCGGGAATCCCCGTCATGCGCGTGGAAGCGACGATTTCTAGTCTTGTAGACACTGGCGAAGATGCTTCTCTCGTTGCTGATGTTTTCACGGAGGCAGTCAGGAAGTACGGGGCGACCGAGATGGACATACGGAAGCTTCGCGTTTGGCTCGGAGCGGAGCGCTACGACGAGCTGCTCCATGCTGCAGGGATTGCGCCGTTCGGCGAAGCCGAACTCGTTGAAACAGACGCTGCGGGGCACGTCGCGCTTATCGAAAAGAAGGGGAGCTGATGTCAGGATACTCGTCGCCGAGGGCATTGGAGATGGCCGTTAAAGAGGCGGCGAGGCGCTCGCCCATGGACACGAGCCGGGCCATCGCGGGGTTTTACTTTCACAGGTTGCTCTGCAGGGTCTTCTCCGATCCGGACTCCCCGTTCGTTCTCAAAGGGGGTCTTGGCGTGCTCGCTCGCATGAAGAATGCGCGCTACACTCGCGATATCGATCTTACGACAAACTCGCTAGGCATAGAAGCCGCTGTGGATGAGTTGAAAACTCTCGCCTTGAAAGACCTCGACGATTTCGTTTCGTTCGCATACATTGACTGCAATCCCATCAAAGCCGAAGACGAATATCGAGAAGGTCGCACGGTGGCTTTCGATGTATTCCTTGGGGCGAAAAAGGTTCAGATGGTTTCGGTAGACCTTGTGACGGACGAGATCGACTGCGGCGAACCCGACAGGGTTTCGCCTGTGGATCGAGTCGAGCTAGCCGGCATCGAGACTTGCGACTACCTGGTATACCCTGTTGAACGGGCCGTAGCGGACAAAGTTTGCGGCATCGTGGAGCGTCATGGCGACAGACCTTCCTCCCGTGTGAAAGATCTTGTGGACATCGTCGTGTACGCCCGAAACGTCGCGTTCGAATTCGACTCTCTGAGCGCAGTCTTGAAAACGGAGATTTCAGCGCGAAGGTTGACGTTGCGTCGAGCATTCGGCGTACCGCCGGAATGGGGCGATGTCCAGGCCCGCCAGTACAAAAAACTGGCCGAACAAGCAAAAATCCCCGAACGCTTCCACGATATTCGCAACGCCGAAGCGCTTGCCAAGGAGTTGATAGAACCGTGTCTATCGGGGCGGATGGGTTTGAACGTTTGGAGCACGGAAGCGCTGGCATGGGAGTAGCTTGCTCAAGCGGGGAGGGACTGTAGTTTTATCAGCTGCTTTTCCGAGTTCGAACGATGGCTTTTGGGCGTGCTCGGCCAAGCTCCGGCGACAAATCCTTTTCGAGAAGACGTTGCCGACGCGCAGCTGGTGGTCTTTGGTTTTGGCGCAGTTGTCTTTCAGCAAACGGCAGCGTGGGAGTAAAGCCCCAAAAAGCGTCAACTTTATTCTCGGATTGTTCGCTATTCCGGTTTCACCAAAAGTATAGTATGTTGCTTTATTATTGTATGCAGGCGGCGCTCCTAATCGCGGAAGGCCCTGTGTGCGCTTCGCACTATGGAAGAAAGTCCTTGTTGGCCTTGAGCTTAAAGAAGCCAACGAGAGAAAGGGCGAACCATGTTTCATAAAACTTTCTGCAAAGTCGATTCGCGTTCTTCGATATTTGCCAAAAGAAAAAACCTTGAGGTTCCCTTTCTCCCTTTGTTGTTGACTGCCCTGCTTATGCTTACGGGCTTTCCTGCCGTAGCGCATGCGCAAGAATCAGGCCCTTCTTTTGACAACGTAAGTAGCGTCGTAGGGGATACCGAAGAACGTCGTGATGAAAAGGGCGTTTCGGCACAAGAGCAAGAAGTGCTTGATAACCTTGAGTTTGCGAGCACGCGAAATGAGGATAGCGCCGCTGACGCTTTCGCCGCTGTCCAACAACAAACGAACACTGCTCTTCAGGTAACTGCACCACGTGCCACTGAAGTATTTATATTCCGGATAAAAGTGACTGCTGATGACTTATCCTTCTCCATTCCTACTTCGGGAGACGGACTTGGACAACCATATTCTTGGGAGGTCCGCTGGGGAGACAATTCTATGCAGCACGCAAATGGTTCCAGCACCTCCGCCGGTATCAGCCACACCTATGGTGGGCCGGGCATCTACCGTATTACCATCACTCCTTACGGCTCTACTAATAGAGCAGCCTGGCTTGCCGCGTTTGGCTTTTCTACGGATGACGAAGGTGCAAATGCCCAAGCAAACAGAGACAAAATGTACGACGTGGAAAGCCCCCTTACTCCCTCCATGACGAGGGACGTCGCTGCTTCAACCGTTCCTCATGATGAATGGAGGTACACGTTTAGCCGTTGTCGCAACCTCACCATGGGAGCCGATTTCACGTTCAGCGATGAGTGGAACAGCATTACCGCCGTAGGCGACAACTTTGCGAGCGACATGTTTTCTGGTTGTGAAGCCCTCACTATGGGCAGCGTCTTCAACCTCCCCCAAAACCTCACCAGCGTAGGCGACAACTTTGCAGGCAACATGTTTGCTGGCTGCTCAGGCGACGCCTTCACCATGAACGGCGTCTTCAACCTCCCCCAAAATCTGGCCAACGCGGGCGACAACTTCGCGAGCAATATGTTTGAAGGCTGTTCCGGATACGCCTTCACCATGAACAACGCATTCAACCTCCCCCAAAACCTTGGCAGCGTAGGCGACAACTTCGCGAGCAACATGTTCAGTCGGGCTGGAGGCCCGAGCTTTCAGGTAAACGAGGTGTTTGCGTTTCCTCGGTTTGACTCTTCCGTTCTTAATCAAACGGGAATGTTCGAGGGCGCCTTTCAAAAGCTCGCTTCAACAACCCCCACGCAGAGTCGCTTAGCGCAAGGCATTATCGGGGATCCCGACTATGTTCCCACTACGGCTCGGGGCACCTTTACCGGCGCTGATTGCTTTTCGGACCGTGCCTATATCGCGGTGAACTGGGGAGGAGATGGCATAAGTCGCGACATCACCATATCGTTCGATACCGCAAGCCAAGGTCTTACCTGCACGAATCCTCCTGGCGATGTGACCATTGAACGGAATACAGCCGTAACCAAGCCCGCTCCCGACCCTCACGTGGACGGCTATGCCTTCGACAACTGGTATACCACCAGTAGTTTCGATACCGTCTGGGATTTCAGCAACACGTGCAGCGATGCCATGACGCTGTATGCCCGCTTCGTGCCCCTTGACATCCCGGCACCTGCGCCCAATTCCGATACCCCTTCTCGGCAAACGCTTGCTCGAACAGGAGACGCCGGTATGTTCGAGGGACTTGCGCTCGCAGGGACAGCCGGCGTCGCGCTCGCTTTTATGGCGCTCCCAGGGGCAAGGCGGAAGGCGAAAGACCTGTGATAACCGTTTCATAGTGATACGGGATCTCGAACTTGCAGGCCTGAAGCATGCGCTTCCGGCCTTTTCGTCTTTCAGCGGGGGCGTGGGGCCCCGGGTGCAAGGCTCTGCGTCAAGGAGCCGCACAGCCTCCGGCCGACACGCGCACGCTTGGGCCCAAAGCGGCCGCTTCCCGAGCTTTTATGGAACCACCAGCGGTTTTACCCGCTCTTTGAGGCCTTTGTCCTTGTGCTTTCCAGTGAGGTATTATAATATGCAATTGAAGTGGTAGTATTTTAACGCGCCGTTCGTTTCGTCGTTTCATGCGAGAACGCGGCGTACTATCCGCGTCGATTGGAAGAAGGCCTCATGACGCGTGGTGAGGAGTCTCCCTCAGAGGGATGCCGGGACGGAAGCGAGTTGGCGTTAGCCGACATATCCGTTTTGCCGATTGCTGCGTGCATGGTGAAATGCGATGAGTATTTCACCTTGATTTGGGCGAACGAAGCGTTTTACGAGCTCATGGGCTGCACGCCCGAGGAGATGGGCTTTCGCTACGCCAGCCGGTTGAGCGCCCTGTGGAATCAGGACGCCGTCGGCCGTCTCGTGAATATGGCGCAAGCGGCGAGCGCGCCGTCCCGATCCACGAAATTCCACCATCGCGTGGTGGTGCGCGACGAGGAGCGCGAATTCGAGACGATGGCCTTTGTTTTGCAGCAGGACGAGGGGCCGATCATATGCTGTTTGCCACGCGATTGCACCCACGAGATGCGCCTGGAAGCCGAGCTGGGGGAATTCATGAACCTCGGCGCATGCGTGGCTGCCACGGCGGGTTTCGAGGCGTTCTCGTACGATGCCGCGAGTCGGACGGCACGCATCATCTTCTCCTCGTCCCTCTTGGAACCTGTTGGGGCACCGGGGACAACCTGTCCTGATTTTCCCGGAGCCATGCTCCGCGCGGGGCTTGTTCACCCCGAGGATGTGGGGGCGTTCGAAAAAGCGTTCTCCAGCTCGGCATGCTCAGGCGTGCGCTGCGTGTGCGATCTGCGTTTGGGCGGGCCCTCGCCCGATACCAGGCAATGGCGTTGGTATCGGCTCACTCTCGCGGGATGCGAGAATCCGCTGATTCCCGGCAGGTCTTCGGGCGGCGGCGTGTTCATGGACATAACCGAACACAAAGAACTGGCGATGACCTACCTGAACGAAACGCAGTTCTACTACGCGATGCTTGCCGAAGAAACCGCCTATGCGCACCTCGACGCCACCGATGACGTGCTGATAAAAGTCGGGGGCATGTGGAATCTGTACAACGAGCTCATCTCCACCACGTCTTACTCCGACATCGTCGGGTCGTTCATGGACAAGGTCGTGCACCCCGACGACCGGGCCCACTACTCCGATATCATGCGGTGCGAGAACTTCGTCGCATCGTTGGAGAACGGCATCGACCGGCTGGGTTGCGAGTTCCGTCGCATCGCCGACCAGAACAAGATGGTGTGGATGGAGTTCACGGCCCATCTGCTGAAGGATCCGATAACGCATCATGTGCTGGCTCTGTTGCGCATCAGGAACATCGACAAGAAGAAGCGGCAGGAGCTCATGCTCCAAAGCTCGTCGGAGCGCGATCCGCTCACGCGCATACTGCATAAGAAATCCGCCGAAACCGCTATTCGCGAGCGCTTGCGAGACCGAGTGCCCGGTCGCGTGAGCGCTTTCATGATTTTGGACGTCGACGACTTCAAAGACGTCAACGACCGGTTCGGCCACGAAGCTGGCGATCGGGCGCTCCTGCGATTCGTCGACGCCATCAGCCGTTGCATCGATCGGCTCGACGTGCTCGGACGATTTGGCGGCGACGAGTTCATCCTGTACGTGGACGACGCGCGCGACGAAGACCACATCGCCCAGCTGCTCGAAGACGTGTTCGCGCAACTTAGGCACGAGGTCGATCCGCCCATCACCTGCAGCGTAGGCGTGACGCTGCTTTCGGGGGAAAGCCCGTTCGAAACGGCGTTCAGCCAGGCCGACGCGGCGCTGTATCTGGCAAAAGACGAAGGCAAGGACACCTACGTGTTCCACCGCGCGGACTCTTCCGGCGATGCGGGCAACCGGCTTTCCTACGTGCAAAGCAAAGCGGCGGGAAACGCGGAAAACGAGGGAAGAGCCGCCGACGTGCCCTTCGACGCTTTCTCGAGGGACGAGGGCGTAGCCGGCGCCTCTGCGCCAGGGCCTCTGCTCGCCGCGCACGGCTCTTCGTCCTCGTCTCCGTCCGCCTCCGGCGAGGATGCCGCGGCATTCGCGCAATTCCTTTCCGAACAGGGGGAGATGGCCTACCTCGTTGACCCGGATACGTTCACGCTCATCTGCGGAAACGAAGCGTTCTACGAGCGCATCGGCGAGACGGCTTCAAGCTGCTTGGGCATGAAATGCTACGAGGCCATGCATCGGCGCACGTCCCCGTGCCCGTTTTGCAGCAAGGCGAACTGGTCGACCGACAAGTTCTTCATGTGGCGCAACGACAACGAATCGCTCGAACAGGAATTCCTCCTGAAAAACAAGTTGGTGAACTGGAAGGGTCGCGAGGCGTTGCTCGCTATCGCCGTGGACATATCGAACAACAAGAGCATCGTGGACTCGCTCGACAACGGCACGTCGGAGGGGCATCATCTGCTGGCGGGCATCCAGCAAATGAGCGCAGCCAAAGACCTCGCCGAGGTGATCCACTGCGCGTTGGAGGCGATCGGTCGGTTTTTCCGCTCCGACTCCGTGCGTCTTTGGTCGTTCGACGACGAGGCCTCGTCGTACCAGTGCGTCACGTTCTGGTCGCGCGACGGCGTCGCGGTTTGCCCGACGGCCCCCGACGATCGTGCGCTCGACTCGTGGCTGGCCGTGCAGCAGTGGGAAGAGCCCGTTTTGATAGAGAGTCCCGAGTCGGTGATGCGCTCGTCGTTCGTTCTGTACCAGTACATGCGCGAGAACAACATCGACAACGCCCGCTGGATCGTCGTGCGCGACGATCAGCGCGAGGGTCGGCTTCCCAGCTATATTTCGGTTGAGAACCTGACGGCGAACCTGCAGAACGTGGCGTTCTTGGAGCGGTTCCCGATATTCGTGGTCAGCGAGGTGCGCAAGCGGCGCATGATGGAGAACCTGTTGTACGCGAGCAGCCATGACGAGCTGACCGGCGTGCTCAACCGCGAGGGCTACGAGCGCTGCGTGGCCGCGTTCGACGCCGATCTCGTTCGATGCGTGGGCGTGGTGTCGGCGAATGTGAACAACATGAAGCAGGTCAACAGCGCGAAGGGCTTCGCCGAAGGCAACTACTACCTGAAACAGTTCGCCTTCATGCTGACGAACGCGTTTTCCGAAGAGAACGTGTACCGCCTTAACGGAGACGAGTTCGCCGTGATCGCCCCGAACCTGAGCCGGGAGGAGCTCGAACGGCGCATCGGCGACATGCGCGAAGTGATAGAGGGCAACGGCTTGTTCACCGTGGCGATAGGGTGTTCTTGGGACGACGTGGAGAAGAACCTCGAGGTCCTTACCAACCAAGCCGTGGCGGCGATGGAGGCCGACAAGCGGCGCTTCCACGACAAAGCCCAGGACGTATCCGACGATAGCCGGCGCAAGGCCCTGCGGGGCATCGTGTCCTCGATCGAAAACGGCAACTTCCTCGTGTACCTGCAGCCGAAAGTCGATTTGTCCACGCGGCGCACGGTGGGGGCGGAGGCCCTCATCCGGTACCGCGATGCGAGCGGCAACATCGTGCCTCCCGGCCGCTTCATTCCGGCGCTCGAAGAGAACGGGCTCGTTCGCCATGCGGATCTCTTCGTGTTGGAGCAGGTGACCAAGCTGCTCGAGCGCTGGAAGCGCGAGGAGCGCGCCGTGCCCGTGTCGGTGAACCTGTCGCGCCGCACGGTGCTGGAAAGCGACATTATCACCAGCATAGAGGGTATCACTTCGCGCTACGACATCGACCGCAGCATGCTGGAGATCGAGATAACCGAAAGCTTCGGCACCGTTGGCAGGGGCGTGCTGTACCAAGTGGCCTCCGAGCTGCTGCGCGTCGGGTTCTCGTTGTCGCTCGATGATTTCGGCACGAAGTACACGGATCTCTCCATCCTTTCCAGCATCAGCTTCCACGTGGTCAAGCTCGACAAGAGCCTCATCGACACGCTCGCCGACGACAAGATCAAGCAGACCATCGTGCGCCACATCGTGGGCATGTGCTTCGACCTGGGCGTCGACGTCATAGCGGAGGGCATAGAGACTCCCGATCAAGAGACTATGTTGCAGGGTTTGGGCTGCCACCTTGGGCAGGGGTACCTCTACAGCCGCCCCGTGCCCCTCGAGGACTTCGAGCGCGGCTTCTTGCCGCGCCTCTAGCTCACCGGCGACCAGGCCCTCACGAGGCAGTACTTCTTCGGTTCGCCGTCGATGGGCTTGTCGTCGATGTTGGCGTACGTGACCACCAGGTTGTTCGATCCGGTGGACGCCAGGTACTCGCCGTAGTCGTCCGAGCCGTTCTCGGGCTGCAGGGCGAAGTACTCGCTCGTGTCCAGGTCGATGCCGCACACGGTGCGCTTCGACTTCACGATGAAGTAGCCGCCGCACCACGCGGGCGGCGCGGTGGGGGCCAAGCCGAACGAGAACCACGGCGCGCCGCTGTAGTTCCCATCCGTCACGCGCGAGGCGGGCGTGTACGTGCCGATGTTGGCGATGCCGTCGCCGTAGGTGTACCAGGCGTCGAACGAGAACGAGAACCCGTTGTCGCCGTAGCCCGCTTCCAGCGGCCTCATCGACCGCGGCAGCACCATGGTGTCCAGCACGCTGCCCGAGGCCGCATCCAGGTGGGTAAGCTGGTAGTACGTGCCCGACGTTTCCGCACGCGGCGTGATGACGACCGAGTCGTCCAGCGCGTAGGGCGGCGTGCACAGCCGGCCGTGCGACGTGTAGACGGTCTCGGTCGCCCCCGACGCCATCGTCGCGCGTTTCACGAGCGAGTCCTCCGCGCTGCTATCGCCGTCGAGCCTCGGCATGACCTGCCAGAAGGCGTGGGAGCCCGCGGCCGCGATGGTGGGCGTTTCCCACTGGTTGTCGCCCTCGTCCACCAGGTGCGGTTCGCCGAGGGTCGCACCGTCGAGGCGCGCCGTGTACACGCGCCAGATGCCGTCGAGGATGTCGGCCTCCGTCCACACCATGCCCGTCTCCGTGGCGCGCACGTCGTAGATGTCGAACCCCTCGTCCTGTCCCACGGCCTGTTCCAGCACGGTTGCCTGGTTGCCGCTGCCGAGCAGCAGCAAGGCCACCTGCGCAAGGGGGCTTCCTTGGTCGGTGGGCACCAGGCAGGCGGCCACGTCATCGCCGCTGGCCCAGACGAGCGACCCGTAAGGCAGCTCGAAGCGCGCGGCCAGGTTCATGCGCGAGGCGGTGTCTTCTATCAGGGTGAACGAGCTTTCGGTGTCGGCGGTGTTCAGCGTTGTCACGGACGAGGCGGGAACCTCGAGCACCGTCACGTCGTTGGCGGCTTCCTCCCGCTGCTTGATGACCACGGTCGCCGCGCCTCCTGCGGCGGCGAGGGCCGCCACGCCGACGGCGCCGAACAGGAAGTGGCGCCGGGTGAGGAGCACTTCACCGCCGCTCGGGGTGGGAACGCGAACCCCGCCTCCGCCGGAGCCGGCTCCCGAGGCGCCGCGTTTGTGCACGCCGCCCGATCCGAGGGCGCCGTTGGGGCCGACGGAGGCCTTCTGCCCGCCGCGCCCCGCGCCGGCCGCGCTTCTGCGCGCCGTCGGCCGGGAAGAGCCTGCTCCTCCCAGGTCGCCGCCAAAGCTTCCGACGTTGCCCACGTGCCCGCCGCGCGCGCTTTTCTTTCCACCGACGTACGTGCCGCCGCCCAAGGCGGCGCCGCGCCGCTGTGCGCTGCGCTTGGTCGCGCCACCGGGTTTCGCGTGGTTAGCATGTGTTGATCTGCGGGTTACCATGGTGGATATTGTGTCATTTCCCGTACGGGTTCCAGCTGCTTCGAGGGTAATTGCTACAATAAACGCAAACACGACCTAGACGCTCGGAACTGGGTGCGTACGGGATACGCGTCCGGGCGTGATCCGAGCCGGTAACGACCAGAGGTGGTATCCATGAGCAACGAAACGCGACGTATACTGCTTGTTGAAGACGAAAAGGCCATCCGCGACGCGGTGACGGCCTATCTTGAGCGCGAGAACTACTGGGTCACGGCGGTCGGCGACGGCCAGGAAGCGCTCGAAGAGTTCTCGAAGCACCATTTCGACCTGGTCATCCTCGACCTGATGCTGCCCCGTGTGCCGGGCGAGCGCGTTTGCCGCGCCATCCGCGACAACTCCGACGTGCCCATCATCATGCTCACGGCCAAGGGCGAGGTGGAGGACCGCATCATCGGCCTGGAGCTGGGTGCCGACGACTACCTGGTGAAGCCCTTCAGCCCCCGCGAGCTGGTGGCCCGCGCCCGCGCGCTGCTGCGCCGCGTGCACGCCGATTCCGAGCCGCAGCGCGAAGTGCTGGAGTTCGGCGAGCTCACCATCGACGTGTCGGGCCACAAGGTGCTGGTGAACGGCGAGGAGATCGACCTCACGGCCAGCGAGTTCAAGCTGCTCACCACGCTGTCCCGTTATCCGGGCCGCGTGTACTCGCGCATGGAGCTGGTGGAGAAGGTGCTCGGCTACGACTTCGAGGGCTACGAGCGCACCATCGACAGCCACGTGAAGAACCTGCGCGCGAAGATCGGCGACAACCCGCGCAGCCCGAAGTGGCTGCACACCGTGCACGGCGTGGGCTACCGCTTCGAAGATCCGACCAAAGTCCAGCAGTAAGCACCGCGCGAACGCCTCGAGCGCGAACGCGTAACCGGTGCAGGAGGAGCAAAGCGTGCAAGACTCGGCGACGACCGGACCCATCGGCAAGGCGGGCGCGGACGACGCGGACGCGCGCAGTCACAAGCGGCTGGGCTGGGACAACCTTTCGTACACAACCCGTGTGACGGCGGCGTTCGCCTTCATCGCGGCCATGACCGCGCTGGTGGCCATCGGCGTGGTGTCGTTCGTGTGGGAGCAGCACTTCCAAACGTACACGCGCGACAACATAGAGCGGACGGCCCAGCAGGTCGCCCAGGACATCGCGGAGAACTACGAGAAGTCGGGCACGTTCGACGCCCAAACGCTCGCGCCCGCCCGATACATGGTCAACGTCACGCCGAGCATCGGCATGCGCGTCGTCGACAACCTCGTGCCCGCGAACAGCGAGGCGTCCATCGTGTTCGACTCCACGCTTATCGAAAACGAGGAGGACGGCGCGGACGGCGTTTCGCTCATCCCGAAGCACGCAAAGCCCGAGCAGATGGTCACGGTGCCCATCGTCATCGACCAAGGCCAGCCTTCCGAGCAGGCGGTGGGCTCGGTGAGCGTGTGGGTGCTCGGCTCCGACACGCTGCTGCGTTCGACCGACGAGGAGTTCCGCGACAAATCCTACCAGGCCATGTTCTTCGCGGCGGCCATGGCCATACTCCTGGCATCGTGCATTGGCTTCCTGTTCGCACGCAACCTGGTGAGCCCCATCAACCGCATGACGAAGACGGCGAAGGCCATCAAGGAAGGCGACCTGTCCGCCCGCACCGACCTGCACGGCGAAGACGAGATCGCGCGCCTGGGCGAGACGTTCGACGAGATGGCCGACTCGGTGGAGAAGGATCGCGAGCTCGAGCGGCGCCTGACAACCGACGTGGCGCACGAGCTGCGCACGCCCCTCATGGCCATCCAGTCAACGGTGGAGGCCATGGTCGACGGCGTGTTCGAGGCCGACCCCGAGCACTTGGAAACGGTGAACTCCGAGGTGCAGCGTCTGAGCCGTCTGGTGGACTCGCTGCTGAAGCTGTCGCGCTTGGAGAACCGCGCGAACCCCATGAAGGAAGAGGTCGTGGACGTGGGACAGCTCATCTCGGGCATCATCGCCACGCACGACGCCTTCGTCACCGATTCGGGTCTCACGCTGGAATACCAGGCCGACGACGACGTGCGCGTGCTGGGCGACGCCGACATGATCCGCCAGGCCACGGCCAACCTCATCTCCAACGCCGTGCGCTACACGCCCGAGGGCGGCCACATCACCGTGGAGGTGAAGCGCGGCGACCTCATGGCGTCCATCGCCGTACGCGACACGGGCATCGGCCTTTCGCCCGAAGAGGCGAAGATGGTGTTCTCGCGCTTCTGGCGCGCCGACGCCGGACGCAACCGCGAGAGCGGCGGCTTGGGCATCGGCCTGGCCGTGGTGAAGGAGATCGTGGACCGCCACGGCGGTTGGGTGCAGGTGGAGGGCCGCAAGAACGAAGGCGCCTGCTTCACCATCCACATTCCGCTGTACGACGAGGGTCGCCAACCGAAGGCGCGCCAGCAGAAGCAGCCGAAGCTGCAGAAGGTGCCCAGGGCGAAAGAAAAGCCGCAAAAGTCGCGGCCCAAGGGGCGCAAATAGCCAAACTGCGCGATAATGGAGCGCATACGAAAAACGCCGGCCGCCGCAAGGCGCGCGGCGCGTCGATGAAAGGACAGAGCAGACCATGACCGGAATGGACATCAAGCCCGACGCGCAAGGCAAAGTGCGCGATCTCTACGACCTGGGGGACCGGCTTCTGCTGGTGGCGTCGGACCGCATCTCCGCGTTCGACTACATCCTGGAAGACGAGATCCCGCACAAGGGCGCGGTGCTCACGCAGCTGTCCTGCTTCTGGTTCGAGTTGCTGGACGGCGTGGTGGAGAACCACCTGATCTCCGCCGACGTGGCCGACCTGCCCGAGCAGTTCCAGCCGTACGCCGACTACCTGCGCGGGCGCTTCATGCTGGTGAAGAAGGCCGACATGTTCCCCGCCGAGTGCATCGTGCGCGGATATTTGGCCGGCAGCGGCCTGAAGGAGTACCAGAAGCAGGGCACGGTGTGTGGCATCGAGCTGCCCGAGGGCCTGGTGAACTCCTCGAAGCTGCCCGAGCCCATCTTCACGCCGTCCACGAAGGCCGAGATCGGCGACCACGACGAGAACATCAGCTACGAGCGCCTCGTGGAGATCATCGGCGAGGACGACGCTTCGCAGCTGCGCGACCTTGCGCTGAAGGTGTACACCACGGCGCGCGACCACGCCGAGAAGCAGGGCATCATCATCGCCGACACGAAGTTCGAGTTCGGCCGCCTAAACGGCCAGATCATCCTGGCCGACGAGGTGCTGACGCCCGACTCCTCGCGCTTCTGGCCGGGCGACGAGTACGCCGAGGGCAAGGACCAGCCCAGCTTCGACAAGCAGTTCGTGCGCGACTGGCTCTCCGCCAACTGGGACCGCCAGGGCAACCCGCCCCGCCTGCCCCAAGACGTCATCGAGAAGACGAGCGAGAAGTACATCCAAGCCTACGAGAAGATCACGGGTCGGCCTTTTGTTCCGTTTGCCTGACGGCAACCGGAACTTCTCGACGCTGCGAGGCGTTGAGGCGTCCGGCCTTGCCGCTCCAAGCTTCGCTCACGTGCAAAAGCACGCTTCGCAAAGCTTTCACGGCAATTCCGGGCACCTCAACGCCTCTCGCTGACTTTGACGAACCTGCGAGGTTCGAGGCAATCAACAAGGAGCAATAACCCATGTCCCAACGCAACCCCATGAACGACCGCTATCAGACCGACGAGCACCAGGGCCAGACCCGCAAGAGCGCCGCGTCCATGAAGCCGAAATCGAAGGCGGCCGCGACGGTGCGCGTGCAGCCCAAAGAGAAGACGAAGCAGCAGAAGAAGGCCGAGAAGAAGGTCGCCCGCCAGAAGCAGGGCGAGCTCGACCGCAAGTACTACAATCCGCCCACGCCGCAGTACAAGCGCCTGCGCAAGATATGGTGGGCGCTGCTCATCGGCGCCATCGCGGCCACGGCCCTGTCGTGGCTGGGCCGTTCGTGGTTCCCCGATCCGGTGAGCTACGTCATGCTGGGCTTGGCCTACGTCTGCATCATCGGCGCGCTCTACGTTGACTTCTCGAAGATCCGCAAGGTTCGCCGCGCCTACCAGGAGGAGATGGAGAGCCGCAAGTCCAAAGAGCAGCGCGCGATAGAGAAGCAGCAGAAGGCCGCGCAGAAGTCCAAGAAGATCGAGGCCGCCGAGGCTCCCGCCGAAGAGGAGAAGCCTAAGAAGCGCGGCCTGTTCGGCAGCGGTTTCCGCCTGTCGAAGGCGGAGGAGGCCAAGGAGCAGCCGCAGGACTCGAAGAAGTAAGAAATCTATCCGCTTGCGCGCACGGTCGAAACCGCAGGGGCGGGGCTTGCCCCGTCCGTTCGCGCATAGATGGAGAAGCGCCGTTCGATTATACGAGGGGGAAGGCAGAACACCATGGTTTCTCGCGTGTATGTGGAGAAGAAGCCCGGCTTCGACGTGGAGGCGCAGCAGCTCGCGCACGAGCTGCGCGACATTCTGGGCATCGAGGGGCTCGAGGGCCTGCGCTTGGTGAACCGCTACGACGTGGAGGGCATCTCGGAGGAGCTCTTCGCGCAGTGCGTGCCCACGGTGTTCAGCGAGCCGCAGTCCGACGTGGCGTCTTTGGAGATGCCCGAGGCGGGTGGCGCCGTCGTGTTCGCCGTGGAGTACCTGCCCGGCCAGTTCGACCAGCGGGCCGACTCGGCCAGCGAGTGCATCCAGCTGATCAGCCAGGGCGAGCGTCCCGAGGTGCGCAGCGCGAAGGTGTACCTGCTTGAGGGCGCGCTGTCCGACGAGGACGTGGCCGCTGTCAAGCACTACGTCATCAACCCCATCGAGGCGCGCGAGGCGTCTTTGGAGCCGCGCGACACGCTGGCGATGGAGCAGCCGGTGCCGCCGATGGTGGAGACGGTGGAGGGCTTCCTCGATTTGGACGAGGCGGGCTTGGCGGCGTTCATCGCCGAGCGCGGCCTGGCCATGGACGCGGCCGACATCGCGTTCTGCCAGCGCTACTTCGCCGAGGAGGGGCGCAACCCCACCATCACCGAGATCAAGATGATCGACACCTACTGGTCCGACCACTGCCGCCACACCACGTTCGGCACGGAGCTGGAGAACATCGTCATCGACGACGAGGCCGTGCGCGCCGCCTTCGAGCAGTACCTGGCCATGCGCCACGAGCTGGGGCGCGACGAGAAGCCGGTGTGCCTCATGGACATGGGCACCATCGGCGCGCGCTACCTGAAGGCGAAGGGCATCCTCACCGGGCTCGACGAGTCCGAGGAGATCAACGCCTGCACGGTGAAGGTGAAGGTTGACGTGGACGGCGAGGAGCAGGACTGGCTGTACCTGTTCAAGAACGAGACGCACAACCATCCCACCGAGATCGAGCCCTTCGGCGGCGCGGCCACCTGCGTGGGCGGGGCCATCCGCGACCCGCTTTCCGGGCGCAGCTACGTCTACCAGGCCATGCGCGTGACCGGCGCGGCCGACCCGCTGGCGCCGGTGAGCGAGACGCTGCCCGGCAAGCTGCCGCAGCGCAAGCTGGTGACCACGGCCGCGGCGGGCTATTCGTCCTATGGCAACCAGATAGGCCTGGCCACCGGCCAGGTGAACGAGCTGTACCATCCCGGCTATGCGGCCAAGCGCATGGAGATCGGCGCCGTGGTGGGCGCTACGCCGGCCGACCACGTGCGGCGCGAGACGCCCGCGCCGGGCGACGTGATCGTGCTGCTGGGCGGCCGCACGGGCCGCGACGGCATCGGCGGCGCCACGGGATCGTCCAAGGCGCACAACCTGGACTCGCTGGAAAGCTGCGGCGCCGAGGTGCAGAAGGGCAACGCGCCGGTGGAGCGCAAGATCCAGCGCCTGTTCCGCCGCGGCGACGCGTGCCGCATGATCAAGCGCTGCAACGACTTCGGCGCGGGCGGCGTGTCCGTGGCCGTGGGCGAGCTGGCCGACGGCCTGTTCGTGAACCTGAACAAGGTGCCGAAGAAGTACGAGGGCCTGGACGGCACGGAGCTGGCCATCGCCGAGAGCCAGGAGCGCATGGCCGTGGCGCTGGCGGCCGAGGACGTGGACGCGTTCATCGCGCTCGCGCACGAGGAGAACCTTGAGGCCACGCCCATCGCCGAGGTCACCGAAGAGGCGCGCGTGCGCATGGAGTGGAACGGCACGACCATCGTGGACGTGAGCCGCGAGTTCCTCAACAGCAACGGCGCGGCGAAGCACCAGGACGTGCACGTGCTGCGCGGCGGCTCCTACGAGCGCACGTGGGCGGGCGACACGCTGGGCGAGCGCCTGCACGCGCTGGTCACCGACTTGAACGTGTGCTCGAACAAGGGCCTGTCGGAGCGCTTCGACTCCACCATCGGCGCGGCCACGGCGCTCATGCCGTTCGGCGGCGCGCGCCAGCTCACGCCGGCCATGGCCATGGTGGCGAAGCTCCCCGTGTTCGGCGAGACCACCACGGTGAGCGGCATGGCCTGGGGCTTCAACCCGTATCTGACCGAGGCCAACCAGTTTGACGGTTCGTACGCAGCCGTGGTGGAGAGCGTGGCGAAGCTGGCGGCCGCCGGTTTCAAGCGCGAGGACATGTACCTGACGTTCCAGGAGTACTTCGAGAAGCTGCGCGACGAACCCGAGCGCTGGGGCAAGCCCGCGGCGGCCATCCTGGGCGCGCTCAAGGCGCAGATCGACCTGGGCGTGGGCTCCATCGGCGGCAAGGACTCCATGTCGGGCAGCTTCGAGCAGCTCGACGTGCCGCCCACGCTGGTGTCGTTCGCCACGGCGGTGGGGTCGGTCGATCGCGTGACGTCTCCCGAGTTCAAGCAGGCGGGCAGCCGCGTGGTGCGCATTGCGCCCGCTGCCTACGACGGCGTGCTGCCCGATGCCGCCGGGCTGCTGGAGGCCTTTGCGGTTGTGGAGCGGCTCATCGGCAGCGGCGACGCGCTGGCCGTGTCCACGCCGGGCTACGGAGCCGCGGCCGAGGCGCTGTTCAAGATGTGCGTCGGCAACGGCATCGGCGTGAAGCTGGCCGACCAGGTGACGGTGGACGAGCTGTTCGCGCCCGCGTACGGCAGCTTCCTCGTGGAGCTGGCACCGTGCGTGGAGCCGCCTGCGGCAACCGACGCGCTGAGCGTGGACGAGGTGGGCGAGACCACCGAGGTCTACGAGTTCGCCGCCGCCGGCGAGACCATCGATCTTGCCGAGCTGCAGGAAGCCTGGGAAGCCCGGTTGGAACCGGTCTTCCCCTATCGGAGCACCGACGCGCCCACCCCCTGCCACCCCGACCAGAGCGCCGACGCGCCTTTCACCTGTCATCCTGAGCGGAGCGCCGAAGGCGCGGAGTCGAAGGATCCCGTGCGGCGCCAGCAGAGAGACCTTTCCGTGGAACAGGTTTCCTTCACAAGCGCCATCCCGCTCACCTACAACGGCACCATCGCGCGCCCGCGCGTGGTGATCCCCGTGTTCCCGGGCAACAACTGCGAGTACGACTCCGCCCGCGCCTTCGAGGCGGCCGGCGCGGTGGTCGAGACGTTCGTCATCAACAACCTCACGCCCGACGCCGTGGTCGAGAGCACGGCCGAGCTGGTGCGGCTCATCAACAACAGCCAGATCATCATGCTGCCGGGCGGCTTCTCCGGCGGCGACGAGCCCGACGGCTCCGCCAAGTTCATCACGGCGTTCTTCCGCGCCCCGGCGGTGACGGAGGCGGTGCGCGACCTGCTGCAGAACCGCGACGGCCTCATGCTGGGCATCTGCAACGGTTTCCAGGCGCTCGTGAAGCTGGGCCTGGTGCCCTACGGCGACATCCGCCCCATGGACGAGAGCTGTCCCACGCTCACGTTCAACAACATCGGCCGCCACCAGAGCCGTCTCGTGCGCACGCGCGTGGCGTCCAGCCTATCGCCGTGGTTCAGCCGCTGCGAGGTGGGCGACGTCCATACGGTGCCCGTGAGCCACGGCGAGGGCCGCTTCGTGGCCAGCCCCGAATTGCTGGCCGAGCTGAAGGAGAGAGGCCAGATCGCCACCCAGTACGTCGACGCGCAGGGCGTGCCGTCCCTGGACCTGGACGTGAACCCCAACGGCTCCGCGTGGGCTGTCGAGAGCATCACGAGCCCCGACGGCCGCATCTTAGGCAAGATGGGCCACAGCGAGCGCCGCGGCTTGGGCCTGTACCAAAACGTCCCCGGCGACCTGTTCCAGCCGCTGTTCGAAGGCGGCGTGGGGTACTTCACGGACTAGGCGAACTCCACAGCACGTAGCCTCCGCGCGGCGCACCTCTGGGTGCGCCGCGTTTTTCATGGCGCGGCGCGAGAGCATTGTCGCCCGAAAGCCGCGTTTTCAGTTTCAAAACCGCGGCTTTCGGGCGACAATGCGTGGCATTCCGCAAGCCAACGCATTGCCATCCTGGCCGGGTGCATGCCAACGGTGGTTTGGCAGTGGAGGATGCCCGAAACGCACGAAAATGCGAGCAATGTTGCGTTTCAGGGCGGTGAAGATGCCCTGCCTCGTTCGTCGTGCAACGCACTAAGTCTCTGAACAGGCAATTCAAGAATTGCTTGAAGGCGTGGCTGCGAATGCAGGTTTCGAAACGCAACTTTGCTCGCATTTTCGTGCGTTTCGGCGGATTTCCACTGTCGTACTGCGATGCGTCGGCGCATGCGGAAGTGAGCACGCAGACGGCTCGAAAGTATCTGAAAGATCTGGAAGAGAGGGGCCTTGTTGCTGTCGTTTCGAAACGGCCCCTCAAGTTCACCTTGAGCGACGCGGCCGTGAAGGACTTGGAACTGCCGATCACGACGTAGATCGTCGCTGGATGATGTGGCTGGTGCGGCGCTAGTTTATATTGCACCCTGATATCGAACGGGAAACGTCCGACAGGAAAAGATGAATTTCCTGAGAAAAGCAGCGAGCTCGCCAAGACGAAGATCTCCCTCGACGAGCTCGGCCTGTTTGCGGATGGTGCCCGAGGCGAGAGTCGAACTCGCACGTCTAGGACAACGGTTTTTGAGACCGCCGCGTCTGCCATTCCGCCACTCGGGCGCAAAAAGAAAGTATACCGGAACCCGCCGACCACGTCGAGGGAAAATCGCCCCTCCTGTCATCTTGATCGGCAAGCCGCCAGGCCGTTCTCCGTTGTCATCCTGAGCGGAGCGACTGCAGGGAGCGCAGTCGAAGGATCTTCGGCGCGGTAAGCCCCACGTCATCGAAGATCCTTCGACTGCGGCCTGCGGCCTCCGCTCAGGATGGCAAGATGGGTGGCTTCCGGCGCTCGGCTCAGAATGACGGCACATGGGGGCACGACGTTCGCCGATATCCTCGCTAGCGTCCCCATTCGGGACATTCGCACCTACGGCACCTCAACATATGCATGATGTTCTGGCGCGGCGTTTCGACAAGGGGCATAATGGAATGATCTTCGCCGACGCCCCCTTAGGCCGCGTTGGCGCCAACGACGTACCCACTCGACAGAGAGGCGGAAACGGTATGGAGCACGAAGAACTGACTAAGAAAATTGACGCGTACCTCGACGACAACTGGGACGCCATGGTGGAGGACATCGCCACGCTCGTGCGCATCCCCAGCTTCCAGGAAGACGACAAGAAGGCCGACGGTGCCCCGTTCGGCCCCGGTCCCAAGGCCGCGCTCACGGCCGCACTCAAGATGGCCGAGGACATGGGATTCTCGACGCACGACGCCGAAGGCTACATCGGCTTCGCCGACTTCCCCGGCAAGAGCGACACCCAGATCGGCATCATCGGTCACATGGACGTCGTGCCGGCCGGCCCCGGCTGGAACTTCAAACCCTACGATGTCACGCGCAAGGACGGTTACCTTGTGGGCCGCGGCACGCTGGACGACAAGGGGCCCAGCGTCATGGCGCTGCACGCCATGAAGTTCTGGAAAGACCAGGGCGTCGAATTCCCCTACACCATCCGCTTCCTGTTCGGCGCGAACGAGGAGTCGGGCATGGCCGACGTGGCGTACTACCACGAACACTACGATGACCCGGCCTTCCTGTTCACGCCCGACGCCGAGTTCCCCGTGTGCTACGGCGAGAAGGGCGGCTACGATGGCATGCTCATGAGCAAGCCCATCGAGCCTTGCGCCCGCGTGGTGGTCGAGTTCGAAGGCGGCATGGCAACGAACGCGGTTCCGGGCCTGGCCCACGCCATCGTCAACGCCGATGCGAAGGAACTGCCGAACACCGACCGGATCGTGGTGACCGAGGCCGGTCCCGGTCGCGCGCGTCTCGACGCCACCGGCAAGAGCGCGCATGCCTCCACGCCCGACGAGGGCGTGAACGCTATCGGCCTCATCGTGGACTATCTGCTTGAGCACAGCCTGTGCGGTGCCGACGAGCGCGCGTTCTTCGAGCTCGACCAGAAGCTGCTGAACCACACGGACGGCAGCGGCCTCGGCATCAAGAGCGCCGACGAGTACTTCGGGCCCCTCACCGTGGTGGGCGGCACCATCAAGCTGGAGGACGACCGCTTCGTCCAGACGCTCGACAGCCGCTTCCCCACATCCATCACGGCCGACGAGATCACGGAGCGCGTGCGCGAGCAGGCTGCGGCCATAGGCGGTTCGTTCGAGAACACGCTGCTCATGGAGCCGTTCTTGGTGAAACCGGACAGCCCGGTCATCCAGGCGCTGCTGAACGCCTACAACGAGGCCACCGGCGAGCAGGCTGAGCCCTTCACCATGGGCGGCGGCACCTACGCCCGTGAGTTCAAGAGCGGCGCGAGCTTCGGTCCCGAGAAGCCGTGGATCAAGGATCCCGAATGGGTGGGCATGATGCACGGTCCGGACGAGGGCGTGAGCGAGGATCTGCTGAAGCAGTCCTTCAAGATCTACGCGCTCACCATCGATAAGCTCATGGGACTCGATCTGAAGTAGAGGATGTGCGGCGGATTCGTTGCTCGAAGATCCTTCGACTCCCTTCGGTCGCTCAGGATGACAGCCTGCTCAGTCATCCTGAGCGCTCGGGAGGCTTTGTCCTGCGTCATCTTGGGCGTGGCCGAAGACCTCCCTTGCGCCATCCCGAGTGCGCGCCGAGGGACTCGCTTTACGTCATCCCGAACGGAACGCCGCAAGACGTCCCCTGTGTCATCCTGAGCGGAGCGTCGCAAGACGCGAAGTCGAAGGATCCGCTTCCCGCGGTGACTCGCATTCGTTTTTCCCTGTTGAAAGGAAGGCCACCATGGTGGACACCGTGCCCGACGATTTCTCGCCCGTCCTCGGTATCGCCGACGCCGAAGGGCTCGAGGACGCGCCCGACGGCCGCATCGAACTCGAGGGGCTGCCGAACACGCGCGACATCGGCGGCATACCCGCGGCCGACGGCCGCTACGTGAAGCATGCCCGCCTGCTGCGTTCGGGCGCGCTGGACGGCGCCACGACGCGCGATCTGGCCGTGCTCGCGGACGATTACGACCTGCGCACGGTGGTCGACCTGCGCACCGAAGAGGAGCGGCGCGAGAAGCCCGATCCTGAAGACGAGCTCATGGGCGTTCGCTTCGAGAACGCGCCGGTGCTCAACACCTCCACGCTGGGCGTCACGCGCGAAGGCGGTATCAAGGGCGCGCTCAAGATGCTGCGCGCCGTGCAAGACAACCCCGCTCAGATCATGATGGATATCTACGAGCGCATGGTGCTCGACGAGGCCAGCCAGCGCGGTTTCGCCTCGTTCTTCGACGATGTGCTGGCCACCGAAGAGGGATCGGTGCTGTGGCACTGCACCATCGGGAAGGACCGTGCGGGCTTGGCCACGATGCTGATGCTGCATGTGCTGGGAGCTTCGCGCGACCGTATCATGAAAGACTATCAGGCCACGAACCGCTACGTGGCGTCGCGAACCGAGGATATCGCCAAGGCGCTTGCCACCTACCATCTGGCCGACAAGCTGGACGCCAGCATCCACGTGATAAATTCCGCCGATCCGCGTTTCATGCAAGCGGCGCTCGATGCGATCGAGAAGGAGTTCGGCGGGCTGGACGCCTATGTCGAACGGGCTATCGGCGTGACCGACGAGAAGAGGGCGGCGTTGCGAGAGCGGTACCTGACCGACGACCCGCAAGGGTAGGAGGGCTCACTTTCTGGAGGGCGGAGGATTACGGGTGCGAAGAGAGCAAAGCCTGCATGGTGCTTGCGAGCTATGACGAGGGCCTTTGCGGTGCCGCTTCGAGCTGCCATCCTCGTCCCTTCCGCCCTCACCCTCGTCCTCGTCCTCGCCCATGTGCCGTCCGCCCGCTTCGAGGCGCCGCATGCCGGCGCATTTTCGAATATCGTCGCGTTCGCACTCGAAAACGGTTTGGTTACTTCGTAGATTCGGGCTTCTCCGCTGTTTCCGCTTCTCATGATTTATAATGATGGCGAAAGAGACTCAAGCAACAAGGGGTTCGGAAAAACGAGGAGGTTCACGTGTTGAAGGCCATGATCGTCGATGATGAGGCTCCTGCGCGCTCTGAACTCAAGTTCTTGCTGGACGAGCTGGGGCAAACCGAGGTGGTTGCCGAGGCCGCTAGCGTGCGCGAGGCCATCGAGAAGCTGAAGGAATATCCAGTCGACGTCATGTTCCTCGATGTGAACATGCCCGAGGCCACCGGCTTGCAGCTCGCCGAGGCCCTGCAGCACCTGAAGTTCCCTCCCGCCGTGGTGTTCGTGACGGCGTACAGCGAGTTCGCGCTCGAGGCGTTCAAGGTCAGCGCCATCGACTACCTGGTGAAGCCGGTGGAGACGGAGCGCCTGTCGCAGGCCATCTCCCGTGTGCGCGAGCACGTGTCGCTGCACGTGGCCGCTCAGAAGTCCGAGCGCATCCCCGTCGAGAAGGGCGGGAAGAAGATCCTTATCGGCATCGACAAGATCCGCTTCGTCATGGCGCGCGACGACTACGCGTACCTGCAGACCGACACGGACCGCTACTTCTCCACGGTGAGCCTGGCCCAGCTGGAGAAGCGCCTGGACGGTCACGGGTTCTTCCGCGTGCACCGCGGATACTTGGTGAACCTGTCCATGGTGGAGGAGATCGAATCGGTGTCCGGCGGCACTCTGCTGCTCACCCTGAACGCCGTGGACGAGAAGATCCCCGTCTCCCGCCGCCGCGTGTCCGCGCTGAAGAAGGCGCTGGGGTTGTAGCGAACGAGGTCTTGCCCGTTCGGTCGACCTGGAGCAAACGACTAAAAAACGACTCGCCTCGAAGCATGGGGCGAGTCGTTTTTTTTGGAACGAAATATGTGATGAACGAATTTGAGTTTCCGAGTGTTTCACGTGAAACATCTGTTCGTGTGAGAGGCCGTATCGAAAGCCGTCAAACCGCGCGTTTCCGGTGGCCGCTCGGTAGGGCAAGGGCTCTGCCCTTGCCGTCGACCTGCCGAAACGCTGCCTATGGAGCGACAAGGGCAGAGCCCTTGCCCTACAAGAACGGAGAATCGGTCCCTTTGATGCGGCTTCCTACGAAGCGGCCGCGAGGCGAGTGCGCCGCGGCCGCTTCCGATACGATCTCCTATGGAACAGTCGTCGCAAACGTGCATTTCAGCAGCCTGCAAGCTCCTTTGAGAAAGGACGTCCCACGGGGGCGGAGAAACGCCTAGTACTCCTTGAAGGAGGACTTCGGAGCCAGGCAGATGGGGCAGGCGGTGAAGTTCTCTCCCTTGTGGATGTAGCCGCAGACGGGGCAGAGGTAGTACTTCTCGTCGGTGGGCGTGTCGATGGTGTTGTATGCGTCCAGGTAGCGCTCGGCATGGTAAGCCTCGGCCAGCTTGGCGCGGGTGAACACTTGCACGGCCTCGTTGTTCTGCTCCTCTTGGGCCACCTTGATGAACGAAGGGTACATATCCGAGGTTTCGTAGATTTCGCCGTTCGCGCCGGCGATGAGGTTGAGATCGACCGTATGCTCGGGCACCTCGGGCGGCTCGGGTTTCTGGTATCCGGGCTCCAGCTTCTGGGCCAGCTTGTACTCCAGCTCGATGTGGATCTTCTCGGCGTCCGACGTGCAGGTGAACAGGCGCGCTATGTGGTCGTAGCCCGCCTTCTCGGCGACTTTCGCCCAGGCGGCGTACTTCGTGGTGGCGCCCGTCTCGCCCGTGATGGCCGTTTTGAGGTTGTCGAGCGTGGTGCCCACGGCGGTGGCGCTTTCCTCCACCACGTTGAAGTTGCTGGCCGTGGCGGCGTCGGGCATCGTTTTCGGGTCGAGCACGGTCGGCGAGGCGCTGTCGGTGGCGGTGTCGGCGTTCGCTTGAGGCGCCGGCTCCTCCTGTTTGGGCGAGCAGCCGGCCAGCAGGCCGAGCGCTCCGACGGTGGCGGCGCCAACGGCAGCGTTCTTCACGAAATTTCGCCTGGAGATGTCGGACATGGAAACCCCTCCTGTTCCTGCGACGCGCGTTTCGACGCGCGCATCGGCAATCCGTTCGAGCGGCCCTCTCATGCGCTCGATTACATTTCGATACAATATATTAATTAGTAATAAAAATCAATAAGAAATACCAGCAAAATGATATTATTTTGGAAGGGCCGTTTAACGACCGAACGTACACAACTCCATCACAAGCTGGGGGGATCGCGGGCACTTCTTTTCGCCGTTTGCTAGAATGAGCGGAACTACGCTGAAAGAAGGTTCCATGATTTCCGGTGATATGGAAAAACTGTATCCCTCCGCGAAAACGCTCGTGAAGGAGTGCGTTGCCAGTCGCGTTCACGCCAAGGACGCGAGCTTGTACGATTTCTCAGAGCAAGCGCAGTCGTGTGCCGAGCGCTATATGGGATGGACGGACCTCGCCAGCAATCCGCCGTATCCGCTGCGCGACATCCAGGCGTTCGCCGACTCGATCATCGCCCAAGGCCTCAACACCGTCGTGCTCATCGGGCAGGGCGGTTCGACGCAGGCACCCATGACCATCACGAAGTACAACAAGCCCGACTCGTCGAAGATAACGTTCAAGACGCTCGACTCCGACTCGCCCGTGCGCGTGCGCGCCATCTTGGCCGAAGCGAAGCCCGAGAACACGCTGTTCGTCATCTCGTCGAAGAGCGGCGGCACCATCGAGCCGCGCCTCGCCTTGCGCGCGGTGCGCGACGCGGTGGGCGACACCATGACCGAGGAAGAACTCGCCCAGCATCTGGTGGCCATCACCGACCCCGGTTCCGATTTGGAACGGCAGGCGCATGAGGAGGGCTGGGCGGCCGTGCTGCCCGGAGAGCCGTCCGTGGGCGGCCGCTTCTCCGCGTTGTCCGTGTTCGGTTTGCTTCCCGCCGCACTGGTGGGCATCGACCTCGAAGAGGTCATGGAGCATGCCGTCGAGGCCGAGCAGCGGTGCAGCGAGGACGCCATCGACAACCCGGCCATCGGGCTCGCGGCGTTCCTGTACGACAACTACCTGCAGGGACGCAACAAGTTCTCGTTCCTCACGCCGAAGCGCGGCCGCGTGCTCGGCCTGTGGATAGAGCAGCTGGTGGCCGAGAGCCTGGGCAAGGACGGCCAGGGCATCCTGCCGAACATCGAGATAGACTCGCTGCTGCTCACGAACGACCCGGGCGACCGCAGCGTCATCATGTACCAGACGAAGACCGACCTGTGGGACGAGCGCAAGAACTTCGAGATGAGCCTGTCCTATATCGACCCCACCATTCCGCGGGCGAACTTCAAAATCGACTCGGTGGAGGAGTTGGCCGAGCATTTCATCATGTGGGAGTACGCCGTGGCCATGTGCGGCTACCTGATGAAGGTGTGCCCGTTCGACCAGCCCGACGTGGCCTCGGCGAAGGCCGTGGTGCTCAATATTCTGGAAGAGGGCCAGCCCGAGCCCGACTTCGTGCAAGATTTCATCGGAGACGTGCACATGGGCGAGGTGGAAGTGCGCCTCGCACCCTGCTTCAAGGACTGCACCGACGTGCACAGCGCCTTGCGTGCCCTTCTGACCAGCATCCAGCCGGGCGATTACTTCGCGCTCAACGCGTTCCTTCCGTTCACGGGCGAGGGTCGGCGCGAAGCGCTCGAGCTTATCCGCCATGGCGTGGCGGCCAGTCGGCGCACCGTGTCGTGCCTGGAGGTCGGGCCCCGCTACCTGCATTCCACAGGCCAGCTGCAGAAGGGCGGCCAGAACAACGGCGTGTTCCTTATCCTGTCCGCCGACGAGTTGAAGGACATCCCGCTTTCGCAAGAGGCCGAGAGCCTGGGCACGCTTGCGAAGGCGCAGGCCTCCGGCGACCTGGTGACGCTGGCCGAGCGCGGGCGCCGCTGCGTGCACCTGCATCTGCCGGACAACTCGGGGGTGACGCTGCGCGCGCTGTCCGAGGTCATCACGAATATCTTGGCAACGCTGGACTAGGGGTTCCGCCGTTCTCCGAACGGCGGAACTTGCCGACGCTGCGGCCGTCCGTGATGCCCGACCTCGCGGCGATGCTGGGGACACGCGTACCCGTTGTGCGCTTCGTCCTCGCCATCCCCATGATCTCGGGTGCCACGGACGCCCTCGCTGACTTACTAGCGCCAACCTGCGGGGATTGGCAACGAAACCGGTGCGGCATAGTTCGCGCTTTGCGCGAATGGACGACGAGGTGACAGATGATCGAAGCGATGGACATACAGGTCAAAGGCATCGTGCAAGGGGTGGGTTTCCGCCCCTTCGTCTATCGTTTGGCGAAGAAGTACCTGGTCAACGGATGGGTCCTGAACGCCACCGACGGCGTGTTCATCCATGCGGAGGCCGAGGCGAAGCTGCTCGACGAGTTCGTCATCGAGCTGTCCGAGAACCCGCCGGCCGCCTCGCATGTGGAGGAGATCACGCTTAAAGAGGTGCCGCTGGAGGACTTCGACACCTTCGAGATACGCTTCTCCGACGCCGGAGCCGTGGAGAAGACCACCCTCGTGTCGCCCGACTTGGCCACGTGCGACGACTGCGCGCGCGAGCTGTTCAATCCCAACGACCGGCGCTACCGCTATCCGTTCATCAACTGCACGAACTGCGGCCCGCGCTTCACCATCATCGAGAAGCTGCCCTACGATCGCAAGAGCACGTCGATGAAGGACTTCCCCATGTGCGAGCGCTGCGCCCGCGAGTACGGCGACCCGCTCGATCGCCGCTTTCACGCGCAGCCCGACGCCTGCTTCGAGTGCGGCCCCCATATCAGCTGGCGCGAGCACGAGGGCGGCGACATCGAAGCGCCTCTCGGCCCGGTGAGCTGGGGCACGACGCGCGAGGAGAGCGACGCCATCCTCGCGCGCGCCGTGGAGCTGCTGCTGGCGGGCGGCATTGTGGCCGTGAAGGGCCTCGGCGGCTTCCACTTGGTGTGCGACGCGGACAACCCCGAGGCGATGGCGAAGCTGCGCGCCCGCAAGCGACGCGAGGGCAAGGCGTTCGCCGTGATGGCCGCCAGCACGGATGACGTGCGTCGCGTGTGCGCGGTGAACGACGCCGAGGCCGCGGTCTTGGAAGGCTCGCAACGCCCCATCGTGCTGCTGAAGAAGCGCTCTGACGCGGAGTTCGCCCCCGGTCTGGCCGACCGCCTGCCCGAGCTGGGCGTCATGCTGCCCTATACCCCGCTGCAACATTTGCTGCTGCACGACTTCCTCGAAGCCGGGGGCGGCGGCATGTTGGTGATGACCTCGGGCAACATCCACGACGAACCCATCGTCATCGACGACGAGGACGCTTACGGGAAGCTGGCGGGCGTTGCCGACGCGTTCATCGGCCACGACCGCGCCATCCGCGCGCGCTACGACGACTCGGTGGTGCGCGTCATCGCCGCCGGCAGCGCGGGCGAGGCCGTGCAGTTCGTCCGCCGCGCCCGCGGCTACGCCCCTTTGCCGTTGGCGATGCCGTCCCTTTGTCATCCTGAGCGACCGAAGGGAGTCGAAGGATCTTCAACACCGGCAGATCCTTCGACTACGGCGCTTCGCGCCTCCGCTCAGGATGACAGAGACCGGCCCCGTGCCTCCGCTCAGGATGACAAGGTGTCCATCTTCGCCACCGGGCCCGAGCAGAAGAACACGTTCGCGCTCACGCGCGACGTCGAGGCGTTCGTGTCGCAGCACATCGGCGACATGGAGAACGCCGAGACCTACGACGCATGGCTCGACGCGAAGAACCGCTACGAGACGTTGTTCGAGATCAAGCCCGACCTTTTGGCGTGCGACCTGCACCCCGAGTACCTCACGTCGAAGTGGGCGCACGAGGAAAGCCGCACGCGTGGCCTGCCGCTTGTGGAGGTGCAGCACCACCACGCGCACGTCGTCTCGGTTATGGGCGAGCACGGTTTGTCCGGCCCGGTGTGCGGCATCGCCTTCGACGGCACGGGCTTCGGCGTGGACGGCGCCATCTGGGGCGGCGAAGTGCTCATCAGCAACCTGCGCGCGTTCGAGCGCTTCGCGAACTTCGCCTACGTGCCCATGCCGGGCGGCGCCGCGTGCGTGAAGCATCCCCTGCGCATGGCCTACGGCGCGCTGTGGGCGTTCGACTTACTGGAGCATCCGGGAGCTGCCGATGTGCTGATGGCGCTGGGCGAGCAGGCCGACGTGTGCGAGCAGATGATCGATCGGGGGCTGAACACGCCCATGACCTCGTCGGTCGGCCGCCTGTTCGACGCGGCCAGCGCGCTTCTGGGCGTGTGCGCCGAGCCCACGTACGAAGGCGAGCCCGCCATCCTCTTGGAAGCCGCGATGACATCCGATGCCTGTTGCCATCCTGAGCGAGCGGAGCAGCCCTCTTGTCATCCCGAGCGACCGAAGGGAGTCGAAGGATCTTCGGCGCCGGCAGATCCTTTGACTACGGCGCTTCGCGCCTCCGTTCAGGATGACAGAGACCAATCCTGCGCCTCCACCCAAGATGACGACTCTTCGCGTTATGCCATGGAGGTGGTCAAGAACACCGCTACGGCCGAAAGCACCGCGCAGGACACGTCCGTCGTGCTGTTCGACGCGGCGCCCACGTTCAAGGCACTGCTGGACGACAAGGCGGCCGGGGTGCCCGTTCCCGTCATCGCGCGCCGCTTCCATAATGCGTTCGTTCAGGCCGTCGTCATGGCGGCGGAACTGGCGCGCACCGTGTACGGCATCGAGGTCGTGGCGCTGTCGGGTGGCGTGTTCATGAACCGCTACCTCGTGGAGCACGCGCTGGCCGCGCTCGAGCGTGCGGGTTTCACGGTGGCCGTCAACCGCGATCTACCGCCCAACGACGGGTGCATCTCGTTCGGCCAAGCTGTGGTAGCATGGGCCTCGAACGAAGAGGGCGCTGCCGAGGGCGGCGCGTAGGGGCGCGACCGCTGCAAGGGGCGCCGTCAATTTGAAAGAAGGCATGAACCATGTGCTTGGCCATACCCGCTAAAATCACCGAACTGAAGGACAACCGCTTGGCGACGGTGGACATCCTCGGCGTGACGCGAGACATCGCCGTCGACCTCACGCCGCAGGCCGGCGTCGGCGACTTCGTGCTTGTGCACGCTGGCTTCGCCATCGAGGTGGTGGACGCCGACTACGCACAGGAGACCATCGACCTCATCAAGCAGTTCCCCGAACTGGCAGGCGAGGATATTCCTGCTTGACGGGGTGCTGTTCCCGCCAAGCCGCACCGGGAACGTCGATTCGACCGGGAGCCGTCCTCGTAGGGGCGATCTCCAGATCGCCCGCTCGCGCGGAGCGCGAGAACGCGGCCCTCGGTTGCTTTTCCGGCTTCGCCGGAACGGGCGATCAGGAGATCGCCCCTACGGAGAAGGCCGCGGTGTATCAGGAAGGCACGTTCGGGGACGGTCGCGGCGTATCGGAAAAGCCCGTTCGGGGATGGCCCGCGACGTACTCGAAGGAACGCGTTTCGATCCATAACCTTTCGTTGGAGGATGTATGACCGCTCATAACATGGAAGCCGAACTCGCGGCGTTCAAGGACCCGACGCTTGCTCGTGGGCTTATCGACTCAATCGGGAAGCTGGCCCCGGAGAGCGCCACGCTCATGGAGGTGTGCGGCACGCACACCGTGGCCATCGCGCGCAACGGCATCCGCAACCTCATGCCCGTGGGCATCCGTCTGGCGTCCGGTCCCGGCTGCCCGGTGTGCGTGACGTCAAACCGCGACATCGACACCGTCATCGCGCTCGCGCGGGTGGAGAACGTGACCATCGCCACGTTCGGCGACATGACGCGCGTGCCCGGATCCACGTCGAGCCTGCTCAAGGAACAGGCGGCCGGCCGCTCGGTGGAGATCGTGTACTCGCCGCTCGACGCGCTGCGCCTGGCGCAGGAGCATCCCGAGCGCGAGATCGTGTTCGTGGGCGTGGGCTTCGAAACCACCACGCCGCTCGTGGCCATGGCCATCAAGCGGGCGCGTGACGCGGGCCTCAAGAACTTCACCGTGTTCGGCGCGCATAAGAACATGCCCGGCGCGCTGGAAGCCATCATCAACGACCCGCAGCTCAAGCTGGATGCGCTCATCCTGCCCGGCCATGTGAGCACCATCATCGGCGCCGCGCCGTACCAGTTCCTGGCCGAGAAGTACGGCATCCCCGGCGTCATCACCGGCTTCGAGCCGGTGGACGTGCTGCAGGGCATCGCCATGATCATGCGCCAGCTGCACGAGGGCCGCGCCGAGATCGAGATCGCCTACGCGCGCGGCGTCATGCCCGAGGGCAACCCCGTGGCGCTGGCGGCCATCGACGAGGTGTTCGAGACGTGCCCGGCGCTGTGGCGCGGTTTGGGAGAGATACCCGGCTCGGGCTACCGCATCCGCGAGGAGTTCGCCGAGTTCGACGCCGTGCGCCGTTTCGACCCGCCCGTCGAGCCCACGCAGGATCCGAAAGGCTGCCGGTGCGGCGACGTGCTGCGCGGCATCATGGCCCCGAACGAGTGCCCCCTGTTCCGCAAGGTGTGCACCCCCGAGAACCCGGTGGGCCCCTGCATGGTGTCGAGCGAGGGAAGCTGCGCCGCGTACTTCCGCTACTACTAGGCTGATAGGGAAGAGGGGGGCGCGTGACAAGGGGAAAACGAAGCGGGGGGAAGATGCCGCTGCCCGTGGTGGCGTTCGTCGTCAGCGCGCTGGTGGTGGCTGTGCTGGTGACGTACTTCGCCTGGGACGACGTGCGCACCGACCGGAACGAGGCCATGCGCACCAACCAGGTGTACAGCACGCGCATCACCTCGCTGCTCGACAGCCTGTTCCACAAAACCGACATCATGGAGGCCATGATAATAGCGGACGGCGGCGAGCTGACGGAGAAAACGTTCACCGACCTGGCCCGTTCGCTTTCCGAGGGGTCGGGCGTCCGTGCCATCCAGTACCTGCCGGACGGCATCGTGCGCTACGTGTACCCCTTCGAGGGCAACGAGCCCACGCTGGGAAGCAACATCTTCGAGAATCCCGCGCGGCGCGACGACGCCCTGCTGGCGCTCGAGACGAAGCAGATCACGCTCTCGGGCCCCTACGTGCTGAACCAAGGCGGCTTCGGCTTGGTGGCGCGCAACCCCATCTTCCTCACCGACGCGAACGGGCAGGAAACGTTCTGGGGCTTCACGGTGATCGTCCTCGACCTGCCGGCCGCCCTCGACCCCATCTTGTTCTCGGACCTCGAGGAGAAGGGTTATCGCTTCGAACTTTACACGAAGGGGGAGGACGGCGCGCATCTGACGATAGCCTCGTCCGGCGCGCTTCCGGAAAACGATCCCGTCACCTACACCGTGCCGGTGCCCAACCACGACTGGACTCTCAGCGTGGCGCCGGATGCCGGATGGGTGGATTGGGGCAAGGTGGTGGCCACGGGCGCGGTGGGGCTTCTTGTTAGCCTGCTGCTGGGCGTGGTGGTGTGGCAGATGCAGGTCAAGCGGCGCTTCCTGCACGAGCTTGCCACCACCGACGAGCTGACGAACCTGCACAACCGGCGCTGGTTCGCCGAGGAGGTCGGGCGTTGGTGCGCCGGGCCGCGCGAGGTGCCGTTCAGCCTGTTCTACCTGGATCTGGACGGCTTCAAGGCTGTGAACGACACGTTGGGCCACAAGCAGGGCGACGAGCTTCTGGTGCAGGTGGCCGATCGCTTCCGCTCCGTCTGCGGCGAGGCGGGTATCTTGGCCCGCGTGGGCGGCGACGAGTTCGTCGCCGCGGTGAGCGGGCTCGTCGGCGATGATGCCCGGGAGTTCGCCAACCGTTTGCAGCGGGCGCTCGAAGAGCCGTTTGCCCTCGAGGACTGCCGGTGGACCATCGGCGCGAGCGTTGGCCTAGCCGCCTACCCGGCAGACGGCAGCGACTACGACGAGCTCATCCGCGTGGCCGACGCGAGCATGTACGCCGCCAAGCGCACCGCGAAGGAGAAGTCCCCGGTGAAGTAGCCGCTGCCTGGCCCCAGCCGCGGTGCGAGCCCGGCCGTCGCGGCACACGCCTATCCCAACTATCCCAAGCGCGTGCGCCTCCGGCGGGCTGCAGCCAGCGCCAGCGCTGCGAGCGCGACTGCTGCAGCACCGACGGCCGCGCTCGCAAGCAGCGGATCGCCGGTCGAGACGAGCTCCTTCGGGGTGGATCCGTCGCCGGGATCGCCGGGGTTGTTGGGCGTACCCGGTTCGACGGGGACGGGGCTGTCGGCCGGGTTCGTGAACGCCTTCACCGCAACGTTGCCCACGGGAGCGCCGGTTCGCTCTGCGAGCGTGTCGGCCACGGCGGCCACGTCGCTCCAGGTTCCTTTCTCGAACACGAAGCTTTGGCCGGCATCGACGTGCGGCACGCTGTCGTAGCGGGGCGAGCCGTGCGCGTCCTCGCCGAGTTTCTGGGCGCCTTCCAGCGGCACGGTGGTGCTCATGAGGGCCCATCCGTTTGCGTCGTAGAGCTGCGTCTCCGTCACCACGACGGCGAACGCCTCGCCCGCTTCCAGATCGACCGCGCCGGCCAGCTGGGGCGTGAAGTACCCGGCGTACAGCGTGTCGAATTCGGTGTGGGCGCCCTCCGCCTTCGTGCCGCTTTCGGGGTTTGAGGGGTCGGCGAGGTCGGTGTACACGTCGATGCTCACGCGCGTGTTCGGGGACGTGACCCACACGCCCACGCCTTCGAGGCGTTCGGCTCCCTGCGCCGTGAACACGTTGGCGGCCCGAGTGGAGTCGTCCGCCGGGGCCTGCAGGCCCACGGCGTGCAGCGAGTCGTACTGGTAGTTGTTCTCATAGTCGAACGTGCCCGTCTCTCCGCTTTCGGCGACGAGCGCGACGGGTGCGCGCACGGCCCGCTCCTCGTAGGGAACGTACAGGTAGCCGCCGTCTCCGAAGTCCTCGCCGCGGTTGTTGCGGAGGATCCAGGCGCCGTCGGTCGACGGCGTGTGTTTCGCGCCGTCCTTGTCCTCGATGGTGAAGTTCTCCTTGGCGTAGCCGTCGTCCCAGCCCACGAGCGAGAGGGAGTGGTTCACCGTATAGTCCTGATCGGCGGCGTCGTAGAACCAGTGGTTCTTGCGAACCCCCTGGGCCACGTCGGCGCTCGCCCAGTAGCCGTCGTCTTCGTACGGCTCGTGCATGCCGAAGTCGAGCGCGCCGTTGCGCAGCAGCGCGGCTTTGATCTTCTCGTAGGCGAGCGGGTCGACGGCGCCCGCGCTCCCGATGGCCGACACGCTTTGGGCGGAGTAGCGGCTCGCAGGTTCGCGTGCGGCGTCGCTTGCAGACAGGTCCGCGCTCTGCCCGTCGTCGCCCAGATCGCCGCCGGCAGCTCCCGATCCGGTGCTTGTCGTGAAGGGGCTGGGCAGCTCCAGGGCGTAGTCCAAGCGCACGCCGTCGCCTCCCACGGCGGCCCCGGCCGCCGCGTTCATGGCGTTCGCGGCATCTTCGAACTCGCCGGGTTCGCCTACCACGTAGGGGCACGCCTCCTCGCTCGCCGCTCCCTGCCAGCGCGCGAGCGTGCTCACCGCATGGCCCCACGTGCCGCCCGTCAGCAGGCCGAGCGCCCCGAGCCCCTCGTCCTTCGAGGAGACCGCGTAGCGGTCCAGCGCCGACGCATCGCCGTCGTGCAGCGCGCGGTGCTGGTAGGTGAGCATCACGAGCGACGCCTCCGAAAGGTCGATGGAGCTGTCGGCGCGTCCCTGCGCGATGCGGTTCGACTCGAGCGACGCCAACGCCGCGAACGCCCAGCACGTGCTGTAGAGTCCTTGGTCGCGCACGGCGGGAAGCTCGCTCTCCGAGCGCAGGTCGTAGCTGCTCGGCAGCGTCGCCGTGCTCGCGACGACCTCCACGGGCTCGGAGGCGAACGAGCCCGTCGCCTCGTCCGCGCCTGCGACGGCATCCGCGCTCGCGCCGTCGGCAGACCCCGGGCCGTCCGACCCCAAACCGCCTCCTCCGCCTGCGGCGGACGTCGATGCGGCCGCGCGAACCTGGAACGGGTAGCTGGTTCCAGGTTTCAGATCCCTGAACGTCGGTGAGCTCTGCCAGCCTTGCGAAGCAGCGTCCGCCAAGCGGTACTCGAGTGCGCGCCCGTCGGGGCGATAGGCGAACGTCACCGAGGTCGCGGTCGCCTCCGCCACGGTCGGCGCGGCGGGTGCCGGTGCGCGTTCCGGCACGTCAACGTGGAGCGCGTTCAGCGAGGAGAACCGTCCTGCCGGCCCGCCGCTTTTCAGGTACAGGCTCCGCCCCGGCTCCAAAACGGTTCTCTCGTCGAGGTAGAAAGGCTCGCTCATGTCCGCCCGATACGAAGCCGTGAGCACTTTGTTGTCGGCGTTGATGATGAGCGTTTCGGTGGGGCAGTTCACCGTCACCCGTCCTTCGACCAGGTCGGGCTCGCGGCAGGGCACCGCAACGCGGTACAGCGGCTCGCCTTCCTGCCGGTCGCGGGGGTACACGGCCATCTGTTGCTGGGGCAGGCCGCTCACCACCGACCACTCCGATACGCGGTCGCCGGGGGCGAGCCAGGTGACGCCGTCGGGGGCCAGCACGCTTAAGCGCTCGCTGTCGAACTTGACGGTTTCCGCCGCAACGTCGAACGTGACTTCGGAAGCGTGGAAGCGCAGTTCGTACGTGGTCGGAGCCTTCGATCCGCTCGGGTCGCTGCTGACCAACTTGACGGTTTGCGGTCCGGTGGCAAGGTTTCCCAAAGCGAGCGACGGCCCGAACTTCCCGTTCTCTAGCGTCACCGCTTCGCCTCCGTCGAGCGACGCCGTGACCGCCTGGTTCGAAGTCGGCAGGATGGCGAACGAGTAAGAGTGGCCTTCTGCGAAGGAGGAGGTTTCCGGCATGAACACGTCGAAGCTCGTGCGCGCCCCGCCTTCTTCGAGCGCGCTTCCCAGATCAAGGTATTCGATGGAGTCGATGTTAAAGGGCCCCTCTTCGAACGTCTGCGTGACGGTCTTTTTGACGGTGATGCCGTTCACCTGCGACGACGTCGGCTCATCGGGCGGCCACGTCGCGCCGGTGCCGCCCGCTTCCTGCGTGAACGCCTTGAGGCAGACGTTCGTGGCGTACACGGACGCGCCGCCGGGGTCCCTCAGCGACTTCCCCAGCGTGGTCCACGTGGTTCCGTCGGCCGACACGTAACTGACCTCGTCGTTGCCGTTCGCGTCCTTGCCCACGTACGTCGGCTGGAACGCGTCGCCGCGTCCGATGACCGCCTCGGCGGGAACGGCGTTGGCGTACTGGGGGTTCTCCAGTCGCACGACCAGCGAGAACGTGTCGCCGGCATGCAGGGACGCGCGCAGGTCGAGGCCGAGCTCGATGGTGTGGTAGCCGGGGTAGGCCTCGGCGCCTTCCTGGGTTCCCCCCACCTTGGTGCCCGATGCGGGGTTGCCCTCCTCGGGGTTCAGGTAGACGTCGATGGCGTACTCCGTGCCCTCGTCGGTGGTGTAGAACGAGGCGGCTTCCAACGTCTCGTCGCCCTTCGCCGTGAATACGTTGGCCATGTACGCCGTGCCCCTGCTGCCGGTGGAGGGCGCGTCGGGGTTTTCGATATCCGAGCCTGCGGAAACGGCGAGGCTCGTGCGCCAGCCCATGGTGTCGAACTGGTAGTTGCCCGTGTAGTTGTCCTTCGATTCCAGCTTGAGGGTGGCCCCGTACACGGCCGACCGATCCTCGTAGGAGAGCCAGAAGTAGCCGCTCTCGCCCCAGTCGGCCCCCCAGCTGTTCTTGACGAGCCAGGCGCCGTCGCGGGTGGGCAGCTCGTTTTCCGGAGCGCTGAACTTCGTCCGGTCGAACGCGTCGTCCCAGCCTACGATGAGCACGGCGTGGTCGATATTGGTTTTCTGGCTCGTGTACATGGTCTGGCGACCAGTATCGCCCACCGCGTCGGTGGAGTAAAAGTGATCGCCCTTCGTGGCGATGGACACCGTGACGGCCCCCTCGTCGTGGATGATGCGCTTGACGGCGTCGATGCTGGGCTCGAGCGCGGCGCCCGAGATGCCGTTCAGCGAAGTGGGGAGGTAGTAGGCGTCTTGCAGATGGAAGTTGGAGGCATAGCGCAGGCTCTCGTCCACGTATTCGGCTTGGAACGGTACGGTTGAGGAGAACACCGGCCCTTTCCAGGCGGCCAGGGTGCCGATGGCCTGCTGGTCCCAAGCTCCCGTCTCGTAGGCTTGCTGGGGGTAGAGCTTCGCTCCGTCCACCTCCTGCTCCTCGTTGCCGTTGTAGGTGAACCAGGCCAGATGAGCCCGAGAAAACTGAGCGGTGGGATAGTAGGGCAGCACGCTGCTCTCGGCCGCGCCCAAATTGGCGAATGCCCAGCAGTTGCTGGTGGTTGCTTGGTCGAGCACCGGCCCCACGACCCCCTCGTCGCGCAGGTCGAAGGCCGTCGGCAGAAGGTCGTTGGCGTACATCGCCGCGCCGGCGCCGCTTGCGATGGAGTCGTTGAGGTAGGAAAGGTCGAGCGTCGACGCCCCGACCTCGGCTTCTCCGTTGAGGTAGGCCAGGTAGTCGGGGTTGACATCGGACGCGGAAAGTACGAGGCTGTCGCGTAGCTCGTCTGGGTCGTCCGGCTCCGCCGCATGCGCTTGAAGGGGCGCAAGGGGAGCGAGGCCCACTGCCAATGAGAAGGACAGGAGCAGCGAGAACGCACGGCGCATGATCATGGGAACCTCCAATGTCGATCTTCGTGAAGTATAGCCGGTACCGCGCTCTCATCTGCTAGATTTTGGGCGAGCGACGTGGACGCCCGATCTCGCGACACCAACGCGGGGCGAAAGGGCCGCCGCGGCGGCGTTTCGTTGAAACACGAGGCTTGACGGTCAACGTTTTTGTATCGAAATCGGCGCGTTTTGCTCAGGCCGCTTACCATGGGGTAACGGGCTTCGAGACAGCCGAAAAACGGCCGAAGAAGGCGAAGGGGAAAATATAGCGCTCGCTCGTAGCATTTCTGTTTAATTGGTGCTAAAATGGTAGCAATTATAGCGCGTCGCATGAAACGTGCGGCGCGGAGGGCAAGGCGAGAGATGTAAGGGGGTGTGCCATGGATGTCTTTTCCGATCCAGTGATGCTGGCGCGAATTCAGTTCGCCTTGACGGCGGCTTATCACTTCTTCTTCGTGCCGCTGACCATCGGTTTGGGACTGATCCTAGCCATCAACGAAACCAGGTACTACCGCTCGCGCAACGAGAAGGACGCGGCGGCCACCAAATTCTGGGTGAAGATCTTCACCGCGACGTTCGTGATCGGCGTGGCCACGGGCATCACGATGGAGTTCTCCTTCGGGACGAACTGGGCCGACTATTCCCGCTTCGTGGGCGACATCTTCGGAGCGCCGCTGGCGGCCGAGGCCCTGCTGGCCTTCTTCCTGGAATCGGTGTTCTTGGGAATCCTGCTATTCGGCCGCAAGACCGTGTCGCCGAAGTTCTACCTGGTGAGCGCATGGCTCGTGTGGTTCGGCTCGTGTCTGAGCGCGCTGTGGATCCTCATTGCCAACTCGTGGATGCAGACGCCGGCCGGAGCCGAGCTGTCCGCCGACGGCTCGAAGGCCGTCATCACCGACTTCCTAGGCGCGGCGTTCAACCCGTCGCTCATGGCCCGCTACGGCCACGTGGTCGTAGCGCTGCTCATCATGGGCGCGTTCGTGGCCATGGCCGTGGGCGCCTGGTACCTGCTCAAGGGCAAGCATTCCGACTTCGCCATGAAAACGATGCGCGTCGGTGCCGTGGTGGGCATCGTCACCAGCTGCGTGATGATCTTCACGGCGCACGCGTCGGCCGTGGTGGTGTCCGAAGAGCAGCCCACGAAGCTGGCCATGATGGAAGGCATGTACGACGACGAGGTTCCGCCGCTCTACCTGTTCGGCTGGGTCGACGAGGAGAACCAAAAGGTCATCACCCCGTTCGCCATTCCCGGCGGCACCAGCTTCCTGGCCACCGGCACGTGGGACACCGAGTTCCAGGGTTTGAACTCGCTTTCCGAAACGGAGCAGTACGGCGCGCTCGATCCTGAGACGGCGCCGGTGGGCTTCGTGTTCCAGACGTACCACCTCATGGTCATGATGTACGGCCTCATCATGATCACGGCCATTCTGGCCATCGTGTTCTCGTTCCGCAAGGGCGGTTCCATCAAGAACATGAAGTGGCTGCAGCGGCTCGTGGTCATATCGCCCGTGTTCCCGCTCATCGCCATCCAGACCGGTTGGTTCACGGCGGAGATGGGGCGCCAGCCGTGGGTGGTCTACCCGTCGGCCACCGGCCCCGAAGGCGTGGCCCTGGCCACGAACGACGCGGCGTCCGCGTCGGTGTCGTCGCCCGAGCTGCTCATCACCATGGTGCTGTTCTTCCTGGTGTACGTGTTCCTGATCTTCGCATGGGCGCGCGTCATGGGACGTTTCATCAAGGAGGGCCCCGTCGTGAAGGCGACGGATGCCGAAGCTGCCAGCGACGACGAGGCCAAGCGGCGGGAAGCGGTGCCCGGGTTCGCTCCCGTGGACGACGTCGCTGTTGTGAAGGGCGGTGAGTAGCCGTGGATATGACTTTCTTCAACGTGCTGTGGTTCTTCCTGATCTTCGTGCTCATCGCCGGTTACTTCGTGCTCGACGGGTTCGACTTGGGCGCGGGCGTGCTGTACCCGTTCGTGGCGAAAAACGACCATGACAAGGCCGTGGTGCGCCGGAGCATCGGACCGGTGTGGGACGGCAACGAGGTGTGGCTGCTCACGGCAGGCGGTGCGCTGTTCGCGGCGTTCGCGCCCGCCTACGCCACCACGTTCTCCGGGTTCTACCTGGCGGTCATGCTGGTGCTGTTCGGCTTGATCGTGCGCGCGGTCTCGCTCGAGTACCGCGGGCACGACAAAAAGTACGGCAAGGTGTGGGACGGCTGCTTCTTCGTGGGATCGCTCTTGCCTGCGCTGCTGCTGGGCGTGGCCGTGGGCAACATCTACGCGGGCATTCCCATGGACGCGGCGGGCAACTACAACGGTATGCCGCTGCTGGGCCTCATCACCCCGTTCACGCTGCTGTGCGGGCTTTTGGGCCTGGCCATGTTCATGGCGGCGGGCACCACGTGGATCGCGCTCAAGGCTCCGAAGCCGTCCGATTTGCAGGCGCGTGCGGCCAAGCTGCGCATGCCGCTGCAGATTGTGGCGCTGGTGCTGTTCCTGTGCGTGTCGGTGTACGGCCACTTCGTCATCCAGCCCGACATGGAGCCGTTGCTGGGCGTGGCGCGCTGGTTGTTCGCCATCCTGTTCGTTGCCGGCATCGTGGCGTCCATCGTGTTGGCGAAGAAGAAGGACTGCGACAAGGGAGCGTTCCTCGGGCAGTCGGTGTCGGCGTTCGTTCTGGTGGGCTTGCTGGCCGCGTCCATGTTCCCGAACCTGGTGGTCGCCTCTGCCGACAGCATCGGGCCTTCCATCACGCTTATGAGCGCCGCTTCGTCCGAGCTCTCGCTCATGTGGATGACCGTCATCACGTGCGTGGGCCTGCCGTTGGTGCTGGTGTACCATGTGATCATCTACCGCACGTTCCGCGGGCGCGTGACCGACGACGATCTGGCCCATTACTAGGCGGTCGACGCGGCTCGCCGGCGACGTGTCGGCGAACCGCGTTTCCCGCGAACCTCGGCGGCGACGCCTTGGGGTACGATCGTTGCAAAAGTAACAAAATACGCGAAACTCCAAGACCGGCTCGATTTTCGAGCCGGTCCTTTTCTTCTCTATAGTATAGTGGCAAGGTATTGATTAACCATGCACCTAACCAGAGAGGAATGATCGTGGCAGACAACCAAGACCAGCCCACTCCCATGCCCGATGCTCCCCAGCCTCAGCAGCCCGAGCCGACCGGCACGCCCTACTCGTCGCCTACGCCGCCTCCTCCTGCGCCGGGGCAGCAACCGCCCGCATCGCCTTACGCGCAACCCCAGCAGCCGACGGCGCCCGGTCAGCCCGTGAGCCTCAACGGCCAGCCGGTGAACCCGTACGGCCAGCCCATGCCCGGCTACTACCAGCAGCCTCCGGCCAAAAGCGGCAAGGCTACGGCCGCGCTGGTGTGCGGCATCTTCGCCATCTTGCTGTCTGGGACCATCCTTCCCAGTATCATCCTGGGTATCGTCGCCATCGTGCTCGCGGTGAAGGCCGTGAAGGAAGCCGGCAAGGACGGCAAGGCCACGGGCGGCAAAGTGTGCGGCATCATCGGCATCGTGCTGTCCGTGCTCGCGTTCATTTTGTACCTGGTCATCGGGTTCGGCGCGCTCGCCTATGTGGCCGCCCACCCCGATGCGGTTTCGGTGACGAACAACGGCTCCTCGTACTCGGATGCGAGCTCGTACTTCGAGAAGACCGAAGACGAGAAGCAGGCTGAAGCGGCGGTGCAAACCGAGCTCGACAAGCTGAAGAACAAAGATGCGGCGTTCGTGCAGAAGCTCGCGACCGACCTCGACACCGAGTTCTCGGCCAGCTCCGGCTACAGCCTCTCCGAGCTGGGCGTCGACCCTGCGGCGTTCGCCCAGTGGCTGCTCGCCGATTTCGATTACGAGCTCGACGGCGCTTACACGTACAGCGACGGCACGGGAACCGTGTACGCCGACGTGACCATGCGCGACGCGTACGCCTTCGCGTCCACGTTCATGACCGACGCGCAGGCTTTCGCCAACTCCGTCGAGGCCGGCTCCATGGACGAAGCCGCCGTGAAGGCCAAGCTCGGCGAGCTGTTCAACGCCGCCATGGCCAAAACCGCGGACATGACCGACAACTACGTCAGCCTCGACTTGACCAAGAAGGACGGCACGTGGACCGTCGACGAGGACTCGTGGGCCGACGAGGTGGAGTATCTGTTCGGCACGATCTAACCTCGTCCGTTCGAGCAGGCTGCCTGCCGGCAGCCTCGCATGCGGTGAAAGCGGGCCTTTACGGCCCGCTTTTTCGTGCTCGGGCAAACTACGAGCAGGTTTCTCATTAATAATCGGGAAACATCTTCTTAAGAAACATTCAAGGTGGCGAGCATTGCTATTAATGTTTCAAGTTTGTAATCTCGCAGGTAGACACGGAACGTGTCGATTCTCTAGGGGGAGATTCAAGCAAGAGGAGGAATGATGGCGAACTACGTGGAGAAGGTTCGGCAGTCTTCGACGATGAGCCGAAGGGGATTCGTCAAGGCGGGCGCCGCGGCCACGGCCGCGCTAGCCGTAGGCGGAGGCTTGGTGGGATGCGCCGCCAAGGAGAAGCCGGAGAAGAAGGACGACCAGCCCGAAGTCGTTACACGGAACATCACCGACGGCCAATGGGTGACGGCGGCGTGCTGGCACAACTGCGGCGGTCGGTGCCTCAACAAAGTGCTGGTGAAAGACGGCGTCGTCGTTCGTCAGAAGACCGACGACACGCACGAGGACTCTCCCGACTACCCGCAGCAAAGGGCGTGCGTGCGCGGCCGCGCGCAGCGCAACCACGTGCTTGCGGCCGACCGTCTGAAGTACCCCATGAAGCGCAAGAGCTGGCAGCCGGGCGGCGGAGAAAACGCCCACGGCGACCTGCGCGGCAAAGACGAGTGGGAGCGCATCAGCTGGGACCAGGCTTACGATTACATTGCCGACGAGGTCAAGCGCATCGTCGACCAGCACGGCAACCGCGCGCTGTTCGCCGATGGTGGCGAGGTCTCCAAGTTCCTGAGCCTGTACGGCGGGTACATCGGTCACTGGGGCACCACGTCGCGCGGCGCTTGGACCTACACGCCGGGCGTGGTGGGCATTTCCCCGCAGCCCGACGAGGGCATCAACGACCGTTTGGACATGCGCAACAGCGACACGGTGGTGATGTTCGGCACGAACCCCGCATGGTCGTCCGCCGGCAACCCGGCGTACCACCTGCTCCAGATCAAGAAGGCGGGCGCGAAGTTCGTGGCCGTCGACCCCTTCTACAACGACTCGTACGCCCTTGTCGACGCCGAATGGATTCCCTGCCGCCCCTCGACCGACATGGCGCTGTTCCTGGGCATCGCCAACGCCATGCTCGAGATGGACGCGGAGAAGCAGCTGATCGACTGGGATTACCTTAACACCCATACCGTCGGTTTCGACGCGGACCACATGCCCGAGGGCGAAGACCCTCAAGGGAACTTCAAAGACTACGTGCTGGGAACGTACGACGGCACCCCGAAGACGCCGGAATGGGCTTCGAACATATGCGGCGCCAGCCCCGAGAACATCCGGTACTTGGCCGAGCTCGTCGGCAAGGACAACAAGGTCAGCATCTTGCTGGCATGGGCGTCCGCCCGCACGCACAACGCGGATTGCCTTCCCCAGCTCGTCATGACGCTGGGCGCCATGGGCGGGCATTTCGGCAAGTCGGGGCATATGTGCGGCCTTTCGTGCCACTCCCGCTCCTTCAGCGGCGGCGCTTATCTGGTGGGAGCCGGCAAAGACGGCCTTCCCTCGATCAAGAACCCGCTTGCGGGCACGGAGAACATCAACGACACCGAGCTCTGGAACGCCATTGCGGACGGATCGTACACCTACGCCGGCGCTTCCACCAAAAAGGTGCCCGGCGAGGCGCGCGACGTGGACATCAAGCTCATCTACCACGACAGCATGAACGCCAAGCTGCAAACCATCGAGGGGCAGACGAAGGGCATCGAGGCCCATCGCAAGGTCGACCTCGTGGTGACGCACTCGCTGTTCATGACGACGAACGCGAACTACTCGGACATCGTGCTTCCCATCGAATCGTATTGGGAGAAGGAAGGCGGCTTTCTGCAGGGCAACCGCGAAGCCCTGATCTACCATTCGAAGGTCATCGACCGCATGTACGAGTGTCTGTCCGACGAGGAGATCGCCACGGAAATCGGGAAGCGTTTGGGACTCGACCCGCAGGAAGTGTACCCGATAGACGTGAAGCAGCGGCTGTTCAACCAGTTCGTGGACGCTTACGTCGTGAACGAGGCCGGCGAGAAGGGTAAGCTGGTCACGATAACCGCAGACGATATCGCCGAGTGGGGTTGCGAAGGCGAGCCGCAAGAGGGCGCCATCGCGATGAAGGAGCTCATCGAAACGGGCATCTACCAGATACCCCGCAGCGAAGGCGACGGCTACGGATCCATCGCCTACGAGAAGTTCGTGGCCGACCCGGTGGCGAACCCGCTTGAAACCGCAAGCGGGAAGCAGGAGATATACTCCAAGACCCTGCGCGACTCCATCAACGCCATCGGCTACAGCAAGATCGAGGCCATTCCCACCTACATCCCGCCGCAAGAGGGCTATGAAGCCACGCTCAAGGACTTCGCCGGAGGCGTCAAGGGCGACTATCCCTTCCAGCTTTACAACCCCCATTACCTCCGCCGTTCCCACACCGTGTTCGACAACGTGTCCTGGCTGCGCGAAACCTGGCACAATCCGGTGTTCTTGAATGCCGAAGACGCGAAGGCGAAGGGGATCGCCGACGGCGACACCGTGCTGCTGACGAGCCCCCATGGCAAATGCCTGCGCGTGGCCAGCCTCAGCAACCGCTTCATACCCGGCGTTGTCGGCCTGCCCCATGGCGCTTGGGTGGATATGGACGAGTCGACCGGTATCGACCGAGCCGGTTCGGACAACATCCTCACCGGCCAGATCCAGTCGGGCCAAGGCGTTTCGGGCTGGAACACCTGCATCTGCAACATCGAGAAATACAACGAAGCCCTGACGCCGGATGCCGAATTGCCCGCGCGTATTCCCGCGGCGCAGAACTAGAGAGGGTGACTGAAGATGAGGCAAGGATTTTACTTCAACATGGAAGCCTGCATCGGCTGCAGGACCTGCCAGGTTGCGTGCAAGGACAAAAACGACCTTGAGGCCGGCATATTCTTCCGTCAGGCGACCGATTACGAGGCGGGGGCCTATCCCGACGTGCACCCCTACCATTATTCGGGTTCGTGCAACCATTGCGAGAAGCCGGAATGCGTGGCGGTATGCCCCAACGCCGCCATGTACATCGACGAGGAAGACGGCACGGTGCAGCACGACGACGAGAAGTGCATCGGGTGCGAGTACTGCGTGAAAGCCTGTCCCTACGGCGTTCCGAAGTACATCCCGTCCCTCAAGCGCACGCACAAGTGCGACGCGTGCAAGCCGCTGCGTGAGAACGGCGAGAATCCGGCCTGCGTGGCGGCCTGCCCCATGCGGGCGCTCGAGTTCGGGCCCATCGACGAGCTGCGCGCCGCCCATCCCGACGCGGTGAACCAGATCGCCATCCTGCCCGAACCCAAGACGGTGCCCTCGGTGGCGATCCAAGCCAGGCCGGTGGCTCTTGAAACCGAATACACCCCTCTGACCTTCTGAGTTTCCCGACAAGGGGCCGCAGCAAAACCCTCCCTCCCTTTGCTGCGGCCCTGCGTCCCGGATGAGGAGACGTGCCCCTATGGCTATCGACGAAGCGGTTGCCCTGCTGCTGGCCAACCGCCATTTTCTCTATGCGTATCTGAGCCGCGCCTTTGCGGCCGAACCCGACGAGGCGTTTCTCGACGTCGTCGCGGATGCCCATACCAAAGACGAGTGCGCCTTGCTCGATGACGAGCGAGAAGAGGGCGCGACGTTGCAGCGCGGCCTTGCCGCGCTGGCGACCGAAGGGCCCGATGCGCTCGAACGGCTGCGGAGCGAACACACGAAGCTGCTCATCGGCCCGGGCAAGCTGCCGGCCCCGCCGTGGGAGTCGGTGTTCGTCTCGGGCGAGCCGTTCCTGTTCCAGAAGAGCACGCTGGCTGTGCGCGAGGCGTACCGGGCGGCCGGATTTCAGGCGGCCGGCTATCCGCACGAGGCCGACGACCACCTTGCCATCGAGCTTGCGTTCATGGAGGCGCTGGCGGATCGCATGGGCGAGGCCTATGCCGCGGATGACGGTGCCCGCGTGGAGGAGCTCGCGCGCATCCAGCTCGATTTCCTGCGAAACCATCTGCTCGTGTGGGTGGGATCGTTCGCTGATCGGCTGCTCGCCTATGATAAGGTAAGCTCTTTCTACCCGTCGTTCGCGGCGTTGGCCGCGCTGGTATGCGCGCGCGACGTCGACGTGTTGGAGGAGCTGCTGTCCCTGGAGTGAGGACGCGCCACGACGCCGGAGGGGGAGGGGAGCGTCATGGGGAACATCAAGCTGAAGACGAAGTTCGCGGGGCTGATCATCGCGCTGATAGCCATCTCCTTGGTGGCGAACCTCGCGTGGACGTCCGAGAACAAGCGCGCCCAGATGGAGAACGAGCTGCGCGAGAAGGGCATGGTGCTCACGCAGCAGATGGACGCCGTGTGGGAGTTCATGGCGTCGAACCAGTACCGCCTCGAGCAAATATCCTATACGGAAGACGGCGTGTACCAGGGGCTGCACTGCGCCATCGTGGGCCGCAGCATCGGCCAGCTGTTCACCTCGCAATCCTCCTACACCACGCGCTTCGTGAACTTCAACCCGCGCAACGCCTCCGACCAGCCCGACGAGTTCGAGGCTGTCGCGCTCGACGCGTTCTACGCCGATCCCGAATGCCGCGAGTTCTACCAGATCACCGAATTCCAAGGCGAAGAGGTGTTCCGCTATTCGGCCCCTATGCGCATCGAGGAGAACTGCCTCGACTGCCACGGCGAGCCGGCCGGCGAGATCGACGTGACCGGTTACGCCAAGGAGGGATGGAAGACCGGCGACGTGGGCGGCGCCATCAGCATCGTCATTCCGCTCGACGTGTACATGGACAGCGAGAAGAGCGCCGTGGTCCAAGACGTCATCTTCTTCGGCGGCATGCTGGTCATGTGCCTGGTCATCATCTACCTGGCCCTCACTTACCTCGTCACGCGCCCCTTGCAGAAGATCCAGGCGGGCGTCGAGCGCATCCAAACGGGCGACTTGGACGTGGAGCTCGCGCACACCGAATCGTCGCGCGAGATGAACACGCTTATGACCGAGTTCAACGAGATGGCGCACGAGCTGGCCGGCATCTACAGCAACCTCGAGACCCAGGTGCAGGACCGCACCGCGCAGCTGGCCCAGGCCAACGCCGTGCTCGAGCGGCAGCGCGCCCAGCTGGAAGAGGCCAACGAGCGGCTGCGCGACGAGAACCGCTACAAGTCGGAGTTTCTGGCCATGATGAGCCACGAGCTTCGCACGCCCCTCACGTCCATCATCGCGTTCACGGAGCTGCTGAACCGCAACAGCGACCCCGCCGACGAGAAGGAAGCGGAAACGCGGCGCGAGATAGAGGCGAACAGCCGCGCGCTGCTGCTCATGATCAACGACATACTGGAAATGAGCCGGCTCGATGCCGGCAGAATAGAGATGAACATGGAAACGGTAGACCTGGGCGACGTCGTCGGCATGGTCCGGGCCGTGGTGCAGCCGCTGGCGAACCGGAAGGACATCGCGTTCGCCTGCGACATCGATGCGGACGTGCCGCTGATCACGGCCGACTTCGAAAAGCTGCGCCACGTGCTGGAGAACCTGTGCGGCAACGCGGTGAAGTTCACACCGGAGGGCGGCACCGTGCACCTTGCCATCAGCCACCATCCCGAATGCGGGCAGGTGTGGCTGCGCGTGGCGGACACGGGCATCGGCATCGCGAAGAAAGACCAGCGGCGCATCTTCGACCGCTTCGTGCAGGCGGACTCGTCGGCGTCGCGCAGCTACAACGGCACGGGTTTGGGCCTGTCGCTGGCGAAGGAGTACGCCGAGATGCACGGGGGAACCATCTCGGTGGAAAGCGAGCCGGGGCGCGGCAGCGTGTTCACGGTGCGCATACCGGTGGATGGCGTAGGCAACCTCTGATCGCGGCGGGCTTCGAAAACCGGCTGTGTTGGACAAGGCGAAGGGGGAGGTATGACGAGTGCGGCGAAAGTGATGCTCATCGACGACGACGAGAGCCTGCACGTGCTCATGAGGCGCATCGTGGAGGATGCGGGCTACGCGTTCTGCGCGGCGTTCGACGGCGAGGAGGGCCTTGCGGTGCTCGCTGCCGAAAAGCCCGACCTGCTGCTGCTCGACGTGATGATGCCGGGCATGAACGGCTTCGACGTGTGCCGGCGCATGCGCGAGGACGGACGGCGCATCCCCATCGTGTTCCTGTCGGCGAAGGGAGACATCGTGGACAAGAGCATCGGCTTCAAGGCCGGCGGCGACGACTACGTGGTGAAGCCGTTCAGCCCCGACGAGCTGCTGCTGCGCATCGAGGCGCATTTGCGCCGCCACAAAGACGACCTTTCGTTCGCGAAGGCCGTAAACCGCGAGGGCAGCTCCTCGACGGGCGATTTGGAGGTGTTCTTCAACCAGTACGAGGTGCGCCTGCGCGGCCAGAAGGTCGATCTCACGGCCAAGGAGTTCGAGATACTGGCGCTTCTGGCGGCCAACCCCGGCCAGGTGTTCACGCGCGCGCAGATATTCGCGCACATCTGGGGCGAGGACAGCGAGGTGGACGAGAGCAGCATCACCGTGTTCATGCGCAAGATACGCGAGAAGATCGAGGACAACCCCTCCCAGCCGCAGTACCTGCTCACCGTGTGGCGCGTGGGGTACAAATTCGCCGAACGCCGGTAGGCCGCGAACCCGGATGCGTTCGGGCGCGACCTGTGGAGGGAAGCTGTTTTCCCGCCCGCGTTCGCAAAGTTCAGCTGCGCAGGGCGGATGGTCGCTTACTCTTTGTTCTTGGGAATGATGCGATCCTCGTCGACGAAGAGCATGCCCAGCTCGATGCCGAGCCCGTCCGCTAGCTTCGACAGCGTGTCGACGGTGGTGTTGAGCCGGCCGAGCTCGATGTCGTTGATGCTGGTGCGGTCGACGCCGGTCATGAGCGCGAGCCTGCGAATCGACAGGCCCTCGCGTGTCCGGTACGCGCGAAGCCGACGGCCCATATCAGGCTTGACGTTGGGGGTTCCATCGGTTTTCGAGTTGCGCTCCATGGGATCAGCGTATGTTATGATGAAGAGGCGTTGGCGGCATATAACCAGTCATAACCAGGGTGTTGCTCGCGTGGGGGTCTGACGGTAGACGACGATGGCGGTTATCGAAATGCCTATAGTGGTTACTTTGGATAGGGTGATGCGTGAAAAGACGATGTCTTTGAACGAGCTCGCTGCGAAAGTGGGCATCACGAACGTCAACCTGTCTCACATGAAAGTCGGAAAGATCAGAGCGGTGAGGTTTTCGACGCTGGATCCGTTATGCGAGTGCCTGGGGTGTCAACCGGGTGATTTGCTGTCGTTCAAATCGGCGGATGATCTGACGGAGGGGGATATCGTGTGCTATCCCGTCGAACTGCGCTGAATCGAGCAAGCGGAGCGGTTCGCGCGTTTCGAGTCCGGAGGCGGGACGGGATCCACCTCCGGCAACGGTTCTGGTGCGCCGCGTGGAAAGGGCGCTTGCCGGGTCACGCGAGGCGCTGCCCCAGCGTTTTCGCGGCGGCCGCCTTGTCGAAATTGCCGGCGGTCTTCTGGGTGAGGGCGCCCATGACGCGGCCCATGTCCTTTTTCGTCGAAGCACCCGTTTCGGCGAGCACCTCGTCGATGAGGGCGTCCAGCTCGTCGCCCGACACCTGCTTGGGCAGGTAGCTTTCCAGAATGGACACCTGCGCGGCCAGCGTGTCGGTGCGCTCCTGGTCGTTGGCGGCCTTGATGGAGCCGTCCAGCGTCTCTTTCGTCTGCTTGATCAGGCGCTTGAGCATAGCGTCGACGTCGGCGTCGACGATGTCGCGCCGCTCGTTCACCTCGATGTTCTTTATCTCCCCGTGCACCTGCCTCAAAATGGACAGCCGGGGCTTGTCCTTGGCCTTCATAGCGGCCTTGATCTCGTCTTTAAGCTCGTCGTACTTCATGCCGTCCTCGCTTTCCTCGTGTGCTCTTCATTATGATGCCGAGTATAACGCACTTATCGACGACCTTGCGCAAGCGGCCCCGCATCGCCTTGCGAGCTTCCGACATACCGGTAGCGCTGCTTAGGGCTTGTGCGAGCCTCGGTGGGCACGAGCACGCCGCGCGCCACCAAGTCGCGCACCCGTTTGAGAACGGTGGGGCGCGAGCGTTTGGTCACTTCCAGCAATTCGCTCATGCTGACCGTTTCTCGGGCGGCGGCAATTTCGACGATCGCGTATTCTATGCTTTCCCTCGTCTTGGCAACGGGGGCGTTGCTTGCTGCGGCCTCGAGTTCAAGGCTGCCCTTGCTTTCTAACGGGAACGTGAGGGAGAAGAGGGAGATTGAATCGAACGGAACGACCTCGGGTTTCTGCGCCTTTGCCAACTCCGACACGATAGCCTGGTATCCAGAACCACGGTTTTCTGCAACAAATCCACTGCGTTCGTACGGTGTGCTTTCCAAGATGTTCGCAAGGTACTGGTTGCGGCGGGAGCTGATCGTGTAGCGTCCGCCGAGCGTGTCGATGGTCACCGTGCCGAACAGGCCTCCGGGATTCGTGACCTCCAGACGATCGGCGTACAGGTCGACGTGAACGGGCGTGCCGCACGCATCGGCCGAATAGTCCCGGTGCATGAGGGCGTTGGTGATCGCCTCGCGTACGGCGGCGAGGGGGAAGTCCGGCACATCATGGCGAAAAGCGCCCTCGATGCGGCTTCCTATGCGCATGTTCTTGCGAACCGCCGCTACCGCATCGTACACCATGGTGGGGATCGGGCCGACGCAGGTGAACGAGTCGACGAATCGCTGCCCGTCGGGAAGAGATTCCCCCTTCGTGTTTCCAACGTAGCATGCGAAGGTGACGTTGAGGCTGGGAAAAAACTCCTGCGGATAGCTCCCCAGGGCAACGAGGCCGGCCTTGGTTGGGTGCAACGCCCCGTTCTCGTCTTGTTTGAGCACGTGAAGCTTGCAAAGTGCCGTTTCGTCGTCCAGTTTTCTAAAATGGGAAGCGTGGATGGCGCGCTCGCGTTCGAGAAGGTCCGCGACCAGCTGATCGTCCAAGTCTTCGAAGGAGGCTTCGACCACGATCTCGTCATCGTAGCGCGGTTGCTCCCGCTCGTTCAGCAGCCGATCGATTTCGTATCCCGAAAGCCTGCGATCCCCATCTCCCACCCTTATGAACGAGCCGCCATAGCAACCGCAAGCCGTGACATAGCAAGGTTTTTGCTTGGGCCGTAACTCGGGAATGTAGGCGGCGACTATGGGGGCGTTCTCGTAAAGGCGCAGCTGGATGATGGGCCGGATAGGCGGCGTCATCTTTTCGTTGCAGAAGTTGGCGATCGCATCCTGCATGGCGGCCGCGTCGAACCCTGCGACGGGTTTGAACGAGTCGCTTTCGCTCAAACCGCAAAGTATCATGCCTCCTGAACCGTTTGCGAATCCCGATATCGTTCGCCCGATATCGCGGCTCAGCGTTTTGCCGCAGGTCTTCACTTCGAATCCCTGGGTGTCGGTGCCTACCACGCGCATGCGATGGAGAGCGTATTCGAATTCTTGGTCGCTCATGTCGGGGAGCACGGCGTTCTCCTTGCGTGGTGATGAGTGCTTTCCCTACTTATAAACTTATAAACAAAACTTTACAAGTATATTTTACAAGTTTATAGAAAACAAGCGAGCGTGCCTGCATGAAAAAACATTGTTACAAGTGGGCCGGTCGCAAGGGGAATATCCCGAGGCTTTGATATGATGGTCGCGCGTATCGTTCGAGCAAAGGACATCCATGAGAGACTTGCCGGTCAACCAGCTCAATCCGAAGATCAAGCGCGTGTGGCGCATCAACGACGCCATATGGCTCACCTTGCTGTTCCTCGTCTGCTTCGTGCCGTTCGCCATCGCGACGGCGGTCGAGCCCGCCGGCTGGCTGTTCGCGACGCTGGCCATCATCGTCGGGCTGTATGCGCTGTGCCTGATCGTGTGGCTGGTCGTGCTTCCTCCCATCCGCTTCGCGCGCTGGCGCTACGAGCTTTCGGACGACTATCTTGATATCGCGCGCGGTATCGTGTGGCGCAAGCGGTTCATCGTCCCGTTCATTCGCGTGCAGAACACCGATACGCGCCAAGGCCCCATCCTGCGCGCCTTCGGCCTGTCGAGCGTGACGGTGGCCACGGCTGCCGGCGAGCACGAGATCCCCGGTTTGGACGTGCAAACCGCCGAACAGCTGCGCGACAAGGCAGCCGAGCTGGCCCGTCTCGCACAGGAGGACGTGTGATGACCCAGAGCCCGCAGCAGCCTCCGCAGCCGGTTCAGCCGCAGCCGCAACCGTACGGCCAGCCGCAGTACGGCCAGTCTCCCTACGGCCAAGACCCGTACGCCGCGCAGCAGCCGTACCCTGCTCCTTACGCGCCCGGTCCGGGGCAGCAGCCCGCGCCTTACGGCCAGCCGTATCCCCAGCCGATGCCCCAAGCCTCCCAGGAGCCTCACCGCTATCATGTGCACCACAGCTACATCTGGCTCGGCAGCCTGCAGGTGGGCGTCGCCATGTTCTTCGTGATGCTCGTCTCGGGTTTCTCCGGCTTCGTAGGGGCTCTGGCCGAAGGCGAGCGCATCGGGGGAGACCTGCCCATCCTGCTGCTGGTGATAGCCATCGCCATGGGGAGCCTCGTGCTCATCATCGGGGTGGTGGCCCTCATCCAATGGCTGTCGTACAAGCACTTGTACTACGAGCTGGGCGCCGAGGAGTTCAACCTCTTCTCGGGCATCTTCAACAAGAAGCGCGTGCACGTGCCCTACCAGCGCATCCAATCGGTCGACCAGCGCGCCTCGCTGCTTCAGCGCGTGTTCGGCGTGTGCACGGTGAGCATCGACACGGCGGGCGGCTCGTCGAACAAGGCCGTGACGGTGCCGTACGTGCAGAAAGCGCAAGCCGAGCAGCTGCGTGCGGAGCTGTTCGCACGCAAGCAGTACGCCGCGGCCGTGCAGGGCGGCATGGAGCCTCAAGAGGCGGCCCTGGCCGTGGCAGCGGCGAGCGGCGTGGTGCTGCCGCAGGCCGATGCCGCCGCGCAGGCGGTCGCCGCAGGTGTGCAGGCCCCCCGCAACGTGCTGGACGCGCCGGCCGAGATTTGGACGGACGTGCGCGGCGTGTTCGGCGGCTCGGCCGTTGACACGGGCCGGGTGACGTACGAGTACGGGCTGAGCAACAAGGAGCTCGTGTTCACGGGCCTGTCCAACAACACGGCGTTCGCGCTCATCGTCATCGGCCTCTTGGGAGGCGCGGCCCAGATCGCGGGCCAGGTGGCTCCGCTCGTTGCCGGGCGCTTCGACCCGTTTGTCGGCCAGCTGGTTTCGATGGGGTCGCAGTTGTTCGGCGGCAACCTCATAGCCGCTGGAGCCGTGCTGCTGCTTGCGGTGATGGCGGTGGTGTGGCTGTTCTCCATCATCGGCACCTGCCTCTCGTTCGGGGGCTTTCGCGCCTGCCGACGCGACAACCGCATCGAGGTGGAGCACGGCTTGCTGCAGCATCGTTTCCAGGGCGTCAGCGTGGACCGCGTGCAGTCCGTCATCGTGAAGCAGAGCTTCATCCGCCGTTTGCTGGGCTACTGCGAGCTCTCGCTCGGCAAGATCGACGCGATGGCCGAGAGCTCGGAAGAGCAGCAGAAGAGCCTGAGCCCGGGCCTGGTCGTGCATCCGTTCGTGAAGATGGACCGCGTGCCCGAGATATTGGCGGGCCTCGTTCCCGAGTTCGCCGACGTGCCGGCCCAGAGCACGCCCGTCGCGCCGGTGGCGTTGCGCCGCGCGCTCATACGGCGCGGCATCCTTCAAGGCAGCGGCTTCTGGTTGGCCGTGCTCATCGCCGTCGGCCAGGCGTGCGCCAACGCGTTCGTTCCGTTGGACGCCGGCGGGACGACGATGCTGTTCTACCTCAACACGGGCGCCTTCATTGGCTACGCTCTGTGCATCGTGCTGTTCGTGCTGGACATCGTGGGCGCGGTGCTGTGGTTCCGCGGATCTGGCTTCGCGTACAACGAGCGCTTCATGCAGGTGAGCAACGGCGGCTTCGCGCGTGAGACGGTGAGTTTCCCGCGCAAGAAGATCCAGTTCGGCTTCGCGAAAACGAACCCGTTCCAACGCCGCGCCCGCACGGCCACGGTCAACGCCCGCACGGCCGCCGGCGTGGGCGGCACGACCATACGCCTGATTGACGTCTGTGAAGAAGATGCCCGCAGCTGGCTCGATTGGCTCAAGCCGAGGGGAAATGTGGTAGAGTAATGCACTATGAACGTGCCTGCGACATCTGACGCTCGGGACGGTCGAAGTATCACCCCCGACTCGTCCTCCTCTGCGGCTTCTTTGGACGAAGCCGCTCCTCCGCACGCGCCCCAATGCGCCGCCGAGTGGGTGCCGTCGCAGCTCAAGCCGCATGATCTTGCCGAGCATCGCACGAGTCTCAACAAAGTGTCGCGCGCGTCGGCCACGAACAAGCACCGCAACGTGCGCGAGTACACCGTGGGCGAGGAGATCGCCAACTCCGTGACGCACGGCGTCGGGGCCGTGCTGGCCATCGCGGCCATTTTCATGCTCGTCACCAGGGCCGTGGACGACGGGGGCGGCGTGTACCTGTTCGCCGCGCTCGTGTACGGGTTCACCATGCTGCTCGAGTACACCATGTCCACGCTCTACCACGCCATCACCAACGATCGGGCGAAGCGCATTTTCAAGATACTGGATCACAGCTGCATCTACCTGTTCATAGCCGGGTCCTACACGCCGTTCTGCCTGATTTCGCTCGCCGATGCAGGCGGGTTGTGGCTGTGCGCGTTCGTGTGGGCCGTTGCGCTCGCGGGCGTGGCCTGCGAGGCTTTCTGGGTGTTCCGTCCGCGGTGGATATCGGCCGTGCTCTATCTGCTGCTGGGGTGGAGCGTCGTGTGGTTCCTTCCCGCGCTTGTCGCCGCGCTGCCCGCCGAGGGCCTGTGGCTGCTCGTGGGCGGCGGCGTGTGCTACACCGTGGGCTGCGTTTTCTACGTTCTGAAGAAGATCCCGTACATGCACTCGATCTTCCATCTCTGGGTGCTTGCCGGTAGCGTGTGTCAGTTCCTCGCTATCGCGTTCTATATTATGTAGCCGTTGCGTGCACGAGCGCGCGGGCATGACAGCCCCACGGTTGCCGGAGAGAGAGGCGGCCTCCGTACCGCCACCTCCGGTCGGCGCGAAAGCGCGAAAGCGGGATCGCAAGGGCGGGCCCGCACGCATCCGCAACGCTTAAGGAGTGAGCTTCGCTTACATGGACATATGGATTAGCATCGTAGTCACCTTCCTGCTCGTATTGGTAAACGGTTATTTCTCGATGTCGGAGATGGCGCTGGTCAACGCCAAGCACGTGCTGCTGCAGAAAGAGGCCGACGAGGGCGACAAGAAGGCCCAGCGCGCACTGGGCCTGGCCAGCGATTCGGGCCAGTTCCTTGCCACCATCCAAGTCGCCATCACGCTGGTGGGCTTCTTCGCGTCCGCCGCTGCGGCCACGAACCTGTCCGAGCCGCTGGCGCAGTGGCTTTCGAGCTTCGGCGTCGATTGGATCACGCTCATAGCGCCCGGCCTGGCTCCGGTGCTCATCACGCTGGTCGTGTCGTACCTGAGCATCGTGGTGGGCGAGCTCGTGCCGAAGCGCATGGCGCTGGCCGACGCCGAACGCGTGAGCAAGACGGTGGCCGGCCCCCTCATGGTGTTCCAAAAGATCGCGCGCCCGCTCGTGGCGCTGACCTCGGCGTCGGCGAACGGCCTGTCGCGCCTGCTGCGCATCAAGGACGCCGACGAGCGGCAGACCGTGTCCGAGGAAGAGATCAAGTACATGGTCACGGACAACGACGAGCTGCTGGACGACGAGAAGCGCATGATCCACGACATCCTCGATCTGGGCGACATGACGGTGCACGAGGTCATGCAGCCGCGTGTGGACATGATCTTGGTGGAGGACGTCGAAACCGTGCGCCAGGCGGTGGAGCGCATGCGCGGCACGGGCTACTCGCGCCTGCCCGTGTACCACGAGGACATCGATCGCATCGTGGGCATCGTGCATTACAAGGACTTGCTGGCGCCTCTCATGGACGGCAAGGAAAACGAGCCGGTCGAGGCTTACGCTTACGAGGCCATGTTCGTGCCCGAGACGAAGGATCTGTTCCCCCTGCTCTCCGAGATGCAGACGAACCGGCAGCAGATGGCCATCGTGGTCGACGAATACGGCGGCACCGACGGTCTGATCACGGTCGAGGACATCGTCGAGGAGATCGTGGGCGAGATCATCGACGAGTCGGACATCGAGAACAAGTTCATCACGCCCCTGTCGGACGGAACGTGGCTCGTGGACGGCCGCTTCCCCGTGGAGGACGCGCTCAAGCTGGGCTGGCCCGTCACCGAGTCGGACGACTATGAGACGATCGCGGGATGGCTCATGGGCATGATAGACATCGTGCCCCAGGTGGGAGACGAGTTCGAGTTCGGGGGATACCGGTTCAAGATCCAAGCCATGCGGCGCAGGCGCATCTCGAACATCCGGGTGACGCGCGAAGCGGAGCCGGACGGTTCCGCAGGGAGCGAAGCGGGCGCGTCGGCGGCACGCGCCGAAGAGCCCGCATCCGAAGGCGCTTCGCACCGCGGGTCGCTCTAACCTTGCGGCGCAAACGGTTCGGCCAGGAGGCGGCATGAAGTCGGAAAGGACGCTCTATCGCTCTCGCCACGCGCTCATCGGAGGCGTGTGCGCCGGTGCGGCCGAGTGCCTGGACCTCGATCCGCTGGTGGCGCGCATCCTCGCCGTCGCGCTCACGCTGCTCACCGCAGGGTTGTTCGCCGTGGCCTATGTGGTGCTGTGGATCGTTTTGCCGGTTGCTCCGGACGAGTCCGGGCCCGTGGAGGTGGAGCCGCATTCCGTGAGGTCCGACACGTACGGCTCCATCGACTACGGAACCGCGCGCGATCGGGCCGACGACGCCGCGCGCGCCGCATCGGAAGTGGCGGCCGCTTGCCAGCATCTGCCTTACGACGCCTATGCCGGCACAGGGCACGTTCCTCCCGAACCGCCCACGGCCGAGGCCGCCGAGCGCGCTCGGCAGGCACGCTGGCAGGCGCCGCCAGGATGGCACGCTCCCGGCTGGCAGGCTCCCGCAGGCGAAGAGCGAGAGCGGGCGGCGCAGAGCGTTCCGCCCGCCTGCGCCCGCTCCCAAGAGCCGGACTCGACCTCTGCCGAGCGACAGGTTGCCGGATCCGACGCCGTCGATCGACCGATGCCGCAGCAGCCGGGCCCCGCAGGCCCTTCGCACCCGGCGGAGTCTCGAGCTTCTCGAACGCGTTGCGTAACGCAGCGCGCTCGGGCCGGGACCGCGCGGCCCGAGCGCGAGAACGTCGTGAAGGCCGCCGTGATGCTCGGCGCGTTCCTACTGTCCTTCGGCGTCGCCGTGGTGTTGTCCGGGAGCATCGACGGGGTGTCGTGGTGGCAGTTCTGGCCGCTTCTCCCCATCGTCATCGGCATTCTACAGCTGGCGGTGCCGGCGGTGCCGGGCCGCCGCATGGCGCGGATCGCGGGCGGCCTTGCGTTCTTCTTCTTGGGCACCGCCCTACTGAGCATGAGCTTGGGCGTGTTGGGATGGGCTACCGTGCCCCGCGTGCTCGCCAACCTGTGGCCGCTGCTGATCGTGGCGGCGGGGCTTTTTATCGCAGGTGGCGCCCTGCGCTCTCCACGGTTGCTGCTTGCGGGGTCGCTGTGCCTCGTGCTGCTTTGCGTCGTCGGCCTCATGTGGTTCTCCGTTCCCGGTCCGCTCGACTACCTCGTGGTGGATCTGCCTTTCGACCGAGAGTTCTCCTTCCCCTTCGAGGTGAGCGTGACGCCCGCCCGCTAGCTTCTCGTCGGCGGCCCGCGCCGCTGCCCGCCGCGTTTCACCACGGGTTGAAATGTTCGAAAAAAGCGCATGGTCCGATGATGGGTGGCGACCTGCGCCTCCGGGGTATCTGGGTTTGTCAAGCGAACAAAACGTGGAGGCCGTCTCCATACTTTTTTGCCCCCCAGGGGTTCGATAGGCTAAAATGAACCCCGACAAAACAGCATATCGGCCCTTCGGCAGCAACCACCCACCACAATCTACTACGCTGTCACCGCTTCGGCGGCTTGGTCGTGCGCTGTCAATGAAAGGTAACCGAGGTTTGGCTGACATACGATACAAGCAGCGGAAGTCGAGCATCGTCGCGAAAGTAGCGGCGGTCGGGTGCGCATCCATCGTGCTCGCAGGATGCATCGGCTTCGGCATCGCCTCCGCAGGCGGCAGCGCGCAGGAAGTCGATGCGTTCGGCATCGACGCCATGAGCGCGCCGGCGTCCGATGCGGACTCAACGACGTTTGCGCAGAGCGCTTCCGATTCTTCCGCACGCGAAGCGACGGTGCTCGTCAGCACCGCCAAGCGCGACATTTCCAAGGGCATTCAGGCTATCGAAGAGCAAGAAGAGGCCGAGCGCCGTGCCGCCGAGGAAGCCGCCCGCGCCGAGGAGGCTGCCCGCGTGGCCGCCGCCGAGGCCGCGAAGGCCGAACAGCAGGCGAAGGCCGCCCAAGACAGCGCCGCTTCGGCGTTGGCCAGCTTGCCCGACGTGGACTTCTCCGTGGGCAAGGAAGCTTTCATCGCGGAATGGACCCAGCGCATCGACGCCTATCTGGCCGGATCGCCGTTGGCGGGGCAGGGCGTGACGTTCGCCACGGCCGCTTGGGACAACGGCGTTGACCCGCGCTGGTCGCCCGCCATTTCCAATACCGAGAGCTCGAAGGGCGCACATTGTTTCCTTCCGTACAACGCGTGGGGCTGGGGCGACCGAAGCTGGTCGAATTGGGAAGACGCCATCAACGCCCATGTGGCTGGTTTGGCGCAAGGCTACGGCTACTCCATCACGTATGCGAACGCAGCGAAGTACTGCCCGCCGAACACCGACCACTGGTTCAACGCCACGCTGGGCCAAATGCAGATGATCTAATCGCTCCCACACGAGCCTAGTTTTTTGGAACGCCGGCCACTTTGAGCCGGCGTTTTTCATATCGCGGCCCTGCTGCGCGTCGGGCTTTTCTCGTGAAACGCCCGTTCCTATTTTCCTGATCGACTCGCAGGGTTGGACGATGCGGAACGGTGGGCGTTTTGTTTGTTGCCGTTCGATGGCGATGCTGGCCGTGCGCGCGGCACATGCAGTATGCTGGACTCAGTAGAAAATCGGCGCATGCGATGCGCTTGATGAGAGGATCGGTATGAGCAATGTCATCGTGGTCGGTTGCGGCCGCGTGGGTTCGCAGCTGGCCAACATGCTGTCGGACAACGGCAGCAACGTGTGCGTCATCGACCGCAACGCCGACGCGTTCGCCAACCTGGGCCGCAACTTCAACGGATCGACGGTGCAGGGCCTCGGCTTCGACGAGGAGACGCTCGTGAAGGCGGGCGTGGAGGATTGCGACGTCATCGCCGCCGTCACGCAGTTCGACAACACGAACCTCATGGTGGCCGAAGTGGGAAGCCGCCTGTTCGGCGTGCCGCACGTCATCGCGCGCCTGTACAACCCCGACCACGAGCGCGCCTACATGCAGCTGGGCATCGACCATGTGTGCGGCACGTCGCTGGTGGCCGAGGACGTGTTCAGCAAGATCGTGTCGGGCCATGGCGCCCACATCGACACGTTCGGCGAATTCGAGCTGCTGCGCTTCTCGCTCGACCTCAGCTGGCGCGACACCGATCATCGCACCATTCGCGTGTCGGAGATGGAGCGCGACCACGACGTGCGCATCATCGCGTTCGAACGCGGCGACGGCTCGGCATCGTCCATCCCCACGCGCGATTCGATTCTCTACCACGGCGACTCCGTGCTCGTCTGCGTGCGCCACGAGCTCATCGCCCAGTTCTCTCGCTATATTCAGGATTAGGAGAAACCCATGTACATCGTTATCGCGGGAGGCGGCAAGATCGGCGAGTACCTTGCCTCGGTGCTGCTGCAAAGCGGCAACGACGTGGCCGTTATCGAGGAGAACCTGCAGACGGCGGACCATCTGTCCATCGTGCTGGAGGGGCGCTATCTGGTCATCCACGGCGACGGCTGCGATTCGAAGTACCAGGAGGACGCCGGCATTCGCAAGGCCGACGTGTTCGTGGCCACCACGGGCCAGGACGACGACAACCTGGTGTCGTGCGAAATCGCCCAGCGCGTGTTCAACGTGCCGCGCTGTATCGCGCGCGTGAACAACCCGAAAAACCTGCGCATCTTCCGCGAGGTGGGCATCGAGAGCGTGTCGTCCACCACGCTCATCGCGAACCTTATCGAGGAGGAAACGCTGCTGGGCAGCGTGAGCGTCGCGTCGTCGCTCACGCACGGCAACGTGCTGCTGACCGAGATCACCGTGCCGCGCATGCGCTACCACTCCAACGAGGCGGGCATCTTGGCCTCCTCCGTGCCCATGCCGGAGAACAGCTTGATAGCGGCCGTGTCGCCCAAGGACGACGACAACGTCGAAGTGGCCGGTGAGGAAACCGTGCTGTACCCCGGCGACAAGGCCATCGTCGTAGCCGACACCGAAGTGCTCGACGAGGTACGCGCGCTGTTCAAGGGGCTGTAGGGTTCCGCGGGCCTACGGCCCGCGGAACGACTCGACGCTGCGAAGCCCCCTCGTGCCGATCCTCGGCCCTTTCTCGCTTGCCCTCGCGTACCGAAGTACGCTCGGCCGCGAGACGGGCCGATTATCGGCACGAGGGGGGCTTCTCGCTGACTTACTAGCGCCAACCTGGGCGGCAGTTTTCGCGCTGCGCGCGAAGCGCGGGTCGCTTCGCTCCCGCGCGGTCGACCTGGGCGGTCGTTATGCGGCCTGCGGCCGCATGGCAGGCATCGCTGCGCTCGCCATGTCGGGGGCAACCCGGGCGCGAACGACGGCATCCGCGGTGAAAGCCGCATGTCCCATAGGCTCCGTAGGGGCGCTCTCCAGAGCGCCCGCTCGCGCGAAGCGCGAGGACGCGAGCCCCGGCTGTTTTCCGGCTTGCGCCGGAACGGGCGATCAGGAGATCGCCCCTACGGTCTATCCGGAGCGTCTTCCCCCTCGCGTTCCATACGGCTCTTCAGGTTGCTTCGCTTCCGCACGCCTAGCTTGCGCGGCCCTCCGGCACGACGAGCTATCGTGTGCTCAGCCTATCGCTCGTGCGCCGCGCGCAGTTCCTCCAAGGCTTCGGGCGGGGTGTAGGCGCAGGTGCCGTCGCCGAGGGCAACCACCTCGACGGGATCGCCTGGCTTCACTTCGCCATCCTCTAGCGCCACGAAGAACACACCTTCGCGAGGGAAGATGCAATCGCCGGCCAGGTGGTAGATCGCGCATTTCGTGTGGCACACCTTGCCGATCTGCGACAGCTCCAACAGCACGTCGCCCCCGATGCGCAGGCGGCTGCCCAGCGGCAGCGACAGCAAGTCGATACCCTCGGTGGTGACGTTCTCCGCGAAGTCGCCCTCGGCCACGTCCAGACCCATGGCTTGCGCCTTCTCGATGGATTCCCATGCGAGCAGCGACACCTGCCGGTGCCAGTCGCCGGCATGCGCATCGCCCGCTACGCCGCGGTGGGCCTCGACGGCCACGCCTCCCGCGCACGGCGTCTTGCGGCCGCCCTTGCGCTTCGACACGTTCACGGAACGAACGCGCCCGCGTGCGCACCCCTCGCTCAATACCTGTTCCACGTTCGATGTCTCCTAATAACCTAGTGAAATAATAGGAAATATACTACTCGAACAAAGATAAAGAAGTCAAGCGATAGCGCACCCGTCAGATTGCCTCAGCACAAAATGACGCTTATGAATGATTTTGGCCCTTGTTTTCAAGTGATCGCGGTATTACCCCAGGTCGTACTTTACGCGTAGAAGCGAAAATCGTTCATAACCGTCATTTTGTGCTGAGGCGCTTGCAGGACGCTGTACAGCCCATGTCTTTCGACGCGCATTCCCTCGGCGCTTTCCGTGGAAAACGACGCGCTTTGCCCGCGGTGCGGTATGCTGATTGCCATCAGGTACGACGTGGGAAAGGGACCGGCGTGATCAACCGTTACACGCGCCCCGCAATGGGCGCCATCTGGGAGTTGGAAAACAAGTTCAACATCTGGAAGGAAATCGAAGTGCTGGCGTGCGAGGCGCAGGCCGAGCTGGGCAAGTCCGGCATCACGAAGGAAGAGGCCGCGTGGATCCGCGCGCACGCCGACTTCACCGTGGAGCGCATCGACGAGATCGAGAAGGTGACGAACCACGACGTCATCGCGTTCACCACGAACATGGCCGAGTACATCGACGCTGACGTGCCCGAGGGCCAGGAGCCGCCGAGCCGTTGGGTGCACTACGGCATGACGTCGTCCGACCTGGGCGACACGGCGCTGTCCTACCAGATCACGCAGGCGATCGACATCATTCTTGAGGACATCAAGCAGCTGGGCGAGACGTGCAAGCGCCGCGCGTTCGAGTTCCAGGAGACGCTGTGCGTGGGCCGCACGCACGGCATCCACGCCGAGCCCATGACGTTCGGCATGAAGTTCGGCAGCTGGGCGTGGGCGCTCAAGCGCGCGCAGACGCGCATGGAGGAGGCCCGCAAGGTTGCCGCCACGGGCGCCATCAGTGGCGCGGTGGGCACGTACTCCAGCATCGACCCGTTCGTCGAGCAGTACGTGTGCGAGCGCCTGGGCCTCGAGGCCGACCCGCTGTCCACGCAGGTGCTGGCGCGCGACCGCCACGCGCAGGTGATGGCCGGCTTGGCCGTGACGGCCTCCACGCTGGAGTCCATCGCCATGCAGGTGCGCCTGCTGCAGCAATCCGACGTCATCGAGGCCGAAGAGCCGTTCGCGAAGGGGCAGAAGGGGAGCAGCGCCATGCCGCACAAGCGCAACCCCATCACGGCCGAGCGCGTTTGCGGCCTGGCCCGCACGGTCAAGAGCAACGCGCAGGTGGCGTTCGACAACGTGGCGCTGTGGTACGAGCGCGATATCAGCCACTCCGGCGCCGAGCGCGTGGCGCTGGCCGACAGCTTCATCGCGCTCGATTACATGTTCGGCAAGATGCAGTGGATGCTGGACGGCCTGCAGACCTACCCGGCCAAGATGGAGCACAACCTGTGGCGCACGAAGGGCCTCATCTTCAGCTCGAAGGTGCTGCTGGCCCTGGTGGACACCGGCATCAGCCGCGAGGACGCCTACGTCATCGTGCAGCGCAACGCCATGAAGGTGTGGGAGGACATCCAGAACGCCGTGGACGGCCCCACCTATCGCGAGAACCTCGAAGCCGACCCCGAGGCGAACCTGACGCCTGAGGTGCTGGACGAGATCTTCGACCCCTGGGACTTCCTCACCCGCAAGGATGTTGTGTTCGACCGCCTGAAGGAGCTTGAGTTCTAAAAAGCTGACTGTATAAGCTGAGAGTATCGAAACGGGTGCAGTTCTAGGATCTGCACCCGTTTTTTACCGCTTTGATTGCGGAATTTAGATCGACGATTCTTCGCCTTTCCCGCTTACGCAGTCATCTTCTTCGAGCAGAAGGTCGCGCAGGTCGGACAGCGTCGACGCTGAAAAAGCGGGCACGGCTGCTTCCAGTTCTCCTTCGGGCGCGTAGCCCCAGCTCACTGCTATCGCGTCGATGCCTTCGCGTCGCGCGCCCTCCACATCGTGCTTGCGGTCGCCCACCATAATCACCTCGCGCTTGCTCGGCTGGCCGAGACGGGTCAGGGCCTCGTGGATAACGTCTCCCTTGTCGGTTCGGGAGCCGTCCATGTTGCTGCCGGTCACCACGGCGAAGTGGCGGGCGAGATCGAAGTGCTCGAGGATGCGCACTGCGTAAGGTTCGGGCTTCGAGGTGGCCACGCCCGTGACGACGCCCGCATCGGCCAGCTCTTCCAAGAGCTCGGGCACCCCTTCGTACACGCGGTTCTCGAAGATGCCCAGCATGCCGAAGCGCTCCCGGTACACGCGCACCGCCTCGGTTGCCTCGGCGTCGGTGAAACCGTAGCATTCCATGAACGAGCGATGCAGCGGCGGCCCGATGAAGTGGGTCAGCTGGTCGGCGGGCTCGCTGATGCCGAACGCGGCGAGCGCGTGCTGGACGCAGGCGGTTATGCCTTCTTGCGGGTCGGTCAAAGTCCCGTCGAGGTCGAAAAGCACGTAGCGGTACATAGCAAACGCTCCGTTTCGAAGGTGAGTAAAGGCGAACAGGTTGCCCTCTATGGTAGCAGAGCGGGCAACCTGCGTATTCGGCGCGGCATCGACATGGAAGCATGCAAGCTTGCGTCGGCGCTCCCTACGCTTTCGCGCCTTCGTTGCGGTAGAAGGCCAGCAGCAGCAACCCTACCGCCGAACAGGCTCCCACCAGCAGAAACAGGCCGCGGAACCCCTCGTTGAGCGTTCGCTGGAACGCGGATTCGATGGCTTCGGAGCGATCGTCGATCTGGCGCAGGTAATCCTGCTTGGCGCCTTCGAGGGCCTTCGGCACGCTGTCCTCCATAGCCTGCATCTGGTCGCGCAAGGTGGACAGCTCGCTTTGCGCGCTTTGCAACGCGTCGATGCCCGAGCGCATGGCCGGCGGGGCGGCAGGCCCCATGGCCGCAACGGCCTGCTCGAGGTCGGCGCGCTTCCCTTCGACCTCGGATAGCGCCGCGTCCACGCCGTTCAGGCCCTTGTCCAGACCTTCGTCGATATCATTGGTTATCGTGGGCGCCATCTGGTCGAACATGGCGGAAGCAAGCGCTTTCGCGTCGCCCACGATCGTGGTGACGTCGGCGTTCTTCATGGCCTCCACCACATCGTCCGGCACGTCGACCGAGCCGTCGGACGCGTCCATGCTCACGTCGACGGTGTGCATGGACGCCAGGTCGGGCAGGTCCATGTCGCCGAGCTGGTCGTCAAGCGCGTCGTTCGCCTTGAGCTCGTCCAGCTTGTCCGTAACCTCCTGCTCGTAGTCCAGCAGCGGTACGTTCACCTGGTTGGGAAGCTCGTCGGCGAGGTTGTCCTGCACCGTCGCCCCCGCGTGGGCGAGGAAGGCCACCATGACGGCCGGCGCCACGGCCGTGCCGATGGAGCGCACGAGCGACAGGGTGGCGAGCGCCGAGTTCGCCTCGGTCTCCTTCGTCTTGGCCAGCATCATGTAGTTGAGCGGCGTGCCCATGGTGAAGCCCATGCCCAGCCCGATGAGCACCAGGCTTGCCACCACGTTCACCACGGTGGGATAGGCCGTGGCCACCAGGGCCAAAAACAGCGAGCCCGCAACCGACGCGGCCAGACCGAAGCCCAGCACCACCTTCACGCCGAACCGATCGATGAGCTTGCCCGACACGGGCGAGCCCACCCCGGCGAACACGCCGAGGATGATGACGAAGTAGCCGCCCGACCCGGCGGGCATGCGCAGGGCGTTCTCCGAAAACTGCGGGATGAAGATCATGCCCATCATCACCACGCCCGTGATGATGGAGAGCAACAGCGTGATGACGATGCTGGCGTTCTTGAAATACGCCAGGTTCATCACCGGGTCGGAGGCGCGTTTCTCCACGAACACGAACACGGGAAGCAGCACGACGAATGCGATGAGGAACGGGTAGACCTCGGGGGAGGCGATGGAGTTCCCGAAGTCGAAGAAGTCGAGGTTGCGCAGGCCGTACAGCAGGCTCAGCACCATGACGATGAGCACGCATATCCCCCAACCGTCGATGGGCCGGACGTCGCGCTCTTTGGAGTTCGACAGCACGAGCGCGCCCGCCACCATAATGAACAGGCAGATGGGGATGTTCACGTAGAATATGAACTGCCAGTTCTGCTGCCCGAACACGTCGAGTATCAAGCTGCCGGCCGAGGCGCCGAACACGTTCGCGATGCCGTACACGCCGCCCACCAGGCCCAGCGCCATGCCGCGCTTCTCCTCGGGAAACGCCGTGCCGAACTCGGCGGTGGCCACGGGCATGATGCCGCCTCCGCCGATGGCCTGCACCGCGCGCGCCGCCAGCAGCAGCTCGAAGCTGCCGAAGTCCTGGGCCAGGCCGCAGAACAGCGAGCCCACGCCGAACAGCGCGATGCTGGTGAGGTAGATGGGCTTGCGGCCGTAGCGGTCGGCCAGCTTGCCCATCACGGGGATGGCGGCCGCGTAGGCCAGCGTGTAGATGGTGATTATCCACACGCCCAGCTGCTCGTCCACGTGCAGGCTTCCCTGGATGACGGTGCGGGCGGGGGTGACGATGCCGGTGTCGAGCGCGCCGATGAAAAGCCCCAGAAGGTACACGACGGCCACGATCACGTAGCCCTTGCTGTTCGATCGCGACATGCTAGTCCTCGTTCCTGATCATGGCGTGCGAGTTCTGCGCCATGCGGGCGATGGCGCGCTCGGCGGCAAGGCGGTCCTCGCGGTCGACGCCTGCGAATACGTGGTCCTCCCAAGAAGCCAGCGCGTCCTGCATGCGCTCGATGGCTTGGCGACCGGCGGGCGAGAGGGACAGTATCTTCTCGCGGCGGTTGTCCTCGTTCGTCCTGCCGTCCACGAGCCCCTTCGCCTCCAGCTTCGCCACCGTTTTCGCCACGGCGCCCTTGTCGATGTCGAGGAACGACGCGATGCGCTCCTGGTTCGACGTTCCGCTGGCCGCGAGGCACATGATCACGAGCTGCTCGGGGAAACCGAGCCCCTCTTCGGCCATGCGCCGCTCGGCGAACACGCGCATGTGGCGCACGATGATGGATATGTCGTTCATGAACATGGGCGGTCCTTCGGTGGTCGAGCTAAACAGTTGTAGCGACAACAATAGCGTTTGCCTCCGACACCGTCAAGCAACCTTCGGTCTACCGACCCGTTGCGTTTCGGTGTCGAGGGGTAGCCGGCGGAGAGGTATAATGCAGCGGATATATCGAGAGCGAGGAGCGGGTTTGTGAGCGAGCAGGCAGTGGCGGAAGGCGAAAGCGAACAGCGTACCGACCGGACGGGTTTCTTGCAGGGGCTGGGATGCTACCTGCTGTGGGGCGTCATGCCCGTGTACTGGAAGCTGCTTTCGGCCATTCCCGCTTTCGAGGTGCTGGCGTGGCGCATGGTGTGGTCGTGCGCGGCGGTTATCGCCCTGTGCGTGTTGGTGAAGCGGACGCGCTTCCTGTATCTGTTCCGCGATCCGCGCGCGGTGCGCACGTTTTTGGCCTCGGGGCTCATCGTCTCGTGCAATTGGGGCGTGTACATCTGGGCGGCCAACAGCGGGCACCTGCTGCAGACGAGCATCGGGTACTACCTGTGCCCGCTGTGCAGCATCGCGCTGGGAATGATCGTTTTCAAGGAGCGCCTGACCCCCATGCAGAAGGTCGCCACGGCGCTTGCCGCGCTGGGCGTGGGGTACTTCATCGTTGCGAACGGCGGCGACATCTGGATAGCCTTCGCGCTGGCGCTCACGTTCAGCGTGTACGGCGCGGTGAAGAAGAAGGGCGGCTACCCGGCCCTGCCCGGCATGGCGTTCGAGTCGCTGCTGACGGGCCTTATCGGCGCCGTGGCGCTGGGCGTGGGGGCGGTCGCTCCGTGGATCTGGCAGATCGCGCCGGCCACGCCCGATGCCATGGCTGTCACCGGGCCGGTGGCGGACATGGCGCTGCTCGCGGGATGCGGTGTGCTGACGGCCGTTCCGCTGCTGCTGTTCTCCGCCGCGGCCAACCGCGTGTCGCTCACGGTGATCGGCTTCATCCAGTACGTGAGCCCCACCATCGCGCTGGTGCTGGCCGTGGCGTTCTACGGCGAGCAGTTCACGTTCGCCCACGGCATCTGCTTCGCGCTCATTTGGCTGGGCATAGCGGCCATCGGCGTGGAAGCGGCCCTGAATAGCAGGAGGAAGAAGGCGGTCGCCAACCGGGTTCCGGCTGACGGAGCGATGTAGAAGCGGCCGGGGAAATTCGATCCCCAGCGCAGACGAAAGGCGATGATCGAGCATGAAGATCCAAAGCGTGCGGGCCATTCCGGTGAACCTTCCTTTGCCCCATCCCATGGAATGGGCCACCGGGCGCATGACCAGCCAAGCCCATGTGCTGGTGCGGATCATGACCGACGAGGGCGTCGAGGGCATTGCCGAGGCCATTCCCCGCGAGAACATCTACGGCGAGACGCAAGTGGGTATGGTGCACGTGATCAACGACCTGTTGGCCCCGCTGGTGGCGGGCCTCGACCCGTTCGACGTTGAGAAGGCCCACGAGAAGATGGCGTTCATCAAGGGCAACCTCGCCGCCAAGGGCGGCATCGACGTGGCGCTGTGGGACATCATGGGCAAGGCGTGCGGGCAGCCGTGCCACAAGCTGCTCGGCGGCTACCGCGACAGCATCGAACCGAGCCGCATTCTGTGGCTGACCAGCGATGAGGCCATGCTCGACCAAGCGCGCGAGCTAAACGGCAGAGGGTATAGGGCCTTCAAGGTGAAGGGCGGCGTCGACGCGGACGCCGATATCCGCCGCGTGCACGCGCTGCGCCAGGTTGTCACGCGCGATACGAAGCTCTACATCGACGGCAACCAGAGCTACACGTATTTCGAGGCGAAGCGGGTGCACGATGCCCTGCGCGGCGAACTGGACTATTTCGAGGAGCCGATGGCCGCGACGAACGAGAAAGACCGCGTGCGCCTGGCGCACGCCATCGACATTCCCATCGCGGGGGACGAGAGCAACTTCACCCTGTACGACATCGCGCATCAGATAGACATAGACGCGCTCTCGGTGATGATGATCAAGATACCTCGCAGCGGCTACACCTACGGTCGCAAGATCGCGGCTTTGTGCGAGGCGTACCACCGCCCGATGATGATAGGCAGCCAATCCGAGAGCGATCTGGGCATGACCGCCATCGTGCACATGGGTTGCGCTCTAAAAACCATCAGCTACCCCTGCGAGTTCATGGATTACGAGGACCCCACGCGCCCCAGCCTGATCAACGAGCAGATACGCATGGAGGACGGCCGCGTCTACCCGCCTGCCGGGCCGGGCCTCGGCGTGACGCTGAACGAGGACGCCGTCGAGAAGTACGCGGTGCGGTAGGCGCGGCGCGAAAAATCATACCGAGCGGGCGGCGCTCGATGATAGAGGGCGTATCAATTTGACCTGACCAAAACTATCATCGAAACGCTCGCAGCCGATCATAATCCTAAAGAACCACCCGTTCAGGCATGTATGCGCATATTCTCGCGCACCCTGTTTCCCTGCGCAGTATGAGTCGCAACAGATTATGAATCCCTAGTGGATTCGTTGTTTATGGTTTCGGACGCCCTCCTTTGACACTATATCCTTGCGCGGTCGAACGGTCGGACGACGGGTTCGATTCGAACAAGGACCATCGTCCCTTCTGCCGGAGCAATCCCTGCTCCCCACCGTCCCCCGCTGCGATAAGGGGAATGCGTTTGAAGGAGGAGGGGGCTTATGGCGTCATCGGTGGCGAAGTACGGGGTTCAAGACAGGCAGCTGAACTCGAGAGAGCGGTGGATATGCTTCGCGGCTCTGTTCTTCCTGGGGTTCACCGCAACGTTCAACCAGTTCAAAGCCGCACCGGCCATTCAGTATATCGGTTCCGACCTGGGAATGTCCGTGGACATGCTCAGCCAGATCATGGGCGTGTACTCGATAGCCGGCATGCTGCTCGCGTTTCCCGGCATGCTGGTCATGCAGCGGCTGGGCGTGAAGTTCTCGATCGTCGTGACCTCGGTGCTGCAGTTGGTGGGATCGCTCGTGTGCGTGTTCGCGACGGACACCGCGCTGTTCCTGGTGGGCCGCACGCTCGAGGGCATATCCTACGGCCTTATCTGCGTTATCGGGCCGAACATCATGCCGCGCCTGTTCCCCTTGAAGAACCAGGGGCTTTGCATGGGCATCTGGTCGCAGTGGACGCCGGTGGGCGTGGTCATCGCGTTCTTCACGGCTCCGATGATCTTCGAGGCCGCGGGCGGCGCGGCGGTTCCGTTCTCGTGGCACCCCGTTTGGTACGTATCCATAGCCATGGAGCTCGTGTCCATCGTCTGGCTGCTGGTCAGCTGCAAGATGCCGGCCGTTCCGGAGAACGAGCTTTTGGACGGCGACCCGTCGAAGCGCAAGCGCCCCGGTAAGAACTTCATGGTGGCCGGCATCGTGGTGTGCGCGTTCTTCTTCGTGTGGGTGTTCGACTACGTGGCGAACATCAACACGCTGTACCCGACGTTCCTGCAGAACGTCAAGGGGCTGAGCGTGTTCGATTCGTCGATGCTGCCCAACTGGACGGCCCTCATCTCCATTCCCCTGGGCATCGGCTTCGGCGTGGCGGCCGACAAGCTCAATTTCCGCAAGTGGATGATCGCCGTAGGGTACCTGCTGGTGGCCGTTTGCATGGGCTTTCTCTACTTCACGCCGGGATCGGACATGACCGGTCCTTGGGCGGCCAGCATCGTCATGGGCCTGTGCGGCGCGCTCGTTCCCACGGGGACCCGCGCCATCACGCCGGTGCTCGTGCCCGAGCCGAAGAAGACGGATCTTGCGCTCGCCACCATGGCGTTCGCCACGGGCGTGGCCCAGGTGGTGGGAGGCTACGTGGTCTCGCCCACGGTTTCCTCCATCGGCTGGCAGGCGAACGGCCAGTTCGTCCTTGCCCCGCTTGCGGTTCTGGCGGCCGTCGCCGTCGTCGTTTTCGTGAAATCGGACAAGAAAGTCCACGAGGTGCGCGTGGCCGAGCGCGCCGCCCAAGACGCGGAGGAGGCTCGGTAACCAAGACTTGCTAGACGAGACGAAGAGTGAGAGGAAGAGGCATGAAGATAGCAGATACGACCGTCGTTCACAATTTGGGGTTGGAAGCCTGCGGAGGCGGGGCGAACATGGTCGCCGCCGACGTGAAGGACGGGAAGCTCGTGCGCATCAGGCCGGTGCACTACGACGAGCAGTACACGAAGGACGAGTTGAATTACTGGACGCTGACCGGCCGCAACGGCACGACGTTCGAGCCGGGCATGAAGTCGTACACGCCGCCCTTCCCGCTGGTGTACAAGCGGCGCACGTACTCCAAGAACCGCGTGGCCCATCCCATGAAGCGCGTCGACTGGGACCCGCAAGGCGAGCGTCATCCCGAGACGCGCGGCACGAGCAAGTACGTGCGCATCTCGTGGGACGAGGCCACCGAGATCATCGCCGCCGAGATCAAGCGCGTGCACGACGAGTACGGCCCGTACTCCATCCTGTGCCAGGCCGACGGCCACGGCGAGAGCAAGGCGGTGCACGCGCCCCACGGCTGCATGACGCGCCTGTTGGAGCTGTGCGGCGGCTACACCGTGCAGGCGCGCAACCCCGACAGCTGGGAAGGCTGGTACTGGGGCGCCAAGCACGCTTGGGGCATGGATCCCGTCGGGCAGAACACCCATTCCACGAACACGGCGCAGGACATCGCCCAGAACTGCGACGCCATGCTGTACTGGGGGTGCGACCTGGAGACCACGACGTCGGCGTGGGGCGGGCAGCTCGCCTCGAAGCTGGCGTACTGGTTCGACGACTGCGGCATCAAGCACATCGCCGTCGCGCCCGACTGCAACTACACCGCGGCGGTGCACGCCGACAAGTGGTTCCCCGTGCTTCCCAACACCGACGCGGCCCTGCAGCTGGCCATCGCGTACGTGTGGCTGACCGAGGGAACCTTCGAGAAGGACTACGTCGAGACGCACGCCATCGGCTTCGACTGGTTGGAATACTACGTGCTGGGCAACGAGGACGGCGTGCCGAAGACGCCCGAATGGGCCGAGCCCATCTGCGGCATACCCGCCTACCGCATCAAGGCGCTCGCCCGTTACTGGGCGCGTCACAACGTGTCCATCGCCCACTGCAACGGCGGCTCCTTCATCCGCGCCGCGTTCGCGCACGAGCCGGCGCGCCTCGAGGTCTACCTGCTGGGCATGCAGGGCGTGGGCATGCCGGGGCGCATCTCCATCAAGTTCATCGAGTGGACGCTGTTCGGCATGACGTCGTGCAGCCCCATCCCGCCCTCGAAGCTCGCGCCGAGCACGGCCGCGGCCTACAACGGGTGGATCATCGGCAGCAACGCCGACCATATGATCGCCAAGTGCCACGTGCACAAGGCCCTGCGCGGCGAGTCGTTCAGCTGGTACGGCCACGGCACGGCGGCGAACGACCGCCCCGACCAGTTCGTCAAGCTGGAGTTCCCCACGGACGGCAACGCCGGCATCAAGATGCTCTGGTCGGACAATCCCGCGTTCTCCACGAGCCTGAACGGCGGCTACGAGTACCAAGACGCCCTGAAGAGCGACAACCTGGAGTTCTACCTGGTGCAGGCTCCCTGGTTCGAGGACGACGCGCGCTTCGCCGACATCGTGCTGCCCATCTGCACGAAGTTCGAGACGAGCGATTTCGGCACCGACTGCGACAGCGGCCAGTGGAACGCCGTCATCTACGAGCAGGCCGCCATCGACCCCGTGGGCGAGGCCCGGTCCGACTGGGAGGCCGTGCAGGCCGTGGCCGAGAAGCTCGAGCGCTACGGCGGCGTCTACGAGGACGTCAAGCATCGTATGACCGGTGGCAAGACGGTCGAGCAGCAGATCAGGGAAGGCTACGAGGCGTGCGGCATCCCGGCCGACGAGCTGGACTTCGAGGCGTTCAAGCGCAACCGCTACCAGCTCATCCCCACGGTGGAGGGTTGGGAGGACCAGATGGTGGGCCTGAGCGGCTTCGCGCAGAACCCCGAGATGTTCCCGCTGGAAACGCCGTCCGGCAAGATCGAGTACTACTCGCCCACGCTTGCCGAGCACTTTCCCGACGATCACGTCCGCGGCCCGGTGGCCCACTGGATCGAGGCGGGCGACGGCCACGACGACCGCCTGAACAGCGACCGCGCGAAGAAGTATCCGTTCCTCGTGGAGTCGAACCACCCGCGCTGGCGCGTGCACGCGGAGTTCGACGACGTGGAGTGGTTCCGCGAAATCGAGACGTGCAAGGTCGTCGGCCCCGACGGCTACGCCTACGAGCCCGTGTGGCTGAACCCCTCCGATGCGGCGAAGCTCGGCATACAGAGCGGCGACGTGGTGAGCGTGTTCAACGAGCGCGGGGCCGTGCTGGGCGGCGCGCGGGTCACCGAGCGCGTGCGCGACGGCGTGGTGTACATGGACCACGGGGCGAACAGCGACGTCATCGTGTCGGGTATCGGCGGTTTGGACCGCGGCGGCGACATCAACCTCATCTGCCCCACGCACACGTCCTCGAAGAACGCCAGCGGCGAGGTGACGTCCGGCTACCTGGCCGGCGTTGAGAAGGTCGACGTGTTCGAGCTGGCCGCGCGGTATCCGGAGGAATTCGGTCGCAAGAACTACTCGCCGGAGTACGGCGCCGACGTTCGCGACTACCTGATAGGGGAGGAGTAGGGACATGAAAGCCCTCGTAGTTGATTTGGACAGGTGCAACGGCTGCTTCAATTGCCAGTTGGCCTGCAAAGACGAGCATTGCGACAACGATTGGAGCCCGTACGCGCTGCCGCAGCCGACCACCGGCCAGTTCTGGTGCAAGGTCGAGCAGAAAGAGCGAGGGCGCGTGCCGGTGGTGCGCGTGGCCTACACGCCCACGTTCTGCGGCATGTGCGACGACGCGGCCTGCATGAAGGCGGCCGAGGACGGCGCGGTCTACCGCCGCGAGGACGGCGTGGTGATCATCGACCCCGCGAAGGCGAAGGGGCAGCGGCAGATCGCCGAGGCCTGCCCCCTGGGGATGGTCTACTGGAACGAGGCCCTGGACGTTCCCCAGAAGTGCACGGGTTGCTCCCACCTGATGGACAACGGTTGGAGCGAGCCGCGCTGCGTGGACGTATGCGCCACGGGCGCCCTGCGCTACGGCGACTTGAAGGACTTCGCGGGCGAGCTCGACGCGGCCTCGGTTGCCGAGGAGCTGGAGGGCGCGGGCTCGCACGTGTACTACCTGAACCGTCCGAAGCGCTGGATCGCCGGCACGGTGGCGAACCGCGGCGAGAACGAGGTCGTCATCGGCGCGCGCGTGGGCATCTTCGACGACGGCGGCTCGTGCGTGGCAAGCCTCGAGACCGACGAGTTCGGCGATTTCAAATACGACGAATGCGGCAAGCGGCGCTACCGGGTGCGCATCGAGGCGGACGGCTTCGCGCCGATCGAGCTCGAGGCGGATTGCACGCACGCCGACGTCGTGGTCGACGACGTGCTCGTCGACCAGCCGCGATAAAGGAGCTGTAGCATGAGCAAGAAAACGCCTCTCGTCCGTTTCGTCATCATCCTGGCCGGCATCGCCGCCATGGCGGCCGTCGCCCTCGCGCCGAGCCCCGAGGGCCTGACGTTCGGCGGCAAGATGTCGCTGGTCATCTTCGTCGTGGCCATCCTGTTCTGGGTGACCGAGGTCATGCCCATAGCCATAACCGGCTGGGCGATGGTCGGCCTCATACCGCTGCTCGGCATCATGGACGCGGCCAGCGCCTGGACCGCCTCCATCAACAACGCCATCATCTTCTACCTGTGCTGCTTCGCGTTCGCCTGCTTCATCGCGCGATCGACGCTGGCCGTGCGCCTGACGGGGAAGATCCTGTCGTGGGCTGGCACGAGCTCGCCGCGCGTGCTCCTGGGCTTCATGGTGGGCACGGCGCTCATCTCCACGCTCATGGACAACCTGCCGCTGTGCGCCGTCATGCTGCCCATCGCCTACACGGTGCTCGACGCCAACGACACCCCCACGGGCGGAAAGTCGGCGTTCGCCAAGTGCATTGCCATCGGCATTCCGTGGGCCGCCGCCATCGGCGGTGCCATGACGCCCTCCGGCTGCATCATCAACGTGCTGGCCATGACGCTCATCGAGCAGAACTTCGGCGTTTCCATCAGCTTCGTCCAGTGGTTCGCCATGGGCTTCCCCATGGCGCTCATCACCATCCCCGCCGGCTGGTTCGCGCTGGTCAAGATATTCAAGCCCGAGCCGCTGACCCAGAGCGCCGTGGACTCCGGCATCGCGCGCGCCCAGTCGCTCGGCAAGATACCCCGCCACGAGATAGCCGGCCTGGCGGTCATGCTCGTCACCATGGTCGTGTGGATTCTCAGCTCGTGGATCCCCTTCATCGACATCACCGTGGTCAGCCTCATCGCGCTGGGCTTCATGTTCTTCCCGGGCGTCGACGCCATCCAGTTCAACGACTTTCTGGAGGACAGCCCGTGGGGCATGATGCTGCTCATGATGGCCGTGAACGTGTTGGTGGCCGCCCTTATGGGCACGGGCGCCACGCAATGGCTGGTCGACGTGGTCATGGCCCCGATGACCGCCTGGCCGCTCCTCGCGACCATGATCGCGCTCTCCGTCATCGCTTGCCTGCTGCACAACGTCATACCCGCCGGCCCCGCGTGCGCCGGCCTGATAGCGGTGCCGTTCGCGAGCATCATCGCGAGCATGGGCGGCAGCATCGCCGCAACGTGCGTCATGGTGGCATGGTGGTCGGCCATCGCCCTCATGCTTCCGCTGGACGGCGTGCCGCTGCTGTCGTACTCGAGCAACCGGAAGTACTTCTCGTTCGGCGACATGGTGAAGACGGGCTGGGCGCCCAGCCTGGTGATGGTGGTGATATCGGTTTCCATCACCCCGCTCATCGCCGGGGCGCTCGGGTTGGCGTAAGTTCACGGACTCGAGGCGCCGCACGCGGGCATGCTATCATGGTGAAAAGGCATTTGGATTTCACGGCCGTGCCGCCAGGTTGAGCTTGGCGGCACGGCTCGGTGATCGCGGCCGGCGCTCGTGCTCGCACGGCGACCGCGCGTGACGAGGGCGGTGAGGCAATGCAGACGAACTACCTGAAGTACTTCGTCGACGTGGCGAAGCTCGGGTCGATAGCCGCGGCGTCGAACGAGGATTTCATCACGCCCCAGGGTATGAGCCGCTCGCTGTCCGCGCTCGAATCGAGCCTGGGGTGCCAGCTGTTCAAACGGACGCAGGGCAAGGTGGTTCTGAGCGCGTACGGCGAGGCCCTGCTCGACGACGCGAAGGAGCTGCTGCGCATCCAGCAGCGCATGATCGACCGGGTGGCCGACATCCGCTCCAGCGAATCGGGCATCTCCGAGAAAACCGTGCTGGTGTACCTGAACAACGTCGCGTTCGACGTGGCGCTGTTCAACCCGCTGATAGACAGCTTCGACCAGATATTCGCGAACGCGCGCTACTTCCAGTGCGACAACGCGGAGGTGGTCGACAACCTTCTGGAGCAGGCCGAGGGGGACGATTGCGTCGCCCTCGGCCTGCTCTGCCTGTTCAGCCCCGACGACGAGCGGAACGCGGCGCTCGTCGAGAAGCTGCAGTCGAACGGCTTCGAATACCAGCCGTACCTCATCTCCTACGACCAGGTGCTCGTGTCCAAGAAGTCGGAATTGGCCACGAAGCGGGCGCTCAGCCACGCCGACATCCTGTCGCGCCCCATCGTCTCGTCCGACGGCGACATCAAGCGCGTGGCCGAGAAGGTGTTCGGGAAGAACGCCATCTACATGGTCACGAGCGACAGCGCCTTCCGGTTCCGCGTCGTGGCCAACGACGAGGCCATAACGTTCGTCCCGGCCTTCCACAAGCTGGTGGACTCGAGCGACGACGCCACGGTGGCCGTGCAGATGAAGGAGCCGTATTACTTGGAAGTGGGGTTCGCGGCCAAGAAGGAGGTCTTGGACAGCCCGTACATCAAGAGCCTCATTGCGAAGCTGAACGCCTACTATTCGAAGCTCGCGGCATCGCCCTATCTGTCGCTCGTGCCGAGCGACATCACGTCGTTCAAGTCGACCGAGGAAGAGGGCGCCGGCTTCGACGAGAAGGGCCTGGCGGACCTCGAGGCGCGCTACGGCATATCCTCGCGCGAGCGGGAGGTGCTCGGTCATCTGGTAGGAGGGCTGACGGCCCGCGCCATCGCGGAGCGCATGTACCTTTCCGTCCCCACCGTCAAAAGCCACATCTACCGCATTTACAAGAAGATGGGCATCCATTCCCAAGAAGAGCTGCTCGCCCTCGTGGAAGAGGAGCTCGTCGAAGGCGCCTGAGCCGCTGCGTCGGCGAATCTCACTCGGAACGTCGTTCTTGCTGTACAATTGCAACGTTTTGCCAATGGGGCAATATCGTACAAGACATGCGCGGAGGGATGGGGTATGGCGAAGGCGGGGACGGACAGCGTCGGAGGAATCGAGGCTGCCGGTCAAGCGGGCGCCAAGCGTGAGCGGTTCGGGTCGCGTCTGGGGTTCATCCTGATATCGGCGGGGTGCGCCATCGGGCTGGGAAACGTGTGGCGCTTCCCCTACATCACGGGCGAGTACGGTGGTGCGGCGTTCGTGCTCATGTACCTGGTGTTCCTGGTCATTTTGGGCCTGCCGGTCATGGTGATGGAGTTCGCTGTGGGCCGTGCCAGCCAGAAGAGCTCGGCGGCGGCGTTCGACACGCTGCAGCCGTCGGGCAAGTGGCATTGGTTCTCGTGGTGGGGCTACATCGGGTGCATGGTGCTCATGATGTTCTACACCACGGTGGGCGGCTGGATGCTGTCGTTCGTGGTGAAGATGGGAACGGGCGCGTTCAACGGTCTGGACAGCGCAGGCGTGGGCGCCGTGTTCAACGACATGCTGGTGAACCCCACGGAGCTGGTGGGCTGGATGCTCGTGGTCATCGTGCTGGGCTTTTTGGTGTGCAGCCTGGGGTTGCAGAAGGGCGTCGAGCGCGTAACGAAGGTGATGATGCTGTGTCTGCTGGGCATCATGGTAGTGCTCGTGGTGCGTGCGGTCACGCTGCCGGGCGGCCTCGAGGGTCTCAAGTTCTACCTCATTCCCGATTTCGGAAAGCTGTTCGCGGGCGCGACGACGGCCGAGCAATGGGCCACGTTCGGCGACGCGGTGTACGCGGCCATGGGCCAGGCGTTTTTCACGCTGTCGCTGGGCATCTCGGCCATGGAGATCTTCGGCAGCTACATCGGCAAGGAACGCTCGCTCACCGGCGAGGCGCTGCGCATTTGCGGCCTGGACACCGCGGTGGCCCTGGTGGCGGGCCTCATCATCTTCCCCGCGTGCTTCGCGTTCGCGGTGGAGCCGGGCAGCGGGCCGGGTCTCGTGTTCGTCACGCTGCCCAGCGTGTTCAACCAGATGCCGATGGGCCAGCTGTGGGGCGCGCTGTTCTTCGTGTTCATGAGCTTCGCGGCGCTGTCCACCATCATCGCGGTGTTCGAGAACCTCATCAGCTGGTCCATGGACAAGTGGGGTTGGACGCGCAAGGCGGCGGTCGCCCGCACGGCCGTCATCGTGACGGCGCTCAGCCTGCCGTGCGCCCTCGGGTTCAACGTGCTGGCGGGCGTGCAGATTCCGGCCATCGGCGACATCCAGTCCATCGAGGACTTCATCGTGTCGAACAACCTGCTGCCGCTGGGCAGCCTGTTCTACGTGCTGTTCTGCGTGACGAAGGGCGGCTGGGGCTGGGACAACTTCCTGGCCGAGGCCGACACGGGCACGGGTGCGCGCTTCCCCGCCTGGTCGCGCCTGTGGCTGAAGTTCGGCATCCCGGCGCTGATCCTGGTCATATTCGTGATGGGCTACGTGCCGAAGTTCGCCGTCTGGTTGGGATTCGCGTAACGGCGGGGTCGAGGAGCGCAAGCGCGTCGGAGGCCGCCCGCTGCGCGCTCGGAACGGCGAAGGCCCCTGCCGGGGAGGGAGACGGCAGGGGCCTTCGCGTGATCGGTTCGAGCGTGCCGGGCACGCTGAACTAGAGGAGCGTCTCCACCGCGTTGCGCACGGCGGTGCGCGCCGAGTTGACGTTGTTGGCGTTGCAGCCGCCAGAGACGTTGATGGTGTACACGTCGCTCCAGAGCATGGCGCCTTCGACGCCGATGGCGTACAGGCCCTCGATGGGCTCGTCGTTTGCGTCCACCGCATGGAACGAGCGGTCGGTGCTTATGGAGCCGATGGAGGTGTTCACCTCGCCCACGATGCGGACCGCGTAGAACGGAGCCTGCGCGAGGGGCATCAGCATCGAGGGATCCTTGCCATAGTTGCGGTCCGACCCCGTTTCGGCGAAGCCGTTGTACTCCTCGACCGTTGCCGCGAACGTGTCCGCATCGAACCCGGCCGCGTTCGCCAGCGCCTCGAGAGTGTCGGCCTTCACGATCTCGCCGTTCGCTATGCCCTGGTCGAGCTGCTTCTGCGTCTCGGCATCGCCGGCCAGGTACTGCTCCAGCATGGCGGAGTCCATGCACACGTGCGTGCTCTTGTTCCTAAGGCACGGCACGAACATGAGCATGATGTTCGTGGCCGGGCAGTCTTCGTTGATGAAGCGCTCGCCGTTCTCGTTGATCCACAGGGCGTAGGGCGCCGCAACGCCGATCATGAAGCACCACTTGCCGTTCTCGTAATACCCCGGGAGCCCCTGCACGAAGTCGGCGACCAGGAAGGCGGCGTGGTCGCGGCAGCTTTTCGCTCCGGCTTCGACCGCCATGATGTGCCCCGAACCGTCGTGCCCGGGCACGCCGCCCTGCTTGCGCTTGCTTTCGTCGAGCCCGGCTTCAGCCATGAACTCCTCGTTGTCGGCGAAGCCGCCGGTTGCGAGCATGACCGCCTTCGCGTTCACCTGCACGACCGATTTGCCCGTATCGGCGACAACGCCCGTGACGGGTCCGCCTTCTTCGCGCACAAGGCTCTGGGCCTTGGCGCCGTACAGGAACTCCACGCCCAGCTCCTCCGCTTTCGCCGCCATGGGCACCACATAGCTGTCCTGTCCCGAGCCGGTTTCGAAGCGGTGGAACACCATAAGGTCGCCCTTGTCGGCGTCCACACCGCCGAACTTGACGCCGTTCTCGACGAGCCAGTCGATGTTCTTTCCCGATGCGTGCACCATGTCGACGTATCCCGGGCCGCTCGCCTTCAGCTGCGACGCCTGCAGCTCCATGCGGATGGTCGAGCCGGGGTCGGCCGTGACGCCCTGTTCCTTTTGCATGCCCGAATCGATGCCGAAGCAGCCTTCGACGCCGGTGCAGTTGCCGCCCGCCTGCGGGTTCTGCTCGATGCAGACGACCTTCGCGCCTTGCTGCGCGGCTTCCACGCAGGCTGCCAGGCCGGCGGCACCTGCGCCGACGACGACGATGTCGCATTCGCGCGTCTCGTCGGGGGTCGCCGCCTGCTGTTTGGTCGTCTCTTTCTTCGCGTCGCCCGATTGCTTGTTCGGCGCGCAGCCTGCCATCATGCCGAGCATGCCGGTGGCCGCGAGCACCCCTGCGCCTCCGATGAACTTCCGGCGATCCATTGCGTACGTCATAACGCCCTCCTTGGTTCGTGCGGCGGGTAGCGAGGATGGTCGCGTCCGCCGCCCCTTCAACGTGCCTCCAAGGTTAGGGGTCATACAGGCGAGCCGTATTCATGCAGGTTGGATGATTTTCCTCTTTGCATGCTGGATGAGACGTTTGATCTGGGCGTATGGCTGCCGTTAGCGCGCGTCAACCAGCTCGATCAGCTCGTCGCGCGTGTGCACGTCCATCTTCTGGTAGATGTGGGCCACGTGGGACCGCACGGTGTTTTTAGATAGGAAGAGGTCCGCGGCGACGGCGGAGACGCTCTTTCCGCGCAGCAGGTGCCCCAGGACCTCTTCCTCGCGAGCGGTCAGCCCGTGCTCTTCGGAAATGGCCGCCAATTCGCGCTTGAAATCGTCCGGCCCGTCGATGCCGGTAACGGGTTGAGCGAGCTCTTCGGAGCCGCCCGCCTTGCGTTGGAACAAGCCGGTTGCCAAAAAGCCGCCCAGCACGACGATGTAGGCGATTCCCAGGGTAAGGTCCAGGGGCCACGAGCCCCTGTTCGCCGATTCCCCCGCGAACATGCCGATCACGAATCCCGCGTCCGTCGCCCCCACGCCCAAAGCGAACACGGCTGCGGGGTTGTTCTTCCCCCGGCTGGCCATGGCGGCGAAGCGCGCATACAGCACGACCGTGAGTAGCTGCTGGGCAGAGAAGATGAGCACGCCGGCGGGCCGCGCGTCCCCGTCGTTGAAGGTCGCCAGCAAAAGCAGTCCCGCGATGGCTCCCGGTATGACGATCGCGGGTATGAAATTGAAACCGCGCCTGCGTTCGAGCTGCGAATCCGCCGCGCCGATGACGGCGAGGATCAGGAACGAGGGAACGAGCACGGGAACCCAATCGACCAGCCCGCCGCCGCTCATGGTGTACTTCACTTGGAAGAACCCGAGCGGAACCGAGTAGATCAGGCAGAAGAGCCCGAAGCGCGAGGTGAGCTTTTCGGGCTTTGCTTCGTCGGCTTCCTTTGCGTGCAGTTGGGGGCCGAGCATGCGGGTGCAAATTCGAAGGGGAACCGCGGCGACGGCGGGCATGGCGAACAGCACGACGTAGAACGCCTCTGCAGGGAGGTAGGCGAGTATCAGGTAGACGGCGATGCTTGCCATCAGGCAAGAGAGCAGCAGGGTTCGCTGCTCTCCGCCGGGGCTCAACGCAGCGAGCACCTCTCCCCAGCACAGCACCATGCCGGCGGTGCCGACGCCTACGAAAACGAGGGCGAACAGAATCAGGAACGCGGAATCCATGCCTATGCCTGCTAGCAGCAATCCCGTTCCCGCCGCCATGATGGAAGGGGAGCCTGCGGCAACGACTGTGTTGTCGCAATACGGAGAGAGCCTTCGAGCGAGCAAGCCCAAAACGATCAGGGCCGCGATGTGGGCGATTGTGCACCAAAGCCATACGTTCTTGATCGGCGTTTGCTGCGGGGCGCCGAATACCTGTGCGATAAGCAGAAGGAACAGCCAGGCCCAGTAGCTCGTGAACCCCACGGCGCACCAAAGCCGCGCCTTGCGTATGTTCGAAGCGTCTTCCATGGTGCCAGTATAACGGATGATCGCGGCATCGTACCGCGTGCAGCCGGCAGGCGTGACGCTGCGCGAACGCCGTTGCGCGCCGTTGTCGATTCGCGCCGATCGGGACAGCGCCGTGGCGGGTGTGCGACGGGTCTAGTATCATGGTCGCCGAACCGCCGCGCGCTGCCGTGCGCGGCCGGATACGACGAGGCGACGAAGGGCAAGCGATGACGGAAAAGCGGCTGTTCTCCATTCTGGGCAATTCCATCAGCACGTTCGAGGGGTGCAACCCGGAGGGTTTTCGCGTGTTCTACGAAAGCGAACGGCTGGAGGCGACCGGCGTGCTTGCGCCGCAGGACACGTGGTGGGCGCAGGTGGTGGATGCGCTGGACGGCGAGCTTCTGGCGAACGGGTCGTACTCGGGCAGCATGGTGGAGGGCGCGGGCTTTCCGGCCGGCAACAGCGCCGAGCGCATCGCGACGCTCGCGCGCGACGGGCAGACCCCCGATGTCGTCCTCGTGTTCATCGGCATCAACGATTACGGCTGGGGCGGGGCGGACGCCCAGGCGGCCGGCCGGGGCAGCGCAATGCCCGTGTGCCTGGACGCTGCCGCGCTGGGCGAGGAACGCGAACCCGGTTTGGCTCCCGCCGATGCGGCCGAGCGGTTCGGGGCCGCCTACGAGGCCATGCTCGCGCGGATGCGCGCCGCCTACCCGCGCGCCGAAATCTGGTGCTGCACCCTGTGCCCGGGCCGCGTGGTCGGGCGCGCCGGCTCCACGTTCGCGTACCGCTTGCGCGGCGTTCCGTTCGACGCCTACAACGCCGCCATCCGCAGCGCCGCCGCCCGCCAAGGCTGCCGCGTGGCCGACGTGCGCGCGCTCGGCCGCGACTACGAGGGCCTGGAGGGCACGCATCCCACGGCGCGCGGCATGCGCCAGTTCGCCGCGCTGGTGCTGCGCGCGATGGAGGCCGAACGCGCCGCCGGAGCACCCACGGTGCTGGCTCCGCGCATCGCCGAGGCCTTGGCGTCCCCCGCGGCCGACCTCGATGCCCCGCCCTCCGCCGAGACCTGCGAGGAACCCTCCTGCATCGGCTGCCCCCACGCCGGCGCCACCGGCAGCCAGTGGTTGCTGGTGTGCAACAAGGGCAGGGAGTAAGGGTCGAATCTTCCTCGATTCGGTGCTTCTATCGTGTTAATATACACTATGAATAATATAATTATACCGTGTATCTTAACATGAAGGTGCTTATGAAGAAAGACGATCTTATACGACTCATGGAAGCTCGGGGTGGGCGCATCACCACCAAGGCAGCGCGTGAGGCGGGTTTCTCAAACACGCTTTTGGCTCTCCTTGAGCGCGAAGGTTCTGTTGAGCGCGAAACGCGCGGCGTTTACGCTTTGACCACCGTGCCCTTGGACACATTCGCCGTCATTGCCCTCAGATGGCCGAAAGCGGTGTTCTCGCACGGGAGCGCCCTCTACCTGCACGGGCTGTCCGACCGCGTGCCCGCACGGATGGACGTTACCTGTCCGCAAGGGTATCAGTCGCCCGCGTTGCTCGAAGAGTTTCCCGATACAAGAATACATACGTCCGTTGGGAAGCGTTTCGAACTTGGCGTGCAGGAGGGGCTGTCACCTACAGGCACTCCGATTAGGCTTTACGATCCGGAGCGATGCATCTGCGATCTTTTGCGTCAACGACGCCAAGGCAAGGCCGAGTTGCAGCTTTTTTCCAACGTGTTGAACGCCTACATGAGATCAAAAGAAAAGAACCTTCCCAAACTTGCCCGCTACGCCGATGCCTTTGGCCTTTCCGACGACTTGAGAAGATACACGGAGGTGTTGTCGTGACGGTGTCGAACGATGCAAGCCTAAGAGGCAAATGCAAGGCTTTGGCGAAACGGCACGGCCTCAAGGCCCAAGAGGTCATGCAGATGTATTTTTTCGAGCGCTTTTTGGTGCGCTTGTCCCAAAGCCCTTACAACGATCGTTTCATACTAAAGGGAGGGTTGCTCATAGCGTCGCTCATGGGAGTTGCCAACCGCACCACCATGGACATGGATGCGACGTTGCGTTCCGTGAGCTTGGACGAGAAAACGGCGGAGCACATGGTGTCGGAGATCTGCGGAATAGAGGCAGATGACGGCATCTTGTTTGCATTCGACTACGTTGAGCCCATTCGCGACGACGATGAATACGGTGGGCTACGCGCCCACATCAAAGCGACATTCGGTCGCATGAGCGCTCCCATGAAGATTGATCTCACGTGCGGCGACTCCATCACGCCGTCTGCGGTTGCATATCCGTTCCCCCTGATGTTCGACGAGGGCAGCGTTCTCGTTATGTCCTATCCTCTCGCTACGTCAATCGCCGAGAAGTTTGAGGCCTTGGTTAAGCGCGGAGTTACTACGACCAGGGCGAGAGATCTGTATGACCTTGCGCGTCTGATGCAGATCTACAAGGACGATCTCGACTGGAACGACGTGCGACGGGCCGTCGCCAATACGGTACGGCATCGCGGCAGTGAGGCCCTTATTGTCGACTATGAGAGAATTTGCCACGAGTTGCTTGAATCCGATGCTATCGCCAACTTATGGGTGGCCTATGCAGACGAGAACTCGTTCGCCCGCACGGTCACCTTGGAGGAAGCTGTTGACGCGATAGTTCTCGTAGGAACGCGGTGCATCGGAAAGATCCGATAAATCTGCCGGTAATAAGGTGCCGCTTGACATACATCGGGGTCGTATTACAATTCGGTGTTAGCACTTGAAGGCTTAGACTGCTAAGACGGGTCGATGCGCGCTGCGCGTCGGGGGTGGCCCGTCCGGCGGTCTTGCCGTGGAAGCAACTGTTCCAGACGAAGGAGAGGCACGCCACCATGCGCAAGTTCAAAACAGAGAGCAAGAAGCTGCTCGACCTCATGATCAACTCCATCTACACGAACCGCGAGATCTTCCTGCGCGAACTCATCTCGAACGCGTCGGACGCGGTGGACAAGCTCTACTTCAAGAGCCTCACCGACAAGTCCATCCAGCTTTCGAAGGACGAGCTGGCCATCCAGGTGAGCTTCGACAAGGACGCCCGCACCGTCACCGTGTCGGACAGCGGCATCGGCATGACGAAGGACGAGCTCGATCGCAACCTGGGCACCATCGCGCACTCGGACTCCATGGCGTTCAAGATGGAGAACGACGAGGTGCAGGGCGACGACGTGGACATCATCGGCCAGTTCGGCGTGGGCTTCTACTCCTCGTTCATGGTGGGCAAGAGCGTGCGCGTGGTGTCGAAGGCCTACGGCAGCGACGAGGCGTGGGCGTGGGAGAGCGACGGCGTGGAGGGCTACACCATCGAGCCGGCCGAGCGCGCCGAGCACGGCACCGACGTCATCATCACGCTCAAGGACAACACCGACGACGACAACTACGACGCCTACCTGTCCGAATACGGCCTGAAGGACCTGGTGAAGCGCTACAGCAACTACGTGCGCTACCCCATTCGCATGGAGGTGACGAAGTCGCGCGAGCTGCCGAAGCCCGAGGACGCCGGCGACGACTACGTGCCGCAGTTCGAGAACTACACCGAGCTCGACACCGTGAACTCCATGATCCCCATCTGGAAGCGCCGCAAGTCCGAGGTGGAGCAGGAGGAGTACGACGAGTTCTACAAGACCGACTTCCACGACTTCGCCGACCCGGCCCGCACCATCTCCGTGCACGCCGAGGGCGCGCTGTCCTACGACGCACTGCTGTTCGTGCCGAGCCGCGCGCCGTTCGACCTGTACAGCAAGGATTACCAGAAGGGCCTGGCGCTCTACAGCTCCAACGTGCTCATCATGGAGAAGTGCGAGGAGCTGCTGCCCGACTACTACAACTTCGTGCGCGGCGTGGTGGACAGCCAGGACCTGCAGCTGAACATCTCCCGCGAGACGCTGCAGCACAACAGCCAGCTGCGCGCCATCGCCAAGAAGATCGAGAAGAAGATCACGTCCGACCTGGAGGACATGCGCGACAACGACCGCGAGGGCTACGAGGCGTTCTTCGAGAACTTCGGCCGCGGCCTGAAATACGGCATCTACGCCAGCTACGGCGCGCAGAAGGACACGCTGGCCGACCTGCTGCTGTACTACTCCGCCAAGCAGGACAAGCTCGTGACGCTGGCCGAGTACGTGGAGGGCATGCCCGCCGACCAGCCCGCCATCTACTACGCCGCCGGCGATTCGGTCGAGCGCCTGAACAAGATGCCCATCGTGAAGACGGTGCTGGGCAAGGGCTACGACGTGCTGCTGTGCACGCAGGACGTTGACGAGTTCTGCTTCACCGCCATGCGCGACTACGGCGCGAACGAGGACGGCGAGGGCGCCAAGGAGCTCAAGAACGTGGCATCGGGCGATCTCGACTTCGCCACCGAGGACGAGAAGAAGGAAGCCGAAGAGGCCACGAAGGAGAACGAGGGCCTGTTCAAGGCCCTGAAAGATGCGCTGGGCGAGCAGGTGACCAAGGTGGCCGTGTCCGCCCGCCTCACCGACGCCCCTGCCTGCGTCACCACCGAGGGCCCTGTGTCGCTGGAGATGGAGCGCGTGCTGTCGAAGGGCCCCGAAGGCCCCGACGGCGTGAAGTCGCAGCGCGTGCTGGAGCTGAACGCCAAGCACCCCGTGTTTGATACGCTGAAAGCCGCCCACGAGGCCGGCGACACCGACAAGGTGCGCCTCTACGCCGACCTGCTGTACAATCAGGCGCTGCTGGTCGAGGGCATGCCCATCGACGACCCGGTCGCCTTCGCCCAGAACGTGGCGAAACTGATGTAGGTTGGTTCCGCGGGCCTACGGCCCGCGGAACCTCTCGACGTTGCGGTTCGGGTTCCGGCGGCCTGTCGGCCGCCGGAACGAAGCCGACGCTGTGGCCCGTCCTCGCACCCGATCTCGCGGCGATCCCGCGGGCTCGCGTACCAAAGTACGCGTCGCCCGCGATCCCTGCGATCTCGGGCACGAGGGCGGGCCTCGCTGACTTACTACGCCAACTTGGGCGGGCAGTTTTCGCGCTTGCGCGCGAAGCGCGGGTCGCTTCGCTCTCGCGCGGTCCACCTGGGAGTTCGTTATGCGGCCTGCGGCCGCATGGCAGGCACCGCTGCGCTCGCCTGCCGGGGAAGCCTGGGCGGCGGATTACGCGCTTCGCGCGAACGCCAGCGCCCGCGGAAAAGTCCGCATGCCTCATGGACCCCGTAGGGGCGATCTCCTGATCGCCCGTTCGCGCGAAGCGCGAAAACGCGAGCCTCGGCTGCTTGCTGCGCTGAAACCGTTGCTGCATCAAAGTCGTCGTTGCGCGCGTTCCGCGATCGCCACGTTAGGGCGGGGCAAGCCTGGGTCTACGAAGGGCGTTTTCGACGTCGTTTGATGCGATCCCCCCTATGATCTGCCCAGGCATCCCTTCGTTTTCGCGATCGGCCCCCGTTTCATTCCGCGCTCTCGAAGGCTGATAGGTTTGAGGCGATGCCCGACGCCCTCCTCGATGCGGCGAGCGGCTATCGCTCAATGATGTCGGTAACGGATTTCCCCTTGAAAACAGGGTATTCGTGGCTCCTGATGCAATCGATGAGAACTTGCAAAGCGGGGTTGTCGTTGTCTTTCATAAACGCAAGGTAAAGAATGTTTTTCAGGTCGTTATCCTCGAATGGCCTCAAAGCAAGGTTTGATTGCAGTTCGAAGACGGGGTCGCCCATAGTTGCTTCTGACGTGAGAACCATGATGCCGTGTTTGAGGTTGGTATTCATGAGTTCGTACATATCGTTCACATCCCTGTAGGCAAGCAAGGGCTTGAAACCCGCTTTAGCGCAGAGAAAGGTATACCATTCGTGCAGGTCCATGTAGATTCTGCTTGCAGGTACGAGTATCGGAACGTCTATCAGGTCTCTCACATACAGGTGCTCTTTCGCTATCAGCTCTGAATCCTTCTGCGCCCAAACGTAGACGTCGTCTTCGAGCAAGGGAATAAGGCTGACGTTCTTTGCCTCTAACTCTGCCTTTTGCATAGGTGAAACGATATGGGATGTCGTGCAGTCAACGCGCCCCATGGTAAGGTTTTCGATCATGGAGTAGCCGCCCATTTGCAAAAGGCTGACGGAGATATCGTCGTGATCCTTTTGCATGTTGCGATAGACCTCGTAAATGAGCTCTGAGCTTGCGTCTATAGTGCAAGGTCTCAAAATCGAGATCTTCTTTGGGCTGCGCGAGAGCTTATGGCAATTCTCAAGCGCGACATCGTAGGAATGCGAAATGAGGCTGCAGGCATCCAAGAACACTTTGCCCGCCTCGGTAAGCCTCAATCCTGAAGCGGGCGATCTGTCGATAAGCTGGGCTCCGACCTCTTCTTCCAGGGCCTTCAAATGCTTGCTGAGAGTTGATTGGGACACGAAGAGGCTCTTTGCTGCGGCGCTGACGTTGAGGCTCTTCGAGAACTCAATAAACTCATTCATTAAATCGATGTTCATAGCTACCCCTCTACCCCTTATTGCAGTATAAACGCCCGTTCTTCGGTTTGGAGGCAGCGCTTATTCGAAATCATCATAGCCCAATGAAGATCGGTGAGAAGCCCGTGCAGGCGTATTCCTGGTTTGCGAGAGGGGCATTCCAAAACGGTGCTAGGGCGATTCCAGTCCGCGCTCGTATATTCCAAGTGAAAGCCCAGCGCGCAAGCAATCATGCGACCGGGCAGGAAAGCAGATGAGAGAGGGAGGGGGAGCATGGATCAGAACGAGATTGTCCAAAAGTTGGCGAAACGGCACGAAGGTGAAGAGGTGCGTTACACGACGTGCTATCAGAACGGCTGCTGGGATGCGGTGTGCATCTTGAAGTGCCGGACGAAGGATGGCAAGATTACCGCCATTGAGCCGGACGATTCGATCAATGCGGGAATGGGGCGCGAAAACGTCGGGGATGACGCAGTCAGAGCGGGCATGCTCCAGGCCCGGCCTTGCGTTCAGGGCCATGCATGGAAGAAGTCGCTCGACGATCCCGATCGCATTTTGTATCCGATGCGGCGCAAGGGGAAGAAGGGTGAGTCGTCCGATTTCGAAAGGGTCAGCTGGGACGAGGCTCTCGACACCATCGCCGCCCAGATAAAGGAGGTCATAGAACGATTTGGCCCGCACAGCATCCTGCATCTCGATTCGTTTTGGGATCGCTGCTTCTTTCCTTTCGCACCCTACCTTCATGCGGGGGTGGGCGCATGGGGCGAAAATTCCGCCCCGGCGCAAGCGACGGCCGAGTATAGGCATCTTGGCTACGATGTCGGAAAGATGTTTTCCGGAAAAGGCTACATCGGCGAGGTCGGGTTCGAGGCGCCGGATCTTTTCAATTCCAAGCTCATCATTCTATGGGGCATGGATCCTCTTGTGAGCTGGTACGGCTATGTTGCCTATTATCTTAAGCTCGCACGTGAAAAGGGCATTCCCATCATTCTGATAGATCCTCGCTACACGACGAGCGCCGAGGTTCTTGCGGATCAATGGATTCCCATTCGGCCCGGCACGGATATGGCAATGATGTTGGCAATGGCGCAAGTTCTTTTCGAAGAGAACCTCTATGACGCGGATTACGTAGCCGAGCATGTCGAGCCCGAGGGTTTTGCCCAATTTCGCGCATACGTCATGGGGGGCGAGGACGGCATTTGCAGGAATCCGGAATGGGCAGAGGGCATTTGCGCCGTGCCTGCGGAAACCATACGAGATATTGCGCGGCTATACGGTGCGACGAAGCCGACTCACCTGCAGCTTCAATACTCGGTCTCGAAACGGCACGGAGGAGAGTACGTCGCTTCCATGGCGATGCTTTTGCAGAGCATGACGGGAAACATCGACGTTGCCGGTGGGTGCGAAAGCGGCATCTGCATTTGGACGCCCGAACGCATGCCTGTGCCGGAGCCCGAATTCGGCCAGCAGCCAGGCGACTACGAAGCGCCCATCTGCCTCAATCACAACAAGCTTGCAGACGCGATCCTCATGCGCAAAGATATGGAATCAGGCGCACTCTCCGAGGAAGAATATCGGGCAGCTATCGGCTGTCCGCCCGAAAGCCCTGTTCCGAATATACAAATGCTCATCGGTCTCAATAATTTCGCGAACGGCATACCCGATACGAATAAATGCATTCGAGCTTTGAAGGAGACCTACTTCAGCTGGGGCTGGCTCTGGAACAAAAAGCAGCAGACAATGGACGCTTACGACATCGTGCTTCCGGCGCCTGTTCACATGTTCGAATCGACCGACGAGTACCTGCTAGGCCAAAATAGGTTCATGCAAGGTCCCGGGGGCATGCACAATTACTTCATGTACGCGCAAAAAGTGGTTGATCCGCCTGGCGAAATACGTTCCGTCGATTGGGTATGGTCGGCGTTGGCAAGTCGACTTGGCATTGCGGATCGGTATTGCCCCCGTCTCAAGAACGTTCCTTGGAACGAGTGGGATGCGAGGGTGGATGACATCTATCATGAAGCCTACGAAAAGTGGTACGCTGATTACCGGCTCGCAATGGAGAATCTCGGAGCCGAAATCAAACCTTGGGACGAGTTCCTCGAAATGCCCATCGTCCGCATTCCCATAGAGGTGCCTTTTCACGCTTTCATGGATTACCAATGGACCGACAGAAACCCCTATGAGAACACCAAATCAGGGAAGATCGAATTCGTCTCGCAAACCCTGATCGAATCGAACGGAAAAGACACGAGATTCGGTGGCTACATGGATCCGATGCCACGTTGGGAGCTTGCCTATATGCCCGACGGAAAGCCTCTCGATTCATTCTACGATAAAAAAGCCGAGCGTTATCCGCTTGTGTTGACCACGGCCGTTTCCATGTTCAGGCAGCAATCGTGCAATGACAAGAACCCTTTGCTGAACGACTGCTACGAACACGCGGTTTGGATCAATCCCGCCGATGCTGCGAAACGAAACATCGAAAAGAGCGACATGGTTCGCATATTCAACCATAAAGGAGAGATGAGGCTGCCCGTCTACATCACCCAACGTATGTCGCCTGGAACGGTTTTGGTTTATCACGGTCGCTGGTACGAAGGCGGCCGGGAGAAAACGAGCCTCATGCCCGAAGGAGTCGACTATGCGGGCTCGACAAATGTGATGACGGACGATGTCCATCTGCCGCATGCCGTGGGAGTCAATATCAAGCATGGGCTTGTGCAGGTGGAGAAGCTTGTCGAGGGAGAGAGGCGATAGAGATGGGCCAGTACGCGTTCTATTTCGATCAAAGTCGCTGTTATTCGTGCCATGCCTGCTCGGTCGCTTGCAAAGACTGGAATGGGATTGAGGCTGGACCCGAGAAATGGATGTCGGTTTACGAATGGGAGGAAGGCGCGTTTCCCGACATAAGGCTTCGCGGCTTGGCTTTCCCCTGCGCGCACTGCGACGATCCCGCTTGCGTAAAAGCTTGCACTGTCGGGGCGGTTACGAAAGAAGGCGAATACGGCGCCGTTCTTGTTGACCAAGATGCGTGCATGGGTTGTCGAGCCTGCTACGAGGCCTGCCCTTACGGCTCCCCGAAGTTCGCGGACGACGGTTCCGATACCAAAATGAGCAAATGCACCATGTGCGTCGACCGGCTCAACGAGGGGCATATTCCCGTGTGCGTGGCATCCTGTCCGCTCAGGGCTCTCGATTTCGGCCCGGTGGACGAAATGACCGCAAAGTACGGCACGTCGCGATGGCTCGATCAGATGCCCGAGCCGGTTACGTCGCCCAATTTCATTGTAAAAGCCGCCGCCGACAGAAAGCGAATCGTTTCGTACGACGCAGAAAAAGCCGTTGAGCTTATGAAAAAGAGAGAGGGACTCGACGATCTCTTTGACAGCGCGCAGGACGTGACGGAGGTGCCTCGCGAAGCTTTGCGGAGCCCCGAGCTTCGCATGAAGCATGAATCATGCGAAACGCGCTTGCGCTCAACCCATAACTTTGCAGGTTAGCTTGTATCAAGAAAGGGGAAGATCGTGGAAGACTCGCGTTTGAATAGCAAAAAATCCTGGGCGGTTACCGTCATCGTTTGTCTCTGTTTTTTCGTCGTTGAAACTTCCGAGCAGAGGGTGCCTCCAATTCTCCCGATTTTATCTGAGAATATGGGCTTGAGCGTGGTCGACGGAGGCTGGCTCATGAGCGCGTTGGGGTGGGCCTCTCTCTTGGCGGCGCTTCCGGCAGCTTGGCTCCTTACGAAAATCAAGCCAAAACTTACCATGGCCTTGGCGGTCGCCCTGCCGCTTGTTTCTGGCATCCTTGGGGGAGTGACGGAATCCTTCGCCGTGCTGTGCTTTGCTCGCGTTCTGAGCGGTGCGGGCATTGGTATCCTCGGAGTCATTTGCGCCTTCATTATCGATGAGTGGTTTACGCCGGACAAAAGAGGCTTACCGACTGCGATCATGGTTTGCATGTATCCGATCGCGTGCTTTTTCATGCTGAACGTGTCTCCGCTCCTCACCGAGTCTTTTTCGTGGCATGCTGTTTGGTGGCTTGGCGCGGTGTTGAGCGCAATCACGCTCGTCGTTGTTTTTGCCCGGCTTTCCAACCAGCGTCCCTATACGGAATCGCACACCGCAAAGTTGAAAGAATCCAATGAGACGGCCGAGAAGGTGAGCGTGAAAAAGCTTGTGAAAACTCCGAGTTTGTGGTGCGTCCTCGTTGCTTTCCTCTGCTTCGACATCACGTTTTACGGTTTGACTACCTACATGCCAACGGCTTTGGTGGAGACGTATGGCGCCTCTCTCGATTTCTCAACTCTTATAGTCAGCTTGTTGAGCGCAGTGATGATTCCCGCCATCGTTTTGAACGGCGTCCTACTCAATAAAGTTGGTATAAAAAACCGTAAATATCTCCCCGCCATCGGTCTCGCCGGCCTCGGATTCGGAGCTGCCCTCGCGTTTTTCGCTCCTTCTCTGATGGTCGCTGCTCTTGCGATGGTCGTAGCGGGCTTCTTCGTGGGATTTATCTCGAGTTCGCTGTTCACAATCGGTCCGGATACTATTCCAAGGCCCGTTTACATCGGCATTGTCGTGGCGTTGGTCACCTTGTTCCAAAACGCGGGTATCGCAGTGGGCCCTATGGTCATCGGAACCGTCGTTGAAGCCGCCGGCAACGTTTGGTCGGCGGCCGGACTACCGTGTTTGATAATCGGCTTGCTCGGCGCGCTCTGTTGTTTGCTCATCAATAACAAAGAAGCCGCGGCAATCGAAAAGAAAGAAAAGGTTGCAAAAACCAAGTGATTGCGTATTGAAGAAGGGGAACGTCGGGCGACTTTTCCGACGTTCCCCTTTGCTATCGGAAGGGAGATCTGATTTTTTGAATGGGAACGAAAACGATGTGCAAGCTAAGGGCGGTACCCTTCGATATTTGCTGATCCCTACGGTCCTCATGCTGCTTGCCACTTTTTTCGCCGCGGTTCAATACAAGGTCCCAACGGTTCTTTCGAGCCTGATCGTCGACAAGGGATTAACCGGAGAATTGGGCCCTTGGCTCATTACCATGTTCACGCTTTCGGGTGCGGTGATGGCGCTTGCCTCCGGCCCGTTGACTGGCAAGATAGGAGTCAAAAAGGCAATCTTCGTAGCTTCGTTCTTCAGCGTTGCCGGATCTCTGCTGGGGCTCGCTTTCGAGCAACCGCTTCCTCTTGTTTTGTCTCGCGGAGTCGAAGGCGTGGGGTTCGCGATTATTTGCGTGGCGGGGCCTATAGCGATCAAGCAAGTGGTTCCAGAAGAAAAGCAAGGTTTGGCGAATGGCATTTGGGGGGCGTGGATTCCCCTCGGAGCATTCATTGGCGAGGTTTTGGCTCCTACGATTTATTTCGGGCCAATGGGATTTGCGGGCCTATGGCTTGTTTTCGTCGTTCCCCTTGCGGTTGTTGCGGGTTTGGTTCTGGCGTTCGTTCCGCTTCCGAAAAGCGTGCCTGCGACAAAGAGGGAAACGGGGGGCGTAAAGGCTCGAGTTGGAAAAATCAAGCCAAGTCGCAACTTCGTGCTTTTCTTGGTTGCTTGGCTGAGTTTCAATCTTCTCAATTTCACAATTATGAGCTACGCGCCAAGCTACATGCAAAGCACGGGAATGGACGCATCCGTTTCGGGCTTCGTCACTACTATACCCATGCTCCTCTCCATGGCGACAGGTCCTATCGGCGGTGCTCTGATCGACAGATTCGGGTGCGCGAAACAAATCCTTGTGCTCGCTCTTTTTGCCAATATGATTACCACGGTGATGCTCTTCACCTCACAAGGTGCGATGCTTTGGGTTGCGGCAACGGCAATGGGCTTGTTTGCTACGCCTGTATTTGTATCCACCTTGGCGTCGATTACGAGGGTGATCAATAACCAGCGTTTTTACACGATAGCCGTTTCCGTTTACATGTTCGTTCAATGCTTTGGAGAATTGTTTTCAGGGCTGGCTGCGCCCTTCTTTTTGGGTGTTCGGCTAAACAATTGGGGTCTGCTGGCGTTTGCGTGCGGCGTTATGGGTTTGGTCGGTGCCGCAAGTGCTATTGCGACGAAGTTCAAATAGCACCGTAATCGCTCGTTGTCTAAGCGAGGGCAATTCGAATGGGGCTGGCAAGTGCGGTTTAGAAAAGGAATGAAGCTAAACCCGAAATGATTATGAGGAAACAAAAAGCAAGGGCGAACCCGGCAAGCAGTATCATGAGTCCAGTTGACCGGCAAGGTGAAGGAGGCATCACATGGTGGACGCAATTTTCAAGCGGGCGAGCGTGCGGAGATTCACCGACGAACCGGTGACCGACGACGAGGCGCGCGCGCTGTTGCGCGCGGGCATGGCGGCGCCTTCGGGCGGCAACCAGCAGCCATGGGAGTTCTACGTGGCGCGCGACCGAGCCACGCTGCAGCTGCTGTCGGAGGCGAGCCCCTACGCGAAGCCGGCCGCCGGTGCGGCGTGCGCCATCGTGCCGTGCATGCGCACGGAGGGCCTGCGCTTCCCCGAGATAGCCGTGCAGGATATGAGCGCCTGCGTGGAGAACATCCTGCTGGAAGCCGTCGATCTGGGGCTCGGCGCCGTGTGGATGGGGATCGCGCCCGAGCCCGACCGCATGGCGGCCGTGTCCGAGATCGTGGGCGCCCCGGCAGGCCTCGAGCCGTTCGCCGTCATCGCGCTCGGCCGCCCCGAGGTCGAGCCGGCCGCGAAGGGCAAGGACCGCTACGAGGAAGACCGCGTGCACTGGCTGAGCTAGACGCGGTGCGGAAAAGCCCGGTTGCAGGTTCTGCGGAGAGAAAGCGCGGGACCGGTGCGCGAAGAAGATCATTTTCGGGTCAAAAATCACGGTTGGGTACCGCTTTTCGGCTGCAAAGTGCCTCTTGAAGGGCCCTTTGCGCCTTTCGTGGGAAAGCAAGAAAACGCCATCAGGAGAAACGCGATCGCTCCTCCGGGGTGCAGGAGCCGCCGCGGTGCCCTACCGTGATTTTTACTCCGAAACCATGGTTAACTTTGCACTTGTTTCGCGCGCGCTGCATTCCGTGCTGCGGCTGAAAGGGGAACCCGGCGGACGGCGACGCCCTGCGGGCAACCCGAACGGCGACGCCCTGTGGCCAACCTGGGCAGCGACGCCACGCGTACAACCCGGACGGCCACCTGTCCCGCGGCCACCCGTGCAGGTGGCGACCTGCTCCTGCGCCAACTCGTGCGGGCGGCGACCCGCCAGCGAAGCCAGCCCGGATGGTCGGTTTTCGCGCCGTGCGCGAGCGGGCGCTTCGAAGGGTGTCCGGGTCAGCCCGCGCGCGGATCTACAGTCCCGCCTTCACGGCTCCCTGGTCGCAGCGGTTGCCCCAGGAGTCGATGAGCGCGTCGTCGCGGTAGACGCAGATGATCTCGCAGTGGTTCGCGCACTTGGAGCACTCGATCTCGCGTGTCTTGAACGCGAAATCCCCGACGGCGTCGAAGTCGAACGCGCCATCGCGGAAGGGCTCGCCGTCTCCTTCGCCGCCGTCGCCGTCCCCGGCTGGAGCCGTCCCGCGTCCCGCGCCCGCGCTCGCCTCGGCGGCCAAGAGCGCCACGCCGAAGGCGCCCATGAGGTGGCCGTCGGGATCCACGAGCACGTCCATGCCCAGCATGTCCTCGAACGCGCGCACCACGCCCACGTTCTTGCTCACGCCGCCTTGGAACACCACCGGGGCGGTTATCTTCTTGCCCTTGCCCACATTGTTCAGGTAGTTCGACGCCACGGCGCGGCAAAGCCCGGCGATGATATCCTCGCGCGCGTAGCCCACCTGTATCTTGTGCACCAGGTCGCTCTCGGCAAACACGGTGCAGCGCGCGGCGATGTTCGCCGGCCGCTTCGACGTGAGCGCGATGGGGCCGAACTCCTCCACCTCCACGCCCAGGCGGTGCGCTTGGCTGGACAGGAACGCGCCCGTGCCGGCCGCGCACAGCGTGTTCATGGCGTAGTCCACGGCTATGCCGCCCTCCACGCAGATGATCTTCGAGTCCTGCCCGCCAATCTCCAAGATGGTGCGCACGTCCGGGTGCAGGTACGTCGTGCCCACGGCGTGCGCGGTGATCTCGTTCTTCACCACGGCCGCGCCCAGCATGGCGCCCACGAGGCGCCGCGCGCTGCCGGTGGTGCCCACGGCGCGCACCCGCACAACGTCGCGGTCGATCTGCGACGCCAGGTCGGCCACCACGCGCCGAGCCGCGTCCGCCGGGTTGCCCTCCGTCCACAAATACGACCGCGCCACGATGGTGCGGTCGGCGTCCACGACGACGCCCTTCGTGGAAATGGAACCGATGTCGATGCCCAGGTAGGCGTCCGTCATGATGCCGTTCTCTCCTTCTTCATGGCCAGCATGTCGTAGAACGCTTCGAGCCGGGTGTCCAGGCCCGTGTCGCTGGTCTGCGAGTCGTAGCTCAAATACAAAATGGGCATGCCCGTGTCGTGGCTGACCTGCTGCAGCACGGGAATGCAGTCCACTTCCGGCGTGCAGCCCGACGACTTCAGGTGCACCACGCCGTCGAACCCCTCCTGCGCGTACTTGAGCGTGGCGGCGATGGTCATGCTCGACGTGGGGCCCATGTCGTAGCGCACGTAGTCGGAGATGCCCGCCCGCAGGTTCTTCTCGTGGTAGCGCAGGTTGCGGTTCGTCATGTTCAGCATCCGGTGCACCTCAACGCCCATGTCCAGCAGCTTGCGCTCCAGCCCCAGGTTCGAACGCGGGTCGGCGGCGGTGAAGTACTCGCCCACCACGCCCACGCGCAGCGGCCTCACGGGCACGCGCACTTCCAGCGCCCGCAGCGCCGCCATGCCGCGCTTGTGCGCGTCCATCAGGTCGTACTCGTTTACCACGGTGCGCATGTCAGCGTGGTAGGCGGCCAGCGCGCGGTCGAACGAACCGCGCTCGGCCTCGAAGCCGGCGTGGGCTAGGTAGAAGTCCTGCGCCTCGTCAAGGTACTCGATCATCTGGAACGCTATCAGCATGCCGCGCACGCCGTGCGGCACGGACAGGTTGGGGTTCACCTTCTTCTTGCACACCTCGATGTACTCCGTGAGCGGCTTGCCCGTGACGGTGGCGAAGTTCAGCATCTCGAACTCGTAGCCCATGTCGCGCAGGATGGATTCCTGCAGCTCGCCGTAGTAGCCCAGGCGGCAGGGGCCGGCGAACTGCACGAGCACGTCCGCCCCCAGCTCCAGCGCCTCCAGGTAGTCGCCCAGTATGTGCTTGAACGGGGCGCACACCGAGTCGCTCGAGTTGCGGCTGCCCAACTCCACCGTGCGCTTCGTGGGCTCGGGCAGGGGCAGGTAGTCGGCGTCCAGCACGTGTTCCACGAAGAACTTGAACACGATGTCGTAGTAGCTGTAGCGCAGGAAGGCCACGCGCGTGCGGGCGTGCCGGTCGCGCTTCGGGCGCGGGCGCGGCAGCACGAGCCGCGGCGGGCGCTTGCGTTCCATCTGCAGGGCGATGCGGGCGCGCAGCGTGTCGTCCGATCCGTCGGCGTGCCCGAGCAGGTTCTCGACGTCCGCGCCGATCCCGCTCTCGCCCTCCGCAGAGGTCGTCGCACCGTCGCATGCGCGGCTCCGTCCGGTCGAAGCAGAGCCGCCGCGTTCCGAAGCGGTATCGTCAGTGTCGGTCATGCACGTAGCCTCCCTTCTTCTGGTAGCGCAGGATGTCCACGAAGCTCTCGATGCGCGTTTCCAGGCCGGCCGTGCCGCTCTGCGCGTCGATAGTGAGGTTCAAGATGGGCTTGCCCTGGATGCAGCGCATGATGGCGTCGTCGGTCATGGAGTCGGGCCCGCAGGGGAACGCGCTCACCAGCACGATGCCGTCGATGTGCTCGTGCAAAAGCATGATGGCGCCGATGAGCTCGCGGTTCACCACCCACGGCATCGTGGTCGAGAAGTCGAAGCTGGCCTTGAGCGCGCGCTCGCGGTCGGCCTCGTCGGCGTAGAGCACCGTGGCCCCCATGCGCTCGAGGGGGTCCGTCACGCTGCCGCCCAGATAGGAGTCGTGAGCCAGATAGGGGTGCGCCACCAGCAGGATGGCCAAAGGCCGCTCGCTGCCTTGCAGGGATCCGAGCGACGCCAGCAGCCGTTCCTGCGCGCCCGCTGCTGCGCGATCGGCGCGCTCCTGAGTGTGCGAGGCCGTCTTCCAGGCGCGCTTCGCCTCGCGGGGGCTTGCCCCGAAGCGGCTCGCCAGATCGAGGAACGCCTCGCGCATGGGCGCGTGCTCCTCGGTCACGTCCACCAAGCACGACGCCACGCGCACGTTGCGGTCGCGCAGCGTGTTCTCCACCAAATCGGGCAGCGCTTGGAACTTCGTGCAGAACCCCAGATGGCGCCCCAGGTTTCCCATGCTCGGAACGAACAGCGCGTCGCAGGCGCCCACCAGGCTGGCGGCGTGGCCCAGATAGGCTTTCGAAGCCAGGCAGCATTCGTCCACGGACAGGGCGCTTCCCTCGTCCACGAGCGCACGGTCCGTTTCGCGGCTGAGCACCACCTCGCGTCCCAGCTCGCGAAAAAACGCCTCCCACAACGTGCCGTAACGGTGGTACAGCAGCGCCCGGGGAATGCCCACGCTGCGCACATCGGCATAATCGTTCTGCTTGAGGAGGCCCATGCGATCCCTTCGTTCGCTCAGCGGTTGGCCTCATGGTATCGCTTCGGGGGGAACCCGCCGTGCCGGCACGCGGTTCGCCACAAACCTTCCAGGCGGCCCGAGGTTCGTTTCAAGCTTGGCCCGGCGGTGGCCGTTCGATGTTTCCGCATGCGGAAGTAGGCCGATGACCGGCGACAATGTGCCGCTGATAGGGATCTGGTGTCGTTGTGCCGCTACCCTGTGCGGAAGAAGAGTAACAAAAGGGTTTCAAAAGAAGTTGAATGGGTCCCGTCGGGCAGGCGGGCCGAGAGCGGCGCAGTAGAATTCTAACGGAGATGTCATGAGGTGCGGTTTGAAAGCGAAGCCATTGAATATCAAGCAGATCCGATATTTTGCGTCGGTTGTCGAACTTGGCAGCTTGTCTGCGGCGGCGAAGGAGCGGTTCGTCACCGTGCAGGCGGTTTCGAAGGCCATCGCCGACCTCGAGCGCGAGCTGGGGCACAGCTTGTTCGTGCGCGAGAGCCGCGGCGTGCACCCCACGCCGTTCGGCAAGGCGTTTTACCAGAAAGCCGCAGTGGTTCTGAAGGGCTTCAGCGAGCTCGAAGCCTTTGCCAAAGAGTATCGGGAGCACGAGTCGACAAGCGCCTTGCGCCTCGCCCTGTGCTCGCCGGCGTTTTACGGAAACGAGCAGGCGCGTGCGAGCATCGCCCTGTTCGCGAAGCGCGGCCTGGGCGTCGACGTGAGCGTCGCTTTGGACACCGGAACCGAGGGCATCGCGAAGCTGTGCGCGGGAGGCTACGATGCGCTCATCACCATCGGGGCGTTCTCGAACGCCACCGTCGATTGCGTGTCGGTGGGCACGGTTTCCCCCGGTGTGGTCATGGCGAAAAACCATCCCTTGGCTGGTCGGGATTCCGTGAGCCTTGCCGATCTGGCGGACTATCCCGTTTCCCTGTCGTCGGAGTTCGACAATTTCAACGAGTCCATCGTCACCATGTACCGCAAGCGCAAGACGGACATGAGCTTCATCACGCTCGATCCGCATGATTTCGACCGTCATATCATGGTCGAAAACGGCGTTTGCCTCATGGTGTACATCCCGGCGTTGGGCGAGATGTACCCCGGTACGGTGATAAGACCCATTGCGTCCGGCGACGCCGTGGCCGTGCCCATCTGCCTGGTGAGCTTGAAAGATCGCAAAACATCTTCGTACCTTGCGTTCGAACGTTGGCTGGCGGGAGAGCTGGTGGTTTTGGGCGGCGGCGCGCCCTCCGCTTCGACGAAGTAAGCTTGATTGGTTCAGGTGCCTTCGTTTCTGTCAAGTTTAATATCGCAGATACCTAAAAATATATTTGAATGGATCGTATGACCGGTGGGCGGTATGCGGGCCTAGTACAATAGCCAGTTACTGTGCTTACTTTTCTGGCTCTGTAAGGTGCGTCGTTGAATATCAAGCAAATCGTATACCTGTCGAAGACCATAGAACGCGGCAGCTTGTCGTCGGCCGCCAAGGAGCTGTACGTCACCGTGCAGGCGGTTTCGAAGGCCATCGCCGACCTTGAGCGCGAGCTGGGTCAAAGCCTGTTGGTGCGCGGCAGCCGTGGCGTGCGTCCCACGCCGTTCGGCCAAGCGTTTTACGAGAAGGCCCAAGGCGTGATCACGGGGTTCATGGAGCTCGAATCGTTCGCTGCCGCGTACGGCGAGTGCGGAGGCGTGCTCAGTCGGTTGCGGCTCGCGTTGAACACGCCGGCGTTTCCCGGGAACGAGCTGGTGCGCGAAAACACCGTGGCGTTCATGAAGAGCCAGCTTGGAATCGATGTCACTTGCGATCTTGCCACGGGAGGGGCGGGGTACCAGGGGCTGGTCGACGGCACGTTCGACGCGTTGGTCACCGTGGGGGCCTTCAACCATGCCAACATTGACTGCTTTCCTGTCGGCACCGTTCCCGCCGGCGTCATGATGGGCTCTCGCCATCCGCTTACGGCCAAGGACGTGGTCGCTTTGGACGACCTCGCTCCGTACCCGATAGCGCGTTCGAGCTGGTTCGATCGCGCCAACGACACCATCGTCGAAAACTATCGCAAGCGAGAGGCGCGTCTGAACTTCGTCGAGCTTGCGTTGGAAGGCGTCGTGAAGTTCCTAAGCGAGGGCGGCCTCATCTTCACTACGGGCATTCCCGCGCTTGGGCGCACGAGCCCGCTGCTGACGGTGCGGCTTATGGCTTCGGAGGACGCCATGGCCGTGCCCATCTGCATCGTCTGCTTGAAAGGTCACGGCGCCGCGACGTACTCCGTGGTGGAGAAGCTGCGCTTGAGCGGTGGGCTTCCCTTCTTGAAGTAGCGTGCGGCCGGCGCTGCTCTGCGGGACATCGGTTCGCGCCAAACAAAAGCGGCCCCTTCCGCGCATATGCCGAAGGGGCCGCTTTCCGCAGGGCGTTCGCCCAAAGGCTACTTCTTGGCCTTCTGCTTCAGGCCCATCCACACGAGCGCGGCCAGCGCGGCGCCCGCGAGCGGGGCCACGATGAACACCCACACCTGAGACAACGCGGTCATATCGCCGTTGAAGGCCATCATGAGGGCCGGGCCGAAGCTGCGCGCCGGGTTCACGGACGTGCCCGTCAGCGGAATGCCCATGATGTGCACGAACGCCAGCGTGAGGCCGATGATGATGCCGGCGTAGGGCGCCGTGCGCTCGTCGGCCGTCGAGCCCAGCACGCTGAGCACGAAGATGCAGGTGAGCACGACCTCGACGATAAGGGCGCCCACAAGCGAGATGCCCACGGCCGACGCGGCCTCGTAGCCGTCGCAGCCCAGGCCGGTGGCCAGCACGCCGCCCAGATCGCACATGCTGATGATGAGCGCCAGCACGGCCGCTGCCACGATGCCGCCGATGAACTGGGCGATCCAGTAGCCGATCAGATCCTTGCCCGACAGGCGCTTGTCCAAGAACAGGCCGAACGACACGGCCGGGTTGATGTGACACCCCGACACGTTGCCGATGACGAACGCCATGGCGATGATGGACAGGCCGAACGCCATGGCGATGCCCAGCGTGCCCAGCGTCGCGCCCGCCACGGCGGCGCTGCCGCAACCGAACAGCGTGAGCACGAACGTGCCGAACGCCTCCGCGGCGTATTTCTTCATTGGTGTAACTTCCATGCTAAAGGCTCCCCTTGCTTTGAATGAATGCTTGCGTTTGGCCCGCGCGAAGCGCGAGCGCGCCGGTTGAGGCCGGCCGCTACTTCATGCTGCCGATGCGGCAGATGGTGCTGCCGCATACCGGGCACGTGCCCTTCGTGATGGGCTTGCCGTTCTTCGTCGTGCCCGCGACGGGGTCCTTCATGGTTTTCTTTTCCTTGCACTTCATGCAGTACGCTTCGACGGCCATGGATCGGCTCCTCTCCTTGAGCAATAGTTGGCGTTGTTATCGTCGTTGGAGAGTAACCCCATGTCAATACGGTTAAAATGTTGTTGAACGGCTTGACATCGGGCATCGGGCGACCGTTCTTCGGCGGATGTGCCCCTTTACCAAGCCACCGTCACGCCAGCCCAGTCGAGAATGCCCTTGTCCATGTTGTACACGTTGGTGAAGCCGTTGTTGATGAGCTGCGCGCAGGATTTCCGGGCGCGGTTGCCGGTGCGGCAGTAGGCGAGCACGGGAGCGCCCCGGTCGAGGCCTTCGAGCTCGGCGGGCAGCGGGTCGAGGCTGTCGTAGCGGATGTTCAGCGATTCGCGCAGGTGCCCGTCGGCGTACTCCTGGGGCGAGCGCACATCCAAGACGGTCACGCCGCCCTGGTCAATAAGGTCTTCGGCGGCCTCGGACGAGATCAAATGGTACGCGTCCGAATCGAGCGCCCGTTGGTCGTCGGCCGTGATGACCACCTTGACCGACCCTTCCTCGTTTGCCATGCCGTCCTCCCATCCGCCCCTTCAAGCGAGCCATGCGAGAAGGGAACGTAAATGTATCTAATGCAATTACAGTTTATGACGGCAACAGTACGTCTCTTCGAGGGACGTGTCAAGCGGAAGCTTCCCGGCACGGCGAAAAAACCGGACGGTCGTCCCGGGCGGGCGTCCCGTGATGCCGCCGAAGCGCCCTCGCGCGGGGACGCTTCGGCAGGGGAGGGGGAAACTTGGCGCGCCGTCCAGCCGCGATAGCATCGGGGCAAGCTTGGCCGACGGCTGGGCAACGCGCCCGTTCATGTTATGCGATCACGGCGAACAGATCGTTGAACGCCTCGCTCATGGTGGGGTGCGTGTACACGGCATCGCGCAGGGTTTGGTAGGGGAGCCCGGCATCCATGGCGATCTTCACCGTGTTCACCATCTCGTACGACTCCTCGCAGAACAGATGCACGCCCAAGATGCGGTCGGCGTCGGCGTCGATAACGGCCTTCAGCAGGCCCATGGGCTTTTGCAGCAGCTGCGCCTTGGGGATGGCGGCCGCTGGCAGGTTCGCCACCTTCACGTTGAAGCCGGCATCGAGCGCCTCTCGCTCGGTCATGCCGGCGCGGGAGAGGGGCGGGTCGATGAACACGCTGTACGGCACCGCGCCGCGGTTCTCGGTGGTGCGCGCGCCGTCGCCCAGCACGTCGGCCTTCACGATGCGGAAGTCGTCGAGCGAGATGTAGGTGAACTGCAGCCCGCCCGCCACGTCGCCCATCGCCCAGATGTTCGGCGCGGTGGTGCGCAGGTGCTCGTCGACGCGCACGGCACCGCGCTCGGTGAGCTCCACGCCGGCCGCCTCGAGGTTGCGCCCGGCCACGTTGGGGCGGCGGCCGGTGGCCACGAGCACGGCGTCGGCGGGCAGACGCTCTTCCGCACCGGCGACCTCGATCGCCACGACGGCGTGCTCCGCCTCGTCCTCGATGCGCAGCACGTTTGCCCCGCGCACCACGCGTATGCCGCGCTCCTCCACGCTGGCCAGCACGGCGGCCGCGATCTCGGCGTCCTCGCGCGGCAGGAACGCGTCCTCGTTCTGCACCACGGTGACCTGCGAGCCGAAGTTCGCGTACATGGAAGCGAACTCCATGCCGATGTAGCCGCCGCCGATGATGACCAGGCGCCCGGGCAGCTCGCGCACGTCGAGCAGTGTCTCGCTCACGTGCACGCGCGGGCCGTCGGCGCCGGGGATGGGCGGCACGAACGGCCGGGCCCCCGTGTTGATAAAGATCTGCGCGGCCTCGATGGCCTCTGTGCCGCCGTCGGGCGTGCTCACATGCAGGTGCGTCGCGTCCGCGAACGACGCCGTGCCGTCCACCACCTCCACGTTCGGCAGGTCGGCCAGCTTGCGGTAGTTCTTAGTACGCAGCAGGCCGGTCACGCGGTCTTTCTCGTCGATGGCCGCCGCGTAGCGCGCGGCGCGCTCGTCGAACGTGCCGCCCTGGGCCGCCGACAGCGCGGCGGAGCGCACGAGCGACTTCGTGGGAATGCAGGCAACGTTGATGCAGGTGCCGCCGTACATCTTCGGCGACTGCTCCACCAGCGCCACCGTCTTGCCCGCACCGGCGAGCGCGCCCGCCAGCGTCTTGCCGCCTTTGCCGAAACCGATGATGGCTGCGTCGACCTGCTTCATGAGGGCTCCTTTCGAGAGGGGAGTGCGAACGGGGTGCGAAGGGGTTCGGACAGGATGCGGGAAGCGTCGAGAGCGCGGGAGGGGTTTGGGGGAGCGCGCCGACGTGGCGCGACTCGTTGAGGTTGCGTTTGCCCACACAACTACGAGTTCGGTCGTGGCGGCGCGCTCCCCCAAACCCCTCCCTACATGACAACCACCGAGGATGCGCGTCGCGGCGGCTTTTGACGCAGTTCCTACATCATGGTGTCGGAGCCCGTGCCTGAGTCCATGCCGGTCACGGTGTCATAGGGCCAGTCCACGATGCCGCCCATGTCGTTCACGTCGGTGAAGCCCATGGACACCAGCTTGTCGGAGGCCTGCTTGCTGCGCACGCCGGTGCGGCAGTACACCACGAGCTTGTCTTCCAGGCTGTTCAGCTCGGACGGCGGCGTCGATCCTATGTCCTCGTTCGGGATGTTGATGGCGCCGGGCACGTGGCCGTCGGCGTACTCTTGGGGCGTGCGCACGTCGACGACGGTGACGCCGCCCTGGTCCATGAGGGCCTTACCCTCCTCGGCCGTGATCTTGCGGTAGGCGTTCGCGGCGTCGCTCTTGCCGGCCATGTTCGAGCCTTCCATCATGCCGTTGCTCGAACCGCCCGTCATACCGCCGCCCGAGCCGGACCCGCTCATCGCGCTGCCGCCTCCATCGCCCGACGCGCTTGTTCCCTCGCCCGGTGCGGTGTTCGCGCACGCGGACAATCCGAGCACCGCCGCCAAGGCCATCGTAGCGGCCGCAGCGGCTAATGCTTTCCTTTTCCTGCCATCGGCACGCATATCCGCCCCTTTCTCCAGTCGCATTCTAAATGTAATCGCAATAGGTACAATTACTTATTGTAACAATAGTGCGTACAGTTAACGCTGTCAAGGAGAAAAGGGATGATTCTCGAAAGAAAAGACCGTGCGGCCCGCGGAAGCCTGCGGGCCGCACGGTCGGCGCGGCGCGTTTGGCCGCGGCTGCTGCAGAGGACCGGCGCTTACTTCGCCGCCTTGGCGAACAGGTTGTTCAGCTCTTCGGTGAGGGTGGGGTGCGTGAACACGGCATCGCGCAGATCGGTGGCGGTGAGGCCCTCGTCCAAGGCGAATTTCGCCAGGTTCACGATCTCGGGCGCGTCCGAGCAGTACAGGTGCACGCCGAGCACGCGGCCGGTGGCGTTGTCCACCACGGCTTTCATAAGCAGCGCCTGCTTGCCCAGCAGAGGAGCTTTCGGCATGTCCTCGGCTTCGAGCACGGCGGTGACCACATCGAAGCCCTGGTCGCGCGCATCCTGCTCGGTGAGCCCCACGCGGGCGAAGGGCGGGTTGGCGAAAATGCACGACGGCACGGCGCCTCGGTCGTCGCGCGTGCGGCTGCCGTCGCCCAGCACGTCCGAAGCCGCTACGCGGTAGTCGTCATACGAGATGTAGGTGAACTGCCTCGCCTCCGTCGCGTCGCCCAAGGCCCAGATGTTCGGTGCGGTGGTGCGCAGATGCTCGTCGGTGACGACGGCTCCGCGCTCGTCCGTTTTCACCCCGGCTGCATCCAGGTTCAGATCGGCCGTTGCAGGCCTGCGCCCGGTGGCAACGAGTGCGAAATCGCCGGGGATGCGTTCCTCCTTGCCGTCGATGTCGGCCACCACGAGCACCTGGGCCACGTCGTCATCGATGCTCTTCACGTGCGCCCCCAGCGCAAGGCGGATGCCGCGCTGCTCGAAGTTCTCGCGCACGGCGCGCGCCACGTCGCGGTCTTCGTGGGGCAAAAGCTCCTCGCCGCCCTGCAGCACCGTCACGTCCACGCCGAAATCGGCAAACAGCGACGCGAACTCCAGTCCCACATAGCCCGCGCCCACCACGACCACACGCTCGGGCAGCACTTTCACGTCCAGCAGCGTTTCGCTCGTGTACACGCGCTTGCCGTCCGCACCGGGGATGTCGGGCAGCGCGGGCACGGAGCCGGTGTCGATGAACGTGCGGGCGGCTTCGATACGGCGTTCCCCGTCATCCGTTTTCACGATCAGGTGGGTTGCGTCCTCGAAGGACGCCTCGCCGTCGACGACCTCGATGCGCGGGTTGTCGGCGAGCGCGCGGTAGCTCCGCTCGCGCAGGCGCGCCGTGGCGGCGTTCTTCTCGTCGACCGCGGCTTCGTAGCGCTCGGAGCGCTCGGGGAACTCTCCTCCTTGAAACGCGCTTTCGGCGGCCGCGTGCACGAGCATCTTCGAGGGAAGGCAGGCCGTGTTGACGCATGCGCCGCCGTACATGCGGCTCGACCGCTCGATAACGGCCACGGTGAGCCCCGCGTTCGCCAAGTCCAACGCCAGCGGCTTGCCCGCTGCTCCGAATCCGATGATCGCCGCGTCCACCTGGTCCATGGTTCTTCCTTTCCTCGGGTTTGCCTTGCTCCTGCGCATCGAACGACGCTGGTTGTGCGTACGGTGTCGGGCGGTTCTCCCCGCCGCGTCGAAGCAAGGCGCTTCGCCTATCATGTCCAATAGCGCCATCCTACGCCCGCAGCCGTTTTTGCCTGCCCGCAGGACCGGGTGTGCGTCGTGCCATAACCGAACCGTTGGCAAACCGCGATGCGGGCAGCGGCGGACGGGCTCATCGCCCAGCCGAATCAACCGCCTTCGAACAACGGCTCGCGCGGCCCGCGAAAACCTTTATACTGGTAGGTGAAGGAAGCTCGCAGGCGACAAGCGCGTTCGAACGGGGCGCGCGCGAAAGGAGCGCGACATGAAAATCAACAAGGTGCTCGTGGCCGTAGACGAATCCGAGGGCGCCAAGCGCGCGCTCGAAGTGGCGGAGGCCCTGGCGGCTCCCGCTCCCGACATGCATCTCGACCTGGTGTACGTGGTTCCCATCCCGCTGCTGGACGAATCGCAGACGGCGAGTTTCAAGGAGATCCTGGACATGATGATCTCCGACGGCGAGGACGTGCTTGCCAAGATGGAGGGCGACATGAGCGACGACGTCGCCGCGCGCACCGAAACGCTGCTGTTGACGGGCGTGAACCCGGCGACGGAGATCATCAAGCTCACCGAGCAGCGCGCCTACGACCTCGTGGTCATCGGCAATCGCGGCTTGAGCGGGCTCAAGGAGTACATGGGCAGCGTCAGCCACAAGGTGGTGAACGGCGCGAAGGTGCCGGTGCTCATCGCCAAGTAGCACAGGATGTGCGGGGCCGTGGGGGAGCGCACGATGTGAGCCGTGCGCGGCGGTTCCGCACGCGACGGCGTCTGCCGAGAGCAACAAGGAGGAAGGTTTGAGGGAACGCAAGAACGCGCTGGTGCTGTTCAGCAAGCCGCCGGTGCCGGGTCTGGTGAAAACGCGCCTGACCACGCTCAAGGACGGCGTGTTCACGCCCGAGGTGGCTTCCGCGCTGTACCATTGCATGCTGTTCGACGTGACGGAGATCTGCTGCGCGGCGATGGCCGACCTTGAGGCGCGGTCGGCCGAACGCGCCGAAGCCGAAGGCGTGCTCGACGCGTACGAGCTGATCATATCCACGACGCCGGCGTCGAACGTCGAGGTCATGCGCGATTTGTACCACAAGGCGGGCGCGTGGCCGCGCCCCATCACGTTCATCGCCGACGAGGGCTCCAGCTTCGACGAGCACTACAACCATGCGTTCGCGCAGGCGTTCGAGCGCGGCGCCGACGCCGTGCTGTCCATGGGCGCCGACATGCCGGCGCTTACGAAAGCCGACGTCATAGCCGGGTTCGACGCGCTGCACCGCTTGGACGGCGTGCCGGGCGGCGGCATCGTGCTCGCGCCCGACCAGGAGATGGGCGTGTCGGTGATCGGCTGGACCCGCGAGACGGACTTCGACCACGCGGGCGTGTTCTACAACGCCGAAGGGCTCACCGTGCTGCCCGCCTACATCGCCAAGGCCCGCGAGCAGGGGCTTCCCGCGCTGTACCTGCCACCTATCCCCGACGTGGACACCATGGCCGACCTCATGCACGCCATCACCGTGGTGGAGGCGCTGTGCTACTGCGCGAGGCACGACGACGTCACGCCGCCGTGGCGCACCGCCGACGCCCTCAAACAGATGGGCTGGAACGAAGTGCGCGTTCCGCCGAACGACCTGCACGACCCGCGCGAGGAGATCGACCGGTAAGAGGCTCGCTGCAGCGGCGCGCCCCCTTTTGTCATCCTGAGCGGAGCGCGTAGCGCGCAGTCGAAGGATCTTCAACGCAGGTTGCCTTCCGTTGCCGAAGACCCTTCGGCCGTGCGCCTTCGGCTCGCGCAGGCGCTTTCGCCGCAAGGGCCTTGTCCTTCCGTTCTCGAAACGCTGACGGCGCGTTTTCCAATGCAGGGTGCGGCGCGCCAACCCGACCGTTTCGCCGATACTTGACGGCAGGTATGCAACGGCGAAGGAGCGGCTATGGAAGGCGTGGATCGAACGGGCGGCACGGCGGCTGACGAAGCGCGCGTGCGCGAGGCGGCGGAAACGGAGCGGGCGGGCGGTAGGCCGGCTGGCAAAGCGGCTGATGGGAGCAGCGCTTCCGGCGGGAACGCGCCCGGTGGGAAGGCGCGCGACGGGCACATGGCCGCCGGCGGATCCGAAGCCGCCAGCCCGTCGTCGGCTTCCCTGTCCGCATCCGAGCGCGCGGCGGCCGCTCGCGCCAGCGAGCTCGCGGCGGCGTCCGCCCGCCAAGGCGGCGTGCCGGCCGCCGAGCCCAAGCCCGAGCGCAAGCGCGGCGTGGCCGCCGTGTTCGCGGGCTTGTTGCTGGCCATGTTCGTGTCCACGCTGTCCGAGACGGTCACGGCCACGGCGCTGCCCACCATCGTGGGCGACCTGGGCGGCGTCGACCACATGCAGTGGGTAACGACGGCCTACATCCTGGCGTCTACCATCATGATGCCCATCTACGGCAAGCTGGGCGACCTGTTCGGACGCAAGTACCTGTTTATTGTGGCGTTGTCCATCTTCATCGTGGGGTCGGCCACCTGCGGGCTCGCGCCCAGCATGGACGGGCTCATCGCGGGGCGCGCCGTGGAGGGGCTGGGAGGCGGCGGCCTCATCATCCTGGCGCAAGCCACCATCGCCGACATCATCCCGCCGCGGCAGCGCGGCAAGTACATGGGCGTCATGGGCTCGGTGTTCGCGGTGTCCACCGTGGTGGGACCGCTGCTGGGCGGCTGGTTCGTGCAGGTGACGGGCTGGCGCTGGCTGTTCGCGTTCAACATCCCGCTGGCGCTTTTGGCCATCGGGGCCGTGGCGTTCTTCCTCACGAATCCCGAGCGCCGCCAGGACCGGCCGCCGGTGGACGTGGGCGGCATGATGGCCATGGCCGTGTCGGTGTCGTCGCTCGTGCTGGCCACCGCGTGGGGCGGCACGCTGTTCCCGTGGTTGTCGTGGCAGATCCTCGGCCTGTTCGCGCTGTTCCTGGTGGCGGCCGTGGTGTTCGTGCTCGTGGAGCGGCGCGCGGCCGAGCCCATCATCCCGATGCTCCTGTTCAAGAACCGCAACTTCGTGGTGTGCACCGTCACGGGCATGTTCATCATGCTGGGCATGATGGGCACGGTGTCGTACCTGCCCACGTACTTCCAGATCGTGGACGGCCTCGCGCCCGAGCAGGCCGGGCTCATGACGTTCCCCATGATGGCCGGCGTGCTGATCACGGCCGTGGGCACGGGCTTCCTGGCCACGAAGACGGGCCGCTACAAGTGGATGCCCATCGCCAGCTGCGCCGTGGCGGCCGTGGGCTTCGTGCTGCTGTCGCGCCTGACGCCGGACACGTCGCTGCTCGTGACGGGTGTGTTCCTGTTCGTGCTGGGCTTCGGCATCGGGCTCGGCCAGCAGATTCTCGTGCTCATCGTGCAGAACGAGTTCCCGCACGCCATCGTGGGCACGGCTACGGCGGCGAACAACTTCTTCCGCCAGATCGGCTCCACGCTGGGCGCGTCGCTCGTGGGCGCGCTGTTCACGTCGCGGCTGGCGGCGGATCTGGCCGCGCAGCTGCCGAAGACGGACAACATCAGCATGAACCGCATCACACCCGAGGTCATCGACCACCTGAGCGGCCCCGCGCGCGACATCATCACCACCGCTTACTCCGACGCTCTCGTGCCCATCTTCCTTTACGTCGTGCCTTTGCTTGTCGTGGGCTTCCTCCTCATGCTCACCCTGAAGGAGAACCCCCTGGCCAAGAGCGTGAACCACACCGGCCACGCCTCCGACGACTCGTTGTAATGTCCTAAAAAGGGTCAGGCACCCTTGAGGCCATTTGTGGTGAATTTGCGCCGAAGCGCTGACGTTGAAGCGCTGAAACGGCGAGGCGGCGCTGATGCTGCTTTGCCGTTTCGTGCCGTTTTGCGTTGGCACCTGTCACGCAATCGCCGAACCGCGTTTGCCCGCCACGCCGCCCGCCGCACCGTGTTTGTCGGCTGCGCGCGCCCGCCACGCCACGCCCGCGGGTGCCGCGCGCCTCGTGCGCGCACAGCGTTACACGCGCAGCGCCCAGAAGGCTACAGCGCTGGCAGCGGCCACGTTCAGGGAGTCCACGCCATGCTGCATGGGAATGCGCACGGTGTAGTCGCAGCCGGAGATGGTGACGGGGGAGAGGCCGTCGCCCTCGGTGCCGAACACGAGGGCCAAGCGCTCCTCGGCCGCCAACCGCGGGTCGTCCAGCGACACGGAGTCGTCGGACAGCGCGAACGCGGCCGTGGCGAAGCCCAGCTCGCGCAGCAGGGGGATGCCCGCCGCCGCCCACGCGCCGCTCGTGGCCTTGCGGGGGTCGGTGCACTCGCCGTCTTCACCGATGCGCGTCCAGGGGATCTGGAACACCGTCCCCATGGACACGCGTACGGCGCGGCGGTACAGCGGGTCGTAGCACGAGGGCGTCACCAGCACGGCGTCCATGCCGAGCGCCGCCGCCGACCGGAAGATGGCGCCCACGTTCGTGTGGTTCGTCACGTTCTCCAGCACGGCGATGCGGCGGGCGTCGCGCACGACGTCGGCCACGCTCGGCAGCGCGGGGCGTCGGAACGCCGCGAGCGCCCCGCGCGTCAGCTCGAAACCCGTGAGCTTCGCCAGCTCGGCGCGCGGAGCGACGAACACGGGCGCGTTGGGGTTCGCGGCGGCCGCACGCTCGATGACGGGCCGTAGGGCATCGAGCCACTTCTCTTCCATGAGCAGCGACAGCGGCTGCATGCCGGCTTCGAGGGCGCGCTCGATCACGTTGCCCGACTCGGCGATGAACAGCCCCTTCTCGGGCTCCAGCCTGCTGCGCAGCTGCACGTCCGTGAGCCGTGCGTACGCATCGAGCCGCGGGTCGTCCAGCGTGTCCACGCGCACGATCATGGGCGCAGCCCCCGCACGGCGGCCGCCACCTCGGCGGACACGTCGCGCACGTTCTCCAAGCCGCGCTTGCAGAACTCGTCGCACGTGATCATCTGCGCGCCGATGTGGGCCATGTCCTCGATGTTCGCCGCCTGCACGGCGGGCGTGCGCGACGAGGTGCAGTCTTCGATGACGGCCACGTTGTAGTCGAGCGAGAGAGCGTCGTAGCAGGTGGTGCGGATGCAGTTCGGCGTGGTCGTGCCGGTGAGCACCACCGTGCCCACGTCCAAGCGGCGCAGCACGTTGTCGAGGTTCGTGTTGAAGAACGCCGAGAACCGCGGCTTCACGATCACGCGGTCGCCGGGTTGCGGGGCGAGCGGCGCGGGCTCGTCCAGCGAATGCGGGTTCGCACAGGCCCGCGACACGGGCCGTCCGCCGTCGCGCCACGCGTCATGACGCACCGCCTCCACGTCCGAGCCGTCTTCGGCGTATTCGCGCACCACGTGGAACACGGGCATTCCCAAGCTGCGTGCCCGGTCGAGCGCGCGCGAGCACGCCGGCACCGTGGCCGCCGCTCCCTCCACGCACAGCGCCGATGCCGGGTCGATGAACCCGTTCTGCATGTCGATGATGATGAGTGCCGCTTTTCGAGGATCGATCATAGCGCGCTTTCCTCCTTGAGCTCGAATTCGTTTTTCCGATAGTCCATGATACCTTCTTTTCGCATGCGGGACAGTTCGGCGCACATGGCGCTGCGGTCGACGGACAGGTAGTCGGCCAGCTCCTGGCGGTCGAACGGGATGGAGAAACGGTTCGACCCGGCGGCTTTCGCCTGGTCGGACAGGTACGAGAGTAGTTTGGCGCGCGTCGTGCGCTTCGACGTGTGCTCGATCTTGCGCGTGAGCGCGTGCGTGCGCCGGGCCACGCATCCCAGCAGGTTGTGGATGAGCCGCGCGTGGAACGCGCACGAGGAAGGGCACATGGTGGTGATGCGGCGCAGGTCCATGAGCATGACGAGGGCGTCCTCGGCCGCCACCACGTTGATGTCGAGGGGCAGGTCGGGCTCGCAGGCGTACACCTCGGCGAACGACTGGCCGGGGCCGAACGACGCCAAGATCGTGCGGTTGCCCCAGTAGTCCTCGCGTTCCAGGCGCACCGATCCTTCCAGCACCAGACCCATGGACGTGGTCACGTCGCCCACGCGCAGCAGCGCGTCGCCTTTGGGTACGTGCCGCTGCCGCACGTCCAAGCAGCCCAACATGGCTTCGATCTCGTCGGGCTCGATGCCACGGAACAACGGCGAGCGCGCAATGAGAGGGAGGTGGCCGTCCATTCGTACTCCTTTGTTGTATATACAACGGAAACAACGAACCCATTATCGTAGAGTGAGCCCCGCAAGGCAAGCGACGGCGCGTGCGTCGGCCGCTCGGGAAAACGGAGCTGTATCAAAAGTCGCCAACGCACGCTCTTTGCGATCGCACGGTAGGGCAAGGGCTCTGCCCTTGCCAGCGACCTGCGAAAACGTGCCTTGTCGGGCGGCAAGGGCAGAGCCCTTGCCCTACAGGTCCGGCGGAGCGGCGCGTTCGATGCAGCCCCGCCCTTTGAACGACGGCATACGGATGAGAGCGCGAGAGAGGACGATCATGAACGAGACGATGACGATGTTCTGCTTCCAGTGCGAGCAGACGGCGGGGTGCTCCGGGTGCACCGGTGCGGCGGGTGCGTGCGGCAAGCAGGCGGGCACGGCGCGCCTGCAGGACGAGGTGACGGGCGCGCTCGTGGGCCTTGCGCAGACGGTGCGGGCGGCCGGCACCGGCGGGGACGCTCGGCGCGCGGCGGACGATCTGGCGATGGAGGGCCTGTTCGCCACGCTCACCAATGTGGATTTCGACGATGCCGACCTGCGCGACCTCGTCGGGCGCGTGCACGCTGTACGCGATAAGGCCGCAGGGGCCGGTGGCGTGGACGCTGCGCCCGACTACGATCTCGACCTGCTGTGGAGCGCGCCGGAGGACGTGCGCTCGCTCAAGTCGCTCGTGCTGTTCGGTTTGCGCGGGCTGGCGGCCTACGCCTACCATGCGGCGGCGCTCGGCTATCGCGACGACGCGGTGTCGTCCTTCCTGCACGAGGGCCTGGCCGCGCTGGCCGACGCCGAGGCGGGCGCCGACGTGCTGCTGCCGCTGTCGCTCAAGGTGGGCGAGGTGAACCTGCGCTGCATGGAGCTGCTCGACCAGGCGAACACCGAGATGTTCGGCACGCCCGAGCCCACTGAGGTGGCGCGCACGGTGGAGGCCGGCCCCTTCATCGTGATCTCGGGCCATGACCTGCACAACCTCAAGCTGCTGCTCGACCAGACGCAGGGCCGCGGCGTGAACGTCTACACGCACGGCGAGCTGCTTCCCGCGCACGCCTACCCCGAGCTGAAGCGCTACGCCCACCTCAAAGGCAACCTGGGAACGGCCTGGCAGAACCAGCGCGTCGAGTTCGCCGACCTGCCCGCGCCCATCCTGTTCACCACGAACTGCCTCATGCCGCCGGCGGCCTCCTACGCCGATCGCGTGTTCACCACGGGTCCCGTGGCGTACCCCGGCGCGACGCGCATCGGCGCAGACGGGGACGGCGGCAAGGACTTCGCGCCGCTCATCGAGCGCGCGCTGGAGCTGGGCGGCTACGCTGAGCCGCACGCGCTCGGCGTAGCCGAGAGCGAGTCGGGCGAGAGCGACGGCAAGGGCGGCTGCGCGGCTGCGGGCGATGCGTCGGGCACGCTCACCACGGGCTTCGGACACGGTGCCGTCCTCGGCGCGGCCGATACGGTGGTCGACGCGGTGAAACAGGGTGCCATCAGCCGCTTCTTCCTCGTGGGAGGCTGCGACGGCGCGCGTCCGGGGCGCAGCTACTTCCGCGACTTCGTGCAACAAGCGCCCGACGACAGCATCATCCTGACGCTGGCGTGCGGCAAGTACCGCTTCAACGACCTGGATCTGGGAACCATCGCAGGTTTGCCGCGCCTCATGGACATGGGGCAGTGCAACGACGCGTACGGCGCCATCCGCGTGGCCGTGGCGCTGGCCGAGGCGTTCGAGTGCGAGGTGAACGACCTGCCGCTCACGCTGGTGCTGTCGTGGTACGAGCAGAAAGCCATGAGCATCCTGCTCACGCTGCTGCACCTGGGCATCCGCGGCATCTACCTGGGCCCGACGCTGCCCGCGTTCGTGTCCCCCGGCGTGCTGGACGTGCTGGTGCGGGAGTTCGACGTGCGCCCCATCAGCACCCCCGAGGGCGACTTGGCGACGATCCTCGCGTAAACGCCGCCCACTCGGATCCGCTTGGGAGCAGCACATCACGCCTTCAAGCGGATCCGGCACCCGCACGAAGCCCCATCGTGGCGCGGAAGAGTGCGAGCTCAGGACTGCCCGAGCGCCGCACCGCCCCTCGACCGTCCTCCGTACGAATGCGGAGCGATTGCCTCTAAATGTCCACGCCTAGGAACTGCTTCACCAAGATGCCGATGACGAACGACAGCGCCGCCACTCCTAGGCTGATGCCGGCCATCTGGCCGAAGCGCTTCTTGAACGGCAGGTCCTGCGCCACGGAGATGTAGTAGTTGAACACCACCAAAATCAAAAGCACGATGACCACCATGGTGCCCATGGCCCATAGATAGTGCGACTCGTCGAACAGCAGGTACGGCAAGATGAGCAGCGCCACCGTAATCAGGTACGCGATGCCCGTGTACGTGGCCGACTTCAGCGCGTCGGAGCGGCCCTCGCTCTTGGACGACAGGTACTCGCTCGACGCCATCGACAAGGTGGCCGCAATGCCGGTGATCAGGCCCGACAGTGCGATGAGGCGCGTGTTCTGCATGGCCAGCGTGAGGCCGGCCAGCGTGCCGGTCATCTCCACCATGGCGTCGTTCATGCCCAGCACCATGCTGCCCACGTACGACAGGCGCTCCTCGTCCAGCATGTCCAGCAGCGCCTTCTCGTGCGCTTCCTCGTCATCGCGGATTTCGAGCGCTTCCGGTGCCTCTTTCGCCAGCTCCTCGTACGATATCTGGGCTTTCTGCTCGCCCTTCTCCATGAGCTTGACGGCGAACGTGAAGCCGAACACGAGCGCGATGAGCGCGTAGCGTCGCACTTTGCCGCGCTGGGGGCGCATCTCCTGGCCGGTGTAGCGCTGCCAGATGCCCGCGTGCTTCGCCTCTTCGTCGGCGATGCGCAGAAGCGTGGTGCGGTTGCCCTCGTCCTTCGTGCGCGCGGCGATGCGGCGGTACACCGCGGCCTCCGTCACCTCGTTTTGCTGGAACGCGCGTATCTGCGCGAGCGCCGCCGGCGAAAGCGCCGGCGCGATCGTAGCGTTCTCGGTCATGTGCTTTGCTCCTCGATAGTCCCGTTGCGAACGACTCCCCAGTATACCGTGCAAAAGCCCCGACGGTCTTCTTAAGCGAAAACCTGAGAACGGGAAATCGATGAAGCGGCACCGCAGACGAGGGTTGGCCTACGGGCGGGGTTTCGAGGACCAAGAGCCCATGGCTATGGGCGCCCGCCGTCGGTTGATCGCGCGCAGCGCCGATCGACCAGCAGCATCCATACGAACGCCGCCGCCATGAGTGCGAGCCCGGCGGCGTCGAAGGCGATGAAGCGCTCGATGGAGGCCGAGAGCGCTGCATGGCCGGCAGGCAGCGAGCAGCGTATCCACGCCTCGCCGACCAACCCCACGCACTGCTGCGCCAGCACCACCGCGTACAGCGAGCGAAAGCGACGCGGATTCGCGATGACGGCGGGGTAGGTGGCGTTCCACATGAGGAAGGCCACGCCCAGTCCGCGCACCGCGGCCGCGCCCGGCACGCCGGCCAGCTCGAAACCGCCCGCGTACGCCTCAGGCCACAGCACGAACGACACCGCGCACTGCACGTTGATGGCGAACACGAGCGCCACGGCGATGCGCGCCGCGACGCCCGCTGCCTTCCGGCTCCGTGTCAACCCTCGCTTGTCCATTGCCCGCTGCCTTTCGCCTCTTACAGGGGATCCTGCAGTGCTCCGGTTCGCGCCGCGCGCTTCGCGTTCGTACCGTGACGAGTGTAGCGCATTCGCTCGCGTCTGCGGTGTCGAGCGGTATACTGCTTGCAGACCATCGGCTGAAAGGAAGCACCCATGGCGACCGAGCACGAGCGCATCGCGCCCACCGACCATCCCGCCTTCGACGACTTCGTGGCCACCATCGCGGCCTTGCGCGCGCCCGGCGGATGCCCGTGGGACCAGGCGCAAACGCACCAGAGCATCGCGCACAACATGATAGAGGAAGCTTACGAGGCCGTGGACGCCATCGAGTCGAACGACACGGCGCATCTGCGCGAAGAGCTGGGCGACGTGCTGTTGCAGGTGGTGCTGCAAAGCCAGATAGCGGCCGATGCAGGCGCGTTCGACATCGACGACGTGTGCGCCGACGTGAACGCGAAGATGATCCGCCGCCATCCCCATGTGTTCGGCGAGGCCCGCGCCGACAACGCCTCCGAGGTGCTCGACCTGTGGGACCAGGTGAAGATGGCCGAGCGCGCCGCGGGCGCGACCGCAACCCCTTCCGTAGACGCAACGCCCGCGGAAGGGGAACGCACCGTTGCGGCGACGGAGGACGCTGCGGCGGACAACGTCGGCACCGACGCGCCGAAAGGCCTGCTCGACGGGGTGCCCACGAGCTTCCCGGCGCTCATGCAGGCGCAGAAGATCTCGCGGAAAGCCGCAGCCGCCGGGTTCGAGTGGGACGCGCTCGACGACGTGTGGGACAAGGTGCGCGAAGAGGTGCGCGAGCTGCAGGAGGCGTACGCGGAAGCTCCGAAGGCGGCCAACGGCAAAGTGGACGCCGGCGTGGCGGAAGGCGAAGCCGCCGCGGCCGCCCGCGCCGCCGCAGCCGTGGAGGACGAGTTCGGCGACGTGCTGTTCTCGCTGGTGAACGTGGGCCGCCGCATGGGTATCGATGCCGAGAACGCGCTGCGCTCCACCTGTGGAAAGTTCCGCCGTCGTTGGTCGTTCATGGAAGGGGCGGCGTGGGCCCAGGGCGTCTCTCTCGAAGAGATGGGCCCCGACGGGCGCGAGGCCCTGTGGCGCCAGGCCAAGGAGCTCGAGCGTCCCGAGCGGTCCGTGCCGGGCTGCTAGGGGAGGGCCCGCCGGGCGATTAAACGAATCTTTGCAGGTCATATTGATGGCGCTGCCCTCCCATAAGCGCTAAACTGTACCTCCGACATCAGGTATGCAAGTCGAGCGAGAAGGCGAGGAGGGCGATGCGTCCTGCATGGGAACTTGGAATCGCAAAAGGCTCGTCGACAAAAGAAGAAGGCGGGGGGGGGATCCCAGCCTCGTCTTCCGATCATGATGCGCTCTCGGGGCTGCTGAGCAGAAACGGGTTCGGCAAGCGGGTTCGCAGCCTCTTGGACAGTCATCCCGGCGAGCAGTACATGCTCGTATACGGGGATATCGATCGCTTCAAGGTGTACAACGACCTGTTCGGCACGGCGATGGGCGATCGGCTGCTCTCGGATATCGGCGGCATGGTACGCGACGTGATGCCTTCGGGAGCGGTGGCCGCCCGGTTGCGCGCCGACCATTTCGTGTGCTGCTGTCCGAGCTCTTCGTTCGATCCCGATGCGCTGCTCGCCCGGTTCGACGAATGGTTCTCGTCCTATCGCGACGACTTCACGTTCTTCGTGCGCTTGGGGCTGTACGCCGTCGACGATCCCACGCTCGACGTCAGCCTCATGTGCGACCGCGCGCTGCTCGCGCTTCGCTCCGCAAAAAGCGGCTACGTGGGAAGCAAGTACGTGCTTTACGACGAGGGCCTTCGCTCTTCGGTGCTCAAGGAGCAGGAGCTTGCCGGCGAGATGATCGTGGCCCTGGAAAACGGCCAGTTCGTGCCGTTCTTCCAGCCTCAGTACCGCTATGCCACGGGGCGCATGGTGGGGGCGGAGGTTCTGGCCCGGTGGAACCATCCCGTAAAGGGTCTGTTGGGCCCTATGGAATTCATCCCCGTGTTCGAGCGCAACGGGCTCATAGCCACGTTCGACTTCTATATGTGGGACCAGGCGTGCCGCTGTCTGCGCGCCTGGATAGACGAACGCGGCGTGCAGCGCGTGCCGCGCCTGTCCGTGAACTTGTCGCGCGCCGACATCTACTGCTCCGACCTGTGCCCGTACCTCACGGGACTCGTCGAGCGCTACGACGTTCCCCCCGACCTGCTGCACCTGGAGATCACCGAGAGCGCCTACATGGAGGCCCCCGAACAGCTTATCGACGTCGTCACGAAGCTGCGCGCGGCCGGTTTCACCGTGGAGATGGACGACTTCGGCAGCGGCTACTCGTCGCTCAACACGCTGAAGGACGTGCCGGTCGACGTGCTGAAGCTCGACATGGGCTTTCTCGACGCGCATGCCGGTGCGCGCGGCGGTCTCATCCTCGCGTCCGTCGTGCGCATGGCGCGCTGGCTCGACCTGCCCACCATCGCCGAGGGCGTCGAAACGCGCCAGCAGGCCGCGTATCTGGCCAGCGTGGGCTGCGAATACATGCAGGGCTACCTGTTCTCGAAACCCGTGGACCGCGCCGCGTTCGAAAGCCTGTTCGACGAGCTGGACGCCGAAGACGTCGACCGCCCGCGTGCCGAAATGCTGCGGGAAGATGTGACGGAGTTCTGGGACGCCGAATCCCAACTGGCCCTCATATTCAACGGCTACGTGGGCGCTGCGGCCATTGCGGAGTACGACGGTCGCTCGCTGGAACTGGTGCGCCTGAACGACGAGTTCGCGGAGCTGTTGGACATAGCCGAAAACGACGAGACCGCCGCCCTTCTGCGCAAGGACCTCGTCTCCGTGCTTTCCCGCGAGGATCGCGATGCGCTGTGCGCGGCATTGCGCCGTGCGAAGGACGGCGAGTCGGACGCTGCGTGCGAATTCCATTACCGCAGCGGGCGGGGCATCGGCCGTTGGGTGCGCCTTCGCTTCCGCCTGCTGTCGCGGATGGGCGACGCGTGCATCCTGTACCTCATGGGAGAGGAGGCCACCAAAGAGCAGGCGCTGCGCGACCGGCTGGCGGCTACGACGAGCTCTATACCGGGAGGGCTGCTGTTCTACGAGGTGGACGAAGACGGTCCCCGCGTGCTCGACTTCAGCGATGCGGCCGCGGAGCTCGCCGGCTGCACGCGCGAGGAATACCTGAGCTGGGCGAAGTCCGGCACGGCTGCCGTCGTGCTCGAAGACGACCGGCCTCTTGTCGAAGCCGCGCTGGAAAGGCTGCGCTCCGGAGACCGGGGCGCGTCGTGCACGGTGCGCGTGAAGCACCGGACGGAGGGGCATCGTTGGGCGCACTTGTCGGCATCGGTGGTGTACCGCGACGAGGACGCCTTCTTCGTGGTGGTCGTGGCCATCGACGTGACGGCCGAGAAGAGCAACGAGCTCAGGCTTCGCACGCAGAACGAAGCCCAGCGGCGCCTTTACGACGCCATCCCCTGCGGTATCGTGCGTTACACGGCCGACGCGCATCCCCGCATCGTGTCCATCAACAGCAAGGCCTGCGACATCATGGGGTACGAGTCGATGGAAGAGTACCTCGCACTGTCCGACGGCGACGCGCTCGTACCCATCTACAAAGACGACGTTCCCCGGCATCGCGAGACGATAGCGATGCTCATGAACGGGGCCCCTCCCGTCGATTTCCTGTATCGCTACTATCGGCGCGACGGGTCGGTCGGATGGATCGAGGGGACTTCGGCGCTCGAGGCGATGACGGAGGGATCGCCGCTCGTGCAGAGCGCGTTCATCGACGTGTCGGACAAACAGCAGCAGCGCCACGAACGCGACCTGCAACGCTACGCGAAGGTGCTCTGCTCGGTGTACGACGAGATATTCGAATTCAATCACCAGGGCAACCAGTACCGCATGCTGTACTCCTCCAAGCGCCCCGACGCGAGCGGCGCCGTGCTTCCGCTCGACGAGGCGTTCGGCCGGTGGATGCGATGCCTTCCCGACGCCGTGGAGCGGGCCGGGCTGCGCAAGACCGCCGAAGAATGCTGGAAGGGCGATGGTGTAAAGCCGTCCACCTGCACGTACAAGGTGAGCATAAACGAAGAGGTCAGATGGTGCCAGAGCACGTTCGTCCGGGTTTCCGATACCAGCCTGCTGTGCTGCAACAAGGACGTGACGGAGCGCATGGCGACCGAGGGCCGCAAGCAGGCGTGGCAGGACGAGCGTTATCGCCTGCTCAGCGAGATGACCCACAAGATCAGCTTCGACTACGACTCCGACACCGACACGGTGCTGCTGTACATCGACCTGACGGGCAACGGCACCGAAGCCCAGATCATACCCCGCTACCTGGAGACGCTCGCCAGCTCGCGCAGCGAGGTGATCCACCCCGACAGTTTGGACGACGTGCGCCAGATGTTCGAGGATGCCCGCAGCGGCGCGGACAAGGTGAGCGTGGAGTACCGCGCCGACTATTACGGGCGCGGCTTCGCGTGGTATCGTGCCAACCTGTTCGTGGCGCACGACGAGGCGGGGGCCTGGCATCTGGTGGGGCTCATCGAGAACATCGACGACGAGCGCGAGCTCCGCTACCGCGCCGAATACGACGCGACCACGGGGCTGAGCAACCATGCGGCAACGCAGGATTTGATCACGGCCGCGCTTGCGGACCCCGATGTGCGGGGCCATAGCGTGTGCGTCGTGCTGGACATAGACGACTTCAAGCTGGTGAACGACAGCAGCGGCCACATGGAGGGCGACGCACTGCTGCACACGGTTGGTTCCGTGCTGCGCGCGAACTTCCGCGAAAGCGACGTTTTGGGACGCGTGGGCGGCGACGAGTTCGTGATGCTGCTCAAGCAGATCGACCTCGACGTGGTGCTGCGCAAGCTCGAGCGGGTGCGAAACCAGATATCCTCCACGGCGGTGCCGGGCTTGGACCACGCGCCGTCCATCAGCATCGGCGTCTACGCCACCCGCATGGACGATCAAACCTACCGCGATGTGTTCGTTAAGGCCGACGAGGCCCTCTATCAGGCGAAACGAATGGGAAAGAACCGCATTCAGGTGCATCGCGGCTAGCGTTCCTCCCAAAACCCTTGACCTTCGACATGGTTCAGGCCTTACCGTGAGAGCAGCTTTTCAACCACAAGGGGAAAGGGAGGCTCATCATGGAAAAGCAGGGCAACGAGGGAATCCAGACGAACGAAATCGAACAGGTCGCCGTCGAGGCGGCGGCGGAGGCGGCGCCGAAGCGCGGCATCGACCGTCGCGGGTTCTTGAAGGGCGCGGCGCTGTCGGCGCTCGGCATCGCCTCGGCGGGCGCGCTCGCGGCGTGCGCGCCGCAGCAGAACGGCGGCAAGGAAACCGACGCGGCCGCCGGCGCGCAGGCGGCCGACGACAAGCCGTTCGCGGCCGAGGAAACGGTGGACGCCGACGTGGTGGTCGTGGGTTGCGGCGCGGCCGGCTTCATGGCGGCGCTGCGCGCGGCCAAGGGCGGCGCGAAGGTGGTGGTGCTGGAGAAGGGCGAGAACATGGCCGCCCCGAACGGCATCTACGTGTCCGGTCCGTTCGCCGTGGGCACCGACGTGCTGCAGAACAAGCCCGGCGGCACCACGCTCACCGTCGACGACGCGTTCACCCACGTCATGAACTACTCGCACTGGACGCCGAACCCGGCCCTCATGCGCCGCTGCCTGGAGACGTCGGCCGACGCCGTGGCCCAGCTCGAGGAGATCGGCTACACGTTCGAGGAGAAGAACTTCCGCTTCGAAACGCCGTTCATGGGCGAGAAGGGCGGCTTCCATGCCATCATGAACGCGTCCGACGAACGCGCGACGCTGTGGGAGGAGGCGCTGGCCGCCAACAACGTGGAGGTGCGCTTCTCCACCGCGCTCGTCTCGCTGGCCACGGGCGACGACGGCGCCGTCACCGGCGTGAACGCCGTGGAGAAGGACAAAAAGAACATCACGTTCAACGCCAAGGCGACCATCCTGGCGGCGGGCGGCTACCTGGGCAACCGCGATTTGCAGGAGCGCTTCCTGCACACGCGCAAGCTCAACGTGGCGCGCGGCGGCGACTCCATCTGCACCGGCGACACCATCCTCGCGGCCGAGAAGATCGGCGCCGCGCTGGAGAAGACGTACGGCTACTGCCCCTGCGAGTACGGCGGAACGCACGCCGACGCCACGCGCCCGGCCAAGCAGGACAAGTTCGACCAGAACACCGCGTTCAAGTTCGGCTTGTACGGCTGCCTGCTGGTCGACGCCGAGGGTAAGCGCTTCATCAACGAGGGCCTGCTGTGCGACTACCCCATGAGCTACGGCTCCGAGCAGATCCTCAAGAACTCGCCGTGGTACGCCGTGGTCGATCAGGCCTACGTGGACGCCATGACCACCGAGGGCCTGTACAACTACACCACGGCCAAGGGCGCCACTGAGGAAACGTGGTTCATCGGCAACTACTTCAAGGACCGCATCCTCACGAACCTGCCCGCCGACATCGATGAGGGCGTGAAGGAGGGCTGGTGCTTCAAGGCTGACTCGCTGGAAGAGCTGGCCGAGCACTTCGGACTCGACGAGCTGCCGGAAACGGTAGCCCAGTACAACGAGTATTGCGCCGCCGGCGTCGACGCCGAGTTCGGCGCGAACCCTTGGTACCTGTCGCCCGTGGCCACGCCGCCGTTCTACGTGACCGAGAACGAGCCCAGCGCATGGAGCACGTTCGGCGGCGTGCGCATCGACGATTGCTGCCGCGTGCTGGCGGCCGAGACGAACGACCCCATCCCCGGCCTGTACGCGGCCGGCACCGATGCGGGCAGCCTGTACTATTCGCCCTACTACGACATTCCCGGCTATTGCTACGGCCTGTGCATTGACTCCGGCTACATCGCCGCCGAAGAGGCCGTGGCCGCCCTCAAGGCGTAGGCGTTTCCTCCAGGTAAGACAACTCTCATAGGCCCCGCCGCCCTTTTCGCCAAGGCGGCGCGGCCTCCCCTCCAAGCGCTGCCCCACCGGCTCTCCTCTTCCCTCCGCCGGCGGGGCAGCGCGCGCCTGTCCCTACCGCACGGGCACGAACAGCGTCTCGATGTCGCTGCCGTTGCCGTCGAGGTTCAAAAACGACGGGAACAGTATCGTGTCGCCGCGCAGCTCGTAGCCGTGATCGTCCAAGTAGGCGAACAGGTCGGCGAACGTCTCCTTGCGCACACTTTCGGCCCGCGTCACGCGCCGGCGGAACCGGACGCATTTCCCCAGGCACAGATGTCCGAGGTGCGCCGGGTCGACGCCCTCCAGCCGATGCGCCTCGCTCTCGGGCATGGTTATGACGTAGCTGGGGTCGAGCGCGTCGCCGGGCGCTTCGAAGTCGCGTTTGGCGATGATGCGCGCGCAGCTGGTGATGCTCAGCAGATCGTAGAACAGCGCGATCTCGCGCTCGTTGTCCACCGACACGCCGAAATCGCGCCCCTTCGACGCGCTCACGTACACCTGGTCCGGCGCGTCCATGAGCGTGAACGCGGCCTGGCCGCCTCCGTCTATCAGCTCGAGCGCGCTGCCGATCTTCGCCAGGCGGTAGCGCAGCAGGTCGGCTTCGCGCAGCAGCTTCGCCTGCTGGTCTTCCAGCGAGCGCTTGAACTCGTCGGTGCCCTGCTCGGCGTCGAGCATGGCCACGGCCTGCTCCACGGTGAACCCGTACTGCAGCAGCACGCGGAACGCGTTCGAGCGGAACGCATCCTCGGGCGAGAACACGCGGTAGCCGTTCTCCTCGCGGCGCGTGGCCAGAAGGCCGTGCTTCTCGTAGAACCTGATCTTCGACGGCGGCAACCCCGTCATCGCCGCGAACTCCTTGATGCGGTACATTGCGAATCCCTCCCTCGCGCCGGCGTGCCGGCGGTCGTCCCCGCGAGCAGCATACCACAGGGCGAGGGAGCGGAGGGAAGCCGGTGCCGTCGGGCAACGCACCGCCCGCACCGTCCGCATCGCCGCGCTCGCTACGTCCGCTGCGTCGCGCCCGCTTAAGGCATCTGGTGATTTGCGCGAGATTGCGCAGGGGGTCTGCGCCCTGCACCTGCGGGGCGTTATCATGAATCGGAGCACTGCCATCATTGCCAAGGAGCCTACACCATGCCAGACGCATCGCAGCAGCCGCCGTTCGACCATCGCCTTGTCGTGGGGGAGGCGCAGGAGGAGACGGACGAGCGCCCTCCCTTCAGCGTCACCGACGATTTGCGCGAGCCCATCGACGAGCTCACCCGCCTCAAGGACATGGAGGCGAAGACGCGCGAGATCATCCAGAAGTACCAGGCCGCCATGCGCGAGATGGAAGTGCGCTTCGAGATACTCGACCAGGATCTCAACCTGAAGAAGCACCGCAACCCCATCCACCACGTGGAGTCGCGCATCAAGAAGCCGGCGAGCATCTTCGAGAAGCTGGGGCGCTACGGCAAGGAACCCACGCTCGAGAACATGGAACGCTACATCATGGACATCGCGGGCGTGCGCGTGATCTGCTCGTACATCCACGACGTGTACAACCTGCTGGAACTTCTGCGCAAGCAGGACGACCTCACCATCGTCACGGTGAAGGACTACATCGCCAATCCCAAGCCCAACGGCTACCGCAGCCTGCACGTCATCGTGCGCATCCCCGTGTACTTCCTGGACAACAAGGAGCTCATACCCGTGGAGGTGCAGCTGCGCACCATCGCCATGGACTTTTGGGCCAGCCTCGAGCACGACCTGAAGTACAAGGCCGTGAGCGAGGTGGAGGGCATCGATTCGCGCGACGAGCTGAAGGACTGCAGCCGCATCATCGAGGACGTGGAGGCCCGCATGCAGATCTTGGCCCGCGCGCTGGAAATGGACGACTAGGCGAGGCCTGCCAACCTGTCATCCTAAGCGGAGCGCGCCAGCGCGGAGTCGAAGGATCCCGTGCGGCGCCAGCCGAAAGCGCTTGCTGCTGGCGCCATGCGGGATCCTTCGACTCCGGCGGCTTGCGCCGCCTCCGCTCAGGATGACAACCTGGCGCTAGACGGAGTCGAAGGGTCTTCCCGCGGCGACAGCCGACGACGTTGCTGAAAGGACCGACTATGCGCACCTACACCACCGATGCCCACGGCGCGTTTCGCCGCGAGGACGTGCGGTTCCGCCGCGACGAGCGCGCCGAAATGGAGCTGGTGGTGTGCCGCCCCGACCGCACCTACCAGCGCATCGCCGGTTTTGGCGGCGCGTTCACCGAGGCGGGCGCTTATGTGTTCGCGCAGATGCCGCCCCAGGTGCAAGACGAGTTTTTGCTGAAGTGCTTCGGTGGTGCCGCCGACGGCGACGAGGGGCGGGGCGGCAACGCGTACACGCTCTGCCGCACGCATGTGCAGAGCTGCGACTTCGCGCTGGGCAACTACGCCTACGTGCGGCCGTTCGACCGGACGCTCCGTTCGTTCTCCATCGAGCGCGATCGGCAGCTGCTGTTGCCCTTCATCCGATGCGGGCTGGCTGTGAACCCGGCGCTCGAGCTGGTGGCTTCCCCGTGGAGCCCCCCGGCGTTCATGAAGACGAACGGGCGCATGAACGGAGGCGGTCGGCTGCGGAAGTCGTGCTACGGGGCATGGGCGCGGCTGCTCGCGCGCTATGTGTCGGCGTACGCGGAGGCGGGCGTGCGCATCGGGCGCATGAGCGTGCAAAACGAGCCGATGGCGGCGCAGCGTTGGGATTCGTGCCTGTTCACCGCTGCGGAAGAGGCCGGGTTCGCCGCCGGCCACCTGCGTCCAGCGCTCGACGAGGCCGGGTTCGCCGACATGCGGTTGCTGATGTGGGACCACAACACCGACCGCACGCTCGAGCGCGCGGAGGAGGCGCTCGCCGTGCCCGGTGCGTGGGCGGCGCTCGACGGCGTGGCGTTCCACTGGTACGCGGGCGACCACTTCGAGCAGGTGCGCGCCGTGGCCGAGGCGTACCCCGAGAAGGAGCTGCTGTTCACCGAAGGGTGCGTGGAGTACGCGCGCGAGGGCGCTGCGGGCGGGCGTGTCGGTCGCGTGTCGGACGCCGAGCAGCAACGCAAAGCCGAGCAATACGCGCACGCCGTCATGGGGTGCCTGAACGCCGGGGCAAGCGGTTTCATCGACTGGAACCTGCTGCTCGACGAGCGCGGCGGCCCGAACCACGTGCGCAATTTCTGCGAGGCGCCCCTCATGTACGACCGCGGAGCGAAAGAGCTCGTGGAGAACCGCTCGTTCTCATACCTGGGGCATTTCTCTCGGTTCGTGCCGCCGCGTTCGCAGCGCTTCCTGGTTTCGCGCTTCACGGACGACCTTGAATGCGCGGGCTTCGTGCGTCCGGACCGTCGGCGCGTGCTCGTCGTGCTCAACCGGCGCGACCGCGCCGTGCGCTTCGAAGCGGCAGAGCGCCCGCACGTCGCCCGCCTCGAAGCGCCGCCGCACAGCATCATGACGTTGGTGTGGGATGGGGAAGAGGCGCACTGAGGGAGGGTTCGTCAGACTTGCAGGTTTTGGCTTCCGGCTTGCGCCGCACGGGATCCTTCGACTTCGCTCACGGTGTTCGCTTCGCTCAGACGCTCCTATGTTGTCAAGAGGGCTTTCTCACGCCATCCCCGGGGCCTCCATGTCCCGCACGATGGCATGGTAGGCTTCGCGGGCGATGTAGCGCTTGAGGCAGCGTATCGCCTCCCTCTTCGTCTTGCCCTCGGACATCCTGCGCGCGACGTAGGCGCGGGTCCTCTCGTCGTGGGCCATGCGGGTGATGGCCATGGTGTAGAGCGCCGAGTTGGCCCGCCTGTCCCCGCCCCGGCTGAGCCGGTGGCGGCTGGTCCTGCCGCTCGAGGCGGGGACGGGGCTCGCCCCGCACAGCATGGAGAACGACGCCTCCGAGCGCAGGCGGGAGACGTTCGCGCCCGCCGCGAGCAGGAGCCTCGCGGCGACGTGCGGGCCGGCGCCGACGAGCGCCCGCACCGAGGGGACGAGCTTCTCCGTGAGCGCGTCGATCCTCGCCTCCAGGTCCCCGGCCTCCTTCTCCAGCGCGAGCGCCCGGCGCGCGAGCGAGCGGAGGGCTGCGCGCAGGGACGCCTCGGGCGTCGCGCCCGCGCCCGGGCGCATGGAGGCGCAGGCGCGGGCGAGCTCGGAGGACCCCATGCCCCGAAGCGGCGCGCGCATGCCCTCGGGCAGGGAGACGACCCGGGCCTGCAGCGCGTTCAGCGCCGCCGTCCTCGCCTTCACGGCGCCCTCGTAGGCTGCCTCCAGCGCGCCCAGGGCCTCGGCCTCGAGGCCCCGCGACTTGGCCGGCGCGCAGCGGGCCCCCGCGAGCGCCGCGCGCGCCGCCTGGACGGCGTCGAACCCGTCGTCCTTGCCGCGGCGGCGCCGCTCGGAGCGGTCGGGCGAGACGACCTCGAGGACGGGAACGCCTGCGAGCGCGAGCGCGCGGGCGAGCCCCGCCCCGTAGCCTCCCGTCCCCTCGACGCCGACGGCCGAGACCTCCCCGAACCCGCGCATCCACGCGAGCATCGAGGCGTAGCCCCCGGCGTCGGCGGGGAACGGCCGCGCGCCGAGCAGCGCGCCCGCGGCGTCCAGAACCGCTGCCGCGTGGGCGTCCTTGTGCGTGTCGACGCCCCCTGTGACAACCCTGCATCCGTCTGCCATAATGGATTCCTCCCGAAAGGGTTGCGCGGGAAGGCTTCCGGGCGAGACGATCCTATGGCATGTCGGGCGCCCCCCGACGGGCTCCTATCAAGTCATCCCCGAAGGCCCCCGCGCGGTTTTCACGGCGAAGCCCCGCCTGCCGGCGACGAGCCTGAGCGAAGGCACCGAGGGCCTGGATGACAACGGGTCGGCCGGCAGGGCGGGGCTTCTCTTCCAATGACGCTCCTCATCATCGGAAAGCGCATCTATTGTCCCATAGGATGACAAGGCGGCGCTTTCGCGCCGCCTTGTCAGTTCTCGAAGTTCTCCGAGAAGCGGGCGATCTGGGCGTTCTCTTTGAGCACGCCGGCGCTTTGGGGCAGCTCGACGCGGCGGAAGAAGAAGCGCAGGTAATGCGCCAGCACGTACGCCACCATCACGGTTGCCAACGTCACCTCGGCGTAGAACAGCACGTCGAAGGCGAAAGGCAGCGCAACGCCGTTCGCGCGGAAGAACGCGGTGGCCTGGCCGAGCGCGGTGGCCGTGATGACGAACGGGAACGTCATGGCCGCGTAGCTGGGATAGAACTTCAGCTTCAGCAAGCGAGGCAGGCGGGAGAGCACCACCGCGAACAGCACCTGGGCCAGCACCAGCATGACGCCCACCATCACCGCGTTGGGCTCGGCCGTAACGGCCAGGTAGCCCACGATGGAAAGGCTCATGGGGGCCGTGTAGATGCAGAACAGCGGCCGTGCGCCCTCGGGAATCTCATGCTTGGCGTAGCGGTACGTCACCAGGCCCAGCAGCACCGCGTAGCATGCGAAGCCGAACCAGAAGATGGCCTGTCCCACGGCCTGCATGCCGAAAGCGGGCGACGTGACCGAGGCGACGACGATGCCGACGTAGCAGATGAAGTACGTGGGGAACACCTCGTGCAGCTTGAACTGCTTGAAAAACCGCGCCGTGAACCACACGATGAGCGCCAGATGGGCCACGGTGGCCGCGATCCACAGCGCGAAGGCGGGGACGTAGGCGATCGGCGCCAGGTACGACGAAAACTGCATGAACGTCATGAACACGGTGCCGCTCACGCTGGCCATGATGGAGTTGTGCAGGTCGTCGCGGATGAGCTTGGGGAACATGACGATCTTCGCCGCTAGCATGACGATGAGGAGCAGCGCCACCACGCCGCACAGAATGTGGATGCCCTCGTACGCCGGCTGCAGCAGGTTGCCCAACGCCGTGAGCGCCAGGGCCACGCCTGCCGTGGGAATGGGTACTTTCTCGATGATATCGCGCATAGTCACATGCCTTTCAACGTCGTTCTTCGCTTTGCTCAGACGCATTCTTGCATGCTCCTATCAAAAATAAAAATGATATATCATTATGTGTTAATAACAATATATAATAGATTAATGAACGCTGGGCGTCTTGCCAAAGCCCACATGGCTTCTGACGTGCGCCGTTGTGCCATCCGACGATACCGCGCCCGTTGGGCGAACACAAGCAACGGAAGGATTACCATGCAAGATTTCCGTATGAACACGTTCTTGAGCGTATGCCGAACGTTGAACTATACCCGGTCGGCGGCAGAGCTCAACATAACGCAACCGGCTGTATCGCAGCACATCGCCTACCTTGAGAAGGCGTACGGCGCCAAGCTGCTGTCGTACCACGGCAAGAAGCTCTCGCTCACGCCGGCCGGCGAGCTGCTGCGCGATGCGGCTGCCACCATGGCGCACGACGAGGCGACGCTGCGCGATGCCATCGCCGCCCTCGCGGGGCCGCGCCGCCGTCTGCGCCTGGGCATGACGCTCACAGCCGGCGAGTACGTGCTGGCGGAGCCGCTGGCGGCGTATCTGGTGGACCACCCCGACGTGCAGGTGCGCATCGCGTCGTCCGACACGGAGCGCCTGCTCGCACAGTTGCACGCCGGCGACATCGACTGCGCGCTCGTAGAGGGGTTCTTCGATAAGAGCGCCTACGACTGGCGCGTGTTCGCCACGGAGCATCTGATGGCGGTGTGCTCTCCGAACGCGCCGCTTGCCGGTTCGCGCGAGCCCCTGCACTTCGAAGACCTGCTCGACCAGCACGTGCTGGTGCGAGAACGCGGCTCCGGCACGCGCGCCGTGCTCGAGCACGCCTTGGCCGCGCGGAACCTGTCGGTCGAGAGCTTCGCACGGGTCACGGAGATCGAGAGCGTCAACATCATCAAGCAGTTCGCCGCCAGCGGTTACGGCATCGCGTTTTTGTACGGGGCCGCCGTCGTGTGCGAGCTCGAGGCCGGCACGCTCGTGCGCATCCCGCTTGCCGGTCGGCTGATCGAGCACGACCTGACGTTCATCCGTCTGAAAGGCAGCGTGTTCGGGGACGAGTACGCCCGCCTGTTCGACGACCTGCGTTCGGTGTGAAACGGCTGCCTTCTCGCTCGTGCAAACTTTCCGCTTGACTTCGAGTGCGCTCCAAGTTCTATGATGGGAGGGCAATCTGACGAGAGGAGACCTCCTATGAACCCGGAATTCGAATCCACGCCGAAGCTCGGTTTCGGCTGCATGCGCCTGCCGCTGCTCGATCCCGCCGACCAGACCAGCATCGACGTGGAGCAGTTCAAGCAGATGGTGGACGCGTTCTTGGAAGGCGGCGGCACGTACTTCGACACGGCGTTCGTCTACCACGGAGGCGCCTCCGAGACGGCGCTGCGCGCGGCGCTCGTCGATCGCTATCCGCGCGACGCGTACACCGTGGCGACCAAATGCCTGGCTTGGGTCGCCGGCAGCAAGAACGAGGCCCAAGGCAACCTGGCCACGTCGCTCGAGCGCATGGGGCTTGACTACGTGGACTTCTACCTGCTGCACAACGTGGGCGGCGAGCGCACCGCCAAGTTCGACGAGTTCGGCATGTGGGACTTCGTCAAGCAGAAGAAAGAAGAGGGCCTGATTAGGAACTGGGGGTTCTCCATGCACGACGGCCCCGACGCGCTCGACGCGCTGCTGACGGCGCATCCCGATGCCGATTTCGTGCAGTTGCAGGTGAACTACCTCGATTGGGAAGACCCGGTGGTGCAGGCGCGCGCATGCATGGAGGTGGCCGAACGGCACGGCAAGCCGGTCGTGGTCATGGAGCCCGCGCGCGGAGGCCGTCTGGTCGACTTGCCCGAGCGCGTGGCGGCCCCGTTCCGGGCTGCGGCTCCCGATGCGGGTTTGGCCAGCTGGGCCTATCGCTTCTGCTGGAACCTGCCGGGCGTGCTCACCGTGCTGTCCGGCATGTCCACCTTGGAGCAGGCGCGCGAGAACGTGGCGGCCTATCGAGCGAACAAGCCGTTCTCAGCCGAGGAGAGGCAAGCGCTCGACCAGGCCGTTGCCACGCTGCGCGGCATGGCGTCCGTTCCCTGTACGAATTGCCGCTACTGCGTGAAGGACTGCCCGCAGGGCGTGTCCATCCCCGAGATCATGAGCCTGCTGAACCTGGAGCTCATGACCGAGAACCGCGACTTCGTGAAGGGCCTGTACCAATGGCAGGCGCCGGGCCGCGCGTCGACGTGCATTGCTTGCGGAGCCTGCGAGGCGATGTGCCCCCAAAGCATCGACATCGTCCATCAGCTGGAGGTGGCCGCCGAGCACTTCGAGGGATAGCCGCGCCGGCGTACGCGGCATCGTCTTGCCGCTTTGTCGGAAGCACTCCCATAAAATTTCTATACCGATATAAGTGGCACGAAGAGGATGCGTTTGCTATAATGCTGACGAGCCGCAGGGAGCGCTAACTCCCCACGGCTCTCGAATCGCTTCGGCGGTTTGGTCTTGTTTACGGCTCCCTGTCCTTGCGGGCCGGGAGCCGCTCCAGTATTACCGCGGCAAGGTACACCGCACTGGCTATCAGCTGAAGCACTGCCGAAATCAAAACCAAATCGGTCATGGTGTCCACCTCCCTCCGTAAGGCCCCTCAAGAGGGAACATAGGTGGGAAGGGGCGTGGCACCGCGCCGCCTCCGCGCTCCGTGGGTCCATCCTACAGCCGCGACCTTGCCGGCCGACCGTAATCGAGCCGTCGCGGAACCGCCCCGACCTTGCACGTTCCCACCGCATCGACCGTGCGAACCTTGCGCGGGTCTTGCACGCATCAAGCGGATTTCCACCGCATTTTCAACCGCACAGCTCCGTTGCTTACGAAACAGCCCTGTCACCAGCGGTTTTACCGTTCCTTTCCCTAAGCGTGATCGTTGCTTTGCCTGAACTTGGGCGCTTCTTTACGTGCGCCTGAACGGGCTCTTACCTTTCTTTCTTACGATTGAACCCACACGCCGCCATGTCAGATGTATGGAAGGCGGTGCAGGCGAATCGCATGCCGTGCCGCGTGTTGGCGCGGAAAGTCGAAAGGAATAGGGATGACAGACGGGTATCTGAGCAGGCGGCAGTTCGTGATCGGCGGCGCTACGGTTGCGTTGGCCGGCATGTTCGGCGTGATGACGGGTTGCACGGCCGGCGGCAGCGGCGCGGCGGCGGGCGCGGACGAACCGAAGTCCGACGGCGGCAAAGCGAGCGATTCCTCCGACCCCCTTACCATGGTGTGGCTGCCCGACAACTCCTCGGCCGATCTCACGGCTTCGCGCGAGGCCATCGGCGCGGCCATCACGGCGGCGTGCGGCCGCGAGGCTGATCTGCTCACCACCACCGACTACAACGTGGCCATCGAGTCCATCGCGTCGGGCAAAGCTCAGATGGCGTTGCTGGGCGCAGAAGGCTACGTGCAGGCCAACAAGAAGAATCCCAAGGTGCTCGCAGCGTTCACGAATAGCGACGAGGACGGCGGCCTCGACGGCGCCTGTTACTACAGCCGCATCTGCGTGCTCACCGACAACGCGGATCAGTACAAAGACGGCAGCAGCTATTCCATCGAGAACATCAAGGGCAAGTCGTTCTCGTTCGTGTCGGCCACGTCAACCTCGGGCTTCAAAGTCCCCTCCTCGGCCATCGTCGACGAGTTCAAGCTCGACAGCTCCGACGATTTGCTGGAGGGCGGCAAGTTCTTCTCTGAGGTCCTGTTCGGCAACTCGCACCAGGGCTCGGCCGTGAACCTGCTGTCGGGCGACGCCGACGTGGCCGCGTTCGACGACGTGGACGTCGACATGTTCCTGGATCTCGTGTCCGGAGAAGCCAACAGCATCGGCGCGGTGTACAAGGCCAAGGACGACGCCGAGGCTCCCTTCGACACCGTTCGCGGCAAGCAGTTCACCATCATCGCCATCACGCCGGTGCTCAACGCCCCCATCTGCTTCAACGAGGATGCCATCTCCGACGACGACCGCACGAAGATCGTGGACTATTTCTGCTCCAACAAGGTGGCCGACGACAAGAAGATCTTCGTCGACCCCGACGACGAGAACGCCAAGGGCATTTTCGAGAAGGACTCCGAAAAGACGTGCTTCGTGAAGGTGACGGACGATTGGTACGAGCCCGTACGCAAGCTGGGCGGGGCGGCGTAATGACCGAAGCGCTTCTCGATGTCCGAGGCCTGACGAAAAGCTACGACGGTTGGTCGAAGGCGCTCGGCGACGTGGCGATGCGGGTGGAACGCGGCGAGTTCGTGTCCGTCATCGGCTCGTCGGGCGCGGGCAAATCGACGCTTTTGCGCTGCGCGAACCGGCTTATCGACCCCACGCAGGGCAGCGTCGTGTTCGACGGCCGCGACATCACGCACGTGCGCGGACGCGACCTGCGCCAGGTGCGTCGGCGCATCAGCATGATATTCCAGCACTACAACCTGGTGTACCGCGCCACGTCCATCGAGAACGTGCTGCAAGGCCGCCTAGGCTACAAGTCCACGGTGGCCGGCGCGCTGGGCTTGTTCTCCGAAAGCGAGAAGCGTCGTGCGTTCGAGGCGCTCGAGCAGGTGGGCTTGGCCGATTTCGCCTACACGCGCACCGACCAGCTGTCGGGTGGCCAGAAGCAGCGCGTCGGCATCGCCCGTGCGCTCGTGCAGGATCCGCTGCTCATTCTGGCCGACGAGCCCATCGCCAGTTTGGATCCCAAGTCGTCGCGCACGGTCATGGAGCACCTGCGCTGGGCGGCCGACGAGCTGGGCATCGCGTGCTTGGTCAATCTGCATCAGGTCGACTTCGCCCTCGAGTTCTCCGACCGCATCGTGGGGCTCAAGGGCGGAAGGTTGGTGTTCGACGGGCGGCCGGACGAGCTGGACGAGGACGCCATCGCCGACATCTACGCTACAGGTGAGAGCGAGGATCCCACCCTCGTCCCAGACGGGAGCGGCAACCCCTCCGTCGTCCAGAACGAGAACGAGGACCCCTCTTCCATCACCCCGGGCGAGCGCGAGGGCTCCTCTGTCGCACCGGGCGAGAACGAGGACTCCTCCTCTGTCATCCTGAGCGGAGCGCGCAGCGCGGAGTCGAAGGATCTCTCGGGGGAGGCCGCATGACCGAACGCACCATGCAGCCGGCTGGCTTGCGCGCGAGCCTGCGCGGCAAAGGAGCCGTGCCGCGCGGCTCGTACGACGGATCGTTCTTCCGCCGACGCACGCTTGCCATCGTCGCGGCCGCCGTCGTGTTCGTGGCGCTGGGTGCCGTGTCGGGCACGTTCGTCGGTTTCGATTCAATTAAGGCAATCCTCGATGTCCCAGGCGGGCTCGTGTGGATGGCGACTCAATTCGTCCCCTCCCTCCCTTCCCTCGACAAATTGGGAACCATCCTTCCCGCCTTGGGTTCGACGATACTGGCCTCGATCGCCTCCAGTTGCACGGCGGCGGTCCTGGCCTATATATGCGCGGTACTCGGCTCGCGCTCGGTGGGGGTGGGCGGCCCCGTCCCCCTTGTCGTGCGGGGCATCGCGTCGCTTTTCCGCAACATCCCGGTGGTGGCCTGGGCGTTCATTCTGCTGTTCTCATTCAAGCAGAGCGAGTTCACCGGGTTTTTCGCCCTGTTCCTCACGAGCTTCGGCTATCTGACGCGCTGCTTTTTGGAGAGCGTGGACGAGATGAGCACGGGCCCGGTGGAGGCCTTGCGGGCCACCGGCGCCACCTACGGGCAGATCGTCGCGCACGCCGTCATACCCCTGAGCATCGCGTCGGTGGTGAGCTGGGTGCTGTACATGATCGAGACGAATATCCGCGATGCCACGCTCATCGGCATCCTCACCGGCACCGGCATCGGGTTCGTGTTCGACATTTATTACAAGAGTTTCCGCTACGACGTGGCGGGGCTCGTGGTGCTCGCCATTATCGCGGTGTGCATCGCCTGCGAGCTTGTTTCGAACTACGTGCGAAGGAGGATCCTATGACGCCTTCCGGTTCTGTCGTTCTTCCGAACGACAGAAGAGCCGAGGCTGCGGCTTCCCGCAGTGCCCGACCTCGCGGCGATGCCGGGGACTCGCGCACCGAAGTACGCTTCGCCCCCGCCATCCCCACGATCTCGGGCACTGCGGAAACCCTCGCTGACGTTACGAACGACCTGCGGTCAACGAACAACCTGCAACCGGAAGACGACCCGCGCGTCCCCGCAGGTGCGCGCGTTACGCGCTCCGGCAAGATCAAGACGCGCGTGGCCAGCAAGCCGAATGTGGCCCTCATGCTCACGCTGGGGGTGCTGGCCCTGGTGACCGTGTTCACCATGGTGACGATGAACTACGGCAAGGTCCCGTTCGCACAAGCGTTCGCGGCCGCCGTGGGCGACTTCGTCACCATGATGCTGCAGCCGGGGCTCGCGGGACACTTCACGCTGCCCGACGTGGTGGAGGGGCTGTTCGTGTCGCTGGCATTGGCGCTGCTCACCACCTTCATCGGCGCGGTCATCGCGTTCGTGCTGGGCCTGCTGGCGGCGTCGAATTTGTCGAACCGGGCCGCGAGCAACGCCATCAAGGTGCTCATGAGCGTGGCGCGCGCCGTGCCCACCATCCTGTGGGTGCTCGTGTTCAGCGTGGCTATCGGGTTGGGGCCGGAGGCGGCGGTCATCGGCCTGCTGTTCCACAGCGTGGCGTATTTGGTGAAGGCGTACTCGGAGAGCTTCGAGGAGGTGGACGCGGGCGTTATCGAGGCGCTGCGCGCCAGCGGCGCGTCGTGGTGGCAGGTGGTGTTCCAGGGCGTGGTGCCCGAGAAGGTGAACGAGATGCTGTCGTGGACGTTCATCCGCTTCGAGATCAACTTCGTGAACGCGGTTGCCGTGGGCGCCGTGGCGGGCGCGGGCGGCATCGGCTATCAGCTGTTCTTGGCCGGCAGCTTCTACTACAACATCCACGAGGTGGGGCTCATCGTGTATCTGTGCCTGGCCGTGGCGGTGGTGCTGGAGGTCGTTGCCACGAAGTTGCGCAAGCGCTACATCGTGCAGCATTGAGTTGACCTGCGGATGGGTGGATCTCGAGGCTCGGGCCCGGACGGTGCCCAGTCGCTCGGGCAGTCCTGGGCTCGCGCAAACAGCCCGCTGGGCTGTTTGGCTCGTGCGGAACTCGCTTGGTGGGCACCGTCCGGGCCCGAGCCTCGAGATCCCTCTTGTGGAAACGTTTTTTGACCTGGGGTGCTTGCGCAACTTCGTGGCACACCTCTTTCGTGAAGAAGAATTTAGTCGGTTGGTTTTGGTAGATGGGAGTTGGTGTTTTGTTGAAACGGTACGAACGGACGCGCGCCTTGGTGGAGGGGGATTCCACGTTGGCGCGCGCTATCGTGCGCGACGTCGAAGACGAGCTGGGCGTGGGTGCCGTGGCCGTTCTCGACGAGCCGCGCGAGGAGCTGGTCATGGTGAAGGTGCGCGAGACGGCGCACGGCGGCCTGTTCTACTTGGGGGAGGCCCTCATGACATCGTGCCGGGTGCGCCTGGGCGAGGCCGTGGGACTGGGCATGGTGCTCGGCAGCGACCGCTGCCGAGCCTACGAGCTGGCTGTGGTGGATGCGGCCTTCGCGGGCGCGACGGGCGAGCATCGCGCAGCCCGCTGGGAGGAGCGCTTGGGCGAGGAGCTCGAGCGCATCGAAGCGCGCGAGGTCGAGGACGCGCGCCGCAACGCGGCGACGAAGGTGGATTTTTCAACTATGAAGGTGGAGTCATGATGATGATTACGGAAAACGCCGAACTGCATCGCGCGCAGCGAGCGTTTCGCAGCGTGCTCGACGCGTTCGCGCATCCCGGTGCCTTATGCATGATCGAGCGCGCGGCCGACAATTCGGTGCGACCTGCGGCGCTCGACGGTGCCCTCGAGTCGGTTGTGCGGCTGTTCGTTGACCAGGCGGTCACGTTCAGCGTGGTGGACGCGGAGCCCGACGCCACGGCCGCCTACCTCACGGGCGAGACGCATGCCATGCGCTTCCCCGTGCGCGAGGCCGACTTCGTCGTGGTGCCGGCGCGCGCCGACGCGCAGTTGGCGGCCGAGGCCGTTCTGGAGGCATGCCGTGGCACGCTCGTGGCTCCCGAGAAGGGCGCGACGGTGCTCATGGGTTGCGCCCGCTTGGCTGCACCGGAGCAGGCGGCCGCCGGCGGCGAGCCGGCCCTCCACGTGGTGGAGGTGCGCGGTCCGGGCGTGGCCGACGTGAACCGTTTCGCTGTCGACCGTGTCGAGTGGGCTCGCGACCGCGCCGCGCGGCACGACGAATTCCCCTGCGGCGTTGAGATCGTGCTGGTGGACGGCGAGGGGAACCTCGTAGCCGTGCCGCGTAGCTCGCAGGTGACGCTGGCGGGCGAGGACGCCTCGGTCGGTGAAGCGTCGATGCCCGATCGTGTTGCCGCGCCGTCGGAACCCTGCTTGGTCGGGGAGGCTCGCTAGATGGGATACGTAGCTGTCCGCGGAGGCGGCAAAGCCATCGAAGAAAGCCTCAAGCTGCTGGAATACGAGCGCGTGAGCACGTCGTCGCCTTGGAGCACCGACGAGATCGAGGGAACGTTCCCCGAGCTGGTGGACCAGGTGATGGGCGAGGCGTCCCTGTACGCGCCGCGCTTGGCCGCCCTTGCGCTCAAGCAGGCTCAAGGCTCGCCCGACGAGGCTGTGTTCCTGCTGCGCGCGTTCCGCTCCGCGCTCGAGCGTCCCTACGTGTCGCGCCCGGTGGACACGGGGGAGATGCGCGTCGCCCGTCGCGTGTCGGCCGCGTTCAAGGACGTGCCGGGCGGCCAGCTGCTGGGCGCCACGCGCGACTACAGCCACCGCCTGCTGGCCTTCGATCTGGAAACGGAAGGCCCCGAGGAGCTGGCCGAGAAGCGCGCCGAACTGGCCGAGCATTTCGACGAGGCCTCCGCTGGTGCGGGCGCCTCCGCCACCCTCCCGCGCGTGCTCGACTACCTGCGGGCTCAGGGGCTTGTTTCCCCCGTCGCACCTGACGACGCCGAGCCCGTGGACGCCACCATGGTGCCGCTCACGTTCCCTGCGCCGCGCTCCGTGCGCCTGCAGACGCTCGCGCGCGGCATGACGCAGGCCGTGGAGGCGCTGGGCTACGCGGCCATACGCGGCTTCGGCCCGGCGCATCCCACGGTGGGCGAGCTGCGGCAAGGTCGCGTGGCCGTGGCCGTGGACCATCCGCTCGAGCCGGGCGGCGCGGACAACGCGTACTACCTGGGCTCCGTCCCCGTGACGGAGGTGGAAAGCGTGTTCATGTCGGAAGGCGACGGTGCCGAAGACGGCCTCTCGCTCGCCATCGGCTACGGGTGCGTGCTCGGCCGTGCCGAGACGAAGTCCATCGCCATGAGCGTGCTCGACCGATGCTTGGAGCTGGGCGACAAGCGCTATCCCACCGAGGACGAGGAGTTCGTGCTCTACCACGTGGACGGCGTGGAGGCCACGGGTTTCATCTCGCACCTCAAGCTCCCGCACTACGTGACGTTCCAATCGAAGCTCTCCAGCGTGCGCGGCACGCACGACCACGACATCGACCAAGAGGCCGCAGCCGCGCTGGAAGCGAAGGAGGCAACCGATGCAGCAGCGCTATAACTACGCCTTCTTCGACGAGGCGTCCAAGCGCGAGATTCGCCGCGCCCTCATCAAGGGCGTGTCCATCCCCGGATACCAGGTGCCGTTCGCCTCGCGCGAGATGCCCATCGGCCGCGGCTGGGGCACGGGCGGCCTGCAGATCACGCTGGCCATCATCGGGCGCAGCGACGTTCTCAAGGTCATCGACCAGGGCTCGGACGACAGCGTGAACGCCGTGAACATCAAGAAGCTCGTGGCCGACACCACCGACGTGGAGGTGACCGACGCCACCGAACAGGCCACGCTCATCCAGTCACGCCACCGCATTCCCGAGCAACCGTTGCGCGCCGACCAGGTGCTCGTGCTGCAGGTGCCCACGCCCGAGCCGCTGCGCAGCTTCGAGCCGAGAGAGGCCGCGACGAAGCGCCTGCACGCCGAAGCCGACTACACCGGTGCGTGGCTGGAGCTGTTCGACCAGATCGTGCGCTACGACATGACCACCACCGGCGCCGATCACCCCGTGCTCGTGAACGGCCGCTACGTCATGGCGCCGTCGCCCATCCCGCGCTTCGACAACCTGAAACTCCATCAGGCCGAGCACCTCACGCTGTTGGGTGCGGGTCGCGAGAAGAAGATCTACGCCGTGCCGCCCCACACCGACGTGGTGCCGCTCGATTTCGAGGACTACCCGTTCGCGGTGGAGCGCTTCGACGGCAAGCGCTGCCGCCTATGCGGCGCCGAGGACGTCTACCTCGACGAGCTGGTGGACGAGACGACCGGCGAGACGTACTACCAATGCAACGACACGGCGTTTTGCGTTTCGTCGGCTTGTCAGCCGACGAAACCGGTCGACGCTGCGGCGGCTTCTGGCACCGAATTTTGCGGCTCCAAGGCCTCCTCACGTGCAGAAGCACGCTTCGTCGGCCTTTCACCGCAATCTTCGGCACCAGAAGCCCCCTCGCTGACCCTACGAACGACCGGCGACCCATTCTTCAACCAGAAAGGAGCCTCCCATGCTCGATGAGCAGCGGTTCGGCGCGGACGAGGCTCCCTGCCTGTCCGTGCGCCACCTGTCGAAGCGCTTCGGGGCGGGTTGTCCGCACTGCCTGGCCCCCGAGCCGCAGCTCGAGCGCAACGTGTGCCCGCGCTGCGGCACCGTGCACGCGGTGCGCGATGTGAGCTTGGACGTGTTCCCGGCCGAGATCGTGGGCATCGTAGGCGAGTCGGGCAGCGGCAAGTCGTCGCTCATGAAATGCCTGTTCTTCGACGAGGAGGCCACGGAAGGCGACGTGCGCGCCCGGCCCTTCGACGGCGGGGCGGCCAACTTGCTGGCGCTCTCGCCGCAGCAGCAGCGCGCCATTCGCAACACGGTGTTCGGCATGGTGTACCAGAACCCCTACCTGGGCCTGCGCATGGATTTCTCCAGCCTGTCGAACATCGCCGAGCAGATGATAGCCGCCGGCAGCCGCAACGTGGGCGCCATGCGCGCCCGTGGCGAGGAGCTGCTCGAACGCGTGAACATCCCCCTGTCCCGCGAGGCCGAACCGCCTCGGAACTTCTCCGGAGGCATGCAGCAGCGCGTGCAGATAGCGAAGGCGCTGTCGAACAACCCGCCCATCCTGCTGCTGGACGAGGTGACCACGGGCCTCGACCTGTCGGTGCAGGCCGCCGTGCTCGACCTCGTGCAGCAGATTAGGCGCGACTTCGACGTGAGCATGCTCGTGGTGAGCCACGATCTGGGCGTCATCCGCATGCTGGCCGACCGCACGCTCGTCATGCTGGACGGCCGCGTCATCGAAAGCGGCCTGACCGACCAGATACTGGAAGACCCCCAACACGCCTACACGCAGCAGCTGGTGTACTCCTTGCTGTAACGCCCCGGTTGTCATCTCGAGTGGAGCGCTCGCTCCAGTTGTCATCCTGAGCGGAGCGCGAAGCGCGGAGTCGAAGGATCCCGTGCGGCGCCAGCCGAAAACCTCCCTGCTCTCGCCGCACGGGATCCTTCGACTCGCTGCGCTCGCTCAGGATGACAACCAAGGACGTGCGCTCGCTCAGGATGACGACCCAAACCCGAAAGGAACCCTCCCATGAACGACAACTCCTGCATCATTCGCGGCGGCACGGTGGTGTGCGCCGACCGCGTGCTTCCCGACCACGACGTGGTGGTCATCGACGGGCGCATCGCGGCCATCGAGCCCGCCGGCGCCAGCGATTTCGACGCGCAGCCCGACGCCACGGTGGGCGTGCTGCCCATCGTGGACGCGCGCGGCGCCTACGTGGCGCCCGGCCTCATCGACATCCATTCCGACTACGTGGAGAACGTGGCCTCGCCACGCCCGAGCGTGGTCATGGATCTGAACACGTCGCTGTACAAGGCCGACCGCGAGCTGGTGTCGCATGGCATCACCACCATCTTCCACTCGCTGTCGGTGTACGGCGCGCACATCTTCGACCACAAGCCCATCCGCGATTTCGGCAACGTGAGCGCCCTTATCGACCGCGTGGCCGCTTTGCGCGCGGGCGAGGAGCGCGACCACCTCATCCGCCACCGCCTGCACATGCGCGTGGAGCTGGACTCGGTGGACCTCTACGACGACATCGAGGAGTTCCTGCGTTCGGGCAAGGTGGACCTCGTGTCGTTCATGGACCACACGCCCGGCCAGGGCCAGTACCGCGACCTGCTCATGTTCGGCGACACGCTCAAGGGCTACCGCGACGTGACCGACGACGAGGTGCGCGACATCATCCGCATGCAGCAGGAGAGCAGCAAGATGACGTACGCCCAGATTGCGGCGCTGGCGTCCATAGCGCGCGAGCGGGGCATCTCCATCGCGTCGCACGACGACGACAGCGCGGAGAAGCTCGCGTTCATGGATGGCCTCGAGGCGTCCATCTCCGAATTTCCCATCTCGCTCGACATCGCCCGCGAGGCGCGCGCTCGCGGCCTGCACACGGTGGCCGGCGCGCCGAACGTGATGCTCGGCCACAGCCATTCCGGCAACCTGAGCGCTCGCGAGGCCGTTGAGGCCGGCGCCATCGACGTGCTGTGCAGCGATTACTACCCGGCGGCCCTGCTCGACGCCGTGTTCGCGCTGCGCGACGAGTGCGGGCTCGACATCGCGCGGGCGTTCGCGCTCGTGTCCATCAACCCGGCAAAGGCCGCGGGCATCGCCGACGAGACGGGGTCCCTCGCGGTGGGCAAGCGCGCCGACGTGCTGCTCGTGCGCGAGATCGCGTGCGGCGACGTCGGCGAGCGCACCATGCCTGTGGTCACGCGCGCGTTCGTGGGCGGACACTCCGTGTTCCGCTCGCACTACCCCGACCAACCGCGCGGCTACGGCCGCGACCTGGGCGAGCACGCCGAATTCGCCCGCGTTCTCGCCCCTAAGGCGGTGTGACATGGCAACCGTTTGTCACTCCGAACAGGCAACGCTCCCAACCTGCCATCCCGAGCAGGCAGCGACCCCAACATGCCATTCCGAGCAGGCGGCGACCCCGCCGTGTCGTCCTGAGCGAGCGGCGTCCCCAACGTGTCGTCCCGAGCAAGCAACGCTTCCAACCTGTCATCCTGAGCGAAGCGCGCAGCGCGTAGTCGAAGGATCCCCCGCGGCGTCAGCCGGAACCTCCCTCCTGCGCATCGACGACCTCTCCAAGTCGTTCCTGCTCCACCGCGTCGACCGGCGTATCCAGGGGTGCCAGCACGTGAGTTTCGCCCTGTCGCCGGGGCAGTTCGTGGGCATCACCGGGCGCAGCGGTAGCGGCAAGTCCACCATCCTGCGCTGCATCTGGCGCACGAACCTGCCGGAGCGCGGCCGCATCCTGTACGACTCGGCGCGCTTCGGCCTGCTCGACCTCGCGCAGGCCACCCAGCGCCAGATGCTGTACCTGCGCGCCTTTGAGCTGGGCTACGTCTCCCAGTTCCTGAACGCGCTGCCGCGCCAAACGGCCCGCGACATCGTGCTGAAAAGCGCGCTCGAGGCCTACGGCGCCGACGACCGCGAGCGCGCCGAGGCCGAAACCGAGCGCATGCTGCGCCACTTCGACCTGGACGAGAGCCTGTGGGAGCTCTATCCCCGCACGTTCTCGGGCGGCGAGAAGCTGCGCCTGAACATCGCCGCCGCCATGATCAAGCGCCCGCGCCTGCTGCTGTTGGACGAGCCCACCGCCTCGCTCGACAACGCGTCGAAGCTCAAGGTGCGCTCCCTCATCGAGCAGCTAAAGGCCGAGGGCACCACCATGCTCGGCATCTTCCACGACCTCGAATTCATGGACGGCTTGTGCGATCATGAGTTCAACATGCAGGAAGGAATGATGGCGTAGCCGGTGCGGCTGCGGCACACGTCACGCAAAAACGGCTCCAAGACGCGAAATTCACCGCTGTGAAGCGATTTCGCGGCCTTGGAGCGCTCGCGAGGGTCCCTTGCCCGGCGTGCGGCGGCGAACTGCCAGCGTTGTCGCAGGTCGCGGATCCTCTCGAAGCGCGCTATCAACGAAGTGCGCTTCACAGCGGTGAATTTCGCGTCTTGGAGCGGGATTTCCGCGTCAAGCCGCCGCCGACGGGGCAGCGTCCTACCAAGAAAGAAGGTGCAGAGCATGACGAACCTGCGGCGAACGGATGTTTCATGTGAAGCATCCGGCGACGGGGCGGCGCCCCACTCGACGGGCATCGCCGACCTGCACGTGCACACCACGATGTCGGACGGCTCGGACACCTTCGAAGAGGTGCTGATCCAAGCGCGCGAGCGCGGCATCGGCCGCATCGCGTTCACGAACCACGACACCACGCGCGGCCTGGACGAGGCCGCGGCCCTCGGGCAGCGCTACGGCGTACAGGTGACGGGTGGCATCGAGGTGAGCGCCTACGACTACAAGCGCAACCGCAAGGTGCACGTGCTGGGCTTGGGCCTGCGCGAGGGGTCGCCTGCGGTGGAGGCCCTGTGTCGGCCGCTTCTCGAACGCCGCAACGCCAACTCGCTCTGGCAGCTCGACCAGCTGGTCGCCGCCGGCTACGACATCGACGCGGACCGCGCCCTCGCGCTCGGCCGCGCGTCCACCTGCCTGTACAAGCAGCACCTCATGGCAGCGCTCACCGACGAGCCCTATGTGAGCGCGGCCTACCGCACGCTCTACCAGAGCCTGTTCAAAAACGGCGGAATCTGCGACCGCGACATAACTTACGTCGACGCGCGCGATGCCGTGCGCGCCATCGCGGAAGACGGCGGCATGCCCGTGCTGGCGCATCCCGGCCAGCTGGACAGCTACGACCTGGTGCCCGAGCTCGTTCCCCTCGGCCTGCGCGGCATCGAGCGCCACCACCCCGATCACGCGCCGGTCGACCACGTGCGCTGCGCCCGCCTGGCCGAACGCTACGGCCTCGCGTGCACGTCGGGCTCCGACTACCACGGCCGCTTCGGCAGCATCCCCCACGTCGGCTTCCGCATCCCTGCCGCGTAGCCGAGACAGGCATGACTTCTCAATGAAATGAAAACTCTTTGCAAAGATGGAAAAGTTTTCAATGAAATGAGAATTTATAGCATCCTATCCCTATCGAGTTCGGATCCAATCGAATTATTGGATCATTGCGCGTGTTTGACGTTTGGTGTTCGCGCTACACTTATCAGCTATGAAAAAGCAAGCCTCGAAAACCATGCAAAGCGCTCAGCCCGACGGAAGGATCGTTACCGCCTGCGGCGATTCCGTTGTTTTGGGCATCGACGTGGGCGGCACGCACACGAAGATGGGGGCGTTCTCCCTTGGAGGTGAGCAGTTGGGTGCCCATGCGTTCGACTCGCAGCGCGTGTTGGCCGCCGGCTCGCAGGAGCCGTTCGCGAGCGAGGTCGACGTGCTGCTCGAGCGGGCAGGGGCCGACGAGGGCCGGGTGGTCGCCGTCGGTTTGGCGGTGCCGGGTGCCGTGTCCGAAGGCGGTTCGCTCGAACTGTGCCCGAACATCGATCTCGACCTGGAACAGTGCAAGGCCCTCCTGCGCGCGCAGTTCCCGCAGGCGCGCCTAACGGTGCTGAACGACGCCGACGCCGCCGTGCTGGGCGATTGCTGGCACGGCTCGGCGAGCGGGCTTCGCGCGGAGAACGTCGCGCTCGTCACACTGGGAACGGGCGTGGGGGCCGGCTTCGTCTTCCGGGGCGCGCTCTACAGCAGCGCGCGCGGAGCGGCGGGGGAGGTGGGCCACCTGTGCGTCGATCCGCGCGAACAGGAACCGTGTTCGTGCGGGAAGGCGGGCTGCTTGGAGCAGTACGCCTCCGCCAAGGGGCTTGTGCGCACCGCGCGCCGGCACCGCGTCGCCCGCGCGCTGGCCGAAGCGGGCATGGCCGACGGGTGCGCAAAGCGCGAGGCCGTCGAAGCGTTTCCCGACGCGCGGTCCGTGCTCGAGGCGTTCGAGCACGGCGAACCGGCGGCCCGTGCGGCGCTGGACCGGTTCTCCGACGCGCTCGGCTTCGGATTGTCCCAGATAGCTTGCGTCGTCGATCCCGACGTGTTCGTGCTGGGCGGCGGTCTGTCGGAGCGAGCCGATCTGTTCCTCGACGTCGTGCGCGTCCGCTACCGCGCCTGCGCGCTGCCGGTGTGTCGCGACACGCCCATCGTGGCCTCCAAGCTGGGTAATGCTTGCGGCGTGCACGGCGCCGCGTACCGCGCGCTCGAAACGCTCGCCAGCGACGAAGGCGATCCCGCGTGCGAGTGCCCACGATGACGGACGGCCTTCCAAGGCGCACTGCCGTGCGCATGCTCGCCGCGCGCCTTGTCCGCTTCGCGCGCGAGCGCACGGTGCTCGTCGTGTCGGCCCTCGCCGCCTTGGCGACCATCCCCCTCGTGCCGCCCGACGAGGCGTACCTGGGCTACTTCGATCTGAAGACGCTCGCCTGCCTGTTCGGCATTCTCGCCGTCGTGGGTGCGTTGCGCGGTATCGGCCTGTTCGAGCACGCCGCGCGCCTCCTCGTGGCGCGCTTTGCCACGTGCCGCTCGGCCGTGGCGGCGCTCGTAGGTTCCACGCTCGTGCTGTCGATGTTCGCCACGAACGATCTGGCGCTCATCATGATGTTGCCGCTGTCGGCCGCCACGCTGCTCAAAGCCGGGTGGGAGCGCTCCCTGCCGTTCGCGTTCATCATGCAGAACCTGGCGGCGAACCTCGGCGGCATGATCCTGCCGTTCGGCAACCCGCAGAACCTCTACCTGCACGAGCGCTTCTCCATCCCGCTGGGGGATTTCCTCTCCGTCATGGCGCTGCCTTTCGCCGTGTCGGTCGCCCTCATCGCCCTCTGCTGCGCCCTGTTCGTCAAACCGGACGCTCCGTGCGCGATGAAGAAACGAGCAACGGAAAAACGGGTGGCGAAGGATCTACGCGATGGCGCACTCCCGGACAAGAGCGAGCTCGCATGTGCGGACGCCCCGCGCGTCTCCTCGGCGCGGCGGCCGCGGGCGCTCGCGTATGCGGCGCTGTTGGCGCTGGTCATCGCATCGGTGTTCCGCCTTGTGCCCTATCCGGTGGCGGTGGGCGCGGTGGTGGTCGCGCTCGGCGCGCTCGACCGACGCGCGTTGAAGATGGTGGATTGGGGGCTGCTGCTCACGTTCGCCTGCTTCTTCGTGTTCGCGGGCAACCTGGCGCGCGTTCCCGCCGTCGAGGCGTTCTTCTCGTACTGGATGAACGAGAGCGCGCTGCTCGTGGGCGCCGGCGCCAGCCAGATCATCAGCAACGTCCCCGCCGCCGTGCTGCTGTCGCACTTCACCGACAGCTACGCGGCCCTGCTCGTGGGCGTGAACGTGGGCGGTGCCGGGACGATCGTGGCGTCGCTCGCCAGCCTCATCACGTTCAACGAGTACCGCATCGTCCGCCGCGGCTTTCCCAGCCGCCCCGCGCTCGCCCGCGTCACGTCCGGCGCCTACCTCGCCCGCTTCACCGCGTACAACGCGGCGTTCCTCGCCGTGCTCCTGCTTGCGTGCGCCCCGTTCGTGTAGGGAAAGCTCGGACGCCAAAGTCGTTGCGCCGCGGCGGGGCAACCGGCGGGCGGGTAGCCGTCCGCGCCCATCTGGCAGGGAAGAGGGGACGGAAGGAGTCGCAGGTTCGCTGAAAAGCATCCCGAGAGGCGCCCAATCCCCTTCGAGCCATGCTCGTCCGTTCATCGTCGATGAATGCGCGGAGGCGTTCTCCGCCCGCTCTATCGCTCTATTACTCTAGTGCGCTGTACCGAATACGCTTGAAATATCACCGTTCGCGGGGCTTCCGCTAATCGAAAACACCGCCGCAACGTGAATAAGTGTTTGATAATACCGGTAAGGCGCTTTATAGTAAGGCGATTGCGTCGCGAACACCCGCCGCACGTGAAGGCATCTCGTGCGCGGGATTGGCGCAGAGGAAAGGGGAGAGACCAATGAAGATGAAGAAATGGGCCGTACTCGTAGCGGCGGGCGCACTGGCCGCATCGCTCGCGTTGTTCGGCTGCTCGTCGGGCGGCGGGCAGGACTCCGGCGCGAAGAGCAACGACGGCAACGCCACGGACGCCGGCTACACGCTCGTCAACGACGGCAAGCTGACCGTGGCCGCCTCGCTCGACTTCCCGCCGTTCGAGAACCTGAACGGCAACGCCCCCGAGGGCTTCGAAGTCGATCTGATGGGCCTGCTGGCCGAGGAGATGGGCATCGAGAGCAACTACCTGCCGTCCACGAAGTTCGACACCATCGTGCCGCTCATCCAAACCGGCGGCAAGGCCGACGTGGGCGTGTCCGGCATCACCATCACCGACGAGCGCTTGGAGCAGGTCGACTTCACCGACCCGGTGTGCGACGTGAACCAGAGCATCACCGTGCTGAAGGACTCCGGCATCACCGACGTGGCGCAGCTTGAGGGCAAGAAGATCGGCGGACAGTCCGGCACGACGGGCTTCCAGTGGGCCGCCGAGAACATCAAGGGCGCCGAGGTCATCGCGTTCGACGAGATGACGGCCGTGTTCGCCGCTCTGCAGTCCGGCCAGATCGACGCCATCGCCGTGGATTGGCCGGTGGCGAACTACTACGTGAAGAACGCCTACACCGATTGCCAGATCATCAAGGAAATTCCCACGGGCGAGCAGTACGCCATCGCCGTGAGCAAGGAGAACCCCGAGCTCACGAAGGCGCTCAACACGGCGCTGAAGGCCATCAAGGACAACGGCAAGTACGACGAAGCCGTCGCCAAGTGGCTTTCGTAGAAACGGCGTCGACGCACCATTAAGGATCGACCGATGCAGAACGTGATCTCTTTCATCAAGACGCACGTCGCCGGCGTCGCAGCGCTTCTTGTCGCTGCGATGCTGGCGGCATCGTTCGTTTTGCCGGTCCAGGCGCAGGCTTTGGAAGTGGAGCGCTGGACCGCCAAAGGGAACGCCGACGGAGACAGCGTCACCGTCATGGGGGCAACGCCCACGCGCGTGACGTGGCAAGGGCAGTCTGCCGAGGACGAATCGGTGGCGAGCGTGTCCCTCGATCTCCCCGAAGGCTCCACCGTGGAGCCGGAAAACGTGAAAACCACCGTCATTGCCGGGCTCGACCGGTTGGAGGTGGCTTCGCGGACCACGGTTGACGGTTCAACGGTCACGGTGATGCTGGACGAGCCGGCCCCGGTCGGCGCGCTCATCATGGTGGAGTGCAACCGCACGCTCCTGCCGGGAGAAGGCGGGTCGTTCGGCCTGGCGGGCAGCTACACGACGGTCGACGGCCAAACGCACGACATGCCGGCCACCGACAAGGTCATCGACGTGGTGGGCAAATCTCCCTCCGAGCAGTTGGCCAACTGGCTGAACCAGCAAGATTGGGTGAAGGCGTGGAACTCCAACAAGTTCCTCCACCTGTTCTTCGACCCCGCCATCATCGCCACGTCCGTGCCGGCGCTGTTCGCAGGATGGCTCGTGTCGTTGGGCGTTGTGGTTATCAGCTTCCCCTTGGCCATACCGCTGGGCTTGCTGCTGTCGTTCCTGCGCATGGCCAAGCATCGTCTGCCGCGCGCCATCGGCGCCACCTACATCAACATCGTGCGCGGAACGCCGCTGTTCCTGCAGCTGTACATAGCGTACTTCGGCCTGCCGCTCATGGGCGTGCAGCTCGATCCGTTCGCCATGGGCGCCATCGTGCTCATCATGAACTCCAGTGCGTACCTGGCCGAGATATTCCGCGCGGGCATCCAGTCCATCAGCCAAGGGCAGTTCGAAGCGGCGCGGTCGCTGGGCATGAACGGCATGCAGACGATGTTCTTCGTCATCATCCCGCAGACGGTGCGGCGCGTGATCCCCACCATGACGAGCGAGTTCATCCTCATGTACAAGGACACGTCGCTGCTGGCCGCCGTGGGCGTGACCGAACTCATGATGTACGCGAAGACTATCACGGCCGCCACGGGCAACGTCACGCCCTACATCGTGGCCGCCGGCTTCTACCTTATCGTCACCATACCGCTCACGAAGCTCATCAACACCATGGAAACGCGCATGGCGAACGGTCGGCGCAAGCACAAGAAGGGTCCTGCCGACCGCAGCATCACGTCGGCCGCGTCCGTCGTGCCCGATTCCGACGCCGCCGTGGCCCGCAGCATCCGCATGTCCGAGACGTTCGCCGGGCCGGGTTCGGTGGACGACGCGACGGTGCGCATCTACGACGATGCGAAGCGCAACGGCAACCATATCAGCCATTAGGGAGGTGCGGACCATATGAGCGAAACGAAGCATAAGGGCGGCGTCGTGTTGAACGGGGAAGCCGTCGAGCACGACCCTGCATCCGCATCGGGAGTGGGCGCCGCGGGCGCAGAGGTCGCGGGCGCGGCCGCTTCGGGCGCGTCGGCGGCCTCAAACGAGATCGTCGTGCGCATCGAGGATTTGCGCAAGAGCTTCGGCGACAACGAGGTGCTGCGCGGCATCGACCTCGACGTCCACCGCGGCGAGGTCGTGGTCATCCTGGGCCCCTCCGGCTCGGGCAAGTCCACGCTTTTGCGCTGCGTGAACCTGCTGGAGAAGCCCACGGGCGGGCGCATATTCTTCGAGGACACCGAGATCACCGCGAAGAAGACCGACATCAACAAGGTGCGCGCCAAGGTGGGCATGGTGTTCCAGAACTTCAACCTGTTCCCGCATCTCACCGCCAAGAAGAACGTCATGCTGGCGCAGCAGAAGGTGCTGCACCGCAACGCCGACGAGGCGGCGCGCATCGCCGTGGAGCAGCTGGAGAAGGTGGGGCTGGGCGAGCGCATCGACTACAAGCCCTCGGAGCTCTCGGGCGGCCAGCAGCAGCGCGTGGCCATCGCCCGCGCGCTGGCCATGGACCCGCACGTCATGCTGTTCGACGAGGCCACGAGCGCGCTCGACCCCGAGCTCGTGCGCGACGTGTTGGGCGTTATGAAGAGCCTGGCGAAGGGCGGCATGACCATGATCGTGGTCACCCACGAGATGGGCTTCGCCCGCGACGTGGCCGATCGCGTGATATTCATGGACGGCGGCTTCATCGTGGAACAGGGCACGCCGGAGGACGTGTTCGACCATCCGAAATCGGACCGCACGAAGGACTTCCTGGGCCACATCTCGTAAGGGCCCCAACGCCCTTGCGGAGACGCCTGGCGGCCGCCCGGCACCAACATCCAACACGAAAGGAAACCGAAGGGACGAGCGCGCAGCGCCGTCTCTTCGTATTCAGGCGATCATTCGCACCGGCGACCGGTAAGCGGCTTTTCGCGGAATCCTTTCGCAATCCTCCTGCTGCGGCGGTGATCGCGCGCTTTTACCAATTGTGTTTTTTGCCAAAACCCTTCGAAACGGCGCTTTTTCAAATTGTGCAAATCGGGAACGTTTCTCCTACAGAATCGGCAACCGTTTCGTGTGCATGAGGTCACCGTTTGATTCTATTTTTATGCAGAAGCATGGAAACAAAAAGTAAAAATATCCAATATGGTCATGTTGTACTGGTATTATCTTGCTTGTCTATCGGGTCATATTTTTGTGCAGGCGTACAAGATCATTACAGTTTTGCTACAAATCACACGGAAAATAGTGTTGCAGGTGAACAAAAAAGATGGTATAACTTCCTCAACGGCAAATCTGGTAAGCATGCGACGGTAGGAAAACCGGGAGCGTCATGAACCACCAGTCTCCCAGCACTCTGAGGTTGCAGCGCAAAACCAGCAAGCTGCAGTAGTATGTAGTGTGCCACCCAACGGTAGCGAAGAGCGCTGCCACAGAAAGGAGACTGTCATGGCGAAGATAGTCAATTCTTGGAACGACTGGGATCCGCTGAAGCGCGTCATCGTCGGTCGCTGCGACAACTCGATGATCCCGCCCGAGGAGCCCGCGACGTCCGAGAAGGTGCCCGTCGACTCCGAGATGCGCGGCATGTGGGGCCTCCGTCCCGCCAAGACCGTCGAGCGCGGCAACGAGTGCCTCGACAACCTCGTGAAGATCCTCGAGGACCGCGGCGTCGTCGTCGACCGCCCGACGCCCTTGCAGTGGAACCAGGCCATCGGCACGCCCGACTTCCGCAACGACTCCATGATGACCTGCATGCCGCCCCGCGACATCCTGCTCACCATCGGCAACGAGATCATGGCCTCCGCCAACTCCTTCCGCTGCCGCTACTTCGAGTACCTGGCCTACTGGCCGCTCATGAAGCAGTACTTCGACGAGGACCCGGACTTCCTGTGGACCCAGGCCCCCCGTCCCCGCCTGACCGACGCCTCCTACAAGCACAACTACTACGACGAGAAGATCACGCTGGAGGAGCGCCTCGTGCGCACCGCCAACAAGGACTTCGTGACCACCGAGGTCGAGCCGATGTGGGACGCCGCCGACGTGATGCGCATGGGCAAGGACCTGTTCATCCAGCACGGCCTGACCACGAACCGCACGGCCATGGACTGGTTCCAGCGCTACTACCCCGAGTACCGCGTGCACGCCGTGAACTTCCCCGGCGACCCGTACCCCATCCACATCGACGCCACCTTCGTGCCGCTGCGCCCGGGCCTGATCATCAACAACCCGCACCGCAAGCTCCCCGAGGAGCAGCGCGCCATCTTCGAGGCCAACGACTGGCAGATCGTCGAGGCCGCCGACCCGGCGCACGACGAGCCGCCCGCGCTGTGCTACAGCTCCGTGTGGCTGTCCATGAACTGCCTCGTGCTCGACCCGAAGACGGTCATCGTGGAGGCCTCCGAGGTGCACCAGCAGGAGCAGATGGACAAGCTCGGCATGAACGTCATCCCCTGCGACCTGCGCGACGCCTACCCGTTCGGCGGCGGCCTGCACTGCTCCACGGCCGACGTCTACCGCGAGGGCGACTGCCTCGACTACTTCCCGAACCGCGTCAAGGATCCCACCCTGGTGCGCCCGGAGATGTGGAACGACTAGTCGCGTAGCGTGACCAACCCTTGCTGAAAGCAAGAGTCGTCTAACAACAAAGAAAGGGGATCTGGCAAGCTCAAACGCTCAGGTCCCCTTTCTTGATTTCAACCTATACCACCGCGAATATGATTCGGCCGTATAAGGCCGAATAGGTGAACGCATGCCTCATTCGGTCTCGCAGGGCGCGAGTCGCGGTGGCAGAGGGGATTCTTTTTCTTGCTACTGGTTAAGGAGGACCAATGGCAGATACCAACAAAAGCAAAAACCCGGATATGGGTAACGGCAAGGACGGTTCCGGCAGCTACGAGATGAGGCTGGGCTTCGGCACCATCGCCATGCTCATCTCGGCCACGGGCATGGGCCTGGTGCCCCTGTTCAGCCGCTGGGCCACCCGCACCGACATGTTCGACGGAGCCGCGGGCTTCAACGCGGGTGACAGCATCGGCGCCCTGATGGCCGTGGGCCGCATGGGCATGGGCGTGCTGTTCTTCCTCGTTCTGCTCGTGGCCACGCACAAGGTGCACGTGTTCAAGAAGCTGAAGCTCACCCCGGCCATCGCGCTGGGCGGCCTCATGATCGGCATGTCGCTGGCGTGCTACGTCACGTCCACGCTGCTGACCACCGTGTCGAACGCGGTGCTGTTCATCTACATAGGCCCCGTCATCTGCGTGCTGCTCGCCCGCATCTTCCGCAAAGAGCCCATGTCGCCTTTGCAGTGGATATGCCTGGGCGCGGTGTTCATCGGCATGCTGTTCGGCGAAGGCCTGCTCGGCTTCGGCGTGGGCGGCCAGGCGTTCGGCTTCGACTTCAACCTGGCTCCGTCCACCGCCGAGTTCCCCATGAAGGGCATCGGCGACGCGTTCGGCGTCGCTTCGGGCTTCTTCTACGGCGCTTCGATGTTCTTCAACGGCTACCGCAAGGACGCCGACACCACGGCGCGCGGCGTGTGGAACTTCATCTTCGCCGTCATCGGCGCGGGCGCCATCACCATCGTCCTGAACTCGCTGGGCGCCACGCCCGGTATGGAGAACTGGGCCCTCAACGTGCACTTCACCGCGTTCAACTGGATCGGCGCGGTGCTGCTGTGGATCATCTGCGGGCCCATCGCCCTGGGCTTCCTGCTGGTTGCCGGGCGCAACCTGCCGGCCGCCGACTACGGTACCATCGCGTATTGGGAAGTTCCCGTGGCGCTGTTCTGCGGCCTGGTGATCTTCGGCGAGCCCTTCACCATCAACACGGCTTTGGGAGCCATCCTCATCATCGGCGGCGGCGCCATCCCGTCCATCAAGGGCATGGTTGCCGGGCGCAAGCAGAAGCAACGCGAAGAGATCAGCGAGAACCTTGCTGCTCGCTTGGAAGAGGAAGCCGACAAGGAGAACCTGCGGTAGTTGGGCGGATGCCAAACTGAGTAGAAGAGGAAGGTGTGGCATATGAAGATAACGAACAATCTGACCCACATTGCTACCGCGGTTGAATTCGAGCCCGCCCTGAGCGAGGACGAGCTGAAGGCCGCGTTCGCCGAGAACGGATTGCAGGGCTTTCCCGCCGAGCTCGACATCGCGGAGCGCACGGAAGAGCACGTGCAGATGGTGGCGCTCGACACGCTGCTCGGGTTCGCGAAGGCGTCGGACGTGCGCGCGGTCGCCTACGACGTGACGTACTTCCCGCACGCCGACGAGGCCGAGGTCGACTACCAGCTGAGGCAGCTGGCCCACGACCTGGAGATCAGCCCCGAGGTCATCCGCGACCTGTGCGGGCAGGAGATCCGGGAGTACCTGGCCCTCGACGCGAAGCGCGACGCCGACGCCCCGGTGCACAGCATCGTCGAGGCGTACGTCGGCGGCACCGCCTTCGCGTGGTACGGCATGAACGAGTACCCGCGCCTGAAGAGGGTCATCCTGCGCAAGCTCGCGCAGGGCGGCCAGAAGGCGAAGCGCGACTTCGTCCTGCGCGCCAGCAAGGCGCAGGTCGACCTGCTCGAAGACTACTGATCCGACCCTGCAAGCACGGGAGCCCGTTATGTCGCATAACGGGCTCCTTGCATTCGCCTGTCGGCGACGTTTCAACTATGTTGCCATCTTGGGTCAAAAGTAACGGGTTTACACCCGGTTTCGATTTTTGCGGTATGATAGCCTTAACCTTGTAGCGTACACCCATGTTAGGGGGCTTTTTGAAGCACACGCTAAGCGTACGGACCTCTTCTCCTCTCAACGAGGCCGTACATTTCTTAGGGGATTACCATGGAATCTAACGTTTCTGATTCAAACGCTGCTGCGATCGCCTTCACCGAAGAGGAGCAGCACCGAACGCTCAAGAAAGTAACGTTCTCCTCGTTCTTGGGCAACTTCATCGAATGGTTCGACTACGCGAGCTATTCCTACCTGGCCACGGTCATCGCGCTGGTGTTCTTCCCCGGCGAAGACCGCTTGGTTTCGGTTATGAGCACGTTCGCCGTGTTCGCGCTCTCGTTCCTCGTGCGCCCCATCGGCGCCATCTTCTGGGGGAACATGGGCGACAAGAAGGGCCGCAAGTGGGCCTTGTCCATCTCCATCCTCATGATGAGCGGCGCGACGTTCCTCATCGGCTGCCTGCCGGGATACGCGATCCTCGGCGTGGGCGCGCCCATCCTGCTGCTGGTGCTGCGCATGGTGCAGAGCTTCTCGGCGGCGGGCGAGTACGCCGGTGCGGCCACGTTCATCGCCGAATACGCGCCGAAGAACCATCGCGGCTTCTACTGCTCGATGGTGCCGGCGTCCACGGCGACCGGCCTGCTCGTGGGATCGCTGTTCGCCACGTTCATGTTCAACACCTGGGGTGCCGACTCCAGCTTCGTTATCGATTGGGGCTGGCGCATCCCGTTCCTCCTGGCGCTTCCGCTGGGCTACATCACGCACTACATCCGAACGCACCTCGAGGATTCTCCCGTGTACGAGGAGATGCAGCGCAGGTTGAGTGGCGCGGGCAAAGCCGTCCAGCACCCCATCCGCACGCTGTTCAAAAAGCATTTCAAGGTGCTCGTCGTGTCGTTCGGGGCTTGCGTGCTGAACGCGGTGGGCTTCTATGCGGTGCTCACGTACCTGCCGAACTACCTTGAAACCACGCTGAACTACGATCCGAGCTCTGCGTCCATCATCACCACCATCGTGTTGGTGGTCTACATCGCGTTCATCTTCCTGTCCGGGCGCATTTCCGACCGCTTCGGGCGCAAGAAGATGCTCATCATCGCCTGCGTCGGGTTCATCGTGCTCACCATTCCCGCGTTCCTGCTGCTGGGAACGAAGAACTTCTGGGTCATCCTGCTGGTCGAGCTGGTGATGTGCCTCGTGCTCACCATCAACGACGGCACGTTGTCCAGCTACCTGACCGAAACGTTCCCCACCGACGTGCGCTACTCGGGCTTCGCTTTGAGCTTCAACTTGGCGAACGCCATTTTCGGCGGGTCGGCGTCCTTCATCTCGTTCTGGTTGATCGACGTTACGGGCAGTCCCATCGCTCCGGGTTTCTACATGGTGTTCATAGCCGCGATAGCTTTGGTCGCCATGATTCTGTCGCATGAGCACACCGGTAAGGATTTGACTGAGATATAGGTTATGATCTGGGGAAAACGCTTGATCGCTCCATGCGGTCGAACGTGAAGGAGGCAACGCCGCCCGGGCATTGGAGGCCCGGGCGGCGTTCGTGCGCGATGCCGGTTGGCGTCGCCGGGGGTTACGGAGGATAGATGAGCGAGACAACGCAAACGCCGAAGTCGTTGAAAGCGCAGATCACGCGCACCTCGCTGGTGCTCGCAGCTGCAGCGCTGCTGCGCGAGCAGGGGCCGAAGGCGGTTACGTACCGCAAGGTGGCGAAGTGGGCCGGGGCCGCATCGTCGTCGGTGGGCTACTACTTCGATTCCGTGACGCAGCTGCTGCACGAAGCGGGCCGCTACAACATCCAGCTATGGGCCGAGCGCGCCGAGAAGGCGGCTTCCGCCGCCGAGGCCATGAGCGTCGAGGAATGCCGCGAACGCGCGGTGGACCTGCTGATCCGCGCCTGCCTGCCGGATGACAGCGTGGTTCCCTCGGCCCACTACGCCCAGTTGATCGCCGCGGCCGAATCCCCCGTGGTTACGGAGGCCTACCAAAAAGGGCGCGTGTCGCTGGATGCCGCCGTCGGACGCATCCTGTCGCATGCCGGAATCGACATGCCCGCGCGCATGGTGGGCACCATCGTGGACGGCGCGGCCGTGGCCGCCATCTCGGAAGGCTACGACGTTCGGGAGTTCGCGTCCGGTCTCCTTGCGGATGCGATCGAGGTGTACGGATTCGAGAAGCGCTAGCGCGACGAATCGACGAACGAGGAGTCCTGCGAACGGCGTAACGCCGTGTTCCTCCATGCCGCCTTCACGAGCCGGTGCTCGCGCCCGCCTTTTTTAACTATCTCATTACAGTTGCCTACTTTTCGGTTTCAATTCGGAACCGGCTGCTAACCTCTTGCTCGCGCTGACGGGGTATGCCCGTGCTGCGTTCAAAACGTCGAAGGCGCTCGGGTGAAGGCGCTTTCCCATGCGGTGCGAGAGAGGTGCGCGTTGAACATAGTTCTTTGCGACGACAACCACGACGATTGCGAATACTACGCGCGCTTGCTTGAATCGGTTGCCCGGAAAAGCGGCATCGACGTACGGCTCACCACTTACGAGAACGGTCAAAGCTTCCTGTTCGACCTCGAGGATCTGGAGGCCATGCCGGACATCGTGTTCTTGGATGTCGTCATGCCGAAGCTGGGCGGCATGGCGGTCGCCCGAAAGCTGGCCGAGAAGCATTTCGCGGGCGTCGTGGTGTTCCTGTCCGTTTCGCGCGAATACGCTTTCGAGGCGTTCGACGTGCGGGCCTTCAACTACGTTTTGAAAACCGACGACGGCGACGGCGCGCGCTTCCGCCGCGTGTTCCTCGACGCGGTCGCCGCTGTGGAGGAGCGCAAGACTCGCTACATTCAGATCAACGGCATAACCGAGCGACTGAACATCCCCATCAACGACATCAGCTACTTCGAGGTGCGCGGCCGCGTGTGCGTCGTGCATTTCAACCTGTCGCGGGAAAAGACGCTGCCCGGCACCGAGCGGACGATCGAGTTCCTGTCGCCTTTGGGCAAGTTGGAGAACATGCTGCTGCAGTACGGGTTCCTGCGCACGCACCGGTCGTTCCTGGTCAACTGCGCCTACGTTCAGAGTTTCACCTACACTTCGATCACGCTTTCGAACGGCGCCGAGGTGCCGCTGGGCCGGGCGAAGCGGGCCTCGTTCAAAGAGGCGATGGACGCCCGCGCCACGGTGCGCGTGACCGAGCATGACGAAGCGTAGCCGGCATAGCGTGCCGAGGGCGGCGATCGTGCTCGTTGCCGTCGCTGCGCTCCTCTTGACCGGGGTGACCCGGGGCTATGCCGACGACTGCCCGGCGGGAGGGCCGCACGATTACGAGATAACCGTCGTGGCGCCCGTGACCGACGATGCCGACGGTTTGGAATACCTGGTGTGCGGCAAGTGCGGAGATTCGTTCTACCGCACGGTGCCGGCCACCGGCCACGAGTGGAGCGCGTGGTACGTGGACACTCCGGCCACCTGCACGTCGGAAGGCATAGAGGCCCGGGTGTGCGCGAAGCATCCCCAGAACGTTCACTACGAGTACCGCACCATCCCTCCCCTTTCCCCGAGCGGGGAGCATCAGTTCGTCGAGGTGTCGCGCGCGGATCCCACGTGCACCGAGGACGGCATGGTGCTGTATGCGTGCTCCATGTGCGGCGAGTCACACAGCGAGGTGCTGCCGGCCTTGGGCCACGACTGGGGCGATTGGGAGACGGCGCGCGAATCCACTGAAGCGGAGCCGGGCGTCGAGCGGCGGACCTGCAGGCGGTGCGGCGAGACGGAGGAGCGCGAGATGCCGCCGCTCGCGCAGGTCGAGGCCCCCGGGCTCGACGAGCCCGCAGATTCGGCGTCCCCGCCGCCCGACGAAGGCGGGAAGACCCCCTGGTACGCAACCGAGTTCTTCACCGCCGGACCAACCCGGGCGGATGCGGTGATCGTGGGGTCCGGCCTCTTCGTGTGCGCGGTGGTGGGGGGCCTGTCCGTGCCTCTCGCCATGCAGGTTGCCTGGCTGCGCCGCAAGCAGGCCGAGGTTCGCCGCACGCAGGGAGCCCGTTATGCGGCCGAGCATGCGGTGGTCGACGTTGTTCGCCCCAGCGAGGAAGGGGAAGCCTCGTGACGCTCGTTCGAATACTCAGTATAGCGCTGTTCCTTGCGCTGGTTATCGGCAGCATTGCGGTTCACCGTCACCTGCGCCGCACGGTGGAGGACGGCAACGGCGTGGGGGATATCAACGAGCGCGGGTTGGACGGCTCGAACGACGAGGGCGTTTGCGTGGGGTCGGCAGGTTCGACCCCGCAGGGCGATCGTCGTTTGTGACGGGTTGGACGTCGTTCGCGACGGGTTGGGTCTCAGGGAAAAGCAAGATGATAAAAGTACCCTGAGACGAATTGTTCGGTTCGAGCCGAGCGCCTGAGGGCGAGCGGGCTCGGGCTGACCGCAAGTGATTGGGGTGATTGCATGAGAGCAGAATCTGGCGTGTCGCCGAAGCTTTTGCGCGTGCTGTGCGCATTCGCTTTGACGATGGCCCTCGTTCCCGTGGGTGCGCTTTCCGCGCTGGCCGACGAGGGCTCGGAGCGTTCGGGGGAGGCGGCTTCAGGCGGCGCCGAGCAACCGGCGCCCGCAACGTCGGACGACGATGAGGGGGCCCTGCGGTTTGCCGAAGCCGACCCCGACGAGGGCTTGGCTCCCGGCGAGCAGACGCGGGTGCCCGACTACTACGAAGTGCTGAGCCGGGCCGACCACCCCGAGCAGTCCTACACGCTGTACTATTACACCGTGAACGGCACGGACTGCTACCGCGTGTACGGCAGCGTGGACGGTCGGAACGTCGGCTACTACGCGTACGACCTTTATTCCGGCACCGTGGACGCGTCGCACAAGCTCGACAACGCGGAGGAGCGGGCGACGACCGCGGCGGAGGCCGCGCGCCTTGCCGCCGAAAAGGCCGCTGCGGAGGCGCCTGCAACGGTGGAGGAGGCGACGCAGCCGGAAACCGACGTCAGCGCCGGGACCGACCTCGAGGCCGGCTCCTCGCAAGCCGAGCTCCTCTCCGACGACGTTGCCACTTTGGCCGGCACGAACTACACGCCGGACTCGCCGAATTTCAACGTCGAGGTCACCGGCCTTTCCATGACGCCTGATTCCGACGTTTGGCCGGGCACCGCCTCGAGGCTCGATTTCAATTGGCGCTTCTCTTTCATAGGCGTGCAGAATTCCTTCAAGGCTGGCGACACGGTCACGTTGCCCACCAATTTGGCCGATCTGTACACGTACGCGGGCGGATGGTCTCAGAATCTGGCGACTGCCGCCGGCACGGTCATCGCGACGCTGCAGATGACGCAGGGCGGTATGGTCATCACGTTCAACGCCGCGGCCGAGGCGATGAGCATAACGTCCTTGTCGGGCGTTTTCCCCAATTACTACGAGTCGTTCAAGTCGAAGAACCTCGACCTGGCGGCCGACGCGACGCAGACGCTCACGGTGGCGGGCGCGTCGGTGGGTGTCGACTTCAAGGGCGGCAAGCGCCTGAGGGTCTCCTCCGCCGGAAGCGGCTCGGCTGCGTTCTCCACGGGCGGAACCGACCAGGTGCTCGCCGCAGGAGCTTCCGTCGACGCCGTGGGCACGCCGAACCCGGGCGAGACGCTTGAAAGCGTGACGCTCGTCAAGGCCGACGGAACTTCCGTGGCGCTGTCCCCCGATTCTTCGGGCAAAGTGACCGTTTCCGCCGACGATTTGGAGCTGGGAACCAACACGGTCACCTTCAAGTTCAGCTCGTCGGGCGGCGGTGGCGGCACTGCCATGAACGAGTGGAGGTGGGACAGGAAGTACTCGTGGGGGAACGACGCTCCTAGCGGCGAGTCCCTTGCCACGTCCGTTCGATTCAGCGTGGAATTGAACTACCAGGCGCTTCTAGGGCTGTACCAAAGCGACGGCGCCAACCTGAACCACTTTTCCAGCGGCGGCGTTCCCATCGACTGCGCGATGAACGACCTGTTCTTCGAGGACACGCTTCCCGGCGGTTCGCTCGCCTCGTTCGCGGGCAACAAAGACGGCGGCGGGGTGCCGCATGTCTATGCGCGCTTGGCGAATTACACGACGGCCCAAAGGAGCGAGGATCACGCAGTCGTCACGTTCCCCGTCGACATGCAAGAGTTCGGGCACGTTGCGCAAACCGATTTGATTGCGGCCGGCATTCTCGCGGAGGTTGCGCCTACTGCGGGCGACACGTTGGAGTCGTTTCGCGCCAAAATCAAGTCGGTTCCACTGACCTGGGGCATCTTCAAGGACAGCGCCACCGGCTCGAGCACGTTCATGTGCAATTTGGGATCGCCCGGCGACAAGAACGGCCCTGCGGTGAAAGCGACCGACCTGTGGCCCGACAAGCTTGCCGCAGACCCCACGCTCGACACGATCAACGGTGCCGACAACTGCGTGGGCGGCAACGTCCAGGCGTTCCGCATCGACTATTACGGCAACTACAAGGGCAACCCCTATCCGCTGGTCAAGCAAGACAACGTGATCGACGTGGACTACACGAACGGTCAGGGCGCGTCTCAGCACAAGAGCGTCAGCCAGACAGACTACGGCGAGGATTATCGGTACTCCGTTCCGGGCACGACGGCTTTGGTGGCCGCCAACACGGGCTTTTTGAACGTCATCAAGTCCGACGTGCTCACCGGCGCCAAAATACAGGGCGCCCATTTCAAAATCGAAGTGTGGGACGACAGCACCCAAACCTGGTCGGACTACCAGAATGCAGGCGGGTTGACCGTCGAAGGGGACACCGGTGCCGACGGCCTCGTTTCGCTGGGTGTTATGACTCCGGGCAAGTACCGCGTGGTGGAGGTTTCGGCGCCGGCTCCGTACGCCGTCGACACCGCTTCCTACTCCAGCGGCCTTGGCGGCGCGATCAGCCCGTCGGGCGAGTTCTCCATAAACGCGGCAGATTCCGAAGGCATCGTGGCCCTGGCCACCAATGCCAAGAAGTTCTCGGTCACGTACCATGCCAACGGCGGCACGGGCACGCTCGTCGACCCGAACAGCCCCTACTTCGAAAACAGCGGCTGGACCCCTCTTGCCCCGGGCTCGGCCATCACGAAGGCCAACAGCCATTTCGAGGGTTGGAACACCGCGCCCGACGGCACGGGCACCTCGTACGCCGTGGGCCAGAACTACGTCATCACGGGTAACGTCGACCTGTACGCGCAGTGGAGCGCCAAGCAGTACGCGGTGAGCTACGTGTCGTCCGACACGGGCAAGGGCGTGGTCGCTGGCGGGCCGGAGACGGTCGAGCACGGCTCCAAGCCCACGATGGCCGGCGTGTCGATCACGCCGAACACCGGCTTCGAATCGTCTTCGCCTGCGTGGAGCTACAGCATGGCCAAGGACGACGGCTCGTTCACAAACGAAACGACGAACGATCCTTCCAGCGTGGCCATCACGGGCGACACGGTATTCATGGCGCTTTTCAAAGAGAAGGCCAACGTTTCCCTTTCCTACGCCTCGAGCAGCACCTCCATGGGCATCGTGACGCCGCAGAGCGAGTCGCTTGCCCCGGTCACGGGCGCCGCTGCGGGCTCCACGGCCACGGCGAATCCCGGCTACCACTTCGTGAAGTGGACGAACGACGTCGATTCGACCGAGACCACCGACGCGACCCTCACGGGCGCACAGGTGGATGCCGTGGCCAAGGCGTCCGGCACCTACGTGCCCGTCACGTTCACGGCGCTCTTCGCCGAGGATCCCGACGTGACCCTCTCCTACGTTTCCGACGACGTCTCCATGGGCACGGTTTCGCCCGCCACCGAGGTTCTGCATCCAGCTACGGGCACCGCTGCGGGCTCCACGGCCTCGGCTCTTCCCGGCTACCACTTCGTGAAGTGGACCAACAACGTCAACGCCGTCGAGACCACCGACGCGGTGCTGTCCCCGGCCCAGGTCGACGCGGTCGCCAAGGCCTCCGGCATCTACGTGCCCGTCACCTTCACGGCGCACTTCGCCCCGAACGCCAACATCGAGCTAACCTACCTTCCCGACAACGTAACCGGAGGCACGGCTTCGCCGGCGAGCGAGTCCCTAGTTCCCGCCACGGGCACGGCCTCCGGCTCCACGGCTACGGCGAACCCCGGCTACCACTTCGTGAAGTGGACGAACAACGTCGATTCGACCGAGACCACCGATGCGGTTCTGTCCCCGGCCCAGGTGGACGCGGTCGCCAAGGCGACCGGCATCTATGTGCCCGTCACCTTCACGGCGCACTTCGCTGAAGATCCTGACGTCAACTTGGCTTATGTTTCCGACGACGCCAGCATGGGCTCGGTCGCTCCCTCCGGCGAAGCGGTGGCCCCAGCTACCGGTGCCGCAACGGGCGCGACGGCTGTTCCCGAGCCGGGCTACCACTTCGTGAAGTGGACGAACAGTCTCGATTCGACCGAGACCACCGATGCGACCCTCACGGGCGCCCAGGTCGACGCGGTCGCCAAGGCGACCGGCATCTACGCGCCCGTCACCTTCACGGCGCACTTCGAGAAAGATCCGGCGACCATCGTCGAAGTGGTCAAGAGCGTCGACAAAGACACCGCTAAACCGGGCGATATCCTCACCTACACCATCCACGTGGCCAACAAAGGCGCTTACAAGAGCGAAGGTATCTTCGTGAAGGATATCATCCCTGCCAACACCACCTTCGTCGAATGCGACGGCCGAGGCGTCTACGGCACCACGGGCTCGAGCGAGAACTATGTGAAGTGGTGGATCGGCGAGGGGCTGCTTCCCGGAACGTCCCTCGACCTCACGCTTAAGGTCCGCGTCAACGAATGCCAGGACGGCACCGAGATCGCCAACGTGGCGCTTTGGCAGGAGACGGCGTCGAAGCCCGACACCCCCGAGGCCGAGAACCAGGCAAGCGGCACCAACAAAGTGAAGACGACGGTGAACGAATCCCGTCCTCCCGCGTTGACCAAGATGGTGAGGACCGGCGACGGTTTGCTCATGGGCTGCGCCACGCTCGTTCTGGTGGCGGCCGTATGCGGCGCAGGCTTGCTTCTGGCGCGTCGCCGTGCCGACAAGGATGCGGTCAGAAACCGTCGATAACCAGCTGCTTCACGCAGGGTTGACCGGAACGGGGTTTGGGGGTTCGTGCATGGGTCCCAAACCCCTCGGCTTCCCCTTCTCGTCGGGCGCCAAAGGCGAGGAGCATGCGAATTCATAGACCTTTTTGCATATATGAGCGAGGTTGGCAGGCTTCCAGCAAACCTCGCTCCAACGAAACGGCTACGGGAGGGTTAAACCCCTCCCGTAGCCGTTTTCGCGCCCCGCTTCTTTGGTACAACACTCGAGAACAACGAAACCCTGCAACGGCGTCGCTGCGTGCTCTCATTCGAACGTGTTGAGCAAGCCCCCCTTGCAGCAAACCAGAGAAAGGAGTTGGAGCATGAGCGAATCCCGTCAGCAGGCGGTCGCGCCCTCGGCCGATCCCGGTCCGGTAGGGCAAGCGAGCCGTCCGTCGTTCAAGCGGTCTTTGACGTTCTTCGGGTTCTTCGCCATCACCGCGTCGATGGTGATGACGGTGTACGAATACCCGTCGTTCGCCTCGTCAGGATTCCAGTTGGTGTTCTTCTTGATCATCGGCGGCATCCTGTGGTTCTTGCCCGTCGCGTTGTGCGCGGCGGAAATGGCCACGGTGAAGGGGTGGGAGTCCGGTGGCATCTTCGCGTGGGTGGGCAACACGCTGGGGAGGCGCTGGGGCTTCGCCGCGCTGTTCTTCCAGTGGTTCCAGATCACCGTGGGCTTCGTCACCATGTCGTTCTTCATCCTGGCCGCCTTGGCCTATGTGTTCAGGTGGGACGCGCTGTACAACAACCCGCTCGTGATGTTCTTCGGCGTGGCCGCCATCGTCTGGCTGCTCACGCTCACGCAGCTGGGAGGCACGAAGTACACGGCCCGCATCTCCAAGGTGGGCTTCGTGGGCGGCATCCTCGTGCCCGTGCTCGTGCTGTTGGTCGGCCTGATCTACTACTTCGCCACGGGCGGCGCCTCGCAGATATCCATGACGCCGGCCACGTTCGTGCCCGATTTCGGCAAAGTGGACACGCTCGTGATCTTCGCGTCGTTCATTTTGGCGTACATGGGCGTGGAGGCGTCCGCGTCGCACGTGAACGAGCTGAAGAACCCGAACCGCAACTACCCGCTGGCCATGATCGTCCTGGCCATCCTCACCATCGCGCTCGACGCGTTGGGCGGTTTGGCCGTGGCGACCACGCTGCCGGCCTCGGTGCTGGACGGCAACCTGTCGTTCGGCGTGATCGAGGCGTTCCGCTCCATTTTCGTGCAGCACATCGGCCCGTCCATGAGCTGGATCGTGTTCGTGGTGGCGCTGTTGCTGGCGCTGGGCGTGCTGGCCGAGATCTCGGCCTGGATCGTGGGCCCGTCGCGCGCGCTGCTCGACACGGCGCACGACGGCATCCTGCCGCCGTCGTTCAAAAAGGTGAACAAGAACGGCGTGTCGGTGAAGACCGTGGTTATCCAAGCCGTCATCGTCACGGTGTGGGACGCGGTGCTGTGCGGTTCGATAGCGCTGTCCGGCGGATCGAGCTCGTCGGTGGGCTACCTCACGGCCATCGGCCTGACGGTGGTCATCTACTTGGTGGGCTACGTGCTGTTCTTCCTGGGGTACTTCTACCTCATATTGAAGAAGAAGAACCTGCAGCGCTCGTTCCAGCTGCCCGGCGGCACGCCCTTCAAGGCAATCGTGGCGGCCGTGGGCCTTATCATGACCGTGGCCACGCTCGTCATCTCGTTCTTCCCGTCGTCGAACCTCGATGCGCAGTCGAACATGGTGTACCAGGCCACGCTCGGCGTCGCGTTCGTGATATCGGTGGCCATCCCGTTCATCATCTACAGCTTGCGGCATCGTTGGGCTCCGCAGGGCCCCGCATCCAAGTCTGCGACGGGTGGAAACGCGGCGAACGTCACGGGATCCGGTATGCCGGTGGGCACCGCGTCGCGCTCGGTTCCGTTGGGGCCGCAGGCGCGCAAGGCGGCGCAGCCTTCCGATCCGGCGGAGGTCGACCCGAAGAAGGGCATGGCACCGTCGGTGACGTCGAGCACGCTTGGCGACAGCGGGCCCATCAACAAGCGCACGCGGGCGTCTGAGAACCTGCGCAACGGCGGCTCGAAGCCTGCCGGAGCCGGTGCCTTGGGATCGACCGCCGGAGCCGGTCCTGGGTCCGACATGGGCTCCGCCATCGCGCGCGGCATCTCCGCCGCGGTGGTCAGTGTGACCAGTCGTCCGTCGGGGCCCGTTTCGGTCGATTCCGGTCCCACGGTCGGTGCGAACGACGTGCCGGCCGAGCCTCAGCCCACTATGCCCGATGCCGTGGAGGTGCGCGAAATCGACCTCGACACGGGGGCGGGCGCCCATGACGCACCGCCTTCGTGCGAGGCGCCCGCTGCGGCGCATGCGCGCAAGGACGGCGTCAAGGATGCGGGCAAGGTGCGCGACGACCTCATCGAGCGCGAGGCCGAGGGCGATCCGTCGCTGCGCGCCAGCGTCACCGAGGCCGTGGCGGGCGAAGGCGTGCCCCGTGCCGACCCCGACACGCCCGATCCGCGTCGCGAGACCGGCATCGACACGAGCCGAACGGGCCGCTAGGCGCCGTCGAGGCAACGGGTAGACGGCTGGTGCGGCGATCCGCGCCGGCCGCCCCGCCTGCGCCGCCGGGCGCGATGCAGGCGGGGCACCCGTTCGCCCGTCAATTCAGGTACCAACCCTACGTACAGGAGGTTTTCATGAAGGAGCAATCAACCAGCAAGATCCTCGACAGCATGGACGAGGGCACCAAGTACTCGACGCCCATCTTCGGCTCCGAGGCGTCCGACGTGGCCATGCCGCGCCTCAAGATGAACGAGCAGCCGGTCGAGCCGCGCATCGCCTACGAGATGATCAAGGAGTACCTGTCCATCGAGGGCAACGCCACGCAGAACCTCACCACGTTCTGCCAGACGTACATGGAGCCCATGGCCACGAAGATCATGGCCGAGACGATGGAGAAGAACGCCATCGACAAGGACGAGTACCCCATGACGGCCGACCTCGAGAACCGCTGCGTCGCCATGATCGGCGATTTGTGGCACGCGAACCCCGACGAGGAGCCCATGGGCACGTCCACCGTCGGCTCGTCCGAGGCCTGCATGCTGGGCGGCTTGGGCATGCTGTTCCGCTGGAAGAAGCTGGCCAAGGACGCGGGCATCGATATCTACACCGAGCAGCGCCCGAACCTGGTGATTTCCGCAGGCTACCAGGTGTGCTGGGAGAAGTTCTGCCGCTACTGGGACATCGAGATGCGCCTCGTGCCGCTTGAGAAGGACCACCTGTCGCTGAACATGGACACGGTCATGGACTACGTAGACGACCACACCATCGGCATCACGGCCATCCTCGGCATCACCTACACCGGCAAGTTCGACGACGTGCAGAAGCTCGACGAACTGGTGGAGGCCTACAACCAGGAGCACCCGAAGCTGCCTATCCGCATCCACGTGGACGGCGCGTCGGGCGGCATGTTCGCCCCGTTCGTGGAGCCCGACCTGGTGTGGGACTTCCAGCTGAAGAACGTGTGGTCCATCAACTGCTCCGGCCACAAGTACGGCCTCGTGTACCCCGGCATCGGCTGGGTGGTGTGGCGCAGCAAGGAGGCGCTGCCCGAGGACCTGATCTTCTGGGTGAGCTACCTGGGCGGCGAGGAAGCCACCATGGCCATCAACTTCTCGCGCTCCGCGTCGCAGATCGTGGGCCAGTACTACGTGCTCATGCGCAACGGCTTCGAGGGCTTCCGCGAGATTCAGGAGCGCACGCTCGACGTGGCGCGCTATCTGGCCGCCGAGCTCAAGGAGATGGGCATCTTCGAGATCTACGAGGATGCGTCGCATATTCCGATCGTGTGCTGGGGCCTGAAGGACGACGCGAACGTGGAGTGGTCGCTGTACGACCTGTCCGACCGCCTGCGCATGAGCGGCTGGCTGGTGCCGGCGTACCCGATGCCCGCCGACATGCAGGACACCACCGTCCAGCGCGTCGTGGCGCGCGCCGACTTCTCCATGCAGCTGGCCATCAAGCTGGTCGAGGACATGAAGAAGGAGATGGACACGCTGAGCAAGGCGAAGTTCGTCACCGGCAACACCCAGGGCGTCATCCAGACCGGCTTCAACCACGGCGGCCGCGCTGCCGTCGACAAGGGCGAGCAGGTTCAGACGAAGGCCAAGACCCCGCAGAAGTAACCCTTCGCCACGCATGACGGCGCGGGCCGAGAACGCTCACGGTTCTCGGCCCGCGCCTCTTTGTTCGGTGATGCTTCTTGCCGTTGTCGCCCCAAAGCCTCGGTTTTCGCTCCGAAAACGAGTCTTTGGGGCGACAACGGTTCCCCTGGCGTGCTTTGATGGTCGCCAGGGGGAACCCGTTCGCGTTGCGCGCTAGCCGAGGAACATGTAGCCGAAGTAGCCGATGACGGCACCGACGGCGGCTGCGACCAACGTGAGTGCCACGCCTTTGAGAATGCGGTGTTGGCGGGCACGCTGGCTTTTCGGGTTGTTGCGGTCGATGGGCTCGCCTTTCGAATACGCGACCAGTTCGCGGTACGTCACCAGGTCGTGCTCCTTCTTCATGCGCTCCACGCGCACGAGCATCGCCATGCCGATGCCCCACACCAGCAGGCCGATGATGATCGATGGCACGATGCCCCAGTTCCACCAGCCGATGCCTCCGACGGCGGCCACGGCCCCTATGATGGCAATGGCAAGGCCTCCGGTGGCGAGTACGCTCATCTTCTTGTAGTCGTTCGAGATAGCTTCCTTCATGGCTTCCACGTCTCCTTTGATCAGTTCGTCGACTGTTACGTCGAAGAGGACGCTGAGCAAGAGCAGGCTTTCCACGTCGGGGTAGGTTTTGTCGTTCTCCCAACTCGAGACGGTCTGGCGCGAAACGTAGATCTTCGCGGCGAGGTCGTCTTGCGAGAGTCCGCGTTCCGTCCGATGACGCTTGATCTGACTGCCGAGCTCCATGCGTTTCCCTTCGCTGATCACAGGTTGCCATGACGCGGGCCAGTGTACCATCAAATGGTCTTGACGGAGGGCCTTCCAAGCTCGATTCGCACCGTCAAAAGTGCTTTACATGGTGTTTGAACAGGTATAACGATATCTTAGAAGCCGGCCTTGTAGGTCATTAGGCCGATGAACGCGCCGATGCAGGCGGAGATAACCATAACTATGATTGAGATGATGGCGACGTGCTTTCGGTATCGCCTGCGCTTCTCCTCGTCGCGGTTGACGGGCCTTCCCTCGAGAAACGCCACCATCTCGGCGGTGGTCACCACATCGATGCTCTTCATGATGCGCGACGCTCGGTAAGTTGCTACAGCGCACACAAAAGTCGGAACGAGCGCCACAAAGAATGTTCCGGGTATGCCGAAAAGAAAGGGTCCTCCCGTCAAAACGAGCAGCGCGAGGGCTGCGGAGGCAAGGGACAGTCCTCCCCAGATATTGAGTTTCTTTGCGTTGGCGCGTGCGGTTTCCTGCAGCATTTCGACATCTCCTCTGACTAAATCGTCCACCGATACGTCGAAGAGGGAGCTGAGGAGCAGCAGGCTTTCCACGTCGGGGTAGGTCTTGTCGGTCTCCCAGTTGGAGACGGTCTGCCGGGAGACGTAAATCTTCCCGGCGAGGCCCTCCTGCGAGAGGCCGCGCGCGGTGCGGTGCTGCTTGATGCGGATGCCGAGCTCCATAGTTCCCTTTCCGCGGAGAAGAAGATGCCCTATCGGTTTCCACGATACCACCCAAAGCCTTTTGCAGGGGCGAAACGGAGCTCGCCGGCGCTGCAAAATGTCTTTGACAACGCCGATGACCTGCGGCGAAACGGATGCATGTCGTGCCGCTTGCGAATGGCGGGAGGCGCGACCTGCGGCAAACCTGCGACGTATGCCGGACTCCCCTACGGCATCGCGAAAAAGGACGTTCGTTGTCCAGCAATGGCAAAGCGCCCCCTGCGCTTCGGTATCGGATGGCGAAGGCCGATACCGAAGCGCAGGGGGCGCCGATGAAGCCAATGGTTGCCGCAGCGCTGAGCCCGGTTCTCGTTCGCCAGTGGGACCGGGCTCAGCGCTGCGGCAACAGCGTGAAGGAGGGCGCATGCACGGAGGCTGGTCACGTGCATGCGCCCAAGGGGGGAGTTGGAAAGCTTAGTCCTCGCGCTCGATGGGCATGCTCATGCAGCGTGGGCCGCCACGGCCGCGGGACAGCTCGGCGGACGGGACGATGATGAGGTCGAGGCCCTTATCGCGCAGCACCTTGTTCGTGACGTCGTTGCGCTCGTACACCACGATCTTGCCCGGAGCGATGCACAGCGTGTTCGAGCCGTCGTTCCACTGCTCGCGCTCGGCCGCGATGCGGTCGCCGCCGCCGCAGGGGATGAGCTCCACGGGATGGCCGATGTAGGTCTCCAGGATGCTCTCCAGCGTGCCGTTCACTTCCTTGACCTTGATGCCCTCGCCCTCGGCGGTGATCTCGAACACCGTCAACGGGCCCATGATGCCGGGATGGATGGTGAACTTGTCCGTGTCGATCTGCGTGAACACGGTGTCGAGGTGCATGAAGGCGCGGGAGTTCGGGATGTTGAACGCCAGGATGGTCTCAATGGGGCTCGTCGGATCGTTGAAGATGTTCTTCGCGATGGCGTCGATGGCATCGGGCTCGGTGCGTTGGGAAATGCCGATGGCCAGCACCTTGTCGTTGATGTTGAGGATGTCGCCGCCCTCGATGTGGAACGTGTTGTAGCGGCTGTAGTACTCGGGGGTGCCCTTCAGCATGGGATGATGCGCGAAGATGTACTCGCCGTAGATGGTCTCGCGGTTGCGGGTCTCGGAGTACATGCGGTTGATGGACACGCCGTTGCCGATCATCGCGAACGGGTCGCGGGTGAAGTACAGGTTCGGCATGGGGGCCACGACCATCTTGGAGGACTCGGAAACCAGGTCGACCAGCGAGTTGGACTTGTCGGTGTGCAGCTCGGTGAGGTTGATGCCCTCCATCGTCTTCAGCACGAAGTCCTTGGCGTCGGGATAGTTCTCCTGCATGTAGTCGAAGATGATCTTCTGGTAGCGGTCTGTGCGGATGCCGGCCTCTTCGATCCACTGCTTGAGGAATTGCTCGCGCAGCTCGGGGTTGGCTTCGAGAACCTCGGCCATGAGGTCTTCCAGGTAAAACACTTCGACGCCGTTGTCACGCAGAGCCTGCGCGAACGCGTCGTGCTCCTCCTGGGCGACCTTCAAGAACGGGATGTCATCGAACAGCAGCTCTTCGAGCGTGTTCGGCGTCAGGTTCAGAAGCTCTTTGCCCGGGCGGTGCAGCAGGACTTTCTTCAAAGGCTTGATTTCGCTTTTGACGTTCACTCCCGACATGTGCAACCCTCCTTCTTCCTTCTGTTTGTTCGGCCCGCGCGTCCTTTAAGCGCGCTGGCCTATCTTCGCCAAGTGCGTCTGCGGCTTTGCGAGCCCTCTGACGCGTTGGCTTTACCATGCACCCATTGCGCATGAAAGGAAAGATGTAAAGCGGGTTTACCGAGGCATCGATCAGGGTGTACCAAGCCTCAGCCGGGACTAAACCCTCGCTAAACCGCAGGTGGCGATCAAGAGTACTGGATGGCGACCTAAGGTGGGCAGGTTGCAGGCCGCCCCTATGGGAACATCGGGGCTCGTTCGTGTATCATGGACGAAGGCCTTCAAGGGCCGTAGGCAAGCGACTGAGAGGTGCTCGTTCGTGGGTTTCGTGCTCTTCCACTATACGCTTTTCGTGCTGCTGGGCTCCATCTTGGCGTCGGCCGCGTGCCTGTCCGCCTATCTGGTGTCGCGCAAGCGCACCATGCTCTACGCCTTCTTCGGCTTCCTGTTTTACTTCTTCGACGTGGCGTGGGTGTTCCAAGACGACTTCTTCACCGGGGCGAGCGCGGGGCTGGGGGCGGCCTATGCGGTCGTCATGTCGCTGGCGCTCGTGGTGACGGGCGGCGGGTTCCTCACGTCGTTCTGGCTTTTGGTGTGCGATTACCTGGGCGAAACGCGCAAAGCGCTCAAAGTCGTTCCCATTGTGTTGTTCGTAATGGCGAGCGTGGGCGTGCTCGTCGTGCTGCCCGAAGGCGATTTGCGCAGCTTCCTGTTCTACTTCCCGCGCGAGCTCTACCTGTTCTGGATGCTGCTGTTCGCGGGCTTTTGTTATTTCGCGACCAAGGACGAAGCCGAGCGCAGCCGGTTGCGCCGCCATCGTTGGCTGTACGTGGCGCTGTGGGTGCTGGGCGTCTTGATCGTGGCGGAGGACGCCTGCGTGTTCCTGCTGCCCGATCCCATCATGTTCGGGCCGCGCGCCTATGCGCCCGAGCGCAACTTCACCGAGAACGTGCTCATGCTGTGCTGCGCGTTCTTCGCCTGCCGCGACGCGTTCCGCGTGCTGTCGCTGCGCTTCGAGCGCCCGCCCATGCACGGCGGCGGCCGGCAGGAAGAGCTCATAGGCGACAACCTGCTCATGTACGGAAAGCGCCACCAGCTGTCCGATCGCGAGTGCGAGGTGCTGCGCTACGTGCTGGCGGGCAAGGACAACCAGAACATCGCGTCGGAGATGCACCTGGCGCTCAGCACCGTGAAGGTGCACGTGCACAACATCCTGCAGAAAACGGGCCAACCCAACCGCCAGGCCCTCGTGCAGGATTTCTGGAAGACGTCGTAGCGCAACGAAGCCTCGTCAAGACAAACGGGCCCCTTGCCGATGGCGAGGGGCCCGAAGTCGAAGGGGCGGCCGTCAAGGGGAGGGAGGCCGGCCGCCCCGCGGGAAGGGTTCCGGTTACACGCTGGCGGCGGCGTTCTTGCCGGCCAGGCGCCCGAAGCACAGGGCGGTGGCCAGGCTGATGCCGGCCACGACCACGGGGTAGTCCACCAGCAGGCGGCGGCCCATCGTGTTGCCGGCCACGAACAGGCCGGGGATGGGGTCGTTCGTGCCGTCCTTCGTCACGTGCAGGTCGTGGTCGCACTCCAGGCCGCCGAACATGACCAGCATACCGGCGTTGCCGAACTTGCACGCGTAGTACGGCGGGTTCTCCACCGGGAACAGGCGCTTGGACATCTTGCCGAAGTCCTCGTCCACGCCCTTGTGGCACAGCTCGTTGTAGCGCTCGATCTCGGCCTTCATCGTGTCGTAGGGCAGGCCCGTCTTCTCGGCCAGCTCCTCGAGGGAGTTCGCGATAACGTCCGTGCGCTCCTCCACCATGGCGGCCGTCGTGTAACCCAGTCCGAAGCCGGAAAGCACCGTCTCGTAGTTCGGGGCCTCTTCCTCGGACACGAAGTGCGTGGTGTAGCCGTGGCCGTCGGGCATCTTGTCGATCTGCTCGGGCCACTTGCTATCGAAGATCTGCCACGCCTTCACGCCTGCCTCGGCCATCTCGGGATCCTTCGCCACGGGCTGGCGCGTGTGCTCGTCGGCGATGTTCTGGCCGGGCACGTCCTCGTTCATGAAGCGCTTGCCCTCCATGTTCAGCTGCAGGAAACTGTCCACGCCGAGCGACCCGCCCATATGGTGCGTCATGGGAGCGTGCGGACCCAGCTCCATCCAACCGCCGGCCCAGATGCCCATGAGCTGGCCGCGGCCGTCGTCCACGCCGCCCATGAACTCCTCGGTCCACGGGGCGTAGTAGTGGCGCATCTCGGGGTTCGCGCCGTAGTCGCCGCAGCACAGCACGACGGCCTTGGCGTTCACCTTCAGGTAGCCGTCCTTCGTCTTGGCGTAGGCGCCCTTCACGGTGCCGTCCTCCACGATGAGCTGCTCGCCCTCGGCGTTGTAAATGAGCTCGGCGCCGGCCTTCATGGCATCCTCGAACGCCGCCTGGCAGGCCCACTGCATGTTCGGGTTCGTGGTGATGGTGCCGTGGAAGTAGGGGTACACCTCTTCTTTGTAGTTGTAGCCCTCTTGCGGCGGGAAGCACTTCGGGCGGATGTAATTGGGCTTGTCCGTCTCGCGGTTCGCGGCGGTGGACTTCAGCACCTCGTAGTCGGCGTTCTCGATGAACCAGTCGAAGTCCTCGCCGGAATGGTCGTACCAGTAGTTCGTCATCCACGTGTCGCAGCGCCCGCCCGTTTCTTTGACGAACTCGTTGAGGATGTCCTCCTTCGGCGCCCATTCGATGCCCAGGTCCTTTTGGATCTTCGAGCCCACCACGCCGAAGTCGCCGGCCATGGAGATGACGGAATAGCTGTCCTCGGGCTGCTTCTCCAGCACGATGACCTTCTTGCCGGCCTCGGCGGCCTCCTTGGCGGCGGCGGTGCCGGCCAGGCCCATGCCGATGACGAGCACGTCGCAGGTCTTCTCGTCCTTGACGTCCGTGGGCACGGGGGGCGGCGTGAGGAAGTCCGGCGTGAACTTCGTGGCCGCGCCGCCTGCGGAGTACGCGTTGCCTGACGCGCTCGCGTCGCCCTTGGCCTGCGGCGCGCAGCCGGTGATGCCGACGGCCGCGGCGGCTGCCGCAGCCGTGGCGCCGAAGCCGAGGAACGCGCGGCGACTCAAACCTTTTTCTGACATGTTCCCTCTCCTTTCGTTGCGGGGCGCGGGGCCGGACGCCGCAACTCTGCAGTGCCCGACGGATCGATTTGCCGCCCCCTAACGAGGATCCGCGTAGCGAAACCCTCCCTACGCTGCGAAACTCTACGCTCCTCAACGTGCGGTTGCGACATCGCATCCGGGTAGTTTTCGGCGTTTACCCCGATGAAACGCCTACCCGATACGGGTGGTAATCGATGTTTCCATATTGTTGGGATGACGGGGGTACCTATTTCGGCTACACTGGCAGCCGTGAAAGCGAAGGGTGAGGGGCCCGTTTGAACCGTCTGAGGGAAATGTTCGCCGGCATACGCGCACGCGACGTGGCGTTCATGGGCGGCTATGCCCTGTACCTGGTGTTCGGATACATGTCGTTCGAATCTCCCACCGTGCTGACGTCGCTGGGGCAGACCGGCGCCCATGTGGAATCGCTGTTCTTGGTGGCGGTGGTCGCGGCGCGACTCGTGGTGTACCTGGTCATGATGGCCGTCGCCCGCCGAGCCTCGAACCGGTCGTCCTCGCTCACGGCCATCGTGGTGTGCGCGGGCGCGGCGGCGACCGGATTCGTGGTCACGCGCATGGCGTTCCAGTTCGCGGGCTACGTGCCCCTTGAGGCGCTCGTTCCGTGGCTCGTGTTCGGCGGCCTGTTCTTCGGGGCGGGCGATGCCCTCATCAACTTGCTGTGGGCTCGCTTCTGCGGCACGTTCGACCTGCGCCAAGCCTATCTGTTCGTGCTGCTGAGCAACGTGGCCAGCCTGGTGGTGTACTTCCTGGTCACGTTGCTGCCTTCGCCCGCCATGCTGCCGGTGGGGGCCGTGTTGTTCTTCGCGTCGGCCTGGTTCTGCAAGAAGTGCCTGGACGCGCGAGCCCCCATCGCCGAGGAGTACTCGGCCCCCGTGTTCAAGGGCGCGCTTTCGGCCTTGTGGCGGCCCATGCTGGGAACGGCCATCCTGTCGTTCATGAGCGGGCTCATGCTGCAGGTGTCGGCGCGGCAGGACATCCCGCTTGCCACGTTCCAGCAAACGGCGCTCGTCACGCAGGCCGTGGTCATCGTGGCTTTGCTGCTGCCGGCGCTGTTCGTGAAAAGCCGACCGAGCCTGGGTTCGGTGTACAAGGTGGCCCTGCCCCTGTCGGCCGCCGGTTTCCTGCTGTTGCCGCTCATCTGGAACGGCGTGGGAGGGCTGGCCAACGCTTGCGCGCAGTTGGGAACGCTCGTGGCGAGCATCATCCTGTGGTGCATGCTGGCCAACGCCGTCCACGACACGAAGCTTCCGGCGGCGCTGCTGTTCTCGTGCTCGCTCGTGTGCACGAACGCGGCGCGGATGGCCGGGACGTTGCTGGGACTGTTCAAGGCAGACAGCTTCGGGCAGGGCAACCTCGAGCTCACCGCGGTGGCCCTGGTGGCGGTGTACCTGGTGGCCATGGTGTCGATGTTCCTGTTCAAGGACAAGAATCTCGAAGGTTCCGGCGAGGGCGATGGCAAGGCGGCCATGCCCGTAGCCGAACGCCAAGGCGACGCATTGGCCGATCGCTGCGCTTCGCTCGCGCAGACGCACGGGCTCACGCCGCGCGAGTCGGAGATACTCGTCCATCTGGGCCAGGGTCGCACGGCGCGCGCCGTCTCCGAGAAACTGGTCGTGTCCGAGAACACGGTGAAGTACCACATCAAGTCCATCTACCAGAAACTCGACGTGCACTCCCGCGACGAGGTCATCGACCTTATCGAGCACTCGGAATAGTTATCGCGCATTCCCTCTGACCCGGCAGTATAATAAGGGGCACGACAAGGGGAAAGGCGCAGGCGCGATGGGGGAGCGGCACGGCGGAGGGGGACGGTTCGGACGCGTTTTTCACGCGGCGGTCTGTTGGCTGCTCGCGTTCGTCTGCACGGTGTCCGCATGGGTCCCCGGCGGGGCCTTCGGCGACGAGGCCGCGTCCGACGAGGCGCCTTCCGCCGCCGCGTCCTCGGAAGCGGCGCGCACCGTGCGCGTTGCGTTCCCCCAGCAGTTTCGGGTGATGTGGACGGACGAATCGGGCGTTCGATCCGGCTACACCTACGAGTACCTGGAGCGCATCGCCCAATACACGGGTTGGAACTACGAATTCGTCGCGGTCGAGGGCAGCGGGGCAGCGGCTTTCGAGAAGTCGCGCGAACTGCTGGCCGCCGGCGAGGTGGACCTCGTGGCCGGCATCATGTCGTCGGAGCAAAGCCGCTCGTCGCTCGCGCTGACGCGCGAGAGCTACGCCACCTTGGGAATCGTGCTGCTGGCCAGCGCCGAGCGCACCGACAACCCGCTCGTCTCCGCCAGCGCCGACCGTCCTCTGCGCGTGGCCGCGGTGGAGAAGTCGACGTTGCTGGGCGAACTGGAATCGTTCTGCGCTCGCATGGGCATCGCGTACGAGTTGGTGAACTGCGCGGATGTGGACGATTCGAAGGCCGCAGCGCTCGACGGCCGGGCCGATGCGGTGCTCGCGACCGACATGGCCGCGGCCGACGGTTTGCGCACCGTCGGCCATGTTTCGTCGCATCCGCTGTATTTCGCCGCCGCTCAGGGCGACCAAGGGCTCGCCGACAAGCTGGATGCCGCCCTCGAACGCATCGACAGCGCCGATCCGATGTTCCGCTCGCGCCTACACGACGAGTACTTCACGCAGGCGTCCGGCGCGTTCGTGCTGTCGGACGACGACCGCTCCTTCATCGCCGCCGCTGATCCCGTTCGGGTCGGCGTGCTGTCGAACCAGCCGCCGTACCAGTACGAAGAGAACGGCGAGCTCAAAGGCATCGCCGTCGATTTGCTCGAAGTCGTGGCGGCGAAGACGGGCCTCAACTTCACGTACGTGCCCGCCGCGTCGGAAGACGAGCTGGACGGGTTGATCGAGCAAGAGGCCATCGATCTGGTGGCCTGTTTCGACTACAACTACGCCGCGGCGCGCGAACGGGGGCTTTCCCTCACGCAGCCCTACGTGACGGCGTCGTACGTGCTCGTTGCGAACGAAGGGGCCTCGAACGGGGACATCGCCGGAAAACGACTGGCCATCTCGTCTTCGAGCCGCTACGACGGCATGTTCATCGGCGACGCGGTCCGCTTTCCGTCCGTTGCGGAATGCCTGCAGGCGGTGGTCGGCGGCGAGGCCGACTACACGTACGTAGACGAGTACGTCATGCAGTACTTCCTCAACATGCCCGAGTACCGCGGTGTGCGTGTTGCGCCGCAAACCCACGAACCGCGGCGCGTCAGCTTCGGCGTCGTGCGCACGGGCGACGGCCGGCTGCTGGGCATCATGGATCAGGCCATCGGCTCGCTCACGGAAGTGGAGCTGCAGGCCGTCATAAACGGCGACGTGCTGCGCGAGCAGCCGTTCGAGATCGTCGACTTCGTGCGCGCCCATCCGTTCGAAGCCTTCGCCACCGCAGCCGTCGTTCTCCTTATCGTGTTGCTGCTGATACTGGTCATTCTGTATCAGCGGGCGCGCGCCAACGCGAAAACGGCGCTCGACCTGAAGAAGCGCCTGCGCCTCTACGCGCTCTGCGACGACTACTTCTTCGAGTACGACAAGCGCACCGGCTCGCTCGTGATATCGCTGCCGAGCAAAGAGGGCCGGCATGGCGTGGCGGAGCCCATCACCGTCAACCTCGGATCGGATTCCTTCGCCTTGGACGAGGAGCAAAAGACCTCGTTTCTGGATCTGCTGCGTTCCCGCGAGCGCCGGGTGGAGGAGGTGCGGCTGCCCGATGCGGACGGCATCGACCATTGGCTGCGCGTGACCGTCGAACCCGTGGACGATGCGGGGCGCGCCGCCTACGCGGTGGGCACGTTGAAGGTGATAGACGAGGAACGGAGCGAGAAGGACGAGCTGATGGCGAAGGCCGAACGCGACAGCCTCACCGGTTTGCTCAACTCCGAAACAACGCGGCGACGCATCGCCCAGCAGATGGACGCGCTCGGCGAAGGCGAGCGGGGAGCCTTGATCATGGTCGACATCGACCGCTTCAAAGAGGTCAACGACACGTTCGGCCATCTCGAGGGGGACCATGCGCTCGTGGACGTCGCACGCATCCTGCGCGAGAGCTTCCGGGTGGGCGACGTGGTGGGGCGGCTCGGCGGCGACGAGTTCATGGTGTATCTGAACAACGTCAAAGATTCCGCTGTGGTCAAAGAGAAATGCGAGGCCGTGCGCCGCGCCGTCGAGCGACGCGCATCGTCCGATTCGGAGCGTCGCATCACCATCAGCACGGGATCGGCGCTCTCGAAGCCCGGCGAGTCGTTCGACGACCTCTACCGGCGCGCCGACGAGGCGTTGTACGCGGCCAAGCGCGACGGCCGCAACCGTTGCAGCTTCTAACGCTCAGAGCGAGCGTGCGAACCGGGGGCCTCGGAATGCCACTGCCTCTCGCGGCGTTCGAGGGCCGCTTCGCCGCCGATGGACGGAGCCCTCTGCGGTTGGGGCGTATACGTTGGGTCTTTATTCTGATAAAGTAGGCGAATCTGATCGGCATTGCCTTTTTCGAAGGCAGTATCTGCGCGTTCGCAACAGAGGCGAAACGTGCAACGGGGATCATGGGGTGTGCAAAAACGTTGCACCTCGTTGTCAAGAAGGGAAAGGAGAGGGTATGAGCAGCTCTCTGGCTCAGAAGTTCAAGAACGTCGGACCTGGCGCGCTCGTGGCGGCCGGCTTCATCGGGCCCGGCACCGTCACCACCTGCACGGTATCCGGTGCGAGCTACGGGTACACCATGCTGTGGGCGTTGCTGTTCGCCACCGTGGCCACCATCATCTTCCAGGAGATGGCCTCGCGCGTCGGCATCGTTTCGGGTAAGGGATTGGGTGAAAACATCCGCGACCGCATTCCCAACAAGGCTCTCATGTGGATTGCTATCGTGATTGTTATCATCGCCATCTTTGTGGGCAACATCGCCTACGAAACGGGCAACATCACGGGCGGCATCCTGGGTATCCAGGCCGTCGCGCCCGACGTGCCCATGCTGCCCATCGTGGTGGTGCTGGGCATCTGCGCGTTCATCGCCATGTGGATCGGCTCGTACAAGGTGGTCGAGGTCATCCTCACGGCCATCGTCGTGTTCATGGGCGTGGTGTTCTTCGTGACGGCTATCGCGTCCAGCCCGGATTGGGGCGCCATCGCCACGGGTTTGTTCGTGCCGACGCTGCCCGAAGAGGGGTCGAAGGGCATTCTGACCGCAGTGGGTCTCATCGGCACCACCATCGTGCCGTACAACCTGTTCCTGCACGCTTCGGGCGCTTCCGAGCGCTTCAAGGATCCCGAGCAGGTGTCCGACGCCCGTTTCGACACCGTGCTGAGCATCGGTCTGGGCGGCATCATCTCCATGGCCATTCTCATCTGCGCTGCTGCGAACATCTACGGCACCGATGCCGTGGTGACGAACGGCAAGGATATGGCCTTGGCGCTGCAGCCGCTGCTGGGCTCGTGGGCCACGTGGATGATCGGCCTCGGCCTGCTGTGCGCCGGCTTCTCGAGCGCCATCACCGCATCGTTCTCGGCCGCCTACGCCGTGAACGGCGTGCTGGGATGGAAGAAGACGACGAAGGACCTGCGCTTCAAGCTCATCTGGATCATCGTGCTCGTGTGCGGCTGCGTTATGGCCATCGCGCTGGGCAAGAGCCCGACCGAGCTCATCTTGGTGGCCCAGGCGGCCAACGCCATCCTGCTGCCCATCATGGCGTTCTTCGTCATCTACTGCGCCAACGGCAAGGATCTGGGCAAGTGGCGAAACCACATCTTCGCGAACTGCGCGGGCGTGGTCATCATCGTCATCACGCTGTTCATGTGCTACCGCAACATGTCGAGCTTCCTCACGTCGCTGCAAGCCCTGATCGGCGGCTAGCGGACGGTATCGGCAAAGCAGCAACGCGAAAGCGCCCGCCATGGAGGTGGGCGCTTTCGCGTTTTCCTCTACCTGTCATCCTGAGCGAGCGGGGCCTCGACAGTCCGGTGGACTGTCGAGGCCCCGGGCACGCGGAGCGGACGCAGGGAGGCCCCGCGAAGCGGGGACGAAGGATCCCCTGCGGCGCCAGCCGAAAGACTCCCTTGCGAGCTCGCCCCTAGGAGCTCGCAATAAGGTTCTCGGCGATGCTTTTGAGCTTTCGGAAGTCGGTGATGACGAGCGCGCCGCGCTGCCGTTCGACGCAGTCGGCGTTGCGCAAGGCCACGACGGAGTTCGTGATGGAGTTCACGTGTACGCCCAGCATCTCGGCCAGCTCCTCGTTGCTGAAGGGCACGATGGCAGGCGCCTGCGCCGAGTTGAATTCGCGCGCCAAGGTGAGCAGCAGGGCGGAGAACCGTTGCAGCACGGGGTAGATGGACGCGTTCACCGCCTCGCGGGTTTGCAGCGCCATCATCTCGAACAGGTACTGCGCCATGGCATAGCACACCTCGCCGTGCGCCTTGAGGTAGTCGCCGAAGCTCTCGGCGTCGAGGGCGTAGGCCTCCACCTTGGTGGTCGCCTTCGCGTTCAGGATGGACGGCTTGCGGTCTATCTCGGGCCGGAACCCTTGGAACCCGATCAGCGTTCCGGCCTTGTGGAAGAACACCGTTTTCGTGTAGCCGTCGGGCGTGTCGCTGTACAGGCGCACCAGGCCGCGCGTGAGGTAGAACGTGTCGCGCATGTCGTCGCCCTCTCGAAACAGGTAGTCGCCGGGGTTGAGTCGAATCGGCCTTCCCTTGAGCGTGCCTTCGGCAACGACGCGTTCGATCGTGTCGCTCAACAGGGGTTTCGGCTGCACGAACAAGCTGATGGCCTCCATGGGTCCTCCTTTTACGCGTCCTTGCGGCGAGGGTACATCATACCCCATGCCAGCAGGGCCGCAGCTGCGGCGGCCGAGGCCGTTGAAAACGCCGCAGCCAAGGGGAGGCCGGCTTGCATCATGAGCCCGGCTGCGAGCCCGCCGACGATCATGCCCAGATCCAAGCCGCTCTGTTGGCGCGCAAGAAACGTGCTCGCCCCGCCGCCGAGCGAGGTGCCCGCCGCGGCTATGAGCGTGGCAATGCCCCCGAAGTAGCCCGCGCCGCACAACAGCGCCCCCGCTAGGACGGGAAGCGGGCCAGGAGCGGTTCCCATGAGCAGCAGGCCCAGCCCGTTGGCCGCGATCGTGCAGGCGACCGCGCGCTTGGGGCCGAAGCGGTCGGCCGCCCATCCTGCGACCAGGCTGCCCGCTAGACCCCCGGCGCTCAGGCAGGCGAACAGCACGCCGTCGTTGCAGCCGGCAAGCACGCTGCGGGAAAGCAGCTGCCCAAAGTTCATGACCACGCTGTAGCCCGAGGCAAGCAGGAAAGGGCCTGCGAGCAGCAACACCTTTTGCCGCCGGGCCATCGGCAGGCCCGCATCGTCGGGGTTCGGTCGGCGTTCTTCCGATGCGGGCGTTTTAGGCGCGGCGGCCGGCCTGCGGGCGGGCAGCGCGCAGGCGATGGCGGCCCCGCATGCGCCCGCTACGGCGAGCACAGCGAAGAACGTGCTGTACCCATGTTCGCCGATCAGGGGGAAGACGGACACGGGGCCCACCATGAGCGAGGCGGTGGTCGCGAATCGCACGATTCCCAAGTGGCGGCCCAGCACCGGGGCGGGGGAGGACGCAGCCAGGTATTGCGAAACGCTCGGTTGGAACGCCGCCAGGCCCAGCGCTTGAGCGAGGCGCAAGACCACGATCTGCCAGAGTTCGGTGCAGCTTGCCATGAGCAGGCAGGGAAGCGTGTAGCCCAACGCTCCCAAGATCATGGCAAACCGGCCGCCCCGCCGCTCCACCACGCGTTCGAGCGGAATGCGCAACAGCACGGCGACCAGGACGAACAGGCTGTTTTGCAGACCCGCCACGAAAGGGCCGCCTCCCAGTTCCATGACATAGGCCGGCAGCGCCGACGTTTCGGTGTTGTTGAGTCCGAACACCAGAAAAGCCGAGACGGCAACCAGCGCGGCGGCGCCGTTCGGGCCGCATGCGATGCCGACGCAGCGTTTCCGCGCACGTTTTCCTTCGCCCTTCGTCACGAATACCCCCTCCCCACGCACGGGACGTTACCTGTTTGCGCGAACGATGTCCAACCAAGCTTGGGCGGTGCCCACAACATTGTGGGCACGCGCCTTGTTTGGGGGCGTGGCCCAACCCTGTGCCGTGCCCACTGCCGTGTGTGGAGGGCGCTCGACAGGGGGCGTAACGTTGTCGGCGTCCGAACGAACAAGGAGTTCGACGAGAGCAAGGAGGAGGATATGGAGAACGGCGAAACGTATGTCGGGGCACGCGAGCCCGAGTACTTCACGCGCGACGGCAAGCTCACGCGCCGCACGTTCATCAAAGGCGTCGGGGCCATCACGGTGGCATCCGCGCTCGGCTTCGAGGCGTTGGGGGCCGGCGCAGGCGAAGCGCTGGCCGACGAGGTTCCCGCAGCTGCTGGAGAGCGGGCGGTGCACGCTGTGTGCACGGTGAACTGCACGTCGCGCTGCCATCTGCGCGGCACCGTGCGCGACGGCAAGCTCGTGCGCGTGGAGCCGGGCGACATGCCGGGACGTCCGGGGTATGCGAACGCGTGCCTGCGCTCGATGAGCTACATCCAGCGCCTGCAGGACGAGAACGCGCGCGTCATGTACCCCATGCGCCGCACCGGCGAGCGCGGCTCGGGCGAGTTCGAGCGCATCACCTGGGACGAGGCCATCGACGAGATAGCCGAGAAGCTGAACGCGGTGCTGGCGAAAAACCCACAGGCGGCCTCGTTCTACTCGTTCACGGGCGACTTGGGCAAGCTCTCGTGGGAGGCTCCCACGCGCTTCGCCGCGACCGTGGGCGCCACCACGTGGGACATCGAGGGCATCATGGGCGACCATGGCGCGTCCATGGGCATGACCATGGTGTTCGGCACGCATCGCGGCGCGCATGATTCGCGCGACTACCTGAACTCGAAGCTGCTCATCGCGTGGGGCCGCAACGTCGCGGACACGCACACGTCCGAGCTGCGCGATTACGTGGCCGCCCGCAAGAACGGGGCGAAGCTCATCGTCATCGACCCGCGCCAGTGCTCCACCGCCGCCATAGCCGACGAGTGGATTCCCATCAACCCCCAGACCGATCCCGCGCTCGCCTTGGGCATGATGAACTGGATCATCGGCCACGACCTGCACGCCAAAGACAAGCTGGTTGAGGAATCGGTGGCTCCGTACCTTATCCGCGAGGACGACGGCACGTACCTGCGCATGGTCGACGGCAAGGTCGTCGCAACGGCGCAGGGCGACGAGAAAGCCGAGGCGGGCTCTATCGGCACCGCACCGGCGGCGCAGGGTGCGGCCGGAGCCGGTGCCGGCACGTACGTGATCTGGGACGAGCTGGCGGGTGCCGCGGTGCCCGCACCCGACGCGAAAACCGTCAAGGCCGGTTCCGCGAAGCCCGCGCTCTCGGGTTCGTTCACGGTCGACGGGGTGGCGTGCCGTACCGCCTTCGACCATCTGGCCGACGCGTGCGCCGCGTACACGCCCGAACGCACCGGCGAGATATGCGGCATCGATCCTGCCGTGGTCGAGCGCCTGTCCAAGGAGTACATCGAGGCCCAGCCCGCCGGTATCCGCATGGGCCAGGGCATGCAGCGCGTGTACCACTCTTATGCGCCTTTCCGCACCGTGGCCACGCTCGCCATGGTCGCCGGCTACATCGGCGTTCCCGGCGGCGGCGCCTCCCACGCCGGTGGCACGGCCACCAACAAGCCGGTCGCCGGCTACACGGGGCCGGTGTACGACTATTCGGACTGGTCGGACACGGGCAAGAAGGCGAACCTCGTTCCTTCCTCCCAGGTGTACTCGGCGGCGGTCGACCACGATCCGGTGCCCATCGACTTTCTGTGGATCGCCAACTCCAACTTCGTCAACATGAGCCCCGACTCAAACCGTATCATCAACGAAGTCATCCCGGCCATCGATTTCATCGTGACCGCCGATCCGTGGTGGACGTGGACGGCGAAGTACTCCGACATCGTGCTGCCCGCCTGCACGTACTGGGAGCACTGGGATCTGGTGGATCGCAGCCCGTGGGCCATGTTCAACCAACCTGCCATCGAGCCGATGGGCGAGAGCAAGTCCGACGTCGAGATCATGTCGCTTCTGGCGAAGAAAACGGGCGTCGAGGCGTATTGGGACAAAAACGACGAGGAATGGGTGCGCCAGTTCGTGGGCACCGACCATCCGGCTTGGGACGATCTCGATTGGGAGCGCGACGTGGTGGAGCAGGGCATCTACGGTCGCTCCGACGCCATCTACGACCCCGCCATCGTCTACGCCGACGGCACCGGGTACAAGACCGACACCGGCAAGTTCGAGTTCTACACCGAGGATCTGGTGGAATTCGACGACGAGGTGCCCACCTGGAAACCGCCGTGCGAGGACCCGCGCGAGGGCGAGTTGGCGCAGAAGTACCCGCTCGTGTACATCCAATACCACGATCGTCTGAACGTGCACACGCAGCACATTTTGAACCCCGCGCTCGAAGTGGTGCAGGACGAGCCGCTGCTGCAGATGAACCCGGCCGACGCCGAGGCGCGCGGCATCGCGCACGGCGATGTGGTACGGGTGAAGAACGACCGCGGCGACATGAAGATCCGCGCGTTCCTCACCGAGGGTATCGTTCCCGGCACCGTGGCCACGCAGAGCGGTTGGACGCCCGACTACTTCATCGAGGGGTGCTATCAAAACCTCACGCATCACACCATATGCGATGCCGAAGAAGCCTACAGCATGACGAACAGCGCCTTCTACGACGTGCTCGTCGAAGTCGAAAAGGCGTAAAGGAGGAATCATGGCCGAACAGAAACACTACGGCATGGTCATCGACACTCAGTACTGCGTGGGGTGCCAGACCTGCACGGTGAGCTGCAAGATATCGAACGAGGTGCCCGGCAACGCGCACTGGAACCATCTGGAGAGCCTCGATGGCGACGTGCTGTACCAGTCCACCGGGAAGTTTCCGCGTCCGACGCTGGCGTTTCGCCCCCTGCTGTGCAACCACTGCGAGGATCCGGCGTGCGTGAACAACTGCCCGTCGGGTGCCATGCGCAAAGATCCCGAAACCGGCATCGTTTCGGTGAACCAGGACGTGTGCATCGCATGCGGATACTGCAGCTGGGTATGCCCGTACGGGGCGCCTTCGATGAACGACGTCGACCACGTGATGAGCAAGTGCACGTTCTGCGCCGAGCGCGTGGCCGAGGGGGCCGAGCCGTATTGCGTGGCCGCCTGCCCGGCGAACGCGCGCGTGTTCGGCGATTTGAACGATCCGGAGAGCGCGCCGAGCAAGCTCATGCAAGAACGTCACGCCGAGCCGTATCTACCCGAGGCCGGCACGCGCCCGTCGGTCTATTACGTGTAAAGGTTGGTTGATGAACATGATTATGCATGTGCTTCCTCTTCTGGTGTTCACGACGTTCGCCGGCTTGGCGGCCGGGGCGTACGTGGTCGATGCGCTGTGCGGCGGTCTGCGCACGGGCGGTTCCGACGGCGCGTCATCCGTCACACCTCGTCGCGCTTGGCTGTTCCCGCTGGTCTGCCTGGTTTTGCTGGGCGTCGGGCTGTGCGGCACGCTCGCGCACCTCGGGCAACCTCTGCGGTTCGCGAACGGCATGGCGAACCCTGGATCGATGATCGCCCAAGAGGCGTACTGGTCCATCGCGTTCGGTATCGTCATCGCGGTCGACGTGGCGTTCGCGAAGGCGAAGGGTGCGTCGCCGCACCCGGTGCGTTGGGTCGGCGCGATCGCGGCCGTGGGATTGATGGTCGTCACCGGCTTGGCGTACTACCACAGCCTGGGCCTGCCTGCGTGGAGCGGGGCTGCGACCGTCCCGTTGTTCGTGCTGGGTGATCTGGCGCTGGGTGCGGGCCTGTGCGCCCTGCTCGATCGCGGCGCGCTCGCCGATGGGAAGCTGGCCTGCGCGAACATAGCTGCGGAGGTTGCCTTCGCCGTCGTGCTCGTGGCGTTCGGCCTGCACCTGGCGCGCATCGGCGCGGACATGACCGCGCTGCTGGTTGCGGCCGGGATCGTCGGGCCGTTGGCTGCCAGCGTCGCCGCCGGTGCGACGCATGCGGGAAAGCTGCCGTCGCAAGCGGGTGCCGCGGCCGTGCTTGTCCTTGCTACGGTGGGCGTGGTGCTGGCGCGTTACGCTTTCTTCGCTGCGGGCATGATGTAGGACGCTTTCTCGAATCTGGGCGCGCTCGGGTTCGAAGGAGGTTGTGCCGAATCCTCCGTTTACTCCCGCGTCTCCTCCCTCCCTGGCGCGGGACGGACGAAAAAGAGCCGACGTTCCTCGCGGGACGTCGGCTCCTGCTTGGGTGCATGTCCGATTTCGAAAGCGCTGCGACGCCGTTTTCGGCCGCTAGTTGGTTGCTCCCACCGGCTTGATGGCTATGCCGTCCTCTTCGAGGGCCTCACGGGTGCGGCGCACGAAGGCCAGCGCGGTGGGGGAGTCGCCGTGCACGCAGATGGTGTCGGGGTGCAGGTCGATGAGCTTGCCGTTCACGGACAGGATGGCGCCGTCGCGTATGGCGTTCTTCACGCGCTCGATGGCCTCCTCCTCGCTGCGGATGAGGGCTGCGGGATCGTTGCGGTTCACGAGCTTGCCCTCGTCGGTGTAGTTGCGGTCGGTGAAGAACTCTTCGGCCGTGGTCAAACCGAGCTTCCGGCCCTCGTCCACGAGCGCGCCATTCGCCAATCCCACGAGCACCAGGCGGTCGTCCACGTCGCGCACTGCCTGCGCGAGCGCCGCCGCGAGTTCCGGATCGATGGCGGCGTGGTTGTACAGCTGCCCGTGAGGCTTCACGTGTCGCAGCGGCACGCCGGCCGCGGCGCAGAACGCCTGCAGGGCGCCTATCTGGTACAGCATGTAGGAGTACGCCTCGTCGGGCGACAGGTTCATGTCGCGGCGACCGAAGCCCTGCAAGTCGGGGTAGCCCGGATGCGCGCCGATGGCGATGCCGGCGTCCGCCGCCATGCGCACGGTGTCGCGCATGACCAGCGGGTCGCCCGCATGTTGGCCGCAGGCTACGTTCGCGCTCGAGACGAGCGGGATGATCTGGTCGTCGAGTCCCAGCGTGTAGCGCCCGAAGCTTTCGCCCAGGTCGCTGTTCAAGTCGATGCTATACATTGCGTCTCTCCTTACGCTTTCATGAGGCGGTCGTCCACGGCCAAGCGCAGCTCTTCCGAACGCGTGCGCCCCTCGCGCGCCGCCCGTCGATCGAGCGCGGCTATCTTCGAAACGGGAAGCCTGAACGTGATGGGCTTCACCTCCTCATCGGCGAGGGAGGGCCTGCCCATGACGACCTTGCCGAATTTCGACGCGTCCCACGTGTCGTTCTCGTATTCTTCGGCTTCCTTGTCAAGCTGCTCCTCGGTGACGCCGATTCTTCGGTTGAGCTCTTCTCGGCTCATCGTCACCTTTGTGAAACGAGGAGGTTCTTGGCTGTTGTCGTCGTACTCTGCGACGGTGAATTCAATGAGCTCGTCGGTTTCTTTCGGCGCTCGGCTATCGTTCTCTCCGCCCACCGCTACCTCCTTGCCAGGTGGTTCGCTGCTCTTGCAACCAAGGCTATTGTATGACAATAGTAAGCCCCCAACAAGCGAACGCTCACGAGGCCGATAGGACGCCCGACCCAAATGCCGCAGCCCTGACGACGCAACCCGAACGACGCGCGGCACATGAGAGGTATTCGAGAACGCTACTTCAGCGGTGGGGGGGGGTCGCGGTCCGCTGTTAAACCAGCATCGACACGCACCCGGCCAGGTTGTCATCCTGAGCGGAGGCGGCGCGAGCCGCCGGAGTCGAAGGATCCCGTGCGGCGCCAACTGAAGCAAGTATAATGCCAGCAAAAGAGGCTGCATCAAAAGCCCCTTTTGCTGCTTTTGTAGGGCAAGGGCTCTGCCCTTGCCCTGCGGCTCAGTTGGCGCAATCGCATCTTGCGGGGACTTGTGATACGGCTTCGGAGACCTATTCCTTCAGGTTGATGTTCTTCGTGTCGGTGATGAGCATGCAGCCGGGCGCGTGGGTGATGGCGAACGGCGGCTTGCTGTTCATGACTATGGACTGGGGCGTCACGCCACAGGCCCAGAACACCGGCACCTCGCCCTCGTGGATGTCCACGGGGTCGCCGAACTCGGGATGCGCGATGTCCTTCACACCGATGGCCGCCGGATCGCCGATGTGGATGGGCGCGCCGTGCACCTTGGGGATGGCGCCGGAGATCTGCACCGCCTTCACCACCTGGTCGTAGGGGATGGGGCGCATGGACATGACCATGTTGCCGGACATGCTGCCCGCTGGCGTGCACGGCACGCCCGTCAGGTACATGGAGACGTTGCGGCCCATGGTGTTGTGGCGCATCTCGATGCCGGCCTCGATGAGCTCGGACTCGAACGAGAACGAGCACCCGATGACGAACGAAACCAGGTCGTCGCGCCAGTAGTCCTCGACGTTGTCCACCTCGGCCACCAGCTCGCCGTGCTCGTAGATGCGGTAGCGCGGGAAGTCCGTGGCGATGTCGCAGTCGGTCGCGCAGATGGTGGCTTCGCGGGCGCCTACCTCGGTCACCTCGAGCAGCGGGCACGGCTTGGGGTTACGCTGCGCGAACAGCAGGAAGTCGTAGGCTTGCTCCTTCGGCAGCACGATGAGGTTCGCCTGCGCGTACCCGGGGCACAGACCGCTGGTCGGCGCCGTGAACGCGCCGGAGCGAATGAGATGCCGCGCCTCGACGGGCGTCGCGTCGAGCATCTGCGCCCACACGTCGTTGGCAATGCCCTCGGGCTTGGTGGGAATCGGAGTGTTCTGCATGATAGGCCCCTTTCCAAGATGTGTGCTCTATTATCGCACGAGGAGCCGCTGCGCGGCGCACTCTATCCACGCTCTCATGCAAGATCGGCGCTCTGAATGCGGGCATCTGACCGAGCATTGTCGGCCCAAAGACGCGTTTTCGTGGCAGAAAACGCGTCTTTGGGCCGACAATGCTCGGGTCTTCGCAGACAAGGTCGCTACATTCTGCGAATCGCGTGGGAGTGAACGGCTACAATGAGATGGCCGACATCGACATGAGAAAAGGACCCCGCATGGACGCCGAGTTCGTGAACCTGACGCCGGAAAACCTCGCTGGCGAGCACCTCTGCTGCATCATCCGCACGAAGAAACTCCATCCGGGCGTTGAGGCGAAGCGGCAGTGGCTCGCCGATCGGCTGAAGGAAGGCCACGTTTTCAGGAAGCTGCAGGCGAAGGCCACCGTGTTCATCGAGTACGCTCCGCTTGAGTCGGCTTGGGTTCCCGTAGTGGGCGACAACTACCTCTACCTGTACTGCCTATGGGTCACCGGCAGCCCCAAGGGAAGCGGATACGGGAAGTCGCTGATGGAGTACTGCCTGGCCGATGCCAAGAAGCAGGGGAAATCCGGCGTGTGCATGCTGGGAGCGAAGAAACAGAAGAGCTGGCTTTCCGACCAATCGTTCGCGAAGAAGTACGGCTTTGAAGTAGTTGACACAACCGAGAGCGGTTACGAGTTGCTCGCGCTCTCCTTCGACGGAACGGTTCCGCAGTTCGCGTCGAACGCCAAACGCGAACGGATCGAAAGCGAGGAGCTGACGATCTACTACGACCTGCAGTGCCCTTACATCCGCCAGTATATCGAGAAGATACGCCAGTACTGCGAAGAGAACGACGTGCCCGCGTCGCTCGTTCTCGTGGACACGCTGCAAAAGGCCAAGGAGCTCCCCTGCGCCTTCAACAACTGGGCCGTGTTCTACAAGGGGGAGTTTCGAACGGTCAACCTGCTGGGAGTGCCGCAGATAGAGAAGATGCTGGGGAAGTGAGGGCGTGGGAGCGGTGAACGTTGCCGGGTTTTCCGGCTTCGCCGGAACGGGCGCTCTGGAGAACGCCCCTACGATTCAACTAGCGAGGGTTGGGCGTTTGGCAAGTGCAACCCAGCCAGTCGGTATTGTCCATCCACCAACTTGCAAGAAGCGCACAGGTTGAACCCCTCTCACTCCTCGTTGCCCGCCGATTTTCTCCCCGGTTGATCTGCTGTGGGCGGGACGGACGGACGAAGTGAGAGAAGGGGACGGGCGGGCGGCGCTCATCAAGCGAGTTCCGCACGAGCCGAAACGCCCGGTGGGCGTTTCGTGCGAGCTCAGGACTGCCCGAGCGACTGAGCGCCGCCCGTCCGTCCCCGGGCGTGCGGTTTACACTTCCCCCTTCATGAACCGCTCGATGAAGCTCGTGTCGGCCAAGCCGGCGGCGAACGTCTCGTTCTCCATGATGGCGTACTGGAAGTCCAGGTTCGTTTTCACGCCCACCACCACCATCTCTTCGAGCGCGGTGCGCATCTTCGCGATGGCTTCGGTGCGGTCGCGTCCGTGCACGATGACCTTGGCTATCATGGAGTCGTAGTAGGGCGATATCTCGTAGCCGTCGAACGCGGCCGTGTCCACGCGCACGCCGTTGCCGCCGGGCAGGTGCATCTGCGAGATGGTGCCGGGCGAGGGCAAAAAGTGTGCTTCGGGCTGCTCGGCGTTCACGCGGCACTCGATGGCGTGGCCGCGGTAGGTGATGTCGTCCTGCGTGAACGTGAGCGGGTCGCCCGCCGCCACGCGGATCATCTCCTGCACGATGTCGGTGCCCGTGACCATCTCGGTCACGGAGTGCTCCACCTGCACGCGCGTGTTCATTTCCATGAAGTAGTAGTTCAGCCGGTCGTCCAGCAGAAACTCGATCGTGCCGGCCGACGTGTAGCCCACGGCCTGCGCCGCGCGCACGGCCGCGTCCAGCATCTCGGCGCGCACCTCTTCCGTCAAGGCAGGCGAGGGGCTCTCCTCGATCATCTTCTGATGGTTGCGCTGCACGGAGCAGTCGCGCTCGCCCAGCGCCACCACGGTGCCGTACGTGTCGGCCATGACCTGCACTTCCACATGGCGCGGGTTCAGCACGCAGCGTTCCAGGTACATGGTGTTGTCGCCGAACGCGCCCACGCTCTCGCGTTGCGCGATGGAGAACTGCTCGCAGAAATCGCGTTCGTCCAAGCTCACGCGCATGCCCTTGCCGCCGCCGCCGGACGACGCCTTGATCATGATGGGCCAGCCGATGACGCGCGCCTTCTCCAGCGCCTCGTCGGGGGCGTGCACCGGCTCCTTCGTGCCGGGCACTACGGGCACGCCGGCTTCCATCATGGTCTTGCGGGCCTGGCTCTTGTTGCCCATACGGTCGATGACCTCGGGCGCGGGGCCGATGAACACGATGTCGTTCTCGCGGCACAGCTTCGCGAACGTGGAGTTCTCCGACAGGAAGCCGTAGCCCGGGTGGATGGCTTGCGCTCCCGTGCCCTTCGCCGCTGACAGGATGGCGGCGATGTTCAGGTAGGAGTCGCGCGCAGCCGGCGGCCCGATGCACACGCTCTCGTCGGCTAGGTACACGTGCAGGGAATGCTTGTCGGCCGTGGAATACACGGCCACCGTCTTGATGTTCATGGCGCGGCAGGCGCGGATGATGCGCACGGCTATCTCGCCGCGGTTGGCGATGAGTATCTTGTCGAACATGACGCGCCCCGCCTAGCGCGCTTCGGCGGTGGCGATGCGGAACAGCGGCTGGTCGTACTCCACCTGCGCGCCGTTGGCGGCCAGCACCTCCAGCACCACGCCGGGCGCGGGGGCCGTGATCTCGTTCATCATCTTCATGGCCTCCACGATGGCGAGCGTCTGGCCGGACAGCACCTCCTGGCCCACCTTGACGAACGGATCCTCGTCGGGGCTGGGCGAGATGTAGAACATGCCCACCATGGGGCTGCGCACCAGCAGCGAGTCCTTGTCGACGTCTTCGATCGCGGCGGCTTCGTGGCCTTCGGACTTGCCGGCCAAAAGCGCGCTCACGCGGTCGGCCATGAGCGGAAGGGCCGAGGACGAGAGCGGTCCGTGGCTGCGTTCCAGCTCGATTTTCGTCTCGCCGTCGTCCACGCGCAGGGCCGTGAGCTCGGCCTTGTCCATGATGGCGATGAGTTCTTCGATGGCTTTCGTATCCATGGTGCTTCTCCTTGCGCTCGTCTATGCGATGCGGTCGTTGCCGTTGGTTCCGTTGCTGCTTGCGCCCGTGCTCGCTTCCGCGTCAGCGCCGCTGCTCGTGCCGCCGTTTGCGCGCGTCTGCGCATCCGCTCCCGCGCCGTCCCCGTAATGCAACGTGTTGCGGCTGCCTACGCGCTCGGCACGGTTGGCGCGGTCGATCCACAGGGTGTCGGCCTGGGTTTTCTTGGCCTGCTTCTCCAAGATCGGCGTGAGGCGCCGCGCCGTGCGGCGCGGCGAGATGCCGTCGGCGCTGGGCCGACGCACCTTCAAGGCCAGCATCTCGAACTGCCGCGCCTCTTCCCGCAGCAGCTCTTGGGCCTGCTGCACGGTGACGGCTTCGAAGCGGATGCGGCTGCCCGGCGGGCGCTGCACGAGCTTCGGGATGTCGACGGTGGCGATGGTGCCGATCTTCGCGTAGCCGCCGGTGGTCTGGCGGTCGGCCAGCATGACGATGGGCCGGCCGTGCGAGGGAACCTGCACGGCGCCGAAGGATATGCCGTCCGATATGATATCGGAGCCGTGTTTCGTCTCGATTTCCGGCCCGTCCAGGCGATATCCCATGCGGTCGCACTTCGTGGTGGTGGTGTAGGGCCGGCTGTAGAACGTCTCGATGCCGGCGTCGGTGAACATGTCCTCCTGGGGGCCGGGCACCACGCGCACCGTGACCTCGTCTTCCTCGAACCCGTAGAACGGATCGGGGTCGATGCGATGCGAGCCCAGGTTCGGCAGGAAATCGACGCCCTTCGTCACGAACGGCAGGTAGTCGCCGGTGATGAGTGTGCGTCCCTTCCAGCCGCCGAACTCGCACTTCAGGTTTGTGGAGCGGCTGCCCATGACCTCGGGCACCCGCACGCTGCCCCCGGCGATCGCCAGGTACCCGTAGCAGCCGGTCTTGGCGGCGCCGAAGCGCAGGATGGAGCCGCGCTTCACCATGATGGCCGCGTAGCGGGGAGCGGGCTCGCCGTCGATGGTGGCGCCGAAGTCGGCGCCCGTGATGGCGATGATGGTTTTCGTAGTGAAGCGCAGCATAGGTCCGGCCAGCGCGAATTCGAGCACGGGCGCGTCGGGGTCGTTCTCCACCAGCAGGTTGGCTATCACGTAGGCGCGGTGATCCATGACGCCGTTCGTGGAGAAGCCGCTGCCCTGGTAGCCGAAGCGGCCGTTGTCCTGGATCGACGTGTACACGCCCGGTTTTCTGATAACGAGGCCCATGCTACTCGTCCTCCACGAAGATCTGGTACTCGTAGGTGTTGGCGGCCAGCTGCTGCTCGATGGCGGCGTACTCGTCCGGCGTGATGGGCACGAAGCGCAGGTACTCGCCGGCGGCGTACAGGATGGGCTCCTCGCGGTCGGGGTCGTAGGGGCGCAGCGGCGTGCGGCCGATGATCTGCCAGCCGCCGGGGGAGGCCAGCGGGTAGATGCCCGTCTGCTCGCCGCCGATGCCCACGCTGCCGGGCTCGATGCGCGTGCGCGGCGTGGCCAAGCGCGGCGTGTGCAGGCGCGGGTCGAGGCCGCCCAGGTAAGCGAAGCCGGGCAGGAAGCCCAGCATGTCTATGAGGTAGTCGTGCGCGGTGTGGATGCCGACGACCTCCTGCTCGGACATCCCGGCGTGCCGGGCCACGTTGCCCAGGTCGGGGCCGTACTCGCCGCCGTAGCACACGGGAATCTGCACGATCTTGCGCACGGAAAGATCGGCTTCGCCCACGTCGTGCAGCTTTCCCCTCAAACGCGCGGAAAGCTCGTCGAACGTGATCACCAAGGGGTTGTAGTACACCATGAGCGAGCAGAACGTGGGAACGAGCTCGGTGATGCCCTCGATGGGGTCGGCGGTGAGGTTCTCGGCCGCCAGGCGGATCTTCGCGCTCGTTTCCGCAGAGATCGCATGAGCGAACTCCAGATTGAGCGCCGAATCGCCGGCGATGGTGATGCTGAATCCCGCCATATGGTTCCGTTCTCCGTCTCTCGAGGGCGTCGCTGCGCAACCGGAAGGGCCGCACAACGGCATCGCCCGCCAGAGCGCGTCGATGACGTTGCCCATCAATGCTACACTGGTAACTGATCGTTAGAATAGGATTGTAGCATATATGGAAAAAGCACTGTTTCTTGCGGCGTTCTTCTTCGCGTACACCGTGCAGGCCATCACCGGTTTCGCCGGCAACATCTTCGCCATGCCGGTGGGCACCACGCTTCTGGGTCTGAACTCCACCGTGTCCATCTTGAACGTGATGGGCTTCTTCGCGTGCGGGCTGTTGGCGCTGCTGAACATCAAGCACGTGAATTGGCGCGAGTTCGGCAAGATCATCGCCGTCATGATCGTGTTCATGATCGTGGGCATCTGGTTGGACACGCTCATGCCGCTGCACATCTTGCTGAAGATATACGGCGCCATCATCGTGTTCATCGGCGCGAAGAACCTCATCTTCACCCGCCAGAAGTTCCTGCCGGAATGGGCGCTGTGGATCATCCTGGCGCTGGCGGGACTCATCCAGGGCATGTTCGTGTCGGGCGGTGCGCTGCTGGTGATCTACGCCGTGCAGAAGCTGCGCGACCAGCAGGAGTTCCGCATCACGCTGTCGCTCATCTGGACGGTGCTCAACTTCATCTACGCGTGCATCGCCTTCCAGCAGGGGCACTTCACGGGCGACGTGCTGCAGGTCATCCTCATGTGCGTTCCCTTGGCCGTCGTGGCCACCGTGCTGGGGAACAAGCTGCAGAAGAAGATCAGCCGGGAGAAGTTCCTGAAGCTCACCTACGTGCTGCTGCTGTTCATAGGCATCGTGCTGTTGGTCACCAGTTGATCGCTTCGTGGGGCCCGGGGGAGGGGCTGCAGGCGGGGCCTGCTGCTCGGGCAGTCCTGAGCTCGCACGAACAGCCCACTGGGCTGTTCGGCTTGTGCGGAACTCGCATCAGGCCCCGCCTGCCGCCCCTCCCCCGGGCGGCGAGCGCCACGTGGTTGGGGTGAGGGGGAAGGTCGAAGTGAGAATAATTCAAATTGGGAATTATCCGTGGATAATATAGATATGCATAATGATCTGGCTAAATGATTATCTTTGAACGTTTTGTGGATAATAGGTCACTTCGCATAAACAAGACTATAGTAGCAACGTCAACTAAGAGAGAGATCGAAACACGGAAGAAGGAACCCCTCATGACCGAAGCAACCAAGACCCTTGCGCAGCTGAAGAAGGCCAGCAAGCTCGCCCGCCTCTCGTTCCGCAAGAACGGCCCCAAGAGCTACAAGCGCGGCCAGGGCGCCCTGCTCAACGCCCTGCTGGAGAACGACGGCACCACGCAGCGCGAGCTCGTGAAGATCATGGGCATGGACCGCGGCGACCTCAAGGGCATCGTGAAGAAGGCCGAGCGCAACGGCTACGTGACCATCGAGGACCACGACGCGAAGCACACCTACGCCGTGAAGCTGACCGATGAGGGTCGCAAAGTGGCCGAGAAGCGCGTCAAGGCCAACGACAAGACGGCCGAGGACATCCTGGATTGCCTGTCCGCCGACGAGGTGGCCCAGCTGAACGCCCTCACCGAGAAGCTCATCCTGTCCTGCAAGGACAAGGGCATCAACGGCAAGAAGAAGGGCCGCAAGGCTCACAGCTGCCACTGCTGCTAGCTTCTGCTCGAGCGAAGGCTTGCGAAGGGGGTCGGTGCGAATCGCATCGGCCTCCTTTTCTATACCGGTGCGGATGCGCCTGCGGTTGTTTGGGCGGCCTGCGGGCTGCTTTCGTGACCGAAACGATGGCGGCGCGAGTCGCGATTGCGCGCGAGAACCGCTACAATGGAGCGAAAGGCGAGGCAAGGAGCATCCCATGGCGCAGTACCAACGCATCTTCGCAGCACTCGACGGCGCGTCCACGCAGAAGGCGGTGGCCCAGCGGGCCGTCGCGCTTGCGGTCGACAACGGGGCGCAGCTCCTGTTCGGCCACGTGATCGACTCCGTTCCCAACGAGGCGAACGGCGCCGACTACGACGCGCTGTGCACAGAGGGCCTGGCGCGCATCGAGGAGGAACTCGCCGACGAGTTGCGCGAAGCGCGCAGCAGCGCCTCGATTCCGTCCGTGGACGTGCAGGTGCGCGCCGGCCGCGTGGCCGAAACGTTGGCCGAGCAGCTGGTGGAGCCGTTCTCTCCCGACCTGATCGTGTGCGGAGAGCGGGGCCTTTCGAACATCAAATACGTGTTCGTGGGAAGCGTGTCCACGTACCTTATCAGGAACATGCGCTGCGACGTGCTCGTGGTGAAGCAAGGGTAGGGCTTCGGCTTCGCCGCCCGGCTCCATCTTTGTTGAAGGGTTTGCCGCGAGGTGGTTTCGCGAAGCGAAAAAGCGTAAAATGGCACGTTATCTCAGGCGACGCTTGCGCATGGGCACCGTGCAGCGAACGCAGAAACCCGCGTGAAAGAGAAGTCCTCAATGGCGAACACCTTCGATTCCCAGGAAACGCAATTCGTGAGCGAAGAGGATAGCGTGTTGGCCGACACGCTTCGCTTGAGCGTAAGCAAGCACAAGATCGACGACCATTTCACGCTCGTTTGGGCGAACAAATACTACTACCAGTTCATCGGCTATCCGAAAGAGGAGTACGAGGCTCGGTTCCACAACCGCCCCGACCTGTACTTCGAGGACAACCCCGAGGACTTCGCCGTCATCGTCGAACACGTGATGGAGGCGCTTGAGAAGAACACCGGAGGCTACGAGTGCATCGCCGGCTTGAACGCCAAAGGCGGCAAACACAAGTGGGTCAAGTTCGCCTCGACGTTTCTGGACGAGTACGTGGACGGTTACCAGCTGTCGTACACGACGATGGTGGACGTGACCGACCTCATCGAGGCGCAGCAGCAGCTCGACGAGCAGAAGCGGGCTCTGCAGAAGGCCAACGAGGAGCTCGAACGGCTCGCGTTCGTCGATCCCGTGACGGAAGGGTACAATCAAACGCGCTTCGACATCACGGCGCGTCGCGTCATCGATTCCGCCGAGCCCGGCACGTACGCGCTCGTGTCCCTCGACCTTAAGAAGTTCAAGCTCTTGAACGAGATCCAAGGCAAGGAAAGCGGAGATCGCGTGCTGCGTTACGTCTACGAACACCTGGGCGATCACCTCGACGGCGAGGAATGCGTGGCGCGCATCAGCGCCGATGCCTTCAACCTGCTCATGCGCGAAGGGAACAAGGATGACATGCTCGCGCGCATCGACAACATGGTGCAGGATATAAACCGGTTCAACGTCGATGCCGAACGACCCTATTACCTGTCGTTCACGGTGGGCGTGTACCCCATTGTGGACACGGACCTGTCTTTGACCATCATGCGCGATCGCGCGAACGTCGCCCGAAACTCCGGGAAGGAGGCGCCCAACACGCGCCACTTCACCTGCACCTTCTACAGCGACGTCGACCGACGGAACCTGCTCACGGAGCAGGATATGGAAAACCGCATGCACGGCGCCCTCGAACGTGGCGAGTTCGTGGCGTACTTCCAACCCAAGCAGCGGCTCTCCGATGGGGCGATCGGCGGCGCCGAGGCGCTCGTGCGCTGGATCGATCCCGTGCGCGGTTTGGTGTCGCCCGACGATTTCGTGCCGTTCTTCGAGCGCAACGGCTTCATCATCAATGTGGATTTGTGCGTGTTCGAGCAGGTGTGCAAGCTGTTGAAATCGTGGCTCGACCAGGGGAAGGAGCCGGTGCCCATCTCGGTGAACATGTCGCGAGCGCATTTGCGGGAGCACGACTTCCTCGCACCGTACGAGGAGATTCGCGAACGATACGGCGTGCCCGCCTCTCTCATCGAGTTCGAGCTGACCGAGACACTGGTGTTCGGCGACCCCGAGACGTTCATGGGGGTCATCGACTCGATGCACGCGCGCGGTTACCGCTGCTCGCTCGACGACTTCGGCAGCGGGTATTCGTCGCTCAACGTGTTGAAAGACGTGGACATCGACACGATGAAGCTCGACCGCGCGTTCTTCTCGGCGGGCGACGCCACCGGGCAGCGCGAATGGGACGTGGTCGAATCGGTGGTGGCCTTGGCGAAAAAGCTCGACTTGGACACGGTGGCCGAAGGCGTGGAGGCGTCCGGTCAAGCCGTTCGCCTGCGCGGCATGGATTGCGACATGCTGCAGGGATACGTGTTCTCGCGGCCCGTTCCCGTGGCCGAATTCGAGAAGATGCTGTTCGGCGAATAGGTTCTACGGTTCGCAGCTCGCCTGCTCGCGGCGGCGAGGCAAGGCGTTTTGCGGCTCCCCTCGCGCCGCCATGCGGTGCAGCCGCAAGACCGGACCAGCGGAAACGCCTCCTCGGCCGCCTTTTGCAACCGCAAGCCTTTCGAGGGCTTCGCGTTGTGCTACCCTGTTCCTCATCTAAATCAGGCGGCAAGACGAGGACGTGGTGCACATGGTGAACGAGAGGATGTACGGGCTGGGAGCCGAGCCGAGCGCGATTCGCGAGCTGTTCGCGTACGGCATGGCGCGCAAAGCGGAGATCGGCGACGAGAACGTGTTCGACTTCAGCATCGGCAACCCCAGCGTGCCTGCGCCCGAGGCCGTGAAGCAGGCCGTGCTCGAGCTTATGGAGGAGCCTCCCTGCGACCTGCACGGCTACACGCCGGCCGCCGGCGCGCCCGGCGTGCGCCAAACCGTGGCCGATCATATCCGCCGCCGCTTCGGCGTGCCGGCGTCGCCCGATCAGGTGTACTTGACGGCGGGTGCCGCGGCGGGCCTGGCTATTTCCATTTCGGCCATCACGAAGCCGGGCGACGAGGTCATCGTCATCGCGCCGTACTTCCCTGAATACAAGGTGTGGATCGACACGGCCGCGTGCGCGTGCGTGGAGGTGCCGGCCCACGTGCCCGACTTCCAGCTGGATATCGACGCGTTGGACACCGCCATCGGCCCGAAGACGAGCGCCGTCATCATCAACTCGCCGAACAATCCGGTGGGTGCCGTGTACACGCGCGAGAACCTGGAGGCGTTCGCCGCCCTGCTCGAGCGCAAGGAGGCCGAGCTCGGCCGCAAGATCTACGTCATCAGCGACGAGCCGTACCGCGAGATCACCTACGGCGCCGAAGTGCCCTACGTGCCGTGCGTGTGGCCGCGCACCATCGTGTGCTACTCGTATTCGAAGTCGCTTTCCCTGCCGGGCGAGCGCATCGGCTACATCTACGTGTCCGACCTCATGGACGACGCGCATGAGGTGTCCACGGCGGTGGCCGGCGCGGGCCGCGCGCTCGGGTTCATCTGCGCGCCGGTGCTGTTTCAACGCGTGATCGAGCGCTGCATCGACGAGCCGTCCGACGTGGCGTCCTACGCCGCCAACCGTGCGCTGCTCACCGAGGGCCTGGGGGCGCTCGGCTACGAGTTCGTAGAACCCGACGGCGCGTTCTACCTGTGGGTGCGCGCGCTGGAGGACGACGCCCAGGCGTTCAGCGACCGCGCGAAGGCGCACGAGCTGCTGCTCGTGCCGTCCGACAGCTTCGGCGTGGGCGGCTGGGTGCGCGTGAGCTACTGCATTTCCCGCGAAACCATCGAGCGGTCGATGCCCGCGTTCAAAGCGCTCATGGAGGAGTACCGGGGATAAATCTGCGCTATCGACGCGTTCATGCAAAAACGGATTAGACGTCCTGCTGTGTAAGACAAGGGCGGATGCAACGGCTTTGCGAGCAACAGGTCGCCGCCATTGTTTTTCGGCGCACGCCGTAGGGAAGGGTTCGGCGAAAAAGGCCGCCTATCGGCTTTGCGGTTCGACCGGTATCTCCAATCTGCTTATGTGCTCGGCGCGGTCATCCGACTCGTACTCGCCAATAAGACAGAACTCGATGGGGTCGCCCGCTGTGCGATACCCTTGGTCTGCGACGAATGCCGTCATGGATTCGAGCACCTCGGGAGAGCGAATGAACGTGCCCTTGAACGTGCATGAGGCGTAGAGGCCGCCCGGCAGGCTGCAGTCTGCCGGGCCGGGTAGATTTTCGGCAAGTAGCAGTATGGCGTTGGGCAGAAAGAACCCGTCCTCGTTTTTGCGCTGCACGTCGATGCGATAGCACGGCGTGCTGTGGAAAGCGCTCAGGCGCATGTTGCGCTCCCGCGCGCGCCGCGCGTAGGCGTAGGGCAGACAGGGATGGTATATTTCCTCGTCGGAAACGAGCAGACATGGCCGTTCGGGGATATGCATGACGACAACGTCCTCGTCTTGTGCTGCGGCGATGGCGCGCGTGTAGCGCTGCAAGCTGTCCACGATGCTGCCCTTTAACGCGGAAAGGTGCTTCATCTGATCGTCGATGTTGGACAATTCGGCGTTCATGAGCGTCATGGTGGAGGCGAACGTATGCTGGTCAAAGTACGACCGGATTTGCTCGAAGTCAAACCCCATGCTGCGAAGCTCGGTGATGATGTTGAGCCTGTAGAAGTCGTCGGCTTGATAGATGCGGTACCCGTTGCGCTCGTTGCGGGGTGGAACCACCAGCCCGATGCGCTCGTAATAGTACAGCGTGTCGATGCTGATGCTGTACAATTCCGCAGTTTCCTTGATGCTGCATCCCCGCTCGATGGGATCGCGCTTCATGATGTTCTCCAAACTTTTGTCCGACACAAGAGTTTAGTGTTGTGAAAGTAGTATACAACACAGATTACATGCTTCATAGCAAATCAAATAGTAGTTTTGATCAGCATATTAAATGTGAAAACATATTTCTCAAAAAATGAAAACTCCTACTTGACCCTTGTGTAACACAAGAGTTTATTCTTCCTCTTGCAATGGCGTGCGACGAAAACGGCAATCATGCGTCAGGAAGGAGAAGACATGGATGCGAGCGTGAAAACGCCCTATGGAAAACTCGAGGGGTTGCGCACGGATCAAGGGGGCGAGGCATATCTGGGCATTCCGTATGCGAAGCCGCCAGTGGGGGTCCTGCGATGGAAGCCCCCGGTCAAGCCGGATCTATCGGACAAGGTGGTACCGTGCAAGGAGTTGGGCTATTCGGCTTTGCAGAAGCTCGACCCGGTTATGGCGGCTTCCCAGCGTCCGCAGAGCGAGGATTGCCTGACCTTGAACGTGTGGGTGCGCAACTCATCGAAAAAAGGCCTGCCCGTTATGGTGTACTTGCACGGAGGCGCCTATGTGGAGGGCGGTTCGTCCGACCCGCTGTACGACGGGGCGAACTTCACGGCGCGCAACGACGTGGTGTTCGTTACGGTCAACTACCGCGTGAACTTGTTCGGATTCATGAACTTTGCCACGGTGCCCGGCGGCGAGAAGTACCGCGAGTCGGGCTATCTGGGCTTAATGGATCAAGTGGCGGCGTTGGAGTGGGTGCGCGACTGCATCGAAGCGTTCGGAGGCGATCCCTCCAACGTCACGTTGTTCGGCGAATCGGCAGGCTCGGGCAGCGTGGCGCTGCTGTCCGTGACGCCGGCGGCCAAAGGCCTGTTCCAGAAGGCCATCTGCCAATCCGGTCCCATGCAGATATACAACGCCCCCGAGATCACCGCGCCTTATGCGGAAGAGTTCTTGGAGCTTATGGGCTGCGCGAACATGGCGGAGCTGGCGGCGAAGCCTTCCGACGAGATCATGGACGTGTTCTCGAACACGTTCTTCGAGCGGCATATCCACGAGGTCTCGCTTATCTTCGGGCCGACGTGCGACGGCGCCTATGTGCCGCGCAAGCCCCTTCAGGCGTTCAAGGACGGCGCGGCGGGCGACCTCAAGCTGATGATCGGCACGAACGCCGACGAGTTCGCTTATTGGTCGCTGTACTTCCAGGACATCGAGAAGGAGATGCCGCTGTTCTGGCACGAGCAGTCGCGCTTCCACTTCGACGGTCGGCTTGACGACGCCGTCTACGAGCGCGCCTTTGCCGAAGCTCACGCCGACCAAGAGCCGGGTCCGCGCTACCTGGAGTACACGAACCAAATCGGGTTCCGCGTTGGCTCCGAACTCATGGCCGAGTATCAATCGCACTACAATGACGCGTACCTGTACCTGTTCACCTACGCATCGAAGCTGCCGGGCAAAGGGTCGTGCCATGCCATCGAGTTGCCGTTCGTCATGCACAACATCCATCTGTCCGATTTGGAAGAGAACCTGACGGGGGAGGTGCCTCCGGAACATCTTGCGGACGAGATGGCCGACACGTGGGCGGCGTTCGCCGCCAAAGGGAGTCCGAGCATTGAGGGACTGCCTATCTGGCCGGCCTACGAGTCCGAACAGCGCGCGCTCATGGTGATCGGCGAGGACGGATGGCGGGTGGAGAACGATGCAACCGCCGTTGATCGCGAGCTGCTGCGCGGCGCGTTCAACTGCCTGTTGAAGGAAGACTAAGACAAGGAGAGGGTGATGATGGTGGATAAACCGAAGCTTTCGGGGTACCGGTGGGTCGTGTTGGCTGTGGTGTGCCTCGTGTGCATCCTGGCGAACTACATGCAATATCAGGTGTCGGCGCTGGCCGTTTACCTTATGCCCATGTTCGGAATCGACGAGGCAGGCTTTTCCATGCTGCTGCTCATGCCCATGTTGACGGCGGTGTTTTTGAGCATTCCCATGGGTACGTTGGGCGACCGGATAGGGCCCAAGAAGGTTGTGTCGGCCTGCATGGTAGTGGCGGTGTTGGGTGGCTTCCTGCGCACGTTCGGAGACTCTTTCGCTTTGCAAATGGTGTCCATGTTCATGCTGGGCGCGGGCATATCGGCGTTGAACGCGAACCTCATCAAGATATTCAGCGTGTGGTTCATGGACAAGGCCCAAGTGGCCATGGGTTTCTTCTTCGGCTCGGCCGGCGTCGGCGTCATCTGCGCGCAGATGGTGGCCCCGCTGTTCGGCAGTGTGTTCATGTCGTATTTGTCGGCGGCTATCGCGCTGACGGTGGTGGCCGTGCTGTGGCTGCTGTTGCTGAAGGACGCTCCGGAGGGCGTGGAGGCGCCGAGGGGCGGCGAGTCGCCCGTCAAGTACTTCAAGGTGGCAGCGAAAAGCCGCAACGTTTGGCTTATCGCTCTAAGCTACGGCTTTTCTATGGCGGCTTGCACGGCGTTCGCGGGCTTCGTTCCGCAGGCGCTCATCATCAGCTGCGGCGTCGAGCCGGTCACGGCCGGCCTCATAGCTTCGTGCGCCGCGTTCGGCTCCATTGTGGGATCCGTTGTGGGTCCTGCCATCTGCAACCGGTTGGGAAAGTGGAAGCCCTACTTGGTGGTGACGATCGTGGTGGGCACGCTGCTCATGGTGTATTTCTGGTATGGCGTTATCATGTCCGGCAGCATCCCGTCGCTGCCTGCGCTCATGGCCGTGATGGTATTGTCCGGCGCGTTCGGCGCCATCAACGGACCCATCGTCCAGGCCATGCCCTACGCTCTGCCGGAAATTCGCGGCAAGTACGCTGGTAGCGCCGGTGGCCTGATCAGCACCGTGGGCCTTTTGTGCTCGTATTTCATCCCGGTGGCCGTGTCGGCCGTGGCGGTTGGCAGCTATGTGATGAACCTGGGCCTGGAGAGTTTGGTGTTCCTGTTGTCGGTAGGCTTCATCCTGCTCATTCCTGAGCTGGGACCGAAGGGCTCCATCGCACGGCAGATCGCCGAGAGGGAGGCGGCGGGCTCGCCGGACGCCGATCCTATGGCGGTCGACGCTAAGGAGCCGGAAGCGGTTCCGGTTCGAGCCTAGCGTTTGGAAGCGCGGTCGGCGGGGTGGCCGGCCGCGCGACGCACTTGCCCCCCGAGCGTTCGGCCAGCCGTTTTCGGCCGGTGCCGAGGGGGTGCACGATATATCGGGGGAAGGGGAGGGCCATGAGCACTTGCGGTTCGCGTCGATGGACGGTGCTCGCCATGGCGAGTGCTTTCATCTTCATGGCGTATTTTATGCAGTACCAAGTTTCAGCGTTTGCCTATGAGCTCATGCCTGCGTTTGCGCTCGATACCACCATGTTCTCCAGCCTGTTCTTTGCTCCCATGCTGACGGCGGTGTTTCTGAGCATACCCGCAGGGGCTGCGGCCGACCGTTTCGGCGTTCGAAAGGTGGTGGGCGTGTGCGCCATCATGGCGCTGGGCGGTGCGGTGCTGCGCGTGTTTGCTCCAAGCTATGCAGTGCTGCTGCTCTCGGCGGTGCTGATAGGCTTCGCGCCTACGGCGCTGAACGCGAACTTCATGCGACTTTTGGGCGCATGGTTCGATCGGAGCCCGGGTATCGCCATCGGTGTGTACTACGCCTGCTCTGGTTTGGGAACGGCGGCGGCATTGCTCTCGGCGACGTTGTTCGGCAACGTCGCCATGGCCTTCGCAACCGCGGCGGGCGCGTTCGCGCTCGTGGCGGCGGCATGGTGGGCGTTTGTGGCCGATGCCCCTCACGGCTTTCGCCTGGATGCCAAAAACCGCATGCTTGCATTCGTGGGCACGGCGGCGCGCAATCGCAACGTATGGCTCGTGGCGCTTATCACGGGTTTCGGCCTAGCGGCCAAGACGGCCTATTTGGGCTTCCTGCCGCAGGCGCTTCAAGCGTCGCTCGGCCCCGATGAGGCCAATCTGCTGGCGGCATCCGTTACCTACGGAGGCATCGTGGGATGCGTTGCCGGTCCGGCAATATGTGCACGGCGAGCGCGCCCGAAACTGTTCGTCAGTCTGTGCGCGATGATCGCCGTGGCGCTGATGGCCGTCTCGTCGCTCATGCTGAACGCGCCTTCGGCCCTTCTGCTGTTCGGCGTTGGTATGTCCACATCGGTTTCGGCACCCATCGTGGAATCCGTGCCGTGTCTGCTTCCCGAGATTCGCCGATGCGTGGGCAGCGCGGGCGGTATCATCGGCATGGTGAGCTTGGCCATGACTTACCTGCTGCCCTTGGGTATAACGGTCGTGGCGAAGAATGATTACGTGCTGCTGGTTGGCCTGACCGCCGGGTGCTTCCTGATGACGGTTCCGCTTGTGCTGCTGTTGCCATCGCTGGTGACGCCTGCTGCGGCAAAAAGGGATGCGGAGGGGGTCGGTTGCGAGGACGTAGGGTAGACCCCCTGTGCGTGTGTTTTATATTTTGTTGTGGCGTTCTGGAAGCACGCGGCGCTTGGGGATGGCTATCTCGATGGGGTCGAGGGCGAACAGTTCGCCGACGGTGAGCGTTTCATCGCGGACGAGGGCGCCGTAGCGGCACGTGTCCTCGCACACGCCGCAGTCGCGGCAACGGGAAGGGTCGAACTCCAGCAGCGTGCGCCCACCGGAGAGGCGCCCGACCTTGCGCAGCGCCTCGGTGGGGCAGAACAGGGCGCATTGGGCGCAGCCGGAGCAGTGGTCGGCGTCGACGCTCACGCGCGGCGCGAGCGCTCGGGGAACCACGGTGCCGTCGTCGGGCAGGCCGGCGGCGTGCAGGTCGTCGAGCAGCTGCCAGCGTCGCGCATCTGGTTCGGGCGAGGTGTCGGCGTGCGCCGACGCGCCGGCCAACGACTCCAGCTGCTTGGCAGCTTCGGCTTTGGCGGCGTCGACGAGCGAGGTGCCCGCCTGGGCGATCAGGTTGCGGCGTGACAGCTCGCCGACGGCGTCGGCATCGGGGTTTGCCTCCAACGGCGCGAGGGCGCCTTCGCCCGTTGCCTCGATAACGGTGTCGAGCCCCCAGGTGCCGCAGATGCGTTGCGCTTGGGCAGCCGCCTCGGGTACGCGTGCGGCGGCGGTTGCCCAGGCGCACGCCGCGCAGGCTTCCAAGGGGAGGACGATGCGCTCGGCGCCGTTGCACGCCATATGCACCAGAAGGGGCGCGTCGACCCATCCGAGGCAGGGGAGCACGACGGTTCGATCCCCGTCGAGGCGACGCGTTTGCGCCCAACGCTCGCAGACGAGGCCCGCCGTCGCGGGAGCGGGGCCTTCGACGGCGGGTGCGTTTTCACCTGCCGCGTCGTCTTCGCGGTTTTGCCACGTCGCCGTGTCCTGAGGCGCGTTATCGAGAGCCTGATCGGCCGCCCGTTCCGCCGCTCGTGCGGCCGCTGAGGCCGCGCGCGCGAACAGCGCCTCGTCGTCGAGCGGCGGCAGGGGCAGCAGCGCGTTCGTGGGACAGGCGGTCACGCAGGCGCCGCAGCGCACGCAGGCTTCGTCGTCGATGCGCGGCCCGGCCTTGCCGGTCGCGTTCACCGACTCGTACGGCTGCGCGCCCTCGGCGACGAGCGGCGTCACGGCCAGCGCATCGACGGGGCACGCGTCGGCGCAGGCCGTGCAGCGCGCCAAGGCGTCGCGCGCCGTCAGGCACCGTAGAGCGTGCAGCAGGGCGACGGGCGGTCGCTCGGCTGCACGCAGGGCTCTGTCGATAAGGTCGGGCATCGCGGCCGCCTTCGGTTCGGGGCGCTTACAGCAGCGCCAGCAGCTCGTCCACGGTTTCCGGCCGGGTGGCCCAGCTCGTGGCGAAGCGCACCACGGTGCGGCCGTCGGGCGTGCGCTCCCAGAAGCCGAACGAGGCGTGCTCAGCCAAGCGCTCCTTGGTTGCGTCGTCCAGCACCACGAACTGCTGGTTCGTGGGCGAGTCGATATGCAGGTCGTAGCCCTTCGCGCGGAAGCCCTCGGCGATGCGCTGCGCCAGGTCGACGGCATGGCGGCCGACGCGCTCGTAGCGCAGCTGGCCGTCCTCCTGCTCGAACAGCACGTCGAACTGCAGGCCCAGGAAGCGCCCTTTCGCCAGCAGCGCCCCGCGCTTCTTCATGAGCGTGAAGAAGCGGTCGTCCAGCCCCGGCTTCGTGAACACCACGGCCTCGCCGCAGAACGCGCCCACCTTCGTGCCGCCGATGTAGAACGCGTCGCACAAGCGCGCGATGTCGGGCAGCGCGACGTCGGTTCCCACGGCGGCCAGACCGTAGCCCAGGCGCGCGCCGTCCATGAACAGGCGCATGCCGAAGTCGCGGCACACCTGGGAGAGCGCCTCCAGCTCGGCCAGCGAGTACACGGTGCCGTACTCGGTGGGGTGCGAGATGTACACCGCGCCCGGCGCCACGATGTGCTCGCGGTTCTCGTCGCCCCAGTACGCCTTGCACAGCTCCCGCACCTCGGCGGCGTCGAGCTTGCCATCGTGCTGGGGCAGCGGCAGGGTCTTGCGTCCGCACGCCTCCACGGCACCGGCCTCGTGCGCGGTGATGTGCCCCGTGGTGGCGCACACGATCCCCTCCCACGGTCGCAGGATCTGGTCGGCCACGGCGGCGTTGGCCTGCGTGCCGCCAACGAGGAAGTACACGGCGGCCTCAGGGCAGGCGCATGCCGCGCGGATGCGGTCGCGCGCGGCCTCGCACACCTCGTCGGTGCCGTATCCGCTCGTCTGGTCGAGGTTCGTGGCCGCCAGCCGCTCGATGATGGCCGGATGCGCGCCCTCCATATAGTCGGAATCGAAGTGAAGCACGTTGGTTCCCCGTTCTACGATGTGTACTGCTGCATATAGTCTAGGATTTCTTGGCGGGAGTGCAAGCCGGTCTTCGCATAGATGCGCTTGATGTGCGCATGGGCGGTTCCCGGGGTGATGTAGAGCTCCTCGGCCACGCGCTTCTGCGTGTATCCCAGCGCGTAGAGCGCCAGCACCTCCATCTCGCGCTCCGACAGCAGGAACTGCTTGCCCATCTCCTCGGCGTTGTGCTGCATGGACGCCTGCCGCATATCGGCCAGGCTCTCGTGCTCGTCGAGGCCCATGATCTTCACCAGCACGCTTTCCTGCCGCGCCGCCTGGTCTTCGTGCTCTTGGGCTTCGCGCCGCGCGATGTTGAGGAACTGTACGAGAATGACCTGGGTCGACACGACGATAAGGGCGCCCATCATCGCGTTCATGAGCACGTCGTTCGCCGACACGTTGTAGAACTCCATGAGCGCCACGCGCGCGACGGCGCGGCAGCCCAGCCACACGAGCCATCCGGCGATGGCGTAGTAGTACGGGTCGCGCCATCCGTAGCTCATGAACGCGATGATGATGTACCAGGTGAACGCCACCATAAGGGCGTTGAGGGTCGTGGTGAACACGGCGCCGATGTCCAGCATGTCGGGGAAGGCGGCGTAGGCGATGAGCGCGAGACAGGCCAAAAGCTCCATGACGATGAAGATGCCCACGGTGAGGACGCGCTGGCGCTTGCCCAGCACGAGCGCGATGATGGCTCCGCTGATGCCCACCGTGAGCAGGCCGTAAGCCGCGCGCGTGACGGGGGCGAACGCGATGGGCTGCCCGTCGGGGTAGCCGCGCAAAAGGCCGATGACGATGGACAAGAAGCCTATGCCGATGGCCGTGGCCGCCAAGAACTGCTTGCTTTGGATCATGGTTTTCGTGAAGCCGAAGTAGTCACTCGACTGAGACGCGGAGACGATGTCGTGCGGCTGCGTGCGATGGCGCGCCCACAGCATGCACGGATACTGGACCAGCACGAGCGCCGCCGCCACGAAGTTGCCTGCGGCGCAGGGCAGCAGCGAGCACAGGTATATCTCCACCTCGCTGAGGATAAGCGCGGAAAACACGAACACGGCCGCCACGATGGTCCCCGTTCCGCGGGCGCGGCGCAGCCAATAGTATATGGTGACGGAGGACACGAGCGTGCACAGCGAGCTCAAGGCGAATTGCAGGGCAGGGTCGCCGTTGCCCGTCAGGTCGAGCGCTGCCAAGCCGGCCAACGTCAAAGCTTCCAGGGCTATCCCGACGCGCATGATGAGGTTCGTGGCGCGCTTCTTGATGGTCACCTTGCCCACGGTGATGATGACGAAGAACACGGCGAGCACGCAGAGGGCCACCAGCATGGCACCGTCCGTGAAGATGCCCTCGTCGGTGCTGTTGTAGCTGCCGTAGCTGGCGACGATGAGGCCGGCTCTGCCGAACCCAAGGCCCACCACGAGCGGCCAGAGCAGGCGGAAGCTGCTTGAAACCGTGGTCGGGGCGAGCTGCTCGTCGCGGTCGTTGCCCTCTGGCTGGTTGCCCGTGGCTTGTGCGCTCAAGCGCCCTCCCTTTCCCTGATAGACATCGACGTCGCTATGGGGCGCGGCTCCGCTTTCGCCTCGATTTATCCTGAAAGAGGGGATGCCGGGCGCGCTCCGAGGGCCATCATACCATATGGACTCAACGGCTCGATAAAGGAGCAAATCATGGCTGATGAAGAAGCTCAGCGAATTCGCGAAGAGGTTATCCGCGCGCTCGCCGAGGAGGAAGCGAAGGGGAACGGATGCGCCGATTCGTCCGACGACGCCGAGCCCGTTCGGGCGTCTACGGGGCAGGGCTCCGGAGCGCCGCTTCCCGACGATGCCGACAAGGCGGACGAAGTTCAGGGCGATCGCGAAGCCGCTTTCGATGCGGGCTCCCTTGAACCTGCGCCTGGCACCGATGCGCTCACCGAACAAGAGTTGCTTGCTGTGATCTTCGAAGACGTGCGCGCGCAGTCCGCCGCAGGGCGGTTGGTGGAACCGTCGAGATGGGCGGAAGCCGGCTTGGTGCCCGAAGGCCAGACGGCCGAGGATTGGGAGATGTTCGTGTACGAGTACCTCGAGGAGCGCGAGGCCGAGCGGGCGGGGCGGGAGGCCCTTGAGCCGACGCCCGTCGTGCGCACCGCCACGCGGGCGGTGGGCGTGCCCCGCATGCTCCGGTCCGAAGAGCCCGAGGAAGCCGCAGCGCCCGAAGAGCCGACGGTGCCCGACGCGTCCGTCGAGGCCGAAGCGGCCGGCGAGCCGAGGCTTGCCGAGGCCGGGCCGACGGACGACTCTGCCGTGTCGGATGCCGCGCCTGCGGAGCCGCCGTGCGACGACATCGTGGCGCTGGTGGGCAAGCGCAGCTACTACCTGTACTCGTCCGAGCGCATGACGGACGCCTACGCGCGCTGGTCGTTTTTGGCGAGCGAAGACGATCGCGTGCTCACGTTCGTCGAGTGCGTGCGCGACGAATCGAAGAAGTACCCGCGCCCGATGGAGGCCGCCTCGCTCTCCAACGAGCCCTTCGGCCTGTCGCGCGAGGAGATCGACGAGCTGTGGCAAACGGTTCGAGAAAGCGGGGCGTACCCCGACCTCGACACCGTCACGGCCTCGAACGGCGACGTGTACTATTTCTCGACCGAGTACCTGACGCCCGCGTACGCGGCGTCGCTCGCGGAGTGGAACTCCGTCGAGCGCGGCATGTTCCTGTAGCGAAACTGTCGTAGTCGAAGTAATTCTTTAGAGGGAGGGCTTTTCGTGGAAGACGAGGCACGCAACGTATACCGCGAGGTGAAGGACCGCCATGTGCTGCGCACGGCGGACGTGTACCAAACCGAGATAGAAGACGGCGTGGCGGGGTACTCCGACACGCTGCTGGCCGTGGTGGCGAACTTCCGCAATGGCGGGGCGCCCGAAGGGTTCAACGCCCAGAGTATGGTAGGCAAGTCGAAGCGCGGCGAGGTGGCGCTGCGCCTGTTCGCCGTGGTCGATCCCGACACCGAGACGTTCGTGCGCGTGGGATTCAAAACGCGCGGATGCCTGGCCGTGACCGGCTGCGCGAGCGTGGTGTGTTCGCTGCTCGAGGGCAGAACGTTCGAGGAGGCGCTGGCCATCACCACCGACGACGTGAAGCGTGCCCTAGACGGCGTGCCGGCCGACAAGTCGTACACGCTCCACTTCGCCGTCGAGGCCGTCCGCGCCCTCGTGGGAGATTATCTCGTGCACCAGGGTGCCACGCTCCAAGAGCTCGACGCCCGGGTACCCTGCGACGCGATGAGCGTGCCCTGCGCCCTGTGCGAGCACTGCTCCCTCCGCTCCACCCGCATCGACCTGAGACTAGCTGAAGCGTAGGGCCGCCTTGCCGCTTCGAGTGCCGGCCGCTCCCACTTTGTCATCCTGAGCGGAGCGCCGCAGGCGCGCAGTCGAAGGATCTTCGGTAACGGGGAACTTCCTTCGTCGAAGATCCTTCGACTGCGGCGCTACGCGCCTCCGCTCAGGATGACAAAGTGGAGCAACCATGGGAAAGCCCCCGAGTGATCGGGGGCTTTCCCATGCGGGCGGCCTCGTAAGGAGAGGGGAAGGTAGGCCGTCCGCGTTCGATGGAGGAGCGGTGCCGCAGAGGGGGACGGCGGCACCGCGGGGTCGATGGCGCTACGGCAGCAGGCCCAAGCCGTCGAGCTCTTCCTTGACGTCGGCCATGCCGTACTGATCGAGGCAGGCGGCCGTGGGGCAGCCCTTCTCGTGATCCCAGCCGAACGTGTCGTAGAGCATGCCGAGCGCGGTTTGGAAGTCGTTGCGCTCCATTTTGATGGTGCCCTCTGTGAACGGCTGCTTGTCGGGATCGGCGTTGAACGTCCAGGCGCACATGGTGTCGTGGACGTTGCGCATGTCGTTCTCGCCCATGGTGCCGTCGGCCTTCGTCATGCCGCGCACGGTGTTGGCGCGCTGCAGCGTCATGATCTTGGCACCGGCCTGGTACAGGTCGTCGGTGGTCACGTCCTCGCCGGTGACGGCCTTGAAGAACTTGGCCTCCAAATCGAGGTCGCCGCGGTAGTTGCGGGCCTTCGTGGGGCTCATGGTCATCGGCCACGTCCAGTTGCACAGCGTGAGCGAGTCGTGCAGCACGTCGGTGACGATGCTCCACCAGGCGAAGTTCGCCTTGTGCTCGTTCATGGGCGTGTAGTTCTTGTCCGGGTCGATGGCGTCCTCGCCGCCCCACACCTCGGCGGCGATTTCCTTCTTGAGCTCGATGGGAAGGCCGCAGCCCTGGAAGTTCACGGCGGAGTGGATCATGTCGTCGCGGTTGAACATCATGTTGTACACGCCGCCCACCTGCCCGAAGCACTCGATGGAGTGGTGCACGGGCCAGCCGCGGTAGTTGATCAGCTGGCTGGGCTGCTGATCGAACCACTCCTTGTCGTCCCAGCGCTCGGTCCAGTGGTAGGGGCCGTAGGCCAGGTGCGCGATCTCGGAGTCGTTGCGGGCGATGTCGTGCAGCAGCTCCACCATGATAGTGGGGTCGTCGTTGTAGATGCGGTTCCAGTCGTACTTGGCCTTCTCCTCTTCGGGCAGCACGCGGTCGAACACGCCCGCCTTGATGCAGTGGGCCAGATCGCGCCACAGCTGCGCGTAGTTGCACCACAGGCCCAGCTCGTCGATGGTCGTGCCGATGAGCGTGTTCCACACGATGCCCGACTCGCTGTCTTCCTTGATATCGGTTTTCAGAATGCCGTTCATGTACTTGAACGGGAAGTTGGCCGCGCAAGTGTTGCCCGACGTGGTCTTGCCGCCCAGCTCGCCCGTGCGCTCGGTGCGCAGGTCGGAATAGCAGTGGATGGGGCAGCCGTGGCAGCCGTCCATCTTGATGGTGTACTTCTCGGCCACCTCGCCCAGGTCGTACACCGACTTCATGCAGCGGTAGCCCACCGTGTTCAGCTCGCCGGGCTTCGGCTCGCCCACGTCGATGGGGCCGTCTTCGGCCATGCCCCACGTCAGGCCGCTGCGAGCGGACCAACGCGAGCCCTTGTCGTAGAACTCGGCCCATTCCTGCTGCGTCTGCGGCACCACGTGGTTGTTGTTGGAGCCGATGACCTCGCGCAGCATGTAGTCGGACAGGTCGGCCACAGCCTGCGGGTCCTTCACATGCACGCTGCCGTTGCCCTGCACCACGATGGCCTTGACCTTCTTCGAGCCCATGACCGAGCCCGTGCCGGCGCCGGCGGAGTGGTTGCGCGCGTTGATGATGCACGCGTAGGGAAGCAGGTTCTCGCCGGCGGGGCCGATGGTGGCCACGCACGCCTCGTTGCCTTCCTTGCGGTTGAGTATCTCGGTGGCTTCGCGGGTGCCCAGGCCCCACACGAAACCGGCGTCCTTGATCTCCACCTTGTCGTCGACGATGTTCAGGTACACCGGCTTGCTGGACGCGCCCTCCAGCACGATGGCGTCCCAGCCGGCGAGCTTGATCTTGGCGCCGATCATGCCGCCGCAGTGCGCGTCGACGACCAGATGGTCTTTCGTGAACGTGGACAGCGAGCAGATGGTGGTGCGTCCCGCCAAGGGCACGCCCGAAGCCGTCAGCGGACCGACGGCGAAGATGACCTTGTTCTCCGGGGAGAACGGGTCGGTGCCGGCGGGCACTTCGTCGTACATGATCTTGTTCGCGAGGCCCATGCCGCCGATGTACTCTTTGTAAGGGTCGGTCGGTTGCGTCGTGATCGAGCCCGTGCTCAGATTGACGCGGAGGATCTTACCGGCCCATCCGAACGATGTTTCGTCAGCCATGTTGCATCTCCAAATCTAGGGGAAAAGGATTCGTGGTTCGTGTTGTGTGGGAACCGACGGACGCGATGCGAGCGCTGACAACAATCGTCAAGCGGCAGTATGCACGACCCGGGCGGCAGGGGCATACCCTCTTTGGGGGTAATTCCGCAAAATCGCCGATCAGGTTACAGAACTCCCTCAAAGAGGGTAGGGCGGGCGCGGGCGGGCGCGCATACTTCGAGGCGTTGTGTGGCACCGCGAAATCGGAGGCGAGTCCGAGCGCAGCCACCCCGCGGCGAGCAACCGCCCGCGCGAAGCGCAGGCGGGGCAGACGAGAGAAGCCAGGCACGTCGGCGCGGGGTCGGCATCAGGGAAACGACACTCACGGAATGCAAGTGAGGGAGGGAGCACCAGGCTATGTCAGATTCCAATCTGCACCAGAACACCTCCGAGAACCAGGACGTTCAGGAGAGCGCGCCTGCGACGACCGGAACCACGGGCGCCGAAGGCGTTACGGGCGAGGGGGAGCACAAGAGCAAAACGTTCACGCGGCGCAGCGTGCTGGCCATGGCGGGCTGCGGCGTTGCCGGCCTCGTGGTCGGCGGCGTGCTGGCGTCGTGGGGCGTGACGTCGAAGTCCATCGCCTCGGGACGCATCGAGATCCGCACCACGCCCACGAAGATGATCGTGACCGACCGCGCCCGCTGCTCGGGCTGCCAGCGCTGCGAGATGATGTGCACGCTGAAGAACGACGGTCGCGTGAGCCAGCATATCGCCCGCGTGCGCGTGTGGCCGAACTACAACTTCGGCGCGGGTGCCGATACCAAGGACGGCATCTACGACAACTGCGAGTTCACCGTCGAGCACTGCAAGCAGTGCGAGGACCCGGCCTGCATGAACTACTGCCCGGTCCACGCCATCTACGCCGATGAGAAGTCCGGCGCGCGCAAGGTGGACGCCGAGCGCTGCATCGGCTGCGGCATGTGCAGCCAGGCGTGCCCGTGGAACATGCCGCGCGTGGACAGCGAGACCGGCGTCTCCACGAAGTGCATCTCGTGCGGCCGCTGCGCCGAGCAGTGCCCGAACGGCGCCATCAAGTTCATCGACTGGGAGGACATCGCGCAGAAAGTCATCGACCAGGGCGTCGTGAGGACGACGACCCTCGTGCAGGCGTGATAGTTCCGGATACGATCCCGACGCCCGGCGCTTGCCGCGCCGGGGCGAAAAGAAACGGGAAGGAGGGAGAGCGATGATGGAAGACGAGGCCGTGTTCTCGGTGCTCGCGCAGTGCTTCGGCCCGGTCGACGAGGCCGCATGGAGCCAACTGACGAAGGGCCCGCTGTGGTCGGACTTCCTCGACGGAGCCCGCCGCGTCATGCAGGCGGACGAGCTGGGAGCGCAGGAGGCTCCGCTCGCACGGGCGCGCAGGCGCTGTCCGCTGCAGGAATTCCTCTCGTCGGGAGAGGTGAACGCTCTGTTCACGCCGCCGACGTATGCCGAGAAGCAGGCTTTCGCCGCCCGCCACTTCGCAGGCGGCCTCCCCGAGTCCGCCCTGCCGGTGGAGTCGCTCTACCGCACGTGGTCCACCGGGGCCGCGCCCGCACCGTTCTCGCAACAGCAGGGATTGTATCTGGGGGATTCGGCGCACTACCTGCGCGAGCTCGTGCAGCGATTCGGTATGGAGGTGCCGCCCGCGTTCGCGGCGTGCCCCGACCATCTGGCGCTCGAGCTCGACCTGGTGGCCGTGATGCTGCGCTCCGGCATGCGGGAGGAGGCCCGGCAGTTCCTGGCGGAACGCTTCGCCTGGCTCACCGCGTACCGCATGCGGTTGCTGACGCTCGACGACGACGCCCGTTTCTACATCGGGCTCGTGGACGTGATCGTCACCATTCGCGCGCAGCTGACCATGGCCGATGCGGCAATCGCATGAGCGCCGACAACGAGAGATATCACGTGCATGCATATAGAGAGGAAACAGCTATGTCAGAAAACGCTATAACCAGGCGAAGCTTCCTGGCTGGCAGCGCTGGGGCGGTTGCGCTCACGGCGGCGGCCGGTTTCATGAGCTTCGACGCTTGGGAACAGGCGCATGCTGATGACGCGTCGGGAGGCGGCGAGACGAAAACCGTCCACACGCTGTGCAACGCCTGCTCGAGCAAGTGCGGCTTCACGGCCTACGTGGTCAACGGCCGCTTGACGAAGCTCATCGGCGACGCCGACCACCCCTACGCCAAAGGCAAGATCTGCGCGCGCGGCTTCGGCTACTCGCAGATCGCCTATTCCGAGGATCGCCTGACCGATCCGCTGAAGAAGAACGACCAGGGCAAGTTCGAGGCCATCTCGTGGGATCAGGCCTACCGCGAGATCGCCGAGAAGGTGAAGGCCATCATCGACGACAAGGGCCCGCAGGCGCTCGCCATGGTGCAGGATCCGCGTCCCAGCGGCAAGTACTACACGAAGCGCTTCATGAACGCGCTGGGCTCGGCGAACGTGTACACGCACGGCGCCGCCTGCAACCTGTCCAAGGAAAGCGGCATGACGCAGGCCATCGGCACGGGCAGCTATTCGTCCGACGTGGCGAACGCGAAGATGACCATGTTCATCGGGCGCAGCTACGCCGACGCCATCCGCCCCAGCTCCGTGGCCGCCCTGCAGAAGGCGCACGAGAAGGGCTCGCACATCGTTCTGGTGGACCCGCGCTGCAGCAACAGCCGCGTGTTCGCCGACGAGTGGGTGCCCATCAACCCCGGCACCGACCTGGCGCTCGTGCTGGCCATGAGCAACGTGCTGGTGACGCGCGGCCTGTACGACAAGGAGTTCGTGGCCGCCAACACCGTGGGCTTCGACGAGTGGGCCGCCGCGTTGCCGGAATACACGCCCGAATGGGCCGAGAAGATCACGGGCATCCCCGCCGCCACCATCAGCCGTTTGGCCGTCGAGTTCGCCGATGCCGCCCCTGCAGCATCCATCGAGCCCAGCTGGCGCGGCGCGTTCGGCTGCTCGTACGCGAACTCGGGCGAGACGGCGCGCGCCATCTGCCTGTTCAACACGCTGCTGGGCTGCTGGAACCAGAAGGGCGGCGCCCTGTTCACGCCGAGCGTGTCGGCCGGCAAGCTGGCCGACGAGCGCTTCGCCGACCCGAAGAAGCCCGAGGGCAAGCTGCTGGGCTCGGCCGAGTACCCGCTGGCGCTGTCCAGCATGGGCACGAACCTGTTCGCGGCCGAGCAGGCCAAGGAAGGCAACGTCAAGGGCATGTTCTTCTACAACTCGAACATGGCCGCCGGCTACTCCAACACGGCGTATCTGGCCGACGCGCTGTCCAACCTGGACCTGTGCGTCGTCGTGGACGTGCAGATGTCCGAAACCGCTATGCTCGCCGACTACGTGCTGCCCGACACGAGCTACCTGGAGCGCTTGGAGCTGCCCGAGTTCATCGGCGGCAAGGTACCGTGCGTGGCGCTGCGCGACCAGGTGCTCGAGAAGATCCACCCCAACACGAAGCCGGTCGACCAGATCTTCGCCGAGCTGGCGGAGGCGTGCGGCGTGGGCGAGTACTTCCGCTTCGGCGTGGACGAGCTGGCCGACGCGCAGCTGCAGACGGTTGGCCTGTCGCTCGACACGCTCAAGCAGACGGGCACGGCGCACTTCCCCGAAAAGGAGTTCGCCTACGGCACGGCGCCCAAGTTCAAGACGCCCACCGAGAAAGTGCAGTTCACGAGCGAGGCGTGCGAGAAGGCGGGGTTGTCGCCCTATCCGGTGTGGGTGGAGCCTTCCACCATGCCCATGGGCGACGAGCTGCGCCTCATCGGCGGCAAGCAGGCCATCCACAGCCACACGCAGACTGCGAACATCGAAGACCTCATGCAGATAACGAAGGACTACGACCTCACCCGCGTGTGGCTCAACGCCGACGTGGCGAAGCGCTTGGGGATCGAGGACGGCGACGAGGTGGAGGTGTCGAACCCCCAGCACACCGGCCGCGTGCGCGCGAAGGTGACGCAGCGCATGAATCCCACGGCGCTGTACATGCCGAGCCACTACGGCTGCTCATCGCCCGACCAGCACACCGCCTACGAGGTGGGCTTGCGCCAGATGGACTTCGTGCCTTTCCATATGGAGCCGGCCTACGGAGGCGCGTGCACGCAGGAAGCGGTCGTGACCGTTAAGAAGGTAGGTGCGTAATGGCTCGCTACGGAATGCTCATCAACACCAAGAAATGCATCGGCTGCTATGCGTGCCGCGTGGCCTGCCAGCGCCAGAACGACCTTTTGCCCGAGCAGGACTTCATCCGCTACGAGGAGCACGAAACGGGTACGTACCCGAACGTGTCCATCGAAACGGTGCCGCTGCAGTGCATGCACTGCGAGGACGCCCCCTGCGTGGCCGTGTGCCCCACGGGCGCGGCCTACATCGGCGCCGACGGCATCGTGGGCGTGGACGAGGGGCGCTGCATCGGCTGCAAGTACTGCATGGCCGCCTGCCCCTACCAGGTGCGCGTGCACAACGAGAAGACGGGCACGGTGGACAAGTGCCGCTTCTGTACGGTGTCGGCCGAGACGAGCGGCACGAAGATGTGCTCGTGCGTGGAGGCGTGCCTGACCAACGCCCGCATCTTCGGCGACCTGGACGACCCCGACAGCGACATCTCGAAGGAGATCGCGGCGACGAACGCCCAGCCCATCGCGGGCGACCTGACCAAATCCAAAGTATTCTACGTGAGGTGATGAGCGATGTCATTCGAACCTATCTGGGGCGCCATCATCGCATGGTACCTGTTCCTCGCCGGTTTGGGCGGCGGTGCGTTCATCACGTCCGCTTTCTTGGGCTGGCGCCATCCCGAGGCCGTGAACATGCGCAAGGTGGGACACCTCATCGCGCCCATCGTGGTCATCATCGGCCTGTGCCTGCTCATGTTCGACGCCGAGGGCGGCCTGCACAACCCGCTGCGCTTCGCGCTGTTGCTGACGAACTTCGGTTCCGTCATGACGTGGGGCGTCGTGTTCCTGGGTGGCTTCACCATCGTGGCCATCGTCGTGGTCGTTCTGGACTTCCTGAAGAAGTCCGTGCCGGTGTGGCTTGACATCGTGGGCGTGCTGTTCGCGGTGTGCGTGGCCGTGTACACCGGTGCGCTGTTGGGCGTGTGCAAGACGTTCCCGCTGTGGAACAACGCGCTGCTGCCCATCCTGTTTCTGGTGTCGGCCGTGTCGGCCGGCATGGCCAGCGTGCTGCTGGTGGCCGTGGTGCGTCACGCGGACGAGTTCAACCGCGTGGGCGTGCTGAAGAAGTTCCACTTCTGCCTGCCCATCATCGAGCTCGTGCTGGTGGCCTCGCTCATGTTCATCACCAGCTTCAACTCCGTGGCGGGCTGGAACTCGGTCATGAGCCTGCTGGTGGGCCAGTATGCGCCGCTGTTCTGGATCGGCCTGGTGCTCATCGGCCTGGTGCTGCCCACGGCGCTGGAGACATGGCTTTTGTTCTTCAGCCCGAAGGAGTTCGAGGAGAGCCGCAAGGCCCACTGGATCAGCTTCGGCTCCGACGCCGGCGTGCTGGTGGGCGGCTTCCTGCTGCGCTTCCTGGTGGTCGTGGCTGCGCTGCCCGTGACCATCACGGTGCCCATGATGTAGGGACCGGCAAGCAGCGTTCTGCTTCTACGAGGCGGCGTCCTGCGGGGTGCCGCCTCGAGGCGCTGCTTTCGCAGGGCGCTGCCCTTCTGCAGGCGCATGCGAGCGGGCTCTGCTTCTTGAGAGGGCCCGCTCGCAAAGGGGACCTCGCTTTGAAGAGCCTCCCATTTCTTGGACAGCAGGAAATGGGAGGCTTTTTGCATGGTTGGAGATTTTGGGCTCAAATGCGACTCTTCTGTGTGGGCCAGGGCGACGGAGATATTCGCTGGCGGTCGCCGTGCTCACTGGCGATCGCCGCGAGTTTTCCTTCGAGAAAGGGGTCGCTTCTCCCGAAGATGGTTTCGAACTTTGCGGAACGTACGACGTTTCGACGGGGGGGGGGGCTGCGCTCTTGTGCGCCGTTGACCACGGTTGCGAGGCTGGAGTCTTTCGCGTCGAAGGCTGCGGGCGCCCATGGGCGGAGCAAGGCGCTGCGGGCGCTGCGCTATGTCGTTGACGGTTCGGCCTCGCCTCGGGAGACCGTTCTGACCACGTTGCTGTGCCTGCCGTACCGGCTTGGCGGCTACGGGTTCGCGCCGCCCTGTCTCAACTATCGCATCGACGTGGGAGCCCATGCGCGGAAGATGGCCTCCAAGCAATTCTACCGCTGCGACCTGTACTGGCCCGAAGCGAAACTCGCCATCGAGTACGACAGCGATGCGGAGCATCTGGGATCTCGCAATGCGGCGAACGACTCTTCGCGCCGTAACGCCTTGGACGCGCTGGGCATCGACGTGATCTCGGTGACCACGCTGCAGATTGCGAGTCGCGTCGAAGTGGAGAAGATCGCGAACCATATAGGTAAGCGCCTCGGTAAAAGGATGCAGTACAAGGAGCCGTCGTTTTCCGTGGCCAACCTCAAGTTACGAACGGAGCTGCTGCGCCGCCTTGAGCCGGGGGTGAAGGTTTCGGCGTGAGGCCCGAGGGGGGCGGAGCTCGCAAGCGTCATGAGCATCGAACTCGCAACATTGCGCCAGCGTGGATATGGTGCCGAGGCTGAGGACTGCCGGAACAGGTGACAGGGGAGATACAGCTTCTAAAAATATCTAAGAAGATACGGTGCAAACTTCTAAGAAAATTTTAGAAGTTGCTTGCGGCACCCAAATCCGTCGGGCCCCGCTGCGCGGGGCCCGACGGGCGGGGAGGCATCTTCGAGCTACCCCTCCAAGTTGATGCGGTTCTGCTACGAGCGCCGACGGTGGGCGGCGGTGCCGGCGGCGACGAGGGCTAGCAGCAGCAGAGACGCCAAGGTCACGATGCCGGGCAACGTCGCGTCTCCCGTGGACACCAGGGCGGTGCCGTTGCCGTTGCCGCCGGCAGGCGTCGTGGGATTGACTTCCGGCCCCGGTCCCGGCTCCGGCTGGGGGTTCGGGTTCGGGTAGTCGGCCCGTCCGTACAGCACCACGCTGCCGGTGCTGCCTTTGGGTATGGTGGCTGCGGCCTTGGTGGAGAACAACGAGTCGGCGTACCAGGCGCTCGTGCCCGCTATGGCGCCCTCGAACAGGGGCGCTTGGATGGTCACCTCGTCGTGCACCGTGTACGAGTGCGGGTTGCCGCTCGGGTTCGTTCCGGCGAATGCCGAGTAGTAGATGGGGTACTCGATGAGCGACCATTTCGCCTGTAGCGTGAGGTCGCCGGTGAGCCCCCGCGGGATGTGCGCGACGGGTTGGTCGAGCACGGTGCCGCCGACCACGGGATACCAGCCCTCGAAGGCGTAGCCCGTCTTCGTCGGGTCTTCGAGTGTGACCGTGGGACTGTCGTTGGTGAGCACCGTGGGGTTGCCGGGGTCGTTCGTGCCTCCGTCCAAGTTGTAGGTGATGTTGTATTCGTCTTGGAGCCACTTGCCGTGCACCGTCGTCGTCTCGCCCGGCGTGAGCGGCGCGAAGGGGAAGGACAGCGGCGTGGTGAAGTCGGCGTCGAGATACCAACCGTCGAACCGAGCGCCCACCATCTGCGGCGAGAGGTCGGGCAGCTTCATGTTCTGCGCCACGGCCACCTTGTACGCGCCGTCGCTGGACGATGCGTCCCGCTCGTCCAGCCCGGGCAGGGCGCCGTCCGTGTCGAGGGCGAGGTAGTGCGCCTTGCTATCGAAGTCCACCTTGCCGTAGTTGATGGTGTAGCGGGTTTCGGTTTCGGCCCACTTGTCTTTGTCCTGGTCGGCGGGCTTGTACGTCAGCTTCACCTGGTAGATCATCGGTTCACTGGCTCCCGCCCAAGGGTCGTCAAGCGTGGGGGAGAAGTACCCCGAAGCCATGCCCGTTGCGCTGTCAAGGGTGGTGTAGAGGGGCATTTTATAGTCTGGCTTGTCTTTGCCGGTGGGAATGAAATACGGCGTCATGTCGACCGTGCCGGAGCAGGGGTTGCCATCGGCGTCCTTTACGGTAACCTCCAACCTGCCGCTCGTGTACAGCGGCACGAAGAACTCATCGCCATGCGCATCCATTTCTCCCGTATCGGCGCCAGCGTATCTCGTCATGAATCGGAGGCTTATCGTGGGCACGGTCTGCGTCGTTGCGTTCGCGTCGTTGCCCGGTGCGACGGCGTTGCTATCCACCTTCAACGTGGCGACGTTCGAGTGGGTGGAAGGTAGCTGGCCGTTCACCACCGTCTGGTCGAAAGCATCCACGCGGTACAGCGTGTTGTCGTCGTCGGCCGTCACGTTTGCGATCTCGAGCGTGGGGCTCTTCGCTCCGGGAATTGCCTCCCAGGTGCCGTAGTAGAGACTGTCCGATATATCGAGGCGATACCATTGGTAATCGATCTTTTCGCCGCGCTGAGACTTGGCAGACGCGCCGAACGTAACCGTGCTGCCGGGGGCAGCCAAGGCGTTCTCGGGTTGCGTGGTGAAGACGGGGTTCACTTTGCTGTTGGTGGCGTAACCCGTCAGCGAGCGGCTCAAAGCGCTGGGGTTGTCCCCGTTTTCGTTATCGTAGGCTTGGAAGCGGATGCTCTGCGATCTGTCCGTATCCTCCGGTTTCAATTTGGTGACGAACATGTTCGTCGAACCGTCCACCACGTTGCTGCTGGGCACTTGCCATTCGCCGATGCTTGTCGGCAGGGCCACGCCGTAGGCGCCGGCGCGGCGGGTGGTGTCGTTGCTCCAGGCCCATGCGATCTCGTTGTCGGACGCGCTGTACACGATGGGGTAACGCGGCGGGCTTTTAGGCGCGGCTTGTTTGTCGGTTCCGGACACCAAGTAGCCTACCACAAAGGGCTTATTTGCCAGCGTGGTGCGCCACACGGCCATCTGCACGTTGTGTTGGTAGGCGCTGTAGCTGGCATCGTTGGGAAGCTGCGGCAGGTCGGTGCTGAACTGCGCCCCCAAGGTGGTCGAATCCACATAGCTTGCGCTGGGCGCGTACTCAATGCCTATCGAGCCGCGGGCGTCTAACTTTGCTTTTGCCAAAAATCCCAACGTGGCGTTCATGGCGATGGCCAGATCGCCACTGACGGCGAAATCGTATCCTTCGCTCGCCTGACTCGTTTTGCTTATCTCAAGCGAGGCGGCTATGCTCGATTGCCCGTTGGGGCCGATGGGCACCTTTTGGCTTGTTTCCTGAATGCCGTCGACGTCGACGTTCGAGATGGCGCTCATGTCGCTGTCATAGCGGGTGGGATCGCCCGCAACGTGGTTGAACAGCTTGTCTTTATCGATGGTCAGAAGGTCGGTCGTATTAAGGTCGCGAACCGCCTTGTTGTAATCATCGAGCGGCAGCATCCCTAAAACCACATCGTAGGTGTTGGTGATGCTGAAAGGAACCCAGCAATCACCCATCCATCCCTCGGAGATGGGCGTTCCCCCAGTGCCGTGTTGCTCCTGATATTCGTTGTATTGCTTGCAATAATCCTCACTCGCGTAAAATTTCGGCACCCATACTTCGTAGCTGTACGTCACAATGGGCGTGGCGCCGCACACCACCATGTCGCGCCCCGCCTTCTCCTGATAGGTTAGGGACTGCTTCTTTTCGTGCGCTTCGTAATAACTGTGCGCATAGCTGCCCGCTAAACCAAAATCGAAGCCGCCGCCCATGACCCCGCCGTTGCCAAGGAATCCTGCGCCGAACATGAGGTCGGCGGATATGTTGAAGTTGCCCCCGAGCTTCCACGAGTGATCTTCGCCGGAAAGTCCGCTGGAGGATATGCCGAACGAAGTCGTTCCCATCTCGTATCTATCGTCCGCACCCACCAGTTCGCCCCAGTAGGGCACGCTGCCCAATACCGCTATGGCTTCGGGAGCGCTCCACCCGTACGCCTTCGACTTCAGCTTGAACTTGAAGGCGTTTTTGGTGTTGGCTTCCACGGTACACAGGGTTAAAAACGTGCCGTTGTCGTGGCTTTTCTTGTTGTGGATGAAGTTGGTGTCGGTGTCGAACTGCTTCAGGTTGGATCCTTCTTGATACACCCAGCGCACATCGTAGGACACCGTTTTGTCCCGCCCCGAGGACGTGGTGCCGCTCTGCACGATAAGCTGCTCGGAGTTGAGGTTCTTCTTCGCGAAGTTGCCGCTGACGGCCTTTTTGATGAAGCAGTTGGAGCCGCTCAGGTCCATATGGAACTGCGAGGTGAACCGGCCTTCGCGGAAGCGGTCGGCCTCGTTGGTCAGTTTGTCCGACGTGTTGGACGAAAGCGCGAACACATGGCCTTCCAAGAACAGTGCGTCGTTTTGGTCGCGCAGGTATTTCCCGGATGCCATGGCCACGGGCTCGCACATCTCAAAGGTCACGTTGAGGTTGCTAAGGGCTTCGACTTCCTGCGGGGAGTCCCAAACGTACTGGTAGGCCTGCTTCGACTCGTTGTACGTTATCATCTGCACCAGGTTTTTGCTGGCGTCCATCTTGCCCATTTTGTCGTTCTTGTCGTAGGTGTTGCGGTTGCCGGCCAAGATGAGCTCGGGTTCCCCGTTGTCGTTGAGGTCGGTGACTTGGGTGGAAGCGAAGCGCATGCGCTGCGAACCGTCGTCGGGAGTGTAGCTGAACACCTTTTCAAGCGCACCGCTGCTGTTGCCGAGCGAGGAATAGATGGACATGACGGTTGACTGATTGAGCTGGTCCATCCCGTCGTAATTGGTGTAGGGCATGCTTGCGGTGACGACGATATCGTCGTAGGTGAGGTTGCCGTCTGTTCGGGAAATGGTGGAAAGGCTCACAATGGGCAGATACCAGTTCTTGAACGTGCCGCCGAATTGGGCCCCCAGATCTGACAGCGGAATGCTCCAGTTGCTCTTCAAGAACCCCACGTTGTTGATATACCCATAGAAGTCGATGCGAGGATTTTTCGCGTCGGGCACGTACACGGCGAGTTCTGCTGCGCCCTTGCCGTCGAAGTCGCCGCCAACCAAGGCGGTCAGACCCAGCGAGCCGTCTTGCTCGATGGCGTCGAGCCTTTCCAAGTCGTCCTTTTGGCCGCTCACCAAATCGACGTTCGCTTGACCGACGTTGATCGGGTTCGAGTTGTTCTTATCGAAGCGCCAAAGCTGTATCTCTTGGCGGCTTCTGCGGTCGGCATCGCCCGAACCGGTCGAGGTTCCCACGTAGATGTTGCTGATGGCCACCAGGTTCTCGTCCCCGTTGCGGTTGGGAACGGCGCACGAGTTGTTGGCATGGTATTGGAAATGCCTCCAATCGTTCGCGTTTAACGACTTCGTGCCGCCCACGGTGTTGTCGTTTTCCAGCATGGCGTCCAACGACTTGTCGGACGTTGCCAGATCCGTGAGGCTGTCGGCGACCGAGAACTGGCCTTTGTCGTAGTCGTAACGGTTCATGTAGCTGACGTAAAGGTTCTGGGGCTCGTAGCATTCGAAGCCCGCCATGGGGTCTTCGCTCGTGTCGCTGTTGAAGTCCGACGGCGTTTGGGAGGTGTCGATCTTGAATTTGCCGTAGTCGGACGGGTCGCTGAAGTAGTTCAGCGCCTGGGAGGCGTCGTCGGTGCTGGCGGCCGTCGCCTCCGGCTCGGCCACTTCGTCTGGCGGCGGGGCGTCATCGGCCCAGGCGCGCGTCGTGGAGGCCAGGCCTCCCGTGAGGCCGAGCGATATCGCCAGCACCAAGGCCATGACCAGGTTGAACGAGGTGCGCGCTGCATGTTGTATCGTGCCCATAGAAACCTCCTCGCGTAAGCTTCCGACGGCTTCGCCGCGGAGGCTTGGCGGCCTTGGGCAACAATGCACCGACGGAAAGCATATCCGTTTGCTTAAGTATAGGGTCATCGGGCGAAAAGGAACATCATCCAGTATGAGGTTTCGCGCTATACTTCCCGAAAAGCGAATTATGGAAGAGGCAGGTGGTATGGCGAAGAGGCGCGGCAAGGCGCACGGCGAGCCAGAGGATGCGAAGGAGTCGGACGTTTCGGCCGACCTGCTGCTGAGCGAGAAGTTCGCGCCAGCGTCGCTGCCCGACGTGTGCGCTCCGCGGCTGCGCGTGGTTGACGCCATCGACCGTGCTGCGCGAACCCGGTTCGTCTACATCGGCGCGCCGGCGGGCAGCGGCAAGACGGTGTCGGCGTTGCTGTGGCTTCGCAAGGTGAAGCAGCCTGCCGTGTGGATCGGCCTCGACCGCTACGACGACGTGCCCTCGGTGTTCTACAAGCAGCTGGCAACCGGGCTGTACTCGGTGCAGCCCGGCAACGAGGCCATGCGCGCCGTGCTGGAGGATCCGGCGTTCTCGTCGTCCCCGGTCGAGCACGCCATCGGCCTCGTGTCCGAAATGCTGCCGTTGGACAAGCGGCATGTCCTGGTGTTCGACGATATGCACTTTATCAACAATCGCGAGATAGCGAAGTCGCTTCCCGATGTGCTCAGACGCCTGCCCGGTGCGTTCACGGTGTTGTTGCTGTCGCGATCCGAGCTGACGGAGGAGTGGCGCGCCGTTAACGCGGCCGGCAAGCTCGCCGTGCTGGGCGCGGAGGACCTGCGGTTCGCCGAGGACGAGATCCGCGGGTACTTCGAGGCGCTGGGCCTGTTCCTTACGCCCGACGAGACGCGGCTCGTGCACACGGCCACGGACGGTTGGGCCCTTGGCGTGGCGGCGCTGTCGAAGTCGGGTCATTTGAAGACGGGCAGCACCCGTTTTCTGTTCGAGCGCTACTTCGACGAGCAGGTGTGGAACACGTGGGACGACGATTTGCGCGCGTTCTGCCTGGCCACCAGCGTGGCCGACGAGTTCGACTCCGAGCTGGCGGCCGTGCTGAGCGGGCGGGACGACGCAGGCGAGGTCATGGACCGGCTCGCGCGCACCAACACGTTCCTCACCCGGCTGCACGGGGACACGTTCCGCTACCACCACCTGTTCCGCGACTATCTGGTGCGCAAGTCCGAGGACGCGGGCGTCGACCGCACGGCGCTGTGCAAGCGGGCGGCCGAGCACTTTCGCAAGAAGCGCGACTATATGCGGGCGTTGCGGTTCTGGCTGGAGAGCGGCGATTTCAGCGGTATGGACACCTACCTGCTGCTGTTCCTGTTCGAGAGCAACCCCGGATCGGTGGCCGACTACGCCGACTTCCTGCGCACGCTCGACATCGAGAAGATACCCGAGAGCGCGTACCGGGTGTGCCCTCCGCTGCACATCCTAGCGCTGTGGTACGCCTACCTCACCGGCCGCTGCGAGATGTTCGAGCGCCACATGGACGAGCTGTACCGGGCCCTGCCGCGCATCGCGCTGTTCGACTCGCGTTTCGTGGAGTCGTCCATCCTGTCGTACAGCATCGACCACCGCACGAGCGTTTTGGACAAGGCGCGCAAGTTCTCCAAGTTCAGCCGCTTCGTCAAGCACTTCACGCCGAAGGGCCTGGCCACCACCCTCACGTCGTTCACGCACAACCTGCCGTACCCGCACCGCAGCAACCTGGACTACTCGTGCATCGCGCTTGAGGAAGGCGGCATGGATCTGCTCGGTCGCACGTTCTCGGTGCTGCTGGGGGCGGAATGGGGGTACATCTACCCGCTCATCCCGGCGTGCTTCGCCTACGAGCGCGACGACATGGAAACCGCGTTGGCCGGTATCGAGGACGCCTGGCGCGCGGTGGTGCCCGAGAACCGCGACGACGGGCGCATCTGCATCGCCGTGATGCACCATGCGACGCTGTGGCAGCAGAACCGCGACGCCGAGGCCGCCGCCGAGCTTGCCGCGTTCCGTGCGTTCGTGGAGGTGCAGGCGCCGTACTTCCTGCCGAACCTGAAGGCGTACGAGGCGAAGCTCGCGCTGTTCGACGCCGACGCGAAGGCGGCGCGCGCCTGGCTGGACGAGTACTTCGTCACTGAGGTGGACCGCATCGAGCTCGTGCGCGTGTTCCAGCATTTCACCACCGTGCGGGCCTTGCTCGCGCTCGGCCAGACGGACGATGCCGAGCGCTTGCTCGACGACCTGCTGGAGTTCGGGCGCGCGTTCAACCGGCCGCTCGACCGCGGCGAGGCGGGCGCGCTCAAGGCTGCGCTTCTGTGGGCGACGGGTCGGAAGGGCGAGGCGGTGGACGTGCTCGCGACCGCGCTCGAAGAGCTTGCGCCCTACGGGTTCTACCGCGTGGTGGCCGACGAGGGCGCTTCGGTGGAGCCGGTGCTGAAAAGCCTGGCCGCCCGCATGGTGCGCACCGATTACGAAGGCCCGCTCGAACGTGCTTTTGTGCAGGAGGCGCTGCTGGCCGCGCACGATCGCGCGGGACGTTTCCGCGGCGTCACGGCGAACCTCGGTGCGAGCGACAAGCCCGTGAAGCTGTCCCGGCAGCAAAAGCTCGTGCTCGAGCTGCTGGCCCAGGGCCTGCGCGCCCCCGAGATAGCCGAGCGAGCCGGGCTCACGGTTCCCACGGTGAAAAGCCACCTGGCCGCCGCCTACCGCAAGCTCGACGCGCACACCGCCGAAGACGCCGTGCTGCGCGCCCGCAAGTTGGGGCTGATAGGGTAGGACCGTCCCGGCGTATACTGGCTGGGAGAGGCGGTCCGCTTCCCTGGAGACAAGGGGAGCTTCGAGACGGGAGCGAGCTATGAAGATCGTCGTTGTGGGATGTCACGGTCAGATGGGCCAACCTATCAGCCGGTTCGTCGACGAGCGCCCAGGCATGGAGCTGGTGGGCGGCGTGGGCCCCGCCGGGCGCGATTACATCGGCAAAGACCTCGGGCAGGTGGTCGGCTTGGGGCGCGATCTCGGCGTCCCCGTCGTCGACGATCTCGAGTCCGTTATCGACGAGTGCGACGCGCTCATCGACGTGTCCAGCGTGGAGCAGTGCCTCGAGACGCTCGATCTCGCCGTCGCGCACGGGAAGGCCCTCGTCACGGCCAGCACCGGGTTCACGCCCGAACAGTTCGCGCGCTTCGAGGAGGCGGGGAGCCGCATCCCCGTCATCTTCAAATGCAACACGTCGAAGATGGTCAACGTGATGCTGAAGCTGGTGGAAACGGCGGCGCGGGCGCTTGCGGACGAGTGCGATATCGAGATCATCGACCAACACGATCGCGACAAGCTGGACGCGCCCAGCGGCACGGCCGTCATCATCGGCAACATGATCGCCGAGCTGAAAGGCGCGACCCTCGACGAGCTGGCCGAGTACGGGCGCGTCGGGCACGGCCCGCGCAAGCCGGGCGGCGTGGGCTTCCATTCGCTGCGCGCAGGCGACATCACCAGCGACCACAAAGTGTATTTCGGGGGCATGGGCGAGCGCTTGGAGATAACCCACTACGCGTACAGCGACGATTGCTTCGCGCGCGGGGCTGTGGACTGCGCCGCGTTCCTCGAAGGCAAGCCCGCCGGCGTGTACCGCATCCAAGAGGTGTTCGACCTGACGTAGCGATACTCTCGGGCGAGCGCACGCGTCGGCTCCGCATCGGGGCGGCAACGCTTTATCGAACACGGAACCAACCTCGAAGGCAACGGTCGGGGAGCGCCTAAGATAGCCGCGAATCTAAAACGGTGTTCGAAGGAGCCCTCGCGCTTCAAGGAGGTTGATGTCCCATGGATCTCGCGTACCTGCAACTGCCGCTCGTGTTCTTCACGGCGGCCGCGCCCATGTCGTCGGGCGCTTTCATCGGGTTGGCCATCGCGTTCGCCACGACGCGCTTCTCGGCCGAGGAGCTGGGCCGCATCGATCGATGGACGCTGCTGCCGCTCGCCATTTTGGCGGCGAGCTTCGTGGCGGTGCTCGCGTTCTCCTTCGCGCCGCAGAGCGCCTTGCTGGCTATCCAAGGTGTCGGGCTGGGCTCCTTGGGATTCGTCGCCGTCATGGCGGTGCTCTTCGCGGTGGCCGCGCTCGTGTACTGGGTGGTGGCGATGGTCGGCAAGCTGGCCGACGGCGTGCGCAAAGTGTACGTGGGCTTCCTGGGCGTGCTGGCGGTGGTGCTCTCCGTGGCGATAGGGGTGGCGTACTCCCTGTCCGACGTTTCCACGTGGGCCTCGCCCGTCGTTCCGCTCGGATTCGCCGGGTACTGCGTGGTGGGCGGCGTGCCGCTGGGCATGTTCGTCGTGGCGGCGGCCCGTGCGCTGCCGACGGCGCGCGCCACGCGCTTCGGCTCGATCGCGCTCATCTCGGCGTTCGTCGGCGCGGTGGTGGCCATCTTCGCGGTGACGGTGCAGATGATGAACGCGCAGTCGGTGGCAGCCGCCGTGCTTCCGGGCGTCGACTTCCTGCCGGGCGCATGGGTGTACCTGGTGGTTTCCATCGTCGGCTTCGTGGCCGTGCTCGCCTGCATGCGCGGCTCGCTGGGCGGCGGGCGCTCGAGCGCGCCGCTGGGCAGCACCGCAGGGGCTTCGGCCATGCCGTGGAACAGCTTCGACGGCGCGCCGGTCGGCGACCCTGCCCGCACCGACTCCGTGCGCACCGACGCCGCACACGTCCGGGATACGGCCAGCGCCGGCGAGTCGACCGCCGCGACCGCCTCGTCCGTGGGCCTGCTCGCCCTGGGCAACGTGGCCGTGCTCGTGGCCCTGGTGGCCGCCCGCGTGCTGTTCTACGCGCTGCAGATATAGTCGTCGCGCCCTGGTGCGCGGTAGCGCCGAAGGAGCTGCTCAGTCTTCCAAATCGCTCGGGTCGAACGAGTCTATGAGGTCGAGCAGCTCCTGTTTTTTGTGGATGTCGAGCTTCGCGTAGATGCGCTTGGAGTGGGTGCGGATGGTGTTCTCGGACACCACGAGGTCCTCGGCTATGCGGGCCACGGTGTTGCCGCGGGCGATAAGCTCCATGACCTCGGTCTCGCGTGCGCTCAGGCGGTAGTGCTGGCGCAGCAACTCGGCTTGCTTCGATATGCGGTCTTGGTACACGGGCGCGCCCGCGCGTCCCCGCGCGTCGACGTACGTCGGCCGCTTCGGTGCGGTGCCGTCGGAAGGCGCGGCGGGCGCGTGGTCTTGCGGTGCGCTCTTGCGGCTTTGCGCGGCGCGCGCGTTCTCGTCAGAAGCCGCCCCGTGCGACGCGGGCTGCGCCTGCGCGGCACCTTTTGCCCTGACGTCGCGGCCCACGGGTCGCAGCGCCACGAGCTCGATGCTCTCGGCGTCGCTGGCGCGCCCGAGCACTTTGCGGAAGCCTCCCTGGCCCACGAAGTACATGAGGCTCAGCAGGTACACGGCCACCAACGCCACCACGGCCAGCGGCTCGATGCCCGTGATCATGATCTGCTCGGCGAACGAGCCGCCGATGAACCCCACGTCGTGCAGCGCGTACACCACGCCGCCGAAGAACCCGTAGATGAACACGGGGTTGATGCCGCGGTCGCGCGACGCCTGTGCGCACTGCATCATCATGAGCATGATGGCAACACTGTACACGGCGTACAGGATGGCCGCCAGCCATTGGGCGTACGCGGTCACCAGAAACGGCAGCAGCAGAAACGACGTGATGACGAACGGGAACACCACGCGGTAGGCGCCCGCCACGTTCAGGCGCAGGTTCTTGTACTGCCACAGCACCAGCACCGCCATGGCCGCCACGAGCGCGCCGGCCATGGACATCACGTTCACCAGTGCGCCCACCTGGGGCTCGCCAATGGCCAGCGACCTCATGACGCCCGTGCAGAAACCCAGGGCGCCCACGCAGAACGCGCTGCGCCAGTAGTCGCGGATGACGTTGCGGTACACGTGCGGGTGGTCGCGCGGCACGTCTTCGAACATGGGCTGGTCGCGGTCGATCTCCCGACTTTTCAACACGATGGCCAAACCGAACAGCGGCAGGAACACGGCGGGGATCAGATACGCCGTCACCGCTTGCGGAATGAGGTACAGCGCGAAGTACATGACGGCGCCCCAAGCCGTTCCCACGATAAGGTCGCGGCTGCCGCGATCGGCGTCGAAGCTGGAGAACAGGCGCTGCCACAGCATGAAGAATCCGGCCGACCCCAGCCCCAGCAGACCGCCTCCCGCTACGACGAGCGGCAGCGCGAACGCGTCGAAGTAGATGGCGGCTATGAGGCAGCACCAGCCCAGGAAGTACGGTGCGCTGGCAAGCATGACCATGAAGCGCCGCGTGGGGCCGGGAAAGAAGTACACGCCGAGGGCGCTGGCGAAGTAGCTGAGCGAGAACACGAGCGACTGGGCGAGGAAGAACCAGAACACGATCTCGGGCGTTTGGAATTCCAACGGCAGGAACGGGAACACGCCTCCCCACACGCCGGCGGCGTTGATGGCCAGAAACAGCGCGTAGCCGAGCGACGCCACGTTCGGTTTCAGGATATGTAGGAGGCTTGCGATGGTCACGGATGGTCCTTGATCGCCTACGGCCGGTGCAAGCGTGAAGTATAACCCAGTTGCCCGCCCTCCAGGCGCGCGGGGGCGAACGGTAACGAAGAGCGATCGAGTTTCCGCGCCGTTGCGTCGAAAACGGCGCCGTTTCTCGTCGTGGAAGCGCTTTCGCAGCTCAACGACGCGGCAACGACGCGGCCACAGAATACCGCGAATATACCTGACCTCGTTTGTTGTCGTTGCGTTTGACGATACCATGTTGCAAGGCTGGCGAAAGGACAAGAGCGTGCAGTACGGTTTCTACTTCGACGCACTCAAGTGCACCGGTTGCAAGGCGTGCGTCGACGCATGCTGCCAACGATGCGGAACTTCGCGAAGCGAAGCGTGCCGCACGGTCACGCGCTACGAGGGCGGCGTGTGGGAGGAGGCCGCCGACGGCACCTGCTCGACCACGTTGTTCACCTACTTCCTCTCGCTCAGCTGCCACCACTGCAGCGCGCCGCCGTGCGTGGACGCGTGTCCCTCCCATGCCAAGCTCAAAAACGCGGCCACGGGCATCGTGACTGCGGACGCCTCGAAGTGCATCGGATGCGGGGCGTGCGCCTCGGCCTGTCCCTACGAGGCGCCGAAGCACGATCCCGTCCGTCGCCGGACGCACGTGTGCGACGCCTGCGCCGACGCGTTCGGGTCGCATCCCGAACCGGCGTGCGTGTCGGCCTGCTCCGAACACGCGCTCGCTTTCGACGACATCGACCGACTGCGCGCCGCGCATGGAAGCCTGGCTTCCGTTCCGCCGCTTCCCGCGCCCGATCTGACGCAGCCCAATCTGGTGCTCAATATGGCTCCGGTTATGCTGAACTCGTTCATGAAAAGAGCGGCTGTGTCGGGTGCCGCGCGCTGACGATGCGCGGTCGGCAAGCCGCTTGAGGCAAGGGGGAGGCGCGTTCCGATCGCGGGCGGACGGGCGGCCCCGATGGGGCATCGGGGGAGAACCCTTCGTTTCGCAGGGCGAGTAACCCTCTGATGATCTGCTGAAACTCAAAGTTACCACATTTTATGTGACACGCGGCTTCGCGGTTAACGGTAAGGTGGGCCTCGTTATCGAACCTTCGCCGTCTCGGTGCGAACCGATGAGGGAGCGAGGCGAGGCGCTCGGCGCGGGAGGCGCGGGGCGTGCGAGAAGACGAAAGAAGGGGGAGTGTCATGTCAGACATCATGCCGAGTCTGAGCCGCCGAACGTTCGTGAAAACGACCGGTGCGCTCGGTGCGCTGGCAGCCGTCGGCGGCAGCGTGGCCGCTGCGGACTCGCTCTTCGGAGCCGGTGTGCCCGAAGCGCATGCCGCGTCCGAAGAGAAGATCACCTGGGGCCACTGCGCCATCAACTGCCCGGGATGCTGCAGCCTGAAGTTCCATGTGCAGGATGACGAGGTGGTGTGGGTGGACACCTACACCAGCAAGGACGCGGGCTTCGATGACCCGCAGCCGCGCGCCTGCCTGCGCGGCCGCAGCTATCGCCGCTGGCTCGCCAGCCCCGACCGCATCAACTACCCCATGAAGCGCGTGGGCAAGCGCGGCGAGGGCAAGTACGAGCAGATCAGCTGGGACGAGGCCATCGACTTGGCGGCCACGAAGCTGAAAGAGGTCATCGACCAGTACGGCAACGAGGCCGTGTACGTGCCCTACGCCACCGGCGTCTCGGCCACCACGTCGCGTCCGTTCAACCGCTTCCTGAACCTGGTGGGCGGCTACCTGAACTTCTACAACAGCTATTCCACGGCGCAGATCTCCTGCATCACGCCGTACATGTACGGCTCCAAGCAGTCCGGTGGCAGCTCGTTCAAGGCCGCCGAGGACGCCAAGCTCGTGCTCATCTTCGGCTCCAGCCCCACCGAAACGCGTCAGGGCGGTCTGACCACGCACTACGACTGGGTGCACCTGCGCGAGCGCACGGGCGCGAAGATCTACATGATCGACTACCGCATGAACGACTCCATCGTGGGCCATTCCGAGCAGTGGCTGCCCATCAACCCGGGCACCGACGCCGCCTTGGTTGCCGGCATCGCCCACTACCTCATCGAGCACGACATGGTGGACTTGGACTTCCTGCACACCTATTGCGTGGGCTACGACGAGGAGAGCATGCCCGAGGCTTATAAGGGCAAAAACATGTCCTACTACGCCTATATCATGGGCGAAGGCTACGACAAGGTGGAGAAGACGCCGGAATGGGCCGCCAAGATCACCGGCATCCCGGCCGAGCGCATCGAGAGCCTGGCCGAGGAAATCGGCACGACGAAGCCCCTCTACGTAAACCAGGGCTGGGGCCCGCAGCGCCGCAGCAACGGCGAGTGGACGTCGTGGGCCATCATGGCGCTGCCCTGCCTGGTGGGCCAGATCGGCCTGCCCGGTACGAACAACGGCACCCGCGAAGACCGCACGAGCCCGGCGAGCGTGTCCATGGACGCCGGGAAGAATCCCGTGAAGGCATCCATCCCGTGCTTCCTGTTCACCGATGCCATCGACCACGGTACCGAGATGACCTCGAAGAACGCGGGCGTCAAGGGCGTCGACAAGCTGCCGGTGAACATCAAGTACATGATCAACTATGCCGGCAACTGCCTGACGAACCAGCACTCCGAGATCAACAAGGCGCACGACATCCTGGCCGACGAGAGCAAGTGCGAGTTCATCCTGGGCATCGACACGGTTATGTGCGACTCGCTGAAGTACTCCGACGTTATCCTGCCCGACCTGTTCCGTTTCGAGCAGACGTCCCAGATCTCCACGGGCTCCGACACGGGCTACATGATCACGGGCACGGCCTGCACCTCGCCGAAGTTCGAGCGCAAGACGGCGTACGAGATGGCCACGCTCATGGCCGAGAAGTTCGGCGTTGCCGACGAGTTCACCGAGGGCAAGACCGAGGAAGAGCGCATCAAGGAGCAGTACGAGAAGGCGCGCGAGAAGAGCCCGAAGCTGCCCACGTGGGACGAGGCTGTCGAGATGGGCGTGTACATCGAGGAGCACGACCCGGTCGTGTCCATGGCGAAGTTCCGCAAGGATCCCGTGGGCAGTGCGCTCGACACGCCGTCCGGCAAGATCGAGATATTCTCCGAGAAGCTGCTCCAGTTCACCGAGGGTTGGGAACTCGAGGCCGACGACACGCTGCCCGGTATGAACACCATGCCGCCGATCCCCGTCTACCTGCCCGAATGGTACGGCGTGGAAACGACGACCGACGAGTACCCGCTGGCGCTGTCCGGCTTCCACTACCGCGGGCGCATCCACTCTTCGTGGGGCTTCATGCCCGAGCTCAAGGAGGTCAACCCGCAGGAGGCCTGGATCAACCCGGTCGACGCGGAGCCGCGCAAGATCGCCCAGGGCGACAAGGTGCGCGTGAAGAACGAGTTCGGCGAGATCGAGCTCTTGGCGAAGGTCACGCCCCGCGTCGTTCCCGGCACGGTGGCGGTGTCCCAGGGCGCGTGGCACGACGCCGACATGGCGGGCGACCGTGTGGACAAGGGCGGCAGCATCAACACGCTCACCACCCAGCGTCCCTCGCCCCTGTCGAAGGGCAACCCGCAGCATACGAACATCTGCGAAGTCGTGAAGGCTTAAGCGGCGAGGAAAGGAGAGGATAGATCATGACGCACTATGCATTTTCTTTCGACGGCACTCGCTGCACCGGTTGCAAAACCTGCGAGATGGCCTGCAAAGACTACAAGGACCTTGACCTGGGCGTGGCGTATCGCAAAGTGTACGAGGTGACGAGCGGCGAGACGAAGAAGGACGCCAACGGCTGCTTCACCAGCACGTGCACGAGCTACCCGCTGTCCATGTCGTGCAACCACTGCGACGACCCGGCGTGCACGAAGGTGTGCCCGACCGGCGCCATGCACAAGGATGCCGAGACGGGGCTGGTCTCCGTCGACGCCGACAAGTGCGTGGGCTGCGGCTACTGCCACATGGCCTGCCCGTACAACGCGCCGAAGGTCGACCGCGAGAAGGGCCACTCCGTGAAGTGCGACGGCTGCGCCGAGCGCGTGGCGGCCGGCGAGAAACCGGTGTGCGTGGAAGCCTGTCCGGCCCGTGCGCTCGATTTCGGCCCGGTCGAGGAGATGTCCAAGATGGGCGAGCGCGGCAACATCGCGCCCTTGCCCGAACCCACCTACACGAACCCGAACCTGTACATTAAGCCCTCGGCCGATGCGAAGCCCGCGGGCAGCGCCGATGGCAAGGTCGTCAACCCCCTGGAGGTGATGTAGCATGGAGGCCGCATTCGCCGAACTGCCTCTGGCGCTGTTCACGACCCTGGCCCCGATGGGCGCCGGCGCGTTCGTCGCGCTCGCCCTGGCCTTCCTCACCACGAAGTTCTCCGATGAGCAGGTGAAGAAGATCGACCGCATGACCATCATCCCGCTCGTCGTGGTGCTGGTGGGCTTCGTCGCCTCGTTCTTCCACCTGGCTTCTCCGATGCATGCTGTGGGCGTGTTCGCCGGCGTCGGCTCCTCGCCGTTGTCGAACGAGATCCTCGTGGGCTCCATCTTCGTGGTGCTGGCCTTGGTGTACGTCATCGTGGCCCTGACCGGCAAGCTGAACGGCGCGGCGCGCAAGGGCTTCGTCTCCGTCGTGGCGCTGGCGGCCGTGGTGTTCGCCTGCTTCACCGGCATGGCGTACATGATGGAAACCATCGCCTCTTGGAACTCGCCGCTCGTCATCGTGCAGCTGCTGGGCTTCGCCCTCGTGGGCGGCATGCCGCTCGGCACGCTGGTGCTGGGCTTGGCCGGGTCGCTGACCGACGCGCTCAAGGGCTCTTACAAGATGGCTGCCCTCGTGGTCGTCGTGGTGGGCGCGCTCTTGGCTATCGTGGGCTTCTGCGTGCAGGTGATCGGCGTGGGTTCGTTGGAGAACGCGCTCGTGTCCGGCGCCGACCTCGTGGCGGACGTCACCATCTACCTCGCGGTCGCCGTGGCCTGCTTCGTGCTGGCGGCGGCGGGTACCGTGGCGGCGCTCATGGGCAGGAGCCCGGTGGGAATGGCCGGCTTCGGCGCGGTCATGGCCGTCATCGGCATCTTCGTGGCACGTCTCGTGTTCTACGCCGTGCAGCTGTCGGTGGGCTTGAGCTTCTAGCTTCGAGCTCCTGACAGATCGATCGTGAAGCAGCAGGGTACGCTACAATGGCAGCGTACCCTGCTTTGTTTGAAGCGCGCGAAAAGAGAGGGAATGATATGGACGACAACAAAGACGAGGTGCTCGAAGGCGTCGTGTTCGTGGGCGAGACGCTCGGGCCGCTGTTCCTGAATGATCCGAAGACGGGTGACGCGGGCGCGGCGTTTCAGGCGCTGGCGGAACTCGACGTGGACGCGGCTGCAGCGGAGTGGCCGTTCGTGGACGACGAGGAGGCCGCGCGCGATCTGGAGCTCATGAAGGAGGGTCTGGCTAAGGGCGCCGAGGACGATGACCTGGTGTGGGAGTACCGCCGCCTGTTCATCGGGCCCGCGCCGAAGCCGGCACCGCCGTGGGGCTCGGTGTACACCGACCGCGAGTGCGTCGTGTTCGGCCAGACCACGCTCGAGCTGCGCGCTTGGATGCGCGAGCAGGGCATCGAGCGGCTCGTGGACGACAAGACGCCCGAGGACCACATCGGCCTCATGCTCGTGCTCATGGCGTGGATTGCCGGCAACCGCCCCGAGGTGTTGGACGAGTACCTGAGCTTGCACTTGCTCACGTGGTCGTCTCATTTCCTGGACCAGCTGGCCGGTGCTGCGGACCAACCGTTTTACGAGGGGCTCGCGCGTTTGGCGCAGGCCAGCTTGGAGGGCGTCCAGGCACAGCTTGCGCTCGACGTGACTTACCCGCGGTTCTACCGCTAGGCTGCCCGTGCTGTCGGGGGTGAACACCGCATTCGGCGAGATCACGCTCGTCTTGTTCACGACGCTCGCGCCGTCGGGCGTCGTCGCGTTCATCCTCATGGGCCTGCCGCTTCTGCGCGGCAGCCTGCCTGCCGACGTCAGGCGGCGCATCAACCAGTTCCTCAGCATTCCGCTCGTCACGTCCATGGTGGGGCTGGTGGCTTCGGCCACCCACCTGGGCAATCCGGCGAACGCCCTGTACGTGTTCTTGGGCGTGGGCCGCAGCCCGCTGTCCACCGAGGTGTTCTGCGCCGTGGTGTTCCTGGCGCTGGCGGGGGTGTACTGGCTCTACTCGTTCTCGCAGCAACCGCGCACGGGCTTGCAGCGCGGGTGGATGGCGTTGGCCATGGTGGCGGGCGTCGTGTTCGTCACGTCGGTGGCGTTCGCTTACGCGGCCGAGACCATCGTGTCGTGGTACACGGTGTACGTGCCGCTGAACCTGTGGCTCAACGCGCTGGTGGGCGGGCCCTTGCTCGCCGTGGTGGGTTTGCGCGCCGCGCGCTACCGGCCGGTGGAGGGGCGGTTCGGGCGCGTGCTCGTGGCGCTGTCCGCGACGGCGCTGGCGGCGAACCTCGTGTCGTTCGGGCTGCAGAGCGCCGCGTTGCCCCGCATCGAGAACTCGTTCGTGTCGGCGGCCGACCTCGTGCCGTACTACGGCCTGATGATCGCGGTGTTCGGTGCGCTCGCGCTCGCGGGCGTCGGCGTGGACGCCCAGGTTCTCTGCGCGCGTGGCGAGAAAGCTCGCTCGCTGACGGTCGGCCGCGCCGTGACGGCCGGTGCGCTCGCGCTGGCCGGGATCTTCGTCATGCGCTTCGCCTTCTACATGATGCACATGACGGTGGGCCTGGGCGTGTAGCCGCCGCAGCCGCCGCCGGCGTTCGGTCGGCGCGGCCGACTCCTGCGCCGCCGGTTTGACGCTCGGACCGATTCCGTAGGGGCGCTCTCCAGAGCGCCCGCTCGCGCGAAGCGCGAGAACGCGGCCCTTGGTTGCTGTTCCGGCTTCGCCGGAACGGGCGCTCTGGAGAGCGCCCCTACGAGTCAACCTAGACGACCCCCTACTTGCCTGAGGCGCCCTCGTAGAAGCGGAAGTGCGCTTTGCCGTCCGACTTTGCGCAGTACAGAGCCTCGTCGGCGCGCTCGTACACTTCGGTGAACCGGGAGCCGTGGCCCGGTACCAGCGCGATGCCGGCCGACGCGGACAGCTCGATGGACGTGCCGCACTGCACCTGCGTCCGCCACGGCGTGTCGCAGAGCGTGCCCACCCGGCGCGACAGGCTGCTGCGGCTGATGTCGTCGCAGTACACGATGAACTCGTCGCCGCCCCAGCGGCAGACCAGGTCGTTCTTGCGGAAGGCGCCTTTCAGATGCCGGCCGATGCCCGACAGCACCACGTCGCCCGCCAAATGCCCGTACTCGTCGTTCACCTGCTTGAAGTCGTCCAGATCGACGATGATGAGCGCTCCCGACGTGCCCTTGCGCAAGGTCTCCTCCAGGGCGTTCGGCAGCAGCGCGGAAGCGGTTTGCCGGTTCATGAGGCCGGTGAGCGCGTCGTGCGCGGCCTTGTCCTCCAGCTCCAGCTCGCGGCGCTTGCGCTCGTCGATATCGGACACCGAGATATGGGCGAACACGCTTCCGCCGTCCTCGAGGCGTATCAGACGGTAGCTCAGCTCCATCCACCGCTCGCCCTGTTCGCTCGACTGGCGGTATTCGAGGGAGCCGAACCGGTTGCCCTTTTCGAACTGCGCGAGCATGGCGTCGAAGTTCAGGAAAGAGGCGACGGCGTTCGCGTCCTTCTGCGAACGGACGATCTCGCCGATGCGGTCTTCGGGCGTTATGCCCGACCAGTCTTCCAAGACGATGCCCGTTGCCTTGCGCCACGCCTTGCGATCGGCTTCGCTGAGGAAGCTTCTCGTGCTCAGGTTGACGTACCAGTGCTCCACCGCCTTGCCTTTCAGCATCTCGAGCAGGCGGCTGCTGGTGGCGGAGGGGTGGGAGGCGGGGGGTGGGAGGCGGGCTGGTCGAGCCTCGATTCCTCCATGTAGCCTATGACGCGCGCGGGCTTGCCGCTGGGATCGAGCACGGCTTCGCAGGTGACGCGTAGCTTCATGAGCTCGTCATCGTCGGTTTGCACCTCGATGTCGCGCACGACGTTGCGGCCCCACTGCACCTCGCGCGCCATGCGCTTGAGGATGCGCCCCACGTCGTCGGGCAGCGCTTCGGCGCCGGCGGCGTCCTTCGACGCGGCGCTCGGAGCGTCGGCTTGGGCCAGCAGCGACGCGATCCCGTTCGACGAAAGGTTCTGGAACGTGATGGAGTCGTGCTCGATGTCGTATATCCACGCGTTCAGGTTGGCGCGGCGGATGATGCGGTAGAGTATCTCGTCCTCCACCGCCAGCTGCTTCTGCATGCTCACGGTGTTGTCGATGTCTATGCACACGCTGGCGATGGCCAGGCGGTTGTTCTTCGTGCGGACGATGCGGCCATGGTCGGCCACCCAGAACCAAGTTCCGTCCTTGCGGGGCATGCGGTATTGGGTGGTGTATTCGAGCCCTTCGTAGTACTCGGGGCCGATGTCCTTCATCACCTGGGGCATATCGTCGGGGTGGATGGAGTTGGCCACCATCCCGTCTATCGCCTCGACGAACTCCTCCGACGTGTCGAAGCCCGCCATGCGGGCGACCTCTTCGTTGGCGAACAGCAACGGGAAGCCGTCTTCGCAGTACCCGCCGATGAGCCCGCCGGGCACGTTCTGCATGAACACCTGCGCGGCCGCCTGGCGGTTCTCGGTGGTCATGTCGTCCAGGCTCTTCTCGGCGAAGGGCAGGCCCAGCACGTTGCTGAGCGCCGATTGGGACGAGCGCAGCTCCTCTTCCTGCTCCTTCTGCTCGGTCACGTCGGCCAGCGAGGCGAAGAATATGTTGCGGCTCTGCTCGCGCCTGAGGAAGAACGCCTTCATGCGCAGCCACATGAGGTCGCCGTTGAGGCGGTAGCGGCGGAACGTTCCCTCGGCGCCCGACACGGGATGCTGCTCGGCCTGGGCGAACAGATCCATGACGATGGGCAGGTCGTCGGGGTGCACCTGCTTGGATATATGGTGTTGCCGCTCCCTCAGGTCGACGGAGTTGCAGCCGGTGACGCGGTAGTACGCGTTGTTGACCTGCAGCAGCTCGAAATGATCGGGGTAGGCGGCGTACACGGCCATGCCGCCGATGAGGTTGTCGACGATGGTGCGGCTGGTCTCGTCCTCGTTCAGCAGGGCGCTCATGTCTATCAGCTCCATCAGGGGGCTGAGCACGCCGCGGTAGTCGACGGCGTCGTCGTTGCTGATAAGGGCCTCGAGCTTCGAGGTGTCCATGGGGCGATGGAAATAGTAGCCCTGGGCGTAGTCGCAGCCGATATCCTGCAGGAAGTCGACCTGCTCCTTCGTCTCGGCACCCTCGGCGATGATGCGCAGGTCCATGAGGCGCGCCATGGACACCACGGCTTCGAGGATGCTCTCGCTGCGCTGGGCGTCGCTCTCGCGGGTCAGGAATCCCATGTCTATCTTGAGGATGTCGACGGTGATGTCCTTCAGCATGTTGAGCGAGGAGTACCCGCTGCCGAAGTCGTCCATGAGGATGGTGAAGCCGAGCTTTTTCAGCTCGCCCACGGCCTCGGCCATCTTCTCGTCCTCGGCGTAGGCGCTCTCGGTTATCTCCAGCTCCAGCAGGTGATGGTCCAAACCGTAGTTCTGCACCAGGCTCTCGAGCGTGTCCACCACGTCGATGGCGTAGAGGTCGGCCCGCGATATGTTCACCGACACGGGTATGGGACGCTTGCCGCGATCGATCCACGAGCGCAGGTGCCGGCAGGCTTCGTCCCACACGTACAGGTCCAGGCTTGCGATGAACCCGTTGCGCTCGAGCACGGGGATGAAGTCGCCCGGCATGACCAGGCCGCGTTCCGGGTGCTGCCAACGCACGAGGGCTTCCAAACCCACGATGCGGCCCGTGCGGGTGTTGCACTGGGGCTGCCAGTACAGCACGAACTCGTGGCTCCTCAGCGCTTGCTGCACCTCGAGCAGCGTCTTGGTCTCGCTCTCCAGCTCTTCGGACATGGCGTTCTCGTACCAGGCCGCGCGATGCGCGAAGGACCCCTTTACCGAGGCCATGGCCAGCATGGCGTGGTCGCAGGCGGTGCTCACCGACCCGTTCGCGCGATCGATGGAGCTGATGCCTATGGCGGGGCGGAAGCCTATCGTGTCCTCGGAGTCGAACGGCGGAAGCTTGAACTGCTCCTCGATGTTCTCGCTGGTGACGATGCCGCAGGGCAGCACGAGGGTGAAGTCGTCGCCTCCCAGATACCCCGCCACGCCATCGAAGCGCTGGGCGATGGCGGAGAGCCGGTCGGCTATGGCGCGCAGCATGCTGTCGCCCGCTTCCCGGCCGTGCCATTCGTTGAACAGCTTGAAGTGCTCGATGTCCAAGTAGACGGCCTCGTAGTCCTGGTCGGGGTGGACCGCCAGCAGCTCGGCCGCCTTCTCGTACAGCGTCGAGGCGTTGTAAAGGCCCGTGAGCTGGTCGCGCTCCCTCAAGCGCTGTATCTGCGCGGTCTCGGCGCGTTCCTTGCGGCTTTTCACTTCGGCGTCGATGTCGGAGATGAAGCACATGACCACGGCTTCGCCGTTCTCGCCGCGTTTGACGGGAACGACGGTTTGGGCCGCCCATCCCCAGCCGCCGGCGCATAAGCGCTTGCGAAACTCTCCGCGCAGGGCGCCGCCAGCCTGCTCGAGACGGGCGGTCAAGGTGGCGAAGTCCCAGAATTCGAGGAAGCGGTCGCGGTCTTCGGGGTTGATCATGTTGTTCAGCACGTCCTCGAACATGGTGCTGAGCTTCCCCTCGAGCGCGGGCATGACGTACTTATCGGGGTCGGTGTACAGCACTTTGTAGGAGTCGTTCGTCATGTTGATTTCGAACAGCTCGTCGTAGGACGACGGCTCGCTGAGCGAGGCGAACAGGCTGCGGCTCTGGTCGGTGATGGGCCTTCCCGAGAACAGCACGCAGGGGCCGCGGTCGAACCAGTCGGTTTCGAGGCAGGTGATCTCGTACCACAGGTCGCGCCGCGCGCTGAAGATGACCGTTTGGGTGGCGGCGTCGTGCTCGTGGCCGTGCCACGGGCAGTCCTTGCACGGCTCGCTCGCGCCGCGGAACGATTCGTAGCACAGCGCGCCTATCTGGCCTGCAGGGAACACGCGGTGGGCCGCCTTGTCCATGTACACGACGCGGTAGTCGCGGTCTATGACGTAGGTATGGCGGTGCATCGAAGGGTTGTTCGAAACGTCGCTGCTCATGCACCTGCTCCTATCTGCATCGAAGGTTTAGCGTGGATTCAGAGGCTCTCGGAACCGCTGTCCGGAATATCGTAAAGCTTGCGGAACTCGCGTTCCGGCAAGGGCTTGGAGAACACGAACCCTTGGGCGATGGGGCAGCCCAGCTCGCGCAGCATGGCGATCTGGTCCTCGGTTTCCACGCCTTCGCAAACGATGGTCAGCCCCAGGTCGCGCGCCATGTCGATCACGCCCTTGAGCACCGAGCGCGAGCGTTCGGCGTCCGTGTTCTCGGCCAGGAAGCCCCGGTCGATCTTCAGCACGTCGATGGGAAGCTTGCGCAGCAGGTTGAGCGACGAGTAGCCGGTGCCGAAGTCGTCCATGGCCAGGCGGAACCCCAGGGCCTTGAGCATCTCGAGTTTGGCGATGACCGCGTCCTCGTCCATGATGAACGCGCTCTCGGTGATCTCGATCTCGATGGCTTCGTGGGGAACGCCGGCCCCGTCCACCACGCGCAGGAGGCGTTCGACGAAGCCGTCCCGCAGGATGGTGACGCGGGAGAAGTTCACGGACACGACAAGCGCTTCGCCCGAGGAGGCGGGGGCCATCGGGTAGCTTTGGCAGACGCGCTTGAGCATGTAGAAGTCCAGCTGGACGATGAAGCCGTTCTTCTCGAACAGGGGGATGAACGAATTGGGCGGCAGGAAGCCCAGTTCGGGCGATTCCCAACGCACGAGCGCCTCCGCGCCTGCGAGCGAGCCGTTCGCCAGGCGGTTCTTCGGCTGCAGGTACAGCGCGAACTCGCGGTTCGCCAGCGCGTGGTCTTCGTGCCGCTCGATGCGGTTCTTGAGGTCGACGGCGTCGCGGAACGCTTGGTCGTAGCGCGCTATGCCTCCTTCGGCGGGCGCCTCCTTCATCACGGCGATGGCGTCGCTCACGAGAAGCGGGATGCTGTCGCTGGCCTGCTCGACCTCGCGCACGCCGCAGCCGAGCGAAAGCACACCGTTGAAATGCAGGTCGGGAGCGGAGCGCAGCTTCTCCTCCAGGTGCTCGTACAGCTTCTCGATGCGCTGGGGCTCGTTGCGCAAGAGCAGCACGAAGTGGTCCGCGTTGCCGTGGGCGGCCACTTCGTCGCGCTTGCACGCGTTGTCCAGCAGGCGCGCCAGCGTGATGATGAGCCGGTCGCCGGCATCGTAGCCGTAGGTTTCGTTGATGTAGCGGAAGTTCGAGATGTTCGTGTACGCCACGAGGTACGTGCCTCCGGCGGAGCCGGGCACGAGCTGCTGCGCCTGCTCCTCGAAGGCGAGCATGTTCTTGCGCTTGGTGAGCGTATCGGTGAAGTAAGCCGTTTTGAGCTTCGAGATGCGGTCGTTGCGCATGAAGAGCATGATGGTCGCGGCGGCCAGGAACAGCACGGTGCAGATGGCGCCCATCCACAGGAAGTCGTGCTCGGCGCGCTGTTGGGCGGACATCACCATCTCGTCGGCGAGGGTGAAGTGCGTCTCGCTCAGTTCGAGAAGACGGCTCACCGACCCCTCGCCGCGATCGAGGGCGTCGATCTCGTCCTCGATGAGCTTCCACTGGTTGGACACGGCCGTAAGCTTGTCCATGAACTCGTGGGTTTCGGGCCCTTTGTACGGGCGGTTCTGCTCGTTGACGGTCAGCTTTTCCAGAAGCGAGGACACGCGTTGCTCGGTGGACGGGGCCGACTTGCCCGCCACTTCCATCTTCACCACCCGCTGCGTGCCGCCGCGCACGACGCCCGAGTCGTTGATGATGCCGGCGAAGTCGCGCACCTGCGACAGCGTGAAGATAAGGATGACGGCACCCAGCACCCAGAAGGCGATGACGACGAGCCCCTTACCCCATGTGCCCCGCTTACGCAAGCTCATCTCCTTGTTTTCGCTGGCTGAGCGCTATGGTTCCCTATTATAGCCTCGGCTTTCATGGTTGCCGGTGGCAATTTGCGCGAGGGGCGCCGCCATCGTCCGCGTGCTATCATGGGGTTACGGATTTGCGAGGAAGGCGGAGCATGGATCGGACCGACGAGCGCTACGGCGCCTATGTTTCCATATTGGAGGAAGAGCTCATCGCCGCTATGGGCTGCACCGAGCCCATAGCCATCGCTTTGGCGGCGGCGCGTGCGCGCGAGTTGCTGGGCGCCGAGCCCGCCCGCGTGCACGTTGAGGCGAGCGGCAGCATCATCAAGAACGCGAAAAGCGTGGTCGTGCCGCATACGGGGGGCCTCAAGGGCATCGAGGCCGCCGCGGCAGCCGGCATCGTGGCCGGGAAGCCCGAGCGCAAGCTGGAGGTGATAGCCGAGGTGGGGCCCGACGAGGTGCGCGCCATCGCGGGCTATCTCGACCGCGTGCCCATCGAGGTGGCGCGCACGGACGACGCGGTGGACTTCGACGTGGTCGTGCGGGTGTCCGACGCCTCCGACGCCCGCACGGCGCTCGTGCGCATAGCCGACTACCACACGAACATCGTGCGCGAAGAGCTCGACGGCGAAGTGCTGCACGAGGCGCCCTTGGCCTCCGAGGCCGGCACCGCCGAGGGGCTTACGGATCGCAGCGTGCTCGACATGGCCGGCATCTGGAACTTCGCCATGACCGTCGACTTGGAGGACGTGCGGGAGCTGCTCGATAGGCAGATCGCCTGCAACGGCGCCGTGGCCGAGGAGGGTCTGGCGGGCGACTGGGGCGCGAACATCGGCAGCGTGATGCTGGGCGCCTACGGCGACGACGTGAAGGTGCGCGCCTGCGCGATGGCCGCGGCGGCGTCCGACGCGCGCATGAGCGGCTGCGAGCTGCCCGTGGTCATCAACTCCGGCAGCGGCAACCAGGGCATCACCGTGTCGGTGCCGCTCATCGTGTACGCGCGGGAGCTGGGTTCGTCCGACGAGCGGCTACGCCGCGCGCTCGTGCTCTCGAATTTGGTGGCCATCCACCAGAAGACGGGCATCGGCCGGCTGTCGGCGTTCTGCGGCGCGGTGTGCGCGGGCGCGGCGGCGGGCGCGGGCATCGCGTATCTGGACGGCGGCGGCTACAAGGAGGCCTGCCACGCCGTGGTGAACGCGCTCTCCATCGTGGCCGGCATGGTGTGCGACGGCGCGAAGCCCTCCTGCGCCGGCAAGATCGCGTTCTCGGTGAACGCGGGCATCCTGGGCTACGTCATGTACCGCGACGGCCAGCAGTTCTACGGCGGCGACGGCATCGTGAAGAAGGGCGTGGAGAACACCATCGACAGCATAGCCCGCCTCGGCCGCGACGGCATGCGCGCCACGAACGACGAGATCATCCGCATCATGCTGGGCTCGTAGGAAGCCGGAGAGGCAAGGAACGGAATTTGCCGGCTCCGGGCTGTCATCCTGAGCGGAGGCGGCGCGAGCCGCCGGAGTCGAAGGATCCCGTGCGGCGACAGCAGGAGGCGCCTTCGGCTGTCGCCGCACGGGTGTGCAAGGGACAAATCTTCGAGCGATATTTCCCTGCAACGGCAACTTTCCCGCAACGGTAATCTTCCTGTGGCTCCGTAGGGGCGCTCTCCAGAGCGCCCGTTCGCGCGAAGCGCGAAAACGCGGCCCATGGTTGTTTTTCCGGCTTCGCCGGAACGGGCGCTCTGGAGAGCGCCCCTACGGAGGTTCACGGGCATGCAGCCTCTTCCCTCGTCGGATGCGCCTTCGTGGCGTTAATCGAAAAGCGGCACCTTGCCGAGCAGAAAGTCTTCCACAGAACAGCTGCCCGAACCTACAACGAGCGTCCTCGCCTTCGGAAAGCGGTTGACGAAAGCGGCCAAGCCTCCAAGGGACTTCACGCGTCCGCTTTTGACCTCTACGGCAATGACGGAGTCGTTTTGCGATAAGACGAAATCCACTTCGTCGTTGCCCTCGCGCCACCAATGCACGTCGAAGTGCCGCACGCTCGACTGGGCGAGCAAAAACGCGCCCACGGCGCTTTCGACCAGACGGCCCCTGCGCTCGGGGTCGGTGAGCAGGGCGTCGCGGTACTGCCCGTACGTGGCGGTCATGAGCGACGTGTCGTACACCATGAGGCGGGGAGAGCTCGCCTTTTCCCGAATGAGCTTCGGGTCGTACTTCTGCAAGCCGCAAAGCAGGCCGGCACTGGCCAAGAGGTCGAGGTAATGGGCTATAGTGGTGGTGTTGCCCGCGTCGTCAAGCTGCCCCAGTATCTTGCGATACGACAGCTCTTGGCTCGAATAGGGCGCTCCTATCTGGAACAGCCTGCGCATGAGCGCCGGCTTGCGCACGTCTTCCAAGGCTATGACGTCCTTGTTTATGCTCGGTTCGATAACCGCTTCGTTCATATAGTCGAGCCATCGCATTTTGTCTGCTTTGAGCGCGGCGCCTCCGGGGTAGCCGCCGAAGAACAGGAAGTCGTCGAGCGAGTAATCGAACGCTTCCCGACTCTCTGCATAGCCCCAATGGGTGCTTCGTATGATCTCGAACCGTCCGGTAAGGCCCTCTGCAAGACCGGTCTGCAGCAGCAGCGACGAAGACCCGGTGAGCACGACGCGCAAGTCGATGCCGCTCCATGCGTCCTCGTCCCATAGCTCCTTGACGACGGCGGACCATTGGCTCACCAACTGCACCTCGTCGATGACCAGCAGGGCGCTGGGCGAGGCCTCTCCAATGAGGTTGCGAGCTTGAATCCACTGCGCGCGCAGCCAGTCCCTGCTTGACGAATCGATGCTTGCCAGTGCGACATGGCTCGGAATATCGACGAGCTCCAAAGCCTGTCTGATGGCGGTGCTTTTCCCCGTTTGGCGAGGTCCTATGAGCATTTGGATAAAGCGGCGGGGCTCGTTCATGCGCCGGACGAGCGTGTTGACGATACTCCTTTGATATGCGGCCATGGCAACCTCCTATTGAGCAAATTTGCTCAATAGTAGCGCAAATTTGCTCAATAGGCGAGTACGTTCGATTAATAGGAGGTATACGACCTCGCCGACGCGCCCTTCCTCACCGTGCGCCGGCATCCCTTTTCGTTCGGCGCACGGAGCCCTTTCTTTCCCCTAGTTCGCGCGGGTGGCGCGGTCGGGGTCGATGCTCATGCTTTGGAAGCGTTCCTTCATGAAGTCGTTGTCGTAGTGCTCGTTGCAGAACTCCGCGATGGCGCTGTCGGGGGCTTTCCCCGCCTCGCGGCCGTACCAGCAGTCGAGCGCCACCAGCGTCATCACGCCGTCGGCTATCATGAGCACGGCGGCCACGGTGGTGAGGGCGTAGCGCCAGTTCCACGGTATGAGGTTCACCAGCTTCAGCATCCACGGCAGGCACAGCTTGATCCACACCACGCCCAAGATACCCCACATGGCCATGAACATGCCGTTCGTGCGCCCGTCTATGGACAGGAACGTGCCCGTGTAATCCCAGGCCACGATACCGAACGCGTACTGCATGAACCAGCTCACCGCGTACTCGAACGCCCCGCCGATAACGGCGCTCACCAGGAAGATGACGATGACGTTCTTGTCGTGGAAGCGGTTGAGCGCCATGGTCAAAAGCACGGCACCGAACCCGTAGATGGGGGAGAACGGCCCGTACAGCATGCCCGCACGATCCTCGTAATGCCCGGGATCTACCACGAGCACGTGGTAGACCGACTCGATGATCAAGCCCAGCACGCAGCACACCACGAATATCCAGAAGATGTTGAAGAAGTTGAGCGCGATGTAGCCCTTGCCCGTCTCGTCGCGCCCGAGCGTTCCGTCCTCGGCGTCCTCGCGCACCTCCATGTCGCGCAGCTTGCGCTGCAGCTCGCGTTCTTCGGAAAGCGACGGGTCCAGGTAGCTGGTCAGCACCACGAGGAACACGAGGAAGGCGGCGAAGAAGATCACCGTGCCGTCCAGGCCGAACAGCATGATGTCGCACAGGATGCCGGCCACCATGAAGCCGGTGAGCGCTTCGGCGGTTTGGGCGGCGTGGCGGCGCTTGTCGCGCAGCAGGCGGATGCCGAACACGACGAACATGACGGTGAGCACGGCCAGGATGGCCAACAATGCGAAGAACAGCACGGTGGAGGCTGTGGAGTCGCCGGCGAACTCGCCTTCGCGGAAGGCGAACACCATAACCACGATCACGAACCCGATCATGGGCAAGATGGCCACGCCTGCGACGATGCACAGGATGGCGAACACTTTGAGCGGCAGGGGGATCTTGCGCTTCAAGGTCGAGGCCGCTTCGTTCTCCTTGGCCGTCAGCGCCTCTATTTCGCTTTCGAGCTTCTCATCCGCTTGGGCGTCGTGCTGCGCGTCGCGGTGGTTCCGCATGGGTCGGCCCCTCTCCTGCCCGGTGCCCGCGCCCCTCGGCGCAGACCGTGTTCAGTTGCAGGCACCCACGATACCACAAGCCGCCTTATCGGGGCGTTTCGAACGTATGTTGTCACCTGCACCGCGAAAACGGAGCCGCTCAGCGTCCGTACGGGTCCCATCCGCCGGGAGGGGCAACCTTCTCGGCTTGGACCACGGCAGACGCGTATTGGATGCGCGCGACGAGGTCGTGTTCCGTTACTGACACGTCTTCGTAGCCGCTTTGGGCGCGGAAGAGGGCGTACACGGTCTCTTCAAGTTTTTCGATGGTTGCGGCTGTCTCGCGGTCGTGCATAGGTGATCCCTCGGTCCTCGCCGATGCCCCAGGGGTGCCGGCGCGTCGTGTTATGAAGATTCCAGTATAACCGAAACGTAATGTGAGGAATACACCAAGTCGCTTATAGCGGTCGGACGGCGGCGGGCTGTCGAGCACGGGTCGGGCGGAAGAAGGGCCCGTGCCGGTTTGCCTTCCGGTGATAGGAGCGCAACGGTTGCGTCACGCCCGCCACGCGGCGGCTGAGGGGGTGGCGAGCGAGACGATAATGCTGCGGATACGAACCTATCCGCGGGCGCCGTTGCCGCTGCGCTCGCGAGCGAGGAAAGGAACCGCCATGCCTGCATCGATCCATCCCAAATTGAAATTGAGCATCGTGCTCGATGAAGAAAGCTTCCAAGGCGACGCTGACGCCGAGATCGAGCGCCGTTTCACGGTCGTGGCCCCCACCGAGGTGCGCCGCGCCGAGAAGGGGTCGCAGCGAGCGAACGTCATCGAGTTCGACGTGGGCGTGAACGCGGTGGACGACCAGGACGACCCGCTGTGGGAAGGGGCGCTCACCACCTGGCTCGACGAGGAGTTCGCGGAAACGTCGGCCCTGGTGGCGCGCGAGAACGACGCACGCCGCAACAACGGCGAGCGCGCGCTGCCGTTCACGTGGGCGGAAGTGCGGTTCGGCACGGGCCCGGCCATCGCCGTGCGCATGGTGGAGTCGGCCATTCCGGCGGCCGCCGCAGGCTACGTGGGTAGGGCCCGCACCCTGCTGCGGGAGGGAGCGCTGGGCGCCGACCCCATAGCGGCCATCCGCATTCCCGCGTGCGCGAGCATCGCCGCGCAGCGCGAGGACGCCGGCAGCGCACCCGCCGAAGGTGCCGCGGGCGCGAAGGCATCCGAACGTGCGATCGGCCGGGAAGAGCGCGGCTCGTCCTCGGCGTCCGACATCATAGCAGCCGTGACGGAGGCCGTCGGCATCGACGACGAGGCGCAGGGCGGCTGGGCCGCGGCCGATCCCGACGCCGAGAACGCCTGGGAAGGCTCGGCGCGCGAGACCGAGCAGCCCACCCGTGCCGAGCTCGACGACGCTCTGGCCGAGGCCGAAGCGGCTCTGCGCCGCGGCGACGACCCGACCGACGCGACGAACGGCGATCGCGACGGGGCGGCCGATGCCGGGAGCGTTTCGAAGGGCGCGCCGACGAGCGGCGATGCCGGAGCGGAAGTCGACACGTCGGGCGAAGGCTGCGCGCTTACCTCCGAAGACGTGCCCGGCTCGCTCGACTACCGTATTTGGAACGTGGCCTACGTCGACGGCACGTCGGTGCGCTTCGACTCGGTGCTGGGCGAGGCGATTCTAGACTGACGGTTGGCGGGCGAAGCCGCCGCGTCGGCGGCGGCAGTCGGTTCGGCTCTTTCTGGTTGCCGCCGCCCGGCAATCCGTTCGCAAGGTCGTGCAGAAAGCCGTCGAAGACGTCTTTCGCAGGGGCGGGGCTTGCACCCGCCCCTGCGGTACGGTCGCGGAGCGCGCGTTACGCCGGCTTTCGATGCGGCTTCGGCGCGAAGGGCCCCAGGCTGGCAATCCATGCGGCGAGCGAATCGCCCAGCCCCGATCCGGCGCCTGCGATTCTCGCGCGGTTCGGTTGAGGCCATCATTTTCCTGAAATCTCGCTCGTTTTGGTCAAAAAAGACGATATTAGGTGGTTTCAAAGCTCGAAAAAGACGCGCTTTCTTTCATGTTGCAAGCGCGTTTTATGAAATCGCAGGTCAAAGAAGCAAGAAGGCAAGAAGGCGAAAAACTTAGCGAGAGCGCGATCGTGCAAACCCCCTAATATCGACTTTTTTGACCAAGGCAGCCAGATTTTCAGGAAATCGTCGAGTCTGCGCATCGGAAGGGCTCGGCGACGCTTTTGATGCGGTCGCAGTGCGTTGTCTTCTTCGAGCGCGCCGTGTCGGGGTGCCAGCAGGTCGCCTTTATAAGGTCTGCTGGCACCCCGACCTATGAGGGGATGCCGAATATTGGGCCGCCGCACCCCCCCGTCGCGCGCGTTCGCTACAGGAACAGCTCGGGCTCCTTGCGCGCCATGCAATTGCCTTCCAGCATGGCCACGATGGCTGCGGCCTGCTCGCCTTCGAAGTGCTTGGCGCCTTCGGGGCAGCCTTTGACGCAGGCGTTGCACTGCAGGCAGCCCGCTTCCACCTGCGTAGGATCGTCGGCGTCGATGATGCCCATGGGGCAGAGCTTCACGCATATGCCGCAGGACGTGCAGGCGTCCGTCGTGACAGGGCGCACGTCGGCGTCGGGCATACCGTCGCGATAGGGGCGGTTGCCTTTGATGGCCGGCGTCTCGCTCGCTCCCTGCTCGATGAGAGAGGCCACGTCGTGGCCGAACTGGGCGGCCACGCCCAGGTCGTCGGCATCGGGGCGGCCGGCGCCCACGCGCGGGGCCATGGAGTGCTCGCCGATGAACGCGCCGGCGGCGATGACCTTGAAACCGCGCTCGTTCAGCAGGTCGGCGGCTTCCAGAAGCGCGTCGTCGTAGTCGCGGTTGCCGTACACGCCCACCACCACGGCCTTCGCGCCGTCGCCTTCGAACTGGTCGATGCAGTCCATGAGCACGGTGGGAACGCGCCCGCCGTACACGGGGAAGGCGAATAGGAACACGTCGCCCGCCTGGCCGCCGGCACGCACGGGGCGGCTGTTCGGCTTCGTTAGATTAATGGAGATGCTGGTGAGGTCGCGGTCGGCCGCGATGGCGTCGGCGACGGCGTAGGCGATGGTCTGGGTGGTCTTCGTCGGGCTGAAGTACACGTTGTAGATGGAGTTCCGCACGGGATGGTCTTTCATGGTTTCCCCCTTTTCCGTGAACGTCGGCGCGCACGGGGCCCGCCGTTTTGCTGAGTCGATGGTACCCCTTTCGGTTTCCTCTGGCTATGGTCGGTTTGTTCCGTGCGCCCTTCCTGCAGCGAGACGGCTATGCTGGCGAAAAGGCCAGCGGTAGAATATCGATGGGCGAGCCATCCAGCGCGGCTTGCGTGATGGGGAGTCGAAGAAAGGTTTCCCGATAAGCTTCACCAAATGCAGTTCCGAGGCGCTATACTCGGCGTAAGGGCAAAGGCGGTGCCGGCTCGGTTCGTTCGCCTTCTTCGCGCTCAACGGTTCGTGCGATCAGGATCGGTATCGAGACGCGCGCTGGCAATGCCCAGGCGTTATCGGACGGTGCGGAAAGCGAAGAGTCGCGGAGGCTTGCCATGGCAGAGGTTCTGATCAGGGACGTTGACATCGAGTCAAAGGCTTGCGTGTATTTTGACGGCAAGATAGTTGCAAGAATGTGCTATAGAAAAGACGGCTCAAGGTTTGCCGTAGGTGTCGTCACGCCGGGATGCTACACGTTCGAGGTGGGCGATCGGGAAGTCGTGCATGTCACTGCTGGAGAAGTTGAGATACTGATGCCCGGCGAGAAGGATTGGGAACGGGTCGTTGCGCCCGGCGTCTACCGTCCTGTCGCCAATTCCCAATACCAGGTCAAAACTGAGGGCATCGCCGAGTACCTTTGCGAATACTTTAAAGACTGAGGACTTCGCAGGCGTTCTCGAGGCTAAACGGACCGTTGACGAGCTACATTTCTAAAGCAATCGCAATACTGTCTTGGCGTGCGCCTATTTACTTGGGTCGATTCCTAGTCCATGGCTTCGTGGAATTCTCTGTACTCCACGAAGCCATGGCTTTCAATATCGACTGCCACACCGGAATAATCAGAAAATGGAAGGCTGCTGCAATAATTAATGCAATCAATGCAGCAATCGGTTGACGATAAGCTTGCGCTCGCGTGCGCCCTCCCCGCAGCGGTGCGGCTATACTGGATGGAGAGGCCACGGCGGAAGGATACCGATGGGAGAGCCGCAGTATTTCCCCTACGACGGGCAGGCGATAGCCCACCTTAAGGCGTGCGACGCGCGGTTGGCTGAGGCCATCGACATCATCGGCCCCGTTCGCCGCGAGGTGACGCCGGACTTGTTCGCGTCGCTCGTGAACTGCATCGTGGGCCAGCAGATATCCACGAAGGCGCAGGTCACCATCTGGAAGCGTATGACCGACACGTTCGGCGACGTCACGCCCGAGGTTATCGCCGCCTGTTCAGACGACGAGCTGCAGCGGTTCGGGCTGTCGTTTCGGAAGGTGGGTTACATCAAAGGCAGCGCCGAGCGCGTGCTGTCGGGCGAGCTGGATTTGGAGGGTTTGGCCGATCTGCCCGACGCCGAGGTGTGCCGTCGACTCTCGGCGCTTCCGGGCATCGGCGTGTGGACGGCCGAGATGCTCATGACGTTCTCGATGCAGCGGCCCGACATCATGAGCTACGGCGATCTGGCCATCCAGCGCGGCCTGCGCATGCTGCACCACCATCGCCGCATCACGCCCCAGCTGTTCGAGAAGTACCGGCGCCGCTACGCGCCGTACGGTTCCGTGGCGAGCCTTTATCTGTGGGAGATCGCGGGTGGCGCCATCCCCGGCATGCGGGACTGGGCGCCGAAGAATCCGAAGGGCTCTCGAAGCGCGCGAAAGAAGGGATGAGCGCGGTTTTCGAAGGGCGTGGGAGGTTAAACGTACTGTTGACGACGGTAACGGTTTCGTTGCTCACGTGCACAAAAGGGGCAAAAGGGGTTCAGTTTGCTTGGCAAAGGGCCTATAATCCACCATGTCCGACAGTAGAGAACAAAACCGCAATGATAAACGAAAAGACTATCTTCGCCAAGTTACAGTCTCGTGATATTGCGTAGCCGCTCTGCGGCAGGGCTTGTGGGTGAACTAAGGATACGCCAAGCACGCTGTCGGCATTCCTTTCGATGAGGCCGGGGATATCCCCGGCCTCATTGCGTGCTGGGGCGGGCGCATCGCAAAAAGAAGGGCGCGGAGGTCCCTGCAACCTCGGCGCGTGCAGAGCGGCTCGGTAACGCCGACCGAATAAGGGCGGATGAACCGAACGAAAAGGCTTACACTTTGAGCTTCAGTAAAGATGACGTGCCGGCTGCCCCCTTCTTGCGGCGTGGTCGGCGACGAGCGATACGATAGGAGGGCGCACATGCAAACCGCGCTTCTCTGGGCCGCGGCGGGCACCGGGTTCACGTTCTTGATGACGACGCTGGGTTCGGCGTCGGTGTTTCTGTTCCGCAAGCGCAACAGCATGGCCATTCAACGGGCGTTTCTGGGGTTCGCGGCGGGCGTTATGATAGCCGCGTCGGTGTGGTCGCTGCTCATCCCCGCCATCGAGCGGGCCGAGGAGGCGGGCCAGGTTGGCTGGATACCCGCGGCGGGCGGGTTCGTGATAGGCGTGGTGTTCCTCATGGTGCTGCACCAGCTGCTGCCGCACCTGCATCCGGGCGAGAAGGATCCCGAAGGGCTACCCAGCAAGTGGGATCGCCCCACGCTGCTGTTCACGGCGGTCACGCTGCACAACATCCCCGAGGGCATGAGCGTGGGGCTGCTGTTCGCCATCGCGTCTCAGAACGGGGGCGATCCGGCCATGTTCGGCATGGCGGTGGCGCTGGCCATAGGCATCGGCATCCAGAACATCCCCGAGGGCGCGGCCGTGGCGCTGCCCATGCTGCAGGAGGGCATGAGCTCGCCGAAGGCGTTCGCGCTGGGAACGCTGTCGGGCTTAGCCGAGCCGGTGTTCGGCATCTTAGTGGTGCTGTTCGCAGGGCTCATCTCGCCGTACATGCCGTGGATGCTGGCGTTCTCGGCCGGCGCCATGATGTACGTGGTGGTGGAGGAGCTCATTCCCGAGGCGCACCTGGGCGAGCACTCCAACGTGGGCACGCTCGGCGTTATGGCGGGGTTCCTGGTCATGATGATTCTGGACGTGGCTTTGGGGTAATCGGTTCTTTTCGACCTGCGGGGCGGGGCGGGGGCCGGCGAGGGGTTTCCGCTCGGGCAGTCCTGAGCTCGCGCGGAGGCCCCAGCCGGAGATCGGCAAAGCCGCTCTCCGGCGCGCCCGCTCGGGCGCGGGTGTGTGAACAGTCCACTGGACTGTTCACCATGCGGAACTCGCGGAAACCCCTCGCCGGCCCCCGTCCCTGTGCGGTTGAAAAAACCATGACGGGTGAGGGGGATGGGGTTGCGGGGTGGTTGCTGTTTGCGGATGGTATCCTAAGGCGCAAGTGGCGCGGCGCTCTTGCTTGTCATCCTGAGCGGAGGCGGCGAAGCCGCCGGAGTCGAAGGATCTCACGCAGCAGCGGAGGTGCCACGGCTGTCTCGCCTCGTGCCAACTCCGGTAACGCGAAGGCTGCATGAAAGGGTACATGTCCGAAATAAGTGGCACTTGGCGGTTACGTTTGAGAGGTGCGTTTGCTATAATGCAGGCGAGCCGCAGGGAGCGGTAACTCCCCACGGCTCTCGGATCGTCTCGGCGGTTCGGATGTTATGCGCTGTGCCCCGGTTCGTCTTCGTCAGACGACCGGGGCGTATCTATCGACACGAGCTTCAGCAGAAGCTCGGCCGCCCCGAGCAGCACGCCCAGCAACGCAACGTGCAGCCCGAGAACCTGCAAGATCACTCCGGTAAGGGCAAGCAGCGTATCATCCATAGAGGGTCACCCCCCTTCCAAAATCGGAAATGGGTGTAAGGGGTGTCGGTCCTCTCCGCCTGGACGAATCCGTGCGTCTATCCTACCTCCGCAACCTTGCACGCCGACCGTAATCCGACCGTCGCCCGGCCGCGCGGATCTTGCGCGATCCTTGCCTGTTCGCCGCCTCGACCTTGCGCGGATTCTGCGCGTCAGCCGCCTCGACCTTCCGCGCTCGCCGCCTGTTTCCAACACGGTTCCAACCGATTGCCGACATCGGCCTCTTTCGGCAGGCGCGCATCGTGCGAGCGCGGGGGAGCGGTATACTGGATGACCAACGGAAACGGCTTTGCGGAAAGGACTGGCTGCCATGGAGAACTTCGAGTTCGTATCGCCGACGCATTTCGTGTTCGGGCGCGGGGCGGAAGAGCAGGTTGGCGAGAAACTGGCCGAGCGCGGGGCGCGCAAGGCGCTCATCCACTACGGCGGCCAGAGCGCGGTGAAGAGCGGGCTCATCGACCGCGTGAAGGCGGCGCTCGACGAGGCGGGCATCGAGCACGTGGAGCTGGGCGGCGTGCGGCCGAACCCGGAGATCGGCTTGGCGCGCGAGGGCATCGCGCTCTGCAAGGAGCACGGCATCGACTGGGTGCTCGCCGTGGGCGGCGGATCGGTGATCGACTCGGCGAAGGCCATCGCCGTGGGCGCGCACTACGACGGCGACGTGTGGGACTTCTTCGAGACGAAACGGCTCACCGACGACGTGCTGCCCATCGCCGTGGTGCTCACCATCCCGGCAGCCGGCAGCGAGGCGTCGAAGAACACCGTGGTGAGCAACGACGAGCTGCAGCTGAAGACGGGCTACGCGAACAACGCGCAGCGCCCGAAGCTGGCGTTCATGAACCCCGAGCTCACGTTCACGCTGCCGGAGTACCAGACGGCCGCCGGTCTCACCGACATGTTCTGCCACCTGCTGGAGCGCTTCTTCGACGACGTGGGCGCCGTGCCCGTCACGGACAACCTGTGCCTGTCGCTCATGAAGACGGTGCGCGCCGAGGCACCGCGCGTCATGGTGGAGCCCGACAACTACGACGCCCGCGCGAACGTCATGTGGGCGGGCATGCTGTGCCACCAGGGCCTTGCCGGCGTCGGCCGCCACGAAGACTGGGCCACGCATGGTTTAGAGCACGAGCTGAGCGCGCTGAACCCGGCCATCACGCACGGCGCTGGTCTGGCCGTGATGTTCCCGGCGTGGATGGAGTACGTGTACGCCGAGAACCCGGCGCGCTTCGCCTTCTACGGTCGCGAGGTGTTCGGCCTGGCGCCCACGGGCGACCTCGAGGCCGATGCGCTTTCGGCCATCGACGAGACGCGCGGCTTCTTCGCCTCGCTCGGCATGCCCGTGACGCTCGACGAGTTGGACGTGCGCGAAGAGGACATCGAGAAGCTCATCCCCACGCTCAAGGAGAACAAGGGCGAGCCCTTCGGCAGCTTCAAGAAGCTCACCATGGACGACGCGCGCGAGATCTATAAGATTGCGCTGGCTTAACAGCCAGCGCAATCGCCGACGCTGCGAGGGGCCGGGGTGCGCCGCCTTCGCGTGATCCCGCAGGCTCGCGTACCCGTTGTACGCTTCGCCTCCGCGATCACGCGAATCCGACGCACCCCGGCCCCTCTCGCTGACTTACTACGCCAACCTGCGCGGTCGTTATGCGGCCTGCGGCCGCATGGGGCGGGTCGCTTCGCTTCCGCCCCTCCAACCTGGACGGTTGTTTTCGCGCTTACGCGCGAAGCGCGGGTCGCTTCGCTTCCGCGCGGTCCACCTGAGAGTTCGTTATGCGGCCTGCGGCCGCATGGCAGGCCTCGCTGCGCTGGCCTGCCGGGTTGACCTGCGGGTTCGTTTTCGCGCTTCGCGCGAACGGGCGCTCTGGAGAGCGCCCCTACGGGCTGTCTGCGCGCCTGCGGGCTCTGCGCTACAGAAAGCAGCTCGCCACGATGACGATGGCGGTGGTGAGCAGGCCGGACACGGCTATCGACACGCCGCTCATGGCGCCTTCCAGCTCGCCCATCTCAAGCGCCTTCGTCGTGCCCACGGCGTGGGCGCAGGTGCCGATGGCCACGCCTTTCGCCACGCCGTCGCGCACGCGGAACAGGCGGGCCATCATCGGCGCGGTGATGGCGCCCAGGATGCCCGTGACGATAACGGCGGCCACGGTGATGGACGTGATGCCGCCCACTTGCTGCGACACGGCGATGGCGATGGGCGTGGTCACCGACTTCGGGATGAACGACAGCGCGAGCGCATCGTCCAGCCCCAACAGCTTGCATAGCGCGTAAGCGCTGGTCATCGACACGATCGAACCCATAAGGCACCCGGCGAAGATGGGCACGAAGTGGGTTTTGAGCATCTGGCGCTGCTGATACACCGAATACGCCAGCGCCACGGTGGCGGGACCCAGCAGAAACGAGATCACCTGCACGCTCTGCTCGTAGGACTCCAGCGGGATGCGCAGCGCGCTCAGGGCGGCGATGATGCACGCCACCGTGACCAGCAGCGGATTGAGCAGCGGCGACTTCACCTTCTCGTACAGCAGCACCGACAGCTTGAACGCGGCGAACGACACGAGCGTGCCGAACGCCAGCGTGAGGACGATCGAGAGCATGCCCTATCCCTCCTCGTCGGCCGTCGCGGGCTGCCCGCCGGCTGCGCCCCGACGCGCCATGAGGCGCGACACGGCGACGACCGTGTACGACGTGGCCAAGAAAACCAGCACCGTCGTGACCGCGCACACGAGCGCGAACTTCAGCACGTTGCCCTCCAAAAGCGAGAAGCACCCCATGATGGCCACGCCGGCGGGAATGAAGAACAGCGACATGTTGTCCAAAAGGCAGGTGCAGGCGCGCCCGACGTGCTTCCCTTTGAGCAGGCCCGTTCCCAACAGCACGAGCAGCAGCACCATGCCTACGATGTTGCCCGGCAGCGAGATGGGCAGCACCGCGGCCAGCGCGCAGCCGGCCGCGTACACGGCCACGACGACGGCGAGCTGCACGAGCAGGATGCCCGCGCGCTTGCCCGCATGCACCGCCCTTTTCCGTTTCGAAGTCGAAGGTTCGGCGGGCGCGGGCATGCGCTCCTCGCCCCCGCAGACGGGCTCGGTCGATTGTTCCACGATGGGTTTTCCTTACCTGTTTGGCGGATCGAAGGCGGCCGGGCGCTCGCGCAGGGTGCCCGGCCGCCTTCGATCGAGGCGTTTTTCTCGCGTTCCATTGTAGGGCGGAACGCGCGCTGCGCCATGGAGGCTTTCTGGAGATACGCGAACGGCCCCGCTGCAACCGCGGCGCGATGAGCGTCGGGTGCGGCGGGGCCGCTGAAGCTCGTCTGCCGGCGAGGGGCCGGCGGACGCGAAAACCGAGGGTCCTTTAATCCTTGTTGCCCACCAGTGCGTTCATGAGACCCGACACGATGCTGATGACAATGGACGCCACGAAGGCGCTGCCGAACGTGGCGATGTCGATGCCCACTTGGAAGATGCCGTTGGCCAGCCATGCGGCCACGTAGAGCATGAGCGTGTTCACCACCAGGTAGAAGATGCCCAGCGTGATGACGGTGATGGGCAGGCTCAGCAGCTGCATGAGGGGTTTCACGCTGATGTTGATGAGCGAGAGGATCAAGCCGTAGAGGGCGATGGCCGCCCATGCCTCCGTGCCGCCCACGATGTCGATGCCCGGCACGATCCACACGGCGACGCCGAAGGCGATGGCGGTCACGAGCCAGCGGATGATGAATTTCACGGACGCGCTCCTTTCACGAGTCACGCCACTATACCATTTCGAGGCGAAACGTCCTAGGCTCGGTCAAGCGATCGTTACCCGCGCACGCCCTGCTTCCGCTTCTCGCCGCGTCGCGCAATGCGTGCCGCTCCCAGCGCGCAGGCCAGTGCGGAGAGCGCGACAGCCGAGGCGGTCGCCGATGCGGTTGCGGTGCCGTCTCCGGTCTTGGCTAGGGCGTCCCCGCCGGTGGCGTCCCCGCCGGTCGAGTCGGGGCCGTTCTTGACGACGATGCGTCCCTGCCCGTTCGGGTTGGCGTACGCGGCGCCGATCGTGCCGTTCAAGTCGTTCGTGATGAAGTCGATGAGCGCTTCGTTGTCCAATCCGAGCAAGGTCACGGCATCGCTCTTGAGCATGGTCATGCCGTCGCCTCCCTGTTCAAGGTAGTAGGTGTGCGATGCGACGCGGTACGTCTTGCCCACGTCGAGCGGACGTCCGCCCACGGTCACGTTCTGCACGCGGTACGGGCCGTCCACGCGCACGAAGTTGCTGGTGGCGTCCGTGACGACCGAAGAGGGGACGTCGGTGCGGATGGTGTAGCTTATGCCCGATACCTGCAGGAACCCGCCCAGCGGGTCGGGATACATGCGGGCGCCCATCTCCAGCGCATCGAGCAGATCCTGGCCGCGCACCTCGGCCACGCACAGCTGGTTGTTGTAGGGTTGCACGTCGATGAGGTTTCCGTAGGTCACGTCGCCCGCTTCGACGTCGGCGCGGATGCCCCCGCCGTTCACGAAGGCGGCGTCGACCTGCAGGCCGCCGCGCACGGCGGACGCGTAGTAGGCGTCCGCCACGAAATCGCCCAGGTTGGTTTCTTGCGCGCGCACGGCCCACTGCTTGTCGGGGTAGAGCGCCATCAGGCGGTAGTCCGACGTGCCTATCTTCTTGTCGGTTATCGCCTTGATCTTCGCGTCGAGCTCGTTGACGTATTTCAACATGTCCGGGTCTTGGTCGGACCATGAGTCCACGAGCTTTCCTTCGATGCTGCCGGTTGCGGTCGGCGCCTGCTCGTTGGAGGCCGTTTCGAGGACGTTCGCGCCTGCTTCGGACACCGGTGCGTCGAGGTTCGTGCGAGGCTCGTTTTCGGAGGCGCCGGATGCGGGCGCAGCGAGGCTGTTGGAAGCGGCGCCGGGCTCGGTTGTGCCGGGCGATGCGCCCCCGGCGCTCTCGCCGGTTGCGGCGATGCTTTCCGGCCCGAGGTCCTTTGCGCCTTGATCGAGGGCGTGTCTCTCATCGGTCGAATCGGGTTTGTCCGCGCTGTCGACGTGCGCATCGTCTGCGGCAGGGCGCACGTCGCCGTCCGCCGCGCGCATCCCGTCCACGTCGGTTTCCGCTGCGTCGTCGGCTTTCGCATCTTCGCCCAGTTCGGTGCCGTCGGCCGCGTTCACGGCGGCGGCCGAGACGGCGCTCGTCGCGGGGTCGATGGTCAGCACGCCTATGTTCACGAGCTGCGTGCCGGTTTGCGCCAAGGGCACGTCCTTGCCGTCCTTGTTCTTCACGACCTGCTCGTACGCTTCGTGCGAGTGGCCGTCGATGAACGCGTCGATGCCCTGCGTGTTCGCCACCACCGTGTCGCTGCGCCAGCGTTCGGTGATGCCCTTCTGGCCCAGGTGCCCGATGGCCACCACGTAGTCGGCACCGGCGGCGCGCGCGGCGTCCACCGCGTTCTGCACGGCGGCGTAGAACGCCTCGCCGGTCTCGTCTTGGCAGAACCCGTAGACGAAGTTGCCGTCTTGGTCCTTGAAGCTGGCGGGCGACGACTTCGTCAGCGTCTCGGGCGTGCAGATGCCCACGTAGGCCACCTTGACCGGGTTCGGGCCGGTACCGTATGTTCTGGTGACGTAGCTGGGGAACACCGTCTTGCCCGTGCGAAGGTCCATGAAGTTGCAGGATACGTATTCCGCGTTCGCCCTGTCCACGAGCTTGTTGAACTGGTCCATGCCGTAGTCGAACTCGTGGTTGCCGGGGACGGCGATGTCGTATCCGGCCTGGTTCATGATGTCGATGAGGTACTCGCCCTTCGTGAGCGTACCCATGGCCCTGCCCTGCACGGCGTCGCCCGCGTCCACGAGCGCCACATTATCGTTTCCGTACGTGCTCTCGGCTTCCTTCACGTAGGAAACCAGGCTCGCGTACCCCAAGTTCCCGTTCTTGGCGTCCTGGTCCACGGCGCAGTGCACGTCGTTGGTGTGCACGATGACGATGGGAGAGGACGATTCTGCGTTCGCGCCGTCGTCCGCATAGGCGCCGACGGGGACGCCGACCAGCGATGCCGCCAGGCTGAACGCGGCGAATACGGCGAAGAACCTGCGGGTCATGTTTCTGCTCATGGGCGACCTTCGTTTCGGGAGCCGGGCCGTTCGCGCCGCGCCCCTCGCAGGGGCGGCCGCAGCGCGAACGCTGATGCCGCCCATTATACGATGGATGCCCCGGCGACGCGCCCCTCTTCCGCAACCGTTACCCGTTGCCGTTGCGAACGAACGGGAAAGCGGCATGGACGCCCGTCGCCTTAGAACACCGAGATGGTTCCCGTGGCCATGAGCGCGATGGACAGGATCATGACGGCCACGATGACGGCGGCGATGATCTTGTCGGCCACATGGGGCAGTATCGGCTCGCCGCGTCCCTTCTGACCCACGACGTACACGATGATGCCCGGCGCGAACAGGATCGTGGTTATCATGATGCCCACGATGCCCGCCGCCCACACCAGGAACACCGTGTAGACGAAGCCGACGGTGCCCAAGACGCGCGCCTTCACAACCTGATCGGGTTGCAGCGATTCGCGTTTCCAGGCGATCTTCATGTAGTACGCGGCCGAGCACACGTAGGGGATGAGGATGGTGGACACGGCGCATGCGTAGAAGAACTGGTACGTGGACGACGAGAACACCGACACGATCAGGAACAGCTGCGTGATGCCGGCCGAGATGAGCACGGTGACGATGGGCGCGCCGTTCTTGTTCGTTTTGGCGAACGCCTTGGGGAACACGCCCTGGCGCGCGGCTTCGAACGGCGTCTCGGCGGCGATGATCACGTAGCCCAGCATGGCGCCCAGAAGCGACAGCACCACGCCCAGGTTCACGATGCCCGCGCCCACGGGCCCGATGGCGTGTTCCAGAATGCCGGCCATGGACGGCGTGGCCAGCGCGGCCATCTCGGCGCGGGGCATGATGCCCATGCTCTCGACGGAGATGATCAGGTACAGCACGAACACGGCAGAGAAGCCGATGACGGTGGCGCGGCCCACGTCGCGGGCGTACTTCGCGCGGCCCGAGATGACCACGGCGCCCTCGATGCCGGTGAACACCCACACGAGTGCGATCATGGTGGACACCACCTGGGTCATGAAGTCGGGGCCTCCCGCTTCGCCCCAGAAGTTCTCCATGAAGATGGAGGGATCGAACTTGCCCAGAAGCGCGATGGACAGCACGAACAGCGCGAGCGGCACCAGCTTCGCGATGGTCACCACCACGTTGATGCCGGCCGCCTCCTTCACGCCGCGGGCCACCAGTACCACGAGCACCCACAGGAAGATGGACGCGCACACGCACGACAGCAGGTTGTTGCCGCTCTCGAACGGGTGGAAGAAGTACCCGAGCGCCGAGAACAGCAGGATGGCGAACGACACGTTGGACAGGCAGGCGGAGATCCAGTAACCCCACGCCGAGTTGAACCCCACGTACTTGGTGAACCCGGCGGCTGCGTACGCGTAGATGCCGCCGGTGAGGTCGGGCCGGGCCTGCGACAGCCCGTTGAAGCACATCATGAGCGAAAACACGCCGACAAAGCAGATGGCCCAGCTCACCAGCACGGCGCCGGTGTTGGCGCCGCCGGCCGCCATGTCGCCGGCCAGGGCGAAGATGCCGCCGCAGATGCTCGCGGTGATCACCATCATGGTGAGGCGGAACAGGCTCAGGCCGTTCGGGTCGATGATCATGCCCTTGTCGGCGCTTTTCGAGACAGCACGAGACATGGCCCCTCCTTTCAAGGGGTTGCAGGATGTGCGGACGCAGAGCACGAAGGGTGCGAGCGTCGGAAAACGAAACGGCGCGCCGGGCAAGAGCCGCAGCGCGCCGTATGCGGCGATGGAATGGCGAGCGAGCGGAGTTCCCAACCCGTCTGAGCGAGCGGAACTCCCAACCTGTCATCCTGAGCGAGCGTAGCGAGTCGAAGGATCCCGTGCGGCGTTAGCCGTGAGGCTTCCTGCTGTCGCCGCGCGGGATCCTTCGACTCCGCGCCTAGCGGCGCTCCGCTCAGGATGACAAAAGGGGGGGGGGTTGCCAACGGCTGTCGCTCAGGACGACGGGGGGGGGACGCCTGCGGCCTCCGCTCAGGATGGCAGGGAAGACGCCTGTGAACTGCGGCTTCCCTGCCAGGACGGCTGTCGTGCTAGAAGCGCAGCGACAGGCAGCTCAGGCCGCCGTCGAGCTTGCGATACTCGGACGTATCGACGGTCAGCGTCTCGTAGCCGGCGTCCTGCACGGCCTTGAGCACCGTGGGATAGCCCTCGGGCACGATGACGGTGCCGTTCACCCAGATGCAGTTGGCGGCGTACGCCTCATCCTCGGGGATCTCGATGCGGTTGTACTGCTCGAAGTCGGGCTTCGTCACGAACTCGCCGGACACCAGCATGTTGCCGTCCTCCAGGTAGTTCACGCCGGTCTTCAGGTGCAGCACCTTCTCCAGCTTCACTTCGGAACCCTCGAGGCCCCAGCCTTCCAGGATCTCGCAGAACTGGCGGATGCCCTCGGCGTTCGTGCGGGCGGATTGGCCCACGTAGAAGTGGTCGCCCACCATCATGACGTCGCCGCCGTCCAGCGTGCCGGGGCTCACGATGTGCTTCACGTGCTCGTCGTCGAAGAACTTGCGCACGGCCGGCTCGATCTCGTCCTTCTCGCCGTTGCGGCTGTCGGCGCCCGGGTTCGTGATGATGGCGCCGCAGCGCGTGATGACCGCGGGGTCCTCGACGAAGCAGGAGTCGGGGAACTGCTCGAGGGCGGGCAGGACGGTCACCTCGACGCCGCACTCCTTGAGGGCCGCGATGTAGTCGTCATGCTGCTTGAGGGCTTTCTCGTAATCGGGCTTGCCGAGTTCGGGCGCGGAGGTGATGCCCTCGACCATGGACTTGGCGGGGCGGCGGACGATGACGTTGGAGAACTTGGTCATAAGGCGATCCTTTCGTTGGAGGAGGAGCTCGTGGCTCGCTATGCCGAATATTGTATTCTGTATATTGTATACAATCAAGAGGAAACGGGAAGTTTTTCCAAATCGTGTAATAACAATAGGGCAGGTGCGGGGTTGGTGACGGAACCCTGCGGTTGCGTGCGGTCTCGTGCCTTACGCGTGTCGCTGCGGCATCGGCTTTCCGAAATGTCTACCGTGCCCCTCTGATAATGCCTTCCGCGGCACCTCGTCGCGGCACCGGCGCTCGTCGCGATACCCGCTGCGGTCGAGAGGCGCCCTCCTCGGACAGCGCAGGAGGCGATATGGTATATTGGTATACATGGAAACAGCTTGACAGGCGGACAGCATGACGAACGAGTTCCGGTCGCTCAAAGACCACGTGTACGACTACATCGCCGACCTCATCGACGGGGGCACGCTGGGCGACGACCATAAAATCAGCGAACAGCAGATATGCGATGCGCTGGGCGTGAGCCGCACGCCGGTGCGCGAGGCGCTCATCCAGCTGGCCGCCGACGGCTATCTGGAGAACGTGCCGCGCAAGGGCTTCTACGTGAAGCGCGTGACGGAAGACAGCGCGCGCGAGATCGTGGAGGTCATAGCGCCCCTCGACGGCCGCGCGGCGCTGCTGGCCGTGGACGAGATGACCGACGACGACATCGCGCAGCTGCAGTTCCTGCACGGCTCCATGCAGCTCGCCATCGACAAGGGCCTGTACAAGAAGTACGACGACCTGCAGCGCGACTTCCACAACTGCTACGTGGAGAAGTGCGGCAACTCGCGCCTCATCGAGTTCGTCCACCAGCTCAACCGCTACTTCATGAAGCGCGAGTACGCCAACGTGGACGCCGCCGACCTCGACGCGCTGCTGCGCAAGGCCAACGACGAGCATGCCGAGATCGTGCGGCTGTTCGAGCAACGCGACGGTGCCGCGCTGCAACGCTATATCCGCGACGTGCACTGGAGCAGCGACAATGCGAAATTCCTCGTCTGGTAAGAAGCCCGACAACCGCGGCATCGACGGTGCGTCCACCTGCCCCCATGCCCAAGCGTGCGGCGCCTGCCAGCACGTGAACGAGCCCTATGCGGCTCAGCTCGCGCGCAAGGACGCGCGCGTGGTCGAGCTGTTCGGCGGCATCGACGGCGCCGAGCTGCGCCCCATCCTGGGCATGGACGATCCCTATCGTTACCGCAACAAAGTGGTCTCGCCCTACGCGCCGGGCAAGAAGCTTGCCGCCGCGGCACCCGCCGGCAAGGCTGCGAAGGGCAAGGGCTCACGCGGCGACCGCGCCCGCGACGCGCGCGACCGCCGCACGGCGGGCCGCCCGCGCCACGAGATACTCTGCGGCATGTACGCCGCCCATTCTCACCGCATCGTGCCCACCGACGAGTGCCTCGTGGAGAACGAGGAGGCCAAGCGCGTGATCCTGACCATCCGCTCCCTCATGCCCCGCTTCGGCATGGAGTCCTACCGCGAGGACGCGGGCAGCGGGTTTCTGCGCCATGCAGTGGTGCGCGTGGGGCACACGAGCGGCGAGATGCTGGTCACGCTCGTGACGAACGGCCGAGAGTTCCCCGGTTCGCGCGCGTTCTGCCGCGAGCTCGTCAAGCGCTGCCCGGGCGTCACCACCATCGTGCAGAACGTGAACGAGCGCCAAACGAACGTCATCTTGGGCGAGCGCGAGCAGACGCTGTACGGCCCCGGCTTCATACTGGACCAGCTGTGCGGCTTGAGCTTCCGCATCTCGTCGCAGTCGTTCTACCAGGTGAACGCCGTGCAGACCGAGGTGCTGTACCGCCAGGCCGTGGAGCTGGCGGGTTTCACCGGCACCGAGCGCGCGGTGGACGCGTACTGCGGCACGGGCACCATCGGGCTCGTGGCCGCCAAGCACGGCGCGGCGCAGGTCACGGGTGTGGACTCGGTGGCGTCGGCCATCCGCGACGCGCGCGAGAACGCCCGGCACAACGGCGTGGAGAACGCGCGGTTCGTTGTGGACGACGCGGGCGCCTTCATGCGCAAGGCGGCCGCCGAGGGGGAGCGGCCCGACGTCGTGCTCATGGACCCGCCCCGCGCCGGTTCGAGCGAGGAGTTCCTGGAATCGCTGGCGGCGTGCGCGCCCGCGCGCGTGGTGTACATCTCCTGCAACCCGGAGACGCAGGCGCGCGACGTGCGGCACCTTGAGCGCCGCGGCTACCGCTTGCGGGTGCTGCAGCCGGTGGACATGTTCCCGCATACGGACCATATCGAAACGATCGCGCTTCTGCAGCGCGAGGGAGGGCGGTAGCCATGGACGAGAACGCGGAAAACGGCGCCGAACGCGCGGCGGCTTCGGACAACGTGCGGGCCGACGCCTACCGATTCGTGCTGGACACCGTGCTCGACGGCATGCGCGCGAACGTGTACGTGACCGATCCCGTCACCGACGAGATCCTGTACATGAACCGCACCATGCGGGAGGATTACGGGCTCGACCGGCCCGAAGGCGCCCTGTGCTGGCAGCTGCTGCAGCGCAACCTGGACAGTCGCTGCCCGTTCTGCCCGGTGGACAAGCTCAAGGCGTGCGGAGAGCCGGGCCGCGTGATCGAATGGGAGGAGACCAGCTCGAAGACGGGACGCGTGTACCGCAACAGCGACAGCCTCATCCGCTGGGTCGACGGCTCGCTCGCGCACCTCCAGCAGTCCGTGGACATCACGGACGTGAAGACGGCCGGCATCGACGAGCTCACCGAGCTGCTCTCCCGCCGCATCGGCAAGGGCAGGCTGCAGGCGCGGCTCAACGGCGCGGGCGACGAAGGCGACGTGTTCTGCGTGTGCCTGTTCGACATCAACCGCCTCAAGGAGATCAACGACACGTTCGGCCATGCCGAGGGCGACGTGGTGCTGCGCGCGGCCGCCGACGCGGTGCGCGGCCAGCTTTCGGGCGACGAGTTCGCCTTCCGCCTCTCGGGCGACGAGTTCGTGTGCGTGGTGGAGGGCGACGCCGCGGAGGCGCGCGGCAAGATGGAGCGCGCCGACGACCAGCTCTCGCATCGCGTGAAGAGCGATCTGCGGGAAACGGGCTTCTGCTTCGGCATCGTGGAAGTGCATCCCAGCGACAGGGTCGAGATCAACGACGTGCTCACGTTGGCTGACGAGCGCATGTACGAGCAGAAGCGGCGCCTGCACATCGGGCGCAGCGTGGCGCGGGCCGAAGAGGCCCTTGCGCGCCATGCCGCCCTGGCCGAGGAGGACGTGCGCGCATTCGAGTTCGACAAGGACCTCCTGTACGACGCGCTGGTCGGCAGCACGGACGACTACCTGTACGTGTGCAACATGAAGACGGGCGTGTTCTGCTACCCGCAGCCCATGGTGGAGGAGTTCGGCCTGCCCTCGCAGGTGGTGGCCGACGCGGCCGCCGTGTGGGGCTCGCACGTGCACCCCGACGACTACCAAGCGTTCATGGAGTCGAACCAGGACATCGTCGACGGGCGGGCGATGCGCCACTGCGTGGAGTACCGCGCGCGCAACCGCGTGGGCGAGTGGGTGTGGCTGCGCTGCCGGGGCACGGTGGTGCCGGATGCGAACGGCGAGCCCTGCCTGTTCGCGGGTTTCATCGCCAACCTCGAGAAGAAGAACGAGGTGGACCCCCTCACCGGGCTGTTCAACAAGTTCGAGTTCGAGGACGCGGTGCGCCGTGCCTTGGAGACGCACGCCGACGAGCGCCTGGGCCTCATGGTACTGGGCATCGACGACCTGCGCCATATCAACGACCGGTACGACCGGGGGTTCGGCGACGACGTCATACGCATCATCGCCCATCGCATCCAGAGCGCCCTCGTGGGACGCGCCCATGTGTACCGGCTGGACGGCGACGAGTTCGCCGTCGTGGCGCGCGGCGACGACGCTGCCGCCCTTCCCGACGTCTACCAAGCGCTGCACCAGGCGTTCCGACGCCAGCAAACGCACGAGGGCAAGAAGTTCTACTGCACGCTCTCGGCGGGATGCGCGCAGTATCCCGACGATGCGGGAACCTACGAGGATCTGGTGAAATTCGCGAACTACGCGCTCGAGTACGCCAAGAGCCACGGCAAGAAGCGGCGCGTGTCGTTCTCGCCGAGCATACTGGCCGAGCGCTCGCGCACGCTGGAGTTGGTGGAGCGTCTGCGCGACAGCATCGAGCACGATTTCAAGGGCTTCCGCCTGGTGTTCCAGCCGCAGGTGCACGCCGCCGACGGCAGCGTCATCGGCGCCGAGGCACTGGCGCGCTGGAGCTGCGACGCCTGCGGCGAAGTGCCGCCGCTGGAGTTCATACCGCTTTTGGAGGAGAGCGGGCTCATCGTGCCGTTCGGCGCTTGGGTGCTGTACCGCGCCATGGAGACGGCCGTGCAGTGGCGGGCGTACGATCCCGATTTCGTCATGAGCGTGAACCTGTCGTACCGCCAGTTGGACGAGGTGAAGCTCGTGCCCAGCATCGCCGAGGCGCTGTCGCTGACGGGCCTGCCGCCTGCGAACCTGGTGGTGGAGATGACGGAAAGCTGCTTCGCCAGCAGCGAGGAGGCCGCGCAACGGCTGTTCGCCGGCGTGCGCGCGCTGGGGGTGCGCGTGGCCATGGACGACTTCGGCACCGGCTATGCGGCGCTGGGCATGCTCAAGCAGTCGCCGGCCGACATCGTGAAGATCGACCGCACGTTCGTGCGCGACATCCAGGACAGCACGTTCGACGCGACGTTCATCCGCTTCGTGGTGGAGCTGTGCCACGACGTGGGCATCCGCGTGTGCTTGGAGGGCGTCGAGGTGCCCGAGGAGTACGAAGCCGTGAGCGGCATGGGCTTGGACAGCATCCAAGGCTTCCTGTTCGGCCGTCCCTGCCCGCCCGAGGAGTTCGAGCAGAGGTTCCTGGCTAAAACCTTGTGAAATAGTGCGGCCGAAAGCTTGCCATTTCACGAAGGCGTGCTACTATAGGCAAAAACCTACTGAAACGCTAGGAGATTGAAATGGCAGATCAAGTATCGCAGATCATCGGCGAGACGCCGCTCGTGCGGTTGGACGCGCTCTCGCAGGACGTGGGCGCCGACGTGTACGCGAAGTACGAGGCCGCCAACCCCGGCGCCTCCATCAAGGACCGCGCCGCGAAGAGCATGATCGACCGCGCCGAGGAGCGCGGCGAGATCGCGCCGGGCCGCACGGTGCTCGTGGAGCCCACGAGCGGCAACACCGGCGTGGCCATCGCCATGATCGGCGCCGCGCGCGGCTACGACGTGATCATCGCCATGCCCGAGTCCATGAGCCGCGAGCGCCGCGCCCTTATGGCGGCCTACGGCGCGAAGCTCGAGCTCACGCCGGCGGCCGCGGGCATGGCCGGCGCCGTGGCGCGCGCCGAGGAGATCGCGCATGAGGTGCCGGGCGCGTGGGTCGTGGGGCAGTTCACGAATCCCGACAACCCCCGCGCGCACGAGGAGACCACCGGCCCCGAGATCGTGCGCCAGCTGGGCGGATTTCCCGCCTACGTGGTGGCCGGCGCCGGCACGGGCGGCACCATCTCGGGCGTTGCCCACTACCTGCGCGCCCAAGGCGCGCCCACGAAGTTCTACGCGGTCGAGCCGACGGAAAGCCCACTTGTCTCGCAGGCGCTGGCCGGCGAGGAGCTCGCGCCCGCGTCCCACGGCATCCAGGGCATCGGGGCGAACTTCATCCCCGCCACGCTCGATTTGGGCGCGCTCGACGGCGCGCTGTCCGTGCCGACGTCCGACGCGCTGTCCGCCGCGCGCGACCTCGCCTCGCTGGAGGGCCTGCTCGTGGGCATATCCTCGGGGGCGAACGCCGCTGCCGTGCGCAAGCTGGTGGCCGAGCATCCCGAGGCGCGCGGCACGACCATCGTGACGTTCGCCGTGGACACGGGCGAGCGCTACCTGTCCACCCCGCTGTTCGAGTAGAGGGCGCTCTTCGGGCATCCCAAAAAGAGCGAGGCGTCCTTATGCCCGTGCATGGTGCTGAATGGGCGGTTCGAACCGCTATCGGCATTCCTCAAGCCGACGCGCTGTCGTCCTGAGCGAGCGAAGCGCAAAGGTTCCGCCCTTCTGTCATCCTGAGCGAAGCGAACGTAGTGAGCGGAGTCGAAGGATCCCGCGCGGCGCCAGCGGGAAGCGTCACGGCAGGCGCCGCGCGGCATCACTCGGTTGCTCCGCCACTCAGTCGCGCCTTCCTCCGGCGGTTCGGTTTTGCGGCGGTGGCGTATAATCGCGGGAAAGCGCGGTTACGCTTGCCGCGTGCGAAACTCGCGAAAGGAAGACCATGTCCGCAACCTCCGTCATCGACCGCATGAGGGACGCCCTCGCCGAACGGGCGCTGGGAGGTCCGGACACGCCGGCGTTGCTCATGGTGTCGGGCGGTTCGGACTCCACGGCGCTCGCCTACCTGGCTGCCGAACTGCACGAGGCCGGAGACTTGGGGCAGCTGGCCATGCTGCATGTGAACCACCAGCTGCGGGGCGAGGATGCCGACGCCGATGCGCGCTTTGTCGCGCAGCTGGCCGAACTGCTGGGCATTCCGCTGTTCACCTGCGAGATCGACATCGCCCGCGAGGCCGCGCGCACCGGCGAGAACGTGGAGGCCGTGGCAAGGCGCGAACGCTACCTGGCGGCCAACGAGGCGCTCGAGAGCCTGTGCCTCCACGCGGCCGCGCCGCTCGCCGACGGGCGCATCGTCACGGCGCACACGGCCGACGACCGCGTGGAGAGCTTCTACATGCGCTCTATCGTGGGCACGGGGCCGGGCGGCTTCCGCGCCATGCGCTACCGCAACGGCCCCGTGGTCCGGCCGCTGTTGGACGTGAGCCGCGATGACCTGCGCTCCTATCTGGTCGAACGCGAGCGGGCGGGCGAGCCGGTGGCCGTGGAAGCGGAGGGGAACCTCTGGCGCGAGGACGCGACGAACGCCCACACCGACCGCTTCCGCGCCTACGTGCGCCACGAGATCGTGCCGCGTGCCAAAGAACGCAACCCGCAGCTGCTCGACGTGCTGTGCCGCACCATGAAACTCGTCGCCGACGAGGACGATATGCTGGAAGCGCAGGCCGAGGCCCTGGTGGAGCGCCAGGCATCGTGGCTGGAGCAAGCCGAGGCCCTGGGCGTCGACCACGGCGCAGGCTGCGTGCTGGCACCCGCGCTGGGCGCCGAGCCGCGTCCGATGCAGCGCCGCGCGGTCGTGCGCGTGCTGGGTCTGATGCTGGGCTCGGAAGCGCGGGTTGAAACCGCCTCGGTGGAGGCCGTGCTCGCCGCCTATGATGCCAGCGGCGCCCCGCGCGGCGGCTATGTGGCCAACATCCAGGGAGATCTGGCCGTCAGCGCCAACAAGCACGGCGTCCGCATCGAGCCCATGGCCACCTTCCGCGCCCGCCGCAAGAGGGGCTAGCTGATCAGCGCCAAACGCCTTCGTCCGGTACGACGGGGTGGGAGCACCTTCGGCGTGCGCTCAGGATAATGGAGCGCGAACGACTCTGGACTGCATTCGGAGTGGCGGGGACGAGCGGCAGTCATCGTCTGCGTCGGCCGAATGCCCGCTGCGCGCCGTAAGCGGAGATCGCGGCGCGGGGTGCGTCGGGTTGCGCTACAATATCGGGCATGGAAAACGAACAGAACACCAACGGGGCGGCCGCGTCGAACGCGCAGGCTGCCGACGCGCAGGAGCAACCCGTCATCGACCTCATCCTGGCCAGCGGCTCGCCGCGACGCAAGCAGCTGCTCGAGGACGCGGGCGTGGCCTTCGCCGTACGCGTGTCCGACGTCGACGAGGCGCTCGACGCCGACCTTTTGGCCGACCCGCCCGAGGCTGCCAAGAAGCTCGCCGAGCGCAAGGCGGGCGCCGTGGTGCAGGAGGTGCTGTCCGAGAACTATCTGGGCATCGCCGCCGTGCTGGGCGCCGACACCATGGTCGTGCTCGACGGCGAGATATTCGGCAAGCCGGCGAGCATCTCCGACGCCAAACGCATGCTGCGCCGTCTGTCGGGGCGCACGCACGAGGTGCTCACGGCCGTGTCGGTGTGGATGGTCGCCGCGCCCGAGGTGGAGCAGATCTCCGTGGGCTTCCGCACGTTCGTCGATCGCGCCGCCGTGACGTTCCGCGACCTCACCGACGAGGAGATCACCGCCTACCTGAAGCTGGGCGAGTCGTTCGACAAGGCGGGCGCGTACGCCATCCAAGGCGCCGGAGCCGACTTCGTCGACCGCGTCGAGGGCGCGATGGACACGGTCATCGGCCTGCCCGTCGGCCGCCTGAGGGAAGACTTCCCCGACCTGATGGCGCCTGTGGCATAGCGCCCGCAAGGCGGCTCGGCGCTTCCGGCCCGCCTCTCCAGCGCTCGTTTCCTTCAACCTATACGCCCTGTTCCCACGCCAAATGTAAAAATCGTGGCCCTTCGCCCGGCGTTACCGTCTCGTCGCCTTTTACGAGGGGCGCAATGGTACACTAACCGCATTCAAGGTAAGCGTGACGCCGCAGCTCACCTACCGTGCAGCGCGCGGTGCGTGGGGCGGTGGAGCGCGGATGCGACGAAGGATGCAGGCTTGTGCATAGCGACATAGCGGAGGTACTGTTCACCGAAGAGGAAATCGCCGAGCGCGTGGGCGAGATCGGCCGCGCCATCACACGCGACTACGCCCATACCGCGGACGAGAACGGCATCGTGCTCATCTCCGTGTTGCGCGGGGCGGCCATCTTCATGGCGGACCTGGCCCGCAAGATCGAGCTGCCGGTGGAGATGGACTACATGGCCATCTCGTCGTACGGCAACGGGGCGAAGAGCTCCGGCGTCGTGCGCATCCTGAAGGACCTCACATCCGAGATCGAAGGACGCCACGTCATCGTGGCCGAGGACATCCTCGACTCCGGCCTCACCTTGACGTACTTGCTGAAAAACCTGGCGTCGCGCCATCCCGCCTCGGTGGAGGTGGCCACGCTGCTGCGCAAGCAGACGCGCGCTCAGGCGAAGATCGACTGCAAATACATCGGGTTCGAATGCCCCGACGAGTTCATCGTCGGCTACGGGCTGGACTTCGCGGAGCGCTACCGCAACCTGCCCTACATCGGCATTTTGAAGCCGGAGGTTTACTAACGACGTTTCTGCGGCGGACGGAAAGGCGCTCCAGACGGCGCCTTCCGTCCGCAGGCAGGCGAGCGGCAGCGGCTCGAACGGCGGTGGGTGAGAACCCCTCGCCTGAAGCCGCGGTCGGCCGTTCGGGAAGGAAAGTCAGGCTCTATGGCACAGGACAACAAAAACAAAAAGCCGCAGTTCCAGCAGCCGAGTCCGAGGACGACCATCATATCGGTCCTCCTGTTCATGGTCGTGGCCTTCTTCGTGGGCCAGCAGTTCATGAACATGTCGGCCAGCGGAACCCCCACCGACGGTCTGATCACGTCTGAGTTCGTGCAGGCCGTGGAGCAGGACCGCGTGACGAAGGTCGTGTACGACGCCGGCGGGCACACGGTTTCCGGCTCGTACTTCCCGGCCGTCACGGCGGGCTCGACGGGCGCCGACGCGTTCAACGAGGCCTTCCAGGCGCTCAACGCCCGCATGGCCACGCTCAAGAACCCCGACACGGGCAAATCGCTCGGCGGCGTGGGCACGTCCGACGTGGGTGCGGCCACGCTGGGCACCGAGCACAACTTCACGTCCACCTACGTGGGCCAGGACTCGCTCGGCGAGCTCATGGCCGCGCATCCGAACATCCCCTACCAGGTGAACCTGCCCTCCGGGTTCGTGGACATCCTCATCACGCTGCTGCCCATCATCGCCATCGGCGCGCTGCTGTTCTTCTTCTTCAACTCCATGCAGAAGGCGAACAACTCGCAGATGTCGTTCGGCAAGGCCAAGACGAAGAAGTCCATCGAGGAGCGCCCCGACGTGAAGTTCTCCGACGTGGCCGGCGTGGACGAGGCCGTGGAGGAGATGCAGGAGATCAAGGACTTCCTGGCGAACCCCGCGAAGTACCAGTCCATGGGCGCGAAGATCCCGCGCGGCTGTTTGCTGGTGGGCCCTCCGGGCACCGGCAAGACGCTGCTTGCGCGCGCCGTGGCCGGCGAGGCGGGCGTGCCGTTCTTCAGCATTTCGGGCTCCGACTTCGTGGAGATGTTCGTGGGCGTGGGCGCCAGCCGCGTGCGCGACCTGTTCCAGCAGGCTAAGGACGCGAGCCCGGCCATCATCTTCATCGACGAGATCGACGCCGTGGGCCGCCAGCGCGGCACGGGCCTCGGCGGCGGCCACGACGAGCGCGAGCAGACGCTGAACCAGCTGCTCGTGGAGATGGACGGCTTCGAGTCCAACGACTCCGTGGTGCTCATCGCCGCCACGAACCGCGCCGACGTGCTCGACCCCGCGCTTTTGCGCCCCGGCCGCTTCGACCGCCAGATCGTGGTGGACGCGCCCGACGTGAAGGGCCGCGAGAAGATCCTGCAAGTGCACTCGAAGGACAAGCCCATCGGCAGCGACGTCGACTTGGCGAAGGTGGCCAAGCTCACGCCCGGCTTCACAGGTGCCGATCTGGCCAACCTCATGAACGAATCGGCGCTGCTCACGGCGCGCCGCGGCAAGAAGATCATCACGCAGCGCGAGGTGTCCGAGTCCATGGAGCGCGTCATTGCCGGCCCGGAGCGCAAGGGCCGCGTGCTGGACGAACAGACGAAGCACACCATCGCCTACCACGAGAGCGGCCACGCCCTGGTGGGGCACACGCTGCCGCATGCCGACCCGGTGCACAAGATCTCGATCATCTCGCGCGGCCGCGCGCTCGGCTACACGCTGTCCATCCCCAAGGAGGACAAGGTTCTCAACTCGCTCGGCGAGATGCGCGACGAGCTGGCCGTGTTCATGGGCGGCCGCGTGGCCGAGGAGATCTTCTGCGACGACATCACCACGGGCGCTTCGAACGACCTCGAGCGCGCCACGAAGATGGCCCGCGCCATCGTCACGCAGTACGGCATGAGCGCCGAGCTGGGCACGCAGGTGTTCGGCCAGCCCAACCACGAGGTGTTCCTGGGCCGCGACTACGGCAACACGCAGGACTACTCCGAGGAGACGGCCAAGCGCATCGACGACGAGGTGGCCCGCATCATGAAGGACGCGCACGACCGCGCCTACGAGATACTGGTCGCCCATCGCGAGCAGATGGACCTCATGGCCAGCGTGCTGCTGGAGCGCGAGACGGTGGAAGGCGAGGCGTGCCTGGCGCTGCTCGACAACACGTGGGACGAGTACCTGAAGCACGAGGGCGAGATCAACGCGCGGCACGAGGCCGAAGAGGCCGCCGCCCGCGCCCGCGACGCGAAGCTGGCCGACCCGAACTGGAAAGAAGAACCGGTGGAGCCGGGCGATCAGAACCCGAACCCGCCGTTCCGCGAGCCCTCCGAAGAGGATCGCGTTGACGGCATTCCCGCTCCCGGCGCCTCGACGCCCTCCGCGCCTGCCGGCGAGCAGCGCACCGAAGGATCGAACGATTTCCTGGGCGAGCTCGAGAAGGGCTTCCGCGAGATGATGGGCGACGGCACGGGTGCGCAGGACGGCAAGCCGGCCGACCGCAAGGACGACAAGAAAGGCGACGGAGAGAAGTAGATGATCTGGCGCTGCGCTTCGTTTGAGTTCGACACCAAGATGCCCATCGTCATGGGCATCTTGAACGTTACCCCCGATTCCTTCTCCGACGGCGGCGAGCACGAAGGGCTCGAAGCCGCGATCGCCCATGCCGAGCGCATGGTAGAGGAGGGTGCCGCCATCGTGGACGTGGGCGGCGAGTCAACCCGTCCGGGCGCCGCGCCCGTGAGCGTGGAGGAAGAGCTGGACCGGGTGCTGCCGGTGATCCGCGCGCTGGCCGAGCGCGGCATGTGCGCAAGCGTCGACACGCGTCACGCCGAGGTGGCCCGCGCCGCTTATGCGGCGGGGGCGTCCATCGTGAACGACGTGTCCGGCTTCCGCGACCCGGCCATGGTGGAGGTGGCGCGCGGCTGCGACGCGGGTCTCGTGGTCATGCACATGCTGGGCGATCCGGCCACCATGCAGGACGATCCCGTGTACGACGACGTGGTGAACGACGTGCGCGACTACCTGCGCGACCGCGCGGCCGTGCTGGAGGAGGCGGGCATCGCGCGGGGCCGCATCTGCATCGATCCCGGTCCCGGCTTCGGCAAGACGCCGAAGCAGACCATCGAGCTCGTGCGCAACTTCCAGGAGTTCGCACGGCTGGGCTACCCCGTGATGGCGGCGCTCTCGCGCAAGAGCTACATCGGCTACGCCTACCGTATCGACGAACCGGCCGCGCGCGACCACGCGTCCGCCGCCGAGGCGCTCATGGCCTGCGAGCTGGGGGCGAACGTGGTGCGCACGCACAACGTGGCCGAAACGGTGAAGGCGCTGGCCGACCTGCGCCCCTACGTGCTGCTGGGCCTGGGCTGCAACGTGCCGCTCGTGGCCGAGCCGGGCGAGGAGCGCGAGGGCAAGATCGCGCTGTTGAACCAAGCCGTTACCGAGCTGTGCGCGCTGCCCGACTCGCAGATCATCGACATCTCCGGCTTCTACGAGAGCGAGCCGGCCTACTATCTGGACCAGGACACGTTCGTAAACGCCGTCGCGCTGCTGCGCACCGGTTTGGCGCCCAAGGAGCTCTTGGGCTACCTGCACGCCATCGAGAACAGCCTGGGCCGCGTGCGCGAGATCGAGAACGGCCCGCGCACCTGCGACTTGGACATCATCGACTACCAGCTCTACGTGACGGACAACGACCTGCTCACGCTGCCACACCCGCGCGCCCTCGAGCGCGATTTCGTGGTGCAGCCGCTGTTGGAGCTGCTGCCGAACCACGTGCTGGCCGACGGCACCCCCGTGACCGCGGACCAGGTGACGGTGGGGAAGGCGACACGGCTGTAAGGCGCGTGCGGCTCTGCGGCAGCGGGGAAAACCGCTCATACGGGAGGTAGGGATGCGATGCCCCCTCCGCAACGGAAGCCCTCGTAGGGGCGCTCTCCTGAGCGCCCGTTCCGGCGAAGCCGGAAAACCAGCCGCAGCCCGCGTTCTCGCGCTCCGCGCGAGCGGGCGCTCAGGAGAGCGCCCCTACGTTCCACCTGTTAAGATGTTCTTGGCGTCGCACGTTCAACTTGCGAGAGGGAATGCCCATGCTTGAATTCCGCCTTCGACAGCTCGACGAGACAACCTCGACGAACGACGAGGTGAAGCGTGCGCTCGAAGCTGGCGAGCCCGAGGGCTTGGCCGTGCGCGCGCTGCGCCAGACGGGTGGCTACGGGAGGCAGGGCCGCGCATGGGCGAGCCCCGAAGGCGGTTTGTATCTGTCGTTGTTGCTGCGCCCGCAGGTGGATGCTGCCGTGCTGCCCACCCTGAGCCTCGTGACCGGCTTGGCCGTGCGCCGCACCGCCGCTGCGCTGTTGCCGGCCGAATCTGCCGATCGCGTGCTGGTTAAATGGCCCAACGACTTGGTGGTTCCTCTGGCCTGCCGGCCGCCCGAACCGGCCGACGCTGCGGCCGCCCAACCTGCGACCGGTCAACCTGCGGGGGGCGCTGCTTTTCGCAAGCTGTGCGGCATCTCGTTAGAGGCGCATGCGGGCGGGGTGTGCGTGGGCATCGGCGTGAACGTGGTGCCGCCAGCTGCGAGCGACGATGCGAGGGTGGGCGGCAAGAACGTTCCCGTCTACCTTTCCGAACTGGGCTTCCAAGGCGGCATTGACGACGTGGCTGACGCTGTGCTGCAGGCTTACGCGCCGCTGTACCGCGCGTGGCTGTCCGAAGGCTTTGCTCCGCTTGTCGAAGAGTACGCTGCGCACGCCAGCCTCACCGGACGCAGTGTGCGCATGGTGAACCGATCCGGAGAGCCGGTCGCCCAAGGGGTCGTTGCCTCAGTGGACGAGTTCGGTCGCTTGGTCCTGTGCGCGCTTGACGGCGTTCTCGTGCCGGTTGCCTCCGGCGAGGCCCATCTGGTGTAAGGCTCGCTCGAAATCGAAAAAATTCGCGTCCCTTCGCACGCTCTTTCTGCCGCCTAGCGCTTGAATCAGTCCATTGGCGGCGATTCGCTATGGTCGGTTTGTGTATCCGCTCGCAAGGTGTTCTCCTAAGTATGTGCGCGCGAGTAAAATATCTCGTTCCGCAAAAATGAGAAAGGCACCTCGAGACATGGCAGCAGCTGCAGCGACGAAGGCGAAACTCCCCCTCGACCTCAACGAAGAAAGCACGGGCGCGCCGCTCGGCAAAGACCCGAAGAACCCCGAGCGCGACAGCAAGGTCAGCCGCATGGGCACGGCGTCCATCCCGCGGCTCATCACGGAGTTCGCCATTCCCGCCATCCTGGGCATGGTGGTGAACGGCGCTTACAACGTGGTCGACTCCATCTTCCTCGGCCAGGCCATGGGCGAGATCGGCCTGTCCGCCGCCACGGTGACCAACCCCATCATGATCGTGTTCATGGCCATATCCATGCTCATCGGCAACGGCGGCAACGCGCTTGCGGCCTTGCGCCTAGGCGAGGGACGGCGCGTGGACGCCGAGATCAGCCTGGGCAACACGGTGCTGCTGAGCGTGGTGGTGTCGGCTATCGTGGGCATCGCGGCGCTGAACCCGGCCGTCATCGACAGCCTGCTCACGCTTTCGAGCGCCACCGACGACGTGCGGCCCTACGCGCACGCGTTTTTGCAGATCATCTGCTTCGGCTTCATCTTCCAGTGCATCGGCATGGGCGTGAACAACTTCATCCGCACGGCCGGCGCGCCCAACCGCGCGCTCGTCACCATGCTCATAGGCCTGGTGGTGTCGCTGGTGTTCAACTACCTGTTCGTCCTTCGGTTCGGCTGGGGCGTGGAGGGCAGCGCGCTCGCCACCATCATCGGCCAGGGCGCTTCGTGCGTGTCGGTGCTGTGGTACTTCATCTTCACGAAGAAGGTGCCGCTCAAGCTGCATTTCCGCTACATGACCCCGCATCTCAAGGTCATCGGCACCATCCTGTCGCTCGGGTTCGCCAGCTTCGCCGTGCAGGCGGGCATGGCGGTGGTGAACTTCGTCATCAACAGCATGCTCGTGAAATACGGCGCGCTCAGCCCCATCGGGGCCGACGACGCGCTCGCGTCCATCGGCGTGGTGCAGCGCATCGCCATGTTCACCGTGCTGCCGCTCGTGGGCGTGGCCGTGGCCATCCAGCCGCTGCTGGGCTTCAACTACGGCGCGAAGCTCATCGGCCGCGTGCGCAAGACGCTGTGGTGCGGCATCGCCGGCGCCACGGTGCTCGGTACGGTCATGTGGGCCGTCGTGCACCTGTTCCCCGAGGCCATTGTGGGGGTGTTCGGTATCACGCACCCGGGTCTCGTCGACTTCACGGTGTTCGCGCTCAAGGTGCAGCTCTTCATGCTGCCATTCGTGGGCTTTCAAATCGTGGGGTCGAACTACTTCCAGGCCACGGGGCAGCCGCTCAAGTCCATCGTGCTGTCGCTCACGCGCCAGATACTGTTCCTCGTGCCGCTGCTGTTCGCGCTTCCCGAGGTGCTGCCGCAGATCATGTCCCAGTTCACCGGGCTCGACGCGCTGTACTTCGCCACGCCGCTCGCGGACTTCCTGTCCATCTTCACCACCGTCATCTTCATCATCGTGGAGATGCGCCGCCTGAAGAAGCTCGAGCGCGGCGAGATCGAGGCGAAGTTCTAGCCTCACACCTTCTCATAACCGAAGTTAACCTGCGAAGGCGGCCGGCGAGCCGCCTTCGCGTTGTCACCCTCTGCGGTCTTCTCGGGAGACGCGGTGCCGTGCCATGCGCTAGGCTGGTGAACGACAAGCAAAAGCGTATCGGCGCATGCGTCCGAGAAGGAGATTCGAACCATGGAACAGGCAAAGGAGTTGAAGGGCGCGTCGCGCGTCCGCACGCGCTCGGTGGCGTTCGTGGGGCTGTCCATCGCGCTCATGGCGGTGTCGGCGTGGGTGTCGGTGCCGTTCGGGCCGGTGCCGTTCACGCTGCAGACGTTCGTGATGGTGTTCGCGCTGCTGGTGTTGACGCCGGGCGAATGTCTTGCGGCCATCGGAGGGTATTTGGTCATCGGCGCCGTGGGGCTGCCCGTGTTCTCGTCCATGCGCGGCGGCATAGGCGTGCTGGCCGGCCCGACGGGCGGTTTTCTGTGGGGATTCTTGCTGGGGGCCGTCGTGGCGCTGGCGTTCCTCCGGCTTGCGGATATGCGGCTGCGGCGCGGTGCGGCGAACGAGGGCGAAACGGGCGACGGCGTTGCGAGAGGCGGCAGGGTAAAGCGTCGTGCGCTTGCTGTCGACGTCGTGGCTGGTTTCTTGTTTCTGCTGGTGATGTACGTGTGCGGCTGGATCCAGCTCATGGGCGTGGCGGGCCTCGGGCCCGAGGCCGCGTTCGCCACGGCGGTCGCGCCGTTCCTCGTCGTCGACGGCGTGAAACTGGTCGCCGGCGTGCTCACCGCCCGAGCCGTGCGGAAGGCGCTGCCGAGGCGGTAGGCGGGCAAGCTCAGATGCTTCGGAAGAAATCCCCTTTGTTCGCCGTTCTCGTCAAAGGGGTTTCCAGCGCCTCGTAAAGGTCTTTCGGAACCAAGCTCACCAACAGCTCGCAGAACTCCTTGAGCGTGTAGCGATAGCAGCCGCGCTCGAAGTTGTCGGTCATGACTTTTTCGGCATGGGGGAGAGCTTCGATCTGGAACTTCAGTCGATCGGTGAGCTCGAGGTGCCGGTACTCGGTGATCGTCTCGGCGAGGTTGTCCTGTCGGTGGCGCATGAAGAACGGGCCCCCGGCACCGTATTCGCTGCTGTCGGCGGCGCTTATGAACAGCGTGCGGAACCGCCGGAACCCGTTCGTGGTGTTCATGTGCCCTTCGAACCAGGTGAGCGTGCGACCGGTCTGGTCGATGCCGCTGGCGTAGAAGTACAGTGAAAGCCATTGCACGACGGCGTTTCGATCGTCGAAGTGGTAATAGAAGCTCGAGCGGCTGATTCCCGCTTCCTTGGCGATGGCGTCGATGCGAACCTTCGAGAACGGTTGCGTCTCGCAGAGCTTGTCGAACGCGCGGGCGATGTCCATCTTCGTTCGAAAAGCCCTTGAGTAGATTTCCTCCTGCTCTGCATAATCAGCGTTCATGAGTTCCCCCAAACTCTTTCGCATTGCGCTCGAGGCATCGACCTCAGTCGCACCTGTTCGATTATAACCGGTCGAGTGGGCTTGGCAACGGGGAGGTTAGAGGGGGAGCCGAACGAAAAAACCGAACGTTCAACTTCGGCTCAACGGAAACGCACCATCGCTGCGGCTCCGGCACCCAGCAGGCCGACGACCATGAGCACGATTCCCGCGAAGAACCAGTTCTCGAACGTGGGCCCGAGCAGTATCTGCACGAGGAACGTGCCCAAAAACTGCCCCACGCTCTGGACGAGGGTCAAAACGCCCATGCCCTTCGGCACCAGCTCGGGACGGGGGATGATCTGCATCCAAGCCGCTATAGACAGCCCGATGCTGCCAAAGCCCAGCAATCCCAGCGCTGCGGCGCCCACCCAGAACAGCATGCCGGTCTGCGTGTACATGAGGAACAGGCACGGCCCCAGCATGGTCAAAGTGAACACGAGCAGTGGTTTGACGCGGCCGATCTTATCGGCCAGCAAACCGAACAGAGGCGTGGACACCAGCGCCAAAAGGGAGGCGAACGTCGAGGCGAACCCCGCCATCTCGCGGCTGAACCCTTTTTCGGGAAGCATGAGCACAGAGGGAAGCATGCCGAGCAGGGCCAACATGAGGAGGTTGAGCACGACGAAGCTGATGAGGAAGAGCGCGACGTTTTTGGTGGCGAGCTCGGAATAGCGCGGGACGCGCGCAGCGCTTTGCTCCGATGCGGCGGCCTCGATGGCGCGGGAGGGCTCGCGAACGAACAGGAGCAACAGCAAGGCTGCGAAAGCCGCGAAGACGGCGAAGACGATCCACACGCCCTCGAATCCGGCGCTGGCAAAGATTTGCGGCGTCAGGACGGAAGCTATGACGGCCCCTCCGCTACCCCAGCATCCCCACAGCCCCGTCGCCAGCCCGATGCGATCGGGATTGACGCATCGTTGGATGGCGATGGGCGCGCACGTGGTGATGATCGTGAGCGAGATGCCCTCGACGGCGCGCGAGGCTATGAGCACGACACCGTTGCCGCCGGCCAAAAGGCCGATGACCGAACCGGCCACGATGAGCGCCGATGAGCAGAGCATGACCTTCTTGAAGCCGAAGCGCTGCGCCATGCCGCCTGCCGGCAGCGCGAAGAAGATGCCGGCAAGGGTGAAGATGGACATGAGCCACGAGGAGGCGTCGGTGCTGAGGTGGAAGCGCGGCGCGATGGCGGTCATGATGGTGGGCACTTTGTATTGCACGCACGCCACCGAGAGGCCGACGACGAGCACCACCAAGCCCACCTTCAAGGCGCTTTGGTAGACGGGCTTCGCCGGCGACGCTTGACGTCCGCCCGATGCGGTCATGGCGTCGGATCGCTTCGCTTGCGCGGTTTCAACTGAAGCCGCGTCTCGGCGACTCTGCTTTTTGGGCACGGTTTCCTCCTTCGTTCCGGCACGCCTCTACGGGAGGGGCGTGTGGTATCTGCACGTCGCGTTCGGTATGCGCGACGGCTTTTCCCCCTGCTTGCACGGACGGGCGCACATCTGGCCGATGCGCAGGCACTCGATGGGCTCGGGCAGGATGCGCGGAGGAAGCTCGGCTCCGCACTTCCGGCATCGTTCGAACTCGCCTTGCTCGGGATCGTTCAAGGTTCCGCATGCGGGACAGGTTAGCAGCGGTTCTTTCGGGGGTTTGCAGCGCCCGCAGTACGGGTTGCACACGTGCATTGATCCCGGCATGTCCGAACCTCCTCGCGGCCGTTCCCATCGTTGTGGCCCACATTGTAGAGGCTGTTCGATCTGGCGAAAGCCCGAGCGATTGGACAATCGGGACGAAACGTTCAATGGCGTCGGACACCGAGGTCGCTTCGGTGAGCCCCACTGAAAACGAGGCTCGAAACGTTGGTTGAGCAGAAAGGTCCCTCCTGCCTATCATCGGCTCAAGGGCTCGGTCGGGGTCTCGCAAGGCGCGAGAGCGGCGCGGGGGCATGGCGGCCGCGGACCGCAGCTTCACAGCAAAAGCAAACGAGAGAAGGGAAGTGGGCTCATGGGCAAGCCATGGAAACGCGAAGAGAACGGTGAGACCATCGTTCGAACCTGCGCTTGGTCGCCCCCGGGGTGCCATCCGGTGGGGTGCGGCATCCAGCTGCATGTCAAAGACGGCAAGGTCGTCGAGGTCGAGGGCGATCCCGAGCATCCGATCACGAAGGGCGCGCTGTGCCCGCGGTGCCTGGCGCTCAAGGACGTGATGTACCACAAGGATCGCATCATGTACCCTCTGAAGCGCGATCCCAAAGATCGCGGCAAGGACAAGTGGGAGCGCATCACGCTCGACGAGGCGTTCGATCTGCTTGAAGAGAAAACCCGTTACTTCTCCGAGACGTACGGCCCCGAGTCCATCGTCGTGTTCTGCGGAACGGGTCGCGAGGCCACCAAGTACCACAACGAGCTGGCGTTCATGGGATTCGGCACGCCGAACGCCTGCTACGCGCAAAGCGGCTGGGCCTGCTACGCGCCCCGCGTCTCGTCGATGGCCTACCTCATGGGCGGCGGTTACCCTGAGATCGATTACGCGGCTCGCTACGCCGACCGCTACGATCATCCCGGTTGGGAAGCGCCCAAGTACATCATGCTCTGGGGCAAGGAGCCGCTGAAGTCGAACGCCGACGGTCTGTGGGGGCATGCGGTCATCGACATGATGAAGGACTACGGCACGAAGCTCATCTGCGTCGATCCGCGCATCACCTGGCTGGGGACCCGTGCGGAAATCAACCTGCAACTGCGTCCCGGCACCGATGCGGCGCTTGCGCTGGGCCTGCTCAACGTAGTCATCACCGAGGATCTGTACGACCACGAGGCGGTGGACAAGTGGTGCTACGGCTTCGACGAGCTTGCCGAGCGCGTGAAGGAGTACCCGCCGTCGAAGGTTGCCGAGATCTGCTGGGTGGACGAGGATCTTATCGTCGAGGCCGCCCGCAAGTACGCTACGAGCAAGCACAGCGCCATCGGCTGGGGCCTTTCCGTGGACCAGAACCCCAACGGCATCCAGGTGGGCCAGGCGCTGCTGTCGCTCATGGCCATCACCGACAACCTGGACGTTCCCGGCGGCAACACGCTGGGCCTGCCCATCGAAGACGACACGAACGTCGACATGATCAACCGGGCCATGGAGGCGGGCACGGTGACGCCGGAGCTGTTCGAAAAGCGCATCGGCGCCGCGGAGTTCCCCTTCGTCTGCCAGCTCATGTCCACGAACCATCCTGATTCGGTGCTCGATACGCTCGAGACGCAGGAGCCCTACCGGCTACGCATGGGCGTGTTCCAGAGCTCGAACCTGGTGGGCGGCGCCATCACGGCCGCGCAGGAGCGCTGGTTGCAGGCCATGAAGTCGAGCTTCGAGTTCTGCGCCGCCACCGAGCTGTTCCAGAACCCCACCACCATGGCTCTGTGCGACTTGGTCATTCCGCTCAAGACGTTTGCCGAGCACAACACGCTGGTCGAGTCGCACTATGGGTTCAACGTGGCGTTCGAAGGCTCGTGCAACAAGGCGGTCGACGTGGTCGAGGGCGTGAGCGATCTCGAGTTCATGATGAAGATCGGCGAGCGCATGTTCCCCGAGTATTGGAAGCAGTTCGCGAGCATCGAGGACTACATGACCCAGGTCGAGGTCCCGGGCGACATGACGTGGGAGGAACTGCGCGAGGACGTGGTCGTGCAACCCGAAGAGGTTTACCGCAAATGCGAGAAGGGCCTCATGCGCTTCGACGGTCAGCCGGGGTACATGACGCAGACCGGTCGCGTGGAGCTGTGGTCGACCGCCTACCAGCAGTTCGGCGACGATCCGCTGCCCTATTTCCAGGAACCCCCCTTCAGCCCCTATTCGACGCCGGAGCTGTTCGAGCAGTACCCGTTCGTGCTCACGACCGGCGGTCGCAAGTACACGTCGTTCCATTCCGAGCATCGTCAGATAGACCGTTTGCGCGAGATCGACCCGCAACCCACGGTCGAGATCAACCCTGCGGCGGCGGAGAGGCTCGGCATTGCCGAGGGAGACTGGGTGTGGATCGAGAACCAGAACGGCCGCGTCAAACAGGTCGCTCACCTCACCGAGGGCCTCGACGAACGCGTGGTGCATGCCCATCACGGCTGGTGGTTCCCGGAGCAGGACGGCGAGGAGCCCAATCTGTTCGGTTTCCGCCAGTCCAACATCAACATGATCATGCCGCACAAGGTCATCGGCAAGCTGGGCTTCGGCAATACCTTCAAGTGTCAGATCTGCAACATCTACAAGGTCACGGACGAATAGGGAGGAGGGACCACGATGAAAAACGGTTTGCTGATCAACTACAAGTACTGCTCCGGCTGCCATTCGTGCGAGATCGCCTGCAAGAACGAGCATGACGTGCCGCTGGGCAAATGGGGAATCAAAGTGACCGAGGACGGTCCATGGAAGCTTCCCGACGGATCGTGGCACTGGGATTGCCTGCCCGTGCCGACCGAGATCTGCGACTTGTGCGCCGATCGCGTCGCCCAAGGCAAAGAGCCCTCATGCGTGCAGCACTGCCAGGCGAAGGTCATGCGCTACGGCAGCATCGAGGAGCTGGCGAAGGCCGCCGATGAGATAGGGGAAAAGGCGGTCATCTTCCTGCCGTAGGGCAGCCGTTGCGCGCATTATCTGAACGCGCCGCCCGGATCTGCGACGCCCTGCGTGGCCGAACGGCCGCGCAGGGCGGGCGGCGCCTAATTGAAAAGGGGAAACCGTATGCAAGCTACCGATAAGTTCAACGGCAAGTCTCCTGTTTTGGTAATAATCGGCATCTTGGCGATCTTTTGCACCATGAGCGAATTCACCATCCTCACGCCGTCGATCGCCGCGTTTGCCGCTCATTTCCAGAACACGGATATGACCACCATCATGCTGGCCAACAGCATCACCGGCATCGTCTCGGTTCCGGTGAGCATCGCGTCTGGCGCCGTCTTGCATCGAATAGGCTTCAGGCCGGCAGCCATCGTGGGCATCGTAATCATGACGTTAAGCGGAGCGTTCCCGTTCCTTATGCCCGATATGACCGACTACACGCTCGTCATCGGATCGCGCATCGGCGTCGGCATAGGCTTGGGCATCATGTTCCCGGTCGGAGCCGCCTCCATCATTGCGTTCTTCGACGGTGAGATGCGAACGAGGTTGCTCGGTTTGGGCATGGTGTGCCAGTTCGTGTTCTCCATCCTCTACACCATCGTGGCTGGAAATCTGACCGAGATCGCATGGAACTATTCGTTTCTGACGTATCTGATCGCCTTTGTCCCGCTGGTGGCGATCATCCTGTTCATGCCGGAAGCCAAGGGGATCGTCGCTGCGGACCGGGCGGCCCAAGCGTCTCGAAATCAGGTTAAAGAGAAGGTTCCGCATGGTATCTGGGGATATGCGGTATACGGCTTGATGGTATGGATCGGCCTCGTGACGGTGCAGCTGCTGTGCTCCACCGTTTTGTCCGAGCGCGCTCTGGGCGATTCGAGCATCGCGGGGCTCATCATCTCTTGCTGCGGCGTCGGCATCATCGTGTCGAGCATCATCTTGCCTTATATGGTGCGCCTGCTCAAGAAGTACATTTTCGCGTTCTGCGCGGCGCTGGTGGCGATCGGCATGATCCCGTGCTTCCTTGCCGACAGTGCCATCATGTACGGCGTCGGCGTGTTCATTATCGGCATCGGCGGATCGAGCTTCTTCAACGCTTCGCAGAATGCAGCAGGCAACATCACGCCGGTTTCGCGCGTTCCGTTCGTGAGCGGCGTGATGACATCCATGATGAACCTGGGGCCGTTCTTCGCTCCCTATATGTACGCCGCTTCGGCTGCTGCGATTCCGGCGTTCGGCCAGTCGTCCGCATTCTTGACCTGCGGTGTCGTATGCGCCGTGTGCGCGGTGCTCGGCCTGGTCCTGCCTTTGAAGGGTCTTATGATGAAGCGCGATGACGGAGCCGATGCGGGCCTTCCGGTCGCGGAGGACGAAACCGCTGCGGCCGCTTTGGAGTAAGCGCTCAAAAGCTTCGCTCATCGGACAGCGAAACAAACAGAAGTTGCACGCGGAGAGAGCCGGTGGCCATCAGGTCGCCGGCTCTCTCCGCGTTGCGCGTGTTTTCCGAGCGCTTTAGGCGGTTCGGCCGACCTGTCCGCCTTCCTCGGACAGATCGCGCGCAGTGTCCAACTGCCGTCGACGGAGGTCGTGCTTTGAAGATTGAGGCCCTGCCATTCGGTTTCTAATCTGAACCCAGACGCGATAGGCGAGGGAAAAGGGGGATGCGGCGTCGCTGGCCCTGCATCGCGAAAGCAAGCTGCGGTGCGAAAGGCCCTCAGTGCTCATGAACACCTTGAGCCGATTCGATGTGAGGAGGAAGAATGGAATTCAAAAACGATCTAGGCAAGCCGTGGAAGTTCCAAGACGGTGACTTCACCGTCGTGCGATCATCGGTGTGGTCGCCTCCGGGGTGCCATCCGGTCGGGTGCGGCATCAAGCTCTACGTGGACGAGGACGGCCGCCTGGACCACGTCGAGGGCGACGAGAACGACCCGATCACGCACGGCCGCCTGTGCCCGCGGTGCCTGGCGCTGAAGGACTACATCTACAACCCGACGCGCGTCATCTATCCCATGAAACGCGCGAAGGAGGAGCGCGGCAACGCCGACGCTTGGGAGCGCTGCAGCTGGGACGAGGCGCTCGACCTCATCATGGACAACTGGAAGCGCCTGACCGAGCAGTACGGCCGCGAGACCATGGTCATCTTCGTGGGCACCGGGCGCGACGGCATGCTGTCGCAGGACTTCCAGCTGAGCATCTTCCGCACGCCGAACCTGGCGTACACGCAGTCGGGCTACGCCTGTTACCAGCCGCGCATGACGGCCTCGAACATGGTGCTGGGCGCGCTGTACCCCGAGCTCGACTACGCCGGCGGTCTTCCCGGAGGCTACGACGACCCGCAGTACCAGGTGCCCGAGCTCATGATCCTGTGGGGTAAGATGCCCCTGGCGTCCAACCCGGACGGCATGTTCGGCCACGCCGTCATCGACCTCATGAAGCGCGGCGCGAAGCTCGTGACCATCGACCCGCGCGTGAACTGGCTGGCAACCCGCTCCGAAGTGCAGCTGCGCCTGCGCAACGGCACCGACGCGGCGCTGGCCATGGCCATGTGCAACATCATCATCTCCGAGGACCTGTACGACCACGACTTCGTGGAGCGCTGGTGCTACGGCTTCGACGAGTTCGCCGAGCGCGTGGCCTACATGACGCCGGAAAACGCCGCCAAGATATGCGAGATCCCCGTCGAGGACATCTACCGCGTGGCGCGCATGTACGCCGCCGCCAAGCCGGCGTCCATCGCCTGGGGCCTGGCGTTCGACCAGAACACGAAAGGCAGGGAGGCGGGGCACTGCGTGTTGAGCATGATCTGCCTGACGGGCAACCTCGATGTGCCGGGCGGCAACGTGGTGGCCGACCTGGCCATGCCGGAGGACCTGACGAGCGAAGCGGCTGCGGGCGGTGCCGAGGACTTCAACGACACTCGCTCGTTCATCACCGAGGGCTGGTACCAGATGACCGAGGAAGAGCGCGGCAAGGCGCTCGGCATGGACAAGTACCCGCTGTACTGCAACCAGATCACGGGCGCCCAGGCCGATTGCGTGCTCGATGCGCTCGAAACGGAAGAGCCCTATCCCGTTCGCATGGCATGGGTTGCCAACAGCAACCTCATCGCCCCCACGAACTCCGCCGAGCCCACCCGCTGGCATGCCGCCATGGTGAAGTCCATCGAGTTCGCCTTCGGCACCGACTGCTTCATCACGCCCACCATCCAGGCGGTGTGCGATGTGTTCCTGCCCATTACCACCGTCGCCGAGCACGACGGCGTGAACCGCACGCACTACGGCGCGGCCTCCATCACCACCGGCTGCGGCAACAAGGCCGTCACCGTGGGCGAGGCAAAGTGCGACCTGGAGATATACTGCCTGCTGGCCGAGCGCATGGCCGCGATGTTCCCCGACGACCCCAAGGCCTGCTTCGCGCACGAGAAGTACCCCGACTACCACGACTACCTGAACAAGAACCGCCTGGAGGGCCGCCACGACTTCGAGGACGTGAAGCAGCTCGTCAAATTCAAGCGCGCCGTCTACTATCGCAAGTACGAGACGGGCAAGCTGCGCCCCGACGGCCAGCCCGGCTTCCTCACGCCCACGGGGCGCGTGGAGCTGTGGTCGTCGCAGTACAACGACAACGGCATGGACCCGCTGCCGTACTACTACGAGCCGGACTTGAGTCCGCGCATCCCCGAAAAGACGGCCGAGGACTTGAACCTCAAGAAGAACCCCCGCATCTCCGACGAGCTGGACGCGAAGTGGCACGAGCGCGACCTGTCCCACGAGGAGATCATCGAGAAGTACCCGTTCATCCTGTCCACGGGGCACCGCCGCTACTCGTCGTTCCATAGCGAGCACCGCCAGATCGCCGTGCTGCGCGAGATCGACCCGAACCCCATGCCGGAGATCAACCCCGCCGACGCCGCGCGGTTGGGCCTGGCCGACGGCCAGTGCTCCGCGATCGAGTACATGCTCCGCAACGCCCAGGTCTAGGCCCGCCTCATGCCCACCATCAAGCAGGGCCACGTGGAGGCCGACCACGGGTGGTGGTTCCCCGAGCAGGACGGCAGCGAGCCCAGCCTGTTCGGCGTGTGGCAGTCGAACTGCAACGACCTGGTGCCCATGCACCACAACAATGCGCTCGGATTCGGCGCCCCCTACAAGAGCGCCTGCTGCAACGTCGTTCCCCTGAAGGAGAGCTACGACGTGGACATGAACGCGTTCGCCGAGAAGTTTGGAAAGCTGGTGTAACCATGCCTAAATACGCGCTTTTGATCGACTACGAGTACTGCACGGGCTGCCAGTCCTGCGAGGTGGCCTGCAAGGAGGAGCATAACTTCCCCGTGGGCAAGTGGGGCATCCGCGTGCTGGACGAGGGTCCCTGGCAGAAGGACGACGCCAAGGACGAGGGCAGCTGCTTCAACTGGAACAAGATACCCGTGCCCACCGACCTGTGCGACCTGTGCGCGAGCCGCGTGGAAGACGGCCGCGAGCCCGTGTGCGTGCACAACTGCCTGGGCGACTGCATGCGCTTCGGCACCGTCGAGGAGATGGCGGCGGAGCTGGCTCGGAAGCCGAAGCAGGTTCTGTGGGCTCCGGTGGACTAACCGTTCGAGGGTAAGGGAGGCGGGTCCGTGCCGCGGTGTTTCGCTTGCGTCCATTGCGGGAAGTGCGGGCCCGTCTCCAAGAACGTTTCAAAACCGAACGCTCCCGGGTTCTGCCTTTTCTGCAACACGCAGAACGCCGCCGATGCGGCTGCCTGCGCGGCATGCGGAAAGCCGCTGCCCAAGGCACCGGGCGCTCGACAGCCTGTGCAACGCCGATGCGATTGACGGGGCCGCATCACTCGCATCGGCGTTGAAGGGGAATACCGGTTTCACAACAAGGAGGTATCACATGAACGAAAACAAAGAACTGCAGTACCGGTCGCCCAAGCGGTGGCTCATGGTCGTCTGCATCGGTTTGATGCATGCGTGCCTGATGGGCTCGCTGACGGTGGTCGGCGCCTATTCCGGGACGTTCATGGGGGAGATGGGGGCGACCCAGGGAGAGTTCGTCCAGCTGACGATGATCGGCTTTCTGACGGGCGCCCTCTTCTCCATTCCCATGGGCATCCTGGCGGACAAGTTCGGCGTCACGAAGATCATGGGCATCGGCATGTTCCTGTCGTTGTGCTTCGCCGTGGCGAGGATTTTCATGACGTCGTTCTGGGGCGTCTACATCTGCTGCTTCGGCATGGGCCTGGGTTTGGCGGGCATGAACGCCAACTCCGTCAAGTTCCTGCGCGCCTGGTTCGGCATCCGCCAGGTCACCACCGCCATGACGTTGTACGTCTCCGGCGCCGGCATCGGCGTGACGGCCTGCATGGCCCTGGCCTCCGTCATCCAGGACGTCAACCAGATGTTCGTGGTGACCGGCATCATCTACCTGGTGGCCACCGTCGTGTGGTTCGCGTTCGCCCGCATGCCGAAGAACGCCGTGTTCGAGAAGGACGAGTACAGCATGAAGGCCGTCAAGTCCGTCTTGGGCAACAAGCTGCTGCTGGCCGTCAGCCTGGCCATGGTCCTTTCCATGTGCGCGTCGGCCGCCTATTCCGGCAACGTTCCCAGCGGCTTGATCGGCAAGGGCCTCGACCCTGTCACGGCCGCCGTCTGGGCTTCGTTCATCAACCTGGTGGGCATGCCGTCCAACTGGATCATGGGCCCCTTGGCTGACAAGATCGGGCGCATCAAGCCGGTTCTGTGCATCGGCGTGTTCGTGGGCAACGCGCTATTGATCGCCGGTTGGGCTATGCCCCTGAGCGGTGCCACGCTGCCGCTGATCATCATCGGCTGCTTCGTGTCTTGGGGCAACGTCGCCCTCATCAAGGGTTGCGTCGGCCTCATCCCGTCGATCAAGCCCGAGTACATGGGCACGGCGGGCGGCATCCAGACCTTCTTCCAGAACCTGGCCGCGTTCATCATCCCGTCGTTCATCATCACCCCGCTGTGCGGCGGCAACATGGTCATGTTCTTCGTCTGCCTCTCCGTTTGCGTCATCGCGGGTGGCGTCGTCATGCTCGTCACCCCCGAGCTGGGCGCCAAGGGCAAGATACACCAACAGCTCGCCGATCAGGGGGATTCGGACACGCTCAGCACAGCCGCATAGGAAAGCTCGTTCGCAGGCGATGCCGGCGCGCTTGCGGCGGCATCCGAGCGACGGGCTCCACAGGCATACGAAAACCAAGAGACGAGAAAGCAAGATCACGTAAAGGAGGAACGCTATGGCAAAGGTCACCATCGCCGATAGGACGACGACGAAGAGCCTTGGCTTCTGCGGGTTCGGATTGTCGTCGAACGCCGCCGACGTCGACGTCAAGGACGGAAAGGTCGTCCGCATCAGGCCGGTGCACTTCGACGAGCACTACACGCGCGAAGAGCTGCGCATGTGGTCGCTCGAGAAGGACGGGCGCGTGTTCGACCCGGGGTTCAAGACCCTGCTTCCACCCATCAGCCTGGCCTACAAGACGCGCACCTATTCGCCGAACCGCATACCCTATCCCCTGAAGCGCGTGGACTGGGATCCGAACGGCGAGCGCAACCCGCAGAACCGCGGCATCTCGAAGTACGAGCGCATCAGCTGGGACGAGGCCACCAGCCTGGTCGCCGCCGAGATCAAGCGCGTCCACGACGCGTACGGCCCCTACTCGATCTACTGCCAGGGCGAGGGCCACGGCGAGGCCAAGAACTACGGCGGCTCGCACGGCTGCCAGATCTCGCTGCTCAACATGGTGGGCGGCTGCACGATCCAGGCGCGCAACGCCGACAGCTGGGAAGGCTGGTACTGGGGCGCCAAGTGGATCTGGGGCATGGACCCGGTGGGCCAGAACGTGTACCAGAACGGCGTGTTCAAGGACATCACCGAGCACGGCGACGCGGTGCTGTACTGGGGCGCGGACCCCGAGACCACGCCGTGGGGCTGGGGCGGCCAGCTGCCCTCGCGCATGTGCTACTGGTTCAACGAGATCGGCGTGAAGTCCATCTTCATCTGCCCCGACGTGAACTACACGAACGCGGTGCACGCCGACAAGTGGATCCCCGTCATCCCCAACACCGACGCCGCCCTGCAGCTTGCCATCGCCTACGTGTGGCTGACGGAAGACCTTTACGACAAAGATTACATCGCCACCCATGCCGACGGCTTCGACTGGTTCGCGCAGTACGTGCTGGGCAACCTCGAAGACGGCACGCCGAAGACCCCGAAGTGGGCCGAGGAGAAGTGCGGCGTCAAGGCGTACACCATCAAGGCGCTGGCGCGCTACTGGGCGAAGTCGAACGTGTCCATCGGACACTGCAACGGCGGCGGGTACATCCGCTCGTGCTTCTCGCACGAACCGGCCCGCTTGGAGGTGGCGCTGCTCGGCATGCAGTCGCTCGGCAAGCCCGGCGCGAACCAGTTCCAGTTCATCGAGTGGACGCTGTTCGGCCTTCCCAGCAAGAGCCCCGTTCCGCGCAGCGAGATCTACCCCAGCACCGAGAGCGCCTACCACGGCTTCGACATGGACATGGGCAAGTCGTTCATCGTGAAGACGAAGCTTCCGCAGGCCATCATGAACCCGCCGGTCGAGTGGTACGGCCATACGGCGGCCGGCTACCCGAAGGAGGACCAGCTGGAGAAGTTCCAGTTCCCCCTGCCCGGCAACGAGGGCGTGAAGATGATCTGGTCGGACGCGCCATGCTGGTCGACGTGCTGGAACGGCGGCTTCGAGTTCGAAGAGGCGCTGCGCTCGCCGAACGTCGAGTGCCTCGTCATGCAGCATCCTTGGATGGAGAACGACACGCTGTTCGCCGACATCATCATGCCCACGGCCACCATGATGGAATGCCCCGACCTGAGCGGCGACAACTACAACGGCCAGACTGCCATGCTCTACCTCGAGGAGCAGGCTGTCGACCGCGTGGGCGAGGCCAAGTCGGAGTTCGAGACGGTGTGCGAGGTCGCGCGCAAGCTGGAGCAGTACGGCGGTGCCTACGAGAACCTGGTCGAGCGCTACACGGGTGGTATGGACTGCGAGGCGGTTCTGCGCAAGGGCTTCGAGGACAGCGGCATCGCCGACCGCATCACCTACGAGGAGCTCAAGGAGCAGCGCTTCTGGTGCTCGCCGGTGATCGAGGGTTGGGAGGACGAGCCGGCCGGCCTCATAGCCTTCCACGACGACCCCGAGGGCAACCCCTTGGACACGCCGACGGGCAAGCTCGAGTACTACTCCACGGTGCTGGCCTCGTACTTCCCCGACGACAAGGTGCGCGCCCCCTATCCGCAGTGGATCGAGGAGACCGATCGGCACCACGAGCGCGTCACGTCCGACCGCGCCCAGGACTACCCGTTCCCGCTCATGTCGAACCACCCGCGTTGGCGCGTGCACGCGAACCTCGACGACGTGCCGTGGCTGCGTGAGATCGACACCTGCAAGATAACCGGCCCCGACGGCTACAAGTACGAGCCCGTGTGGATCAATCCGGTGGACGCGAAGCGCTTGGGCATCGAGCACCACGACGTGGTGAAGCTGTACAACGAGCGCGGCACGGTGCTCGGCGCCGCGCATGTGACCGAGCGCATCCGTCCCGGCGTGCTGTACCAGGACCACGGCGCGCGCGTCGACGCCATCGTCGGCGGCCGCAAGGGCCTGGACCGCGGCGGCGCGAACAACCTCATCTGCACCCCCGAGACCACGTCCGAGAACTGCGCGGGCGAGGTGACCAACAGCTTCCTGGTGAACGTGGCGAAGGTGGACGTCCTCGAGCTGGCGCAGCGGTACCCCGAGGAGTTCGCGCGCGACTACGACCCTGCGACGGGGCACATCCCCGAAGCGTACCTGGTAAAAGGAGAGTAGAGATGAGCAAGGTATTCGTCGTCGATATAGACAAGTGCAACGGCTGCCATAACTGCCAGGTGGCCTGCAAGGACGAGCACTGCAACCAGGCGTGGCCCCCCTATGCCGAAGCGCAGCCGCTCACGGGCCAGTTCTGGATGAAGGTGAAGGAGAAGGAGCGCGGCCAGGTTCCCGTGGTGCGCCTGTCCTACATCCCCTGGATGTGCAACCACTGCGAGGACGCCGCCTGCATGAAGGCCGCGCCGGACGCGGTGCACCGCCGCGAGGACGGCCTGGTGATCATCGACCCCGAGAAGGCGAAGGGCAAGCGCGAGATAGCCGACGCATGTCCGGTGGGCGCCGTGTACTACAACGAGGAGCTCTACCTGCCGCAGAAATGCACCGGTTGCGCCCATCTGCTGGACAACGGTTGGGACGTGCCGCGCTGCGTGGACGCCTGCCCGACGGAGGCGCTGCGCTACGTCGAGGAAAGCGAGGTCGACCTGAACGAGGCCACCACGCTCTCCGAGCTCGACGGCGCCGGGCCGCGCGTGTATTACCTGAACTACCCGAAGCGCTTCGTGGCCGGCCTCGTGTTCGACCCCGAGGTGGAGGAAGTGGTCGTCGGTGCGGAGGTGAAGCTGACCGGCTCCGACGGCAAGACGCTCGAAACGACGACGGACGACTTCGGCGATTTCAAGTTCGACCAGGTGGAGGCCGACGTTTACCGCATCGACCTTTCCGCTGACGGGTACGCCGACAAGACGGTGCAGACCGACGTGCGCGAGATCGACCGGTTCGTGGGCGACATCGAGCTGGAGTTCTCCGGCGATCGCAGCGCCTATCCTTCGGCCGCCGAGACAGCGCGTGCGCAGCGCGCGGCCGCCGAGCTGAAATGGACGGAGATGCGCGCATCGATGAAGACGGTCGCCCCCGCCACGGCGAACTTCGCCGTCGTGTGCCCTTCGTGCGGCAAGAAGGTGAACACGAACGCCGAGGCGGGTTCCATCCGCTGCCAGTTCTGCAAGGCCGACCTGACCGAGCTCGTCAAGGAGAAGGCCGCGGAGCTCGCCGCGAAGAAGGCGGCGGCCCAGGCGTAGGCGTGCCGCTTTTCGCCGACGTAGCTTGTCGTTGGCGGCGTGCTCGTTACTGCTATAGTGGTTGAGTTGCTTGCGGTGCCCGGCTTCGGCTGGGCACCGCGGCTTTTCGGGGCTGAGGCTGCTGCGGGCGGCGCCCTCTGCGCCCGCGCAGAGGGCTCGCGGACGCGTCGGCGCCGAGCGCGTCGCGCGCGCTGCCGATGGACGGGATGCGGCGCTTTACCAGACGGCGCCGAGGAAAAACGGCGGCCGCTCGTCGCCGCGCGGAGTCACCGGCTCCTGCAGGGCCTCGAACAGCTCTCGGGGGACGATGCTCACCAGATAGGTGCAGAACTCCTTCGTCGACAGCGTCAGCTCGCCTGCGTACCGCAGGTTCGCCATGGAGGACTCTGCGGCTGCGGTTGCGCGTATCTGGAAATCCAGCAGGGGCGTCAGCTCCTTTTTCTGGTACTCCGTCAGGGTTTCCCGCAGCGTGTCGACGTGGTGGCGAACGAAGAACGGCTTGACGCCGCCGTATTCGTTCGAGTATCCCGCACGGTAGTAGAGGCTGCGATAGCGCTCGAGCCCGCGCGTGGTGAGCAAATGGCCTTCGAACCAGGTGAGCGTGCGGCCTATCTGGTCGACGCCGGCTTCGTACACGATGCTGGAGTGCCATTGCAAGACGGCGTTCTTGTCACAGAAGTGATGGTAGAACGTCGAACGGGAAATGTCGGCCCTCTCGCATATCTGCAGGATGCTCACCTGTTCGAACGAGGTTTCTTGCGATAGCGCGTCCAGAGCTTCGACGATCTTCATCTTGGTGTTGAAACCCGGTGACGTGTAGTTGTTGTCCATGGTTGCTCCCTCGCAATGACGGGATGGCGCTTCACCCGCGCGGCGCGCTCCTTCGAGCAATGAACAGTATAAGCTACCGGCTTTTCTCCCATGGAGGGAACGACGTGTTTTGGCAGAACCCCCACGGTCGGCTTGACGAACCTTTTCTGGCCGGTTTCTTAAGGCGGGTTCGGTGCGTTGGACACTTTCGCCCTACCGTCCAATTCCGTACGACGCCGAGGGGCCGATCGTCCAAGGACGGTTGGCGTCGGAGGCCATCTGATCATTGTTCGCATTCACCGACCCCTCTAGCATGGAACAGGTAGATGCGGAGGGCGGTCTTCCCCTGAGACGCTCTCCGCTCTGCTCGGCACGAACGAAGACAAGGAGCCGCGTTATGTGTTTCAGACCTGCATCGATGAGTTCGGAAAAGAAGTGCCCGAAGTGCGGCGCGGTCAATGCGTCCGCCGCGACGGCCTGCAGCGAGTGCGGGGCGTCCCTGCCGGCGACGCCCGCGATGGCCGGCGCACCGGGAGCGCCGAAGGCCCCGGGGGCCCCGGGGGCGCCGAAAGCTCCAGGTGCTCCCGGGGCGCCGAAAGCTCCGGGCGCCCCGGGGACGCCGGGCGTTTAGGCGCGAAGGAAACCGAGCTAAAAACGAGTGCCGGCGGCCCCAAGAAGCCGCCGGCACTCGTTTGCGTGCAATGATCTGCCGCAGCGTGCCGATTTATCGCAAAATCGTCGAACTGCCGCATGTCCGCCGACCTTCCGTAGGGGCGGGCTGCTGCTCGCCCGGCGCATCGCGTTCGAAAGGAGGTTCGCCGTGCGGCAAGCGCGTCGAAACCTCGCCGAACGTTCGTCGGCTCCGAGGGTGCAGCGCCCTACACCTCGTACACCACGGCGCCCGAGGTGAAGCCGCCGCCGAAGGCCACGAGCACCACCTTGTCGCCGCGCTTGATGCGGCCGGCGGCGTAGGCCTCGGCCAGGGCCATGGGCAGGCTGGCGGCCGAGGTGTTGCCCGCATGCGCGATGGACAGCTGGAACAGGTCCATGGGGCGGTCGAGCTTTTTGGCGGCGTACTTGATGATGCGCTCGTTGGCCTGGTGGGGGACGATGCACGCCACCTCGTCGAGCGAGACGCCGGCGCGCTCGAGCGCGCGGTTCACGGCTTCGGTCATGGCCTCGGCGGCGAACTTGAACACCTTCTGGCCGTTCATATAGATGGTCTGGTGCGGCCGGCCGACTTCCACGGCCTCGAGCACGTCGAGCTCTTCGGCGATCCGGGCGGCGGCTGCGTCGCACGTGGTGACATCGGGCGCGATGCCGTTCGCGTCAAAGGGCTGGGGCGCGTCGTACGCCGAGGGACAGGAGAGGGCGTTCGTCACGTCGTCCTCGTTCACGATGAAGCTGCTCAGGATGCCCGGGCGCTCGTCGCTCCATTCGAGCACGGCCGCGCCTGCGCCGTCGCCGAACAGCACGCAGGTGTTGCGGTCGGCCCAGTTCGTCAAGCGGGTGAGGCGTTCGGCGCCCACCACGAGCGCACGGCGCACGGGGTTGCGACCGGCGGCCCCCGGCGCGCCGGGGGCGGAGGCGGCCATCATGGTTTCGGCCACGGTCAGGCTGTAGACGAAGCCTGTGCAGGCGGCATTCAGGTCGAAGGCGATGGCGTTCTCGAGGCCCAGGCGGCGGCGCAGCAGCCCCGCCATGGAAGGAACCACCATGTCCGGCGTGATGGTGGCGAACACCACCAAGTCGATTTCGCCCGCCTCGAAGCGCCGCTCGGCGAAGCCGCCGTCGGCCCAGCCCAGCGCTTCGCGCGCGGCCGCTTCGGCCAGATCGGCGTTCGACTCGGCAACGGCGACGTGCCGGCTTTCGATACCGGTGCGCGTCCTGATCCATTCGTCGTTCGTGTCAACGAGCGCCTTCAGGTCGTCGTTTTGCACCTCGAGCGCCGGAACCGCCTTGCCGAATCCCACCAATGCACTGCCCACAATGATCTCCTGCCTTCAGCCGTCTCGAACGCGCAGCGCGACGCCGGAAGCGGACGCGGAGGTGTACGATAGACGGCAAAATACTTCGATAATCAAACTAATTCGATTATAGCACGCGGCGTGAAGAGGGGAGGAACCCCAAGCGATGTCCACAAAGCGCCCGTCGCTTGCCGGCTGCCCGCTTTGTTGGGTTTGCCGTCGCCGAGGCACTCCCCCCGCCGAGGCATCCCTCTTGTCCAAGCAACCCACTGCTGCTTTTGATCGAAACGGTTCGTCTTGCGTCCGGGGTCCCATGTCCCCGCATGAACAGGGTCGAAAACGACTTTGCAACCCGCTAGCATCCAGCTACGCTGCCCTTTCCCCAGCTCGTGAAAAGAGAAAGCCGCTGAGAGGCGAAGCGTATACGGGGACATCGGTGATTTTTGTGCGACAAGGACCTTCGCTCTATGACAAACCACCATTGACATGCACCCGGCCGGGTTGTCATCCTGAGCATGCAACAGTCCAGTGGACTGTTGCACTCCCGAGCACGCGGAGCGGGCGCAGGGAGGCGTCGCGAAGCGATGGGCGGCGCGAGCCGCCGGAGTCGAAGGATCCCGCGCGGGCGGCAGCCGTGACGCTTTCGGCTGGCGCCGCGCGGGATCCTTCGACTGCGCTCACTGCGTTCGCTTCGCTCAGGATGACAATGCGCTGGCTTGTGTAATGTCGATGCTGGTTTAACATAGAGGACCTTCGCGCTGAATCGTTTTGAAAGCGGCGTCGAGGCGGCTAGACGATCAGCCCCTTGGGATCGCGCACGAGGTAAGAGCCGTCGCGCTTGTCCACGACGCCTTCGTCGGCCAAGTTGCGCACGGCGGTGTTCACGGTCACGCGGTTGGCGCCCAGCATGTCGCCGATCATCTGCTGGGTGAGCTTGAACGTGATGCGGTACCAGTCGTCGCCCAACGGCTTGTCGCAGTCCTTCGCGAATCCCAGCAGCATGAGGTACACGCGCATGCGCACGTCGTAGCGCTCCGTCTCGCGCAGCCGCTCGTTCGCCGAGAAGAACTTATGCGCGAGCGAGCAGATAACCAGGTCGAACACGTCGCCGTCGGCCATCATGGCCGCCTTCATGCGCTCGCGGGCGATGCGCACGAGCGTCGTGCGCTCCAAGGCGGTGAACACCGTGTCGGATGGAAGCCCCGAAAGCGCGTTCGACTCCAAGAACAGGCTGCCGCGCAAAAAGAAGGCTCCATGCTGGGGCGACCCGGCGGGCGCGGGGTTCGAGGACCCCACCATGCCGTCGAGCACCAGGTAGCAGAAGCGCGCATCGCGTTCGGCGTGCAACTGCTCGCCCCGCTCGAGCACCACCTCGTCGCCCAGGCCCACCAGGCGCTCCCAATGGGGCTCCATCACGTAGGCCCGGTAGGGGAAGTCGGACGGCAGCTCCACTCCGTCGAGCGAGAACGCCTCGTTGCTGATGTTCGGCATGTCTTTCCCTCCCGATCGTGGAAGCTCGGCGGCCAGCCCGCGCGCCGTTTTTCGCGTACCCCATGGGAGCCCAGTATAGAACAGCCTCGTTTTCCTTTACAGGCAAAAATATAACTTAAGTTACAAAATATGATATACTATGGCGATTGAACCGCCGAGAGAATCGAGGGTGTCGTGAGGGAGACGTTCATTGCCTACGTGGGCAGCGACGTGGACGAAAAAGCCATTGAACAGGCGCTCGTCGAGGCGAACCGCAACTACGACTGCACCGTGAAGGTGCTCGCCGTGCCGGCTGCGGCAGCGCCTGGTGCCGACGGGGCGGCCGCCATGCCCGGCGTTGACAAAACGGCCAGCGGCGCGCGCGACGACGATTCGGCGGCTGTCGCCGCGTCCGCACATCGATCGGAAGCTCCCGTTGCAGCCGCTCGCGCGTCGACCGCTTCGCGAGCAGCCGCCTGCGGGACGGCTGCTCGCGAAGCGGCAGCACGCACCGCAGGCGGCAAGGATCCGGCGTGCGACGCCAAGGCCGTGTTCGGGAAGATCGTGCTGGACTCCTACGCGAAGAACTGCCGCGACCCCGAGGTGGGCTCGGGCGTTTTGGCCGTGGGCGGCTACGACCTGGAGCTGCTGCACGACACCGCCCGGCGCTTGGCGGGCGGGCGGTACGACCCGCACGATCGCGATGCCGACCAACGCGTCGTGCGCGACGCGTTCGCGGACTTCGACACCGACGCGTTCAACCTGTTGGCGAAGGCCATGCCGTTCTCGGCGGCGTTCTTCGACGTCGAACGCGGTCGGCTGGTGACTGCGCGCGGAGCGGATTCGGGCGAGCAGGAGAACTACGGCAACCTGTTCTACGGCGCCACGCCGGGCGGCGGCCTCATGTTCTCGAACGACGAGGCCGTGCTGCGCGGTTTCTGCGCCGATGCGCTGCCGGTGAAGCCGTTCACGTACTTCGACAGCGGAGCATGCTGCGGGGATTTGCCGGAGAGCGGGGGGAGCGGCGGCGTTGCGGGTTCGGTTGACCTGGCGGGCGGCCAACAGGCCGCCTCTGTGGGGATCTCTCCGGTCCGGCACGAAGGGATGGCGCGCACGCGGGGGCTTCCCTCCTTGGCGACCGGCACCTTCGCCGCGTTCCGCACGCCGACGCCGCGCGCGGCCGACGATGCGGGCATCCGGTCGAACTACGCCAACGCCCGCGACATCATCGCGCTGGTGAACGGCATCGTGGAGCAGGCGGCCGACGAGACGCTGGCTTCCACGATGGATCGCGCCTTCGCCGACTACTTCGCCGGCTGCGAACCGGGCGAGCGCGTGGCCTCGTTCGTGGACGCCACGTTGGAAGACGTCGTGCGCTCGCATTTGGCGCAGGCGGTGTCCGACCAAGTGGAGAAGCTGTACCTGGAACGCGCCGTGGCCGACGAGTTCGACGCGAAGTGCCGAGCCATGTTGGAAAGCTATCTCGAGCACAACGCGACTCCGCAGGTGAACGTGGTGAACCTGGGCGGCGTCGAGCTGGCGTGCACGGGCTGCGCCTACTACCACGAGAAGTACGAGCAGGTGCTCGCGCAGATGCAGCTGGACGAGCCCGTGATGCTGGTGGGGCCGGCCGGATCGGGCAAGAACTTCGCCGTGTCGCAGATCGCCGAGGGCTTGGGCCTGCCCATGTACTACACGAACAACGCTTCCAACGAGTTCAAGCTCACCGGTTTCATCGACGCGGGCGGCACGTACCGCGACACCGAGTTCTACAAGGCGTTCAAAAACGGCGGCGTGTTTTTCCTCGACGAGATAGACAACTCCGATCCGGCCGCGCTCATCGTCATCAACTCGGCGCTGGCGAACGGCTACATGGCCTTCCCGCACGAGACCATCCGCCGCCATCCCGACTTCCGCTGCGTGGCGGCGGCCAACACCTGGGGCAAGGGCAGCAACCTGCTCTACGTGGGCCGCAACGTGCTGGACGGGGCCACGCTCGACCGGTTCGACCTGGTGTTCTTCGATTACGATCGCCGGCTCGAGCGTGCGCTGTACCCCGCAGACGACCTGCTGGCGTTCATGTGGGCGTTCCGCGACGCCGTGGATGCGTGCCGCATCCCGCATATCGTGTCCACGCGCGCCATCGGCAAGTGCTACAAGAAGGAGCTCGCGGGCATCGACCGCGAGACTATTCTGCGCACGAACGTGATTCGCAGCCTGTCGCAGGACGACCTCAACGTGGTCATCGGCGCCATGAAGGGGGAAGGCGCAAGCGAACGCAACCCGTACTACGCCCAGATCGCCGCCATGCGCGTGGAAAAATAACGGGAGCGGCGCAGGGCGGGCTGGCGAAGCGGTCCGCCCTGCACGAGGCGTTGGATAGGAAGGGAAGGCTTCATGTTCCGCACGTACCGTCACGGCGATAAGCGGGTGATGCACTTCACGTTCGCCTCGCTCGACGAATTCCTCGCCTACGTGCAGCAGGCGGAAACCGCGCCCGCGTTCGCCACGGTGGAGACGTCGCTGCAGGAAACACCCGAAGACGACCAGTTCATGATGACGCGCTCGTTCGACGAGGCCGTGAAGATATGCCGCTTCGGCGACCACGACGGCTTCGACGAGCTCATGCGCCTGGTGAGCGAGGTGCGCCGCGCGCTGGATCTGCCGCTGGAGTCGCAGCGCACGTTCCACGACTACGTGGGTTTCGCGCCCGACGTGAAGGCGTATTTGGAGGGCAGCCCGCTTTCCATGGTGAACATGCCCCCGCGCAAGAAGCGGCGCGTGGCCCTCTACCTGAACACGTCGTGCGACGGCAGCACGCGCCGCGCGCTCATCATGCACCGCGGCGCCGTGGCGCTCGCGGCGGCCGAGGCCATCGAACTCGTGGGGTTCTCCGTGGACCTGCATGTGTTCGAGATGTCGGAGAACGATTGCGACGTGCACGTGAGCGAGTTTTTGCTCAAGGATCCCGACGAGCGCGTGAACCCGCAGAAGCTGTACTTCCCGCTCTGCCACCCTTCGTGGGTGCGCCGTTTGAACTTCCGCCTCATCGAGACCACGCCCGGCATCGGCGGCCACTGGACGGGCACGTACGGCTATCCGGCCGAGGTGCCGCTCGTGCGCGACGTGCTGGGCTTGGGCGCGGACGCCATCGTGTTCCCCTCGGCGAAGGACGCGCGCATCGAGGGCGAGAACGTCGTGGAAGACGCCCGCCGCATCTTCGCGCTCATCAACCCACTGCTGCCCGAGCGCGCCCAGCTGAAGCTGCGATAGGGAAGGCGGTTTGCGGCTTCGTTTCGTCGGCCACGCTAAGCGTCGACCACCCGCTCGGCCAGCTCCAGCAGGTTCGACACCGTGTAGTCCGCGCGCACGCCCAGCTCTTCGGGAGGCAGGCCGCGACGATTGATCCAGCCGACGGTGAAGCCGAACGCCTTGGCGCCGGCCACGTCCCAGCCGTTTGAAGACACGAACAGCATGCGTTCCTTTGCGATGCCCAGGCGGTCGACCGCCAGCTGGTACACGTCCGGCCGCGTCTTGAACGAGCCCGTCTCGTCGGCGCTCAGGCAGGCGTCCAGGTGCCTGTCCAGCTCCGTGCGACGTACGAGCGGCTCGATCATTTCCAGATTGCCGTTCGTGAGGATGGCTTTCTTGCGGCGACCGAACCGCTTCAGCGCCTCAACGACCTCGGGATACATCTCCAACTCTAGGTAGGAGGCCATAAGAGCCTCGATCTTCCCCTCGTTGGCGGCCAGCCCCAGCTCGGCGAGCGTGTAGCGCAGCGCGTCTTCGGTCACGTGCCAGAAAGTCTCGTAGCGGTCCATGAGCGTGCGTAGCCACGAGTACTCCAGCTGCTTCTGCCGCCATAGCCGGCTGATGTTCACCCCGCTGCCGGGGTATGCCTCCTCGCACTTTCGCTCGACCGAGTACACGTCGTACAGCGTTCCGTACGCATCGAGCGCGATGCCCTCTATCATGGCCCGCCTCCTTCTTCCCCTGATCTCTTTCGCGCCTCGCGACTGCGATTCCCGATCATTGTGCGACGATTTCCCATGCGTATCAAGAGGAAAATGCTTTGCGACGAGACGCTCTTCGCATCGCGTCGCCCCTTTGCGCTCCATTGAGCCGTAACGTTGTGGACGTTGGAGGCGAAAGATGGAATAATTGCGGCAACGCCCCTTTTGGGCGGGTGCGCCCGGAAGAAGGAGAACGCTCCATGCTCGGAAAACGCCGTCTTATCCCCGTGTTCGTCGTGCTGAGCCTCGCTTTGACGGGTTGCGCCAATCTGGCCGGGTCGACGCAGGGCGCGACCTATCCCGACGACAAGGCCATCGCTCGCAAGGGGGATGTGTATACGACCATGCTGTGGGGCGGGTCCCTGCCCGACGAGATCGATATGAAAGGGTTCACCGGCACGGCGGCCTTGCTAGAGCTTTCCGTCCCCGAATGCGGTGGAGAACTTGCCGTAGATTGCGATCAAGCCGTCTCGGCGGGCGACTTCAAAACGGTTCTCGTGAGATATGGCGAAAACGCGGACCTTATCTGCGAGGGAACGGGCGGCGCGGCGCGATCCTTCTCCTTGGAGCCAGGCGATTACGCCATAAAGGCCGTGGGACTTGACGCTGCCGTTCACCTGGCCTTCCAACTCAGAGCCACAGACGGCGTCGCGGCCGTGGTGCCGGGCGATGCGTTCGATGGGGACGAGCCCGTGGTTCTGGAGCCGCTCAAGGCCCGATAGGGCGTCGAAAACGAAGCGCGGCCTGGCACCGCGGTTTCGGTTCGATGTGCCTTCGTCGAAAGATCGGCTGCTTCTGCGGCGTTCGCTTTCCGCTACGCCGTGTTGCTCGGGATCGACGGGATGGCCACGATGAAGCAGGCTCCTCCGTCGGGCAGGTTGATGGCTTCCACCGTGCCGTCGTGCGCCTCGGCTATCGACTTCACGATGGCCAGCCCCAGCCCCGTGCCGCCCGTGCCGCGGCTGCGCGAGGCGTCGGTGCGGTAGAAGCGGTCGAAGAGCAGCTTGGGATCGGCGTCGCCGAAGCCGGGGCCGTCGTCCTTCACGGCCAGGATGGAGTTGCCGCGCAGGCCGAACAGCTCGATCACGATGTGGCCGCCTGGGCTGATGAAGCGGCTCGCGTTCTCCACGAGGTTCGTCACCGCCTGCTTGAGGCGGTCGGGATTGCCCAGCACGTCGGGCGCTTCGCCCACGATCCTCGTGTTGGCCTCGCGGTCGCGCAGGATGGGCTCCAACGCGTCGAGCACGCTGTGGGCCAAGGCGTTCAGGTTCACGCGCGACAGCTCGAAGGGGGTGTCGTCGTCCTCGATGCGCTGCAGCGCCAGCAGGTCGTTCGTCAAGCGGCTCAGCCGCTCGGTCTCCACCACGATGATGGAGCAGAACTTGTCGTGCAGCTCGGGCGGCATATCGGGATCGAGGAGCATCTCGGCGTTGCCGCGGATGGCGGTGAGGGGCGTGCGCAGCTCGTGGGCCACGTCGCTTACGAAGGCCGACTGGCGATGCTCCTTGAGCGCCAGGTCTATTTGCTGGGACCTTGTCTTCTCAACGAGCAGGTTGATGGTGAGGGCCAGTTCGTCCGCCTCGTGCAAGCGCCCGTCGGGGGCGATCGACACGTCGATGCCCGAGCGCACGGCCTGGGTTTTCTTGACCAGCACGTTGAGCGGTTCGGCAAGGAAGTGCCCGATGACCAAGCTGAGCACGAACGTGATCATGCCTGCGGGAATCAGAAGCAGAAACGCCCTCGGCGTGGTGCCGAGGGCGATGCAGCAAATGAACACGATGAAGGCGCCGGCGAGCAGCATGAGCAGCGTTGCCAGCAAAGAGAAGTATGTTTGCAGTCTTTTTATTGCTTGAACCTGTATCCGTATCCGCGAACCGTCTCCACCAGACCGGGATCGTACCCGGCACCCTCAATCTTATCACGGAGGCGTTTGATGTGGGTGTCAACGGTTTTGGTTTCCGTCAAGTATTCCCAGCCCCACGCGTCGCGCAGCAAGTCCTCGCGCGAAACCACTTTGCCGGCGTTCTTCATAAGGCTGGCGAGCAATTCGAACTCGCGCGGCGTGAGGTCGATCTCGCCGTGCTCGCCCGACGCCGTGTGGGCGTCCTCGTCGAGCGTGATGCCGCTCGCCGTGATGGCGTGGCTTGCGCCGGGGAAGTCGCCGCCGGAACCACGGCGCAGCAACGCGCGGACGCGCGCGATGAGCTCGCGCACGCCGAAGGGCTTCGCCAGGTAATCGTCGCCACCTATCTCCAGACCGACGACCTTGTCCAGCTCCGTGTCGCGCGCCGACAGGAACAGCACGGGCACGGTGGTCTTCGAGCGCAATCTGCGGCACAGCTCGTAGCCGTCCATGCCGGGCAGCATGATGTCGAGCACGAACAGGTCGTAGGAGTTCTTCGTCGCCAGGGCCAGGGCTTCTTCGCCGTTGTCGACCACGTCGGTGTAGAAGCCTTCCTTCTTCAAGGCGTAGCTCACGAATTCCGTGATGGAAGGTTCGTCATCGACGACGAGAATGCGGTTCGGTGTATCGTTCATGTGATACCTTTCTACGAGTGCGTAGTCAGATAGAGGCGGTTAGATGCCCGCTTGGTATAATAATCAATCGAAACTATATCCGTTTGCATCCGTTTCGCCTGCATTCGAGGGGGTTTGTCAAAAACATGTTACTTGCTATCGACGTGGGGAACACCCAAACCGTGGTTGGTGTGTATAACGGCTCGGTACTCGTTCACATGTGGCGCGTGGCTACCAACAAAAACCACACATCTGACGAATTGCGCGCGAAGGTCCTTCCTCTTCTCGTTTCCGAGGGAATCCAGCCCGCCGAGGTGCATGGCGCGGCGCTCGCCTCGGTGGTGCCTCAGCTCACGCAGGCGTGGCGCGCCGCGTTGAGCCGCATGCTGGGCGCCGACGTGCTCGTATGCACGGCCGCGTCCGCCGGTGCCCTGTTCCCCACGACGTACGCCAACCCTGCCGAGATCGGTGCCGACCGCGTGGCCGATGCCGTGGCCGCTCGAGAGCTCTACGGCGCCCCCGTGGTGGTGGTGGACTTCGGAACGGCCACGAACATCGAGGTCATCGACCGAGAGGGACGGTTCATCGGCGGCGTCATCGCGCCGGGCGTGGACACGAGCGCCGCGGCCCTGTTCTCGCGCGCCACGCGCCTGGCCGCCATCGACCTGGTGGACCCGCACACGGCTATCGGCCGCAGCACCGAGGAGGCCATACAGGCCGGTATCGTATACGGCGAGGCCGACCGGGTGGACGGCTTGGTTCGGCGCATCTTCGCCCAGCTGGGCTACGAGGCTCCCGTGGTGGCCACGGGAGGGCTGGCCCCGCGCGTGGCCGAGCTGTCCGGCACCATCACCGCCATCAATCCCGAGCTGACCCTCGAGGGCCTGCGGCTGATCCACGAGGCGCAGAACGGCGGAGCGGCGTAAATGGCCGCAGAAAACGAGGGCGCGCTCATGGATGCATGCGAGGACGCACGGGAAAGCATTCACGAAGATCTGATCGAATTCGCCTTTTGCCCCAGCTTCTTCACGCCACCGTCGGGCGGTGCGCGCCTGGGGGATCTCGCCGACCTTGCCGCGCCTGAAAACTGGGGCCAGGGAAACGCCGTGCTCGCCAACTACCTGCGCTATCTTTTCAAGAAGATCGCCTCGGAATACAACGAGCACAACGCCGCAGATCAGGGGGCTGCGCGTGACCGCATCCTGTATCTGCGGGAGGATTGCGCCTGCTTCAACACCGGCTTGTACACCGAGCGCTACGAGGATATCTACTGCCTCTTCGAGCCGAACCAGCGGGAGGATCGGCAACCGTGGTATCTGGCCGGCTTCTACAAGAAAAGCTCGCCGCGGCTCGAGGCGGTGGACGTGCTGCCCGAGCGCGCTCGCTTCTTCGACGACCCCGCCGACCTCATTTACGACTACCGGTTGGAAATTCGGCCGAACATCGACCACATTCTAGGCGACGAGCGCAACCTCGAGCGCATTCCCGAAGAGCTGAGGAAGCCCGAGTGCCGCCTTTTGCTGCGTCGCGCCTTCGTGGGCGCCGTCGCCGAGGCCGAACAGCGCGTAGCCGCCAACTACATGCTGGCGGTTCCCCAGTACTTCAACGGGCATATCCAGCTGCTTTTGCCGTTGAGCCTGATAGGGGAGGAGCCAGAACTCGCACTGGCCCTGCAGCGCGAAGACGGCTACTACTCCGCCCGTACCTGCCTGACGCTAGAGATGGCGTACAACAACGCTCGCCTTATCGCCCGCCCGGAAGCCTCGTGGGTCCTCCCTGCGTAACGCGAGGCAACGTCTGGCAAAGGGCTCGAGGCGCATGGATAGTGGGTGTTGGGGGGGGGGGGTTATAAGATGCCCCGTTCTTCCCAACGTGATTGTACGGCTTCTCCTAGGAGTTCCTTGTCGGTTAGGCCGGTTTGCGGTTTTCGATGTTGACCCAGAGCTGTTTCAAGCTGGTTATGCAGATTGAGCCCATGCTCAAGGGGATTTTTTCTGTCTTCGGTGGTTGTTCCCGGCTTTTGCTGGGTGCTGTTCGTAGGCGGCTGGGGGAAAGAGCCGGACTCCGTATTATGGCTTGCGCGAAGCTTCCGTATTTCACGTGAAAGCTCTTCGACGTCGCTTTGAAGCTTTTGTGCCAACAGCGTGAGCGCGGCAAGCATTCCCGCTGCGTATTCACTCGCATAATCCACATTAGCTGACATGGCGATGTACGCGTATTCCGTCGCTTGCGAGAGTTCGTTTGCGCCCATCTCGACCCCGTCAATAAGGTCGATCATATGGATAGGTACAGATTGACGATTTTCTGAAGGTATACGTCTCCGTTTCCGCTGGTTTCCCATGCTTGAATCGACCTTTCTCTGAGGTTTCCTCCAGATAGTATACACAACTCTAATTGTTTGAACAACTAAAGTTAGGCATTTCTAAAGATCGAGAGATTCCTCTCTTATCATGCATTTTGATAAGAGAGGCATGTGATGGACACGAACGAAGCCATAAGAACCATGATTGACCATTCAGGTTATAGTCAGCGTGCCGTCTCGACCGAGCTGGGGCGGTCTGCGAACTGGATAAGCTCAACTTTGCAACGACCAGGCAGCTCGACATGTTCAACGGTGGCTGCAATAGGGCGAATTACCGGATACACGCTTGCCCTCGTCCCCACGAATAGAGAAATCCCCTCTGATTCACTGGTGATCGATCCTTCTGAATAAGGCGGAGCGTGCTGCGAGCATCATCCAAATCATTTATTAAAGCAAACAAAAGAGTTCGCTATAAGGTCATGATTCACAGCGTTTTGCCAAAACCCACTATTGCGGCAACGTTCGGCCTTTGGAATCGTTCTGGTTTAATGGGAGGTGGGATCGGATCTGTCAGCTTGCCCGCACGCAGGACGAACCGGTACACTTCGATGCATGTTTTGATGACGGACGGCTGTTTCTGCTAAAAAATGACGTTTGTGAACGAATTATCGGCGCATTTTAAATATTACTAATATGGTAATTGTATAAAATACCTGATGAGGCAAATGTCGTTTTTGTTATCCTTCGAAAAGATCGTTCACAAACGTCATTTTTTAGCAGAAACCACCCATCAGCCGTAAAAACCAGCGGAAACCGGAAGCGTCTCTCCCGATTGCTGGCATTTGATGGCCCTTGCGGGAAAAAGGGTGGTCGCGGCGGGCAAAACCAGTAGAATGCAAGCAGACGAGAGAAGGGGGCGGCCAACGGCCTTTCCCCCTTTCGGAAGCCGACGAAAGGAAGGGCCCGACGTGTTGAGCGACATCGAAATTGCCCAGGCGACTACTCCTGAGCCCATCAGCGCCATCGCCGAGAAGGCGGGCGTGCCGGAATCGTATCTGGAGATGTACGGCACCAACAAGGCGAAGGTGGATTACAACCTGCTCAAGGACGTGGAGCATACGCCCGGCAAGCTCATCCTGGTCACGGCCATCAACCCCACGCCGGCCGGCGAGGGCAAGACCACCACGACGGTGGGCCTGGCCGACGCGTTGGCGAAGCAGGGCAAGAACGTGGTGGTGGCGCTGCGAGAGCCGTCGCTCGGCCCCGTGTTCGGCATCAAGGGCGGCGCGGCCGGCGGTGGATACGCCCAGGTCATCCCCATGGAGGACATCAACCTGCACTTCACGGGCGACTTCCACGCCATCGGCGCGGCCAACAACCTGCTGGCGGCGCTGCTGGACGCGCACATCCACAACGGCAACGAGCTGGGCATCGACGTGCGCAAGATCACGTGGAAGCGCGTGGTGGACATGAACGACCGCCAGCTGCGCAACATCGTGGACGGCTTGGGCGGCAAGGCCCACGGCGTGCCGCGCGAAGACGGTTTCGACATCACGGTGGCCTCCGAGGTCATGGCCATCTTCTGCCTGGCCACCTCCATCACCGACCTCAAGGAGCGCCTGGGCCGCATCGTGGTGGGCTACACCTACGACGACAAACCGGTCACGGCGCACGACCTGCACGCCGAAGGCGCCATGACGGCGCTGCTCAAAGACGCGCTCAAGCCCAACCTCGTACAAACGCTCGAGGGCACGCCCGCGTTCGTGCACGGCGGCCCCTTCGCCAACATCGCGCACGGCTGCAACTCCATCATGGCCACGCGCATGGCCATGGCGCTGGGCGACTACTGCGTGACGGAGGCCGGCTTCGGTGCCGACCTGGGCGCGGAGAAGTTCCTGGACATCAAGTGCCGTCTGGCCGGCCTGAAGCCCGACGCGGTGGTCGTGGTGGCCACGGTGCGCGCGCTGAAGAACCACGGCGGCGTGGCGAAGGCCGACCTCAACGAGGAGAACCTGGAGGCGCTGGAAGCGGGCCTGCCGAACCTGCTGCAGCATGTGGAGAACATCACGCAGGTGTACCACCTGCCGTGCGTGGTGGCCATCAACGCGTTCCCGACGGACACGACGGCGGAGCTCAAGCTGGTGGAGGACAAGTGCCGCGAGCTAGGCGTGAACGTGGCCCTGTCCGAGGTGTGGGCCAAGGGCGGCGAGGGCGGCCAGGCGCTGGCGACTGAGGTGGTGCGTCTGTGCGACGAGGGCGACGCCGAGGGCCGCAACGCGGGCACGTTCGAGTTCTCCTACGACGACGACCTCTCGCTGGCCGAGAAGATCGAAGCCATCGCCAAGCGCATCTACCACGCCGACGGCGTCGTGTTCGAGCCGGCCGCCAAGAAGGAGCTTGCGCAGCTGGAGTCGCTCGGCTTCGGCGGCATGCCCGTGTGCATGGCCAAGACCCAGTACTCGTTCAGCGACGACGCGTCGAAGCTGGGTGCCCCGCGCGGTTTTACGGTGACGGTGCGCCAGGTGAAGGTGTCCGCCGGCGCCGGCTTCGTGGTGGCGCTCACGGGCTCCATCATGACCATGCCGGGCTTGGGAAAGACCCCCGCAGCCTTCAAGATCGACGTCGACGAGACGGGGAAGATCTCAGGGTTGTTCTAGGTTCCGCGGGCCTACGGCCCGCGGAACGACCCGACGCTGAGGCCCGCCCTCGCACCCGATCTCGCGGCGATGCCGGGGGATCGCGTACCGAAGTACGCTTCGCCCCCGCCATCCCCACGATCTCGGGCACGAGGGCGGGCCTCGCTGACTCACTGCGCCAACCTGGGCGGCTGTTTTCGCGCTGGCGCGCGAACGGCAGCGCCCGCAGTAAAAGCCGCATGTCCCACAGACCCCGTAGGAGCGCTCTCCAGAGCGCCCGCTCGCGCGTAGCGCGAAAACGCGAGTCTCGGTTGCTTTTCCGGCTTGCGCCGGAACGGGCGCTCTGGAGAGCGCCCCTACGTTCAACTTGAGCGTTTTTCTCACTCATCCGCGCGGTCAACCTGGACGTTCGGCATACGACCTTTGGTTGCATGTCGAACGCATGCCTGCCAAAAGCGCTTAGAGACTGAAGGCCGACACGAGCGCTTTCCGGCGGTTTTCGAACACCGGCCGGAACAGTCTGATCTCCGCGTCCGGACAACCGTTTCGCCGCGCGATCGACTTCCAGTGCTTCATGGCCGCGAGCGTCATTTCCACGATGCTCGCGGCTTTTTCGCGATTCAAGCCGAATTCCGGAAGCAGTTCGGCCAGGCCGACGGCTTCGTTATGCCGGGGCCGAGGGGTTGATGGCGTACACGCGAGGATGCGTCAAATACGACTCGTCATATTTGAACAGGCTCTCAGAAGAGCTTCTCTACGGCTGATCTAACGGCAGTTTTCGCGCTGCGCGTGAAGCATTTACTAGGGGCGCAGGCAGGTGATGGGGATTACCAGAACGCCGTCGTCGCGCTGGTAGGCGTATCCTCCAGGAGTGACTACGGTGCAAAACGACGAGGCTCCCATGATGCCGGTATCGATCTTGTTGGAGAGCTTCTTGAGGTTCGCAGCACCTTCGTCGATAAGGCTCGCGCTCATCTTCACTTCGAGGAGGGCATAGCGCCCGTCATCCAGCACAATAACGCAATCGGCTTCAAGGCCCGTGTTGTCGCGGTAATGCAGGACTCTTCCGCCTATGGACTCGGCGTACACGCGCAGGTCGCGAACGCACAGATTCTCGAAAAGCAGGCCGTAGGTCGACATGTCGCGCAAAAGGAGCTGCGGGCTCGCGCCGAGAGCCGTCGCCGCTATGGAAGGGTCGGTGAAAAAACGCACGGGCGTGGTGGTGATGCGCGATTTGGCATGCAAGGAAGGCGTCCATGTCGGCAGATCCTCGATGACGTAGAGGCTCCGAAGCGCTCCGATATATGAATTGACGGTTTCCCTTGACAGCCCGCTGCCGCGCATTTTCAGATTGCCACGCACGGTTGCCATGTCGGCTTGAACTGCGGAGCAGCGGGCGTATGCCTGCATGATAAGGCGCGCGTACTGCGAATTGCGGTTTACGCCGTCCACGCGCGAGATGTCCTCTTCGACTATCGCCGATACATAGTCGCGGGACATCTTGAGGGCGGCGTTTTTGTTGGCGATAGTGATTGCACGCGGCCAACCGCCCCGGCATATCAGGTAGGCCAGGTTCTCGATATCCTTCTTGGAGTGACCTTCCACGGAACATTCGCCTTCTGAGGCGCGGTCGCTGCTATCGAACAAATTCTCGAGGCTGACTTCGCCTGTGGAGTCGCCCGATTCGAAGAGAGACATCGTGCGCATGTCGAGAAAGGAGAAGCGGCCTGTTCCCGTGTGACGGGGGCTGACTGTCGGCGTGGCCGAGCCCGTGAGCATGAACTGGCCTGGTTCGTCAGAACGATCCACGGCGAAGCGCACGGCGTCCCAAAGTTGGGGCGCTTCCTGCCATTCGTCGATAAGCCGTGGTCTCTGGCCCCGCAACAGCAAAGAGGGTTTCGCCTCGGCCATAGCCATGTTGTTGGTCCGTTCGTCGGGATCTTGCAAGAATACGGTGCTCTTCGCGCGCTGCAGGGCCGTGGCTGTCTTTCCGCACCATTTTGGGCCACGGATGACCACGGCGCCCGCATATGAAAGCCTCTCGTCAAGATCGCTATCGACGATGCGCGGCAAATAAACAGCCATAACCAGCTCCTTGCAACGATTTTATCCTACACTTTGCAACGATTTTATCCTACACTTCGCAATTATTGCAACTCGTTAGTTGCAACTCGTTCTTCGCGCTAAGGGGAAAGATTGGTGCCCTCTCGTTGAGGGCTCATGCATGTTTTGCTGCACGCTTGGTTCTCGTTGTGCCAGTGTCGTATCATATAAAAGTACATAAGGACAGGATTGCGCAGCAAGGAGTGCTTCCATGGACACGACTTTCATCGACGAGCTGGCCAGCGCCGCGCCCACGCCGGGCGGCGGTGGGGCGGCGGCTTACGCGGGGGCGCTGGCCTCGGCGCTCGCTTCCATGGTGGGGAACCTCACGGTGGGGAAGAAAACCTACGCGGCGGTCGAGGGCGAGGTGCAGGACGCGCTGGCGGCGCTCGCCGAGCTGCGAGGGCGTCTGCTCGACCTCATAAACGAGGACGCGCGCGCGTTCGAGCCCTTGGCGGCGGCCTACCGCATGCCGAAGGACACGCCGGAAGAGCTCGCCGCCAAGCAGGCGGCCGTGCAGGCGGCGCTCGGCGGAGCGTGCGAGGCGCCGCTCGCCATCATGCGCGCCTGCGCCGATGTGCTCGAACAGGCCGATTTCCTCGCGCGCAACGGCAGCAGGCTCGCGGTGTCCGATGCGGGGGCGGCGGCGACGCTGGCGTGCTCGGCCATCGTGGCGGCCAGCCTCAACGTGTACATCAACGTGGCGTCGCTCGAGGACGAGAACCTGGCTGCGCGGTTCCGCGACGAGGCAGACGAGCTCGTCGAGCGGGGTAATTCCCGCGCCGACGAAACGCTCGAGTACGTCATGGCGCACATAGGGTAAAATCGTCCTTTCGCAAGCACCTGAGATTGCATCGAAAAGCTCCGGAAGAGCGTGACGGTACTGGTTGAATAGTAGGGCAGGGGCTCTGCCCTTGCCGCTCGACAAGCAGCGTTTTCGCAGGTTGCCGACAAAGACGGAGCCTCGTGCCCGCCGAAAGCGTCGCAAGAGGGCTTCCGATACGCCTCCATGGCGGGAAAGGCGCATATGGCTGAACAATTGAGGGGAAAGCTCGTGGTCGAGCGCATCGCCGCCGACCTCGCCCCGCGCATCGAGGCGCTCGGACGCGCCGACGTCGTGCCCACGCTCGCCATCGTGCGCATGGGCGAACGCCCCGACGACCTGTCCTACGAGCGCACGGCGAAGAAGCGCGCCGAGTCGCTCGGCATTGCCGTGCGGTCGGTCGTGCTCGACGAATTCGCCCCGCAAGAGGCGCTCGAAGCGGCGTTGCACGAGGTGAACCACGATTCCTCCGTCCACGGTTGCCTGCTGTTCCGTCCGCTGCCGGCGTTCATCGACGACGCGCGCGCCTGCGAAGTGCTCGATCCGCGCAAGGACATCGACGGCATCACGCTCGCGTCGCTCGCGGCCGTGTTCACCGACGGGCATGCGGGCTTCCCGCCGTCCACGGCCGCCGCGTGCATCGAGATGCTCGAGCACTACGGCGTGCCGCTCGAGGGCAGGCGCGTGGTGGTGGTGGGGCGCAGCCTGGTGGTGGGCAAGCCGGTGTCCATGATGCTGCTGCGCCGCAACGCCAGCGTCACCATCTGCCATTCGCGCTCGAACGACCTTGCGGGCATCTGCCGCGCGGCCGACGTCGTCATCTGCGCCACCGGGCGCGCCCGCGCGTTCGGCGCCGACTTCTTCTCGCCCGGCCAGACGGTGCTCGACGTGGGCATCAACTTCGACACGCACGGCAACCTGTGCGGCGACGTGGACTTTGACCAGGTGGAACCCATCGTGGCCGCCATCACGCCTGTGCCGGGCGGCATCGGCACCGTCACCACGTCCATGACCATGGCCCATACCGTGGCGGCCGCCGAGCGCGCGCTCGCGGCGCGCGACGGGGAAGGGCGCTAGCGTGCGCGGAGCCTATCCCACCAGCCGCAAGCTTGTCATCGCCGATCCCGGCACGTGCATCGGCTGCAAAACCTGCATGGCCGCATGCCTCATGCGCCACGACGTGCCGAACGACGTGCCCGTGCCGCGCCTCACGCTCGTCACCACGCGCACGATATCCGCGCCGGTAGGCTGCCACCACTGCGCCGAGGCCCCGTGCGCCGACGCATGCCCCACCGGGTGCCTCTACACCGACGACGAGCACGTAGGTGTGCACCCGGACAAGTGCATCGGCTGCCGCAACTGCGTGCTGGCCTGCCCCTACGGTGCGGTGGACATCGTCACCCGCCCCGCGCCCCCCGAGCCGGAAGCCGCGTCAGAACAGGTGCCCGCCACAGGCGCCGCAGAGGAGGCCAAAGCTTCCAAACCCAGCGCGCGCGACCGCGCGAAGGCGAAGAAGCGGCGCCGCAAGCTGTCGACGGTCGTCAAGTGCGACCTGTGCGTCGACCACGCGGACGGCCCGGCGTGCGTGGCCGCCTGCCCCACGAAGGCCCTGCGCCTCATCGATCCGCAGATGCTGGAGCGCGGCAAGCAGGCCAAGCGGAAAGCCGCCGCTCGCGCCGCGGCGGCCTACAGCACCATCGAGCTCAACGCAGACCTAGACGAGGGGGAGTAGCCTCATGGAGAAGCATATGGCGGTGTGCCCGTACTGCGGCGCCGGCTGCAAGATGAACCTGGTGGTGGAAAACGGCCTGGTCATCGAGGCGGAGGGCTTGGACGGCGTCACGAACGAGGGCGAGCTGTGCCTGAAGGGCCTCTACGGCTACGACTTCATCAACGACACGCGCATCCTCACCCCGCGCATCTACCACCCCATGATTCGCCGCCAGAAGGGCGCGCCGCTCGAGCGCGTGAGTTGGGACGAGGCGCTCGACTTCACCGCCTCCCGCCTGCGCGCCATCATCGAGGAGAGCGGGCCGGAGGCCGTCATGCTCACCGGCTCTTCGCGCGGCGCCGGCAACGAGGCGAACTTCGTCATGCAGAAGTTCACGCGCGCGTGCCTGGGCACGAACAACATCGACAACTGCGCGCGCACCTGCCACGCGGCCAGCGTCATCGGCCTCATGGAGTGCGTGGGGTCGGGCGCCATGAGCGTGAGCATCCCCGTGCTGGAGCGCACGGACTGCATCCTGCTCATCGGCTACAACCCGGCGGCCAGCCACCCCATCGTGGCGCGCCGCATCGTGAAGGCGAAGGAGCGCGGCGCCGACCTCATCGTGTGCGACCCGCGCGTCATCGAGTCCGCCCGCATCGCCGACCTCTACCTGCCGCTGGAAAACGGCTCGAACCTGGCGCTCGTGAACGCGCTGGCCTACACCATCATCGACGAGGACCTGGCCGATTGGGACTTCATCGACAACTGCACCGAGGGCTTCGACGCGTGGTGGGAGGTGGTGCAGGAGTACGCGCCCGAGGACGTGGCCGACGTCACGGGCCTCGCGCCCGAGCTCATCCGCCACGCCGCCCGCCGCTATGCCAAGGCCCCCTCGGCCGTGGTGGGCTGGGGTATGGGCGTGACCCAGCACGCGCAGGGCGTGCAAACCGTGCGCGCCATCGCGGCGCTCGCGCTCATCACGGGGCACATCGGCCGCCCGAACAGCGGCCTCGCCCCCGTGCGCGGGCAGAACAACGTGCAGGGCTCGTGCGACATGGGCATGTGGCCGAGCCTCTACCCCGGCTACCAGCGCGTGGACGACCCGGCCGTGCGCGCGAAGTTCGCCGCCGCGTGGGGCGTTCCCGAGGAGCGCCTGTCGCTCGAGGAGGGCTGGAAGCTCACCGACCTGCCGCACGGCGTGGCCGAGGGAAAGATCCGCGCGTTCTACAACTTCGGCGAGGACCCGCTGCAAACCGAGCCGGACACGGCGCAGATGCGGAAAACGCTGGAAGGGCTCGACCTGCTCATCAGCCAGGACATCTTCATGACGCAGACCACCGCGCTGGCCGACGTCGTGCTGCCCGCCACGTCGTGGGGCGAGCACGACGCCGTGTACACCGCGTCCGACCGCTCGTTCCAGCTCACCACGGCCGCGCTGCCGCTGAAGGGCGAGTGCCGCCATGATTGGGAGATATTCGCCGACCTGTCCACCCGCATGGGCTACCCGATGCGCTACGAGAGTACGCGCGAGATATGGGACGAGGTGCGCTCGCTTTGCCCGCAGTTCGCCGGCGCCACCTACGAGAAGATGGCGGGGCTCGGCTTCGCTCAGTGGCCCATCCACGCCGAGGCGGCGGACGATCCCGACAACCACGGCACGCCCGAGCTGTACGCCGGCGGTGCGTTCACCACGCCCGACGGCAAGGGGCATCTGCAGGCGGCGCACTGGCGCCCGCCCACCGAGGAGCCCGACGGGCGCTACCCGCTCGTGCTGTGTACGGTGCGCGAGGTGGGGCACTACTCCTGCCGCTCCATGACGGGCAACTGCAAGGCGCTGGCCGCGCTGGCCGATGAGCCCGGCTACGTGAGCATGAGCCCGGCCGACGCCGAGGCGCGCGGCATTGAGGAGGAAGAGCTGGTGCAGGTGACGTCGCGCCGCGGGAAGATCGTCGCGCGCGCGGCCATCGACGAGCGCATCAACGACGGCGCCGTGTACATGACCTACCAGTGGTGGGTGGGCAAGTGCAACGAGCTCACGCTGCACGCGGTGGACGGCGAGTCGGGCACTCCCGAGGACAAGTACAGCGCCTGCCAGGTGGAGGCCATCGCCGACCAACGCGGAGCCGAGGAACGCCTTGCAGAAGCATACGCCGAGCTCAAGTCCCGCCTAGCCGCCGAAGCCGACCGCCAGAACCCGCCCGAGCCCGAAGCGCTGGAATCAACAGCGGGCGCGGTCGATCACCCCCTTGCCACCCCGAGCGAAGTTGATGCGGCCGGTGCGGTGCCTGCCGTCATCCCGAGCAAGGGCGGCGCGGCCGACCCCAACTCTGTCATCCTGAGCGAAGGCGGCGTAGCCGCCGTAGTCGAAGGATCCCGTGCGGCGACAGCGAACAACTCCTCGGACCCCGCCAACCCCGCCTCTCCGCCCGCCGCGTTCGCCCCGCACGAAGCCGAAGTCGCGGGCCGCGCGCTCTACGCGGACGGCGAAGAGGAGACGCTCGTATGAACCGCTTCGTCGTGTCCGACCCGTCGCGCTGCATCGGCTGCGGCGCATGCCGGGTGACGTGCAGCGAAGCGCACCGCAAGCGCGCGCTGCGCCCGGCGTCGCGCATCTCGCTCGTGAAGACGCGCGACGTGTCGGCCGCGGTCACCTGCCACCAGTGCGAGGGCGCCCCGTGTCTGTCAGTGTGTCCGGAAGGGGCCATCTCCCAAGAGGGCGACCGCCTGCAAGTGGACGAGGCCCGCTGCACGGGCTGTCTCTTGTGTGCGCTCGTCTGCCCGTTCGGCGCCGTGTACCCTTCGGCTCCTTCGACGGCGCACGTGAAGGCCGCGCCGTACAGCCGCGCATCGTCGGCGCGCTCCGCGGGCCTGCTGCGCCAGAAGGAGACGGGCGCGTACACGAGCGTGGTGGTGTGCGACCTGTGCGCGAAGGCGCCCGACGGCCCTCGCTGCATCGCCGCCTGCCCCACGAAGGCGTTGTCGCTGATGGACGAAGGCGCGCTCGGCCATCTGGCGCGCGAGCGCCGCATCGACGCCATCGAGAAGACGAGCATTGCCATGCAGGGCGCGACCGAGCTGCGCGAGCTGCTGGCGGCCGAGGCCGCTCTTGGAACGGGCGTGGTCCGCGATCGCGAAGATGCGCCCCGCGACAAGACGGAGGTGCTCCCATGAGCCCGCTGAAGCCGCGCGTGCCGAACCCCATCTCGCAGGGTGCGTCCCGCGCCGTCCGTCCGCATGGTGCGGCTGGCGGAAACGGCATCGGGGCGCCCGCCGTCCCGCAAGGCAAGCCGCATCACGACTTCGGCCGCTGCATCGCCTGTGCCGCCTGCGCGGTGGCCTGCGACACGAGCGCAATCCGCATCTTCGTTGACGAGGACGAGGGCATGCTCGTGTGGACGCTCGACCTCACCGACTGCACGTGGTGCGGTCGCTGCGCCGCCGTGTGCCCCACGGGGGCCATGGGCCTGGTGGCCGACAGCGCCTGCCGCCCGGCCGCGTTTGCCGACGACCCCGAGCCCCCGAAGCGCTGCCTGTTCGCCCTGCGCGAGTGCGCTTCGTGCGGCCGCTACTACGCCACGAATAAAGAGGTGGAGTACGCCAGCTCCCTGCTCGAGCAGGAGGAAGGCAACGCCGACGCCGCCCGTGCCCTCGCCCTCACCGGTATCTGCCCCGACTGCAAGCGCACCCACGACGCCAAAGCCGCCGGACGCCGCGCCGGCATGAAGCGGTTCTGAGAGCCGCCGCTTCTCCGATCGCGGCACCCTCTCGGGGGGGGGGCAGCATAACGTGCCGCTTCGCGCGCTCAAGATGACAACCTGGCCGCGCGCAGGCTCCCGGGCATGCCGAAGCCCTCGCCTCGTTCAAACTATGGAATATCGCACACAACTATTACGAAGCCGCCGTGTTTTCGCGTACCCTAACGAGCGCAATGAGCGATCGCGCTTTCACGCGCAGACATAAGCCCACGCGAATCGTGGCAGCACTGCTCCAACGCCTCCGGGTCTCCGGTTCCCGGACTATCAAAATGCGGATACCTTGTACGCCGAGCCCCCCGACTCAGGGGGCTCGGCTTCTTGCGCCGGTTGGCGCATGCGAAAACGATGCAGAAGGAGTTTGAGGGTATGGTTGAGAAGAAGGGCTACGCGCCTTTGCTCGCGGTGTTGTTCGCGGCGGCGTTCGTGGCCGCATTCAACGAGAACATCGTCAACGTGGGTTTGGCGGATATCATGGCGGCGTTCGCGATCGATGCGAACACGGCGAACTGGCTGGTCACGGGTTATATGGTGGTAACGGCTGTCGTCGTTACCGTGGTGGCGTTCCTGTTGACGCGCTTCAACGTGCGCGCGGTGTTCTTCGGCGGCGCGCTGCTGTTCGTCGCGGGCAGCGTGCTGGCGCTGGTGGCGCCGACGTTCCCCCTGTTGCTGGCATGCCGTCTGTTGCAGGCGGTGGGGACGGGCGTGTTCATTCCCACCATGATGAACATCGTGCTGCTGGTGGCTCCGCGCAAGAAGCTGGGCACGTACCTGTCTATCGGCGGCTGCTGCATCACGTTCGGCCCCGCGTTCGGCCCGGTGGTGACGGGCCTGATGATCACCTCGTTCGGCTGGCGCTCCATGTTCGTGGTGCCCTCCCTCGCCATGGCGGTCATCGCCGTGGCGGGCGTCGTGTTCGTGCGCAACGTCGGCGCGTGCCGCAAGGTGAAACTGGACGTGCTCAGCCTCGTGCTCAGCGCGGTGGGCCTGACCGCGCTTGTGTACGGTTTGTCGCAGATCACCCTCGTTCCCCTGTACGCGGTCGTCGCGCTGGCGGCGGGCGTTGCCGTGCTGGCGCTGTTCGTGTACCGCCAAAGCCGGATCGAGAACCCGCTGTTGAACCTGGAGCCCCTGCGCAACCCGCGCTTCGCGTTGGCGTGCGTGCTGGTGGTGGTGGCCATGATGATCACGTTTTCCATGAGCGTGCTGCTGCCGCTGTACTTCGAAGGGGCTGCAGGTGTGAACGCCCTGGTGGCGGGCGCGTTGATTCTCGTTCCGATCCTGGTGAACGCCGGGACTGCCGTGCTGGGAGGCCGCATCATGGATCGGCGGGGCGAGTGGCCTCTTCTTCCGGCGGGCTTTTTGCTCATAGCGGTTGGGCAGGTGGGCGTGTGCCTGGTAGCGGGGAGCATCGACCTTCTGTGGGTGGTGGCGGCCAGCTGCGTGGTGTACGCGGGCGTGGGCTTCATCTTCAGCCCCAGCCAGACGGCGGGCCTCAAAACGCTGCCGCCCGAGCAGAATCCGTTCGGCGTGGGCATCATGAGCACGTTCATCCAGATCTCCGCCGCCATCGGCCCCTCGCTGTTCGTAGGCGTGCTGTCCTCCACGCTGGCCGGCCAGCTGGCGGGCGGTGCTACCGAGACCGCCGCACAGGCTGCGGGCTTCGCGGCGGCCATCGCCGTGGCGGCGGCCATCGCGTGCGCGGGGGCGATCGTCGCGTTCTTTTACGCGCGCCGCGCCGCAGCGGCCGACGCGCCGAAGATCACGGTTCCGGCCGCACCCGCCGCAGCGCAGGCGCTCGAGCTGGAAACCATCATGAAGACGGAGGTCTACACCGTGCCCGCCTACGCCTATGTGTACGAGGCCATCGAGATCATGCTGGAGCACCATACCAGCGGCCTGCCCGTCATTGACCGGGACGGCGCCGTGGTGGGGTTCATCTCCGACGGCGACATCATGAGGACGATGGCCGACCAAGACGCCGTGCTGGTGGACCTGTACTACAGCCTGTCGTCGCTGGCGAACACCCCGGCGTTCGACGAGCGCATGGACGCCCTTATGCACAACCGGGTGGAGGACCTCGCCACCGAGCACGTGATCTCGCTCGACGCGGGAACGTCCATCGAGCGGGTGTGCACGGTGCTCGGCGAGCATCACCTGAAAAAGGCCCCGGTGGTGCGCGACGGCAAGCTGGTGGGCACGGTCAGCCGCAGCGATGTGAACCGCTACCTGCTGAACGCCTTCGTTGCCAAGGGGCGCGCAGCGGCCTAGGGGTTGGCTTTGGCTCCGCCCTCGTTCTTTCCGGGGGGGGGTATCCAAAGTCGCCGCAACGCGCGCCTTAGCCGGTCGTCCCGTAGGGGCGGGCTGCTGCCCGCCCGGCGCCAAAACGTCCCGACAAAAGAAAACGGCGCGGCGGGCGCACCTTGCACCCACCGCGCCGCATTGCGCCATCCGCCGCGCGTGCGCCAGCCGGTCGCTCGCGCTCTACGAAAGCACCTCCAAGTCGTGCGGGTACTCGTTCAGCACCTCGCAGCCGTCCTCGGTCACGATGACCAAATCCTCGATGCGCACGCCGAACTCGCCGGGCAGGTAGATGCCGGGCTCGATGGAGAAGCACATGCCCGCCTCCACCGGCGCGTCGTGCACAGCCGAGACGTCGCCGGGCTCGTGCACGTCCAGCCCGATCTGGTGTCCCAGCCGGTGCGTGAAGTACGGGCCGTACCCGGCTTCCTCGATGACCTCGCGAGCCGCGCGATCGATGTCGCAGAAGCGCACGCCCGGCGCGACAGCGCGCTGAGCGGCCTCGTTGGCGCGGCGCACCGTGTCGTACACCTCGCGCTGTTTCGGCGTCGGCTCGCCGAAGAAGAACGTGCGCGTCATGTCGGCGCAGTACTCGCCCTGTCGGCAGCCCACGTCGAACAGCACCACGTCGCCCAAGGCCAGGCGGGTGCCGTCCGGCTCGTGGTGCGGATCGGCCGCGTTCGCCCCGAAGCTGACGATGGGCGCGAACGAGTGCCCTTGCGCGCCCAGCTCGCGATAGATACCCTCCAGCTGCCCGGCCACCTCGGCTTCGGCCGCGCCCGCACGTACGAGCTCCTTAAAGCGCGCCATGGCTGCGTCGTTCGTGCGCGAGGCGGCGCGCATAAGGTCGCGTTCTTCGGCGCTCTTATGGGCGCGGGCGTCGTCCACCACGTCGGATGCCAGCACGAAGCCGCTGGCCGCGCTGTGCTCCATGAGCGGAATGAGGAAGCGCGCGGCCAGGTTCTTGTCGCAGCCCAGCGGTTGCGCGGGGTCGAACAGGCCAACGGCGAGCGCAATCGGGTCGTCGGTGTCTTTGTAGCCGCGCACGTCGCAAGGGATGCCCTGCGGCGCGCTGAACAGCTCGTTCAGAAGCAGCACCGGCTTGCGGTCCGCGACAAGCGCAAGGCCGAGGAAGCGCTCGCCCGGTTCGACGTACGCGCCGGTCAGGTATTGGATGGATCGCGGGTCGCACATGAGCATCTGCGAAAGGTCGCGGCGCTCGAGGTTTCGCATGACGGTTCCGATGCGCTCTTCGTACATGGGGTGCCTCCTGTCGAGTTTCGATTCGCTTGCTGTGATGATAGAACAAAAGCAGCGTTTGCCGGCGGCGATTCTCCCGCATATGCGGTGAATCGCGGTTGCCGGCCCCCGCACCCCACGCGCCTGTGCTGTTCTCCCTGCCTTATTTAAAGTGAGCGGGTCGAAAGCCCCGCAAAGATCGAATCCAGGACGGCATGCAGGCGCATGATGGCCGAGTTGCAATAATATAATCAATAGCATCATGGACAAAAAGCGGGGCCATGGTAAGTGTGAAAGGGAATACGAGAAGCATAAAAATCAGTCATCAGGCCTTTCTTCACGATCTTTTGCATCAGCGACCTGAATTGCGTGCGATTTTTTACCATAAGTCGCAAATTTGTCCACGTCCGCCTTTGCCGGGTGTTCATGCGGGCTGCTGGCACGATGAAGGATTCCCGTTTCCCTGCGCGTGTCGTGGCCTGCGCGGATGCGTTGGCGTATCATATGCGTTATGGCTACCGGACTTACCTACACGCGCAAAACGACCTCCCCGGAGGCGACGAAGCAGCTCGCTTTCACGCTGGCGCCCTACCTGCACGAGGGCGACGTCATCGTGCTCTCGGGCGATCTCGGCGCGGGCAAAACCCAGTTCGTGCAGGGGGTTGCGGCGGGCCTTGGCGTGCGCGATCAGGTCACCAGCCCCACGTTCAACATCCTGCTGGAGTATCCGGGCGGCGCGCTTCCCCTGTACCACTTCGACCTGTACCGGCTGGAGGATCCCGACGAGCTGGAGGATATCGGCTATTTCGAGACCATCGACGGCGGCGGAGCCTCGTTCGTGGAGTGGGGGGAGAAGTTCCCCTCGGCCTTGCCGTACGGGTATCTGGAAATCGCGATAACCGTCGACGCCGACGGCAACCGCACCGTGCGCGCGCAGTCGTTCGGCGACCGCGCGCGGCAGCTTCTGTTCGTATGGGCGAAGGACTCGAAGTCGCGCCTGATGAAGGCAGCGGGGTGCAACGGGTGAGCGAGGAGCGGTTCCGTCCGGAGCGTGCGGCCGATGCCGACGCGACGGACGTTCAGGATGCGCGAGCGCGCTATGTGCTCGCGTTCGACACGGCCAACGAGGTCATCGCCATCGGCTTGGGCGTGCTCCATGCGGAAAGCCTCGCGGTGGAGGTCGTTGCTTCGGTGGAGGCATCGGCGCATCGGGCCTCGAACACCCAGCTTCTGCCGCGCGTCGACGCATTGCTTGCCGAGCGGGGCGTGGCGCGCGATGAGCTGGCGTGCGTCGTCGTAGGGCGCGGACCGGGGTCGTTCACGGGCGTGCGCATCGCCATGGCCACGGCCAAAGGCGTCGCGTCGGCGCTGGGCGTGGGGCTGGTGGGCGTGTCGTCGCTCGACGCCGTTGCTTGGAACGCCCAGGCCGCGGGCGTGCAGGGGCATCTAGCCGTGGTGGCCGACGCCATGCGCAAAGAGGTGTACCCGGTGCGCTACCTTCTCACGGAAGAAGACGCGCAGCGGCTTGAGGCGGATCGCGTGCTGAAGGCGGAAGAAGCGGCCGGGGAACTGACGGGGGAAGACGACCTGTCCGGATCGGCCGCCGAGACGGTGCCCAGTCGCTCGGGCAGTCCTGGCTCGCACGAAGGCCCCGCAGGGGCCTTCGGCTCGTGCGGAACTCGCTTGGTGGGCACCGTCTCGGCGGCCGGCCTTGTTGAGGAGGGCTCTCGCGCGGATTCCCCGGCGTTGTTGCTGGTGGGGGACGGGTTGGCGAAGTACGCCGACCTGTTCGCTCCGGCGGGCGAGGCGTTGTCGTCGGAGCTGTGGACGCCCACGGGGCGCGGGCTGCTGCTGGCGCTGCAGGCCGCCTGGCGCGCGGGCGAGGCCGATCCCTTCGACGCATCGCGGCACAACCCCGCGTTCGCGCTTCCCGTGTACACGCGTTTGTCGGACGCCGAGGAGAACGAGCGCATCCGTCTGGCCAAGAACGACCCGAAGAACCTCGCCACCGGCGTGCAGGACGTGGCCGTGCGCCGCGACCAGCGTGCGAGCATGCACGACACCGCCGTTCTGAACGCCCGCCCCGCTGCCGACGGCATCACGTACAAGCCGCTCGACGCCGCACATGCCGCCGACGTGGCCGCGTTGGAATCGCAGGTCATGGGTAGCGATGCCTGGAACGAGAACCTGGTGGCCGACGAACTGCCTCGCAGCGATAGAATCTGGTGGGCAGCGTACGAATGCGATAGGCTTGTCGGCTACGCCGGCGGGTGGGTCGTGGACGGGCAGGTGCAGATCCTCAAGGTGGGCGTCGATCCGTCGCAGCGCCGTCGCGGCATCGCGCGCGAGTTGTTGGCGCGTGTGGCGGCCGACGCGCGCGATCTGGGCGCCGCCACGTGCTCGCTCGAGGTGCGCGCCGGCAACGCCGGAGCGCAGGCGTTCTACGAGGCGCTCGGTTTCCACGCGCTCGGCACGCGCCCGCGGTACTATTCCGACGGCGAGGACGCCCTCATCCTCGAGGGCCCGCTGCCCCTGGCCCCGCACGACGTGGCGGGCATGGAGTTGCAGGTCGATGCGGCTCGCGCGGAGGCGGCCGAGCGCGCGCAGGCTCCGAGCCCTACCGTCGTGCGACCGCTCGTCCTGGCCATCGAGTCGTCGTGCGACGAGACGGCCGCCGCCATCGTGGACGGCGAGGGCAACCTCGTGGCCGACATCGTGGCCTCGCAGGTTGATTTCCACGCGCGTTTCGGCGGCGTGGTGCCCGAGATCGCCAGCCGCAAGCACATCGAGGCCGTCTGCGGCGTATGCGACGAGTGCCTGGACGTGGCGGCCGCCCACTTGGGGCTCGAGCGTTTGACATGGGCCGACCTCGACGCCGTGGCCGTCACCTACGCACCCGGTCTCATGGGCGCGCTCGTGGTGGGCGTGGCGTTCGCCAAGGGGGCGGCGTGGGGTGCCGGCTTGCCGTTCATCGGCGTGAACCACCTCGAGGGGCATCTGTACGCGAACAAGATCGGCGCGCCCGACTTCGAGCCGCCCGCCGTGGTGTCGCTCGTGTCGGGCGGCAACACCATGCTCGTGCACATGCGAGACTGGGGCGACTACGAAACGCTCGGCACCACCATCGACGACGCGGTGGGGGAAGCGTTCGACAAGGTAGCGAAGGCGCTCGGCCTGGGCTATCCCGGCGGCCCCGTCATCTCGAAGCAGGCGGCCCTGGGCGACCCGAAGGCCATCCCGTTTCCGCGCGCCATGATGCATTCGGGCGATCTGCGCTTCTCGCTTTCGGGCCTGAAGACGGCGGTCGTCACCTACATCAACAACGAACGCGCCGCCGGACGCGAGCTCAACATCCCCGACATCGCCGCCAGCTTCCAGCAGGCGGTGGTGGACGTGCAGGTGAAGAAGGCCGAGGCTGCCCTCAAGCAGACGGGCGCGCCCACGTTCTGCCTCGGCGGCGGCGTGGCAGCGAACCCCGTGCTGCGCGACGCCTATCGGGCCCTGTGCGAGCGATTGGGCGTGCGCCTCACGCTTCCACCCATGAGCGCCTGCGGCGACAACGCCGGCATGATCGCCCTCGTGGCCCTCGATCGCTACCGCGCCGGCAGGTTCTTTCCCCTGGACGCCGACGCGCAAGCCCATGCGAACTTGGACGAACCTTACTAATTACTATAGAACATCAGTTCGTTTTATGGTATACTGACGTCATCGATAATCGCATGGCGTTGTGCTCGACCAAGCACCCTCCCGTCCAAAACGCCGAGGACTGAAGGAGGGAATCATGGTCGATTCTTCCGTGAAGCTGTTCGAGAGCCAGGAGATCCGTTCCGCATGGAACGAGGACGAGCAGGAGTGGTATTTCTCCGTCGTTGACGTGGTGGGCGCGTTGACGGAAAGCGCTAACCCCACGGACTATCTCAAGAAGATGCGAAAGCGTGACGAGCAACTTGGGAGCTATCTGGGGACAAATTGTCCCCAGATAGAAATGCTGACCGCAAGCGGTAAGAAAAGAAAGACCCTCGCAGGACGCACCGAGCAAATCCTGCGCATCGTCCAGTCTATCCCCTCCAAGAAAGCCGAGCCGTTCAAGCTGTGGCTTGCTCAAGTGGGCTCCGAGCGCATCGACGAGATCGTCGATCCTGAATTGACGCTCGATCGCGCTTTGGAAACCTACCTGAAAAAGGGGTATGACCGCAACTGGGTCAACCAACGCCTTCAAACCATTCAGGTGCGCAAGGGCCTGACCGACGAGTGGGAGAATCGGGGCGTCAAGAAGGGTAAGGAATACGCCATCCTCACCGACGAGATAACGCGCGCCTGGTCGGGCATGACCACGCGCCAGTACAAAGACCTGAAAGACTTGAAGAAGGAGAATGAACGGGGAGAGGCAGAGTCGGACAGGTTTGCCCGTGGATGCGCGCCTGCGCTACGGCTGGTTGTGCGGGCGCGCGGGCTTCGGGTACGAGAACCAGGCAACGACCCAGGAGGCCAGGATGCAGCCCATCACGCAACAGATGGTGACGGGGAAGCCGGCCGCGTCGTTGACCACGCCCCATACGGCGGAGCCGATGCCGATGCCTATGTCGCTCGCCAGCAGATACAACGCGTTCGCGGCGCCCCAGCGCTCGGGCGGCGTGTTCTTGACGGCAACCGACTGGTTAAGCGGCATGCTTACGCCCAGGCACGCGCCGTACAGGATGCCGGCTGCGTAATACGCGATCTCGCTCGCACCGGCGGCCAACAGCAGCGCGAAGCCGGCAAGCCCACATGCGGTGGAGGCGGTGAACACCTTGATGGGCGCCACGCGGTCCATGAACGATTTCGACTTGAGGCGCACGGCTATCATGCTGAGTGCCGAGAGCGTGTAGAACAGGCCGGGGTTGCCCACGCCGAGCGTCGTGCCGTACAGCCCTGCGAAGAAGATGCCGAACCCGAACGCGGGGCTCAGCACGAGCATGGGCAGCGCGCCGGGAAGGGCGCTCGGCTCGAATACGCGTTGCAGGCCGCGCTCTTCCGTCGTCGGCTCCGCATCGGCCGCCCCGCTCGCGCTTCTCCGGTTCTTGCGGTCTGCGGCCCTGTGCTCGCGCTCTTCGAAGAGGCGCCGGTACGCCGCGGTGGCTGGCAGGCGCGAGGGGTTGCGCTCGTACCGGCAGAATGCGGTGAGCACCACGCAGAGGGCGGCCATGCCCGCAAGGCCCAGATAGAGGTTGGCTGCGGGATCGGTGTTCACCAGCAGCAATGCCAGAGCGGGACCGACCGACATGGCCAGCGCCTGTCCCAACCCGTAATAACCGATGCCCTCGCCCAGGCGGGACCGCGGCAGCACGTCGGCGGCTGCGGTGGCCGATGCCGTGGTGGCGGCCGAGAAGCCCACGCCCTGCACGACGCGGCAGACCACGAAAACGATGTCGTTCGAGCTGAGGGCCGGAAGCAGTGTGCCGACAAGCAAGAGCACCGCTCCAGCCGCCATCACGCGCAGGCGTCCGGCACGGTCCACAAGCGGTCCGCACACGATGCGCGCCACGGCGGCTGAGGCGGAGAACACGGCGGCGAGCGCGCCGGCGAAGGCGGCGGTGTTTCCCATGCGCGCGAGGAAAACCGAGGTTCCCGAATTGAGCCCCTGTCCCACCATGAAACAGCACAGGGTCGCCGCCACGATGGCCACGAACAAGGGCGACCAGAGGCGCTCGCGTTCGCCCGTGCGGGCTTCGGTGCGCGCGGGCGGCACGGCGCTCTCGCACGGTTCGTCGGTATGTACGCTGTCGGGGGGCATGGTCACATCCTACGCCATTTGCCGCGCGTCTTGTCATACCGTCAGATTTATTTTCGCTTCCCGCCTCGGGTCGCGCGGCGGCAGCATGCCCTTGCCGTCGGCACGCTCGCTGGCGACGAACCCTTATTCGGGCTTTTTCGCCACGTGCACGGCCGCGATGCCTCCCGTGTAGTTCTTCCACGTCACATCGCTAAACCCCGCATCTTCCATAAGAGCAGCCAGCCCCCGCTGGTCGGGAAACGCGCGTATAGAGCGCGCCAAGTACACGAATCCGTCGCGGTCGCCGGTGATGAGGCCGCCCCAGAACGGTATGAGATGCTTGAGGTAGAACGTGTACAACGCCCGCCACACGCGGTTCGGCGGCGTGGAGAACTCCAAACACACGAGCGCCCCGCCCGGCTTCAGCACGCGGAACATCTCGGCGAGCGCCTGCGGCCGGTCGGGCATGTTGCGAATGCCGTAAGCCATGGTGACGGCATCGTAGCTCGCATCGGCGTAGGGGATGTCCTGCGCGTCCACCACGTCGAAATCCACGGGCACGCCTTCGGCTGCTCCCTCGTCGCGGTGCATGCGCGCCACATCGAGCATCTCGGGCACCAGGTCGGTGCACTGGATATGGGCCGGATGCTTCGCCCGCGCCACGGAGAACGTCACGTCGCCCGTGCCGCCGGCGATGTCCAGCACGTCGTCGTCGGGCCCGATGGGCGCCTGCTTCATCATGCCGGCCAGCCACACCTTGTACGCGCCGAAGCTCGACACGGCGTTGAACCGCTCGTACTTCTTCGCGATGGACGAGAATATGTCCTTGACCCGCTCGGAGGATATCTCGGCGGGCGCTTCCTTGCCGGTGGCGGTGTCGATGCTCACAGATGCTGCTCCATCAGATAAAGGTTGCCGTGCGAATGAGAGCCCAGTATACGTCACGCCGCAGCCTTCGACCCACGGTTTCGGCCAAGAAGCACGAAGGGGCCTGAAATGCGCGCGAGCGCTTCCAAGCTGAACGAGCGCGACTCTCGCACAGGGCTGCCGGTGAGGTGTTCGCCGCTAGAGATCAGGTATGATTTCGCTGGTCTTTCGCAAGTGGTCGGCCAGATAGGGGACGGCGAAACGCACAATCCCTCGCCTAGCTGGTTCGATGATGCCGCTATCGATGAGACGCTTGCGTCGGAGAGAATACCGTGTCTTTCGTGCAAGGCCCTTTCCTTTTTTTCCTATTCCTTCCCTTTTTTCCTATATTGTCAACGGGGACATGCGAATCTTTGTTTTGTATGATTTGGGTCGAAAACTACGGTGAGCTGCGGAAGGGTCGCCCGTGCGCGCCGTCTCGTCCTCGATGGGTATTTTGCTCCAGGTGAAATTTCTTCAACGCGGGCAGAAGATCGTGGCAAACCGCCGAAGAAGCCTTACCATGGTGTCGACACATTTCTTCATACAACGTAGAGGAGACTTCCATGCTTTCCGAGCGCATGCTTTCGCGCCTGATACACACCATGACCAAGCGGGAGCTGACCCTGAAGCCCACCGACGAGACGATGATGCCCCTGGCGAAACCTGGGCAGAAATACATGCTCTACCTGCACGTACCTTTCTGCGAGCGCCTGTGCCCGTACTGCAGCTTCAACCGCTACCCGTTCCGCGAGAACGTCGCCAAGCCCTACTTCGCGAACATGCGCAAAGAGATGATGATGCTGAAAGACCTGGGCTACGACTTCGAGAGCATCTACGTGGGCGGCGGCACGCCCACCGTCATGATCGACGAATTGTGCGAGACGCTCGATTTGGCCCGCGACAACTTCGACATTCGGGAAGTGGCGTCCGAAACCAACCCGAACCACCTGACGCAGCCGTGGCTCGACAAGCTGCGCGGCCGGGTGCAGCGCCTGAGCGTGGGCGTGCAGAGCTTCGACAACGACCTGCTCAAGCAGATGGACCGCTACGAGAAGTACGGCAGCGGCGAGGAGATACTCGAGCGCATCGCCGAGGCCGAGCCGTACTTCGATTCGCTGAACGTGGACATGATCTTCAACTTCCCCTCGCAGTCCGAGGACGTGCTCCTGGCCGACTTGGAGAAGATCGCGCTCTGCGGCTGCCGCCAGACCACGTTCTCGCCGCTGTACGTGTCGTCCGCCACGGCGCGCAAGATGGCCGCCACGCTGGGCAAGGTGGACTACGATCGCGAGTACCGCTACTACCAGATACTCGACGGCGTGCTGGCCGGCGGCGACGACCCGCTGTTCGAGCGCACCACGCTGTGGACGTTCACCCGCCAAGGCCAGCAGGAGGGCGCCTCGCTGTGCGGCTTCGAGAATTCCAAGCCGCAGATCGAGGAATACCAGGTGAACTACGACGAGTACCCGGCCATCGGCAGCGGCTCCATCACGCATTTGAACGGCTGCCTGTATGTGAACAATTTCAGCATCAAGGACTACAACGCCGCTATCGAGGCCGGGCGCATGTCCATCATGGGCAAGACCGTGATGAGCGATCGCGACCTCATGCGCTACCGCTTCCTGCTCGACCTGTACAAGCTGCGTCTGGACAAGCGGGCCTTCGAGCGCGATTTCGGCTGCAGCGTGGAGACGGGCCTTCCCCTGGAGATGGCGTTCATGCGCCTGAACAAGGCGTTTGCAACCGACAACGAAGAGGAGCTCACGCTCACGCCGAAAGGCCGCTACCTCACCGTCGTCATGTACCGCCAGTTCCTCAGCGGCATGAACAACCTGCGCGACCAGGCTCGGGCCGCCCTCACGGGGGCGGAGCGCGAGCTGCTCTTCGGCGACGGCTGCCCGGCTTAGGCGCGGCCGTCGCAGGCGCCGCGCCCCCTTCGCCTCGCGCGTGGACGCGGCTGCCCGGCCCGCCGTCTCGGCCGCTGCTGCGCCTCGCCTCCCGTGCGGGTGCGGCATCCGGCCCGCCTTCTCGGCCGCCGCGCTTCCCCGCGCGCCGCGCGCTCCTAAACCGGCGGTGAACTCGCATGCCCGTCCTTCCCTCACGCCGATTGCCCTGTGTGCTTTCGCCGGAGAGGGGGCCGGGAATGCTATGATACGCAGCACACGATTATTCGGGAGATAGGCGGGCCCATCATGCTGTTGTGCGCACAATATATTCTTCCCATCACCTCCGAACCGTTCCAGAACGGCGCCGTGCTCGTGCGCGACGGCCGCATCTGCGATATCGGCACCGTCGACATGCTGAAGCTGCGCTACCCCGACGAGGAGATCGTCGACTACGGCCTGGCCGCGCTCATGCCCGGCCTGGTCGACCTGCACACCCACCTGGAGAACTCCGTCATGCGCGGCATCGTGCACGACGTGCCCTACACCACGTGGATCACGTCCATACTGGAGAAGAGCGCCAAGATGGACGTGGGCGACTGGTACGATTCCGCCATCCTGGGCGGCCTCGAGGCGCTTTCCAGCGGCATCACCTGCGTCGCCGACATCACCTCCACGGGTGCGGCCTGCACGGCCACGCAGAAGCTGGGCATGCGCTCGGTCATCTACCGCGAGGTGGGCGCCATGGACAAGCGGCGCGTGGACTACGCCATGCGCGTGGCCGAGAACGACATCATGCACTGGCGCGAGGAGGTCGACTCCTCCCGCATCACCATCGGCGTGGCGCCGGCGGCCATGTACGTATGCCACCCTTCCATGTTCGGCAAGGTGTCCGAGCTCGCGCGTCGCGAGAACCTTCCGGTGGCCATGCACATGGCGGGCAACCGCGAGGAGTTCAACTTCATCAAGTACGGGTCGTCGCCGTTCTCGGTGCAGCGCATGGACGAGAAGCGCGGCTATGTGGAGATCCCACCCTGGCTGCCCACGGGTACGACCCCCGTGCGCTACGCGCTGAACTGGGGCGCGTTCGAGTCCGACAACGTGTTGGCCATCCACTGCGTGCACGTGGACGACGAGGACGTGAAGAAGCTCAAGGAGTACGACGTGGCCGTGGCCACCTGCCCGCGCTGCAACGCGCAGCTGGGCATGGGCGTGGCCCCGCTCACGGAGTTTCTGCGCGCCGGCCTGCGCACCGGTATCGGCACCGACTCGCCGGCCGCCACCGACTCCACCGACCTGCTCACCGAAATGCGCATCGGCATGCTCGTGCATCGCGCCGTGAACGTGGGCCAGTTCCTGGACTCGGCCACCATGCTGGAGATGGCCACCATCGGCGGCGCCCGCGCGCTCAAACTGGACGACAAGATCGGCTCGCTCGACATAGGCAAGCGCGCCGACATCGTGGCCATCGATCTGTCCGGGTCGCACCAAACGCCCACCACCGACCCCGTGTCGGCCGTGGTGAACACGTGCAGCGGCGCCGACGTGCTCATGACCATGGTGGACGGCGTGAAGCTGTACGAGAAGAGCAGGTGGCACGTGGACGTGGAGGTGGCGAAGAACATCGCCCGCGTCATCGAAATCCGAGGAAAACTGAGGATGTAGCGTTATGGCGAAGCAGCAGAAATCGGCAGCGAAGCAGAAGAGCGAGCGCATCAAGGCCGCTCAGGAGCGCGAGGCCCGGGCGAAGCAGCAACGAGAGCGCGCGGCGAAGACGAAGCGGGTGTTCACGGTGGTCATCTGCGTCATCCTCGTGCTGGCGCTGGGCATTCCCACGATGGCCCTCATGGTGATGGGCGGCGGATCGTAGGGCGACGCACGCGTCCGCCGGCTTGAGGAAGTCCCGTCGGTCGACCCGGCGGGTTGCGCTCGGCCTGCCGGTCGACCCGGCGGGTTGCGTTTGGCCCGCCGGTTGTCCGTAGGGGCGCTCTCCAGAGCGCCCGCTCGCGCGAAGCGCGAGAACGCGAGCATCGGTTGCTTTTCCGGCTTCGCCGGAACGGGCGCTCTGGAGAGCGCCCCTGCGAAGGGTCTGCGCGCCTGCTCGGAGCGCCGTTCGATCCCTTGTTTTTTCTGTAGAGCGCTCGCGGCTGTATTGCCCGAACGCGTTTGTGCTACTATGAATCGTTGCCGCGCGGGGCGCGGCTGATACGTTGAGAGACACCGCGCAAAGGGGTTTGCTTTGTTTGGTATAGGTCCATTCGAGTTTTTTCTCATCTTGCTGTTCGGGTTCCTCATTTTCGGACCCGACAAGCTGCCGGCCATGGCGAAGACGCTGGGGAAGGCCATCGCGAAGTTCAGGAGCGCTCAGGAGGAGATGAACAAGGTCATCAAGACGGAAGTCTACGACCCGAACTCCGACGAGCCGTTCAAGAACCCGCTGGACGCCCTGTCCAAGGTGGGCGACACGGCGAAGAACGCCGTGAAGGATGACGGGAAGCAGGAGAGCTTCTCGGAGCGCAAGGCCCGCTACGACAAGGAGCGCGCTGCCAAGAAGGCCGAGGAGGCCAAGGCGGCCGCGACCGCCGCAACCGCTGCGGCTGGCGGTGCCGCCGTTGCGAGCGCAGCGAAGTCCGAAGAGGCGAAGCCCGCCGCGACGGCTGCGAAGGATGCCGCCGCGAAGCCGGCCGAGCAGGCTCCGGCGAAGGCGAAGCCCTCCGCCGACGAGCTGTACGGCACGAAGCCCGTGGCGAAGAAGGCCTCGGCCGCCAAACCGGCGACGTCCGCGACGGCGACCAAAACGACGACCGCGAAGCCGGCGACGTTCTCGTCCGAGGCGAAGCCGGCCGCGACGACGACTGCGAAGTCGACGGTCGCCAAGGCCTCGACCGCGAAATCGGCAACGGCCAAAACCACCGCTGCCAAGCCGTCTGCCGCCAAGACCGATGCCGAGAAAGCCGCCGCGCGTTCGGCTGCGGCGAAGAAGGCCGCCGCGACGCGTGCCGCCAAGAAGAAGGCTGCTGAAGAGGCGGCCAAGACCGCGCCCACGACGACGAACGAGAAGGGGGAATAGCTCATGCCTATCGGACCGGCACGTATGCCCCTGTTCGATCACTTGGGCGAGCTGCGCATGCGCCTCGTGCGCATCGTGGCATGCCTCGCCATTGCCGTGGTGGTGTTCTACATGGCCACGCCCACGATCAGCCAGTTCTTGCTCCAGCCCATTGCTCCGTATCTGCCCGAAGGCGTCGACGGCTTGATGTCGGGCACGATCGTTCTCGATCCGTTCGAGGCGTTTGCAACGCGTTTCAAAATATCTATCTGGGCGTCCATCGTCGCTTGTTCGCCTGTCATTCTATGGCAGATTCTCGCGTTTTTCTTGCCGGCGCTAAAGCCGAAGGAGCGTAAGTGGTTCGTCCCCACATTCTTCTCCGCCGTCGCGTTGTTCATATTTGGCACGGTGTTCTGCTATTTGGTTATTCTCAGCCCAGCTTTCCAATGGCTGACCGAGCAGGCGGCGGGCTTGGGCGAGGTTGTTCCCCGCGCATCGTCTTACATCGACATGATCATCAAGTTCGAGATAGGTTTTGGTTTCGCCTTCGAATTGCCGTTGATCGTGTTCTATCTGGTTATCTTTGACGTCGTTCCGTACAAGAAATTGCGAGGCGCTTGGCGTACCGTGTACGTGGCGCTCATGGTCATCTCGGCCATGGTCACGCCCGACGCTTCGCCCGTCACCATGCTGCTCATGTTCGCCGCTTTGGTGGTACTGTACGAGGGTAGCTTGCTCATCTCGCGCATCGTGCTGCGCAATCGCATAAAGAAGCAGAACGAGGAGATTGAGCGCGAAGAGGCCGAGGAAAGGGAACTCGCAAAAGAGCTCGCCAAGAAAAAGGCGAAGAAGGCTAAAGAGTAGCCGCCGAGCCGATCACCGGGGTCCGCCGCATCGGCGGGCCCTTTTTCGTTGAAGGAGCATCATGCACGAACTGGGCATCATGACAGGCGTTCTGGACGCCGTCCAAACGTCCGCAGAGCAGGCCGGAGCCGACAAAGTGCTCAAGGTGAGCCTGTCGGTGGGCGAGATGACCGAGGCCATCGAGGACGCGCTGCGCTTCGCTTTCGAGGCGCTGACCGAGCAAAGGGAATACGCGTTGTGCGCCGGTGCCGAGCTGGACATCACCATGGTGCGCCCGCGCAGCCGTTGCCTGGAGTGCGGGGCGGAATACGAGCACGACCGCTTCCATATGCTGTGCCCCGAATGCGAGAGCTTCGCCACCGAGCTCATCGCCGGCCGCGAGATGCAAATCGACTCGATCGAGGTGGATATTCCCGACGAGGAGGAAGACGAACAGGAAGGATCAACAGCATGCAGATAGACATGAAGCAACCCATCCTCGACAAGAACGACCAGTTGGCCGCCGAGCTGCGCGAGCGCTTCGCGGAGAACCGCGTGTTCGTACTCGATCTTTTGGCCAGCCCCGGGTCGGGCAAGACGTCCACCATCCTGGCCACCATCGACGCGCTGCGCGACGAGTTCAACATCGCCGTCATCGAAGGCGACATCGCCAGCAACGTGGATGCCGAGCGCATCAAGGCCCAGGGCATTCCCGCCGTGCAGATCAACACCGGCGGCGCGTGCCACCTGGAAAGCGCCATGCTCAAGCGCGCCGTGGACGTGCTCGACCTCGCGCGCCTCGACCTCATCATCGTGGAGAACGTGGGCAACCTCGTGTGCCCCACGGATTTCGACTTGGGCGAGAACGCCAAAGTCATGATATTGTCCGTGCCCGAAGGCGACGACAAGCCGCTCAAGTACCCCGGCGTGTTCCAGGTGGCAGAGGCCGTGGTGCTGAACAAGGTGGACACCATGCCCGTGTTCAACTTCGATCGCGAGGCGTTCGAGGCGTCCGTGCACCAGCTGAACCCCCAGGCTCCCATATTCCCCATAGCCGCCACGAAGGGCGACGGCGTGGAGGCGTGGGCCGAGTGGCTGGCCGACCGAATCCGGGCCCTGTAGGGCAGCAGCCCGCCCCTACGGGTCAACCGCGCGGCGCGTTCATCAGGGCGAAACAATAGGCGCTCATACTGGGCGCAACGGTTGGCGCGAGCGAAAGGCTGGCAGATGCAAACAAGCGAGCGGTACCGCCTCTGCGTTGAGGCGCTGCGGGACTATGCGGGAAACGCCGGGTTCGCCGATGTGGTCATCGGCCTTTCGGGCGGTATGGACTCCAGTATCGTGGCCGTGATGAGCGTGGACGCGTTCGGCGCCGACCACGTGCACGGCGTGCTGCTGCCCGGACCGTACTCGAGCGACCACTCCTTCGACGACGCGCGCGAGCTGGCGGACCATCTGGGCATCGAGACGAGCGTCGTGTCCATCTGCGAGCCGTACGAGGCGTTCGAACGCGTGCTCGCGCGCGCATGCGGCGGCGAGCTGGCGGGGCTGGCGGCCGAGAACACCCAGGCGCGCTGCCGCATGGTGTGCCTCATGGCGTTGTCGAACGCGCACGGTTGGATGCTGGTGAACACCGGCAACAAGAGCGAGGCCATGATGGGCTATTCCACCCTCTACGGCGACACGGCCGGCGCTTTCGCCCCTATCGGCGGGCTGTACAAGACCGACGTGTACGATCTGGCGCGCTGGCGCAACGAGCAGGCCGCGTCGGCCGGTGCCGTGCCCCCCGTGCCCGAGCGCGTGTTCACGAAGCCGCCGAGCGCCGAGCTCTCGCCCGATCAAGAGGACGAGAAGAGCATGGGCGTCGACTATCCCACGCTGGACGCGTTGCTGCGCGCGCATATCGAACGCGGGCTCGACGCCCAGGCGCTCGTAGCCGACGGCTTCGACGCCGCCACGGTCGAGCGCGTGCTGGCCACCGTGCGCGCCACCGCCTTCAAGCGCGCGCTGGAGCCTCCGTTTCCCGACGCCGCGTTCTACGCGTAAGGGAGTTGCCCCGTCGCCCGCAGGGGCGGACAGCAGCCCGCCCCTGCGGGTCAACCGGTGAAGGCGGACGGGCCACCGTCGATGGGTCGGCCGCCGGCCAAGCCGCCCTTGCGACTATGCGAAGATTGCGTGACGTACCTGCGCCGCCCTGCGGTGCGGGACTTTGCGGTTACTATACTCGGCGCATCGGGCAAACAACACGCAAGCGCGCAAAGGAGCGGCCGCCACATGGAGCGTCGGGCATTCTTCAAGCTTATCGGTGCAGGGGCCGTCGTCGCGGCCGGTGGCGCCATGACGGCCTGCTCGTCGAGCGGCGGCCTGGCGTCGCCGTTGGCGCCGGCGCCCTCGACGGACGAGGGTCCGCGCGTGGCCGACGATCCGGAGGTTAGCTTCTCCTCCGAGGCGGACGTGCTCGTGGTGGGCAGCGGCATTGCGGGGCTTTCCGCGGCCATGGCCCCGCTCGAGGCGCATCGTTCGGTCATGATCGTGGACAAGCTGGAGCTGTTGGGCGGCGAGAGCTACTCCGCCACCGGCGTCATGCACGTGTCGGGCAGCGCGCTGCAGAAGCGGGCCGGCATCGCCACCACGACCGAGCAGGCGTGGGACGCGCGCAAGCAGGCGTACGCGGATGCGGGCATCGTCGATCTCGACTTCGCCAAAAGGCTGTTCACGACCGCGCCGGAATGGGTGGACCATCTCGTGGACGACTACGGCGCGCAGTTCGAGGACCCGTCCGACTACGTGAAGGCGGGCGCGTCCGAAGGCGTGCTGCTGCCGAAGCGCGGTTTGGGCGACATGGAGAGCGTCATGACGCCGCTGCGCGACGGGCTCTCCGCGAAAGGCGCCTCGTTCTCCACGGGGTTGGTCGCCTCCGCCTTCGTGGTCGACGAGTCCGGCGCGGTGTGCGGCGTGCGCTTCCGCGATGCGAAGTCGAACGCCGTCACCGACGTGGGCGCCCGCATCGTGGTGGTGGCCACCGGCGGGTTCGCCAGCAGCCAGCCGCTCGTGCACGCCAACGTGCCGTCGCAGGAGCGCATCGGCTGCTACACCACGGCCTCTATGGGCGAGGGCCAGCTGCTGTGCGCGCACCTGGGCGGCCAGCTGGCCGACATGAACAAGCCCGCGCCCCTTACAAGCGACCTTCCCCAGGCGGCGGCGTGGGGGCTGTTCGGCCCCGTGCTCATCGTGGACGCGCTCGGCCGCCGATTCGCGCGCGAGGACGATATGAACGCCGCCGCCGACGCCTGCGTGGCCGACGATCGGGGATACTGGTGGACGGTGTTCGGCAAGGGGCTGTCCAGCGGCGCCCAGGCGCGCAGCATAGCGCAGGTGACCACGAAGAACGCCAAGCGCATGGTAGGGCCGTTCGACGATGTCGAGGCTCTAGCCGGCGGCCTGGGCTTGCCCGCCGACGCCCTCAAGGCCACGTTCGACGGCTACGGGGCCCTGGTGGACGCCGGCAAGGACGCCGACTTCGGGCGCACGGCGTTCCTGCAGAAGATCGAGCCGCCGTACTACGCGCTCAAGCAGTTCTCCGTGCGCTACAAGACGCGCGGCGGCGTGCGCACCGACGCCGAGGGGCGGCTGCTGAACGCGGCCGGTTCCGCCATCGCCAACGTGTACGCCTGCGGCTCGGTGGCCGCCGGCAGCGGGGAGGGGCTGGCCACGAACGGGGCGTTCGGCCTCATCGTGGGCCGCGCCGTGGCGAAGGCCCTCGACGATCGGGATGCGGAGAAATAGCTTTCGACCTGCGGGGCGGTCGCGACTGCGGCGGAGAGGCCCGCTGCTCGGGCAGTCCTGAGCTCGCGCGAACAGCCCGTTGGGCTGTTCGGCTCGTGCGGAACTCGCATCGGGCCTCTCCGCCGCAGTCGCGACCTTGCCGTTGACGGAGGCGATACAGGGAAGTCCCGCTCGGTCGGCTGGAAGATGGACGGGGCCCCGGCAGAAACGCCAGGGCCCCGTTGAGGAGGGGGGATGGAGGGGCTGCTCGCGTTACGCCTTCAGCGCTTCCACCACGGCTTTGCCGGAGATGAGGCCGCTGGCGGCGTTGGGGCTGAGGTCGCTGCCGCTGTCGGCCACGGTGGAGCCGCAGCAGTACACGTTGGGGATGGGGGTGCCGTCCTTGTCCGTGAGCTGGCTGTCGGTAGTGATCTTCATGCCGCCGTGCGTCTTGTAGCGGTAGGGGAAGTGCTTCATGGCGTAGTACGGCGCGGACAGCGACTGCAGGAACAGCTTCTTGCCGAACTCCTTGTCCTCGCCGGCGGCCACCTGCGCGTCGTAGCTCTCGAACGTGGCCTTGAGCGCGTCGGCCGGCACGTCCATGGCGGCGGCCAGGTCGTCGAGCGTGTCGCACGGGCCCACGAGGCGGTCGGCGTTGTTCTTCATGTTCAGCTCGACGTTCCACGCCTGGCTGCCCGTGATGAGCTGGTTGTCGAAGATGGTCCACCAGTACCCGAACCCGCCCTCGTAGCACGCGGTGGGGGAGTCGTGGCTCTGGTCTTCCTTGATGAAGCGCTTGCCCTGAGGCGTGACCTGCACGTTCGGACCGAAGTAGCCCCATACCGTGACCTGCGCCAAATCGCTCATCAGGTTGGCTTCCATGTCCATGTGCATATACGAGCCGCCCAGCGCCTTGCACATCTGATGGCCCTCGCCCATGGAGTACACGGTGAGCGGCCCCAGGCGCGCCTGGCTGGGCACGAAGGTGGACACCATCTCCTGGTTGCAGGAGAAGCCGCCCGTGGCCACGATGATCTTGCTGGCCTTCACGTCCACGTTCTTGTCGTTCTTCTCGTCGTGGAAGCGCACGCCGATGGGGGTGCCGTCTTTGTCGACGATGAAGTTCGTGGCGCGCAGATTCAGCTTGTACGTGGCGCCCTTCTCCTCCAGGCCCTTCTGCAGCGGCGTGAGCACGGTGGTCATGTCGCCGATGCCGTGTTCGGGCAGCAGCATAGACGTGGGAGCGCCCGTGTCCTTGTAGTCGGCCAGGGGCTGGAACTTTCCGCCGTAGTCGGCGGCCACGCGGTCGGCCCACTCCGTCTGGTACACGTACACGTTGTGCTTGTAGTCCATGTCGTCGGTCTCGCCCTTTTTCTCGAGCACCGGCAGATAGGCCTTCCACTTCTCTTCGGGGTCGCCCGGAATGCCGGCGTCCTTCTGCATCTTGGAGCCTGAGACGTTCATGACGCCGCAGGCGATGAAGCTCTCGCCGCCTACGCGGTCGAGCTTGTCGGCGAGCATGACCTTGTGGCCGGCCTCCACCGGGTCCATGGCCGCCGACATGCCGGCGATGCCCGTGCCCAGGATGAGCACGTCGGTTTCCTCGGTGAAGCTCACCGGCGACGTTCCCACCACGGAGTCGCCTTCGCTCGCGCTGCCCGCCTTGCCGCCCCCGCTAGGCGCGCAGCCGGCCAGCGCCCCGCCGGCCACGAGCACGGCGCCCGACGCCACGGCGGCTTTCAGGAAATTGCGGCGGTTCATGCTGGTTTCCATAGTTGTCCTCCCTGTTTCCCTCTGCTTCGCCCGCCTCGCGCCGGTTGCGTGCCGCGCGCGGTGCGGGACCCCTTTTCGTCGCCCTCGCGACGATGCCCTCACTCTATGACCGCGCGCCTCATCCGTCACCGTCCGTTTCGGACTATATTGGCATCCCCGCCCGTTATCCTGCGGTTTCGCCTCGCCCTCGCACCGGCGTTTCCGGTATCATGGGCCCATGATGAAAGCGGGGAGGGGAAAGCGCGCCGCGAGGCGCGCGTCGAGCGCCGAGGGGCCGGAGCACGCAGCATCGGCCGCTTCCTCGCGCGCCGTCGACCCGCGGCTGTTCTCGCTTGCCGTCGTGGCGGGCTACGGGCTGTTCCGCGGCGTGAACGCCAACTCCTACCTCTCGGCGTTCGCCTCGGTGGAGGCCCCGTTTCTGTTCGTGCCCGACCTGTTCTTCAACGTGGTGGTGGCCTGTTCCGTCGTCGTATGCTCCGTGGCCGTGATCGCGCTGGTGCTGCGCGGGCGGCTGGGGCCGCTGTCCATGCCCTACGTGGCGCCCACGGTGCTGCTGTTGGCGGCGAACCTGTGCGCGCTGTTCGGCGCGTTCTCGTGGATGCCGTCCGATATGGCGCTCATCGTGCCGGGCGTGCTGTTCGGGGTGGCGTCGGTCATGCTGTCGCTCGTGTGGGTGGAGGTGCTGGCCTGCCAGGAGCCGCGCGCCATCGTCACGCAGATCGCGCTCAGCATGCTGGTGAACATGGTGACGTCGTGGGTGCTCTCGGGCTTGGGCGGCGGTGCGCGCATGGTTGCGAGCTGCGTGATGCTGGCCGTCATGGCGCTGTGCGCCCGCTACGTGCGGGGTGCGCTGCGCGCAGAGGGGTCGTGCTGGACGGACGTGCGCGCCGACGGCGCCGCGGGCGCGTGCGCGGCGGTGCCGGGGGTTGGGGATGCTCCAACCGCACGAGGCCCTTCGCGGCGCTCGCGTCCTCGCCCGCGCGGGACGTATCGCGACGCGTTCCTCGAGCTGGGCGACTCGCTGGTGGCGTTCTGCGTCATGGAGGCCGTCATCGGGCTGCTCAACAGCTTCATGCTGGCCGGGTCCGTCGAGTTCGCGGGCTCGGGCACCGTGTCGGCGGCCGGCATGCTCGTGGGCATCCTGGCGTTCTGCATCGTGGTGTTCGTGGTCCAGCGCATCCCCCGGGTGTCCACGGCGTTTCGCGTGCTCATGCCCGTCATCGCCTCGCTTCTGGTGTTCCTGCCGTTTCTGGGGGAGCAGTTCAACCTGTTCTTCAGCACCGTGCTTTTGGGCGGCTACTACTTCATCGCGCTGCTCATCACCTACGTGGTGGCCGAGACCGCGCACGTACGCAGGCTGTCGCCCTACGTGCTCATGGGCGCGGCTGCGTGCCTCGCGCGCATCTGCCTGGCCGCGGCGCTTTTGGGCGGCTACGCCATCGGCTCGCTGCCGGGCGGCCTGTTCGGCGAGAGCGAGCACATCATGCGCTACCTGGTGGTCATCATGGCGGTTATCTACGCGCTGTCGCTGGCGGCCGTGCTGGTGTCGCGCGACCGGCGCCGCCGACGCCGCAGAGGGGTGGGCGCTGCCGCGACGGGCAGCGAGGCGCCCGGAGGCGGCGGCTCGGACGGCGGGGCGCCCGACGCGGTGGGCGAGGGTTTCGAAGGCGGTGCGGCGGCGGCTTTCGCGACGGCTGCAAGCGCCGCGCAGGCGGAAGGGGACGCGGCGTTCGACGCGCGATGCGCTGCCGTGGCCACCGAGGGCGGCCTGACCGAGCGCGAGACGGAGATCATGCGCTATCTGGCGCGCGGCCGCACGAACGCGCATATCGCCGGCGTGCTGTACGTGAGTGAGAATACCGTGCGCAGCCACGTGCGCAACATCTACGCCAAACTGGAGATACACACCCGCCAGCAGCTCATCGACCTCGTGGAGGACGGGCGAGGCGCCCGGTAGGGCCTCTGCAAAATACCGCTGCTGATGTATGGCGCGCGCCCGGCGCGTCGCGTACCATGGCAGGCATGGAAAACTTTCTCGTGAACAACCGTCCGATGAAGCCCAAAGACTGGGCGATCGACGTCGCCGTGGCCTTGGCGGCGTTCCTGTTCGGCTGCGGCCAGCTCATGCTCACGGCCTCGTCCATCGTCATACCCGATATGGCGCTGCGCCAGTACCTGGGCGTGGTGAACGTGGTCCCCACCGCCTCGGTGTTCGTGGCGCTGGCGCTGACCACGCTGCCGCTCGTGGTGCGTCGGCGGTTCCCCTGGCCCGTGTTCCTGTTCGTGCTCGTGACGTTTCTGGGGTTGCAGAACGCGTTTCCCGGCTTCTCGCTCACCGTGGTGGGGCCCGTGGTGGCGCTCTACACCATCGCCAGCGAGCGCGGCCGCGCCGAGGCGATCGCCGCCGCCGCGCTGGCCGTGGCGGGCGCGCTGTTCGCCGACGCGCCTTCGCGCACGGCGAGCCTCGCCTTCTTCACGCGCTTCCAGAACATCGCGCTCTTGGTGGCAGCGGCGTTCGCGGGCTACGCGTACCGCACCCATCGGGCCTACGTGGCGGAGACCGAGCGGCGCGCGCTGGAGGCCGAGCGCTCGCGCGAGGAGGAGGCGGCGCGGCGGGTGGAAGAGGAGCGCGTGCGCATCGCGCGCGAGGTGCACGACATCACGGCGCACTCGCTTTCCGCCGTGAGCATCCAGGCCGCTGCGGCCGAGCGCCTGGTCGACCGCGACCCCGAGGCGGCGAAGCAGGCCATCGCCACGGCGCGCACGACGGCGAAGGACGCGCTCGAGGAGATACGCGGCATGATAGGCGTGCTGCGCCACGGCGACGACGCGGCCGAGACGGAGCCCACGACGGGCACCGAGCGCCTGGACGACCTTGCGGCCTACCTCGAGCGCGCGGGGGTGGGCGTGACGCTGGATGCGGCGGCCTACGACCGCGCCGACGTGCCCGCGTTCGTGGACGTGGCCCTGTACGGCATCGCGCGCGAAGCCGCCACCAACATCGTGCGCCATGCGCGGGCGCGCACGGCCGTCGTCCGCCTGTCCACTGGGCCTGCGGGCGCGCACCTGACCGTGGAAGACGACGGCTGCGGCGCGGCGTCGGCGAGCGACGGGCGCGGGCACGGCATCGCGGGCATGGCCGAGCGCGTGGGCCTGCTGGGCGGCACGTTCTCGGCCGGTCCGCGCGTGGGCGGAGGTTTCCGCGTGGAGGCGCGCATCCCCTTGACCGCGGAGAAGGAGGCTTCATGATCGATCGGCAGAGGTTCGAGGCACGGGAATCGTCGAGCGGCGGACAAGCCGCCCGTCCTCGGGGCGAGCGCCCCCTGCGGCTGTTGGTGGCCGACGATCAGGATCTGGTGCGCAGCGGGTTCCGGCTCATCCTGTCCTCGTACGACGGGCTTTCCATCGTGGGCGAGGCGCGCGACGGCGAAGAGGCCGTGGAGCTTGCCCGCCGCCTCGTGCCCGACGTGGTGCTCATGGACATCCGCATGCCCCGCATGAACGGCATCGAGGCCACGCGCGCCATCACGAGCGACCCCGCGCTCGCCGACGTGCGCGTGCTCATCCTCACCACGTTCGACGTCGACGAGTACGTCTACGATGCGCTCGCGGCCGGGGCGGGCGGCTTCCTGCTCAAAGACGCCGAGCCCGACGACATCGCCTCCGCCGTGCGGGTGGTGGCCGATGGCGACGCCCTCATCCAGCCTTCGGTGATGAGGCGGCTCGTGGAAACGTTCGTGCGCACGCGGCCCGCCGCGGCTTCGGCGGGTTTCGGCGCGCGCGGCGCCTTCTCCGCGCTTACCGAGCGCGAGCGCGAGATACTCGTGCTGGTGGCGCGCGGCATGACGAACGACGAGATAGGCGGCGAGCTGTTCATCTCGCCGGCCACGGTGAAAACCCACCTCGCGCGCATCATGGCGAAGCTGGACGCGCACGACCGCGCCCAGCTCGTGGTGCTCGCCTACGAGGGCGGCCTGGTGAAGCCGGGCATGCAGTAGCCGTGCGGCGCGTTTGATTTTGTGCAGAAGCACAAAACTAGGGAACAACCAATCGAACGAATTGTGGCGATTATGCAAAACCTTAGTCGAAGGCACTGAGGTTTTCTCAATTTCGCTTGCATTCGCTCACGAGGCTGCTATGATAACGCAATGTTTAGCACTCGTTACCCTATGAGTGCTAGCAGTCACCACAATTGAGTGGTTAAATAAACGTGTTCAACCAGTTTCGGACATGAGACGGACGAAAGGAAGGCAACGTTATGAACTTGAAACCATTGGGTGATCGCGTCATCGTCAAGCAGGATGAGGCTGAGGAGACGACGGCATCCGGTCTGTATCTCGCCACCGAAGCGAAGGAAAAGCCCCAGACGGGCATCGTGTTGGCCGTGGGCGAGGGCAAGATGGACAAGGACGGCAAGCTCCTTCCCATGCCGGTCAAGGAAGGCGACAAGGTTCTCTACGGCAAGTACGGCGGAACCGAGGTCACGGTGGACGGCGAGGACGTCATGATCCTGCGCGCCGACGACCTGTACGCGGTGTTCGCGTAAGCATTTGCTCGGGTAGACCGGCGAATCTCGCAGGTCGAACCGTAGGGGCGATCTCCAGATCGCCCGTTCCGGCGAAGCCGGAAAACCAACGAAGGTACCAGACGCACAGTTGAAAGGATAGATTCGCTATGGCTAAAGAGATCAAGTTCGAGGCCGACGCGCGCAGCGCGCTTGCCGCCGGCGTCAACAAGCTGTCGAACGCCGTCAAGGTGACGCTCGGCCCCAAGGGCCGCTACGTGGCGCTCGAGAAGTCCTACGGCGCTCCCACCATCACGAACGACGGCGTGACCGTGGCCAAGGAAGTCGAGCTGGAGGATCCGGTCGAGAACATGGGCGCCCAGCTGGTGCGCGAGGTTGCCGTGAAGACGAACGACGTGGCCGGCGACGGCACCACCACCGCCACGCTGCTGGCCGACGTCATCGTGTCCGAGGGCCTGCGCAATGTCACGGCCGGCGCCGACGCGCTCGGCATCCGCCGCGGCATCCAGAAAGCCACCGACACCGTGGTCGAGGCCATCAAGGCCGACGCGACGCCCGTTTCCACGAAGGAGCAGATCGCCAACGTCGGCACCATCTCCGCCGGCGACGCCGAGATCGGCGAGAAGATCGCCGAGGCCATGGACGCCGTGGGCAACGACGGCGCTATCTCCGTGGAGGAGAACGCCGCCTCGTTCGACCTCGAGCTGGACATCGTCGAGGGCATGCAGTACGACCGCGGCTACATCTCGCCCTACATGGCCACGGACATGGAGAAGATGGAGGCCGTGCTGAACGACCCCTACATCCTGCTCACCGACCAGAAGATCAGCAGCATCCAGGATATGGTGCCGCTGCTCGAGGAGATCATGCGCTCCGGCCGTCCGCTGTTCATCGTGGCTGAGGACGTCGAGGGCGAGGCGCTGGCCACCATCCTGCTGAACAAGCTGCGCGGCACGTTCAACTGCGTCGCCATCAAGGCTCCCGGCTTCGGCGACCGCCGCAAGCGCATCCTCGAGGACATCGCGGCTGTCACGGGCGCGCAGGTCATCGACAAGGACTTCGGCATGACGCTGGCCGATGCCAAGATCGACATGCTGGGCCATGCCAAGACGGTGAAGGTGACGAAGGACACCGCCCTCATCGTGGACGGCGCCGGCGACAAGAAGAACATCGAGGACCGCATCCATCAGATCAAGGCCGAGCTCGAGCGCGTCGATTCCGACTTCGACCGCGAGAAGCTGCAGGAGCGCCTGGCGAAGCTGTCCGGCGGCGTGGCCGTGCTCAAGGTGGGCGCTGCGACCGAGTCCGAGCTCAAGGAGAAGAAGTCCCGCATCGAGGACGCCCTGCAGGCGACCCGCGCGGCCGTCGAAGAGGGCATCGTCGCCGGCGGCGGCGTGGCGCTCGTGGACGTGCTGCCCGCGCTCGATGCGATCGAGACGACCGACAAGGACGAGGAAGTGGGCATCGGCATCATCCGCAAGGCCCTGGAGGCCCCGATGCGCGCCATCGCCCAGAACGCCGGCTTCGAGGGCAGCGTCGTGGTCGAGCATGTGAAGGGCATGGGCAAGGGCGAAGGCCTGAACTGCGCCAACGGCGAGTACGGCAACATGATCGAGATGGGCGTGAACGACCCCGTCAAGGTCACGCGCACGGCTCTGCAGTCTGCTGCCTCCGTGGCGGCCCTCATCCTCATCACCGAGGCCACCATCAACGACATCCCGAAGGACCCCGATCCGGCGGCCCTCGCCGCGGCTGCTGCCGGCGGCATGGGCGGCGGCATGATGTAAGCCCGCGGGCTCGCATCGCAACACTAACTCGGAAAAAGGGGACGGCCGCTTGGCCGTCCCCTCTTGTCATTGCCCTGCCTTTGACCCCGGCTTTTGCAACGGCTGATCGTTTTTCGTGCGCTACAATGAAGCGAGTTTCCCGCATGCACGTATGGAAGGATCGTATCGATGAAGGCAACGTGCCCTCGCTTCCGACGCCGGCTCGCCGCGGCCATTGCGGCCGTAACCCTGACGCTTGTCGCCGCGATGGGCGGCTGCACCTCCGCCTCCGACAACGTCGCACCTGAAAGCGACGGCAAAACCGTCGTGTCGCTTCTATACGCGGGAGGCTTGGACAACGTGAGGGAGCTTGTCGAGTCCACCTACGACGACATCGAGATCGACTTCCAAGCCTCCACCCGCACCGAGTTCACCAGCACCACTGAGCGGCAATTGCTCAACGGCCAGGGCAACGACATCCTGTTCGCGAACCAGCCATCGGGCATCGTGGCCGAGCATGCGGCCGACCTGAGCGCCTACGACTTCTCCACGCGCTACCAGGCGTCCATCATGTCGTCGATCAAATCCGACGGGCGCGCGCTGTTCCTCCCCCTGCCCAGCAACTACCGCGGCGTCGTGGTGAACGCGACGCTGCTCGAGCAGGCGGGCGTCGTCGACCGCCCTCAGACCGTCCAGGAGCTGCTGAACGCGCTGCGTGCTGCGCAAGAGCTGGGCTTGGGTACGGCAGAGGGTGGCGCGGTGATTGGCATCGACCAGTCCGACGCGTCCAACCTCGGGCACCTGCTGGCCGGCGCCGCCGTGCCCGGCTTCCTCGGCACGGTGGAGGGCGAGTCGTGGTTCCTCTCGTTCCAAGAAGGGGAGGCCGGCTTCGGCGGCGAATGGCTGCCGACGCTGGGGTTGTTCTCCGCGCTGGCGGACGAAGGGCTGCTGGACGTGTCGCGCATCGACGGGACGCGCAACGTCGTGCGCCAGGACGACCTGGTGGCACGGATGGCCGCGGGCGAGTTCGCAGCGGCTTTCGGCACGCTCGAGCTGTTGAACGAGATCGAGGCGGCGTCGCAGGGCTACGACTTCGATCTTCTGCCGTATCCGGGGGACGAGGCGGGCGAACGCGGCTGGGTGGCCACGTACCCCCTGTCCTATATGGCCCTCAACAAGGAGCTCGAGGAGCCGGGCAACGAGGCGCGGCTCGACGCCAGCCTGCGCGTGCTCGAGCTGCTGTCGACCCCCGAGGGCCAGCGCGCGCTCATGCGCGACACCCGCACGGCCGGATCCTACCTCAACAACTTCGAGAGCGCGGCTGTCGGGGGCACGGGCGTCGGCCAGGCGCTCGGCGACGGGTACCTGTACTTCGACCGCTTCGACGCCGACGTGGCTGCGCAGATGGGCGCGCGGATGCTCGACGTCATGAAGGGTTCCGCCACGGCGGAGGAGGCTCTGGCCGAGCTCAACCGCTTCTGCGAGGAAGGTCCTCAGAGCGCGGGCGAAACGCACGTGCTGGTGGGGTCGGTGGCCGAGGACGTGCTCCTGAGCGATTACGACGTGCGTCGCCGGGAGACGGCGCTCGGCAACCTGGTGGCCGATGCCGTGGCCGAGGCCAGCGGCGCTCCCATCGCCCTCGTGAACAGCGGCGGCATCCGAGAAAGCCTGTACAAAGGCGACGTGCACTCCGACGACGTCGCGCGCGTCGCGCCCATCGCCAACGAGATCGTGGTGGTGGAGATGTCCGGGCGCACGCTGCTGGACACGTTGCGCAACAGCGTGTCGGCCCTGTACTACAAAGGCTTCCCTATGGGAAGGTTTTTGCAGGTGAGCGGCTTGCAGATGGAGGTGCGCGTGGACGCTTCCGCCGAGAAGGACGACGTGCCCGCCCGCGCCGAGGTCGTCTCCGTCCGCCTTGCCGACGGCTCTGCCGTGGAGGAGGACGGCCGGTACACCGTCGCCGTGAACGCCTACCTGTGCGGATCGGCCGGATACGCCGACGGCGCGGGCGACGGCTACTCCATGCTGAACCTGTACAGCCCCGACACCGCGCCGCTGGCCGAGGACGTGAAGCTCGTCGACGAGACGGGCATGACCTACGCGGACGCCCTGGGCGCCTACTTCGAGCGCCACAGGGACGTCAACGTCTCGCCCTCGGTGGAGGGTCGCATCGTCATGGAAGGAGCCCCTTCGTGAGCGTCGACTCCCTCAAGGCGAAAGCGCGGCGCTGGACGGGCGCGGCGCTTGTGCTGATTCTGCTCGCGGCGCTGCTTGCCGTGGGCGGCGCCTGGATGCTCCAATCGACCGAGAGCGCGTCGCGGACGGCGGTGGAGGATCTGAGCGACTTCTACCTGCAGGAGATCGCCGACCAGACGGCGGACCACTTCCAAACGAGCCTGCAGGCCCAGATAGCCCAGCTCGACGTGGTCAATCGCGCCGTGAGGGAGGCCGACCCGGCAAACGCGGCCGCCCTGCAGGCGCTCTTGGGCGACATGAGGCAGGACACCGGCTCGGCCTACCTCGCCTACGTCGACGACAAAGGGATGCTCTATACCGGCGAGAGCGTGCAGCCGGGCATCTCCAAGATATCCAACCTGCCGGCCATCGTGTCGTCCTCCGAGCCTTTGATGTCGGTGAGCGAGACGGTGGGCGATACGAACCTGCTGCTCATCTCCGTGCCGCTTGAGCCGTTCGAGCGCGAGGGGGTCACGTTCGTCGCCAGCCTGGCGGGCCTTCCATTGGACACGCTGAGCGAGCAGCTCTCGCTTTCGCGCGAGAGCGCCCAGACGTTCACGAGCATCGTCGACCCCGAGGGCGCCTACATCGTGTCCTCGCCGGTGAGCCCGGACGTCCCCAACGGCTCGAATCTGTTCTCCATGCTGGAGCGCGCCGCGGAGTTCGAGGGCGGCGAGTCGCTCGACCAAATGCGCCGGGGCGTGGAGGCGCAGCAGGACGGCTACATTGCGTTCCGCTTGGCGGGGCAGCGCTACCTCGGCTTTCACACCGCGGTGCCCGATACCGACTACAGCCTGATCACCGTCATCCCCTACAACGTGGTGAACGCCTCCATGAGCGAGTTCGCCGCCACGCTCAGCAGGAACGCCCTCACCGTGATGGCCGCCCTCGCCGCGCTCGGCTTGGTGGCGGGCGCGCTGTTCCTGCGCAATTGGCGCACGCGGGACGCCTACGTGCGCGAGCAGCAGGCCAGCCGCACGAAGAGCGAGTTCCTCAGCCGCATGAGCCACGAGATACGCACGCCCATGAACGGCATCATCGGCATGACCACCATGGCGCTGCGCTCCACCGACGACCCCGAGCGCATGCAGGAGTGCCTGGAGAAGACCCTCGTCGCGTCCGACCATCTGCTCGCGCTGCTCAACGACGTGCTGGACATGTCGCGCATCGAGAGCGGCCGCATCGAGATAACGAGCACCCCCTTCGACCTGCGGGAACTCGCAGAGCGCGCCGAGACGCTGTTCGGATCGCTCGCCCAGCAGAAGGGCGTGAAGCTGTCCGTGCACGTGGACGAGGGCGTGCGGAAACGCTATGCAGGCGACGCGCTGCGCATCAGCCAGGTGGTGAACAACCTGCTGTCGAACGCGGTGAAGTTCACCGACGAGGGAGGCAGCGTGACGCTCGAAGTGACGGCGCGCCCCTTGGACGAGGCGGACGGGGTCCGGGACGAGGTCGCGTTCTCCGTGGCCGACACCGGTTGCGGCATCGCGCCCGAGAACCTCGAGCGCATCTTCGAGGCCTTCGAGCAGGAGACGGCCCAGGTGGCCGGCAGCCACGGGGGCACCGGCCTGGGGCTTTCCATCGTGGAGCGGCTCTGCGAGCTCATGGGAGGCACGGTGGAGGCCGAAAGCGAGCTGGGACGCGGTTCCGTCTTCACGGCGCGCATCCCGCTGGCGCCCGCGCCCGACGACGAGGGTGACGACCAGGACGAGACCGAGCTCTTGCAGGGCCTACGCATCCTCGTAGTGGAGGACAACCTCGTGAACATGGAGATCGTGACCGACGCGCTGGAGTGGGCCGGCGCCGAGGTGGAGCGGGCTTGGAACGGCCGCGAGGGCGTCGACGCGTTCGCGGCGAGCGAGCCCGGAGCCATCGACCTCGTGCTGATGGACGTGCAGATGCCCGTGATGAACGGGCTGGAAGCCGCGCGGACCCTTCGCGCGCTCCCGCGCCCGGATGCGTCCGTGGTGCCCATCTTGGCCGCCTCGGCCAACGTCTTCGAGAAGGACGATGCGTCCCTCGCCGCAGCCGGCATGGACGGGCACGTGCAGAAACCCATCCGCCCCGAAGAGGTCGCCCGCGCCATCGCAAGGATCACCGGGAGGTAGAGGGCGTTCCGCTTGCTATACGCGCCAGCGCGAACACGAAGGCGCGGGCGCGCGAGCTGGCGCAACGCCTTTGCGCTTTATGCGTCTTTCTTCGAGATGAGCAACAGGATACCGCCCACGATGGTCACGAACAGGAGCGTGCACACGCCGAAACCCGTGGTGTTGGGCTTGGTTCCCTTGTAGATGCCCCAGCAGTGAACCGTCATGGGTATCATCCAGGCGAGCGGGATGATCAGCCAGCACGTCGTCACGGTGGACACGATGCAGAAGATGAACGCGATCAGCCTCAAGGTGGCGTCGTTTCCGTTGTCCATGACCTGCGCCGGGGGATAGTAGGCCTGGCCGCCTGCGGGCTGCGTGTATCCCGGATTGCTGTAGCCGGTTGCCTGGCTGGCCTGCGGTGGCACGTCGGTGAAGTCGTCGGTCCACTGCATGCCGTTCCAGTACCGAAGCTTCGTGGGGTTTCCCGCCGGATCCGGATACCATCCGGCTTGCTGATTCGTCATGCCGCCTCCGTATGCATTTGAGGATATTGATACTCGGCCAGTATAACCGAAAACCCGGAACGGCACGTTTCGGCTTGATTGCTCGATCGGGGTGCCTCTGTCGAATGGACCCCTCGCGCGCTAGAGGGTTGGCGGATGGGCCAGCTCCCGTATCGTCACGAACACGCCCACCATCACCATGACGATGGATATCCCCTCCATGAAGCCGCCGAAGAAGTCCATGACGTCGCTGATGGTGGGCTCGACGAGGGTCCTGCCGATGGAGATGAGCGCGATGCCCAGCACGATGACGAGTATGCCTATGAGCAGCCGTTTCTCGTGCTGCACTTGCTCCACGGTCGCCAGAGCGCGGCGCAGGGCGTCGTCGGAGGCGCGCCTCTCTTGCTCCTGCTCGATGGGCCTTCCGCTCAGCAGTTCGTTGAACGTGATGTCCAAGGCGTCGCACAAAGGTTCCATGAGCGAGCAGTCGGGAAGGCAGCGGCCCGTCTCCCACTTCGACACCGCTTTGCCCGACACGCCCAGCTCGGCGGCCAGCTGCTCCTGCGTTACGCCGCGTTCTTTGCGTTTGGCCGCGATGAACCGGCCCGTCGTTCGTGCGTCCATGCACGTGCTCCTTTCGTTCGGAACGATCATACGTAATCGGGCAAGGATCTTCCACCTACCGTAGGTAGAAAACGGTAGAGCGGTGGGCCGGCCGCAGGGCAGACGTTGGGAAAAGGTGACCGTTTAACGACGCGGTGACTACGGGCGATGCGTTGGACTACAATACCAACCCATGGAAGCATTCTTCGACATAGCGGTGGACGTTCTGGTGGACGCCACCAAAGACACGCTCTACCTTATCCCGTTTCTGTTCGTCACGTATCTGGTCATGGAGTGGCTTGAACACAAGACGGGCGACAAGGCCGAGGCGGCCATCCAGCGCGCGGGCGCGGCCGGGCCGTTCATCGGCGCCCTCGTGGGCGTGGTGCCGCAGTGCGGGTTCTCTGCGGCTGCGGCGACGCTTTGGGCCGGGCGCGTCATCACGCTGGGCACGTTGTTCGCGGTGTTCCTGTCCACGTCGGACGAGATGCTGCCCATCTTCATCGCCGAGCAAGTGCCGCTCGACGTCATCCTGAAGATCCTCGGGGCCAAGATCATCATCGGCATGGTCATGGGCTTCGTCGTGGACGCCGCCCTGCGCGTCGCGCGGCGCATCGACTCGCCGCTGCACATCCACGACCTGTGCGAGCACGACCACTGCCATTGCCACGACGGCGAGGGCGGCATCCTGAAGAGCGCCGTCAAGCACACGTTGCAGGTCACGGTGTTCGTGTTCGTCATCACGCTCGTGCTGAACGCCGTGCTGGCCGTGGTGGGCGAGGAGGCGCTCGGCGAGTTCCTCACCGCAAACCCCGCGCTTTCGGTGTTGGGTTCGGCGCTGGTCGGACTCGTGCCGAACTGCGCGGCCAGTGTCGTCATCGCCCAGCTGTACGTGGACGGCATCCTGGGATCGGGCGCCATGCTCGCCGGCTTGCTCGTGTCGGCCGGCGTGGGCCTGCTCGTGCTCTTCCGCGCGAACCGCCATCCGGGACAGAACGTGCTGGTGGTGGTAGCGCTATACGCGACGGGTGTGACGTGGGGCTTCATCGCGAATGCGCTGGGGATAGTGTTCTAGGCGGATGGAGTCGGGCCAAAGCTGGTCAAAAGCAGCAGAATGGGAGTGCGAGGGGGACGACGCGCTTTTTTGTGCAAGCTTCTGATCTGGTGTTATCGAACATAACACCAGATCATAATGTGAAAAGTGAAACGCACGGAAATGACCGCTATGTTGCGTTCTCGGGTCAGAACCGGTTCCGATTGCCATCCTGAGCGGAGGCGGCGAAGCCGTCGGAGTCGAAGGGTCCGCATGGCGCCAACGGGAACCGCCGCAGGAGATGGGCAGCCCCGAAGGTGGCTGCTGATTGCCGGGTCAGGCTCCTCGCTTGTCCCGTGGTTTTGCGATAGCATAGGGAAAGACCGTCGAGGATAGGAGATTCTATGGCGAAACTGGAAGCCGGCATCGCGCGCGAGGACGCGTTCGCGCTGCTGCAGGAGCACAACAAAGACCCGTTCCACATCGAGCACGCCGAAACGGTGGAGCAGACCATGCGCTACTTCGCGCGCGAGTACGACCCCGAGAACGAGGAGTTCTGGGGCATCGTGGGCCTGCTGCACGACCTGGACTGGGAAGAGCACGACGACGAGCCCGAACTGCACACCATCTACGCGGCGAAGGATATCGAGGCCGCCGGAGGCTCGCCCGAGCTCGTCCGCGCCATCCAGAGCCACACGTCGGACTTCAACCCCGAGTTGCCCAAGCCCGAGCTGCAGATGGAGAAGATCCTGTTCGCCACCGAGGAGCTCACGGGCCTCATCGGTGCCGCCATCGTCATGCGCCCCAGCAAGAGCGTCATGGACTTCGAGGTGAAGTCGCTCAAGAAGAAGTTCAAGGACAAGCGCTTCGCCGCCGGCGTCAGCCGCGACGTTATCCGCTCGGGTGCCGAGATGCTGGGTTGGGAACTGGACGAGCTGTTCGCCCGCACCATCGAGGCCATGCAGTCCTTCGCTCCGGACAAAGACACGTTCGTTCCCGCCGAATAGCCCGCGCTGGGCTGGCAACAGGGTTTTCCGCCGACTCGTAGGGGCGGGGCTTGCCCCGGCCGGCGCGGAGGTTCGCCACGATCGAAACCATGCGGCGAGCGCACCGAGGATTCCAAAACTCTCCGCTGCGCTCGTCGCATGCCCGTTTTGCAGGGGGGTTCGCGCGCTGGGGCTGCATCAAACGTGCCGCTTTGCTTGTCTTAGGGCAAGGGCAGAGCCCTTGCCCTACGGGACGGTTGCGGAGGGCGCGCGTTTGACGGCTGTTGGTACAGCCGTCTACGATTCGTCCTGGGCGCGCAGCGTTTGCCGCATGCGACCCTTGCGGCGGCTAACTACCAGGTAGACTGCCAGCGCCGCAATAGCCACGGTGGACATGGCCTCGAACAGCCCGCGGTATCCGAACAGGGGCTGCACCAGCCCCAGAAGGAGCGGTCCCACGCCCACGCCCACGTCCAGCAGGATGTAGAACGTGGAGTTCGCCAGGCTCAGCCGGTCATCGGGGGCGATGCGTACGGCCAGCGCCAGTCCGCTCGCCTGCACCGTGCCCACGCCGAAGCCCAAAAGCGCCGCCGCCACGAGCATGGCCGCAGGTCGATGGACGGTGGCCAGAAGCCCCATCCCCACGATGAACGCGATGAAGGCCGGCACCATGACCACGCGGTCGCCCTTGCGGTCGAACAGCTTGCCCGTGAAGGGCCGCGTGACGAACGTGGCCACGGCGTACACCACGAAGAAGAAGCTGGCCGGCGCCTCAAGCCCGCTTTCCGCAGCGAACGGGGTGAGGAATGCGAGCAGGCTGGAATAGCAGAAGAACAGAAGCGCGCACACGCCGCTGATGGGCAGTACGCTGGATTCGAGGTAGTTCGCCATGTTGAAGCGCGGTACGCGGAAGCCGCCTGCGCGTTCGTCGCGTTCTTCGCGTGCGATCTCGCCGGCTGCTTCGTTGATCTGGGCGTCGCTTTCCTGGGCGGCTTCGGGGACTTTCAGCTGGGCAGCAGCCAGCAGGGACAGAGCCGCAACGGCCGCCGTGGTGGCGAACAGCACGAAGAAACCGGTGGTCTGCGTGAGAAACATGCCCAGAAACGGCCCGATGGCGGCGCCCAGCGTGACGGAGAGCATGTAGTAGCCCACGCCCTCGCCCTTGCGGCTGTCGGGCACGAGCGCCGTTACGATGGTGCCGATGGTGGTGGAGCACATGCCGTAGGCGAAGCCGTGCAGCAGGCGGATGAGAAACAGCGGGGCGAAGCCCAGCCCGGCCAGGTAGAGCGCCGAGAACACCACCTCGCCGATCGCGCCGATCACGAGCAACCGCTTGCGCCCCACCTTGTCCATGATGCGTCCGCTCACGAGGCGTGCCGCGAGCGCGCCGATGATGAAGATGCTCGCGGCCAGCCCGGCCGTGGCGGCGGGGGCGTCGTAGGTTTTCATGGCGTAGTCGGCCACCACGACCATGAGGCCGTAGTAGTTCACCATGAGCAGGAAGTTCACGGCCGTGCCGAGCGTGAAGTCCTTCGTCCAGAGCTTCGCCCGTTGCGCTGCGGCGGACATGCTAGCGGGCCTCCCGCTCGGTCGTCGCGTCCGCGCTTCCCGCTTCAGGCGCGTCCTTGGCGATGAGCACAGCCACCGGCGAGCCCTGCACCACAACGTAGCTCACGCTGCCCAGATACCCCTTCACGCCGCCCTTGCCGCGGCTGCCCATGACGATGAGGTCGCACCCTTCGTCTTCGGCACACTTCAGCAGCAGGTCGGCAGGGGAGGTGCCTTTCAGAAGGTGCGCATGCGCCTTGTTCGGCACGCGCTCGGCCAGCTGCTGCAGGCCGGCGTGCACGCGGTTCGCCTCTTCGATGAGCGGGCCCTCGGCTCCCGTTCCTAGGGCGAACAGCTTCATGACGTGGGCGAACACGAGCTCGATACGCTCGTCTTGGGCACCGATGGACTGCGCGAGGTCGAGGGCTTTCGCAGAGGGGGCGGATCCGTCGTAGGCGACGAGCACTTTCGAGCACCACATGGCTATCACGGCCTTTCGGGAAGGCGGGCTTGCGAGCGGCTGCGCTGGGCCGTTCGGAGGAGCCGGCGGGGAACTTACGCATACTCTACGATTGTAGTACGACCTGCGTGACAGGGGCGTTACGGCTCCATATCAACCGAAAAGGAACTGCGTCAAAAGCGCCGCTTTCGCTTGTCTTGTAGGGCAAGGGCTCTGCCCTTGCCGCCCGACAGGAATTGTTTTCGCAGGTTGAGGGCAAGGGCAGAGCCCTTGCCCTCATATGACCGATGTCTTGTCAACAACGAGATCATGGCAAAAAGGCCCCCGGCCCGTCTGGCCGGACGGGCCGGGGGCCGCCGCTTTGCATCTTGCCGGATGTCAGACGCGTTTTCCTGCGTCAAGCACTGTGAACAGTCTCATATCCGCGTGTCGCCGCCCCGAGGACGGGGCTTGGTTGCCGCATTTAGATGCCTTCGGCTGGACGGTTTCCGCTTGTTGATCGGATCATGCGAGCCGATTCTACGATCGCACGCGGCCCTTGAGGGGGGCTGTGCATAGGGCAATCGCGGGTCGTCCGAGGCGCCATCGACAAACGAACAGGATGCAAAAGGCTCTATGGGAACGGCGCTGTCTTAGGCGGGCACCACCATTATGTAGTAGATCCACTCGCACAGCTCCCGCGCGACGGCCACCTTGGCCTTGTTGGCCGGGACCTTCCGCTCCCTCAGACGCTCCCTTCTCTTCTTGAGGCGGGAGGCGCACTTCTCCACCTTGGCGCGCACGGCTTCGGGGATGCGCCCGTCCTCCAGCTTCACCGCCTTCACGCGGTTGGAGTAGCATCCGGCCGCCTCCATGAGCAGGCGCCGCAGGTGCGAGTTGCCGGTTTTCGCGATAGGGCCCCGCGCCTCTTTGGCCCCGCTGGAGCTCTCGGAGGGGACGAGGCCGACGAACGAGGCGAAGGCCGAGCCTTTCGAGAATCGGTGGAAGTCGTAGACCTCGCACACGAGCGCGAACGCGGTGACCTTGCCGATGCCGTGGATGCACAAAAGCCGCTCCATGGCCTTGGACACGGCGGGCGAGTCGGCCGCCGCCCGGTGCATCGCGTCCTCGAGCGCGCGCAAGCGCGGCGCGCAGCGCAGGGCGGCGTTGACCTTCGAGCGGAATGCGAACGTGTCCCCCTCGCAGGGGAACTCGTAGGCGGCCGACCACTCGTAGAACCTCTTGGTCCAGCGCTTCTTGGTGAGCGTGTAGGAGGTGCGGGTGAGCAGCAGGAACGAGGCGACCCGTTGCCGCGCCCGCTTGAGGTCGCGCGCCGCCTCGTCTCGCAGCCTCGAGAGGTGGCACAGGGACTCCTGCTCGGGCGTGGGGATGTAGACCGCCCTTACCGAGCCCGCCGCCGCCATGCGGGCGAGCCACTGGGCGTCGCGCTTGTCGTTTTTCTGCTTGTCGGTCCTTCGGGGGAGCTTGGAGGCGGCGGCCACCGTGCAGGGGACGCCCGCCTCGACGAGCGCGCGGGCGAGGCCGAAGCCGGTGGGCCCCGACTCGTAGACGCAATGCACGGGTTTGGCGAAGCCGCCCTTTTCAATCCAAGAGACGAGCTGGTCCGGATCGGCGGAAAGGGTGGCCTGGGTGATCTCGCCTGTCTTGGTATCCAGCGCGCAGACGGAGTTCTTCCTTGCATGCGTGTCGATGCCGACAATGGTAGAATACCTCATCGGAGCCTCCTTCTCTTTGTATGTGGTAATCGACTGCGCTTTCTTTGACGAAAACGATTGTCGCCTAACCCACGACCTACATAAAGGAGGCTCTACCGATTTTCATCGGTCATATCTTCTACAAGGCGGCCGCGAAGAGGCGCGCTCGACGACCTTTATACTGCCTCATGCCCGCGCGGCTCGACCGCGGCATTCCAAGGAGCGTGCATGTTGCCGCGCATGTTGCCAACATTTTCATTGACCGCCCTCGCCGCCCCGGCTAAAATGAGTACTTGCGCATTGCGGACGTGGGCCGTTAGCTCAGCTGGTAGAGCAGGGGACTTTTAATCCCAAGGTCGCGGGTTCGACTCCCTCACGGCCCACCATTTCAATGTCCGTGCGCACGGCGCCCATCCGGGCGCGCCGCGCTGCAAGCGCCTCCGTCCGAAATTGGGCCATCGTCCAACGGCAGGACTCTGGTTTTTGGTACCAGCTATCCAGGTTCGAATCCTGGTGGCCCAGCCAGTTTCGGACGCTGCACGACCCAAGCCGACAAGGCGGCTGCGCTTCGCGCGAATACCTGGCGGTCCCGCTTCTTCGGCGAGGACCGCGCGGCATCGAACCGCACGCCTGGCAAGCAGGTGACTTCGAACCAGCGGGTTTGTTGGTGTTGTGCGCCCGTTTATTTTTCTTGCCCTCTGCTCCCATCTTTTGGTATCATCTATGGTTGCTGTTTAGTGACGATTTGCTTGAAGGAGCACTTTTGACCAAAGAAGATGTTATCGAGCTCGAGGGGACCGTCCTCGAAGCGTTGCCGAACGCTATGTTTAGGGTGGAGCTCGAAAACGGCCACAAGATATTGGCCCATATTTCCGGCAAGATGCGCATGCACTATATCAAGATCCTCCCGGGGGACAAGGTGACGGTGGAGCTGTCCGTCTACGACCTGAACCGCGGGCGCATCACCTACCGCTTCAAGTAAGCATGCGATTTTGCGCAACCTGTGAACCAGGTGTGCGCATTTTGTGTGTCAGCAGCGCGAAACGCGTTGCGCGAACGGCTCCGCACAAGCACGATCAAGCACGAACGACAAGCAAGAAAACAACCGCCTGCGGCTGGGCGTATGTATAGACCTGAGCAACACATAAACCGAAAGGAAATGATTATGAAGGTACGTCCTTCGGTCAAGAAAATGTGCGACAAATGCAAGATCATCCGACGCCACGGCAAGGTGCTCGTCATCTGCGAGAACCCGCGCCACAAGCAGCGTCAGGGCTAGGAAAGAGGAGAATCATCTATGGCTCGTCTTGTTGGTGTCGACCTTCCTCGCGACAAGCGCGTTGAAATCGGCTTGACCTACATCTACGGCATCGGTCTGACCACCTCCAAAAAGATCCTCGCCGACACCGGCGTCGATCCCGACGTCCGCGTCAAGGACCTCACGGAGGACGATCTGACGAAGCTGCGCGATTACATCCAGGAGAACATCAAGGTGGAGGGCGACCTGCACCGCGAGGTTTCCCAGAACGTGAAGCGCCTCATGGAGATCGGTTGCTATCGTGGCCTGCGCCATCGTCGCGGCCTGCCCGTTCGCGGACAGCGCACGCACACGAACGCGCGTACCCGCAAGGGTCCTCGTAAGCAAATCGGCGGAAAGAAGAAGTGAGGTAGCTTAAGTGGCAGCAAAGAAAAACGTGCGCACGCGCATCAAGCGTTCCGAGCGTAAGAACATCGCCGTGGGCGCCGCGCACATCAAGTCTACGTTCAACAACACCATTGTGAGCATCACCGATCCCCAGGGCAATGTGATCTCCTGGCAGTCCGCCGGCACGGTTGGCTTCAAGGGCTCCCGCAAGTCCACGCCGTTCGCCGCGCAGATGGCCGCCGAGGCCGCCGCGAAAACGGCTATGGAGCATGGCCTCCGCAAGGTGGCGGTGTTCGTCAAGGGCCCGGGTTCGGGTCGCGAGACGGCCATCCGCTCGCTGCAGGCCGCCGGTCTGGAAGTTTCCAGCATTCAGGATTGCACACCCATTCCGCACAACGGTTGCCGTCCGCGCAAGCGTCGTCGCGTGTAACTGAAAGGATCGAAGTATTATGGCTCGTTATACTGGAGCGGACTGCCGTTTGTGCCGTCGTGAAGGTGCGAAGCTCTTCCTGAAGGGCGATCGCTGCTACACGGACAAGTGCGCAATCGAGCGCCGCAACTACGCGCCGGGCGAAGCCGGCAAGAAGCGCGTGAAAGAAAGCGAATACCGTCTGCAGCTGCGCGAGAAGCAGAAGACCAAGCGCATCTACGGCATCCTCGAGAAGCAGTTCCATCACTACTATGAGATCGCCGGCCGCCAGCAGGGCGTCACGGGCGAGAACCTGCTGCGCATCCTCGAGAGCCGTCTGGACAACGTCGTGTACCGTCTCGGTTTCGCGAAGTCTCGCGCCGAGGCTCGTCAGCAGGTGCGTCACGGCCACATCACCGTGAACGGCCGCCGCGTGGACATCCCGTCGTTCCGCGTGAAGGCGGGCGACCTGGTTGCCGTGGCCCCCAAGGCCAAGGACCTGCTGGTCATCAAGAGCGCGCTCATCTCCAACGAGCGCGTGCAGGTGCCGGCGTGGCTCGAGGTCGATATCGAGAAACTGCAGGGCAGCGTGCTTGCTCTTCCGCAACGCGATCAAATCGATTTGGACATTCGCGAACAGCTCATCGTCGAACTTTACTCGAAATAATCGCGGCATAGTAAGGAGGCTTACACAACATGACAGAGTTCATGAGGCCTACGGTAACAACGGAAGAAGTCAACGACACTGTCGCGCGTTTCGTCGTGGAACCGCTCGAGCGTGGCTACGGCTACACGCTGGGCAACTGCATGCGCCGCGTGCTGCTCTCGTCGCTTGACGGTGCGAAAGCAACCGCCATCCAGATCGAGGGCGTGCAACATGAGTTCACCACGGCCGAGGGCGTCATCGAGGACATCACCGATATCGTGCTGAACGTGAAGGGCCTCGTGTTCTCCGCGCTCAACGAGGATATCGAAGAGGCCACGGCCCACGTGTCCGCCGAGGGCCCCTGCACGGTGACGGGCGCCGACCTGGACATCCCCACCGAGTTCACGCTGGTGAACCCGGAGCACGTCATCGCCACGGTTGCCGACGGCGGCCAGCTGGACATGACGATCCGTATCGGGGTGGGCCGCGGCTACGTGTCCGCGGAGCGCAACAAGCGCACCGAGGATCCCATCGGCGTCATCCACGTTGACTCGTTGTTCTCGCCGGTCCGCCGGTGCACGCTCAACGTCACCGACACCCGTGTGGGTCAGCGCACCGACTACGACAAGCTCGTGCTGGAGGTTGAGACCGACGGTTCCATCGCGCCTTCCGGAGCCGTGTGCCGAGCCGCCAACATCATCAACCAGTACATGGGGGCGTTTTTGGGCCTGTCCGACATCGTGGACGAGGAGGAAGGCGAGGTTCCTTCCATCTTCGCTCCCGAGGGGCAGGAGTCCAATGCCGAGCTGGACAAGCAGATCGAGGACCTGGACCTTTCCGTCCGTTCCTACAACTGCCTGAAGCGCGCCGGCATCCATTCCGTCCGCCAGCTCGTCGAGTTCTCCGAAAACGACTTGCTGAACATTAGGAACTTTGGTGCGAAGTCCATCGAGGAAGTGAAGGACAAGCTCATTTCCATGGACCTCAATTTGAAGCTTTAGGAGATACGAGATCATGAGACACTACAAGAAGGGGCGCAAGCTGGGCACCGACACCAGCCACACCAAGGCCATGAAGAAGAGCCTGGTGTGCGCGCTGCTGGCGAACGACCGCATCAAGACCGTCGAGTCGCGCGCCAAGGAGATCCGTCCCGACGTTGACAAGATCATCACGTGGGCGAAGCGCGGCGACCTGCATTCCCGCCGTCTCGCCATCGCGGCGCTGGGCGACAAGGAGCTCGTGCGCGAGGTGTTCGAGAAGGTCGCGCAGGGCATGTTCCAGGATCGCCAGGGCGGCTACACCCGCATCATGAAGCTGGGTCCCCGCAAGGGCGACGACGCCCCCATGGTTATCATGGAGATGGTGACCGAGCCCGTGAAGGCGAAGAAGGAAGAGGCCAAGCCCGCGGCCAAGAAGGCTGCGAAGAAGGCCGCTCCGAAGAAGGTCGAGAAGACCGAGGGGCCCGAGGCCCAGGCCGAGGAGAAGGCTCCCGAGGCCGTTGAGGCTCCCGCCGAGGAAGCCAAGGCCGAAGCCGTCGAGGCCAAAGCCGAGGAGGCTGCCGTCGAGGCCGCCGACAAGGCCGAGGAAGCCGCCGCCGAGAACGCGGAAGCTGCCGAGGCCGAGGCTGCGGAGAAGGAAAAGACCGAATAGCCCTTCTCTGGACCGCATAAACGCACTGCATCGAACGGGGACCTTCGGGTCCCCGTTTCGCGTTCCCCCTCGGTTGCGCGACCTGCCATCAACGCGTCAAGAACGCGTTTTCTCCCAGTTGCACATCCCCTGCGCATGCTGGTCTACCATAGGGTGAAACAGGGTGCTCTCTGCCCGCTCACCGCAATCCGCAGCAAGGAAAGAGGCTCGTATGGAAGATCGTGAATCCGCAGACGGGAAGCCCGTGTCTGACGACAAGATGAACGTGGCGTGGCACATGAAGGACATGGCCGGCGACGTGCAGCAACATTCGATGGAGGCGTTCGGTGAGATGGGAGGCCATGCCAAGGATATGGCTGGCGAGCTGCAGCGCCACGCGCAGGACGCGTTCGGCGACGTGGGCGACCACGTGCAGGGGATGGCTGGCGAGGTGGCGCGCCATTCCCAGGAGGCGGCCGGAGAAGTGTACCGCGAGGTGCCCGTGCTCATCGAGCACGTGCGCGAGACGATGGTCAACCTGTTCGGCGACGCGCGCGGCAACAAAGGATGAGATAGGCCCGAGCCAACTGTTGCGCGACCGTCAGCGTGCGGAAACCGGCCTGGGGAGAGTCGGCGGCTACAATAGATTCGATAGCAAGCCCTTCCCAGCAGGTGGAAGTACAAACGAAAGGAGCCGGACCATGGCTGAAACCACGACGAAGGAAGACGTCCGCATCGACGCGGACGAGGCGGCCGAGCTGAACCGCGAGGCGGCGGACGACCTCGAGCGCATCGAGCGCGACGTGAAGCGCGAGGCCGAGGAGTACGTCGAAGCCGTCGACGGAGACGGTTGCGAAAAAGAGTCCGTGGAGGCCGCCGCCACCGCGTTCGACTTCGAGAAGGCGGAAGGCGACACGGAGCGGATAGCCACCGAATCGTCAGAGCGCCTTTAAGGGGCCCTTTCGAACTGCAAGGACCGTTTGGCCACATCAGACGGCGCATCGGTTCTCGTGGCCGAACCGTTGAGGCCCTGTTTTCGCGCGGAAGCCGGCAGGCTGAGCCGCGCCTCTAGAATGAGAGCGAATCCGCAAACCCCCTTTGAAAGGAGCAGGCATGGTCGATCAGGCTTACAAGACGGGCGACGCGTCCGTCGATATGAAGAACGGCGCCAAGGACATGGCCCACGACGTGAAGAACAACGTGAAGGACGCGTTCCACGAGGCGAAGGCCGGCGTGAACGAGCGCCGCGCCGAGGATGCCGCCGCCGACCGCGAGCACCAGGTGGCCCAGCAGACGGGCAGCACCGATGCCGCCATGCGCGCCCAGCAGCACGAGGACCGCAAGGACCAGAAGTCCGAGGGCTTCATGGACTCCGTGAAGGAGTCGCTCGGCAAGGCTGGCGAGGCCATCAAGGAAGCGGCGGTGGACGCGAAGGACAACATCAAGCAAGGTGCCGAGAACATCAGGGAAGGCAGGTAGTCCCCGGCGGTCGGAGCTGAGTTTCCGGCTGCTCGCCTTGTCACCCTGTTCGAAAGCCCGCAGCATCGCGCTGCGGGCTTTTCCGTTATACTGCCAGCATGCGAATCGACGTCAGTTCCTATATCCCCGGATCATCGCCCGTTCACGCGTGCGACGCGCGCGTGAAGATCGTGTTGCTCGCCGCGTACTCGGTCACGCTGTTCCTTGTGGGCACGTGGACGGGGCTCGTGCTGTGCGCCCTCGTATTCGTCGCAGTGGCGGCATCGTCGGGAGTTCCCGTCCGCCGGTTCTTCGCGCTTCTCGTTCCCGTGTACGTTATCGCGGGGTTCGCGGTGCTGTTCAACGGCTTTGCGCTCGATGTGTCGCAGGCCGCTCCAGGCGCGGTGCCCACCGTTCTGGGCGACTCGTTTCCGGGTGCGTTCGCCTCGCTGCCGCCCGTCGCCCTTGCCGGGTCGTTCGGTTTCGTTCCCGCCGGCTTCGCGCGCGGATGCTTCTTCGCCGCGCGCATCGTGTTGTTGGTGGTGGCCAGCCTCGTGGTCACGTACACCACCACGTCCACGGCGCTCACCGACGCACTCGCCGACTTCCTGCGCCCGCTGCGCCGCCTGCGCGTGCCGGTGGACGACATCGCCATGGTGTTCTCGCTGGCGCTGCGCTTCATTCCCGTGACGGCCGAGGAATTCGGGCGCGTGCACGACGCTCAGCAGGCGCGCGGCGCGGCGTTCGCCGAGGGCAGCCTGTGGCAGCGCCTGCGCGCGTGGCAGACCGTGCTCATCCCGCTGTTCGTAGGGCTGTTCCGTCGCGCCGACGCGCTGGCCGCCGCCATGGACGCCCGCTGCTACGGCGCCGAGGCGGGCCGCACTTCTTTGCGCGACCGCCGACTCACCGGCGGCAGCGTCGCCGTGCTGGTGGCTGGGCTCGCGGCGTGCGTTTCGATCGGTTGGTTCCTGTAGCAGCAAAAGGAATCTCGCTGCTCGCGGCAGATCCGTAGGGGCATTTCTCCACGCAAGGGGAGCCGCAGCCTAAGCCAGCGCGCCTGTACGCGAAAAGCCCGGACGCAGGGAGGGAGTGAGCGTCCGGGCCGAAGGGCGCCGCGGGATGGGCGCCGTAAGGCGGCCGCCCGCCGGGCGGGCGGCCGCGGATCGATGCGCTACTTCTCGGCGCCGGCCAGGTAACGGCCGGTCACGTAGCCGAACGTGAGGCACGTGCCGCCCAGGTTGTGGCCGGGGAAGTGCGTGGAGTAGCAGTTGTTGTACATGTCGCCCACCGTGGAGCCCAGGCAGTACAGGCCCTCGATGACCTCGTCGTCGGCGTTCATGACCTGCAGGTGCTCGTTGCAACGGATGCCGCCGGTGGTGGAGAGGAACCAGGGAGTGCACTCGATGCCGTAGAACGGTCCCTTCTTGATGGGCAGCAGCAGCTCCTTGCGCTTGCCGAACTCCTCGTCCACGCCCGTCTCGCAGTAGCCGTTGTAAGCGGCGATGGTCTTGAGCGCCTCGTCCTTCGGCAGGCCCAGCTTCTCGACCAGCTCTTCCACGGTGTCGGCCTTGATCATCTTCACCGGGATGTCGCCCGAGCCGTTCATGTTGATGGTGCCGGGGCCGTCGACGACCGTCTGCCAGTAGGCGCGCACGTCGTCGGGCGTGTCGAACACCTTCGGGCCGTCCACGTAGCGGTGGTTCTGCCACTGCGGCTCGTTGGCGTAGTCGTCGTCCCAGATGGCGAACGCGTGGTTGCCCTTCTGGTGCATGAGGGCCAGGCCGCCGTGCGAGATGACGTTGTCCTCGTTGTCGTAGCGTCGTCCGTCCTCGTTCACCATGAGGCCCTGGAACGCGCGCACCTGGCGCGTGATGGAGCGCCACTGGAAGCAGAAGATCATGGGCGCGGGCGTCTCGCTCTTGTCCACCGCGGCACCGGCCCAGTACGCCATCTTGTGGCCCGAGCCGTTCCAGATGCCGCCGAACTCGGTCTGGTGCGCGGCCCAGGGAATGTACTTCTCCAGCATGTCCTTGTCCTGGCCGAAGTCGCCCGTGGCGATGACCACGCCGCTCTTGCCGTTGAAGCGCACGTAGCCGTCCTTGCCCTTCGCCACGACGCCCACGACCTTGTCGCCGTCTTTCACGAGCTGCTGCGCCTCGGTCTCGTAGCGCAGGTCCACGCCGGCCTTCTCGCAGTACAGCGCCATGTTCGCGCACACGTCCTGCTGCGGGTTGTCATCGGGGCCCTTGCCGTTCGGGCCGTCGAGGAACTCGTGCGTGCCGGGGAACTCGCCGTTGATGTTCTCGGGGTCCTCGTACCAATGCTCCATGACGGGCGTGAGGTCGTCGCCGCCCACGGAGCTGGCCGTGGTCATGCGGTCGATGAGCCAGTCCATGGCCTCGCCCGAGCGGTTGAAGTGCAGCATCCACTTGCGGCCGTCCACGCGGTAGGAGTGGTAGCCCATCATGCGCTTGTAGCGCTGCGCCACCTCCTCCACGGAGCACTCGTAGCCCTTCTCCTTCGCGAGCTTCGAGTTCATGGCGTAGATGGACCCGCCACGCCCCACCACGTGGTCCATGCGCTCCAGCATGATGACCTTCGCGCCCTCCTCGGCCGCCGCGAGTGCGCAGCACAGGCCCGAGAAGCCCGCGCCGACGACGACCACGTCGGCGTCCACCGTTTCCTTGATGTCGCTCTCGGCGATGGGATCGGGCGCGGTCTCGAAGTCGTAGGCGCCGGCGCCTTTGCTGCTGGAGGCCGACGTGCCCGCCTTGCCCTCCTTCGGTTGCGCCGCGCAGCCGGCGAGCGCACCCACGCCCGTGACGGCGGCCGCGCTCACGGCGCCCGTGGCGAGCGCCCCCTTGAGGAAGCTGCGTCGATCCATGCTCAGTCGTTTCTCGTTCTCCATGGGATACCCCTTCCCTCCTGCGAGGAGCCCTTCGGTTCCTCCTGGTGCCCGGTGCCCTCCGCACCGCGGCGTTGCCCGCACTCTAGCATGCGCGGCCGGCGCTCCTCTTCGCCCATCACAGGGAAAAAACCGAATCGCGCGTTTTCACCCTGCGGGGTGAGGCGCGACGCGGTATGCTTATGCGCGGGAAGGGGAGGGCCCATGAAGGAAAGCCACGTTCGTCATCTGTTCAACGAGTCGGGTGATCGCCAGCGCGTGCGCGCGGGGCTCGGCCATGCCGCGGCCGGGCACGCGCGCATCGCGCTGGCCATGGCATGTTATATGGTTTGGCTGATCGCCTGTTGCACGGGGCCGGCCGTCGAGCTGGGAGCGGCGGCGTCGGGCCCAGGCGGCTCGGCGGTGCTCGTGCCGGCGTGGATGGGGCCGCTCGTTTGCATGGCGCTGGCGAGCACGGTCATAGCCGTGTGGTTCAAGAAAACGCGGAAGGTACCCAGCGCGCCCTCGTGGACCGTAGCGCTGGCCTCGCTCATGACGCTGGCCTCCGCCTTGCATCTGGTGTGGGCACTCGACACCGGGCTGCCCCCGGCGGCACGAGGCGCGCTCTATGCGTTGTCGAGCTTGGTCATGGGCGTTGGCTGCGCGCTGTTTCGCGTGGAGGTCGATCGCGTGTTCGGCTGGATCGGCACGCAGCAGACGCTGTACCAGGGCATGATGGCCACGGTGGCCGCCGCCGTTGCGCTCGTTGCGCTGGCGCTGGCGGGCCAGGCGACCGGTGCGGGCGACGCCCCCCTGCTCACGACATCGCTCGTGCTGCCGTTCGCCTCTGCCGCGCTGTTGCGCGCGGTGGTGGGCGGTTTCCCGAAGGCGCGCTACTTCGGTCACGGGCGCGACGTGCCGCTGCCGTTTCCCGCGAAGTTCGTGGCCACGTCGTGCGTGCAGGGCGTGGCGGCCGGCGTGCTGTTCGCGGGGGTGTTCGCGCTCGGTGGCGCAGGCGCGGGCGACGTGGCTGGGGCCATGGGGGCGGCTGGCGCCGACGTTGCCGCGTGGCCGGCTTCGCTTGGAGGCACCGTGCTGCGTTCCGTGGCGCAGCTTGCGGCCGTGGGGCTGCTGTTCGGCACGCTGGTGTTCCTGCGGCTCGACTTCAACCGGCTGGTGTACAAGGTGGCGTTCCCGTTCGTGGCCGTCGGCTTCGTGCTGCTCGCGCTGCTGCCCGATGCGACCGTGGTGGGCGATGCGGTGCTGGCGGCCGGATTCTGCTACCTCGATCTGGTGCTGTGGAGTTTGGGAGCCTGCCTGATGAAGAACATGGGGCTGCCGGCCACCTGGATCGCCAGCTGCCCAGGCGCCGCGCTGTTCTTCGGGGTGGTGGCGGGAGGCGGCGTCGCCTTGGCCTTTTTGAACGGCGAGCCTTCGCCCGACGCCCCGCTGCTCGCCAGCTGCGTGGCGTGCTTCGCACTGGCGGCCGCTCTGTTCTTGTCGAGCGGCAGCAACCTCAAGTACGGTTGGGGCACCGTGCGCCCCGGCGAGAGCAGCCTGGCCGCAGGCGATTTGGCGGGCGTGGTGAAGTTCGTGGCCACGGAGCGCGAGGTCACGCAGCGCGAGAGCGAGGTCATGCTGCTGCTGGCGCAGGGCAAGTCGCGCCGTGCCGTATGCGAGGCGCTGTCCGTGTCGCCCGACACGGTGAAGACGCACGTGCGCAGCATCTACCGCAAGCTCGCCGTGCACTCGCAGCAAGAGCTCATAGACTACCTGGCCCGCGAGCGCGAGGACCTGGCCGCCGGCGGCTCCGAGCAACCGCTGGAAGCATGAGGGCGGGGCGCGCCGGTTGCTCCACGTTAGCTAAATCGTGGTTTAACAATTCGTAACTTCATAAAGCGTCTTTATTGAAAAGGTACTATTCAAAGAAATGTCTTTTTGCTTTCGAAGCTGGTTATGTTGCGGAAGGGAAGACTCCTTTGCCCCTCGCGTCCTCTCCCAGCGCCACGCGGTACAGCTCGGCCACTTCCGAAGCAAGGTGCTCCCGAAACAATGCGCGTTCCACGGTTCGCTCCAAAACGTCTACAGGCAAAAACCGTCTCATCTGGTTCGCGAATTCCGGTGATTCCACGATCATCGGGATTTCCGAAATACGCCGTATGTTTTTTCCGAACCCATCTTCCTGATGATAGTCGGCGATCTTCCCTCCCAACAGGCTTGGAAGCGATTCTGTCGAAAACGACGCCTGTCGAGCTATCCAGCGAAGATCCCAAAGATCGCGGTATAGATCCTGCTCGCCCTGGACGCCGAACGTCTTTTGGAGAACTTGACGTTCCAGGGCGGAACTTGCTTGCGCCTCTGCTTCGGTTCGCCACGGTATAACGAAGACTTGGACTTTGCCGGCGGGGTCGATTTCCGCAGCGAGAACGTCAAGGGCATGATGGACAGTAATGGTAGGGAAATATACTATTATTGTTCATCAAATGCAGGGGTTGTCAATGCGTGCTTGACGAAAACAAGTTTGCCTCACAGGCTTCGAATGCGCGCGCAACCTGGACACCGCGATGCTTTCGGTTGCGGTGTCTTCAGCGAAGAGCGGGTGCGGGCCCCTTCGGTTTCGGTTGCCGATGGCTTCGAGAGTCCGGCTCCGAGTGCTCGCTGAAACGTGAGGCGTCGCCCGGCCCCTTCGTGCTATGCTGCGATGGCGATTGGATTCCAAGGAGGTTTTCCGGTGCTGCAGATAGGCGAGTTCTCCCGGCTCTCGCGCATATCGGTGCGCATGCTGCGCCACTACGACCAGGTGGGGCTGCTCAAGCCCGCCGAGCAGGATCCGGAGACGGGGTACCGCCGCTACACCGTGGCGCAGTTGGCGGAGGCGAACCGCATCACCGCCTTGCGCGACGTGGGGTTTCCGATACGGGACATCGGGCGGCTGGCCCACGCGGACGACGACGAGCTCTGCCGCGCTCTGGACGAACGCGGGCGTGAGCTTGAGGGCGTCATTGAGCGCGAGCAGCGTCGGCTGGCAGACCTGCGTCGTTTCCAGCGGGAGGTGGAAGCGGGCGGGGCGGCGCTCAGTTGCGAGGTGTCGCTCGCGTCGGTTCCGTCTTACGATGTGGTGGCGTTGCGCATGGAGCTGCCGGCCTACGATGACGAGTGCTTGGCTTGGGAGAGGCTGGGCGCGCTCATGAAAGAGCGGGGGATAACGCCATCCGAACCTTACACGGAGTACTGCGAGTTCTGCGATGAGGGCTCGGGCAGCGTGGCCGGCGACGGGACGGTCGTCGAACCAGCGAGAATGGCAGACGGCGTGAATGGTACGGATAGCGCGGATGGCGCGGGCGACGTGGACGGTGGCTCGGACGGTGCGGACGTCGCCGACGTTGCGGGCTTTCCCCCTGTCGTGGTGGAGGTTGCCGTCGCCACTGACGCGCAGGGCGAAGGCGACGGGCCGCTTCGCTTCTTCCGCAGCGTCGCGCTGCCGCTTGCCGCCAGCATCAAGGTGTACGGCCCTTATGAGAACATCGCGCCCGTGTACGCCTCGTTCGCGCGCTGGTTGGAACGTCATCCGTCGCTGCGCATGGTCGGCCCCACGCGCGAGGTGGCCCATCGCGGCCCGTGGAACGCGGACGACCCGCAAGACTACCTCACGGAGTTCCTGATCCCGGTGGCGGAACGGGTCAGTTGATCATCTCGGTTGAATTTCGGGCCGTGGCCCCCTACGAAATCTTCGTGCAAAATCGATGGTCGTTTCTGAGCAGAATTGGGCCGAGGGCACCGGTTGCGTCGGAACTGGAACGGAGCGTCGAGGCATTTCCCCAGATCGCGAATTCCGGCTTGCATCGAGGCGGATCGCAATCCGTCCCGTTAGACGTCTTGAGCCCGAAAATCCGGTGCCCTCGGCCCGATTCTGCTCCAGAAGTGGTCTTTTCATTACGGCGCCGGTGTTGACCCTCTCACGGTGTCAGCCTGTATGCTCCTGTCAAGTGCCGCCGCAAGGGCGGCTGCAATACGCGAAAGGAACACCAGCTATGGAAACGTTTTCCGCGCATCCCATCGGCGTCGTGAGCGGGGGAGGAGAGGGACCCGCGCAGGTGCGCATCGACCCGGCATACCGAGATGGCCTGCGGGGGTTGGAGGGTTTCAGCCACGCCGTCGTTACCTGGTGGGCTCACAAGGTGGACGACCCCGAGCTGCGCGTGCTCACGGACGCCGGGCGGCCCTATGCGCGCCTCGATCACGACCTGGGCGTCTTCGCCACGCGCTCGCCGCTGCGTCCCAATCCATTGGCCCTCACGGTCGTCGAACTGGCTTCTGTGGACGTGGGTGCCGGTGTTATCGAGACGCCCTACCTCGACGCCCAAGACGGAACGCCCGTCCTCGACCTCAAGCCCTACACTCCCAGCATCGACCGCGTCGAGAGCCCGCAGCTTCCCGCTTGGTGCGCACACTGGCCCGAGAGCGTGGAAACATCCGGCAGCTTCGATTGGACCGGGGAGTTCAGGTTCTAACTTCGTCGCGCCGCCGGCTTCAGCGGCTCGCGTCCTCGCTCGTTACCGTTCGTCGCCGGGGTTGTGGGAAACGCTCGCAGAATGGGGGCTCGGGCCTCCGACGTGCTATGATTGCCAGTGATGTGCGACTTCGGCGGAACGGTCCGGCGGAGCGGAATGAAATCACGAGGAGGCATTCATGAGCGTCATCATCGATGTGTTCGGTCGCGAGATTCTCGATTCGCGCGGCAACCCGACCGTGGAAGTGGAGGTCGTGCTCGAAGACGGGGCGTTCGGCCGCGCTGCCGTGCCGTCGGGGGCGTCGACGGGCGCGTTCGAGGCCGTGGAGCTGCGCGATTGCGACAAGGGCCGCTACCTTGGCAAGGGCACGCTCGATGCGGTGGCTCACGTGAACGAGGAGATCGCCGACGCGCTCGTGGGCATGGAGGCCGACGATCAGCGCACCATCGACGACATCATGCTCGAGCTGGACGGCACCGACAACAAGGGCGCCTTGGGCGCGAACGCCATCCTGGGTGCGTCGCTGGCCTGCGCGAAGGCCGCGGCCGAATCCGCCGAGCTGCCGCTCTACAAGTACGTGGGCGGCACGAACGCGCACCTGCTGCCCACGCCCATGATGAACATCCTGAACGGCGGCGTGCATGCCGACAACAACGTGGACTTCCAGGAGTTCATGATCATGCCGGTGGGCGCCGACTCGTTCGCCGAGGCGCTGCGCTGGTGCGCTGAGATCTACCACACGCTGAAGAAGGTGCTGCACGACGCGGGCCTCGGCGGCGGTGTGGGCGACGAGGGCGGCTTCGCCCCCAACTTCAAGACGAACGAGGAGCCGCTCGAGTACGTGACGAAGGCGTGCGAGGCCGCCGGTTACAAGCCCGGCACGGACATCATGTTCGCCATGGACCCGGCTTCCACCGAGTTCTACGATGCCGACAAGCAGAAGTACGTGCTGGCGGGCGAGGGCCGCGAGCTGACCAGCGCCGAGATGGTGGACTACTGGGAAGCGCTCGTGAACAAGTACCCCATCATCTCCCTTGAGGACGGCATGGCCGAGGAGGATTGGGACGGTTGGAAAGAACTGACCGACCGCATCGGCGACCGTGTGCAGCTGGTGGGCGACGACCTGTTCGTCACCAACTCCAAGCGCTTGGCCAAGGGTATCGAGATGGGTTGCGCGAACGCCATCCTCATCAAGGTGAACCAGATCGGCAGCCTCACCGAGACGCTCGAGGCCATCGAGATGGCGAAGCAGGCCGGCTACGCCTGCGTCATGAGCCACCGTTCCGGCGAGACCGAGGACACCACGATCGCCGACCTTTCCGTGGCCGTGAACACGGGCCAGATCAAGACGGGCGCGCCCTGCCGCTCCGACCGCGTGGCGAAGTACAATCAGCTGCTCCGCATCGAGGAAGAGCTTGACACCGCCGCCCAATACGCCGGCATGAACGCCTTTTACAATATCAACCGTTAAGCGCACGCTTGCCGGTTGACACGCGCGGCCCCGCTTCGGTGGGGCCGCGCCGCGTCTAGGCTTCCCTTTCGTCCTTTTCAGGGTGCGCCAGCAAACCCTCGCGCAGCATGTCGGCGCTCACGCGCACGTACTCGTCGGCGGCGTGCCCGCACAGGCGTGCTATCTCCTCGTCGGACAGCGCGCGTTTCACGCGTGCCGGCATGCCCATGATAAGGCTTCCATCGGAGAACTCCTTGCCCTCCGACACGAGCGCTCCGGCTGCGATCACGCAGTTGGCGCCCACCTTCGCCCCGTTCATGACGATGGCGCCCATGCCTACGAGCGTGTTCGGCCCGATCTCGCAGCCGTGCACGATAGCGCCGTGGCCCACCGTGCAGTGGTCGTGGATGACGACAGGTCGGTTCGCGTCCACGTGCACGACGGCGTTCTCTTGGACGTTTACCTCGTTGCCGATGACCACGGGCGCGTCGTCGGCGCGAATCTGGGCTCCTGCCAGCACGCAGGAGTCGCGGCCGATGGTCACGTCGCCCACGATGCCCGCGGCGGGGGACAGGCGCGCGGTGGGGTGGGCCTTCACATTGCGATAGCGGGAGGGTTCTGCGGTCATGCGCGTTCCTTTCGGCCGAGCGTGCGTTTCGCTTTCCCATTATAGGGCACGGAGCGAGATCAACCGCTTTTGCGGGGAAGCGTCCGTTCGCATGCGGCTCGCTTTCGGTTCTGCCCAACTCAGGCATCCTCTCTATACTTTCAGCGCTATAATGAACGACATGGGTATATCAGGCGCGTCGCGCGCTTTCGTTGCCGAAAACGGCAAGCAGGATGCGCGGCGCGCCTTTCACGGAAGGGGAATCGATGAAGGAAATGATCTCGCTCGAAGAGGCGCGCGAGCTCGTGCTCGCGAACGTGGAGCCGCTGCCCGTGGAGACGGTGCCGGTGCTGGAGGCCGTGGGCCGCGTGGCGGCGTGCCCGCTGAAAAGCGACATCGACATAGCGCCGTTCGCGCACTCGGCTATGGACGGGTTCGCGGTGCGCGCTGCCGAACTGGCCGGCGCGAGCTCCGAAGCGCCGGTTGAGATGGACGTTATCGCCGAGGTGGCGGCAGGCGACGTGTACGAGGGCTCCATCGAAGCCGGCCAGTGCGTGCGCATCATGACCGGCGCACCGCTGCCCGACGACGCCGACGCCGTGGTGAAGTACGAGATCGTGGACGTGGTGACGGGCGACGGCAAGCCCGGCAGCCGCGTGGCGTTCACCGCTCCCGTGAAGGAGCGCAACAACGTGCGCGAAGCGGGTGAGGAAGCCAAGGCCGGCGAGGTCGTGGTGGAGGCCGGCGAGGTCATCGGCTCGGCCGGCGTCGGATTCCTGGCGGGCTGCGGCGTGGTGGAGGTGCCCACGCATCGCCGTCCCCGCGTGGCCGTCATCTCCATCGGCAGCGAGCTGGTGGACCCCACCGAGGTTCCCACGCCCGGCAAGATCCGCAACTCGAACAGCTACGCGCTGGCCGCGTGCGCGCAGGCCGCCGGCGCCGCGCCCGCCATCCTGCCCATCGTGGAGGATACGCAGGAGGCCCTGGCGGCCGCCGTGTCCGCCGCCGTGGACGAGTACGACTTCGTGGTGACGAGCGGCGGCGCCTCCAACGGCGACTTCGACTTCATCAAGCCGGTGGTGAACGAGCTGGGCGAGCTGCTCATGACCACGGTGAACATGCGTCCCGGCAAGGCCCAGACGTTCGGCGTCGTGCGCGGCAAGCCCGTGTTCGGCTTGCCCGGCAATCCCGCTGCGGCTTACGTGGGCTTCGAGATGATCATCCGACCCGCGCTGCGCAAGATGCAGGGTTATCGCCACTTCGAGCGTCCCCGCGTCACGGCGAAGCTGTCGCGCGACGTGAAGAAGAACGACCCGCGCCGCATCTTTTTGCGCTCCACGCTGTACAAGGACGATGCGGGCGAGTACGTGGTGGCGCCGGCGAAGAACCAGAGCTCGGGATTGTTCGGCGTCATCCAGCGCAGCAACTGCATGGCCATCATGCCCGAAGGGCTGGAGTCCCGTACGGCCGGTTCGCTCATCGAGTGCGTGCTGCTGGATGTTTCCGAGGAAGTGAGCCTGTAGGTTCCGCCGTTCTGCCGAACGGCGGAACGGCTCGACGCTGCGAAGGGCTGTGGCACGCCGCCCGCAGGCCGCACTGCGGGGCGGCGTGCACATGCCACATGCAGGATGACCGTAGGGGCGCTCTCCAGAGCGCCCGCTCGCGCATGGCGCGAGAACGAACAAAGGAGACCGTTCATGTCCGAACAAGCTTTGACCTTCGCCATCATCACGTGCTCCGACACGCGCAGCATGAAGGAGGACACGGCGGGCGCGGCGCTCGAGGCGCTCATCGCCGAGAACGGGTGGACGTGCGCGAGCCACGTGGTGGTGAAGGACGAGCGTGCCGACATCGCAGCCGCGATCGTGCATGCCTGCGACACGCTGGAAGCCGACATCGTGCTCACCTGCGGCGGCAGCGGCCTGTCGCTGCGCGACGTGACGCCCGAGGCCACGCAGGACGTGTGCGAGCGCAACGTGCCCGGCATAGCCGAGGCCATGCGTGCCCACTCGCTTGCCATCACGCCCTTCGCCATGCTGTCGCGTGCCCTGTGCATGCAGCGCGGCCGTCACATCGTCATCAACCTGCCCGGCAGCGAGAAGGCTGCTCGCGAGAACTGGGACGGCATCGTAAAGGCGCTGCCCCACGCCGCCAAGATGATGGCCGGCGGGGGGCACTGAGGTTCGGGTTCCGGCGGCCTGCCGGCCGCCGGAACGAAGCCGACGCTGCGGTCCGCCCTCGCACCCGATCTCGCGGCGATCCTGCGGGCTCGCGTACCGAAGTACGCGTCGCCCGCGCGATCCCCACGATCTCGGGTGCGAGGGCGGGCCTCGCTGACTTACTACGCCAACCTGGGCGGCAGTTTTCGCGCTTGCGAGCGAAGCGCGGGTCGACCTGGGCGGCCATTATGCGGCCTCCGGCCGCATCGGCTGGTCGCTCCGCTCCCGCCCGTCAACCTGGGCGGCAGTTTTCGCGCTGGCGCGCGAACGGGCGCTCTGGAGAGCGCCCCTACGGCCGATCTGCACGCTTCGTCTCGCGCTTGCGCGCGAAGCGCGGGTCGCTTCGCTCCCGCGCGAGAGAATACAAAAACAAGGACGTAAAAATGAAGTTTTTTACAAAAACAAGGACGTAAAAACGGAATCACGCACGATTTTCAGTACAACAAGGTTGTCGAAGGATATTTCGAACACCTTGCCGTGTGCGACGCCCCGTCATCAAGGAGGCGTCTATCCAAAAAAGGTTCCGCCTTCTTTGGCGGAACCTTTTTCAATGCGGCCGAGTTCGAAGGGGGGCGCTTAGCACAGACCCATGGCGCTCCACAGCGGTATGCTTGCCATGCATCCGACCAGCGTGATGACCATGAAGGCGTACGCGGATTTCTTGAACTCCTTGATGGTCACGTACTTGTTGCCGGCCACGCCAAGCGTTCCCATGATGAACGGGTTCTGGAATTTGTTGAACCATATGTTGCCTGCAGGATGCTCGACGAACCCCAGCACGAACAACGAGATGCCCGCAGCCGGCAGCACCGAGGCGAACACCGCTGCCAGCACGATGAGCACGACGCCCTGCGCGGGTATGACGGCGCGCAGCGCCCAGGTGATGAGCAGCAAGGCGGGCACGAACACCCAGACGTTGCTGGCGATGGGAGTGAGGACGGGGGCGAGCAGGCCGGCCAGCCAGTCGTTGATGCCGAGCGGCTGCATGAGGTTACCCACCGAGATGAGCGCTCCAATGAAAATGAGCAGGCCCCAAGGCATGCGCGTGTTGAAGTCGGATCCGGTTAGCACGTTGAAGGCCACGAGAACGATCGTGGCGACCATGCACACCATGCCGGCGTCGATGCCGTGCAAGGGCTGGGTGATCCACAGCACGAGCGCGGCGATCACGACGATAGCGGTCAGCTTCTCCTGGGGCTTCATGCTTCCGAGCTCGTGGTACTTGCCTTCGAAGTAGTCGCCCGGAAGGTCGAGCTTCTCTTTGGGCTTGCAATAGGTCATGCAGAACACGTACGTGCCAATCAGCAGCACGATCAGCCAGACGAAGGTGACCGAGAGCCAGCCGATCCACGTGAATTGCAGCTTGAGGACGCCGAGGAAGAACGCGACGTTCACCGTGCCGGTCAAAAACGCGTACGAGCCCATGTACGACGGCAGGAACGTCGCCGTGAACAGGCCGAGCGCCGCTTTGCTGTGCGGCTTGTAACCCACCTGCTCGGTCATGGCCGTGGCCATGGGAATGAGCAGGTTGACCTTCGCGTTGCTGCTGGGAATGAGCGGGCTCATGATGAAGCCGGCGGCCATGAGCGAGAGCACCTGCCCCCGGTAGTTCTTGGGGAATATGGTGAGCATCTTCAAGGCCAAGCGGTCCATGAGGCCGCTGTTGCCGATGGCGGTTGCAAAGGCGAACACCGCCACCATGAGCCAGAAGATACTACCCGAGAACGCGTCGAACACGTCGGCGATGGGCGCCACCTGGCATATCGCCATCACGGACAGCGCGCCCAGGCACGATGCCCACGTGGGCAGGGCGTTGGTGACCAGCAGGATGAGCAGGCCAGCGAATATTCCCAGGTACACCATTGCGGGGCGCTCGAGCCCGGCCGGCGCCGGCAGGTTGGCGACCGCGAATCCGACTGCGATGGTGACGACGAGGATGATAAGGTTCTTCGGTTTGACATCTAGCATGTACGCACCTCCTCCTTGGTTGAGAAGCCGGCGAGCGCGGAGCCCTCCCCCTACGAGCTCCCTGCTTCCTGCGCTTGCTGCTTCGCTAGTTTCTTCTGCTTTCTGAGGGCGCCCGGCAGCTGCTTCGCGAACGCGAACACCGCCTTTTTGTTCACTACCGCAAGACCGCGCGCGACGTCTTCGATGGAGACCACCACGTCCATGCGCATGCTGTCGAGCGCCTTGCAGTCCATGATCAGCTTGTCCCCCTCGGTTTCCATGCCGAACACCTCCACCACCGGGCTTCCGTCTTCGGTTCGGGCTATCAGGGACTTCTTTTTCGGTTTTGGAGACATGGTTCCGCCTTTCGTCGGAGAGATGTACGGGACGGCGAGCTGCCGATGCCGGGCGGCTCTGCGCCGCCCGGCACGAAAGGCGTGCTACTTCTTCACCACTTTGCGGAAGTCGACGTCGTAGTCTTCCAAAACCTTCTGGATGCCGGCACGCGCCGAGGCCGCGATGCCTGCGCCGGGATGCGAGCAGCATCCTAAGAAGTACAGGTTCTCGATGGCACCGCAATACTCATGGCCTTTGCCGGCCAGCGGCCGCATGTCGTACATCTGGCTAGGCTGCAAGCCGATCTGCCCGATATCGCCGTGAACCATGGCATGGTCCCACTGCTCGTACTCGAGCGGGGTGAGGCTCCAATGGCCGATGACGTCGTCGTCGGTGATGTTGGTGGTCATGTCCTTGAAGAACTCCCACACCTGGCGCTCGAGCTCCTCTTTGTGCGTGATCCAGTTCTGCGGATCGCCCCACAGGTTGTAGGGAGCGTACTGGTAGATGTTGACCACGCTGTGACCGGCCGGGCAGCGTGTCTCGTCGAGCAGCGACGGGATGGTGATCAGCGGCAGCTTGGGGCTGAACTCGCCCAACGTGTAGTTGCTGAAGGTTTGCAGATACTCCTTCTCGCGCGGTGCCGCCTCGATGCAGAACGCCTTCAATACTTCAGGGCCGGCTTTGAACTCGGGGATCTTCTTGAGGGCGAACGACTGGTTAAGGGCCCCGAAATCGGCGTGCTTGAGATTGCGGATGGCCTCCAGCTCGTCGGCGGGCACATCGTCGGCGATCATCTCGTAGATCTGCTTGACGTTGATGCAACTGATCACGGCGTTGTTCGCGGTAAAGGTTTCTCCGTTCGCCGCAATAACGGTGCGGGCTTCGCCGTTCTCGACGACGATGTCGGCGACGGGCGTGTTGGCGAACAGCTCTGCGCCATCGTCTTGGCAGCAGTGCATAAGGGCGTCGATGAAGTTTTTGCTGCCGCCCTTGGGGAACGGCGCACCCGGATGATCGGGGTTCACCTTGCCGTTGACCACGTACAGATCGGGGTTGTGGACGTTGACGGTGAAGTAGAGCAGCGTGGCCGTGCCCACTTCGCGCGGGTCGATCATCATCTCGGTGCACCAGCGGGTGAAGGTCGTGCGCACCTCTTCGCTTTCGAACCACTCCTCCACCAGCTGTTGGGCGCTCAGATTCAGGACGCGTTGGAATTCGCGGCCTTCGGGGCTCATGTACATGGCGCTGTGCATGGCTCCCCATGGAGGCGGCGGAGACTGGGCGCCCACGTGCGCCACGGCCATCATCTTCTCCATGTAGTCGTGGAACCTGCGGTAGGTGACGGCGTCCTTTTCCGAGAACTTCGCGATGTTCTCGCACGCTTTGTCGATGTCCGGATCGATGATGAGCGCGGTGTTGTCGGGGAAGATCGAGCAGAAAAGGGCGTCGGTGTTGACGTACTCGAGGCCGTATTTGGAAATGAGCCCCAGCTCGTCGTCTCGGACGATGGGGGTGCGGGCGATCATGCTGTGGATCATGCCCCCCAAGTCGCTGATGTAGCCGGGGGCGCACACCTCACCCGAGCGGGTTCCGCCGCCGAACTCCTCGTTCGCTTCGAGGCAGCAAACGCTGAATCCTGCTTTGGCGAGGTACGCGGTGGAAAGAAGGCCGTTGTGGCCTCCGCCGATGACCACGAAATCATAGGTTCCTGACATAGTTCCCTCCTTGGATTGAAGGATCGGGTTGCCGGTATGGAATTCCTTGAGTCGTGCGCATCATGATGTGACGCCTTTTTACCACGGTTTCCGCGTTCGGCGTTACGGACACTTTCGATGGAATGGGGCGAACGGGTCGGTCTTTTCCACGCGATGGAGCCTTTGTCTTTTTTTGGGCCTCTTTTCCGCAGATGGGCGAGGGCGTTTCGTTTGTCAAGCGGCCATCGTCCACTTTTCCCCAGTTCAACGGGAATGGGGCGGTTCGATGACCGGTGCCGCTCGGCTGTTTTTCGGATGGTAGCATGGAGGAAGATCGACGGGGCGGCGAGCATGGCGTGCGTTTCGTTCGGATGCGCAGGCTGTCTTTGGTATTCATTCGTATGATAAAACTTGCGCTTGGCAAAGCGTTCGGTCCACGTTGACGGGAGCAACGGTGGTTCGCCAAATTGACATGCGATCAGCGATAGCGAAGGCGTTCGCCGCGTTGGTGACCGAGGGTGCGGTGCCGCATCGCGTCACGGTTGTGGACATCGCCCAGCGCGTGGGCATCGATCGGAAGACGTTCTACTATTATTTCGAGACGACGGATATCCTTGTCCAATGGATATTTCGCCAAGCTATGGCTCGCATCGTCTTGCTACCCGAATTCTCCTCGGCAACCCTCGTTTATCCGAAGCAGAGCCTCTACGATCCGTTCCCCGACCTTCCCTTCTACGTCGAGGTTGCCAGCGAATCCGATTTTTCGTATCAGACGGCGTATTTCAAGTATTGGGGCTGTTATTTCCAAGCTAATCGCGAATATTATCGGCGCGTGTTCATGGGTGCCACGTACTTTCAGCTTTTCGATTACATCACGACGCTCTACCTTCCTGCGATAGAAGACGATATCCGCAAGATGCAGGGCGAGCGCGCAGTACCCGAAGTGGCGATCAAGTTTCTGGCGGAGTATCACACGATGGGTATTTTCGGGCGCGTGCTCTACCACTACACGCGAACCCAGTCGTTCATGATGCAACGCGAGCTCGATCCGTACTTCTCCTACGGCCATCGCTCGATACGAACTGCGCTCGACCTTTACCATGAGGGAAAAGAACCTTCCGGGTAAGGCGCTTGCAGGGCTTCGAAAGGCTGGCTCGATTGTCTGAGTGGCTTTCTCGCGGCTTCGAGGAACTTTGCGGATGCGCCCCCCTTCACGTGGCGGCGAACGCGAACCTGAAGATTGTAGCGCTTTAGAACCCCACCGTCATGTGGAGCTGGTAGAACTCGACGCGGGTGACGAACACGGCCACCAGCAGCAAGAGCGCGGCCGCGCCGCTCAGGATCACGGCGGTCTGGCCGCTTGCGCGGCGTCGCAGCGAGAGCGCGGCGCATGCGCAGCCGATGGCGCCGGCAAGCGCGTGGAACGCGATGGCTCCTCCGTAGTTGGGGGCGAGGACGTTGGCCACCAGCTCGTTGTTCGCCACGCCGCCCAAACTCTGCTGGTGCAGGGCGAGCACGACCGTACCGGCTGCGAGCGCGGCGACGCTCACCGCCACCAGGGCGGCGCCTCCCCCGCGCAGCGGCACGCGTGCCATATGCAGGAACAGCAACCCCAGCACGGGCCCTGCGAGCAGCGCGGAGAACCAGAGGTTGGCCGGCGCGTACCAGGTGTTCCAGGTGGGCACGGTGTCCACGGCGTAGGCGAGCGACGTGCAGGTCACGAGCGCCACGCCGGCCACGCAGGACAGCACGAGCCACGGCTTCGCCACGGCGTCGGGAAAGCGCTGCTTGAAGGCCATCATCCAGTACGACCCCACCAAAAGCAGGAAGGCCACGGCCGACAGCACCTCGTTCGACAGGGGAGAGCGCCCCACGCCCGAGAACACGTGCAGCGCGTTCGCCGGCGTTCCCAGGTGCGTCGCCGATGCGATGAAGCCCACGAGCGCCACGGAGAACGGAAGCGCGATCAGGCGGTCGATGCGCACGGCGGCGTCGTGGTCGCGCGAGAGCAGGCGGGCCAGCGCCAGCACGACGAACGCGACGGTGCCCGCCGGGGCGAGCGTGGTGAACACCGCGAGGGAGAGCTCGTCGAAGCCGCTGGTCATGTTAGATCTCCTCGCGGTTCGCGATGTGTCCGCCCGCTTTGGCCGCCAATGCAGCGGCGGGGGACGGGAGGATGAACAGGTTGGGCCACGTGGCGTCCTCCGCCGGAAGCGGCAGGATGGAGCGCACGGCGCCGGGATGCCGCACGACCAGCTCGGCGGGGTCGCCGTAGTCGAGCGCGCGCACGGGGCACGCTTCCACGCACACGGGGGCCAGCCCTTCGGCCAGGCGCGCGCGGCAGCCGTCGCATTTCGAGCTCTTCTTCAGGCGCTGGTCGATGAAGGGGGCGTGGTAGGGGCAGGCCATGGTGCAGTAGCCGCAGCCGATGCATTTGCGCTCGTCGGGCCACACGAGGCCCTGGTCGTCTTTGTGCATGGCCCCGGTGGGGCACACGTGCGTGCAAGCGGGGTCGCCGCAATGGTTGCAGGCGAGGGACAGGTGGTAGGCGAACACGTTTTCGGGCACGGCGGTTTCCGTGCCGGACGGCGCGTTCCAGGTGCCGCCCTCGTAGTCGATGACGCGCCGGAACGTGGCCTCGGGGCCGAGGTCGCGGTAGTCCTTGCACGCCATCTCGCAGGTCTTGCACCCGGTGCAGCGCGCGTTGTCGAAGAAGAATCCGAACGCCATGAGCAGCTCTCTGCCAACCTACCCCGTGCCCGCGCGCTTCGAGCACGGGCATCCCGCTCCAGTATACCGGAAGCGGCCGCGCCGGGGAGGGAGGGGCGCGGCCGCTTCAGAGATGGGGTGCGGATACCCGGTGCTCGATTGCGCGCGCCGGGTATCCGCGGATGGTCAGCTGTTACGCCGGAACGTTCGTGACTTCCTTCTCGTTCACGATCATGCCCGTGGTGTCGCCGGGATCCTTGGCGGCGGGGCAGGGGTTGATGGCGATGGACGGCGTGGTCTCGTCCGGCGAGGGCATGGGGGCGATGCCGGCCACGGTGCCCTTGTGAGCCGCGCGCAGCTCCTCGATGTCGCCCCACTCGAGGGCGCGCACCGGGCACGACTCCACGCAGATGGGCTTCTCGCCCGCGGCCACGCGGTCGGCGCAGCCGTCGCACTTCACGCCCTTTTTCGTCTCCGCATCCAAGGTGGGCACGTTGTAGGGGCACGTGGTCACGCACACGCCCGCACCCGTGCACTTCTCTTGGTCGATATGCACGAGGCCGGTCTTGCCGTCCTTCTCGATGGCGCCCGACGGGCACTTGGCCATGCACGCCGGCATGGCGCAGTGGTTGCAGGCCAGCGACACGTGGTAGGCGAACGTGTCGGAGGTGTAGGCGCCGTCGCCCGCGTCGGTCCACGAGCCGCCCTCGTAGTCGTACACCTTGCGGAACGCGATGGTCGAAGGCAGGTCCTTGTAGTCCTTGCACGCCATCTCGCAGGTCTTGCAGCCCGTGCAGCGCGCGCTGTCGAAATAGAAACCGTACTGGGTCATGGTTGCGTTCCTCCTTTACGCTTTCGCTACTTGGACGATGAGCGAATGCACGCCGTTGCCCTTCGCGAGCGGCGAGGGATGGTAGGGTGTGATGGTGTTGATGCAGCCGCCCTTGTCGACGCGGTCGCCGGCCATGTCGGCATCGTGCCACGCGCCTTGCGGAATGCCCACGGTGCCGGGGATGATGCGCGGCGTGACCTTGGCCTCGATGCGCAGTTCGCCCACGGGGCTCGTCACGGAGCACATATCGCCGTTGGCGATGCCGCGGCTCTCCGCGTCCATCGGGTTGATCCACATCTGCTGGCGGCACGCCTGCTTGAGTTCGTCGACTCCGCCGTAGGAGGAGTGCGTGCGGGCCTTGTAGTGGAAGCCGGAGCAGTACAGCGGATGCTCCTCGGTCGTGCTGCCGTAGCCCAGGTAGCCCGGGTCGAACACGGGGATGGGGGTGACGACGTCGCCTTCGGCCAGCTCCAGCTTGCCCGCCGCCTCGGCCAGGCGCTCGGCGTAGATCTCGATCTTGCCCGAGGGCGTCTCGAGCGGGGTCTTCGCGGGGTCGGCGATGAAGTCGGCCAGGCCGATGACCGGGTCGAGCTCGCGCTTGTAGTGGCCCTGGGCCTTGATCTCGTCCCAGCTGGGCATGTTGCCGTCTTTCTCGGCGGACTTCTTGTAGATCTCCTCGATCCACTCCTCCTGCGACTTGCCCTCGGTGAAGGCGTCCTTCAGGCCCAGCTTGTCGGCGATGCCGGACATGATGTCGTACTCTTTCATGGCCTCGCCCGGGGCGTCCTGAGCTGGTCCGCCCACCACGACGCCGTTGTAGTACTCGGCGTAGCCGTTGGCGGCCATGTGCATCTGCTCGGCGCGCATGGCGTCGGGCAGCAGGAAGTCGGCGTACTTGGCCGAATCGGTCATGACCGTGTCGATGACCACGATGTGCTCGAGCTTGCTCTCGTCCTGCAGCAGGTCGTGCACGAGGTTGATGTCGGAGTGCTGGTTCGTGATGCAGTTGCCGCCGTAGTTCCACAGGAACTTGATGCCGGTGGACAGCTTGTCGGCGCCGCGCACGCCGTCCTTGGCGGCGGTCATCTGCTCGCCGTGGTCGGCGGCGTTGAGCCACTGGTAGCAGTTGATGGCGGTCTTCACCGGGTTGTCGCCCTTGGGCAGGCTGCCCAGGATACCGCCCGGCTCGGCCTCGCGCATGCCCGTGTTCGTGCCGGGCTTGCCGATCATGCCGGTGAGGATGGGCAGCATGCAGATGGCGCGCGACGTGTTCTCGCCGTTATTGTGGCGCTGCGGGCCCCAGCCCTGCACCACGAACAGCGCCTTGGACGCGGCGATGTCGGCGGCGAGCTGGCGGATGCGGTCTGCCGGGATCTGCGTGATGGGGGCAGCCCACTCGGGGGTCTTCTCCACCATGTCGTAGCCGGTGCCCATGATGTAGTCTTTGTAGGACTTGTTCTGGCCCTTGGCGGACTCGGGCATGGTGTCGTCGTCGTAGCCCACGCAGTACTTGTCCAAGAACTCCTTGTTCACCTTGTCGTTCGCGATCAGCTCATGCGCGATGGCGTTCACGAGGGCCGCGTCGGTGCCCGTGCGGATGGGCAGCCACTCGTCGGGGTGGCCCGAGCTCGTCTCGTTCAGGCGATAGTCGATGTTGACGATCTTCGCGCCGGCTTCGCGCACCTTCTCGAAGTCGTACACGATGTTGGCGCCGCCCATGCGCGTGTCGGCCGGGCTGTTGCCGAACATGATGACGAGGTCGGAGTTCTCGGCCTCGGACATGGACGAGGCGTACACGCTGTCGTAGGGGTTGCACTTGTCGCCGTAGGTGTAGGGCATGCCCGACTGCATCATGTTCGTGGAGTAGTCGGCGTAGCTCTTCAGGTAGCCGCCCATGAGGTTGGCCAGGCGCGGGAACAGGCGGCTCGTGGCGGTGGCCACGCCGCTGCCGTAGTTCATGTACACGGCCTCGTTGCCGTACTTGTCGATGGTGTCCTTGAGGGCGTCGGCGATGCCCTGGTACGCCTCGTCCCAGCTGATCTGCTCGAACTTGTTCTCGCCGCGCTTGCCCGCACGCTTCATGGGGTGCATGAGGCGGTCGGGCGAGTTGATCCAGCGGCGGATGGTGCGGCCGCGCAGGCAGGCGCGCGCCTGCAGGCCCTCGGCGTCGCCCACGTTGTCGGTCTCGGCGTAGACGATCTTGCCGTCCTGCACGTGCCAGCGCAGCACGCACGAGCCGCCGCAGTTGACCACGCACTGGCTCCAGACAATCTCGTCGTTGGCCGCTGCGGCGCCCCCGTCCTTCTTGGCGTCGCCCTCGCTCTTCGGCGAGCAGCCGTACAGCGCGCCTCCGGCGGCGCCGGCCAGCGCGAGCCCGGCGAGCGAGCCCTTCACGAACGTGCGGCGCGACAGCGTCGCTGCTTCGTTCAATGCCATGGTTCCCTCCTTCTCTTGGTAACTCCTCCACGGCACACGGTACCAAAACCGAGGGTACGGTGATCACACTTTGCATGTGATTTAAGCGTTTTACCAGTTCAGATAAGGGTGATACCACATAGTCGGCCCCTGCCGCCTAGCGGCGTGCGCTCATCTTCCGAGCCGCTTCATACTATAATGGGTGCGCTGAACTATCGGGAGGGCGAGGCGGGGAGGGCCGAAACCACGTGAGCGGCAGCGCGGCGCATACGCACGTGTCCAGTTGGGGGTACGCGTGCTTCCTCACGGTGAACGCCACGTCCATCTGGGGCGGCGTGTTCCCGTTTCTGCCGATGGAGTTCCAGACGGCGGAGGTCACGCTCACGTTCTTCCTCGCGCAGTCGCTCGCGTTTTGGGGCGCGTTCGTGGCGAGCACCGTGGGGTCGTACCGCTTTCCCCGCGCCGCTCGGCGCATGATGGTGAGCCTGAGCGCGCTGCTCGTGTTTGCCGGATCGGCGTGCCTTATCGGGGCCATGTACGTCTTCGAGGCGGCGCTTGCGCTTGTGGCCGCGGGCGGCGTGCTGCTGGGTATTGGGTGCGCGGGCATGTTCATGCTGTGGCAGCGCTACTTCGCGTCGCTGCCGCCGGCCCAAGGCAACGTGCGGCTCGTGGTGGGCACGGCCATCGCCCCGTTCATCTACTTCGCGCTGTATCTGGTGCCCATCGCGCTCACGGCGTTTCTCGTACCGCTCGTGTTCGTGCCGTTGTGCGGTCTGTGCATCGCGCTTTCGGTGCGCGAGATGCGCATGGACCAACCCATGTTCGAGGATGTGCCGCGAGACCACCCGCAGGTGTACCGCCAGGTGGTGGCCGATTACTGGCGCAGCGCTCTCTGCGTGGGGTCGCTCGCGTTCGCCAGCGGCGTCATCCGCGGCATCGCGCTTTTGCACCAGGAGATCAGCCTCGTGGTGAACAGCGCGTCCATGCTGGGTTCGTTCGTGTCGGCGGCGGTGCTGCTGCTGCTATGGAGGCGCATGAGCTTCCGCCTAGGGCTCACGTCGGTGTTTCGCGTGGTGTATCCGCTGGTCATCACCGGCTTCTTGCTGCTGCCGTTTCTGGGCGCGGGCTATTTGAACCTGTTCGCGGCGTTCACGTACATGGTGTTCTCGCTCGTTCTCATGCTCATGATGATGCAGTGCGCGCAGGTGTCGCGCGACCGAGGCATCAACCCGGTGTTCATCTACGCGTTCTTCGGCGCCGTGGTGTACCTCATGCAGGCCGTGGGTTTTTTGCTGGGGTGGGTGAGCGACTTCGTCTCGGTGGACGGGTTCGACTGGCTGTTCTTCGTGGCCATGGTGTCGAGCTACGTGCTGGGCATCACGCTGCTGGCCTCCACGGGCACCCTGTTCAAGGCGGTGGCGTCCAAAGGCACCGTCACGGCGGATCCCATCGAGTTCCTGCCCCTCGACTCGACGCGCGCGCCGCGCATCGAACACTACGCCGTGCGGATGCCCAAGGGATCGCCCGACGCTGCGGGCGAGGGCGGGGGCGCGAACGCTGCCCCGTCCGTCAAGCCGGTGCCGAAGAAGCGCCGCAACCGACCTTCCGCCTCGGACGACGCCGGCACCATCCGCGACCGCACGTCCAAGCAGTGCCGCGATTTGCAGGAGGCCTACGGCCTGTCAACGCGCGAGACCGAGGTCATGGAGCTCATCGCGCGCGGCAACAGCATGGCGAGCATAGCCGAGCGGCTGGTGATCAGCGAGAACACCGTGCGCACCCACGCGAAACACATCTACACGAAACTCGACATCCACAAGCGCCAGGAGCTGCTGGACATGTTGCACGATCTGGAGGGATGACGGTTGTCGAAATCATCGTCGCGGAAGCCCTGCAGGTTCCGTTGGCGGACGGGCCGACGGAACCCGTCAGTGCTATACTGGTGCGCGAAAAGAACGGGCGACGAGCGAGGACGACTTCAGCATGACGGCACAAGACCTACCGAACGGATTCACCGGATTCGCGAACCGCAAGCCGGGCTTCGAGCCGGCCAGCGCCAGCGTGGGGCACACGCCGGTGGGCGGCTACACCACAGCGGGCGGAGCCGCGCTGGCAGGTGTGCCAGCCTCGTACGGCAGCGGCGCGCAGGGAGCTTTCCAGTACGCGCGCGACCACGCGCGGCCCGACGCGGGCGCGGCGAACTTCGATCCCGACAAGCTGCGCCTCATTCCGGCCGTCGACCGTCGCTGGGCGTGGACCGAGATCGATCTGAACGCCGTGCGCCACAACATGACCGCGCTCAAGCAACACGTGGGGCACGGCGTGCGCGTCATGGCCGTGGTGAAGGCCGACGGCTACGGACATGGGGCCGTGCGCTGCGCGAAGACGGCGCTGAACTCCGGCGCCGACTATCTGGGCGTGGCCACGGTGAACGAGGCCATCGAGCTGCGCGAGGCGCTGGTGAACGCCCCCATCCTCGTGCTTTCGCAGCCTCCCGACGAGGCCATTCCCCTGCTGCTGGCCTACAAGGTCATGCCGAGCGTCTACACGCCCGACTTCGCCATCCGCTACGCCGAGGCGGCCGACGCCTACGGTATCCGCGCTCCGTACCACCTGGCCGTGAACACGGGCATGAACCGCATCGGCGTGCGCCACGACGAGGTGGTGGAGTTCCTGTCGCAGGTGAGCTTCCATCGCGCGCTCGACCTCGTGGGCACGTTCACCCACTTCGCCACCGCCGACGCGGCCGAGACGCTCGACTTCCACATCCAGACGAAGCGCTTTTTGGAGGCTATCCAATCCATGCGGGTAGCCGGCGTCGATCCCGGCATCATCCACGCGGCGAACTCGGCCGCCACCATCCGCTACCCCGACGTGCACTTCGACATGGTGCGCCCCGGCATCGCGCTCTACGGCCTGCATCCGTGCCCGGAAACGCGCACGATGATAGACCTGAGGCCCGCTCTGAGCGTGCATGCGCGCGTGACCGACACGCGACTCGTGCCCATGAGCGAGGGCGTGAGCTACGGCATGAACTACCGCAGCCCCGGCAGCGTGAAGATATGCACCATCCCCGTGGGCTATGCCGACGGCCTGCGTCGCGGGTTGTCGGGGCGCACGGACTTCATCGTGGCCGGCCAGCGATTCCGCCAGGTGGGCAACATCTGCATGGACCAGTGCATGTTCGAGGTGGACATGCGCATCTACGGAACGCGCCGCCGCATCGATCCGCAGATCGGCGACGAGGTGATCCTCGTGGGCCGTCAGGGCGACTCGGTGGTCACGCTCGACGATATGGCGAACACGTTGGGCACGATCCACTACGAGCTGGCCATCGGCTTCGCGCAGAGAATGCCGCGGGTGTACGTGTAGGGAGGCCCGCCTTGGGGCAGCTTTCTTGATCGGGGTGGTTCCTTTCGCCGGGAGCTCCGTAGGGGCGCTCTCCAGAGCGCCCGCTCGTGCGAAGCGCGAGAACACGGCCCTCGGTTGCTTTTCCGGCTTGCGCCGGAGCGGGCTCTCTGGAGAGCGCCCTACGAAAAGCCCGGTGCCGAGAGGCGTTTCGGCGTCGGGAAGGTTGATCGATCGTTGAAGGGGGAGGCACATGCCCAAGCCGCACATTCCGTTGGAAGACATCCGCGCGCAGGTTGAAGGCTGTCGCAAGTGCACGTTGGCCGACGGGCGCACGCAGACGGTGTTCGGGGTGGGCAACCCCTCCGCGCGCGTGCTCATCGTGGGCGAGGCCCCGGGCAAGAACGAGGAGCTGCAGGGCGAGCCGTTCGTGGGCAAGGCGGGCCAGTACCTGAACGAGCTGCTGTCCATCGCGGGCCTCGCACGCGAGGACGTGTTCATCGCGAACGTGCTGAAGTGCCGCCCGCCCGGAAACCGCGACCCGCGTCCGGAGGAGATCGAGCTCTGCACGCCGTATCTGCGCGAGCAGACGCGCACCATCGACCCCGAGTTTATCGTTACGCTGGGCAACTTCTCCACGAAGTTCATCCTGAAGACCGAGATCGGCATCACGCGCCTGCACGGCACGCTGCAACGCGCCGGCAAGTTCAAGGTGTTCCCCATCTTCCACCCGGCCGCCGCCATCTACGACGGCTCGAAGCGCGAGGCCTTGGAGAACGACTTCGCCACGCTGGGCGAGCTCCTGCGTGCGAGCGACGCCGAGCAGGCTGCGAGCAAGGCCGAACAGGCTGCGAACGAGGCCGCCAAAGCCGCCGAACCTCCCCAGGTGGAGCAGCCGCCGCTGCTGTAGCACGCGACGGAGCCGCCGGGAGTGCTCGGCCATTAAACCAAAATTGCCCATGCCCGTTTGTCTCCGCGGAGCGTCAGATCGCCGTCGGGCGCTCCGCAGAGACGCGTCAATGGCGATTTAACAGCGGAGAACGTGCGCGTTGCACAAAAATCACCGATGCCCCCCTGGGGGTACCCTCAAGCCATGCTTTCCTGCCGTGAGCACGATTTGCGACCTGGGAAAACTCTTGCTTTAGGCGTTGGACTGCGGGTCGTGTGGCCTGCTCTCGCATTCTGGGAGGGGGACGTCGGTGATTTTTGTGCAAATCCGGGCGACCGGGAGCAGAGCCCTCGTGTCCCGCTAACGAAAGATTTCTTTCGTTAGCGGGACACGTTCGTATCGTAACGAAAGAAATCGGCGATTTTCTTTCGTTAGCGTGCCGTAGCGAAAGAAAGCGGGCGTTTTCTTTCGCTGTCGAACCGCTCGTTCGGCGCGCCCTTACAGCCACTTCTTGCGCTTGAAGATGACCAGCTCCACTGCCACGATGACCATGCAGAGCACGATCATGGCGGGGTAGCCCCATTCCCAATCCAGGCCGGGCATGTTCGCGAAGTTCATGCCGAACCAGCTGGTGATGAGCGTGAGCGGGGCGAAGAGCGTCGTGATGACCGTGAACCATTGCATGGTCTCGTTCTGCTGGATGTCTATTTGCGTCTGGTAGAGCTCGCGCAGCTGCAGGCTGTATTCTTTGAGCGTTTGCGAGCGCTTGAGCAGGCGTTCCACGTTTTTCTCCAACGACTGGAACAGACGGCTCTCTTCGTGGCTGAGCAGCTTGTTCTCGTTGTCGCCCAGCGTTCCCGCCATGTCGACGAGCTGCTGGTAAAACGTGTCGATGCGCAGAAGCCTGCGACGGAAGCCCAGCATTTTGCGGTTCGCCACGTTGCCGCAGCGATCGAGGATCTGCTCTTCCACGTCTTCCATGCGGTCTTCGACGTCGGCGAGGAACACTAGATCGTCCTTCACGAGGAGCTTCATGAACTCGAACAGGCAGTGTGCCACGGTGGGCCGCTTCACCACCTGCTGCTGCGCTATGACGTCGAGCAGCTTGACGCACGTGTCGCGCTCGTCGATGAAGACAAGGTGCCGCTTGTCCAGATAAAAGGCGAAGCAGAGCGGATCGCTGAGCACATGGTGCTTGTCGGGCACGGCGAAGGATCCGATGAGGCTTTCGGGATACACGTCGAGGTACGTGTTCTCCACGGTGGAAAGGGCGCGCAGGGCGTCTTGCAGCTCGGCATCGCCCAGCCCGAGCGAGGCGAATTCTTCCGAGGAGATGACCTCGACCACCTGGTCGTCGGGCTTCACGGGCTCGTTCAGCGCAACGGGCGTCAGATGCGGGCGAAACAGGTACTTTTTTGCCATGCTGCCCCCTCTGCTCGTGTTTCGCCGCCTGCTCGATTATAGGGTTGCTCCGCAAGCAGGTGGTTTTCCTGCCCTTAACCGCTTGGAAACACGTTCGAAACATGGAGGCGGACGGCATGTTGCTATAATGTCGGCCATACTTCTATGGGAAGCGGCACCGTGCATCGTCCGGTGCTGCTTCTGTATCTGAGACGAGAGAGGGCAGAAGCCGTGTATCCCATCGAACGAGTGGAACCGCTCAACGCGGAGGTGACCCGCATGGTGGTGCGCGCGCCCGAGATCGCGCGCAAGATCAAGCCGGGCCAGTTCATCATGCTGCGCATCGACGAAGTGGGCGAGCGCATCCCGCTGACCATGAACGATTGCGACCCGGAGGCAGGCACCGTCACCATCGTGTTCCAGGCGGTGGGCGCCACCACGATGCGCCTGGCGAAGATGAAGGAGGGCGACGCGCTGCTGGACTTCGCGGGCCCGCTGGGCAACCCCACGGAGCTCGAGGGCGCCAAGCGCGCGTGCGTCATCGGCGGCGGCCTGGGAACGGCCATCGCGTACCCGCAGGCCAAATGGCTCTACGAGCACGGTGCGGAAGTGGACGTCATAACGGGCTTCCGCAACGTGGACCTGGTGCTGCTGGAAGACGAGATCAACGCGTGCTCCACGCGGCAGATCATCATGACCGACGACGGTTCCAACGGCAACAAGGGCCTGGTCACCCAGGCGCTGCAGCAGCGCATCGACGAGGGCGCGGACTACGACCTGGTGCTGGCCGTGGGCCCCGTCATCATGATGAAGTTCGTGGCCGCCACCACGAAACCCTACGGCATCAAGACGCTCGTGAGCATGAACCCGCTCATGATCGACGGCACCGGCATGTGCGGCGGCTGCCGCGTGAAGGTGGGCGACGAGTACCTGCACGCCTGCGTGGACGGGCCGGACTTCGACGGGCATCTGGTGGACTTCGACGACGCCATGCGGCGCGGTGTGATGTACCGCAGCTTCGAGAGCGCCGCGCGCGACGCGGCCGAAGGGCGCGACTGCAACGGCGGGGCTGCGGTGGCGGCGGCCGACGGCGAGCGGAAGGGGGCGTAGCATGGCGACCAGCTACGAGGTGAACCGACAGAAGGAAAAGACGCCCATGCCCGAGCTCGACCCGGTCGAGCGCGCGCGGACGTTCGAGGAGGTGGCGCTCGGCTATGCGGCCGAGGACGCCTTCAACGAGGCGCGCCGTTGCATCCAGTGCCCCAAGTCGCCCTGCGTGCACGGCTGTCCCGTGGGCGTGCCTATCCCGCAGTTCGTCGCGCAGGTGGCCGAAGGCGACTTCGGCGCGGCGTACGCGCTGGTGAAGGAGGCGAACGCGCTGCCCGCCATCTGCGGTCGCGTGTGCCCGCAGGAGTCGCAGTGCGAGGGCGTGTGCACGCGCGGCAAGAACGGCGAGCCGGTTGGCATCGGGCGCTTGGAGCGCTTCGTGGCCGATTGGGCGTTCGAGCATCCGGAGGAGGCCGCCAAGGCCGCTGCCGCGCTCGCGGAGCGACGGGCCGAAGAGGCGGCGGCCGCAGGCGAGACGCCGGCCGAGGCCGTTGCCGCCGACGAGCCCGACGAGATCGTGGTTCCCGACGTCGACCTGTCCGGGAAGCGCGTTGCCGTGGTGGGTTCGGGTCCGGCGTCGCTCACGTGCGCGGGCGAGCTGGCGAAGCGCGGCTGCGACGTGACGGTGTTCGAGGCGCTGCACAAGGTGGGCGGGGTGCTGACTTACGGCATTCCCGAGTTCCGCCTGCCGAAGGACCTCGTGGCGCGCGAAGTGGAGGCCCTTGGCGAAAGCGGCGTGTCGTTCGAGACGAACGCGCTGGTGGGCAAGCTGTACGACATCGACGAGCTCATGGACGAGCGCGGCTTCGACGCCGTGTTCGTGGGCACGGGCGCCGGCATCCCCAGCTATCTGGGCATCGAGGGCGAGGGCTTGAACGGCGTCATGGCGGCCAGCGAGCTGCTGACGCGCGTGAACCTCATGAAGGCCTACCTGTTCCCCGAGTACGACACGCCGGTGTACGCGGGCAAGCACTGCGTGGTGGTGGGCGGCGGCAACGTGGCCATGGACGCGGCCCGCACCGCCAAGCGCCTGGGGGCCGACGTCACCGTGGTGTACCGCCGCGGCCGCGAGGAGATGCCCGCACGCGCCGAGGAAGTGCACCATGCCGAGCAGGAGGGCATCGAGTTCCAGCTGCTCACGAACCCCGTGCGCATCTTGGGCGACGACAAGGGCTGGACGTGCGGCGTGGAATGCGTGCGCATGGAGCTGGGCGAGCCCGACGCCAGCGGGCGTCGGCGACCCGTGGCCGTGGAGGGCAGCGAGTTCGTCGTCGACATCGATATGCTGGTGGTGGCCGCCGGCTCGAAGACGAACCCGCTCATCGCGCAAACCACGCCGGGCTTGGAAACGACGTCGCGCAACCTCATCGTGGCCGACGAGCGCACCTGCGCCACGTCGAAGCCGGGCGTGTTCGCCGGCGGCGACGCGGTCATCGGCGCGGCGACGGTGATCCTGGCGATGGGCGCCGGCAAGCGCGCCGCGGCTGGCATCGCAGAATATCTGACGGCGAAATAAGCCCACCTGCGAGGCGCGCCGGGCGTGCGCGGGACCCGGGAATTCGACGCTCGGGCAGTCCTGAGGTCGCGCAAACAGCCCACTGGGCTGTTTGGCTCCTGCGGAATCTCGCGGCGAACCCCCGAGCCCCGTGAACGCCCGGCGCTAGCCGCGCTTGAGTTTCCTGCCGGCTTCCGATCGGGAGCAGGGCGGCGCGTTTCACTTCTTGGAAAGAGAGAAGGTGGGCTGTATGGCATTCGACCCTATCGCGTACATCAACGAGCCCCGGTGGCAGGAGTCGCGGCTGGGGCTCGACCGCATCCGCGAGTTGCTCGAGCGTATGGGGCGGCCGCAGGACCGCCTCAAGTTCGTGCACGTGGCGGGCACGAACGGCAAGGGGTCGACGTGCGCCTACCTCGCGTCCATCCTTCAGGCGGCGGGCTATCGAACCGGGCTGTTCACGAGCCCCTTTATCGAGGCGTTCGAGGAGCGCATCCGCGTGGACGGCCGCAACATCTCGACCGACGAGCTCATGGCGGCGACGCTGGCCGTGCGCGAGCATGCCGAGGCCATGGCGGCTGAAACCGGCGATCATTCTACCGAGTTCGAGCTCATGACCGCCGTGGCGCTGGAGCATTTCGCGCGTTGCGCCTGCGACATCGTGGTGTTGGAGGTGGGGCTGGGTGGCCGCTTGGACTCCACGAACATCATCGACGCGCCCGAGGCGACCGTCATAGCGCGCATAGGGTTGGACCACACGAAGCTGCTGGGCAACACGCTCGCCGCTATCGCGGGCGAGAAGGCGGGCATCGTGAAGGACGGCGCGCCCGTGGTGTCGTGGCCGCAGGACCCCGAGGCTATGGCCGTGGTCGAGAAGGCCGCGCAGGCCCACGGCGCGACGCTCGTCGTGCCGGACTTCTCCCAATTGGAGGTGGATCCGGTGGAATGGCGATCCTGCCATCCCGAGCAGACCGCCGAAACGCTTGACCCCTGTCATCCTGAGCGGAGCGCCGAAACGCTTGATCCCTGTCATCCTGAGCGGAGCGAAGCGGAGTCGAAGGATCCCGCGCGGTGCCAACGGAAAGCTGTTCCGGCCGTCGCCACCGGGGATCCTTCGGCTCCGGCGCTGCGCACCTCCGCTCGGGATGGCGAAAAGCGGGAGCCGCCCACCCCTGTTGGGGACGACGGCCTGCGATCCGCCACGCTCGCGCGCCCGTTCTCCTATCGGGGCCGCGCGTACCGCACGCGGTTGCTGGGAAGCTACCAGCCGGCGAACGCGGCGCTCGCCCTCGAGACGGTGAACGTGCTGCGCGAACGCGGCTGGAGCATTTCCGACGAGGCGGAGCGGGCCGGGGTGGAGCGGGCGCAATGGCCCGGCAGGTTCGAGATCGTCGACGCGGGCGAGGGCCGTCCCACCGTGGTGGTGGACGGAGGGCACAACCCGCAGGGAGCTCGCGCGCTCGCAGAGTCGCTTGACGACGTGTTTCCCGGCGTCAAGCCGGTGTTCATCGTGGGCGTGTTGGAGGACAAGGACTACCCGGTCATGCTCGAGGCCATCCTGCCGCACGGCAGCGGCTTCGTCGCCGTGGCTCCGGACAACCCGCGCGCGCTGCCGGCCGACAAGCTGGCGCGGGCCATCCGTTGGACCGGCCAGGATCTGTTGGGCTGCTCGGCGTGCGTGAACCCCTACGTCGCGCGCGACATGGCCGACGCCGTCGCGCGCGCCCGCGAGCTCGCCGGTCCAGAGGGCCTGGTGTGCGCCTTCGGCAGCCTGTACTCGGTGGCCGCCCTCAAGGCCGCGTTGTAGAGAAACGCAATCAACGGAACGGCACTTTCGGCGCAGCGCCTTTTCCCTGCCTGCGCCGGCGTGCTACGATGGCCGGGCTAGAGGGAGTCGATGTAGGAGACGAGGTCGCCCACGGTGTTGAGCCCCTCGGGCTCGCCGAAGTCCACCTCGCAGGCTTCCTCGAGGTCGCAGATGAGCTCAACCATGTCGAGCGAGTCGATGCCGAGGGATTCGAACGTGGACGCCTCGGTGACGGTGTCGGGATCGATGTCGAGATTCTCCTGCAGGATGTTCGTGATGGTGTCGATGGTGGCCATGGGCCTTCCTTTCTTCGGAAAACGTCGGCACCCATGGTAGCAGACGCGGGCGCGGTGCGCAGCCCCACGCGGCAAAGGCGGCGCGTCGTGTGCCCGGCGCAGCGCGAAGGAGGCGGTATGTGCGGACGGTTCACCATGATCCCTTGCGAGGTGGTGGAGCGCATCGTGCGCGAGGTGGAGGCGGGCCTGCCCATCGGCGAGGTCGAAGTGCCGGTGCAGCCCGAACGGCCCGTTGCGCCGCGTCAGCTCGGCCTGTTCGACGTCCAGGAAGACGGGCCGATTCTTCACGAGCCCTCTTCGTTGCCGGCTGCCGGCGCGGACGCGTTTCCCGGCGCGCGCGTGTCCGTGGTGGTGCCCGGCTTCGATGCAGGACGCCTCGCTGTCACTGACTTGAACTGGGGCTATCCCGTCACCTGGTCGAAGCGCCCGGTGTTCAACACGCGCGTGGACACCGCCACCGGCCCGCGCGGCGAGATGTGGCGCGAGTCGCTCGCCCGCCGGCGTTGCGCGGTGCCGACGTTGGGGTTCTACGAGCCCCACAAAACCGTGCGTTCCGTGAGCCCCAAGACGGGCCGCGAGGTGAAGGCCCAATGCGCGTTCACCCTGCCGGAAAGCCCGGTCACGTTCCTCGCGGGCATATACGAGGACGACCACTTCTCCATCATGACCTGCGAGCCGAACCGCTGGGTGAACGACGTGCACGACCGCATGCCGCTCGTGCTGCGCCCCTCCGAGCTGGAAGCGTGGCTCGGCCCGCGCTACGCGGACCTGTTCGACCGCCGCGACGTGGAGCTGGCCTGCCGCATGGCTTGAGCGCCCAACGAAGAAGCGGCCCCCGCCTTACCATAAAGAAGCGGCCCCGGAGGGCCGCTTCCCAAGCGCGGTTTCGAGGTGCGCTTACTCTTCCTTCTGCTTGAGCAGGCCGTAGCCGCCGTCGTCGCGACGGTACAGCACGTTCACCATGCTGGTGTCGCGGTCGGTGTAGGCGAAGAAGTCGTGGCCCAGAAGGTCGATCTTCACCAGGGCCTCCTCCTCGGTCAGCGGCTCGAACTCGATCTCCTTCACGCGCACGACCTCTTCGTCGGCCGTGAGCTCCTCCATGAGCTGGTCGAGGTCCTTGGCCGGCACGGGCTCGGTGCGGATGGTCTCGTCTACAGCGCGCAGCTTGCGGTCGATGACCTTCGTCTTGTACTTGCGCAGCTGGCGGACCACCTTCGCGGCGGCCACGTCGATGGCAGCGTACATGTCCTCTTCGCATTCCTCCACGCGGATGATGTGGCCCTTCGTGCGCAGCGTGACCTCACAGCAGGCGGGGCGGGGGTTCGCGGGGTTTTTCTCGACGTACAGAACGACCTCGGCAACCAGCGGGTCGATGTCCATGACCTTCATGGAGTTGCCGATCTTCTCTTCGGCGTATTGACGCAGTGCATCGGTTACGGGCATTTTGCGTCCGGCTACGGTAATGCTCATAGCACTCACCTCTTACCTCGTGGCGAATAAAAAACAGCCTGGCTTCAGAACCCCGTACCTGGTCATGCGGGCGGAAACCGATATGCCGCTCATGCAAGACCCAAGCCGACTCCTAACGCCTAAGCTGATGGGTACAGCATAGCGCAAAACACCGGGTTGCGGCAGGGTATTTTCGAGCCGTTGAGAAAACGGCGCAGAGAACGGCATCGCTCCTCTGAAGAGAATGCGCTACGTTGTGAAATCGGGTTGGAAACGGGTGGCGGGCGAGCGGGGTGCGAGGGTGTATAAGGGATAATGCAGTCTTTAGGTTTTGTTAACAGATAGGGCGACCATGTCATCCACACCGGCCAAAGAGCAGAAGCTGTTCATCAACGAGGTGCAGGGCCATCAGGCCCGGTACCGCAAGCTCATCCAGTTCACGCACTCCTCGACGAAGGCCGCGGGCGCCATGCTCGTGGCGGCCGTCGTGGCGCTCATCGTGGCGAACACGGGGGCGTACGAGGCGTTCCTGGAATTCTGGCACACGGAGGTGGGTGTGTTCTTCGGCGACGGGCTTGCCGGTATGTCGCTCGGGCACGTCATCAACGACATCTTCATGGCCATCTTCTTCCTGCTGGTGGGCCTTGAAGTGAAGTACGAGCTCACGGTGGGCGAGCTCACGAACATCCGCCAGGCGCTGCTGCCCATCGTGGCGGCCGTGGGCGGCGTGCTGGCGCCCATCGGCATCTACCTGGCGTTCAACGCCACGAACCCGGAAACGGCGCACGGCTGGGGCGTGCCCACGGCCACCGACATCGCGTTTGCGTTGGGCATCCTGGCGCTTTTGGGCAATCGCGTGCCGAACGGCGTGCGCGTGTTCTTGAGCACGCTCGCCGTGGCCGACGACATCATCGCCATTCTGGTCATCGCCATCTTCTACGGGCACAGCCCGTCGCTGCCGTGGCTGGCCGCCGCGGCCGTGGTGCTGTTCGTGCTCGTGCTCATGAACCGCAACCACATCTACTCGCTCATCCCGTACCTGCTGGTGGGCGCCGTGCTGTGGTACTGCGTGTACATGTCGGGCGTGCACGCCACCATCGCCGGCGTGCTGCTGGCGTTCACCATCCCGTCGGGGTCGCGCGTGAACATCAAGAGCTTCCTCACATGGTCGGGCGACAAGGTGCGCGAGGCGCGCGCCGCGTTCGAGCCCGAGACGCCCGTCATCGCGCAGGGCGACTACATCGAAACGGTGCAGGACTTAAGCCGCGTGGCGCGCCAGGTGGTGCCGCCGGCAACGCGCCTTGAGCACCGGCTGTACCCGTGGGTGTACTTCGGCATCCTGCCGCTGTTCGCCCTCACGAACGCCGACGTGAGCTTCTTGGGCGCCGACGTGGGCGCCATGCTCTCCAGCCCGGTGCTCTACGGCGTGCTGCTGGGCCTGTTGGTGGGCAAACCGCTGGGCATCATGCTGTTCAGCTTCGCCGTGGTGAAGACGAAGTTGGCTTCGCTGCCCGAGAACGTGAACTGGGGCCACATGCTGGGCGCCAGCATCCTGGGCGGCGTGGGCTTCACCATGGCCATCTTCGTGGCGAACCTGGCGTTCCCCGACGAGGGCCTGGTGGCCACCGCGAAGCTGGGCATTCTGGCGGCGTCGCTTCTGGCCGGCGTGCTGGGCTTCGTGCTGCTGTTCCTGCAGGCGAAGGCGGCGCAGAAGCGCGGCGTGGCGTACCTCTCGGCCAGCGGCGACGACATCGCGCGCCAGACGGCGGGCGACGAGGCGGCGCGCGAGTCCGAGGAGCTGCTGCGCGATCTGGAGGATCCGGCCATCAAAGAGGAGCTCGAGGCCGCGAAGAAGCGCGGCGGCGTGTTCGAGATCGCCGTGGACCTGGGCCCCACCGGCCTTCTGGGTGGGGGATCCATCGGGGATGTGCGCGAGGCCGTGCGCAACGAGGTGGTGCGCGTCCTGCGCGAGGAAGGCCAGGACGAGCTGCTGGAGAAGGTGCAGGAGGACTTCGACGGAGGCTCCGCCCGCACGCCGCTTGCGAGCGTGGAGGAAACGCTGCTGCGCGAGCGCGGGGAGGACGCGCTCAAGGACGCGCTCGTGCGCGAGGACGAGGACGTCACGGGCATGGGCGGCGACGAGAAGAAGTAGCGGGCCCCTCGAGCGCATGGCTTCTGCGTGAGATTCGGGCGCGGTTCGCAGGGCGTGCGCTATACTTCATGATCGGAAATCGTCGAGCGATCGAAGGGGAACCATGGAAGCTGCCGCCATCGTCCTTGCCGCGGGTGCCGGAACCCGCATGAAGTCGAAGAAGCCCAAGGTCGTCCACGAGGTGCTGGGCAAACCGCTCGTGCGCTGGGTGGTGGACGCGGCGCACGCCGCCGGCATCGAGCGCATCGCAACCGTCGTGGGGCACGAACGCGAGCAGGTGGAACCGCTGGTGGAGGCCGACACCCAGGTGGTCGTGCAGCCCGAGCGCCGCGGCACGGCCGACGCCGTGGCCGTGTGCAAGGACGCGCTGGCCGACTTCGACGGTTCGCTCGTGGTGCTGTCGGGCGACTGCCCGCTCATCACCGCCGACACCATCCGCCGCCTGGTGGACATGCGCGAGCAGGCCGACGCGGCCGTGGTCGTGCTCACCATGGAGCTGGAGAACCCTTACGGCTACGGGCGCATCGTGCGCGACCGGGTGGGCGCCGTGGAGCGCATCGTGGAGCAGAAGGACGCGAACAGCGCCGAAGCCGCCATCTGCGAATGCAACTCCGGCTTCTACTGCTTCGACGCCCGCGCGCTGTTCGACGCGCTCGAGCAGGTGGACGACGACAACGCCCAGGGCGAGTTCTACCTCACCGACGTGCTGGCCATCTGCCGCGCGGCCGGGCGCCCCGTGCTGGCGCTGCCCACCGACGACCCGTCCGAGTGCCTGGGCGTGAACTCGCGCCTGCAGCTGGCCGAGGCGACGAAGATCGCGCAGCGCCGCATCAACCGCGCGCATATGGCGGCCGGCGTGACCATGGTCGATCCCGACCAGGTGTGGATCGGCCCCGACGTGGTGCTCGAGCAAGACGTGGAACTGCTGCCGCAGACGTTCCTCATGGGCGCGACGCGCGTGGGCGAGGACAGCGTGATCGGCCCGAACTCGCGCCTCACCGACACGCAGGTGGGAAGCGGCTGCGTCGTGGACGAGACGGTGGCCGTGGAGGCGCAGGTCGACGACGGCGCCACGTGCGGTCCGCGCGCCTACCTGCGCCCGGCGGCGCACCTGTGCGAGGGCGCGAAGGCCGGCACCCACGTGGAGATCAAGAAGTCCACGGTGGGCAAGGGCTCGAAGGTGCCGCACCTCTCCTACATCGGCGACACGACCATCGGCGAGGACGTGAACATAGGCGCCGGTTCCATCACCTGCAACTACGACGGCAAGAAGAAATGGCCCACCACCATCGGCGACGGCGCGTTCGTGGGCAGCGACACCATGATGGTGGCCCCGGTGAGCATCGGCGCGGGCGCCATCATCGGCGCGGGTTCGTGCATCGCGAAGGACGTGGCGCCCGATGCGCTGGCCCTCACGCGGCCCGAGCAGCGCGAGATTCCTGGTTGGGCCGCCAAGAAGCGCGAGCGGCAAGGGCGGTAGCGGGAAAACGGCAGGCAGGTCGGGTGCGGCCGGTGCCGCGCCCTGCGAGAAGGGGGATAAGGGCCATGAAGCGCGACTATCCGCATCTGTGCGAACCGCTGACGGTGGGAAGGGTGACGCTGCGCAACCGCATGTGCTCGGCGCCCCTGGGGGCCACCGACATCACGGCGGAGGGCAGCCCCGGCCCGCGCACGCAGGGCTTCTACGAACTGCGCGCGAAGGGCGGTGCGGCCGTGGTCACCGTGAGCGAGTTGGTGGTGCATCCCGAGACGGACGGGTCGCAGATGCTGCGCCTGAGCCTGAAGACGCCGGGCCAGCTGGCGGCGTTCTCCTTCCTGGCCGACGCCATCAAACGCCATGGTTCGGTGCCCAGCATCGAGCTGTCCCACTCGGGCCAGTACGCGGGCACGTACATGGTGGACAAGAAGGGCAAGCAGGGGCTTTGCCAATACGGCCCGAGCGACGCGGTGCGTCCCGACGGCCTGCCCGTGAAGGCGCTCTCCCATGAGCAGATAGCCGACATCGTGGCGGCCTACGCGCAGGCGGCGGCGCTTGCGAAGCGGGCCAGCTTCGAGATGGTCATGGTGCACGCGGGGCATGGCTGGCTCGTTAACCAGTTCCTTTCGCCCTACTTCAACAAGCGCGACGACGAATACGGCGGCCCGCTCGAGAACCGCGTGCGGTTCGCGCGCGAGGTGCTGGCGGCCGTGCGCGAGGCCGTGGGCCCGGGTTTCCCCATCGAGTTGCGCATGAGCGGGGCCGAGCTGTTCGACGGCGGGTACGACGTGGACGAGGGCTGTCGCATCGCGCACGCGCTCGAGGACCTGGTGGACATCATCCATGTTTCGGCGGGCTCGTACCAGTTCGGGTTCTCCGTCACGCACCCTTCCATGTTCCGCGAGCACGGCTGCAACGTCTATCTGGCCGAGCAGATCAAGAAGCACGTGGGCGTGCCGGTGGCGACGATCGGCGGCCTTTCCGACCCGCGGCAGATGGAGGACATCCTGGCTTCGGGCAAGGCCGACCTCGTGGTGATGGGCCGCGCGCTGCTGGCCGACCCCGACATTCCCAACAAGGTCATGGCGAACCGCGGCCAGGACGTGGTCGCGTGCCTGCGCTGCTTCGTGTGCGTGGCGGAACGCGCGGTCACGCAGACGCGTCGATGCGCCATCAACCCCCGCATCGGCCGCGAGTTCGAGGGCATGGACGTCGTCCCCGCGGCGAAGCCCAAGGACGTGCTCGTGGTGGGCGGCGGCATCGCGGGCATGACGGCCGCGGCGACGGCCGCCGAGCGCGGGCACCGCGTGGTGCTGTGCGAGAAAGAGTCCGAGTTGGGCGGCATCCTGCGCACCGAGCAGGCGCTGCCGTTCAAGCGGGACATGTACGAGCTGGGGCGGAGCTACGCTCGACGCTGCGAGCAGCTGGGCGTCGACGTGCGCCTGAACACGCCCGTCGACGCGGCGCTGGCCGACGAGATCGGTGCCGACGCGGCCATCGTGTGCGTGGGGTCGGAGCCCCTCGCCCTGCCCATGCCGTGCGAGGACGGCGCGCGCGTGCTTTCCATCGACGACCTCTACCTGGACGGCGCGGAGACGGGCGGCGAGGTCGTCGTCATCGGCGGTGGCTTGACGGGCAGCGAATGTGCGCTGCTCATGAGCCAGCAGGGGAAGAAGGTGCGCCTCGTGGAGATGCGCGACGGCTTGGCCGTGGACGCGAACGTGCGGCACCGTCCCATCCTGCTCGCCGAGGTGGAAAAAGCCGGTATCGACGTGGTGCTGAACGCCCGCGGCAAGGAGGTGCGCCGCGACGGCGTGGTGGTGACCTTGGCGGACGGGTCGGAACAGCTGGCTCGCGGCGACACGGTGGTGTGCGCCATCGGCCAGCGCTCGCGCAGCGCCGCGGTCGACGCGCTGCGCGACTGCGCGCCGTTCGTGCGCGTCGTGGGCGACGCGCGGCGCCCCGCGAACATCTGCACCGCCGTGTACGAGGCGTACCACGCGGCGCTGGACGTGTAGGCGCGGGCTGCGCCGAGGCCGTTTCCGGCGGGGCGGCGTTTCGCTGCCGCTTCTTCGCGCGGCCGCATGCGGTCAATATGCGAAGAAGGCTCGGTTTTACCCGTGCGTCCCGTCGGGCTACGGATACAATAGGGGCGGCCGCGCATGCTGCGCGGGCGCGTAGATGGAAGCGACGTTGAAGGAGCGCGCATGACGATGACGGAAGTGCACAAGAGCATGGCCCTGTTCTCGGGGTCGGTCAACCCCGAGCTCGCCGACGAGATCGCGAGGGACCTGAACGCGTCGCTCGGCAACGTCAAGCTCGAGAAGTTCGCCAACGGCGAGATATACGCGCGCTACCAGGAGAGCGTTCGCGGCGCCGACGTGTTCCTTGTCCAGTCGGTGTGCGCGGGCGAGGGCTACGACGTGAACGACGCGCTCATGGAGCTGCTCATCATGGTGGACGCCGCCAAGCGCGCCTCGGCCCGATCCGTGTCGGCGGTGGTCGCCCATTACGGTTACGCGCGCCAGGACCGCAAGGCCGCGCCGCGCGAGCCCATCACCGCCAAGCTCGTGGCCGATCTTCTGGCCGCGTCCGGCGTGGACAACGTCATCACCATCGACCTGCACCAAGATGCCATCCAGGGCTTCTTCGACCTGCCGGTGAACCATATGACGGCCATGCCCATCTTCGTGGACTACTTCAAGAGCAAGGGCTTCGACAACGAGAGGCTGTGCGTCGTGTCCCCCGACGTGGGCCGCGCCAAGGCGGCGAAGAAGTTCTCCACCATGCTCGACTGCGACATCGCCATCATGCACAAGGACCGCCCGAAGCACAACCAGGCCGAGATCACGGCGCTTATCGGCGAGGTGACGGACAAGATCTGCATCTTGAACGACGACATGATCGACACGGCCGGCTCGCTGGTGGCGGCCGCGTCCACGCTCAAGGCCAAGGGCGCCGCCGAAGTGTACGCGTGCGCCACGCACGGCCTGTTCAGCGGCCCGGCGTACGAGCGTATCGCGAACTCGTGCATCGAGGAGGTCGTGGTCACGAACACCGTGCCCGTTCCGCTGGAGCGCCAGACCGGCAAGGTGAAGGTGCTGTCCGTGGGCCCGCTGTTCGCGAAGACCATCGTCAACGTGTACGACAACGGCTCCGTGGCCAGCCTGTTCGAGTAGGGACTCGATGTTTTTGATCGTGGGCCTGGGGAATCCGGGCGAGGAGTACGAGCATACCCGGCACAACGCCGGGTTCGACGCGGTGGACGCCATCGCCGCCGAGGTGGGCGCGCGCTACTGGAAGACGGAGTGCGGCTCGCTCACGGCCAAGGGCGCCTACCGCGATCACGACCTGGTGCTGGCGAAGCCCCAAAGCTACATGAACACTTCGGGCGGCCCGGTGAAGCAGCTCATGAACGCCTACGGCGTGGACCCGGAGCACCTCATCGTCATCCATGACGAGCTGGATATCGACCCCGGCACCGTGCGCGTGAAGTTCGGCGGCGGGCACGCGGGGCACAACGGCCTGCGCTCCATCTGCGACAAGCTGGGAACGCGCGACTGGAACCGCGTGCGCGTGGGCATCGGCCGTCCGCCGGGACGCATGCCGGTGGTGGACTGGGTGCTGTCGCTGCCGAAGAAAGAGGCTGCCGACGATTTCGCCTACGCCGTCGATCGCGGCGCGCAAGCCGCGCTCTCGCTGGTGACGACAGGCCTGGAAAAGACGCAGCAGACGTTCAACTGAGAGTCGAAGCCCGGTGCGCAAGTTGTCGCCCGATACGGTCGGTTTTCACGCTCAAACCGACCGTATCGGGCGACACTGCGTTTGCGCGGGCTCAGCTTTCGCCCTTCCGCACGATCCTGATGCGGGGATTTCGCTTGAGCAGCTCTTCGTAAAGCAGTTCCTTATCGGCCACGGCGACGACCTCGTCGAACAGTCTGCCGTGGATGCGCACCGGGCCGGGGGCGGTGGGCTTCCATACGTAGCCTGCCGACGCGGGGATTTTCTCCGATACGCTCAAGATGCCGATGCAGTCGATGCTTGCCCGGTGGATTCCCAAAACTATGGACAGGCGATGATCGTCGAGTTGGATGTAGTGGCTGAAGAACATGGGAACGACAAGGGCGTTGGCGACCGCCAAAGCCAGCATGCAAAAAGCCATGCCCACCACTAGGCCCGCCTGTTCGGAGTCGAGGCCGTTCGTGTTGGAGAATTCGAGCAGCATGCCGATGACCATCGCGACGATCAGCACGTTCACGAAGACCATCAACACGGCGAGCGACCAGTGCACCCTGATGGAGATCCTCAGAACCGGATGGCTCGCGGAATCTGCAGATGCTGTTTTCTCAGGTTGATTTAGTCGCTTTTCGATCATGTTACCCTAGCTTCCTCATAGGGTGATGCTGCCCTCACCTCATCAATCCCCATTCGACGAGGACGAATATCGACAGGAACAGCAGCAGGATGCCTATGGCACGCGCTTGGCGCTTGTCGTCTCCCAAGCGCAGCTCCAGCTCGCTTGGATCGGGCCGAAAATTGAGCAAGCTCTTTCCCGTGACGATCATATAGGCGGAGAAACCCCACATGGCGAGCACGACGAGGCCGAACAGCACGTCGACTCCCCATTGCACGAGGTTCGCGGGCAAAACGAACCCCGCCAGTCCGAACGCGCCGGCAACGTATGCGCTCTGCGCCACGCCCAGAACCGCGAGCACGATGACGCAGAGGGGAAACGACATGCCTATCGTCCCGTCGTTGAAGACGATCCAGTCCTCCCGCCCCGTGGCGCGCTGATGCTCGAACACGGCGAAGAGGGCGGCGATGAAAAGGCCCAGCACCGTCGATATCCCCGCAACCACGAACAGCTCGCTTTTCGGCCCCCAGCTATCGGGACCGCCGAGCCCGTAATGCACGGGCACCGTGTCCGGAAGGAACGGCTGCGCTGCGGCGGTAAGGACGACGGGCAGCACGGCAAGCGCGACCAGGATGATGGCGCGCCGGCGGTGCGGTCGGGCGGTTGGCTGGCCGTCGGGACGGTCATCGGGTTTCGGATAGGTGGACATGGTTCCGTCTTCTCTCGTTCTCGTCGCTGGTGGCGAAAGGCGGTATCCTTATTTAGTAATACTAAGTATACCATCGTAAAACCGCTCGCGGCAAGGGACGTCTCGTGGTTGCCGGGGATCGGCTCGCTTCCAGGTGGCCTTCCGGTGGCGAATAAACGCCGGTTGTCATGCGGATGGTGCCCACACGCGGCTACTTTGCCTATATACTGAGAGATTGCGTGACATGGGCGCGCGAGAACGAAGGGGGCATGGTGCGAGAGTTGATCAAAGGCGAGCGCGGTCGCGTGTACGCGCTGTTCGTGATCGTGATGCTGGCCTCCGCCTTCGGCAACCTTTCGCAGACGGCCGTCAACGCCATGATGCCCGAGATCATGGGGGAGTTCGGGCTCGACGTGAGCTTGGGCCAGTGGCTCACCACCAGCTACATGCTGGTGCTGGGCATTGCGGTTCCCGCGGCCACCTATCTTTCCAAGCGGTTCTCCACCCGTCAGCACGTGTTCATCGCCTTGGCGTTTTTCCTGGTGGGCGCCTTGGCTGATTGCCTTGCCTCCAACTTCGCCGTGCTGTTGGCGGGCCGCATCTGCCAGGCTGTCTCCACTGGGCTTCTGCTGCCGCTCATGCAGACCATCGCCATGACGCGCTTCCCCGAGGGGCGCCGCGCCACGGCCATGGGCGTGGCGGGCATCGCCATGGGCTTCGCACCCAACATCGGCCCCACCATCGGCGGCGCTATGAGCTTCTCGCTCGGCTGGCGCAGCTTCTTCGTGCTGCTGCTGGTTGCGGTGGCGCTGCTGGCCGCGGCTACGGCGCTGCTCGTGCGCGGCGGGGCGGGGGATCGCGCCGAGCGGTTCGACACGCTGTCGTTCACGCTGTCGGCGCTGGGCTTCGGCGGCTTGCTGCTGGGGTTCTCGGAGGCGAGCAGCTTCTCGATCGCCAGCCCGTTCGTATGGGGTCCGCTCGCGGCGGGCGCGGCGTTCCTCGTGCTGTTCGTGCGGCGGCAGAAGCGGGTTGACGACCCCCTTATCGACATGGGCATCTTCTCCTCGAAGCAGTACGTCGTCGGGTTCGTGGTGCTGTGCCTGCTGCACGCCTCGTTCATGGGCGTGACGCTGATCATCCCGCTGTACGTCGAGGGGTTGTGCGGCGGCACGGCGCTCGACGCGGGCATCGTGCTTCTGCCCGGCACCATCGCCGCGCTGTTCTTGAACCCGTTGGCCGGCGTGCTCACCGACCGGTTCGGCATTCGCCCGGTCACGCTTGCGTCGGGCCTGTTGCTGGCCGTGGGCTCGGTGCTCATGGTGCTCATCGACGGGGAAACGCCGCTCGCCGTGACCACGCTCTGCCAAGCCGTGCGGGCGTTCGGCGTGTCGGGCCTCATGGGGCCGCTCATCTCGTGGAGCTTGGCGGGCCTTCCGGGGCGCATCGTGTCTGACGGCAGCTCGTTCTCCATCGCGGGGCGCCAGGCGTGCGCGTCGCTCGGCACGTCGTCGATGGTGCTGCTCATGGCTGTGGCGGGATCGCTTTCGGCCTCTGCGTCAGCACCGGCTCTACCGTATCAGATGGCCTTCGCCTTCTCGGCCGCGTTCGCCGTGGCCACGTTCGCATTCATCGTGGCGAAGGTGCGCTGAGCGGGGGCTTTTGGTTAGCCCCAGTCGTCGGCCAGGAGGAAATCGGCCACGTGCATCGAGCGCACGCCCTCGTGCGCGCCTTCGGAGAAGGCGTCGGTGCGCAGCACGTACTTCGGATAGCCGTCGCGCAGCGTTAGAAGATTGCCGTATTCCCTCTGTTCGGTGTCCGTCTGCGATATTTCACGGGCGACTTGCACGTACAGACGGGCTCCCTGCCGTTCCGCTACGAAGTCGATCTCCCTTGTTCCGAGTTTGCCCACGTAAACGTCGAAGCCGCGCCGCTTCAGCTCGAGGTACACGATGTTTTCCAAAAGGGCCGCTGCGGATAGGGGGTCGGAACCCAACAGGGCGGGACGCAGCGCTGCGTCGACGAGGTAAAACTTTTCTTGCGTCTTGAGGATCTCTTTGCCGCGCAGATCGAAACGGGAGCATCGGTAAAGCAAGAACGCTTTCTCGAGGAACGAAAGGTAGTTGTATACGGTCTCCACGCCCAGTTCGCGTTGCTGGCTTTTCAGGTAGTCGGCTATGCGTTTCGCCGAGAAGGTTTTTCCGGCGTTGTCGAACGCGAACCGTACGATGCGTTCGAGCAGCTCCGGCTTTCTGATGTCGTTTTTTTGCACGATGTCCTTCAAGACGACGGACGAATATATATCGCTGATGATTCGATATGCTTGGTCGACGCTCATGTCGTTGATGTTCGTTACGGGAAAGCCTCCTCGGCGTAAGAAGTCGGGCAGCTCCTCCCGTGGCGATAGAACGGTTGCTCCTCTTGCGCGCTTGAAGTCGAGGAACTCCTCGAACGAGAGCGGGTATACGGGGATGCTCACGTAACGGCCGGTCAGGTACGTGGAGATTTCCGAAGCGAGAAGGCGAGAGTTCGATCCGGTTGCGTAAATGTCCACGTCGAAATCGACCATGAGGCTGTTGACCACATGCTCCCATTCGGGCATTTCCTGAACCTCGTCGAGGAACAGATAGGCACGTCCCGGCACGTTGGCGATGCGTGCGGCGATCATGCGATAGAATTCCGCAGCGCTTTTCAGATCGGCGTAGGCGAGGGAGTCGAAGCTGTAATGCAGCAGTCGAGCCCGATCCACGCCTTGTCGCTCAAGCCCGTCCATGATCATGCGCAGAATGGTCGATTTGCCCGAGCGTCGAACGCCGGCGAGTATCTTCACTAAGGGCATGTTTATGTAGGGTTCCACGGCTGCGCGGTATCGAGGTCGGTCGATCATCTTATACCTTTCGAAGATGGTAGAGTTTTTCTAGTATAGCAATACAAAATATAGAAAATAAAAAGTTTTTATGGTTGTAACGAAAAAACATTACTCATTTTCATATTCAAGAACCGCTACAACTTTATATGTTGACAACATAGATGTTTTAGGGGTATATATGTTGTTGTCATATAGCTGCGGGAAACATGCTCCGTCCGGGTCTCTCCGGGCGGGTGCGGGAAGCAAGGAGGCGATGTTTGTGCCGCAAGGCGATTGCGGAGGAGCCGGGGCTCGGCAGCCGTGCTGTCGACGGCGCGGCGGGGGCGGCGGCGCGTTGGTGGAGCCGGCCGCGCTGGCGGCGTTGCTGTACGCCGGCGGCTACGGCTACGACATGCGCCGCACCATCCTGGAGATGACCGACGGCGAGGTCGACGTGGACGTGGGCGGCCTGTACCGGTCGCTGCGGCGCTTGGAGGACGAGGGCGCCGTGGTGTCGCGCTGGTGTGAGGACGCATCGGGCCCGCGCCGCCGGGAGTACGAGCTCACCGAGCAGGGCATGGAGCTGGCCGAGCAGTGGCTCGACGCGCTGCGGGCGCGCCGTCGGCTCGACGAGCTGCTGGTGAACCTGCTGGAAGGCGGGCTGGGCGCCGCCGTGCGCGGAGGTCCGGTCGCATCGCAGGCGGAAGACGACTGACGCACGCGCCGCGCATCGACGGGCACGCGTTTTCGGCCGACCCGGCGTGAGCGCTTGCCGGGCGAACGCGGCCGAGCTGGCGATGGAGCCACGCGGAACGGAAAGGGCATAACCCGAGGCGACGAGGCCTCGGAAGACGAGCGGGGCCGTTGGGCCCCGGCAAGAAAGGATCATCATGGGAGAAACGTTGAAACTCGCGGTGCCGACGATGGGCGCCGCCGACCTCGCTTCGGAGCGCTCCGGCCACTTCGGCCACTGCGACTGCTTCACCGTGGTCGACATCGTGGACGGCGAGATCACCGGCACGTCGGCTATCGCCAACCCGCCGCACGAAGAGGGCGGCTGCCTGCGCCCCGTGGGGCTGCTGGCCGACGCCGGCGTGGACGCCATCGTGGCCGCCGGCATGGGCATGCGCCCGCTCATGGGCTTCAACGACGCGGGCATCACGGTGTATTTCGAGAACCAGACGCCCAACGTGGGCGACGCGGCCCGTCTCGTGGCCGCCGGTAACGTGCCGATCATGGGCGCCGAGAACGCCTGCCGCCACTGAGCCCGTTTCCAGCAAAGCCTCCTGCGAGGAGGTTGCCGCAAAGCCGCATCCCGAAGCACGGCATCGTCCGTGCTTCGGGATGCTTTTTCATGCGTGGGGTCATTCGGCGTTTTCCTCGCAACGTCGGCGCGTCATGCTATGCTGCTCGTTAACGTTCCGACGGCCCTCGGCTTCGGAACCGCTCGATGCCGGGAAACGCTTCGACGCCTTCGCCGGCCGAGAACGTTCGCGGTTTGATGAGGAGGAACGGCGCGTGAGGCAGGCGGAAGAACAGGGCGGGACGTACACGATCACGGCGACGGCATCGCTTCTCGGTGCCTCGCGCCGCGTGCTGCCCGACGCCGTGGTGCCGGTTGCGCCTGCCTGCGCGGGCTCGCCCGCGCCGACCTACGGTTGGATCGCCGGAGCCTGCGCGTCGCCGAGCAAGGGCGACCGCTACGTCGTCGAATTCGCCGGCAAGCGGGAATTCCGCATCCTCGCCTACGTCGACCGGTTCGGGCGCGTGTTCACCGTCGACCATCCCATCGTCTCGCCCCCGGCTCGCAAGCCCGACCTCGATTTCGCGCGCTTCACCGAGCAGGAGGCGGCTGGCGAGGAACGCGGCTGCGTGGAGGTGCGCACGGACGAAGGCGAGGGCCGCCAGGTGGCGCAGTACACGCGCCGACGCGACCGCTACACGTTCTCGGACACGTGGTTCGACTTCGGACCGTACGCGGCCGACCTTTCCTACGACGACGCGCTCGCCCGCGCCTACCTCGCTTTCGTGCACCGTCCCGCGCTGGGAGGCGCCGAGGTGCCGACGCGCGGCATCGGCTTCGTGCACGAGCATCTGAGGGATGAGAAGCTGCTTCCCGGCCTGCGCGCCATCGTCGACGATGTGAGGCGCGCCGGGGCGGACCCCGTGGTGAGGCCGCCCGCGCTCGCGCGGAGCCTCGTCCGCTGGCTGGAGGATGCCGGTCTGGACGATCTGTCCGCGTCGGCCGTGCCCGACGACGCGCTGCGTCTGGTGAAGACCGTGCGTTACGCCAACCTGTACTACGTGGCCGTGGAGGACGAGGACGCGCCGGTGAGTCGGCGCACCGTATGGGCGCTGGAGGCCGCGCTCAACCGGTTCTCGCTGGTGGAAAAGGCGTTCGGCGATCGGGCGCCCCTGGCGACGGATGCGGATTGCGCCCGCTGGGACGCCTATCTGATCGAGACGGCGGGAGCCCAGCCGCTTGCCGGCGAGCCTATAGCCGGGGCCCCCGTGGGCGCGGACGGCGGCGAATGGGAGGTGCGCTGCCGCGTGAGCGCCGTGCTGGAACGGCTGAAGCTTCCGGTGCGCATCGAGGCTCGGCTGCAGGCGAACGTGGCGGAAGGACTTGCCGCGTTCATGCTGACCGTGCCGGACGCCGCGCTCATGCCGGCCCAAACCTGGGTCGACGCGCCCACGGGGTCGGGTTGGGTCGACGTGGCCGAAGCGCAGCGCGATGCGCAGGCGCGCCGCTACGCCATGCATTTCGGCCTCGCGCTCGCCGCGGCGGCGTTCGAGGCTTCGCCGTCCCTGCGGCGCGTCGACGTGGCCGCCTGCCCGCTCGGCGACGAACCGGCGGCGGGGGCCGCGGAGGAGGTCGCCTCCGAGCGAGGCGGCGAGTTCCCCTCCGATCGAGAGGGAACGGCGTACTACCAGGTGGCGTTTTCCCGGCAGGTCTACGAGGAGCAGGGGCGGTTTCGCGCCGCGTTGGCGGGCGACCCCTCCTCGCTGTTCTCGTTGTGCGAGGCGGTGGCGGATCTGCCGGCCGCCGATCCGTTCGCGCTCGTGGCGGCCCTGCCTTCGACCGTGCGGCGTCGGGAGCTGCCCGAAATGGAGGACGGGGCGCTGCCCGAGGCGGCGCGGCCCGTTCTGGGCGCGGAGGAGGCGCGCGACCTGCGCATCGCCGCCGAGGCTCGCCGTCGTCGCATAGGCGAGGGCCTGGCCGACCGCGTGGCGCGCGCGGCGAGCGCCACCGAGGCCATCCGCGCCGTCCGCGAGGAGCAGGACGCGGCAGAGGCGCGGGGCGACGATTTGACCGCATCGGCGTGCACGCGGCTCATGGCGGCCCTGGCGGAGGGGGAGCTGGACACCGAGGACCAGAACGCCGTGGTGGTGTGCTTTTTGGGAGAGGACCGCTGCCTGGCCGCGCTCGGCCGCGCCCGCACGCTCGCGCAGGGCGATCCCGAGAAAGCGGTTGCCGTGCTCATGGACGCCGTGGCCGAGACCGCCGCCCTCGACGGGTACGTCGACGGCGCCGCGACGGTGTACCGCTCGTTCGACTCGTATGCGGCGCGCGTGCTGTACGAGCGCGCCTTGCGTGCCGCTCGGCTCGGGCGTTCGGACGCGGCGCCGATCGGCGCGGACGCGACCGCGTCGCCGGCCGTGCCCGCCCTCGCGGCGCGGGCGGCAGCCGACGCGGGCAAGCGCGTCGAGCTCGCGCCCGACTCGTTCTACCTCTGCCATCTGGAGATAGTCACGTTGCTGGAGCGCTCGTTCGAGCGCGTGGACGACGCCTTGCGCTACGGTCAGCGCGCCATAGAACTCGCCCCCTCCACGGCCGGAGGATACCGGCAGCTTGGACGCGCCTACATGCTGGTGGGCGACATGGACAACGCAGCCGCCGTGCTCGACGCCTGCCTGCACGTGGCTGTGCAGCCGGGCGACGTGGCGGTGGCCTACTACCAGCTTGCCTATGCGCTGTGGAAGGCGGGCAAGCCCCGCGCGGGCGCGGCGTGCTACCTCAAGTCGGTGATGACCTCTCCCGTGGTGGCGCTGCAGGCCATGGCCGAGCTGAAGGAGCTCGCCGACGAGCACGGCATCGAGCCCATCGAGCGCGAGGCCGTGGACGGCGAGCTGCGCGAAGCCGGCATCGTGGTGGCGCCTGTCGACGAGGTGTTCGAGACCCTGGATGCGGGCGCGGCGGCCGCCGTCGACGCCGGGCTGTTCCCGGTCGCGCGCAACCTGCTGTCGCTGCGCCTGCACTACCGCCCCGACGACGCGCTGGTGAACGTCCTGCGCTCCCTGGAGGAGTGAGGTTCCGGCGGCCTGCCCGCCGACGGAACGAGCCGACGCTGCGGCCCGCCCTCGCTGGCTTACTACGCCAACCTGGGCGGTAGTTTTCGCGCTTGCGCGCGAACGGGCGCTCTGGAGAGCGCCCCTACGGCAACCCGCATGGCCGTTTTCGCGCTGCGCGCGAAGCGCTGCCGCCTTATTCCACTTGCTCCACGATGTCGATCATCTCCTCGCGCGAGTGCACGCCCAGCTTCTTGTACACGTGTTGGATGTGGGTGCGCGCGGTGCCTTCCGAGATGCACAGGTCGTCTTGCACCTGCGTTTTCGTCATTCCCTTCGTCAGGCAGCCGAGCACTTCCTCCTCGCGGTGCGTCAGGCCGTACAGGCGCGCCACTTTCGCGCAGCGCCATACGAGCATCTCGTAGCCGCCCATCACCTGCGCCAGCTGGTCGGCGCGCGAGGTCCGCCCGCTTTCCCGGGGCACGATGTGCCACGAGGTGTCGGCCAGGTTGCGGCCGGCGTTCGTGGCGAACGCGGACACCGTGGCCAGCACGAGCACGAGCGCGAACGCGAAACCCTCCACCGCCAGGTCGCTCGTGGCGTCCCGGTTCGCGGCGAGCGCCATCCCCGTGCCCACTCCGGCCGCCTCGGCAACGAGCATGGCCATGCGCACGATGGCGAACAGCCACAACGCGGGCACCTGGTAGCGGTAGCATATGTTGCAGATCATCACGAGGATGAAGATGCGGAACGCGATGTTCCCGGCGTCGGTGAGCATCATGACGGCGCTGCCGGCCTCGTTGCCCAAAAGCACCCAGAGCAGGATGCCGGCGATCATGAGGGGCAGCGCGACGTTTTGCAGCTTCGACGCGTCGAACCGCTTCACAAACAGCAACGACGCCGCCAAGCACAGCGCCGACACCGCGCCTCCGCCCACCCAGCTGAAGCCCCCTGCCTCGCTGGAGATGGCGCTGTGGAAGAAGAACGCCGCGAACGTGTAGGCCATGGTCAGCGCAAGGGGCCGGTAGGGGAACGCCCATGCGCGCGCAGGCTCCCTCTCGCCCTCGCCGCCGTCGGGGGCGTGCCCGGCGAGCGGGATTCCCATGAGGATGGCCGAGGCCAGGGGCAGGAAGCACTCCAGCACGAGCGTCACGTTCGCGTCGATGGAGCGCATGCCCGCCTCCAAGAGCACCGAGATGAGGTACGCCGCCGAATAGCAGATGCTCGTCTGCTTGATGGGCAGGCTGCTGAACAGCTCGCTCCACAGCATGAACAGCAGAGCCGAGCCCACGCCCCGCAAGCACGATCCCGCTGCGATCACGGCCAGCGCTTCGCCGGGGAGCACGCCTGCCAGCACCATGAGCGCCGATCCCAACGAGGCGCATGCGGCCGCCGCGAGGGGAACCGGCCGTCGGGCCAGCAGCGACCCTATCTCGTTCGACCGGCACGCGATGACGAACAACGCGAGGACGTTCGTCCCCATGGCGCAGAACAAATCGACGGTGCGCGCATGCTCGATCGCTGCGGTGCCCTCGAAGTTCAGCACGAACGAGTTGCCCACGGTCCAAGCCAGAAACAGTCCCATGCCCACATAGCTGGGATACAGCGCCAGCGTTCCCTTCGCGCTGAAGCGCTTCATATCGGCGCCCATGCATGCCCCCTCCCGCCGCATCGCGATGCTCCGGTTCGCGGAGCCCTTCAACTATAGCAACGATGCGGGGGCAAGTGTCCTGACAATCTTCGCAGCGCTCGCTCAAAAGCGCTGGTTGTGCAGGGGTGTGAGAAAAATCATCCACGCGAACTGCCGTATCGTAGAGAAATCGGCCTTACGGGGGCGCGTTCCGGCCGAGTAGCATCGAGTCGACCCTTTTGCGCATCGGCGGCCTGCACGGCCCAAGGGGGAAGGGGTAAAGCGACCGAGGGGAAAGGAAGGCGAATATGGCAATCTATGCATACTGCGGCATGTGGGGCGAGCATGGGGGCAACGATGGCTTGTGGGTCCATACCTACGACGTTGCCACGGGCGCGCTCGGAGAGGGCAGGCAGATTGACGCCGACATCAGGACGAGCAACTGCTACGTCGATCATGAGCGCGGCCTGTTGTACATGGTGGACGAGATCGACGCGCCTTTCGACAAGGATGCGGGCATCGGATCGGGCGGCGGCGGGAACGTGTGGGTGTGGCAGGTGGATGCCGCGACCGGCAACCTGACCCTTAAGCAGAAGGCGAAGTCGTTCGGGTCGAACCCCTCCATGTTCACCCTGAGCCCCGACAAGCGCTACGGCGTGTGCTCGATCCATGGAGCCGCTCCCATGTCGTGCCAGACCGAGCGGGATGAAAGCGGCGCGTGGCGCATTGTGCCGGGCTATGCCGACGCGCCCATCGTGCTGTTCCGCATGAACGACGACGGCACGATTGGCGATGTGCTGGATGCGTACCGGGCAACGGACAAGGCGCTCTCCCATATGCATTCGTGCACGTGGGCTCCCGGCGGAAACTTTTTCATCGCGAACGACAAGGGCACGGGGGCCATCTCGACCTTGCGCATCACGGCTGACGAAAAGCTGGAGCTGGTAGGCGAGCCGTACCGGACGGGTGCCGGCGACAAGCCGCGCTACGTGCGCTTCCACCCCTCGAAGCCCTGGTGCTACGTGAATTACGAGGCAGCCAACCGCCTGGATGCGTTCAGCTACGATGACGAGGGCCGGCTCTCGCTTATCAACAGCGACCTGGTGGTTCCCGAGGAACAGCGCTCTTCGGTGGAGAGGGATTGGCGCTTCGAATCTCAGGACATGAAGATCAGCGCCGACGGCTCCACCGTGTACAGCTGCTTCCGGGGTTCGGGCGACAACCCCACAGGCGATGGCGGACGGGAGCATGTGGGCGGCTTCCAGGGCGTGGCGGTGTACGCGGTGAATCAGGACGACGGCAGCGTGGCCACGGTGCAGCGCTGCGAGTTCGACGATATCTACTGGCCGCGCGGCTGCGATATTTCGCCCGATGGGAGGTTTCTGCTCGTAGGCTCGCTGTACAGCGACAAGGTGGCCACGCTCGCCGTCGCCGCCGACGGCACGCTCTCCGACACGGGGTTGCGCGCCGACCAGGACACGTGCTCGAGCGTGACGTTATACGAAGCCTAACCGAACGCGTCGGACGATACGGCGCCATGCAGGAATTTCCGGTCACTTTTCATCAAGGAGGGAACGACATGCAGGAAAAACTAAGGTACAGCCGTCGCAGCTTCGTGAAGGGCGCGGCGGTGCTTGGTCTCAGTTTCGCCGCCCTGGGGGCAAGCGAGACGCTTGCCGGGTGCGCGGGAAGCGGCGACGGCGCGGCAAGCGTCGCCGCCTCGAACGGAACCAAAACGTTCGTCTACACCGGTTGCTGGGATGAGAAGGGTGGCGAGAAGGGCCTCTGGGTTCATGCGTTCGACGAGGCAACCGGCGAGATGACCGACGCGAAGCGGATAACCGACGAGATCAGCGTGGGATTCATCTGCATAGACTATGATAAAAGCCTTCTGTATGTGACCGACGAATGCGACGTGCCCTTCGACAAGGACGCCGGCATGGGCGCAGGTGGAGGCGGGCGCATCTGGGTGTACGAGGTCGATCCGCTCACCGGCGATCTGACCGAGAGGCAATGCGCGCCGTCGTTCGGGTCGAACCCGTCGATGGTGAGCATCGATCCCACGGGGAAGTACCTGCTGTGCTCCATCCACACGGCAAAGCCCTGTCCCTGCAAGATCGTGCAAGACGACCTGGGCTCCTGGCAGATCGCGCCCGCCTGTCCGAGCGCGAATTGCGTGGTGTTCGAGCTGAACGAAGACGGCACTATCGGCGAGGTGCGCGACATCATGGCGTTTCGAGGAGAGGCGCACTTGTCTCAGCTGCATACCGTCACGTGGGCTCCCAATGGGAAGTTCTTCGTGGTGGCCGACAAGGGCACCGGCGATATCTACAGCATGGTTCTCGACTCCGAGGGCAAGCTGGAGCTCGCGTCAACCGTCAGCTTGGGCAAGGGCTACTCGCCGCGCTATGTGCGCTTTCACCCCGAGAAGCCGTGGATGTACTGCAACTTCGAATCGGCGAACGAGGTGGTCGCGTTCTCCTTCGACGAGAAAGGCGTGCTGGAGCGTACGGGGGCCGGGGCCGTCGTACCCGAGGAATGGCTCGTGCGGGTGCCCGAGAAGGATGGAAAATACGAGCAGCAAGACATGAAGATGACCGAGGACGGCTCGTACCTGTACACGGTGTTCCGGGGTTCTTCGGACAACCTGGTGGGCAAAGAGCGCGTTCACGGCGACGGCGGCTTCCAAGGGGTCGCCGTGCTCAAAATCGATCAGGATACGGGGATTCCCGACAACGTTCAGGCGCTCGAGCTGGACTGCGCATGGCCGCGCGGGTGCGCGCTAAGCCCCGATGAGAAGCACTTGGTGGTGTCGTGCCTGTACAGCGACGAGATGATAGCGCTTCCCATCAACGCCGACGGTACGTTGTCCGCCGATGCGGTCGCGGTCGAGCAGACAACGGCCGCGAACGTCACGTTCTTTCGGGCTCCAGCGGCCTGACGCCCGCCGAGCCTCCTCGACGTAGCGACCTGCCTCCGTCACGAAACGACGGGGGCAGGGAATATCTCCTGCAGCTTCTTGCCGTCGCGTAAGAGGGCGACGAAGGACTGCTCGTCTTCGGTGAGGTGCCCCTTGGTGTGCGTGAGGATGCTGAGCGGGCGCGTGAACGAGCAGTCCTTCACGCGCAGGGTGACCAGTTGGTTGAGCAGGCATTCCTCTTGCACGGTCAGGGCGGAGATGATGGCTATGCCCATGCCGCACTTGACCGCCTGCTTGATGGCCTGCGTGCTGCCCAACTCCAGCCGGATGCTCAGGTCCAGGTAGTTGAAGCTGTTCCGCGCGAAGGCCAGTTCCATGACCTTGCGCGTGCCCGATCCCTGCTCGCGGGTGATCAGCCTTTCGGTGGTGAGCTCTTCGAAGCTGATGGTGCCGCGCTCGCTCCAAGGGTGGTCGATGGGAACCACCACGACCAGCTCGTCGTGCCAAAAGGTCTCGACGGTGAAGTTGGGGTCGTTGGGCACGGGGCCTTCGATGAGGGCCACGTTCAACCGGCGGTCCAGGACCTCTTGCGCCAGCACCTCGGTGTCGGCGATGCGGGCGTCTATGTCGGAGTCGGTCTCGCTTCTGCAGTACTCCCGCACCAGGTAGGGCAGAAGGTACTCGCCGATGGTGAACGTCGCTCCGATGTGAATGCCGCCGTGATGGCAGGTCGAGGCGTAGGAGACGGCTTCGCGAGCCTCCATCATCAGTTGAATGATCTCCTCCACATAGCGGTAGAGGATCTTCCCGTTCTCCGTGAGCGTCACGCCGCGATTCGTCCGATCCAAAAGCTGAACCCCGTAGTCCCGCTCGAGGTTCTGGATCTGGATGCTCACGCTGGGCTGGCTCATGTGCAGGCGCTGAGAAGTCCTGGTGATGTTGCCCGTCGAGGCAACGTCTTTGAATACCAGAAATTCCTCTAGTGAACTCATCCGACCCCCTCCGACATCCAGGCCGATACAGGTCTCCCCCTTGACGATGCGCTTCAATTCCCCACGTAAATTATAAGTACTGAGGTAGGAATGCCACCATAAGAATACATGAGGGCGATATAGGATATCTTGATCCCTGCACGCACCGGGTGCTGCGCTAGCCGCCCACCCCTGACGCCAGCAGTGCAAAACAAGGTCGTCCGCTCGAGGATTTGCAGGTAAAACAGCGAAAACACGAGATGAGGGCACCCGGACCCGAAACCCCCTGCAGCCATGATACACCAAGACATAGCCTCTTTTTATGCCGCGATTGCAAATCAGAATTTTACACCCCGATGACGGTGCTTTAGTTTTAAAGAAGCGCCGGAGCGGTAACGCTGAGGGGGTGTTGTTCCGGGGCAAGGACGTAAGGAGGCTTTTCCGTGTCTGCTGAAATGCTCGTGTCCGTGTTCATCATCATCGCCATGCTCGGCTTCTTCGCGCTGTCTTTGAGGAAAGCCTACAAGTTCGCGCACATGCAGATCCACGCGCGCCTCGACCTCTATCCCGTGCCCAAGGAAGGGGCGGGGAGGGCCGCCTACGGCGGCTCCTACATGGAGGAGCCCGAGTGGTGGACGAAGCCGCGCAAGATCAACCGGGTCAGCGAGACCGTGGACATCATCAAGGAGATGCTCTTCATCAAGAAGCTGTTCGTGCACCAGCGCTCGCTGTGGTGGGCATCGTACTCCATGCACCTGGGCATCTACGTCATGCTGGGGTGGTCGGTGCTGCTGCTCATCAGCGTGGCCTGGCACCCGGCGTGGTACGTTACGGTGGTTTCCATCATCGGCGTCGTCGGGTTCGCGCTGGCTGCGATCGGCTGCGTGCTGCTGCTCGTGCGCCGCGTGTTCGACCGCGTGCTGGCGAAGTACACCACGCCGCTCGAGTACTTCAACATCGTGCTGCTGCTCGTCGTGCTGCTCACCGGCGCGTACTCGTGGCTGTTCGTCGCGTCGCCCTTCACGGTGGCCGCGCAGGTGTTCACGCTCAGCGCAACGAACCTGCCTCCCGTCGTGCTCGTGCATTTCGTGCTGCTGGGCATCATGTTTTTGTACATCCCGCTTTCCAAGATGAGCCACTACGTGGGCAAGTTCTTCTGCTTCCACAAGGTGCTGTGGGACAACGATCCCAACCTGAAGGGCAGCGCGGTGGAGCGCCGGTTCGAGGATGCGGCACAGCAGCCGGTGACGTCGCCTTGGTCGGCCACGAAGCCGCAGAGCCCATCGTCTGAAACGTCGAAAGGATAGGCCTCATGGCTATCGAAAACAAGATGGTGAGGACCACCGACATCTCGCGGAAAAAGGACCTCCTGAGCACGTTGGACGACCTGGCGCCCCTGCCCGCGCCCTACGACAAGAACGGGCTCGAGCCCGCGTTCAAAGAGCCGAAGCCCGAATGGGCCGAGACGAACTGCTGCTCGCTCGACGGTTTCTGCGCCATCGACACCATGAAGCGTCCCGCCACCAAGGAAGAGGAAGACGAGCTGAAGGCCAAGTTCCTCAAAGGCCTGGAGAAGCTGTTCCTCGACGCCAACAACAAGTACCTCCAGCCCTTGAGCCTGACCATGGAGTACTGCGCGAAGTGCAACACGTGCTCGGAGGCGTGCCACGTGTTCCAGGCGACGGACGGCGACGAGATCTACCGCCCCATCTTCCGCGTGGACGTGCTGCGCAAGCTGTACAAGAAGTACTTCACGCCGTCCGGCAAGCTGCTGGGCTCCTTCACCGGCGCCGACATCGACCTGGACTGGGAGACCATCGCGCGCCTGGGCGAGCTGTCCTACCGCTGCAACCTGTGCCGCCGCTGCGCGCAGGTGTGCCCCTTGGGGCTCGACAACGGCATGATGGCCCGCGAGATCCGCAAGATATTCAGCATGGAGATGGGCTTGGCGCCCACGCCCGTGCACACGAAGGGCACGCAGCTGCAGCTCAAGGTGGGCTCCACCACGGGCCTGACGAAGCCCGCCTTCATCGACACGCTGGAGTTCATCGAAGAGGACATCGAGGAGCGCACCGGGCGCAAGATCAAGTTCCCCCTGGACAAAGAGGGCGCCGACGTGCTGCTCGTGCACAACGCGGGCGAGTTCCTGGCTTGGCCCGAGAACCCCGCGGCCTTCGCCATCCTGCTGGACGAGGCGGGCGTGAACTGGACGCTCAGCACCGACATGATGGGCTTCGACAGCGTGAACTACGGCATCTGGTACGACGACGTGCAGGCCAAGAACGTGGCCATGGCGCAGTTCGAGGTGGCCAAGAAGCTGGGCGTGAAGCGCATCGTCATCGGCGAGTGCGGGCATGCCCACAAGGCGGCCGTCGTGGGCGCCGACCGCATGGCCGACAGCGACCAGCGCGGCGTGCCCGTGGAGAGCTTCCTGCCCATGATGGCCGAGTTCGTGAAAACCGGGCGGCTAAAGTTCGACCCGTCGAAGAACGACTTCCCCGTGACGCTGCACGACCCGTGCAACATGGTGCGGCAGATGGGCATCGTGAAGCCCCAGCGCGACATCCTGCACAAGATAGCGCCGCAGTTCCGCGAGATGACGCCCCACGGGGTGGACAACTACTGCTGCGGCGGCGGCAGCGGGTTCGCCATCATGAACTCGTACAACTTCGGCGACTTCCGCAACAAGGTGAGCGCGCGCACCAAGTTCGCGCAGATCCTGAACGCCTTCGAAGACGAGATCGAGAACCCCGACATCGTGAAGTACGTCTGCGCGCCGTGCTCCAACTGCAAGGGCACGATACGCGACCTCCTTCAGGCGTACAAGGCCACTGCGCGCTACAACGTGCAGTACGGCGGCATCGTCGAGCTCATGGTCAACGGCTTGGCGAGCATGGACCGGCCCTACTTCGAGTTCTTGGAAACGGAGTAGGCGCTTGCCCGGGGCCGCGCGACGCGTGCGGCCCCGGGGTTGACCGGTTTTGCGCGCGCCTGTTGTGGGGGCAGGCCGCAGGGGATGAGACGGGAGCGGGACTATGCATACCATCGTCGTGGGGCTAAGCATAAAGCGGGCTCCCATCGAGATTCTGGAACAGCTGAGCGTGCACCATTCGCAGAACGCCCTGTGCGTGCAGGACGTGAAGGCCGCTGCGGGGCTTGCCGGCGCGGTAGTGCTGAGCACGTGCAACCGCCTGGAGTTCTACGGCGTGTGCGATGATGCCGACGAGGGCGTCGCCCGGGTGCGCGACTTCATCCTGGGCCAGGGCAAGGCGGGCGATGCCGTGCAGGAGCGGCGGTTCCGCGACCTGCTGTACGCCTACGCGGACGACCGCGCCGTGCGCCACCTGTTCGAGGTCGTGTGCGGCTTGGACTCGCTCATCGTGGGCGAGACGGAGGTGGCGGGGCAGGTATCCCGCGCCTACCAGGCGTCCTGCAAAGCGGGAGCCAACGACAAGATCATCAACGTGTGGTTCCAGCGCGCGCTGTCGCTGGGCAAGAAGGTGCGCTCCGAAACGCGTATCAGCCGCTACTCCACCTCCATCGGACGCATCGCCGTGGACCTGGCCGTGCGCGAGCTGGGCGGCATCGCCGACAAGCGGGTGCTCATCCTGGGCGCGGGCGAGATGAGCGAGCTGACCATGAAGTACCTCGTGGCGCAGGACGTGTCGGTGGCTATGGTGTCGAACCGCTCGCTCGACAAAGCGCAGCGGCTGGCCGACCAGTACGGTTTCGGCGCCTGCTCGCTCGACGAGATGGACGCCTGCCTGGAGCAGGCCGACGTGGTGTTCTCGGCCACGGCCGCGAAGGGCTGCCTTGTCGACAAGGCGCGCCTGGCCGCCGTCATGGCGCGCCGCCCCGCTCGACCGCTTTTGTGCATCGACATGGGGCTGCCGCGCGACATCGACCCGGAGGTGCGCAGCATCCCGAACGTGAGCTGCTACGACATCAACGAGCTGCGCGACGTGGCCAACCGCCACCAGAACGAGCGCTTGCGCGCGGCCAAGAACGCCGCCCGGCTCATCGACGAGGCGGCGGCCGACTTCGAGCGCTGGCAGCGCTCGCTGGAGTACCTTCCCACCATCGACGCACTGTACCGCCAGGCCGAGCGCATCAAGGCCGACAAGCTGGAGCGCGCCATGAGCAAGCTCTCGGGCCTCACGCCCAGCCAGAAGAACGTCGTGCAGTGCCTGGCCACGTCCATCACCCACCAGCTCATGCACGAACCCGTGGCGTCGCTGAACGCCATGGCGGGCTCGGAGAAGAGCCGCGCGTACGCCGCCATGCTGGAGGAGCTGTTCCACCTGCAGCCCGAGGGGGAGCCCGCGCGCGCGGAAGCGGGGGCCGAGGGGAAGCAGACGGGAGGCGCGCAATGAAACGACTGGTCATCGGCACAAGGAAGAGCGAGCTTGCGCTGTGGCAGTCCGCGTGGGTGCGCGACCGCCTGATAGAGGCGCACCCCGGCCTGGAAGTGGAGCTGGCCGAGACCGACACGGCGGGCGATCGCGACCTTGCGACCCCGCTGCCGCTCGTGGACGGCAAGGGCGTGTTCACGGCCGAGATCGAGGAGGGCCTGCGCGACGGAAGCATCGATCTTGCCGTGCACAGCCTGAAGGACCTGCCCACGGTGCTGCCGGATGGTTTCGAGATCGGCGCCTACTGCATGCGGCACGACCCGCGCGACGCGTTCCTGGGAAAGGACGGCCTGGCGTTGGCCGACCTGCCCGAAGGCGCGCGCATCGGCACGTCGAGCCTGCGCCGGGCCGCGCAGGTGCATCGCGTGCGTCCCGACGTGGAGTGCGAGAGCATCCGCGGCAACCTGGCCACCCGCTGGCGCAAGCTGCACGAGGACGAGGGCATGGCCGGCATCATCCTGGCCGTGGCCGGAGTGGTGCGCCTGGGGTGGCGCGATCGGATAACCGAGTACCTGGCGCCCGATGTGGTCATGCCGGCCGCGGGCCAGGGCGTCATCGCGGTGGAGGTGGCTGCGGGGCGCGACGACGTCGCGGCGCTCGTGCGGGCCGTGAACCATGCGGAGTCCGAGCGCGCGGCGCGCGCCGAGCGCAGCTTCCTGGCCGCGCTCGAGGGCGGCTGCCAAACGCCCATCGGCGCGCTGGCCGTGTGCACCGGCGACGTGATCAGGCTCGCGGGCATGGTGTGCAGTCTGGACGGCAGCCGCATGGTGCGCGTGGAGCGTACGGGCACGCAGCCCGAGCGCGTGGGCCGCGAGGCCGCCGAGGACGCCTTCGCGCAGGGCGCGGCGGACATCCTGCCCGCAAGCGCCTGCCGGACGGAGGCGTGACATGGCGACGCTGACGGGAAGACCGCAGGTCTACCTCGTGGGCGCCGGCCCCGGCGATCCGGGGCTGCTCACGCTCAAGGGGCGCGCGGCCATCGAACGAGCCGACGTGCTGGTGTACGACCGGCTGGTGTCTCCCCGCTTGCTGGGCTACGCCCGGCCGGACTGCGAGCTCGTGTACGTGGGCAAGACCCCCGACCACCACACGCTGCCCCAGCGCGAGATCAACGCGCTGCTGGTGGAGAAGGCGCTGGCGGGCAACGTGGTCGTGCGTCTGAAGGGCGGCGACCCGTTCGTGTTCGGTCGCGGCGGCGAAGAAGCCGAGGAGCTGCGCGCGCACGGCATCTCCTACGACGTGGTGCCGGGCGTGACATCGGCCGTGGCCGCGCCCGCCTACGCGGGCATACCGGTGACGCACCGCGACGCGGCCTCGTCCTTCACCGTCATCACGGGGCACGAGCACGCCGACAAGAGCGCGTCGGCCATCCCGTGGGAACAGGTGGCGCGCTTGAAGGGCACGCTCGTGTTCCTCATGGGCATGGACAACCTGGGGCGCATCGTGGGCAGCCTCGTGGAGCACGGCATGGACCCCGCCACCCCGGCGGCCGTCGTGCGCTACGGCACCTGGCCGATGCAGCGCACGGTGCTCGGCACGCTGGCGAGCATCGAGGAGCTTGTGCGCGAAGAGGGCATCGAGAACCCGGCCGTCATCGTGGTGGGGCAGGTCGCCGCGCTGCGTGAGCGCTTGGCGTGGGTCGAGCGCAAGCCGCTGTTCGGCAAGACCGTCGTGGTCACGCGCGCCCGCCACCAGGCGTCGGCGCTCTCGTCCGCGCTCGAGGAACGCGGCGCGCAGGTGCTGGAGTTCCCGGCCATCGAAACGGTTCCCCCGACCGATCCGCGCCCGCTGGGCGAGGCGGTGGCCGGTATCGAGGCGTACCAGTGGGTCGTGTTCACGAGCGCGAACGGCGTGGACGCCTTCTTCGCCGAGGCCGCGTCCCTTCGCCTCGACGCGCGCTGCCTGGCGCGCGCCGAGGTGGCGGCCATCGGCTCGGGAACCCAGGCCGCGCTCGCCCGTCACGGCATCGTGCAGGTGCACGTGGCGCGGGAGTTCTGCGCCGAGGGCCTCGTGGAGCTCCTGGCCGGCAAGGTGGGCGCGCGCGACCGCGTGCTCATCGCCCGCGCCGAGGATGCCCGCGACGTGCTGCCCCGCGAGCTCGCGAAGCTCGGTGCGACGGTGAACGACGTGGCGGCCTACCGCACGCGCGCGGTGGCCCAGGGCGCGGACGCGCTTGCGGACGCCCTGCGCGCGGGCGAGGTGGACGCCGTCACGTTCACCAGCTCGTCGACGGTGGCGAACCTGCTGGCCTGCCTGGACGGCCCCGCGCTGCTCGAAGGGGTCGATCTGTACTCCATCGGTCCCGTAACCACGGAAACGCTGCGCGAGGCGGGCCTCGAGCCCCGGGCGCAGGCCGCCGAGTACACCATCGCGGGCCTCGTGGCCGCGCTGGTCGATTCGCAAGAAGAAGGAGAGCCCCGATGAAGATGCGCAAACGCCCCCGCCGCCTGCGGGAAACCGCCGGGTTGCGGGCCATGGTGCGGGAGCACCACGTGCGCGTGGACGACCTGATCTACCCGCTGTTCGTGTGCAGCGGCGCGGGCAAGCAGGAGCCCGTGCCCTCCATGCCCGGCGTGTTCCACTACTCCCTCGACCGGCTCGGGCCGGTGCTCGACGAGGTGGCGGGCAAGGGCATTCCCGCCATCCTCTTGTTCGGGCTGCCCGCTTTCAAAGACGCGCGCGGCACGCAGGCCTATGCCGACGACGGCATCGTGCAGCAGGCCGTGGCCCTTGCCAAGCAGCGGCACCCCGAGCTCACGGTCATCACCGACGTGTGCCTGTGCGAGTACACCGACCACGGCCACTGCGGCCTCGTGGACGGCGAGCGCGTGCTCAACGACGAGTCGGTGGAGCTGCTGGCCGCCACGGCCGTGTCCCACGCCCGGGCGGGCGCCGACATCGTGGCGCCGTCCGACATGATGGACGGCCGCGTGGGCGCCATCCGCGACGCGCTCGACGAGAACGGCTTTGCGCACGTGGCCGTGATGTCCTACGCGGCGAAGTTCGCCTCGGCCTTCTACGGGCCGTTTCGCGAGGCGGCCGACTCGGCGCCGCAGTTCGGCGACCGCAAGACCTACCAGATGGACCCGGCGAACGGCGACGAGGCCCTGCGCGAGGTCATGCTCGACGTGGAGGAGGGCGCCGACCTCGTCATCGTGAAGCCCGCGATGGCCTACGGCGACGTGCTGTACCGCACGAAGCGGGCCTGCGGCCTACCCGTGGCCGCGTACTGCGTGAGCGGCGAGTACGCCATGGTGAAGGCCGCCGCCGCGCAGGGGTGGATCGACGAGCGCCGCGTGGTCATGGAGGCGCTGCTGGGCTGCAAGCGCGCGGGCGCCGACCTGCTCATCACGTACCACGCCCTCGACGTCGCCGCGTGGCTGCGCGACTAGAACCGACCGATCGTCGGCGCGATGCGCCGGCTTGGGAAACAGGAGGTGTACCGAGCATGCTCGATACCACGAAAAGCGAGGAAGCGTACCGGCTCGCCTGCCAGGTGATTCCGGGCGGGGTGGACTCGCCCGTGCGCGCGGCGCGCGCGGTGGGCCGCAACCCGGTGTTCTTGGCGCGCGGCGAGGGCTCGCGCGTCTGGGACGTCGACGGGAACGACTACGTCGACTACGTGGGCTCGTGGGGCCCGCTCATCTGCGGACACGCTCATCCCGCCGTGGTCGAGGCCGTGTGCCGCGCCGCCCAGATGGGCTCGTCGTTCGGCGCCCCCACCGAGGCGGAGACGGCTCTGGCCGAGGAGATCCGCCGGGCCTACGACGCCGTGGAGATGGTGCGGTTCGTGAACTCCGGCACCGAGGCCACCATGAGCGCGCTGCGCCTGGCGCGCGGCGCCACCGGGCGCGACTACATCGTGAAGTTCGAGGGCTGCTACCACGGGCATTCCGACGGCCTGCTGGTGAAGGCCGGCAGCGGCGCGCTCACGAACGGGCGGCCTAGCTCGAGCGGCGTGCCCGCGTCCGTGGCCGAGAAGACGCTCGTGGCGCGCTACAACGACAGCGCCAGCGTGGCGGCGCTGTTCGAGGAGCACCGCGAGCGCATCGCCGCCGTCATCGTGGAGCCGGTCGCGGGCAACATGGGCGTGGTCCCGCCTGATCCCGGCTTCCTGCTCGACCTGCGCGCCCTCACCCTCGAGCAGGGAAGCGTGCTCATCTTCGACGAGGTCATGACGGGTTTCCGCGTCGATTACGGCGGCGCCTCGCGCTACTACGGCGTGCTGCCCGATCTCGTGTGCCTGGGCAAGGTCATCGGCGGCGGCCTGCCGCTCGCGGCCTTCGGCGGGCGTGCCGACCTCATGGAGGGCCTGGCCCCGCAAGGGCCGGTGTACCAGGCGGGAACCCTCTCGGGCAACCCGCTGGCGGTGGCCGGTGGCTTGGCGACGCTCAAGCTGCTGCAAGAGCCCGGCACCTATGAGCGCCTGTTCGAAACCGCCGCCGCCCTCGCGGACGGCTTGGAGGACGTCGCGCGCCGCGTTGGCGTGCCCCTTTGCGTCAACCGGGTGGGGGCCATGTTCTCGGCCTTCTTCACGGACGAGCCGGTGACGGACTACCGGAGCGCCTGCAACGCGGACGCCGAGAAGTTCGCCCGGTACTACCGGGCCATGCTCGAGGCGGGGGTGTACCTGGCCCCGAGCCAGTTCGAGGCGGCGTTCGTCTCGACGGCCCACAGCGAACAGGACATCGCGTACACGCTGGAGCAAGCCGAGCGCGCCCTGCGCGCCCTGTAGGCACGTGCGTGCGGTACCGAAGCGAGTTCGAAACGGGAAGGGGGTGATTGGTATGTATATGGTTTCTCTTGACGAGGAGGCGTGCACGGGGTGCAACTCATGCGCCGACGGCTGTCCCGCGGGCATTTTGAGTTTCGACGGGGAAAAGGCCTCCATAAAGGGCGACCCCTGCGAATGCATGGGCTGCGAGGCCTGCGTGACGGTGTGCCCGTCCGGTGCTATCACCGTGATGGAACTGTAGCGCCAACGAACCCCCCGGAAAACAGGAGGATATTATGGCAGAAAAGAGAGAAACCCCCCAGCTCGACGAGCTGGAGAAGGGTCCCTGGCCAAGCTTCGTGACCCAGATCAAGCGCGCGGGCGAGAAGAACGCCATGGCCGACGACCTGCTGGGGCTGCTCGAGAAGTCCTACGAGGACAAGGTGGGGCACTGGAAGCACGGCGGCATCGTGGGCGTGAAGGGCTACGGAGGCGGCGTCATCGGCCGCTACACCGACATGCCCGAGGAGTTCCCGAACATCAGCGAGTTCCACACGGTGCGCGTGGCCCAGCCGAGCGGCTGGTTCTACACCACCGACATGCTGCGCGACATCTGCGACGTGTGGGAGGAGCGCGGCAGCGGCCTCACGAACATGCACGGCTCCACCGGCGACATCATCTTGCTGGGCACGCACACCGACCAGCTGCAGCCCATCTTCGACGACATCAGCGACAAGGGCTTCGACCTGGGCGGCTCCGGCTCCGATCTGCGCTCGCCCAGCTGCTGCGTGGGCCCCGGCCGTTGCGAGCACGCCTGCTACGACACGCTGGACATGTGCTACGACCTGACGAACGAGTACCAGGACGAGATCCATCGTCCCATGTGGCCGTACAAGTTCAAGTTCAAGATGTCGGGCTGCGCGAACGACTGCGTGGCGGCCCAGGCGCGCGCCGACTGCTCCATCATCGGCACGTGGCGCGACTCCATCATCATCGACCAAGACGAGGTGAAGAAGTACGCCGAGGCGGGCCTGGACATCCAGATGGACGTGTGCCACCGCTGCCCGACGCACTGCCTGACCTACGACAAGGACACCCAGGAGCTCACGGTGAACGCCGAGGAGTGCTCGCGGTGCATGCACTGCATCAACGTCATGGGCAAGGCCATCAAGCAGGGCAAGGAGAAGGGCGCCACCATCATGATCGGCGCGAAGTCGACCATCGTGAAGTCCGCGTTCATGTCGTGGGTCGTCGTTCCCTTCATGAAGATGGAGCCGCCCTACACTGAGTTCAAGGAGATGATGGACCGCATCTGGGACTGGTGGGACGAGAACGGCAAGACGCGCGAGCGTATCGGCGAGCTCATCTACCGCTTGGGCATGGGCGAGTTCCTGCGCGCGACGGGCATCCCCGCCGTTCCCCAGATGGTGTACCGCCCGCGCGCCAACCCCTACGTGTTCTGGCAGAAGGACGAGATCGAGGAATAGCGCGCCGCGCCGTCGTGCTCTGCCGCGCATCGTCCTCGCGGCGTTTTCGGGCCCCGCGCCCCTCCCGCGCCCGCCGCGATGCGCGTGAACCATATTGTTCCCGTTGAAAGATGAGGTGAGTTACATGCCCAAGATCGACAATGGACCTCCGGACTACCGCAAGAACCTGCCGCCCATCATCGAGCAGAACTACGGCAAGTGGGACTACCACGAGTCGCCCCGCCCCGGCGTTCTGAAGCACGTGGGTCCGGCCGGCGCGCTGTACAGCGTTCGTTGCGCCTCGCCCCGCCTCGTGTGCGTCGACTTCATCCGCGACGTGTGCGCGCTTGCCGACAAGTACTGCGATGGCTACCTGCGCTTCACCAGCCGCAACAACATCGAGTTCCTCGTGTCCGACGAGCAGAACGTCGAGCCGCTTATCGCCGAGTGCGAGGCTCAAGGGATGCCCGTGGGAGGCACCGGCGCGTCCATCAGCAACGTCGTGCACACGCAGGGCTGGGTGCACTGCCACACGCCCGCGACCGACGCGTCCGGCATCACCAAGGCGGTCATGGACGACCTGTTCGAGTACTTCCAGCGCGACGATTTGCCCAACAAGCTGCGCATCGCCATGGCGTGCTGCCTGAACATGTGCGGCGCCGCACATGTGAGCGACATCGCGCTCGTGGGCATCCACCGCACCGTGCCGCGCATGGACCACGACGCCATCCGCAAGGGCACCGAGATTCCCAGCCTCGTGGCCAGCTGCCCCACCGCGGCCATCCGCCCCGACCCCAAGAACAAGAGCGTGACCATCGTGGAGGAGCGCTGCATGTACTGCGGCAACTGCTACACCATGTCGCCTGGCATGCACATCATGGACGCCAAGAACGACGGCGTGGCCATCCTCGTGGGCGGCAAGGTCTCCAACGCTCGCACGGCGCCCAGCTTCTCGCGCATGGTCATCCCGTTCTTGCCGAACAACCCGCCGCGTTGGCCCGAGGTGACCGACGCCGTGCGCCACATCGTGGACCTCTGGATCGAGAACGCCCGCAGGGGAGAGCGTTTGGGCGAGTGGATCGAGCGCATTGGCTGGGAGCGCTTCTTCAGCATGTCGGGAATCCCGTTCACCGACAAGCACATCGACGACTACATCTTCTCGCGCGAGACGTTTAGAACGTCGGCTGCCTTCAAGTACTAGCGTTCAAGGCTCTCAATCCGCGTCGGCAGGGAATGGCGGAACCGGTCGACGCGGATTGGCCAGCGATAACTGACGACGTCACTTACCGCTGGTCGAGTATCTGAGGGACGGGCAGCGATGCCGCTGCCCGAACAGAGAAAAGGGGAAATTTATGTCAACAAACAACACCAAGACCAACGGAGGCGGACTCAAAAGCCTCTACCTGAAGGAAGACTGGTGGGCCGTATGGATCGGCCTCGGCATCGTTGTCGTCGCCCTGGTCCTGTGGGCTGCCGGCCAGTCCGGCATTTTGGGCGTGCTCAACGTGAAGTTCGCGGGCTACAGCGACTTCGCGGGCCTGCTGCCGTGCGTGACCGGAATCTTCCCGAACGCGATTATCCTGTACGTCGTGCTGGCCATCATCTTCTCGATCGTCATGGGCATCATGGGCAAGAACGTCCCCAAGTTTCTCGGGGGCTTCACGCTTCTGTACGTGATGGCTATCTTGGTCCAGATCCTCTCCGCTTGGAGCCTGGCCAAGACGCTCAGCCTCGAAGCGCCGGTCATGGCCCTGATCGTGGGCATCATCATCGGCAACTTCGTCAAGATCCCGGATTGGTTCGAAGCCGGCATGCGCACCGAGTTCTACGTGAAGACCGGCATCGTGCTCATGGGCGCCACGCTTCCCTTCACGCTGATCCTCCAGTCCGGCCCGGTCGCCCTTTTGCAGGCCACCGTCATCGCCGTGTCCACCTTCCTGGTGATCTACTTCTGCGCCACGCGCCTGTTCAAGCTTGAGAAGCCGTTCGCGGCGACGCTGGCCACCGGCGGCTCCATCTGCGGCGTCTCCGCCTCCATCGCCATCGGCAGCGCCGTCAACGCCAAGAAGGAGCACGTGTCCGTCTCGATCTCCATGGTTGTCATCTGGGCTACCGTCATGGTGTTCCTGCTTCCCATCATCTGCCGTGCCCTGGGCCTGTCCGACGGCGCCTCCGGCGCTTGGATCGGCACGTCCGAGTTCGCTGATGCCGCCGGCATGGCCGCGGCCGCCCAGTTCGGAGACGGCGCCATCACCACGTTCACCCTTATGAAGGTCGTCGGCCGCGACATCTTCGTCGGCGTGTGGGCTTTCATCCTGGCCATCATCTCCGTCACCATGTGGGAAAAGGGCGAAAGCGCCGACGGCACCCGCCAGAAGCCGTCCGCGGGCGTTATCTGGGAGCGCTTCCCGAAGTTCGTCGTGGGCTTCTTCATCGCCTCCATCATCATCACCATCGTGACGCTTGCCTCCTCTCCCGACGTTGCGGCCACTATCGACAAGCAGGTTCTCGGCCCCATCAAGGGCCTGCGCGGCTGGGCGTTCATCCTGTGCTTCCTCTGCATCGGCCTCACCACGCGCTTCAAGGCCCTTGCCGCCACCGGCTGGAAGCCCTTCGCGGCCTTCACCTGCGGCGTGGTTGTCAACGTGGCGCTCGGTTTCCTGTTCTCCACGATGATCCTGAACAACTACTGGACGACCGTGGGACTTGGGTAAACCATGGAAGAACCAACCGTAGTCAAGCATACCTGCATTCAAAGCGCCTGTTTCTTCCTTCCGTTTTTCGAAGCGGGGGAATGGCGCCGGAGGGGGAAATCGCCTTGGAAGTCCGTCAAGAAGATCGAGACGACCCCGGATGCGATTCGCGAGCTTGCAGCCTACACGAATCGATGCATGTCGCATAGCGCGGCCGTCATGGAGTTCCTTCTGAGCATTCATGACGATTGGGAGATCACCGTCAAGAAGGACGGGGTGTGGATGGAAACGGAAACGATGATTTACGAGGACATCCTTCCCAAGCTCGAAGAGGCGGGCATCAGCGAGAACGACTACGCGCTCTACAGCGAGTACACGCGCAAATGGGGGATGATCTAGCCTCCTGGAGTTCATGCTCGAAAACGCAGGCGGTCTCGCGCAAACGAGGCTGCCTGCGGCTTTTCAAGGTGGAGGCAGAGCGGGAGAGGAAGCAAGATGAGGGCTTACGAGCGTATCGGGGAGATCCTGGGCGATAGGGCCGATGAGGAGTCGCGCGCATGGGTGCGCCGGAACTACACGATGAGGGTGCGCGTGGCCGGGGTTGCCGCCTTCGCGTTCTTCATAATGATCATGGGAATGTCGGGCACCCCGTGGTTCGTCATCAGTACCCTGGTCCTTCTGCCGCTCATGATCGTCGCGGTGTTTTTCGGGGTGTTCATGCGCGGCTCGGTGAACAAGCGCCTCACGCGCTTGATCGACCAGGATTGCGATCCGCTTCTGTGCGGGCGCCGGACGCTCGCGCTGCTCGAAAAGGACAAGAAGAACGCCGATCCGCGCAGCGGGCTGTTCAGCTACGCCTATGCCCTGCGCTGGCAGGGGAAGTGGAACGAGGCGGCCAAGCTCATGCGCGACTTGGAGGACGACCCCGACCCTCAAAGCGCGTTCATCTACCACAACCTGATGGCGTACTGCGCCTGGGACAAGCGCGACCTCAAGGGCCTCACGGCCGAGGTCAAAGCATTGAAGGAGCTTCGCGGTGAGGAATTGTCGAAGGACGCGTCCGCGCACCTAGCCGAACACGTCGCCCTGCGCGACATGCTGGCCAAGGAGATCAACGGAAAGGCGTCCAAGGCGGCGGCCGACTATATCGAGGTTGCCGACGGCGCCAAGGCCCTTCCCGCGCATCGCGTGCTGTTCTCGCTGAAGGCGGCGGACTGTCTGGCCGATCCTGCCGAACGGCATGCGCGTCTCGCCTACGCGGCGGAGAACGGCGGTACCACCTGGTGCGCCGCGGAGGCGAAGAAACGGCTCGAGAAGGAAAGCCGGAAGAAACTCGTCGGCGCGCCGGCGGAAGAGACCCCTTTGCCGTCCTGAGCAGGGGCAGCGTGGCTGCTGAGCCTTTCCGCACGAAGGGAGGAGCTGATTTGGGAGAGATCACGAAAAGCGGCATCCGGGCGCTCGTCGAGGCCGGCGACGAGCGAACCCTTCTGGCGCTGTTCGACGAGGACCCGAGCCGGGTGAGGCGCTATCTGACGCGGCTTACGCGCGCGGCCGACGACGCCTGTCGCGCCCGCGCCGTCGCATGCTTCGAAACGCTTTCGCGGGAGCGGTCGGAGCGCATGCCCGAGTTCTTCTTGGAAATCGTGCGCCGCAGCCTGTGGGAGATGAACGAGGAGGGCGGTAACGTGGCTTGGTCGGCGCCGGAAGTCGCCGGCGCGGTGATCGCAGGCTCGCCCATGCGGTACGGCGGCTTCTTCTCGTACCTGTTCCACGCGGCCGTGGACGAGCCTTCGTTCCAGCCCTCCCTGCTCGCGGCGTTCGAGCTGGTGTCCGCTGCGGAACCTTCGTTGACGCAGCCCTTCGAGGAGCAGGTGCGGGCTTTGCGCGAGGCGCTTTAGGAACGCGCCGCGCTCCGGCTCAGCTCGACCAGGATGCCGTCGAGCAGCTCGTCTGCGGCGCGCAGCTTGCCCACGTCGATGAGGCGCTGCACGCAGCCGTCCGTGGCGCGCTGCCAGAACCGGTAGCGGTCGGCCTCGTCGGGCAGCGCCGCTATGACGCGCGGCCGCCAGGCGCACAGCAAATCGAGGTACGCTTCGAAGCTGGCGGGTATGTGCTCCTCCAGGTCGTTGCGCAGCCGACGTGCGGTGAGGGGGCTCGCCCCCTCCGTGGAAACGGCTATGGACAGCCTGCCGCGGCGCAGCACCGAGGGAAGGAAGAACGTGCAGAGCTCCGGGCGGTCGGCCACGTTGATCATCAGATGCCGCCCCGACGCGTCGTGGTACGCCTGCGCGTTCACGGACTCGTCGTCGGTGGCCACGAACACGATGTCGGCGCCGTGGAGGTCCGCCGCGTCGTAGGTTTTGGCGCGCCAGGCGCAGCGCCCGGCGTCCGCCAACGCGCGCAGGGCGTCCGTGAGCGCGGGCGCGACGATGGTGACCGACACGTCGTAGGGCAGCAGCCCTTCGACCTTTCTGGTGGCTACGGCGCCGCCGCCCACCACGAGCACCGACTGGCCTTCGAGAACGAGTGAAACGGGATACGTTCGAGGCATCGCGACCCCCTGCTCTGCGTTGTCGGACGGGAAGCTACCGTGCGCGCCCATTGTACCATCGGATGGGTTCCGCGGGTGCGCGCCCACGGCGCAACATGCGCTGAAAAACGTCGTTCATCAGGTGTTACGCTCCGTCATCGGCTTTCGTAATGCTTTGATGAAAACCTTTTATTTTACAGGTCGAAACAAGGGTGATTTACTGGTAGTCACGTGCAATGGGCAACCGGTCCATCCGGAGAAGGCCCTTTCATTCATGCACCATCGAGGAAGAGGCTAGTATGCAAAAAGGTGCCGCAGATCCTGCCATCAAGCAAAAAGTTCTCGATTACCTTGAGACGGTTGAAAAGGCGAAGAGCAAGGAGATAGCCAAGGCCATCTCCGAGGACAAGTCCGCCGTCGACCTCGCCGTCAAGGAGCTTTCCTTCGAAGACAAGGTGGAGTACCTCTACATCACCACCACGTTCATCGCCCTGAAGGGCAAGGTCGCGCCGCCCGAATAAAACGCTCGCCATGCGGGGAGCATGCTGTCGGACGCAAGCGAAGCAGGGGAGATGAATGCCGATGAACGCGATCTATGGGGAAATAGAGGCCAGGCGAGGCTCCATCCTCAAAGCATGGAGGGCGGGCCTCGACGGCGCGTCCGGAGAGTCGCGCCCTTCGTCAACGAAGAAAGCCAACCCTTTCACCGCCTCGGTGACCTATCTGGTTAACGAGGGAACGAGCGACGTCGTCACGTGGCTGGTCGATCAGAGGGGCGCCGAGGACATTCCCGAAAGCTTGGTGGACCTCTGCCGTTTGAAGGCCGTGCAGGAGGCGAGCCCGTCGCTTGCGTTCGGCTTCATCTTCGACTTGAAGCGGGCCATCCGCTCGGCCCTGACCGCCTCCGGCAAGGAGCGGGAGGGAGCCGAACTCGGGCAGGTGGACGACCGCATCGACGAGCTGGCGCTGCTGGCCTTCGATCGCTATTCGGAGTTCAGGGAGAAGATATACCTGATCAGGGTAGCCGAGATGCAGCGAGGCGAGGGCCTTGCGCAGCGGAGGCAGGCAGGCAACCGCACCGCGCGCGAAAGAGAAGCCGTATGAAGATAGCGATCCCCCTGGCGCTCACCGCGCTGCTTGCCGCGCTGGCATGGGCGGGCACGGAGTATCTGGGCCTGCAGGTTCTTTTCGGCATCGTCATTCCCTACGCCGCCGTTGCCTGCTTCGTCGTCGGCTTCGTCTTCCGCTTGGTCAGATGGGGCAAATCGGCCGTGCCGTTCCGCATTCCCACCACCTGCGGGCAGCAGAAGTCGCTGCCGTGGATCAAGCAGAACAAGATCGAGAACCCCTCGTCGTTCGCGGGCGTTGTGGGGCGCATGCTCCTCGAGGTGCTGGTGTTCCGCTCGCTGTTCCGCAACACGAAGACCGAGAAGCGCGGCGACCGGCTGGGCGTGGGCTCCGCCAAATGGCTTTGGCTGGGCGCGTTGGTGTTCCACTGGTCGTTTCTGCTCGTCATCGTGCGGCACCTGCGCTTCTTCGTGGATCCCGTGCCCGGGTTCCTCGCGGGCCTCGACGGCGCGGACGCTTTCCTTCAGGTGGGCCTGCCCCTGCTCTACATCACCGACTTCACCATCGTGGCGGCGCTCACGTTCCTGTTCGTCCGCCGCGTGGTGGTTCCGCGCGTGCGCTACCTCTCGCTGCCCAACGACTTCTTCCCCCTGTTCCTGATCATCGGCATCGTGCTGGTTGGCGTGGCCATGCGCTACGTGTTCAGGATCGACCTGGTGGGCGTGAAGGAGATGACCATGGGGCTGGTGACGCTGCATCCGGTCGTCGTCGACGGCGTCGGGGCGATATTCTACGTCCATTTGTTCCTGGCCAGCGCGCTTATCGCGTACTTCCCGTTCAGCAAGCTCATGCATGCCGGCGGGATCGTGCTGTCGCCCACGCGCAACGCGGCCAACGACTCGCGTATGGTGCGCCACGTCAACCCGTGGAACCCCGACGTCAAAGTGCACACGTACGCTGAGTACGAGGAAGAGTACAAGGACAAGATGGCGAAGGCCGGCTTGCCGCTGGATGCGGAGTGAGGGACATGGCTAACCAAGTGATACCGGAAAACGAGCTGCTCGACTTTTCCTACGACCTTCCCAAGACAGACTGGATGCACACGCCGGTCGAGTTCAAGCCGGGCATGTACTGCCACGGCGCGAAGGAGAAGACGGTCGAGGCGGTGGGCATGCCGAACGGGCACGCATGGTCGCCTGCCGACGAAGACTGGCACCTGCCCGAAGGCTGGAAGGAAACCGTCCTCAACGGCATGCAGAGCCTCATGGGGAAGTACCGCTCGTTCAAGCTGTTCATGGACGTGTGCGTGCGCTGCGGGGCCTGCGCCGACAAGTGCCACTTCTACCTGGCGTCGGGCGACCCCAAGAACATGCCCGTGGTGAGGGCGGAGCTTCTGCGCTCGGTGTACCGCCGCTACTTCACGCTGTCGGGCAAGATGTTCGGCGAGCTGGTGGGCGCCCGCGACCTCACCGAGGACGTCATCAAGGAGTGGTACTACTACTTCTTCCAGTGCACCGAATGCCGGCGCTGCTCGGTGTTCTGCCCCTACGGCATCGACCAGGCCGAGATCACCATGATGGGGCGCGAGCTGCTGAACCTGCTGGGGCTCAACACCGAGTGGATAGCCGGGCCGGTGGCCAACTGCTACAACAAGGGCAACCACGTGGGCCTCGAACCGCAGACCATCATGAGCAATGTCGAGTTCATGATGGAGGACCTCGAAGAGATCACCGGCAAGACCTACAACCCCTCGTTCAACCGCAAGGGCGCGGAGATCCTGTTCGTGGTGCCGTCGGGCGACCTGTACGCCGAGCCGGGCACCCACACGTTCATGGGCTACATCATGCTGCTCGAGGAGCTGGGGCTGGACTACACGCTGAGCACCTACGCGTCCGAAGGCGGCAACTTCGGCTTCTTCACGGCCAACGACATGGCCAAGCGCCTGAACGCGAAGATGTACGCCGAGGCCAAGCGGCTGGGCGTGAAGTGGATGCTGGGCGGCGAGTGCGGGCACATGTGGCGCCTGGTGAACCAGTACATGGACACCTGGAACGGCCCGGCCGACTTCATGGAGGTGCCGGTGTCGCCCGTCACGGGCACGCGGTTCGAGAACGCCAAGTCCACGAAGATGGTGCACATCACCGAGTTCACGGCCGATCTGCTGTACCACGACAAGATCAAGGTCGACCCGAGCCGCAACGACCACCTGGTGGTGACGTACCACGACTCCTGCAACACCGCCCGCGCCATGGGCCTTCTGGAGGAGCCGCGCTACATCATCAACAAGGTGTGCAACAACTTCCACGAGATGGCGGAGGAGACCATCCGCGAGAAAACCCTGTGCTGCGGCAGCGGAGCCGGCCTGAACGCCGGCGAGAACATGGAGCTGCGCATGCGAGGGGGCTTCCCCCGCGCGCAGGCCGTGCGGCAGGTGCGCGACGCGTACGGGGTGAACACGCTGGCGAACATCTGCGCCATCGACCGCGCCGCCTTCCCGGCTCTCATGGACTACTGGGTTCCCGGAACGCGGGTCACCGGGGTGCACGAGCTGGTGGGCAACGCGCTCGTGCTCGAAGGGGAGGGCGAGCGCACGCTCGATCTGCGCCTGCAGGAGCTGCCGCGCAAGCCCAAGCCCGCAAGCGCGGACGCGGCGAGCGAGGAGGGAACCGACCATGTACAAGGGTAAGCGCATCGTCGCCTTCGCCGTGGTGTTCTGCGCGGTGGTGCTCATGCCGTTCTGGGCGAACGCCTTCGGCGCGTCGGCTTCGTCGGGCCCCGAGGTGAGCACCGACACGCCCGCCATCAACCAGATGGACGAGAAGCAATGCGTGGCGCAGACGGAGTACATGAAGAGCTCCCACATGCAGATGCTCGACCAGTGGCGCACCGACGTGGTGCGCAACGGCTCGCGCGAGTACACGAGCGACTCGGGCCAGGTGTACGAGAAGAGCCTCGACGGCACCTGCCTCGGTTGCCATTCGAACAAGGAGGAGTTCTGCGACGCCTGCCACGACTACGCGGGGGTCGACCTGTACTGCTGGGATTGCCACGACGGCTCCGCGTCGTGAACGGAAGAGGCGGCGCACGCGTTCGGCGAGGCGATGAGAGGAGCCGGGTTTTGGCCATGAAAAGGCGAGATTTTCTGATAGTGGGAGCGGCGCTCGGCGCCGCCGGCCTGGGGGCTCTGAGCGGATGCAGCCCGACCGAAGGCGCGCCCGCGCGTGCGGAGGGTGGAACCCCCGGACGGCATTGGGGGTTCGTGGTAGACGTGGAGAAGTTCAACCGCGTGGCCGACATGGACAAGATACGCTCCGTGTGCGCCCAGGCCTACAACATCCCCTCGATCGACGATCCCAAGGAAGAGATCAAGTGGATCTGGGAGGAACCCTTCGAGGACAGCTTCGCCGACATGGACGAGGCGTACCTGCCCGACGCCGTCAAGGAATCCGGCGTGCCGGTGCTCTGCAACCACTGCGAGGAGCCGCCGTGCGTGCGCGTATGCCCCACGCAGGCCACGTTCAAGCGCAAGGACGGCATCGTGGAGATGGACTACCACCGCTGCATCGGCTGCCGGTTCTGCATGGCGGCCTGCCCTTACGGCGCGCGCAGCCTGAACTTCAGCGACCCCGCGAAGCACTTGGACCACGTCAACCCCGATTTCCCCACCCGCACCAGGGGCGTGGTGGAGAAGTGCACCCTGTGCTCCGATCGCATCGACCGGGGCGAGGCGCCGCTGTGCGCGGAGGCTTCCAACGGCTCCATCCTGTTCGGCGACCTGAACGACCCGGACTCGGACGTGCGGCGCGCGCTGGCGCAATCGTTCTCCATCAGGCGGAGGGCGTCGCTCGGCACCGGTCCGAGCGTCTACTACGTGCTCAAGGGGGTTGAGGAGCATGCTTGAGAAAGCCCTGCACGGCTCCAAAGGCTACTACGTCTGGATCGCCGTTTTGCTGCTGGCCATCGCGGTGGGCGTGGCTGCCTACGCGAACCAGCTCATGAACGGGCTCACGCTCACCGGCATGAGCCGCGACGTGTCGTGGGGCCTCTACATCGCCCAGTTCGTGTTCCTGGTGGGCGTGGCGGCCTCGGGCGTCATGGTGGCCATACCCTTCTACCTGCATCACTACCAATCGTACGGCAAGATCGTCATCATCGGCGAGTTCATGGCGGTGGCGGCGGTGCTCACGGCGGTGCTGTTCGTGGTGGTGGACCTGGGCCAGCCCATGCGCGTGCTGAACGTGATACTGTTCCCCACGCCGAACTCCATGCTGTTCTGGGACATGTGCGTGCTCTCGTCGTACCTGATCGTGAACCTGGTTATCGGGTGGACGGTGCTGGGCGCGGAGAAGAAGGGCTTTCCGCCGCCCAAGTGGACGCACGTGCTCAGCCTGATCGCCATACCGCTGGCCGTGGGCATCCACACCGTCACGGCGTTCTTGTTCTCGGGCTTGGCGGGCCACGACTACTGGCTCACGGCCATCATGGCGGCGCGCTTCTTGGCCTCGGCGTTCGCCGCGGGGCCGGCGCTGCTCGTCGTGCTGTGCCTCATTCTGAAGAAGACCGCCGGGTTCGACGTGCCGCGCAAGGCGCTCGACTCGCTGGCGAAGACGGTGTGCTACGCCATGATCGCGAACGTGTTCTTCTTCCTGCTGGAGGTGTTCACGGCGTTCTACAGCAACGTGCCCGGCCACAAGGCGCCGCTGGAGTATCTGTTCGTCGGGTTGGACGGGCACGGGCAGCTCGTCCCCTTCATGTGGGTGGCGACGGCGTTGGCGGCCATCGGCATCTTCCTGCTGCTGGTTCCCAAGTTCCGGCACAATTACAAGACGCTCGTGCCGGCGCTCATGGCCGTGTTCTTCGCCTGCATGATAGACAAAGGGCTGGGCCTGGTGCTGGGCGGCTTCGTGCCGAACACGTTCGAGCAGGTGGTGGAGTACGCCCCCAACATCAACGAGGTGCTGGTCATCTTGGGCGTGTACGGCATAGGCTTCCTCGTGCTGACGGTGCTGTGCAAGGTGGCCGTGGGCGTTCGGGCCAAAGAGATCGCACCGGCGCGCGAGCACGGGGCCGACGGCGACGCGGCGGCCGCTGCCTGCGAGGAGCCGGCCGCATCGTGAACGATGCATCGTCGCCGGCTATCCGGCGGCTGGGCATAAAGAACGAAGACGTACAGATCGACAAGGAGGTTCGAAATGGCTGATTTGGTGGTTGGAGATCGCACGCTCGCCCTCGACGAGGACGGTTTTCTCGAAGATGCGAGCCTGTGGGACGAAGAGGTGGCGGAGGCGCTTGCCAAGACCGAGGAAGTGGAGTTGACGCCCGAGCATTGGGAGATCATCAACTACCTGCGCAATTACTACGCCGAGTTCGGCGTGGCGCCCATGGTGCGCAAGATGCTGAGGGACACCGGCAAGTCGAACGCGGAGATCTACGAGCTGTTCCCCAGCGGCCCCGGCAAGGGAGCCTGCAAGATCGCCGGCCTGCTCAAGCCGACCGGCTGCGTGTAGGCATCGTGGGCGGCGCGTGCGACAAGGGCGCGCTCCACGGCGGAAGCGCCATGCATGAAAAGGAGGGGACGCCGCTCGCGGCGATCCCCCGGGTGATGATCGCAGCGCCCCACGGCAGAAGCGGCAAGACCGTTCTGACGCTGGGGCTGCTGCGCGCTTTGCGCCAACGCGACGTGGACGTGCGGCCCTTCAAGAAGGGGTGCGACTTCATCGATCCCGGCTGGCATGCGCTTGCAGCCAAGGCGACGAGCCGCAACCTCGATCGCTATTTCATGGAGCCCGACCAGCTGCGCGAGGTGATGCTGGAGAACGCCGTCGGCGCCGATATGTGCGTGGTCGAGGCGGCCATGGGGCTCTACGACGGGCTCGACGTGGAGGGAAGCTGCTCGTCGGCCGAGATCGCGAAGCTGACGGCGACTCCGGTGATCTTGGTGGTCGACGTGACCCGCATGACCAGAACCGCGGCGGCCCTGGTCATGGGGTGCTGCGCGTTCGATCCGGACGTGCGGATATCCGGCGTCATTCTGAACAAGGTGCGCGGGCAACGGCAGCGGGAGCTGGTCACCCAGGCCATAGAGCGGTACTGCGACGTCCCGGTGGTGGGGTCGGTGCCGCAGGATGCGGGGATGGACGTGCCCGATCGGCATCTGGGGCTGGTGACGGGGCCCGAGACGCGCGGGCGGGAGGAGCTGCTCGACGGCATCGCCGCCGTGGTGGCGCGCCACGTGGACCTGGACGCCGTGCGGTTCATCGCCCGCTGTGCCGGACCGATGCCGGGGGCTGCGGAAGCCGCCCGCGCGGTTGCGGAAGCCGGGCTTGCGACTGAGGCGCTTACGCGCGAAGCAGCGGAGGAGGCGCGGCCTGCGGCTGCGGTGCGGGCGTCGGCGTCGAACCGGTCGGATGCGAGCGCCGTCATCGCCGTTATGCGGGACGAGGCGTTCTCGTTCTACTACCCCGAGAACCTTCTGGCGCTCGAGCGCGCGGGGGCGCGGCTGGCGTTCGTGAGCAGCTTGGCGGACGTTGCGCTGCCGTCCGATGCGGACGGCCTGTACATAGGGGGCGGCTTCCCCGAGGAGCATGCCGCGCGGCTCCAGGTCAACGCAGGCATGCGGGAGAGCGTGCGCGCGGCCGCCGAGCGGGGGATGCCGATCTACGCCGAGTGCGGCGGCCTGATGTACCTGGGGCGGCGCCTGAGCTTTCGCGGGGCGACCTACGACATGGCAGGCGCGTTGGGGTTCGACACGGTCATGCACGAGAAGCAGCGCGCCCACGGCTACGCGCTCGCCGTCGTGCGGGAATCCGATTCCTGGCTGCCGGCCGGGGCGGTGCTCAAGGGCCACGAGCACCATCATTCGCAGGTGGTCGACCTCGATCCGGCGCTGCCCCTTGCCTGCGAGATGCGTCGCGGCAGCGGCGTGACCGGCGAGCGCGACGGCCTGTGCCGCAAGGGCATCGTGGCCGGGTACCTGCACGTCAACGCCATCGCGTCGCCCGCATGGGCGCCGAGCTTCGTGCAGGCGGCCGCGCGGTACCGGACGCTGCGCCAGGGGCTGTAGCGCGAGCCCCTCGGTAGGCGTCGCCGACGGTTAGCCGCCTTTCGCGCGGCGGTGCGCGACGGTTTCCGCACGGTTGGTTTTCGGGAGCTTCGGCGCACGCCGGGGCTCCTTTTCGCTTGACTGCGTCGATCGCGTTGCGGATACGTTACAATAGCGGGCAGTCGAATCGCACGAGACGAGAAGGAACCATCATGGCGCTGCAAGCTCCCGAGGGAACGAAAGATCTGTTGCCGGAAGAGGCGAAGTTCTGGACGCATTTCAAGGCGGTGGCCACCGCCGTGTTCGGCCGTTACGGTTACGAACCCATCGAGACGCCCGTGTTCGAGCAGACGGATCTGTTCGTGCGCGGCATCGGCGAGGCAACCGACGTCGTGTCCAAGGAGATGTTCACCGCCATCTCGGGCGAGAACCTGAAGAAGCTGCGCGAGGGCGGCACCGTGAAGGCGAAGAGCCGTCTGTCGCTGCGCCCCGAGGGCACGGCCGGCGTCGTGCGCGCCGTGGTGCAGCACGACCTGGTGCCGCAGGGCGCCGCTCCCGTGAAGCTGGTGTACGCGGGCCCGATGTTTCGCGCCGAGCGCCCGCAGAAGGGCAGGCAGCGCCAGTTCAACCAGGTGGGCATCGAATGTCTGGGCGCTGAGGAGCCCAGCGTGGACGCCGAGGGCATCATCATGCTCATGCGCTTCTTCGCAACCATCGGCATTCCCGTGGAGTCCACGGCGCTGCTGGTGAACTCCATGGGCTGCGACGCGTGCCGCCCCGCGTATCGCGATGCCGTGAAAGCCTATATGGACGCCCATGCCGACGAGCTGTGCGACGAGTGCAAGCGCCGTGCCGAGATAAACCCGCTGCGCGCGTTCGATTGCAAGAACCCCGCCTGCGCCGCCGTCATGGAGCACGCGCCGAAGATCACCGATCACCTGTGCGACGATTGCCGCGATCACTACGACGCCGTGAAGACGTATTTGAGCGGCGCCGGGCTTTCGTACGTGGAGGATCCGAAGCTCGTGCGCGGGTTGGACTACTACACGCGCACCGTGTTCGAGGTGCAGGTCACGGAGGGCATGGGCAGCCAGAACGCCATCGGCGGCGGCGGGCGCTACGACAAGTTGGCCGAGGAGGTGGGCGGCCGCCCCACACCCGGTTTCGGCTTCGCGCTGGGCTACGAGCGTTGCGTGCTGGCGCTGGAGGCCGCGGGCTGCGAGTTTCCTGCGGCGCAGGCCTGCGACTTCTTCGTGGCGTGCGTGGACGATTCCGTGCGCGCCGAGGCGTTCTCCATCATGCAGGCGTTTCGCGACGCCGGCCTCACAGGCGATATGGATCACCAGGGCCGCAGCTTGAAAAGCCAGTTCAAGCTCGCCGGCAAGATGGGTGCCGCCTTGGTCGCCGTGCTGGGGCCCGACGAGCTGGACAGGGGCACGGTCACCATCCGCAACATGCGCGCGCATCGCGAACGCGAGGTGGAGATCGCGGCGCTCAAGAACTTCCTCTCCTGCTTCGGAGGCGAGCCCTACGGCGCGCCGATTCCGAACATCGACGACGTGTTCGGGCAGCTTGAAGTGGAGTAGCGGAAGCCGGTTGCGAGAACGGGTCGCGGGAACGTTAAGAAACGGTGTGAAGCACTCCGCTCTGATTGCGCACGGAGGCGCGGGGCGGTATACTTCGATACGACAGCAGCGCCCGCGATGCCGGGTGGTGCGGGTCACTTACTCAGCCCGGGGGGGTTTGGTCGCGTCCCCGGGTCTTTCTTTGTCCTCTCTCACCATTCGCCTCATCCGGTCGAGCGTTTTGATCGCGACCAGGAGAAGCCAAGTCGCAACCTGAATAATCGTAGCCAAAGCCGCGCATTCAAATACGTCCATAAAGGCACCTTCCTTTCGTCGGGCACCACCCGGCAGGCAAACGCCGCTGCCATGAGCGATGGTATCAACGATTGCCCTCGTCAGCTTGCAGCAGCAAGCGAAAACATGTACAATGCATGCAACGAACATGTTCGAAAAGGAGGCTGCCATGCCGGCGTTGCAAGTGAGGGAGTTCCCCGACGATCTGTACGAGCAGCTGAAGGCGTACGCCGCCAGCCAGCACCGCAGCATCGCCCAGCAAACCATCGTGGCCGTGGAGCAGATGCTCGCGCATCCGGAGGCGTCGCACTATTGGGACGGCGAGCGGCTGTGTCGCGCCGTGCGTCCGATCCCTGATTTCGACACCGAGGCGAAGCGGGCCGCGCGCATCGAGAAGCGCAAGGAGCTGTTCGCGGAGATCGACAAGCTGCCGAAATTCGATGTTCCCGATGATTTTCCCGATACGGTGGAGCTTATACGCCAGGGTCGCGAGGAGCGGGATGCGATCATCGACGCGATGATCGCTGACGAGAAGCAGAAGGCGGTCGAAGCATGATAGTACTCGATTGCTCTGCGGCGGTTGACATAGTGAGGGATACCGAGTCCGGTCGGGCTTTGAGGCAGTTGATGCTTGAAGGAGAAGAGGTCGTCAGTTCTCAATTCTTTCTCATCGAGGTGTCGAATGCCTTCTGGAAATACCATAAAGCCGGTCTTCTTGATGAGAAAACGGTATGCGCTAACATAGAGAAGGCGCTCGCTTTGGTAGATGAGTTCTGCGATCTCGATAAAACACAGTGCTGCGAAGCCACGAAAGAAGCGATGCGGCTGCGGCATCCCGCCTACGACATGCTCTATTTCGTGCTTGCTCGGCGCAATGCGGCTACGTTGTTCACGCTGGATCGCAAGCTGCAGCAGCTGTGCTTGGACAACGGGGTGAACTGCGTGTTCACCGACACCGAGTTCTAGCGGCTTGCATAGGCGCGCGCTTCTGGCGGCTCGGCAGGCGGCGCATTTTGCATGGAGTGGCGACCCCGTTCCGACCGACGCGCCCTTCTTGCAGTACAATGACCAAGTTTGAGCAATTCCGCCGCAGAGGCGCGGCGGATACCGATAGCAGCGCCAAGGAGCAAGGAACCACCATTATGACGGACTTCATGAACGAATACTGCATGCACACCGCCACGTGCGGCGAGCTGCGCAAAGGCGACGTCGGCCGCGAGGTCGTGCTGACGGGCTGGGCGTGGCACAATCGCGACCACGGCGGACTCATCTTCATCGACCTGCGCGATCGCGCGGGCTACACGCAGGTGGTCGTCGACCCCGATTGCGTGAGCGCCGACGACTTCGCGAAGGCCGAGCACCTGGGCCGCGAGTACGTGCTGAAGATCGCGGGCACCGTGCGCGAGCGCGGCGCGGAGGCCGTGAACCCCAACATGGCCACGGGCGAGATCGAGGTGCTGGCGAAGTCCGTCGAGGTTCTGAACACGAGCGTGACGCCGCCGTTTTCCATCGAGGACGGCATCGAGACGGACGAGATCACGCGCATGAAGTGGCGCTACCTCGATATCCGCCGCCCTGAGATGTTCGAGGCCCTGCACCTGCGCCACAAGGTGGCCCAGGCCATGCGCGGCGCGCTGAACGAGCGCGGCTTCCTGGAGGTGGAAACGCCGATACTCGCGAACTCCACGCCCGAGGGCGCGCGCGACTACATCGTGCCCAGTCGCCCGAACCCGGGCCGCTTCTACGCGCTGCCGCAGAGCCCGCAGCAGTTCAAGCAGATGCTCATGGTGGGCGGCATCGAGCGCTACTACCAGATCGCCCGCTGCTTCCGCGACGAGGACCTGCGCGCCGACCGCCAGCCCGAGTTCACGCAGGTGGACATCGAGATGGGCTTCGTGCAGGGCGAGGACGTGATGAACCTCATGGAGGACGTCATGGCCGAGACGCTTGAGGCCGTGGGCGTGGAGCACGCCTTCCCGCTTGAGCGCATGCAGTACCGCGAGTCCATGGACCGCTTCGGCAACGACCGCCCCGACACGCGCTTCGGCATGAAGCTGGTGGACATCACCGATATCGTGAAGAACACGGGCTTCAAGGTGTTCTCGAGTGTGGCGCAGTCCGGCGGTGTGGTGAAGGCCATCAACGCGAAGGGCGCGGGCGACTGGAGCCGCGGCGACGTGGAGAAGCTGGCCGACATCGCGGCCGAGAACGGCGCGAAGGGCATGGCCTGGATCGCGTTCACGACCGACGGCAAGGAGAAGAGCCCCATCATCAAGTTCTTCAGCGACGAGGAGTTCGCCGCGCTCAAGGAGGCCATGGACGTGGAGCCGGGCGACCTTCTGCTGTTCGCCGCCGACACCTACGAAGTGGCAGGCGCCGTGCTCTCCGCGCTGCGCCTGCATATGGCCGACGCGCTGAACGTGCCGCGCGAGGGCCATCAGCTGCTGTGGGTGGTGAACTTCCCCATGTTCAAGTACGACGAGGACGAGAAGAAGTACGCCGCCGAGCACCATCCGTTCACCCACGTGCTGGACGAGGACGTGGACAAGATCGAGAGCGACCCGCTGGCGTGCGGCAGCTACAGCTACGACCTGGTCATGGACGGCTTCGAAGTGGGCGGCGGCACCATCCGTATCCACAACGCCGACGAGCAGCGCGCCGTGCTGCGCACGTGCGGCCTGACCGACGAGGAGATCGAGGAGAAGTTCGGCCACCTCATCCACGCGCTGGAGCTGGGCGCGCCGCCTCACGGCGGCATCGCGCTGGGCCTCGACCGCCTGGTCATGCTGCTGGGCGGCAAGGCGTCCATCCGCGACGTCATAGCCTTCCCGAAGACGAGCTCCGCGAGCGACCCGATGACCGGCGCCCCGAGCGCCGTGACCGGCCGCCAGCTTAAGGAAGTCAACCTGCGCACGCTGTAGGGAAACGAGCGGAACGCACTTGGGGCCCGTCGACATCGGCGGGCCCCTTCTTTATCCGCGCACATTGTCGCCCGATTCGGTCGTTTTTCGCTGCGAAACCGACCGAATCGGGCGACAATGCATCCGCGTTCCTACATCAGGTTACGCCGCCGGTTCGCCGGCTCGCGCCTCGTCGGCCAGGGGCTCGCGCTGCCGACCCAGGCGGGCGAACTTGTTCTTGTCGGTGTCGGCCATGCCCTGGCCGGGGTCATGGCGCTTGTCGAACAGCGGGTCGGCGGGGTCGGTCCAGATGCGCTCGGCCACGGGCGCCCATTCCTCGATGGAGCGCGTGCACTTGGCGCACAGATCGCGCGCGCTTTCCTTCGCTTGCAGGTCGGTGGAGTGGGCGCCGGCCGCCTCCACCATGTTCGCCAGCGCATCCTGGTTCTCAAGGATGGGGCAGGGGCGCAGCAGGTTGTCGTTGAACGGCTGCCCCTCGTAATACTGCATGAAGATGGGCGATTGCAGCGCGTCGAGCAGCGACGTCTCGCGGATGTTCGCGTTGGCGTAATGCGCGAACACGCACGGCTCTACGTCGCCGGCGGCGTTGATGTGCAGGTAGCGCCGGCCTCCTGCGATGCAGCCGCCCACGAACTCGCCGTCGTTCTGGAAATCGAGGGTGAACAGCGGCTTCTTGCTGCGCATCTCGCGGACGAAGCGATAGAGGTGCTCGCGCTGGTCGGCCCGCACCATGAGCTCGACAGGCGCGTCCACGCCCACGGGCATGTAGGTGAATATCCAGGCGAACAGCACGCCCTGGTCGATCATCCAGTCGAAGAACTCCTCCGAGGCGATGGAATCGGCGTTGGCGGACGTGTAGCAGCACGACACGCCGAAGGGGAGGCCGTGCTGCTTGAGCAGCCGCATGGCGTCGACGACCTTGCCGAACGTGCCGTCGCCACGTCGGCCGTCGGTGGCCTCCTCGAAACCCTCCACGCTGATGGCGGGGATAAAGTTCTTCACGCGCAGCAGATCCTGACAGAAGTCCTCGTCGATGAGCGTGGCGTTCGTGAACGAGAGGAACGAGCAGTCGGGGTGCGCCTCGCAGAGCGCGATGAGGTCGCGCTTGCGCACGAGCGGCTCGCCTCCCGTGTAGATGTACACGTAGGTGCCCAGCTCCGTGCCCTGGCGGATGATGGAGTCCAGCTCGTCGTAGGAGAGGTTCTCCTTATGACCGTACTCGGCGGCCCAGCAGCCGGTGCAGTGCAGGTTGCAGGCGCTCGTAGGGTCCATGAGTATGGCCCATGGGACGTTGCACTGATGCTTCTCGCGCATGGCCTCCTGCTTGGGCCAGGCCATGAGGTTGCCGTCGATGAGGAACGTCTTGATGAAGTCGTTGCGCATCGCGGGGTTCAGCTCCAGCACGCGCTCGATGAGCTGGTACCAGTTGTTCTGCTGGTCGATGGCGGTGCGGAAGGCCGCGCGCTGGCTGGGGAACAGGTCGGCCGGCGCCACCTTGTCCAACATGTCCATGATCTTGGTGGCGTTGCGCTCGGGATCTTCCAAGAGGTAGTCGAGCGTCTTCTCGAAGGCCGCGTGCTTGATTTGGTCGGTTGCCTTCATCTCGTCCATCCTTTCGTGCATCGATTACTCCACATATGTTGAATAATCATCTTATGTTGATTATAGTAACGAAGCGAAGAAGGGCAATTGCCAGCTTGGGAACGAATGCGGCTTATGCCGCGTTTCGAGGGGATGTGGGGTGCGATCACCGTGGTTGAAAGAGCGAGGAAGGGCGCTGCGCGATCGGACGACCGCCGCGTCGTGCGCACGAGGAAGGCCATCCGCGAGGCGTTTCTGAACCTGCTGCGCTCGGAGGACTACGACCGTGTGACCATCACCGCCGTGGCGCGCGAGGCCGACATCGATCGCAAGACGTTCTACCTGCACTACGACTCCGTCGACGACGTGCTGGACGAGTTCATCCGCGAGAGGGCCGAGCAGATGGTCGCCTCGCTGCGCGAGGAATCTTTGGCGCAGGGCGGAGGCGTGGACGTTGCGGACCTGTTCGCTCGGTTGAGCGTGGCGCTGGTGCAGGATTATTCGATAACCGAGAACATGGTGAGGCACGTATCGCCGGAAAAGCTGCTCAGCAAAGTGGAGGGCCCGCTCACCGAGGCCATCGTCGAGTGCGATGCGTTGGGCTTGGCTTCGGCCATGGGCCCGTACCTGAGTTACGGCGTGTCGTTTCTCTGCGGCGGGCTGCTCTCGTCGTACCGCCACTGGCTCGCCATCGACTCCGACATGCCGCTGGAGAACCTGGCCGCCCTGACGAGCGCCGCCATCCTCTCGGGCGTCGAGGGCTTTTTGCAGGGTGCTTCGACCGAAGCAAGGTAGCCCGCCTCCCGCGTCGCGCCAAGCTTCGACGCTTTCATAAGGAGAGAGGGAGGCGATACCGGATCTGCGCTAAAGGTCCGTGCGAGCTCCGGGTCTGTGGACATTTGGTTGCTTCAGGCTGGCGGCTAGGCGGTGGTTCGGCGCATCGTCTATACTGGCAACTTGTATGTACCGAGTACCTCGGATGGGCCGGGCGGCGCCATGTTCCGAACCTGGTCAGGTCCGGGAGGAAGCAGCCATAAGGGACCGCTGGCGAGCGCCCTGCCTATCCGGGGTACTTTTCTGTTTTCGATTGAGGGTGCGTCTTGGACATCATCAACTTCTTCGTCAACCTGCTCTCCGATCCGCGGGGGGCTATCGCAGGCTGGATCATCGCGTTGGGGCCGCTGTGGGTCTACTCACCGCTGTTCCTCATCGTGTTCGTGGAGACGGGTCTCGTGTTCTTCCCGTTCTTGCCGGGCGATTCGCTGCTGTTCGCGGCGGGCGTGTTCTCGGCCGACGGCGGCGGGCTGAACATCTGGGCCACGCTCATCGTGTTCTACGTGGCCGCCATCTTGGGCAACACGTCGAACTACTGGATCGCGCGGTTCTTCGGCACGCGCATCATCGACTCCGGCAAGGTGAAGGCGCTCACGCCCGAGCGCATGGCCAAGCTCGACCACTTCTTCGCGCGGTTCGGCGGCCTCACCATCGTCATCACGCGCTTCATGCCGTTCTTCCGCACGTTCGCCCCGTTCATCGCGGGCACGGGGCACATGAACTTCGCTAAGTTCACGCTGTTCAACTGCATTGGCGGCATCGCGTGGGTGAGCCTGTTCGTGCTGGTGGGGTACTTCTTCGGCGGCATTCCGCTCGTGCAGGACCACTTCGAGGTCATCGTGCTGGGCATCGTCGCCGTGTCGGTGGCCCCGGCCATCATCGGCGCCATCAAAGCGGCCATGAGCTCGCGCAAGAAGAAAACGGCCGACGGGCGCACGCAGGTCCAGGCCGAGATCGACGCCGAGCTTGCTGAGGAGCTGGAACTGCGCGGCGCGCATGCGGTGGCGGAAGACGCCCCCGCCGGCAAGCACGCGTCCCCCGCTGCGAAGGCGGCCCAGGACGCGTCGCGCGGGGCCCATGCGAAGGCGGAGTCTGAAACGGAGTAGCAGGGAAGAGAGCATACGCGATGGCAGAGGCACTTTACCGTAAATATCGGCCGCAGATCTTCGAGGACGTCGTCGGCCAGGAGCACATCGAGCGCACCATCAAGAACGCCATCGAGCAGGACAAGGTGAGCCACGCCTACCTGTTCACCGGCCCGCGCGGCACCGGCAAGACCACCACGGCGCGCCTGTTGGCGAAGGCGCTTCTGTGCGAGCACGGTCCCACGCCCGAGCCCGACGGCACCTGCGACGACTGCGTGATGATAGCCAACGGCGAGCACCCCGACGTGTACGAACTGGACGCCGCGTCGCGCACCGGCGTGGAGAACGTGCGCGAGGAGATCATCGGGCGCGTGCAGTTCGCTCCCACGCGCGGGCGCTACAAGATATACATCATCGACGAGGTTCACATGCTGTCCACGGCGGCGTTCAACGCGCTGCTGAAGACGCTGGAGGAGCCGCCGAGCCACGTCGTGTTCATCCTGGCCACCACCGATCCGCAGAAGGTTCCCGAGACCATCCACTCGCGCTGCCAGCGCTTCGACTTCCGCCGCATCTCGGCGGAATCCATCGTGTCGCGGCTGGGCGCCATCTGCGTGGCCGAGGACGTGGAGTTCGAGGGAGAGGCGCTCGACCTTATCGCGCATCGCGCCGAAGGCGGCATGCGCAACGCGCTCACCTCGCTCGAGCAGCTCATCGCGTTCGGCGAGGGCAAGGTCACGCTGGAGGTGGCCGAGCGCCTGCTGGGCGGTTTGGACACGAACGACCTGGCCGAGATCATGCGCGCCATTGGCACGCGCGACGTGGCCGCGTGCTTCCGCTGGACGGCGGACTACATCGAGACGGGCGCCGACCTCGCGCAGTTCACGCGCGATCTGGCCGAGCACGTGCGCAACATGTACGTGCTGACGTTGGCGGGCGCCGACGTGGCCCTCGAGGTGAGCGACGCCGCGCGGCGCGAGTTGACGCTGGAGATGCAGTGGTTCGGCGCCGATAGGCTCGCGCGCCTCCTGGGCGTGCTGGGCGACCTTTCCGCCGAGCTCAAAACGTCCACGAACCCGCGCCTGTCGTTCGAGATCGCGCTCACGCGCATGGTGCGCCCCGATTCTGATTTGACGCTCGAAGCGCTCGCCGAGCGCGTCGAGGCCCTGGAAAGCGGCCATTCGGCCGTGGCGCACGTGACGGCCGCCGTTCTGCCGAACGGCGGCGTAGCCGACGCTGCGGCTTCCCGCAGCACCCGACCTCGCGGCGATGCCGGAGACTTGCGTACCGAAGTACGCGGCGCCTCCGCCATCCCCACGATATCGGGCACTGCGGGAACCCTCGCTGACGTTGGTGGACCTGCGGGTGGTCAAGGTCAACCTGTGGCGGATGCGCGCGCGTCACAGGTGGATGCGCAACCTGCTTCCGCTGTTGCACAACCTAGTCCCGCTGTCGCGCAGCCTGCCCCTGCGGCTGCGCAGCCTGCCGCGGCTTCGGTGCAGCAGGCGGGTGCTCCTGCCGCGTCCCAGCCTGCCGTCGCGCAGGCCGCTCCTGCGGCCGGTGCGGGAGCGGCGCCGTCCGCAGAGCTCGCCGCGAGCCTGCAGAACCCTGCGGCCCTGCAGCGCATCTGGCAGGCCGCGCTCTCAACGCTCAAGAAGAACAAGGCGGCGTACGGGGTGCTGTTCCTGAACACGAAGGCCCTCTACCGCGCGGACAAGGGCCTGCTCGTCATAGAGTTTCCCGCCGAGAATTCGTTCGCGTTCAAGGCCGTGCAGAAGCCCGACGTGCAGGAAGCCGTCCTGACGGCGCTCACGCAGGCATGCGGCGCGGCGCTGCCGTTCACGTACGTTCAGGGGCCGGGCGCGGAGCCTGCGGCTTCCGCAGTCGCCCCGGTTGCCGAGGCCGCTGCCCCCGCGGCGGCGTCTTCCGCCCCGGTCGCGTCAGCCGCCGCACCGGTCCAAGCTTCGCCGGCCGCCGCGCAGCAGCCGGCGCCCCAGCCTTCCTCGCCCGCGGCGGTGCCGCCCGAGCCCGATCCGGCGCCCCTCGACACGTACGACTTACCGCCGTACGACGACGAGATCGTGCCGTACGACGACTACGATTCCCCCGCTCCCCAGAGCGGCGGGGCGGGTGCGGCCCCGGCTTCGTCCGGCGCCCCGTCCGGCGCTGGCGGGTCCGCGGCTCCTTCGGGGCAGCCGTCGCCGACACCGGCGTCCGCGGCTTCCGCGCAACTCGGTTTGCCGCCGGAGCCCGACGCCCGCACGTCGCCCTCCGTGGACGCCATGGCGCCCGTGCAGTCGCCCGACGAGCTGGAGGCGATTTTGGCGGCGGGCTTCGGCGATGGCGTGATCGTCGAAGAAGTGAGAGAATAGCGCGCGAAGAAACGGCCGCGACAAACAAGCGGCATCCAACTAAAGAGAAAACAGGATCAGATAGGAGACGACAATGTCGAAGCGAGGCGGGTTCCCCGGAGGCGGCGGCATGGGCAACATGGGCGCCATGATGAAGCAAGCCCAGAAGATGCAGGCCGAACTGGCCAAGGCCCAGGACGAGATCAAGGACATGGAGTACGAGGCCACGGCCGGCGGCGGCATGGTGAAGGTGGTGGCCACGGGCGATATGGCCATCAAGAGCATCGTCATCGACCCCGAGGCGGTGGATCCCGAGGACGTGGACATGCTTCAGGACATGGTGCTCGCGGCGGTGAACGAGGCCCTACGCGGCATGTCCGACGTGAGCGCCCAGCGCCTGAACTCCGTGACCGGCGGCATGAACATCCCGGGCTTGATGTAGGCGCGGGCAGCAACCGTGTACGCGGCGCCGTCCATCCAAAAGCTCCTCGACGAGCTGGAGCGCCTGCCCGGCATCGGCCCGAAGTCGGCGCAGCGCATAGCCTACTGGATCCTCAACACCGACAGGGCTACGGCGCTGCGCCTGTCCGAGGCTATCGCCGAGGTGAAGGACCAGGTGCACTTCTGCAAGCGGTGCTTCAACTACGCCGAGGAGGACCTGTGCGACATCTGCCGCTCGGCCAAGCGCGATGCGGGCATCATCTGCGTGGTGAGCGAGCCGCGCGACATCCCGCCCATCGAGCGCACCGCCGTGTTCTCAGGCGTGTACCACGTGCTGGGCGGGGCGCTGTCGCCCATGGAGGGCATCGGCCCTGACGATCTGCGCATCGCCGAACTCATGAAGCGCCTGGCGTCGGGCGAGGTACAGGAAGTGGTGCTGGCCACGAACCCCAACGTCGAAGGCGAGACGACGGCGGCCTACCTGGCGCGCCTCATCAAACCGCTCGGCGTGAGCGTCACGCGTCCCGCCAGCGGCCTTCCGGTGGGGGGCGACCTGGAGTTCGCCGACGAAGTGACGCTCGGCCGCGCCATCGAGGCGCGCCGACCGCTGTAGAGCGGCGCGCTTAAGAAGTCGCCAAGCAGGTACCTTTGGCGATCTCACCGTAGGGCAAGGGCCCTGCCCTTGCCGTCTACCTGCGAAAACGATACTTGTTGAGCGGCAAGGGAGCCCTTACCTTACACGACCGGCGAAACGGGGCCTTTGGCACGATCCCCTTCAAGTCCTGCAGCCCCTTCGGGAAGGCAAGAGGCCGCCACGCTTTCGCGTGGCGGCCTCTGCGCACCCAAGAAAAGACAAAGGGTTCTGCCCCCTCCAAAAAACAGAACCCTTATCTTTACCGAAGCAACTAAGCCTCTGTAAATGCAGTGCCTAGTATACCACCCCCCTCCACAAAATCACAACACTTTTTTTCGGTGAAAGAACGTTGAGGGTTGCGGGTGCTGGGTCGGGGCGGGCACAGCCGACATGCCATGCTATACTTATGCGCCGAAAGGACGAGTGCATGAACATGGTGAATATTCCAAGCCCGGCCCTGGCCATCGTGGGCCGCCACAATTCAGGCAAGACAACGCTCATCGAACAGCTCATAGCCGAGCTAGTGTCGCGCGGCCACGACGTGGGCAGCGTGAAGCACCACAGCCACGTGGGCTTCGACATCGACTACCCCGGTAAGGACTCCTACCGTCACCGCGCCGCCGGTGCGAGCGAGACGGTCATCGCCGCGCCGGGCCAGATCGCGCGTATCAAGTCGATCGAGGGCGAGGTGGAGTGCGCCGACATCGTGCGCAGCATGTACGGCCACGACATCGTCATCGTGGAGGGGTACCGCAAAAGCGGCCTGCCCACCATCGAGATCATGCGCTCGGGCAACGAGGCGGACTCCCGCGTGGCGGACGTGTTCGCCGAGGGCGCGCGCCGCGGCTGGCCCCTGGGCACCGATTTCACGCAGTTCACGCGCGGCACCGTGCCGCCGGCCGACGACGAGGAGGCGCGCGCGGTTCTGAACCAGACGGAAGACGGCGGCGAGCCTACGGCCGAGGGCTCGCACTTCAAGGTGCAGCATCCCGACCACGTGGACATTTCCAACAAGCTTCCCACGTCCGACACGGTGGCGGTGGCCACCGACATCGAAGAGGCCATCCACGCCGCCGAGCTGTACAACGTGCCGGCGTTCGACCTGAGCGACATCGCGGGCCTCGCCGATTTCGTGGAGCAGTACTACGTGCGGCCGCGCGTCACCGTGGTCATACAGGCGGGCGGCGAGAGCCGGCGCATGGGCCGCAGCAAGGCCACCGTCCCCTTCGCGGGACGCCCGCTCATCTCGCGATTGGTGGAGCGCTTGGCACCGGTGTCCGACGACCTGGTCATAACGACGAACGAGCCCGACAACCTCACGTTCCTGCACGCCGAGTTCCCGCAGTACCGTATTCAGCTCGTCTGCGACGCGTTCGACTACCGCGGGGCGTTGCCGGGTCTCTATACGGCCATGCAGGCCGCCCGCAACCCCTATGTGGCCGTGGTGGCGTGCGACATGGTGTTCGCCTCGGGCTCGCTCGTGGTGGCCGAGGCGCTGGCCATGAACGAGTCGGGCGCCGACGTGGTGGTGCCCGTGAACAAGCACGGCTTCGAGCCGTTCCACGCCATGTACCGTCGTATGGCCTGCCTGCCGGCCGTTCGACGTGCCCTCGATCGCGGCGAGAAGCGTGCCCAGGCATTCTTCGACGACGTGAAGGTGCTGGAGTTTCCCCAGAGCAAGGTGTTGGAAGCGGAGCCCATGGGCGGATGTTTCATCAACGCGAACACTCCTGACGAGCTGCACGCGCTCGAGGAGTCGTTCCTGGAAGGATAGGCATGCCCAACCTCATCGATATCGTGGAAGTGGCCGAGGCTCTGGAGAGCAAGGCCGTGTTTCTCGCCCCCGACCGTTGCACGGTGGTGCGCAACCGCCACTCGTCGTGTCGGAAGTGCTCCGACGCGTGCCCGACCGACGCCGTGGGCGCGGTGGACAACGTGCTGTCGCTGGACAGCGAGCTGTGCGTGGCGTGCGGGGCGTGCACGGTCGTGTGCCCCACCGAGGCGCTGATCCCGCTCCAGCCGCTTGACGAGGATTTGGCGGTGGCCGTCGCCAACGCCGTGGTGGCCGTGGGCGGGCGCGCCGTGTTCGCGTGCGCGCGCATCGCATCGAAGCATCTGGGCGATCCGTCCAAGTTCGCGGAGGTGCCCTGCCTCGCGCGCATGGAGGAGAGCGTGCTGCTGGAGTTGGCCGCCCGCGACGTGCGCGACATCCTGCTGGTGGACGGCACGTGCTCCACCTGCAAGTTTCGCGCGAACGTGCCCGGTATCGACGCCACCGTGGCCTCGGCGAACCAGCTGCTGGCCGCCCAGGGCTCGGACATCCGCGTCGAGCGCGCATCGGCGTTCCCCGACGACGTGCTGCTGGAGGACAAGCGCAGCCTGCTCGGCGCCTCGCGTCGCGGCTTCTTCTCGCAGGCGAAGGGAACGGCTCTGACCGCCGCCGAGAAAACGGTGGAAGTGGCCTTCATCAAGAAGGGCGGCGCGGCGGCTCAAACGCTCCGCGAGCGGCTGCGCATGTCCGACGCGGGCACGCTGCCGCAGTTCAACCCCGTGCGGCGCATGCACGTGCTCGACGCCATGGACAGCCTGGGGCCGTCGGTGGTTCCCGAGATAGACACGCGCCTGTTCGGCAGCGTGCAGATCGACGCGGAGGCCTGCTCGTCGTGCGGCATGTGCGCGGTGTTCTGCCCCACGGGCGCGCTCAAGAAGAGCGACCTGGTGCCCGAGGAGGGGGAGGGCAGCTTCCTGGAGTTCTCCGCGTCCGATTGCGTGCAGTGCAACCTGTGCGCCGACGCCTGCCTGAAGAGCTGCCTTGAGGTGAGCAGCGTCGTGTCCACCGACGAGCTGTTCGACTTCGAGCCGCGTCTCATCCACCTGCCGAACCCGCCCGCGCGCCCCGGCATCCTGTCGAGCCTGAAGCGGTGATGCGCCCCGGGCGCGGCTTGGCGGCCCGATCGCGACCGACGCCCACCCCGTAGGGCAAGGGCGCGGCTCCGAAACGCACGTTTTTCGCCCCTATGTTGCGTTTTCGGCTTCCGCTGGGTCGGCCGGCGACCCAGGGTGCTGCGACCGCCCTTCAGGGCGCATCGGCGCGACGTCGCGATCAGGCGTTATGAAAGGGTGCGGAAGTCGGGGCCTCCGCCCCCTTTCCGGCGATGCAACATTCGGACGAAAAACGTGCGTTTCGGAACGTTCCCTCTGCCGATCGGGTTCAAAGGTTTGTGGGTTTCCTAAACTGTACCTTTCTTTTGTACAGAATATACTGTATAAGTAATAGAAACAGTTGAAGCGAAGGCCGGCAATGTCGGAGCCGGTGCGAAGGCGGGCGATGGAAGTGAACAGCGATTTCATTGTTGCGGTGCATGCCTTGGTGTTCTTGAACCACAAGCAGAGCGTCGTGTCGAGCGAGGCGTTGGCGGAGAACGTGTGCACGAATGCGGCGCGCGTGCGCAAGATCATGGCGCCTCTGAAACGCGCCGGGCTCGTGGAAACGCGCGAGGGCAACGAGGGCGGCTACCGGTTCTCCGGGGACGCGGCCCAGACCAATTTGGCCTCCGTCGCCGAAGCGCTTGGCGTGCGTTTCGTGGAAGCGCGGTGGCACAGCGGCAGCGCCGATAAGAAGTGCCTGGTGGCTTCGGGCATGGCCGGTATCATGGACGATATTTTCGCAGATTTGGACGCCGGATGCCTAGAGCGTTTGGAGCGGATCACGGTCGGCTCCATCGACAAGCGCATTTTCGGCGACGGCTCGGCTGTTCCGAAGTCGGCGTAGCCACCTGACCGCAGACCGTGCCGTGGGCCGAGGGACGTTCTATCTCCCCGTCTGCCGTTGCGCCTTCGGCGCGCTGACGCCTCTTCTTGTTTTTTCGCGATCGACGGATCCCTCCGCCGACGACGACCGCTAGGAGCAACCATGGGTTTCTCGCTTGAAACGAGCGTTCCGGCGCTGACCGTGTTCGTGCAAGGGCTGTTGAGCTTCTTCTCTCCGTGCGTGCTGCCGCTCATCCCGCTGTACGTGGGCTATCTGGCCGGCGGCGCGGCGAAGAAAAACGACGACGGCACCATCGAGTACCCGTGCGTGAAGGTGCTGGTAAACACGCTGTTCTTCGTGATCGGCGTGAGCTTCGCGTTCTTTCTGCTGGGCTTCGGGTTCACGGCGCTCGGGCAGTTCTTCACAGGCAACCAGCGCGTGTTCTCGGTGGTGGCCGGCATCGTGATGGCGGCGTTCGGCCTGTACATGCTGGGCGCGTTCGGCAAGACGCGCGTCATCGAAACCGAACGCAGGCTGCCGTTCAACCTGGGTCGGTTCGCCATGAACCCGCTGGTGGCGCTGGTGTTGGGCTTCACGTTCAGCTTCGCGTGGACGCCGTGCGTGGGGCCGGTGCTGGCCAGCGTGCTGCTTTTGGCGTCGTCGAGCGCCTCGGCGGCGATGGGCTACGCGCTCGTGGGCGTGTACACGCTGGGCTTCGTGCTGCCGTTTTTGGCGGTCGGTCTGTTCACCGGCGAGGTGCTGCGGTTCTTCCGCACCCACGGCAACGTGGTGAAGTACACGGTGAAGGTGGGCGGCGCGCTGCTCATCGTCATGGGCCTCATGACCGCGACCGGGTGGATGAACGGCGTGACGAGCTACCTCTCGTCGTTCGGCGCCGCACCGGCCGCGCAGGAGCAGCCGGCCGACGCGGGCGGTTCGGATAACGCGGGCAGCGATGCGTCTGCGGGCGCATCGGGCGGCGGCTCGACGGACGCATCGGGCGATGCGGGAAGCGCGGCGCCGTCCAACGCGAACGCCCAAGCGGCCCCGCTGTCCGACATGGTGCTGGTCGATCAGAACGGGGCGGAGCACAAGTTGTCCGACTACCGCGGCAAGACGGTGTTCCTGAACTTCTGGGCCAGCTGGTGCGGGCCGTGCCAACGCGAGATACCCGACATCGAGGCGCTGTACCGCGACCGCGGCGAGAACGAGGGCGACCTGGTGGTGCTGGGCGTGGCGAACCCCAAGACGGCGGACCGCCCGCAGAACAGCGACGTGTCCGTGGACGAGGTCAAGGCCTTCATCGACAAGGAGGGTATGACGTACCCCGTGCTCATGGACACGTCCGGCAAGATGTTCTCCGCGTACGGCGTGGGGTCGTTCCCCACCACGTTCATGATCGACAAGGACGGCAACGTGTTCGGTTACGTGGCGGGCACGCTCACGGCCGACGTCATGAACAGCATCGTGGAGCAAACCATGACCGGCGTGCGGAAGTAAGACGCTGTGCCGCTGGCGCCCGTGTCCAGCGCAGATATCGGAGGGACGTGTACGTTGCGAATTCGTATGCTATACTGGCGCAAGCACTTTAGCGCAGTAAAGTAGAAAAGCAGCCGAGGGGCCCGCGACCGGGGGAAGCGGACGTCGGCTGCAGGGACACGGGAGGATGAACCTATGAAGAAGAATCTCAAGGCGCTCGTCGTCGCGGCGGCGACGCTCGCGCTCACGGCGGTCATGCTGGCCGGCTGCTCCAGCGGCGGCGACGCGCAGAAGTCCGAAGGAGCGGGAGACGGCGCTGCAGACGCCACCACGTTCACCGTCGGCTTCGACAAGGCATACCCGCCCTACGGATTCGTGGGCGACGACGGCGAGTTCGCCGGCATCGACCTCGACATGGCTAAGGAAGTGTGCGAGCGCAACGGTTGGGACCTGAAGCTCGAGGCCATCGACTGGGATGCCAAAGACGCGCTCATCGACAGCGGCGCCATCACGTGCATCTGGAACGGCTTCACCATCGAAGGACGCGAGGCCGACTACGCCTTCACCGAGCCGTACATGCTCAACGAGCAGGTCATCGTGGTGAAGAAGGGCAGCGACGTCAAGTCGATCGACGATCTGGCCGGCAAGACGGTCATGACGCAGGTTGATTCCGCCGCGCTCGACGTACTGGAGGGCGAGGACTACGCCGACGCCGTGGCCAAGTTCGCCGCGCTCGACACCATCGCCGACTACAACACGGCGTTCATGCAGCTGGAGTCCGGTGCCGTCGATGCCGTGGCCTGCGACCTGTCCATCGCCGACTACAACATGGCGGGCAACGACAAGTACGTGAAATTGGCCGAGCCGCTGTCGTCCGAGCACTACGGCGTGGGCTTCAAGAAGGGCAATACCGAGATGGCCGACAAGGTGACGGCCACGCTCAAGGAGATGTACGCCGACGGTACCATCAAGCAGCTGTGCGAGAAGTACGCCGAATACGGCGTGTCGTTCGACAACTGGGTGCTGAAGTAGGCCGATGCGGTTTCGCGGCAGCCGCCGCGCAAGCGCCGCGCGTGCGCCGCGAAGGGCGTGCGGGCAAGAAGGTTCGAGACGGGCGGGGACGAGGTTCCCGCCCGTTGTCGCGTCGTGAGAGAGGTTGATCGGTGGAGTTTTCTACGATGGTGGGCATGTTGGCCCAAGGGTTCGGCGTCTCGCTGCAGATATTCTTCCTCACGCTTCTGGGGGCGCTGCCCCTGGGCGTGGTGGTGGCGCTCGCCCGCATGAGCAGGTTCAAGCCCCTTGCCCTGATCACGCGCTTCTACATCTCGGTCATGCGCGGAACCCCGCTCATGCTGCAGATGTTCGCCATCTTCTTCGGACCGTACTACCTGTTCGGCATCTCGTTGGGAACCGATTACAAGTTCACCGCCTGCATCATCGCGTTCATCATCAACTACGCGGCGTACTTCGCCGAAATCTACCGCAGCGGCATCCAGTCCATTCCGCAAGGGCAGTACGAGGCCGCGCATGTGCTGGGCTACTCGCGCTTCCAGACGTTCATGCTTATCGTTCTGCCACAGGTTATCAAGCGCATTCTGCCCGCCATGGGCAACGAGATCATCACATTGGTGAAGGACACGTCGCTCGCGTTCGTCATCGGCGTGGCCGAGATGTTCAGCGAGGCGAAGGCCCTGGTGGCATCCATGAAGAACCTGTGGGCGTTCGCCGTGGCCGGGTTGTTCTACTGGGTGTTCAACTTCATCATCGAAGTCATTTTGAACCGCATTGAGAAGAAGCTGGACTACTACCATGAATAAGGAGGCGAGCGCTGATATGGCTCAAACCGCAAGCGGGTCGAAGGCGGACGTCGTCGTCAGCCTCGAGAGCATAGAGAAGAGCTTCGGCGATACCGAGGTGCTGCATGATATCAGCCTTTCGGTGCGGCGGGGCGAGGTGGTGGCCATCATCGGCCCCAGCGGATCGGGCAAGTCGACGTTTCTGCGCTGCGCGACGCTGCTGGAAACGTTCGAGCGCGGATCGCTGTCTTACGGCGATCTGGAAGTCGTGCAAAGCGGTGTGGACGGACGCGCCGTGTATGCGGGAAAGACCGTGCAGCGTGAGGCGAAGTCGCGTTTCGGCCTGGTGTTCCAAAACTTCAACCTGTTTCCTCACTACAGCGTGTTGCGCAACGTAGCCGACGCGCCCATTCGCGTGCAGAAGCGCGACAAGGCCGAGGCCGAACGCCAGGCGCGTGCCGTGCTGGCGAAGATGGGCTTGGCCGGGAAAGAGGACATGGTGCCTTGCGAGCTGTCGGGCGGACAGCAGCAGCGGGTCGCCATCGCCCGGGCCCTCGCGCTCAACCCCGACATCCTTTACTTCGACGAGCCTACGAGCGCGCTCGACCCGGAGCTCACGCAGGAGGTTCTCAGGGTCATCCGCGATCTGGCGGCGGAGCGCATGACCATGGTTATCGTCACGCACGAGATGAGCTTCGCGCGCGACGTGGCCGATCGCATCGTGTTCATGGCGGACGGCTACGTGGTGGAGGAAGGCGCGCCCGGCCAGGTTATCAACAACCCGCAGCACGAGCGCACGAAGGCGTTCCTCGCGAAGTACGAAGGGTAGGACCCCTCGCGCTCGAGGCGCCGCTCGGGCTCCTTGCTGCTGTTCGGGTTCTTCAGACGGCTCGACGGCGGCCTTGTGCAGGCGCCGTCCTTGGTTGGTCGCGCGGCGCGCCAAGCTGGCGCATCCGCGCGATAGCGCGCGGGATTGGCGCCGCCGCACGTTGGCATACAGGATCGGTGCCGCAGCACGTGGGTATGCGGTATTAGCGCAGCCGCGCATAGGCGTTGGGATCGGCATCGCTGCGTGCAACGTGCCCGATTTGGCCGGTCGTGCATGGCGCGCCGGAAATAAGGCGGTTGCCGTTCTGGGTACGGCGGATGCGTAAAGCGCCTTTCAGCCTCCAATGCGTCGTTTCATGCCTTCCGTGGTGCAAAAATCACCGACACCCCCGTTTTGCCACTCTTGGTGCAAGCATTTATTCTGTGCGGAAATGCTGCGAACTGGGGAAATACTGGCAATGTGTGCGGAGGGTGCGGCAATGCGGGCCTTTTGGTTCGAGTCGCAGGGGGACATCGGTGATTTTTGCACCAAACGCCCCGCACTCTTGCGCCGGACCGCTGTCGGCGAGCTCGTCTGCGTTCCCGCATCGGAGTGGGTCGCCCCTCCTGAAGGCAAACATGCGGTCATCAGCGTGCGTCGATGGCTGGCGATCGAAGGCTTGTCTCTTTCCGGGAGGGCATCGTTGTCAACGCATGCCGATGCCTAGCAAGCGGGAGCGCCTCTGCCCCAAAACCGTCACTGGCAAGGCTTGGTCAAGGCGGCCCCCTGCCGCCGTCTTCCGGCGCTTTGCGTCGAGCTGCCAGCTCGGTTCGCGATAAAAGCCCACGGATTCCTTTGGCCCGATGGGAGAGGCGCCGCCCGCGCGGCGCGCGGGCGCGCAGACGCGAAACGCGGAGATCAGCGTGCATCCGCTGGTATACTGTGGTGAAAAACGGCTGCGGGATGGAAGGCTCGGCATGGCTATCGACAAAGTGAAGGCGTACTTGCGGGAGCGCGGCATGGACGATCGCGTGCTGGAGTTCGAGACATCGAGCGCGACGGTGGAGTTGGCGGCCGCGGCCGTTGGCTGCGAGCCGGCGCGCATCGCCAAGACGCTGTCGTTCCACGTGGGCGAGCGGGTGGCGCTCGTGGTGGCGGCCGGCGACGCGCGCATCGACAACGCGAAGTTCAAAGCGCGGTTCGGTTGCAAGGCGAAGATGCTCAAAGCCGAGGAAGCCGAGCCGCTCATCGGCCACGGCGTGGGCGGCGTATGCCCGTTCGCCGTGAACGACGGCGTGGACGTGTACCTGGACGAATCCCTGCGCCGGTTCGACACCGTGTACCCGGCGGCGGGCAGCGCGGCGAGCGCCGTGCGCCTGGCTCCCGACGAGCTGGAACGCTGCGCCGAGCCCTGCACGTGGGTCGACGTGTGCAAGCTGCCATGACGGGGGAGCGGTGCGGAAAAGGCGCACTCGCGTCTTGCGCCGACGGGCTTGCCGCGTCTCGCCGGACGCTCGCGCTGCCTGCCGCCGACTTTCCCGCCGACAACGCGCCGGTGACGTTCTACGTGGTGCGCCACGGGCAGACGCTGTTCAACGTCATGGGCAAGGTGCAGGGCTGGTGCGACACGCCGCTCACGGACGAGGGCGTGCGCGGAGCGCAGACTCTGGGGCGCGGTTTAGCCGACGTGGAGTTCGCCGCGGCGTTCTCCAGCGACAGCGGGCGGGCCGTGCAAACGCTCGACGCGCTGCTGGGAGCTCGGGCGGCGCAGCGCGGCGAGGCGTACGCTCCGCCCGAGACGTTCCCGCCCACCTGCGTGCCGAACGGTCCCTCGTCGGCCATCGAATACGGCGGGCTGCGTCCCGTGCGCTGCGCCGACGCGCCGTTCCCCCTCGCTCACGACCCGCGCCTGCGCGAGTGGTGCTACGGAGACTTGGAAGGCGAGCCGGGCGAATTGCTGCATGCGGCGCTCACCGCCGGGTTCGGCGAGGAGCTGCCCTTCGAGGAGCACAACCGCCGGCTGCCCGAAGTGGCCGACGTCATCGCGCGCGCCGACACGTCGGGCCGTGCCGAGCGCTTCGACGCCATCGAGCGAAGGCTGTCCGGCTTCTTCGCGGAAGCGGGGGAGGCCGTGAGGTTGGCCGGTGGCGGAAACGCCCTGGTGGTCACGCACTCGTTCGTGGTGCGCACGCTGGTGTACCTGCTGGACCCGCCGCGCGTGAACGACCCGGTGAAGATCCCGAACGCCAGCGTCACCCGCATCGGCTACGACGGCCGCGCGTTCTCGCTGGGCGAGATAGGCTCCACGAGCTGGCAAAAGGCCTGAGCAAAGAGAGGCGCCGAACGCGCCGACAAGCTCGGCTTTTCGTAGGGCCTGTATCAAAAGTCGTCAGAATACGCGTTTCTCGTAGTCGTCCCTGTAGGGCAAGGGCTCTGCCCTTGCCGTCTACCTGCGGTAACGTGCCTTGTTGAGCGGCAAGGGCAGAGCCCTTGCCCTATACGATTAGCGAAAACGACACTTTTGATACAGCCCCTACAGGGCGATTGCGAAAGCTGCGCGACTGGACGGCTACCCGCGCAGCTCTACAGCTTGGCCTCGACCATGTCGATCAGTTCCTGCTGCGAGTGCACGCCCAGCTTCTTGTATATATGGTAGGTGTGGGTCTTGATGGTGTGCGGCGAGATGACCAGCTCTTCCGCAATGTAGTGCTGGTTTCGCCCGCGCGCCAGCATCGTGTGGATTCTCGTCTCCTGGTTGGTCAGCTCGTGCGCTTCGGCGATCTCTTCGCACGCCGCTTTCCACTTGTCCAGAAACGCGTCCGCCTGCGGCTCGCCGGATTCTTCCTTCCGACTTTTCACGAGATCCCACACCAGCAGCACCACCAGCGCGATCACGATGATTATCGAGAAGATGGAGAATCCCGTATCGAACCCCGCGCTTTCCAGCTCGGCATACAGCAGCGCCCCAACCGACCATCCGATGAAGATGCCCACGAAGTTGCCGATGGTGGGCGGCGCGTACGACACGTATATCGGCAGCTGGCGGTCGCTTATCTCGTCGGCCAAATCGCCCCAGGTTATAGCGTCGAAGCAGGTGAACCCAAAAATGACCAACGCTAGGAAAAAGATCTTAAGCAGTTCTGGAACATAGGGAAACGGCAGCACCGCAAGGGCGATAAGCGGAAGAAGGAGCATGCGGTACAAATCGGAGTCGGCCTCCACTTTCTTCGACAGCACGTACACCGCAAACGCCAAAGACGATACCGCAATCGAGGCGGCGATCACCGCAACCAACCCGTTCTCCACGGCGAGGTTGAGCACGGCGTAAGACGTCACGCCGAACACAAGCGCGTACAAAAGGGTACGGGGCAACGTGGGGACGAACTCGCGGAACCGTTCGAGAACCGCTTTGAGGTAGGCGCGGTACGACGTGGCGGCCTCGAGCCGCTTCGGTCCCATGCCTTTGTTCGCCAGGTGCGAGCACGCAACGGAAACGACGGGGAAGGAGGCTATCATGACGATGCCCACCACGGGATTCATGAACAGCGGCAGAACGTATAAAAGCGACGCCAAGAGGAACGCAAGCGCAATGCTGCGCATGAGCTTGGCACGCCGAAGCCACACGAAGAAGGGACCGGTCTTCAAATAGACGAACGAGGACGCGAATCCTCCGAGAGCGAACAGCGCGCCCGCTTGCATGAAGTCGAGTTCGCCTCCCACCTGCCCGAGAAACGCGGGAACCTCCGCCAAAATCGACAGTAAAGCGACGCCGACCGTAAACCACCTGCGGTCGACGAGGCGCTGCAGATACCAACCGAGCAGGGCGAACACGATCATGCTGAGCGCGGAGCTGCCTGCAACGACAACGCAAAGCAGAAGATAGGTGCTGAAATCCGGCGTGGAAAACGGGTTCAGCACGTTCGCGTGGAAAATCGAGAAGATCCAGGCCCAGTAGGCGGCCAGCGCGACGATGCCCAAGATGACGCGTCTCGAGCTATTGCCGATGAGCAGGTCGCGGGCGACGTCTTCGGTTGGCTTCGCGTCTTCGTTTCCGGGAAATAGCTGCCTCTCTTGAGCGGTCAACGGTCTTCTCCTGTGGTCTCGGCTAAGCCTCGTCTTTTCTGCGCCGTGCGGTGAAAGCCATCCAAACCACCTTTCGTTCCGGGCGAGCCGGGGAAGACGAAACCGCAGGTTTTGCACGTCTTCGCACCGCTTTCGTTCATGCTCATGCAGGCGGGGCACAAACCTTGGCGGAAGGGGGGATGGCATTTCCCGCAGTTTCGGCACGGAAAGCAATGCTCCCTCATAACGCTACCTCATCTCGAACCTTCAAGGTGGGCGTCGGTCGAAACCGACGCCCACCGTTTTAAACCGCGTATTCGACCTGTCGCTATTCGAGCGTGCTGCGGCTGCTCTTGTTGTAGATGCGGCGGAACGCGAACAGGCAGATCGCGCATGCTGCCAAAGACAACGCGCCCATGGTTATTGCCGCCGCGCCGTAGCCGGCGCTGTCGAGAATCATGCCGACGATCGCGGGCACCGCCAACGTGCCGCCGTTTTGCCCGAGCACCACGACGGCGGTTGCGGCGCCAACCGTTTTCGGCGAGCGCGCGACTTCGGGAGCCATCGCGAAGAACACGGTCGGGGCGGCACCGAGGAAGCATCCGAGAACAAAGGCGACGACATACGTTCCGACAACGCCGATGTCCAGATTAAACCACAGGAAGAGGCCAATGGCGCACACCAGCATATCGACGAAAAGAAGCATGCCCTTGTCCTTCGTCCGCGCGAGAACGAGGCCCATGGCGGTGCCGCCGACCAACATGCCCGCCGCCGCGATGGTCGCGCACAGGTTCGCCGCGCCCTCGCTCCAGCCGTTCTCGACGTTCAGGAACGGAATGGTGAAAGCGTTGAACGCGTCGGTCGAGCCGCCGACGAGGAAGAACATGACGGCGCTCAGGAGGGACAGCGGCGCAAGGTAGCCCCACAGAACCCCGTGCTTCTCGGAATCCTCTTTGCCGTCGACGGATTCCTCCAAGTCCTTGCGCTCGGATTCGGCGGGAGCCTTGACGCACACGATCACCAGCAGGAAGGCCAGCACGGCTCCTACGAGGCCGAACACCCACATGCCGGTCCAGTTGCCGTTCTCCATGATGGGGGTGGCGGACAACGTCACGATCATCATGGCGAAGCCGACGTTCGCGCCCCACACGCCGTTGGCGAGCCCGCGCTTCTTCGGCTCGTACCACATGGCGATAATGCCCGGTCCGGCGGTCATGGCCGCGCCGTACCCGCAGCCCTCGAGCGCGCGGGTTACCAGGATTCCCGCGTCGCTCGTCCAGAACAAACCCGCGATGTTGCCCACGATGGAAACGATCAGGGCGATGCTGACCACTTTGCGCGCGCCGAAACGGTCCATGAGCGCGCCGCCGAACAGCGCCATGACCACGGCCGCGATGGAGAACATCGTCATCATGAGGCCCTGGGTGGTGTAGGAGATGCCGAGCACCTCCATCATGTTCGGTGCGGCGGGCGGCACCTTGCCGTACTCGAACGCGATGAACACGCTGGCTATGATGATGGCCCACACGGGTATCCATGCCCGACTTTTCTTGCTCATTGTTGGTATCCCCTTTCTTGGTGGTGCCGGCGCCGATCTGTTTCCCCTCTTGTCGGGCGCCGGCACGAACAGTTTTGGTTTTTATGCCGATGCGTCGCAGCAGAACAGGGTCTGCTTCGGTTTGCAGGCAAGCTCCTTCGCCAGGCTTTCAAGATCCCCGTACTTCAAAACCTGCGCTTGGCAATGCTTCACGCAGGTGGGCTCATGGCCCTTCGCGATGCGGTCGGCGCACAAATCGCACTGGTCGGTGGGCGCGGGCAGGTAGCTGTACTGCCACGTCTTCGGGGCGTATTCCCATGGGCCCACCTCGTGCACCTTGATGCCCCACTGATCGCTCGGGTAGCCGTGCTCAAGCTGGCAGGCCACCTCGCAGGTGTGGCAGCCAGAGCACCACTCGTAATCGACCAACAATCCTTTCGCACCCATCGCTACGCTCCTTCCCCTGCCGGATACAGTTTGCAGATCGTGTTCTTGTAGTTCGCGCCGAAGCCGGATGCGCCGCAGTCGTAGGGCAGGAGGTTCTCGACGGTGAGGTCCCACAGGTCGTAGAGGCCGTCGTCGAGCTCGCAGGGCGCCTCCGGACGCCACCAGGCGTGGTCGGTGTTGATGGTGTGCTCGTTCACGATGGGGGTTTCGCGCACCTGGCGCTTGCATCGCCCGTGCTGGTTCTCCAGCCACACCCAGTCTCCGTCTTTCACGCCGTGCCTCGCGGCGGTAACCGGGTTGACGTACACGAGCGGCTCGGGGTGAAGGGCGCGCAGGCGCGGTATCTGGCGATGCTCCGAATGGAACATGCTCCAAACGCGGGCGCCCGTCGTGAGCACGAGCGGATACTCCTCGAACAGCTCCGGCGTCGACCGAGGACTGGGAACGGGCTCCTCGTACGAGGGAAGCGGGTCGAGGCCCAAGGAGTTGTACATGGTGCACCACAGCTCGATGCGCCCGGTTGCGGTTTGGAAACCGGGGTTGCCATCGGTTCGCAGCAGCCCCTTCTCGTGCATGCGGTAATCGAATGGCGGATAGCCGGGCGCCAGCTCTTGCATTTCCTCGAAGGAATGCCCCGTCTCTTCGAGGATGTCGGAGTACATGTCCTCTACGGTTTCCCACGGCCAAGCCTCCGGCGAGATGCGTTTGCCGATTTCGAGGGCTATCTGCATGTCGGACTTCGACTCGCCCAAGGGCTCTATCGCCTTGTTGATGGTCTCGGCGCGCTGCGCGCCGTCGCCGATGCGCAGCCCGTTGCGCTCCGCGTACGTGCACGCGGGCAGGAAGTAGTCTGCCAGCGCCATCGCCGTCGGCGTCATGAACAGGTCCACGCACACGATGGTGTCGATGTTCAGGTGCGCGGCAAGGGTGCGCTTCGCGTCGACGCCCGTGCAGGTCAAGGGGTTGGTGGTCTGCATCCACGCGACCTTGATGGGGTAGGGCTTGCCCGTCTCGAGGCACCTGATGTAGTCGTCGGTCACGCACTCCTGAAAACCCATCTTGATGAGCGGATGCTCCTCTTGGCCGATGCGCTTCGCCTCCTGCTCCGGCGTGAGGAATTCGGAGCCCCAGCCGGCTGCGTAGTTGAGGATGCTCGCGGGTTGCTGCATCGTGCCGGGCTTGCCGATGTTGCCGGTTATCTCGAACAGGGCGAGCACGGCCTGCGCGGTTGGGATGGTCTCCTTGATCTGGTCGATGGCGACGCCCCATTGGAGGATGGCCCGCTCGGCCTCTCCGATGCGGCGAGCGGCGGCGGCGATCTCTTCCACTGGGATCTCCGTGATCTCGGCAACCTCGTCAAGCGGATAGTCCTGAGCGCGTTTCGCCAGCTCGTCGAAGCCGTAGCACCACAGATCGACGAACTCGTGGTCGTAGAGGTCGTTTTCCACGAGGTAGTTCACCATGCCGAGGGCAAGGGCGCCGTCGGTGCCGGGTCGAATCTGCAGGAAGAGCTCGGCTCGCGAGGCGAGCCAGGTGAGACGGGGATCGACGACGATGGCCGCCGTGCCCCGCTTCATGCAGTCGACCACCCAGTGCCCGTACAGGCCGTCGGAGTTCGAGACGACGGGGTTGTTGCCCCAGATAACGATGAGTTCGGGCTGCTGCCACTGCGGGTTGTCGTAGCGGTCGGGGAACTGCTGCGCGTAGTCGCCGACCCAGAACGAGCCCGAGGTGGAGAAGCAGCCTGCGACGCGGGGGGAATAGCACGACTGGCCCGACATCATGAACACGAAGTTAGGGCTGTTGAATCCCCAGCACAAGCGCGTGATGTACTGCCCGATGTCGCGGCCGGTTCCGGAGTAGAAAGCAACGGATTCCGGGCCGTATTCTTCCTTGGCGTCCAGCATTATCTGGGCGATTTCGTCGAGCGCTTCGTCCCAGCCCACCTGTTCCCACCGGTTCTTGCCGCGGTTCTCGGGGTCGCGCTTCATCGGATGCAGGATGCGGTCCGGCGAATAGACGACCTCGGGCAAATCGAGGCAGCGGACGCACAGGCGCCCTTGGTTGAAGGGGTTCTCCGGGTCTCCCTCCACTTTGACGAGCTTGCCGTGCGTATCGGTGTACAGCAGGACGCCGCAACCCAGATGGCATCCCGGTGCGGACCATCCGCACCCTCTGGTCACGTGCAATCCGTCTTCGTCGTAGCGATACGGCTTTTCGTGTTCGACGGTGGTGTAGTCTCTTTTCTCTACCATCACGCTCCCTCTCCTTTCATGTTCCCCAAAACCTCTGGTTTTGACGCGGCCGTCGCGCAGGGCGGGGCCGTGTCGAGCCAAAGCCTGTTGGCATCGTTTCACAGCGGTGCGCGTAGGGATATCGCTCGCTGAACGTATATGAAAGTTTCGAGAGGTGATTTATGTATGTACGCCCTCCTCATACCATCGGTATGAGGAGGGCGTAAGGTCATGAATTCGCAGGTCAGAGCTAGTTTATTTGGCAAAGGGGCCGTGCCAGGCGAAGCGGCCAAGGCTGGCAGGAAGCCCGTCGCTGGTGGGGCCGTGGTGGCGTCCGGAGGCGAGGTGGAAGCCCTTGCCGCCACCTTGCTGGCTTTGCGCTTGCTGCCGGCCTTGGTGCGCTTGCGCTCCCTGTCCACCTTGTTCGTTCTGCTTGTTGGACGTTTCCTGCGTTCCGGCTTGGTTCTTTTGGCCTTGCTGGCGCAACGTCGCGCAGCCGATCGTGGCCGCGCGCCAGCCATGGCTTCTTCCGCAGGGATCCTGCGGCCGCGCCGTTGCGGGCCACGGTTCGGGTTGGTGGTCGGTGCCGGCGTCGCCGCCGTGGTAATAACCGCGTTTGCCGTCGCGTCCGAGCGGATGCTTGCGTGCGTAGCGTTTGCCCTCCTTTCCGCCGCCTTCCTGTTGCTTCGTCTTCGCTTCGTTGCCGTCCTTGCCGGTGCGGTTGTCTTCGCCCTTGCTCGGGTCCTCGCCTTCGTGGTCGAGCGGGTGCTTGCGCGTGCCTATGAGCCATTCGCCCACGCTCAGCTGCATGTCCATGGGCATAAGGCGCACCGAAACGGCGCCCACTTTGTTGTACCAGCCGGTCACGGCGCACAGCTCGCCGCGCATGAGCGAGCGGTACACGCGGATGGCGGTCTCGTCGGCGTTCATGGAGAAGTACTTCCAAGCCGGTGCGTTCTGGAGGCCGGCGTTCTTCGGGAAGTTCGTGCGCGTGGCACCGGGGCAGGCGGTGGTCACGGTCACGCCCGTGCCCTTGAGCTCGCGGGCGAGCGCGGTGGAGAACGACAGCACGAACACCTTCGCCGCGCCGTAGAGCGCGTTGTAGGGGCAGGGGGTTTTCGCCATCATGGAGCTCATGTTGAGGATGCGGCCGTGCCCGCGTTCGAGCATGGGGTGCAGGAACACGCGCGTGAGCTCGGCCAGGCTCGTGACGCTCACCTGGATCATGGCGCGTATGTCCGCGACGGGAAGGTCGGAGAACTGGCCGGCAGGGCTGTAGCCAGCGTCGTTGACGAGGACGTCGATGTGCTTGCCCGCTTCGCATACGCGCTTGAATATGGTGCGCGCGGAGTCGGGGTCGGACAGGTCGCAGGCGACGGGCAGCACGTCGATGCCGAGAATGCGCAGTTCTTCGGCTTGCTTGTTCAGGGCTTTCTCGTCGCGGGCGACAGTGACCAGGTTGTAGCCGTCGCTGGCGAACAGCAGGCAGAGTGATTCGCCGATGCCGCTCGTCGCGCCGGTTATCAAGGCGGTTTCAGCCATGGGGCGCTCCTTTCGTTGGGGGCGCCGGCTTCTGCGCGGCGCCCGGGCCGTGGAGCCTGCATGGTACGCCGCTGGGAAGGGGTCCGTTCCGGATGCCCTGCGTGCGTTGCGAAGGCGCAACGCACGCGCCATCAACCTGAAAGGGCGGCCGCCGCACGTGTTGGAACGGGGCATCGCTTGCTAGGAAGCGTCCGGCTCTCGGGCGAGGTCGACGGCGTTCGCCGACTCGCCTCCATCGAGGAGGTCCAGTTTCCGCATGCTCTTAGCGACCAGGGCGCCCGCCGTGACCAACAGCCAGGCTCCCACCAGCACGAGCCCGGCGACGGCTGTTCCCGCCGCAGACACCACCACCGAGGTGGCGAACATGGCAATCGGGGCGGCCGCCAGCAGAAGCGCGTTCTGCGTGCCGAGGGCGCTGCCGCGGCGCTCGGCGGGAATGCGGTCGAAGGCGAAGTAGCCGAGCAGGGCCGAGGCGGGCCCGGCGGTGACGCCCATCACGATCGCGCCGGCGATCAGGACGGGGAGGGAGGGCAGCGCGCCCATGACGGCCACGCCCGCCGCCATACCTGCGAGCGATGCGACGTACCACGCGCGCTTGCGGGCGCGCGGCGCCAGGGCGGCGTAGCCGAGCGATCCTGCCAGCATGCCGGCCGAGAGCGCCGAGAGCACGTACCCCAGTTGCTCCGGATGCCCCGTCTCGGTGAAGTGCACGGGCAGCACGAGCCCTTGGAAGCTTCCCATGACCATGACAACGCCGAACGTGAGCAGGGTGGATGCCCGCAGCACGGTGTCGTTCTTGAAGAGGACGCGCACGCCGTCGACAAGCGACGAGCGCGCTGCGTCCGCGATGCTTCGCAGGGGGGAGGCGGCGGAAGCGTCGCCCGTTCCCGTCTCGTCGTCCGCTGCGGCTCCGAAGCTCGCCGGGGCGCTCGCCCTGTCGGCCACGGCTCCCACCTCGCGGGGCAGCGTGGCGGTGACGAGCGCCGCCGAACAGGACAGGATCGCCGTGACCCACAGCGCGTTGATGTCGCCGCCGAACCCGATAAGGAAGGCCGCGAGCGCGGGGCCGACGATGGTGACGAGCGATTCGAGGGACTGGCTCACGCCGAGAAACTGCTGCAGGTCCACGCCGTCGCGCTTGGTCACGGCCGGAAGCAGCGTGTCGCGCGCCGTCATGCCGGGGATGTCGCCCACGGCTCCCAGCAGGCCCAGCACCACGAACCAGCCGAAGCTCAAGCCCCAAACCGCATCCACCACGGGCATGAGCGCGATGCTCGCGGCCGACACGAAGTCGGACACGATGGACACGTTGCGGCGGTTCAGCCGGTCGAGCAGCGCCCCGCCCAACAGGCCGGCCAGCATCTGCGGCACCGCGCAGACGAGGGCGAGGGTTCCCGCCGCCAACGCATCGCCGGTGCGGGCGAGCAGCACGAGGGGCAGCACGACGCTGGCAACGGAATTGCCCAGCAGCGACAGCGCGCTCGAGGCGAGGAATCGTACGGTGGTCGGTCGGTGTGCCATGATCGTTCCTTTCCGGGTGCGTTCGGTTCGGGAACGATCTAAAACTACGACGTTGCGTCGGGGTCAAGCGCCTTCTTGGAAGAATCATCCAAAAGATCGTACATATGCCGCCCGATAGCCGCCTCGACGCGCTCGACCACGTCGTTCTGCGCTGGATTGAACGCGCTGCGCGTGTAGGAGAGGACGATCTTCTCGCCGGCATTGTAATCGCGAAGCCAATTTTCGGGCTTGAAGCAGTCGAGCATTTGCAGAAGAACATCGACGGTCTCTTCTGCGAGGGCTGCGCGCTCCGACTCCGACGCATCGGGTGCCAGGTCGTCGATGCGCTGGCCGACGGCGTACATCGCGTCGGATAATCCGCGTTCGCCGATTGCCACGAGCGCTTCTTTCATCTCCGCGAATTCGTCATCGTCGTACAGGTGCGATGCCAGCAAGAGGGCCGTGCGGTCGTACGTTTCCTCGAAGGCGGACACATCGTAGCCCGCCTCGCGTTTGAGGTCGTGCATGAGGTTCATGAGATACCCGCCGCGCGTGGGGAGGTCGGGTGCCACGTGGTCGTGTTTGATCTGGGCTATGAGGGCGCGTTGCGCTTCCAGCCTCTCGATTTCGGCGGCGAGTTCGGCGTCCAGCACGTCGAGGCGGGCCGTGGCGGCGCAAGGGCCGTCCGCGGCAACGTCCAGTTCGTCGAGCATGCTCCCGATCTGGTCGAGGGGGAAACCCAGCGATGCCAACCGCTTGATACGCAGCACCCGCGCAAGATCTTCCGCGCCGTAGTCGCGGTAGCCGTTGGCATGGCGGGCGGGTTCGGGCAGCAGGCCGATGGCATGGTAGTGGCGCAGCGTCCGCACCGAGACGCCGGCCAGGTTGGCTAGTTCCTTCGAGCGCACGGCGCCTCCCTTCTCGCTGCCGCTACCGGGGGCTGCGCACCATGCAGCGCTCGACCAGGTCGAAGCCGGGGGCCGTCTTGCGCTCCACCGTCTCGAAGCCGTAATGCCCGTAGATGCCTTCGAGGCGGTCGGTGTAGCAATCGAGGTAGCAGCGCAAGCCGTGCTCGTCGGCGTAGGCCAGGAAGGGTTTGAACAGCCGTCCGAACGCGCCGCTTCCGCGGCGTGCGGGGTCGACGCCGGCGGAGATGAAGTACAGGTAGTCGTCATCGCCGGCCAGCGCGAGCGGCCAGTTCGTGTCCGAAAGGGGCTCCATGGCCTCGGCGCGCGGGACGAGCACCTCCTGCTCGTCTGCGGTGAGCACGCTTTCCAAGCGGCGCGCCGACTGCTCCTCCAACGCGGGCCAGCTTGCGCCGCCCAGCTCGCTGCGCAGGTACACGTTCGCCGCCCCCGCACGGTCGTCCAGCGTGTAGACGCATCCGTAGGGGGAGGTGACCTCGTAGTCCGCGTGGATGACGGCCTGCGTGATGGCCAGCTTGCGGCTCCGATCCGCTCCGAGGTCGTCGAGGGCTTCGAGCCAGGTCGCGTACCACATCTCCTCGAGGAAGCACGTGCCCACCATGGCGGCGAGCTCATCGAGGAGCGCGGCCTGGTCGTGCGGAACGGTGACGAGTCCGGGTAGCTGCATGGCGGGGGTCCTTTCGGTCGGTAACGCCACCATGATGGACGGACAACGGCTCATCGTCAACCCACGAGGTGGCAGCGGGCGTGTGCCGGCGAGTGGTCAGAATCGGTGCGATGCGAACCGGAAAACCCCGTCCGATGGGAGGAAGCAATGGCACGTTCGACCAAGAAAGACTTCATCGACACCAACGATTTCACGAAAGAGGAGCTGCTCGACATCATCGACCTCTCGCTCGCCATGAAGGAGATGATCGAGGCGGGCGCCTACCCGCTCATCCTCAAGCACCGCTCGCTCGGCATGATCTTCCAACAGGTGTCCACGCGCACGCGCATCTCGTTCGAGACGGCCATGACCGACCTGGGCGGTGCCGGCGAGTTCTTCGCGCCGGGCACCATCCAGCTGGGCGGGCACGAGACCATCGAGGACTCCGCCCGCGTCATGGGCCGCCTGCTGGACATCCTCATGGCCCGCGTCGACCGCCACGAGGACCTGGTGAACCTGGCGAAGTACTCGCCGGCGCCGGTCATCAACGGCATGTCGGACTACAACCACCCCACGCAGGAGATGGGCGACCTCATGACCATGATCGAGCACTTGCCCGAGGGTAAGCGCATCGAGGACTGCAAGATGGTGTTCGTGGGCGACGCCACGCAGGTGTGCGTGTCCGAGATGTTCATCTGCTCGAAGATGGGCATGGACTTCGTGCAGTACGGCCCCCAGGGCCATCAGATCGGCGACGAGCTGCTGGCCATCGGCAAGAAGAACTGCGAGGTGTCGGGCGGCAGCGTGTCTGTGACCGACGACCGCGAGGCGGCCATGAAGGACGCCGACTTCGTGTACACCGACGTGTGGTACGGCCTGTACGACAAGGAGCTGTCGAAGGACGAGCGCATGGCCATCTTCTACCCCACGTACCAGGTGACGCCCGAGCTCATGGACATGGCGGCGCCTGACGCGAAGTTCATGCACTGCCTGCCCGCCTCCCGCGGCGAGGAAGTGACCGACGCCGTGATCGACGGCCCCCAGTCCATCTGCTGGGACGAGGCCGAGAACCGCAAGCATTCCATCCGCGGCCTGCTGGCGTACTTCTGCCCCGAAACCGTGAAGGACGAGGACGCCACGGCCGACGCCCGCGACCGCGTGAACGAGATGCTGGAGAAGATCGGGAAAGTGCCGGTGGCGTAGGGCGGAAGGAGCCTGTCTCATGGCAAAAAACAAGAAATTCCGCCTCGTCGACGCGATCCTCTCGGTCATCACGGTCGTGTTCGTGGCGGAGGCGGCGGCTCCGGCCGCCGCCATCGGCAACTCGCAGTTCTTCTGGTGGATATTCCTCATCATCGCGTTTTTGCTGCCGTACGGTCTGGTGGTGAGCGAGCTGGGCACCACCTACGACGACGAGGGCGGCCTGTACGACTGGGTGCGCCGCGCGTTCGGCGACAAGTGGGGCAGCCGCGTGAGCTGGTACTACTGGATCAACTTCCCGTTGTGGATGGCGTCGCTCGCCTTCCTGTTCCCCGAGACCATCGCCATGATCACGGGGATGGAGATGGGCGTGGTGCCGTCGCTCGTCATCGAGCTGGCGTTCATCTGGATCGTCGTGTTCCTGAGCTTCTCGAAGGTGTCGGACTCGGCGTGGATCCTCAATCTGGCGGCCGTGCTCAAGGTGGCCATCGCTGTGGTGGTGGGCGGTCTCGGCATCTGGTACGCCGTGAACTACGGCTTCGCCAACGACATGGCGCCCGAGACGTTCCTGCCCACCCTCGACTCGAACAGCCTGACGTATCTGTCCATCATCCTGTTCAACTTCATGGGCTTCGAGGTCATCACCACATACGTGGGGTCGATGGAGAATCCCAGCAAGCAAATCCCCAAGGCCATCATCGCCGGCGGCATCGCCATCGCGGCGCTGTACCTGTTCAGCTCGTTCGGCATCAGCGCGGCCATCCCCACGTTCGACGTGTCGCTCGACTCGGGCATCATGGACGCGGTGGGCATCATGTCCGGCGTGGGCAGCGTGCTGTTCATCGCCGTGGGCGTCGTGTTCCTTGTCACGCTGTTCGGCAACATGGTCAGCTGGTCGTTCGGCGTGAACTTCGTCGCCGAGCACGCGGCCCGCAAGAAGAACATGCCCAAGCCCTTCGCGCATGAGAGCAAGAAGAACCAGATGCCCACCGGCGCCGCCATCATCAACGGCATCGTGGCGAGCGTGCTCGTGCTGCTCTCGCCGCTTATGGAGATGGCCGGGTTCGATGGCTTCTTCTGGATATTCTTCTCCATGAACATTGTGTTCCTGCTCATCAGCTACATCCCCATGTTCCCCGCGTTCCTGAAGCTGCGCCGCGTGGACCCCGCCGCGAACCGCGTGTTCAAGGTGCCGGGCGGCCGCGGTGTGCTCATGGTGGTCACGTGGCTGCCGGTCGTGCTGCTGGTGCTGGCCATCATCGCCACCATCGTGCCGCTGAACGGCTCCGAGGAAGAGCTGTCGAAGATACCCATGCTCATCGGCGTGCTGTGCTTCGTGGTGATAGGCGAGATCGTGCGCGTGCTGTCGGCACGCGGACGCAAGGACGATTACGGCGGTATGGGATCGCACGGCGACCCGCTGGCGTTCGACGTGGCCCACGGATACGAGGAAATGCCCGAGTCGGAGAAGATCGCCATCGAGGAAGACGAGCTCATCGGTCGCGAGCCGCGCGACTTGGTATAATCCCCTGTCATCCTGAGCGATCGCAAGCGACCGCCCCTCTGCCATCCTGAGCGGAGGGCGAGCGCCCGTCCTCTGTCATCCAGAGCGGAGCGCGGGTGCCCGACCCTCTGTCATCCTGAGCGGAGCGCCGCAGGCGCGGAGTCGAAGGATCCCGTATGGCGACAGCAGTGGCGCTTGCGGTTGGCACCGCACGGGATCCTTCGACTCCGGCGGTTTCGCCGCCTGAGCTCAGGATGACGGAAGACTTATCCTGTAGCGCTTCGCTCAGGATGACACCAAACCTGAAAGGACGTACTTATGAATACGATATACGAGAACGAATCCACCCCCAAGCAGGACGGCTACCGCATGCCGGCCGAGTTCGAGCCGCAGGAGCGCGTTTGGATGCTGTGGCCGCACCGGCCCGACAACTGGCGCGACGGCGCGAAGCCCGCGCAGAAGGCCTATGCCGAGGTGGCGCGCGCCATCGCGCGCTTCGAGCCCGTGTGCGTGGGCGTGAAGCCCGAGGATTACGAGGCCGCGCGCTACGCGCTGTCCGACAACGACAACATCCTCGTCATCGAGATGGAGTCCGACGACGCGTGGATCCGCGACTGCGGCCCCACGTTCGTCAAGAACGACGAGGGCGACGTGCGTGCCGTGCACTGGCATTTCAACGCCTGGGGCGGCCTCGTCGACGGCCTGTACTTCCCGTGGGATCAGGACGCGCTCGTGGGCGTGAAGGTGGCCGATCTGGCCGGCGCCGTGCGCTACCGCCCGGATGACTTCGTGCTGGAAGGCGGCTCCATCCATGTGGACGGCGAGGGCACGGTCTTGACCACCGAGATGTGCCTGTTGTCCGAAGGCCGCAACCCGGAGCTCTCCAAGGAGGACATCGAGGGCTACCTGCGCCAGTACCTGGGTGCGGAAAAGGTCATTTGGATCAAGGACGGTATCGACCCCGAGGAGACGAACGGGCACATCGACGACGTGGCCTGCTTCGTGGCTCCCGGCGAGGTGGCCTGCATCTGGACCGATGACGAGGATAACCCGTTCTACGAGGCCGCCCACGCCGCCTACGACACGCTGTCGAACGCCACCGACGCGAAGGGTCGCCAGCTGAAGGTGCACAAGCTCACCATGCCGAAGGTGCCCACCTACCTGTCGCAGGAGGAAGTGGACGCCATCGACGTCGTGGAGGGCACGCTGCCCCGCACCACCGAGGACTACGCCATCGCCTCGTACATGAACTTTCTCATCGTGAACGACGCCGTGATCTTCCCGCAGTACGGCGACGAGTACGACGAGCTGGCGTGTGAGCAGGCGCAGGAGATGTTCCCCGACCGCGAGATCGTGGGCGTGCCCACCCGCGAGATTGCCTACGGCGGCGGCAACATCCACTGCATCACCCAGCAGGAGCCTGCTCGCGGGTAGCGAACGTCGGCGGCGGGGCCGGGAATCTCGGCTCCGCCGCTGGTGCGTGGATGGCAAGCAAACTAATGTCATATTAAAAGTGGTAATATTGCATTTGTTTGAGAAGGGGGGTTTCCGCGTGACGCAACTGCTCGAAGAATACCGACGCCAGAAGGCCATCAGGCTCGAGGGCAACCTTTATCACAAAACGCAGGTCGAGCTGGCCTACAACTCGAACCGCATCGAGGGAAGCCGCCTCTCGGCCGATCAGACGCGCCAGATATTCGAAACGCGCACCGTGTCGGGCGATGCCCGTCTGGACGATATCGCGGAAACCGAGAACCACTTCAAGCTGTTCGACCTCATGCTGGACACGGCGGACGAGCCCCTTGCCCCTGAACTCGTTCGCGCGTTCCACCGGACGCTGAAACAAAACACGGCCCAAGCGGCATCCGATGCCGTGTTCGAGCCGGGCGCGTTCAAGTCGCTTCCCAACGAAGTGGGCGGCATTCTTGCCGTTGCGCCAGAGGCGGTCGAGTCCGAACTCGGCGCGTTGCTCGCCTCGTTCGACGAACATGCGGCATCGCTCGAGGATGTCGTCGACTTCCATTGGCGCTTCGAGTGCATCCACCCGTTCCAAGACGGCAACGGCCGTGTGGGGCGCATACTCATGTTTCGCTCGTGCCTCGTCGCAGGCGTCATGCCGTTCATCGTGGCAGACGATCGCAAGCTCTTCTACCTGCGAGGATTGGCGAACTACCACGAGGAGCGCGGGTGGCTGCTCGACACGTGCCGTTCGTTTCAAGATCGCTTCGAGCGGGATTTCCTCTCGCTCGTTCTTCGCATCGACCGATAGCGTTTCAGCGCAGCACCACGGCCTGCGCGCCCAGGGCGTAGTAACGGGCGGCGAACGTGTCCAGGGGGTAGGCCACCTGCCCGGCCAAGGAATCGCTGACCAGCACGATGCCGGCGTCGAGGTCGTAGCCGCGCACGACCACGCAATGGCTGTTCGTGAGCAAACGGTACATGCGGCCGTCCACCTGAGCCGTGCGGTAACAGTCGCCCGGCTCGTCCATGCCGATGGTGCACCAGGCGATGACGGGGTTCCCGGCAGCAACTTCGTCCAGCAGGTCCTGGAACGAGGCGCCCGTGAGGTCGACGGCTTCGAGGTCGGCTCTGTGGGCCTCGAGGTAGGCGGCGGCCGTGCTGGCGACGGCGGGCGCCATGCAGGAGTTCCCGTCGGGGGAGGCGGGATCGCCCAGGAAGGAGCGCACGAAGTCCTGGTCGCTCGTGGGGAGCCAGGCTTCGGCAATCTCGGTTTTTCGCAGGTCGAACCCGCAGGCGATGAGCGCGTTCGTCAGCGCCACCGATTCGCACCCCGTGGGGAGCTCGGGGTACTGGGGAAGCGCCGGCACGTCGAGCGCCGCGCTGCGGGCTCTGCTGTCGGTATCGCTTTGCAGCCTGGTCACCTCCGCTGCTGCCCGCGCCTCGATGTCGACGTCGGCCGCTGCCGAGGAAGAGGCGAGCAGCGGAAGCGCGAGCGCGCCCGCAAGCACGAGGATGCCGGCTCCGAAGCAGGCGAGCGCCGCTTTCCATCGGACCAGCATGCTGCTTGCGCGGTCGGCGAAACCGCGGCGGAAGAGCGGGCGGTTGCCGCGGCGACCGCCCCTTGCACAGGGTCGGCGCCGGTACGTCGTGATACCATGGATGGTGCTTTGGCGTTTCGTCTGCCTGTCCGCCATGCGTGCCCTTTCGTGCGGTTTCTCAGACCACGAGGGTATCGTTCGAACTTGAAAACAACCTGAAAGCCCGCGCCCTCGCTTGCGCCGCCCATCGCGATTCCACGATGTTCGGCTCCTATCAAGAACACGCGCGATGCCGTCGGAACGTTTCGCCCGCTGCGGAATCTCCTCATTTCCGCAGTGGGCGCACGGCGCGCGAGGGCGCCGTGCCGCTCGCGGGCCGTGCGCGCAAGAGCGGTTTGCACGGGGCGCGAATTTTTTTGGAAAAGCCCTTGACCCTCCCCGTGCGGGAGGCTGTTGAATGCGATGCGAAAGGAGGTGCGCATGTACTACATCGGAGAGTTCTCGAAAATGGGAAAGACCACCGTCAAGACGCTGCACTACTACGACCGCATCGGGCTCTTGCGTCCGGCGGCGGTGGACGGTGCGACCGGCTACCGGCTGTACACCACGGGGCAGCTGTTCGACCTGCACCGCATCCAGTCGCTGCGGCAGGCGGGGCTGTCAGTGGACGAGGTCGCGGCCATCGTGGATGGCGCCGATCCCCGGCCCGTGCTGGAGCGTCGTCAGGCCGAAGTGGTCCGGGAACTCCGCGAGCGCGAAGAGCGGCTCGCGCGCATCGCATTCATTCTGCACCGTGAGGACAAGGAGAACATCATGGACTACCAGGCAACCGTCAAGGACATCCCCAGCTGCATCGTGTTCACGAAGCAGCTCACCGTGCCCGATTATCGCTCGTATTTCGACGTCATCCCCGCCATCGGCCGCGCGGTGGCCGCCGCGAACCCCGATCTGCAGTGCGCCGTGCCCGAGTACTGCTTCATCAGCTACTTGGATGCCGAATACAAGGAGCACGACATCAGCTTCGAATACAACGAGGCCGTGACCTCGTTCGGCGTGGAAACCGACGGTATCGTGTTCCGCGAGATCCCCGCCGTGACGGTGGCGTCGGTCATGCACCGCGGCTCGTACGCCGACCTGCCGCAGGCCTACGCCTTCGCGCTGGATTGGGTGGAGAAGAACGGCTACCGCGTGGCCGACACCCCGCGCGAAAGCTACATCGACGGCGTATGGAGCAACACGCCCGAAGCCGACTGGCTCACCGAGATCCAAGTGCCCATCGAGAAGGCATAGGCGAGCGGAGGGCGTGAGCGGGTCGCGTGGCGATCCGCTCAGTCATGCGTTTTATCGCGCTTGGTGACGCGTCTCTTCGACCGCGGCTTAGTGTGGGAGGTCGTGTTCGGCAAACCAGAAGTCAATAAGGAGCGAAAAAGCAGAATGTGCGAAGAATGCTACTCTGATGAAAATAGAATAACTCCCTTGCTCAATCCTTCCGAATGTTTAGAAACCCACACTCAATATATTTGCGGGACTTGTGGACGTTGCATTTGCATAGAACACGACCCAAGCAGAGGGTTGCAAAGGTGGAACTTCCCTTTTAAGTCATTGGAAATTGCAAAACTTTATTTGCGAACAGCCGACTACTCGACAAAAAAGTCCTGCGGCATTTATGAGATGGAAAACAATAAAGGCAGAGTGTCATATAAGATATTCGCAGATAACGCCGATCTGCACCTATTCTTAAAAAGGAATAGAGACAAGAAATGCAAACAAACGGCACCCGTTTTTGCTGTCGGAGAATATGTAGAATACCCCTATACCGAGGTGCGAAAATTAACTCCTGATGAAATAGGGCGCTATATGAGAGAACGCTAATTTCCGGTTTATAAAGCGAGTATGCAACAAGAAGCAAGCTGCAATCTAGCGCGGGTCTGTCGTGCGACGGCTCCCAGGGGGTCGATGTATTTTCCGGCTTCGATTTTGCACAAAAACCCGCCTCGTTTGATGGTCGTGTGGCGATCTGCGGGCAGCCCGTCGGACACTCTCAAAGAAAACCGCAGGTGAAGGCCAAGACGAAGAATCTTGCTTGCAACAGCCATCGTCTTCGTACGCTCCGCCCCCTCTCAAATCATCAAACGAAGCAGGTTTTTGTGCATTTCTGACAGGTTTTTTTACAACGTAGGCTTACCTCGCAGGTTTGACCCCTCCATCCATGAACAGTCCGCAACCCGCCCTCCTCGCAACAGCCGCGCAGGTTGCAAGCCGCCACAAAAAAGCCCGCCGCCCTTGCCCGGGGCTATGCCGTGCGGTGCGACGAACTTTCGCGAAGTGTGTGAGGAGCGCCGTACGGCATAGCCCCGGGCAAGGGCGCCCAAGCCGCTACTTCATCAGCATCTTCAAAAGCCTCATCTTCGTATCGTCGAAGGGAGGGTTGCGGATGGGCATCTCCAACCAGGTGCCCTTCTTCAGCGTGGACTTGTAGTGCGTGAAGCAGTCGAAGCCCACCTTGCCGTGGTAGGCGCCCATGCCGGAGTTGCCCACGCCGCCGAATCCCATGTGGTTGTTCGCCAAGTGGATGACCACGTCGTTGACGGTGGCGCCGCCGAACGGCAGCTCGCGGATCACGCGCTGCTGCACGTTCTTGTCGTCGCTGAACACGTAGGTGGCGAGCGGTTTCTCGAACGTGCGCACGACGGCGAACGCCTCGTCCAGCGTGCGGTACGTCAGTACCGGCAGCACGGGGCCGAATATCTCCTCGCCCATGACGGGGTCGTCCAGCGTCACGCCGCGCAAGCACGTGGGCTCGATGCGCAGCGTGTCCGGGTCGCCGTGGCCGCCGAACGCCACCGACGCGTTCGGGTTGCGGTGCTCGATGAGCCCCATCACGCGCTCGAAATGGCGCTGCGATATCATGTGCGGCCACTGTTCGCACGCGAGGATGTCCGCACCGTAATACTGGTGAAAGCATGCGTCCAGCTGTTTCACCAGGTCGTCCGCCACGCTCTCGTGCACGAGGAAGTAGTCGGGCGCCACGCAGGTCTGCCCGCAGTTGATGCCCTTGCCCCAGGCGATGCGCTGCGCCGCGCGCTTCACGTTGGCCGTTTCGTCCACGATGCACGGGCTCTTGCCGCCCAGCTCCAGCGTGACGGGTGTGAGGAACTTCGCCGCCGCCTCCATGATGGTGTGCCCCACGTTCGGGCTGCCGGTGAAGAACAGTTTGTCCCAGCGCACGTCCAGCAGCCAGTCGTTCATGGCGCCCGATCCGGGAAACCCGCACACGAACTCGGGTGGGAACACGTTGGCCAGGATGTCGATCAAAAGCTCGCTCGTGTGCTTCGACGTGCGCGACGGCTTGAGCGCCACGCAGTTGCCGGCCGCGATGGCGTCCACCATCGGCACGAGCGCCAGCTGCACGGGGTAGTTCCACGGGCTCAGCACCAGCACCACGCCGAGCGGGCTCGGGTACACCTTCGACGTGGAGTGGAAGTGCACGAGGGGCGTGCGCACGCGGCGAGGGCGCGTCCACGAGTTCAGGTGCTTCAGGCAGGTGTTGATCTCGTCGTACACCAAGCCGAGTTCCGTGGCGTAACCTTCGAAGGGGGCTTTCCCCAGGTCGGCGGTGAGCGCGGCCAGGATGCGCTCCTCGTTGGCCTTGAGGTAGGCCTTCAGCTTCACGAGCGCCTGGCGACGGAACTCGATGTCGAGGGTGGCGCCCGTCAGGTAGAAATCGCGCATCCGCTGCGCCTGCGCCTCGACGTCGGCGACGCTTTCGAAGGTTGGTGCGGTGGTCATGGCAGTTCCTTTGCTCTCGGCGCTCGTCGGTTTCCCGTAGGCGCGCAGGCCGCCCCTACGGGGGTCGTCTTTGTGGCTAGTACGTCGCTTCCAGAATCTCCAGGGCGTCTTCCAGCGTTATCTCCACTTCGTTGTACAGGGCCGCGCCGTCGTAGCGGGCCTGCTTGGCCACGGCGGCCAGCTGGTCGTGCTCCACGCCTAGCTCGGACAGCTTGAGGGGCACGCCGTAGTCGCGGTGGTAGCGCTCGTTCAGCGCGAACAGCTCGTCGCAGAAGGCCAGGTCGCGCTCGGCGGGCATCGCCGCTGGACCCAGTTCGGCTGCGCGGTTGGGCGCCAGGTGCGCCAGCAGCTCGCCGTACACGCCCGCGTGGACGCCGTGGTAGAGGTTGAAGCGCACGCAGTGGGGGAGCAGCATCATCATGGCCTGGCCGTGCGGTATGTGGCAAAGGCCGCCCAGCGAATGGCCGAGCGCGTGCACGACGCCCACCATGGCGTTCGAGAACGCCGCGCCCGCCAAAAGCGAGGCCAGCGCCAGGTTCGCACGCGCGTCGGCGTCGTCGCCTTGCGCGCAGGCGCGCGGCAGGTTTTGCGCGATGAGCTCGATGGCCTTGACGGCGAACGCGTCGGACACGGGGTTCTTCTGGATGGACGTGTACGCCTCGATGGCGTGCGTGAGCGCGTCCATGCCGGTGGTGGCCGTGAGCTTCGGCGGCAGCGACGAGGTGAGCGCCGGGTCGAGGATGGCCGCGTGCGGCACCAGCTTGTACGAGGTGAACGACAGCTTCGCGTGCTTGTGCGTGTCGGCCACCACGGCCACGAGCGTGACCTCGCTGCCGGTGCCGGCCGTGGTGGGCACGGCGACGAACGGCGGCAGGTCCGCGTGGAGGATCTCCGAGCCCTGCAGCGTGGCGAAGTCCACGCCCTCGCAGGCGAGCGATGCCGCCGCGCCCTTCGTGGTGTCGATGACCGAGCCGCCGCCGATGGCCACGAACCCGTCGCAGCCGCGCTCGGCGTAGAGGCGCGCCACCTCGTTCACCACGTCCATCGACGAGTCGGGCGGCACCTGGTCGAACAGGTCGTAGGCGACGCCGGCCGCGTCCAGCACGTCGGTAAGCTTCGCCGCCACTCCCAGCTTCACCAGGCCAGCGTCCGTCATGACCAGCGGATGCTCTACCCCGCGGTCCGCCAGCTCGTCGGGCAGCTTGTCAAGCGCGTGCGCTCCCGCGATGATCTTGGTGGGGCAGGCGAACTCGAATGCTTTCACGTTGACTCCTTTGCCTTTCGGTGCGAAACCTACCATAGCTCGCTTTTTTGTCCAGCGCGATGAACTGGTGCTATTCCGTATAAAAGCAGATCAAGCGTTTGTCGGTGCGCGGACAAAAACGAAGGCTATGGCAAATCAGGCTCTTCCTCTCTTACGACGTCGCCGTCGTCGACGGGCTGGGGCGGTACGCCTTGCGCCAGCCGAAGAACATCTTCAGCAGCGCCGTGAACATATAGGTGAGGGCGACGCCCGTGTCGTTGGGGCCGCGCGTGGAGAACGCGCGCTGCGCGAGCGCGTCCTGGAGCGTCATGCCGCCCGAGAAGCAGAGGAACGCGTAGGCGAGCGAGCGGAAGTCGATGACGTAGTCGACGGTGGCCGCGCCCTTGTCGGCGGAGTCGAGGCCGCTTCCTGGCTCGACGTCGCAAGCCACGGCGCGCGGGGGCACGCGTTTGAACGAGCCCTGGGCGGTTCGCGCGCACACGCAGGTCAGACCCGTCCCGCGCACGGACAGCATGAACGTGTACCCCGGTGCCAGATAATCGACTTCGGCGCGGATTCTCGGCGACGTATGCCGGAACAGCGATAGCAGGTGCGGCAGCAGGCGCAGCAGCGTGCGCACGTACAGCGCTTGGAAGCGCTGCGCGGCGGTGCGTCGCGGAGGCGTTTGGTCGGACATGAGCGCTCCTTGCACATCCTCGATGACGATGATGCCCATCATACCACGCACGGTCTTCCCGCACGAGGCGCGCACGACCGCGCGGTGTGCGCCAGCCGGTGTACGCCTTGTACACCAAACGGTGTAATTCCATGACGCGAAGATGACATTTGCGTCAAAGGAGACCTGATCAAATACCTCACGTGCTATGGTAGCGCCATCATCTACTGAGTATGGCGATCATCGACCACCACGATACCCAAGGAGTGTGAACCACATGACCGATATGCACGGAAACACCCCCGTCGGCGGACCCGTTCCGCCGAACCCGGGCGACGAGCATGCCCAGCATGCCGCCCAAACGGGCCAGCAGCCCTCTTACCAGCAGCCTTACCAACAGCCCTACCAGCCGCAGCACACGCCCGGCAAGGTCGCCGTCGAGAAGAAGTCGCACGGTTTGCGCACGTTCCTGCTCGCCTTCGCGGGCGCGGCGCTCGCCTGCGTCATCGGCCTTGGCGGGTTCGGCATCTGGCAGGCCGCGAACGGCTCGTCCTCGAACGGCGGCTCCCAAACCGTCATCGGCTCCACGGACGGCGGCTCCGTCAACGCGAACGACGAAGACCTCACGCTGCCCGAGGCCGTGGCGAAGAAGTCGCTGCCCTCCGTCGTGGCCATCGACGTGTACACGAACCAGTCGGCCGGCATGTACGGATACGGCTACAGCTCCAACAGCGGGTCGGGCACGCTCACGCAGTCGTCGCTCGGCAGCGGCGTCGTGCTGACGAAGGACGGCTACATCATCACGAACAACCACGTGGTGGAAGGCGCCGACGCGCTCAAGGTGACCATCGAGGGCGAGCAGTACGACGCCGAGGTCGTGGGCACCGATCCCAGCTCCGATTTGGCCGTGGTGAAGGCCAAGAACGCGAGCGACCTCAAGCCCATTGAGATCGGCGATTCCGACAACCTCATCATCGGCGAGTGGGTCATGACCATCGGCAGCCCGTTCGGCCTCGAGCAGTCCGTGGCCACCGGCATCGTGTCGGCCACGAGCCGCTCCCAGATCATGGACGGCTCCAGCTCGGCCCAGCAAGGCGGCTCGGGCACGACCACCATCTACGCCAACATGATCCAGACCGACGCCGCCATCAACCCCGGCAACTCGGGCGGTGCGCTCGTCGATTCCGACGGCAAGCTCATCGGCATCAACACGCTCATCACGTCGTATTCGGGCAACTACTCCGGCGTCGGCTTCGCCATCCCGGTGAACTACGCGGTGAACATCGCGCAGCAGATCATCGACGGCAAGACGCCCACCCACGCTCAGCTCGGCGTCTCGCTGTCGAACGTCAACGCGCAGAACGCCCAGCGCTACGGCCTGTCCGTCGATTCCGGCGCCTACGTCGCCAACGTGTACAGCGGCTCCGGCGCGGCCGAGGCGGGCATCGAGAAGGGCGACATCATCACCAAGTTCGACGGGAACAACGTGGAGTCCGCGAGCGACCTCATGCTGGACATCCGCGCGAAGAACCCCGGCGACAAGGTCACGCTGGAAGTGAACCGCAACGGCGAGACGAAGCAGATCGAGGTCACGCTGGGCTCCGATGACAGCTCCCAGAGCGCCACGCAGCAGAACAGCTCGTCGTCCTCGATGCTCGAGCGCTTGCTCGGCGGAAACGGCGGCTCCAACCAGAACGCGGCGTAACCTCGCCACTCGCTCGTTCGCAACAACGCGCCATCGCAGCCCCCTCGGTTTTAGCCGAGGGGGCTGCTTGCGTCAGGGCCCTCCTGGCGTTTGCTCATTGCGTGAAATGCCTGAAAAAGGCCCTGCAAAGAGCGCGACCCCGTGCGTTTTCGGGTAAGATTGGCTCAACGTATGCACACAGAACGGTCGTCGAAGGGGTTGGATTCATGGCGGATGAAAGGGCCAAGGCGGAAGAGAACGTCGAGGAGCTTGAGAAGTGGGCGCGCGTCCGCGAGCGCGGCTACGCGTACCCGCGCGTGCTGCTGAAGCTTTCGGGCGAGGCGCTGGCGGGCGACGTCGGCTACGGCATCGACCCGAAGGTGGTCGACGCGCTGGCCGACGAGATCGCCGACATCGTTGAGGACGAGGTCGAGGTGGCCGTGGTCGTGGGCGGCGGCAACATCTTCCGCGGCTTGGCCGGATCGGCCGAGGGCATGGATCGCGCGCAGGCCGACTACATCGGCATGCTGGCCACGGTTATGAACGCCTTGGCTTTGCAAGACGCCTTCGAGCGCCATGGCATCTTCTCGCGCGTGCAGAGCGCCATCACCATGCAGGAGGTGTCCGAGCCCTACATCCGCCGCCGCGCCGTGCGCCACCTGGAGAAGGGCCGCGTGGTCATCCTGGCCGCCGGCACGGGCAACCCCTACTTCACCACCGACACCACGGCCGCGCTGCGCGCCTGCGAGCTCGACGTGGACTGTCTCATGAAGGCCACGAAGGTGGACGGCGTCTACGACAGCGACCCGTCCAAGAACCCGGATGCGAAGCGCTTCGACCGCATCAGCTACATGGACGTGCTCTCGCGCGGGCTGAACGTCATGGATTCCACGGCCACGTCGCTGTGCATGGACAACGACATGCCCATGATCGTGTTCGACCTGACGGTCGAAGGCAACATTTCGCGCGCTTTGAAGGGCGAAAACGTGGGAACCACGGTAGAATAGACATGCATTCGCGCTCCGGCGCGGACGATCGGTGCGCGCCGCCGCACCGCAGGGAGTTGGGCGAAAGGAGCCGCTATGGTTGACGATATTATGCTGCAGGCCGAGGAGCGCATGGAGAAGGCGCTCACGTCGCTGGGCGACGCGTTCGGCTCGGTGCGCACGGGGCGGGCGAACGCCATGCTGCTCGACCGCATCAAGGTCGATTACTACGGCGTGCCCACGCCGGTGAACCAAATGGCCGGCATCAAGACGCCCGATGCGCACATGCTGGTCATCGAGCCGTGGGACAAGGGCGTGCTGGGCGCCATCGAGCACGCCATCATGGAGAGCGATTTGGGCGTGACGCCGTCGAACGACGGCTCGTGCATCCGCCTGCCGTTCCCCTCGCTTACCGAGGAGCGCCGCCGCGAGCTGGTGAAGCAGTGCAAGAACTACGCCGAAGAGGCCCGCGTCGCCGTGCGCAAGGCCCGCCAGGACGCCAACGCCGCCATCGAGCGCTCCGTGAAGGACGACAACCTTCCCGAGGACGACGAGCGCCGCGCGCAGGCCGAGGTGCAGAAGCTCACCGACAAGTACGTGGCCCAGGTGGACGAGGCTTTCAAGAAGAAGGAAGCGGAGGTCATGGAGATCTAGCTGCGAAGGAGACCTCGTAGGTCGACCCTCGCGTAGGGTTCCCCGCAGGTCGACTCCGTAGGGGCGATCTCCAGATCGCCCGTTCCGGCGAAGCCGGAAAAGCAGCTGCGGTTCGCGTTTTCGCGCTAGCGCGCGAACGGGCGATCGGGAGATCGCCCTCCCGAACCGCGTTTGTCCCTCTTCCCTCGTTCGAAACGTGTCTTACATGAACAAACCGCTCGACTACATATTCCCGAATCCGCCGGCGGACCTCGATCCGACGCGGCTCGATGCTGCCGCGGTGCCGGAGCATGTGGCCGTCATCATGGACGGCAACGGGCGCTGGGCGAAGGAGCGGGGAAAGAACCGCCTGTTCGGCCACAAGGCCGGCATCGAGGCGGTGCGCGAGACCATCCGCTGCGCGTCCGACGTGGGCGTGCGCTACCTCACCATCTACTCGTTCTCGTCGGAGAACTGGAAGCGGCCCCAGGACGAGGTCATCGGCCTCATGAACCTGTTCGCCACCACCATGCTGGCCGAGGTCGACGGGCTGCACGAGGAGCACGTGCGCGTCATGACCATCGGGCGCACCGACGCGCTGCCGAAGAAGACGCGCGACGCGTTCGCCAAGGCGTGGGAGAAGACGAAGGACAACGACGGCATGACGCTCGTGGTGGCCGTGAACTACGGCGGCCGCGTGGAGCTGATGGACGCCATGCGCTCGTTCATGGACGAGGCCCATGCGGCGGTGCGCGCGGGACGCGCCCCCGAGGAGCTCACCGAGGAGTCGTTCGCGCGGCATCTGTACACGGCCGACATCCCCGATCCCGACCTGCTCATCCGCACGAGCGGCGAAATGCGCGTGTCGAACTTCCTGCTGTGGCAGATCGCGTATGCCGAGTTCGTGTGCACCGACGTGCTGTGGCCCGACTTCGACCGCTACGAGTTCTTGCGCGCGCTGTTGGAGTTCCAAGGGCGCGACCGGCGGTTCGGGGCGGTGAAGTAGGTGGCTGCGCGGCCCGATGCGGAGCTCGAAGCCGAGCGTGCGGCCGACGAGCGCACGCGCACGGAGAAGCTCAAGGATTTCGCGCAGGACAAGACGCCCAAGAAGCTGAAGAACCCGACGAACTTCCAGGTGCGGTTCCGCACGGGGTTCATCTACATCGCCGTCTCCGTGATCTGCGTGCTGGCAAGCGAGTGGACCACGCTCGCGCTGCTCGTGGCCACGGCCGGCATCTCGGCCGGCGAGTTCTACTACATGCTGCGATCCGATGCGAAGCTGCCCAACGAGATGCTGGGCATCATCGCGGCCATGCTGTATCCCGTGAGCGTGTTCTTCCTCGGCTTGAACGGGGCGCTGTACGTGAGCCTGGCGCTGCTGCTGGCGCTGATCGTGTGGTACGTGTTCTGGATGCGGGCGCGCGTGCCCGACGTGGGCGTGAGCTTCTTCGGCGCCGCCTACACCGGGCTGCTGCTGTCCGGCATCGTGGTGGTGCGCGGCGCGCTGCCCGACCCGTGGGGCGGGGTGCTCGTGTTGGGCATATTCCTGAGCGTGTGGGCGAACGACTCGTTCGCGTACCTGGTGGGAAGCAAGTTCGGGAAGCACAAGCTGGCGCCGCGCACGTCGCCGAAGAAGAGCTGGGAGGGCTTCCTGGCCGGGCTCGTGGCCTCGATGCTGTTCTGGTGGGGTATGTCGTTCATTCCCGGTGTGACGATGAGCGTGTTTCAGGCGCTGGCGTTCGGCCTGATCAGCGGATTGATGGGCGTGTTGGGCGATCTGGCTGAGAGCCGCATCAAGCGCAATTCGGGGTTCAAGGACTCCGGCACCATCATGCCGGGGCACGGCGGCCTGCTCGATCGATGCGACTCGTTGTTCCTGGTGGCCGTGACCTCGGCTATCTTGCTGGTTGGGGGAGGGTGCATCCCCTACTAGGTTGAGGAGTTGCACCGAACGCGCCAGAAAAGAGATGTTTCTGTAGGGCAAGGGTTCTGCCCTTGCCGTCGACCTGTGAAGGCGCATCTTGTTGAACGGCAAGGGCAGAACCCTTGCCCTACAGGGCGGTTGCGCGGTGCAGCCGCCCTCGCCGACGTTGGAACAACCCGTGACGTAAAGGTTTCAACCTGCGATAATGCGAATGGTTGGACGCATGCACCATCGCTGTAGGAGGCGCGCATGAAACGCATCGTGGTTCTGGGATCCTCCGGGTCCATCGGCACGCAGACGCTGGACGTGGTGCGACGGCATGCCGACGAGCTGGAGGTCGTGGGCATGGCCGTGGGCACGCGGGCGGGCGAGCTGCTGGCGCAAGCGCGGGAGTTCGGCGTGCGCCATTTGACGGTGGGCGACGAGCGGCTGGCGGGCGAGCCGGTGGCCGACGAGCTGCGCGCGCAGGCGCGTGGCGGGGCGCCCTCTACCATCCCAAGCAGGGCGCGGAGCGGCAAGTCCCCTGTCATCCTGAGCGGAGGCCGCGAAGCGGCCGGAGTCGAAGGATCCCGCACGGCGTCAGCGTCATCGTCGCTGGCCGAGGCCGTGGCGCGGCGCAGCGTAGGGAGCAAGGGCTCGCTCGGGTTCGGCGCGCAAGCGGTGGTCGATCTCGTGCGCCTGCCCGAGGCCGACATCGTGGTGAACGCGCTCGTGGGCGCGGCCGGGCTGCGCGCGAGCTACGAGACGCTGCGCGCGGGCAAGGTGCTGGCGCTGGCGAACAAGGAGTCGCTCGTGGTGGGCGGCGACCTCATCATGCCGCTGGCGGCTGCCGTCGACGCGCAGCGACGCGCGGACGGCGCGGCACCCGCCACGGGGCCGGCCGGCGCGCTCATGCCCATCGACTCGGAGCACGGCGCCATCTACCAGTGCCTGCTGGGCGAGGACGCGCGCGAGGTGGCGCGCTTGTGGGTGACCGCGTCGGGCGGCCCGTTCCGCGGGCGCACGCGCGCCGAGCTGGGCGGCATCACGCCCGCCCAGGCGCTCGCGCACCCCACGTGGAACATGGGCGCGAAGATATCCATCGACTCGTCCACGCTCATGAACAAGGGTTTGGAGGTCATCGAGGCGCACCATCTGTTCGCCATGCCCTACGACCGCATCAGCGTGGTGGTGCAGCCGCAGAGCGCCATCCACTCCATGGTAGAGTTCGCCGACGGCAGCGTGAAGGCGCACCTCGGCACCACCGACATGCGCATCCCCATCCAGTTCGCGCTGTCGTATCCCGCGCGCTGGGACGCGCCGGTGGAGCCGCTCGATTTCACGAAGCTGGGCTCGCTCGCGTTCGCCGCGCCCGACACCGACACATTCCGCTGCCTCGCGCTCGCGCGCGCTGCCGGCGAGCGGGGCGGCACGCTGCCCTGCGCCATGAACGCCGCGAACGAGGTGGCCGTGGCCGCGTTTCTGGCTGAAGAGGGCACGTATTTGGGCATCGCGGAGTGCGTGGAGGCCGTCATGGACGCGCACGACGTGCAGCGCGTGGAGAGCTTGGAGCAGCTGGAAGCCGTGGACGCGTGGGCCCGCGCCGAGGCGCGCGCGTGGATCGCGGGGCGCTAAGAGCGAGGGGCGGCGGATCGGAACTCGACAGCAGGGAGGTTCGAGATGGACGCGAGGTATGGACGGGCGGTGCGGCCCGGCTTCGTTCGGGCGGCATGCTGCGCTCTCGCGCTTTCGACGCTCGCCGGGTGCCTGTTAGCAACGGGATGTTCCTCCGCGCCGTCTTCGACGGAGAACCCGCCGCTTGTCCAGGTGGTCGACGGCGCAGTCGACTTCCCCCACAGGGTCACGGTGGGCCGCGTTTCCCTGGGCTACCCCGACACCCTGTGGGTGATCGACGAGTCGGAGCCGAGGACGACGGATCTGTTCGGCAAGGAGGTCGCGGTTTCGCAGGCCCTGGTGGGCGATGACGATTTCTCGCATGGGTTCACGGTGGGGGAGATCTCGGGCATAGCCTTCGACGATCTGCTGGGATACGCCGACCAGGCGCAAGAGCAGGCTCCCGCGCGCGCTGCGGTGCTGGAAGAAAAGGCCAAGGAATCGGAGCAGTCGGCCCAGATGTTCGGGGGTCTGGCGGAGCACTACCGAAACGTCGTTTACTCCGGGCCCGATCCCATCGTGCTGAACGGGCATCGCGCCTTCGTCTTCGGCACGTCCAGCGCGCATGAGGGCGCTACGGGGATGTCCAAGATGTACGTTGTCGAGGTGGATCGGGACACCGCCGGGTTCGCGCTTTGCGGCTACCATGATTACGAGTACGACGCCGATCCGGCGTTTTGGGACGACATCTTCGCCAGCCTCGAAGTGCGCTAGGTTGACTGCGGCGGCGGGTGTTTTGCTTTCGTTGCGTCCCTTCCGTTTCCGGTCCGCTTCTTGCTCGCGCCTCCGATCACCGGTGCCCGCACGCGTCCTTCGTTCCGTGCTCGTGTACGTTTTCCACAGCGCTTGTAGGTTTTTCCCGTGCTCTGGCCTGCGGGGCTTCCCGTTTCCTATAATGGGCGCACGCGCGGTGGCCGCGCGTTGCAGGCTTTCGTCTCGTTCCCGAAAGGATTCGAGTTCATGGATATAGTCTTGATGATCGTATACGCCACGATCCTGCTCGGCTTCCTCGTGTTCATCCACGAGGGCGGGCACTATCTGGCGGCGCGCGCGTTCGGCGTGCGGGTGACGGAGTTCATGCTGGGCCTTCCCGGCCCCAGCGTCGGTTTCACGCGGGGCGGCACGCGCTTCGGCGTGACGGCCGTGCCGCTCGGCGGGTACGCGAAGGTGTGCGGCATGGAAGCGGGCGAGATGAGCCCGCATTTGGAGCAGGCGCTCGCCGCGCTGTACCGCCGCGGCACCGCCAACATGGAGGACATCGCGCGCGACTGCGGCATATCCGACGACGACGCCTACGAGGCGCTCGAAGAGCTGGTGGAATGGGGCAGCATCAAGGGCCCCACGAAGAAGGACCAGTACAACACGTACCGCGCCGTCGAAGTGCGTCCCACGAAGAAGCAGGTCAAAGCCGCCGAGGCGGCCATGCAGCCCGTCCCGCCGTCCTATGCGCTCGGCGAGGCGCGCCCCGTGGCCGACACCCATGCGCTGTTCGAAAGCGAGTACCGGCAGCAGTACCGGGCGCTGCCGTTCTGGAAGCGCTCGGTCATCCTCGTGGCCGGCGTGTTCGTGAACCTGCTGTTCGCGGTGCTGCTGTTCGTGCTGATGTTCTCCGTCATCGGTTACGAGGCGCAGAGCCCGAACACGGGCATCTTCTACCATGCGGTCATGTCGCCGCTGCAATCGGTGCAGGCCGGCTTCTCCTACATCGGCCAGGTGGTGGTGATGGTGGCCAGCCTGTTCAACCCGGCGACGGCCGCCGACACCGTGTCGAACTCCACGTCCATCATCGGTATCGCGGTGATGTCGAAGAGCGCGGTGGACATGGGGCTCATGGGGGTTCTGCAGTTCACCGCCATGATCTCGGTGTCGCTTGGCATCATGAACCTGCTGCCCATCCCGCCGCTCGACGGCGGCCGTTTCGTGGTGGAGGTGTTCCAGAAGATCTCGCGGCGCGTCGTGTCCACGAAGGCCCTCAACTACGTCTCGGCGGCGGGCATGCTGCTGTTCCTGGGTTTCTTCCTGGTCATGGCGAACCAGGACATACAGCGCTTCGTGTTCGGGAACTGGTGAGTTCCGGCGGCTTACAGCCGCCGGAACCCCTCGACGCTGCGGCCCGTCCTCGCACCCGATCTCGCGGCGATCCCGCGGACTCGCGTACCGAAGTACGCTTCGCCCGCGCGATCCCCACGATCTCGGGCACGAGGACGGCCCTCGCTGACTTACTACGCCAACCTGGGCGGTAGTTTTCGCGCTTGCGCGCGAAGCGCGGGTCGACCTGGGCGGCCGTTATGCGGCTTTCGGCCGCATGGCAGGCATCGCTGCGCTCGCCTGCCGAGGCAACCTGGACGGCGGATTTCGCGCTTCGCGCGAACGACAGTGTCCGCAGAGAAAGCCGCATGCCTCATAGACTCCGTAGGGGCGCTCTCCAGAGCGCCCGCTCGCGCGCAGCGCGAGAACGAGGCCCTCGGTTGCTTTTCCGGCTGCGCCGGAACGGGCGCTCTGGAGAGCGCCCCTACGGGACAACCCGGGCTAGCCTTCTTTCTCAAACAGCCCCCATCGCCCCCATCCTCCGCCCCTGCGCGGTTTTTGCGGCAGCTTTCGTGAAACGGGGCCGATCGAAGGCCGTTCGGCGGTACAATATTCCGACATGCGATCAAGCGCGTGGGATGGGAGAGGCGTATGTCCTGCACAGCAAGGCCGAACGAGGCGACCCGGCGGGTCATGGTGGGCGACGTGCCGCTCGGCGGCGGCGCGCCCGTCGTCGTGCAGTCTATGCTGAACGCCCCAGCCGACGACGTGGCGGCGAACCTCGGGCAGATCGAGGCGCTGGCCGCCGCCGGCTGCGAGGTCGTGCGCATGGCCATTCCGCGTCGCGCGTGCCTGGACGCTTTCGAGGCCGTGTGCGCCCAATCGCCGCTGCCGGTGGTGGCCGACATCCACTTCTCGGCGGACATCGCGGTGGAGGCGGCGCGGCGCGGCGCGGCGAAGCTGCGCATCAACCCCGGCAACATCGGGGGATTGGCCAAGACCGACGCCGTGCTCGATGCGGCGGGAGTGGCGGGCATCCCCATCCGCATCGGCGTGAACGCCGGCTCGCTCGACACCGAGCTGGCCGCGCGCGACGATTTGACGCTGGCCCAGAAGCTGGCGCGTTCGGCCGCCGACTACGTGCGCTACTGCGAGGGGCGCGGTTTCCGCGACCTGGTGGTCAGCGCGAAGGCGCACGACGTCATGGCCACGGTCGCCACGTACCGCCAGCTCGCGCGCGAGCTTCCCCAGGTGCCGCTGCACATCGGCGTCACGGAGGCCGGCACCACGTTCCAAGGCGTCATCAAGTCGGCCTGCGGTTTGGGCATTCTGCTGGAAGAGGGTATCGGCGACACGCTGCGCATCTCGCTTACCGACGATCCCGTGCAGGAAGTGCGCGCCTGTTGGACGCTGCTTGCGGCGCTCGACCTGCGTCGACGCTCGCCGGAGCTCATCAGCTGCCCCACGTGCGGGCGCTGCCAGGTGGACCTCATCGGGCTGGCGCGCGAGGTGGAGGAGCGCATCGCGAACTTGGACAAGCCGCTCAAGGTGGCCGTCATGGGCTGCGTGGTGAACGGCCCGGGCGAGGCCGCCGACGCCGACATCGGCGTGGCGTGCGGAGCGGGATCGGGCGTGGTGTTTTCCCATGGTAACGTCGTCCGCAAGGTGGAGGAGAAGGCCATCGTGGACGCTTTGATGGAGGAGATAGGAAGATTATGACGAACGCGAATATCATGCGCATGAGCGAGCTGTACGTGCCCACGCTCAAGGAGGACCCCACCGACGCGGAGATCGCCAGCCACAAGCTGCTGCTGCGCGCCGGCATGATCCGCAAGACGGCTTCGGGCGTGTACACGTTCCTGCCGCTGGGCAAGCGCGTGCTGGCCAAGGTGGAGCGCATCGTGCGCGAGGAAATGGACGCCATCGGCGCGCAGGAGATCATGATGCCGGCGCTGCAGCCGGGCGAGCTGTGGCACGAGAGCGGCCGCTGGGACGACTACGGTCCGGAGCTCATGCGCCTGGTCGACCGCCATGATCGCGAGTTCTGCCTCGGGCCCACCCACGAGGAGCTCATCACCGCGCTCGTGCGCAACGAGCTGCGCTCGTACAAGGAGCTGCCGCTTTCGCTCTACCAGATCCAGGTGAAGTTCCGCGACGAGATCCGTCCGCGCTTCGGCCTTTTGCGCAGCCGCGAGTTCATCATGAAGGACGCCTACAGCTTCCACGCGAGTCAGGAGTCGCTGCAGAAGACCTACGACGAGATGAGCGAGGCGTACGGGCGCATCTGCGATCGCATGGATATGGACTACCGTCCCGTCGAAGCCGATTCCGGTCAGATCGGCGGCAGCGTCACCTGCGAGTTCATGGCGCTCGCCGACGCGGGCGAGGCCGAGCTCGTGCACTGCACGTGCGGCTGGGCGGCCAACGCCGAGGCGGGCGACTGCCTGGCGCGTCCGACCGTCTACGACGTGCCGGCCATGGAGAAGGTGGCCACGCCGGACGTGCACACCATCGCCGAGCTGGCGGCGTTTTTGGACATTCCCGAATCGTCCACGGTGAAGGCGCTGTCGGGCAAGAACGACGCGGGCGACCTCGTGGTCATGTTCATTCCCGGTGACCACGAGCTCAACGAGTTGAAGGCGGAACGCGCTGCCGGCGGCTTCACGCTGCTTACCGACGAGGACATGGAGGCGTTCGGCCTGCACAAGGGTTCCATGGGCCCGGTCGGCCTGCCCGAGAGCGCGCACGTCATCGCGGCGCGCAGCCTGCAGGCCGTGCCGAAGTGGGTCGTGGGCGCGAACGAGGACGGCTACCACTACGTGGGTGCGCAGCTGGGCGTCGACTTCAAGGTGGACGAGTGGGCCGACCTCTGCATCGTAAAGCCCGGCGACAGCTGCCCGAAGTGCGGGCTGCCGCTCGAGGGCGCGCGCGGCATCGAGGTGTCGCAGGTTTTCCAGTTGGGCGACAAGTACTCGAAGTCCATGGGCGCGACGTTCATGGCGGAGGACGGCAGCGAGCAGCCGTTCCTCATGGGCTGCTACGGCGTGGGCATCTCGCGCTCCATGGCTGCCATCGTGGAGCAGCACAACGACGAGAACGGCATCGCGTGGCCCTTCTCGGTGGCACCGGCGCACGTATGCGTGCTGCCGCTCACCGTGGGCGACGACGAGGTGCAGCCGGCGGCCGAGAAGCTGGCCGTCGACTTGGCCAAGCTCGGCTTGGAGATTGTCATCGACGACCGCAGCGAGCGCGCCGGCGTGAAGTTCGCCGACGCCGACCTGGTGGGTTGGCCCTTGCAGGTCGTGGTGGGCAAGCGCGGGCTGGCCGAAGGCAAGGTTGAGATCAAGCATCGCAAGACGGGGGCGCGACGCGACATCTCGCTTACGGCGCTCACCGAGGCCATCGCGTTCACGCAGCGCAACACGAAGGTGTGGGGCTCCGAGGCCGACCTGTTCGGCGAGCTGTTCGCCCGATGAGCGACGGGTTTTCCGGCGGCGCGGCTTCCGGGGCCGCGCCGCTTTCGGCATGTCCCGGGGCGGCGCTTGCCGGCGTGCGCGGAGTGCTTTTCGACTTGGACGGCACCCTGCTCGACACCGAGCGCCTGATCTTGGTGTCGTTTCGGCACGCGGTGGAAACGGTGTTGGGAAAGAGCATCCCCGACGAGCGGCTCATGGCGAAGGTGGGCCAGCCCCTTACCGTCCAGATGTGGGATTTCACGGATGACCAGGTTGTGCATGATGAGCTGCTCGGCACCTATCGCGCGTACAACGAGCGGGTTCACGACGACCTTGTCGGCATCTTCCCCGGTGTTGCCGATGCGCTTGCCGAGTTGCGGGGCAGGGGACTGGCCCTCGGCGTGGTGACTTCGAAGCGTCACGAGGCGGCCCTGCGCGGCCTGTCCGTGTTTGGGTTGGACGCTGGTTTCGACTTCCTCATAGGCTCCGATGACTGGCCCGCCTACAAGCCCGATCCCGGCCCGGTGGTTCACGGTTGCGATCTGCTCGGCCTGCGACCCAAGGAATGCGTCTACGTCGGCGACAGCCCCTTCGACATCAAAGCCGGAAACGGTGCCGGCTGCACGACCGTGGCGGCGCTATGGGGCATGTTCCCAGAGGCAGCGCTGGAGGCCGAAAGCCCTGATTACGCTTGCCGAACCATAGACGAGCTGCCGAAGTTGCTTGGAGAGGCTTAGGGGCTGCAGCGGATTATATGCTCAGATTAGTTATATATAAAAATATATAATATTAATTGATGTAATAATAAGTTTTAAACAAACGGAATCACGGGGTCACTATGACCCCGTGATTCCTGCAGAGCTGTATTGCACCGGATCATTGATACAGCTTTATTCAAATTAGGAACCCTGGTTTAACGAATGACGCTATAGTCTTTACGTTTTGCAGCCATCCCACTGAACTGGGATTTCGCTCCTTTTCTCATGCCGGACCCCATCTTTTATTGATAACCCGGGTTATGGAAATCTGACCGACGGGGTCGGGAAGTCGGCGGTCGCCGGGGCGATCGACTCAGAGGACGCGGCCGAGGAGGCCGCCGAAATCCTCGAGGAGGCGCAGTACACCCCCGGCATAAAGCCCGCCGACATCCCCCGGGAGGTGCTCGAGGAGCTCATGCCCGGCGACGAGGTGGTCGTCCTGCCGAGGGTGGAGCTCGCGCGCAAGCCCCTCTACGACTTCGCGAAACGCGCCTTCGACCTCGTCGCCAGCTCGGCCGCGCTGGTCCTGCTCGCGATCCCCATGGCCGTCGTCGCCTGCAAGGTGCGGCTTGACTCGCCCGGCCCCGCCGTCTACGCCCAGCGCCGGGTGGGGAGGGGCGGCCGCGTGTTCGAGATGTACAAGTTCCGCAGCATGTACTTGGACGCCGAGGCCAACGGCGCCCGCTGGGCCGCCGGCGACGACCCGCGCGTCACGCCCTTCGGCCGTCTCATGCGCCGCACCCGCCTCGACGAGCTGCCCCAGTTCTGGAACGTCGTCAAGGGCGACATGTCACTGATCGGCCCCCGCCCCGAGCGCCCCGCCTTCGCCGGGGAGTTCGAGAAGCGCATAGTCGGCTTCGACCAGAGGACCCTCGTGCGGCCGGGCATCTCCGGCCTCGCCCAGGTGACCGGCGGCTACGAGCTGCTGCCGAGGAACAAGGTCATGTACGACTTGGAGTACATCGAGAACCGGGGCCTGCTGCTGGACGCGAGGATCATGGCAAAAACGGCGGTCATTGTGTTCACGGGGCGGGGCGCACGATGATAATCCGTTCTGGCGTTAGGCTACTGCGGTGCGTTTATGACCTGACGCAAAACCACATCTAAAGTCGATTTACTGTTGCGCATGAAGTTGAGCACCTATCGTTATCTACTATCCGGTACTTTTAGAAGCATAGCTTAAGATATCAAAGGCCACCATAATTTGGTCGTAACGATGAAAGAGCCTATGAAAGATAGCCAAATAGCTGAGAAAAAATCGAGAAAAATTCGTGTTGCATTATATCTTCCCTTAGGAAAGAAAAGACATCCATGGCAGGGGGTAGGGGGAGCGGAACACAGGCTATGCAGTATCTTTTCAAGAATGGATCGAGAGCGATATGACATAAAAGTTGTCATAAGAGGATATAACCCAGAACAGGAAATGAAAGGCTTTTTAGAGAAATATCTCACAAGTTGGGATATGGTGAAATATGTTGGCAGTCATTTCGCTTTGATGAATTATTTGATTAGAGAACGCTTTGATGTAGTTTGCTTTGATGACTGCATGATGCTTACCAAAGACGGAATAATCGCTTCGTGTATTGCACGAAGTAAAAGACTCATGATGTTTGTTACTGTCCCATACGCGAGTTGGACTTTCAAGAAAAAATGGCATGAGATCCCTATGCTGATAAACGTGCTCCTTTCAAATCACTTAGATACCCTGTATCCGGATACGAAAGATATCTTAGGTCGTCGATTCCCAAAAAAGCAAGTTTCGGTTACGCCTTGTACTTTGCCTATGATGTCTGATTACTTAATAAAGAGAAAAAAAGAAAGAATAATATATTTTGCCGGAAGGCTAGTACCTGAAAAAAACCCAATCACTTTTGTAAAAGCTGTAATAGAAATTCAAGCATCATTAAGAGAACATGGTTATCGCGCTTTGATCTGTGGGCTTGGTGAGCAAAATAAAGTGCTTGGACAAATGATCGCCGAAGCGCATTGTTCAGATATTGTCCAGCTCAGTGGTCTTAGGAAAATGGATGAAATTGCTCCATTTGCACGAGTGTTTTGTTCTTTGCAGTCGGAAGAGAACTACCCCTCTCAAGCCCTGCTGGAGGCAATAGCTTCTGGTTGTTATTGCATTGCGACAAATGTTGGTAATACTAGCGCAATCGTAAAGCCGCAATTCGGATGTTTGGTTGATTTGGATGTTAAGCAATTGTCGGAGGCCCTTTTTGACTGCATTAGTTTCGATGCTTCACGATGGGATTATATCGAGGCTAGTGCCAAGCAGTTCGCTCTTGATAATTTTTCAATAGAGAAAGCATCCTCGCATTATCAAGCCATTATCGACAAACTTGTTATGAATTAGGCATGCGTTCCTTCTTGGAAAAATATACAGTTGGCGAACTGATGATTGCTTTCGCAATTGTCAGCGTTGCTTTTGGGGATATTTATAAAATCGCCGGAGTTGTTCCTATTTATTTGGCGTTTCTTGTAGCTTCTGTCGTTTTTGAAGCAAAAAGTATATTTGGACGTAAGCCGGATTCACCAGCGCATTATTTTGCGTTAGCCTGGCTTTTCTTTGCAATATTTGGCTTTGTTTTACATTTCGAGAATAGCAATACGACGGTATTCATATCTTCTTGCGCGAACGCGCTGTTTATCTATCTTATTGTTTGTACTGCAATGAAAAAGAAAGACACCTTATCTTTATACTCGAAGGCTTTGCTTATCTGCATCCTCATTACGATCGTAGCATGCGTTTTCGAAATCTATAGCGGTACCCATTATGCGAACTTCGATGAACGATATCAAAGGATGTTTGGTAATTTGACGGCTGGTTTTCAAGTTAACGTGAACGATAACGCGACATTGCTTTGCCTTATGATCCCCGCGTCGCTTTTAATCGTACAATCAAGGATTAAATATCTGGTAGCTTTTGCGTTAGTGGCGCTTGTGTTCCAGATTGGCTCTCGTCTTTGTGATATATCCCTCGTGGTCTCAATGTTGCTATTTTTAGCATTGGGTTTGTATTCAAAAGTTGGGGATCGCAATTCAAAAAGAACATATAAGGTAATATTATTCTGCACTATGGGATTATTGGCCATAGCTGTCGGATTGCTTTTTGACCCGATTTACTCAATGCTTGTGTCCATGAGCGGCGAAAGTCTATCGACGACAGTTATCGACGACTCGTTTCGAGTTGATAGGATACTCGAGACGCTCTCCTTGTCGGTGGATCCTGGGTTTTTAATAGGAAATGGACCCGGTGCGACTCAAAGGATTATGGGGTACAGTCCGCACTGCTCCATATTCGAGCTGTTGTCCGATTACGGCATTGTTGTTTTTGCTACCCTGATCCCCCTTCTGTCCGCGTTCTTTTCAGCTTTTAAAGGAAAGGGCAGCTTAATGAACCGTGTATTGTGCACGGTCTTCCCCGTTTTTTTCGTAATGGTTAGTTTTTGCTCCAGTAGTATGCTGCGCATACATTGCGTCTGGGTCATTCTTGCGATCTTGTTCTGCTATTTATATCGGCAAGCTAATTTACGCGACAAGAAGGACGAATTTGCTTTAGCGAGAGAAAAAAAGAGCTGCTAGTGAGCGAACAAAAGCACCAAGGCGCCGTTTCATTTATAAAAAACCTGCTGGGCTTTTCTGCTAGTTCCTACGTCGGTCTTGTAATTACGCTGCTTGCGACTGTTGTGAATACTCGCTTATTCGTTCCCTCTGACCTGGGGAAAATTAATTTGTTTATCACCGTTGGCACCGTCCTGACCTATGTTGGCTATTTGGGTGTCGACCAGTCTTTTTGTAGATACTATAACGAAAAAAAAGGCCCAGAATGGCCAAATCGACTGCTCAATGTTTGCTTCTCTTTGTCACTTTACGCGTTTTTCGTTATTGCAGCGATCTCCCTTATAGGGTGGAGATCAATTTCTGAGTATATAGGCGGCGTAGAGTCGTTTGCTGTCATTGTTTTTCTGGTCATATATGTTTTCTCGCAAATTGTATGCAGGTATGTCAGTCTGATACAGAGAATGAGCTACCGCGTTCTTTCATATTCTGTTTTGCTGATATGCATGTCGTTTGCCAATAAACTTGCATATAGTTTGGTAGGTATTTGGAGGCCAGATTTTGGAGCGGCCATTGCATCCATGGCCATCGCCTACATCATAATCGCGGCAGTTTTTTTGGGCATGATAATGTCGCGATACAAATATCGGATAAGATTGGTCGAGCCATTATCCAGAGATTCGAAAATGGTTTTGCGATTCGGTTTGCCATTGATGCCTACATCGCTTTTATCTTGGGCAAACGCTTCCATTCCGATTTTTGTCATTCAGGGAATAATTGGCTATTCTTCGGTTGGCATTTACTCAAGTGCGATGAGCATTGCCGGCGCCATGGCCCTTGTCCAGTCGGGCTTCAATACATTTTGGGTTCCCTTTGTCTATAAAAACTACGAAGACAAAAGCGAAATCATAAAGAAAGTTCAGAACATCTTGGTATATGTTCTGGTCACCGCAGGACTCGTGCTTATCATGTGCCAAGATCTTCTGTATCTTCTTGTAGGTGAATCTTATCAAGCCGGAAAGGTTTTCATGCCTTTTTTGCTCCTGGCTCCAATTTGTTCGACCATTGCTGAAGCAACTGGAATTGGAATAAATATTTCCGAAAAAAGCTACCTGAACATTATTCATTACTTTTGCGGGATAGTGTCAAGTTTGCTGTTGGCGTGCATTCTTGTACCTTTTTTAGGATTGGTTGGCGCAGCGTTGTCCGTTGCGATTTCATCTGTCGTTGTTTTAGTGGTGCGTAGTTTTTTGGGGAATAAGTATTACGTCAGCATCGAGAGCAGATATCGAACCTCTATAAGCATAGTGCTGCTTTTCGCCGGAGCTACTTTGAATTGTGTTTTCGTCGATTCCGTTCTGCGTTACTTTTGCCCATTGATTCTGATTTTTGCTCTCAGCTTCGTGTTCCGAAAAGACCTCCCTTATTTGTTCGACGTTGCGAAAAGCGCTATTCGTCAGTTCGGGAAGGATGAACGGTGAAAAGAAATTTATCTATGAGGCTATTTGGAATATCTCACAGCATGCATAAAAGAGGGTTCCAGAGATTGTCGCTTGTTTTTTCGGCTTTAAACAGAGCGATATGCTCTTGCCAAATACCCCCTTCCGTGCAACTCAGCCCTTCGGCGTATTTAATGCACAATGGATTGGGCGTGGTTGTGCATGAAAAAGCCGTGATTGGCGAGGGAACCATTATCTGCCAGAACGTAACGATTGCGGGCGGGCGAGGCGAGGGGTATCCGCCCGGAGGTGCGATTATCGGCAAGAATGTGACGATTGGCGCTGGCGCTGTAACAATTGGCCCGATCCATGTTGGAGATGGGGCGAAAATAGGCGCAAACGCAGTATGCCTTTCGGATATACCGTCTGGAGCAACTGCAGTTGGCGTTCCGGCTCGGGTTATTGTCAAGGCCAACAGAGAGCATGGTGCCGCTAGATGAACATATGCGTGATCACCGCCGCCTATCCATACGAAGACAGCATAGACGGCGTTTTCGTTAGGGAGCAGTGCCGCGCTTTATCAAAAAAGGGACATCATGTTGCCGTGCTGGCCGCTTTAGGTAGAGGCGGAATCGCCCAAGGCCCCGCATTTGATTATGCCGAAGAAGATGGATTTTGCTGCTACATATCACGCTGTTTCAGAAAGGCAACAACCTATTTCCCAACGATTGCTTCAAAGGTAGTGCTAAGGCAGATCAGCACGCTGTTTGATACATGCTACAAAGACGGGTGCATGCCAGATGTTCTATATGCTCATTTCGCCTTTCCTGCGGGGTATGCGGCTTGTGAGTTCGGAAAAGAAAGAAGCCTTCCCGTTGTTGTAATGGAACATTTCAGCGGGATTGCCCAAGGAACCACCCGAAAAGGCTGCGACCGGATTATTCGCGACACGATTAACGCGGCTGATTCCTTCTATTGCGTGTCTGATGGCCTGAAAAGAGCCCTTGATCGGCTGAATCCTTCCGGCAAGCAAATAGGCGTAATCCCCGACATGATCTCAGATTTTTATCACTTTATCCCTTCTAGGGAAAAAGAAGAGTACGTGTTTTTTTCTTTAGGGGTGCTTCGTAAGATAAAAGGATTCGATGTTTTGATCAAAGCGTTCTGCAGTGCCTTTTCCGGCAACGAACGTGTGAGACTTCGTATCGGAGGGGCTGGAGAAGAAGGCGTATTTTTGCGAGGAATGATAAAGAAGCTAGGGCGAGAGCATCAGATCGAAATGCTTGGGGCTCTCGATTCGGACACCGCTCTATATGAATATGGCATATGTGATTGCTTTGTGCTCGCCAGCCGTTGTGAGACTTTTGGAATTGTGTATAGAGAGGCAATGGCTTGCGGACGCCCCGTTATCTCAACGCGCAATGGCGGTATAGAGCAAGGTTGGAAAGATGATTTTGGGTTGTTGGTCGACGTTGATGACATTGACGCTCTCGCAAAGGCAATGCAAGAGATGAGACATTCTCGCGACAAGTATGATTTTGAGAATATCTCCTCCCAAACTTTAAAACTATATTCTCCAGAGGTCGTTTCAAATGAAATAAGTAAAGCGCTCGAGCGTGTGGTCTTAGAGGGTGGAAGAAGGTTATCTTGAAAGAAAGACTGTTAATAGCGGTAGATTCGCGAAAGCTCGTTTGCGGCACAGTGGGTCTCGGCTACGTGGGTCTTCCCCTCGCGGTGGAGAAGGCCAAGGCCGGCTTCAAGACTGTCGGCTTCGACGTGCAGGCCGACAAGGTCGACATGGTCAACCGCGGCGAGAACTACATCGGCGACGTCGTGCAGGAGGATCTTAGCGAACTCGTGAAGGCCGGCATGCTCGAGGCCACAACAGACTTCTCGCGTGTGGCGGAGTGCGACTTCGTGGCCATCTGCGTGCCGACCCCGCTCGACTCCCATCAGATGCCCGACACCTCTTACATGGAGGCGTCCGCGCGCGAGATCGCGCCCCATCTGAAGGAGGGGGCCATGGTCGTGCTCGAGTCGACCACCTATCCCGGCACCACTGAGGAATTGATCCTGCCCATCTTGGAGAAGGGCTCGGGCCTCAAATGCGGCGAGGGCTTCTACCTCGGCTTCTCGCCCGAGCGCGTGGATCCGGGGAACCTGCTGTACAAGACGAAGAACACGCCGAAGGTCGTCGGCGCCGTCGGCGGGGACGCGCTCGAGTGCATAACGGCGGTCTACGAGGCCGTGCTCGAGGGCGGGGTCACCCGCGTGTCGAGCCCGGCGGTGGCCGAGATGGAGAAGATCCTCGAGAACACCTACCGCAACGTCAACATAGGGCTCGTGAACGAGCTCGCGATGCTCTGCGACCGCATGGGCATCGACGTGTGGGAGGTCATCGACGCGGCCAAGACCAAGCCCTACGGCTTCACCGCGTTCTATCCCGGCCCCGGGCTCGGCGGCCATTGCATACCGCTCGACCCCTACTACCTGTCCTGGAAGGCGCGCGAGTACGGCTTCCACACCTCCATGATCGAGGCCTCCATGACGGTGAACGACTCCATGCCCGAGTGGGTGGCCAGCCGCGCCGCCCGCGTCCTCAACCGGGCAGGCAAGGCGATGATGGGCTCGAAGGTGCTCGTGCTGGGTGTGGCCTACAAGCAGGACATCGACGACTGCCGCGAAAGCCCCGCGCTGCGCGTGATCGAGCGGCTGGAGGAGCGGGGGGCCGAGGTCTCCTACTACGATCCCTGGGTGCCGCGTTGCCGGTACAAGGAGGACGCCAAGGAATCCATCCCGGACCTGTCGGCCGAGGCGATCGCCTCGGCCGACCTCGTTCTGGTGGCCTGCGCGCACACTAACGTCGACTACGCCTTCGTGCAGAGGCACGCGAAGGCCGTCCTCGACACGAAGAACGCCATGAAGGCCGTGTCCCCGCGAGAGAACATCGAGGTGCTGTAGCATGAAATGCGCGATCATCGGCTGCGGGCGCATAGCGCTCAACCACGTCAAGGCGGTCCGCTCGAACGGCTTCGAGCTCGCCGCCCTCTGCGACGTCGTTCCGGGCAAGTGCGGGGACCTTCTGGAGAGGGCCGGATGGGAGGGCGAGGCCCCGCGCGCCTATCCGGACTACCGCGAGATGCTGGCCTTCGAGCCCGGCCTCGACGTCGTGACCGTCGCCACCGAGAGCGGCGAGCACGCCCGCATCGCGCTCGACTGCATCGACGCGGGGAGGAACCTCATCATCGAGAAGCCGGTCGCGCTCTCCATGGCCGACGCCGACGAGATCGTGCGCCGCGCCGACGAGCGCGGGGTGAAGGTGTCGGCCTGCCACCAGAACCGCTTCAACGTGGCTGTGCGGCACGCCCGGCGGGCCGTTGAGGAGGGCCGCTTCGGGCGCATGTCCCACGGCTCGGTCCACGTAAGGTGGAACAGGAACCGGGGCTACTACGACCAGGCCCCTTGGAGGGGCACGTGGGCCCAGGACGGCGGGTGCCTCATGAACCAGTGCATCCACGGCATCGACCTTCTGCGCTGGATGATGGGCGGCGAGGTGGTGTCCGTGTACGCTCAGACGCGCCAGCGTTTCCACGGCTACCTTGAGGCGGAGGACGTGGGGGTGGCCGTGCTGTCGTTCGCGGACGGCTCGGTGGCCACGGTCGAAGGGACCTCCAACGTGTTCCCCCAAAACCTCGAGGAGACGCTCTACCTCTTCGGCGAGACGGGCACGGTGAAGATAGGCGGCACGTCCGCCAACAACGTCGACGTGTGGGACTTCGCCGACGAGCGGCCGGAAGACGCCGAGGCTCGTGGCCTCGAGGAGTCCACCTCCAACGTCTACGGCAACGGTCATGCGCTGCTCTACGCCGACGTGGCAGAGGCGATCCGGGACGACCGGGCGCCCTACGTGGACGCGCGCGCCGGGCGCGACGCGCTCGAGGTGGTGCTCGCCATCTACAAGAGCCAGAGGACGGGCCTCCCCGTGGAGCTGCCGCTTTCGGGCTTCGCGAGCACGGACATGGCGGGGGAGTTCTGATGGCGACATGCCAGCAGATGCCCTTCACCTACGAGGCATATCGAGACCTCCTCGCCCTTCTCAAGAAGCACGGTTACGAGTTCAAGGGCTACGACGACCACGAGGCGTCAAGACGCCCCGTCATCCTGCGCCACGACATCGACTTCGACATAGGCAAGGCGCTCGCGATGGCCGAGCTCGAGGCGGACGAGGGGGTTCGATCGACCTACTTCGTGCTTCTGCGCACTGACTTTTACAATCCCTTCGAGCTCCGCAGCGCCAAGCGCCTACGGCGGATGGCGGCCCTCGGCCACGGCGTGGGCCTGCATTTCGACGAGACCCAGTACGAGGGGGCGGTCGACGCGCCCGCCGCGATCCGGCGCGAGGCGGATGTCTTGGAGGGCCTCCTCGGCCTGCCCGTTGAATGCGTGTCCATGCACCGTCCGAGCAAGGCGGCGCTGGAGGCCGACTGGAGCATTCCCGGCATGGCCAACAGCTACTCGAAAGAGCTCTTCGAGGGCTTCGAGTACGTCTCGGACAGCAGGAGGCGCTGGCGCAAGCCCGTGCGTGAAATAGTCCAGGGGGGGGGGTGCTCCCGCCTCCACATCCTCACGCATCCTTTCTGGTACAACGAAACGGAGGCCTCGCTCGGGGAGTCCCTCGCTCGGTTTGCGGGAAAGGCGTCCGCTGATCGCATGTCCAGCCTAGACCGCAACTTCACCGACCTCGACGAGGCGATCGATCCCGGCAGCCTCGTCCAAGCCCGTCTGGCTTCCCTTCGATGCGAGCGGTTCGAGACGAACCGGCTCGTCCTCCGCCCCCTCCGCCTCGAAGACGCCGCCGACATGTTCGAGTACACTTCGAGGGCCGAGGTGAGCAGGTTCCTGAACTGGCACCCCCACCGCGAAGCGGGGGAGGCGAGGGCGTGGATCGCCTCGAAGCTCTCGCGCCCGGAGCCGGACGATCTGCTGCTCGGGATGGAGCTCGCGCGGGATCGAAGGCTCATCGGGACCGTGCGCGCGTATAGGTTCGACGCCCTCGAGCGGTCCTGCGAGATATCGTACGCCCTCAACCCCGACTTCCAAGGATGCGGGTACATGACGGAGGCGCTGCAGAGGCTCGTTGGCGTCTGCTTGGAGGAGCTCCGTATGAAAAGGGTCGTGGCCTGCATCGACGAGGACAACGCCGCCTCCGAGCACGTCGCCCGCCGCTTGGGCATGGCGCAGGCCGAAGGCGGCGACTTCGCCGCCTCGATCAAGGGCGAGAGCCGACTCCAGCATACCTTTGCTCTCGAAAGGGGGCCGCGATGAAGGTGGTCGCCATCCATCAGCCGCACTACCTTCCCTGGCTCGGCTACCTTGACAAGATGGCGAAGGCTGACGAGTTCGTCGTGCTCGACGAGGTGCAGCTTACCGACGGATCGCCTATGGTGCGCAATCGCTTCCTGCAGCTCGACGGACAGGTGAAATTTCTGAGCGTCGACATCGTGAGGCGGGGATACCTTGAAAGGAAGACCAACGAGATAGCGCTTTCGAATTGGAGGCGGACGAGCAAAAAGCACAGGGGGTTCTTGGAGTGCAATTACGGGAAAGCTCCTTGGTTCGGGGAAATTATGGAGAGGGCGGCCCTCCTTTACGAAAAAGATTACGAACGGCTCGTGGATCTGGATTTGGACACAGTCTCGATCCTCAAAGAGATGTTCGGCATAGAAACGCCCTTCGTGATGCAAAGCGAGCTGGAGTACGACAAGAAGAGCAAGAACAGTGATCTCGTTCTCGAGTTGTGCAAGTTGACGGATGCCGATGTTTACCTGTCGGGCCGTGGAGCGAAGAGCTACATGGACGTCGAGGCTTTCAGGGCCGCCGACGTGAAGGTCGTCTACCAGGAATTCGCCTGTCCCACCTATCCCCAATACCGGCAAGACGCGTTCGCCCCCAATCTTTCGGCACTCGATCTTTTGTTCCAGTGCGGGATTGACGGCGCTCGCAAGATATTTTATGGCAACATGCGAAGGGAGGCGGTCTGATGCCGGCCCCTTACGTCCACGAGAGCTCATATGTCGACGAGGGTGCGACGGTCGGCGAGGGCACCAAGGTGTGGCACTTCTGCCACATTCAGTCGGGAGCCGTCGTCGGGAGGAACTGCTCGCTTGGCCAAAACGTGAACGTGGCCGGCAACGTGCGCATAGGCGACGGCGTGAAGATCCAGAACAACGTGTCGGTTTACGAGGGGGTGACCCTCGAGGACTTCGTGTTCTGCGGGCCGTCGTGCGTGTTCACCAACGACCCGACACCTCGAGCTGGCACGCCAAAAGGCCCTGCAGGCTGGAAGCCGACGCTGGTGCGCAAGGGGGCGAGCATCGGCGCGAACGCCACTATCGTTTGCGGGGTCGAGGTCGGACGTTGGTCTATGGTGGCCGCCGGTGCGGTCGTCACGCGCGACGTCCCCGCCCACGCGCTCGTAATCGGCGTTCCGGCGCGGCGGATTGGCTGGGCGTGCGAATGCGGCCAGGTTCTCCCCGAGTCCCTTTCGTGCCCCATGTGCGGGAGGGCCTATCGGGAATCGATCGGCGGATTGGAAGAAAACGAGGATCCAGATGCAGTTTAGGGACTTGGGCGCGCAGTACGCCGTCCTGAAAGAGGGTATCGACGGGGCCGTCGCTCGCGTGCTGGCCCACGGCCGGTACATTAACGGTCCGGAGGTTGCCGAGCTGGAGAAACGCCTCGCCGAGTACGTCGGCGTCGAGCACTGCGTAACCTGCGGCAACGGCACCGACGCCCTCCAGCTCGCCCTCATGGCGTGGGGTGCGGGGCCGGGCGACGCCGTGTTCGTGCCCGACTTCACGTTCTTCGCGAGCGGGGAAGCGCCGACCCTTCTGGGGGCGACGCCGGTGTTCGTCGATGTGGGCGAGCGCACCTTCAACCTCGATCCCGAGAGGCTCGAAGAGGCCGTCCTCTACGTCGAGGACTCGACCGACCTCGTTCCGAAGGCGGTCGTGGCGGTCGACTTGTTCGGGCTTCCCGCCGACTATCCGGCGATCCGCAAGGTCTGCGAGAAGCACGGGCTCCTTCTTTTGGAGGACGGGGCGCAGGGTTTCGGCGGCTCCATCTCGGGGAAGATGGCCTGCTCGTTCGGCGACATCTCCACCACGAGCTTTTTCCCGGCCAAGCCCCTTGGGTGCTACGGCGACGGCGGCGCGGTGTTCACGGACTCCGACGAATGGGCGGCGCTCGTCCGCAGCTATGCCGTGCACGGCAAAGGCTCCATGAAGTACGACAACGTGCGCGTGGGCATCAACAGCCGGCTTGACACCGTGCAAGCTGCGGTTTTGCTTGAGAAGCTCGACGCCTTCGATGCGTACGAGCTTGACGCAGTCAACAAGATGGCGGCTCTTTATAGCAACGAGCTTGCCGATAGCGGATTGACGTTGCCCGTGGTTCAAGAAGGGTTTTACAGCTCTTGGGCTCAGTATACGGTGCAACTCTCCGAAGGGGTTGACCGAACTGAACTTCAGACGCGTCTAAAAGAGAAGGGCGTGCCTACCATGGTTTATTACCCTAAGCCCATGCACAAACAAGACGCATTCCAAGATGCATACTACTGTTTAGACGGGTGTCCTACTACAGGTCGATTATGCGAAACGGTGCTTAGCTTGCCAATTGGACCGTATTGCGACAGCGGGGACGTTGAGGCCGTATCGTGCGTTCTCGGGTGCTAGCTCAAATTTCCACAACAGTGGTGTGTGCTGGGAGTTGAGAGATGAATAAACTGTTTCGCGGCGGAGACTGGCATGTTTGTTTTCGTGAAAGGCAAAATGAAAATTGCATCTTTGAGCCAGATTCGCCATTCGTCGTTGTCCCAAATCCATCTGACGGCTGGATTGCCGATCCGTTTCTTGTTCAGATGGGGGGCCGGTTATTTCTCTTTGCGGAATACTTCATTTTTTCGAAGGAGAAGGGGACCATCGGTGTTTCGGAGTATATGGACGGAGATTTTTCGCCCATACGGATAGTTATCGAGGAGGCGTTTCACCTATCATATCCCGTAGTGTTCTCGTACGATGATTCGTTTTACATGATTCCCGAATCTGGTCAAGGTGGGCGAATCGGTCTCTATCGTTCGAAGAATTTTCCCTATGAGTGGGAGTTCGTAGTTGAATTGGTTGGTGATGGTAATTACGCAGATACTACTTTGACGAAAAATGAAGACGGGGTGATAGAGCTAGTTTCATATCAGAAAGAACGTAATCGCTTCAAAATCCACCTCATCGAATTCTCGCTCGTCGATATGGATACAATAAGTCACACATCCTTTTTTTACGACGAAAACTACTGTCGGCCAGGGGGACTGCCTCTAACCATTGACGGTGAGCTTTTGATCCCCGTTCAAGATTGTCGTGAAAAGTACGGCAATTCTCTTGGTTTTTTTGCTTTTGACCATACTGCTGAATATGCAACCCGAGGACCCTTGTACGTGCTAGATATAAATTCGATTTCTCTTGAAAGCAAAATAACAGTCCAGAGAATCCATACGTTTAATAGCGCTGGTCGTTTCGAAGTGATTGATGTTTTTGAAGAGCATTTCGATTTGCTGCACGCTCCGAAAATGCTTAGACGGAGAATCCGTACAGCTCTTTTTAGACTTAGAGGACGCTCCCGATGAATATCCTTTATGTGACCAACCAGGTTCTTGCTATTAGCAAAAGCAATGAGATGATGTTTTCTCTTCTGGAGGAACTTGGACACAAGGTTTTTTGGGCTGCAAATTTCAATTCGTATATCGGAGACAAAGCGGCTATTCCGTGCGAAACCATACAAATCGATCTAGTATCGAGTCCCTTACATAAAACCAATCTTAAAGCTTATAAACAGATGTGTCATGCGATTGCGGATAACTCAATTGAGGCGATACACTGCCACACGCCGATCGGCAGCTTGCTCGGTAGAGTGGTGGGGATCAAATATGCGATATCTCCCGTGATATACACCGCCCATGGTTTTTTGTTTTTCGACGGGGCCCCTTTCATTAATAGGTTTGTTTACTACATCGAGGAAATGATTCTATCGAAATGCACAGATGTTCTTGTAACGATTAACGAGATGGATTACCAAGCCGCCAAGAAGCTCAAACTTCGGAATGGTGGGCAACTGTACAAGGTTCATGGTGCCGGAGTCGAAGTGCAAGTTGATTGCCGGAGCGTGGCAGGAGTGAGAAGAGCGTTTTCGCTAGAAGACAAGATCCTGTGTTTTTCAGCCACTCGGATTGACTCTAACAAAAACATCAAGACGGTTTTGGAAGCAATAAATATGCTAGCCGACAATATTCATTACGTAGTCGCGGGCGATGGTCCGGATCTTGAAAACTTAAAAAAGCAAGCCGCTAGCCTTGGAATAGCTGATAGGGTACATTTCCTAGGATATAGGCTCGATGTTTCTTCGCTGCTTAATGAAATGGATATATTCGTCCTCTCCTCGGTTCGGGAGGGATTGTCTAGGTCTGTCATTGAGGCAATGTCGCACGGATTGCCTTGTGTTTTGTCTCGGGCTCGAGGAAATCAAGACCTAATTACTCACGGAGAGGGCGGCTTTATCTGCGAGACCTTAGACCCTCGTTCCTATGCTAAGGCGATTCAACGGCTGTCCGAATCAAAAGAACTCCGATATCGGATGGGCAACCATAACATAGCTTCTGTTAAAGACTTCTCACTGACTAACGTAAGCGACGAGTATCGAAAAATATACTCGAGGCATTTGGTCGAGAAGGCTCAGATAGGCTGATTGATTGAAAAAAAGAATCGAATACATCATCAAGCACAATGCAACGGTGCAAGCATTTTATAAAAATGCTCTCTCTTTTGTTTTTCGTGTTGCAGGGCTATTTGTTCCCGTTGAAGAAAACAAAGTCCTGTTCTCTTCATTTAGCGGAAAGAAATACGACGATAGCCCGAAGGTTCTGTTTGAGAGGATGCTCGAACGCAGCGATTGCGAAGACTTGCGTTTCGTATGGGCTTTCAACGAGCCGGATGAGTACCAACTGCCTCGTGCGGAGAGCGTGAAAATGCATGGTTGGGCTTATTGGAAGGCCGCCTTAAGCGCCAAATTCTGGGTGACCAATGTGAACATAGAATGCGGTCTTTCCTTCAAGAAGAAAGAGCAGGTTTACGTCAACACGTGGCATGGGACCGGAAACAAAAGCTACGGCAATTTAGTGCCCGGTAGAAACGATTACGATTTCAGCACTGTCGATGTGTTTGCGGTCGACGGTGACTTTATGGCCGACATGCACCATAGAGCTCTAAAAGCAAGCTACGATTCGTTCGTTTATTGCGGACGCCCTCGAGAAGACGAGCTGTATCGCTCGAACGAATCGGCGCGTCGAGAGATAAGAGATAGACTGAGCATCCCTAAAGACGCTTTTGTCGTTTTGTATGCGCCAACTTGGAGGGAGTCGCTGACCGGAGGAGATGACTATTCGTTCAAAGCGCCTTTAGATGTGAATCACGTCCTGAACGCCCTCGGCGAAAACGCCTTAATGCTGTATCGCGCTCACTCCATTGTCACCGAGACGATGGGCATTTCCTTTACCGACCGCGTTGTCGACTGCTCGACTTACCCGAATATCAATGAATTGTACATTGCCGCCGATCTCCTTATCTCCGATTACTCGTCCGTATTCGCCGATTATTCCATACTGGGCAAGCCGATGATTTGTTTTGCGTTCGACTACGAGGAGTACGCTCTTTCGAGAGGGCTTACCGCCGACTTTAGGGACGACATCACGACTTTCTACAACGAAGAAGACCTCTGCAACTATCTGTCCTCCTTTAACTATCTTAAGGAATCGGAAAAGTCAAAGCGATTCAAAGCAAAATACATAGCAGCAGGCGGCAATGCTACGGACGCTTGCATAGACGCCATGCTCTCGGCATCCAAGAGGAAACCTTGCTAGTGGCTAGTCGGGCGGGAGCACTCGATTGCATGTCCGTGAGGATGGCGTCTAAAAATAGGAAGAACATGATCGCATGAAGCACGGAGCAATCATCTTGGCTGGCGGCAGGGGCGAGCGCTTCCATGGCCGGAAGCAGTATTTGGAGCTACGGGGCAAGCCGCTTTGGAAACGCGTTTCCGACAAGGCGGCGTTGGCACTCGGCTCCGATGAAAACATCGTGAGGGTCGGCATCGACTTTCCGGGCGGTGCCACGCGGACGGATTCCGTAAAGCTTGGGCTATCGGCTTTGGATCCCAGGACGAACCGTGTGGTCATCGCTGAGGCCGCCAGACCTTTGGTGACGGTAGGGCAGCTGAAACGGCTTCTGATCGATTCCGCGCCCTCTTCCGCTTACGTCATGCCTCTCGTCAACACTGTGGTCATGCGGGACGGGTCGTATGTTGACAGGGATGAAATGTACGAGTTGCTCACACCTCAGGCTTTCGACTTCCATAAGCTCGTTTCCGCCTACGATACGGGTAAGTACGCTGACATGACGGACGAGACGCGCGTCATGTTCGAGGAGTACGGGATCAAGGCTCACTTCATCGAAACGGGTGACAACTTGGTCAAAGTGACCTACCCGCGCGATGTTGCGGTCATCGAGGGAATTTTGCAAGGAAGGGAAGACCTGCTGTGAAAAAGGTTCTCATCACGGGTGGGCTTGGCGACATCGCCCGCGCGATCGTCGCCGAATTGGAAGCCGACGGCGGCTACGAAGTCTATGCGCTGGGACGCGATGAGTTGGATGTCACCGACTGGGACGGCGTCGAGACGGCAATGCAGCGGTTCGCCCCCGACGTCCTCGTTAACAACGCGGGCTACGTCGTCCCCCAGTCGATCAGGCATGCGGATCTCGCGGACATTAAGAAGCACATCGACGTCAATCTTGGGGGAACCTTCTACTGTACGGCTGTTGCGTTGAAGAAGAATCCCGCTCTCGACATCGTCAATATCGGCTCCTCCGCCGCGACCAAGGTTCATGCGGATTGGAGCGTGTACTGCGCCGCAAAGGCCGCCGTCATCATGGCGACGAAATGCTGGGCAGAGGATGGGTTGTACGCGGTCGCCGTTTCGCCGGGACGGACGAAGACGAAGATGAGGAAGAATCTCTATCCCGACGAGGATCAATCGACGCTCCTGCTTCCTGAGGACTTCGCCAAGGTGGTCATGAAAGCTGTAAGACGCGAATACCCGTCGGGTTCGCATATAGACGTGCACAAGGAGGACGTTGAAGATCTACTGAAGGAAGAGCGGGTGTCCTTCGACCCTCACTCTGGAAAGGTGGGCTCATGAATTGTTCGGAATATTTGGTCGATTTCTTGATACGGCAGGGCGTGACGGACGTGTTCGGCTTCGCGGGAGGGTATATCGTCCCGTTTATGGACGCGCTTTACAAACGAAAGGACGCTATCGCCGTGCACGTTTGCTACAACGAGCAGGGGTGCGCGTTTGCGGCGGACGGCTTCGCCCGCGTCAGCGGGAAGGTGGGCGTTTACTTCACCACGTCGGGCCCCGGCGCCATCAATGCTTTGGGGGGACTTGCCGATGCTTGGTTCGACAGCGTTCCCATGCTGGGAATCAGCGGAAACACCCCCAGCACGGAGATAAAGGGATCATCGGGGCTCAGACAGTACGGCTTCCAAGAGACGGACATCGTCTCGATTGCCGACAGCGTCACGAAATACTCCGTGACGCCTCAGAGCGCGGGCGAGTTTCCGAAGATTGTGTCCATGGCCTACAACACGGCCATTCTGGGAAGAAAGGGAGGTGTCTTGATTGATTTTCCACTCGACATCCAGCAAGCCGATATTGATCGCGGGTAACGGCGTCCGGTCGGCAGGTGCCCAAGGGCTCTTGATCGAATTCGCGCGGAAGACGGATATTCCCGTCCTGACTTCGATGAATGCGGTCGACCTGATCCAAGACGACCTCAAACTCGGATTCATCGGCACCCACGGCAACCGCGTTGCGAACATGATCGTTGCAGAGTGCGACTTCGTCATCTCGGTCGGAGCGCGCCTCGGTCTCAGGCAGGTCGGACGCAATTCGGAAACTTTTGCTCCGAATGCGAGCATCGTCCGCGCCGACATAGACGAGTTCGAGCTTGCGCGGTCGGTGCGAGACGATGAGGAAAAGCATCTTGTGGACGCGAAGGACTTTCTTGGACAATTGCTGGCAGAGGATATCCCGAAGTATACGGAATGGAAGAACAAGTGCTTTGCCGCCAAAGATATTCTCGCCAGTTACGACAACGAGGTTGGCAACCGGGTCATCCGCAAGATATCCGATCTCCTTCCCGACAACCCCATCGTCGCGGTGGACGTCGGCCAGCATGAATGCTGGAGTGCCCAATCTCTGCATCTCAAAGGTGATGAGGGCAGGATTTTGATTGCAGGGGGATACGGCTCAATGGGATGCGGGCTTCCCTTTGCCATTGGTGCCTCTATCGCAAGAGGAGGTGAAACGACGTTCTGCATTGTTGGAGACGGCGGGCTGCAGATGAACATACAGGAGTTTGAGGCTATAGTGCGCGAAAAGCTGCCAGTCAAGATCCTCGTCGTTAACAACAGGGTTCTTGGGAAGATAAGCGAGACCCAGCATAGCAACCACGATGACCGCTTCGCGCAGACGACCGCCGAAAGCGGCTATTCCGTTCCAAACTTCGAAAAGGTTGCGAGCGCTTACGGCATCAAGGCGGCGACCCTTTCTTCCTACGAGCAGCTTGATGACTACGTCGAATGGCTGCGCGACGCCGAGCCTTGTCTCATCGACATCATGCTCCCGTCTGACACTTCGCTCGTTCCCAAGGTCGATTGGGCGGCGGGCGTGATGAAGCCCCGGATAGGCGACGACGTTATCGAAGAAGTGCGAAAGACACTGGCGTAGTGAGCGAAGCGCAAAATCGAAAAGAAGCTGGTTTTGCCTATAAGCGGTGATTGTGCGTTTGATTCGAGCTGCCGAATACCTTCAAAGCGTGCAGTCTGATATGTACGTCTAAAGTCAAAAACGGACGTGCTCTTGGGTTCAGGTAAACCAGTTCGAAAGCTCCGTTTCGGAGTCTATGTATTCGGTAGTCACCGGGTTGGCCGTGCGGTTCACGAACATTGTCTTGTTGGAATAGAGGCCGCGTTCGCTTCAATGTCGTTTGACTCTTGCATTCCGATGAGGACGAGACCGATCAAGGCTGCATGCGCGTTTCCCTAATGCCTGTGCGCCGATTCCCCTCTACCCACCCCTCCGCCACCTGCGCGAACGCCCTCGCGGCGGCGCTGGCCGTCTCCTCCGAGCGCATGCAGAGGGCTATCTCGCGGTCGGTGGGGACCTCGGGCGGCAGGCTCGCCAGGGGGAAGGGGGCGTTGCCCAGGATGAGGGCGGGCAGCACGCTGAAGCCCAGGCCCGCGCTCACCAGCGACATGACGGCGTAGTCGCTGTCTATGGTGAAGCGCACCTTGGGCTCGACGGCGTTTCGGCGGAAGAGCTCGTCCATCTCGGAGTGCACGCCGCTCTCCAGCCTCACGTAGGGCTCGCCCGCCAGCGCCGAGACGGGGAAGCGATCAGCCCCCGCCAGCGGGTGGTCGGGGGCGACCACCACGAGCAGCGGGTCGCGGGCGAGCGGCACCGCGCGCAGGGCCCGCTTGACGGGCAGCACGGCGAAGCCGACGTCCGCCTCGCCGTCCCACACCATCTCCTCCAGGCGGTCTTGGTCGTCCATGCAGACGATGTCCAGGTCGACGGCCGGGTGGAGCCGCTCGAACTCACGCGCCATGCCGGGCAGCCACTGGATGGCCGTGCTGGTGAACGCGGCAACGCGCACCGACCCGCCCTCCAAGTGCCTGAGCTCGGCGGCGCGCGCGGCGAGCCGGCGGTCGGCGCCGCACGCCTCCTGCACCCACGGCAGCAGGTCGGCGCCGTCGGCGGTGGGGTGCGCGCCGCCGTAGTCGCGCACGAGCAGCGGCATCCCCAGCTCCTTCTCCAGCGCGCCCACCAGGTAGCTCACGCCCGCCTGGGTGTAGCCCAGCTCGCGCGCGGCCTCCTTGAAGCTGCCGGTCTCGGCCACTTTCACGAACGCCTCGTACTTCTGGTTCGCCATGCGGGCCTCCCTCCTGCGCCGTTCGCCGCCCGTCCCTTCCGTTCGCTCCAGTATGGGATGCTCTATCTGCGTTAACAAGTGATTCTTTCATTTCTTTAAAGAAACTCTCGTTTTACTTTCAATTGCATGAGCACTACCATGCAGATACACCAGAACAACGCTTTAGGGCACCCCGCAGGGCCGGGGCGGCTGCGTTGCGCTGAAAAGGCGGCCGACGCCGACGCTTTCCCTTGCGGGAGCCTTCGTCGGTCGGGAAGGCGAATCGCTCGAGAGGAGGCGGGACATGGCCCGACTCATGGACATACGGGGAATATGCGTTGCCAGCGTCGTGCTGCAAACCATCATCTTCGGATCGGGCAGCGCCTTCACGAAGCTCGCCTACGACAGCATCTCGCCCATGTGGGCGCTCGCCGTCCGCTTCGGGCTGGCGAGCGCGGTGTTCGCGGTGCTGTTCGGGCCGCGCATCGTGCGCGGGCTCAAGGGCGCGCGCCTCGCGGACTGGCTTCCGGCGGCGCTGTGCATGGCGGTGTCCTACATCTCCTGCAACGTGGCGCTCGACTTGACCACCGCCACGAACGTGGGCTTCCTCATGGCGCTTCCCGTGGTGTTCACGCCCATCCTCGCAGCCTTTGTAACGCGTCGCCGCTACCGGCTGGCGCACCTGCCGTTCCAGGTGGCCGTGGTGGGAGGGCTCTACCTGCTGTGCTCGAGCGGCGGGTCGTTCACGTTCGGCTGGGGCGAGTTCTGCGGACTGCTCACGGCCGTGTCGCTGGCCGGCGCGCTCGTGTTCGGAGAGCGGGGGCTGGCCCGCCTGGACGTGGTCACGGTGTCGGGCACGCAGATATTCGTCACGTTCGCCGCGTCGCTCGCGGGCGCGCTGTTGTTCGACAAGCCGTTCGACGCAGATGCGGTGCAGCCCTTGGCCTGGGGCGTCGTGGCGTTCCTCGCCTTGGCCAGCACGTGTTTGACGTTCGCCTTGCAGAACATGGCGCTGACGCGCCTGCCGTCCTCCACCGTGTCCATGCTGCTCACCGGCGAGCCCATCTTCACGGCGCTGTTCTCGTGGGGCGTCCTCGGCGAGACGCTTTCCGCGATGGGCCTCGTGGGCGCGGCGATCATCGTCGTGTGCGTGGTGGCGGAGACGTGGGTCGATTCCCGTGCGGCCTCTCCGTCTGGGAAGGCGGTGGGGAAGGGGACGGCGCCTGCGGCGGATCCGGTTTCGGCGCTCGCGGATGCGACGACGTCCGCCTCGGTCGCGGTGCCGCAGCTCGGTGTATCCCAGCCGCAGGCTGCTTACGAGAGGTTGTAGGGGCGCACGACGTCGGTGCCCCATGGCTGCGTTTTGCGCTTTGCGCGAATGTTTGCGACGGCGATGGCTCGCAGGTTGCGTGTGCTTCCGCGGCTGTGTTTTCGCGCTTTGCGCGAACGGGCGCTCTGGAGAGCGCCCCTACGGGGCGGTTCCATCCTGCGGGTTTCGTGCTCTTGCGGGTTGGTTCGGCGCGAACAGGTGGTCCATTTTTCGAGCTGGCTTTCCGGCGTGCGTTTCCGTTCTTCCCATTTTCCGACGACTTCCCACCTCGCATTGCCCTTTTCGGAGAATTGGTGCATCATGGTTCTACGAGCCCGGCGGCGCTGCGGCGCGCGGGCTGAATCGCGCGAAAAAGGAGGCTCTCATGGCTACCATAGGCGACGGATTCAAGGACATCTTCCTGGCGGGCATCGGCGCGATGGCCATCACCGCCGAGAAATCGAAGGAGCTGGTGGATCAGCTCATCTCCAAAGGCGAGCTCACGGTCGACCAGGGCAAGCAGATCAACACCGAGCTGAAGCACAAGGCCGAAGACGTGGCGCAGACGGTGCGTTTCGACGCCCTCGAGGCGCGCATGGCCGTCATGACGCCCGAGGAGCGCGCGGCGTTTGCTGCCAAGGCCGCCGAGTTCGTCGCCAAGGCGAACGCGAAGCCCGCGTCCGCGGAAGTGGGGGACGCGTCGCCCGTCGATGCGGAGCCGGCGCCGGCCGAGCAGCCCGCCGAAGGCGAGACTCCCGCCACGCCCCAGACGCCCGGTGCCTAGCCGCGCCCGCGCTCTCGTGAAAAGAGCGGTCGCCCATGGCCATGGCCGATAACACGCTGCTCAAATACTTCTTCAGCTCCGGCGCGGAGATCGACCCCGAAGGGCGGTTCAACCTCAGCCGCAAGACGCGCACGCGCCGGCTGCGGGAGATCTACTCCATCCTGCAGCGGCACCATTTCCTGCGCGGCTTCTCGCCCGAATCGTTCCGCGCCATGCTGGAGGATCTGGGCCCCAGCTTCGTGAAGATCGGCCAAACGCTGTCCACGCGCTCGGAGATCCTGCCGAAGGCCTACTGCGACGAACTGGCGAAGCTGCAGATGGAATGCGATCCGCTTCCGTTCGACCAGATGCTTGCCGCCCTCGATGACATCTACGGCGAACGCCAGGGCGACATCTTCGACGCCATCGATCCCACGCCGCTCGGCAGCGCCTCGCTCGCGCAGGTGCACAAGGCGCGCCTGGCGAGCGGGGAGGTCGTGGCCGTGAAGATCCAGCGTCCTGGCGTGAAGGCCACCATGGCGCTCGACATCGACATCATGCGCATGGTGGCTCGCCAGGCCTCGCGCTTCATGAAGGACGAGCAGATGCTCGACCTGCGCGACGTGGTTGAGGAGCTGTGGGCCACGTTTCTGGAGGAGACGGACTTCGCTCGCGAGGCCGCGAACCTCGAGGAGTTCGCGCAGCTGAACAAGGACGTGGCGTTCATCGACTGCCCGCGGGTGTATCCGGAACTCTGCGGCGAGTACGTGCTGGTCATGGAGTATATCGACGGCATCCCCATCCTGGCGACCGACCGGCTGCGCGCCGCCGGCTACGACTTGGAGGAGATCGGCGAGAAGATCCTCGACAACTACGCCACACAGATCCTCGACCACGGGTTCTTCCACGCCGACCCGCATCCCGGCAACCTGCTCATCCGCAACGGGAAGATCGTCTATATCGACTTGGGGATCATGGGCCGCCTGTCCCCGCGTGACCGCGCCGGTTTCGGCAACATCATCCAGGCCGTGGGCATGCAGAGCGCCACCGAGCTCAAGGACGCGCTGCTCGCCTTCGCCATCGCGAAGGACAACGCGGCTATCGACCACACGCGCTTCCTCGCCGACCTCGATCTGTTGCTGGACGATTACGGATCGTGCGACGTGGGCGACATCGATATCGGGCAATTCCTGAACGACATCCTCATGCTCACGCGCTCGTGCAAGGTCACGCTGCCGCCGTCCATCACCAGCGTGTCACGCGGCCTGGTAACGCTGGAGGGCACCATCCTGCCGTTCATTCCGAACGAGAACGTGGTGTCCATCATCAACGCGCACATCCAGCGCACGAAGAACCAGGGCGACGAACTGGTGAGCGCCATGGAGGATCTGGCACTGGCGCTGCGCTCGTCCGCGCGCGGCACGCTGGACGCCGCGCAGTACACCGGCGAGGCGCTCAAGATGCTCACGCGTGGGCAGCTGAAGGTGAACACCGAGATGCTGGGTGCCGAGGCGCCGCTCACGCATCTGGGCAAGATCGTGAACCGCCTGACCATCGGCATCATCATCGCGGGACTGTTCGTGGGCTCGAGCCTGTTGGCGAATTCCACCATGGAGCCGCGTTTGCTGGGCGTGCCGGTGCTGTCGTTCTTCGGGTACCTGGGGGCCGCCATCCTGTCCATATGGGTGGTCGTGGACATCGCGCGCAGGAAGTGAGCCGCCGGCAGGCGCGGCGGCGCTATCTACGCGCCGCTGCACCGGTTTCGTTCTTCAGACGTCCGCTTCTTAGCGGCCTGATACTGCGGGCCGCATCAGGCGCTTTCCGCTTTACGGGGAGTCTTGTGAAATTGTTTGCATATCGTTTCCCCAGCTCAGATGCCCCGCAACCAATAATTGCGGAAAATTCCAACTGGAATTGGTCGCGCGGCGATTCCCGCAACCGTACCCTTTTGAGTACGCTATGATGAACGAAACGAGAAAGGGCTCGCAACCATGAACGTCGAGATCGCCCAGCGCCTGTCGGCGCGCCGCAAGCAGTCGGGATTGTCGCAGGAAGCGCTGGCTGAGAAGCTGGGCGTGTCGCGCCAGGCCGTGTCGAAGTGGGAGCGCTCGGAGTCGTCTCCCGACACCGACAACCTCATCGCGCTGGCGCAGCTCTATGGAGTGTCGCTCGACGAGCTTTTGTACGTGGACGACGAGATGCGCGACGACGTGGCGTTCGAGGCCGTTGACCGCGCAGCCGAACGCGCGGCGGCCGCCGGCGTGGCAGGATCCGCCGCCGCTGCGACGGCCGATTCCGGCGCGCGAGCTACGGGATCCTCCGTCGCGTCGGGCGCGAACTCTGCGACCGCGCAACCCGCGGGATCGGGCTCGGGTGCGGCGGACGGAACTCCTGCTTCGAACGCTGCGCAGGCAACGGACGCCGCTGCGGTAGGGTCGGCTGGGAGCGCGAGCGACGGGGGAGCGGCTGACCCGGCTTCCTCCGAGACCGGCGGCGCGGGTGGCAAGAACTCGAAAGTGCGCATCGGCTTGGGCGGTATTCACGTGCTCGACGGCGACGACTACGTTCATGTGTCGTGGCGCGACGGCGTGCACGTGAAGGATTCGAAGAAGGGCGACGAGGTGCACGTGGGTTGGGACGGCATCCATGTGAAGGAGGCCTCCGGCTCGCAGGACGGCGATTGGCGCGCTGCGGCCGAAGCCTGGTGCGACGAGGACGACCCGCGGGAGCGCGACCATCGTGCCGCCCGCGCGTGGTACGGAAAAGACGGCGCCCGTCAAGAGCGCGACGCGCCGAAGAACGGCGGCGACAGCCGGTGCACGCTCGAGGACGACGACGGCAACGAGGTTGTCATCGACGGCGACGGGGTGGTCATCAACGGCGAGCACTTCGACGATTGGCGCGACGCGCACGACCGTTACGGGTACGGTCACATCCACGAGGATCGTTGGTACGACCCCTGCGGCTACACGGTGAACGGCGAGCGCTTCGACACGCTCGACGACGCGAAAGCGAAGTACGGCCCGGAAGTGGGGCGCACCATCCCCGTGCGCAAGCACTATCTGCGCACGTTCGAGAAGTCGTGGGCGCGGTTTCCGTATCCGCTTGTCGTGATCTTGGCGTACCTGCTGCTGGGCATCTTCAACGGGGCGTGGGGCATGGGGCTGTTCCTGTTCTTCACCATTCCCGTGTACTACATGATCGGGCACGCCATCGGCCGCCGCCGCATCGCGCCGCTCATCGAGGGCGCGTACCCGATCGGCGTCACCGCGTGGTTCTGCTACATGGCGTTCGTGCTGAACCAGTGGCATCCCGCCTGGGTGGCGTTCCTCACCATCCCGCTGGTCGAATGGCTGGTGCACAGCCTGTCGCGCTGGTGGCGCGGCCGCAAGCGCGAGCGAGAGGCGGCGAAGCGGGCGCCCATCGACGTGGAAGCGCAGTAGGCACCGAGCAATCGAACAGACGACCTTCTTCGGCCGAGTCGCAAACATGCGGCTCGGCTTTTTTCCATAAGGAAAGAGGCGCGGTTGATTCAACACCTATATCAGAATTATTCTCAAAATAGAGTAATTAAACACCTTAATAAAACCAAAAACCTATGGTAATATGACAATAGTTCAATCAGACAACTAGGAGAGCTCGGGGGAGGGCTCGAGGGAGTTGGTCTTATGAGGGTGAGCTACTAGTCCGCGTCGGTCGCATCCGATCGTCCAATCCATTCGACAACACGTTATGCAAACAGGCCGCAAGGCCCGGCGGAGCCGTGCTCGGCTTCGTTCAAAAGCGTCGCGTTTTTTCGTCGGGATCGGAAGCGAGCCGATGGGGCACCGAAGCAAGCCGTCCGCGCGGAGGGAGTCGCGGGCGAACCAGCCAGACGAAGACAGGAGGAAGGGCATGACACAGGAAGGGAAGCTGACGAGGCGCGCGTTCCTGCAGGGGACGGCCGCTCTGGGCGCGATGGCCGCGCTCTCGGGCTGTGCGAGCCAGGAGACGCTCAAACCGAGTCCCGCCGGCGAGGCCGGCGTCGCTTCGGGCGAGGTGGAAGTCCGCCACGCCTGGTGCCAGATGTGCGGTCCCGCCCGCACGCACTGCTCCACGCTGTGCTACATCAAGGACGGGCGCTGGACGAACGTCGAGGGCAATCCCGAGGCGGGCAACAACTGGGGTCGCGGCAGTCGCAGCCTCTGCGCGAAGGGCAATGCGGCCATGGCCGTGCTTTACGCGCCCGGTCGCATTCTGTATCCCATGAAGCGCACGGGCGAGAAGGGCGAGGGCAAGTTCGAGCGCTGCACGTGGGACGAGGCCATGGACGCCATCGCCGCAAAGCTGCTCGAACAGAAAGAACAGTACGGCGCCAAGTCCTACGGCGTGCTTTCGCCGCAATTCTACGCGGTGCTCGGCATGATGGGCCGTCGCTTCCTGAACGTTCACGGCAGCCCGAACTACATGCACAGCGCCATCTGCAACTCGCAGCGCATGTTCTCGCGCTTGGTGACCATCGGCGGCCCGAAACACGCGCAGGCCACCGACACGGCTCCCGGCCAGCTGAACAAGACGAAGCTTTTGGTGGTGTGGGGCTACAACAGCGAGAACTCCGCCGTCAACCAGGGCAACCCTTACGCCCGTCTCAATGCCATCGAGAAGGGCCTCAAGGTCATCGACATCCGCCCCATGCAGGACGGGTTGGCCTCGAAGGCCGACATCTGGGTGCCGGTGCGTCCCGGCACGGACGGCGCGCTGGCCATGGCCTTCCTGAACGTCATCATCGGCGAGGACCTGTACGACCACGACTTCGTGGAGAACTGGTGCAACGGCTTCGACCAGCTTGCCGAGCACATCAAGCAGTACACGCCCGAGTGGGCCTCTCCCATAACGGGCATCCCGGTGGAGCAGATCTACGAGGTGGCCCGCACGATGGGCACCGTGAAGCCCATGGGCATCAACATCGGCAACGGCATCGGCGACCAGCAGAACGACGGCCATTGGACCGTGGCTTGCGCCTGCCTCATCGAGGCCATCACCGGTAACCTGGGCATCGCCGGCGGCGGCGGTGCCGCGATGGTTCCGCCTCCGTCGCTCATCAAGACGAAGGGCGTCGACGAGCTTACCGAGAAGCTTCCCAAGAGCAAGGAAGACGAGGAGAAGGGCTATATGGCCGGTGTGTCCGACCTCGTCGGTCCCGAGACGCCGCGCTGGTTCCAGACCATGGACACGCAGGAGTCCGGTCCCACCACGGCCTACTACAAGGGCATCATGAGCATTCTCACCGAGAAGCCCTACCCGTTGCGCTGCATATTCGGCCAGTCGTCGAACCCGCTTTCCGCCACGCGCCAACCCAAGAAGGTCGAGGAGGCGTTGAAGAAGCTGGACTTCTACGTGGTCATGGATACGCAGTGGAACTCATCGTGCGACTTCGCCGACTACGTGCTGCCCGCATGCACGAACTACGAGACCGACCAGCAGTTCGGTACGAAGAACGGCGTCGACGGCACGTTCATCGCCATCAACCAGAAGATCGCGGAGCCCATGGGCGAGTCGCGTTCCGACTGGGAGTACTACCTCGACTTGGCTGTGCGCATGGGCTACGGCGAGGACTTCTGGAACGGCGACATGGACGCCTGCCTGCGCGAGCAGCTGGACGGCTCCGGCATCGAGCTGGAGGAGCTGCGCGTCGCCAACAAGGGCATCTTCGTGGAGCGCACCGACGGCGCGAAGGCCACCGAGCCGAAGTACCAGGACTACGAGAAGATGTTCGCCAGCCTGCCAAACGGAAAGGTGCAGTGCTACAACGAGTGGATCGGCAACAAACCGAACTGCGACGACACCGGCACGATATCCCCGTTGCCCGTGTACAACGGCCCGGCCGAGAGCATCGCGGGCACGCCCGACATCGCGGAAGAGTACCCGCTGGTCATCTCCGACGTGCATGCGTACCGTCTATGCAACCACAGCTACTATGTGGACGTTCCGTACCTGCGTGAGTTGCAACCTTATCCTTGGGTGAAGATCAACCCCGCCACGGCGAAGCAGTACGGCATTGCCGACGGCGACTGGGTGAAGATCGAATCGAAGCACGGCTGGGTGAAGATGGTGGCGCGCTATCTGGAAAGCATCGCGCCCGACGTGCTCATGTCGCGCCGCGGCTGGTGGCAGCCTTGCGAGGAGCTCGACCTGCCCGGATACGAGCATCTGGACGGCGGCAGCGAGATCAACGTGCTGTACGACTCCGAACTGGAGAACTTCGACCCGTTCAACTCGGCCATGTCGAAGCAGACGCTCGTGAAGATCAGCAAGCTGGAGGAGGGTAACTAGCCATGGCGAAACAATACGGCTTCTATATGGACACCGAGCGCTGCATCAAGTGCTGGGCGTGCGAGGTGGCCTGCAAGCAGTGGAACGGCATCGAGGCGGGAACCATCGCCCGGCGCAAGGTCCACGAGGTTGAAAGCGGAACGTTCCCGAACGTCACGCGAAAGTTCGTGTCGATGTCCTGCATGCACTGCGGTGATCCCGCCTGCGCGAAGGTGTGTCCGGCGGGCGCCATCTCGAAGCGCGGCGAGGACGGCATCGTGGTGGTGGACAAAGAGAAGTGCATCGGCTGCCGCTACTGCTTCTTCGCCTGCCCGTTCGGCGTGCCTCAGTACACCGATGCCGGCATGGACAAGTGCGACTGCTGCATCGGCAACGGCGTGACGCCGGGCGACATGCCGCATTGCGTGGCCACGTGCCCGACGCAGGCCTTGCAGTACGGTGAGATGGGCGAGCTGGCCGAGAAGGTCGCCGGCAAGAAGGCAAGGCAGATGGCCGACAGCGCGACGAAGCCCTCGGTCGTCGTGTCGTGACAACTCGACGCCGGGGGTCACGGGCCGCAAGGTCCGGGTCGCTTCCGGCTGACATGACGGAAAGGAGGAACACTCATGGTTGAGTTGCAGACGACGTGGGGTTGGCTGCCGGCGATATACCTGTTCCTCGGCGGTTTGGGCGCGGGCGCGTTTCTGACGGTGTCCATCTTGCGCCTAGCTAAGCCGGGGCGGTTCAAGAAAACCGTGACGGGAGGCGTGTGGACGGCGGTGGTCGCGCTGGCCATCGGCCTGCTGGCATTGGTCTCCGAGGTGGCGAAGCCCTTCCAGGCCATGATCCTGTTCAAGAGCTTTGTGAACGGTTCGTCGTGGATGGCGGTGGGCGCATGGCTCCTGTTCGCCACGATCATCGTGTTTGCGTTGAGCGCGCTGTTCACCACCGACAAGATAGCCGACTGGCTGGGGTCGGTTGTGAAGCCGCTCGGCCGGGCGCGCGACGGCATCAACAAGGCGCTCGCCATCATCGGCATTCCGTGCGCACTCGCCGTGGCGGCGTACACGGGCGTGTTGTTGAGCGCGGCGCCGGCCATCCCCCTGTGGGGTTCGTGGCTGCTGCCGGTCCTGTTCACCGTGTCGGCGCTTGACACAGGCGTGGCGGCGGTGGCCATCTTCGCCACCGTGCTGGAGAAGGACGAAGGCGTGCACGGCGTGCGCACGGCACTCGAATGGGCGGTGGTGTGCCTGGTGGTTCTGGAGGCCATCGTGCTGGCGGCGTTCGTGCTGACGATGCAGGGTGCGGGCTCGAACGAGGCGGTGTCGGTGGGCTTGCTCACCAACGGCGTGCTGAGCGTGCAGTTCTGGCTGCTCGTGGTTGTCGTGGGACTGGGCGTTCCGCTCGTGGCGGCCTTGGTTCAGGTTGTGGTTTCGAGGCGAAAGGGCGGCGGCAAGATCGCGCCCGCCGTGCCGGTGGGAGGCGCGACCTGCGCGCTCGTCGGCGGGTTCACGCTGCGGTTCCTGGTGCTGTCGGCCGGCTTGCACGCTGCGCTCATCAGTCCGGCGGCGCTGCAGGCGGCCCAGAACATGGTTATGCTGATATCGTAGAAGACGAGTAGGCAGATGTCGAGGGAGGCGGATATGGAAGCGCATGTCGATCGCGCGAGTTGCGAGGCGAGGGAGGTCACGTACTCGTTTCTGTCCCACATGTTCCTTGAAGAGGTGACGGAGGAGTTTTTGGCGCGTTTGGCCGAGCGGCCTCCGCAGCTCGAAGGGGAGTTGGGTCGGTTCGTGGCCGAGCTGCCGTCCGCCGACCTCGCCTCCGTGCGAACGGAGGCGGCGGCCGAGTTCGCGGCGCTGCTGCTGAACATGTCCGCCGACCCGGTGTTCCCCTACGAATCGGTGTACACGAGCGCCGAGCGCCTGCTCATGCAGAAGGCGCGCGACGAGGTGCTCGCAGACTACCGGAGCTCGGGGTTCGAGCGCGCGGGGGACTTGAACGTTCCCGAAGACCACGTGGCCATCGAGTTCGAGTTCATGGCCCGGCTCTGCCGCAAGGAGCTGGACGCCGCGTCGGCAGGCGACGATGCGGCCGCCGATACGGCGCATGAGGCGCAGCGGGCGTTTGCGCGCGACCACCTGCTGACGTGGGTGCCGCAGCTTTGCGACGACCTTGAAAGACGCGCGAAGCTGGGTCTGTACCGCGGGCTCGCCGAAACGACGCGCCAGTTCTTGGAATTCGAACGGGAGGAGCTTGCCCTCGCCTAGCCATCGCACCTTCGCGAGCCCCAAGGGTCGGCGTTCGCCGATTCGGCGGGGCGTCCGGTTTGCGGGCTCCGCCCGGTCGGCCAACCCTCCCTCCAGGTCGGCCGCGCGGAGCCTCGATGCTGATGGCGGACGTGCGTGGCAAGCGCGACGAGGAATGCTATCATGTGACGAAACAATGTGGCGAACGAAGGTGGGGACTATCTCAGAGTGAGCGCCGCCAATCAAACCGTGCAGATCACCATCGACAGCGACAGCGGAATCCCGCTGTGGCTTCAGTTGCGCAATCGTTTGATATACCTGATAGCGTCTGGGAAGTTCCAAGTTGGCGACAAGCTGCCCACCGTGCGCGAGCTGGCCGTTGATCTGGGCGTGAACTACAACACGGTGAGCAAGGTGTACCAAGACATCGAGCGCGACGGCTACATCGTGTCGAAGCGCGGCAAGGGGACGTTCGTGGCCGAGCGGGCCCCCGCCGAGGCCGAGGCGGCGAAGTCCGAGGTCGAGTTTCTGGCGGACGAGTTCATCCGTCAATGCCGGGAGTTGGGCGTGCCTCGCCAGGATATCGCCGATCTGGTGAGGGGCCGACTGGCCGCCGCAGGCGAAGCGGAGTGAACGACGATCGATCGGAGGGGCGACGATGGGATTGTTCAAGCGTAATGGTGCCGGAAACGACGCGCAGGGCGAGCGGAAGATCGCCGAGACCGAACTCGAGGCCAACGACGCTTCCCGCGGAGGGGTGTACCTGTTCTTCCTCGCCGTGTTCGCGGTGGGGTTCCTCGTTCCGTTCCTGTTGACGATTGGGCTCGCGTCGCCGTTGACCGTCGCCGCTTCCATCGTGGTAGGCTTCGTGGCCGCCACGTCGGTGCGCATCGCGCCGCATTGGGAGCGCGTGGCCATCCTACGCCTCGGCAAGTTCAACCGCATCGCCGGGCCGGGGCTGTACTGCTGCATTCCGTTCGTCGAGTACGCGGCTATCCACGTTGACCAGCGCATCACCACCGCCTCGTTTTCCGCCGAGGCCGCGCTCACGGCCGACCTCGTGCCGGTGGATGTGGACGCCATCCTGTTCTGGATGGTGTGGGACGCCGAGAAGGCATGCCTGGAGGTGGAGAACTACCCCAAGGCCGTGCTCCGTTCGGCGCAGACGGCCATGCGCGACGTGATAGGCCAGCTGAACCTGGCCGACATCTCCACGCGTCGCAAGCAGATCGACCGCGATTTGGAGGAGATGCTGGGCAAGAAGTGCGAGCAGTGGGGCGTGACGGTTATCTCGGTGGAGATCCGCGACATCATGATCCCGCGCGAGCTGCAGGACGCGCTGTCGAAGGAAGCCCAGGCCGAGCGCGAGCGCAACGCCCGCATCATCCTGGCCGAGGTGGAGAAGGACATCTCCGAGATGTTCGTGGAAGCGGCCGAGGTGTACGACCGCAACCCTCGCGCCATGAAGCTGCGCGCCATGAACCTGGCCTACGAGGGCGCCAAGGACTCGAAGGGCGTGCTGCTGGCCCCGAGCTCTCTAGCCGACGGCTTCAACGTGGGCAAGCTGGATCTGGGCGAGTGAGGGCGAGCGGGACCGCAGATCCGGGCTTCTAAAGCCGACCGAGCGTTGTTCGGCACAGCTCGGCGATGGGCTCTTCCAAGCGATCCCGCAGCTCGTCTGCTCCTTCCGCCGCTTGTGCGTCGTTGAACGCCTCGGCAAGGTTGTCCAGCACTGCTTGGGCGAGTTCGGACATGAGCTCAACGCACGCGGCTTCTCCCAAATCGAAGCGAGCGAGGTCGTTCGCTTCGGCGTAGCGTTTGATGCTGTTGCGGGTCACGCGTCCGATCCTGTTCTCGCCCCCGATGCTCATGGCCAGACGTGCTTTGCGGCGCAGTTCGTCGTAGGCCAGTCCTGACGCAACATCGTACAACGGCGCCACAAGCGCATCGCGCCCCTCGCCGAGGAGCAGCGAGTAGTTCTTCGCGTGGGCGTCGGGTGCGCCCACTAGGTAGTTGAAGAACAACATGGCGGTGAACAGCTTGGCGTTCCTCGCCGCCTTCGCAGTCGATGCGATGACGCCCAAGATGTCCGCTGCTCCCGGTCCTCCGTACTCCGGATACTTGTTTTCGGGGAGGATGCCGAGGATCTGGCAGAAATCCTCTTGATGCAGTCGCAGGGTTGCGCCGTCGGGCAGCTTCGTCCGGTCGTAGCGCTCGATCACGATGGCCGGCTCTCCGCCAAAGGTTTCGTAGCTCACCCCGGCGGCCGGAAGGCCGCATCGAGCCGCTAGACGCATGCAGACGAATTCGTTCAAGGCTTGCAGGCGGAATCCGTATACGCCGTTTTTGAAGATGTGCGTGGTTGGGGCAGAGCCGTGGCACTCGAACCAGCGATCGCCGTGACGCGCGAGTGCGAATTTTCCTTGGTTGCCGCCGAGGGACCAATGCTCTTGAGATCCGAGCCACGAGTCTTCACGGCGCTCCCTCAGCGCCGCCAGCCTCCGGCCTATGGCCGCCTCGTCGATGGGTTCGAGATCGGCCGTGCGCTCCAGCAGGCTGTCGACTTGTTCGGGCGGGCAGAACTGTACGGCTCCAGGACAGTCGAGGCCTATGTTTCGAAGCAGCAGGAAGGGGTTGTCGCTTCTCACGCCGAATTCAAGGCCGATGCTTCTGCGGACGCTTCGGTCATCGGGCAGAAGCCCGAAAAGAAAAGGCTGCACGACCTTATGGGGGAACGTGCGGTTCGACACCGGCATGGAGAGGGAAAGCGGGATACCGTTGTAGTCGGGATCGTAGCGAAAGCCGAGCAAACCGGCGTTGTTCTGCTCGATAGTGCCGACGCGGCGGCCGCAGATGAACACGATCAGGGTCGATTCGGTCACAGCTACCTGCCTTTCTCTGCAGGGGTTGTCGCGTCGGACCCCGCTTGGCGAAGCGCGGCGGCGACTATGCCGTCGAGAGCTTTTTGGTACGACGGGTTGCCCTGCTTGGTCGAGGGAAGAGGCTTGCCGGCTTGGTTTTGAGGTTTCAGTGATCCGGACGCTTCTTGCCAGCTCACGGACAGGTCCATGTTCAAGGTGTCGAGGATGCGAAGAACGTTGCTGAGAGCAATGCCGTCGGCGTCGCCAAGCTCCAGGTTCGTTATGAGCCTGCGGGACACGCGGGAACGCTCGGCCAGCTGGGCTTGCGTTAGGTTGAGGCGCTTGCGTTGGTCGCGCACCGCCACGCCAAGTTGCCGGGGAAGCGCTATGGTTTTGGCGGGCATCGAGCCTCCTTTTGCTGATTACCGTACCTGATGGTGCGCATTATACTGCATATATTAAGATGCGCAATATAATACACATATCTATATGAGAAATATATTGCGCGTATTGGGCGAAGAAACCGATTCCGGGTTAGATGGTTTCCTGCGCTTTCTCCAATACAAGAAACAGGCGCTCGAGGCGCCTGTTTCTCATGGTCTGGATCCGTTTCCCGTCAACCGGCGGGGCTATCTCTAGCGGCTCTCCACCTCGACACTCTCGCTCTTGGCGAAGCGGCTGTAGTCGTAGCCGCCGTTGCCCTTCTTGGAGCGCTGCTTCTTCGCGGGCTTGCCGCCTTCGCGGTACGGCTTGTCGAAGCTCTTCTCGTTGCGGGCGCTCGTCGGCTTGCCGGAGCGCTTGCCCGCGCCCGTGCGGTCGTAGCCGTTGCCGGCGCGCTTGGCGTCGGAGTGCTCGAAGCGCTTGCCGCCCTTGGCGTCGCTGCGGCCCGCGGCACCTGCGGCCTCGCTCGAGCGTTTGGCGCCGCCCTTGCCCTCGAAGCTCTTGCCGTGCGACGGCTTGCCGCCGGAGCGGTCCTCGCTCTTGTGGTAGCCGCCCTTACCGTAGGACTTGCCGACGGGACGCTTGCCGTACGGCTTGGAGCCGGCGCCCTTCGCGCCGCCCTGGCGACCCGCGCCCTTCTTCGGCTTCTGCAGCAGCGACGGATCCAGCTCGTAGGTCTCCAGCTCCATGAACGGGATGTCCTTGCCGATGAGGCGCTCGATGTCCTTGAGCGTGCGGCTGGTCTCGCGGGTGACGAACGAGATGGCGTAGCCCTTCTCGCCCGCGCGGCCCGTGCGGCCGATGCGGTGCACGTAGTCCTCGGGCATGTCGGGCAGATCGAAGTTGATGACATGGTCCACGTCGGGCACGTCGATGCCGCGCGCCAGCACGTCGGTTGCTACGAGGATGGACGTCTTGCCACGCCGGAAGTTCTCCAGCGCGCGACGGCGGGCGCCCTGCGACTTGTCGGAGTGGATGGACTCGGCGCGGAAGCCGGCGTCGCACAGCGCCTCGGCGCAGTCCTCGGTGCGGTTCTTGGTGCGCGCGAACACGATGATGCGCTCGGAACCCTTCTCGCGTAGCACGGCCTGCAACAGCTCGGGCTTGTCGTAGTTCTTGATGGGCATCATGAACTGCTCGACCGTCTTGGCGGTCTCGCCGTTGCGGGCGACCTCCACCACGGCGGGGTCCTTCAAAAGCGAACCCAGGTTCTTCTCGATGGAGCGGTCGATGGTGGCCGAGAACAAAAGCGTTTGGCGGCACTCCGGCGTGGCGTCCACGATGGTGGTGACGTCGGGCAGGAAGCCCATGTCCAGCATGCGGTCGGCCTCGTCCAGCACGAGCGCCTGCACGCTGCGCAGGTCGACCACGCCGCGCTTCATGAGGTCCATCAGGCGGCCGGGGGTGGCGATGAGCACGTCGGTGCCGCCGCGCAGCTCTTTGATCTGCGGGCCGTAGGGCGTGCCGCCGAACACCGTGGTGGTGAAGTGGCCGGTCTTGCGGGATATCTGCATGCACGTGCGGGCGATCTGCTGGGCCAGCTCGCGGGTGGGGCTCACCACCAGCACGCGCGGCGCGCGGTTGCGGCCCTTCACGCGGGGGAGCGTGCTCAGGATGGGCAGCAGGAACGCGGCCGTCTTGCCGGTGCCGGTGCTGGCGGCGGCGATGAGGTCGCGGCCTTCCAGAACCAGCGGGATGGCCTGCTCTTGAACAGGGGTGGGGTTCTCGTAGCCCAGGCGCTCGACCGCCGCGAGGGCGTCTTTGGACAGGCCGAGGTCGGCGAATTTCGTCATAAGGGTATTCCGTTTCTCTTCGGCGGACGGCCGCCCGTGCGGCCCGTTTTCCGCTTTCGCACCCGCTCCAGCGGCGTGCATTGCGCTTGACTCGAGCAGCTTTCTGCAATCCGTTGGCCTAAGCGCGAAAAGAAACGAGAAAGAGTTTCGTGTGAAGCGACTGTCCAGTATGGGGGTTCGAGGGCCGTGCTGCGCCGAGAACCTCGCGAAACGCCCCGCTTGTGCGCGAAACTCCATAAATGGAGGCAGGTTGTTTTCGGAAGGGCCTTCGAAAAGGGGATATGGAAAGCGTGGACCGCCGAGTCGGTGTGCGGGCGAGGATGACGGGACGTGATCCGGCTGCGTCCCCACCCGGCATATGACAGGGTGTCATATGCAGAACGGCCGTTTTGTGGGATACTGGCGGGGCGCCGTTTCGGCGCGCTTTGCGCCGCGCGACGAATCGCGTTCTAACGAATGGCCGTATGCTGCGGAAAACCTTGCGGCATTGGGAGGTGCTATGTTCGGCGCGTTAACAGTGGGCTATCTGTTTCTCGGCGGTGCCGGGGCGGGTGCGATCGTGGTCGGGTGCATGCTCGACCTCGTGGCGGTGCGCGCTCCTTTCGGAACCGACGCGCGCGTGTCCGTCGACGAGGCCCCGCCTGTCGAGCGGGTGGCGTCCTTCACGTTGCTCGCGGGTTTCGCCGCGCTCGTACTGGGCACGCTGTGCCTGATCATCGACTTGGGTCGCATCGACCGAGTGCTCGCGTTGTTCCTGAACCCGTCGCTCACGTATTTGACCGTGGGCTCCTACGCGCTGGCGGTGCTGGTGCTGTGCGGGGCGTTTCTCGCCCTGGTGCGGTTCGTCTACCTGCCGTCCGTGCCGCGCTCGGTCGTGGTGGCCGTGGAGGCGGTGGCTGCGGCGGTGGGCACGGTCGTGGCGCTGTACACCGGCCTGCTGCTGCAGGGGCTGAACGCCGTTGCGTTGTGGAAGTCCCCGTTGCTGCCGGTGATGTTCGTGCTGTCGTCGCTGTCGTGCGGCATCGCCGTGGCGCTGGCGGCGTCGTTCTTCTCCGAGCTCGACGCCGATCTCACCCGCGCGGTGCATGCGCTTGCCTGCGTCGATGCGGCGGTGATCGCGCTGGAAGCGGTGGTGTCAGCGGCGTTCGCGGAGATTTCCCTAGGAGGCGGCAACCCTGCCGCCTCCGCGTCGGCAGCGCAGCTCATGGGTGGCAGCGAGGCGTTGGCATGGTGGGTCGGCTTCGTTCTGTGCGGCCTTATCGTGCCGTTCGTCGTGGAGGCCGTCAACGCCGTGCGCGGGCGCACGAAGCCGGTTCTGCGTGCGGCGCTGGCCGTGGCGGCCGTGCTCGTGCTGGTGGGCGGCCTGTGCCTGCGCGGCAGCGTCGTGGGTGCCGGCGCGCATCGCGCCTTGGAGCTGGAAGAGCCCGCTGCGCAAACGCAACGGGCGATGTAGGGGGAAGCGGATCCGTGGCCCTGTTCGAGATCAACGAGAAGAGCAGCATCCCCATCTGGCTTCAGCTGAAGAACCGGTTCATATACCTTATCACCTCGGGGTACTACAAGCCGGACGACCAGCTGCCCACGGTGCGCGGCCTGGCCGCCGAGGTCGAGGTGAACTACAACACCGTGAGCAAGGTGTACATGAGCCTCGAGCAGGACGGCTACATCCAGTCGAAGCGCCGCCAGGGCGCGTTCGTGCTCGACGTGAGCGACAAGCCGGGCGTGAGCATATCGTCCACGGCCGAGATCGTGACGCAGGAGTACCTCAAACGCTGCTTCGAGCTGGGCATGTCCCTCGAGGACGTGGAGGAGCAGTTCGCTGCCAGCATCAAGGCCGCGAAGGAGAAGCGAGACGCGGGCAACTAGCCTCGTTTCGAGATCGGAGGAGCTACGATGAAGCGCGACAAGAAGAACGCGGGTTCGACCGCGGCGGGCGCGGGGGGTGCGACCGCGTCCGCGTTCGGCAACGCACGGCCTGTGCCGGAGGGCGTGCGCATGGAGACGGGCCGGCGCCGCGCCTCCCGCAACGGGGCCGTGGTGTTCGCCGTGGTCGTGTTCGTGGCGGCGTTCGGCATCGTGCTGGCCTTGTTCCAGGCGGCGCTCGGAGGCATCGGCCTGGTTGCGTTGGCGGTGGCCGCCGTCGCGGGCTGGCTGGCCGCGTCGTCGGTGCACGTCGTGCTTGAATGGGAGAAGGCCGTGGTGCTGCGCTTCGGCAAGTTCAACCGCGTGGCCGGTCCCGGCATCGTGTTCACCTGGCCCATCATCGAGTTTTACACGCTGCGCATCGACCAGCGCGTGGCCACCACGTACTTCGGTGCCGAGGAAACGCTCACGAGCGACCTCGTGCCCATCAATGTCGACGCCGTCTTGTTCTGGATGGTGTGGAGCGCCAAGAACGCCACCGTGGAGGTGGAGGACTACTCGTCGGCCGTGGCCTGGATCGCGCAAACGGCCATGCGCAAGGCCATCGGGCGCGCCACCGTGGCCGAGGTGGCCACGCGTCGCGACCAGCTCGACGAGGAGCTGAAGGAAGCCATCGAGGAAAAGCTGAACCCATGGGGCATCACCATCATCGACGTGGAGATCCGCGACATCGTGGTGCCGAAGGAGCTGCAGGAGGCCATGGCCATGGAGGCCGTGGCCGAGCGCAAGCGCAACGCCCGCATGGTGCTGGCCGAGGCCGAGAAGGACATCTCCGAAATGCTCAAGGACGCCTCCGAGGTGTACGACGGCGACCAGGACGCCCTGCGCCTGCGCACCATGCACCTGGCCTACGAGAGCGTGGAGCAGTCCGGCGGCACGTTGGTCATCCCCAGCGCGTTTTCCGAGGGTTTCGTGGAAGGCGACGCCGAGAAAGCGGCGAAGGGCGCAGGGGAGTGAAAGCAGGAGGCGCGGCGGTCGCTGGGTGACGGTCGCGCTCCCCACGTTGTCATCCTGGGCGGAGCGCCGTCGGGCGCGTAGTCGAAGGATCCCGCACGGCGTCAGCCGGGAGGCGGGGCGGGGCTATTTCTGCCTGCCCCGTCATACGCCACAGATACCTTGACTAGACATATCAAGGTATAAAAACACCAGTTCAATCAAAATTATCTCAAAAATAGAATAATATCTTGTCATACTCTGTCATAGTTCTGTATTGATAATCATAGTGACGTATGGCAGACTATGACAAGAGGGAATCGGCCGATTTCTGATATGAGGGGGAAATCTCGGAAATGCACCGTGCGCGAACGCTCGCGCGCCACGCAGCCGAAGGGGAAAGCCGTTCGCGGAACGCTCACCTTCGTCCGATACGCCCCTAGGCATTCTGCAACATGAATGGAGGAGGAGACATGTCGGAAACGAAGAGCCCGCACGCCGGACTCACGCGCAGGAGCTTCCTGAAGACAACCGGTTTGGCGGCAGGCACCGTTGCGGTTGTTGGAACGACGCCGACCCTGCAGGCGCTCGCAGCAGACTACGAAGCCGGGCAGAAAGCTACCGACGAGGAGCAGATATTCTGCGGAGTGTGCCGCGGTAACTGCTCGGGTACGTGCAAGCTCAATATCCATGTGCGCGATAATAAAGTCGTTAAAACCTCTAAGCGCAAATTCAATTCATATCCAAACGGAGAGATCGATCGGATTTGTTTGCGCGGGTTGAGCCATCCTTACAACATCTATGGGCCTAATCGGGTGCGATATCCCATGAGGCGCGTCGGCGAGCGAGGCTCGGGAGAGTGGGAGCGCATCAGCTGGGACGAGGCGCTAAACGAGATTTCCGAAAGATGGCAAAAGATCCGGGAAGAGTACGGGGACCAGGCCATCGCCTATACACGCGGATCTGGAAACATGGGAACGATCAGCGGCGTTGCCTCGCCTATGTTCAACGTTTTCTTCAACAAGATCAACGCCACCCAGATCAAGATTGCGCGTGACCAGGCCAATACGCGCGGTATCAACCGCGTGGTTGGAAATCTAGGGGACTGGGTTTTGAACGATCCTTCCGACTTCAAGAATTCGAAAACGCTCTTTGTCTGGGGCGCGAATATCACCGATGCGCAGATGCACGACTGGCACTTCATTGTAGAGGCGCAAGAGACGGGAACAAAGCTGGTGGTCATCGATCCCGTTTTAACTCAGCTTGCCGCCAAGGCTGACAAGTGGGTTCCTGTGCGACCGGCAACTGACGCTGCCCTCGCCTTGTCGATGATGTATGTTATGGTCAACGAGGATCTTGTCAATAAACCATTCCTCAAACAGCATACATGCGCTCCGTTTTTGGTGCGAAGCGATACGGGAAAATTCCTCCGGATGAGCGATTTGGGTGTGGAGCCGCAGGTGGTCGAGACGCAGCGCGATCAGGTCTCGTCGGCTTCGAGCTCCAATAAAGGCGCTGCCGTAGGCCAAAGCTCGACTGTTACCAAAACCATCGACCAGCCAGCGGTTCTGGATTCCAATGGAAAGGCGGTTGGAGCCGACGAAGCGGCCGATCCGCTTCTGAACGGCACCTACGATTTCAACGGGATCGCTTGCCGCACAGCGTACGATCTTCTCGTTGAGGACATTATGGATTATGCACCAGAGGCGGCTTCAGAAATATGCGACGTGCCTGCCGACACCATTGTCGAATTAGCCCATATGGCCATAGACGGTCCCTGCATTCATAGGCTCGGATGGGGTTCTAACTCTTACACGAACGGCGTTCACGCTGCGCATGCCAACATCACGATGGCGGCGTTGACCGGTCAGATAGGCTATTCGGGTGCCGGAACGGGCATTGGCGATTTCAAGCCCTGCTGGGGAATAAACGCCTTGGTCAAGGGTATGACCGCTGCGAAGTATCCTATGATCTCGGCGCTGTTCCTTCCCGAGATCATGAGAACGGGTAAGTACAAGGGCAAAGATTATCCCATTAAATCGCTCTATATTTATTCGGGCAACCCTATATGCAATCAGGTCAATACCAACGAGTACTTGCGCGATATCGTTGGAAACCTCGATTTTCTGGTAGTTGCCGATTACACCTTCACCGATACGGTGAAGTATGCCGACATCGTCCTACCGGCCGCGCATTGGTTCGAGCAGCAAGACGTGGTCGCGATCTCGGCCACCCAATGCTTCATTTACAGCGAGAAGGCAATCGAGCCGCTCTATGAATCGAAATCCGATATCGACATCCTCAGATCGCTTGCTGAAAAGATGGGCCATCCTGATTTGCTCTCATTGACGGATGATGAGTATATGGCACAGGTCATCGATACGCCTTCGCTCGCCAAGCTTGGAATCACTTGGGAAAACGTCAAGAAGAATGAAGACATGTACTGGTATCCAGACAAGCCGTGGATTCCATGGGAGAACGCTCAATTCAAGACCGATTCGGGACGTATGGAATTTTACGTAGAAAACCCCACGGTTCAGTTCGATATGGGGCAGGAGTTCGATGTCGACAGGGAGCACCTTCCTCATTACTTCGATCCGGCAGAGGCGTACGAAGGCAGCCCAGAGTGGAGCAAGTACAAACTGATTCTGCTAAGCGAGCGTCCTCGCTTCCGCGTGCATTCCATGTGGTCCGACAATCAGTATCTGCGAGAACTCGATCCCGAGCCAACGATCAAGATGAATCCCGTCGACGCTCGCGAGCGCGGCATCGCCGACGGGAGCTATGTCGAAGTGTTCAACGACCGCGGGCATTGCGTTGCGAAGGCTGTTCTCAACGAAGGCATCCGCCCTGGCTGCACCGTGTATCCAAAAAGCTGGCAACAGAACCAGTTCAAGGCGGGGTCTTGGTCGGAGTTGCTGACGTCGGTTTACGATCCCGTCGGGGTCAATGAGAGCTACTTTGACAATCTAGTCGAAGTTCGCGTTTGGAATGAGGGGTAGGAGCCATGGCTAATCAACGACTGGGCATGACGATCGACACTAAGCGTTGCATAGCCTGCAACTCGTGTGCGGTCGCCTGCAAGATAGAGAACAATCTTCCCAACAACAATTGGTGGAATCGCGTTATGACGGTGGGGGGCGATCATTTGGATGCCCCTGAGGGAACGTATCCGAACGTCAAGATGCACAACATAACGGTTGCTTGCCAGCATTGCGACAACCCCGCCTGTGTGAAGGTGTGTCCTGTTGGGGCGACGTACAAGGACGAAGAGACGGGCGTCGTGCGTCAGGATTACGACAAGTGCATCGGTTGCCGCATGTGCATGGCGGCGTGCCCCTACACGGGCGTGCGTTCCTTCAACTGGGAGGAGCCGGCATATCATCTTGATTTCTCGGTCGGCGATCCCGATGTCACCACCCATCAAAAGCATGTTGTTGAGAAATGCACGTTGTGCTGGCATCGCTTGGCGAAAGGGCTTGCTCCCGCTTGCGTGGAGGCGTGTTCTGCTCGCGCGCGTCATTTCGGCGATTTCAACGATCCCGATTCCGAGGTGTCTCAACTTCTTTCCGTACGTTCGTATGAGCAACTGCTACCGAGTGAAGGCACCGACCCCTCCATGTACTATCTCGTCTAGGTAGATAAGGAGAAAACCATGACTGAGACTACTTCGGCGGCTGGGTCCGCCAAGACTCCTGCTGCCAAATTCGGGGGCAGGGGGTTGAATATAGGCATAATCGTGGCGGCCGTTCTGACTGTGATCGGTTTGGTTCTATGGGGCGTGCAGCTCTCGGGCGGCATGGTTCAGACGAACATGCGCAACCTCGACTCGTGGGGGCTCTACATCACCTGCTTTATGTTCCTGGTGGGCTTGTCGGCCGGCGGCCTCATCATATCCAGCGCGCCGCGCGTGTTCGGGATGGAGGGCTTCGGCGGCATTTCGAAGATCGCCGTGTGGACGTCCATCTGCTGCACCGTGCTGGCCATCGGGTTCGTGGTGGTCGATCTGGGACAGCCCCTGCGTCTGTGGGAGCTGTTCGCCTATTCGAATCTGGGGTCGCCGCTCATGTGGGACATCATCGTGCTGGCCACGTACCTCATCCTGTCCATCGTGTACCTGTGGGCCACCCTGCGCTTCGAAGCCGGCAAGGGGTCGGCAACGTCGCTGCGCGTCATCTCGGTGATCGCGCTCGTGTGCGCCATCCTCGTGCACTCCGTTACCGCTTGGATCTTCGGTCTGCAGCAAGGGCGCGAGATGTGGCATACGGCGCTCTTGGGGCCGTGGTTCGTGTCGTCCGCGCTCGTGTGCGGCGTGGCGCTCGTGCTCGTGGTGGTCATCGCGTTGCGCCGCGCGGGCTACCTGCAGCTCGACCAGAAGAACGTCGTGAAGATGGTGAAGCTGCTGGGCGTGTTCGTGTGCGTCGACTTGTACTTCTTCGGCTGCGACCTTTTGACCGAGGCGTTTCCGGCGGGATCCGGCGCCGACATCGCGGCCATGCTGACCACGGGGCCGCTCGCCCTGTTCTTCTGGATCGAGGTCGTGGGATGCGCCGTCACCGCCGTGATCGCCTTCACGCCGAAGCTGCGCACGAACCCGCTCATCGTGGTGGGAGCCTTGCTGGCCATCGTGGGCATCTTCTGCAAGCGCGTGCAGCTTTTGGTGGGCGGCTTCCAGATTCCGAACCTCGATCTGCCAGCCGTGGTGTCCGGGCCTGCGCTGACCGATGCGGGCGCGGCGCTGCAGAGCGCGGGAGGGGCGATGGTCTACTTCCCCTCGTTGCTCGAGTTCGGCGTGACTCTGGGTGTGGTGGGGCTGGGCGCCCTGTTGCTCCTGCTGGGCCTGAAGTTCATGCCGCTCAAACCTGTGGAGAAGTCTCACTAACCTTATCCGGAAGGGACGCCGTTCTCGCACCAGAGAAACCCTTCAACGGCGTCCCTTCGCCTTTCAAGAGTGGTGAGGCATCGTGCTCAGGAAAATCATCATCACCTTAGCGGCCTTCGCGCTCGTCGGCGCGTGCGTGTTCGCGGCGGGGGCGGCGGCCGACCCGTCGGTGGGCTTCCCGCGGGCCATAGAGGCGGATTCGCCGTGCCCGGCCGTGGGTTGCGCGTCGGGGGAGTGCCACGGCTTCGACGACGTGCCCGAGCCCGACGGCGCGCACGAGATGGCCTGCCCCGAGGCCGGTTGCTCGTCGGTCGAGTGCCATGCGTGGGACACGCTGTCGACGCGCTACCACCAGGCGTCCGACGCCAGCCTGAACCTGTGGGTGCTGGCACCGGTGGTGCTGGTGCTGGCCTTGGTGCTGCTCGTTCGGAAGCTCTAGGGGGCGTCCATGGATGCTAAGAGAAACCTCGCGGTCGACATGGTCGCGCTCGCGGTGTACCTGGTGGCGGCAAACCCTGCGCTGACCGGCATTGGCGTGCACGAGTGGCTCGGGCTCGCCGTTTTCGTCGTGCTGCTCGTGCACGTCGCGCTGCACTTCGACTGGATCGTCGAAACGGTCAAGGGAGCGGCCAGGGCTCCGTCGGCCACGCGCTTGGGCAACCTCGTGCTCGACGTGCTGTCCCTGATCGCCTTCGTCGTGGTGACGGTGTCGGGCCTCGGGGTGTCGGGTTCGGTGTTCGCCGCCTTCGGGGTCTACGCGGACGGTTACTACTTTTGGGACCCGCTCCACGCGATCTCGGCCAAGGTGCTGCTGGCGCTGCTCGTCGTGCACGTGGCGGCGCATTGGAAGTGGCTCTACAACGTTCTGAAAAAGGAAAGGGGCGGGAAGAATGGAAACGACTCCTGCGAGGGATCTGATGCCTGAGGGCAGGGCGCTTTGGCAGGTCCGCGCGACCGCGTGGGAGCTGCTGGCGTTCTCGCTGCGCTACCCGGACGCCGAGCTGGCGGAGGCCGTGGCAAGCGGCGAGTGGGCCGACGCGGCCCGCGAGGTGGCGGATGCCCTGGGGCTGGACGCCGCCCCCTGTCGCTCCGAGGGAGCTGCCGAAGGGCCGGCTCGCCTCCGTTCCGAAAGCGGCGCCGAAATGCCCGCCCCCTGTCATCCCGAGTGCGGCGTCGAAACGCCTTCCCTCTGTCATCCCGAGCAGAGCGCGGCGACGCCTTCATCCTGTCATCCTGAGCGGAGCGCCGCAGGCGCGGAGCCGAAGGATCCCCTGCGGCGCGCAAGCGCGGACGGCGATCGCGCCCCCGACGCCCTGCTCCGCTCCCTGCGCGCGGAGGCCACCCGCCTGTTCGTGGGCGCTCCCGACGCGGCCTGCAGCCCCTACGAGGGCGTCTGGCGCGCGGCGGACGACGGCGTGCAGGCGCTCTTGTTCGTGAACCCCCACTCCATGGAGGTGGAGCGCTTCGTGCGCTCCTGCGGCCTGGGCCGCCCCGAGGGCACGAACGAGCCCTTGGACCACGCCGCCACCGAGTGCGAGCTGCTCCAGCACCTGGCTATGCTCGAGGCCGGCCTGGCCGCGCCGACCGGGGGCGTCGACCCCGAGGCCCTTCCCGGCGGCTCCCCGGCCGCCGCCTACGCCGCGTTCCTCGAGGACCACGCCCGCGCCTGGATGCCCCGCTTCGCCGAGCGCCTCGCCGCCGAGTCCCGCGAGCCGTTCTACCGCGCGGCGGCGCGGCTGCTGGGGGCGATGGTGGAGTAGCGGATCAGTCATTCTTTCTCGCTGATGATTTTGAATATGAGTCGACGGATTGGCCCGAAGACTTGCGGAGTCATCCGTCCCATATAACGCACGAGGGCTGAGGGACGGCGATTCGGGTCTCCTCCCGGGGCGCGCCCGAAACGGCATCGAGGGCGAACAGGACCACTTCGCCGCTGTCCTGGTTCGCCACGGCCAGGTGGTCGCCAGCGGGGGACAGCGAGAAGTGGCGCGGCCCGCGTCCGCCCGACGAATAGTCCGCCTGCAGTGAAGCGTTGCCGCTCGCGTCGAAGTTAAACAACGCGATGCGATCGCTGCCGCGTACCGACACGTACAGGTGCCGTCCGTCAGGCGAGAACGCAGGATGCGCGGCCAACACGGTGCGTTCGCTCGCTGCTGTCGTGTCATCTTGGGTCGCGCCAACCGCATCGCTGCTGCCGTTGAGCGCGCCGCGCTTGCCGGGCGCAGTGGGCAGTTCAAGGCACCCTATCTGCTCCCAATGCCGCCCCGCCCGGTCGAAACGGAGCAGCAGCACGTCGTCGGCCAGCTCGTTAACGAGGCCCGCCAGCGGCAGGCGAGGATGGAACGCCAGCATGCGCGGCCCCGATCCGGCCGGCACGTGCACCGTCTCGACGGGCGGCGTCTCGAGCGCGCCCGTGGCGTCGGCCCGGTACAGCGTGACGGTGTCGCATCCCAAGTCCGCCACGGCCAGCAAGGCGGTGCCCGGCACGAAGCTTGCCGAGTGCACGTGCGGCGCGCTCTGCCGCGCGCGGTTCGGCCCGCTTCCCGCATGGCGCACCGACGGCAGGCCTCCGCAGGGGTTTCCGTTGGCGGCGAGCAGGCACAGGCCCACCGACCCGCTTTCGTAGTTCGCGCCGTACAGGCAGCGTCCGTCCGGATGCGCGGCGACGAAGCACGTGCCGGCGTCCGCAGGAGACGAGCACGTGCCGCGGCAAGCGAGCGAACCGTCGTCCGCGACGGAATAGACGGCGAGGCAGCTTCGGTCGGCCAGCTCGTGGGCGACATAGAGCGCCGATCCCGACCGCACGAGAAACGAGGGGTTCGGCGCGTGCGTGCCGACATGCTCCACGCGCAAGCTCCGCTCAAACTCGTTGAACGCGAGCACGTAGATACCTTCGCTCGCACCGCCGTCGGTGTAGGTCCCTACGAACAGACGACGGCTTCTCGGCAGCTGCTCCATAAACCTCGCCTCCTTTCTTCGCCTGCTCCGCTTGGCAACGGTTCGGGCCGGCCTACCGGCTTTGGTTGGACGGCGGGCCCTTCCTGTTTCGCACGAAAATCGCCGGAATGTTGCATCGGAAAAGCCTTTTCCAAAAGCCGTTTTTCACGACCTGCGCAAACGCCGACAGCTTGGGCGTCGCGCAATGCGGAAAACGCTCGAAAGCGGGCCGAAACGCAACATTCCGGCGATTTTCGTGCGGAAAGGAAGGTTCTCGCTGCGCGACCGCGCCTTGATGACTTACGGCGATGATCGCGATGGTGCTGATGGGCCGCTATCCGATCCACTGCCGGCGGTGCCGAGAGGGGGCTTGGCCGCGCCCGCCCGCTCGGCCCGCTGCCGACCTCGCGCTGCCTGCTCGAGCGGCGGACGGACGGCCGGCTGCATACGCTATCGACGCCGCATGCGCTAGCCCCTCTCCGCCGCGAGCTCTTCCCGATCCAGCACGTGGAAGCGCCGGTACAAACGCAACGTGGCCAGCCGGTTCCATGCCGTGATCAAAGGGCCGGTCATGAACGCGGCCACCACGGTGAACACGCCGATGGGCCCTCCCGCGAGCACGGCCACCACGGTCACGAGGATGTCCTGCGTCATGCGCACGGGCGTGTAGGAGAACCGCGTGCGTGCCACGATCACGGGCGCGACGGCGTCGATGGGCGCCACGCCCATGCGCGTCTTCAGGTACAGCGACACGCCCAGCGTGAACAGCAGCGTGCCCGCCACCAGATGGACGCCGGCGCTCACCAGACCTGACGGTTGCCATGGCAGCAGGCGGTACACCCACGTGAAGAACTCGATGAGGTATCCCACCGCCACCATGTTGATGATCGTGCCCAGGCCTATTTGGAAACGGTCGAACGCGAACACCACCACCAATATCACCAGGTTCACCAGCAGCTGGAACGTGCCGAAGTTCACGCCCGCAAGCGCGCTCAGCCCCAGGTTCATGGCGGTGAAGGGGTCCACGCCCACGTCGCCCACGCGGCAGATCGCCGTGCCCAGCGCGATGCACACGACGCCGATGCACGAGAACAACAGCTTGCCGGGCAGGTTGTACGTGTGGCGCAGGTCCATCCACCGGGCCATCAGCCGTCGCCTCGCTCGAACGACGGGTACAGGGCCATGCCGCCGTCCACGAACAGGCTCGTGCCGGTGACGTAGCTCGACTCCTCCGACGCGAGCCAGGCCGCCGCTGCCGCCACCTGCTCCACCGTGCCGATGCGCCCCATGGGGATCATGCGCTCGGTTTGGGCGCGGGCGTCGGGGTCGGCGAACTTCTCCGCGTTGATGGGCGTTTCGATGGCGCCCGGCGCGATGCAGTTCACGCGGATGCCCCGGTGCGCGTACTCGAGCGCGATGGTCTCGCTGAACAGCTTCACGCCGCCTTTGCTAGCCGCGTAGTGCGCGAACGTGGGCCAAGGTATGCGCTCGTGCACGGACGACAGGTTGATGATGCAGCCCGACCGGTCGCGCTCCACGAAGTGCGCGAGCGCCGCCTTCGAGCCCAGGAACACGCCGGTCAGGTTCACGGCGAGCGTCTTCTCCCACGCATCGAGCGGCAGCTCGTGGGTGGGGTGGCGCGACTCGATGCCGGCGTTGTTCACCCAAACGTCCAAGCCGCCGAACTGCTCGAGCGCCGCCGAGAGGAGCTTCGGGGCGCCTTCTTCGCGAGCCACGTCGGCCTGCACGAGCACGACGCGCTCGGGCTCTCCGTCGCGGTTGAACTGGTCGGCGAGTTTCTGGGCCTCGCCGCGATGCTCGTCGCTGTGGTAGTTCACGACGACGTTCATGCCCTCTTGAAGAAAGCGCCGTGCGATGCCGTGGCCGAGCCCGACGGACGCGCCGGTGACGACGGCCGTTTTGCCGTTGAGGTCGGAGTACATGGAGCACCTCCTGGTTGCGGTTGTTGTCGAAGAGTATGGGGAGCGCACCGGGCACGGGAGGCGGGATGTCCGAATCGGCGTGCGTTCGTCATGGCTTTGCCATGCGGCCGAAACCGACAGGGTTTCGCCGGTGGTGGAGGCGAGCGGGAGGGGGCTGTGCTGTTTCGTCGGTTCGGAAGCGCGCTTGCCGCCGTGCTGCTTGCAGGGTGTTGGGGGGGTGGCGAAAGAAGGCGTGGTATGCCGCGGCGCCGTCAGTGGACGCCGAGAAGGTACAGGACGCCGAAGACGAGCGCGGCGACAACGCCCAAAACGACCAAGAGGCACAAGACGACTCAGAAGGGGTGCAGCTGGCCCTCGTCGTCCTTGACCCTATCGGGCGACAACAGGATCAGGCTGTCGAGTATGAATTCGAGGAAATCAAGCATGCATGCATGCTAGCATGCCGATGTGCGGGTTTCGCGGTCGCATGCTATAATACCTATGAATTGGTACATTGCGACAAAGCGCCAAGCCGAGTGCGCGCGGCCGGCGTTCAGGGGATCGAGGCTCGCGTGTTCAACCTGCTCACGATAAGCTATCTGTTCCTCGGCGGCGCCGGGGCGGGCGCGCTTGTCGTGCTGGGCGTTTTGGAGTGCGCCAACGTGCGCCGTCGCTTCGCGCGGCTGCCGGGCTCGCCCGCTCGCATCGAACGGGCCTTCGCGCTTCCCGACGAGTTCTTCGCGCGCGGTTGGCCTGTGTGCTTCGTCGCCTTGGCCGCGGGCATGCTCTGTTTGCTCGTCGATCTCGGGCATCCCGAACGCCTGCTCAACCTGCTCACATCCCCCGAGCCGTCGGCCATCGCCGTGGGAGCCTACGCGCTTGCCGTCGCGCTGGCGTGCGCCGGGGCGTTCTCGCTGTTCGAGCTGCTCGACCGGCCGCGCATCCGCATCGCCGCCGTGTGGACGGTGGCGGTGGTCGGCGTGGCGGCCGGGCTCGTGGCCGTGGTGTACACGGGCGTCCTGCTGCAGGGCCTGGCCTCGGTGCTGTTCTGGCAGACGCCCTTGCTGCCGACGGTGTTCGCGCTCTCGTCGCTGTCGTGCGGCATCGCCTGCGCCTTCCTCGGGGCGGCGTTCGTCGAAACGCGCCATCCGTTCACGCGCCCGCTCGCACGTCTCGCGTTGGTTGACGGGGTCTTCGTAGCCGCGGAGGCGCTGGTCCTGCTCGCGTACGTGGTCTGGGCGCTGGGAGGCGAGGGCACGGCGCTGGCGGCGCAAGCGCTCGTGGCCGGCGATATGCGCTGGTTGTTCTGGGGAGGCGTGGTGCTGTGCGGCCTGGTCGTCCCCTTCGTGCTGGAGCGGTACCTCACGCACGGCAACAGCCGCACGCAGCTGCTCTGGATCGCGGCGGCCCTGCTCGCGGGCGGGTTCGCGCTCAGGTTCTGCGTGGTGGGCGCGGCGGCCTACGACGTGACGCAGATGCCCGGCATGCTGTACGGTTTGACGATGTGACGAAAGGCGACACCATGAAACGACGCGCTATCGACCGCACGATGCGGGACGCCCCCTACGAGCTCACCGACAAGGAAGCCGAGATCAGGGCCGCCACCTCGTACGTCCCCCGCAAGTCCTCGCGCAACGGCGCGGTCATCTTCAGCATAGCCGTGTTCGTGGCGACCTGCGCCGTGGTGCTGGGGGCTGCCTACCTCGCCACCGGCGGCATCGGCCTTGCGGCCATCGTTGCCATGCTGCTGGTGGCGCTGCTCGTGCTGTCGTCCACGCACATCGCGCTTTCTTGGGAGAAGGTGGTGGTGCTGCGCTTCGGCAAGCTGGCGCGTGTGGTGGGGCCGGGGCTGTACTTCACCATCCCCATCATCGAGCACGGCACCATCCGCGTGGATCAGCGCACCATCGCCACGCCGTTCTACGCCGAGAAAACGCTCACGGCCGACCTCGTGCCCGTCACCGTGGACGCCGTGCTGTTCTGGGTGGTGTGGGATGCCGAGAAGGCGTGCACCGAGGTGGAGGACTACTACGCTGCCGTGTCGTTCCTCGCGCAGACGGCCATGCGCGAGGCCGTGGGCCGCTCGACCGTGGCCGAGGTGGCGCTGCGCCGCGACCAGCTGGACGTGGAGATCAAGGAGGACATCGAGAAGGAAGCGGGCGACTGGGGCGTCGACATCATCTCGGTGAAGGTGCGTGACATCGTCATCCCCGACGAGCTGCAGGAGGCCATGTCGCTGGAGGCTCAAGCCGACCGCGAGAAGAACGCCCGCATGTCGGTGGTGGGGGTGGAGGCCGACCTGGCCGAGATGCTGACCGAGGCCGCGAAGATCTACGGCGACCCCGAGGCCGCCCTCAAGCTGCGCACGATGCTCATGCAGTACGACACGGTGAAGAAGTCCAAGAGCGCCGTGGTCACGGTGCCCAGCTCGTTCTCCGACGGGTTCGCCGACGCGGCGGAGAAGGCGGGCGACGCGGGCCGCGGCCGCTGACCGTGTCGGCCGCGCGCGTTTGCCGCTGCCCCGTCCGCGCGCTGCGGCGGGAAAGGCGGGCGATGCGCCCCGCGTTGGCTAAGGCCGGGCGCCTGTCGTGCCCCGTGTGCGTTGATTGAGAGGACGTGCGAGGGGCGGAAACGCGCGGTGCCTGCGTCTGTTATCATAAGCTAACCAAGAATGTGAGAGAAAGCCCGTATGAGCCCGCTTGAATCCTTTGAAATAGACTACAGCAGCGGCTTGCCTGTGTGGATACAGGTGAAGAACCGCATCGCCTACCTCATAGGGTCGGGGGCGTACGTCGCGGGCGACCGGCTTCCCACGGTGCGCGCGCTGGCAGTGGATCTGGACATCAGCTACAACACCGTGAACCGCGCCTACATGGACCTGGAGCGCGAGGGTTACATCTCCACGCGCAAGGGCAGGGGCACGTTCGTGGCCGAGCGCCACGCCGTGGGCGCCGCGCTCGCCACCGACAGCCCCGTGGAGCTGCTGGTGGACGACCTCATCCGCACCTGCTCCAACGCCGGCATGGCCGACGACGACATTCTGGCCATGGTGCGGGCTCGTCTGGCTCAGAAGAAGCCGGTGGGCGAGCGGGCGTAGCGCTCGAATTCGAATCCGCTATTCTCCGCACATTATGCGGAGAATAGCGCGACAATCTCCGCATGAGCGGAACAGTCTTTGGAAGCATTTCTCTGCTGTCTGTTAAGAGAAATAAAGTTCCTCCAGTTGAAAAGCCCGATATCCCGGCATCGTCTCATTCCTAGTATCCCCAAACAAGGCTAGTGTGTTAGATTGATTGTCGCAAGTCATTGTGATAATATGACATCAAGAGTTTTGGCCAATTCTGTAAAGGAGGAAGGGGATCCTCAGGAGTTGAGCCAAGGGGGCGCAGCAAGCGCAGCTGCATCTTCTTACGGCATCTGGTCAGGGGTCTCCTAGCAAGCCCAGCAGAAGGAGGAGAGATGTCAGGAGAGAACCGCACCGGTCGCACCGTCCAACCGACGCTCACGCGACGCAGCTTCCTCAAGACAACCGGCGCTGTTGCCGGTGCAGCGGCGATAGCCGGAACGGTGACGCCCAGCCTTCAGGCCCTCGCGGCCGACGAGGCCAAGGACGATGAGCATATATACTCGTGCGTTTGCCGAGGAGGTTGCAATGGCGGATGCCTGCTCGAAGGGCATGTGAAGGACGGGAAGCTTTTCAAGATCACGCCCGGCAAGCTTCCGGACGAGCGCTACGACAAGCGCATGTGCCTGAAAGGCTATACGCACATCCAACGCATTTACGACCCCGATCGTATCAAGTACCCCATGAAACGCGTCGGGGAGCGCGGGTCGGGCGAATGGGAACGGATTTCCTGGGACGAGGCGGTGTCGACCATCGCGGAAAAGTGGACTGAGCTGCGCGAGAAGTACGGTCCCGAATCGATCGCTTTCTCGTACCAGAGCGGCAACATGGGCAATGTGAACGGTTGCCCGATGGGCGGCTGGCTGGGCAATTCACTCGAGGCATCACAAGTCATGCTAACTGTCGACCAAGCGCTTATCGCGTACACCCCGAAGCTCACCGGGGTTGGCACGTCGTACAATGCAAGCGCCCATGCGGGCATGCTGCAGTCGAAGTGCATAGTGCTCTGGGGAAACAATCTCACCCATAGCACCATCCAAGCCTGGCGGTTCATTGCGGGCGGCATAGAGAACGGCGCCAAGTTAATCGTGATAGACACGGCATACACGGGCGCGGCCGCGAAAGCGGATGCCTATATGTTCGTCAGGCCCGGGACGGACGCTGCGCTGGCTTGCGGCATGATGAAGTACGTTATCGAGAACAACAAGCAAGACGAAGGATTCATAGCCAAATCGACGGTCGGGCCGTTTCTCGTCAAAGAGGAGGACGGGCTGTTCCTCCGCATGAGCGACTTGGGCGTTGCGGCTACCGAAGGCCCCATCGACGCGAAAACAGGCAAGCCGTCCGTGATCGATCCCTGCGTGGTGTGGGATGTCGAGTCTAATGACGCCGCATCGGTGGACACCGCCGCCAAACCGGCTCTCGAAGGGAGCTATGAAGTATCCGGCCACAAGGTGACGACGGCTTACCAGTTGCTCAAAGACGAGGTGATGCAGTATCCGGTGGACAAAGTGGCCGAGATCTGCGATATAACGGAAGAGGAGTTCTATACGATCACCGACATGATTTGCGACAACCCTCCTGTTACAATTTTGCCGGGCTTTGGCACCGATCACTATACTAACGGTCATTACAGCATTGCGAGCATAATGACTCTGTGCGCCATTACGGGAAACTATGGCGTGCCCGGCGCCGGCTCTGGCGTGATGAACACGCTGACCACCTATGACGACTCTTCGGTCAACAATCTCGACGGGAAGAAGAAGGGCCAAGGCTTCTCCGTGCTCCAGCTGGCTCACTCTTTGGAGACCGGGTTCGTCGATCCAGAAAAAACGATACCGTGCAACGTGAAGAGCATCTATGCCCACAGCAGCAACTGGCTCGGGGCGACTGCCGGGCTGACCGATTCGATAGAAACCATACTGCCGCATTTCGAACTCATCATCACCGCCGACACCGTCATGTGCGACGCCGCCCAATACTCCGATATCGTGTTGCCCGTTGCTCACTATTTCGAACAGGATGACTGCGCCGGCTCCTCTTTGCTGATACCTTGGGTTTGTTTGCAGGAGAAGGCTATCGAGCCTCTCTACGAGGCGAAAAGCGACTTCGAAGCATGGAAGCTCATCGGGAAAGCAATGGGGGTGGGCAAGCCTTATTGGGATATGACGGCACTTGAGTTTTTGGAGAAGTTCTTCGATTGCGATGCCTCAAGAGCCCTCGGCCTCAGTTTGGAGCGGCTGCAGAAAGAAAAGGCCGTGGCGTATTTCGATCCCGATTTCGTGTTTGCCGAGGGCGGGGTGTTCCCCAACGCGTACAAGCGGTTCTCGTTCTACATGGAGAAACCCGCGCCGGCGAGCGACTACGGTCAGGAATGGGACAAGTCGAAAGAGTACCTTCCCATTCGCTTCGAGCCGCCGATGGAGGCTTGGACTGTGGATGCGGCCGGATATCCGCATACGAAAATATCCGAGAAATATCCCTTTGTGTTCCTGCAAGACCACAAGCGGTGGCGAACGCATTCGCAGCACGCTTTCGTGCCGTGGCTGCGAGAGCTTGACCCGGAGCCGTATGTGTATATGAATGACGAGGATGCTGTCGAAAAGGGCATTGCCGAAGAAGACGTCGTGAAGGTATTCAACGATCGAGGGCATGTTGTTTTGAAGGTTCATATACAGCCCGGTATGAGCAGGGGGACGGTGAATCTCGCCAAAGGCTGGCATCGCGGCCAGTATATCGAAGGACACTATCAGGACTTGATTGGCAAAATCACGCATCCGTATTTCAACAACACGGCTTTCTACGACATACTCGTTGACGTCGAGAAGGCGTAAGGGGGTCGTCATGTCTCAAAAACAATATGGCATGGTCATCGACTTGAAGCGCTGCATTGGCTGCCACACTTGTGCGATGGCCTGCAAGGTATCGAACAACCTTCCCAATGACATTTGGTGGAATCGCATCCTCACCGACGGCGGCCCCAGCATGGACACCGCGCGAGGTACCTATCAGCATTTTACGATGGACTACTATCCATTAAGCTGCCAGCATTGTGACAATCCCGCCTGCGTGAAAGTGTGCCCGGTGGGCGCCACTTACAAAGATGAGGAAACAGGCATTGTCCGTCAGGACTACGACAAATGCATCGGTTGCCGCATGTGCATGGCGGCATGTCCGTACACGGGTGTGCGCTCGTTTAACTGGGAGGAGCCGAAATATTCGATTGATTTCCCTGTAGGTGACCAAGATGTTCCAACGCATCAAAAGCACGTTGTCGAAAAATGCACGTTCTGCTATCAGCGCTTGGCGAAAGGCGAAGAGCCCGCTTGCATGGAGTCCTGCCCCGCGCAAGCCCGCCACTTCGGAGACTTGAACGATCCAGCTTCCGACGTTGCAAAACTTATTGCGGAGCGAGAGCATAAGCAGCTCTTACCCGATCGCGGCACCAATCCCTCGATCTACTACCTCGTCTAGGGCGAAAGGAGACATCATGACCGAGACAACTTCGGCGGCTGCGCCCGCCAAGGCTCCTGCTGCCAAGTTCGGGGGCAAGGGGCTCAACGTCGGCATCGTCGTGGCCGCGATCGTGACCGTGGCTGGCCTAGTTTTGTGGGGCGTCCAGCTCTCCGGCGGCCTCGTGCAGACCGGCATGCGCAACCTCGACTCGTGGGGGCTCTACATCACCATGTTCATGTTCCTGGTTGGCCTGTCGGCCGGCGGCCTCATCATCTCGTCGGTGCCGCGCGTGTTCGGGATGGAGGGTTTCGGGGGCATCAGCAAGGTGGCCGTGTGGACTTCCATCTGCTGCACCGTGCTGGCCATCGGGTTCGTGGTCGTCGACCTCGGGCAGCCGCTGCGCCTGTGGGAGCTCTTCGCCTACTCCAACCTGGGGTCGCCCCTCATGTGGGACATCATCGTGCTGGCGGTGTACCTCATCCTGTCGATCGTGTACCTGTGGGCCACGCTTCGCTTCGAGGGGGGCAAGGGGTCGGAGAAGTCCCTGCGCGTCATCTCGGTGGTCGCGCTCGTGTGCGCCATCCTCGTGCACTCCGTGACGGCCTGGATCTTCGGCCTGCAGCAGGGCCGCGAGATGTGGCACACGGCGCTTCTGGCCCCGTGGTTCGTGTCCTCGGCCCTCGTGTGCGGCACGGCCCTCGTGCTGGTGGTGGTCGTCGCGCTGCGGAAGGCGGGCTACCTGGAGCTCGCCCAGGAGAACGTGGTCAAGATGGTGAAGCTGCTGGGAGCGTTCGTGCTCGTCGACCTGTACTTCTTCGGCTGCGACCTGCTCACGGCCGGCTTTCCGAACGCCTCGGGCGCCAAGGTCGTGGCCATGCTGGTGTCCGGCCCGCTCGCGCCGTTCTTCTGGGTCGAGGTGATCGGCTGCGCCGTCACGGCGATCATCGCCTTCACGCCGAAGCTGCGCACGAACCCGCTCATCGTGGCGGGCGCCCTGCTGGCCATCGTGGGCATCTTCTGCAAGCGCGTGCAGCTGCTGGTGGGAGGCTTCCAGATCCCCAACATCGACTATGCGGGCGTCGTGACTCCTTACACGGCGACGAACTGGGCGGGCGGCATGGCGAACGCCTACCAGGGCATGGTTTACTGGCCCCAGCCCATCGAGTTCGGCGTGGTGCTGGGCGTGGTGGGGCTGGGCACCCTGCTGCTCCTGCTGGGCCTGAAGTTCCTGCCGCTCAAACCGGTCGAGAAGCCCCAGTAACCATTCGTTCGGAGCGCGCCGGGCAACCTCCCTGCCCGGCGCGCCTCCGTTGTTCGACGGAGCGCCCGCTTGCCTGTTCGTCTGGTGTTGCACCGCGGGCGCTCCCGTCTTGAAGGGCGATGGTGTCCATGGCAAGAAAACTTGTTTTCGCGTTGGCCGCCTTCCTGCTCGTCGGCGCATGCGTGTTCGCAGCGGGGTCGGCGCTCGATCCGTCGGTGGACTTCCCGCAGGCTATTGCAGCCGACTCCCCGTGCCCGGCCGTGGGCTGCGCGTCGGGGGAGTGCCACGGCTTCGACGACGTGCCCGAACCCGACGGCGTGCACGAGCTGTCATGTCCCAAGGCGAGCTGCTCGTCGGTCGACTGCCATGCATGGGACACGCTGGCCACCCGCTACCACCAGGCGTCCGACGCCAGCCTGAACCTGTGGGTGCTGGCGCCGGTGGTGCTGGTGCTGGCTTTGGTGCTGCTCGTTCGTAAAATGTAGGGGGGAGGGTTATGGACGCGAAGAAGAACCTGATCGTCGATGCGGTGGCGCTTGCGGTGTACGCGGTTGTGGCCAATCCTGCTTTGACGGGCATCGCAGCGCACGAATGGGCGGGACTCGGTCTGGTGCTCGTGTTTCTGGTGCATGCGGCCGCGCACGCTGACTGGGTTGCGGAAACGACGCGATCGGCGTTGCGTTGCCCATCGTGGAGCCGAACGGGGAATCTGGCGCTGGACGCGTGCATCGTCGTGGCTTTCATGGTGTGCGTCGTGTCGGGCATTTTGGTGTCCGGCGCGGTCTTGCCCGCTTTGGGATACTATGCGCAAGGTTATTATTTCTGGGATCCGCTCCATGCGGTCTCGGCCAAGGTGCTGCTGGCTTTGCTGCTGGTGCACGTGGTCGTCCACGCGCGATGGTTCATGCGGTTTGCAATGAGGGGAAAGGATGCGGAGCATGCAGACGAACTCGAATGACGAGCGGGGAGTATGGCAGGCCCGCGCGGCCATGTGGGAGCTGCTGGCGTTCTCGCTGCGCTACCCGGACGCCGAGCTGGCGGAGGCCGTGGCGAGCGGCGAGTGGGCCGACGCGGCCCACGAGGTGACGGATGCCCTGGGGCTGGACGCCGCCCCCTGTCGCTCCGAGGGAGCTGCCGAAGGGCCGGCTCGCCTCCGTTCCGAAAGCGACGCCGAAGCGCCCGCCCCCGGCCATCCCGAGTGCGGCGTCGAAACGCCTTCCCTCTGTCGTCCCGAGCAGAGCGCGGCGACGCCTCCCCCCTGTCATCCTGAGCGCAGCGCCGCAGGCGCGGAGTCGAAGGATCCCCTGCGGCGCGCAAGCGCGGACGGCGATCGCGCGCCCGACGCCCTGCTCCGCTCCCTGCGCGCGGAGGCCACGCGCCTGTTCGTGGGCGCGCCCGACGCGGCGTGCAGCCCCTACGAGGGCGTGTGGCGCGCGGCAGACGAAGGCGTGCAGGCGCTCCTGTTCGTGAACCCCCACTCCATGGAGGTGGAGCGCTTCGCGAGGGCGTGCGGCCTGGGCCGCCCCGAGGGCACGAACGAGCCGCTCGACCACGCCGCCACCGAGTGCGAGCTCCTGCAGCACCTGGCCATGCTGGAGGCGGGCATCGCCGCGCCTCCCGAGGGCATGGACCCCGCCGACCTTCCCGGCGGCTCCCCGGCCGCAGCCTACGACGAGTTCCTCGAAGAGCACGCCCGCGCCTGGATGCCCCGCTTCGCCGAGCGCCTCGCCGCCGAGTCCCGCGAGCCGTTCTACCGCGCGGCCGCGCAGCTGCTTAGCGCAGCTGTTAGATAGGAGGGCATGCCGTACACCCCATCTCCATGCGTTCGAGCACCTATAAACGAAGCCGATCCGGAGTTACCCAAATCGGCTTCTTGGTTTGGACATTATTTTGTTCCCGATATCAGAAAAGTTCGCTACCGCTTCTCCACCGCCTGCCTGAAGCAGGCGACGACCCACGCGTCATCGAACGGGATGCCCCTCATCTCCTCGAGCCCCTCGCGGCGGGCCGTCAACCAGAGCGCATGCCAACCGAACGTGCGCGGTTGCACGCCGTGTGGCCGAGGGAACGCGACCCACAGCCTTCCTCGTTGCGAGAGCGCCTCGCGCGCCTCCACGGCGCGCGCCCGGTACTCTTCGATGCTTGCGGCGAACAGCAAGGCGAAATCGTACGGCCCGCTGCTGGGGAACGCGACCAGCCGCTGCCTTGCCGCCATTTCGTGAAACTCGGGAGGGGCGTTCAGCGCGATGCCCCGCGCGCCTTCTTGCAAGCGCATCTTCCTGAAAACAGTGGACTCCATGCGTCCTCCTTCCCTCATGGGTTCGTCGGTTTCACGGCCAGTGTAGCGTGCGCGCTCCGGCAACGCCCAAACCGCCACCGTCCCGCAACGTGCCCGCCGCAAGGTCTTCGCATGAGACGCAATGCGTCTGCCGTCCTTGCCTGAAATGGAAATTTCGCCGTTCTCTTAACGGAATTTCCTGAAATTTCGTTACATTATTGACGGAATCTCACTTTAGCGTGGATGGAAGAACGTATTCGTAAGCCGAAGGGCCAAAGAACCACTCCATGCTGGGGAAAGCATAAGCACTCGTGAATCGCTCATGGCGAACAGCGCCGATCGACGCATTTTGCATGATGAGGGGCGGCTAAATGCAGTCGCTGCCGAAAAGATGACTCAGACAAGCGTGACGACGACCGCCTTCTATCCCTAGCGAATCAAGGTGTCGCATGTTTTAGGGCCTGCCCGCGAACGAACGCGTGCGTTTCCCTGGCGGATGTCATACAATGTCCCCGTGATTGTCTTATGATAATTTGCATGTGACGCAGGGCGGGCGGCTCGCGGAGCGGGGCGCGTGACAGGTGTGCGCAGGGTCCGCCTGTCATGCGCAAGCGCCGGTCGGAAGGGGAAGGGGTGGCTCGATGCTCGGTCCGATGATCGTATCGGTGGTTCGTCTCGCTGTCGCATATGGTCGTGGACTGTGGTCGATGTAGATGTATACTCGGGTTTTTGTGCTCGTGATACGGCGACCACCGAGTGCTACACGAGGTGTATCGTCGGCTGCGTCAGATGGGTATAAGAGACCGGTGCGGGGGCGGGGGCGTGCCTGGTGCTCGCGGTGCTGGGCCTGCTGGCCCCGCGCGAGCGCGTGGCAGTCATGATCGACGGGGCGCGGGGGCGCGTTTCGCACCGAGCCGCTTCGCCGCGCGTGGTGCTGCGCGTTCCCGAGCCGTACCGCAAGCTGCTGGCTCCCGGCTACGCGGCGGCTTTGGTGACGCTTGCACTGGGCATGGTCTTCCTGCTGGCCGACGTGGGGCGCGCCGATCGGGTCCTGCTGTTGCTCGCGAATCCCACGCTGTCGTTCGTGGCGGTGGGCGCTTGGTCGCTCGCCGCATGCGCGGTGCTCGCCGCGCTCGCAGCGCTTGCGTGGGACGGATTCGCGCGCCGTGCGAGCTTGCGGGCGGTGCGCGTGCTCGAGGTGGCGCTTGCGGTGGCGGCTCTCGTGGTCATGGCGTACACGGGATTGCTCCTGCAGAGCTTGAGCGCGGTGCCCCTGTGGGCCTCGCCCTGGCTGCCGGTGCTGTTCGTGCTGTCGTCGCTTTCGTGCGGCGCGGCGCTCGTGCTTGTCGTGGCGCAGTTCACGGGCGCGGCGCGCCCGTTCGCCACGGCGCTTGGCCGCTTGGCGGCGGTCGACGCGGTCGCCATCGTGCTGGAGGCGGTGGTCGCGGCCGTGTTCGTGGGCCTGGCGCTCGCCGGCGCCGGCGGCGACTTCGTGGCGGGGCGCACGGCCGAGGCGCTGGCGGTCTCGGCCGAGGCGCTGGTGGCCGGCGAGGCGGCGTGGCTGTTCTGGGGTGGGTTCGTGCTGGTGGGGCTTGCCGTTCCGCTCGTGCTCGATGCGGTTCTGGCGCGCTCGCGCAGTGCCTGTCCGCCGCTCGCTATCGTGGCGGCGGCGTGCATTTTGGTAGGCGGGTTCGCCATGCGGTTCTGCGTGGTGGAGGCGGGCATGCATCCGCTGCTCGCGATGACGGTAGGGTAGAGAAGGGTTTGAGGCTCATGTTCCCGTTCGAAGTGGATACCACGACCGACGTGCCCCTTTGGGTGCAGCTGCGGCAACGGCTGATCTACCTGATAAACTCCGGCTACTTCAAGCCGGGCGACCAGCTGCCCACGGTGCGCGGTTTGGCTTCGGAGATATCCATCAATTACAACACGGTGAACAAAGCGTACCTGAGCCTGGTGACGGACGGATACTTGGAGTCGACGCGCGGCCGTGGCGTGTTCGTGCGCGATCTTGACGCCGACGTGGGCGAGGAGCACGCGCAGGAGATCGACGGCATCCTAAACGATTGCGTGGCGTCGTGCCGCGACCTGGGCCTCACGCTCGACGATATCCAGAGCTGCATGACGCGCAAGATCAAGCAGCTGAAGCGCGACGCCGGCGAAGGTTCGGCAGCCGACAGCGAAGCGGGCGGCAGGGGCCGCATAGTGGAGATAGACGTGAGCCCGAAGGGCCGCGCGAAGCAGACGGGAGCGTGATTTCCGTGGGTAGAAGATTCGACGCGCAGGATGGTTCGCCGAACGCGGCGGCGTTCGGCCGCGCCGAGACGGCGGTGCCCGCGCGCAGGCGCAAGACCTTCCAGGTGGTGCCCGATGCGAACACGGAGATCATGGGCGAACGCGCCTCGAACGCCGGCGTGCTGCTGTTCTCGGCGGTCGTGCTTGTCGTGTCGTTCTGCGCGGTGCTCGCCGTTGCGGGCGTGCTGGCCGGGGGCATCGGCGTGACGGGCATCGTCTGCGCGCTCGTTCTAGCGGTGCTGGCCACCATGTCAGTGCACATCGCGCAGCAGTGGGAGAAGGTGGTCGTGCTGCGCCTGGGCAAGTTCAACCGTGTGTCGGGGCCGGGCCTGTTCTGGACGCTTCCCGTCATCGAGCAGAACACCATGCGCGTGGACGGCCGCGTGCGCGTGACCACGTTCGGCGCCGAGGAAACGCTCACGGCCGACCTCGTTCCGCTCGACGTGAACGCCGTGCTGTTCTGGCACGTGTGGGACGCGAAGGCCGCCTGCACCGAGGTGAACGACTTCACGCGCGCCGTGGAGCTGGCCGCGCAGACCGCCCTGCGCGACGCCATCGGCCGCGCCGGCGCCGCCGAGGTGGCCATCCGCCGCGAGCAGCTCGATCGCGAGCTCAAGCGCGCGCTGGAGGAGAAGGTGGCGCCCTGGGGTATCACCGTGCTGTCGGTGGAGGTGCGCGACATCCTGCTGCCGAAGGAGCTGCAGGATGTCATGTCGCTGGAAGCCCAGGCCGAACAGCGCAAGAAGGCCCGCATCATCCTCATGGAGGCCGAGCAGGACATCTGCGAGATGATGGACGGCATGGGCGACACCTATGCCAAAAACGACGCCGCCCTGCGCCTGCGCGCCATGCACCTGCTGTACGAGAGCGTCCGCGAGACGGGCGGCACCGTCGTGGTGCCTTCGAGCTTCAGCGAAGGCTTCGGCGACGTTCTGGGCGACCATGCGAAGGACGTACTAGGCGGCGCAGCGGGGAAGTAGCGGGGCGGCGTGAAGCTGCGGGGAGTTTCGACGTTGCGGCGATCGCCTCTCCGATCATTTAATAAAGTTTTTTCGGGCGTTGTCCCGGTATCGGCTAAACGCACGCGATGTAAAACAGCCGAAAGCCATTGCGGGCATGCGTCGATTAAGGGCCGTTTTTCGTGCTGGAATCACAGCTGCCTTTTAAAGGTTCCCTATATGGAATATTTAATTTCCAAACTATAGAAACTAAATATTCCGCACTTGGCACAACTGAAGAAGCGATACCCGACGGGTTCTGGAAAACGTCGCAAATGACAAGTTGCAATATTTAAGCGTTGCGGTTTACTGTGCTTCCAAATGCGAAAGGTGCCGCAAAGCGACAAACGTTGGGCGGTTGAATAATCCACGAGAAGACGGCTTTCCGAAAACTCAATACGCTTTTCTCCATGAATCGCCGTTCGACATGTTCGACGGTTTCGTATGCTATTCGCAACGATGTTTCACGTGAAACATTTGTTCGTAATTCAAATAAAAAGGGGTATGCGATAGGGGATTAATTCCCCCGATGGTCGTAAAACTACAACTTGAAGGATCACTCAAATACTTGCCGATTGTATATCTGATCTGCGGAATCAACAAGTTGCATCAATCAGTATTATGTTTAAAATAGAATAATGACAATCGAAAATTATCATATGACAATCCTTGATTGTCATATGATAATTTCGTATAGTACAGGAAGAAGAATTTGGCCAATTCTCACGAGGGATAGAAAGGCATTCTCGCACGAGTCGTGCCGCAGGGGGAATCGATCGCAGGGGGAGTGCGCTTGACTGCGCAACGGCCGTCCAGACGAGGTTCCAACTTCGCAGACACGATGCGAAATGCCCTGATACCATCTTAGGAGGAGACATGTCAGAAGCGATCGGTTCGCAAAGCGGACTTACGCGAAGGAGCTTTATCAAGGCCGCCGGCGTTGCTGCGGGAGCGCTTGGCCTTGTGGGGGCTGCCGGCATGACGACGGCTGACGGGTGGCTTGCGCCGACGGAGGCGCATGCAGCACCCGAGGAACATTGCGGTTACACCTTTCACTATCGCCATTGCCAGTGCAACTGTCATTTGAAGTGCACGGTGCGCGACGGACGCATGGTTTTGGTCGAGCCGAACGATTGGCCGGACAAGCGTAACGAGACCATCTGCCTGAAGGGTATTTCCGAAATACAACACACTTACAGCGAAGAGCGCTTGCAAGTTCCCCTCAAACGCGTAGGTGAGCGCGGGACGGGCGAATTCGTTGAAATCACCTGGGACGAAGCTCTCGACACTATCGCCGACAAGGTGAAAGAGACGCAGGAAAAGTACGGTGTTGGGGCTATAGCCATCCAGACGGCCGTCGACTCGCTCACCACGTTTCTTCCCCAGCTGCTCAAGGGACAGGAAAAGCCCCACCGTGGCATCGACATAGGTATGGGCAACGGTTTTTCGCCAGCGCTTGCCGAGTCGGGCCAACAGGGTGCCTCGTCGAACGAGGTTACCGACTGGAAGAACGCCAAAACCATCCTGAACGTTGGCTGCAACATGTTGGAGACGTGCATGGTGACCGCGCAGTACTTCTTTGAGGCGAAGGAGGCGGGGGCCGAGATCATCACGCTCGACCCCAATTTCTGCACTACCGCTGAGAAGAGCTCGCGATGGATTCCCATGGTTGCGGGTACCGATCCGGCGCTTTACCTCGGTATGATATCGCTCATTTTGGATAACGAGTGGTACAACGCTCCGTATTTGAAGGCCAATACGAGCATGCCCTTCTTGGTCAAGCGCTCGGACGGGTCTCTCTTGCGAAAAGGTCCCGTCGACGACGTCAAGCAGGCGGGATCCGACAATCCTTTCATGGTGTGGGACGAGAGCGCTGGTGCTTTGGCCGCGTACAATGAGGCTGACGTAGATCCAGTCCTCGATTTCGAGACTTGTATCGACGGCGAGGAATACGCTACCGTGTTCAAGCTGCTCAGAGAGAACCAGAGCCAGTACCCATCCTCCTGGGCCGCCGAGATCACCGGCATCGACGAGAGCGTTCTCATCGAGATCACCGACAAATACGCAAACAACGGGCCCTCGATCCTGTCGTTCGGGTTTGGCGGCGGCGAGAAATTCTACAATGCCGATGTTGCCGGCCATGCAGCGGTTCTTCTCGCCACGCTGGTCGGCTCTTTTGGAACCGACATCCCCGGTTGGGGAGCGGGCGCATACGTGAATGCGTATCAGAAAATATTCGGGGCGGGCAAGCTGGCCTCCTGGCCCTTGCCTTCCGAATGCAAAACAGCGCCGGCACCCAAGGCGAGCGTCGACTATCGCGACGAGGAAAGCGGCATACGTTTCATGTGGGTTCAAAACGGCGCCTTCCAGCAAATCGCAGGCAATCAAAACCGCACGAACGAGTGGGCGAAGAGCCTCGATTTCGTAGTGGTTCAGGATATCTGGCATACGCCTTCGGTGGATTGGGCCGATATCGTTCTGCCCGTGTGCTCTCATTTCGAAGTCGATGAGGAAATCGGCTTTCTCCGAGCTCTGCGAGGGCACGTTCTCCTGCAGCAAAAGGTCCTGGACCCTCTCTTTGAGAGCAAGACGGACTTCTGGATCGATCGCGAAATGGCCAAGCGTTTAGGGTATGGCGATGCGCTACCAAAGAGCCAAGAGGAGCTTGCGCGCTTCCAGCTGGACAAAGCGACTGACAAGGCGATCGTCGGCATCACCCTCGATGACTTGCTTGCCAACAACGGAGTGGTTGCCCTCAAGAACCAGCCGGATATTGCGCGCAGCTACAGCGGGCAAACATACAAGACAACGTCGGGAAAGATCGACTTGTATTACGAGAATCTGGTGAGCTACGGACAGGCGCTGCCCCAGTACGAAGCACCGAACGAGGCGTACGAGGACAACTCTCTGCGAGACGAGTACCCCCTTGTCATGACGCAACGAAGGTCGAAATATTTCATTCATCAAAACTTTATGGACGCCACATGGTTGCGCCAGCATTACGAGCCGACGCTGGAAATGAACCCCTCCGACATGGCCGCTCGCGGCTTGGAGTCCGGCGACGTGGTCGAGGCGTTCAACGATCGGGGCTCGTTCCAATGCGCCTGCGTTGCCACTGAAGCGGTTCGTCCTGGGACGGCTGCCATTGTCGAGGGCATCTGGGACAAGTACATGGACGCTGGAAACGTGCAGAACGTCACCAACGATGCCGTGAATCCTCGTGGAAAAGCGCTTGCCAAGGGTAGGGTCACTCCCTTCAACGACACGCTTATCGAAGTGAAGAAAGCGTAGGTGGTTCAAATGACTCGATTGGCCATAGCCATCAACCTTGATCGTTGCACGGGCTGCAATACGTGCGCCATGGCGTGCAAAATGCAGAACAACGTGCCCATGGGCATGGCGTGGAACCGCGTGCTCAACGAAGATTGCGAGTTCGAGGTCGGCGTGAGGGGCGTCTATCCCAACATCTCTCGCTCGCATTTGCCCGTGGCTTGCCAGCACTGCGAGAATCCCGCCTGTATGCGCGTGTGCCCCACGGGCGCCACGTACAAGGACGAAAAAGGGCGCGTGGAGATCGATTACGGCAAGTGCATCGGCTGCCGTATGTGCATGGCGGCGTGCCCGTACAATGCCCGTGTTTTCAATTGGAACGAGCCGGTACGCGATCCCGATTTCAATTATGGGGACAAGGACGTGCCAGTGCGCCCGAAGGGCGTGGCGGAGAAATGCACGTTGTGCAAAGAGCGCACCGATCGCGGCGACGAGCCCATGTGCGTAAGATGCTGTCTTTCCAAAGCGCGCGTTTTCGGCGATCTTGACGATCCCGAGAGCGAGATATCGACCGTGCTCCGCGAGCGCAATGCCGGCGTTCTTCTTGAAGAGCAGGGTACGCGTCCGCAAGTTCACTATTTCAACTAAGAAGGGGGTGCGAATCATGGGAACCTCAACGAAATTCAAAGTGGTTGCCGGCGTGCTCGGCGCGCTGACGGTGGCCGGCATCGCCGCCTGGATCTACCAACTGATGAACGGTTTGGGTGTCACCGGTATGAACAACGGCACGTCGTGGGGCCTGTACATCACCTGTTTCATGTTCTTTGTCGGCCTCTCGGCCGGTGGCTTGATCGTGGCCTCCTCTGCCAGCGTGTTCCATGTGGCCGAGTACAAGAAGGTGGCGCTTCCCGCCGTCATCCTGTCCACGGTGTGCATCTGCTGTGCCGGTATGTTCGTGCTCATCGACCTTGGCGGCATCGGGCGCGTATGGCGCATCGTTACGGGGCCGAACCCCGCGTCGCCACTGTTCTGGGATATCTGCGTCATCACGCTGTACCTGGTCATCAACGTGGTGTACCTGTATTTCATGAAATCGAAGAAACCGGGCGCGCAGGACAAGGTTGCCATCGTGTCGCGTTTCGCATTGCCCGTGGCGATCCTCGTGCATTCCGTGACCGCATGGATCTTCGGTCTGGAAATGGCGAAGGAGGGCTGGTACTCGGCCATCATGGCACCGCTGTTCGTGGTGTCTGCCATGGACTCCGGTCTGGCGTTGCTGCTGCTGTCGCTCATGGGCCTCAACAAGTCCGGCACGTTCAAGGTGGAGAAGAAGCTCATTTCCAACCTGGCTGGTTTGTTGGCCGCGTGCATCGCCGTCGACGGGTTCTTCGTGGGCTGCGAGGCGCTGACCATGGCGTACCCGGGCGCTGCCGGCGCCGAAACGCTCGCCATCATGGCGACGGGCGTTACCGCCCCGTTCTTCTGGTTCGAAATCATCGTGGGAGTGCTCATCCCATTCTGCATTCTCGTGTTCGCGAGGAATCGTGCGCGTATGGGTCTGGTGGCTGCGGCGAGCGTCTGCGTGGTGATGGGCGTGTTCTTCAAACGCGTGTGGCTTCTGCTGACCTCGTTCGTCGTTCCCAATGTGGCGGGGGCTCCCGGCATCATGTCGGGATCGTCCTCTGCTGCTCATGCTGGGGGCGTGGACGTATGGGCTATCACGAGCTCGTATGCCCCCACCTGGGTGGAGATAACGGTTGCGGTCGGCGTGGTCTCGCTTGGCGTCCTGGCCTTCATGCTGCTGTCGAAGAAACTGCTCTCGAAAGCTCCGCAGTCGGTTTCGGCCGGAGAGGCAGCAGAGGGCGGAATAGCCGCAAAGGCCGTTTAACCTGGGGGTTCTCGATACGGAGTCCGTATGCCTGGCGTTCGGGCTCCGTATCTCCCTCCCTCATGCTGTCGCGTCCTGCCCTTCGGGCATCGTTCCGCTCGCAGGCCGCACTCCCTCCCTTGCCCGCGTCCTGCCGCTCCCGCTGGCGGATGCGGGTATCCTTGCAAGCAACGCTCGGCGCCTTAAGCGCCCTGATCGAAGGAGTCCACCATGTCGGCAGACATCCCTTGGAGTGCGCTTTCCGAAGTCTACGGGTTCGTGGGGAATTCATTGTTAAAGCCCATGACGCAAACGCCGTCGGTCGGTATCGACTATGCGTTTTGGGAGTCGTTCCCCGATTTCGGTGACGAGGCTATTCGGGCGTGCATCGACGCCTGCAGTCGATATGCGGAAGCGGCGGCAACCCGGCCGCGTGACGAGGCGGTCCAGCAGGTAGCCGTTGAATACACGCGCCTGTTCGTGGGCCCTCCGTCGCCCGCTGCGCCCCCGTGGGAAACCATGCACCGCGGCGAGGGCGTTACCGTAGGCTTCGGCCAGGCAACGTTCGAGATGCGCGAGCTTTTGTGCGAGGCCGGGCTGGAGTTGCGCAACGAGAATCGCCAATACGAGGATCATATGGGCATCGAGCTGCTGTACCTGTCCGAGCTCTGTCGCCGCCTCGCCGCCGGCGAGGCGGCGGACGAGGCTGCTCTCGCCTCGTTCATCGAGCGGCATCCTCTGTCGTGGATCGCATCGTTGCGCGACCGTGTGGTCGAAGCGTTCCCCGACGGATACTTCGCCGGCTTGATCGCGCTTGCTCAGAGCGTTCTCGAATTCCAAGCGGCGCAGCTCTCCCGCTAGCTCCTGCGTGCTGTCGAGCGGTACTCGAACGTCGTTGCCGAACGTTTCGTCAACTCCCGCTTAAGCCCCGCCGTGTTCGGCCAGATACGTCGCTGCGCGCAGCTCCGCGTTCGCGCGCAGGTCGTAATAGTAGAACGCGTAGTCCTGGGCGTGGTACACGCCTCGGGGGAACACCCCGTTCGCGGAGCTGTACTCGTCGGGGTCCACCGTGGAGCAGATCACCGCGCCGCGTGCGCGGTCGACGGTGGCGTCCGCCAAGGGTCCCACGTCCACGCCGCCGATGCGGGCGCCCTTGCTTGCGCTGGCGGGAGCCGTCTCGCTCGTGCGCGTCCAGGTGATGGGGTTGATGTTCAGCGCTCCGGCCTCGGTCACGGGGTTCGTGCCTTCGATTTCGGGAGCCTCGGTGTTGTACGAGATCACCACGCCGGTGTCGTCGGGGCCCTCGGCGAACTTGAAGGCGTTCGAGCCGGTTAGGTATCCTGTGTTTTTCATAACCCCGTACCCGATCAAATAGGCGGCCACCATGCGCTCTTTGAGCTCCGGATGCTCGTTCATGTAACCGGTCAGCACGTATTCGAGCAGGTTCGACCCCTGCGAATGTCCGGCCAAGATGAACGGACGTCCCTCGTTGCAGTGCTCGAAATAGTAGCCCAAGGCCGCAAACGCGTCGAGCAGCGGCGCCCCGGACATCAGCTTCATCTGGTTGATCTTCGATTCGCCCAGATAATATGCTGCGTCGATCTGCCGGTAGTACGGCGCGAACACGTTGCCCGCCGTCTCGAACGCCGTGGCCTGCTCCTCGAACACCGCCGGCGCCGTTTCCCGCATGATCTCGTTGTCGATGGCGCACAGGTTCGACTCATCGTCGCTCACCTTGTGCCAAGAGGTGGGGTAGAAGTAGAACACGTCCACGGGCAGCGGCGTCTCGCTCGGCCTCGACACCCAGTGCGCGGGGTCGGCGTAGTCCACGGGTTGGTCCCTGATGTGGGCCGAGAGGTCGTCTGGGTCGTAAACGGAGGTGAAGAGGGCCTTGTTTGCGGAATATCCGCCCCGTCCGTCCGAGCAGCCGGCCAGCGCCGTTCCTGCGAACGTCAGGCAAAGGGCGAGCAGCGCGGCCATCAGGTTTCGGGGGCGCTGCGTGAGGCGGAGCGGGGCGGGCGGGTGCTTCATCTCGGACCCTCCTTGCATATGGGGAGCGCGACGGGCGTTGCCTTATTGTACGGCATCGCGAGCCCTGCCTGCGACGGCGAGCGCGAAAGCGGTGCCTTTGCGCGTCGTGCCGGCAGCGATGCGCGGGATCGGCGGGTGGCCGGGATCGCGCCGCGTGGCCGATCCGCCCCGCTCCCTCGCAGGTCCAGCGAATCGCGGCAGTTGAGCGCCGCGATTCGCGCGTCGCCTAGAACAAGAACGCGCCGTCCACGGTCATCGATATGCAGTTGCCGTTCGCCTCGCAGATCAGGCGCACGTTCGCCGTGGTGGGCGCGCCGTCGCCCCCGGTAACGGTGACGTCGTTGACGTACTCGTAGCCGCCGCCTTCCTGAGGCGTCACGGTGGCGGTGGACGTGTCGACGCTTTGGAACGCGTAGAACGTGTTGTTCTCGAACAGCGAGGGCATCTCGGCCTCGAGCGCCGCAACGGCCTGCTTCTGCGCCTCGGCGGCCTCGTCCTTCTTCGGCTCCTCCTGCTTGGCGTTCTCGGTTTTGGCCGGCTCGGTTCCCTCGCTTTCGGCGCCCTGTCGCTCGGGCTGCACCGCCGGCAGCGTGAGGTCCCACGTGCCCTCGGTGGCGCCGTCGTTCCAGAAGAGGCGCTGCGAGGTGTACTGGTCGTCGAACGTGAGCGTGCCCGACACCGTCTCGCCGGCGGGCACGGTGATAACGTCGCCATCGAACGACGAGCTCACGGGCGGCATGCCGAACGACAACAGGCACTCGGTGCTCAGCGACTGGGCCAGCGTGTGGCCCTTCACGTCGATATGGGCGGTGAGCTTGCCGTCGGCGCGGTCGACGGACGTCACGGTGACCTCGTAGTCGCGCCACACGGCCGTCTCGCCTATGGCCAGGGCCTTCAGCTTCTCCGCGTCGGTGAGCGTGTAGCCGTAGCCGCCGGTGGAGCCCGATGCAGAGTCGGTCGGAACGTTCGGCTCCTCGACCTGCGAGTCGCAGCCGACCAACGTCAAAGACAAGGCCACGGCACAGGCCGCGGTCGCGCAGGCGATCCATTTGTTCACAGCGTTCCCCTTCGTTATCGAAAGCGAGCGGACAGGCGGTTTGGCCCCCGTTTTTCGTTTGAGACGTATCATACCAGTTCGCAAGGTATTCGTGGGCCGATCATCGAATACGCATGCCGCATCGGCTCCGTTTTGTTCGGCATCGTCGACTCGCCGTCTGCGGGCTCCGCACCGGCGAGGCAGCCGACGTCGCGCCTTGCATGTCCGAAAATGGCTAGCGCGCGTCGCTGGAGTGTGGTTTCATGGACGCAGGGGGAACCGTCGCTGAAAGGACGCGATCATGGACGACCGGGAAGTCGAAACGGAGGGCGGGGCGTTTCCCGCCGACGCGTTCGCGGGATCCGTGCTGCCTGACGGCGACACGTGCTGGGAGGCGCTGGGAGCGCACGACGCGCGCTTCGACGGGCTGTTCTTCGTGGGCGTGAAGTCCACGGGCATCTACTGCCGCGCCGTGTGCCCGGCCAAGCGCCCGAAGCGCGAGAACTGCACATTCTACCGAACCGCCGCCGAGGCCGAGGCTGCTGGATACCGCCCCTGCTTGAAGTGCCGTCCCGAGCTGGCTCCCGGGGCTCCCATCGCGCCGGACACCGACCGGGCCGTCCAGCGCGCCGCTGAGCTCATCCGCGAGCATGCGGGCTCGTGCCGCATCGCCGACGTGGCCGCGCAGCTGGGCCTGTCCGAGCGCCAGCTGCGGCGCTTGTTCGAGCGCACGTACGGCGTGGCGCCCACGGCGTATCGCACCACCTGCCGCTTGCTTCTGGCGAAGAGCCTGCTCACCGATACCGACCTTCCAGTGACGCGCGTGGCGTTCGCCTGCGGCTTCTCGTCGGTGCGCCGCTTCAACGATGCGTTCTCGCAGCGCTACCGCATGGCGCCCAGCCATTTTCGCCGGAAGGCGGCGGGGGCCGCGCGCGCGGATGCCGGGCCGGTGGTGCTGCACGTGGGGTACCGCCCGCCGTACCGCTTCGACCTGCTGCTGGACTTCCTGCGCCTGCGCGCCATCGAAGGCGTCGAGGCGGTCGAGGGCGGCGCGTACCTGCGCACCGTGCGCCTCGATCGCGGCGGGCCCGGTACGGTTTCCGTGAGCGATTCCGCCGCCGCGCCCACCGCTTCCGACGCCTCCATCGGCTCCGCGGGCTTCTCGCCCGCCGCCCCGTCCGCCGGTTTCGCCGCAGGGACGTCGCCGCTCGTCGGCTGGATCAAGGTGGTCGACGAACCGGCGCGCAACCGCCTGGCGCTTACCGTGTCGCCGGAGCTGTTCGACGAGCTGCCCCTCGTGGTGGCGCGCGTGCGGCGCCTGTTCGACACCGACTGCCTTCCCGCTGCGGTGGAGGCCGGCCTCGCCGACTTCCACGCGCGCGTTCCCGCCGCGAACCGGGTGCCCGGCATCCGGCTGCCGTGCTGCTTCGACGGCTTCGAAATGGCGGTGCGCGCCATCCTGGGCCAGCAGATCACCGTGAAGGCGGCCGGCACGTTGGCAGGACGGGTGGCGCGGGAGTTCGGCGCGCCGACGACCACGCCGCATCCGGCGCTCGACACGGCGTTCCCGCCGCCCTCCGCTTTCTGCGCCGACGACGCGGCCGGCCGCTTGGGCGCCTTGGGCGTCATCGGCCAGCGGGCCCGCGCCATCTGCGCGCTCGCGCAGGCCGTGTGCGCGGGCGCGGTGACGCTGCGCCCCGGCGCCGACCTCGAGGCCGAGGCGCGCGCCTTGGCCGCCATCCCCGGCATCGGCGACTGGACCGTGCAGTACCTGCTCATGCGCGCCTACGGCCACCCCGACGGCTTTCCGGCGTCCGACCTGGGCGTGAAGAGCGCCTTTCCCGACCTCAAGCCGCGCGAGCTCACGGCGCTCTCGAAGGCGTGGAGCCCCTGGCGCTCCTACGCCGTCATGTCGCTGTGGTCGGTTCCGCACGAGCCGGCCCCGCCTGCGAAAGCCCCACCGCCCGATCGGCCCGCCGCAAACCCGTCACCCGAACGATAGGATCAACCATGGACTACCTCGCATCCTTCGACTCACCCGTCGGCCCCCTCACCGTCGCCTGCGACGGCGACGCCCTCGTGGGCCTATGGCTCGACGGCCAGAAGTACTTCGAGGCCACGCTCGGCGAAACCGAGGAGCGCCCCGACCTGCCCGTGCTCCAAGAGGCGCGCGCCTGGCTCGACCGCTACTTCGAAGGCGCCGATCCCGGCCCCATCCCGCCCGTGCGCCCGCGCGGCACGGCGTTTCGCCAGCGCGTGTGGACGATGCTCGCGGAGATCCCCTACGGCCAGCTGACCACGTACGGCGAGCTGGCGCGCCGCATCGAGGAAGAGACCGGTGCGCGCACCTCGGCCCGCGCCGTGGGCGGGGCGGTGGGGCACAACCCCATCTCCATCATCCTGCCGTGCCACCGCGTGGTGGGCTCCACCCGCAGCCTCACCGGCTACGCCGGCGGCCTGCAGAAGAAGATCGCCCTGCTGAAGCTGGAAGGCGTCGACGTCGACGCCCTGAAAGTCCCCACGAAGGGAACCGCGCTGTAGGCTAGCATAACCCCGCCCCTTGACCGAGCCGTCGAAAATGGTGACACTGGGCACCGCAGGTTTACCGGGGCTCGCAGGAAGGCGCGCATGGACATAGCGGGACTCATCGGCTCGGCGTTCGCGGACGGGCAGGTGCTCACGGTGCCGTGGGGCATCGACTACTTCTCCGTCGTCGTGGGCGTGCTCACGGGCGCGCTGTTCGCGTGCGACCGCAAGCTCGACATCATCGGCACCGTGGTGTTGGGCCTGCTCACGGGCTACGGCGGCGGCATCATCCGCGACGTGCTGCTGCAGGACAAGGGCGTGTACTTCACGTCGCATCCCGACCTCATCCTGCTGTGCATCGTGCTGTGCGCGTTCGTGTTCTACTTCCGCGGCCTGTTCAAGCACCTCGACGCCACGGTGTTCTTCGCCGACGCGCTGTCGGTGGGCCTGTTCGCGCTCGCGGGCGCCAGCAAGGCGTACGCCTGCGGCGAGGGCTTCGTGCTCACCGTCATCCTGGGCGCCATCACGGCCGTGGGCGGCGGCGCGGTGCGCGACATCTGCGTGGGCGAGACGCCCGGCATATTCCAGCAGTCGAACTTCTACGCGGTGGCGGGCCTGGGCGGCGCGCTGCTCTTCACCGTGCTCGCGTACCTGGGAAGCCCGCTCGTCGTGGCCGGCATCGCCTGCGTGCTCGCCGTGGTGCTCTTGCGCTACTGGAGCGTGTACTTCGATTGGAAGACGCGCGACGAGGCCGACCTCACCCCGCACGTCACGCGCGGCCTGGGCTCGCTCAAACGGCTCGTGTCCGGCGTGTTCCTGCACGGCGGCGATCGCATCTCGGTACGACGGCAGCGCAAGCGCTCGCGCGCGCGGAAAGGGGACCGCGAGAGCGAAGAGCGCCGATAGGGGGCAGGGCCCGACGGAATGCGCGAAAGGAAATTAGTAGCAGTGATAGTGGTAGGGGTACTACTGTGGTGTAGTTCACGTGGTGTAGGGTGGGATGAGGAAAGGCGGCGGGGGGGGGGCGTTTTTTGCCTTGACATTATGCTAGCATGGTGCCCTCAATTGAGACGGAAAACGCCGATCCGACGAAGCGGGCGAGGGAAGCGGACACGATGGGGAGCCTGGCATTCTTGCTGGTCGATAAAACGCGCGGCTTCGTGGAGGCCTGTTACGAGCAGGGCGACCTCGACGCCACGCTCGCCTACCTCGACCCATCGCGAGCGACCTGCTTCGGCTACGTCGCAGACCTGCACGCCTTCAACAGCGACGACGTCGCGCGCCTGCTCGAGGCCTCGTGCGCGTACGCGCGCCGCATCGGATCGCGCATCGTATCCCACGAATGCCACCTGACCTACCGCAACGAGGCATGTGCGGTCGTGCTGTCCCGCCTGCGCACGCGCGCGACGAAGGGGGACGCCGCCGACGAGTACGTGCGCCGCCTCACGTTCGTGTACGCGCCGGTCGGCGACGAGTGGCTTGTCGTCCACGTGCACAGCTCGGCTCCCGATACGCCGGAGGGCGAGGCGGCGTCGCGCGGCATGACCGCGCGAGACGTGGGCGCGGTCGACGTCGACGCCGTGCTGTCCCAAGCCAAGATCGAGCGCGAGCGCTACGAGATCGTCTCGGAACTGTCCGACGACATCATTTACGAGTACGACGTGGTGCGCGACACGCTGCACCTGTTCTCCACCCGCTTCGGCGAGAATCCGGACATCAGGCGCAACAAGGTCGTGGTGGAGCACTGCAAGAGCACGCTCGACCCCAGCGGCTTCGTGCATCCCGACGACCGCGAACGCTACGTCGCCGACACGCGCCTGCTGTCCCAGGCCAAGCCCGAGCCCGGCACGGAGCACGACGCGTATGCGTACGTGTACCGCCTGCGCCCCGTGTTCTTCTTCGACGATTGCAAAGGCGATCGCGACACGTACGTGCACCAGCGCGTCCTGGGCCGCCGCATCTACGACAGCGAGGGCAGGCTCGTGAAGTACGTGGGCAAGATCGTGGACGTTTCGGGCGAATACGAGCTGCTGGAGCAGTCTTCCACCGATTCGTTGACGCGGGCCTACAACCGCTCGTACCTCCAAAGCCGGCTGCGGGAGTACTGCGCTTCCAAGCAACCCGACGTGTCCTATGCGTGCCTGCTGGCCGACGTGGACTGCTTCAAGACGGTCAACGACCAGTTCGGCCACCTGGTGGGCGACGAGCTGCTCACGTCTTTCGTGGACACCGCCCGCGCGCTGTTCCGCACGAGCGACGTCGTCGCGCGTTTGGGCGGCGACGAATTCATGGTGTTCATGCGCGACGTGTACGATCCGCGCGTCGCCATGGAGCGCTCCGAGGCCCTTATCATCGCGTTCCGCAGCGCGGCGGCCGATCGCGGCCTTCCGCACGACGTCAGCCTCAGCGTGGGCGTGGTGGTCTCGCAAGACCCGCATCCGTTCTCCGAGCTGTACCGCCGTGCCGACATCGCCCTCTACCGCGCGAAGGCCGAGGGAAAGAACTGCGCCGTGGCCTACTTGGAGGGCATGGCCTATCCGGAGGGCGGCTGCCCGACGAAGCCGGCGTCCCCGGCGTCCCCGCCGCCTTCGCTGGGCGATTGACGCGGTTTTTTATCGAAGGCCCGCTCGCGCGCGCACGGGCGTGGTACACTTTTCGTTCGATATCGAACCCGAAGCGCGACAAGCCGGCCGGTCCGGCTGCGGAAAGCGACACTGTTCATGGCTGACTACATCGAGGGCAAACGCCCCATCATCGAGGCGCTGCGCACGCAGGTGCCCATCAAGCGCATCCTGCTGGCCGACAACGCGAAGCGCGACGGCCTCGTGGAGGACATCCTGCGCAAGGCGAAGCGTTTCGACGTGCCCGTGGTCACGGTGCCGCGCAAGCAGCTCGACGAGAAGTCCGAGCGCGGCAGCCACCAGGGCGTCATGGCGGAGACGAAGCCGCACGCCTACGTGGACATCACCGAGATCGAGCGCGCGGCGGAAACCTACGCCGAAGAGCACGACGGCCGGGCGCTCGTCGTCATCCTCGACCACCTCACCGACGCCGGCAACCTGGGCGCCATCGCGCGCAGCGCCGAGGCCGTGGGCGCCTGCGGCCTGGTCATCCCCAACAAGCGCAGCGCGAAGGTGGACGCCTCCACCTACAAGAGCTCGGCCGGTGCCATCGCGCACATGCCCGTGGCGCAGGTGCCGAACCTCGTGCAGATCATGGCGCGCCTCAAGGAGCGCGGCTTCTGGGTGGCGGGTGCCAGCGAGCAGGCCGACGACGTCATCTGGCGCTCGAACCTGAAGGGCAAGATCGCGCTCGTCATGGGCAACGAGGCCGAGGGCCTGTCCCGCGTGGTGAAGGAAAGCTGCGACTTCCTGGTGAAGCTGCCCCAGATGGGCGAAGTGGCCTCCCTCAACGTCGCCCAGGCCTCCACCGCCTGCATGTACGAGTGGCTCCGTCAAAACTACTAGGTTGAGCCGGTGCCCAAGCAACGCAAAAAACTGCTGCTCGTCGACGGGTACAACGTGCTGCGCTCCGGCAGCCGCTACCAGCAGATAGCCGGGCCCGACTACACGGACGACGCGTTCAACACCGCCCGCGAGGCGCTCATCAACGACGTGGTGAACTACGCCGGGCGCGATTGGCGCGCCATCATCGTGTTCGACGGCGGCCGCAACGAGTTCTCCACGGGCGAGGCCGAGAGCGTGGGTGGCGTGCGCATCATGTTCTCGCCGGCGGGGCAGTCGGCCGACAAGGTCATCGAGAAGCTCGCCCACGACGCGCGCGAGCGCCAGGTGGAAACGCTCGTCGTCACCAGCGACGCCACCATCCAGGACACCGTGTTCGGCTTCGGCATCGACCGCATGAGCGCGAACGGCTTCTCCCGCGAGGTCGCCATGCACTACGAGGAGGCCCGCCTCGACGACACCCCGAAGGTGGCCGAGAAGAACACCGTGGCCGCCCGCATCGACCCGGCAACCCTGGCGAAGCTGAAAGCCCTGCGCGACAACGCGCGGTGACGTTCTTGTCGCTCGTCCCCATCCCGACATCCTAAGCTCAGGCAGAAGGCCGCATCCCCCTGTCGTCATGAGTTCAAGTCGAACACCCTCGTCGAGGGGTTTCCACGCCGGCGGATGGGATTCTCGTCCCGCTTCGCGGGATCTTCTTACATTCGCTCGGGCTGGGTACGGTCCGCTGACAACTCGAAGTTGTCAAAGTGCGCACTCGAATTACTGGCGCGCCGCCTGCGCAGCCGGTATGATCGGGCCATCGCTTCCGAACTGCAGCACAAACGTTACCGCCGGAAGCGCGGAAGGAGCGCCGCATGGAATTCTCGGTCGCCGATCGGTTGGCGCGGCTGCGCCGTGCCCAGGGGTATTCTCAAGGAGAGCTCGCCCGAAAGCTGGGCCTGTCGCGCCAGGCCGTGTCGAAGTGGGAGAGGGCCGAGGCGGCTCCCGACACGGAGAACCTCATCGCGCTCGCGCGCCTGTACGGAGTGACGCTCGACGAGCTTGCGGGCCTCGACGCGGGAAACGAGGCGGCGGAAGAGCGTTCCGCCCGAACGCTCGAACCGAGCGCAGCTACGGGTGACGCGCGCCCAGGGTGCTCCGACAACGGGTCGTCCAAGATCGACGCCGTCAAGTTCGGAGCCGCCCCTGTTGCTAGCGGGGCGAGCCGCGACGCGTCCGCGGATTCTCTTTCCGGTGCGGCGCCCGGGCTCGACTCGGACGCGACCGGCGCTCCCGCCCCCGATGNGAGCAGCCGCGTCGGACGGCCCTCCGGCAGCTTGACCGGCTGGCGATTCCCCGGTGACGGGCGGGTCGGGGGCCGCCGACGCCGGCCGCCCCCGACCCGCCCGTCACCGGGGAATCGCCAGCCGGTCAAGCTGCCGGAGGGCCGTCCGACGCGGCTGCTCCGCGCGTTTGGCGAAGGGGCTTCTACCGAACCGTCGTCTGCGTGCTGTGCGTCGCCTTGCTTGCTCTGGGCGCGCTCGGCTGGTTCGCCCTCACGGGTCCTCATCCGCGCGTCACCGACGCGCTCGGCGTCACGAGCACCCATGTGGACGAGATCAACTTCTCCGGCATCGACCGCATCGTGGTGAACTGGCCGGCCGGCGAGGTCAAGATCGAATCGATGCCGACCCTCCGTCCTCTGCGCATCGAAGAGCACGGCCTCGACGTCGTCAAGCAGGGCTGCTTTCAAAAGAAGGGGTCGACGCTCGAGGTGTGGGCGGGCGATGCGCGCGCATGGGACGATCGGGAAGCGATCGCCCACGACCTGACCATCTCCGTTCCGTTGTCGAGCCCGCCGTCCGCCGTGTCGGCGAAAGACGCGCCGCGCTTGGCGGAGCTCGTGTTGAACACCGGCTACGGCAGCTTCAGCGTGGAGAACATCGAGGCCGAAGCGCTCGACGCCACCATGCGCGACGGCAGCCTCGAGCTGGCCCGGTGCTCGTTCGGCGAGTACCGGTTCTCGTAGAGGGCTCCGAAGGGCATAAGGAAGCTCGGCACGATGCGCCCACCGCAGGGTCCGAGAATCCGCTGCGCTTCCGGTTCGGTACAAAAATCACCGATGCCCCGTGTTCGGAGGCGTTGCAAAGGCGCCTTGGCACGCGAGCCGATTCGTTGGGCTCGTTTGCGCAGGTCGCAATTTTTCCATGACGGCGAACCCTTGCCGAGGGAGCTGCCTAGACGGGGGCATCGGTGATTTTTGCACCAAGCGGCCGCCTCTCTATGCTAAACCGCCGTTGACGTTCCGCAAGCCGACACGTTGTCATCCTGAGCGAGCGAAGCGAGTCGAAGGATCCCGTGCGGCGCCAGCCGGATGCGCCTCGGCTAGCGCCGCACGGGATCCTTCGACTCCGGCGGCTTGCGCGCCGCCTCCGTTCAGGATGACAACCCGGTCGGGCACGTTTCGGCATGGCGTCCCGTCGATTCCCGCCATGACAAATGTCATGGATTCCGCTGCGGCGGGTAACGAAATCCCTTTTCACACGGCTAGGCAACCGCCGGTTGCGTAAAATGATTACCAGAGATGCTGGTGCAACTGGCCGCGCAACTGCACACTGGGGGCGAGAAAGAGGTTCGTATGACGCCAACGCCGAAGAAGGGATCGTTCATGAACGTCGAAATCGCCCAGCGCCTCGCCGAGATGAGGCGCGAGCAGGGCTTCAGCCAGGAGGAGCTGGCCGCGCAGCTGGGGCTGTCGCGCCAAGCCGTGTCGAAGTGGGAGCGCGCCGAGTCGTCGCCCGACACGGGCAACCTCATCGCCCTCGCCGACCTGTACGGCGTCACGTTGGACGAGCTCGTGCGCGTGGACGCCGACATCGCCGACGACGTGACGTTCGAGGCGCGGGATCGCGGAGCCTCGGCCGAAGTGGAGGCGCGCGAGGCCGCCGTGGCCGCGAGCGCCGCCGCCGCGACGGCCGCCGCCGCAGCCGCCGCGGCCCAGGTCGCCGCCCGGCAGGAGCCGTCCGCTGCCGCGGCGTCGCAACCGTCCCCGTCGCAGCCCGCGCCGACGCAGCCCGTCGGCGATCCGAGCGCAGCGGTCGGATGTGGATGAGCGACAGCGCCGGCTATCCGCCCCCCGCGCAGCAGCCCGTTTACGGCGTGCCCGTCCCGCCGCAGCCGCAACAGCCCGCGCCTGCCTACGACGACCGCGACGGCAGGCATCGCCGCGGCCCCTGGTCGACGTTCCCGTATCCCATCCTGTGCGTCATCCTGTTCATGCTCGCCGGTTTCGCGTTCGGAGCCTGGCACCCCGCCTGGGTGCTGTTCCTCACCATCCCGCTGTACTACTGGATCGCGCACATCATCGAGAACGACCCGAACTATCGGGTCGGGCGTCGATAGCGAAGGGCGGCAGACATGGCAAAGCTCACCAGATCGTCGTACGTGAAAATCGCGCTCATCATCGCGCTCGGCCTGCTGCTGTTCGCTGTGGCGGGGCTCGGCTCGATGCGCGGGTGCTCGTCGCAGGGATTCTATCTCGGAGGAGGAACGGAAATGGGCAACGCGAGCGTGGACGCGAAGAGCGTGAAGAACCTGTCCATCAGCTGGGCTGCCGGATCGGTGGACGTGTCGGTGGTCGACGACGCGGCCGGCGACACCATCAAGCTTGTGGAGACGGCACCCAACGGCATGACGAAGGCGCAGCAGATGCGCTGGAGCGTGTCGGGTGACACGCTCAAAGTGGACTACGGCAGCTGGTGGTCGTGCTTCGCGCTGGGGCAGAAGCGCCTGGAGGTGCGCATTCCGGAGCGGTACGCCAAGAGTCTGGGCAACGTGGCCGTCGACGGCGCGTCGGGTTACTACCGCGTCTCGGGCGTCGGTTGCGATGCGTTGAACTTCAAGCTCGCATCGGGCGAGATCGACGCGGACGACCTCGCCGCCGACACCCTCGGCGTGGACGTGGCCAGCGGCCAGGCGCGCGTGGAGGGCTCGTTCGCGAACCGCGTGAGCACCAAGACGGCCTCGGGCCAGCTCGACGTGGTCTGCCTCGGCACGGCGCCGAGACAGGTGGACGCCGACCTCGCCAGCGGCCAGACGAGCGTGGCCCTGCCCGAGGACACCGGCTTCTCGGTGAAGGTCGACAAGGCGTCGGGCAGCTTCGCCAGCGCGTTCGAAACCACGCAGCAGGGCAATTCCTACCTGCACGGCGACGGCGCCACGTCCATCGGCGTGCATATCGCCAGCGGCCAGTTCAGCTTGGAGAAGTCGCGCGGTTAGACCAGCCGCCGAGCAGGGCGTGCAGAGCGGGTGTGCCCGCAAAACAGAAGGGGCTGCATCGAAAGCTCCCAAAACGCTTGTTGGCGTTGACCGTTTTCGTAGGGCAAGGGCTCTGCCCTTGCCGTCTACCCGGAGAAACGTTGCCTGTCGAGCGGCAAGGGCAGGGCCCTTGCCCTACACGATGAGCGAAAACGGCGCTTTTGACGCAGTCCCTTCCTCGTCGTCAGTCCTCTTCGCCGTCGATGCGGCAGAGCGACGATCCTTGGCGCTTGGCGCGGTACAGCGCCTCGTCGCTGCGCTTGATGAGCTCGTCGATGGAGCAGGGCAGGCCCGTGGCGATGCCCGCGCTCGCCGTGAACGGGTACGACTCGCTCGCGGCGAGCGACTTGCGATGAAGCTGCTCGATCATGTCCTGCACGGCCGCGCAGACCTCGCGCGGGTCCCGGTCGCTCGGAAGGGCCACCACGAACTCGTCGCCGCCCCAGCGCACCACGAGGCCGTCGGGGAACGTCTCGCGCAGGATCCGCGCCGTCTGCACGAGCGCCACGTCGCCTGCGGCATGGCCGTACCGGTCGTTGATGTCCTTGAAGTCGTCGAGGTCGAGCGTGACGATGGTGATGGGCTCGTCGCGCGGGCTCTCTTCCAGGCGCTCGTAGAAGTAGCGGCGGTTGTACAGGCCGGTCAGGTAATCGGTCCGCGCGGCCTCCGCGGCGCGCCGCTCCAGCACGCGCTCGATCGTGACGTCGCGGTAGATGCGCAGCTGGCCGGTCACGTTGCCGAACACGTCCACGATGGGCGCCTTGTTCAGCTCGAACGTCGTTTCGGTTCCGGCGATGTTGGCGGTGAACTCGCACGTCTCCTTCTCCTCGCGCGCGTCGGCCAACTCGTCGCCGAACACGACGCGGCGCCAATGCTTGATCTTGCCGCCGATGACGTTATCGCGCTTTACTCGGAAGTACTGCTCGGTGACGTGGTTGACGTTCAGGATCACGCCGTCCGTGTCCTCCACCACGATGGCGAAGGGCATGGCGTTTATGAGGATGTCCAGCTCGGTGGCCACGTTGCCCAGGTCGGTGACATCATGGGCAACGCCTACCGTGCCCATGACGGTGCCGTCCGCGTCGAACAGGGGCGACTTGTACGTTTTGAACTGGCGCATGCCGCGCTTCGTCTTCACCTGCTCGTCGAACAGCAGCGTCGTGCTCGACCGCATGGTCTCCTCTTCGGACTCCAGGCACACGTACTCGCCCTGCGCGTACTCGTCGGGCGTGATGTCCCATATATAGTAGTGGCCGCGCCCTTCCACCTGCTCCTTCGTCTTTCCCACCGTCTCGCAGAAGGCGTCGTTCACCTTGAGGTGCGCGCCGCGCGCGTCCTTGAACCACACGAGCTCCGGCATGGAGTCGATGGCGGTGTCCAGGTACTGGCGGGTGAGGGCCAGGTCGGCATCCTCCTTCTCGCGCTCCAGCAGCTTGCGGAAATGGAAGGCCGCGAGCGCCGGCGGGAACGGCCCCGCCCACACGTCGAGGAAGGCCGAGACGGCCGCAGCGTCGAGCTCGGCGACCGCTTCGGCGCTCGCGCACAGCACGAGCCGGGCCCGGTGCGGCGTCTGGGCGGCATCGGGGGAGGGTACGAGGGCGATGTCGCACTCGTCGAGGTCCGCGCCGGCCGGCCAGGGCCCTTCGACGACGCTCACCTCGAAGCGCGCGGGCGCCTCGACGGAGCGCATGCCCTCTGCCACGGCGGCATCGAGTCCGAAGACCCCCACCTTCAACGTCCTCCGGTACATACGCGCCTCCTATATATAGTAATGCTGCTTAAATTGTACGCCTCTCCGCCACCAAGTCGGCCCAAATACAAGCGATTTGCTCTAATATCGGCGACGGCGTGTTGCCGTTTGCGGCCTTTCCGTCAATCCTTGCCGGGGCTCGACGGTTCGGCGAGCTGTCGGAACCCCGAGCATACGAAGCGGGCGCGGGGCGAAGCGCCTTCAGCGCGAGCGGCAGCGGGCTCGCCCCTGCGCATGCGACTCCTGCCCCCAGGTGCCGGGCCGGCCGCCTCGGATGTTGCCGAAAGGAGGGTGTTCGCAGCCGCCGTGTTCCTCTAAACTGAGCTGTCGATGGAAAAACGCGCTCCCTGCAGCGCGCGACGGCCGAAGAGGGGATCGATGGAGTTCAGGGCACTGCAGCTTTCGGACAAAAGCCTGATCGAGAAGGTGCTCGCGCCCCTGCGCCGCAACGACTCGGCGCTCGGGTTCGCCAACCTGTTCTCGCTGCAAGAGAAGTACGCCACGAAGATCTGCCTCGAGGGAGGCGTGCTGCGCGTGCGCCAAGACGATCGTCTGCCGGGCGTCGCGGCGTGCTATCCGCCTCTGGGAAGCGCGAACCTGGTCGGCGAGGTCGAGCGGCTGCTGGACGAGTCCGCGCAGGCGGGGGAGCGCATCGTGCTGGTGGGCGTGACGCCCGAAGAACGGCTCGAGCTGGAAACCGCGCTGCCCGGCGCCTTCGCCTTCTCGACCGACCGGGCCTTCGCCGACTACCTCTACCGCACCGAGACCATCGCCGCCTACGCGGGTCCCGCGCTCGCGAAGAAGCGCCGCGAGACCAACAAGTTCTACCAGCTGTACGGCGACGACGTGACCTTCGAATCCCTTTCCCCCCGGCACCTCGACGAGCTGCGCGCGTTCCAGCAGGCATGGTTCGAGGGCAGCCGGCGCCGCGGCTCCGAGGAGCACCCCTTGGAACTGGAACACCGCAAGATCCTGCTCGACCTGGACCATTTCGAGGAGCTGGACCTGGAGGGCATCCTGCTGCGCATCGCCGGCGACGTGCAGGGCTACGCCTACGGCGCCCTGCTGCCCGGCGGCGCGTTCGACGTCATGGTGCTCAAAGGCAACCTGGGCTTCCGCTACATCTGGCGCGCCCTGCTGCGCGAGCTGGCCGGCACCGTGGTGGACCGGGCCGAGTACCTCAACCTGGAGGAGGACCTGGGCCTGCCCGGCCTGCGCGAGAACAAGCTGAGCTACCAACCCTGCGCCCTGCTGGAGCGCTACCAGGCAACGCCCGTGTGATTTCTGCCCGCCCTGCGGGGCGTTTGCCCCTACGAGGCAGCCGCGCCTGTCGGGCGCGAGCAGCGAAGCCGCCATGCGCCCCTCGCCGGTGGAAGGCGAAGCCCGCCGCCGCAGACGGCGCATCCCCACCGCTCCGTGATCCGGGGGTCCCTCAACAAGCACGAGGCCGGCCGGTCGGGGGCGGGCGAGATTTCGCGGAGCGCGCCCCCTGGCCGACGTCGCCCTCCCAAGGCCAAGCCCCGGATCGCCGGCCGGTGATGCGGGGACGCCCTGACCCATGCGCCGGCTCGTTTTCGCTTGGCCCCTTCGGCGGCGTCGGCCAGGGGGCCGTTTGCGCGGAGTGTTCTCGCCCGCCCCCGGCCGGCCGGCCGTCCCCCAGGTCGCCAAAACCACCTCCGCAACCAAAAAGTTTTCCGTCTATTCCCCCAGCTAAACCCCCGAATCAACAGCAAATCCCCACAGTTCGTAAAAATTTTTCTTGACACCACACACTCTGCGTCGTATTTTTAGAAATTGCGACTTTTCGCAGATTTTAAGATTCTCTTGAAGGAGGAAAAGCCTCGTGGCTCAAGCAAAAACCAGTGCTCCCACCAGCCTTTATAGGAATCGCCGCAGCTTCGCCAAGATCCCCGACGTCATGGACGTCCCCAACCTCATCGCCATCCAAACCGACAGTTTCGAATTTTTCAAGGGAGAGGGCCTCGCTGCCGCTTTCCAGGACATCAGTCCCATTGAAAACTCGACGAAGGACATGTGCGTGGAGTTCGGCAAGCACGAGTTCGGCGAGCCGAAGTACACGGTGGACGAGTGCAAGGAGAAGGACGTCTCCTACCAGGCGCCGCTTTTCGTGGAGATCCGCTTCATCAACCGCGAGACGGGCGAGATCAAGGAGCAGGACGTGTTCATGGGCGACTTCCCGCTCATGACCCCGCGCGGCACCTTCATCATCAACGGCACCGAGCGCGTCGTGGTGTCCCAGCTCGTGCGTTCCCCCGGCGTCTACTTCGCCGCCGAGCGCGACAAGACGTCCGACAAGACCATCTACAACGCGAAGGTCATCCCGAGCCGCGGCGCGTGGCTCGAGTTCGAGACCGACAAGCGCGACATCCTGTCCGTGCGCATCGACCGCAAGCGCAAGCAGCCCGCTACGCTGCTCGTGCGCGCCCTCGGCCTGGCCGAGACGCGCGAGGAGATCATCGAGCTCCTCGGCAGCGACGAGATGGTGCTGCGCACGCTCGACCGCGACCCGGCCACCACGAAGGAAGAGTCGCTCATCGAGCTGTACAAGCGCTTCCGTCCCGGCGAGCCGCCCACCATCGACTCCGCCCGCACGCTGCTCGAGGGCCTGTTCTTCAACCCGCAGCGCTACGACCTGGCGAAGGTCGGCCGCTACAAGATCAACAAGAAGCTGGGCTTCGACCCCGACTACGAGGCGTCCACCCTCACCGACGACGACATCGTGAAGACGATGCAGTACATCGTCGCGCTGCATGCCGGCGAAGAGGGCGTGCAGACCGACGACATCGACCACTTCGGCAACCGCCGCATCCGCACGGTGGGCGAGCTGATCCAGAACCAGTTCCGCATCGGCCTGTCGCGCATGGAGCGCGTCGTGCGCGAGCGCATGAGCATGCAGGAGCCCGACGAGATCACGCCGCAGTCCCTCATCAATATCCGTCCCATCGTGGCGGCCATCAAGGAGTTCTTCGGCTCCTCGCAGCTGTCGCAGTTCATGGACCAGACGAACCCCGCCGCCGGCATCACGCACAAGCGCCGCCTGTCGGCCCTCGGCCCGGGCGGCCTGTCCCGCGAGCGCGCCGGCTTCGAGGTGCGCGACGTGCACACGTCCCACTACGGCCGCATGTGCCCCATCGAGACGCCTGAAGGCCCGAACATCGGCCTCATCGGCTCGCTGGCCACCTACGCCCGCATCAACCCCTACGGCTTCATCGAGACGCCGTACCGCCGCGTCGTCGACGGCAAGGTCACCGACGATATCGACTACCTCACGGCCGACGAGGAGGAGAAGTACACCATCGCGCAGGCCAACGAGACGTTCGACCTCGAAACGCGCCAGTTCGTCACGTACGCCGAGGACGGCTCGTTCACGGTGGACAAGAAGGTGCTCTGCCGCACGACGAGCCCCGACGGCGTGTTCGGCGAGCCCGACGAGGTCCCGCCCGCGCAGATCGACTACATGGACGTGTCCCCGCGCCAAATGGTTTCGGTGGCAACCTCGCTCATCCCGTTCCTCGAGCACGACGACGCGAACCGCGCCCTCATGGGCTCGAACATGCAGCGCCAGGCCGTGCCCCTGCTGCGCCCGAACGCGCCGCTGGTGGGCACCGGCATCGAGCACCGCATCGCGGTGGACTCCGGCGAGATCCTCGTCGCCCAGAACCCGGGCGTCGTGGACTACGTGGACGGCCAGACCATCATCGTACTGAACGACGACGGCGAGTACGACGAGTACCTCGTGCCGAAGTTCCAGCGCTCCAACCAGTCGGGCTGCATCAACCACCGCCCCATCGTCCGCAAGGGCGACGAGGTGCAGAAGGGCGACGTCCTGGCCGACGGCCCGTCCTGCGACGGCGGCGAGCTGGCGCTGGGCCAGAACCTCATGGTGGCCTACATGCCCTGGGAGGGCTACAACTACGAGGACGCCATCATCGTGTCCGAGCGCGTGGTGTCCGAGGACCTGCTCACGTCCGTGCACATCTCCGAGTACGAGATCGACGCGCGCGACACGAAGCTGGGCCCCGAGGAGATCACCCGCGAGATCCCGAACATCTCCGACGACATGATCAGCGACCTGGACGCCGACGGCATCATCCGCGTGGGCGCCGAGGTGTTCCCGGGCGACGTGCTGGTGGGCAAGGTCACGCCGAAGGGCGAGACGGAGCTCACGGCCGAAGAGCGCCTGCTGCGCGCCATCTTCGGCGAGAAGGCCCGCGAGGTGCGCGACACGTCCCTCAAGGTGCCCCACGGCTCCGGCGGCCGCGTCATCGGCATGGCGCGCTTCAGCCGCGCTGCCGGCGACGAGCTGGCTCCCGGCGTGAACGAGCTCGTGCGCATCTACGTGGCGCAGAAGCGCAAGGTGCAGCAGGGCGACAAGCTGTCCGGCCGCCACGGCAACAAGGGCGTCATCAGCCGCGTGCTGCCCATCGAGGACATGCCCTACCTCGCCGACGGCACCCCCATCGACGTCATCCTGAACCCGCTGGGCGTTCCCTCCCGTATGAACGTGGGCCAGCTGCTCGAGAACCACCTGGGCTGGGCCGCCAAATGGGGCTGGTCCGACGCCGAGGAGACCGACGAGGTCGTGGAGGGCCCCATGCACGTGGCCACGCCCGTGTTCGACGGCGCCACGGAGAAGGAGATCTCCGACGCCATCGAGAAGGCGAACCGCAACCTCATCAACATCAACCACGAGAAGTACGGTGACCTGGCGCGCGACGAGTTCGTGCCGCAGCTGTCCCGCACCGGCAAGACGTGGCTCTACGACGGCCGCACGGGCGAGAAGTTCCGCGAGCCCATCACGGTCGGTCAGAGCTACATCCTGAAACTCGGCCACATGGTCGACGACAAGATCCACGCCCGCTCCACCGGCCCCTACAGCCTCATCACCCAGCAGCCGCTGGGCGGCAAGGCGCAGTTCGGCGGCCAGCGCTTCGGCGAGATGGAAGTGTGGGCGCTCTACGCCTACGGCGCGTCCAACGTGCTGCAGGAGATCCTCACCGTGAAGTCCGACGACACCGCCGGCCGCGTGAAGTCCTACGAGTCCATCGTCAAGGGCGAGAACATCCCGGCCGCCGAGGTGCCCGAGTCTTTCAAGGTGCTGGTGAAGGAAATGAAGTCGCTCTGCCTGAACGTTGAGCTCGAGGGCCACGACCACCAGACCATCGACGTCACGGTGGAGTCCGAGGGCCAGGAAGACGACGACCGCGCGCTGTTCGAGGCCATCGCGGCCGACGCGCGCAAGACGGAGGAAGACGCGGCGAACGCGCTTGACGACATCGCCGCCGAACTGGGAGAGCTGATGAGCGACGTCTCTGACGACAACGATACCAACGACCTGATCGGTGAAGGAGAGGAGCGATAGATGACGACGGAATTCGACGTTACCAATTTCGACGCCCTGCGTATTTCGCTTGCCAACGCCGAGGACGTGCGCGGCTGGTCGCGCGGCGAGGTCAAGAAGCCCGAAACCATCAACTACCGCACGCTCAAGCCCGAGAAGGACGGCTTGTTCTGCGAGAAGATCTTCGGCCCCACGAAGGACTGGGAGTGCGCCTGCGGCAAGTACAAGCGCGTGCGCTTCAAGGGCATCGTGTGCGAGCGCTGCGGCGTGGAGGTCACGCGCAGCAAGGTTCGCCGCGAGCGCATGGGCCACATCGAGCTGGCCGCGCCCGTGAGCCACATCTGGTACTTCAAGGGCTCGCCCTCGCGTTTGGGCTATTTGCTGGACATTCCGCCGAAAGAGCTGGAGAAGGTGCTGTACTTCGCGTCCTCCATCATCACCTCGGTTGACAAAGAGGCCCGCGAGGAGGACGTCGACGAGCTGCGCGACGAGCTGGCCGCCGACCTCGAGGAGCTGGACGCCGAGCGCGACCGCCTCATCGAGGCCACGCGCAAGCTGTCCACGAGCTACGTGCCCGAGGACGACGACTTCGTGGACGAGGTCGACGAGGACGAGCGCCTGACGCCCGAGGAGGTCGACGAGGAGATCGCCGACATCTACGAGGAGTTCAACGAGCGCAAGGCCCTGCGCCAGGACGCCTTCGAGGCGTTCATGAAGATCGAGCCCAAGCAGCTCGTGCCCGACGAGGCCCTGTACCGCGAGATGCGCCTGAACTACCGCGACTACTTCACGGGCGGCATGGGCGCCGAGTCCGTGCGCGACCTGCTGGACGCCATGGACCTGGCCGCCACGGCCGATGAGCTGCGCGACACCATCGCCAACGGCAAGGGCCAGAAGCGCGCCAAGGCCATCAAGCGCCTGAAGGTGGTCGACGCGTTCCTGAAGTCCACGAACAAGCCCACGGACATGATCCTGGACGTCATCCCGGTCATCCCGCCCGATCTGCGCCCCATGGTGCAGCTCGACGGCGGCCGCTTCGCCACGTCCGACCTGAACGACCTGTACCGCCGCGTCATCAACCGCAACAACCGCTTGAAGCGCCTGCTCGACCTGGGCGCCCCCGAGATCATCGTGAACAACGAGAAGCGCATGCTGCAGGAGGCCGTCGACAGCCTGTTCGACAACGGCCGCCGCGGACGTCCCGTCACGGGCCCGGGCAACCGCCCGCTGAAGTCGCTTTCCGATATGCTCAAGGGCAAGCAGGGCCGCTTCCGCCAGAACCTGCTGGGCAAGCGCGTGGACTACTCCGGCCGTTCGGTTATCGTCGTGGGCCCGCAGCTCAAGCTGCACCAGTGCGGCCTGCCGAGCCAGATGGCGCTCGAGCTGTTCAAGCCCTTCGTTATGAAGCGCCTGGTGGAGCTTGAGTACGCCGCCAACATCAAGGCGGCCAAGCGCTCCGTGGACCGCGGCGCCAGCTACGTGTGGGACGTGCTCGAAGAGGTCATCACGGAACACCCCGTGCTGCTGAACCGCGCCCCCACGCTGCACCGTCTGGGCATCCAGGCCTTCGAGCCGGTGCTGGTCGAGGGCAAGGCCATCAAGCTGCACCCGCTGGTCTGCACCGCCTTCAACGCCGACTTCGACGGCGACCAGATGGCCGTGCACGTGCCGCTGGGCGCCGAGGCGCAGGCCGAGGCCCGCGTGCTCATGCTGTCCGCAAACAACATCAAGTCGCCGGCCCACGGCCGTCCGCTGACCGTGCCCACCCAGGACATGATCATCGGCCTGTACTACCTCACGGCCGCCCGCGACGGGTTCCCCGGAGAGGGCCGTGCCTTCATCGACTTCGCCGACGCTCTGAACGCCTACGACGCGCGCGCCGAAGTCGACCTGCAGGCCAAGATCTGGGTGCGCCTGAGCCGCGACACGCAGGTGGCCACGGCGTACAACACGTTCGAGGACCGCAAGGCCGGCGAGCGCATCGAGACCACTATCGGCCGCATCACGTTCAACAGGGTGCTGCCGGACGACTACCCGTATCTCAACTACGAGATGAACAAGAAGGAAATCAGCCGCCTGGTGGAGGACGTGTGCAACCGCTACGAGCTGTCCAACGTGCCGCCCATCCTGGACGGCCTGAAGGACGCGGGCTTCCACTACGCCACGCGCGCCGGCGTCACCGTGTCGGTGTACGACGCCACCGTGCCGCCGAACAAGCCGGAGATCCTGGCTGCGGCCGACGCGAAGGTCGCCGCCATCGACGAGGACTACGAGATGGGCCTCATGAGCCAGGACGAGCGACACAAGCAGGTCGTCGACATCTGGAACGAGGCCAACGAAGAGGTCGGCGAGGCCATGGCCGACAACTTCGACAAGTTCAACCCCATCTACATGATGGCGTTCTCCGGCGCTCGAGGCAACATCAAGCAGATCCGCCAGCTGGCCGGTATGCGCGGCCTCATGTCCGACCCGAAGGGCGAGATCATCGACCGCCCCATCAAGGCGAACTTCCGCGAGGGCCTGTCGGTGTTGGAGTACTTCATCTCCACGCACGGCGCCCGTAAGGGCCTGGCCGACACCGCGCTGCGCACCGCCGACTCGGGCTATTTGACCCGCCGTCTGGTGGACGTGGCCCAGGACGTCATCATCCGCGAGATCGACTGCGAGACGACTGACGGCGTGCCCTACCCGCTGCACAACGAGAAGGGCGACGTGGACGACAACCTCATCGGGCGCTGCCTGTTGGAGGATGTCAAGGGAGTCGACGGCAACGTGGTGCTGCCCGCTGGCGCGTACATCGAGCGCATGGAGCAGCTGCACGACATGGATCGCGCCGGCGTCGAGACGGTGGTCATCCGCACGGTCATGACCTGCCATGCCGAGCACGGCGTGTGCCAGAAGTGCTATGGTTGGGACCTCGCCACGAGCCGCCCCGTCAACATCGGCACGGCCGTGGGCATCATCGCGGCCCAGTCCATCGGCGAGCCGGGCACCCAGCTCACCATGCGCACGTTCCACACCGGCGGCGTCGCCGGCGAGGACATCACCCACGGTCTTCCCCGTGTCCAGGAGCTGTTCGAGGCGCGCAAGCCCAAGGGCCTCGCCGTGCTCGCGGAGATCTCCGGCACGCTGCAGATCGCGGGCGACAAGTCGCAGAAGACCATCACCATCCACGACCAGCAGGGCAACTTCCGCGAGTACGTGGTGAGCGCCCGCGCCCAGATGCTGCCGGGCGTGACGGACGGGTGCGAGGTGCGCGTGGGCCAGCAGCTCACCAAGGGCTCCGTGAACCCGCACGACCTGCTGCGCCTCACCGACCCGAACACCACGCTGCGCTACATCGTGAGCCAGGTGCAGGGCGTGTACGTGAGCCAGGGCGTGGACATCAACGACAAGCACATCGAGGTCATCGCGCGCCAGATGCTGCGCAAGGTGGCCGTGACCGACGCCGGCGAGTCCGACTACCTGCCGGGTCGCCAGGTCAACCGCTTCGAGTTCGAGGACGAGGCCAACCGCCTCATCGCCGAGGGCAAGGAGCCGCCCGTGGGCCAGCCGCTGTTGCTGGGCATCACGAAGGCGTCGCTGGCCACGGATTCGTTCCTGTCGGCGGCCTCCTTCCAGGAGACCACGAAGGTGCTCACCGACGCGGCCATCGAGGGCAAGACCGACCATTTGGCCGGCCTCAAGGAGAACGTCATCATCGGCAAGCCCATTCCGGCGGGCACCGGCCTCAAGCGCTATCGCGAGGTGGGGCTCACCTACAAGGGTCGTCCGGTGGCGGGCGTGCAGGGCGAGACGCTGCCCGACTTCGCGCCGGAAGCGCTCCGCGAGATCGAGGAGCTGCTGCCCCAGCCGCAGGATTGGTCGCTCGACGGCGACGGCTACCTCAACATGGGCACGAACTACGGCAGCTACTACAGCGGGCTTTCGCTTGGCCACCGCGGCCCGCAGCTGTCCGACGAGGACGCGCGCCTGTACATCTACGACGACCTGGGCGTGTCGCAGCGCTGGGCCAACAAGTTCAGCGAGGCGGGCATCGAGACGGTGGCCGACCTCGTGGGCCACACCGAGGAAGACCTACTGCGCATCGAGGGCATCGGCGTGAAGGCCATCGAGGAGCTCAAGGAGGGGTTGGCCGAACGCGGGCTGTCGCACGTGATCGAGGACGACCTCGCCGCCACGAGCGACGACATGAGCCAGCTGCTCGACATGGTGTTCTCGCCTGACGACACCATCCTCATCGGCGGCGACGAGCCCCCGACCTTCAACACGGAGGGCGAGGACATGCTGGGCGAGGCCCTGCCGCCCCGCTCCTACCAGCGCAACCTGGAGGAGTTGGACGCGCTGCTCGGCTCGGTCGGATCGCTGGGCTTCGGCCTGACGACCCAGGAGGACGGCGAAGAATCCTCCGACGACGATGCCGAGGACGACGACGTCGAAGAATAGCTGAAGCGGAGGGGCGTGCTTGCGTGCGCCCCTCTTCTTGCGTTCGGCTATCCCGCGCGAGCACGACGCCCCCTTGCCGCTCCGAACGAGCGCAGCGCTCCCTCGCCACCTCGAACAGGCGCAGCGCCCCTTCGTCATTCTGAGCGAGCGTAGCAAGCCGAAGGACCTCGGGAGGATCCGCGCGGCGTTCCATATCCGGTCGGTTCCCGCTTCGGCGTGCCGAGGGGCGGTCCAGCTGCACGCCGGCGCGGGATGCGAAAGCTAGGAGACGAGCGTTCGGCTTTGCCGGGCGACCGAAAATCCTCCGAAAGGGGAGTTTCTGCTAAAAAATGACGTTTGTGAACGATTGCTGCCCTGACTCGAAAAACGTGACCTGCGGTTTCGAGCATTTCGATGGCGAATCAAGCCGAAAAACCGTTCACAAACGTCATTTTTTAGCAGAAAAGGCCTCGGACGGATGATTTCGCCCGAAAAAGCATTCGTCGTGGTTTTGAATGACAAGAACCGACGGGAAGGTGGGATATGTCCCAGAAAACCTATCTACCATCCGGCGAGACGCCGCCGGTCTCGCAGGTCGGCGCCACGCTCGAGGCGCTCGCGGCCACCATCGCCGCGCGGCGCGAGGCGGGGGAGGAAAGCTACACGCACCGGTTGCTGGCCGGCTCGCCCGACGACGTGCTGAAAAAGGTCATGGAGGAGGCGGGCGAGGTGGCGCTGGCCGCGAAGGACGTCGAGTCTTGGGCCTGCTCGTCGCTGGCGGCCACGCTGGCGGTAGCGGGTGCCGACGCGGACGAAGGCGCGCTCGACGTGGAGCTTCCGGCCGAGTACTCCGCGGCCGTCGATCACCTGCGTTACGAGGCGGCCGACGTGGTGTACCATCTGCTGGTGGTGCTGGAGCGCTACGGCATCGACCTCGACGAGTTCGCGGCCGAGCTCAACAACCGCATGAAAGACGACGAGCGCCCGCAAGGCAGCGTTCGCCTGCACGAAGAGCATATCAAGAGGGGGAAATAGGCGTTCCGACGGCCTACGGCCGTCGGAACTGCTCGACGCTGCGGCCTTTCGTGGCACCCGGTCTCGCGGCGATGGCGAGGACTCGCGTACCAAAGTACGCTTCGCCCTCGTCATCCCCACGATCTCGGGCATCACGAAAGCCCTCGCTGACTTTGTAGGACCTGCTGGAAAGGAAACAACATGGCACGACTATTCGGCACCGACGGCGTGCGCGGCGTGGCGAACACGCAGCTCACCTGCGACCTCGCCTTCAAGCTCGGCCAGGCGGCCGTGGCGTTCCAGGGCAAGACCATCCTCATCGGCAAGGACACGCGCCTGTCCGGCGACATGCTCGAGTCGGCCGTCGCGGCCGGCATCATGTCCATGGGCGGCACGGCGCTGCTCGCCGGTATCATCCCCACGCCGGCCATCGCGCTGTTGGTGCGCGAGCTGCACTGCGACGGCGGCATCGTCATCTCCGCCTCGCACAACCCGCCCGAGTACAACGGCATCAAGCTGTTCGACGCCCGGGGTTTCAAGCTGCCCGACGCGGTGGAGGACGAGATCGAAGCCTTCGTGACGCGCGGTGGCGCGGCAGCCGACGAGCTGCCGGCGGGTGACGCCGTGGGCGTGGCCCTGCCGGTGGACGACGCCTGCGAACTCTACATCGCACACGCCGTGTCCACGGTGGCCGACGAGGGCATCGACTTCTCCGGCCTCAAGGTGGCGCTCGACGTGGGCCACGGCGCGTCGTGCATGACGAGCCCCGAGGCGCTGCGCCGCCTGGGCGCCGACGTCGTCGTCATCAACGAGGACTTCGACGGCACCGACATCAACGTGCAGTGCGGCTCCACCCATCTGGGGCCGGTGCGCGACCTCGTGGCCGAGGTCGGCGCGGACGTGGGCATCGCGCACGACGGCGACGCCGACCGCGTCATGCTGGTGGATGCCGCCGGCAACGAGATCGACGGCGACGTGGTGGAGGCCGTGTGCGCCATCGACCTCAAGGAGCGCGGGCTGCTCGCCGGTAACACGGCCGTGTCCACGGTCATGTGCAACCTGGGCCTTTCGCATGCCATGCGCGACGCCGGCATCGAGCTTGTCCAGACGAAGGTGGGCGACCGCTACGTGCTGGAGGCCATGCGCGAAGGCGGCTTCGTCATCGGCGGCGAGCAGAGCGGCCACATGATCTTCCTGGAGCACAACTCCACCGGCGACGGCCTGGTCACGGCGCTGCAGTTCCTCGCGGCCTGCAAGCGGGCCGGAAAGTCCATCGCCGACGCCGCCGCCGTCATGACGCGCTTCCCGCAGACGCTCATCAACGTGCAGGTGAACGACAAGCACGCTCTCGAGGGCAACGTCGCCGTCGAAGCCGCCGTGGCGGCTGCGGAGGCCGAGCTGGGCGAGGACGGCCGCGTGCTCATTCGCCCGAGCGGCACCGAGCCCGTGGTGCGCGTGATGGTGGAGGCCGCCTCCGCCGCCGACGCGGACCGCCACGCACAGGCCATCGCCGCCGTCGTGGAGCGCGAGGTGTAGCGAACCGATCCGGAGGCGCCGCTTCGTCGGTTCTGCGAAAGCGCGCCTTGCCGAGTTATGGAAGCGGAGCCCTCGCCACAGCGACTCCGGAACGGACGGTCTTGCGTCCGAGAAGCCCGAGGCGCTTGTCTGCTCCTCGGGCTTCTCTTGAAGCATGTCGTGTAGACGCCGGCGCCTTTATGGGCGCCGGCGTTTTTCGAGCTTCCCATGAGACGGAAATACTTGACTAGTCCACACTATAAGATATCATCTAGTATTATACTGCGTCTGTGCTTTACCAATGACAAGGAGGACATGCGCTATGAATATCACCCGCCGTTCGTTTGTCGCCCTCTCGGGCGTTGCCGCGGCATCCGCCCTGGGCCTTGGCTTGACCGGGTGCGGCGGCGGCCAGGCTCCGCAGGCCGCGTCGAAGGGCGACGCCGCCGACGCGAAGACCGAGGACTACACGACCAAGGGCAAGAACGAGCACCTCGTCTGCGGCGTGACGGGCAAGCTCATCAAGATCGCCCCCGCCATCGTGGCGGACAAGCTGGGCTACTTCGGCGAAGAGGGCTGCGACGTGGAGTTCCAGCAGATCGCTCTCAACGACGCCATGACCGCGCTCACGAACAACCAGCTTGACATGGACCTGTTCGGCGTCGTGCCTGCCTGCACCTACGTGTCCCAGGGGGCGAAGGCCTACGTTTTCGGCGGCACCATCCTCAACGGCTCGGAGATCTGCGCCCTCGATTCGTTCGATCGCGAGCTGAAGACGGCGGCCGACTACCGAGGTCTGAAGATAGGCGTGAACCGCCCCGAGACCGGTCAGATGGTGTTCAAGGAGTGGTTGCAGGACGCCGGTTTGGACATCAACGGCGGCGATGTGACGTTCACGTACTTCGACAACGACCAAGGCGGTTTCGAGGCGGTCAAGAAGGGCGAGTTCGACCTGTACATCACGAACAACGCCCAGGGCTTCGTGCAACGCGGAGGCGGCATCAAGGTGGTGGCCACGGTCAAGCAGTACGCGGGCGACTACCCGTGCTGCCGCCAGAACTGCTCCGATCAGGCGTTGCACGAGAAGTACCTGTCGCTAGTCGATTTCGAGGTCGGCGTGCTGCGCGGCTACAAGACGTACAAGCAGGAACCCGAAACGGTCATTCCGATGCTGGTGGACTATTCGGGCCAGGAGGAAAGCTACGTGCGCGCCGCTATGTACGGCACGGACGACTACGACAACGTCATGGATCCGTCCCCCGACCCCAACGGCAACGCCGTGCTCAAGTTCTACGAGACGCTGAAGAACATCGGCGAGATCGACAAGGACACGCCGTATACGATGGACGACTACGTGGTGACGTCCATCTACCGGTCGGCGCTCGACACCATGCTCGAGCGCGAGCCCGACGAGCGGTTGTGGAAGGATCTGGACGCGGCTTACGCGAAGAACAACGAATAGCCGTTCGGTTCGCTATCGGGTACTATGGGTGCGGGCGCTTCGGTGCCCGCACTGAGGTTAACGGGGACGGAAAAGGGGAGGACGCGTGGGGAAGATCGACATCGAGAACGTCTCGTTCGTCTACGAGGACGTTGCGGCGGCGGGCAAGGCACGGGCCTGCACCGTCCCGTCCGACCGCGCGCTGCGCGACGTGACGCTCGAGGTTCCCGACGGTCAGTTCCTGTGCGTCATCGGCCACTCGGGAAGCGGCAAGACCACGCTGCTGCGCTTGATTGCCGGGCTGAGCAGGCCCACGGCGGGAGCCTTGCGCATCGACGGCGCTCCCGTCGAGGGGCCCGGCCTCGATAGGGCGGTCGTGTTCCAGAACTACGCGCTGTTCCCCTGGATGAGCGCGCTGCGCAACGTGGAGTTCGGCGTGGAGCAGGCGAACAAGGAGCTGCGCCGCGGATTGTCGAAGGCCCAGGTGGCTGGCGTGGCCCGCGAGTACCTGGACCGCGTGGGCATGGGGGCGGCGGCCGACAAGTACCCCTACCAGCTGTCCGGCGGCATGCGCCAGCGCGTCGCCATCGCGCGGGCGTTGGCCATGGACGCCGAGATACTGCTGTTCGACGAGCCGTTCGGGGCGCTCGACGTCAAGACGCGCTGCTCGCTGCAGAAGCTCGTCGACAGCCTGTGGCGATCGGGCGAGCGACGCAAGACCGTCGTGTTCGTGACGCACGACATCAACGAGGCCATCCTGCTGGCCGACCGCGTCGTGTTCATGCGTCGAGGCGAGATCGTCGCCGACCGCGCGGTGGACGTGCCCCGTACGCGCTCGTCGACCATCTTCGCAAGCGATCCGTGCGCCAGGGCCCTGAAAGACGAGCTGACCGAGCTCTTCTACCTCGACGGTGTCGAGGACGAGGACGGCTTCGGTGCGCCGGATGAGGAAGGGGCCCTCGGCGCGTTGGCGGGGGAGGCGGGGCTCGTATGAGGCGCCTGTTCGGAAAAGAGTTCGTGTTCGCCCACGTCCTGTTAGCGGCGCTCGTCCTCATAGTTACGTGCATGCCGAACCAGCGGTTGCTGAACGTGTCGTACTATCCGCTGCTCGTCGGGTTCGCGATCATCGAGGCGCTCTACCTGCTGCGTCTCGCCACGCTGCGCCGCCGCGGGGCGTTCTCTTCGGGGCCCACCGACATCGTGGTGCTCGTGTGGGTGCTGTTCATCGTCTGGGACGTGTGCGCCACGAAGCTCGATATCGCCCCGACGGTCATCGTGCCCGCTCCCGAGGCCGTGTTCAACGTGTTCCCCGCGCAGGCCGACGTGATCGGCGCCGACATCGTCTCGTCGGTGACGCTGCTCGTCATGGGGTATCTGGGCGGGCTGGCGCTCGGCGTAGCGCTCGGCATCGTGTGCGGCTGGATACCGCGGTTGCGGGCCATGTTCTTCCCCATCGCGAACGTGCTGGCGCCCATCCCGCCCACCGTGTTCGCCCCGTACCTTATCGTGCTGCTGCCCACGTTTCGCACGGCTTCGTGCTTCATCATCCTGTTGGGCGTGTTCTGGCCGCAGTTCCTGAACATGGTGGTGCGCACGTCGTCGCTCGACGCGCAGCTGTTGGATAACGCGCGCACGCTGGGAGTGCGCACCTTCACCATGATAACGCGCATCATCCTGCCCTACGTGTTCCCCGAGGTGCTGAAGGGGCTGCGCGTGTCGCTGACCACGGCGTTTCTCATGCTCACGTTCGCCGAAATGCTGGGCGCGTCGTCGGGCATCGGCTACTTCATCAGCAACGCGAACAACTACGCCAACTACACCAACGTCGTGGCCGGCATCATCGTGTGCGGCGTGGTGGTGACGGTGCTCAGCTTCGCGACGGCCTGGGTGCAGCGGCGCTTCACCACCTGGCGGTAGGCCGATCTAGGTTGTACGCTAGGCCGAGTAGGGCGGGTAGAACTGCGACGGGCCCTCGTGCACACGCCAATCGGTGTCGAAGTAAATCTCGCGCACCTGGTCGACCGACAGGCCGCGCGTGGTCTCGGTGGCGGTGTCGCGGGGCGACGTGCCGCGCTCGGCCCACATGATGTTGGCGCCGGCCTGCCCGCACAGCTGGCTGGGCTCGTGCGTGCAGTTGCCGTGGATGCTCGGGCCGGTGGCCAGCGCCGTGGCACCGGCGTAGGTGGCCAGGCGGCCGTAGCTGATGTTGCCGTATTTTTCGAACTCGGTGCCGGGCACGGTGTTGCGCCGCATGGCGCCGCTGAAACCCACCTCGAAGTCGCGCGCGAGCAAGATGAGGTCGGCTATCTCTTCCGGCGTGTGCTCGGGGCCGATGGGGTCGATGCAGTTGCCCAGCACGAGCCCCGCGTTCTTCGCGGCCTCCATGGTCTTCAGGCGCGTTTCCACCTTGCAGCGCGTGAACACGCCCTCGCCGAGGCGCACCACATGGTACACGCCGGCGATGCCGATGCGCACGAGCTCGCGCGCGTAGTCCTCGTCGAAGTCCGGCACGTTCGCGATGAGCGGGATGTCGGTGGAAAGCCCCGCGCGCACCGCCTGCGCCGTCTCCAGGAACTTCTCCTCGCCGTAGTGCACCGTGGTCACGAGGTAGAGCGCGTTCGCGCCGGCGGCCTCCATGGCCTGCGCCTCGGCGACGACCTGCTCCAGGGGGATGATCTCGTGCGTGCGGAATATCTTGTTCGACGCCGCGAACGAGCAGAACTTGCAATCGTTGGGGCAGGGCGCGGCGTCCAGGCCGATATGCGCGTGGATCTCCGCCTCGCCGTCGCACAGCCGCGAGGTGAACGCACGGCCCGCCTGCTGGATGGCGAACGCTTCGGGAGAGAGGTTCTCGACCGACAGCAGGGCCATGATCTCCCTTTTGTCGAGCAAGCCGCCGTCGAGGGCCTTGTTGGTGATGCGGATGATCTCGTTGTCCATGAAAACCGTTTCCCCTTCGCGCTCGTTTCCGCTCGGCGTCGCCCCGTCTCAGACGGAAGGTCCGGCGGATCCGTTGTCTGCCACTGTTGGATTGCGTCCATTATACCCTTCCACCGCGACGCCGCGCCTCGATCAACGGCGAGCGCAGCGAGAATGCTCGCAGTATGCGAAATGCCCGAAAGGGGATAAGCCCCTTTCGGGCATTTCGCGCTCGCCGCAGCGGAGGGAAGGGCGGCGCGGCGGGCTGGAAGAGAGATCCGGGCGAACGTGCGGAGCGCGCCCGCCCGGTGGAAGGGGATGGCTTTCCTACGCGCTTGCGGCGGACTTGCCGGCGATGCGCCCCCAGTTGAGCGTGCCCTGCAGGCAGGTGCCCGATCCGGGGTAGTACGGGCCGATCCAGCCGGCCGTGTTCACGCCGGCGCCGAACAGGTGCGGGATGGGCCTTCCGTCGGCCCCCAGGATGGCCGCGTCGGTGTTGATCTTCAAACCGCCGATGGCGCCGATGTTGGAGTTCTGCGTCTTCCAGGCGTAGAACGGTGCCGTGTCCAGCGCGGTCAGCTGCTTCTCGCGCCCGTAGAGCGAGTCGGCTCCGGCCGCGCAGTCGGCGTTCCACTTGTCAACCGTGTACGTCAGGTTCGCGGCCGGCACGCCGATGGCGGCGGCCAGCGCCTCCAGGCTGTCGGCTTGCACGAGCGTGCCGTCCGCAAGCGCCTTCTCGCGTGCCGCCGTGCCGCCTTCCGCGTTGTCCGACCAGGCGCACATCTTGTCGGACGTGGACATTTTCGCATCCATCACCATGTAGGTGGAACCCTCGGCGCCGCCCCACTGCATGGCCTCGTTGAACAGCGCGCGGCAGTGGAACGCGTAGGTGGTGTCCTCGCGCACGAAGCGCGTGCCGCGCATGTTCACCAGGATGTAGGGTATCTCGGGGTTCTGGTTGTTCGTGTACGACCACGTGGGCAGCAGCAGATCCACGCAACCGTGGAAGACGGTCTGCGCTCCCACCTCCATGCCCATGACGATGCCGTCGCCCGTGTCGGTGGCGGCTGTGATCACGCTCTGCGTCGTCAGGTCCCAGTAGTGCTGCGGATTGAAGCGGAAGGCCAGCTCCTCGTTGTGCTCGATGCCGGCCATGGCCAGCACCACGCCCTTGTTCGCCTTGTAGTGCTTGCCGTCCTTCGTCGCCACGCCCACGGCGGCGCCATTGTCCATGACCAGGCCGGTCACTTCCACGCTCGTCTCGATCTCGCCGCCCTTGTCCTCCACGGCCTTCTGCGCGTTCGTCGTCCAAATGGCGCCGCCGGTCTTGGTGGGGTCGGAGGCGTCGGCGATGAGGTGGATGCGGTCCTTGAGATTCGCCGGGTTGAGGTACGGCGTTCCGTAGGCACCGAACACGTTGGCGAACGTGATGTTGAAGCTGTCGGCCATCCACTGCACGTTGTCGGCGGCGTTGTCGGCCATGTTCCTGATGAGGTCGTCGTCCACGAGCCCTTCGGCATCGGTCTTCCAGTAGTTGTACAGCAAGTCGGGCGTGTCGTCGGCGATGCCCTTCTCCTTCTGCCACTTCGTGCCGGCTGCTTGCACGGCGCCTTCGGCGAGCGCCGTGGTGCCGCCGCACTGCGTTCCCTTCTCCAGCACGACCACCTTGGACGCGCCGCTCTCGAGCGCCGAGTACGCGGCGGTCAGACCGCCGCCACCGCCTCCGCACACCACGACGTCGTACTCGCCGTCCCACTTCACGTCCGCCGCGCTGCCGCCCGACGCGCCCGCGCCCTGCGAGCCGGCGTCTCCGCCCGCAGCCTTCGGCGCGCAGCCAGCCAGGCCGCCCACCGCCAGCACGCCCAAGCCGAGCGCCGTCGCCTCGAGGAAGTTCCTGCGCGACAGCCCCTGCGTTCCGGACGGCTCCTGCATGCTTGACGATCCCCGTGTTGTGCTTTCCTTCATAAGACACCCCTTCCCTTGGACGCCGGTGCTTTAGCACCGCCCTTGATGCTCCGGATTATAGGAACGCGCACGGGGGCCCACAACGCCCCGAGTCCGCCCTGCGGAACCGGTGTTCCACGATACGGAACGGTTGAAGCCGCGCATCGCGGCCGCGTTTGCCCTATACTGGCGGCGACAGCACTTTCTGCGGCGGAAGGGGAATCCGTGGGAGAGGGAAGCGTGCAGGTCCTCGATCGGGCGTTCGACATCTTGGAGGAACTGGCCCGGGCTCAGGGCCCCGTGGGTCTGAGCGAGCTCGCGCAGGCGACGGGCATGAGCAAGACCACGGTGTTCCGCATCGTGGGCACCATGCTCAAACGCGGCTACGTGGAGAAGACGCTCGAGGGCCGCTACACCATCGGGCCGAAGATGTTCCACACGCTGGGATACCACATAAACTCGCTCGAGCTGCAGACCGAGGCCAAGCCCTATCTGACGGCGCTGAAGCGGTCGCTCGGCCTGACGGCCCACCTGGGCATTCTGGACGGCGCCTACGTTTCCTACATCGAGAAGGAGGCGTCCGACTGGGGCGAGGAGGCCTACACGCAGGTGGGGTACCGCTCGCCCGCCTACTGCTCGTCCATGGGCAAGTGCCTGCTGGCCTGCCTTTCCCGCGCCGAGCTCGAGGAGGCCCTGTACGGTTTCGAGTTCAAGGCGCACACTCCCAACACGTTCACGCGCAAAGACGAGTTCGTGAAGTACCTGCACCAGGTGCGCGCCCAAGGCTGGGCCATGGATGACGAGGAGTACGAGATCGGGCATCGTTGCGTGGCGGCCCCGGTGTTCAACTACCGCGGCGACGCCATAGCCGCGGTGGGCGTGAGCGGCACGCCCGACAGCATCCCCGACGACCGCATCGACGACATTTCCCAGCAGGTCAAGCTGGCCGCCAGCCGTCTATCCGAACGCATGGGCTACGTGGAGTAGCGGGCGACGAATCTGATCCGGGGCACTATCTTCCTCAATGCTTGATGTCCTCAAGGGGACAGTCTTCATTTAGACATTTTCAGGGCGCTCAACGGGTCCGTTGCCTGCTCATGGCGCGTCGCGCCCGACGGACGCTTCCGTCGCAAAGCGCGGTGCGCGAAATGCCCTAAAAGGTGCCCGATCCCTTTTAGGGCATTTCACATCGCTCGAACGTAACCGCCCGGAAGTGGGCCGGCAACGGATCGGCGCATTCGATTGCGCGCGCCACCTGGTCATGGGATCGTTCTCGCTGCGGTGCGGAACGCGGCCGCGACGCGCTGGCCGGTCGACCGCGGCGCAGTCGGACCGCGTTCCCGCCGCATCAGCATCCCCTCTGAGCGGAAAGGCATCCCCCTATGGACGAAGAGAAGAAGGGCATCGGGCTGTTCGGCCTTATCGGCCTCGTGGTCAGCTCGTGCATCGGCTCGGGCGTGTTCGCCCTCACCGGGCAGATCGGCCAGGTGGCCGCTCCCGGCAGCGCGCTCGTGGCGTGGGGCGTCGTGGGCGTGGGCTTCCTCGCGCTGGCGCTTTCGTTTGCGAACCTGGGCGCGAAGCGGGCCGATCTGCACGGCATCTTCTCGTACGCCGAGGAGGGTTTCGGCAAGTTCTCGGGCTTCATCAGCGGCTGGGGTTACTGGCTGTCGGCGTGGCTCGGCAACGTGGCGTTCGCCACCATCCTCATGTCCACGCTCGGGTTCTTCCTGCCGTACTTCCTGCCGGGCAACAACGTCGGCAGCATCGTGGTGGCTAGCGTCATCATGTGGGGCATCACGTTCCTCGTCATACGCGGCGTGGAGAGCGCGGCGTTCCTCAACGCCATCGTCATGGTGGCCAAGGTGCTGCCCATCGTGGTGTTCATCCTGTTCAGCATCGTGCTGTTCAACGCCGGCGTGTTCACGGCCGACTTCTGGGGCCAGCTTTCGGCCAACGCGGCCGCCATGGCGGGCGAGGGCGCGGACCTGGGCAGCGTGGGCGACCAGATCGTGAACTGCCTCATCATCATGATGTGGTCGTTCATCGGCATCGAGGGCGCCATGGTGGTGTCGGCCCGCGCGCGCAAGAAGAGCGAGGCGGGCAAGGCCACGGTCATCGGCCTCGTGGTGCTGCTGCTGGTGTACGTGGGCGCGTCGGTGCTGCCGTTCGGCTACCTGCCCTACGCCGAGATCGGCGCGCTGGACAAGCCGGCCATGCTGTACGTGTTCGAGAGCATGGCTCCGGGCTGGGGCGGCGCGTTCATCAGCGTGGCGCTCATCATCGCCGTGCTGGGCTCGTGGCTGTCGTTCACCATCCTGCCGTCCGAGACGACGTCGCTCATGGCCGAGCATCGGCTGCTGCCGCCCGTGTTCAGCAAGCTGAACAAGAAGGGATCGCCGCAGATCTCGCTCATCGTGGTGGGCGCGTGCACGCAGGCGTTCATGATCACGCTGCTGTTCACCGAGGACGCCTACAACTTCGCGTTCTCCATGTGCACGGTGGCCATCGTCATCACGTGGGCGTTCGCGGCGGCCTATCAGGTGAAGTACTCCGCGCAGCACCGCGAGTGGGGGCAGATGTGCATCGGCATCGTGGCCGTGGCGTTCCAGGTGGTGGGCGTGATGTTCAACGGTTGGTCGTTTCTGCTGCTCACGTGCGTGGGCTACATCCCCGGGTTCTTCTTCTACTGGCGGGCGCGCAAGGAGGCCGGCGCGAAGGCCCTCACCGTCGGCGAGAAGGCGGGCATCGGGGTTATATCGGCGCTCGGCGTGCTATCGTTGGTGCTGCTGGGCATGGGCGTCATCAGCTTCTAGGGAAGGAAACCGACATGCGCATCGCACCGTTCGGAGTCGAGGATTGGCTCAACGTGCACGAGAAGAGCGCGACCTACGACATCGCGCAATCGACCATCGCGTCGATGACGCTCGACGAGCTCGTGGCGCTGGGCGCTGCCGACGGGCTCGTGGCGGACGCGGCCGAGGCGGCCGTGGCCCAGGATGCCGAGGCGGGCGCGGCGCAGATGAGCTTCTTCGCGCGGCTGGGCGCCGAGAAGATGAACTACGGCTGGATCGAGGGCTCGCCCGCGTTCAAGCGGGCCGCGGCCGCGCTCTACGAGCGGGTGGAGCCCGAGGCCGTGCTGCAGACGAACGGCGCGACGGGCGCGAACCTGCTGGCCGTGCTGGCGCTCGTGTCGCGCGGCGACCACGTGATCGCGGAGTACCCCAGCTACCAGCAGCTCTACGACATCCCGCGCACGCTCGGCGCCGAGGTGGACCTGTGGCGCATCCGCGAGGACCGCGCGTGGTACCCCGACATCGTGGAGCTCGAGCGCCTCGTGCGCCCCGACACGAAGCTCATCTGCCTGAACAACGCGAACAACCCCACGGGCACGTTCCTCGACCGCGCGTTCATGGAGCAGGTGGTCGACGTGGCGCGCGGCGTGGGCGCTTACGTGCTGGTGGACGAGGTGTACCTGCCGCTCGTCGGCACGGAGGACTTCGCCTCCATCGTCGATTTGTACGACAAGGGCGTGGCCACGAACAGCCTGTCGAAAACGTACTCGGTGCCCGGCGCGCGCATCGGCTGGACGGCGTCGAGCCCGGCCGTCGCCGACCTGCTGCGCCCCTACCGCGACTACACCATGATCTGCTGCGGCGTGGTGAACGACGCGCTGGCCGTGCATGTGCTGGAGAACCGCGACGCCGTGCTCGAGCGCAACCGCCCCCTCGTGCTGGGCAACCTGGCCGCGACCCAGGCATGGATCGACGCCGAGCCGCGCGTGTCGTGGGTGGCGCCGCAGGGCGTGTCCACGTCGTTCATCAGGCTGGATATCCCGGAGGACGACGAGGCGTTCTGCCTGCGTCTGCTGGAGGACGAGGGCGTGCTGCTCGTGCCGGGAAGCCGCTTCGACATGCCGGGCCACGCGCGCCTGGGCTACTGCGCTCCCGAGCCGGTGCTGCGCGCCGGCCTGACCGGCCTCGGCCGCGCCCTGCGCCGGTTCGACTGAGCGGAAGCGAGGCGTGGCGGGGCCGGCCGCGTTGCGCGAGCGCGCCGTGCCGCGTAGGGCAAGGACTCCTGCCCTTGCCGTCTACCTGCGGAAACGTCTACTTGTCGAGCGGCAAAGGCAGAGCCCTTGCCCTACGCGGCGAGCGAAAACGACGCTTTTGATACAGCCCCCAACGGGAGCGCCGCAGTCACGAGCCTTAAGGGCGCGTCCTATCGCACGAACTTGCTCAGGATGCGCACGAGCAGGCTGGGCTTGTGCGCCGCTTTGGCGGGAGACGGGTGCGCCAGGGCCCTCGTCGCGGCCGGCCTCGCCGCCGCCTTCGCCGGTGCGGGTGCCGTTTGGGCCGCCCGGTCGGCCGCGGCCGCCACGTGCGCGGCCGCCTGCGCCGTAGCCTCGGCTGCCGCCACGACGACGGCCGCCTCCTGCACCACGTCGGCCTCGGCCGCGGGCGTTTCCTCGCGCTCGGCGCGTCCTCGGTTCGCGGTGCGGGCGGCTTCCTCCTCGGCCGCCGCGAGCCGCCGCTCCTGCGCCTGCTTGATGAAGTACTCCTGCGAGTCGAACAGCACGGTTCCGCCTTCGCCGTCCTTCCGGGCGAACGCGCCCAAAGGCGTGTAGCTCTTGTCGGGCAAGAGCTCGCGCAGCTTCGCCGTGTCGTCCAGGCTCACGTCCAGGTAGCCGAGGATCTGCTCGCGCAGCCCGTCGTTCAAGATGGGCCAGGCTATCTCGATGCGCTTGTCCATGTTGCGCGTCATGAGGTCGGCGCTCGACAGGTACAGCTTCATCGTCTCGCGCGGCCCGAACCCGTAGATGCGGCTGTGCTCCAGCAAGCGCCCCACGATGGACACCACGCGCACGTTCTCCGTGCAGCCCTCGAGCCCCGGCACGATGCACGAGATGCCGCGCACGAACAGCACGACGGGCACGCCCGCCTGCGAGGCCTCCACGATCTTCTCGATGACGTCTTTGTCGGTGATGGAGTTCGTCTTGAAGAACAGCCCGCACGGCTCGCCCGCCCGCGCGTGCTCGATCTGCGTGTCGATGCCCGCCAAGATCATGGGCTTGATCTGCAGCGGCGCCACCCACATGATGTCGTAGTTGTCCGACGTGTTCTCCAGCCCCATGTTGCGGAAGAACTCCACGGCGTCGCGCCCGAACGTGGCGTCGCACGTGATGAACGACAGGTCGGTGTAGAGCTTGGCCGTTTTCTCGTTGTAGTTGCCGGTGCCCAGCTGCGTGATGTGCTGCAAGCCGTGGTCGGTCTGGCGCGTGATGCAGCAGATCTTCGAGTGCACCTTGAAGTCGCGGAAGCCGTAGATGACGTTGCAACCGGCCTGCTCGAAGCGCTGCGACCACTCGATGTTGTTGCTCTCGTCGAAGCGGGCGCGCAGCTCGAACAGGGCCGTGACCTCCTTGCCGTTCTCGGCGGCGGCGATGAGCGCCTCGGCTAGGTGCGACTGGCTGGCCAACCGGTACAGCGTGATCTTGATGGATATGACGGCCGGGTCGTGCGCGGCCTCGCGCAGCAGCTGCACGAACGCGTCCATGGTTTCGTAGGGGTAGGACAGCAGCGTCTCCTTCTCCGTCACCTGCTCGATGATGGAGCGGTTGTGGTCGAGGCACGCCGGCCACTGCGGGGAGAACGGCGGGTTCGTGAGCGCCGCCCGCTCCTTCTCGGGCAGCCGAGACGCCAGGCTGTAGGTGTAGCCCAGATCGAGCGGCACGGACGTGACGTACACCTGGTGCGGTTTGAGGTTCAGGCGCGCCAACAGCAGCTTCTCCAACGTGGCCGACAGCGGCCGTTCGCTTTCCAGCCGCACGGGCGCCAGGCGCGAGCGCTTCTTCAGAATGCGCTTCATGTGCTCGCGGTAGTCCTCGTCGTTCTCGTCGGTGCCCTCCGTGGCGTCGAGGTCGGCGTTGCGCGTGACGCAGATGACGTTCGTGTGCTTCACGATGTACATGGAGAATATCTCGGCCGCCACCATCTCGATGGCGTGCTCCAGCAAGATGAACTGCAGCCCCTTGCCCGGCAGGGCGATGACGCGCTCGCACTGGCGCGGCATGGGCACCAGGCCCAGCGTCACGCCCTCGGCGCCCAGGTTCTTCGCCTTCTTGGCCCCCTTGACGGCCGCTTTGTCGGCTTTCTCCGTCTTGGCCGCCGCCTTCGCGGCCTCCTTGCGCTTCTGCTCCGCCTCGTCGTTCAGACGCACCACCACGTACAGCGCGCCGTTCTCCAGGTGGGGGAAGGGGTGGCGCGTGTTGATGATCTGCGGCGACAGGAACGGCATGACGTTGTCGTGCACGTAGGTCGAAAGCCACGCGCGCTGCTCGTCGTCGAGCTCGTCGGGGCGCAGGTGGCGCACGCCGCGCTCGCCCAAGAGGCGGCGCACCTCTTCGTAGGTGCGCTCTTGGATGGGGTACAGCTCGTGGCAGCGCGCGTAGATGGCGTCCAGCTGCTCGGTGGGCGTCATGCCCGACTTCGAGTCCACGATGTGCTTCTTCACCAGCGACAGGTCGGTCAGGCTGCCCACGCGCACCATGAAGAACTCCTGGAGGTTGCTCCAGAAGATGGAGACGAAGTTCAAGCGCTCCAGCAACGGCACCGTCTCGTCGGCGCCTTGGTCGAGCACGCGCTCGTTGAACGTGAGCCACGAGAGCTCGCGGTTCTGCAGGTAGGGGGCCGCGCTCGGCGCGGAAGCGGTCTCGCGGGCGGCGTCCGTCGCGTCCACGGCGTTTTCGGGGCTCGGCAGATCCTTCACAGCGTCCATGATGCTCCCTTCGTCGTAACCCTTCGTAGGGGCGGGCTGCTGCCCGCCCGCCGCGGCGCTATCCCAGCACGCGTTCGATGAGATAGCCCTCGCGCACGCCGTACTTGCAGATCTCCAGCCGCCCGGCGCGGAAATCGCTCATGAGGGTGTCCAAGATCAGGCACCCCGGCACGAGCGTGTGGACGCGCTCTGCCGACGCTTTGAGCGCGCGGTGCGCGAATGCGTCGGGGGCGGTTCGGCATAGATCCAGTATGGCACGAATCTCGGCGGCCGTCATCGATTTCGGGCGGACGATTTCGCCTGAAACCTGGGCGTGCATCTTGGCGGCCGCGCGCACGCTGCCGCCGATGCCGTAGATCGTGTCGGCGCGGTAGGCGTCTTGGTCGGGCAGGGCGGCCAGGCGCTCGTAGAGCGCGCCCACCACGGCGTCCATCTCCTTCGGCGTGGGCAGGATGGCCCGCACGAACGAGGCGTACGACGACAGCGAGCCCTGGCCCAGGCTCACGTTGTCGAAGTCGCGCCCGTCTTCGATGCGGGTGAGCTCCGTGGAGCCGCCGCCGATGTCCACGAGCGTGCCCCGCTCGATCTTCCGGTCGCACGTGGCGCCCACGAAGCCCAGATGCGCTTCGTCGCGCGCCGAAAGCAGGGCGATGGGCAGCTCGGTTTCGCTCCCGATGGCGGCGACGGCCTCGGCGCTGTTCGAGGCGTTGCGCAGCACGGCGGTGGCGAACACGTCGACGCGCTTGCAGTCGAAGTACCGCGCGCGCTTCGCATGGCCCTTGAGCACGCTCGCCGCGCGGCGCACGCCGTCTTCGGTGAACGTGCCGTCGTCGGCCACGAAAGCGGAGAGCCCCGCCATGACCTTGTCGTTTATCAGGCTTTTGAAGTCCTTGTTCGTGTACGTCTTGCGACGGTCGTCCTTCACTTCGTACACGACGAGGCGGATGGTGTTCGACCCCAGGTCTATCACGGCGTAGTTCGGCATGGCTCTTCTCGTCTGTCGGGCGGCGCGCCCGCTGGGGCGCGCCGCGCTTTCCGGTACCTCTATTCTAGGGAAACCCCGCCGCGCGGCAAAGGGCGCACCCAAATCGATGGCGATATTTTACCTGCCGTTGACGTTGCCGGCCGACGTTGCGGGCCGGCCGGCATCCCTCGCGTTCGCCGCTTCTCGCCCGGGCGTCCGAGCCCCTTGGCGGCATGTGCTATGATGGCGGCACGGTTTCGGGAAAGGATGCCCCATGCTCGAATCGATCGACTTCTCACGCCCGCATCTGTCCAAAGAAGAGTACAAGCCGCGCCGCGACGCGCTCATGGAAGAGCTCGTGGTGTTGCAGCAGGAGGCGGTGAAGAAGGGCGTCGGCCTGGTGGTGCTGTTCGAAGGCTGGAACGGCGCGGGCAAGGGCAGCCGCATTTCCGACCTCATGTACAATCTGGACGCCCGTGCCACGAGCGTCTACGTCACCGAGGACCTGGACGTCGAGGCGGCCCGCGCCTTTCCGGGCGCACGGGAGGGCGTGACGGGGTTCTTCCCGGTCATGCAGGAGTTCTGGCACGCGCTCGGTCCGCGCGGCGCCATGACGTTCTACGATCGCGGCTGGTACACCGCCGCCACGCAGCACATGCTGTACACCGAGTTCGGCGCGCTCTCGCTCGACGGCTCGCGCGACGACGAAGGCAAGGGGAAGAAGGGCGGCAAGAAGACGTCCGCCGCCATGGAGCGGGCGCGCGACGAGCGGCACATCGACCTGCTGCACCGCTACCTCACCTCGGCGGCCGACTTCGAGCAGCAGCTCGTCGACGACGGCTACGTCGTGGTGAAGTTCTTCGTGCACGTGGGCCAAGACGCGCAGCGCAAGCGTCTCGAGCGCCTGCACGACGATCCGGCCACGCGCTGGCGCGTGAGCAAGGAGAAGCTGGCCAGCGTGGGCAACTACCCGCAGGCTTACCGCCTCTACGACAACCTGCTGGAAGGCAGCAACTTCTCGTACGCGCCGTGGCACCTGGTGAACGGCGAGGACAAGCGCGCCGCGAACCTAGCCATCGCCGAAACGCTCGTGGCGGCCGTGAAGGGCGCGCTTGCCGCCCAGCCCGACCCCGCGGCAGCCGAAGCGGCCGCGAAGGCGCAGGCGAACTCGGCCGGTCTGCTCGACGAGGCCCCGCAGGGCGAACGCACCCCCGACCAAGAGCGCGCCGTGCGCGCCGCCGCCGAACGGGAGGCCGCCGAGGCGAGCGCCCGCGCGCCGCGCTCATCGCGGTTCGCCATCGTGGACGACGGGCCCTCCCTCGACGCGGTGGACCACGCGCTCGCGCTCGACCCCGATTGCTACAAGCGCGAGCTCAAGGCCGAGCAGGATCGCCTGAACCGGCTGGAAATGGAGATGTACCAGAAGCGCGTTCCGCTCATGGTCATGTACGAGGGGTGGGACGCCGCGGGCAAGGGCGGCAACATCAAGCGCGTGGCCCAGGCCCTCGACGCGCGCGCCTACACGGTGTTCCCGTCGCCCGCGCCCACCAAGCCCGAGCTCTTGCATCCCCACCTGTGGCGCTACTGGACGCGTTTGCCGAAGGCGGGCCACGTGGGCATCTACGATCGCAGCTGGTACGGCCGCGTGCTCGTGGAGCGCGTGGAGGGCTTCGCCACGCCGTTCGAATGGAGCCGCGCCTACGACGAGATCAACGAGTTCGAGCGCGAGCTCGTGCGCTGGGGGGCCATCCTGCTGAAGTTCTGGGTCGACGTGAGCCCCGACGAGCAGCTGCGCCGCTTCCGCGACCGCGAGCAGGACCCGGCCAAGCAGTGGAAGATCACCGACGAGGACTGGCGAAACCGCGACAAGTATCCGCAGTACAAGGCGGCCATCGAGGACATGTTCCGCCTGACGTCCACGACGTTCGCGCCCTGGGTGGTGCTGGAGAGTGACGACAAGCGTTACGCGCGCGTAAAGGCTTTGAAAATAATCAACGACGCGCTTGAAGCGCGCTTGCGCGAAACGTGATATAGCGCTACCATGGGCGAATAAACGAAACCAATCGTGCGCGTTCGCGTGCTTGAAAAAAGGGGTAACAAGTATGGAATCATTCTTCGGCATCGTTCCCATGTGGGCCATTTGGGTCATCGTGGCCATCATCGTGCTCATCATCGTCATCTTCATCGCGAAGGGCTTCATCGACGAGATGAAGAAGAAGTAGCACGCCGCGTTTCCGCTTCGTGAAATATGAGCGTTTTCATGGCATCGCGCCCCCATTCCGGGGGCGTTTGCTTATTATGGTAACGGTCTGGGGGCAGCGGGCCTAGGCCCGCGCGCCGCCCGAGCATTCGTCCATCCGAAAGGGAGCTATGGCCGAGTATCGACAATATCCCGACCCGGCGCCGCACGGCCGCCATGCGCAGCGCGCATCCTCGCAGCCCGACGCGGGCGGTCAGGCGCCGCGCCATGGCGCGCACCAGCAGCAACCCCAACGCGCGCCGCAGCAGCGCGCTCAAACGCAGCGCCCCGCCCAGCCCCAGCGCACCGGACGCCCCGTCGGCGCACAGCAGCCGCAACGCCAGCAATCCCCGCAAGGATACCGCCCCGCCCAGGCGGGCGCGGCTCCGGCCACGTACGGCGTGGCAGGCAACGGCGGCGGTCGCGGCGGCAAGGGGAAGGGTCAAGGCGGCGGCAAGAAGAAGGGCGGCCCTTGGAGGATCGTGTTCTGGGCCGCGCTCGTGGTGCTCGTGGTGGCGCTTGCCGCGCTCGGCGCCATCGCCTTCAGCTATTGGCAGGGCCAGAACGCCTACGACTCCGTGGCCCAGGAGGTGTTCGAACCCCCTGCGGACATCGAGGGCGCGGCGCTCGCCGACATAACCGTCGACTGGGACAAGCTCAAGGCCATCAACCCCGACACCGTGGGCTGGGTCTATATACCCGGCACGGCGGTGAACTACCCCATCGTGCATACGACCGACGACGAGAAGTACCTCACCACGGATTTCAACGGCCAGCAGACCTGGGGCGCCACGTACGGCTCTATCTTCCTGTCGGCGGCCAACGCGGCCGATTTCTCCGATGCGAACAACATCGTGTACGGGCACCATCTGAACAACGGCTCCATGTTCGCCGCCATCACGGGCTTCGACAACGCGGATCAGTTCAACGCCCATCGCACGGCCTACGTCCTCACGCCGCAGGGCAACTTCAAGCTGCGCACGTTCTCGCTCGTGCACGTGGCGGCCGACGACCCGCTCGCCCAGACCGCGTTCGCTTCCGACGAGGAGCGCACGGCTTATATACAGGATAAGGTAGACCGTTCGGTCGTGACGGCGTCCGACGTTCCGTCGCCCGCCGACATCGCGCATTTGTTCGCGTTCGCAACCTGCGACAACCTGCCGAGCGACGGGCGCTACGTGCTGTTCTCGTACATCGAGGAGAGCACGGTGCCGAACGTCGCGGCCGTCGGCGGCACCGACGCCGCCCTCGACCCGGATGCTGCCGCCGCCGTGGGCGACGCCTCGAAGGAGATCGCCGCATGAGCACGTCCGTTCTGCCCGGGGAGCGCCCCGACCGCCTTGAGGAGGCCTGCGCCGTGTTCGGCGTGTACGCCCCCGGCGAGGACGTGGCCCGCATGACGTGCTTCGGCCTGCAGGCGCTCCAGCATCGCGGCCAGGAAAGCGCCGGCATCGCCGTGGGCGATGGCGAGACCATCATGGCGGCCAAGGATCTGGGCTTGGTGACCCAGGTGTTCGACGAGGCCAGCCTGGCGGCGCTCGACGGCTTCGTGGCCGTGGGCCACGCGCGCTACTCCACGAGCGGCGGGGCCGCGTCGTGGGAGGCCGCCCAGCCCCACATCTCGGCCATCGACGACGTGCTCATCGCGCTCGCGCACAACGGCACGCTGGTGAACACGGATCGGATCCGCGCGCTGCTCGAGGGCAGGGGCGTGCAGTTCCGCTCGAGCACCGACAGCGAGGTGGCCGCCAAGGCTATCGGCGAGGTCACGCAGACCACGCACCATCTGCGCAACGGCATCCGCCGCGCCATGGAAGAGCTGTCGGGGGCCTACGCCATGGTGCTGGCCAGCCCCAGCTCGCTCTACGCGTTCCGCGACCCGAACGGCATCCGGCCCCTGTGCATCGGCAAGCTTCCCGACGGGCGCGGCTGGGTGGTGTCGAGCGAGACGTGCGGTTTGGACATCGTGGGCGCCGAGTACGTGCGCGACGTGGCCCCGGGCGAGATCGTGCGCTTCAACGAGGAGGGCATGTACGCCGAGCAGGGGGTTCCGGCCGGCGAGCCGGCGGCCTGCATCTTCGAGTACGTGTACTTCGCCCGGCCCGACAGCGTGATCGACGGGCAGAGCGTCTACCAGGCCCGCCGCAATATGGGCCGCATCCTGGCGCAGGAGGCGCCGGCCGAGGCCGACCTCGTGCTGGGCGTGCCCGACTCGGGCGTGCCCCCGGCGCTGGGGTACGCGCATGAAAGCGGCATTCCCTATGCCGACGGCATCGTGAAGAACCGCTACGTGGGCCGCACGTTCATCGAACCCACCCAGGCCATGCGCCAGCTGGGCATCCGCCTGAAGCTGAACCCGCTGCGCTCGGTCATCGAGGGCCAGCGCCTCGTGGTCATCGACGACAGCATCGTGCGCGGCAACACGTCCAAGAAGCTCGTGCAGATGCTGCGCGACGCGGGCGCGACGGAGGTGCACCTGCGCATCGTGAGCCCCGAGGTGGGGTGGCCGTGCTTCTACGGCATCGACACCGACACGCGCGACCAGCTCATCGCCGCGAACATGACGCTCGACGAGATGAACGAGTGGATCGGGTCGGATTCGCTGGCGTTCATCTCGCTCGAGGGCCTGCGCGCCTCCGTGCCCGACGCGCGTTGCGCAGGGTTCTGCGACGCCTGTTTCACAGGCGACTACCCGGTGGAGATTCCCGCCGCCGTGGCCAAGAAGAGCTTTCTGACGAAAAAGGATTTCGAGGACGTATACGCCGAGGGAAACCAATAGAGGTCCGACGATACAGCAAGGAGCCAAGATGACCGAGAGAATAACCGTGAGCGCCGCCGACCAGAGCGACGGCCCCGCGATGCCCAGCTGGATGGACGAGGACGCCACGACGTACGCCCAGGCCGGCGTCGACACGGCCGAGGGCGCCCGCGCCGTCGACGCCATCAAGGGCGTCGTGCACGACACGTACCGTCCCGAGGTGGTGGGCGACATCGGCGGCTTCGGCGGCTTGTTCTCCATCGCGGCGGCCAAGGACATGGACGACCCGCTGCTGGTGAGCGGCACCGACGGCGTGGGCACGAAGCTCAAGGTGGCCCAGCTGGCCGGCAAGCACGACACGGTGGGCATCGATCTGGTGGCCATGTGCGCGAACGACATCCTGGCCACCGGCGCCGAGCCGCTGTTCTTCCTGGACTACGTGGCCATCGGCAAGCTCAAGGCCGAGAACGTGGCCGAGATCGTGGCGGGCATCGGCGAGGGCTGCAAGCAGGCCGGTTGCGCGCTCATCGGCGGCGAGATGGCCGAGCACCCCGGCGTCATGGACCCGGACGACTACGACCTGTCCGGCTTCTGCGTGGGCGTGGTCGACCGCGCGAAGATGCTCGATCCCGAGAGCGTGCGCGAGGGCGACGTGTTGGTGGGCCTGGCCTCGAGCGGCCTGCACTCCAACGGCTACTCGCTGGCGCGCAAGGTGTGCGTGGAGGGCAAGACGCATTACGAGCTGCGCCTCGAGCGCGAGGAACTGGGCGGCGCGAGCCTGCAGGATGCCCTGCTCACGCCCACACGCATCTACGTAAAGCCGGTGCGCGTCGTGCTGGAGGCCTGCCCCGGCGCCGTGCGCGCGCTCGCCCACATCACGGGCGGCGGCATCTCCGAGAACCTGGACCGCGCGCTGCCGAAGACCTGCGACGCTCAGGTCGATCTGGGCACGTGGCCGGTTCCCCCCATCGCGAAGTTCGTGTGCGACGCCGCGCACCTCGACGAGACCGAGGCGCTGAAGACGTTCAACATGGGCCTCGGCATGGTGCTCATTGTGGATCCCGAGCGCGTGGACGAGGTTGAGGCCGCGCTGGCCGAGGCGGGCGAGGCCACCTACCGCGTGGGCCGCATCGTGGCCGGCGAGGGCGCCGTGACCTACGCCAACGAGGGCGAGCTGTACGGGTTCGAGGGATAGCCGACGTGGCGCACGAAGCGAAAGAGCGAGAGGACGAGCCCCAGGACCTCTTGGAGGCCTTGGGCTCGCAGGCGGTAAGCTATCGCCTCACCGATGACCTTTTCGGCGACGTTCGCTCCATCATCGAGGAATCGCAACGCTTCGCCTACCGTGCCGTCAACGTTGCGCTCGTGCGCCGCAACTGGCTTTTGGGCAAACGCATCGCCGAAGAAGAGCTGCGGGGCGAAGACCGTGCCGGGTACGGCGACCAAGTGATAAAATCGCTGGCTAAAACGCTTACTCGTGAATATGGGAAAGGGTTTACCCGATCCAATTTGTACTACTTCACCCAGTTCTACAAAGCCTTCCCGGAGATTTTCCACACAGTGAGTGGACAATCCGTCCCGCTCTCGTGGACGCACTATCGCATCCTTCTGCAAGTGGTGAACCCCGAAACCCGCATCTGGTATGCGCGGGAGGCCGCCGAGCAGATGTGGAGCGTCCGCACGCTTCAGCGCAACATCGACTCGCAGTACCATGAGCGCATGCTGCTGTCCCAGCACCCTGACAAGGTGAAGCGGGAGATGGAGCGAATCACCGAACCGTATCAAAAAGACAAGCTCGAATTCGTTCGCAATCCGGTGGTGGCGGAATTCCTCGGGCTCGCGTCCAACAGCGACGTCACCGAGACGGACTTGGAAGCGAGCATCTTGGCGCACCTTCAAAAGTTCCTGCTTGAACTCGGGAAAGGCTATGCGTTCGTCGCGCGACAGCAGCGGATCCACACCGAGAAGGAAGACTACTACATTGATCTGGTGTTTTACAACTATTTGCTCAAATGCTTCGTGTTGGTCGACTTGAAGACCTCAAGAATACGCCATCAGGATGTCGGGCAGATGGACATGTATGTGCGCATGTACGATGAGCGAGTACGCGGCGAAGACGATAATCCGACGATAGGGCTTGTACTGTGCTCCGAAACCGACGACGACATCGCCCGCTATTCGGTGCTGCACGAAAACGAGCAGCTGTTTGCTGCGAAATACAAGCTGATGCTGCCTTCGGAAGAGGAGCTTCGCGCTGAAATAGAGATGCAGAAGCACTTTTTCGCATTGCAGCAGCAAGAGAGCAAGGGCGAAGGGGATTCGTTATGACCGAACCGTTGAAGATAGGCGTGCTGCTGAGCGGCAGCGGCACGAACCTGCAGGCAATCATCGACGCGGTGCGCGACGACGGGTTGCCGGTGGACATCGTGCGCGTGGTGTCGTCGCGCCCGGATGCCTATGGCGTCGAGCGGGCGCGGGCGGCGGGCATCCCGGCCGTGGCGCTCAACCGCGACGTGTACGCCGACCCCGAGGCGGCCGACGCGCGCATCGTGGACGAGCTGCGCGACGCCGGTGCGGAGTACGTGGTCATGGCGGGCTACATGCGCAAGCTCACGCCCGTGATGCTGAACGCGTTTCCCGACCGCGTGCTCAACCTGCACCCGGCGCTGCTGCCGTCGTTCAAGGGCGCGCACGCCATCGCCGACGCCTACCAGGCGGGCGTGAAGGTGACGGGCGTGACCGTGCACTTCGCGAACGAGGATTACGACAAGGGACCCATCGTGGCCCAGCGCGCCGTGGAGGTGCGCGAGGACGACGCCCTTGAGGACTTGGAGGCGCGCATCCACGAGGTGGAGCACGTGCTGTACCCCCAGGTGCTGCGCCTGGTCGCCGAAGGCCGCGTGAAAATCGGCGAAGACCGGAAAGTGAGCATCGCTCCCGTTTCGTAGCGCGTCTTCGCAACCGCGCTCGTAGGGGCGGGGCTCGTCCCGCCCGCTCAACCTGCGAAACGCGCTTTGCCGAACAGAGGGGCAGAACCTTTTGCTCCGTCGGTTCAGCGAAGCGGCATGTTTGCTACAGCCTTATCCGAATCGTTTCGAGCAAGGAGCCCGCACTATGAACAAGGAAACGCTGCAAGCTATCGTCGCCGACCTGAGGGAAGGCCGCACGCCCGCGCTGTCGGTCGAGGACTTCCCCTGCTTCTCGGCGGAGACGACCCAGGGCAACGAACATCTCGAACCGTCGTACCTGGGCAAGGTGGCGGCCGCTTTGACGGAGGCCGACGTGCCCACGTTCGAGCGGGCCCTGCGCGCGATGGACGAGGGCGATCTGGCCTGGCTCGGCTTCAAGATCGTCTACGATGCGGCCGAGGCGCAGGCTAACACCGACAACGAGGTGACGAAGAAGTACGGCGAGCAAGGCTCCGCCGACGGCGAGCCGCTCGTGTTCTTCTGCAACGACGCCAAGGAGATCGTGGCGTCACGCGAGCCCTCGCCGCGCGATGTCTTCCAAATGAAGGACGTCACGCGCGGCCCCTCGATGCACAACGAGCAGTTCGAGGGCCTCACGTGGGCGAGCGTGCCCCTGTTCGACCAGGTGCGCGTGTGGCTGCTCGGCGCGTCCGACGCCGCGAGCGAGGTGGCGGCGCTCGCCGACCACGTGGGCTTCGCCGTGTGCGTGGTGGACTACGACGAGGCGTACGTGAGCGAGGCGCGCTTCCCCCGCGCACAGCGCATCGTGCTGTCGGGCGGCAACTTCGACGCGCTCGCCGACGTGGCATGCGCGCCTGAGGACTATGTGTGCGTGCTCACCCGCGGCCACATGTTCGACCCCGAGGGTTGCGTGTGGGCGACGAAGCAGCACGCGCATTACGTGGGCATGATGGGCTGCGCGGGCAAGAACGACCGCGTGCACGAGCTCGTGTTGGCCGCCGGAGCCTCCGAGGAAGACTGGGAGCGCGTCAAGCGTCCCATCGGCCTGAAGTTCGGCGCGAAGACGCCCGCCGAGCTGGCCATCGCGATCGTCGCCGAACTGGTGGACGTGCGCTACAAGCAGCGCTACAGTGAGGAAGCCCGCACCAAGCACGAAAAAAGCTTGGGCAGGTAGATAGAGGACGTACCGGTAGTTTGTAATGTCAGCGAGGGGTTCTGCGATGCCTTGAATCGGTGTGAAAGGCTGAGGCTGAACAAGCCAGCGGCTTGTTCAGAAACCGTTTTCCCGCCCGAGCGGGCGGGTACGTGACGAAGCCTTGGAGCGCCAAGGCAAGGCATCGCAGAACCCCGCAGCGTCGAGCCGTTCCGCCGTTCGTAGAACGGCGGAACCAAACAGAGAGGATGTAAGACCATATGAGCAATCCGAAAGTGAAACGCGTTCTGGTGTCCGTCACGGACAAGACGGGCGTGGCGGACTTCGCCCGCGCGCTCGTGGACGAGTTCGGGGCGGAGATCATCTCCACGGGCGGCACCGCCCGCGCCCTCAAGGACGCCGGCGTGCCCGTCACGCCCATCGACGACGTGACGCAGTTCCCCGAGATGATGGACGGCCGCGTGAAGACGCTGCATCCGCGCGTGCACGGCGGCCTCTTGGCCAAGCGCGACAACGCCGACCACATGGCCCAGGCGGCCGAGCACGGCATCGAGATGATCGACATGGTGGTGGTGAACCTCTACGCCTTCGAGAAGACGGTGGAGAGCGGCGCCGACTTCGGCACGTGCATTGAGAACATCGACATCGGTGGCCCGTCCATGCTGCGCTCCGCCGCGAAGAACTTCGAGAGCGTGGCCGTGGTCACGCGCCCCGACAGCTACGACACCATCCTGGCCGAGATGCGCGCCAACGACGGCGCCACGCTGCGCGACACGCGCGCCAAGCTGGCGCTCGACGTGTTCGAGACCACGGCGAGCTACGACGGCGCCATCGCCGCGTGGATGGCCGGCCAGCTGGAGGGCGAGGGCGAGGCCAAGTTCCCCGCACGCCGCACCGTGCGCCTGTCGAAGGTGCAGGACCTGCGCTACGGCGAGAACCCGCACCAGTCCGCCGCGTTCTACCGTCGCGACGACTTCGCCCATGCCGCGCACAGCCTGGCGCACGCCAAGCAGCACCAGGGCAAGGAGCTGTCGTACAACAACTACCTCGACCTCGACGCCGCCTGGACGGCCGTGCGCGAGTTCGACGAGCCGGCCTGCGTCATCGTGAAGCACCTCACGCCCTGCGGCGTGTGCCAGGACGACGACCTGGTGGCGGCCTACCAGCGCGCGCACGCGTGCGACCCGGTGAGCGCCTACGGCGGCGTCATGGCGTTCAACCGCCCCGTGACGAGCGACGTCGTGGTGGCCATCTTCGACAACAAGCAGTTCGTGGAGGCCATCATCGCGCCCGAGTTCGCGGGCGATGCGCTCGACATGTACAGCGCCAAGAAGAACGCGCGCCTGCTGTCCACGGGCGGCGTGAACCCGGCTGGCGGGGAAGTGGAGTACCGCGCCGTTGAAGGCGGCCTGCTCTGCCAGGACTCCGACGCCGTGGCCGAGGACCCCGCGACGTTCACCGTGCCCACGAAGCGCCAGCCCACCGAGGAGGAGATGGCCGAGCTGCTGTTCGCGTGGAAGGTGTGCAAGTCCATCAAGTCCAACGCCATCGCCATTACGAAGGACCACGCCACCATCGGCGTGGGCGGCGGCCAGCCGAACCGCGTGAACTCCGCGCGCATCGCCGTCGAGCAGGCGGGCGAGGAGGCGAAGGGCGCCGTGGCGGCCTCCGACGCGTTCTTCCCGTTCCGCGACGGCCTCGACGCGCTGGCCGAAGCCGGCGTGACGGCCGTCATCGAGCCGGGCGGCTCCATCCGCGACGAGGAGGTCATCGCCGCCGCCGACGAGCAGGGCATCGCGCTCGTGTTCACCGGCCATCGCCACTTCCGCCACTAGACTTCGGGTTCCGCCGACCTGCCGGTCGGCGTGCGGCATGCCGCCGAACGGCCTCCTTCGGGAGGCCGTTCGCGTTTCGGCCCCAGAGCCGCGTTGTCGCTCGAAAGCCTCGTTTTCTCTGGGTAAACCGCGGCTTTCGGGCGACAGTGTTTCCCGCTGCCCTGCAAAGCGCTTGTGTATGTTCTCTGACGGCATGATGGCGGGCAAAGGGCGGCGCGTATAGTGGGGGTATGAAGAAATCCGAAGCGTTGAACATACTGGGGTTGTCCGACGGAGCCACCGACGACGAGGTCAAGCGAGCCCATCGCAAGCTCGTGGTCGCCCATCACCCGGACAAGTTCGCCTTGGATTCGAAGGAACGCGCCGAGGCCGAGGAGCTCACGAAGCGCATCAACGAAGCCCGCGACGTGCTGTTGAACCGATCGTGGACGCCCGAGTTCGATCCGCGTCGCGACCCGCGCCCCTATGCGAACAACCCCTATGCGCACCCCGGCTCGTACGGAACGCCCGCAGGCCGACCCGCCCCGGGCGGGGGAGGCGCGCAGGACCCGTTCGCGGGCTGGCCGTTCGGCGTAGGGCAGGAGCCGGGACGTACCACCTACGTGTGGACGTCGTGGGATGGAACCCGGACGGCCGGCGGGCAGGGCGCGCCGTTCGACCCCTTCGACGCGTTCGACCCCTTCGCCCCGTTCCGCGCGGCGGAACCGCGCAAAACGCCGCAGGAGGTGCTGGCCGAGGCGACGCGCGCCCTCAAGAACGAGGCGGTCGTCGTGGCCGTCAAGGCGGCGGTGCTTGCGGTGGCCGCGCTTTTGGGCACGGCGGCCACGGGGCTGTTCTTCTACGTGGTGGTCTCGCTCGTCTACGGTCTTTGGAAGCGGCTCGGCAGCTGCCTCATCGGCCTTATCGTACCCATCGCGCTCGTGGGAGCCCCTTTCGTGTTCCTCATTGCGCCGAAGCAGGGGGCCGTGACCGTGGTGCTGGCCATCGCGTTCCTTGCGGCCGTGCTGTTCGACGTGACGAACCTGCGCGACCGCGCCCGCGCCTATCGCGCGGCGAAGCGGATCCAGTAAATCGCGGAAACGGGCTGGCCCCGCTTCCCGCCCCGTTGGCTCAGTTGCCCTCTCCGGGCCTCCACAGGCTCGTGCTATACTAACTATTTTAGATACTGTTAAGCGGGAAGGGTTCGGTTGAAGAAAGCGCTGCTGCTCGTTCTCGGCATCGTCGCGGTGTGCTTTCTCATCGCGAACGCCGACTATCTGGCGAGCTTCCTCGCCACGCTCCAGACCGGCGCGCTCGTGCCGCTCGTCGTGGCTTGCGTGCTCATGCTGGCGCGCCACCTGGTGCAGGCGGCCTCCTACGACGCGGCCTTCGAGGCCGTGGGGCACAAGACCGGCTTCTGGCACAACGTCATCCTCATATTCTCCCTCGTGTTCATCAACACGTTCTGCCTGTTCTCGGGCGCCACGGGCGTGGCGTTCATCATCGACGACGCGCACCGCCGGGGCTGCGACGCCGGCCAGTCCACTTCGGGCGCCATCCTCTCGCAGATCGGTTACTTCGCGGCCATCCTCGTCATCTCGGTCATCGGGTTCCTCACCATGCTCGTTTCCGGCTCCATGAACACGCTCTTCCTCGTCGGCGGGCTGGCGCTGGCGGCCGTGCTGGCCGTGCTGTCCAGCCTGTTCGTGGCGGGCTATCGCAAGCCGCGCATCCTGTTCCGCGTGTTTCTGGGCGTGGAGGCGCTGGCGAACAAGCTGCTCGGCCTGCTGAAGAAGCACCTGAAGGCCGGCTGGGGGCGCAAGATGGCGGCCTCGTTCATCTCGTCGGCCGGCATCCTGGCGAAGAACCCGCAGGGCACGCTCGTCACGGTGGCCTACGCCTCGTTCTCGGCCATCCTCAACATGGCGTGCCTCGTGGCCATCGGCTACGCATTCGGCTTCGAGCACGTGACCGCGCTCGTGGCGGCGTTCGCCGTGGCGGCCATCTCGGTCATCTTGAGCCCCACGCCGCAGGGCGTGGGCGTGGTGGAGGCGGCCATCGCGGCCATCCTCACGGCGCACGGCTGCTCGCTCGCCACGGCCACGGCCATTGCGCTCGTGTACCGCGGCATCATGTTCTGGATCCCGTTCTGCATCGGCGCCGTGCTGCTCTCCCAGTCCGGCTTCTTTGCCGACAAGAAGAACCCCACCGAAGAGCAGCGCCACAAGGACATCGGCTGGATAGCGGGCACGCTCGTGCTCGTGGTGGGCCTGGTGAACCTGGGGCTGGCCCTCATTCCCAAGACGTTCGAGCCGTTCACGGCGCTCACCGAGTGGATCAACATAGGGGGCTTGCTCATAGGTCCGGCGCTCATCGTGGGCAGCGTCGCTTTGATCGTGTTGGCCGTGGGGCTCATCCTGCGCTTTCGCACGGCGTGGGCGCTCACCGTGTGCGCGCTCGTCCTGCTGGCCGGCGCGGAGTTTTTGTACGTGAACACGTGGCAGGTGGCCGTGGCCGCCGTGGTGCTCACGGTGTGGCTGTTCTGGAAGCGCGCGGCGTTCGACCGCCCCGTGGTGCTCAAGGGCGACGCCGCCCGCATCGCACGCGAGTTCCGCGAGAACGTGGCGCGGTTCGACCGGTGGCGCTCCGCGCGCCGCGCCGCCCGCGACGCGCGGCCGGGCGAAGCCGACGCTGCGGATTCCAGCGCCCCTGCGGGCACGCACGGCGAGGAGCCGGGGGCGCGGGGCGCTTCGGCCAAGGGGCGCTTCGGTATCAGCCTGAGAACCGACCGCCCGCACCGCGTCGTCGCGAAACCGGCGGATCAACCGCGCAAAACAAGTTGGGAACAGCAGGCCGAAAAGGGCGCGCTGCTCATGCGGCAGGTTGAGCGGGAAGGTATACTGGTGGGCGAAACATCTGCTAAGGAGGATCAACCGTCATGATAGTGCTCGACGAGCCGTACGTATCCGAACCCCTGATCGACTGGCTCGAGCAGTCGCAGCATCCCGTGCTGGGCAACGCCGTAGGCCGCGCGCTGGCCGAGGGCGGCCGCCGCCTCAACCTCGTGGACGAGGACGAGGCCACCCGCCGTATCGACGAAGGCGAGCGCGTGTACACGAACTCCGAGAACGCGCTGGCGTGGATCGTGGACAACACGGCCAACGCGCCGCTCGCCCGCGCCATCGACCTGTTCAAGGACAAGGCGGCCATGCGCCGCGCGTTGGCGGGGCTCGATCCCGACCTGTTCTTCAAGACGTGCTCCATCGACGAGCTGTTCAAGCTCGATTTCGGTCGCTTGCCCGTGCCGTTCGTGCTCAAGCCCTCCGTGGGCTTCTGCAGCGTGGGCGTGTACGCCATCCAAGGCCGCGAGGACTGGGAGCGCGCCTTGGCCGACATCCAGAAGAACGCCTCCAGCTGGCACGAGATGTACCCGGAGAGCGTCATCGGCTCCGGCTCGTTCATCCTGGAAGGCTACGTGGACGGCACCGAGTACGCCCTCGACGCCTACTTCGACGAGCAGGGCCGGGCGCACATCCTGAACGTGCTGCGCCACGACTTCGCCTCGGCCGAGGACACGAGCGATCGCATGTACGTGACGAGCGCCGCCATCGTGCGCGACAACGCCCGCACGTTCGTCACCTGGCTCGACCGCGTGAACGCGCTCGTGGGCGCGCGCAACTTCCCCGTGCACGTGGAGGTGCGCGTCGATGACGGGCACGTGTGCCCCATCGAGTTCAACCCGCTGCGCTTCGCGGGCCTGGGCGGCACGGACGTGAGCTACTACGCCTACGGCTACCGCACCTACGAGGCGTTCCTCGAGGGAACCCAGCCCGATTTCGGCGCCGCGTTCTCCGGCAAGGAGGACAAGGTCTACACCATGTCGCTGCTGAACCCGCCGGCGGGCGTCACGGGCGACGAGCGCTTTGACTACGACGCGCTGCGCGCCCGCTTCTCCCATGTGCTCGAGCTGCGCCCCTTCGACGTGAAGCGCATCGGCAACTACGGCTTCCTGTTCTTGGAGACCGACGCCGAAACGGCCGACGAACTGCGCTTCTTGCAGGGCACCGACCTTTGGGAGTTCCTCCGCTAACGGCGGGGGAGGCGGGCGCGACCGATGGAACGAAACGGGGTGGGCCGGTGAAGCTCAACGTGCGCAACCTGCTCATCGGGCTCGTCATCGTCATCGTGCTCGCCGTGGTGCTGCTGCGCGGCGACCAGCTGGTCGAGCTCGTGGAGACCATGAAGAAGGGCGCGGCCATCCCGCTCATCGCGGCTTTGTGCACGCAGCTGGGCAAGTACTTCTCGCAGAGCTTCGCCTACTCGTTCGCGTTCGAGGCCGTGGACGAGCGCATGGACCCGCGCTCCACGTTGCCGCTCGTGTTCGGCACGTTCTTCATGAACACCATCGCCCCCTCGCTGAACCTGGCCGGCACCACGCTCGTCGTGGACGACGCGCGGCGCCGGGGCATCGCGCCGGGGCGCGCCACGAGCGCGGCTTTGCTCATGCAGATCACCGTGGACTCGGGCTTCGCCACCATCATGCTCATCGGCTTCGCCATCCTCGCGCTCACCGTGGGGCTGTCGCCGCTGTGGTTCTTGCTGGGGCTGCTGGTCATCGCGCTGGTGAGCGTCATGGTGCTCATCCTGGTGCTGGGACGCAAGCGGCCCGCGCTCGTGCTGCGCGCCCTGCGCCCCATCGAGCGGCTGGTGGACCGCGTCCGCGCGCGCTTCAAGAAGGCCCCGCTCGACCCGTGGGTGGAGCGCGCGGTGGGCTCGTTCTCCGACGCGGCCGGCCTCATCGCGCACAACCCGAAGGCCACGGCCAAGACGTTCGGGTGCTCCATCGTGGCCTCCCTGTGCGAGCTCGCCTGTTTCTCGCTCGTGGGCCTGGGTTTCGGCGTCACGGTGCCCGAGTCCCTCATCTGCGGCTACGTGGTGGCCACCCTGTTCGCCATGATATCCATCACGCCGCAGGGCGTGGGCGTGGTCGAGGCGGCCGTCGTGGTGGCGTTCACGTCGTTCGGCGTGTCCGGCGCGGCGGGCCTGTCCATCGCGCTCGTGTACCGCGGCATCGTGTTCTGGATGCCGTTCCTCATAGGGGCCATCCTCATTCAAACGACGAAGACGTTCAAGCACGAGGCGAAGAAGACCGTGCGGGCCTCCGCCAAGCGCGACCGCATGCGCAACGTCGAGCAGCAGGCGAAGCGCCTGGACGAGGCCAAGGCGCGCGACGCACGGCCGATCGTCGCGGCGGATCCGCGCCCTGTGCCCGCCGGGGAGCCCGTGCGCCCGCCCCGCTCCGAGGATGCGCCCGGGCGCGCCGGCGACGCGCAAGGCGGCCCTTCGGCCGAGCCCGTCGAGCCGGTTGCGGGCTCTTCCGCGCGCACGTCCCAAGGGCCGGTTCCCCGGTCGCCGCACGGTTCGGGAGGCCCGGGCGAGCACTGAGGACGCTGCGCCGCACGTCCCTGCACGTCGGCCCCTAAAAACAGCGTCAATCAAGGGTTTATGGTACGGGGACGGTTATCATGCTATAGAATGGCTGGATGGTAACATTACAACCGGACGCAGGGTCCGCTTGCAGAACGGGGGACGTATGAAACGTAGAGGGATGATCGGCGCCGCGATGGCGTTCGCGCTGGCGGGTGTTTTGGCTTGCGCCGGCTGCGCCAGCGGGCAAGGGGCTTCGTCCGGCGCGGGCAAGGCTTCCGTGCTCGACCCGTCCGATCCCGTTCAGGTGGAGCTGTGGACCTACTACAACGGCACGCAGCAGCAGGCGTTCGAAGAGCTCGTCAAGGAGTTCAACGCGGGTCGCGGCAAGGACGTGGGCGTCGTGGTCACCAGCTCCAGCCAAGGCGGCGTGAACGACCTCGCCGCCGCCGTGACGGATTCCGCGCAGGAGCTCGTGGGCTCGGCGGCCATGCCCGACGCGTTCCTCTCCTATTCCGACACCGCGTCGGTCATCGACGGGTTCGGCCGCGTGGCCGACCTTTCGGGATACCTGACCGACGAGGAGAAGGCCCAGTACGTGGACGACTTCATGGCCGAGGGCGACATCAACGGCAACGGCGGCCTGAAGGTGTTCCCGGTGGGCAAGTCCACCGAGACGCTGCAGATCAACCTGACCGACTGGCAGAAGTTCGCCGACGCCACGGGCTCGTCGCTCGACGAGCTCTCCACCATCGAGGGCGTCACGACCGTGGCCCAGCGCTATTACGAGTGGACCGACGCGCAGACGCCGGACGTGGAGGGCGACGGCAGCCCGTTCTTCGGCCGAGACGCCATGGCGAACTACTTCGTCTGCGGCTCGCGGCAGCTGGGGCACGACGTGTTCGACATCGAGAACGGCACGTGCAGCCTCAACCTCGACCGCGCCACCATGAAGACGCTCTGGGACAACTACTACGTGCCCATGGTGCAGGGCTGGTTCTCCGCCGAGGGCAAGTTCCGCTCCGACGCCGTGAAGACGGGCAACCTCGTCTGCTACGTGGGATCGTCCTCGTCGGTGGTGTACTTCCCGAAGACCGTCACGGTCGACGACGCCACGAGCTATCCCATCGAGCTGGCCGCCCTGTCCAACCCCACGTTCAAGAACGGCAAACCGTGCTCGCCGCAGCAGGGTGCCGGCTTCGTGGTGACGAAATCCGACGAGCGCAAGGAGACCGCCTGCGTCGAGTTCCTGAAGTGGTTCACCGACAAAGAGCAGAACACCGCCTTCTCCATCAGCGCCGGCTACGTGCCCGTGAAGAAGGACGCGCTCACGCTCGACAACCTGGAGACGGCGGCGAAGGCCGTGGAGGGAACGTCGGAGAACTACCTGGTCAACCTGCCGGCCACGCTCGACACCATCGAGGCGGGCGTGTACGCCAATCCGCCGTTCAAGGGCGGCGTCGAGGCGCGCGTCGTGCTGGAGAAGTCGCTTTCCGACAAGGCCGTGGCCGATCGCGCCGCCGTGGCGGCGGCCGTCGCGGCCGGTGCGAAGCCGGCCGACGCCGTGGCCCCGTACCTCGAGGACGCCGTGTTCGACGCGTGGCTCGCCGATTTCACCGCGCAGCTTGAGGCGGTCATCGCCTAACGTGCATCGCCTTCGCAGGGAGGGCGGGGAAGGAAGAGCGACGAGGGAATGATTCCGGCGATCGGAAAAACGCGCGGCGTTCGGCGGGGACTGACGTTCAAGGTCCTGGTCGTGGTGCCCTTCTGCATCGCCCTTGCCATCCAGGGCCTGGTGTCGGTGGGCGTGCTGGCGAGCAGTCAGACGCTCGAGCAGATGGAGGTCGACGCCTACGACCTGTTCTCGGAGCGCGTGGCGAGCCGTGCCGGGTACCTGGAAAACGACATGATATTCCGCTGGTCCGATTTCGACGCGGTCGTCGACAGCGTGGGCTCTCGTGTGGCGAACGTACTCGCGGCGAGCGGCTCCGCGGCGGCCGACGCGACCCCCGGCTCCAGCCTGTCGCTGGACATCCTCGACGCGTCGGCCGACGACCTTCTGTCGTTCACGCGTCGCGCCGAGGTGGACGGCGTGTACCTCGTGCTCGCCAATGCCGAAGGGGACGCAACCGAAGACGGCGGGCACTCGGCCCTCTACATCCGTGACTCCAATCCCAAGGTCGACGTGTCGAACGGGTCGGATCTGCTGCTCGCGGCCTGCCCCATCAGCGTGGCGCGGCGCCTGGGCATCGCGCTCGACAGCCAGTGGTCGGCCACGTTCCCGATCGCCGCCGAGGGCGAGGCCCAAAGCTCGTTCTACTACAAGCCGCTGCGCGCGGCCGAGCAGTACCCCGACGCCGACGTGAACGACCTGGGCTACTGGGGCCGCCCCGTGGACCTCGGTTGGGCGGGTACGCCGTCCGTCACCTACAGCAAGCCCATCAGGGGCGCGACAGGCGAGGTTGTGGGCGTGCTGGGCGTGGTGGTGCGACTCGACCGCATAACCGCCTTCTTCCCCTACGGCGAGCTCAGCACGTCGGGCGGCGGTTCCTACCTGCTCGCCGTAACGGGCGAGGAGGGCGGTTTCGCGCGCGATGAAGGCGCCTCGCCCCTGCCCGGACAGCCGCGCACCTACGACGTGCTCGCGACCACGGGGGCATCGCAGAGCCTCTACGTGGAAGGAGGCTCGTTCACGGCGGCGCTCGACGACAAGGGGCGCATGACGGTGGACGCGGCCTCCGGCGCGTCCTCGGACGCCCGGGCCGGTGCGAGCGCCGCGGAGATCAAGCTCTACAACAGCACGTCGCCGTTCGCCTCGGAGCATTGGGCCCTCGTCGGGCTTGAGCGCGAGGACGACCTGTTCTCGGCGTCGCGCCTGCTTTCCGACAGTCTGGTGAAGGTGTTCGTCGCCTCCATCGTCGTCGGGGTGGTCATCGCCGTGCTCACGGCCCGGGTGTCGTCGTCGCGCCTGCGCCACCTTATGAAGGAGGTGCGTGCCGCCAGCCCCGACCAGCCCATATCGTTCACGCCCACCGGCATCGTGGAGGTCGACGAGCTTTCGGACGCCATCGAGCTCATGAACGCCGAGGTGGTTTCGGTGGCGTCGCGCCTGTCGCAGGTCCTCAAGCTGTCCGACCGCTCCATCGCCGCGTTCGAATGCAACCTGGAAACCCGCACGGCTTCGTACACCGATAGCTTCTTCGACACGATGGGCGTCGTGCTTCCGCCGGACGCCCCCGCCGCCCCTCTCGAGGGCGACGGCGGGGCGGGCGGCACCATGCCGCTCGCCGCGTTCAAGGACCTGCTCGAATCGCTTCGGCCCGGCTACGAGCAGGAGTCCGAGAACCGCTGGATCGCGTCGGACCGGGACGGCCGCCGCTGGGTGCGCATCGTGTCGGTGTCGAGCTCCGACAGCACGCGGATCTACGGCTTGGTGGAGGACGTGACCGACGAGATAGCCACGCGCCGCCGCATCGAGCACGAGCGCGACCACGACGTGCTGACGGGCCTGCTGAACCGTCGCGCGTTCGAACAGTCCGTCACCGAGCGGCTGGCGTGCGACCCTCCGGCGTTCGGCGCCATGCTCATGCTGGACTTGGACAACCTGAAGTACATCAACGACACCTACGGCCACGACTGGGGCGACCATTACATCAAGGCCGCGGCGGACGTCGTCGAGCGCACGTTCGCGGGCGAGGGCTTTTGCGCCCGCATCTCGGGCGACGAGTTCCTCGTGTTCGTGGATCGCTGCGAGAGCGCCGAGGAGGCGAACCGCCTGTTCGACGCGTTCATGGGCGCGCTCGATTCGAGCATGCTCGAGGCGCCTGACGCCACGGTGCTCAAGGTACGCGCGTCGGTGGGCGTGGCGTGCTACCCCGACGACGCCGTCGATTTCGCCCACCTGCGCGAATACGCCGACTTCGCCATGTACGAGGCCAAGAGCCACCGCAAGGGCGCGCTCCTGCGCTTCGATCCCAAGAGCCACGAGCAGGGCGCGTTCATCCTCAACAACAAGGAGGACCTCAACCACCTGCTGGACGAGAACCTGGTGGACTACCACTTCCAGCCCATCGTCGACGCGCGCATGGGCGAGGCGGCGGCCTACGAGGCGCTCATGCGGCCGCAGATGCCGTCCATCGCGACGCCGGACCGCGTGCTGCTGCTCGCGCGCTCCCAGTCGAAGCTCTACCGGGTGGAGCACCTCACGTTCTTCGGCGCCCTGGGCGCCTTCGCCCAGCACGATTGCGCCGGCGACGCCGTGCTGTTCGTGAACAGCATTGCCACGCAGCGCCTGTCCTCCGACGACGAGGTGGAGCTGCAGGAGCGGTTCGGCCCCCTGCTCAAGCGCCTGGTCATCGAGATCACGGAAAGCGAGTACAGCCGCGAGATGGCGCTGTACAAGGAGGGCCTCGCGCGGCGCTGGGGCGCGCGGCTCGCCATCGACGACTTCGGCAGCGGCTACAACGGGGAGACCTCGCTTTTGGATTACCACGTGGACTTCGTCAAGCTGGACATGGGCATCGTGCGCAACATCGACCGCATGAAGGACCACCAGGACATCGCGCGGAACCTCGTGGGCTACGCGCACGACCGGGGCATCAGGGTCATCGCCGAGGGCGTCGAGACGGAAGAAGAGCTGCGCGCCGTCATCGAGCTCAAGGCGGACTACATCCAAGGCTACCTGGTGGGCAAGCCGGCCCCCGTGCCGCCCGTCGTGCCCGAATCCGTGAAGGAGCTCATCCGCACGCTGGCCGGAACCCGCTGACGTTCCGAAACGCCCCTGCCCCAAACGGGGTCAGGCGCCTTTTGGGGCACTTCAGGACGTGTGGGCTCGCTTGCGGACAGGTTCGAATCTCTGACCGTCGCCCGCTCGCGGCAACTGCGTCTATACTATGTAGAGGGTAGGGGGGGGCGGGCTGCCGCCCGTCCGCCGCGATAAACCACCCGAACGCTGGCCGTTCGGCGCCGCGCGCCGGTCGCGCTGGAATGCGAACCCCACGATGTTTTTGCAAAGGAGCGATGTGCTATGGCTTTGACGGACTTGTTGGGCATCGAGGTGGTGTCGGAGGGTGCCGAGCGCGCGGAGGCGGCCATGCCCGTCACGCCCGATCTGCACCAGCCCTTCGGCTTCCTGCACGGGGGAGCCACCATAGCGCTTTTGGAGACGGTCGCGAGCGTGGGCGCCGGGTGCCGTGCCGATTTCGACCGCGAGCGCCCCTTCGGCGTGGACGTGCACGTGCGCCATCGCAAAAGCGCCCAAGAGGGAACGCTGCATGCCGTGGCCGAGCTCGACCGCGAGGAGCCCTCGCGCGCGGGCGGACGCAAGCAGTTCTGGAACGTGGTCGCCACCGACGACGCGGGCGACGTGGTGTCCGAGGGCGTGGTGGTCACGAAGATCGTGTCGCTCGAGCGCCTGGCCGAGAAAGAGCGCGAGCGCGCCGCCGCACGGTCGGAACCCGCATAAAGCCTGCCCCGCCGGGCGCGGAAGGCGTCGGGCCGATACAAATCTTCACCATAAGTGGGCATATTTCCTGTTGCAAACGCCGCGGTTGTGCTATCATATCCGTCGCTGCAACAAGCAGCTTACGGGTTGTGGCTCAGCTTGGTAGAGCGCTGCGTTCGGGACGCAGAGGCCGCAGGTTCAAATCCTGTCAACCCGACCAGGAACCAAAGGGATGTAACTTTCAAGGAGCATCCCTTTTTTGCATAGTGTGTGCTACTCTGACGGGGTTAGAGTGGACGGAGCGTGCGTCCTGCGCGGACGCTCCGGATGACAAGCTTGGAGGAACGTATGAAAATCCTGGGTATGGGCATGCCGGAGCTGCTGATCATCCTGGCAGTCATCCTGCTGATCTTCGGGCCGAAGAACCTTCCGAAGCTCGGCGGCGCCATCGGCAAGACCGTAAAGAACCTGCGCGAGGGCATGGGCGGCGGCAAGGCCATCGAGGAAGCCGAGGACGAGGACGAGGAAGTCATCGAAGAGGTCGAGGAAGAGAAGCCGGCCCCCAAGAAGACCACCACGACCGCGAAGAAGACCACGGCGGCCAAGAAGAAGGCCGAATAGCGCGGCGCAAGCGAATCGGTTCGCGGTATGTGCCCACGGTTCGGCCGGGCGCATACCGCTTTTTTGTATATCGTCCGACGCTTCGTCGGAAGCACCCCACGACCCAACCTATGAAAACCGCACGCTTGGCAATCGAGCGTGCCTGTTGTATGTAATCGGACAGGTGAGACAGCAATGGCGAACGAAAACTTCATCCTCACGCAAGAGGGCAAGGAAAAGCTCGAGGAGGAACTGCACTACCTCGAGACGGAGAAGCGCGCCGAGATCGGCGAGCGCATCAAGGTGGCGCGCGAGTTCGGCGACATCTCCGAGAACTCCGAGTACGACGATGCGAAGAACGAGCAGGGCATGATGGAGGCGCGCATCGCCGAGATCAGCCGCATCCTTTCCGAGGCCACCGTGGTGAACACGCCGAAGCGTTCGAGCAAGGTGAACATCGGCTCCACCGTCACGGTCGACATGGGCGGCAAAGAGCGCGTGTTCACGATCGTCGGCGGTGCCGAAAGCGACGCGGCGGCCGGCAAGATCAGCAACGAGTCGCCGGTGGGCGCGGCGCTGCTGGGCCACAAGAAGGGCGACAAGGTGGAGACCACGGGCCCGACCGGCCGCGACATCTCCATGACCATCATCAAAATCGAACATTAAGGTTCCGCCGGCCTGCCGGCCAGCGGAACCTGCCGACGCTGCGGTTCGAGTTCCGCCGGCCTGCCGGCCAGCGGAACCTGCCGACGCTGCGGGCCTCTGTAGCACCCCGCCTTGGCGCGCTGACGAAAGCTCACGTACCCAAGGTACGCTTCGCTTTCGCCATCACGCCAATTCGGGGCACCACAGAGGCCCTCGCTGATTTACTACGCCAACCTGCGCGGCAGTTTTCGCGCTTCGCGCGAACGGGCGATCAGGAGATCGCCCCTACGGTCTACCTGGGCGGCGATTTTCGCGCAAGGCGCGAAGGGTTCGGCCCTGACGGGCGAACCCGAGTATGCGGGCTGTACGAGATTGAGGGGCACTTACATGAGCGACACCACGAACACCAACCCTGACGCGAACCCCGAGGCGCAGGTCGTCGAAGACGACCCCATTGCGGTGCGTCTGGCCAAGCGCGAGGCGCTGATGGCGGCGGGCAAGGACCCGTACGGCCACGCTTATCGCTACTCGCACCATTTGGCCGACCTGGTCGAGCAGTACGCCCACCTCGAGGACGGCGCGTCCACCGAGGACGAAGTGCAGGTGGCCGGCCGCGTCATGGCGAAGCGCGACCAGGGCAAGCTCGCCTTCCTCGAGCTGCGCGACTCCACGGGCGACATGCAGCTGTTCTGCCGCATCAACGCGCTGGGCGAGGACGCGTTCGCTGAGCTCAAGGACCTCGACGTGGGAGACTGGATCGGCGTGCGCGGCACGATGATGCGCACGAAGCGCGGGCAGCTGTCCGTGGCCGTGGCGTCGTTCGAGCTGCTCAGCAAGTCGCTGCGCCCGCTTCCCGAGAAGTTCCACGGCCTGGCCGACAAGGAGACGCGCTACCGCCAGCGCTACGTGGACCTGGTCATGAACCCCGAGGTCAAGGGCACGTTCGAGAAGCGCTTCAAAGTGATCTCCGCTATCCGCCGCTACATGGAGGACCACGGCTACTACGAGGTGGAGACGCCCATCCTGCATCCCATCCTCGGCGGCGCGAACGCGCGTCCCTTCGTCACGCACCACAACGCGCTCGACAAGGACTTCTACCTGCGCATCGCCACCGAGCTGCACCTCAAGCGCCTGCTGGTGGGCGGCTTCGAGAAGGTGTTCGAGATCGGGCGCCAGTTCCGCAACGAGGGCATGGACCCGTACCATAACCCCGAGTTCACCACGATGGAGTTCTACCAGGCGTTCAGCGACCTGGAGGGCATGATGGAGCTCACGCAGGGCGTGATCCAGGCGGCGGCGCTCGCGGCGTGCGGCACGACGCAGGTGGAGTACCAGGGCGCGCAGGTCGACCTGGGCGGCACGTGGCGCCGCGCCACCATGATCGAGCTGGCCAGCGAGGGCGCGGGCGAGGACGTGAGCTTCGCGCGCACCCGCGACGAGCTCGTGGCCATCCTCGAGCGCAACGGCGGCCATGCCGAGGACGCATGGGGCAAGGGCAAGCTCATCGCCGAGATATTCGAGGCCGTGGCCGAGGAGAAGCTCATCCAGCCCACGTTCGTGACGGAGCACCCCCTCGAGGTGTCGCCGCTGGCCAAGAAGAAGGCGGGCGACCCCAACCTCACCGAGCGCTTCGAGCTGTTCATCTGCGGCCACGAGTACGCCAACGCCTTCGGCGAGCTGAACGACCCGGTCGACCAGGCCGAGCGCTTCCGCAAGCAGGTGGAGGCGAAGGACCTGGGCGACGACGAGGCCATGGGCTACGACGACGACTACGTGCGCGCGCTGGAGTACGGCATGCCCCCGGCGGGCGGCTGCGGCATCGGCATCGACCGTCTGGTCATGCTGCTCACCGACGCCCCGTCCATCCGCGACGTGCTGCTGTTCCCGCACATGCGCGACGAGGCCCCGGCGGGCGGACGTCCGCGCGCTGCCGCGCCGGCTGCCGTGGGGGCTGCTGCGGCCGCTGCTGCGCCCATCGATTTCTCGAAGGTGGTTATCGAGCCGCTGTTCGAGGACGAGGTGGACTTCGACACGTTCAGCAAGTCGGACTTCCGCGCCGTGAAGGTGAAGGAGTGCGTCGCCGTTCCCAAGAGCAAGAAGCTGCTGCAGTTCACGCTCGACGACGGCACGGGCGCCGAGCGCGTCATCCTCTCCGGCATCCACGCGTACTACGAGCCGGAGGAGCTGGTGGGCCGCACGCTCATCGCCATCACGAACCTGCCGCCCCGCAAGATGATGGGCGTCGACTCGTGCGGCATGCTGCTCTCGGCCATTCACGAGGAGCCGGGCGAGAACGGCGAGCCCGAGGAGCGCCTGAACCTGCTGATGGTGGACGACCGCATCCCCGCCGGTGCCAAGCTGTACTAAGGCATCTGCGACAAACGACTTCGAACAAGGCCGCCCGGGCGCAACGTCGCCCGGGCGGCCTTTCCCGTACGTTTCAAACACGCGTCAAACGTGAGCACTTTTGGAGGCATCGAGCGGTACGGAGGCGCGCCGGCTGGGGTCGTGATAGGATGGAACGGTCGCCGGTCGCCTGCGCTTGTGGAGCGGACGTGTGCGGCTATATGCTGTATTGGCACTCTCATAAGAGGAGTGCTAAGATGGCACAGAACCATACGATAGACTCTGCGAGAATAGAGGCTAGCATGTCATTTGAGAAGTTTACGGACAAAGCGCGCAAGGTGCTCGTCCTGGCGCAGGACGAGGCCCGCTCGCTCCATCAGCCCTACGTGGGCACCGAGCACATCCTGCTCGGCCTCATACAGGAAAAGGACGGCCTGGCCGCCCAGGCCCTCGACCGCCTGAACGTGAAGTACGACGGCGTCGTGCAGGCCATCCGCCAGACGGTGGCCATCGACGAGGACACCGACGTGTCCGGGCACCTGTCCTTCACGCCCCGCGTGAAGCGCGTGCTGGAGAACTCCCTGCGCGAGGCCATGCAGATGGGCCAATCCTACATATCCACCGAGCACTTGCTGCTGGGCATCGTGCGCGAGGGCGACGGCACCGCGCTCGAGGTGCTCACGCGCCTGGGCGTGTCGGGCGACGACGTGCGCAGCGCGCTGAACGACCTCGTGGGGCAAAGCCCCGTGTACGCCGGCCGCAACGCGTTCGACCCGCAGGGCAACGCGTCGGACAGCGTGCTGAAGGAGTTCGGCACCGATCTCACCAAGAAGGCGCGCGACGGCAAGCTCGACCCGGTTATCGGCCGCGCGGGCGAGATCGAGCGCGTCATGCAGGTGCTCTCCCGCCGCCAGAAGAACAACCCGCTGCTCATCGGCGAGCCCGGCGTGGGCAAGACCGCCGTGGCCGAGGGCTTGGCCCAGCTCATCGTGTCGAACCAGGTGCCCGACATCCTGCGCGACAAGCGCCTGTTCACGCTCGACGTGTCCGCGCTCGTGGCGGGATCGAAGTACCGCGGCGAGTTCGAGGAGCGCCTGAAGAAGTGCATCAAGGAGGTCATGGACGCGGGCGACATCATCCTGTTCATCGACGAGATGCACACGCTCATCGGCGCGGGCTCGGCCGAAGGCTCCATCGACGCCGCCGCCATCCTGAAGCCGCCGCTGTCCCGCGGCGAGATCCAGGTCATCGGCGCCACCACCATCGACGAGTACCGCAAGCACCTGGAGAAAGACTCCGCGCTCGAACGGCGCTTCCAGCCCATCACCGTGGGCGAGCCGAACGAGGAGCAGGCGCTGCGCATCATGGAGGGCCTGCGCGACCGTTACGAAGCGCACCACCAGGTGCACTTCACCGACGAGGCGCTGCAGGCGGCCGTGACGCTGGCCGACCGCTACATCCAGGACCGCTACCTGCCCGACAAGGCCATCGACGTGCTCGACGAGGCCGGCGCCCGCATGCGCATCCGCAACATGACGTTGCCGAAGGAGCTGCGCGAGCTGGACGAGGAGCTGCGGAAGCTCCGCGGCGAGAAGGACAGCGCCATCGCGGCGCAGGACTTCGAGCGTGCCGCGCAGCTGCGCGACGAGGAGGCCAAGCTCAAGGAGAAGCGCCAGCAGGCCGAGAAGGACTGGGAGGAGAACGCCCAGAAGACCATCCAGCAGGTCACGGTGGAGGACATCGCCGACGTGGTGTCCATGACCACCGGCGTGCCCGTGAGCAACCTCACCGAGGCCGAGACCGAGAAGCTGCTGCGCATGGAAAGCGTGCTGCACGAGCGCGTGGTCGGCCAGGAAGAGGCCGTCACAGCGCTGTCGAAGGCCATCCGCCGCTCGCGTTCGGGCCTCAAGGACCCGAAACGCCCCGCCGGCTCGTTCATCTTCCTGGGCCCCTCGGGCGTGGGCAAGACGGAGCTGTCGAAGGCGCTGGCCGAGTTCCTGTTCAACTCCGAGGACGCGCTCTTGTCCTTCGACATGTCGGAGTACATGGAGAAGCATAGCGTGTCGCGCCTGGTGGGCTCGCCTCCGGGCTATGTGGGCTTCGACGAGGGCGGCCAGCTCACGAAGGCCGTGCGCCAGCGCCCCTACTCGGTCGTGCTGTTCGACGAGATCGAGAAGGCGCACCCCGACGTGTTCAACATCCTGCTCCAGATTCTGGAGGAGGGCCGCTTGACGGACGCGCAGGGCCGCACGGTGGACTTCCGCAACACGGTCATCATCATGACGTCGAACGTGGGCGCGCGAGAGATCGCGCAACCCACCACGCTGGGCTTCTCGACCGAGGAGCACGCGGGCCTCTCCGACAAGGAGATCAAGAGCCGCGTCATGTCCGAGATGAAGAAGCTGTTCAGGCCCGAGTTCCTGAACCGCATCGACGAGATCATCGTGTTCAAGAGCCTGAATGACGAGCAGATCGCCGAGATCGTGAAGCTCATGGTGGCCGATCTGCGCGAGCGCCTGATCGCGCAGAACATGTCCATCAACCTGACCGACGCGGCGTGCAAGCTCATCGCGAAGGAAGGCACCGACGCCACGTTCGGCGCCCGCCCGCTGCGCCGCGCCATCCAACGTTTGCTGGAGGACCCGCTGTCCGAGGAGATCCTCGAGGGCAAGTGGGCCAGCGGCTCCATCATCGACGTGGACGCGGTGGACGGCGAGCTGGTGTTCACCCAGGGTTCGGGCGTCATCCCGGAGCCCCGGAAACGCGACAGCATAGCGAAGGACGCGGAACTGCTGCTGACGAACTTCGATCTGGGCCACGCCGGCGTGAGCAGCGGCGGCGGCTCGATGTCGGGCGGCGCGTCCGACTAAGCTTTACCTGCATAGGAGAGCCCCTGTTCCCAAGCGGATCAGGGGCTTTTTCACGCCTGCCGCCCCGCCTGCTGTCATCCTGAGTGGAGGCGGGGCTTCGGCGCTCCGCTCGGGATGACAATGGTTGGGGACGATGCGGGCAAGCGGTGGTTTACCAGCGGATCCCGTGCCCGCTGCGCTATACTAGGCTCGTCGCAAACCGACCGAGGAGCCGTCGTGCTGGCGGTTGCGGGAGGCGCAGCGCATCAACCGATTTCAGGAGGTTCCATGTTCGGAGACAACCTCGATCGCATTGTGAAGGGCATCGAGAAGAACTACGAGGCCGACGAGATATTCTTCACGAAGCCCGGACGGCGGTTTCCCAGCCGCTCGGCCGTGAAGAGCGTTCTCAAGGACTTGCGCCGCGTGCTGTTTCCGGGCTACTTCGGCGAGGAGATGCTCACGCCGTCCACCAGTCCGGAGTACTTCATCGGAGAGACGCTCATCCAGATCGAGCGGGTGCTGCGCGAGCAGATCGTCCTCGCCCTGGCGTACACCTCCGACGACCGCGACGCCTCTGAGGCCGATCCGGCGCGTCACCTGTGCGGAGACGATACGCCCGAGCACATCTGCGAGCGCGCCTCGGAAGTGTGCACGGTGTTCTTCGACGAGCTTCCCAGCATACAGCGCGTGCTGCTCACCGACGTGCAGGCCCTGTACGACGGCGATCCGGCGGCCGGGTCGAAGGAGGAGGTCATCTTCTCGTACCCCGGCCTGTACGCCATCTACGTGTACCGCATCGCGCACGTGCTCTACCAGCAGAACGTGCCCATCATCCCGCGCATCATGACCGAGCTGGCGCACAGCGGCACGGGCATCGACATCGGCGCCGGCGCCCAGATCGGCGAGTACTTCTTCATCGACCACGGCACGGGCGTGGTCATCGGCGAGACCACCGTCATCGGCGACCATGTGAAGCTGTACCAGGGCGTTACGCTGGGCGCGCTGTCCACGCGCGGCGGGCAGCGGCTCGCCGGGGTGAGGCGCCATCCCACCATCGAAGACGACGTGACCATCTACTCCAACGCCTCGGTGCTGGGCGGGGAAACGGTGATCGGAGCCGGGTCGGTCATCGCCGGCTCCGCATTCGTCACCTCGTCGATCCCCCCTCATTCCCGCGTGTCGCTGAAGGCGCAGGAGATCACCGTGCGCCAGCCCGGCGAGCGGGACTAGATCCTTGGCGTCGGCAGGCGACAGGGGCGGGGCGGCGGAAGGAAAAGGCAAGGCGGAGAGGAAGACCTTATGACGCAGACAATCGACCCGGTGTTCTCGTCCGCGGTGCTCAGCGCCCCTGAGTTCACGCCGGACGACCTCGACTTCGACGCGCTTTCGCAGGCGATGGGCGGACTCAAGGGCGAGGTCGACAAGAATCCCCAGACGGCCGCCATCATCCTGGCGGGCGGCACGGGCGAGCGGTTCGGCAAGGAGGGCGGCAAGCAGCTGGTGGAGATAGCCGGCAAGCCCATCCTCACCTGGTCGGCCGAGGCGTTCGACGCCGTGGGCGACATCGGGCTCATCGTCATCGTGTGCCCCGAGGACCGTTGCGGCGAGTACCTCAAGCGCGCCGTCGACCCGTTCCCGTTCGTCACGCCCATCGTGGTGGCGCCCTCGGGCCCCAGCCGTCAGGAATCGGCGTTCTCGGGCCTCGAGTACGTGCCGGACGATTACGAGTACGTCATCCTGCACGACGGCGCCCGTCCGCTCATCAGCCCCGACCTCATCGCGCACACCATCGCCACGCTGAAGGGCAACATCGACTGCGACGGCGCCGTGGTGGCGCATCCGGCGGTGGACACCCTCAAGGTGGTGGAGAACGGCGTGATCGTGGGCACGCCCGACCGGCGCGTGTTCTGGAACGCGCAAACGCCGCAGGTGTTCCGCGCCGGCATCTACCGCCGCGCGCACGCCTCTGCGCTGTCGGACGGCTTCATGGGCACCGACGACTCCTCGCTCATCGAGCGTTTGGGCGGGCGCGTGCTCGTGGTGGAGGGCAAGCGCGACAACATCAAGCTCACCGTGCCCGAGGACTACCTCATGCTGGCCGCCGCCGTGCGCACGATGTACATGAAGGGAACGAAAGAATGAGCGCCGCCGACGCCGTCCCGAATGGAGCGTGCGAGCCGGGACACGATGTCGTCCCGAGTGGAGCGCCGCAGTCGGACGATGTCATCCTGAGCGGGGTGCGCGAACCCGGACATGATGTCATCCTGAGCGGAGCGCGCAGCGCGGAGTCGAAGGATCCCGTGCGGAGCCAACCGGAAACCTCTCGGCCTGACGGCCGCACGGAATCCTTCGACTCCGCTCCCTACGGTCGCTTCGCTCAGGATGACAACTCGCAGGCGTTCAATCCTGCCAACCTGCGCATCGGGCAGGGGTACGACGTGCATGCGTTCGCCGAGGGGCGCAAGCTCATCTTGGGCGGGGTGGATATCCCGCATACGCGCGGCCTTTTGGGGCATTCCGATGCCGACGTGCTGGCGCACGCCGTCGCCGACGCGCTGTTGGGGGGCATCCGCGGCGGGGACATCGGCAAGCTGTTCCCCGACACCGACCCTGCTTATCTGAACGCCGACTCGCTCAAGCTGCTGGCCGCCGTGGCCGACAAGGTGCGTGCGGAGGGCTACGCCATCCTCGACGTCGATTCCGTCATCGCCGCGCAGGCGCCGAAGCTCTCGCCGTACCGCGACGAGATGCGTGCGAACCTGGCCGCCGCCATGGGCGTTCCGGCGGAGAACGTGGGCGTGAAGGCCACCACCACCGAGCACTTGGGCTTCGAAGGCCGCGAGGAAGGCATCTCCGCGACCGCCGTGTGCCTGTTGGTTCGCCGTTCAAGCTCCTAGCCGTCCCGAGCAGGCGTAAAGGCGCGCGCCTTCCCTCCACCACTCCAAGCGCGGCGAACGCGCTTTCTGTCGTCCTGAGCGAGCCCAGCGCCCCTCTGTCATCCTGAGCGAGCGAAGCGAGTCGAAGGATCCCGTGCGGCGCCAGCCGTAACGCTTCCTGCTATCGCCGCACGGGATCCTTCGACTCCGCTCCCTGCGGTCGCTCGCTCAGGATGACATAAGGCGCATTCTCCCGCGCTTGGGATGGCGGAGGACTGACTTTGGCGGACAGGCGGGCTCCGTAACCTTCCTGTGCTACAATCTACGGTCGAAACGCTTCGTCGCGCGAACGCGGCGCAGGGGCTAGGCAGGATGCGAGGACGCCATGATCAGACTCTACAACACGAAAACGCGCGGCAAGGTGGACTTCGAGACGCGCGAGCGCGGCAAGGTGGGCATGTACGTATGCGGCCCCACCGTGTACAACTACATCCACATCGGCAACGCGCGCACGTTCATCTCGTTCGACGTCATCCGCCGCTACCTCATGTGGCGCGGCTTCGACGTGACGTTCGTGCAGAACGTCACCGACGTGGACGACAAGATCATCGGCAAGGCGAACGAGGAGGGCCGCAGCGCCGCCGAGGTGGCCGCCGAGTACACCGAGGCGTTCATCGAGGACATGCACGCGGCCGGCGTGCTCGACCCCGACATCCGCCCGAAGGCCACCGAGGAGATACCCTCCATGATCGAGCTCATCCAAGAGCTCGTCGACGGCGGGCACGCCTACGAGGTGGACGGCGACGTGTACTTCAGCGTGCGCTCGTTCCCCGCGTACGGCGAGCTGTCGGGGCGCAACATCGACGAGATGGAATGCGGCCACCGCGAGCTGCGAGCCGACGGCAAGGGCATCGAGGACCGCAAGCGCGACCCGCTCGATTTCGCCCTGTGGAAGGCCGCCAAGCCCGGCGAGCCCGCATGGGACTCGCCCTGGGGTCAGGGCCGCCCCGGCTGGCACATCGAGTGCTCGGCCATGTCGCGCAAGTACCTGGGGCTGCCCTTCGACATCCACGGCGGCGGCGGCGACTTGGTGTTCCCGCACCACGAGAACGAGCGCGCCCAGAGCGAGGCCGCCTGCGGCTGCACGTTCGCGAACTACTGGATGCACGGCGGCATGCTGCAGATCAACTCCGAGAAGATGAGCAAGTCGCTCGGCAACTTCAAGCTGCTGCGCGACGTGCTGAAGACCACCGACGCGGCTGTGCTGCGCTTTCTCATGCTGCAGACGCACTACCGCAGCCCGCTCGACTTCTCCGAGGATCGCCTGGCCGAGGCGGGCGCCGCGCTCGGACGCATCAAGAACGCCGTGAAGAACCTGGACTGGCTGCTGGAGAACGCCCAGGATATTCCCTCGCCGCTCGACCTTCGCGCGTTCATGGAGCGCACGCGTGCGGCCAAGATGGCGTTCATCCTGGCCATGGATGACGATTTCAACACGTGCAAGGCGCTGGGCGAGGTGTTCGACTTCATCGCCGATGTGAACGCCCAGACGGCGGGCAAGACGCTGTCGCTCGCCGACGTGCCGCCTGTGCGCGAAGCGCGCGATCTGGTGGTGGACTTGCTGGGCGTGCTCGGCGTCGACGTGGTTGCGGACGACGCGGCTGCAGAGGGCGAGGGCGACGCGTACCCGCCCGAGGTCGTGGCGCTGGCCGCCGAGGTTGCCGGCTACGACGGGGCGAGCGCGTCCGAGGCCGTGGACGCCCTGCTGGCCGCCCGCACCGAGGCCCGCGCCGCCAAGGACTGGGCCCGCGCCGACGCCGTGCGCGACGGCCTCACCGGCCTGGGCTTCGTGATCGAGGACACCCCGCAGGGCGCCCGCGTGAGCTACGAGGGATGAAGGTTCTTCGAGTGAAAGCAGGCGGGGCTTGGCGCGTCCCGCCGGAGCGGACGGGGCTCGGTGCGTCCCGCGCATCCACCGGCCACGTTATATTAATATAACGGTGAAGATCATGGACAAAAAGTCGAGATATGGCAACGAGTCGAGATGCGATTCTTTTCGCGATGGCAAGCCATCAGGCCTTTTCCGCGTGAGGTGCGGAAGGGTCTGCTCGAACGCGTCGCTTTTCTTACCATATCGGCCGTTTTTGTCCATGACGGTTCTTGACGGGTTGATTGTCTTTGGTGGATCGCCCTTCCGGTCCATTGTTTTCGAAGCGGGGCGATAGTCGATGCGCCGACGGTCTTTGTCCCAGCCCGAACTCCTCGCTCCTGCGGGCGGGCGGTCGCAGCTTGAGGCTGCCGTGCGCTACGGGGCGGACGCCGTGTACTTGGCGGCCGATCGGTTCGGCATGCGGCAGCGGGCCTCTAACTTCGCACTGGCGGACATTCCCGGCGCCGTCGCGTTCGCGCACGCAGCCGGGGTGCGGGTGTACGCGGCCCTCAACACGCTCATGGACGCCGATGACCTCGCGGCGCTCCCCGCGTACCTGGAGGCACTTGCCGCCGCGGGCGTCGACGCGTTCATCGTGAGCGATTTGGGCGCGCTCTCGCTCGCCCGCCGGCACGCGCCCGGCGTGGCGCTGCACGTAAGCACGCAGGCCGGCGTGTGCAACGCCGAGGCGGCGCGCGTGTGGCACGATTTGGGAGCGAGCCGCGTGGTGTGCGCCCGCGAGATGAGCGTGGCCGATATCGCGCGCCTGCGCGCCGACGCGCCGCGCGAGCTGGAGATCGAGGCGTTCGTGCACGGCGCCATGTGCATGGCCGTGTCGGGCCGCTGCCTTTTGAGCGCGGCCATGGCGGACCGCTCGGGCAATAAGGGGCACTGCGCCCAGCCGTGCCGCTGGAGCTACGCATTGGTGGAGGAGCAGCGTCCCGGCGAGTTCTATCCGATTGAGGAGGACGTGCGCGGCACGTACGTCATGAACGCCCGCGACCTGTGCATGGCGGAGCATCTGGACGACCTGGCCGCCGCCGGCGTGTCCTCGTTCAAGATCGAAGGGCGCAACAAGAAGGCGTTCTACGTGGCCACGGTGGTGCACGCGTACCGCCGCGCGCTCGACGGGGCCGACTCGGCCGAGGTCGTGGCCGAGCTCGCGTGCGCGTCGCACCGGCCGTACTCCACCGGTTTCTACTACGGTCGCGCCGACCAGTCGCCCGAGCGCGACGGCTACACCAGCACCTGCCTGCACGCCGCCGACGTGCGCGCCTGCGAGCCGGCGGGGGAGGGCGCCTGGCGCGTCGAGGCCGTGTGCCGCAACCGCTTTTGCGAGGGCGACGAGTTGGAGGCGCTCGCGCCCGGCCGCGCCGCCTTCCGCGTGCGGGTGCGCGATCTGGCGTGGTTGCCCGCGCCCGACGCGGGCGATCCGTATCCCGCGCCCGTTCCCGTCGCCGTGGCGAACCGCTCGGCCGAGGCGTACGCGTTCACCGTCGATGAGCCGCTCGAACCGGGCGATTACCTGCGCATAAGACGGGATGTTTCATAGGGGCGGCCAGCAGGCCGTCCTTATGAGGGGTGCCTTCCGTCCAAGCTCCACTGCAACCTCGACCCTGACCAACAAGGCGCTCTCGTCATCGTTGAGCGTTGCGCCTCTCATCTGCGCTAAAGCGATAAGCAGCTGCCACGCGCCCGTAACGGCTTCTCGTTGCGGCGCGCGCTACACTGGGCTGCACCAATCGAATCGAGGGCGTTGTCGCGCCCCCAGAGAAAGCGAGGTGCATCATGCCCAACCATGCCTATCATGCAACGGCCGCTCCGGGCGTCGTGCAGCGCGCCCGCAGCACGAAAGCCGGCCGCAAGCTGGAGCGCAGCGGCTACCTGACGGCCGAGACCGTGACCCTGTGGATCGTCTACGCGCTCATGATCCTGGGCAACGCCATCATCGAGGGCGGGCAGCTGGGCGGCGTGACGTCGGCCGACATCGCCTACGGCGTGTTCACCTGGTTCACGCCGGCGGGATACGTGTTCTCCATCTGGTCGGTCATCTACGTGGCGCTCATCTTCTGGCTCGTGGCGTACACGCGCAGCGCGCCGTCGCGGCCGCGCCGCTTCAGCACCGCATCGGTCCTGTTCATTGCTTCGAGCGCGATCAACGTGCTGTGGCTGACTTTGTGGCACTTGGACGCGGTGGCGGTGTCGTTCATCGTCATCCTGGCCGAATGGGCCGTGCTGGCCGCCTTCTACCTGAACGTGCGCCGCACGGCGACCTCGGCTTCGGGCTGGGTGCCCATCTCCCTCTACACGGCATGGGTGACGGTTGCCACGCTGGCGAACATGGCCATCCTCATCACGCGCGCGTTGGACGGCGGCATCGCGTTCTTCAACGGGCTGTCGGTGGTGGCGCTTACGGCGGGCGTGCTGGCTCTCGGCTACATCATGCGGAAAACGTACGACGACGTGGCGTTTCCACTCGTGTTCCTGTGGGCCCTCATCGGCGTGGGCGTGCACGTGTCGGAGGTGTCGCTGTTCACGGCGTCGATCGTGTTCATCCTGACCATCGTGGGCGCCGTGCTCACGTTCGTGCCTACGGGGCGGTTGCGGGCGGCGGTGCGCCGGTAGGCGGTTGCGGGACGCCCGAGCGGGCCTTTGAGGATAGCGCAGCGCCCGCCCGGGCCGCGGCCGTTTGCCGCGGCCCGGGCGCTTCCGTATAATGGCCCTCATGAGAAGCGTGTCCTATCTATACGAGATCGCCAAAGCCGCGGGCCGTCAACCCGTGTCGTTCGAGATATTCCCGCCGAAGGGCGACCTCACGCTCGAGGCGGCTCACGAGGTGGCGGCCCAGCTGGCCGACTTGGTGCCCGACTTCGTGAGCGTGACGTACTCGGCCGGCGGCAGCGGCAACAAGCAGGCCACGGCCGACGTGGCCGCCATGATCCACGACGACTTCGATATCCCCACGGTGGCGCACCTCACGTGCCTGGGGGCCACGGAGGAGTCCATCTCGCACGCCATCGACGATCTGAAGCGCAAGGGCATCGCCAGCGTGCTCGCCTTGCGCGGCGATAGGGTGCCGGGCGCGGCCCCGGCGGAGGACGCGCCGTTCCGCTTCGCGAAGGACTTGATCATGCGGCTGGCGGACGAGGGGTTCTGCGTGGGCGCGGCAGCGTATCCCGAAGGGCACATCGAATGCACGGATTTCAAGGCGTCCGTGGCGCACCTCAAGCAGAAGCAGGACGCGGGCGCGTGCTTCTTCGTCACACAGCTGTTTTTCGACAACGCGTACTACTACCGCTTCCGCGACGCGGCCGATGCGGCCGGCATCGACGTGCCCATCGCGTGCGGCGTCATGCCGTTTCTGGGGAAGGCGCAGATCCAGCGCATGGTGTTCATGTGCGGCGCCTCGCTGCCGTCGCCTATCATCAAGCTGCTCGCCAAGTACGAGGACGCCCCCGCGTCGCTGCGCGCGGCGGGAATCGAGTACGCGTGCGCCCAGCTGGTGGACCTGCAGGAGCACGGTGCGGACGGGCTGCACGTCTACACCATGAACCAGCCCGACATCGCCCGCGCGTGCACGTCGGCGCTGCGGGCCTCGTGGAGCTCGGCGGCATCGGGGGAGCGGACGTCGAAGGCGGCCGATCCCTCGAAGGCGGATCGGTCGCCGGGGGGCGCATCGGCCGACGCTTGGGCATCCGTCGGACGCGCCTGATGGACGCCGAAGGTTTGCGCGTCGACCGCGCCGAGGCCCTGCGCTACCTGGGCTACGAGGGCCAGGAGCTGGACGCCGACCTCGAACGGCGCTTCGACGAGGCCGTCGCCGCGTGCGAGCGCGACCTGCGAGCGCGCTGCGTCCACGCCGTGTTCCCCGTCGATGCCGCGCGCTCCGGCGCGGACCGCGTGGCGTTGGCCGGGTGCGGGCTCGTGCTGGAGGGACGCGATATCGCGCGCCATCTGGACGGGGCGTGCGAGGTGGCGCTCATGGCCTGCACGCTGGGTGCCGAGAGCGAGCGCGCGCTGCGCCTGCGCGCGGCGACGAGTCCCACCGACGCCCTGCTGTACGACGCCGCCGCGTCGGCCCTCGTGGAGGCGGCCGCCGACGCCGAGGAGGCGCGCATCGTCTCGGACGCCGCTGCGCGCGGCCTGCGCACGAACTTCCGCTTCAGCCCCGGTTTCGGCGACCTGCCGCTCGCCGTGCAGCCCGCGTTCCTCGCGGCGCTCGACGCGCCGCGCCGCATCGGGCTTTCCGTCACCTCCGCCAACCTGCTCGTGCCCGCGAAAAGCGTCACGGCCGTCGTGGGCCTGTTCGCAGGCGAGCCGCCCGCCGGCTCGGCGCGCTCGACGTGCGCCTCGTGCGGGCTGGCCGAAAGGTGTCCGCTCAGATCACAGGGAAGGACCTGCCATGGATGAACCGATCGACATCGAAGCCGCCGCTCGCGCCCTGCGCGACGCCGCGGAGGGCTTGCCCGACCCGCTTGCCGGCCTGCGCATCGCCGACGAGCATCTGGAGCGGGTGCTGCGCGGGCAGGACTTCCTCGTGCAGGACGGGGCCATGGGCACGCTGCTGCAGGAGCGGGGCCTCACGGCGCACGGCGAGCTGCCCGACCTGTTGAACTTCAGCGACCCCGACGCCATCGCGGACATCCATGCCGGCTACGTGCGCGCGGGCGCCGAGATGATCACCACGAACACGTTCAGCGCCAACTCCCACAAGCTCGAGGGGCGCGCGAGTGTCGCCGACGTGTACCGTGCGGCGGCGGCCAACGCCCGCGCGGCCGGCGCCCGCTACGTGGCGGGCGGCCTGGGGCCCATCGGCGTGCTGCTGGAGCCGCTGGGCACGCTGTCGTTCGAGGGCGCGTACGAGGTGTTTGCCGAGCAGGTGCGCGCGGTGGTCGACGCGGGATGCGACATCGTGCTCATCGAGACCATGACCGACCTGCGCGAGGCCAAGGCGGCCGTGCTCGCGGCGAAGGACTGCTCCGACCTGCCCATCTTCGCCTCCATGACGTTCGGCGAGGACGGCCGCACGTTCCTCGGCACGCCGCCCGCCGTGGCCGCGGCCACGCTCTCGGCCCTAGGCGCGCACGTGGTGGGCGTGAACTGCTCGCTGGGGCCCGCCGAGCTGGAGCCGGTGGCGCACGAGCTTCTGCGCTTCGCCCGCTGCCCCGTGGTCGTGCGCCCCAACGCCGGCCTGCCGCACATCGTGGACGGCCGCACCCGCTACGACGTGGAGCCGGCGGAGTTCGCCGCCGTCATGGCGCGCATCGTGGACGCGGGCGCGAGCGTGGTGGGCGGTTGCTGCGGCACGACGCCGGCGTTCACCCAGGAGCTGGCTGCGCTCGTGGCAGGCCGCACTCCGGCGCCGCACGAGCCCGTGCGCGCGTTCGCGGTGACGAGCGCGCAGGAGGCGGTGGTGCTGGAGGAAGGCTCGGCCGGCGTGGCGGTGATCGGCGAGCGCATCAACCCCACGGGCAAGCCGAAGCTGAAGGCGGCGCTCGTCGCCGGCGACTACGACTACCTGGTGGGCGAGGCCGTGGCCCAGCAGGAAGCCGGCGCGCGCGTTCTCGACGTGAACGTGGGGCTGCCGGAGTTGGATGAGCCCGTCGTGCTCGCGGCCGCGGTGGAGCGTTTGCAGGCCACGGTGACGCTGCCGCTGCAGGTCGATTCCAGCGACCCGGCCGCCATCGAGGCGGCCGTGCGCGGCTATGCCGGCAAGCCGCTCGTGAACTCCGTGAACGGCAAGCGCGAGAACCTGGACGCCGTGCTGCCCATCGTGAAGAGGTACGGTTGCGCGGTGGTGGGCCTCACGCTCGACGAGGACGGCATCCCGCCCACGGCGGAGGGCCGGTTGGCCGTGGCCGAGCGCATCGTGGCGGCCGCGGAGGCGCATGGCATCCCGCGCGCCGACGTTGCCATCGACTGCCTGGTCATGGCGGCGGCCACGAACCAGGATGAGGCGCGCGAGATCCTGCGCGCCGTGAGCCTGGTGAAGGAGCGTCTGGGCGTGCGCACGGTGCTGGGCGTGTCGAACGTGAGCTTCGGCCTGCCCCAGCGCGGCCTCATGAACGCGACGTTTCTGGCGGCGGCGCTCGGGGCGGGGCTCGACCTGCCCATCTTGAACCCGCTTTCCGGCCGCTACCGCGACACCCTGGCCGCCTGGCAGGTGCTGAACGGCAGCGACCGCGGGGCCGCCGCCTACGTCGAGCGGTACGCGGATGCGCTCGACCCGTACGCGGCGCGCGCGGGCGTGGCCGGGAGCGCTCAAGCTGGCGCCGCGGGGGATCCTTCGACTCCGGCGCTGCGCGCCTGCGCTCAGGATGACAAGGGGGCCGCGCTGCGCGCCTACGCTCAGGATGACAGCAAGACCGCGTCGCCCGCTCCCGCCACCGCCGGCGCTCCCGCGGACGCCATTCCCATCCCGCCCGCGCTCGCCGACGTCGCCGACGAGGTGCGCGCCATGGAGCGCCTCATCCTCTCGGGCCGCAAAGGCCCCATGGCCGCCGCGACCGAGCGTTTGCTCGAGGGCCACGACGCGCTCGCCGTCATCGACGGCGTGTTCATCCCTGCGCTCGACGTCGTGGGCGCCCGCTTCGAGCGCGGCGCGTTCTTCCTGCCCCAGCTCATGGCGTCGGCCGAGGCCGTCAAGGCCGGCTTCGACGTGGTGCGCGCGAGCATGGGGGAGGGTGCCGCCGCCGACGACGGCAAGGTCATCGTGCTGGCCACCGTGCAGGGCGACATACACGACATCGGCAAGAACATCGTGAAGATGCTCTTGGGGAACTACGGCTACCGCGTGGTCGACCTCGGCCGCGACGTGGCGCCCGAGCGGGTGGTGGACGCGGTGCGGGAGCAGGGTGCGCGCCTGGTGGGCCTCTCGGCGCTCATGACCACTACGGTGAAGGCGATGGAGCGCACCATCGAGCTTCTGCACGAGCAGGTGCCCGGTGTGGCCGTGTTCGTGGGCGGCGCCGTGCTCACGGCCGACTACGCGCGCGAGATCGGCGCGGACTACTACGGCAAGGACGCCGCCGAGGCCGCGCGCATCGCGGAGCGGTTCTTCGCCGCGCACCCGGCAATCTGAAACCGAATCGGAAACCGGGCGCTTTTGCAGGTGCAACCTGCGGAAGTTCTTGCTATGATGTGTGCCAAGGCTTATTCCCGAGGAAAGGGGTCCGCTATGGGAGTCAAATCAGCGGAGGCGCTCGACGTGTCATTCGACGAGCTGCCGAACTACCTGCACGCCAATCATTCGGTGTACATGGAAGTCGGCGGCGCAACGTACTACCTTACCGACGTGAACGACCGCTACTGGCGCGCGCAGGACACGGCCCAGTTCAACGACAAGGGCCACTACGTGGACGCAAGCGAGCTGGTGCCCACGTTGAGCGAGTTCATGGGGCTTCCCTTCATGGACGGCAAGTCGATCGAGGACGTGTTCGAAGAAGCCACCTTCTACGCCTCGGAGAAAACCGAATAACGAAATACCGGACGGCCGCGCAAGCGGCCGTCCGGTATTTCCACCGAGCTTTTCGACAAGGTCCGCCGACCGTCCTTGTGGTTCGTTGCGGCCTGCGACGGGCCTTCGCTACGCCGGGCGGATCACCAGCTCTTGGATGAGGCTGTCGTCCAGGCTGCACGCGCCGTCGTTGCAGTTCTCGATCTGCGCGAGGGCGTGGATGATGGTGCCGTTGTAGTCGGCGTAGAAGTTCACGGTGCGCTCGTTCGTCACGCGCGGGTCGCGCATGGCGTAGCCCCCGAACGTGAACTTGTTGTGGAAGAACATCTCGATGGCGTTGCGACCGAACAGAAACGAGTTCTCGCGCTTCACGACCGACGGGCAGTAGTCGAAGAACCGGCACTCCTCGGTGAAGCACGCCGCAAGCGCCTCGTGGTCCTTGTTCTGCATCGCGGTGACGAAATCGTTGATGACCATGGGGCGCCTCCTAGTATACTTTCTCGGAATTGAGCAGGGCGTCGGTGCCGCCGTCCACGAACAGCACCACGCCGTTCAGGCCGCTGGCCTCGGGGGAGGCGACGAACGCCATGGCGTTCGCGATTTCCTCGGGATCCATGAGCGGTTCCTCGCCGAAGTGGGTGGGCACGGGGATGGCCTCCATGGCGGCGCGTTGCTCGGGCAGCATGTTGGACGTCATGGCCGTGCGCACGTTGCCGGGCGCGATGGCGTTCAGACGCACGCCGCGCGAACCCCAGTCGGGGCTCATGCGCCGCACCCAGCGGGCGAGCGCGTACTTCGTCGACGCGTAGTACACGTGCCCCACGGCGGGGTCCACGTCCTTCACCAGCTCGACGATGCGGTCCTCGTCGGCTTGGTTGTTCAACATGCCGGCCACGTCCATGCGGGCCGCGCCCTGGGCGATGGAGTTCGACGACGTGACCACGCAGCTGCCGCCCTTCTTCTCCAACAGGTCGAACACGCCGCGCGCCATCTCGGTGGCGCCGAAGTAGTTGAGCGAGATGATGAGCGAGATGGGCACCTTGCCGCCCGACACGCCCGCGTTGCAGATCATGGCGTCGATGCCCTCGGGGTAGCGCTCGTGCAGCTCGGCCAGGGCACCGGCGCGGCCCTCCTTCGTGGCGAGGTTGGCTTCGATGTCGCCGTCCTTGAGGTCGATGTTGACCACCTCGTGGCCGCGTTCGCGCAGGATCTCGGCCGTCTTCGCGCCGATGCCGCTCGACGCGCCGGTGATGACGTAAATGCCCATGCGTCCTTCCTTCCGTGCAGGTTGCCGGCCCGGTTCCGCAGCCGACAGGCTTATTGATACACGTTATTATTACCAGTTAAATCATAGCATGAGCAGCCTTTGCTGCGTGCGCGGTAAGGTCAGCGGTGGGGGAACCGTCATGCGCGGCGGGACGGTTTCGGCAAGCGGTCGGGCTTTCTTTCCCCGCCTTGAGGAATCCTTGAGAATCGCCTTCTATCGTGGATGGGGAGACGGAAGGCGAGCGAAAGGAAAACGCATGAGCTACCTGCTCGAAACGAGAAACCTTGTCAAGCGCTTCGGCCGCGGCACGGGCGCGCAGGCCGCGGTCGATCACGTGTCGCTGCGCGTGCCCGAAGGCGCGGTGTACGGTCTGCTCGGCCCTAACGGGGCCGGCAAGTCCACCATGCTCAAGATGGTGGCGGGGATGCTGCGGCCGACGGAGGGGGACATCCTGTTCGCGGGCCGCCCGTGGCGGCGCGACGATCTGTACCGCATCGGCTCGCTCATCGAGAACCCGCCGCTCTACCCCAACCTCACCGCGCGCGAGAACCTGCGCGTGCGCACGACGCTGCTGGGCATCCCCGAGACCCGCATCGACCAGGTGCTCGAAACGGTCGACCTGACGGGCACCGGAAAGAAGCGCGCCGGGCAGTTCTCCTTGGGCATGAAGCAGCGCCTGGGCATCGCGCTGGCGCTGCTGGACAGCCCGCGCCTGCTCATTCTGGACGAGCCGGCCAACGGGCTCGATCCCATCGGCATCGAAGAGCTGCGCGGGCTCATTCGCTCGCTGCCCGGCCAGGGCATCACGGTGATCGTGTCGAGCCATATCTTGGCGGAGGTTTCGCACACGGCCGACCACGTGGGCATCATCGTCGAAGGCCGGCTGGCCCACGAGGGTCCGCTGTGCGCCGGCACCGACCTCGAGCGGCTGTTCATGGACGTGTGCCGCGACGTGGCTTGCCAGCGTCGAGGCGCGGCGACGGAAGGGGTGCTGCGATGACGGCGAAACTCGTGCAGGGCGCCGCCGCATGCGGCGGCGAGCAGCGGAAGGCGGGCTTCGCCTCCGCGTTCAAGGCGGAGGCTTTGAAGGGCCGCCATGCCGCGCCTCGCAAGATCGCGCTCATCGCCCCGCTGCCGTTCTGCCTCATGGGCATGCTGGCCGGGGGCGTAGGCGGCGGAGGCGCGATCGGCGCGTTCTCGACGTACGGTTGGAACTACTGGTACGCGCTCATGATGCCCATCGCCCTTGCGCTCGTCACCGCGTCCGTAGCCAACATCGACGCGCGCCAGAAGCTGCGGCCGGTGCTCGGTCTGCCGCTGCCTCCTGCGGAAACCTGGTGGGCGAAGGTCGCCTACGCGCTCGCCCTCGCCCTCGGCGCGAACCTGGTCGTGCTGGCCGCGAGCGTCGTCACGGGGCTGTTGGGCGGTGCCGTGCCCTCGGTCGCGGCGGGCTTGGCCACGTCGGTGCTGCTCGTGGCGGCGAGCGCCTGGATGGTGCCGGCGGGCCTCGCGCTCACCGTCCGGTTCGGCACGCTGGCGGGCATCGCGGTGCCCGCCGTGATCCAGCTGGGAGCGGGCGTGGCCCTGTGGACGAGCTCCGCATGGTTCCTCTTCCCGCCGGCCACAACGCTCTGCGCGGTGGCGCCGCTGGTGGGCGTGGCGCCTTCGGGCGTGCCGCTCGAGGCGGGGGACCCGTTGGGGGCGTTCGGTTGGGAGGCGGCCTTGGGGCTCGCCATCGCCGTCGCCCTGTTCGGCGCGCTCAGCGTGCTCGGCGCGCGGTGGTTCGCGAAGAGGGAGGCGCGGTGATGGCGAAGATGACGTTCGTTCGGGCGCTGCGCTCGGAGGCCGTGCGCCTGCGCCGATCGCCCCTCGTTGCGATGCACCTGGTGCTCGCGGTCGCCTTGGGCGGATGCGCGGGGCTGTACTTCTCGGGCGCTGCGTGGGACAGCCTGCTGGGGGCCGACGCGTTCTTCCAGCTGCTGGGGGCCGGCGCGCCTCTGATCGTGGGGATATCCTGCGGGCTCGCGGTGGACGCTGAGCGCGAGGCGGGCGACGGGGCCAACCTGCTGGGGGTGCCCTCGCGCCGCAGGGCGCTCGCGGCCAAGGGCACGGTGCTGCTGGCGCTGGGTTTCACGGCGGCGCTGGTCGCGACGTTGCTGTTCATCGCACTGCTCGCGGTTGCGGGCCGGGAGGTTCCGCCCCTTGCCGCCTGCGTCGGCGCGGCGGCAGGCGTCGCGGCGGGGAGCGTGGTTCTGTACGCGGTGTCGCTTTGGATCGCGCTGCGGTTCGGTCGCAACGCCTCCATCGGCGTGGGCGCGCTCGGGTTGGTCGTGGCGCTGGCTTCGATGGGCGGGCTGGCGAACGGGTTGGTCACCGGGTCGCTCAGCGGGGCCTTCGGCCTCGATGCCGCCGTGTTCGTGCCGTTCGCGTGGCCCTCGCGCTTGGCGTCGCTGGCGGTGGAGGCGGCCGTTGCCGTGCCGCTCGGGTTCGGGCCGCAGGCGGTCGCGGCGCTTGCGGGGTCGCTCGCGCGCATCGGCGCGGTGTGCGCCGTCGCCACGGCGGCGCTGGTTGCGGTGCTGTTGGCGCGTGCGAACCGCTTCGAGGACAAGCGCCGTGCGGCGGAATGACGGACGAAGGGTACAATGGGGGCGTCGCGTGAGCGAAAACAGACTTGACCTTCGAGAAGGGAGAAGCGCCATGGCGCGTCTGCTGATCGTCGACGACGAGCGGGCCATCGTCGACACGCTGGTCCGCGTGCTCGAGCGCGACGGGCACACGGTTGCGGGCATGACCGATGCCGTGCGCGTGCTCGATCTGGACCTTTCCCGCTTCGACCTTATCGTCACCGACGTGATGATGCCCGGCATGGACGGGTTCGAGCTCGTGCGGTGCATCCGCGAGCGGGCGGACTGCCCCATCCTGTTCCTCACGGCCAAGACCGAGGAGGGCGATGCCGTGATGGGCTTGGGCCTGGGTGCGGACGACTACATCCGCAAGCCCTGCGGGGCGGCGGAGCTGCGCGCGAAGGTGACGGCCCACCTGCGGCGCGAAGGGCGCGAGCGCCACAGCTCGCTCGAGTTCGGGCGGGTGCGCATCGACCTGACGGCGAAGCGGGCCGAGGTGGACGGCGCCCCCGTGCGCCTCACGCCCACCGAGTACGCCCTCTGCGAGTACCTCGCGCGCCGCCGCGGCCAGGTGTTCTCCAAAGAAGCGCTGCTGGAGGAGGCGTCGGGTTGGGACTCGACGGCCAGCGCGGAGACCATAACAGCCCATGTGAGCAGCATACGCTCCAAGTTCAAAGCGCACGGGGTCAACCCCATCGGCACCGTGTGGGGCATGGGGTACCGATGGGAGCTATGAGCCGGGCGCGCGCGACCTCCGAAGACGGCGGCGGGAGCCCGTCCGCGAAGAAGGATTCCTCGCGCGCGGGCTTCCCGGGCGGGACGGTGCGCAAGGGCGGCTTGCCGCTGGCGCTCGTCATCGCACGCTACTTCGCCTACGCGTTCGCGTCGGTGGGGCTGCTGGCCGTGGTGGTGTTCGCGTTGTTCTCGGTGTTGGCGGGCAGCGGCGCCGTTTACCTTGCCAGTTATGCCGACGAGAACGTCGCGGGCGCGGTGGAGGCGCTGGAGTCGGGCGAGCTGGAGCCCGCGGACCTTCCCTCGTGCTATCGCTGGGCCGTGTTCGACGGCGCGGGCGCGGTGCTGGCCGCCGATATGGACGAAGCGAACCGGGACGAGGCCTGGGCGGCGGTGCGCGAGGGATCGTCCGTCGTGGGGTCGTCCGGCTTGCTGGGCGACGTTCGCAAGCAGGCGACGGCCGTGCTGCCGAGCGGCGACGTGTGCGCGCTCCAGTTCGACTACGTTCCCGACTTCACGTCCAAGGCGCTGCGCGACGCGCTGCCCGACCCGCAAGCGTTGCTCTTGGGCCTGTTCGCGGGCATGTTCGTGGTTGCGATGGCGCTCATCGCCACGCGTGCGGCGCGGGTGATCTCGGCCAAGATGCGCCCGCTGACCGAGGCCGCAGCCCATATAGAGCGGCAGGATCTGGACTTCGCCGTGGGTTCCACGAACGTTCGCGAGATGAACGAGGTGCTCACGGCCATGGAGCGCATGCGCGGCGCGCTGGAGGAGTCCCTGCACGCGCGCTGGGCCGCCGACGAGGCGCGCAGGAGGCAGGTGGCCGCGCTGGCCCACGACCTGAAGACGCCGTTGGCCATCGCCCGCTGGAACGCCGACCTTCTGTCCGAGGGCCCGCTCGACGCCGACCAGGAGGCGTGCGCCAGGGAGCTGTCCGACGGCATCGCGCGTATGGACGACTACGTGAGGCTGCTGGTGGAGGCGTCCCAGACGGGCGCGGCGGGCGCCGCCATGGCCGATGTGGACGTTGCGGAGCTGGCTGCGGAAGTGGAGCGGCAGGCGCGTCAACTGTGCGAGGCGCGCGGGCTGGCGCTCGACTTTTCGTGTCCGCTCGACGGAACGCTGCGGGTCGACCGCGTGCAGCTGACGCGCGCGGTGGCGAACCTGGTGGACAACGCCGCCGAGCATGCTCCGATGGGGACGCGGGTTGCTGTGCGCTTCTCGGAGGTCGGCGGCGCGGTGCGCATCGCGGTGGAGGACGAGGGGCCCGGCTTTTCGGCGGGTGCTCTCGAGCACGGCAAGGAGCGCTTCTACACCGGCTCGGCGGATCGCAACGCGGCGAGCGGCCACTTCGGGCTGGGCCTCTCCATCGTGGACGACGTGGCCGCCGCGCACGGCGGCACCTTCGAGCTGTCGAACGGGGAAGCGGGCGGCGCGCGCTGCGTTATCGAGGTGCCTCGCAACCTCCGCTCAGGATGACAGAGGGAGCGCCTCCGTTCAGGATGACGAAGGGGCCTTCGGGCTGCGTTCGAGGCGATACGCCGCCGGAACGCGCTCGAGCAGCGCGGCGGCTACCGTGCCCGTGAGGAAGCCGGTGACCAGGCCCACCACGAGCAGCACCGGCAGGTACAGGGCGATCTGGGGCGTGGCGGTTAGGGCCACGGCCACGCCCACCTGGCCGACGTTGTGCGCCACCGCAGCCGCCATGGAGCAGAGCCTTGCCCGGTCGGTCGAGGCAAGGCGGACGAACGCAATGGTGACGACCAGTGCAAGACCGCCTCCCACCAGGCTGAACGGCAGCGTGGAAAGCTGGCCGGTGAGAAACGCCGCCAAGATCGCGCGCACGAGGAAAACCGCGGCGGCGCAGGCGGGCCCCAGCCAGCACGCCGCAACCACCGTCACCACGTTGGCGATGCCCAGTTTCATGCCGGGCACCGGCATGGGCAGCGGCAGCAGCGACTCGAGGGCGGCGAGCGCGAGCGCCAGCGCGGCCAAGAGCGCGCAGCGGCACACCCGCTCGGTGGAGCTGCGCGCCCCGCTATCGCGCAAGGGCGTCGATGCCATCGGCGCCACCCCCTTCGCGCTCGACGACGATGGTGAGCCCATGGGGCACGCAGGCGATGGGCCTGCCCGGAGCGTCGATCCAGCCCGCGTTCACGCACACCTTGTCGGGGCAGTCGGCTTCGACCACGCGGATGCGTCCCGGCTCGACCGCCACCACGTTCGCGCCGCTCTCGTCCTCGAACCGCAGCGTGTACGGCTCGTCCACGGCGGAGAGGTCGATGGTTTCCAGGACGGTGCCGTTGCGGGCGATGGTCGCCACGGCGTGCGCGCCGAACGGCGCGGCGCCCGCCGCCTGCGCGACGGCGAACAGCACGAGGGCCGTCGCGGCCACGGCGACCGCGAACAGGATCTCGACCCGCCGCCCGCGATCCCGTCTCGCGGCGGTTTCCAAAGCGGCCGTCGCCGCGCGCGGCCTCATCGCCGCACCTCCGTCACCCGGTCGGCGAAGTCCGCGCTCGGCGAGAATGCGGAGGCTATTCCCCCCGTCACCAGCACGTTGCCGCCTTCATCCACGAACACGGCCTCGAACGAGCCGCTTCCGCCCTCCGCCTGCGCGCGCCAAACGTCGAGCGCGCGGTCCGAACCCATCACGAAGAGCGCCGTCGAAAGCGCGTCGCAGCGGGCGCCGCACGCGCCCACCACCGTCACGGAGGCGAGGTCGGATTCGGCGGGGTAGCCGGTGGCAGGGTCTATCAGGTGATGGCGCTTCACCCCGTTGCCGTCGACGAAGAAGCGTTGGTAGGTGCCCGAGGTCGAAGCCGTGGCGTCGACCAGCTCGAGCGTGCCCGCCAGCCGGTCGGGCGCTGCGGGGTCCGCGACGCCCACCCTCCACGCCGAGCCGTCCGGCTTCGTTCCCAGCGCCGTCACGTTGCCGCCCAGGTCGAGCAGCGCCGACGTCACGTCGCGCTTGGCCAAGAGCGCCCGCAGCTCGTCGGCTGCGAAGCCCTTCGCCACGCCGCCTGCGTCCACCTGGGCGTTGTCTTCGAGCACGACGGTGCCGGCGGACGCGTCCGCGCGCAGGCGCTCGAAGCCCACGCGGGGCAGCAGCGCCGCCAACTCGTCGTCGGACGGCACACGATGGTTGCCGTCGGTGAAGCCCCAGGCGCTTGTCAGGGGGTAGATCGTCGGGTCGAACGCGCCGCCCGTCTCCTGCGCCACGGAGCAAGCCGCCTCGAAGAGGGGCTGGAGGTCGTCGGATAAGAAGGTGACGGTGCCGCCCGCGTTGTTCAGGAGGGCGATCTGGCTCTCGTCGCCGGTGGGCGACAGCAGCGCGTCGAGCTGTTCCACGCGGTCTTCGCACGCCTCGGCCGCGTCGTCTGCCGCCTGCTGGTTGGAAGCGTGGACGGTCAGGGTCATGCCGGTGGCCATGGACGTGAACGAACGGGTCGCCGTCGCGGAGGTCGAGGAGGTCGCGCTGCCGGCTCCGTCCGCGCATCCGGCGCACGCGAAAACGAGCAGGGCCGCCGCGCACGCGAGCGCGGCGACGGCCCGCCATCTTGTAAGCGCTTTGCCGGTTTTGTAGGGCAAGGGCAGAGCCCTTGCCCTGCGGAAGGGCCGACGGCTGGCCCGCTTCTGTCGCCCGGGTGCGATCATCTGAACACCAGTTGGCCGATCGCCCCCGTAGGGCACGCCTCGGCGCAGGCGTTGCATCCGGTGCATTTCGCCGGGTCCACGCGCGCGCACCCGTTCTCCACGGCCACGGCCTCGAACTCGCAGGCCTTCACGCATTTCATGCAGCCGATGCAGCCGGCGCCGCACACCTCGCGCGTGCGCTTGCCGCCCATGGTGTTCCGGCACGTGACCACGGCCGTGGTGGGCGCCTCGCCCTGGCTCACCAGCTTGATGATGTGGCGCGGGCACAGCTCGGCGCAGGCGCCGCAGCCCGTGCAGGCGGTCGTGTCGATGCGCGCCACGCCGTTCTCCACGCGGATGGCGTCGAACGCGCACGCCTCGGCGCAGTCGCCGAAGCCCAGGCAGCCGAACGGGCACGACAGGCTTGTGAAGAACAGCGTGTTGAACACGCGGCAGCTGGGCACTCCCTGGAACTCCAGGTGCGGGTCGATGAAGTCGTCGGTGCCCTTGCACGCCACGAAGGCCTCGCGCTGCACGACGCCCGTGGACTCGACGCCCAGGAACGCCGCCAGCTCCTCGGCGACGCGGTCGCCGCCGGCCGTGCAGGCGTTGGGCGGCGTGCCGTCGAGCAGGGCCTTGGCGTACTGCTCGCAGCCGGCGAACCCGCACGAGCCGCAGTTGACGCCGGGCAGGATGCTCACCAGGTACGCGAGCCGCTCGTCCTCGCCGATGGCGAGCTTCTTCGAGACGATCGACAGCAGCACCGAGCCCACGAGGCCCACGGCCGCCATGAGCAGAACGGTCCAGACGATGGTGTCCATGATTCAGCGCCCCCTTTCCTACAGAACGCCGAACAGGTTGTCGGCGACGCCTGCGAAGCACATGAAGCTGAGCGACACGAGCGCGGCCGACACGAGCGTGATGGGCATGCCCTTGAACGCCTTGGGCGGATCGGCTTCCTCCACGCGGCGGCGCACGCCGCTGAACAGCACCATGGCCAGCAGGAAGCCCAGGCCCGCGCCGAGCGCGCACACGAGCGCCTCGGGGTAGTTGTACCCCTCGTCCACGGACAGGATGGTCACGCCCAGCACGGCGCAGTTCGTGGTGATGAGCGGCAGGTACACGCCCAGCGCCTCGTGCAGCGGCGGCAGGAAGCGCTTCACCACGATCTCGAGCATCTGCACGAGCACGGCGATGACGAGGATGAACGCGATGGTCTGCAAATAGCCCAGCCCCAGCGCGTTCAGCAGCTGCTGCAGGGGCCAGGTCACGGCCGTGGCCAGCAGCATGACCACCGTCACGGCGCAGCCCATGCCCGCCGCCGAGTCGAGCTTCTTCGACACGCCCAGAAACGGGCAGATGCCCAAAAACTTCACCAGCACGTAGTTGTTCACGAGGATCATGCTGAACAGGATCGCTGCGTACTCGGCCATCACGCCTCACGCTCCTTCGCATCGCAGATCTGGCACGCGGCGCAGATGTCCTCCTGGGTCGCCGCGGCGTCGTCCTCCGGCTCGCCCGCGCGCTTGCGGCGGCGCATCTCCAGCGCCACGGACGCGGCGATGAGCACGCCGAGCACGGCGAAGCCGCCCGGGGGCATGACGAACACGTTCATGGGCGTGATGAAGTCGGGCAGCACCTGAAAGCCCGCGAGCGTGCCCGCGCCCAGCACCTCGCGGATGGCCGACATGAGCACGAGCGTGATGGTGAAGCCCACGCCCATGCCCAGGCCGTCGAGGGCGGCGTCGCGCGCGGGGTGCTTCGAGGCGAACACCTCGGCGCGCCCGAGCACGATGCAGTTCACCACGATGAGCGGCAGGTAGATGCCGAGCGCCGCGTTCAAGTCGGGGAAGTAGGCCTCCACCAGCATCATGACGATGGTCACGAACCCGGCGATGACGGTGATGAAGGCGGGCAGGCGCATGTTCGACGGTATGGCGTTGCGCAAAAGCGACACGACGATGCCGGAGCACACGAGCACGAACGTGGTGGCCACGCCCATGCCGATGCCGTTCGTGACCGCCGTGGTAACGGCGAGGGTGGGGCACAGGCCCAGCATCTGGCGCAGCGTGGGATTTTCGACGAGCAGTCCCTTGCTGAACACCGAGAGCGCCGAGGGCTTGTTCGAGGTGACTGCCATCATGCGGCTCCCTTCTCCGTCGAGGTGGCGCTCGGGGTGCCGTCCGCCGTGGCCCGGTAGGCCTCGATGGCCTCGTTGACGGCGGCGAGCGCCGCCTTCGACGAGATGGTGGCGCCCGTGATGGCGTCGATGTCGTCGAGGGCCATCGGCTCGGCCGCGCGCCCCACGAACTGGTCGGTGAACGAGGGCAGCGCGACTTTCGTGCCCAGGCCGGGCGTCTCGCCGTTATCCATGCCGATGACGTTGGTGATGGTGCCCTCGGCGTCGAAGGCGAGCGCCATGGGAACCTGGCTCGAGTAGCCCTTCGACTGGGCCGTCACGGCGAAACCCCGGTTGCCGTCGGCTTCCATGAGCGCCGTGACGCCGGGCGTGTCGCAGGGCAGCTCGGTGAAGTCGTCCGCCTCGGGGATGAGGGCGGAGTACGTGGCCCAGGCCTTCGCCTCGCGGTTGGCCGTGATGGTGGGCAGCGTGAGGTCGTCCACGGCCCCCAGCAGAAAGCCCACGATAGCGCAGATGACCACGATGACCACGACGGGCTTGACGGCGCTCTGCCACAGGCCGGGGTTTCCGCCGCGCTCTTGCGCGCGGGCGCTTCCGTTCGCTTCCGTCATTCGTTGCCCCCTTCCGCCTTCTTCTTGCCGAACAGCTTCTTCTTCTGGCCGCCCAGGGGCGTGGCCCCGGTGAGCGCCTCGATGTAGGGCACGACCAGGTTCATGAGCAGGATGGAGTAGGCCACGCCCTCGTTCATGTTGCCCCAGAAGCGTATGAGGCACGTGATGAGGCCGAGCCCGACGCCGAAGATCACCTGGCCCTTGAACGTGGTGGGCGAGCCCACGTAGTCGGTCGCCATGAACACGGCGCCCAGGAGCAAACCGCCCGAGAACACCTGCGCAACCGCGTCGTGGCCGGTGATCAGGCTCATGACCACGACGGTGCCCACGTAGACGCCCGGGATGGTGAACGTGATGGTGCGCGTGGCCAAAAGCCACAAGAGCCCCAGCAAGATGGCCAGGCCGCACGTCTCGCCCAGCACGCCGCCGTGCACGCCCAGCAGCAAATCGAGGAAGGGCAGCGCGGGCGCCGAGGGCGCGAGCGGCGTGGCCGAGGTGACGGCGTCGACGCCGGCCGTTCCGGGCGCGAAGCTGGCGATCTGCGGCGCGGCGTAGTTCGTCATGGCGGCCGTGAACGACACGGACAGCACGATGCGGGCCACGATGGCCGGGTTCGCGAAGTTGCGCCCGATGCCGCCGAACAGCTCCTTCACCACCACGATGGCCACGAACGCGCCGATCACCGCCATGTACAGCGGTATGGTGGACGGCAGGTTGAACGCCAGCAGCAGGCCCGTGACCACGGCCGACAGGTCGCCGACGGTCTGGGCGGTCTTGCGCAGCCGGCACCACAGGTACTCGAACAGCACGCAGGCGATGGTGGTCACGGCCGTCACGAGCAGGGCGCGCCAACCGAAGATGACGGCCGAGGCCACGAGCGTGGGCACGAGCGCTATGAGCACGTTCAGCATGACCTTCTGGGTCGATATCCCGTCGAACACGTGCGGCGCCGTCGAGAGGACGAGCGGGCGGACGCGGGAGACGTTGTCCTCATGCTCCATCTAGTTCCTCCTTTTCGCCATCTCGGCGCGCATGAAGTCGCGTGCGAGCTTGCTTGTCTGGGCGAGCGGCTGCTTGGCGGGGCACACGAACGAACAGGTGCCGCACCCCATGCACAGATCGGCCATGAGCTCGTCGAGCCGCTTGACGTCCTGCGTGGCGTAGGCCTTCCTGATGGCCACGGGCGACAGGCGCATGGGGCACGAGTTCGTGCAGCGGCCGCAGCGTATGCAGGGCGTGGTCTTGGGCTGCTCCATGCCCTCCTCGCTGAACACGAGCACGCCGTTGTTCTGGCGGATCACCGGGTAGTCCAGGTCGATCTGGGCGTTGCCCATCATGGGTCCGCCCAAAACCACCTTGCGCGGCTCCTTCGCCAGCCCCACGAAGTCCATGACGTCGCGCAGGCGCGTGCCGATGACGATCTGCACGTTGCAGGGGCGCTCCACGGCGTCGCCCGACACGGTGAAGCGGCGCTTGACCAGCGGCATGCCCGTTTTCAGGAACCGGCCGATGGAGGCCATGGTGGTGACGTTGTTCAGCATGACGCCCACGTCGGTCTGACGCTTGCCGCGCGGTACGACGCGGCCCGTGGCGTTGTACACGAGCACGTTCTCGGCGCCTTGCGGGTAGCGGCTCGGCAGCGACTTCACCTCGATGGGGGGGTCGTCTTTCGTGAGCGCGCGCAAATGCTCGATGGCCCGGGGCTTGTTGCTCTCGATGCAGATCATCGCGTTCGGGATGTCCAGGTACTTGCACGTCTCGCGGATGCCGAACAGCACGTCGTCGGCGCTCTCCATCATCTCGCGGTAGTCGGTGGACAGGTACGGCTCGCACTCCGTGCCGTTCACCACGTACAGGTCGATCTCCTCGAGGTTCGGCGGGGCCAGCTTGATGTCGGTGGGAAAGCCCGCGCCGCCCAGGCCCACCAGGCCGCTCTTCTTGATGGCGGCGAGGAACGACGCGCGGTCGGTCACCTGGGGCGGAGCCACCGTGTCGGCCACGGTCTGGGCGCCGTCGGATTCGATGACCACCGTGGTGTCGGTCTTGCCCGACGAGTAGTACACGGGCTTGATGGCCGTCACCGTGCCGGACACGCCGGAGAAGATGTCGGCCGAAAGCCCGCGCGGCGCGTGGCCCACGAGGCTTCCCACGTCCACGTGGTCGCCCTTCTTCACCACGGGCTCGCAGAGCGCGCCGATGTGCTGCTGCATGGGAAGCACGATCTCGCGGGGAACGGGCATGTCGATGGTGGCGAGCTCCGCCGTGTTCTTGCGATGGGGCACGGCGGCGCCGCGCGCGCGACGGAACCGCGAGGCTATGGTCATGGCTATCACTCCCCCGAAGTGCTCGTGCTGACAGGTTGCTCCGCAGTCCGAGACGCGGCCGGCGGGCGAAGCGCGCAGGCGGGCGTGACGTTGGAGCTCGCGGATTGCCCTTATCCTAAAGACGGGGGTTCCGCCGCGCCAGCGGCGTTCGGCAAGTGGGTTGGACGCCTGACGCCAAAGGCGCACTTCAGAGGCGTTTGTGCCAAAACCGCCGGTGGGCGGCAAGGGGTCGAGAGCGGGCGGGAGCCCGCGATCTTGGCGTAGCCGCGCTTGTGCCAAGAAAAGGAACATTAGTTCTTAAAACACTGTTCGCAAAGGTTGCTGTATGGTATACTCCCCGCAGCGACCCCGCAACCGAAAGGCGGTAGTCCCCATGCCGTGGAACGAGCTCTATCCGATCGATCGCGAGCCTTCGATGGCCGACGTCACGCAGTACATCGCGAGCCCCTTGTGGGATGCGTTCACGGCGTTCGTGGCCGAGACGTGGAACGCGGCCCCGCGCATCGAGCACAGCCGCTGCGGCGGCGCGCCGGGCTGGAACGTGAAGTACAAGGCGCGCGGCAGGGCGCTGTGCACCGTCTACCCGCGCGACGGGTTCTTCACCTGCATGGTGTCGGTGGGAACGAAGGAGAAGCCCGAGGCCGAAGCGTTGCTATCCGCGTGCGACCCGTACGTGCGCGAGCTGTACGAGCGCAGCGCCGAGGGCAGCTTCGGCCGCTGGCTCATGATCGACGTGACGAGCGAGGATATCCTGCGCGATGCCGAGGCGCTCATGATGCTGCGGGCGAAACCGAAGGAGGCGCGATGATGCGCGATGTCGAGCAAACGATCGGCAACCTGATCGACCATCAGGACACGTCGTTCGTCGGGTCGGTGGACGAGGACGGCTGCCCCGAGATCAAGGCCATGCTTCCGCCGCGACGGCGCGAGGGCCTGCGCACGTTCTACTTCACCACGAACACGTCGTCCATGCGGGTGCGCCACTACCGCGCGCACCCGCAGGCGTGCATCTACTTCGCGGATCGGCGCTTCTTCCGGGGCGTCATGCTCAAGGGCACGATGGAGGTGCTCGAGGACGCGTGGGCCAAGGAACTCATCTGGCAGGAGGGCGACACGACGTACTATCCGCTGGGCGTGACCGACCCCGACTACTGCGTGCTGCGCTTCACGGCCGACACGGGGCGCTACTACCGCAACTTCGGGTCGGAGGACTTCGACGTGCCGGAGCCTTCGGGCGAGGAGCCCGCCGAGGCGTGACGCGCCGGGCGCTTGACCCACCAGGTGGCCGCCGCGCTGAACAGCAGCGTCTGCGCAAGGATCTCCACCGTGCCGCCGACGCTCGTGTTCAACGGCTCGCCGGAGGGCTCGAGGTAGATGAGCGCCTCGATGGAGCCGGGGGAGGTGGCCGGCGTGTTGAGGATGCCCACGATGGCGACGGTCGCCCACACGACGAGCCATCCGTGCTTGCGTTCCATGAACGCCGGCCGCAGAAGCCACAGCACGAGGGCGAACAGCGCACCGCGCGCGATCTGGAACAACGGCGCCATCCCGACGACGGGATCGTCCAGAGGGCGCATGCCGATGGCTTCCACCGAGCTTTGGTAGCCGAACAACGTCATGGCCAGCATGCCGCACAGCGTGTAGGTGAGAACGTGCGCGACCGTGACCTTCGCGCCGAAGGCGAGCTTCTCTTTCATGGGGATGTTCCTTTCGAGGGGCTAGCGGCGATTCTGCTCGCGGTAGCGGGCGAGGGCCTGGTCGTAGCCGCCGGCCGTCTTCTTGAAGTACACGGTGTAACCGGCGGTCATACCCGCGAGGATGACCAGGTAGATGATGACGAAGCAAGCCCACGCCTCGGGCATGTCCGCGGGGATCCACGGGCCCAGCCAAGCGCACAAGGCAAGCACCGGCAGCAGGCACGCGCCGAAGCCGGCGATGCGCGCAGGGTAGGCCAGCTTCTTGAACACGGCCCCCGTGAACCAGAAAGCCTGGAGCACGGCCATGCCGATCGCCGCGCCGTACAGGCTGGCGGTGAGGTTGAGGCCGTAGCTGGGGCCGGCGAACAGGTAGCCCATCCCCAGAAACCACGCCATCATCACGGTGAACATGATGCAGGCGGCGATGGCGGTGTGGGCGAGGATCTTCTTCATGGCGAACTCCTTGGCGAGCGTTGAACGGGCGATGTCGATCGCAGGGTGGCAACGGGCGGTGCGGACCGCGGCGCCTACAGCCCCAGCTTGCGTTTGATGGCGGGCGCGTACTGGCGTGACACGATCACGGCCTCGCCGTTGTCCAGCATGAGCTGCAACCGCGCGTTCAGGGCCGGGCGGATGGAGGCCACGCGGTCGAAGTTCACGATCATCTGCTTCGACGCGCGCACGAACTCCGTTCCGGCCAGCCGATCCTCCAGCTCGTAGAGCCGCATCGGCGTTTCGAACACCGCGTCTTTCGTGTAGAGGAACGTCTTGCCGTCCACGGTTTCCGCGTAGCACATTGCGTCGGGGTCGATGCGGTGCACGGCTCCATCGCGCGATCCGGCGAGCTTGCGGTCGAAGGCGCCCAGCGAGGCCACGATGCGTTGCACGCGGTCGTCGATGCGCGGGCACGCGACGGAAACCTCGATGTCGTCAAGCGCGGGGTTTTCGGTGATGGTCACGTTCATGATGCGCCTTCTGGTCGGTGGTGTACGGTTGGCCAACGCCGTCAGTATGCCGAAATCGCGTTGCCCGTACAAGGCCGCTCGGGCCCACCTGCATCCAGCGACGTGCAAGTTGCATCAAGCCGCGCTCTTAGGCAGGATCGCGGAGTTTGGCGAAGGGGGTTCGATCGCGTGGCACGAAATTACCGTTATGAGCGATTTCGCGTCTCTTCTTCGCGTGCTTCTTCCTATAATCGCAGGTCGCGATATATCGGTGTGCAAAAAATCGTTCATAGCGGTGATTTCGTGCCAATGCTCCTTGTCGGAACCGCCGTAGACGCGCTTTCCGTTCGGCCTTTCCGGCCGCAAGGCGTTGCGGTTCGTCCGGGACGCCTTGCTCGGACAGGGGAGGGAAGCGCGGCTGGCGCATCCGGCCCTGTGCGGGCGGCTCGGCGCGAAGGGCGGGGCGGCGGCGGGGTCTGCCTGCCGGCGGGTGCCTCATGCGGCGCGGGCGTCCGGCATGGATGAGCGTGGGTTTTGGCGCGCTTGGAGAGGGGGACGGGCTTTCGGGGCGTCGGCGGTGCATCAGCCGCGCCTTCCGCGTCGTTGTGCTATGCTCGGAGCGTCAGGGCAAACGACGGAAGGTGCGGGCATGGATCTGACGGCGAAGGTGGACTTCGATCGCTTCGAGGCGGCGGTGCAGGTGGTGGACGTGCATGCGGCCGGCGAACCGTGCCGCGTGGCCGTGGGCGGCTTTGCCGAGCCGCAAGGCGCCACGATGATCGAGAAGCGCCGTTGGATGGAGGAGCGCTGCGACGATCTTCGGCGCGCCCTCATGCTCGAGCCGCGCGGGCATCACGACATGTTCGGCGCGTTCCTCTGCGAGCCGGTTGACCCCGAGGCCCAGGTCGGTGTCGTGTTCATGGACACGGGCGGCTACTTGAACATGTGCGGACACGGCACGATGGCCGTAGCGGCGGCCGTGCTCGAAACCGGGATCGTGGCGGCCCGCGAAGGCGATAACGAGGTCGTGCTTGAGGCGCCCGCCGGGCTCGTGCGCACCGCGGCGCGCGTGCGCGACGGGAAGGTGGAGTCCGTCTCGTTCGAGAACGTGCCCTCGTTCGTCTTCTGCGATGAAGCGACGGTGGACGTGGACGGCCGCGCCGTTTCGCTGGCCATCGCCTTCGGTGGCAGCTTCTTCGCGCTCGTGGATGCCGCGCCGCTGGGCCTTGGCGAGATCGGGCCGGCGACGGCGTCCGCCTACGCGCGGTTCGGGTCGCGTGTGAGGGAGGCCGTGAACCGCTCGATCCGCGTGGAGCATCCGACGCTCGACATCGATGCCGTCGATCTGGTGGAGTTCTACGGCCCTGCGCCCGACCCCGCCGTTGCGGCGCTGCGCCATGTGGTGGTGTTCGGCGCCGGGCAGGTCGACCGCTCGCCGTGCGGCACGGGCTTGAGCGCCAAGCTGGCCGCGCTGTACCGACGCGGCGCCATCGGGCGCGGCGAGCCCGTGGTCTGCGAGAGCTTCATGGGCACGCGCTTCACGGGCGTCGTGGAGCGGGAAACGACCGTGGGCGGCGTGCCCGCCGTGGTCCCGCGCATCACGGGATCGGCGTTCCTCACCGGGGTGGGGACCTGCCTCGTGGATGCCGCCGACCCGCTCGGCCACGGCTTCCTGCTGGAGCGGTAGCGGCACTCCAGCATCTCCCGTTCTCTTTTCGCCTGCGCCCGGCACACCTGGCGAGTCAACACTTCGGTTCCGAAGAAATAGTAACGCTTGACGTTATTAACGTATAGCGTTACTATTTCTTCATGATCGTTTCCTTTAAAGACCAAGATGCTGAAAAGCTCGCGAAGGGAATTCGCGTCAAACGGTTCGTGTCGTTCGAGCGCGTGGCGCGCCGCAAGCTACGCCAGTTAGAAATCGCGCTGACGCTGGATGATCTGCGCGTCCCTCCTGGCAATAGGCTTGAGGCGTTGAAGGGGGATCGTGACGGCTGTTACAGTATTCGTATAAACGACCAGTTCAGACTATGCTTTCGCTGGACGACGGCAGGCGCCCAAGACGTTGAGATGGTCGATTAGCATTAAGGAGGTTTTGCATAATGGGAAGAATAGAGTACGCGGTTGTCCCCATCTCGCCGGGGGAGCTGTTGAAGGAGGAGTTTCTGGAGCCGATGAACATCACCCAATATCGGTTGGCTAAGGAGGTTGGTGTTCCTGCGGGACGCATCGGCCAGATCGTGGCCGGAAAGCGCGCGATAACGGCCGATACCGATCTTCGGCTGTGCAAGTTCTTCGGCCTCTCGAACGGGTACTGGTTGCGCGCGCAAGTCGCATACGATACCGAGATGGCCCTCCGGGAGCTGTCGGACGAGTTGGAGAAGATAAAGCCTTGGAGCGGCACGGCCGCGTGAGACGGGCGCGGCGCGCGCGCAGGGCGGGCATCGTTCGCCCCTCTCAGAACAGGCTGCCCTGCGAGCCTACGGGCTGGGCGGGCTTGTAGGCGGCGATGATGTCGGGCATGCGCCAGAGCAGGCCGTGCTCCTTGCAGAGGGCGCGGAACAGGGCGCGGCTCTCGGCCGCGCGCGGGCTGTTGCAGAAGTAGCGCTCGCCGAACGCGCGCCGATAGCGGTCGGGCAAGGCGGGGTCGACCGCGGCGACGCGCTCGAGGAAGTGGTCGCGCTGGCGGTCGCGCATGGTCACGCCCGTCATATGGTAGACGAACCGCGCGCCCGCCGCGGCCGCGCCCTCCACCACGCCGCGTACAGTTGTCTCGTCGTCGGTCACCCACGGCAGGGTGGGCGTGAACAGCACGCCGCAGAACACGCCGGCCTCGGCGAGCTCGGCCAGCGCCGCGAAGCGCTCGGAAGGCGCTGGCGCATGCGGCTCGATGAGGCGCGCCAGGCGATCGTCGGCGGTGGTGATGGTGAGCTTGGCTATGGCGCCGCCCGCGCCGCCGATGGCGCGCAACAGGTCGATGTCGCGCGTGACCAGCGTGCTCTTCGTGTCCACCGACACGCCGAAGCCGTGCTCCGCCAGCAGCTCCAACGCGCCGCGCGTCACGTTCAGGTCGCGCTCAAAGGGATTGTACGTGTCGGACATGGCGCCCACGCCCACCACGCCGCGCACGCGGCGGCTTCGCAGCTCGCGACGCAGAATGGCCAGCGCGTCGAACTTCACGCGCACGCGGTCGAAGTCGTCCACGCGGTAGCACTCGCTTCGGCTGTCGCAGTAGATGCAGCCGTGGCAGCAGCCGCGGTACAGGTTCATGTTGTAGTCGATGCCGAACCACTCGTCGCCGTGATGGCGCACCTTCTGCAGGATGGAGCGCGCCCGCACGGTGGGGCAGGGTGCGGGCGCGCTCCCGCTCACGCGGACCTCACTGGATGGCGGATGACGGTTCTCAGGTTCTCCGGCTTCGTGCGGCGCGGGTCCCCCAAATAGATTTCATGGTGCAGCCGCACCGGCGGCACGCCGCCGTCTGCGTCGAGCGCGTCCAGCAGGGCTGCGGCGTTCTTCGGGTCGGCGATGTCGTCGGCCAGCCCGTTGGCGGCGATGAACGCCTCCAACTCGGCCACGGTGGCGGGCTCGTCGTCGTACGGGCCCTTGTGCAGGATCTGCGCGCACGGCCCTTCGGCGAACGTCAGGAAGCGCGCTCTCTCCGCGTCGAGTTCGGGCTTCTTGGCCGCCACCTGCTCGAGCGCCCAAGCGAACACGTCGGGCGTGACGAACTCCGGCAGGCGAATCAGGGACACCCAGTTCAGCTTGTCTTTGTCGAGGATGTTTCGCCCGTCGAACCCGCCCGCGGCGGTCCACCACAAGCCTTCCAGCGGCGGCACGACGTAGTCGAAGTAGCCCTCCGGCTGCCAAGGTCCCATCTTCGCCATCTTGATGGTGTACGAGACGGCGTACTGGAGCGCAAGCGCCTCGGCGTAGGCGCCGTTCTCCTCGTTCGGGTTGCCTTCTCCGGCCACAGCGACGAAGCTCATGGCCGGTACGTCGACGAGCGCCGGCTTGGCTTTCGGCAGGTAGAGGTCCCGGTACTCTTTCTTGAAGTCGAACGCTCCGGCCATGGTTTGCTCCTGTTCTCGTTGCGGGGGTTGCGCCGCAGAGGCGCGCGCCTTTTGCGGTCGCCCCGTGCACATCTGCGGTCGTCTCCGTAGGGGCGCTCTCCAGAGCGCCCGTTCCGGCGAAGCCGGAAAAGCAACCGAGGGCACATTTACGCGCTTGCACGCGAACGGGCGGCGCAAGCACCGCCCCTACGAAGGACGCTCCGGCTGCACGCGCGACGCGATCCTTCCCGGGGCTCCGCGCGCCTCGGGCTACCGCGCCTCGGTCGGCGCCGCGTCCTTCCAGCGGTCGAGCCGGGGCAACAGCGCTTCCATGTAGGAGCGCGCCTCGGCCTCTGTGAACGGCGCCTCGGTCTTCGTCATGTTCTCCACGCATATGTTCACCATGTCCTCCATGGTGCAGTCGCCCAGGTACCCGCCGTCCGCATAGCACCACTTGCAGTGGTGCTCGCTCGGAGAGCCGTCGGCCTCGGTGCCCAGCAGGCTGGGGCCCGAAAGCGGCATGCCGCAGCTTTGGCACACGCTTTGCATCGGCAGCTCCAGCAGCGCCTCGATGGGCACGTGGAACGTGGTGGCGATGAGCTTGAGCGTATCGATGCCCGGCTGCGTATCGCCGCACTCCCAGCGCGACACCGCTTGCCGCGTGACGAACAGGCGCTCGGCCATCTCGCTTTGCGTGAGGCCGTTCTGCTCCCTGATTTCGATGAGCGTGTCTTTGATCGCCATGCTGGCTCCTTTTCCGGGGTTGTTCGAAACCTCCCACCATGGAACCATGCGCTCCGGGTTCCGTCAAGCAACCGTCGGTTGCCTTATCCGGGGCTTGCTGAAGAGCGAGCGGCGAGGCGCGCTTCGGGCTTGCCGAAACGTGCCTCGCCGCTTCGGCAAGCAACCGCGGCGAGCTATTTCAGCGCCACGAACACGTCGATGTCGGCGCAGGACATGTCCTCGCCCGGCAGGTAGGCTTCGAAGTCCACGGTGAACGCGCGCTGCGCCGTGAGCTCCTCGTCGGCCCAGATGTCCTCCCATGCTTTCTGGACGCTGGCAACGCAGTCGCCGCCGCGGATGGCGATTTTCGCATAGCGGCCGGCGGCGATGGCCTGCGCCTCCATGCCCTCGGGCGCGTCGGCGTCGGTCTCGCAGCCCACGAGCATCTTATAGCTCATGTTGCCCATGTCGTAGTCGTAGTACAGACCGAAGCAGCCGTAGGGCTCCACGCGCTTCTCGGGGATGGCGCGGTCCATGCCCTCGCCCATGAAACGTTGCCAGAGCTGGCCGATGACGGCGCCTTCCTCCGGCGAGTTGTTGGAGGCGCGCACGGTGGGCCCGACGACGGTGCGCGCGGGAAGCTCGACGATTTCGTAGTTCATGGCAGTGTCCTCTCGTTAGGTTGCGTTGACGAAAGACACGATACCGAACGCTACCGGACAGGGCGTGTCCGGTTATAAAAGAAAAGATGCTGACAATCGTTCTTGCGCATATCAAATATGTTTGATATATAGCTACAGACAAGGAATATAAAGAATATTTGATATCGAGTGCTATACTCTCAATATCAAATAATTTTGACGCTAGGAGCGTGCATGGAGTGGAGCAACGTCTATTCGCTCAAACAGCTCGGCGATTTCTTGAAGCAGCGTAGGAAGGCCCGCGGCATCAGCCAGGCAGACTACGCTGAGATGATCGGCGTCTCGCACGCGACGCTCTCGTCCCTTGAGAACGGAAAGCCGGTGTCTTCCGAAACCGTGATGAAAGCGATAAGCTATCTTGGTTTGAACCTGGTGGCGGTACCGAAGACAGCGCAGACGACGGTGAGACTTGCTTCGGATGACGAGCGGGAGGATGGCGGCCATGTCCGATGACTGCCTGCTGGTGTACCTTCATGATGATCTTGTCGGTCGACTGCAACCCGTGAGAGACGGTGCGCGATTCAGCTACGAGCCTTCTTACGTCGCTGCGCACGCGGGCGGCGTGCAGCTGTCGTGCGCTTTGCCCGTGCGAGAGGAACCGTTCGATCGCGAAGCCACGCGAAGATGGTTCAGCGGGCTCCTTCCTGAAGATACGAGGTTGAACGAGCTGCGCCGCTTCTTCGGCATTTCTTCGGGCTCATATCTCGATCTGCTTCGCGAGGTTGGTTGGGAATGCGCTGGCGCGGTAAAGGTCGTTCCAACGGGCGCCGTTGATAGCGGCGAAAGCGGTTCGACCATACGGCTCGATGAGGAAGAGCTTGCGCGACGGTTGGCCGCTTTACCAACGCATCCCTACGACAGTGCATCCACTATGCGCGTTTCTCTGGGAGGCTACCAGGAGAAGCTGTGCGTGACCGCTTTGCGCGAGGTCGAGGTGGCCGATGGGCGGGTGGAACATCTCGAAGTCGGGCTTCCCCTTTCGGGCGCTCCAACAACCCATATACTCAAGCCGCAACCGCAAGGACGACTTCTCGGTTTATGCGAGGGCGAGGCGTGGGCCATGGTTGCGGCCCGGCATGCGACAGATACGGCGGAATCGGCGCTGTATCGTCTGCGCGACGGCACGCCCGTCCTGGTGATCAGGCGCTACGACCGGAAGCTCGAGCAGGGGAGCGTCATCCGAATGCATCAAGAAGACTGCGCGCAGGCGTTGGGGTTGGGACCTGAGCAGAAGTACGCTGCCGAGCGATCTGCTCGAAAGAGCGATCCGACGTTTCGGGGCATAGCAGCGCTTCTTTCCGCATACGCTCTCGATCCGCATGCACAGATGCTGACCCTCTTGCAGCAGATGACGGTCAACCTCGTTTTGGGAAACACCGACGCGCACGCGAAGAACTATTCGCTTGTGCACGACGCGAAGGGTGGGGTGTCCCTCAGCCCTCTGTACGACGTGGTTCCCGCGCGTGAGATAACGCCGCACGTGCTGACGTTGGGCATGCGTGTCGACGGGAGGATCCGCGCCGATCGAATCGACCGAGAACACGTTATCGGGGAGGCGACGAGCTGGGGTCTCTCTGCTCGCGTGGTGGGCAGAGTGCTCGATGAGGTTCTCGACGATATCGATAAGGGGGTAACGGCGGCTTCGCTTTTGTATCCGGAGGCGGGAGGCCGGCATGCTGCGGCCGCGAAACGTCGCATCGCCGATTTGGGCTCGGGTCTCGCTTGATATGGATGTTGCCGCTCACGTTCTGCCGTTCTGGGCGAGGACGTCAGCGGCGCCTCGGGGATTCTTCGACTCCGCAGCTTCGCTGTTCAGCTCAAGATGACAGGGGAGCGCGCATCGCCTAGAATGGCTGTGCGGTGTCGTGGAGCGTGCGGGCAAGCGGGCGATGAGGGGGTGGGAGATGCTGGGGGATCTGACGGTTTGGTACTTGTTCCTGGGCGGTGCGGGTGCCGGGCTGTTGCTCGTGTCCGCCGTACTCGAATGCCTGTCCCCGCAGGCGATCGCTGCCGAATGCGGCAGGCGCTACGCTCCGAAAGAGGCGTACCGCCGGTTCTTCGGACCCGTCTACGCAGCCGGGATCGCCGCCGTCGTCATCGGCGCTGCCTGCTTGTTCCTCGACCTCGGACGCGGCGAGCGGGCGCTCGCGCTCCTCTTCCAGCCTACGTTCTCCTTCATCACGGTCGGCGCCTTCGCGCTGCTCGTCCTCGTCGCGCTCGCAGCGGTTCCCCTGTTGGTTTGGACGTTCGGATGGCCGTCTTTTCCGAGGGTGTTCGTGCTGGTCGTTCGCCCTCTGCTCGCGATCGTTGCCTTCGTGGTGATGGTGTACACGGGCCTGTTCCTCTCGAGCATGCCGTCGGTGCCGCTGTGGGCATCGCCCTGGTTGCCCGTCCTGTTCGTCGTGTCGGCGCTTTCCACCGGCATCGCATTGCTCATCTGCGCGGTCGTGCTGACCGGCGCAGGCGAGGGGTTCGCGGCGACGCTGGACCGCCTGCGGAAAATCGACGCGGCGGCCATCGTGTGCGAACTCGTCGTGCTCGCGCTGTTCGTGGGCGCGGCCTATCTGGGGGGCGGAACCGCCCAAGCGTCGGCCGAGAGGCTCGTGCAAGGAGACCTGGCCGCGCCGTTCCTCGGGCTCGTGGTGGCGCTCGGGCTTATCGCTCCGTTCGTCTGCGAGGTCCTCAATCGCAAGGGAGCAGCGCGCCCGGCCGTGGCTGCGGGGGCGTTCGTGCTGGTGGGAGGGTTCTTCCTGCGTTGGTGCGTTTCCGAGGCGGGCATGGCTGTGGATATCGCGGCGTCCGTCATGGCGGCGCTTGGGATACAATGAAGCGGTTCGCCGGCAAGCAAGCGAAGGAGCGCGGCAAAGCAACGTGGCATGGTTCGAAGTAGACAAAGAAAGCGATCTGCCCATCTGGCTGCAGCTGCGCAACCGCATGGTGTACCTGATCACGACCGGCTACTTCAAACCCGGGGAGAAGCTGCCCACCGTGCGCGGCTTGGCGGCTGACATATCCATCAACTTCAACACGGTCAACAAGGCCTACATCAGCTTGGTGGACGAGGGGTACATCGACTCGAAGCCCGGGCGCGGCGCCATCGTGCGCGAGATCGAGGAAGAGAAGAGCGAGAAGTTCGAATCGGTCGACACGCTCATCGAGGATTGCGTCGACGCCTGCCTTGCCATGGGCTTGTCGTTCGACGACGTGAACAAGCGCATCAAGAAGAAGATGCGCGAGATGGAGAAGGAACGAAGCGGTGGCAAGGACTGAGCGAAAGAGGGAAGGCATGAGAAGCGACAAGGCGAACGCGCAGAAGCAGAGCAGCCACGGCGTCGTCGCCGAGACCCAGGTGCTCGAAACCGATCGGACGGCTTCGAAGGCGGGTGCGCTGATCTTCTCGATAGCGCTGTTTGCGATTGTGTTCGCGCTGGTGCTGGGCCTGTGGTGGCTTGCGTTCGGCGGCTTCGACGCCGTGAGCGTGGCGGTGGCCCTCATCGTAGGGTGGCTCGCCATCTCCACGGTGCACATCGCCCAGCAGTGGGAGAAGCTCGTCGTGCTGCGGTTCGGCAAGCTCAACCGCGTCTCTGGTCCGGGCCTCGTGTTCACGCTCCCCATCGTGGAGCATTGCGCCCTGAGCGTGGACATGCGCATGAGATCGGTGCCGTTCGGTGCGAAAGAGACGCTGACGGCCGACCTCATTCCCCTCGACATCGACGCCGTGCTGTACTGGATGGTGTGGGACGCCGAGAAGGCGTGCATGGAAATCAACAACTACAGCCTGGCCGTGCAACTGGCCGCGCAGACCGCCCTGCGCGACGCCATCGGACGCTCGGGCGTGGCCGAGATCACCATTCGCCGCAACCAGCTGGACAAAGAGCTCACCCAGGTGCTGGACGAGAAGACGTCGCAGTGGGGCATCTCGGTTTTGTCGGTGGAGATTCGCGACATCGTCGTGCCCGAGTCGCTCCAGGAGGCCATGTCGCTCGAGGCGCAAGCCGAGCAGCGCAAGAAGGCCCGCATCATCCTCATGGAGGCCGAGCAGACCATCTCCGAGATGGCGAAGGAAGTGGGGGAGGCCTACGACGAGAACGACAACGCCTTGGCCATCAGACGCATGCATCTGTTGTACGAGAGTGTGCGCGACACGGGCGGTACTGTGGTGGTGCCCAGCTCGTTCTCTGAAGGGTTCGGCGATGTTTTCCCTGATGATATGAGCAAAATCGTCGGGAAATGACCTTTCTGATAATCGATGATCTATTCCAAAAATAGAATAAGACAATACCAAGTTATCCTAGGATAAGTCTTGATTATCCTAGGATAACTTGGTATTGTGCAGCCAGTGGAGATTTGGCCAATTCTCTCAAGGTGTAGGAGGGGTATCCTGAAGAATCGGTTTTTCGGTCGCGAGGCACCTGCGTATGCGGCCGGAAGTCATCGAGGGGATATCCCGACAGAATCTGAGGAGGAGAAATGTCGGGAACGGATAGTTCGCAAGGCGGGCTCACTCGTAGAAGCTTCCTGAAAACCACTGGTGCCATTGTGGGAACGACGGCTGTTGCTGGAGCAGCGTACCCTACGCTGACGGCATTGGCGGAAGAGCGCCAAACAGGCCAGTCGGCATCCAGTGAAGAGCGAATATCGCAGGGAATCTGCCGACCCAACTGCTTCGGCGGATGTCGCCTCAACGTTCATGTTCGGGACGGCAAAGTGGTCAAAACATCCATGGCTCCCTATCCAGACGAAAAGAACAACCGGATATGTTTGCGAGGAATCAGCCATCCATGGAGGATTTACGATCCCGAGCGCGTCAAATACCCAATGCGACGCGCAGAGGGTACGGAGCGCGGTGCCGGCGTATGGGAGCGAATCAGTTGGGACGATGCCATCAATGAAATTGCTGATACGTTCATGCGGGTTCAGGAAGAATATGGGCCTCAAGCGGTTGCGAAGTGGTCCGTGTCAGGTAACCGAGGGATGATCGTCCAAGAATCCTACGCAACGCTATTCAACGCAATGAATGCTTCAAGCATAGGTCCTGGTGTCGATATGGCGAACGCTTATGGTACGGCGCGCGTGACCGGATGGATAGGCATATGGTCGAGTAATGGTCCCGACGATCTTGTCAATGCAAAGAACATTTTTTTGTGGGGAAATAACCTGACTTCGGCCCAATTGCAAGAGTGGCACTTTGTTGCGGATGCGCTTGAAGCGGGATCGAGACTCATTGTGATCGACCCCATCTATACTCAGATCGCCGCAAAAGCCGATCTATGGGTTCCAGTAAGACCCGGCTCCGATACGGCTCTCACATTGTCAATGATGAACGTGATTGTCAAAGAGGACCTGGTGGATAAAACGTTTCTGCGAGATCACACGGTCGCTCCGTTCCTTGTTCGCCGCGATACGGGGAAGTTCCTTCGTATGAGCGATTTGGGAATTGAACCGACCGAGGGGCCAGTGAACTCGGCAACGGGGAAGCCTACGATAGTAGATCCGGTTGCCGTAATGGTGGATGGCTCGGACGCGCCGGTCCCATCTGAAGGAGCTGCAAATCCAGTTTTGCTGGGAACGTTCACGATCCAAGGTATCGAATGCGACACGGCCTATCGTTTGCTGTGCGATGAGATTGCGCAATATCCTCCTGAAACTGCCTGTGATCTATGCGAGGTTCCCCCGGAAACTATTATCGAGTTGGCCCACTATGCCGCAGATGGCCCCGTTACTCATCGCTGTGGATGGGGTTCGCAAGCCTATGATAACGGTGTCCATACCGCCCATGCCGGCGCGACGTTGGCCGGATTAGTTGGACAATATGGTTTTCCTGGTGCCAGCTACGGTCCAGTCAATCTCGGTGTATATCCTGGCTTCAACACGAAGCTGTCCTCCGCTGCAGGTGCAAGCACCTCGAAAACGGTGTCCATCATGGACTTGCCTGAAGTATTGAATACGGGCAAATTCCTTGGCAAAGAATATCCCATCAAAGCTGCATTCGTTCTCGAAGGCAATCCCCTGAGTACCGCAACGAACACAAACGCCCTACTCGATGCGCTTCCGAATCTGGAGTTTCTTGTCACGGCCGACTCCGCCATGACCGATACGGCGCGTTATTCCGATCTGGTTTTGCCGATAGCCCAGTGGTTCGAATGCGAGGACGTGTTCGGTGGCCGCCAGGCAAATTATGTTGTGCACAACCCCAAAATCATCGATCCGCTTTACGAGTCGAAGCCCGATTCGGAGATTGTCCGCCTGCTGGCCGACAAGATGGGATTATCCGACAAAGTTTTCCAGAGCGATGAAGAATGGATGCATGCTTATATCGATACCCCTGCAGGTGAGAAATTCGGTATTACCTATGACAAACTCAAGGAGGCGGGGGTTTTAGGCTGGCATTCGAGCGATCCCGTGATTCGATGGGAGGGTGGGGTGTTCACTACTCCATCCAAACGCCTAGAATTCTATGTGGAGACTCCCACTTTGGCTGGTGCGACGGCTAAGAAACTAGATGTTGAGCGCGAGCACCTACCGCGGTTTTTCCCGCCCGCTGAAGCTTGGCCGGAAAATGAGAAGTACAGCGAGTATCCTTTCACGCTGCTTTCTGAGCGATCCATGTATATGGTCCATTCCCAATGGTTCGGCACAGGCTGGCTGCGAGAGCTCGACCCGGAACCGACCGTCAAGATCAACCCTGCGCAAGCGTTGGAGAAGGGAATCGATGACGGGGCATACGTGGAATGCTACAACGATCGCGGACGCTGCGTCGCGCGAGCCGTGTACTCCGAAGCGATCAAGCCAGGCACGTTGGTTTATCCAAAAAACTGGCAAAGGCATCAGCACAAAGCGGGTTCGTGGTCTGAATTGTCATCGTCGGTTTACGATCCGGCGGCTGTGAACCAAAGTTTTATGGACGTACTCTGCGATGTCAAGGTATGGGACGGGGAGTGATAACTGATGGCTACGCAAAGATTGGGTATGATCGTCGATACGAAACGATGCGTGGGGTGCAGCACCTGCGCAATGATGTGCAAGTCTGAGAACAACGAGCCCGAAGGAATATGGTGGAATCGAGTGCTCACGATAGGCGGAGAGCACCTCACGACGCCATCGGGCACGTATCCCAACTTGACGATGGAAAACTTGACCGTCTCCTGTCAGCACTGCAACAACCCCGCCTGCGTGAAGGTGTGTCCGGTCGGCGCTACGTACAAAGACGAGGAAACCGGCGTGGTGCGACAGGACTACGACAAGTGCATCGGCTGTCGCATGTGCATGTCAGCGTGCCCTTACACGGGCGTGCGCTCGTTTAACTGGGAGGAACCTAAGTATCCTATCGGCATTGACACAGGCGATGCCGACGTGCCGAAGCACCAGAAGCACGTAGTGGAAAAGTGCACGATGTGCTGGCATAGACTGGCAAAGGGCCTTCAACCGGCTTGTATCGAGGTTTGCCCTGGACGAGCCCGACATTTTGGCGACTTTAATGATCCCGACTCGGAAGTTTCGCGGCTCATACGCGAACGCGAGCATATGCAGCTCCTTCCCGAAATGGGCACTAACCCCTCCGTTTACTACCTCGTCTAAGCAGAAAAGGAGAACAACATGTCTGAGACTACTCAGGCGGCGCAAGCCGCCAAGGCTCCTGCTGCCAAGTTCGGGGGCAAGGGGCTCAACGTCGGCATCGTCGTGGCCGCGATCGTGACCATTGCGGGCCTGGTCCTCTGGGGCGTGCAGCTCTCCGGCGGCTTCGTGCAGACCGGTATGCGCAACCTCGACTCGTGGGGGCTCTACATCACCATGTTCATGTTCCTGGTTGGCCTGTCGGCCGGCGGCCTCATCATCAGCTCGGTGCCGCGCGCCTTCGGCATGAAGGGCTTCGGCGGCATCTCGAAGATCGCCGTGTGGACGTCCATCTGCTGCACGGTGCTGGCCATCGGGTTCGTGGTCGTCGACCTGGGGCAGCCGCTGCGTTTGTGGGAGCTCTTCGCGTACTCAAACCTGGGGTCGCCCCTTATGTGGGACATCATCGTGCTGGCGGTGTACCTCATCCTGTCGATCGTGTACCTGTGGGCCACGCTTCGCTTCGAGGGGGGCAAGGGGTCCGAGAAGGCCCTGCGCGTGATCTCGGTCATCGCGCTCGTCACCGCCGTGCTCGTGCACTCGGTGACGGCGTGGATCTTCGGGTTGCAGCAGGCCCACGAGCTCTGGCACACGGCGCTGCTGGCCCCGTGGTTCGTGTCCTCGGCGCTCGTGTGCGGCGTCGCGCTCGTGCTCGTCGTCATCATCGCCCTGCGCCGCGCCGGGTACATGGAGCTCGCCCAGGAGAACGTGGTCAAGATGGTGAAGATGCTGGGCGCGTTCGTGTGCATTGACCTGTACTTCTTCGCCTGCGACCTGCTCACGTCCGCCTTCCCGGGCGGATCGGGAACCGGGGTGGTCAACATGCTCGTGGCCGGGCCGCTCGCCCCGTTCTTCTGGGTCGAGGTTATCGGGTGCGCCATCACGGCTGTTATCGCCTTCGTTCCCAAGCTGCGCACGAACCCGCTCATCGTGGTCGGCTCGCTTTTGGCCATTGTCGGCATCTTCTGCAAGCGCGTGCAGCTGCTCGTGGGCGGTTTCCAGATCCCCAACATCGACTATGCGGGCGTCATGACGCCGTACACCGTAACCGACGCCACCGGCTCGTTGACGAACGCCTACCGAGGCATGGTGTACTGGCCGCAGCCCATCGAATTCAGCATCGTACTCGGCGTGTTCGGCCTCGGCGCTCTGCTTCTGCTGCTGGGTTTCAAATACCTTTCGCTCAGGCCGACCGAGAAGTCCCACTAACCGTTCGGTCGGAGGCGCATCGGGTCGTCCCTCCCTGCCCGGCGCGTCTCCGTTGTTCGACGAAGCGCCCGCTTGCCCGTTCGTCTGGCCTTGCACCGCGGGCGCTCCCGTCTTGAAGGGCGATGGAGACTATGGTGAGAAAACTTCTGATAGCTTCGGCCGCCTTCGCGCTCGTCGGCGCGTGCGTGTTCGCGGCGGGGACGGCGGCCGACCCGTCGGTGGGGCTGCCGCAGGCCATTGCGGCAACGTCGCCGTGCCCTGCCACCTCTTGCGCGAGCGGGGAGTGCCATGGCTTCGGCAACGTGCCCGAGCCGGACGGCGTGCACGAGATGACGTGCCCCGAGGCATCGTGCTCGAGCGTCGAATGCCATGCGTGGGACACGCTGGCCACCCGCTACTACCAGCCGAGCGACGGGAGCCTGAACCTTTGGATCCTTGCGCCGGTGGTGCTCGTGGTCGGACTCGTGCTGTTGGTCAAGAAGCTCTAGGGGGCTGCCGTGGACGGAAGAAAGAATCTTGCGATCGATACGGTCATGCTGGTCGTGTACCTGGTCGTCGCCAACCCCGCCCTCACCGGGATCAGCGCGCACGAATGGCTGGGGCTCGGCGTCTTGCTGGTGCTTTTGGTGCACTGCGCCGTGCATGTCGACTGGGTGCGGTCGGCGGTTTCGGGGTTTAAGGGCTCGACCTGGGGCGCGCGGGGCAACCTCGTGCTCGACGCGTTGGTCCTCATTGCGTTTATGGTGGTCACGGTATCGGGCTTGGGCGTTTCGGGCGCGGTTCTGCCGTCGATGGGGCTGTACGCCGAGGGGTACTTTTTCTGGGATCCGCTGCACTCCATCGCGGCCAAGGTGCTCTTGGCTCTGCTGCTTTTGCACGTGGTCGTGCATGGTAAATGGATTATCGGCCTGATCAAGAAGAGGAAGGACATGCGCGATGAATGATGCGGTGCGCAAGGTGGGCGAAGCGCCGAAGCCGAGCGAGGCCTCGGTGTGGCAGGTTCGCGCCGTCGCCTACGAGCTGTTGGTGCTCTCGTTCCGCTATCCCGATCGAACCCTCGCCAAGGCCGTGGCCGGCGGCGAGTGGGAAGAGGCGGCGACCGAGGTCGTGAAGGCGCTGGGCGTCCCCATGGGGGATGGTTTCCAATCGGGGCAAGTTGACGGGCGCGGAATCGAAGAGCTTTTGCATGCGCTGCGCGTCGAGGCCACGCGCCTGTTCGTGGGCGCGCCCGAACCCCTCGCGTCTCCCTTCGAGGGCGTGTGGCGCGCGGCCGACGACGGGGTGCAGGCGCTGCTGTTCGTGAGCCCGCACTCCATGGAGGTGGAACACTTCATGGAGGCGTGCGGGGTCGGGCGGCCCGAGGGCACGAACGAGCCGCTCGACCACGCGGCGACCGAGCTGGAATTCCTACAGTGGCTCTGCATGCTCGCATACGGCATGGTCGAGGCCCCCGAAGGGGTCGGGACTCCCGAAGGCGGTTGGGCCGGCGCGCACGATCGCTTTCTCGAAGAGCACGCGCGCACGTGGATGCCTCGCTTCGCGCGCAAAGTCGCGGAAGAAACGCGCGAGCCGTTCTACCGGTCCGCGGCGGGGCTGCTCGAAGCGCTGCTGGACGGGAGGTCGTCGGAAGCGTAGGTGCGCGCCACGGCTGCCGCTTGCTCGCGTAGCCAGACGCGGACGTCGGGTGGTTCGAGCACTTCCAGCGGGGGGCCGAACGACAGCAGGTAGTAGCGCGTGCGCTCGGTGATGTCGCATGCGAGGGTCACGCGCCAGCTGCCGTCGGCCTCGCGCGTGATCGTCTCGGGTGCGAACTCCTCGCGGACGCGCGACTCGGCCTGAGCGGCGAAGCGCATGACCAACCGATCGGTGCCCCTCATATGACCGCCCTCGTCCAGCGCGGGCAGCTCGCGAGCCTGAAACGTTTCCGGCAGCGCACGCAACGTCTCCCAGTCGATGCGGAACAGCTTGAACAGGCGCCACGCATTCCGTTCGCGACACCATGCGCGCAGGTACCACGACGATTCCTTGAACATGAGCTGGGCGGGCTCCACCGTGCGCTCGGTGCGGTTGCCCGCGGCGTCGAAGTAGGCGAACGACAGCGGATGCCGCCCGATGGTGGCGTCGCGGATGGTGTCGAATGCGGCGCGGTAGTTCGGCGGCGCGCCCCAGAACGAGAAGTCCATGTCCAGCCAGTCCACGTTCTCGCGCTGGAACAGGCGCCCCAGGCGCGCGGCCGTCTCGTCGCTCGCGACGCCTGCGGCTCCCGTGCGGTTGAGCGCCGAGAGCGCGGCCATGATGTCGTCCTGCTCGCGCTCGCTCAGCACCGAGCGGTCCAGCACGTAGCCGTCCATGAGGTGCACGCCGCCGCCCTTGCCGCGCGTCATGTACACCGGAACGCCCGCGGCCGAGAGCGCGTCCACGTCGCGGCGCACCGTGCGCTCGGACACCTCGAGGCGCGCTGCCAGCTCGCCTGCGGGGCGCGGCGAACGCTCCATCAGCAAATACACGATCTCGAACAGGCGCTGGGGCTGCATGGCCGACCCCTACGCGCGGTGGGCGAGCGCGGCGCCCGCGTTCGCGAGGACCTGCCGCACGAATTCGAGGCGCGTGCGGGCCAGCTCGTCGAACGGCACGGGATCCGCCGGATCGTCGTCGAAGGGGGCGAGCTCCTTCACGTACCAGGCCACGTCGTGCCATGCGCCCGCCTTCCAGCCGGCGTGCGGCTGCACCCAGCAACGCTTGAACCCGAAGGCCTCATGCAGGCGCTCGCTCGCCGTGTTCGGCAGCGTCACCAGGCCGTACGCGCTTTTCATGCCCTGCGCGCGCAGCAGCTCCAGCAGCGCGCCGTACAATGCGCGTCCCCAACCGCAGCCGGTTGCGCCTTGCTCGAGGTACACCGACAGTTCTACGTTCCACCGGTAGGCTGCCCGGCTGGCCTGGGCGTGCGCGTACGCGAACCCGACGATGCGTCCGCTCTGCTCGAGGGCGAGGCACGGGTAGGCGCGCATCGCGTCGGCCATGCGCGCGGAGAACCCCGCAGGGGTGGGCGCCGCGGTGTCGAAGGTGACGGGCGCCTCGACGTACGGCGCGTACACCGCGCGCATGGATTCCGCATCGTCGAGTGTCGCGAGCCGCACGCTCATGCAGGTCTCGCGTGGGGAGGGGTCCATCGGTTCGATCCTTTCAGGCCGGAGCGGGAAGGCGGGTCGCGCAGGCCGCGCGCGCTGCGTCGATCCACGCAGTCCCATACTACCACGAGCGGGTCCGCGCCGATCCTTGGCAAGGAGCTGCAACACGCACGCGAACGGTGCTCGAAGACACGAAAATCACCGCTGTGAAGCTCAGCGACACGATAATTGCCGCACCCGCTCTTCGCGATCTGGGATAACGTGTATAGAACACGCGAAGATGGCGGCTGCGGAGTCGGTGAAGGCTTTCCAAGGCGCCGAAATCGCTTCACAGCGGTGATTTTCGCGACTTCAGGGGCGCGCTTGCGACAGGTAGCCTCTGCGAACGCGGTCGGCGTTGTCATGGGGTTGCAAGCCGGGCTTCTGGTGTTCTTGGTGCTGCTTGCCTATTACCACCTGGCGAAACGCCGTATCGCGAAGCTGGAAGAAAACCTCGACGACGAGTGACGGGCCCTTTCCGCCGCGTGCGGAAACGTTGCGGTCAGACCGTGGCGCTGTTGTGTTGTTCGCGCGCGTCGTCTTGCCGTTGTCGGGCCGTTACGGAATACTCGGAACAGAAAAACTTCGAACGCGCCGCCGCCCAGGCGGCGTGTTGCGCTCGGGGCATGCGCTCGGGGCGCGAGGCGGAAGCGATGCGACGGAAAGGGGTGAGGCGACGTGGCGATCGACGTGAGCGCGGGATTGCGCCGGCTTCGTCGGCGGGTGCGGCACCTGCCCGGCTGGTCGAAGGTCGCCGTTCCCGTTCTGTGCGGCGTCGTGGCGTTCTTCGGGATCGCCACCGCGCTGGGCGCCACCGCCGACCGTCTCGAGGAGCCGACCCCGTCGTTGGGCACGGTGGTCGACGATGCGGCGCCCGCCGTGGACGCCGAGGCTTCTGCCGCGCCGACTCCCAGTGCCGAGGCGGCCGTGGTGGCCCCCTCGGCACTCGACGCCGCTTCCGGCTCGGGCGACGTGAACCTGTTCGACGCGTCGGGTTCCCAGCGCACGGTGGACGCGTCCGAGGTGCCCGGCGTTGCCGCGGCGCTCGACGCCTTCCGCGAGGCGGGATACGAGGCCGGTTTCGTCGTGTACGATTTCGCCACGCAGCGGGGTTTGGGCTGCAACGCCGATTTCGAGTGCTTCTCGGCCAGTACCATCAAGGCCCCGTTCGTCACCTACGTGGCGCAGGCGCTCGTCGACGAGGGCCGGGCGGCTTTGACCGACGAGGTGTTCGAGGACATCGTGATGGACGGCACCGGCATCATGGCCACCGACGATGCGAGCACCTACGATCTGCAGACCGTGCTCACCAACACCATCGTGTATTCCGACAACACGGGCTATGCGCTTCTGCGCGACGACTACGGCGCCGGTTTCGACGAGTGGGCGGCTGCCACCGGGGTCGACGCCGCAGCCTGGGGCGGCGAGTGGTACCCGTACTACACGCCGCGCGACCTGGCCAAGCTGTGGCTGGGCGTGGGCAAGTACCTGAGGAGCGGCAGCGGGCAGGCGGCCCTGTGCGAGGATCTGTTCGCGCAAACGGGCACCTCGTTCATCCGCCGGGCGCTCGGGGCCGACCATCAGGTGCTCGCGAAGGCGGGCTACGAGATCGACACCCCGTGGTACGCTATGGGCGCGCTCAACGACGCGGGCATCGTGAAGCCCGCGTCCGGCGACTACCTCATGGCCGTCATGTCCGATGCCGATTACGACGACGAGTACTTCACCGACAACGAACCGCTCATCACGAACCTGATCGCAGCGCTCGACGAGGCGCACGACCGGCTGCTCGCAGCTTAAGGACCTACCTATGGAACCGAACACGCACACGATCGCACGGGACCTCGAACCCTCCGGCGCGACGAGCCGTGCACGAGGGGCCGGGCAGACGGCCGCTCGCGCCGTGCTGAGTTGCGTTCTCGCCGCGGCGCTCGTCAGCGGGTTGGGCCCGCAAGCGTCTTGGGCCGAAGACGCACCCGACGACGCCGCGGCGGCCGAGGCCCAAAAGGCCGTCGAAGAGGCGCAGGGCGCGCTCGACGGTGCCGAGTCGCAGATGCAGGGCATCTCGGCCGACCACGCGGCGCTCGCGCAGGAGGTCGCCGATTTGCGGCAACGCATCGACGAGACCACCGCCCAGGCCATGGCGGCCCAGCAGGAGCTCATCGAAGGCCGTTCCGCCCTCGGCAAGGCCGCCGCCTACGAATACCGCGGCGGCTCCGCGCAATCGCTCGTCTCGGTGCTGCTGGACTCGCAGGACTTCGACGAGTTCGTGCGCAACCTCTTCTACCTCTCCGCCGTGATGCGCTATCAATCCGACGAGATAGCGGCGCAGAAAGAACGCTCTGAGCGCTTCGACGCGCTCATCGAGGATCTGAACGCGCAGAAAGACGAGCAGGACAAGAAGCTCGCCGAGCTTGAGGAGAAGAAGGCGGAGGCCGAGCAGACGGTGACGGCCGCGTCGTCCCAGCTGCAAGGGGCGCAGAGTGAGTACGCTTCCGTCATCGAGGAGCTCCAACGGAAGGCCGAGGAGGCGGAGGCCCAGGGCGGGGTGAGCGAGCCGGTGGCCGTTGAGGAGTCGAACACCAACACCATGCGCCCCGGCGACCAGGTGCAGCAGCCCGAGCCCGACCCGACCCCCTCGCCGACGCCCGATCCGGAGCCGATGCCCGACCCGGGAATAGGCTGGTCGACGGGCGTTGCCTCCGCCTACGGCGGTTCCACCGACCCCTACACGCCCAATCCCGGCACCACGGCCACAGGAGCCGTGTGCGACGACTGGTCCATGGGCGTGGCCGTGCCCATGGCGTGGCCCCGGTACTGGCAATATTACGGCCGCACCGTCGAGATATCCTACATGGGCATGACCGTGCTCGCCACCGTGAACGACTGCGGCTACATGGGCGGCGGCAGTCGCTCGCTCGATCTGCAGCCCGGCGTGTGGAAGGCCTTCGGCTTCTCGTCGTGCAACGACTGGGGCCTGCGCACGGTGAACTACCGGTTCTTGTAAATAGGTGTATCATAAGCCGGCGAAAGCGCGCTTTCGGCGATCGCGTCGTAGGGCACGGGCATCTACCCTTGCCGTCTATCTGCGGAAACGCACCTTGTTGAGCGGCAAGGGCAAAGTCAGCACCCTGCAAAACCAAAGAAACGGCGCTTTCGATGCTATGAGCTCCTTTTGCGCACAGCGTCGGATGTGTGCTACACTTCACGGTTACATGCGACGACGAAGACAGCGCCGTGCGACGCGGTTGTCACCAGAGACGGGTGCCACCGGCTGAAAGCACCCGGACGACCAGGACGGCGATTCCCTTCCGAGCAGCGCGTTTGAACGCGGACGGTGCGCCTTGCGCGCCGAGACGCCAAGTAGGACGCGACGGGCGCTCCCGTCACAGGGCGAAACGAGCGGGCGGACGCATGCGCGGCCGTCAACCGAGGTGGTACCGCGAGAGCCTTCTCTCGTCCTTGGATCGGGGAGCAATCCCCAGCGAACCAGGGCGAGAGAAGGCTCTTTTTTATGCGCGTCCGCCGCAGGCGGCGCGGGGAAGAGACGGAAAGGAAGCGCGAGGACATGGGTATCGTGGACGAGGTGGCGGCGCTGCGCGAGCAGACGCTCGCCCGCATCGCACAGGCGGCCGACACGGCCGCGCTCGAGCAGGTGCGCATCGGGGTGCTGGGCAAGGCCGGCACGCTGACGGCGCATCTGCGCAGCATGGGCCAGGTGGCCAAGGAGGAACGCGCCCAGGTGGGCAAGACGGTGAACGAGGTGCGCTCCGCCGTGGAGGAGGCGCTGGCCGCGCGCAAGGCTGCCCTCGACGCCGCCGAGCTGGCCGCCGCCATCGACGCGGCCGCCGTGGACGTGACGCTGCCGGGCCGCGCACAGCAGATGGGCACGCGCCATCTCATCAACGCCATCACCGACGAGATATCCGAGATATTCCTCGGCCTGGGCTACACGGTGGCCCACGGCCCCGAGGTGGAGACCGATTACTACAACTTCGAGGCGTTGAACGCCCCAGCCGACCACCCCAGCCGCAGTCTGGCCGACACGTTCTACGTGGTCGACCGCTCGGGCGACGCCGCCAGCGTGCGCGGAGAGTCCGACGTGCTGCTGCGCACCCAGACCTCGGGCGTGCAGGTGCACGCGATGGAGGACCGCGAGCTGCCCATCTACGTGATCGCGCCGGGCAAGGTGTACCGCCGCGACGTGGCCGATCCCAGCCACCTTCCGCAGTTCCACCAGATCGAGGGTCTGGTGGTGGACGAGGGCATCACGTTCGGCGACCTGAAGGGCACGCTCGACTACCTGTGCAAGCAGGTGTTCGGCGAGGAACGCAAAACGCGTTTCCGCGCGCACTACTTCCCGTTCACGGAGCCGTCGGCCGAGGTGGACGTGAGCTGCGGCATCTGCCACGGCGAGGGCTGCCGCATGTGCAAGGGCACCGGTTGGCTGGAGATCCTCGGCTGCGGCATGGTGGATCCGAACGTGCTGTCCATGTCGGGCATCGACCCGGAGAAGTACTCCGGCTTCGCGTTCGGCATGGGGGTGGAGCGCATCGCCTGCCTGAAGTACAACGTGCCCGATCTGCGCATGCTGCTGGAAGGCGACATGCGCTTCTTGCGGCAGTTCTAAGGTTTCTGGCGGGGCGCTCGGCGACGCCCAGTCGCTCGGACAGTCCTCGCTGCGCTGCGGAACTCGCTTGGTGGGCATCGCCGAGCGCCCCTTCGCACGGTGGACGTAGCTGCAAGCGCTGTTGCTAGAGGGATAAGCGGGTCTGCTGGCCTTGGGGCGTTCAGGCAGACAAGCGCTTGATGAGAGGAAGACCTCGTAGGGGCGATCTCCTGATCGCCCGTTCCGGCGGAATTGCACTTTGTCATCCTGAGCGGAGCGCGAAGCGCGGAGTCGAAGGATCTCATGCGAGCGTGAAAGCGCTCATGCCAACGGAAGTAATATGCGCCCTGTGCGCATCAAGGATAGGAAGCGAACGATGAAAGTATCACTCAAATGGCTCTCTGAGTATGTGGACGTGCCGGCGGACACGAAGGCGTTCTGCGACCGGCTCGATCTGACGGGCACGGGCGTGGAGGCGGTTGAGAAGACCGGCGCGGCGCTCGACGGCGTGGTCGTGGGGTTCGTGGAAACGTGCGAGCCGCACCCCGACAGCGACCACATGCACGTGGTGACGGTTGACGTGGGCGCCGGCGAGCCGGTGCAGATCGTGTGCGGCGCGCCGAACATCGCGGCCGGCATCAAGGTGCCGGTGGCCTGCGTGGGCGCGGTGCTGCCCGGCGACTTCAAGATCAAGAAGTCGAAGCTACGCGGCGTGGCCAGCAGCGGCATGTGCTGCTCCGGCCGCGAGCTGGGGCTCTCCGGCGACCATTCCGGCATCATGGTCCTGTCCGAGGACGCGCCGGTGGGCATGCCCATCGCCGACTACCTGAAGCTGGCCGACACGGTGCTCGATCTGGAGATCACGCCGAACCGCCCCGACTGCCTCTCCATGGTGGGCATGGCGCGCGAAGTGGGCGCCATGTACCGCATCGACTACGCGAGCCCGCTCGCGGACATGGCGGCGAAGCTGGAGCTGGACGCCGCCGCGGAGCCCGTGGACGAGCAGGTGAAGATCACCATCGACGACGCGGTGCGCTGCCCGCGCTACACGGCGCGCGTCATCCGCGGATGCAAAGTGGGCCCCAGCCCCGACTGGATGGTCGAGCGCCTGGCGGCCATCGGCCAGCGCTCCATCAACAACATCGTGGACGTGACGAACTACATCCTGTTCCTGTTCGGCCAGCCGCTGCACGCGTTCGACCTGGCCAAGCTGAAGAACGCCGACGGCCTCGCGCACATCGTGGTGCGCGCGGCGCAAGACGGCGAGCGCCTGACGACGCTCGACGGCGAGGACCGCGAGCTCACGTCCGACATGACGGTGATATCCACGCCGGAGCTGGGCGCGGTGGCGCTCGCGGGCGTCATGGGCGGGCTGGACACCGAGGTCACGGACGAGACGGTGGACATCCTTCTGGAGGCCGCCACGTTCGAGGCCGGCCGCACGAGCCGCACGAGCCGCAACCTGGGCCTGTTCAGCGAGAGCTCCATGCGCTACGAGCGCGGCGTGGACGACCACGGCATCGCGGAGCGCTCGGCCGCGGCCGCCGCGCTCATGGTGGAGGTGGCCGGCGGCACGGTGTGCGCCGCCACGGGCAACGACGGCGGTGTCGTGGACGAGTGGCCGGCACCCTCAACGCCGCCCGACCTGCGCTTCCGCATTCCGCGCTTCTGCGCCATGATGGGCGCCGACATCCCGCGCGCCGACATCGCCGACATCCTGGCGCGCCTCGGCTGCACAGTGAGCGACGACCCGGCGGGCGACGCCGACGTGCTGGCCGTGGTCGCCCCCACGTTCCGCCCCGACCTCGAGCGCGAGATCGACCTGTACGAGGAAGTGCTGCGCCTGTGGGGCATGGACCGCATCCCGGCCACGCTGCCCGGCGGCCCCGGCCGCGTGGGCACGCGCTCGCACACGGAGCACGTGCTGGACACCGTCAACGACGTCATGCGCGCGAGCGGCCTCAACGAGACCATGACCTACTCGTTCGCCGAGCCGGGCGACCTCGACCGCCTGCGCATGGCGCCCGAGGGCCTGGGCGAGCCGGTGGAGCTCATCAACCCGCTGAACGCCGACCAGTCCGTCATGCGCCAGAGCATCGTGCCGGGTCTTCTGCGCAGCGTGGCCTACAACCAGAGCCGCGGCGTGAAGAACGTCCAGCTCTACGAGATGGGCATGGTGTTCTTCGCGCACGAGGGACGCAAGCAGCCCAAGGAGCGCCGCCGCCTGGCGGGCGTGCTCGCGGGCGCCATGCGCGACGCGGGCTGGAACGACCGTCCCGCCGCCTTCGACTTCTTCGACGGCAAGGGCGTCATCGAGAGCCTGGCGCGGGAGCTGGCGCTGCCGAAGCTGCGCTTTAAGGCGCTCGCCGCCGACGAGGCCCCGCACCTGCAGCCCGGACGCGCGGCCGAGGTCCTCTCCGGCGGCACCGTGCTCGGCTGGGCGGGCGAGCTGCACCCGCTGGCCGTGGAGGCCTTCGAGGCGGATGCGCCCGTGGTGGCGTTCGAGCTGGACGTGGAGGCGCTCGCGAAGGCGTCGCGCCCCGCGCGCGACTACGTGGACGTCCCGTCGTTCCCGGCCGTGTCCATGGACGTGGCCTTCGTGGTGGACGAGGGCGTGTCCCACGAGAAGCTCGTGCAGTGCATGAGCTCGGCGGGCGGCAAGCTGCTGGAGGACGCGCGCCTGTTCGACGTGTACCGCGACGAGAAGCGCGTGGGCGCGGGCAAGAAGTCGATGGCCTACGCCCTCACGTACCGCGCGGCCGACCGCACGCTCACGAGCGACGAGGTGGACAAGGCTCATGAGCGCTTGGTGAAAAAGGTGTGCGGGGCCACCGGCGCCGAGGTGCGCGGCTAGCAGATCGTCCATAATAGGTCTATATGCGTGAGAAACGGGCGATGCGGCCGGGGGCCGCTCGCCCGCATCGAGCGGCGGGGAATCCCGTCGCTCATTGTTTGAGAGGGTGGAGCAGGTGGGGAAGAACGTCGCGGTCGTCACGGACACCAACAGCGGCATCATGCAGGAGGAGGCCGACCGGCTGGGCGTGTACGTGGTGCCCATGCCCTTCGTCGTGGACGGCGAGGAGTGCTTCGAGGGCGTGAACCTCGACGCGGGGCGTTTCTACGCGCGCCAAACAGACGGTGCCGACATCGTCACGTCGCAGCCGTCCATCGTCGATCTGGGCCGACGTTGGAAGGAACTGCTCGAAACGTACGACGAGATCATCTACATCCCCATGTCGAGCGGCCTGTCCGGCTCGTGCGCCACGGCGTGCCAGCTGGCCGAGCACAGCGGCGGGCGCGTGCACGTGGCGGACAACCAGCGCATCTCGGTCACGCAGCGCGAGGCGGTGCTCGACGCGCTGCGCTGGATAAGCGAGGGCAAGTCGGCCGCCGAGACGCGCGCGCTTCTGGAGCGCACGAAGCTGGACGCCAGCATCTACCTCATGGTGGACACCATGGCGCACCTGCGCAAGAGCGGCCGCATCACGCCGGCCGCGGCAGCTGTGGGATCGGTGCTCAAGATCAGGCCGGTGCTGCAGATCCAGGGCGAGAAGCTGGACGCGTTCACGGTGGCCAAGACGTTCAAGGCGGCGAAGCGCGCCATGATCAAGGCGCTCGCGGCCGACATCGCCAAGCGCTTCGGCGAGGTGGCCGACGTGCATCTCTACGTGGCGCACACGAACCGCGACGAGGACGCCCGGACGTTCGCCGACGAGGTGCGCGCCCATTTCGGCACGCCCGACGTGTACGTCGACCGCCTGCCCCTGAGCATCGCCTGCCACGTGGGCCCCGGCGCCCTGGGCATCGGCTGCGCGAAGCGCCAGTTCGCGTAGGGCTGGCGAGGGGCCGACTCTGCGCGTCAGCCCCCCCCGCGCGTCAGCCCTGCACGTCAGCCCTGTGCGGATGCGGCCGTCGCCGGCTCGTATATGCCGATAGCCTCCATCAGGCTCGTATCCCCGGAGCTCAGCACGCCGTCGCGCGTGTAGAAGGCGAGCGAGTACGTGGTGGAACTGTACGAGGAGGACTCGCCTTCCAGCCGCTGGCTCCAAACGTCCAGCCGCCACAGCACCCCGGCGCCCCCTTCGGGACAGGCTCCGATGCGCGTGACCTCGTGCCGGTTGAACCGATAGTTGTCCACGACCGTGCGCGACAGCTCGCCCTCGCAACCGGCCGCTTCCAGCAGCGCAGCGCAAACGGTTTCCGCCTCCTCCTCGCTGGCGAGCGGAGCCGTCACGTTCATGCTGATAGCCCCGGGTCGCCTTCCCTCGAGCATGAGGTCGGGCGTGGTCTCGCCCCCGCCGACGCCCGTATGCAGGCGCGTGGTCGAGTCGGCGGGCGAGAGCGACGTGTCGGCGGACACGCTCTTCCAAGCCCCAATGGGAACGCCCATCTCGTATTCGAATCCGAGGCGCTCCAGGGTTGCGGGGGTCTCCGCGGGGTCGAGCGAGAGGATGGCGCCGAGGTCGTAGGCGGAGGCGATCGAAGCGGGGTCGACGCCGTACGAAGGCTGCGCAACGACCTTGTCTGCGCCATCCGCAATTTCAAGAGGGGCGGCTTCGCGGTCGCGCACCTGCTCGCCGAAAGGTTCGGGCGAAACGGGGCCGTCCGGGTCGTTGCTTTCCCGAGGGGCGGCGCCGCACCCCGCGATCGTCGCGCAGGCGAGGGCGAGCGCGAAGCACCAGGCGATCAGGGAGAAACGGGGTTGCTGCGGCATAGGGCGCTTCCTTTCGACGGGGGCTTCACGGCGTCGCCTGCGCGCGGTCGGCACGACTGTCCGCAGGCGACGCCGCGTGGCTGCTCGGCCATTATCGGGTAACACGATTTCGCCGGCGGAATTGTCGGGTTTTCGTACGCTTCTCCTTCCAAGCGGCTGCGGAAACGGCGGATCGCGCCCTTCTACCTGTTCGCTCCGTCTAACAAGCGGTACAATGGCCGCGAGCGAAAGGAATCAGCATGTACGACGGTGAAGAACAGCCCGGCCGCAACGACGCGTGTTGGTGCGGCAGCGGGCGCAAGTACAAGAAATGCCACTTGGACTTCGACGAGCGGCTGCAGGGCCTGTACGAGCAGGGTTTCGAAGTGCCCGAGCGCGCGTTGTTGAAGAGCGTGGCCGACATCGAGGGCATCAAGCGCAGCGCGGCCATCAACATCGGCGTGCTGGACTACGTGTCCGAGCGCATCGGGCCCGGCGTGACCACCGAACAGGTCGACCGCTGGGTGCACGACTACACGGTGGAGCACGGCGGCATTCCGGCCGACCTCAACTACGAGGGCTATCCGAAAAGCGTGTGCACCTCCCTGAACGAGGTGGTGTGCCACGGCATCCCCTCCGAGGACGACGTGCTGCAAGAGGGCGATATCGTGAACGTGGACTGCTCCACCATTCTGGACGGCTACTATTCCGACTCGTCGCGCATGTTCTGCATCGGCGCGGTGTCGCCGGAGCGTCGCCGCCTAGTGGACGAGACGAAGAAGGCCCTGGAGGCCGGGCTTGCCGCCGTGAAGCCCTGGGGGTTGCTCGGCGACGTGGGTGCGGCGGTGAACGCCTACGCGAAGGCGCAGGGCTTCTCGGTGGTGCGCGAGTTCGGCGGCCACGGCATCGGGCTCGACTTCCATGAGGACCCGTTCGTGAGCCATGTGGCCGAGGCGGGCACGGGCATGGTGCTGGCGCCGGGCCTCGTGTTCACCATCGAGCCCATGATCAACGCCGGCGCGCAGGAGATCGACATGAGCGACCCGAACGGCTGGACCGTGCGCACCGCCGACGGCAGCGACACCGCCCAATGGGAAGTGCAGCTGGTAGTCACCGAGGACGGCTGCGAGCTGCTATCCTGGTAGACCCCCCCCTCCCCGCAGCGAGCGCCCGCATTGTCGCCCCAAAGACGCGTTTTTCGCAGCAAAACCGCGTCTTTGGGGCGACAATGCGTTTTCTGACGGCGCGTGTGGTTTGCAAAATCCCCGAAACAGGCCCTTTTCCGGTTTGCAAAGTCGCGATTTCGCCCTGTTTTCGGGTTTGCAAAGTCCGTCCGCTCTTGAAGTGCCCCCCCCGCAAGCGTCCGAGCGCGCCCGCCTTTACCCTCGCGCGCGGGAGAACAGGTAGTCGAAGTAGCGGCTGCGTGCTTCAGTGCGCGATGCCTGGCGCACGGGCAGCTTCGTGCCGTCGTCCATGAGGAAGCAGCCGTCGTCGGTGAGGTCGTCGGCGTGGGCGAGGTTCACCATGATGCCCCGGTTGCAAACGAACAGCTGCGGATAGGGGGCCACCAGGTCTGCGAGCCGGCTGAAGGACTGGCGCCAGCGCAGCGGCCCGTTCACGGTGCTGAGGTTCAGGTAGTGCCCGTCGGCGGTGATGGAGCGCACCTGCGACAGCGGCACGTTCACCGCCGTGGCGCCGTCGTGCACGCGCAACACGGTCTCGTCGCCGGCCAGGCGCGCGATGGCCTCGTCGAGCGCGGCGGCGATGTCGTCGGGTGAGAAGGGCTTGGTCAAGTAGTGGAACGCGCGCACGCGGAAGCCGTCCACGGCGTGCTCGCTCGATATGGTGGTGAAGATGATGAGGCCGGGGTAGTTCTCGCGCCGCAGCCGTTCGGCCACCTCGATGCCGTTGGCCCCGTCCAAGTACACGTCTAGGAACACGAGGTCGTAGGCGAGCGCATCGGGGGCCTCGAACAGGCTTTCTCCGCTGCTGAAGCGGCTGATATCGCAGGTGCGTCCGCGCTTCTCCAGATGCGTGCGCAGCGTTTGCTCAAGGGTTTCAGCATCATGGGTGCAATCGTCGACGATGGCGATTCTCATCGGTCTCTTTCTACGGTACAGGCCTGCAGGGAAAGGCTCGCCTGGACGGCGCGCATCGCTTGTGCGGGGCGTCATTCGAGCCTCCTTTCCATTTTGGCGGTATCGTCGAAGGTCGACGGATGTTTTCGTGCCAGATCGCCGTGTTTCGTGCCAGCTCGCGCGTGCTGGGGATCGCCTGACGAACAGTATAATGCAGCGCCCCTCATTCTCAGAAACGTTTCATCGTCGCGCCGGCAAGCTCTCTCGAGGGGAGTTGGGTTGCCGGCGAACCGTGGGGTTGGGAAGGGGGTACTGGTTGCCCCGAAGGGCGGACGAGCTTGCCGCATCCAGGCGACAGGCGGGCTGCCGTGTTCGGCCGGCGGACGCGGCGCTGGCCTTTAAGGTGCATCCCCGCCGCACTCGCCGCTGGCGGCGCGGTCGCCCTGCTTTCGTGCCACATCGTCTCGTTTCGTGCCAGAAAGCGGTTTTCGCTTTCGCACCTCGGTAAACTTTCCTTTGAGTTGTGCTTTCCTGCGAGAACGAGGTGCGGTATGGGTCAGATATGCAAGCGTGAACACGGAAGCAAGCGGACGGCGTTCGCGGCGTTGCTCGCAACGGGAGTGCTGGCGATGGCGCTCGCGCTCGCCGGCTTTGCGACCCCCTCGCCCGCCTTCGCGGCAGAGCTGCAAGGCAAGGGCACCGCCGACGAGCCCACGCTCATCTACAACACCGATGACCTCATCGCATGGTGCAACGAGCTTACCGCCAAGGGCGTCGACTGGGAGCGCACCCAGTACGCGCGCCTCATGAACGACCTCACCGGCCCCGGCATCGACGGCACGGAGTACGGTGGCGCCATCACCGACGACGTCGTCAACCGCATGGCCCACCCCGACCTGCAGGCAGCCGAGTTCGACGGCAACGGCCACCTTGTGGAACTCCAGCTCACCACCCACGAGCATGGCGGCCTGTTCAAAACCGGCGGCAAGCCGAACGCGGTCGGCGGCTCCACCACGGTCAAGGACCTCCATCTCCTGGGCTCGGTGATGCACGCCCACGCGGGTTCCGATGACCGTGCGGCCACCCTGTTCGAAAGCGTCGGCACCAAGGACAACCCCTCCGATGATCGCCACCTCAAAATAGAAAGTTGCACGAGCCAGGCCTGCGTGTTCGGCGAGAAGGACAGCGGCGGCTTCATCGGCGCCTACTACGACAACGAGCACGGAAACCTCCTTGTCACGAACTGCGCGAACTTCGGCGACGTCACCTCCGATGACGGCGACGCCGGCGGCATGGTGGGTCGCATCGACACGCCGGGCACGGTAAGGCGCGATTGCGCCATCCGGTACAGCTCCAACAACGGCTACATCACGGCGTGGGGCAACGGCAACGCCGGCGGCATGGCGGGATGCATGAGCGTGGGCGAGAACTACCTCGCCGATTTCGATTACTGCTTCAACCAGGGAACGGTTTTCTCCTACAGCGGCGCCCAGTACGCCGGCGGCCTGGTGGGATACTTCGAGAACACGTTCTACTACTCCAACTCACAGCACGAGGGGTGCTACAACGCGGGCCTCATCAGGGCTTTGGCCGACCATGCGGGCGGTATCATCGGCGGTGTTAGCGAAGGGGGCATGGGCAACGTCATCCACAGCTTCACCTCTCGCGAAAGCGTGCCGGAAAGCGCCGTGAGCGACAATAGTCGCAACGGCACCATCGTGAGAGATGCCGAGCTCTCCTCCTCGCACGTGCTCTCGGAGCTGGGCTACGACGTGTACGAAGACGACAGGTCGTGGTCGTGCACGAACTCCGAGTATCCGGTGCTCAAGGAGACGGGCGCCGGCCTGAGAATCGAATCGACGTGGATAAGCCCCCTGACCAGCAGGGTGGACCAAGCGAGCTATCATTGGAACATGATTCCGGGCGACGACGGCTACTTCAAGCTTCCCAGCTCGTACTCGCCGGACGGTTATCATCGGGCCTACTGGACGCGCGAGGCTCCCAAGGCCGACGGCACGTGGGACGCGCCTCCCAAAAAATACAATATGGACCAAAACGACATCCACGACCGCATCTACGGCGGCGAACCTGTCTTCTACGCCTACTGCGTGCCCGACTCCTACACTGTCAAATTCGAGTTGAACCCTCCCGGGTCCATCAACCAGTACAAGATGGATCCGACGGGGACTGAGGCGAGCAAGACGGTCATGGAAGGCGATCCCCTCGGCGCGCTGCCCGTCTGCTCGTACACGGGCACGAAGGCCGACGAAGGCTGCTCCTTCCTCGGTTGGGCCACCGAGCGCGACGGGAGCGACCCCTCGGCAACCTGGGCTCACGAGGACACCACCGACCTTGCCGACTACGTGGACAGCAAAAACACCGTCACGCTATACGCGCAATGGGGCGAGCCGGGGCTTCCCGCGTTCGAGATCTTCCGGCAGCCCGAGGACTGGACGCTCATCTCCGCGGAAGCCGACGCGATCCACGAAGTCTGCTTCGACTTCGCCACCAGCTTCAAGACCAGCTCCTCGGACGGCTTCGATACGACGCTGCAGCGCAAGAAGGGCGGCACGTGGGAAGACGTGTGTCCCGTCGGGCACAACGACGCGCAGCACATCTTCTACATCGATTCCATGGACGAGGCTCGCTACGACTACCGCTTCAAGATAGACTACCAGGCGTGGCCGTACGAGGGCACCGTCTACACCGGCTCGGCGCGCATCGTGCTGGACATCCCGCAGACGCAGACGAAAGTCTCGTCCGTCGAGCTGAAAGACGACACGGAGGAAGACGAGGCCCTGGGCACGCACTCCTACGACGTCAATTGGAGCCTCGTGGGCGACATCCCCGTGCTCATGGACCAAGAGAACTCCTCCGACTACGGCCATCTGGCGTGGATAGAGGGCGGTCCCACCAACATAATCACGAAGAAGCAGTATTTCGAACCCGACTACGGCTCGACCCGCTCGTTCACGCTGGAGAACCAGCACCTGCACGAGGGCCAGGCCTACACCCTGTGCGTGGCGCGCACGTCCCCCCGCTACAACGTAAAGGGCAACTACCAAGGCGAGAGCGAGCCGTACCGCGTGCCGTTCGTGGTGCCGTACGCCGACAACGTGGCCGCCAGCATCACGCCGGTGCAGGTGACGGACGAGCCCGTGGTGAAGGACACCGACAACGGCAAGAAGCCGGTCAACTTCCATCAGGACTACGATGCGTTCACCAACGAAACGATCAACCTCGCGGCGGACGTCGAGTTCGCGCAGCCCCTGGACCGCGACCCGGTCGTTCTGTGGGATTACTACAAGGACGGATGGTCCCAGGTGCCCGACGAGTACTTCGTCAAGGATGACGCCGGCAACCCCATCAAGGGCGTGGCTTGGAACGACGACCGCACGAGCGCGCGTTTGTACGCCACGGTAAGGGCCGATATGAAGTTCGACGACGCGCGCTTCCGGGTGCGGCTGTCCACGCCGCCGGCGCCCGTCGACACGGTGAGCGAATGGTCTCCGTGCGAGCTCACCGTGTTCGCTCCCGCGCCGAAGGACATCGCCGTGGACATCGTCGGCGACGGCACGCGCGCGGCCATCGACTGGGCATGGAGCGACGGTGCAGGCCGCACCCAGCCGGACGGCGGTTTCAAGGTCACGGTCGAGCTTGGCAACTCGGTGGTGTACGAGCAGAGCTTTTACAGCCATGAGCCCGGCCAGCCTGTGTACGTGGATCTGGAATCCCAGAAGCATTACGTGGCGACCGTGGAGGCGTACGACGGCGGCAAGAAGAATTGGGATGCCTGCGACTTCGATACACAGGGCGAGCTAACGTGCGTCTGGGACCAGACCCATCTCATGGACGACGGCACCGGACACTGGTTCAGTGTGGACTACGACTGGGCGGGCTACGACGACGGCAAGCATGTGGCTCAATACGAATGGCGGCTCACGAAGAAGCTGGAGGACCCTCAGGACGAAGACTTCGACCTTTCGACGGTCACCACGGATGACTCGATGGTGTATCCGAACGAGTTCAAGGACCTTCCCGGAGGTTGGGATCCCACCGAGGCGGAGTGGTGCGACGTGATCGCCTCGGTATGGGAGGCCGACAGCCGCGGCAATCCCACGAAGAAGGTCGAGGGCACGGAGAAGCACCTTCTTCCCTTACCGGTCCTTCACGCCACCTCCGCGCCGCTCGACGTGACGGTGGACAATATCGGGTCGTACAGCGCCTCGGTGTGGTGGAAATCGCCCGAGGAAGGCACCCCCCGCGCTTACCGCATCACGGTGACGGGGGCGACCAACTACACGGTGGAGGTGCCCTCTCCTGGCAATCAGAAGCTCGTTCTGGAGAACCTCGTTCCGGGCGGCGACTACCAGGTGACCGTGTCTGCCTGCGACCCGCGTAGCGACGTGAACCTGGCCACGTCGGAGCCGGTGTCGTTCACCACGGCCGAGCTGCCCCAGGCGGGCACGTGGTCCGCGTCGGTGGCCGAGGCGCAGGGCGTGGTGGACAAGGACACGTTCCACATCGCGGCCGACTACGCGGCGGACAGCGGCGACTTCAAGACGGCCACCGGATACTTGTACACGTGGCGCGCGGGCGAGGACGACTGGAAGGACACGGGCGAGACGGCCACGGTCGGAGACAGCGGCGAGTCGCGCACGATGACCTTCGAGCACAAACTTACCTCCGCCGACTACGGGCGGCAGTGGAGGGTGCGCGTGGTGGCAGAGCGGGGCGACGGCACGTCCACGGTGTGGACGAACCCCACCGCCGCCGACGTGGAGCCGCCGCGGATGACGAATGTGGAGTTGGGCGAGGCCACCACCGACAGCCTGAAGGCGACGTTCCCGGAGATCGAGGGGATCAAGGACGCCGACGGCGGGTACATCATCGAGCGCCAGGAGATAGACGAGAACAACTATATCGTGCGCTCCACGACGTACCTGGTGAACGCCCGCGAGGCCACGGCGGGTGCCGACGGGAAGCTGCATCGCAAGCTAACCGGCCTCAAGCCCGATACGGAGTACCGGGTGATAGTGTCGGCGTTCGCGAACGGGGTGGAAGGCGAATCCGGGGTGTCGAGCGGCGTGAAGACGCTGGCGGAGCCCACAATCGAGGTGCCCGTCTTCTCGCAGATGCCGAAGAGCGTGCGGGTGGAACCGGGCGCGGACGCCGTGTTCACTGCGCAAGCGAGCGTGGGCGACGGAGGCGGCGCGCTCTCGTACCGCTGGCAGCGTAAGGCGATGGACGAGCAGGACTTCTCCGACATCGCGGCGAGCGGGAAGTACACGATCGATACCGATGGAACCACCGGTGCGACCACGCTCACGGTGCACGATGTGGACGCGTCGGACGTGGGCGCGGCCATCCGCTGCGTGGCGGTGAACGCGAAGAGCGATCAGACGGCCGAGGCGGCCAGCGGGGCGGCCTACCTGACGGTGGTTCCTGCTCCGGTGGCGAACGTGCAGGCGCAGGCGACCAGCCCGACGTCGGGCGAGATCACCTGGACGCCGAGCGGCGCGGTGCGCCGCTACGCGGTGAGCTACCAGTGCATGGCGTTTCCTCAGCCCGGACCCATGCTCTGGAAGGTCGTCACCATCGAGGAGGGCGCGCAGACGGGCGCCTGTCAGCTTGACGAGCTGCAGCCCGGAACGGACTACTCGGTGTACGTGTACGCCGCGCCGCTGGCCGGTTTCTGGTCGAGCGCCTCGCAGTCGTACGCGACCCTCAAGCTGCCGCAAGAGAGCGCGCTCGCCGAGGCGACGGTGTCGCCGGACAAGGAGCAGGTCGATGCCGGCGAAACGGTGGAGTTCAAGGTTTCGACGAACGTCGACGCCGAGGCGTCGGAGGAGCTGGAGTACCGCTGGCAGCGCAACGTCTTCGGCGACAACTGGTGCGACGTGGAGGGCGGCGACGCTGCGATGCTCTCCGTCACGGCACCCGAGGGCGGCGCGGCGGACGCCTACCGCTGCATCGTCACGTCTACGAGAACGACGAAAAACTACGGCAAAGTAGTGGGCACCGATCGGAAAAGCGTGACCAGCTCCACCGGACTGCTGCTGACGAGCGTTCCCGTGGGGCAGCCCGTGCAGCTTGCCGCCGAGGCGAGCACGACGTCGGCGCACCTGTCCTGGGCAAGCGCCGACGTGCGTCCGGCAACCTACGAGGTGCAGTACGCGGAAGGGCCGAAACCGGTCGATGACGCGTGGGTTGACGTGGAGAACGTGGGCGCGAACACGTCGTGCGACGTGGAGGGCCTCGATCCCAACGTCGTGTACTCCTGGCGCGTGCGCGCCGTGGTGCGCGACGAGCTGCGATCCGACTGGGCGTCGGGCGGCACGTTCGTCACGCTCGCGGAGACGAGCGCGCTTTCCGCCGTGTCGGTGACGCCCCTCTTCGGCACGGCCGTGGCGGGCAGCGGCGAGGACGTCACGTATACGGCGACGACGAATCTCGACAATGCCCAAAACGGGGAAACGCTGTCGTACCAGTGGCAGGAAAGCGCGACCGGCGACCAATGGAGCGACGTGCCGGAGCAGACGGGGCGCACGATGGTCGCGGACGCTTCGAGCAGCGTGCCGCGCTCGTGCCTGTACCGCTGCGTGGTGACGGCCGGCAAGGACGGCGTGGCGCTGAAGTCGGTGACCAGCGAGGCGGTGAGCTTCATGACCGTGCCGAAGGTGCCTGCCGGCTTGGTGGCGAGCGACATCACGGCGGCCACGGCGGAGCTTGCGTGGACGAACGCCCTGAACGAGGGCGACGGCCTGTCCTATCGCGTGTTCTGGCGCGAATCGGGGTCTGCAGACTGGCAGAACGCCAGCACCGAACGCGATGCCTCGTATGCGCTGAGAAGCCTGAAGCCCGCCACCACTTACGAGTGGTACGTGCAGGTGATGAACGGCGTCACGCCGTCGGTGCGCTCGGCGACGTCGCTGTTCGTCACGCAGTCGCTGCCGCTCGTGCCGCAGCTCACGCATGTGGTGGTGGGTCCGATGGACCAAACGGTCGAAGCGGGCGAGCAGGCAACGTTCGCCGCGCTCACGAACGTGGACGACGTCGACTCCTCGGTCGCGACGAAGACGTACATGTGGGAGAAGCGGGGCCTCGATTCAAGCGATTGGGCCGTGATCGACGACGCGACGGACCGCGTGCTGACGCTCGACGCCGACACGAACGCCTACGTGCGCTGCACGGTGACGTACAACCCGGTGGGGCTGGCGGCCGTGCCGCTGGCCGGAACCTCCGTGACCAGCAACGAGGCGCGCGTGCGCGTGACGCCCGTGTTGCCGAGCGGCCTTCAGGTTGCCAGCGTGGAGAAGGAATCGGCTGTGGTCACGTGGGACGATAAGACTCAGGGCGTCGTGTCCGACCTGGTGTGGCGCGCCGTCGGCGCGAGCGAGTGGAACCAGGCGCTGGGTTTGGATCCGAACAGCGCGCCCGTGCGCCTGCCCGACCTTGTGCCGGGCACGGTGTACGAGTGGGGCGTGCGCTCCACCGCCACGTACAGCGATCCGTTGAGCTCGGACTGGGTGGCGGGCCCTCCGTTCGTCACGTTGCCGGAGGATATTGTGTTCTCGAAGGTTGAGGTTGCGCCGTCCGCGTTTAGCGTCGTGGTGGGCACGGACAGCACCGTCGAACTTGCGGCGAAGGCCGACAACGACGTCGATCGCGAGCAGCTTTCCTACCAATGGCAGCAGCGCAACGCCGATTCCGGCTGGGACGACCTGCAGGGGCAGACCGATGCCACGTTGCAGGTTTTCACGAAGGATATGCCGGTCGGCACGTACGGCTACCGCTGCGTGGTCAAGGCAACGCGAGGCATCTACGAAAAGGAGGTCACGAGCAACGAGTCCATCGTGACCGTGACGCCCCTCGCGCCCGTCAAGCTTCAGGAAAGCGACATCGAGGCGAATACGGCCACGTTCGGTTGGACGTGGGACGGTGCATTGGCCGAGGGCGACGAGTTCGTCGTGGGCTACCACATGGTTGCGGGTCCTGCCGGCATCAAAAACGACCCCTGGCACTACAGCAACGAAAAGGACATCATATCCAGCGGCAAGCTCATCGTAGACAACGAGAATAAGACGTGCAAGGCCGCGTTGTTGGCGGAGCGGTCCGTCTACGAGTGGCGCGTGCGGGTTGTGAAGGACGGCGTAACGTCGTCCTGGTCGGAGGTTTCCACGTTCATCACGCCGCCCACGAAGCCGGTCGAGGGGCTCTATGCGGTGGCGGTGGCGCCGTCCGACCAGCTGGTGGGCGCGGACGATTCGGTGGAGCTCTCCGCTGCCACGAATGTGGACGACGACCAGAGCAAGGGCACGCTCGCGTACCGGTGGGAGTGGTGCGCGCTAACCGAGAAGCCCTACGAAACCGAGACAACATGGAAAGAGATCGAGGGTGCGACGGGAGCAAGTTTGACGCTTTCCGGGGAACAGGGGGAGACAAACCGCTACGTGCGTTGCACGGTGACGCAGACCGTCGGCGAGACGATCACGACCGTGGCCAGCAACCCGGCCAGAATACGCGTCGAGCCCTTGCCGCCGAGCGATCCGTATGTGGAGTTCAATCAAAAATACTACAACAACGGCATCACCCTCGGGTGGACTTTGAGCGATCGTCGCTACGGCGTCGACGGCTACGAGATGGAATACCGCATGGCGGGTGCGAGCGAATGGACCACGCGCAGCAGTTTTGTCGGTTTGGGCGAGACGCTGAATTACTCGATGCTAACGCCGGGCGCCTCCTACGAGTGGCGGGTGCGCACGATTATGAGCGACGGCCCGGTCACGGAGTGGGTGGACGGCCCCGCGTTCACCGCGCCGAAGGTGGATGCCACGCCGGCGCGGGCGGCGGCGGTCGTCGGCAACGGCCGCACCCTCACGTTCACGGCCACGCCTGCCGTGGACGTGGGCGTGCGGGAACCGACGGGGTACCAGTGGCAGCGCAAGGGGGCCGGCAGCAGCAGCTGGACCAACCTGGAGAACGAAACCTCGTCCACGCTGAGCATTGAGGCGAACACCGCGACCGAGGCTGGGACGAGCACGTACCGCTGCCTGGTTACGATGCATCCCCCCAAAAAAGACGGCAGCGTTTCCGATTGCCTCGTGCCCAGCAACGCGGTGTCCTGCACGCTCGCGCCCGCCGCTCCGACGGGTCTGACGGCGTCCGCCGTCGAATCCGACAAGGCCACGCTTGCGTGGGAGTGGTCGAGCGGCAGCTTGTCCGGGGCCGCGTACAACGTGTTCTATCGGGAAAGCGGCACCGTCACTTGGACGAAGGTCTCGGCTTTGCAGACGTCGTGCATGGTCGAAGGCTTGAAGCCCGACACGGTCTACGAGTGGCGCGTGCAAACCGTGCAGAACGGCGTGGAATCGCTGCCGTCGTTCGCGAACGTCTTCTCCACGGTCGCGGAGCATTCCGATGCGCAGCTTGAGGCGGTCGTCGTCGAGCCCACCGACCTGGTGATGGCGTCAAGCGAATCGGCGGAGCTTTCGGCTGCCACGAACCTGGACGGCGTGGAGGGCGTGGACGCCGGCGCGCTCGCTTACGAGTGGCAGACGCGTGCGCTCGATTCCGGCTCTGGAGCGTGGCAAACGGTGGAGGGCGCCACGGAGGCCAAGGTGACGCTTCCCGCCGCAACGAACGCCTACGTGCGCTGCTTGGCCACGTATACGGCTGCTCCGGGGGCCGATCCGGTGACGAAGCCCAGCAACGAGGCGCGCGTGCGCGTGCAGCCCGACGCAATCGCGACTGGATTGACGATTGACGCCCTGGACGAAACCGAGGCCGCGCTTTCGTGGTCCGGCGCGCTGCCCCAGGGCTGCACCTTCACGCTGTCGTACCGGGCGGCCGGAACCGTAAACTGGGCGTCGGTCGCCGGGCTTGCGGAAGCCTCGCAAACCGTGACTGGCCTCACCCCCGGCACCAAGTACGAGTGGCGCGTGCGCACGGTGTCCGACAACGGCCTTGCGTCCGCGTGGGTCGACGGCCCCGCGTTCACCACCACGGCGCGGGACAGCACGCTCGAGGGCGTGGTCGTGGGCCCCGAGCGCGTGGAGGCCGAAGCGGGCGGCGACGAGCCGGTGTCCTTCTCGGTGACCGGGATCGTCGGCGGCGAAGACGAGGCGCTCACCTATCGGTGGCAGAATTACGTTGGTGGCGCATGGGCGGATCTGCCGGGCGAGACGCGCGACGGCATCCAGCTGTCCGTGGCCGACCGCGAGGCGGGCGAGCATTCCCTGCGCTGCCTCGTCACCGGCACGCCGGAGGGCGGCACGCCCAAGACGGTGGAGAGCAACACGGTCGTCGTCGCGCTCTCGCCGGCGACTCCTTCCGGCCTTGCCGCCGAGAGCGCGGCGGATACGGCGACGCTTGCCTGGTCGTGGGCCGGTCCGGGGTCGGCGGGCTCGTTCGTCGTGGAGTACCGCGTGGCCGGCGAGGGGGCGTGGGCATCCGCGGAGAACGTGGACTCCCAGGCCATGAAGTGCGTCCTGGAGGGCCTCGAGCCCGCCACGAAGTACGAGTGGCGCGTGAGGGCTGTGCAGAACGGCGTGGATTCCGCCTGGTCCGGTGTGGCTTCGTTCTCCACCGCTCCGGCGCTGGTGAGCGTGACGGTGGACCCGGCCTCCCAGGAGATCGCGCCGGACGCGCAGGCCGCGTTCACGGCCGTCACCAACCTTGACGACGTCGAGGGCGCGGGTTACACGCTTTCGTACGCGTGGGAGCGTCGGGCGCTCGATTCCGATTCCGACGCGTGGATCAAGATCGAGGACGAGACGGGTCGTGAGCTCACGCTGCCCGCCGGCACCGATGCCTACGTGCGGTGCACGGTGGAGCAGGCGTTCGGCAACGGCTCGAAGGCGTCGAAGACGAGCGACGCGGCCGTCGTGCGCGTGAAGCCGGCTGCGCCCGCGGAGCCGAAGGCGGGCGAGCCGGGCGAGACCGAGGTTCGACTTTCCTGGTCGGGCACGTTGCCGGAGGGAGGCTCCTACGAGCTGTCCTACAAGAAGGCAGACGATGCCGAGTGGACCGAGGTTGCCGACCTGCACGACGCGTCGTACCAGGCGGAGGGCCTCGAACCCGGCACCGACTACGCGTGGCGGGTGCGCGCGGCGTCGCCGAACGGCCTCGCCTCCGAGTGGGTCGACGGTCCGGAGTTCCGCACCGCGTCCAAGGGCAGCCTGCTGAAGGAGGCCACGGTGTCGCCGGCCTCCGCGTCGGGCATCGCCGGCTCCGGCCTTGCGACGACGTTCGCCGTGACCACGAACGTGGACGACGACGCCGAGGAGAGCCTGTCCTTCCAGTGGCTGTCCGACCAGGGCGGCTCGTGGGTCGACATCGCCGGCGCCACCGGGCGCACGCTCGAGGTGAAGGCCGACGAGTCCCGCGAGGCGGGCGAGCACGGCTTCCGCTGCGTGGCCACGTCCCAGCGCGGCGACGGCCCGAGCAAGGCGGTGGAGAGCAACGGGGCGGTCCTCGCGCTTTCGCCGGCGGCTCCTTCGGGCCTCGCGGCCGAGGCTGCCGTGGACGAAGCGACGCTCGCCTGGGTGTGGGCAGGCCCTGGCACGGCGGGTTCGTTCGCCGTGGAGTACCGCGTGGCGGGCGAGGGGGCGTGGACATCTGCGGAGAACGTGGACGCCCAGGCCATGAAGTGCGTCCTGGAGGGCCTCGAGCCCGCCACGGCGTACGAGTGGCGCGTGAAGGCCACTCAGAACGGCATGGATTCCGCCTGGTCCGGCACGGGCTCGTTCTCCACGCGGTCCGTGGAACCCGTGCTGGAGAGCGTCGCGGTGGATCCGTCCTCCCAGGAGATCGGGCCGAGCGAGCAGGCTTCGCTCAAGGCCGCCACGAACCTGGGCGACGAGGATGCGAGTGTCGCGTACGCATGGGAGCTGCGGGCGCTCGATTCCGGTCCTGCGGATGTGGACGCGTGGCATCCCGTCGGCGACGGTGGGCGTTTGGTGACGCTGGACGCCGGCACGGGCGGTTACGTGCGCTGCACGGCCACGCAGACGCTCGACGAGGGTGCGCCGGTTGTCGTGACCAGCAAGGAGGCGCTCGTACTGGTGAGGCCGGTCACGCCCGGCAACCCGCAAGCGGGCGAGGTCGGGTTCGCGGACGCGGTGCTCTCGTGGGAGGGCGACGCGGCCGCCGACACCTTCACGGTGGGGTACCGCGCGGTTGCCGCCGGAGCCGATTGGACGGAGGTCGCGGGGCTGACTAGTGCGACGCTGCCGCTGTCCGGCTTGGCCGAGGGCACGGCCTACGAGTGGTACGTCCAGGCGTTCCGGGGGTCGGGCGACAACGTCCTGGCTTCCGAGAAGGTCTACGGACCTTCGTTCACCACGCTTGCGCATCAGGCCTACCGCGTGATCGCCGGGGCTGGCGGCACGTGGAAGCCGGGGCAGTCCGGGTTGGCGTTCACCGTCAACGGGCCGCTGGACAAGTTCCTGTCGGTGGCCGTGGATGGAGACGATCTTGTTCTGGGTGCAGACTACACGGTTGCCGAGGGCAGCACCGTAGTGACGCTTTCGGCCGCTTACCTGGCCAAGCTCTCAGTTGGCGCGCACGAGCTGACGGTTGCGTTCACAGACGGATCGGCCAGCGCGGCGTTCACCGTGGCGCAGGTTGATCCCGGCCCGACGCCCAATCCGCCGACGCCGGATCCGCCGAGTCCGACGCCCACGCCCGACAACGGCGGCGGCGACAGCGGCGGCAAGGCGCTCGCACCCACGGGCGACCCGCTGGCTCCCGCGCCCCTCGTCGCCGGCGCACTGGCCGCCGTCTGCGTCGCCCTCGTCGCCCGCCGCAAACTGTCCTAAGGAGGCTCGGCCCGGCACCGCTCCCCGGTGCCGAGCCGTCCCCTTCGGGCGATCCGGCGCCGTGCGGGGGTGGCAAAAAGGTGCGGCTGTGGCAATCGTCTCCAGGGCGAAAAATTCTGACCTAGGACAACGCTCTCGAGGCCGGCAAAAAGCCGTGGAAAACCGCCGAATCATGTCCCAATTGGCGACAGACGCCTTTTGGGGCATTTCCCAGGCGGTTGCCAAGTTGTTTCCCCGTCCGAACGCACGAGCCGTTTCGGCGTACGACAATTCATGGCATGGCGAAAAGCGAGAACAACGGGGCGCTGCACAGGCGACGGAAAGCGTTCGTCCTGGTTGTCGCGTGCGTTGTCGTAGCCGTCGCCGTGCTGGCGGTTCTCTACGGACGGGACGCGCTCGCCTATCTCGCCGACGGGCGGCGCGTGCAGGAGCAAGCGGCCCGTTTGGGGCCGGTGGCGCCTATCGCCTTCGTTGTCCTCGTTGTCGTGCAACAGCTTTCCGCGTTCATTCCGGCCGAACCCTTCGAGCTGGCGGCCGGTTACGCGTTCGGCTTCTGGGAGGGCTCGCTCGTCTACCTTGTCGGAAGCGTGTTCGGTACCGTTGCCATCATCGCGGCCGTGCGCTTGGTGGGCGATCGCGTGCTCGGGCTGCTCGTGTCCCCTGGCAAACTTGAGCGGTTCGAGCGGTTGGGCGACTCGCCGCGCTTCGAGCTGCTGTTGCTTTTGTACTTCCTCATCCCGGTCGCGCCGAAGGATGTCATGACGTACGTTGCGGCGCTCGCCGGCGTCAAGCCGCTGCGCATCCTGCTTATCACCACGGCGGGGCGGCTTCCCTCCATCGCGGCGTCGGCGCTGGCCTCTTCGCTTGCGGCGGGCGGCGATTGGCGTGCGGCCGCCTTCGTTGCCGGAGGCATCGCCGCGTTCGTCGTTGCAGGCGCGGCGGTGTACTACCGCATGCGCAAGCGCGAAGAGGCGCGAAGGGATGCCGACGACCGCACGGGAGCGGGACGGGGCGAAAGCTGAGACCCAACCTGCTTGTTCCGCATGGATGGAGCAAGCAGCGAAAAGGCGAAAAGTCGCCACCTTTAGAAAATTTCACAAACAAACGTTCGTATAATATGCTACACTATCAACGAACGAAAGAGCCAGTGCAAGCGCTGCCATTCCCGTCGTCGAAGGCGACGGCGCAGCCCATAGATGGCGGCGGTGTTCCGCGTCGCCCGTACCACGCTTGCAGGATCCTCTCAGCCCCAGGAACCCAAGGGAAGCGAGGTGTCTTGCCATGGTCGCGTTTGCGATGTCGGCAGGGTGTGGGAAGTCGGTTGCATGCGTCCGAGTGGTTGCGTGCGGCCGCCGGTGCGGTTTCTCTGCTGCGAGAGGCCGGTGCCGTCACGACTTTTGCGCGCTTGCAGAGTGCGGCGCGTGCGTCGATGCGGGCCGCGTTGGAAGGAGAGCGTCATGAGCGCCGCGCGCCTCTGGGATCGCGCGCGCCTGCGCCCTGGCGATCTGCCTACCCTCCAAGAAACGCTCGACGCATGCGACCGGCACCTTCTGGAGCGGGTCATCCTCGAGGAATTCGCCTGCCGCGGCACCTGCGTCGACGCGAAGCGCCTCAAGCGCATGCGCCGCCGTCTCGACGCGTCGCTCGACGCCATGAGCGCCCTTCGGGTCGAACGGGGGCCGAACAAGGGATGGGTGCTGGCCCCGCGCGAGTCGTACGTGCTCGATGCACGCGAAGCGTCGATAGCGTGGCGGCTCTGCGCCGCGCTCGTCCCGCGCTACGACGTGGCCGCCGCCAAACGCCTGCTCGACGCCTCCGGTGGGCAAGCGGTGTCGTACAAACAGGTGAAAGCAGCCGATCGTCGCTTGCGTTCTTTGACGGTTGGCGGGCAGGGCTCGTTGGAGGAAGACGCTTTCGGGGAGCGGAGCTACGCGCTGTCGCCCTGGGAGCGCACGCTTGGCTGCAAAGTGTGGCTAGGGGGCGATTGGCGCACGCGCGAACGCTACCTCGTCCTTGCGAGCGCGTTCTGGGAGATGACGTTCTTCGGCTTCGAGTACGACAAGATCCAAGCGCGCATGGCGCGGGAGAAGGCTGCACGCCTGATGGGCTCGAGTCTCGACGAAGGAGGAAAGCCCCTTCGCTTCGCGAACGCCCGCCGCTTTGGCGCGGCGCCGGTTGACTACGGCCTCAGCGTCCCCGATCGCTTTTCCGACGATGCGCTCAAGAGCCTTTCTCAGCGCGTTGCGGTGATGAACCACAACGCTCGCCATGCCTTCTGCGAGCGCATGCTCGATCTCGCACATCGCTTGGAAAGGAGCTGACGACATGGATGTCTTGCAGTTGGCTCATGCGGGGAGCGTTCGCGCGCTCGTCCGGCTCGTTCGCGGGTACCCCCGTCCCGTCGTCATCGCGGACGGAACCGAAGAGGCCGCGGTCGTGCTGTCGCCCGCCGCCTTCGAGGCAATCTTGCTTGGAGGCGGCGAAGGCCCCTTCACGTCGCCGAGGGGAGGGGCGGCTGATCCCTTGCGCGTGCTCGACGCGGGCGCGGGCTGATCGTCGGGGGCCGTAACAGAGTCGAAACACGACACATACGTGGCCGAAACATAAGCGCCGTAAACTTGTTGCACCACAGAATGTGGGTGCCTTGCATCCTCGTCTGCCGCTTCGAAGGAGCCTGCGTTTCGCAGGCGACGGCTTCGCGGCGGGCAACAGCTGCGGACGGCGCGTCGACTCGGACCTCCGCGCGTCGTCCCGACGGCTGCGACGAGGATGCAAAGCCCCCACATTTCTTATGAACGGCGACAACCGTTCGCGGCGCGCGTCGACCGCCTCCGCTGCGAACGGCCAGGTGCCGCCGCGCGGTTGGCGCGGCTTGCAGACGAGGAGAGTGACCATGTCCCCACGGGAAAGGCTCCGGGAAGGTGCGACGCGCATCCCGTCCGGATGCGCCATAGCCGGCATCATGGACCGTACTGGGCGACGGCATGACGGCGACGACATCCTGAAGTCGATCGCGCTCATGCACGACCGCAGCAACGGCTTGGGCGGCGGTTTCGCCGCCTACGGCATCTACCCCGAATACGCCGAACTGTACGCGTTCCACATCATGTACGAGAGCAAGGAAGCTCGCACCGAGACGGAGGCGTACCTCGATGCGCACTTCATGTGCGAGAAACAGGAGCGCATACCCACCGAGAACGTGCGCGGCATCCAGGACCCGCCGGACATCTGGCGCTACTTCGCCGCGCCCCACCCGGTGAAACTCAATATGAGCGGCCTGGACGAAGCCGAGTACACCATGCAGCACGTGTTCCGCATCAACGCTTCCATCGACGGTGCCTTCGTTGCCTCGTCGGGCAAGAACATGGGCGCGTTCAAGGGCGTGGGATACCCCGAGGACATCGGCGAGTTCTACCGCATCCGCGACTACGATGCCTGGTTGTGGACGGCGCACGGGCGCTTTCCCACGAACACGCCCGGCTGGTGGGGCGGGGCGCATCCGTTCACATTGCTGAACTGGTCCATCGTGCACAACGGCGAGATATCCAGCTACGACGCGAACCGACGCTACGTCGAGCAGTACGGTTACGACTGCGCCCTCATGACCGACACCGAGGTTATCACCTACCTGTTCGACCTGCTCGTGCGCCGGCACGGGTTCTCCCAGGAGATGGCGGCCCATATCATGTGCGCGCCCGCCTGGGACGTCATCGACAAGATGGAGCCTGAGCGGGCCGCGTTCGAGACGGCGCTCCGTTGCGTGTATTCCAGCGCCCTCGTGAACGGGCCCATGTCGGTGATCCTGGGGTCCGACGAGGGCATGCTCGCGCTGAACGACCGCCTGAAGCTGCGCGCGCTCATGGCGGGCGAGAAGGGCAGCATGGTGTATTTGGCGTCCGAGCAGGCGGCTATCGAGATCGTCTGCCCCGACGTAGAGAACGTGCGCTCCATCGACGGCGGCGTGCCCTTCGTCGTACAGCTGGACGAGGTGGCCGCGCGCAAGGCTCGCAAGGCCGACGAGAGTCCGTCCGATCCCGTCGCATCGTGCGTTCCGCCCGCGCGCGTCACGGTGGCCTGCAACGAGAAAAGGGAGGTGTAGACCGTGCTCGATTACCTGCTTCCCCGTTACAAGGTGCTGCGCGACAACGACCAGTGCGTGCAGTGCGGCGTGTGCGAGCGTTCGTGCGCCAACGAGGTCCATCGGGTCGACGAGGAGCTCGGCCGCGTGACGGCCGACCATAAGAAGTGCGTGAACTGCCAGCGGTGCGTGGTCATGTGCCCCACGCAGGCCCTCGCCATAACGCGTTGGCCGCAGGTGGGAAACGGCTCGAACAACTGGACGCTCCAGGCCATGCAGGACATCGCCAAGCAGGCCCAGACGGGGGCCGTGCTGCTGTCGTCCATGGGCAACCCCCAGCACTATCCCATTTACTGGGACCATCTGCTGCTCAACGCGAGCCAGGTCACGAACCCGTCCATCGACCCGCTGCGCGAGCCTATGGAAACGCGCGTGTTCCTGGGCAGCCGCCCCGAAGCGCTCAAAGTGAACGAGGGCGCGCGCACGGCGGCGGCCCCGCTTCCTCCTCAGATCAAGCTGGACGTGCCCATCATGTTCTCGGCCATGAGCTTCGGGTCGGTCTCGCTCAACGCGCAGAAGTCGCTCGCCATGGCCGCCGAGGAGCTGGGCACCTACTTCAACACCGGAGAGGGCGGCTTGCACAAGGACCTCGAGCGCTACGGCGACCACGCCGTCGTCCAGGTGGCCAGCGGCCGCTTCGGCGTGGATGTTCGCTATCTGAACGCGGGGGCCATGATCGAGATCAAGATAGGGCAGGGCGCCAAGCCCGGCATCGGCGGTCACCTGCCGGGAGAGAAGATCAACGAGGAGGTTTCGCAAACCCGCATGATCCCGCAGGGCACCGACGCCATCTCGCCGGCTCCTCACCACGACATCTACTCCATCGAGGATCTGCGCCAGCTCATCTACTCGCTCAAGGAGGCCACGCGCTATGCCAAGCCTGTCGCCGTCAAGATCGCGGCCGTCCACAACGCCGCCGCCATCGCCAGCGGCATGGCGCGCGCGGGAGCCGACGTCATCGTGGTCGACGGATTCCGGGGCGGCACCGGCGCCGCGCCCGCGCGCATACGCGACAACGTGGGCATTCCCCTGGAGCTCGCCTTGGCGGCGGTCGACCAGCGATTGCGCGACGAGGGCATCAGGTCCCGCGTCAGCCTCGTGGCGGCGGGATCCATCCGCAGCTCGGCGGACGTCGTGCGCGCCGTGGCCCTGGGCGCCGACGCCGTCTACTGCGCGAGCGCCGCGCTCATCGCCCTGGGCTGCCACCAGTGCCAGGACTGCGCGAGCGGCAAGTGCAACTGGGGCATCGCCACGCAGCGTCCCGAGCTCACGCGGCGCCTCAACCCCGAGATCGGCGCCGAGCGCGTGGTGAACCTCGTGCGCGCTTGGAACCACGAGATCCAGGAGATGATGGGCGGCATGGGCATCAACGCCATCGACAGCCTGAGGGGCAACCGCCTTATGCTGCGCGGCGTGGGGCTCAACGAGAAGGAACTTGAAATACTCGGCGTGAAGCACGCAGGGGAGTGAGGGACATGAAGCGAATCTACGCGATCGAGCAATGGTGCATCGACTGCAAGCGCTGCGAGGTGGCCTGCAAGACGTTCCATTCCCACAGCAAGGACACGGTCAAGGCCTTCACGGTCGAGTACCCCGAACCCCAGAACCGCGTGCGCGTGGAAGGCGGCTTGCAGCTGTCGGTGGCGGTGAACTGCCGGCACTGCGCCGATCCAAAGTGCGTCGAGGGCTGCATCTCGGGCGCCATGACGAAGAACCCGGTCACCGGGGTGGTCACGTCGAATCCCGAGAAGTGCGTGGGCTGCCGCACCTGCGTGGGCATGTGCCCGTTCGGCTGCGTGCGCATCGAGGACGCCGTCGAGAAGGGCGTGGCCTACAAGTGCGACCTCTGCGGCGACGGGCTGGGGCAGCCGGGCGAGCCGAGCTGCGTGGCGGCCTGCCCGAATCGCGCGCTCATCTACGTTGAAAGCGAGGGCTGCTAGCATGGCGAACCGCACGACCGACTACCTCATCATCGGAAACTCGGCCGCCGGCGTCACCGCCGCCGAGTACCTGCGCGCCCGCGACGAAAGCGGATCCATCCTCGTCGTCAGCCGCGAGCCCCATGCCGTGTACGGACGGCCGCTTATCTCGTATTTGATAGAAGGCAAGACGACCGAGGAGGACATGGGCCTCAAGGACGAGGGCTTCTACGGGCGCAACGCCATCGACACGCTGCTCGGTCCCGACTTCGAGGTCGTGGCTCTCCGGGCGGCCGAGCACGAAGCCGTGCTGGAGAACGGCGACGTCGTCGCGTACGGGAAGTGCCTGGTCGCCACCGGCAGCGTTCCGTTCATGCCGCCCATCAAGGGGCTCGAGGGAAAGAGGAACGTGTTCACGTTCCTCTCGCTCGACGATGCCAAGGGCGTGTGGTACGCGGCCCTCGCGGCGACGGAGCGGGCCCATGCCGAGGAGCGTAAAAGCCGCGTCGTCGTCATCGGCGGCGGCCTTATCGGGCTCAAGGCGGCCGAGGCGCTCAGCCACCACGTCGACGACGTCGTCGTGCTCGAACTGGCGCCGCGTATCCTGCCGGCCGTGCTGGACGACCAGGGTGCCGCCGTGCTGCTCGACTTGCTGGCAAGGCACGGCATCACCTGCCTGACCAGCACCTCGGCCGACGAGCTGCGCGGCGCGAACGGCGAAGTGGACGTCCTCGCGCTCACGAACGGCGAGGAGCTGCCCTGCGACCTGTGCGTGGCGGCGGTCGGCGTGCGCCCGAATTCGCAGCTGGCGGTCGATGCGGGTGCCGAGCAGGGGCGTGGCCTCGTATGCGGCACCGACCTGCAAACCACGTTGCCCGACGTGTACGCGGCCGGCGACGTGACTCAGGTTACCGACCTGCTGGACGGTTCCCAGCATCCGCTCGCGCTGTGGCCCAACGCCATGCGGCAGGGCAAGGTCGCGGGCCTGCACATGGCCGGGGCCGACGACGCCGAGCCCTACCTGGGCAGCTTCGCGGTGAACGCCGTCGACTTCTTCGACATTTCGCTGCTCACGGCGGGCGTCATCAACCCGCCCGAGGACGGCGGCTACGATGTGCGCACGGTGGCGGAGGGCTCCGTGTATGCGAAGTTCGTGACGAAGGACGACCGGCTCGTGGGCTACATCCTGCTGAACCGTCCTGTGAACGCGGGCATATACACGGCGCTCATCGAGCAGCGCGTCCCGCTCTCGTCCCTGTCGGGCGATCTGTTCGCCGATGCCCCGCTCAACCTCGATTTCCCTGCCGACGTCCGGTGGGCTCGCCTGCACAAGTGCTACCCGGCCGATCGGGACGCGCGCGGATGGAAGGAGCAAGCATGACGGATACGACGACTCCCGCACCCGAGCGGGTCAGCGGCAACGCGGTGACGGTGTCGCTCGGCACCGAGCACTTCACCGAAGCCAACGAGGTCGTGCGCGAGGCGTTCGAGCTTGCCGACACGGTGGAGATCGAGCGGGCGTTCGCCCAGCGCTACCTTGGCTGCGGCATGCCGGCGGGCAAGGCCCTCAAGATCCACGGCGTTCCCGGCAACGACATGGCCTGCTACATGGACGGCGGCTCCATCGAGGTGTTCGGCAACGCGCAGGACCAGATCGGCAACACCATGAACGACGGGCTCGTCGTGGTGCACGGGCGTTGCGGCGACGCTGCGGGGTACGGCATGAGAGGCGGGCAGATATTCGTGCGCGACGGATGCGGATGGCGCGTGGGCATACATATGAAGCAGTTCGAGCAGAAGTGCCCGGCCATCGTCGTCGGAGGCGATGCGGGAAGCTTCCTGGGGGAGTACATGGCCGGCGGCGTCATCGTGCTCTTGGGCGAGCCCGGCGCGTACCTCGCCACCGGCATGCACGGCGGCGTCATATACCTGAAACACGAGCTTGCAGACGCCGACGTTCCCTCCGGGCTCGTGCAGGAGCCGCTCGACGCCGATGACCGCGCCACGTTGCGCACGTTGCTCGGCCGCTACAACGAGCTGTTCGTCGACGAGCTCGAGGCGCCGGTCGATACGACGGGCGCGGGCTTTTTCCGGTTGAGGCCCGCCTCCTCGCGCCCTTACGCGTCCATGTACGCCAACTAGGGCTTCCGCACCTCGACTTCCGCGCCGTTTCTCCGTATCATGGCCGAAAGCCGTGAGATGGCAGGAGAGGAGGGCCGGCGTGATAACCGTGGCGGACATCGTGGCGCTTCCCGCCTTCAAGCAGGTGCGCCTTGCCGCGATGTGCCCGGGCGGGTACGGGCGCCCCGTGTCCAACGTGGGCATCATGGACTGCATGCCCGACGAGGGGGCCTATGCCGACTACCTGCCGGGAGAGTTCATCGTGTCGAACCTGGGTTTCGCGCGCGACGATCCCGACCGCTGCGAGCGGGCCCTCCTGGCCATGCTCGCCCGCGGCGTGGCCGCCGTGGCCGTCAAGACGGTGTACGCGCCGCCTATCGGCGATCGCGTTCTGGCCGCGAGCACGGCGCAGGGGGTGCCCCTGTTCCTCTACGAGGGCGACTACCACGAAGTCGTGGCCTACCAGGCGCTCGATCTCATACGGCGCGACGGCGAGGAGTCGGACAAAGGGCGCAAGATCGACGCGCTGCTCGCCGGGCACGACGGCTCGGCCCTGCGCGCGGCCCTCTACGAGATAGCCGGCCTCACCGGGTCGACCGTGCAGTGCCTTGCCGTCGCCCCGCGAGCGGACGACGAGTGCTCGCTGTACGCCGCGCTCGGCGTGCTCGACGGCGTGCTCGCCGCGTTCCGCCGCGACTGGGGCAGCGTCGTGGACGCGCGCGCCTGCCGCTACCACGGCGCGCTGCTCGCGTTCGTGTCGTACGCGCAGCCGCCTGCCTGCGCGCGCTCGCGGTCGGAGGCCGACCTGCTCGCTCGCGCGACCTCTGCCGCGCCCCTGTTCTGCGGCATGGGGGAGGAGACGCCGCTTTCGGAGGGCGACCTGGCCATTCGCCAGGCGCTCGCGGCCCTCGGCGAGGCCCGTTCCCGCAACGTCGCGGCCGTGCTCTGGGCCGACATGCGCGAGGATGCGTTCCGCATCGCCGCGCGCGAGGACCGGCTGTTCTCCCGCACCTGCGCGCTCTACCGCAACCTGCTCGCCTCCTACGACGAGGCGAACGACGCCGAGCTCGCCGCGACGGCCGAGGCGTTCGCCGCTTCGTGCGGGGACGTTCGCATGGCGGCCGAGCGCCTCGGCCAGCACCCGAACACCGTGCGCTATCGCCTGCGCAGGGCAAGGGACGTGCTCGGCATGCCCGAGGCGTCCGACCGCGAGCTCGCCCGCTTCCTCGCGTTCGTGGCCTTGGGCGCATAGCTCCTTTTGTCCGATCAGACAAAAGGAGGCCTCCCGATTGTCACGCCCCTCCAAACGCTTGCCGGTGCCCGCGCCGTACACTGGGAGGCGCAAGGGAAGCGAGCGAGAGGAGAACCCCATGAAGAACCTGCTCAACGAGCAAGCCGTGTCGGCTCTGGCGGAGCTGCCGCTCCACGAGCTGAGCTACTGCCTCAAGTTGGCGAAGCGCTTCGAGACGCTCGGCATCGAGGGCGAGCGTGCCAGCAGCGCCCTGTGCTCCATCATCGACGCCGGCGTCGTGGGCGCCGCGCGGGAGTGAGCGCGCGACTGCCGTGCGCGGCGCTCCGGCGCCCGCACCTACCGCAAAGAAGAAGGGGCGCCCGCGGGCGCCCCTTCTCAACGCATCTGCAAACAGGATGCCGCTAGTCGGCAACCTCCACCAGCGTGATCTCGAAGTTGAGGTCCTTGCCGGCCAGCTCGTGGTTCATGTCGAACGTGGCGATGCCGTCCTCGATGGACTCAACGAACACGGGGAACGACTGGCCGCCCGGGCCGCGCATGTACACGGTCTGGCCCACGGGAAGCTGCTCGCCGTTGGGGATCTGGCTCACGGGAACCTTCTGCACCATGTCCTCGCGGCGCTCGCCGTACGCCTCGGCGGCGGGGATATGCACGTTCTTCGTCTCGCCCTGGGCCATGTCCTTCACCGCGGCGTCGAAACCGGGGATCATCTGGCCGGCGTCGCAGGTGAACTCGATGGGCTCTCCGCGGTCGACCGACGAGTCGAACTTCGTGCCGTCGTCAAGCGTGCCGGTGTAGTGGACTTTGACCTTCTTGCCTTCGTTGCTCATGAACGAGCTCCTCTCAATGTGAAAAACCGTGGATCCAGTCTACCCCAACGGCTCATGCGGCCTCGTCCCAGGGCTGAAACCCTCTCCAAGTTGGCATAAGTTCGTTGACATCCGGAGCGTGCGGCCTGTCGGAACATGCGGCCCGCCCCGCTCAGCGATGCGGCAGCTCTTCCACGCCCAGCAGCGTCATCTCGAAGTTGAGCGCCTTGGCGATGGCCTCGTGGTTCATGTCGAACACGGCCTTCTCGTCGGTCAGCTCCACCAAACGCGCCGGATAGGTCTGACCCGTGGGATCCTCCAGGTTCACCATCTCGCCCACCACCAGCTTCACCGATGCGGGGATCTTCGCGCGCTCAACCTCCATGACGCGCTCGTCGGTGCGCTCCTCGTAGGCCTCGTTCGCGCCCACATGGACCCGCCGCGTCTCGCCTACCTCCATATCGCGCACGGTTTCGATGAACGCCGGAGGCATCCACCCGTCCAGGCAGGGGAACTCGATGGGCTGCTCCGTCTGGTCGATGAACACGGCACCGTCGTCGAAGAAGCCCTTGTACGCCACCCTCACCATCTTGCCCGCATTGTCCACGTCAACCTCCTTGCTCTGCATCTGCCGCCATCGTTCGCTCCGCTCAGGATGACAAGCCGTCAGGCTCTCCCTAGCCTTCGCGTTCCGCCAAATCGGCCAGCGTGACGCGCTGCTCCGCGAGGCGCGCAAGCGGTTCCAGGTAGCGCCGCTCGTCCTCCGCGAGCCCCCGGCGCGCCAGCCGCAAGATCTCGTCGACCAGTTCGGCCACGGGCCGCCCGTACACCTCGGCCTCGTAGCCCTGCTCCATGAGCGCGTCCTTGGCCGCCTCGACGGCGGTTCCGTCCACGCCGGCGAACAGCTCGTCGAGCGCGTCGAGGTTGGCGGCGTCGTAGAACAGCCCCTTCACCAGGCCGGCGTACGCCACCACGTAGGGTACGGGCATGGCGTCGGCGGGCCTGATCTCGATGTACGTTTTCAAGCGCACGTCGTTGAAGAACATGGACACGGCGTGCTCCACCTCGGCGCGCGTCATGGTGCGTTCGGCGTATATCTCGCCGAACGTGCGCTCCGAGTAGCACCACTGCTCCTTGCGGCAGGGTATGAGGATGGCCGGCGTGTCCAGAATGTACTCCGCGTAACGGCGCAGGTCGAACGCCGGGTCCATCACGCCGGGCACCAGGCCGCAGCGGTCGGGGTCGCAGTACCGCCATATCTCGGTGCGCACGAGCTCGTGGGTGCGCGGCGCTCCCTCGAACACCGGCGCGTTGTCGCACATGAGCGAGAACAGCGGCACGAGCGCGAACGCCAGCCGCAGCTTGCGCAGGCAGTCGGCCGTCGACCAGTAGTCTATTGACACCTGCGTGGAGGCGCTGCCGCGCATCATGCGCGGCCCGAACGGCCCCTTCTCGCCCAGGTACAGGTTCATGAACTTGTAGCGCCGCTTGGGAATGAGCTCCAAATCCAGCGCCTTGGCGGAGGGGTGGTAGCCCACCGTGAGCGCGCGCTCGCCGTGCGGCTCCAGCACCGAGGACAGCTTCCGCTCGAACGCCTCGAACGCCTCGAGCGCCTCGTCGAGGTTCCGGTACGGTCCGGCCGAGAGCTCCACCTGCGCCGCTGGCTCGATGGTCACGGCCTCGCCGGGGCGGGCAACGCCCAGAAGGTCGCCCTCGGGATCGCGCGTCGTGGAGGGGAAGTCGGCTTCCAGCTGGCCCAGCAGCCATTCCACGCCGTAAGGCTCGCTGTACGACACGGGGCCCAGGTCGTCGTGCACGAGGGTGTGCTCCAGCTCGATCCCCAGCTCGCCCGGCGCGTCGGCGGGCGTGATGCCGCTTTCGAAGTACGAGACGATGGCGTCGACGTTGCTCGACCGTGCGGGCTGGTCAACGGGGGTATCCGGTTCGGTCGCGGGTGTGTCGACCACATCCGCTGCGGCTGTTTTATTCATGTAGCAAGCTCCTGAAAAGCATTGGTCCGTGCAAGGTTACGTTACTTTGTATACAATACCCTTTTGGCTGCCATGCTTTGTCGGCAAAATGTCATCATTCGCTTTTCCATTCGGGGACGGGGCAACCTTTGGATGCTCATATCACAAAAAGAACAGCGCTGCTTTTGCTGCTCGATATCGTAGCGACGTACGCCGCCTACTGGCTCGCGTCGTTGCTCACCGCCGTCGAGGACGAGGTGTTCGTCAACAACGAGATCTTCTTCATGCTGGGCATCCTCGCGCTCATCAACGTGGCCGTGTTGGGCCTGTTCAGACTGTACAACAACCTCTGGGAGTACGCCAGCGTCGACGAGGCCATCCAGATCATGTTCGCCGTGGTGCTGTCCACGCTCATCGGCGCCGTGTTCCTGTGGATCATCGACGTGCGCCTGCCCATCCGCGTGTTCTTCGTCTCGTGCTTCCTGCTCATATTCTTCATGGGCGGCATACGCCTGATCTTCCGCGTCATGCGCCAGAAGAAACGCGCCCTGGGCTCCGCGCAGCGCGCCTGCGACCGGCCGCGCACGCTCATCGTGGGCGCGGGGGAGACGGGCTCGCTCGCCATCGGCCGCATGGCGTCGAAGGATCCGCTCATGCCCGGCGTCGCCATCGTCGCCACCGACGACGACGTCTCCAAGCGCGGCAGCCGCATCCACGGCGTGAAGGTGGCGGGCACCACCGAGGACATCGTCGATTTGGTGGAGCGCTACGACATCGAGCAGATCGTCGTGGCCATCCCCTCCGCCTCGCTCGAGGAGCGCAAGCGCATCTACGGCGAGTGCACGAAGACCGAGTGCAAGCTGCGCACGCTGCCGAACATCCGCGAGCTCTCGCTCGACGAGATCGGCGACGTGCGGCTGCGCGACGTCGACGTGGCCGACCTGCTGGGCCGCGAGGAGATCATCCTCAACACGCGCGCCGTGTCGGGCTACATCGCCGGCGAGACCGTGCTGGTCACGGGCGGCGGCGGTTCCATCGGCAGCGAGCTCGCCCGCCAGCTGTGCAAGGTGGCGCCCGCGCGCATCGTCGTGTTCGACATCTACGAGAACGACGCCTACATGCTGCGCAACGAGCTGCTATCCGAGTACGACGACATCGACGTGATCATCGAGATCGGCAGCGTGTGCGACGAGGCCCGCGTGGCGGAGGTGTTCGCGAAGTACCGCCCCGGCGCCGTGTTCCATGCCGCGGCCCACAAGCACGTGCCGCTCATGGAGGCGTGCCCGCGCGAGGCGCTCCACAACAACGTGTTCGGCACGCTCAACGTGGTGAAGGCCGCCGACGCGTACGGCGCGGCGCGCTTCATCTTCATCTCCACCGACAAGGCCGTGAACCCCACGAGCGTCATGGGCGCCACGAAGCGCATGGGCGAGATGATCATGCAGTACTACGCCCGCACGTCGAAGACCATCTTCTCGGCCGTGCGGTTCGGCAACGTGCTGGGCTCGAACGGCAGCGTCATCCCCGTGTTCCAGCGCCAGATCGCGGCCGGCGGCCCCGTCACGGTCACGCACCCCGAGATCGAGCGCTTCTTCATGACCATCCCGGAGGCGTCGCGCTTGGTCATCCAAGCGGGCGGCATGGCGCACGGCGGCGAGATATTCATCCTCGACATGGGCGAGCCGGTGAAGATCGTCGACTTGGCGAAGGGCCTCATCCAGCTGCAGGGCCTCGTGCCCGACGTGGACGTGAAGATCACGTTCACGGGCCTGCGCGACGGCGAGAAGATGTACGAGGAGCTGCTCATGGACGAGGAGAGCACGCTTCCCACCGACAACAAGTCCATCATGATATCCACCGGCCAGGAGATCAGCTACGACGAGGTGGCCGCCAAGCTCGACGAGCTGGAGGGGGCCATCGGCAAAACCGACGAGGAAGCCGTGCGCATCCTCGAAGAAGCCGTCCCCACCTACCGCCACACCAAGAACTGCGCGTAGGGAAGCTCTCCGGCTGGCGATTCCCTCCGCAGGGGCAGACTGCTGCACCCTGCGAAACCCGTGCGGCAAGCGCACTTACACCTCTACAGCATGCTCCCTCGTCCCAATTCCACCCGCATGGCCCGAACGACGCCGATTCGCGATAATAAACCCTAAGCCGACGGGCCGTGCGCCAGTCGGCTCCTCTTTTGACGGCCGATGGCGAAGCGGCCCAAAAGGGCTCGCTTTGCCGAAAGCGATGGGGTGAGCAATGAAGCGAGAAGGCAACGTGTACGGATATGCGCGCGTATCGGCAAAGGACCAGAAGCTCAGTCGGCAGATAGACGCCTTGACCGAGTTTCCCGTTGCGGCGGAGCGCATCTTCGCAGACAAGGCGAGCGGCAAGGATTTCGAGCGGCCCGAATATCGCAGGCTGGTCGAGCGGCTCGAGCCCGGCGACGTGATGGTGGTGAAGAGCATCGACAGGCTGGGGAGAAACTACAACGAGATACTCGAGCAATGGCGCATTCTCACGAAGGTGAAGCGGGTGCACGTCGTGGTGCTCGACATGCCGCTCTTGGACACGCGCAACGACCAGAACGGCATCACGGGCGTGTTCCTTGCCGATGTCGTTTTGCAGCTTCTCAGTTATGTTGCACAACTGGAGCGTGAAAACATTCGCCAACGACAAGCAGAGGGCATCGCGGCGGCCCAAGCGCGCGGCGTGAGGTTCGGCCGACCGGCCATCGAGCTGCCCAGCACGTTTCAATCCGTCAAAACGGCATATCTATCGGGCCAGGTCACACGCGCGGAAGCTGCCAAGCGCCTGTGCGTGTGCACCAGGACGTTCGATCGATGGATGAAAAAAGAGGGCGCTCAAAACGAAGAAGTCGCTCGCGGCGAAAGGCCAGTCGAAAAAGCCGTCTGAATAATTTTCGTTGCCAAAACGTAGACTTTTTGTCGCACGTATAACTAGCTTGCCATATTTCCAAGGCCTTGCATCCGACCTGCACTTTTCTTTCAATCGAGATTATCGGCCATCTTTGTCAAAAAGTCTACGTTTGCTACAGCGGCTCGGGCGTGGCGGCGATTCGCCCCGTCAGCCGCAGCATCCGAACTTGCACGAAGCATGCGAGGGAGGAAGCCGGTGGCAGCGGAGGCACGACAGCGCAGAGAATTGCCCATGGGGTTCCTGTCGAACGGCCCGTCTCGCGACGGTGCGCTTCGCTGGTACGCCATTCACGTGCCCGAAGGCCGTGAGGATGCGGTGGCGGGTAAGTGCCGCCAGCTTCTGGCGTCGGATCTCGTCGAAGACTGCTTCGTTCCCAAATACGAACGGTACATGAAGCACGAGGGCGCTTGGCGCATCGTCGTCCACCCCATGTTCAGCGAGTACGTGTTCGTGGCCACGCGCGACGTGCGTGCCCTGTCGAAGGCGCTCGGGCAATTGTCGTTTCCCGTGTCGCTCGTGGGCAGGAGGGACCGCTCGTACGCGCCCCTTTCGTCTGCGGTGCAGACGTGGCTCGAATCGGCACTCGACGACGCGCACGTGCTGCGTGCGAGCGAGGGCCGCATCGAGGGCGGCGTCCTGCGCGTGGAGCGAGGCCCGCTGCGCGGCTGCGAGGGTCGTGTGCGCAAGATCAACCGCCACAAGCGGATGGCCTACCTCCGTTTCGACGAAGGGGGCGACGGCGACTGCGTGCTGCAAGCGGCGCTGAACGTTCCGGTGAAGAACTAGCACGAATCCGGTTTCCCGCTGGGAGTCCAAGGCGGAGGCGCGTTGGGCTCCCAGCGGGAAACCGCGACGAGCATATCCTGAGAAGCGCGGGCGGTGCCATCGGCGGGCCGAGCGGAACCAGGGGAATGAATACTCTCGATGTCGCGGGCCGAAGGGCCCGCACGGCGAAGCCGTGTCCGCCCGAGAACGAGGAGGCCTCTCATGTGGTACGTGATCCAGGTGCTGTCAGGGCAAGAGGACAAGGCGTGCGAGCTCATCAACCTGCATGCAGCCGGCGAGCTCTCCCAGGATGGCAGGCCCGTCCTCAAGGAATGCTTCGTACCGCGCTACCAGGTGGAACGCAAGTTCCATGGGCAGTACCGCACCCTCACGCGCAACCTGTTCCCCGGCTACGTCATAGCCGTCACCAACCGTGTCGACGAGCTGAACGACCGTTTGGGAAGGATCCCCACGTTCACGCGGATGCTCGGCAGCGAGAAGTCGTTCGTTCCCCTCGATCGATCGGAAAGGGCGTTCATCAACGCCTTCACCACCGAGAAGCATCGCACGATTCACCTGTCGAAGGCGGTGATGGAAGGCGACGAGGTGGTGGTCACCGAGGGTCCCATGATCGGCCGCGAAGGCTGGATCACCGAGGTCAACCGCCGCAAAGGCACCGCCCGCGTCGAAGTGAGCATGTTCGGAAGAACCATAAACGTAGAGATAGGACTGGCGATTGTCGGCCGAAGGCCTGAAAAATAACAGCATCCCCCTGTTGCCCGCCCTCGGCGGGCATCGGTGTTTCTTGCCGACGGGGGGGGGGCGTTGATTCCAGTGCTTCATCTGCCGTCGAGTCGTCCGTCGAGTCGGACAAGGTAACCGTGCGTCGAGCCAGCCACACGATCCGCCGCGAAAAGGCGGCAGCGTGACCATCGAGGAGAACGCGATGGCGGTGGACGGGGAGGCGGAAGTGGCAGTCGAGAAGACCATACATGGCAGCCTTGTCTACGACATGGTTGAAGAAGAGCCTGAAGGGCTCCTGCCGGATCCTGAGGTCTACGAGGCGGCCCGGCGCATCGACGAGGAGCGTTGGTTCTACCGCTTCGTCAAACGCGCCTTCGACATCGTTTTCAGCGCCACGGTGTTAATCCTCTTCTGTTGGCTCTACGCTCTTATCGCCATCGCCATTAAGATCGACGACCCTAAGGGGCCTGTCATCTTCAAACAGGAGCGCGTCGGCAAGGGCGGCGAGCGTTTCATGATGTGGAAGTTCCGTAGCATGTATGTCGATGCCGAAGCGCAGCTCGACAGGCTGATGATCCTCAACGAGAAGACAGGTCCGGTATTCAAGATTAAACGCGATCCCCGCATCACGCGCGTCGGTCGCGTCATCAGGAAGCTCTCTTTAGACGAATTGCCCCAGTTCATTAACTGCCTGGGATCAAGAATCTCTATCGTGGGACCTCGTCCAAGCTTGCCAAGAGAGGCGGCACTGTATTCTGAACGCCAAAAGCAAAGACTCCTGGTCAAACCAGGTATTACTTGCTACTGGCAGACGCGAATGGATCGTGATCAGATCACTTTCGACGAGTGGGTTGATCTCGATTTGCTGTACATAAAACAATGTGGGATTTTTGCCGACTTCCGCCAGGTGGTTAAAACGGTGTTTGTTGTTTTGATGGCGCAGGGTAACTAGGAGGTTCGTTTCATATGGATAAAGGAGCGAATGCCGATAAACTCAAGGTTTGTTTTGCCGCTTCTTCGGGTGGACATTATGAACAGTTACTGGCTTTGGGCCCGCTGATCAGAAAGTATGACGGGTTCGTTATTACCGAAAGAACAAAGTATTCATCAAGTTCGAGTTCTAAAAGCTATTACATGATTCAATTGAGCAGGTCCGAGAGGTCATGCGCCGTTAAGCTTATAGCTAATTCGTTCAAGTCATTAGCAATTTTCATTAAGGAGCGCCCTGACGTTGTTGTGACAACAGGGGTCTTGTCTTGTGTCCCTATATGCTTGCTCTCGAAATTATTTGGGAGAAAGCTTGTATATATTGAATCATTTGCGAAAACTAAAGATGCTACCGAAACTGGAAAACTTTTACACAAGTATGCCGATCGTTTCTACGTTCAATGGGAGAGCATGCTCGATATTTTCCCTGATGCAATCTATGTCGGTGGAATCTACTAGAGGAGATTGAATGGTCTTCGTTACGGTAGGTTCTCAGAAATTTCAATTCATTAGATTGCTTGAGGCTGTTGATGAGTTGATTGGTGAAGGGGTGATAAAGGATAACGTGCTTGCACAGACAGGGCACTCTCCATACGTCGCCAAAAACTTCGAATCTCGGGCATTTATGGATAGGGATGACTTTTTATCTGCCATTCAAAAGTGTGATGTGGTAATAACGCATGGTGGAACTGGTGCGATCATAGCTTCACTAAAAGCAGGGAAGAAAGTAGTCGCTGTTCCTCGTTTGGAAGAATTTGGGGAACATGTTGATGACCACCAAACTCAGATTGTTGAACTATTTGCGGAACGTGGCTTCATTTGTTCATGCATCGACATAGAGCATCTCGGGGCTGTGTATTTAGAATGCCTGCAGAACACATTCCCGAAGTATGTTTCAAACAATGAGATCTTTTGCGAAGACCTCGATGCCTATTTGCAAACGATTATAGCGAGGAACAGTTGAACACTGCTCTAAAAAACGCAATACTGATGCCGTTTAACTGCTTATATAAAATATCTCCGCAGCTTACCTTGCGTACGTTGTTTAGACTAAAACAAGGTTATTCGCTGAATTTGGATGATCCTGCGAGTCTGAATGAAAAGATTCAGTGGATAAAGCTATATGACAGAAATCCTCTATTCCCAATTTGCAGCGACAAATATGCCGTCAGAGAGTACGTCACAGAGAAAGGGTGTGGAGACTCGCTTAACGAGCTTCTTTGGGAAGGGGCAAATCCTGAGGAAATTCCGTTTGACTCACTGCCGGATAAGTATGTAGTGAAAGCAACTCACGGATCGACGTTCAATTATATTTGTCTGGATAATAAAGCCGTTGACCGAAAGCAACTGATCTCGAAATGTAAGAAGTGGCTGAATAGCCCCTTCCTTCCTTGCTACGGGGAATGGTTCTATGGCGTTTACCCTCCTAGGATCATCGTTGAGAAGTTCTTAGAAAGCCCTGATGGGCTCCCTGACTTCAAAATATATTGCTATAACGGAAAACCTTCTTTCATAGCGGTGCACGAAGGGCGCTTCGGCAAGCATACTTCAGACTTGTTCACTCCAGAATGGAAGCATATTGATGGTGTTGAATACGGCTATCCAAATGCAACGGTAGCAATGGGTAAACCGAAATGCCTGTCTAGCCTTCTGGACTACGCAAACAAATTGTCAAAAGACTTCAATCTGGTTCGTGTTGATTATTACGTCGTAGACGAAAAACCGATATTCGGCGAGTTGACCTTCACCGATGGTGCCGGCTTCGATAGATTTAATCCGCAAACAGCAGATTTCGAACTGGGAAAAGGGCTGCGACTGCCGCTTCGTCCATAGCGTAAGAGCAAGGATTTGTTGTCAAAGTGAAAACGGAAATAGGGATGAAGGATAGATTATTCAGCAGAGTGCTTTCCATGATCGAATCATTGTACAGGTTCGTAATGAAATACGTTTACAGGATTAAAAGCCGTCAATCATATTCTGGATTGCCGAAACTTGAGCCAGGGTATAGGAAAGAGATTAAAAATTTCTGGAAAGCATACCGAATTAGACCATCCCTGTATGATTACAGAATGTATAAATCTAAAGGCCTCAGAAATGATCCTCGGTTGATTCCAAATGAGGTTTGGCATGGCGAAATTGAGCCCAGGCTTGTCAATTTTGAATTGTTGCCAGGTTTTCAAGATAAAAACTATATGGACTTGCATATAGGAGAAGAGCATTCGCCTTCCGTAATTGCTAGATGCATATCAGGCACTATTCTTGACGCTGATTTTAACTTAAGGTCATGGCCTTGGTTTGAAAATGAACTTGAGAACGCTGGTGAAATTGTCATCAAGCCATCCCTCAATTCAGGCGGGGGGCGTGGCGTCCAAATCGTTGAAGGAGACGCTATTACCCTAAACCATTTTGAACAATACAAAATTGAATACTGCGGAGATTTCGTCGTGCAACGCAGAATAAACCAACATGATTTCTTTGCGAAATTCAACACAACTTCAACCAATACAATTCGGTTGGTTTCTATGTTCTTAAATGGGGATTTTCGAGTGTTATCGGCGTTTTTGAGGGTAGGAGCGCCGGGGTCGCAAGTCGATAATGTGAGTTCAGGCGGTGTCTTGGTGCAGATCGACGTCAACGCGGGTCAGCTTACCGACAAAGGCCTTGATCATGATTTGAATCAGGTAACGGAACTCTCAACAATGGAAAATTTTGCAGGAGAATCGATTCCTGGGTGGTCGAGCATTCTTAGCGTCGTCCAATCAGCCCATTGCAGACTCGCTCATTTCAAGCTAATTAATTGGGACATTACGGTTGATTCTTCGGGGGTCGTAAAAATCATCGAATACAATTTGATTGATTCGAGCATTGATTGGCATCAAGTGAATATTGGCCCAATTTTCGGTGACTCAACTGAACGGATATTGCGGGAGGTTCTCGCGAGTTGAAAATCGCCATTATTGCACATAAATACCCTACAGAAGAAAACCGAACCGCATGCGTCTTTATCCAGCAACTCGTATGGACGTTTGCAGACTTAGGTTGCGACTGTGTCGTCATTAACCCAATTGCCATAAATACGAGCTTCAGAAGCATTCGTGCGATAAGAAAGGCAAGAACCGAGAGAACAGAGAGCGGAGCCGTCGTTGAAATTCGTCACCCCTTGTATATCAATTTTGGGCAAACTAAACAGTATGGATCACGCACTCTGGCTCCATTAACAGTTGATGCTTTTACCTTGGCTGTAGACCAGGAGCTGCAGCGAATGAACGGAATGCCAGATGTTTTATACGCGCATTTCATTATACCCGCAGGAATAAGTGCTTCTCGCTTGGGTAGGAAATACCAACTCCCCGCGTTCTTCGCACATGGTGAAGCTCTGTTTGTGGCAGATAAGAAAATGGGAGGCATAGCTAGACTGAAAGAAGAGCTTTCGAATATAAGCGGTGTAATTGCCGTTTCGGGACAGAACAGAGACTACTTGGTTGATAGATCCTTGGTGGATCCTGCAGCAATAGGGGTCTTTCCCAATGGTTTTAGGCCGGAACGTTTTTTCAAGAGAGATAAAAGCGTGTCAAGAAGCAAATTTGACATGCCTAAAGACGCGTTCATTGTAGGCTATTGCGGACGATTCGATTACGAAAAAGGGGTCAAAAGACTTGAAGAAGCAGTTGACTCTATAGAGCATGTTTTAATGGCTTGTGCTGGATCGGGCGAATTAGCTCCAGTTGGTCGAAAGTGTATTATGGCTTCTTCGGTCAATAACGAGGATTTGCCGTATTTTTACAGCGCAATCGATGTATTCGTTCTTCCAACATTATGCGAGGGCTGTTCAAACGCAATCGTTGAAGCCGTTGCGTGCGGCTGCCCGGTAATCTCAGCAGACCTTCCATTCAATTATGACATTTTGGACCACTCCAATTCGTTATTGATAAACCCCAATTCAGTTGATGAAATTAGAGAAGCGATTGTGTGCCTGCGCGACAATGCCGCCCTGCGCGAACAATTGGGTTGCGGGAGTGAGGAAAAAGCGAAGGGGCTGACTTTAAGAAGCCGGGCGGCTAACATCGTGGATTTCATGAAAAACAAGTCGGGGTTAAGTGGCTAATCAGCTAGTAAAGAAAACCGGGCTCTATTTTATTGGGAACGCTGCATCGAAGGTTATGCAGGCTCTATTTATACCCATATACGCATTTGCTGTAACTTCAGGAAGCCTGGGGGCTTTTGACTATTCTCAGACAATTGCAGGAATAGCTGCGCCAATTGTATACATTTCCATATGGGAAGCGGTTCTCCGTTTTTGCATCGGGGAAAACTCCGAAAACCTAAGAGCGCCGCTCGCCACCGTCGCAAAGTATTGCCTCTGTATCATAGGTCTTTCATTTCTCGCATGCGTTCTTTGCTCGCTCGTTTTTACGGGCGAAGACCGATCAATAGCGCTTGCAGCAACTCTTATGACCTCGATTCAGGGACTGACTCAGGTTTGGCAATATATGGCGCGTGCACAGAGCAGATCTGATTTGTATATGAGGGCGGGCATAATTGGCGCTTTCGTGTATTTTCTTCTGACGGTGCTTACAGCTTGCGTTTTCAGACTTGAATTATTTGGATTGTGCCTTTCATACCTGATTGGGCAAGTTGCTATTTTTGTTTCGATAGAGCGAGAGTGCAAACTAATAAGAAATGCTTTTGCACACCCATTTTCCTTCGAAATATTCAAAAAATTTGTTTGCTTTTCAAGCCCTCTGATTTTGAACTTGGTCAGCCTTCTTGTTTTGACCGGCTTTGGCCGTGTGGTAATCGCTTCAACACTAGGATTCTCGGAAAATGGTCTGTATGTTTTCGCAGTGAAGTTTGGAGCGATTGTGACGTCGATCGGAGGAGTTGTTTCAATGGCTCTTGTTGAAGAGACGATACTCCGAATAAACGACAACTCGATGGCTGCATATTTCAAAACCACCATCGATAATCTTTGGAAAATTCTCATATCGGTAGCGATCGTCGGTCTACCTGCCATATCGCTATTCTACTGTTTCCTCGGAGACACGGAATACGTTGAGTCCTTCTATCTTATATCGCCAGTGCTGCTGTATGCGGTATTTAGCATCATGGCGACGAATTACGGAAATGCGTTTCAAGCTGCATTGAAGATGAAGGAGATCGCATTCACCAGCATAGCGGGAATGATTGTTACTGTTGTTGCGACAGTGATTGGAGTGCCAATCTTCGGGCCTTTTGCCGCTGCCTGTGCTTTGGCTTTCGGTATGGGCCTGACCTTGATTGCGAGACGTCGGAGAGCGAAAGAACTCATTGGATTTCAGGATTCGTTCTTTCCGGTCGTAATGCTGCTTTTGTTTACGATTGAAAGTTTTGGAGCCTTCTTTCTCGATAGCTCGCATTCGATCGCCATGTCATTGATCTTATTTGTTGTGAGTCTGGCCATCGTGGCAAAGCCCGCCTGGTCTGCCGTAATCGAATTGAAGAACTTGCCGGATAGGCAGGTTGGATAATGATGATTGAGCGAGCAGTTAATAAAAAACAAAGTGCATTCGCTTCCCCTAGTAGCATTCTTGATCTAAAGCTGACCGATCTATATTGTCTCGTAGTGTTTATAGCATTGTTTTTTGAAGCGTCGTTGCAGGCGATTAATCCAATGCTGTCGTATATTGACGAGATTGCCGTACTGACACTCTTTGTTGCTGCTATTGTGAAAGCATCACGCCCAGGAAGCGTTGATGATTTTCGATACTGGCGAGTCTGCTATTTAGCTGTAGGGCTATTGGCGATCGGGGCTCTTTCAACTGCAGTTTCCGAATATCGGACGATTGGCGTGGCGGCAAACGATGCTTTCACTTGTTTCAAATTTATCATTACGTTTGTCTCGGTTCAGGTTTTGTTTCATGAGTCAAATGGTTTGTTAGGCCAAATCGAAAGAGTTTCTAAACTAATCATCATAGCTATGGTCGTAGGGTGGCTAGTTGGTATTGCAGCTGGTGCTGACACAATGGCCGGCGTTAGGTATGGAGTCCCATCATATAAATTTGTGTTTCCTCATCCGACATATGTTGTGCAAGCGTTAGTTGGTGTTGTTGCGGTGCTGTCCATTAATAGAAAACAAAATATTGCATGGATTGCACTTGCGCTATTGCTCATGATTCTAACAATGAGAAGCAAGGCCTTTGGATTCGTTGCCGCCTTCGCTGCCCTCTTTCTGTTTGCGAAATCGAAGCATTACTCTTGGTATCATTACCCTATCGCTGCCTGTGCTGTTGCTTTTGTGGGTTGGGGCGCGCTTAATGAGTACTATGGAGACATTAATCAAGCGCGCAGGGTAATGCTCGACACAAGCATCCTAATTGCAAATTCTTCATTTCCGCTAGGCTTGGGATTCGCCTCTTTCGGGACGAACATGTCGTTCGAGCATTATTCTCCCGTGTATTCGCAATATGGCGTGAGCGGAGTATATGGTTTATCTCAAGAAACAGGCAACTATATCACAGACTCATTTTGGCCAGCGCTAATTGGGCAATTTGGATGGATTGGCTTCGTTCTATTTATCGCGATTGTCATCTCGCTATTCAGGACGATATTCCAAATAGCAAAGAGAAACGGAATCGAGTGGCTTAGCCCAATTTCCATCATGCTGTATCTGCTCCTTTCATCTTTCGGGGAATCAGCGTTCTTCACTCCTTTTAGTGCCGTATACCTGTTTTTCATATTGGGGCTAATTCTTAAATATCGTGTCAGGAACGAAAGGGCTAGCGATGGAACCGGATAAATTCTGGAATTGTTGGAGAAGAGCCACTTATTCTCCGAGGTATAGTCCGAGCTGGTTTATAGGGAAGGTGTACTCTAAATGGAGGATGAGCCATCAGAATTCTGAGATCCCCTATTCCAAAAAAATCAACCCTTTCTATCTTCCTCATGGCCTTAACGGAATCCTCGTTTCTCGAAACGCAGAAATCGGAGAGAACTGCACGGTATTTCACCAGGTGACGATTGGGTCAAATACAACAAAAGGAAGCAAGAAACCGGGTGCCCCGAAGATCGGGAATAATGTCTATATTGGAGCTGGAGCCAAGGTCATTGGTGGGGTTCGAGTTGGAGACAACGTGAGAATTGGTGCAAATTGCGTTGTCGTTATCGATCTCCCGGATAACTGCACTGCCGTTCTTGGGGATCCGTGTCGCGTAATTCTGCGTGATGGTCCTCAAGATAATTCTTTTGTTGATATTGCCGAAGTCGTCCAGGAGCAGTAAGGAAGGCTTCGAAGTGCTAAAGAAATATATTAAGACGACCATTAACCCGAGCATGCGAATAGTAAGAGATTATCGTCGCATGAGAAGGTCTTATTTAAAGGGTAACAAAGTGGCTACAAAGTACCTCTGGAATAAGATAATCTATCGATATTCGTGCTACATACCACCTACCGCAATCATTGGCGAAGATGTCGAATTCCCTCATCCAACTGGGATTGTAATTGGGGAAGGTGTTGAAATCGGTGATCGCAGTGTAATTTTTCAAAACGTTACACTAGGCCGTGCGAATAGGGAGATAGCCGGCTATCCAGTAATCGGATCAGATTGCATTGTCTATTCAGGAGCGACAATAGTGGGGCCAATCTCCATTGCTGATGGAACGATTGTTGCTGCGGGGGCGGTTGTCACCAAAAGCGCAACAAGAAAACAAGATGTACTGGTGGGTAGTCCTGCAAAATCAAAATACAGTAGGGAATAGTAATGGAGTAGAAGATGAAAGTTTTAGTGACAGGTGCCGCTGGGTTTATTGGAGCATTCTTATGCAAACGGCTATTATCGGAGTCGGAGCATGAGGTAATAGGCTTGGATAATTGTAATGATTATTATGATGTTGGAATCAAAGAGGACCGACTTCAAATGTTGCGTGAGGTGGACAGGGGGACAGGTTGCTTCGCGTTTGTGAAAGGGGACCTCGCTGATGAGGGTGTTGTTGATGGCATTTTCAATCAGTTTCATCCTAATGTTGTTGTGAGTCTCGCCGCGCAGGCAGGTGTGCGATACTCCATAGAGAACCCGCGAGCCTACGTCGACTCCAACCTGATCGGCTTCTTCAACATCCTTGAGGCTTGCCGGCGCTATCCCGTGGAGCACCTCGTGTTCGCATCCTCTTCCTCCGTCTACGGCGGCAACGAAAAGGTGCCATTCTCGGAGTCCGACCGCGTCGATTCGCCGGTATCGCTCTATGCGGCCACCAAGAAGTCCAACGAACTCATGGCTCACGCCTACGCTAAACTCTACGATATTCCCTGCACCGGGCTTCGCTTCTTCACGGTCTACGGCCCTTTGGGGCGCCCCGACATGGCCTACTTCGGGTTCACCGACAAGCTCGTGCGCGGTGAGGCCATCAAGATATTCAACTACGGCGACTGCAAACGGGACTTCACCTATGTGGATGACATCGTCGAGGGCATCATGCACGTGATGACCGGCCCTCCTATCCGCGCCACAGGAAAAGACAGCTTACCTGTTGCTCCCTACCGGCTCTACAACATCGGGAACAGCCGCCCTGAGAACCTCACAGAATTCGTCTCCACCTTAGGGCGGGTTCTTGTGCAGGAGGGTGTGCTGCCTGCCGACTTCAGCATTGAGGATCACATGGAGCTTGTCCCCATGCAGCCAGGAGACGTCCCCGTGACCTTTGCCGACACGTCGGCGCTTGAACGGGACTTCGGCTTCAGGCCCTCGATCTCGCTTGAAGACGGTTTGCGGAGGTTCGCGCACTGGTACAAGGGGTACTACAAGATTTAGGTTTCGAGGCTGCCATAGGGCGGCTTTTTTGTTGCAGGCACTTTGACAGGAGAATAGACATTGAAGATCGCAATTGCCGGGACCGGTTATGTGGGACTGTCCGTCGCTCTTTTGCTCGCGCAGCACCACGAGGTGGCCGCGCTAGACGTCGTGCCCGTAAAGGTGGAGATGTTGAACCGGCGCGAGAGTCCTATTGCTGACGCAGAGATAGAGGCGTTTCTCACCGTTGACGCATCGAGAGAGAGTTCGCTCTCATTCGTTGCAACTGGAGACCCGCGAGAAGCCTACGCGGGCGTCGAGTACGCCGTCGTGGCCACGCCCACCGACTACGACCCGGAGAGGAACTTCTTCGACACCTCGAGCGTGGAGGCGGCGGTGTCCGCGATCAGGTCCGTCAACCCCGACGCCTGGATCGTCGTCAAGTCCACCGTGCCAGTGGGCTACACGGCCCAGCTGCGCGAGCGGACGGGGGACCGCAGGATACTCTTCAGCCCCGAGTTCCTGCGCGAGGGCCGCGCGCTTTTCGACAACCTGCACCCGAGCAGGATCGTCGTGGGCGCCGACGAGTCCGACCCGGAGGCGGTGGAGGCCGCGGGGCGCTTCGCCGCGCTCCTCGCCGAGGGCGCCGACCCCGCCGAGCGCGCACGGGAGAACCCCGACGGCTCGCGCGGGATCCCCGTCCTCGTCTGCGGTTCGACCGAGGCCGAGGCGGTGAAGCTGTTCGCCAACACGTTCCTCGCGCTGCGCGTGGCCTACTTCAACGAGCTGGACACCTACGCCTGCTCGCGGGGCCTGGATGCCCGCAAGGTGATCGAGGGCGTGTGCCTGGACCCGCGGATCGGCCCCCACTACAACAACCCCTCGTTCGGCTACGGCGGCTACTGCCTGCCCAAGGACTCCAAGCAGCTGCTCGCCAACTACGCCGACGTGCCCCAGAACGTCATGTCCGCCGTGGTGGAGGCCAACCGCACCCGCAAGGACTTCGTGGCCGACGGGGTGCTCGCGCGCGTCGCGGGCCTCGGGCGGCCCCTCGTGGGCGTCTTCCGCCTCACCATGAAGGCGGGCTCGGACAACTTCCGCGCAAGCTCCGTGCAGGGCGTCATGAAGCGCGTGAAGGCCAAGGGCGTGCCCGTGCTCGTCTACGAGCCGGCGCTCGACGCCCCCGAGTTCTTCGGCTCCGAGGTGACGCGCGACCTGGAGTCGTTCAAGGAGCGCTGCGACGTGATCGTGGCCAACCGCTGGAGCGACGAGCTCGACGATGTGGCGGAGAAGGTTTACACGCGGGACCTGTTCGGGAGGGACTGAGCGCATTGGCGGGTGGCTACGGCTTAGGCAAGCAGCATTTGGGTCCGACGCGAAAGCATTGTAACCCTAGTTTTTCTCGACTTCTCGCATGGGTGCCAAGTAGCGCGATGTCGCATAGTGCGGAGCACCGAATCTTCTAATATGGAGATGGAAAATACCCTCGCTGCTGAAAAACTTTAAATTGCCTTTTTGCTATGTGCCCGGCGTTTGCGCGGGCACCGTCCCTTTTGCGGTTTTCATGGCAGTGCCCGTGCGATTTTTGTATTGGTCCGCATCATTTCTTTTTGAGGGCAGTATACCGATGCCGATGTCAAAGATGGGATGCTGAGGAGGCTGTCCACCGTCTAATCGTCGAGTTGGGCTGCCGCACGCAACTCTAGTCCATTTCTCCGTATAACTCAGCATACTTCGGCAGGCACCATTCGGCCAGCTTCTTCGTCTGTTTGAAGAAGAACAGCATCCAGTCGCGACTGCTCTCGTTGATGCTCTCCTTGTAGAGAGCCCAACCGACGTAGTACCAGTTGTGGATGGCGGAGTAGGCCATCCAGTGGAGATGCTCCTTCTCTGTGGCCGGCCGCCCGAAGTACGCCTCCAGGATCTCGTCGATGCGCGGATCGTCCACTCCGTACTCGAGGCCTGCGATGACGCGTCCGAAGTCGTAGGCAGGGTCATTGTATCCCGCGAACTCCCAGTCGATGATGTCGAGCGTGTCGTCGGTCACGAGCACGTTGTCGATGTTGATGTCGTTGTGGCACATGGTGTGCTCCACGCCGTCCATGTCGGCGTACTTCTGAAGCCTCCTCACGAGAGCCCACTCTTTCTCGAACACCTTGAACAAATCGCCCTTCATCTTCGATGCTTCCTTGAAGAGCCGCTCGCATTGCCAGACGGGGTCGTAGTCGTACTCCTCCCAGTTCTCCAGCCTGCGGCCCGCGTCGTGGAAGGCGCGGATCTTTCGCGCCACTGCCTTCATCAGCTCCACGTCCTCGTAGTACGTGCCGTGGATGTCGTGGCATCCCTCGCGGAACTTCGAGATCTTCATCCCGCTCTCGTCGATGTACACGTAGGTGTCATCAGCGTGCGACTGGGCGGCTAGCTTCTGAGCCACACACTCGTTCTTGCGGTAGATGAAGAACCTGCTGCTGTCGCCCGGGTAGCGAAAGATGTAGCGCTCGCCCCGGACCACGAAGGTGAACAGTATGTTGGTGAGGCCCAGGTCGAGGATGTTGATGTCGGCGATCTCGCCTTCGCCGCAGCTGAACACCTCGCAGATCTTCTCGTTGATCCTGCCGCTCACGCTTTCTAGGAAGAGCCCGTCAATGTTCTGGATCTCCTGGATGGAGTCGAACTCGTAGAGGAAGTCCGGCGAGTACTCGCGCACGAACATGTCGAGGTCGTCCGCATGGCGCCCGACGAACTCCTCCCAGAACAGAGCCGACGCGCGGAAATTGTCCATTTCGGCCTCCATGAAGCCGACGAGCCTCCGGCTGAGCTCTCGGTCAAGGTAGGCGTGGCCGTAGACGCACTCCCCGCTCTCCGCCCCGCTGAAGACCTCGAGGATCCTGCCGGAGACATTCTTGCGCACGAGCAGCTCGTTGCGGGCGTCCTCCTTGCGCACGGTGGCGTGGTAGGCGTTGTACTCGTACAGCGAGAACGGGTTCTCCTCGAAGTAGTTGTCGCAGCTGCAGATGTAGGTGCTGCCGAGGTGCTTCCTCGCTGTGTGGAGCGAGAATACGTTGCCCTTCTTGAGGTCGGGGTTGATCTCGAGGTTGACGCCCCACTTGTCTTGGAGGAAGAAGTAGAGCTCCTGCTTGTAGGCGATGACGACGGTGATGTCCTGGATGCCCGCCTCCCTGAGCTGGCGTATCTGCCGCTCGATGAGCGTCTCGCCGTTCTTGACGAAGAGGCCCTTCGGCATGGAGTAGACCGATTTCGCCGATATGTCGGAGCCGCCCGCGGCTAGGATGACGGCGTTGTCGACCCTGAGCGAGGATATCTCGTCGAGCGCGCTCTGCGTCACCGCCCCGTTGGAAAGGTAGCCCTTCGCCTCGAGGCCGGCCATCAGCTCGGACACCTCTTGGGGCGATTTGAACGCGTAGTAATGCACGCCGTCGAAGACGGACTGCGCCGTCTTGGCGCCAGGGTCCTTCAGGATGGTGCGGACAACCTCGAACTCCTTGTAGCTTATCATGGTGCTTCTCCTTAGCTCTTGCGGGTGATTTGGGTGTTTTGGCTGTTCGCTTCCGTTTCGCGCTTCCTTTTCAGCAGTAGGTATCCTTCGAACAAATCCAGATCGGCGGGGGTTGTGATCTTCACGCTCATGGATGTCGATTGGGAGAACCACAGCCGCTTCCCGAGGGCGAGGAAGAGGGACGTGGTGTGGGGCTCAAGGTCGTCCAGCGTTCCCTTCTCGATCGCCGTCTCGTAGGCGTCCAGCAGCTCGCGGTACTTGAACGCCCATGGGTTCGCGAAGCCCTTGATAGTCTCCCTGATGAGGTTCTGCGTGGTGCCGAGCTCGTCGTCCTTGACACACGTGCACAGGTCGATGTCCTTCGCGGCTATGGCGTTGCCCCGCTCGGAGCATACGTGGATGCTGTCTTCGATGTCCTCAACGGGCGTCATCGGCGATACGCCGAAGCTGATGACGACGATGTCGTCGTCAGCGATCTTTCCTTTCAGGTTGAGGACCCCGTTCGCCGTAGAATCTTGGAACGTGTCTCCGCCGACGGTCACCCATTTGGCCTTATCTATGCCGTAGGCGTCGATAATCCCGTCCACTTCGTCGACCCAGTCTTTGTGACAGACCACCTCGATGGCGTCTATGCTGTCGAGGTGCTGGAAGATATCCAGCGTGTACGCGAGGACGGGCTTGCCCTCGACCTCGATGAATTGCTTGGGCACGTCGGCGCCGACGCGGCTGCCCGTCCCTCCCGCAAGGATGATTGCTATGTTCATCTGTTTCCTAACTCGCTTCCCTCTTCATTCCCCCATTGTAGGAGTAAAATGATTCATGGGAACGCATATCGAACGAATCGCAAAAAGGGTTCCTGTTAGGAAGCATGTCGTGACGATGCGTCAACAAAAGCGATGGAGGTGCGAATGGATGTCTACTACAGGATGAGGCGGCGGAGGCTCGAGCTGGGCCTGTCCCAAGGGGAGCTCGCGACCATCCTCGGGTACCAGTCGCGATCTGCAATTGCGAAGATAGAGGCGGGGAGGAACGACATCCCGCTCTCGAGGCTGTACGATTTCGCGCACGCTCTGGACACCACGCCGGCGGCTCTCCTGTCCGATGCGACGCCGGACGAGGGCTTCGCTGGGGAGCCTGGCGGATCGAAAGTAGGGCCCAGCGGCTCTAATAGGGTTGCCATCATCCTAGCAGGGGGAAAGTCGGCGAGGAACAGGCACAACATCCCCAACCAGTACATCAATGTGCAGGGCAAGCCGGTGATCTCCTACTGCATGGAGGCCTATCAGAACCATCCGCTGATCGGATCGATTTACGTCGTCTGCCAAAGGGACTGGGCGAGGCTGGTGGAGGCCTATGCCGACGGATCTGGCATTTCGAAGATGCAGGGCGTGATCAATGCTGGCCCGACAGGTATCGAGTCAGCGTTCAATGCCGTGAAGACTTTAAGGCGCGAAGGCTATTCGGGCCGGGATATCATCGTGTTCCAAGAATCGACCAGACCCTTCGTCGCCGAGGAGATGATATCGAAGCTCCTCTCCGTAGCAAGCAAGAAGGGGAGCGCGATCACCTGCGAGGCGAAGGAGGACGAGGTTCAGTTCCTCCGTGAGGGAGAGAAGACGGCCTATCTGGACAGGAGACGCGTCATCAACCTCCAATCGCCTGATGCCCATGAGATGGATTTCCTTGTGGACCTGTTCGATAAGGCGGAACGGTCTGGCCATAAGCTGCGGGAGAGTTGCATCGGCATGTTGATGGCCAATCTTGGCATGAATCTGAACTTCTGCGAGGGAGGTCATAGCAATCTAAAGATCATTAGACAAGAAGACATCGCCGTATTCAATGCGCTACTGACTCAATAGCGATAAAAGACTGCGAGGTGGTTTCAGGCAAGATTTCTCAACACTTTGATATAATGTGACTATGGTGAGCGAAAATGTGTAAGCACCAGACGGTTTGACCCACCTGCCTAGATTTTCTGGCCCATCACTCCACACCGGCTGGCCCACTGTTCCGATCGGATTGAGCCACTTGCAGCCAGCCTTTAGTTTTTGAAACCAAAATGTTCATAAATCAGATCTTTCATTTCTTGTTGCTTTTTTGGGCGATCTTGTCGATTGCAAGCACGATACCGTTTTAGATATTCCGCATCTTCCTTTTTAAGTCTTTTGAGTTGCTGAAAAACACCACTATTTTGCATAAGTACTTGATAACCAAATTGATCTTCACGATGGCGATAATGTAGACGGAGTGGATGATTATCGGGGAGAATGTTGTAAATATAAGATTGGAGCACGGTGCTTCTTAAAAGCACGTCGTTTCCAGTTTGAGGGTTTAGCCTGTTGTACATGAAGTCGATATCCCTCAATAGAGAAAGTGCCCAAAGGGGAGCCAAAGGCAAACTGTATTCTTGAATCCAAGTGGGCTCAGTAGGTAAGCGAAAATCCATTAAAACCGTTGCAGCATGGCAGTCGCAAAGGATTTCATTTATCAGATGCTCATCTCCGTGCAAGGCGTTCTGCGCAGCTGAAAGAAAGGCATCGTAGTCTCCTGGGACAAAGTCTTGTTTTAAGACGCTGTATTGCTCATGTCCCATGCAGGGACGGTATTCTTTCATTTCGTTGAAGAAAGAAACGGCCCGATTATAAGCGGTTAAAAATGCCTCGTGATGAATGAACAACGAAGACCGGGAGTGGGCCAATGCAATATGGCCGGACTCGTGATAGATCGTAAAAAGCGACATATAGTAAGAAAGTTTTGTCGCTACCGTATGAACCGCCGGAAATCCTTGCTTGTCTATCTTGTTTTTAAGTCCTTGGCGATACGCCTTCATCATGTATTCGTCTGCCAAGATATAGTCATCACAGAGAATGCTATCCAGTGCTCTCATCGTAAAATAGAGCTCTGAAAGTGGGGAATTGTCATCTTCGCAGCTTGGTTGTTGAGACTGTGCGAGGATAAGTATTGTCTGGAACTGTTGATATAGGTCCGTCAAAGAAAGATCGTAAACGATATGTGTCTTGTGATTCAAAGAGATGATTTCAGGAAACAAGTTGGCGCTGCTGCATAATGCCAGCTCGATTGGGCGATTCTTCATCCAGCTCGAGTCGGGAGGAGGCTGTCCTTCAAGTCTCTTAATCACCTCAAGCTCGTCTAACCAGCCAATCACGGAGATGAGTTGCAGCATCTCTAAATCTTTGGCGAAGGATCTTTTTAAGGCTTCGCCGTATGTTGCGTCGGACGCAGGGAACATTTTGCGCGACTGCCAGATGTAACTCTCGATGTCCAAAATCATCACTCGTCTAGGGCCAAGAGCGCTTCAATCAGGGCTTTTCTATCTTTTCTTTTCAAACGCATAGTTAGATCCACGCCATTCCTTTTGATTCTTATTTTGCTTGATTGCCTATCCGCAAGAATCAATGCCGCAACCAAAGGGGCAACGGTTGGAGTGATTTCAATAAAGAATCGAATAAACTCGCTGCCATCGAAACACTCACCTTCTATTTTCGCATTCTTATCTAAGAAAGGCCTCAATTCATCAAAAGCATGTGGAATATACTGGGTTTTTTCTATTTCGATGAAGATCACGCTTGTCCCCTATCCCAAAAGAAATATGACTTTAGTTACTATATTACGCTTGCTGCGGAAGAACATTGAGATCGGTCAAATCGCTCGATCGTCATATCAGTTCCAGAGGGGGCTGATATGACGGCCCTGTTATTTTCTGCAAATGACATTTTGCGTGGGCAGTCAAAAGAACAAATGTTGGCGTGTATGCGATATGCTCGTGCGGTCATGATTCTTCTATCGATAAACAGCAAAATATCTCCGTAGTGCCTCATAAAAAACGTTCCGAAAGCTCTTTTCGTTGATCTCTATTAAACGTTACTATGTCCCTGTCCGCAAGGAAGGGAGGTGGCGGCATCGTCGTAGTGCAGTCCGACATCAGCCTGCATCTTGGTGTTGACGGCTGCGTGCACGCCTCCGCCGATGCGCGACGTTTCAAGGGCTTCAATGAATAGCACGTTGATCAGACCGTGGTCGTAGGCGGCAAGCCCGGCGTTGAGCCCGGCAAGCGTCGCGCCCTCAATGACGATATCGGCGTCGCACGTCTTCTTGATGTCGCTTTCAGAGATTTCAGGGGCGGTTCCAAGCCAATCATTTCTTACCTCGCATGGTCCTTCGTGGCTTCTTCTTTGTCTTGCTTCGTGTTCGGTGCGCACCCGCTCATCAATTCTGCCACGCCCACGGCGATGGTATCCGTTGCACCCATGTTGATAAAGCTGCGTCGACTGATCCCCTTCTTCCTTTCATCATCCTCTGACTAGCCTTAAGGCACCTCCCTGTCACCTAGCAAGGAAAACTATAGGCAGCGACACACGATATGGAATCTACCAATATTTATCAGGAAAAACAGTTACCCAAAAACGAGGTAGACCGGATGACGGTTTCTTTCAACCTGCCAATAAGAATGAAACTCGCGTGTTTGCCCATCTTCCCCTTGTCTTCTGTGCTGCTGGGCCAAGAAAGACGGGCGAATACCCATCTCGATGCGCGTTCGGCGTCGCTAAAAGCTTCGGAGTTCTTCTTCGGTCGTTTCGGCAAGTCGCTCAAACACGCAACCGCGAACATAGCCGCGCGTTATCATCTAATGGGGAACACGTCCAGTGGGTCCAGTATCGCCATTGAGAGAAGATTGCGGCTTCAAGGATTCCTCCATCGCTTATGGTGTTTGCAACCTGGGCAAAATTGCCCCTATTTTCAAATGCGGAGCCGCCATATTGTTCAACGAAACTGTGCTCGCAATCCAATCCCGATACCCTCGAGTGGGCTATTGAGCGCAGCGGCAACACCGTTGAATCCCTCGAAAAGGATTGGTCAAAGATCGGCCGATGGCTTGACGGAGACGCCGCGCCGACGCCGAAGCAGATGGAGGCGTTCGCCAAGAAAACCAAGATCAACTTTAATCTCTTGTTCGCTGAAACCGTGTCCGACCTCGAACTGCAAATCGCCGATTTTTGAACCGTTAGACCGCGAGAAAAATCCCGAGCCCGATCTGTACGACACGATCAACTAGATGCTTTTTCGCCAAGATTGGATGAGGAGCAGGGATATGAGTCCGTCGAGCTGGTTGGAACGCTCGCAGATCGCCGAAAGACTCTTGAAGATGTCGACTCTATGGCTGGCTCCATACGCGATTATCTCGGCTTGAAGGACGGCCGGGGCTTCAAGTGCGGCGATTGTCTTCCGCTCTTAGGGCATTGAAGGATCGTGTCGAGCGCAAACACATCTCCGTGGTGATAAACGAGGTCGTGGGCGACAATACTCGCCGAGTGCTTAAGGTCGATGAATTCTTGCGGTTTCGTTCTCTCCGACGAGTACGCACCGATGATTTTCGCCAATGGAAAGGATGCCAAATCTGCCCAAGTATTCATCTTGGCTCACGAGCTCGCTCATTTGGCGTTTGTTGCAACGGGGATCGTTTCCCTCCGACTTCGAAACAGAGTCCGGCACCGACCAGGAGCGTCTTTGCGATGCGATAGCCGCAGAGTTGCTCGTTCCGGCAAACATTTTCGCTAAGCTTTGGGACAAGGGAGGGAATTCTTTTGATAATGCGAATGATTTGGCGAAGAGGCCGGCTTTGCCATCTGTGCGAGGAAGGCGCGAGAATTGGGTTTCGTGTCTGCCGACGTTTTCGAATTGCTACGGGTGCGTCAAAGCGAAGTAGAGGGTCTGCAAAGCGGTCTTCTGACGGCAACTACTATCTCAATAAAGCTTATCGCCTCAGCACCGTCTTCGGGGATGCGATATTCGTGGCGGTCCAGTCTAGGAAGCTGACTTATCGGGAGGCGTATCTTCTGACGACGTTGAGCCATGAGACATTCAGCGAGTACTACGGGGGTGTGCCCTATGATGTGCATCCCCGCTGTATTTCATTGACTCGAACATTAACATCGAATCGAATCACCTAGATTATGGTTTCGACATTTGTCTAGACTTCCGGTTTTTAATGTCGAAAGGCTTCGAAACTGGACTTGTGGTGAGCCATGAGAAAGTATTTGACGAGCCTCGGAGGGGTCAGTCAGGCTCTCCGAATGGATTAAGGGCCTCCCTATGCCGGTCTTTCCGAATAAAACCGAAGATGAGTTCGCTGTGTGCCAATGTGCCAAGGCTTATGTGGCTGATTCGCACGTCGGTCCTATAAGACTTCGGCGGTGGCGAAGTTTTGTGATAACGATCACGCTGATCCGTGGATTGCGCAAGGTGAAGTACATGCAGCTTATTTTGGTGACTCAAGAGAAGTCTGAACCTCTCGCTAGGAGCAACGTGAAACTTCCCGATGTATGCAAATCCGTAGGCGTGCCCCGCATCAACAAATACGAATTGTTTAGGAGACTAAATGCGAAGTACGTTTTGGACGCAACGCACGAATTCGACGAAGTGTACGCTGGGTGAAAAATTGGATCCCACGCCCTGTCGGTCGACTCCTGGTTCATATTGAGCATCAAGATGCCGTCCTGCCGTCGTCTTGATGCTCTGCGATTTCATTTCATGTAACTATTTCATTTCCCGCCTTGCCAAACTCGTCGTTCTTTTTTACGATGGAGCGCAACGATGCTGCGGCGTATTTTTGTGCAGATGCACGATTTTGAGGTTTCTGCGCCTCGGCAAGCCGAGTTCGGCTCGGCGTGACGGCAAGCGAGGGATCGACATGGCTATCAAGACGGGTATCGTGGGCGCTGCGGGATTCGCCGGCATCGAACTGGTGCGCCTCGTGCTGCGCCATTCCGACCTCGACTTGGCCGCCGTCACGTCCAACGAACTGGCGGGCACACCCGTGGCCGCGGAGTACCCCGGCTTCACCGGTGCCACCGACCTCGCCTTCGCCGCGCACGACGACCCGGCGCTCGACGCATGCGAGCTCGTGTTCCTGGCCGTGCCCCACACGGCGGCGCTCGCCATGGCGCCGCGCCTCGTGGCGGGCGGTGCGACCGTCGTGGACCTCTCGGCCGACTTTCGCCTGAAGGACCCCGCCGTCTACGAGCAATGGTACGCCACGCCCCACACGGCAACCGACCTGCTGGCGCGCGCGGCGTTCGGCCTTCCCGAGCTGTTCCGCGCCGATCTCGAGCGTGCAGCCCAAGCCCGCACCGCCGGCGAGCCCGCGCTCGTCGCTTGCGCCGGCTGCTATCCCACGGCCACGTCGCTCGCGGCGGCGCCCGCGATCCGCGCGGGTCTCGCGGCCACGGATGGCGTCGTGGTGGCGGACGCCATCTCGGGCGTCACGGGCGCAGGCAAGAAGGCCACGGCGCGCACGCACTTCTGCTTCGCCGACGAGAACCTGGAAGCCTACGGCGTGGGCACGCACCGCCACACGCCCGAGATCGAGCAGATCCTCGGCATCGCGGGGCAGGGCCGCCTCGTGTTCACGCCGCACCTCGCTCCGCTCAATCGCGGGCTGCTCTCCACGGTGAACGTGCCGCTCGCGCCCGACGCACCGGTCGATGCCGCCGCCTATGTGGAACTGTACCGCGACTTCTACCGCGACAGCGCGTTCGTGCACGTGCTCGATGCCGGTTCCATGCCGAAGACCTCCTCGGTGGCGGGAACGAACAACGCCCACGTCGGCCTCGCCGTGAACGCGGCCGCACGCATGCTCATCGCCGTGTGCGCCATCGACAACCTGGGCAAGGGCGCGGCCGGCCAAGCGGTGCAGTGCGCGAACATCGTGTGCGGCTTGCCCGAGCGACGAGGGCTCGATCCCGTCGCCGTGCCCGTATAGCGCGGCCTTCCCAGCGCAAGCAGTTCCCGCGACGCCTCGGCGCCGCTTCACGAGAAAGAGGCATCCATGACCAACAGCGTGCAAGCATCCGGCGATCCCGCTGCGGGCTTCGCCCCGCTGCGTCCGCCGTCCTCCGCCGACGCCCCGCCGGCTTCCGAGCCGGGCGGCGTGACGCGTGCTTGCGGCTTCCGGGCCGTCGGCGTCCATGCGGGCTTCCGCAAAGACCCCTCGCGCCTCGACCTGGCGCTCGTGGTGGCCGACGAGCCGTGCGCCTGCGCGGCGGTGTTCACGCGCAACGTGTTCTGCGCCGCCCCCGTGACGGTGTCGCGCGCGCAGCTGGGCGCCGACCAGCCGGGCGAGCCCGCTTACGGCACGGCCCGCGCCGTGGTGGTGAACTCCGGCAACGCGAACGCGGCCACGGGGGAGCGCGGCTTGGAAACCGCGCGCGCCACGGCCCGTATCGTGGGCGAAGCGGTGGGCTGTCCCGCCGACGAGGTGCTCGTGGCCTCCACCGGGGTCATCGGCGAGCACCTGCCGCTCGAGCCCTTCGAAACCGGCGTTCCGGCAGCCGCTGCGGCGCTCTCGCCCGACAGCGGCGCGGATGCGGCGCGCGCCATCATGACCACCGACACGCTTCCCAAAGAGGCGACCGCCTCCTTCGACGGCGCGGACATCGGCTATGCCGGCTGCACGTTCTCCGTGGGGGGCATGGCGAAGGGTTCAGGCATGATCATGCCGAACATGGCCACGATGATCGCCGTCGTCACCACCGATGCGCCCGTGCTGCCGCACGACCTGCACAAAGCCCTCGCGCGCGCGGCGGGCACCAGCTTCAACAAGGTCACGGTCGACTCCGACACGTCCACGAACGACTCGTGCTTCCTGTTCGCCAGCGGCGCGGCCGCTCCGGCCGGAGCCGAGCCCTTCGCGCCCGGCACGCCCGCCTTCGCGGCGTTCGAGCAGGCGCTCGGCGACGTGTGCCAGAACCTCGCGCGGCAGATGGCCGCCGACGGCGAGGGGGCCACGCGCCTCGTCACCGTGAACGTGACCGGCGCCGCCACGCCGGCCGATGCCGACGCCGCCGCGCGCGCCGTCGCGAACTCGCCGCTCGTCAAGACGGCCGTGTACGGCCACGACGCCAACTGGGGCCGCGTGGCCATGGCCATCGGCAAGTCGGGCGCCGCCTTCCGGCAGCAGGACGCCGCCATCGACATCATGGGCATGCCCGTGTGCCGGGGCGGGCTCACGGTGCCGTTCGACGAGGACGAGGCGCTGCGGCGTTTCGAGAACCCCGAAATCGTCATCGACGTCGACCTCGGCGCCGGCGATGCAGCCACGACGGTATGGACGTGCGACTTCAGCCACGACTACGTCACGATCAACGGAGATTACCGCTCATGAAGTACGCAAAGGACACGCGCCCCAAGGGCGTATCGCACAAAGCGGCGGAAGTGCTCGTCGAGGCGCTTCCCTGGATCAAGAACATCACCGGCAAGACCGTCGTCATCAAGTACGGCGGCTCGGCCATGGTGGACGAGCAGCTGCGCGCCGACGTCATGAACGACATCGTGCTGCTGAAGATCGTCGGCGTGAACCCCGTCATCGTGCACGGCGGCGGCAAGGCCATCACCCAGGCCATGGACCTCATGCAGTTCCCCGTGGAGTTCAAGGACGGCCAGCGCGTCACCACGCCCGAGGCCATGGACCTGGTGCGCACGGTGCTCATGGGCAAGGTGAACACCGAGCTCGTGGAGGCGCTCAACGAGCACGGCAACTTCGCCGTGGGCGTGAGCGGCGCGGACGCGGGCGTCATCGTGGCGGAGCAGGCCAGCCCCGACCTCGGGCGCGTGGGCCGCATCACGCGCATCAACCGCCCGCTTCTGGACGACCTCGTGGCCGGCGATTACATCCCCGTTGTGGCGTCGGTCGCCCTCGGCGAGGACGGCGGCTTCTACAACGTGAACGCCGACATGGTGGCCGGGCACATCGCCGCCGCCATCGGCGCGCACAAGGTGGTGTTCCTCACCGACGTGGACGGCCTGTACGAGAACTTCGCGGAGAAGGACACGCTCATCTCGAACCTCACGCTGTTCGAGGCCCAGTACATGATAGAGAACAACGTGGTGTCCACGGGCATGATCCCCAAGCTGAAGTCGTGCGTGCACGCGCTGGAGTCGGGCGTGTTCCGCGCGCACATCCTGAACGGCACCACGCCGCACTCGCTGCTGTTGGAGCTGCTCACCAGCACGGGCGTCGGCACCACCATGCACTCCACGGAGGAGGCCTGCAAGCTCGACACGCACCCCTTGGGCAACTTCGCCTCCAAGCTGCTGGAGAACCGCGAGCAAGCCCTGCGCGAAGCCCAGCACCCGCAATCGTAGCGGTTGCGGAGCCAGCGGGCGAACGGGCGACGACCCGTTCGCCCGTCGCCCCGCAACCGGAGCGCCGCCTCGCATGCTCGTCGACCTCCGCCTCGCAACCGGAACGCCGGCCGCATGATCGTCAACCTCCGTAGGGGCGCTCTCCAGAGCGCCCGTTCCGGCGCAGCCGGAAAACCCAACCCGCCGCAACCGAAAGGGATGCCAGCGATATGAGCCTCGAAGAACAGCAGAACCTGGAAGCGACCTACGTCATGCACACGTTCGGGCGCAAGCCCGTCGAGTTCGTGCGCGGCGAGGGCATGGAGCTCGTCGACGACCAGGACAACACCTACCTCGACTTCATCGCCGGCATCGGCGTCATCAGCCTGGGCCATTGCCATCCGGCCGTCGTCGGCGCGCTGCAAAGCCAGGCGGAGCGTCTCATCCACGTGAGCAACTACTATTACATAGAAGGCCGCGGGGAAGTGGCGCATCGCCTTTCCGACCTGCTCAACGCCGGCGCGCCCGCAGATGCGGAGCCGTGGCAGAGCTTCTTCGCGAACTCGGGCGCCGAGGCCAACGAGTGCGCCATCAAGCTCGCCCGTCTGCATGCCCGCAAGCGCGCGGAGGCTCAAGCGCTCGCCGCCGGTGCCGGCGAGGACGAGGCCCGCGCCGGCGCTGCCGCCGCGCCGCGCGTCATCGTCACGCTCGACCGCAGCTTCCACGGCCGCACCATGGCCACGTTGGCCGCCACGGCCCAGCCCGCCAAGCAGGAGGCGTTCCAGCCGCTGCCCGACGGCTTCGCGCACACGCCGCTCAACGACGTGGCCGCGCTCGAGGCGCTGTTCGCAGCCCGCGGCGTCGATATCTGCGCCGTCATGGTGGAATGCGTGCAAGGCGAGGGCGGCGTCCATCCGTGCACGCCTGAGTTCCTCGCAGCGGCGCGCAAGCTCACCGAGGAGCGCGGCGCGCTCCTTGTATGCGACGAGGTGCAGACCGGCGTCTTCCGCTGCGGCGCCCCGTTCGCGTTCCAGCGTTTCGGCATCGTGCCCGACGTGGTGACCATCGCGAAGGGCGTGGCCTCGGGCATGCCCACCGGCATGTGCGCGGCGCGCGCGAGCGTGGCCGCCGCCTTCGAGCCCGGCGACCACGGATCCACCTTCGGCGGCAGCAACCTGGCTGTCGCGGCCGCCCAAGCCACGCTGCGCACGCTCGCCGACGAGGGCTTCGCCGAGCGCGTCGAGCGCGTGGGCGCCTACCTGCGCGCCCGCCTCGCCGAACTGCCCGGCGTCGTGGAGGTGCGCGGCCTGGGCCTCATGGTGGCCGCCGACGTGGCCGAGGGTATCGACGCGAACGACGTGGTCCTGCGCGGCCTGGGCGAGGGCCTCGTGCTCAACGCCACCGGCCCGCGCACGCTGCGCTTCCTGCCGCCACTCGTGTGCGAGGAGCGCCACGTGGACGTGCTCGTGGAAGGTTTGGCGCGCCTGCTGGGCGAGTAGGGCGGCGAAAACGCCGACGCTTGCGAGGCGTCGCTCGCCCGAACGCGCACGCGGGCGGCTTAAATACCGCCCCGATGTGCATCGAACGCGGCCGATGTGACCGCTTTACGGGAATTTTCGCACTTTTGGAAATTCCCGCTTCGCAAAAGCAGTGTCATGGGTTACTATTTACTGCATAAATTTTGCCGGACTTGCGATTTTCTGCATACCCCGGCGAATGGCTGTGAAACCGTATGTGATAGTTCTCCGGCAAGGGACAGAGAGTCGAGGGCATGAGGAAACGTCAGCAACGGCATGACATCATCCGCGACATCATTCGCGAGCATAATGTCAAAACGCAGCGCGATCTCGCCGATCAGCTGCAAGCCGCCGGCTACGACTGCACTCAGGCCACCATCTCTCGGGACATCATGGACATGGGCCTGGTGAAGTCCCGCGAAGGCTATTACGTGCTGCCGGAGGAAATGCGCCTCCAGCGCATGGTTTCCGAACTGGTTGAAGAGGTACACGTGGCAGGCAATCTCATCGTGGTCAAGACGTTCTCCGGCGGAGCCGCCGGCGTCTCCGCTGCGCTCGATAAAGCGAGCTTGCGCGGCGCGCTCGGCACCGTGGCCGGGGACAACACGATCATGATCGCCGCCGAGAGCCCCGAGGCCGCTGTCGAAGTAGAGCGCGCCATCGACCGACTGCGACGACGTTAGTCGTCTACTTTTCTCGCGAGGGGCGCTTTCCCCCCTCCACCTCCCCCAAGGCTGCCTAGCAGCGTAAAGTCGTGAGAGCCGCCCGGCGCTCACGCCATCGCGAAAAGCCGCGATGCGCACGGGAACCCGTGTATCCGCACGTCCTCGAAGGCGATGCGGATCCAAGGCGCACCCGTACCCGCATCGTAGACCCGGGCACACATCCAGCACAAGCAAAAAGCAAGAAAGGGTTTTCATCATGGCTGATCAAAAGGAAAAAGCGGTTCTGGCGTACTCGGGCGGCCTCGACACCTCGTGCTGCATCAAGTGGCTTCAGGAGAACAAGGGCGTCGACGTCATCGCGGTGGTGGGCGACGTGGGGCAGGAGCACGAGGGCCTCGAGAAGATCAAGCAGAAGGCGCTGAAGTCCGGCGCGCTCGACTGCCTCGTGGTGGACATGCGCGACGTGTTCGCCAAGGAGTACCTGGCCAAGGCGCTCGCCGCCAACGCCATGTACGAGAACAAGTACCCGCTGGTCTCGGCACTGTCGCGCCCGCTCATCTCCAAGCACCTCGTGGACGCGGCCCACAAGTTCGGCGCGAAGTACATCGCGCACGGCTGCACGGGCAAGGGCAACGACCAGGTGCGCTTCGAGTCGAGCATCACCATGCTCGATCCCGACATCGAGATTCTCGCCCCGGTGCGCGAATGGGACCTGCACACGCGGCCCGAGGAGATCGAGTGGGCACAGAAGCACGGCATCGAGGTGCCTGCCACGAAGGCGTCGCCGTACTCCATCGATGACAACCTGTGGGGCCGGGCCATCGAGTGCGGCGTGCTCGAGGATCCGTGGATGGAGCCGCCGGCGGACATCTACACCATGACGACCGACCCCCTGCAGGCGCCCGACGAGCCCGAGTACGTTGAGCTCACGTTCGCGCGCGGCCTGCCCTACATGATCAACGGCGACCAGAAGAGCTTCCTCGGCATCATCTACGCGCTGAACGAGATCGCTGGCAAGCACGGCTACGGGCGCATCGACATGATCGAGAACCGGCTCGTGGGCGTGAAGAGCCGCGAGTGCTACGAGGTGCCGGCCGGCCTCGCCCTCATCGAGGCGCACAAGGCGCTCGAGGACCTCGTGCTCGAGCGGGAAGTGCTGCACTACAAGCTGGGCATGGAGCAGGCCTGGGCCACCGCCGTGTACAACGGCCAGTGGTTCTCCCCGCTCAAGGAAGCCATCGACGCGTTCATGGCCTCCACGCAGCGCTGCCTGTCCGGCACGGTGAAGCTGAAGTTCTACAAGGGCTCCTGCACGGTCGTCGGCCGGAAGAGCGCCTACTCGCTGTACGACTACGCGCTGGCCACCTACGACAAGGACGACTCGTTCGACCACGCGGCCGCCAAGGGCTTCATCGAGCTGCACGGCCTGTCCACGAAGACCTGGGCGAAGAACCGCAGGCAGGAAGGCGCCCCGGCCGAGCTCTTCGACGCCGAGAAGCAGGAAGGCCCGCTCAAGAAGGGCAAGTACGAGGACGTCACCCCGCTGGGCGCCGAGGCCGTCGTCAAGGAAGCCGAAGCCGTTCTGGCGTAAGCGCGCTCCGGTCGGCACGGTTCCGCTCTTGTAGGGGCGCTCTCCAGAGCGCCCGCTCCGCCGTAGGCGGAGAACCACCCGTAACGCAAAGGACGATTTATGGCACTCTGGTCAGGCAGGTTCACCGAGAACGTGAGCGAGTTCACGCAGCGCTTCGGCGCGTCGCTTCCGGTTGACAAAGCGCTCTTCGCGCAGGACATCGCCGGCTCGAAGGCCCATGCGGCCATGCTGGCGAAGGCTGGCGTCATCGCGGACGAGGACGCTGCTGCCATCGCGGGCGGCCTCGATCGCGTGCAGGACAGCATCGAGGCGGGGGAGTTCTCCTTCGACATCAACGACGAGGACATCCACATGTCCGTCGAGCGCGCGCTCATCGCCGACGTCGGCGACGCCGGCGCGCGCCTGCACACGGGCCGCAGCCGCAACGACCAGGTGGCAACCGACACCCGCCTGTTCGCCAAGCAGCGCTGCGAGGACCTCATGCACGCGAACGTGGCGCTGCGCCGCGCGCTCGTCGCGCAGGCCGAGGCCCATCCGGACGTCATCATGCCCGGCTACACGCACCTGCAGCACGCCCAGCCGGTGCTGTTCGCGCACCATATGCTGGCCTACGTGTGGATGCTCACACGCGACTACGGGCGCCTGATCTCCGCCCGTCGCGCCGCCGACGCCAGCCCGCTGGGCGCGGCGGCTCTCGCGGGCACCACGTACCCGCTCGACCGCCAGATGACGGCCGAGCAGCTGGGCTTCTCGCGGGTCATCCCGAACTCGCTCGATGCCGTGTCCGACCGCGACTTCCTGCTCGACCTGTCTTATGCCTGCAGCGTGTCGTGCATGCACCTGTCGCGCCTGTGCGAGGAGATCGTGCTGTGGTCCACGGCCGAGTTCGACTTCATCGAGCTCTCCGACGCGTTCTCCACGGGCTCGTCCATCATGCCGCAGAAGAAGAACCCCGATTTCGCCGAGCTCATCCGCGGTAAGACCGGGCGCGTGGTCGGCGACCTCGTGGCGCTGCTCGTCACCATGAAGGCGCTGCCCCTTGCGTACAACAAGGACTTGCAGGAGGACAAGGAGGGCGCTATCGACGCGGCCAAGACGCTCGAGGACTGCCTCGTGTGCGCGGCCGGCATGATCGAGACGATGTCGGTGAAGTCCGAGAGCATGCGCGCCCAGGCGAAGAAGGGCTACCTAGCCGCCACCGACGTGGCCGACTACCTGGCCAAGAAGGGTATGCCGTTCCGTCGGGCCCACGAGGTGGTGGGGCACTTGGTGCTTCTGTGCGAGCAGCGCGGCTGCGATTTGGAGGATTTGACGCTCGACGATTTCCGCGCGGAAAGCGAGCTGTTCGAGTCCGACATTGTGAACTGCCTCGATCTGGAAAGCATCGTGGCCGCCCGCACCACCGAGGGCGGCACCGGCCACGTCGCGGTGGCCGAGCAGCTCGCGCAGGCGAAGGCCGCTCTCGAGGCCGACGAAGCATCCCTCTAGGCCGCCCGCATGCGCCGCCCGCACGCTCTAACTCCGTGCGGGCGGCGCGCTCTTTTGCTCCTCGCGTAAGTCGCGACGAAGCCCGGTTCTATCGCTCTCGCCGACAGGCGGGCGGCCGCCGCCGACGACGGTCGGCGCGCTTCTTATGCCGCCGAGCGCCTCGGCCGGTCTTCAAACATTCGTTTATCCGTTCAGGAATCAGCCTCTGAACACCCCTCCGATTCGTTCGATTTTCGGCTTCCCATCGGCCCTTATATCGTTATGACCATTTTCCAACAAACTTATGTTGATTCATGAGGGGCATGATCCCGATGATACAATGGCGGAAGTTTTCTGGAGGTGTTCACGTGGCTTCACGTTCGATAAAGAATAGGCCCAGTGCCAAGAAGAAGCATCCCAAGATCGGGCTGCTCACCGTTGTCTGCGTTCTGGCGGCCGTCATTCTCGCGGGAGGCGTGGGCGTTTTCGCCGCTTGCTCCTCGTGGATCGGCGACTTGACCGACTACGACGTCACCAAGGCGGAGTCGTTCAACACGGCCATGCCTTCCGATATGTATGCGGTCGACGAGGCCACGCAGATGGCGCGGTTCCAGCTCGAGAACCGCGACCCCGTCAGCCTCGACCAGATCAGCCCGTACGTGCTCGAGGGCACGGTGGCCACCGAGGACGAGCGTTTCTACGAGCACGGTGGCTTCGACCTCTGGGGCATCATGCGCGCTGCGGTGGTCACGCTCACTGGCTCGGGTCGCGAGGGCGCATCCACCATCACTCAGCAGTTCGTGCGCAACACCATCCTCGCCGACGAGATGACCGACATTTCCATCAAGCGCAAGGTGCGCGAGATGTACCTGTCCGTGAAGCTCGAAGAGGTGTACTCCAAAGACGAGATATTGCGCATGTATCTGAACACCATCAACTACGGTAACGCCACGTACGGCATACAGGCCGCCTCGCAGCGCTACTTCTCGAAGAACGCGACCGACCTCACGTTGGCCGAGGCCGCCGCTCTCGTGGGAATTCCCCAGTCGCCCTCGAGCAACAACCCCATAGCCAACCCCGAGAACTGCCTGTCTCGGCGAAACCTCGTGCTCGATCGCATGCTGTCGAACGGCTACATCTCCCAAGAGGAGCACGATGCCGCCCAGAGCGAGGAATTGGTGCTCGACCAAACCCTTCCGGCCGAAGAGGGCATCTACCAGTACCCCCACTTCGTGCGCTACGTGCGCAACCTGCTCACCGATCCCGAGGGTCCCTACAAGTACTCGCTCAACGAGGTGAGCGGCGGCGGTTGGAAGATCGTCACCACGCTCGATCCTGCGATGCAGGAACAGGCCGAGGCGGCCGTGAATGAAAAGGTCGAGGGCCTGCACGAGGCCACCGACAGCGATGCGCTCCAGGGATCTTTGGTGTCCATCGAGCCGTCGACGGGCAACATCAAGGCCATGGTGGGCGGCGATTCCGATGTGAACCTCGCCACCGGTGAGGGCGGCGATGCGAACAACCCCGGTCGGCCCACCGGCTCGTCGTTCAAGACGTTCACGCTCATCGCCGCGCTTGAGGCGGGCATCTCGCCCCAGACGATGCTCGACTGCACGTCGCCCGCCACTATCCCCAACACCGACTACGGCAAGACGGTTCCCGCTTTGCAGAACATCAGCAACCACAATTATGGGACGCGCAGTATCGCGCGCGCCTTCGAGGTATCGTCGAACACGGGCTTCGTTCGGTTGGAAATGGCCGTTGGATTGGACAAGGTGGCCGAGGTGGCCAAGCGCATGGGCATCAACTCTCCCTTGAGCGCAGTGCCGGCCATGACGCTTGGCTCGAACAACGTGACGATGCTCGACATGGCCAGCGCCTATGCGGCTATCGCCAACGAGGGCGTCTACAATGATCCCAATCCCATTTTGAAGGTGTACGACGGTAACGGGACCCTGATCATCGACAACACGGCCGAAGAGGGCAGCGACCTCAAGAAAACGACGAGCAAGCAGGTCATATCTCCCGAAGTCGCCCATGCGGCCACCGAAGTCATGAAAACCGTGGTGACTGGTGCCGAGGCTACGGGCTCCGAGGCGGCGTTGTCGAGCGGCCAGGTGGTTGCCGCCAAGACAGGCACCAGCGAGAACTACAAGGACATCACGTTCTGCGGCATCACCCCGCAGCTGTCCACGTCCATCTGGCTGGGCGACCCTTCCTCTGCCAATGGCGTATCGCTGCCCGAATTCACCACCGCAGCCGATGTGTTCAGCAACTTCATGAACGAGGCGCTGGCCGGTCGCCCGCTCGAAGATTTCGCAGATGCCGCCGATCCTCCGTACAAGAACTTCAGCGACTCCACCTACCATGTAGGCAACGGCTACTACTCCTCCGGCAGCGGGACCTCCAACAGCGGTACTGATACCGAGAAAAAGGACGACAAGGCCAAGGAAGACCCAGCGCCCACGCCAACACCGACGCCGAATCCGACGCCCACGCCAACACCGACGCCGGATCCGGATCCCACGCCCACGCCGGATCCCGATCCGAAGCCCGATCCGAATCCCGACCCCGATCCGAAGCCCGATCCTGGTGGAACCGGAGGCGGAACGACCCAGGCTTCGTTGGCGGTCAGGTTCGCTGCTCCGACGATTTGGTCGCGCGGGCTCGAGCTGTTTGCGGCATAATAAGACAAACCGGAATCATATAAGCTTACGCGCCGCATCGAGCGGCGCTTCACTCGACAGGGAAGTAGGTTGTACATGAAACGTTCCATGCTCATCAAGGTTGTCGGCGTCGTATGCGCGACTGCCGTGATGGTTGCCGCACTCGCCGGATGCGCGTCGCAGGAAAGCGCCGCAACGAAGCAGCAGGCCGAGAACCGGCAGTACATGACCCAGGTGAACCAAGTCATGGAAGACCTGCAAAGCAGGCTGTCCAGCTTCACCGATGCGGTGTCGCGCGGCGATGTCGTGGGTATGAGGATGCAGGCCGACAACGCCTTCAAATCGCTCGACGAACTGGGCAAGCTCACGGTGCCCGACGATTTGAAGGACGTTCAGCAGGAGTACGTCGATGGTACGAACAAGCTTAAAGACGCCTTGAACTCCTACATCGAGCTGTACACGGAAATCGACAGCGCCACCGAAGCGCAACCCTTCGACTGGTCCACCTACGATCAGCGTATCGCGGACATCAAGAGCGCGTACGACGAGGGCATCGGCAAGCTCCAGTCGGGCGACAACAAGGCCACCGAGAAGAACTAGGGCCTTTTCAAGGAGCTATGGCGACCGTGCAGCTTGAGCGCTGTTCGCAAGGGGTTGTATCAAAAGTTCCATTTAGGCGTTTTTTGTAGGGCAAGGGCTCTGCCCTTGCCGCTCAACTAGCAACGTATTCGCAGGTCGACGGCAAGGGCAGAGCCCTTGCCCTACAGCTCGACCAACGCAGACATGCCTCCCTGGCCCTTTTGATACAGCTTCGCCCGGCGAAGGCGCATTTCCGCAGGTTGATGATAGGGGCAGAACCCTTTGCCCCGCAGAGTCGTCCGCCGCGAATCCGCAGATCGGCAATTCCCCGCACACTTCGACACATCGCAAAACGAACGCCCCGTCTACCAAAGTGGACGAGGCGTTCGTTCGTTTCAGGAGGGCGTGACGTCGTGCGTCTCAGGTTCCCGTATCGGGGGTCGGAGTCGGGTCGGGCGGTGGATCTGGCGTCGGCGTGGGATCGGGCGTGGGGGTGGGGTCGGCCGGCTTCGGCCCCTTGGATATCGTGAGGATGATGTTCGATCCCTGCACGGCCTGGCTCATCACGACGTTGGCCGGAACGGTGTCCGAGTACTCGTACGCCGCGTACGCGTTGTAGCCGCTGAGCAGCCCCGTGGCCTCATCGAGCGTCTTGCCCACCACGTTGGGTGCCTTCGAGGCGTCCTTCTCCTCTTCTTTCTCGTACTTCTTCTGCTGCTCCGTGTTGAACGCGTTCTTGTACTCAGGATCCTTCGTCTCGGGGAACTGCACGATCTCCGTGCCCTCGAGCGCCTGCGACATAAAGTCCTGCCAAAGATCGTTGCAGTTCAGGTAGCGATCGGTCTCGATATGGCCCGACGGATTGCCTATCCACGTGGAGCAAACAAGCTGAGGCGCGTAACCGACGAGCCAATGATCGGCGAAATCGTCCGACGTTCCCGTCTTGCCCGCCACGGGCTGCCCGTTGTAGGGTCCCTTGCCGTAGGCCGTTCCCTCGGACGTCTCGAACACGGTGCGCAGCACTTTGGTTTCCGCGCCGGCAACCTCTTCGCTCATGACGCGTTCGCCTTCATCCGAGGCTTCGTATACAACCTCGCCGCTCTTTTTGACGATCTTCGAAATGGCGACCGGGTTGTGCTTGACGCCGCCTGTCGCGAAGGTTCCGTAGGCGCTCGCCATCTCGAGCGGCGTCACGCTGCCCGAACCCGTGGTGACGGCAAGAACGTTGGGAAGGTCGGAGGTTATGCCTGCGCGCTGAGCCATGTTGATAACCTTGCCGGGCGTCAGCTGCTCGGTGAGCCGTATGTAGCCGGTATTCGAAGAGACGGCTGTCGCGCTCTGTATGCTCCTTATGCCGTAGTTGGCGTTATCGAAGTTTTCGATACGTGTTCCGTCCGCGAGGGTCATCGGCCCTGTGCAATCAATGAGCGTTTTGGGGTTGATGCCGTCTTCGATGGCGGCGCCGAGCGCGAATGCCTTGAACGTCGAACCGGCTTGGCGTCCGGTTCCGCCCTCTCCGGTGGCGATGTTCGCCTGGTTCTCGTAGAAATCCTTGCCTCCTACCATGGCCTTGATGTGTCCGGTAGAAGGCTCCAGCGCGACAAGCGACGCGTCAAGATCTTCGTCCATGCGTGCCCGCTGCGTAGCGCAAGCTTCTTCAGCCATGTTTTGCATGGCAGGATCGAGAGTCGTATAAATGGTGTAGCCGCCTTCGAATAGGTCTCCGTCGGACATGTTGTAATCCGCCCCATGGTTGAGCAGGAGATTGCGCACGTAGCTCGTGAAGTACGGGTACGCGTAGATGCCGTCGGCCGGCGCGTCAGGCGCCGGGTTCAAGCCCAGCTCTTCGCTTTGCGCCGCGTCGTGCTCTTCCTTCGTGATGTCGCCGGCCGTGAGCATGCGGTCGAGCACCACGTTGCGACGCGTTTGGCACGCTTCGGGATTCGTCTTGGGGTTGAGGTAGGTGGGGGACTGGGGGATGCCCACCAGCGTCGCCGCCTGCGCGAGCGTGAGGTCGAGCGCGGACACCTGGAAGTAGTTCTGCGCCGCCGCTTCGATGCCGTAGCAGCCGTCGCCGTAGTTGATGGTGTTCAGGTACATGAGAAGGATCTCGTCCTTCGTGTGCATTTTCTCGAAGTCGATGGCGAGCTGAGCTTCGCGGATCTTGCGCTCGAACGAGATGTCGGTGGCCTCTTCGGACAGCACGGTATTGCGCATGAGCTGCTGCGTGATGGTCGAGGCGCCTTCGAGGGCGCCGCCTCCGATGTTGACCAGCACGGCGCGAGCGATGCCGGGAAGGTCCACGCCGGTGTGCTCGTAGAAGCGCACGTCCTCCGTGTCCACGGTGCCTTTGAGCACATAGGGGCTCACCTGGTCCGCCGAGGTGAGCGGGTCGCGCTTCTCCAATTGGAACTCGGCCAGAAGCGTGTTGTTGTCGCCCGCGTACATGGTGGACTCTTGCGCGTAGTTGAACGCGTCGGTGCTCGCGAGGCTGGGAAGGTCGTTCGTCCAATCGCGCATCACGTGGAGCACGCCTTGAACGCCCTGGTACGCTACGAAGCAAAGGGCCACCGCTGCGACGAGCAGAAGCCACTTTGCGGCATGGGTGCGCGTTTCGCGCTGTTTTCGCCGTATTTTCATGGTTGGATTATACTACCATACTGCTGTTGCCGAATCGTAATGAGGTGGCCCGGCGCAAGGAAATGAGCATAAAGCGGCTGTTCGCACGCATAAACTTGAACTGACCGCAGAATATACGCAGTGAGGAATGACATGTCGCATCACATCGAAGAGGCCGCCCCGGTCGAGCTGCTCGCCCCCGCCGGAAGCGCGGAGGCGCTGCACGCGGCGGTCGCCGGCGGAGCCGACGCCGTCTATCTCGGCCTCGACGCGTTCAACGCGCGCCGCAACGCCGACAACTTCACGCTCGACACGCTTGCCGACGCCTGCGACTACGCGCACCTGCGCGGCGTGCGCGTGTACGTGACGTTGAACACCGCCATCCTGCCCTCGGAGATCGACCGGGCGCTCGAATGCGCGCGGCAGGCGTACCGTGCGGGTGCCGACGCGTTCATCGTGCAGGACATCGGTCTGGCCGCGGAGCTCTCGCGGACGCTCCCCCAGGCGCGCTTGCATATATCCACGCAGATGAACACCCATAACGCCGCTGGCATCGAAGCGGCCGCCAAGCTGGGTGCCCGCCGTGTGACGCTCGCGCGCGAGCTGTCGCTGGCGGAGGTGGCGCACCTGTCGTCCGCAGCGTCCGACCTCGGCATGGAGGTGGAGGCGTTCGCACACGGCGCGCTGTGCGTGTGCTATTCGGGGCAGTGCTTCATGTCCTCGATGATAGGGGGGCGCTCCGCCAACCGGGGCCTCTGCGCCCAAGCGTGCCGGTTGCCCTACGAGCTGCGCAACCGGGCGCAGCGCAAGGAGCTGCCTTCGCCGGGCGACCATCTGCTCTCCCCGCAGGACCTGTGCACCATCGACTTGGTGCCCGAACTGGTGGAGGCGGGCGTCGCCTCGCTCAAGATCGAGGGACGCATGAAATCCGCCGACTACGTGTTCGCGGTCACGTCCGCCTACCGCGCGGTGCTCGATCGCGTGCTCGCGACGAAAGGGATGTCGAGGTTGTCCGCAGGGGCGATCTCCGAATCGCCCGTTTCGCCGCAGGCGGAAAACCAGCCCGTGCTCGCCACCGCTGACGAGCGCCGCGCGCTCGAGGAGGCGTTCTCGCGCGGCTTCACCACGGCGTACCTCACGGGGCAGCGCGGCAACGACATCATGAGCTACGGCCGCCCCAACAATCGCGGCGTGTTCGTTGGCCGCGTGGCGTACGCGCGCGACGGCGTGGCGGCCATCGCGGCCGAGGAAGAGCTGCACGAGGGCGACGTGCTGGAGTTTTGGACGAACAAGGGTCATTTCGCCCACACGCTCGGTCCCATCGAGGTCGACAAGAACGGAAGCGTGCGCACGGCGCCCCAGCGCGCGGTGGGCAAGGGCGACCGCGTGTTCCGCGTGCGCAACGCCGCTGCCGGGTTCGCCGACGATCCGCTCGCGCCGCGCGTGCTTGTCGCGGGCTCGGTAAAGCTGCGCAGAGGCGAGCCGTTGCGCATGGAGTTCTCGCTTGCCGATTCGGGCGACTCCGCCCGCGTGGTCGGCTCCGCCGAAGGCGACGTCGTGGAAGCCGCGCGCACGAAGGCCGTGGAGGAACAGGACGTGCGCGCGCATATCGACCGCCTCGGGCAAACGCCCTTCGAGCTCGCATCGCTCGACGTCGACCTCGACGAGGGCGTGGGCATCGGGTTCTCTCAGCTGCACCGCATCCGAGCGGAGGCGCTCGACGACCTCGCGGCGCGCCTGCTCGCGCCCTATCGCGACCGGGCTCTGCCGCGTGTTCAGGAGCGCGCCCGCCGAGCGCCCGCCGAGCGCCGTGGCTGCGCCATCGCGGCATGGGCGACCAATCCCGCGTGCGCCCGCGCCGCCAAGCGCGCCGGTGCCGACGTGGTCTACGTGCCCGCGCTCAACTACAAGCGCGGCGAGGCCGTCATCGCCGGCCAGCGCACCGGCACGGCGGAGCAGGCGGGATACCCGAAGCAGTGCGTCACGGCGCTTCCCGTCGTCGACCACGATCTGGTGCCCGGCACGCGCGAAGAGCTGCTCGGCTTCGATCCTTGGCGTTACGTGAAACCCGGCAAGCCCGTGCTCGCCGAGAACCTGGGAGCCGTCGTGCGCGCCCTCGAGCTGGGGGCTGCGGTCGAGGCGGGGCCGCACCTGCCCGTCACGAACCGCCTTTCGCTCGAAACGATGGCCGATCTGGGCGTCGAGCGCGTGTGGCTTTCCCCCGAGCTCACGCTGGGCCAGGTGGCCGACCTCGCGGAAAACGCGCCCGTTGCGCTCGGCCTCACCATCATGGGCGCCCAAGAGCTCATGGTCTGCGAGCACTGCCTGCTCATGAGCCAGGGCCCGTGCAACGAGCGCTGCGACGAATGCGCGCGCCGCAAGAGCCCCCACTACCTCAAAGATCGCAAGGACTACGAGTTCCCGGTGGCCACCGACGCGCTCGGACGCAGCCATGTGTACAACGGCGTGGTCCTCGACGTGGTCCCTGCCGTGCCCGACCTTATCGCGGCCGGCGTGTCCGCACTCATGGTGGACGCCACCCTCATGAACGTCGAAGAGACGCACGCCGCCGTGTCCCGCGCCGTCCGCGCCCGCGACGTGGCGCAGCGCGACGGCAACGCCCTCGCCAAAACCCCTGGAACCACGAGCGGCCACCTTTACCGAGGCGTCTCGTAGGGGCGTTTCGTAGGGGCGCTCTCCAGAGCGCCCGTTCCGGCGAAGCCGGAACATCGCCCTCCATATATGCTAGAATCTCCAACACTATATATAGTAAGGAAAGAGGACTCGATGCTATCCGCTGAAGAACAACTGCACACCATCGCCTCCGGCGCCGCCAAGATCGTGCCGGAAAGCGCGCTGCTCGAGAAGCTGAAGCGCGGCACGCCCCTGAACATCAAGCTGGGCGTCGACCCCACGGCCCCCGACATCCACCTCGGCCACGCCGTGCCCCTGCGCAAGCTGCGCCAGTTCCAGGACCTCGGCCACGGCGTCACGCTCATCATCGGCGACGGCACCGCGCTCATCGGCGACCCGTCTGGCCGCAACTCCACGCGCCCGCAGCTCACGTCCGAGCAGATCAAGGCGAACGCCCAAACCTACGTGGACCAGGCGTTCAAGATCCTCGACCCCGCGAAAACCACGCTGCGCTACAACTCCGAATGGCTGCTCGCGCTCAACCTGGAGGGATTGCTCAAGCTGGCCAGCAACTTCACGGTGGCCCGCATCCTCGAGCGCGACGACTTCCACAACCGCTACACGTCCAACCTTCCCATCAGCCTGCACGAGTTCCTCTACCCGCTCATGCAGGCTTACGACTCGGTCGTCATCAAGGCCGACGTGGAGCTGGGCGGCACCGACCAGCTGTTCAACCTGCTGGCCGGCCGCGAGCTCATGGAGAAGATGGGCATGGAGCCGCAGGTGTGCCTCACGCTGCCTTTGCTCGAAGGCACCGACGGCGTGCAGAAGATGTCGAAGAGCTACGGCAACTACATCGGCCTCACCGACGAACCGGACGACATGTTCGGCAAGGTCATGTCCATTCCCGACGAGCTCATGGTGAAGTACTATCGCCTGGCTTCCGCGCTGCCGGTCGACCAGATCGACGAGATCGAGCGCGGCTTGGCCGCCGACGAGCTGCATCCCAACAAGGTCAAGCGCGCCCTGGCCCGAAACATCGTGGCGGCGTACTACGACGAAGGCGCGGCGCAGGCGGCCGAGGAGGCGTTCGACCTCGTGTTCAAACAGCATGCCGTGCCCGACGACATCCCCGAGTTCAAGGCCGACCTCGCGCCCAACGACGAGGGCAAGGTTTACCTGGCCAAGCTCATCGCCGATGCGGGCCTCGCGGCCAGCGCGGGCGAGGCGCGCCGCCTCATCGACGGCGGCGGCGTGAAGGTGAACGGCGAGCCGGTGGCCGCCAAATCCTACAACGTCGATCCGGCCCTGCTGGAAGGCGCCACGCTCCAGGTGGGCAAGCGCAAGTTCGTGCGTCTGGTCTAGCATCCTGATCACTACTGGCCCGCTTCGCCTTACCGGCGAAGCGGGCTTTTTTCGCATAAACGAGAACTTTTTCAAAAAGCTTGCAAGGATTCGCCCGGCTCGCTCGTGTTAGCGGTGAAGGAAGCACCGAGCCGAACCACAGGAGGACCGACCTATGAAGAAGAGAACGATCGCCATCGCCGCCGCGTTTCTGTTGGCCGTGGTGGCCGTGCCCACGATCGCGTTCGCGAACGCGATGCCTGCTGCATTGTCGAAGGCACCCGCCGCGATGCAGGAGCCGCAGGCCGTCGAGCCTGTTGCCGAGCGCACTGCCGCGGCCTGCGCGGGCTTCGCAGACGCCGACAACGACGGCGTCTGCGACAACTGCGGCGCAGGTGCCCAGGGAACCCACCATCGCGGCTACGCCGACGCCGACGGCGACGGGGTCTGCGACAACTACGCCGCGGGAACCTGTCCGAGCAACGGCAACGGCTGCGGCGCTTACGGTCGCGGCGGCTACGTCGACGCCGATGGGGATGGGGTCTGCGACAATTACGGAACGGCCCGCGGCGCCGGAACCGGTCAGGGCTACGTCGACGCGAACGGCGACGGCGTCTGCGACAACTACGCCGCTGGCACCTGTCCGGGCAACGGCCAGGGCAACGGGTGCGGCAACGGCGGCGCCTGCGGCCAAGGGGCCGGCCAGGGACAGGCCCGAGGCGGCCATCACGGTCGGGGCTGCTAGCGCCGTCGGCGCGTCGGGCGAAGCGTGAGGCCGCACGAGGACATAGAGCGAGCAATGGACGTGCACGGGTCTACGGTATGGCGCGTGTGCGTCCTCTACTTTCGCGCCTCGGCCGACGCCCAAGACGCGTTCCAGGACACGATGGTCAAGTACGCGCTGGCCGACGCCGTGGCGTTCAACGACGAAGAGCACCGCAAGGCCTGGCTTATCCGTGTGGCTACCAACACCTGCAAGGACATGCTCAAGGCGGCGAGTCGCGCCCATGTGCCGTTCGACGAGGGCGCGTGTGCGGAGAGGCTCGTTTCGAGCGACGCGGAAACGCAGCCCGCATCGTTTTCCAGCGAAGTGGTGGATGCCATGCGCAACCTCACCGACCCGCCGCGCACGCCCCTGTACCTCTCTTTGTACGAGGGGTACACCGCCCCCGAGATCGCGCGCATGGTCGACGCGCCCGTCAACACGGTTTACTCGTGGATCGCGCGCGGCAAGACGCTGCTGAAGGAGGCCCTGTCATGAGCGATTTGGAGCGGCGCGTTCGCGAGGCCTTCGACGAGGTGGAGCTTCCCTCCGAAACGAGGGCCCGCACCCTCGCCGCCATCGACGCCTTGTCCGTGCAGGAAAAGGAAAGCGCCGTCGCGCGGAAGGCGGTCGAATCCGCTGAACGGGAAGCGGCTGAACCCGCTATGCGAGGCAACGCGGCTGCGGCCGCGCGCCGCGCCCCTCGCCTTGTCGCGTGGCGCCGCGCCGCCGCCGCTCTCGCCGCATGCCTGGTGCTGGCGGTCATCGGCCTGACGGGCTCGCGGCTGTACTTCGAGGAGACGGCCTTCGTGGACATCGACGTGAACCCCTCGATCGAGCTCGGTATCAACCGGTTCGACATCGTCGTGTCGGCCCGTGCGTACAACAACGACGGCGAAGCGCTGCTCGAGGCCGTTTCGATCACGGGCAAGCGTTACGACGCCGCCGTCGCCGAGCTCACTTCGAGCGAGGCGTTCGAGCCTTATGCGAGCGGCGACGCTTTCGTGGCGATAAGCGTGGTGGCCGACGACACCCGTCAATCCGACGCGCTTCGCGCGCAAAGCGATGCCCGCTTGCGCGATCTTCCCTGCGAAGGGGCCTGCCACGCCGTCGACGCGGAAACCCATGCGGCGGCGTCCGCGTCCGGCATGGGCACGGCGCGCTATCAGGCGGCGCTGCAGCTTATGGCGTTGGACGACATCCTCACGCTCGAAGACTGCGCCCGTATGAGCATGCACGAGCTGCGCGACCGCATCGCCGCGCTCGGCGGAGACGCCGCCGGCGAATCCGATGGGCAGGGCGAGGGATACGGCGAGCAGGCTCACGACGGCGCAGGAGGCGGCGGCCATGGGCAAGGAGCCCAAGGCCAAGGAAAGGGCGAGGGCGGCAAAGGACACCACGCCGGCTAAGGCCGCGCGAGAGACGTACGGAGGCGCGCTTTCCTCCGCTGCTAAACCAGCATCGACATGCACCCGGAGGTTGTCATCCTGAGCGGAGCGCGAAGCGCGGAGTCGAAGGATCCCGTGTGGTGCCAACCGAAAGCGCTACGGCTGCCGTCGCGCGGGTTCCTTCGTCCCCGCTTCGCGGGGCCTCCCTGCGCCCGCTCCGCGTGCTCGGGAGTTCGGCAGTCCACTGGACTGTCGAATGCTCCGCTCGCTCAGGACGACAACGCGTCGACTTGCGGAATGTCAATGGCGGTTTTACAGCGGAACCTTTCGTCGAGGGCTCGCCGACCTCTCTCTCCGTTCTCGCTCCGGGCAAACGTTCCCTTGCGCTGAGCGACGACCGCGATCGAGCGGGGGGGGGGGGGCTCGTTCACCCGATCGCGCCCTTATCGGCGCCAGATGATCCCATTCACAATCTCCGCACTCATGCTAAGGGTTCTCATCAGGCATTATGCCGAAAGGTGTCAAAAAGTTTACAGAATTTTGCAATTAACCATTGCGTTGGTAATAGCTTACCGGTATTATACAAAACCCGCGCTTGAGGAGAGCGAGGGACGTTTCTTCGGAAGATCTTGCTTCAAAGCTCGAAGATCGAGAATCCGTTTCAACGGCAGCTCGAAAAACTTCGAAAGTTTTTGAAAAAAGTTCTTGACACCGGGGCAACGGGAAGGTAAAGTATCTCCTTGCGCCGCTCGCCCCGAAAGGGAGCGGCGAGCCCCCCGGAAGGGGAGGCGAGAACCTTGAAAACCGGATATTGCGAGATGAATCGAATCAAGTACGGAGAACCCGTCCGCCGAACCCGGCCCACCGAAGGGCAGGGGGAGGCGGCGAAGAAGAACCAGATCGAACGTGCGGCAGCGATGCCGCGCTCTTTAAACGGAGAGTTTGATCCTGGCTCAGGATGAACGCTGGCGGCGTGCCTAACACATGCAAGTCGAACGATTAAACCGCCTTCGGGCGGACATAGAGTGGCGAACGGGTGAGTAACACGTGACCAACCTGCCCCCCTCCCCGGGATAACGCGAGGAAACCCGCGCTAATACCGGATACTCCGCCTCCCCCGCATGGGGGAGGCGGGAAAGCCCCGACGGAGGGGGATGGGGTCGCGGCCCATTAGGTAGACGGCGGGGCAACGGCCCACCGTGCCTGCGATGGGTAGCCGGGTTGAGAGACCGACCGGCCACATTGGGACTGAGATACGGCCCAGACTCCTACGGGAGGCAGCAGTGGGGAATTTTGCGCAATGGGGGAAACCCTGACGCAGCAACGCCGCGTGCGGGATGACGGCCTTCGGGTTGTAAACCGCTTTCAGCAGGGAAGATTATGACGGTACCTGCAGAAGAAGCTCCGGCTAACTACGTGCCAGCAGCCGCGGTAATACGTAGGGAGCGAGCGTTATCCGGATTCATTGGGCGTAAAGCGCGCGTAGGCGGGCGTTTAAGCGGAATCTCTAATCCGAGGGCTCAACCCCCGGCCGGATTCCGAACTGGACGCCTCGAGTTCGGTAGAGGAAGATGGAATTCCCGGTGTAGCGGTGGAATGCGCAGATATCGGGAAGAACACCGATGGCGAAGGCAGTCTTCTGGGCCGCGACTGACGCTGAGGCGCGAAAGCTGGGGGAGCGAACAGGATTAGATACCCTGGTAGTCCCAGCCGTAAACGATGGACGCTAGGTGTGGGGGGATCGACCCTCCGTGCCGCAGCCAACGCATTAAGCGTCCCGCCTGGGGAGTACGGCCGCAAGGCTAAAACTCAAAGGAATTGACGGGGGCCCGCACAAGCAGCGGAGCATGTGGCTTAATTCGAAGCAACGCGAAGAACCTTACCAGGGCTTGACATGCAGGTGAAGCGGCGGAAACGCCGTGGCCGAGAGGAGCCTGCGCAGGTGGTGCATGGCTGTCGTCAGCTCGTGTCGTGAGATGTTGGGTTAAGTCCCGCAACGAGCGCAACCCCTGCCGTATGTTGCCAGCATTGAGTTGGGGACTCATACGGGACTGCCGGCGTCAAGCCGGAGGAAGGTGGGGACGACGTCAAGTCATCATGCCCTTTATGCCCTGGGCTGCACACGTGCTACAATGGCCGGTACAACGGGCCGCGACCTGGCGACAGGAAGCGAATCCCTCAAAGCCGGCCCCAGTTCGGATCGGAGGCTGCAACCCGCCTCCGTGAAGTCGGAGTTGCTAGTAATCGCGGATCAGCATGCCGCGGTGAATACGTTCCCGGGCCTTGTACACACCGCCCGTCACACCACCCGAGTCGTCTGCACCCGAAGCCGCCGGCCGAACCCGCAAGGGGCGGAGGCGTCGAAGGTGTGGAGGGTAAGGGGGGTGAAGTCGTAACAAGGTAGCCGTACCGGAAGGTGCGGCTGGATCACCTCCTTTCTAGGGAGACACACACGTGTCCGGACGCGGTCGAGCTTACGCTCCCGCGACCTGGAAGAGATTTACCTACCTAAGAGATTCAAAGGGCTCTCCGCCCGACCTCGCAATACCCGGTTTCGAGGGCTCTCGCCCTCGGAGCGCCCGGACGGGCGCCCCGCGCACCTTGACAGTTGCATAGCGTAGCATCGAAAAATGAGAATCAACGATTCGGCGATAGCCGAACACAATGATTCGCATCGAACGATCGCGAATAAGAACGATATGGATACCTGAAACACCAAGAGTCAGAAGAAGATGTCAAGGGCGCACGGCGGATGCCTTGGCACAGGAAGCCGAAGAAGGACGCGGCAAGCCGCGATAGTCTGCGGGGAGGGGCAAACACCCTTCGATCCGCAGGTTTCCGAATGGGGGAACCCGGCCGGGGTCATGCCCGGTCACCCCGAGCTGAATCAAATAGGCTCGGAGGAGGCAACCCGGGGAACTGAAACATCTAAGTACCCGGAGGAACAGAAATCAACCGAGATTGCGCGAGTAGCGGCGAGCGAAAGCGCACCAGCCCAAACCCATGCACGTGTAAGCTTGAGGGCGTTGCTGCATGAGGCGTTGTGGGACCTTCCCTTTCCGGGGCCTCAGACCCGGGACGGAGTTACAAAGTCGCGAGGTAGCGGAACGGCATGGAAAGGCCGGCCGGAGCGGGTAAGAGCCCCGTACGCGAAACCCCGCGGCCTCCGAGGAAGGCACCCGAGTAATGCCGGACACGTGAAATCCGGTATGAATCCGGGGGGACCACCCTCCAAGGCTGAATACTCTCCTGTGACCGATAGCGAACCAGTACCGTGAGGGAAAGGTGAAAAGCACCCCGAGAGGGGAGTGAAACAGTACCTGAAACCGTGCGCCTACAAGCAGTCGGAGCCCCCTTGCGGGGTGACGGCGTGCCTTTTGTAGAATGAGCCAGCGAGTTGCGGTAAGCGGCGAGGTTAAGGTTTGAACCGAGCCGCAGTGAAAGCGAGCCTTTAAGATGGCGATTCAGTCGCTTGCCGCAGACGCGAAGCCGGGTGAGCTATCCATGGGCAGGCTGAAGCGGGGGTAAGACCCCGTGGAGGGCCGAACCCACTTCGGTTGAAAACGGAGGGGATGACCCGTGGATAGGGGTGAAAGGCCAATCAAACCCGGAGATATCTCGTTCTCCCCGAAATAGCTTTAGGGCTAGCCTCGACCGTTCAGTGCCGGAGGTAGAGCACTGGATCTTCTAGGGGGCTTCACCGCCTACCGAAAAGAACCAAACTCCGAATACCGGTACTTCAGAGGTCGGGAGTCAGAGCATGTGGGCTAAGCTGTGTGCTCGAAAGGGAAACAGCCCAGACCGCCCGCTAAGGTCCCCAAGTTCGTGCTGAGTGGCAAAGGATGTGCGTTTGCCTAGACAACCAGGATGTTGGCTTAGAAGCAGCCATGCATTTAAAGAGTGCGTAACAGCTCACTGGTCAAGTGGACATGCGCCGACAATTCACGGGGCTAAGCACGGCACCGAAGCGGCGGACTGATTTATTTCAGTGGTAGGGGAGCTTTCCACGGGGGGCGAAGCCGGCGGGCGACCGCTGGTGGACCGCGTGGAAGTGAGAATGCTGGCATGAGTAACGAGAGCGGCGCGAGAAACGCCGCCGCCGTAAGCCTAAGGGTTCCTGGGCAAGGCTAATCCTCCCAGGGTCAGTCGGGAGCTAAGGCGAGGCCGGAAGGCGTAGCCGATGCACAACGGGTCGATATTCCCGTACCGCTGACGAGCGTTTGACCGACGGGGTGACGGAGAAGGGTAGCCGGGCGGGGTTCTGGACGTCCCCGTGAAAGCGCGTAGGGCGCGGAGCATGGAAATCAGCTCCGCGAGAGGCCCGAGACGCGAGACGAAGCCATCAGGCGAAGTCGGCGAGCCCATGCTTCCGAGAAAAACCTCTAGGGAGCTTTGTCGGCGCCCGTACCAAAACCGACACAGGTGGGCGGGTAGAACATACCGAGGCGATCGGGAGAACCATGGTTAAGGAACTCGGCATACTGGCTCCGTAACTTCGGGAGAAGGAGCGCCCTTTCCGGTGACGGCACTTGCTGCCCGAGCGGGAGGGGGCCGCAGCGAAACGGCCCAAGCGACTGTTTATCAAAAACACAGGACTCTGCGAAGCCGCAAGGCGAAGTATAGGGTCTGACGCCTGCCCGGTGCCGGAAGGTTACGTGGATGGGTTAGCCTCACGGCGAAGCTCTGAAACTAAGCCCCGGTAAACGGCGGCCGTAACTATAACGGTCCTAAGGTAGCGAAATTCCTTGTCGGGTAAGTTCCGACCTGCACGAATGGCGTAACGATTTGGGCGCTGTCTCAACCATGGACCCGGTGAAATTGTATTATTCGTGAAGATGCGAATTACCTGCGGAAGGACGGAAAGACCCCGTGAACCTTTACTGCAGCTTGACATTGGTCGTTGGCTCGGCGCGTAGAGGATAGGCAGGAGGCTTCGAAGCGGGGACGCCAGTTCCCGTGGAGCCGACCTTGGAATACTGCCCTCGTCGTTCCGGCGACCTAACCCCCGGCCGTGATCCGGCGGGGGGACCGTGTCAGGCGGGTAGTTTGACTGGGGCGGTCGCCTCCTAAAATGTAACGGAGGCGCGCAAAGGTCCGCTCAGGACGGTCGGCAACCGTCCCGAGAGCGCAAGAGTGCAAGCGGGCTTGACTGCGAGGGCCACAACCCGAGCAGGTGCGAAAGCAGGTTCTAGTGATCCGGCGGCTCAGAGTGGAATGGCCGTCGCTCAACGGATAAAAGGTACTCCGGGGATAACAGGCTGATCTTGCCCAAGAGTCCACATCGACGGCAAGGTTTGGCACCTCGATGTCGGCTCATCGCATCCTGGGGCTGAAGTCGGTCCCAAGGGTACGGCTGTTCGCCGTTTAAAGCGGTACGCGAGCTGGGTTCAGAACGTCGTGAGACAGTTCGGTCCCTATCCTCCGCAGGCGCAAGGGAATTGAGGAGATCTGCCCCTAGTACGAGAGGACCGGGGTGGACGGACCTCTGGTGACGCGGTTGTCGACCAACGGCACCGCCGCCTAGCTACGTCCGGCACGGATAACCGCTGAAAGCATCTAAGTGGGAAGCCGCCTCCAAGATGAGTTCCCTTTCCGGTAAGGGCCCAGGTAGACTACCTGGTCGATAGGGCGCAGCTGCAAGCACGGCAACGTGTTCAGGCGAGCGCTACTAATAGCCCGAGCTCTTCTTCATGTACTTGGGATCCATAGGGTTCCGCGATCGGCTTCGATGCCCGCTATGCGACCGCCAGGGTGGCGCGAGGCCGCCGGGCGGGGCAGATTCTGCCCGCGGGAGCATCCCCCGCGAGCGCGACCATGGAGGCGGGGATCACCCGATCCCATTCCGAACTCGGAAGTTAAGCCCGCCATCGCCGAAAGTACTGCGGTGTAGTCCGTGGGAGGATAGGGCGTCGCGCTCGCGGAGGATGCTTTCTTCTTTTCGCAGGGCCCCCGGACATCGTCCGGGGGCCCTGCGGCGTTCCGGGGGGGGGGGGTGTTTCTATAGTTTTGTCAACTGGTTTTTCGGATCCGATCAACGGCTTTTGAGCATGGACGACCAGGCCCCGGCGACGGAGCTTTTCGGAAAGGGTATCGTCGACGTTCAGGCTCGAACGTAAGGGCGGGCGTTCCTCATGACGGCGAAGACGACCTTCAGCCTCTTTCTGGCCACGGCCTTGAGGGCCTTGTTGTGCTGCATGCCGCGAGCGCGGCACGCGTCGTAGTAGCGGCCGAACTCGCCTTTCGTGCCGACGAGTGAGTTGCACGAGAAGATGAGCAGGTTCTTGAGCTCCTTGTTCCCGGCCCTCGACGACGACGCCGAGTCGAGGGAGGAGCCCGACTGCCTGTTGCAGGGGGCGAGCCCGGTGAACGACGCCAGCTTGTCGTGGTTCTCGAACAGCCTTATGTCGACTCCCGCGACGAGAACCGAGGCCGTCTTGGGCCCGATGCCCGGAACGCTCAGAAGCGAGCGGTAGACGGCGCTGCCGGAAAGCAGGGAGCCTATGACCGACTCGACCGCCGCAGCGCTCGCGAGGTCGTCGGATATCCGCTTGGCGAGCGTCGCGACCGCCGCGTCGACGGACGCGGTGTAGGGCCTGCCCGACCCCGCCGACGTCCTCGCCGCGCTCCACAGCCCGTCGGCCTTCGCGGCGGGCGCGCCCGCCCTGTCCACGGCGAGGCGGCGGTAGCGCCTCCTGCCGGCCGCGACGATGCCGACGGGGCCGCCGAACTCGGCGAGAGCCCCCACCTGCCATGCCAGCCCCAGGTCGACGGCCGCCTCGAAAGCGGGGTCGACCTCCAGCAGGACGGATCTCAGCCGGTTCTTCGACTGGATCGAGCACTTCGTCAGGAACCTCCTTTGGGAGGCGAGCAGCTTTATCTCCGCGCCGGCGTCGCTCTCGTCGGCGACGGGCCGGAGCGCCCAGGGCATCCCGACGGTGGTGCGCGCGATGACCTCGGCGTCAATCTCGTCGGTCTTCGCGACGCCGGGAAACATGTCGCGCGCACGCTTCATCGACAGGCCCGGAAGATAGGCGGCGTCCGTTCCCGCCGCGCGGGCGCGCTCGAGCACGAGGGCCCCGATGTTGCGCTTCTGGTCCACGACCACGAGGGCCTCGGCCCGCGCGCGCCAGGATCCCGTCGATGGGATCCGCCCTGTTGTCCACGGAGGCGTTGAACAGCACCTCTCCGGTGGAGCGGGAGACGGCGCACGTCCGATGCGCCGACTTCCCGACGTCGAACCCGATGCAGGTTTCCTTTCCAGCCAACATGGGGAGAGGATACCATCATGGAGGCCGGAAAGGAAACCTGCATCGGGTTCGATGAGGGAAAGGCGACATTTGCTGAAGTCTGTGACAGCATTGGCGCCACGCCAAGCAACGCAATTCGAATGTTCGTCTCTGCATTCAATAAGCGCGGAGGATTTCCTTTTGACCTGTCGAATCCGTATGGCTTTAATGCAGAAACGCATTCAGCGATGAATGATGCCTCTAGCGGAAATAATCTGCCTGGTCCTTATGAGAACATCGATGAAATGTTTGCCAAGCTTGATAAGAACTAATTGATGATCGAAATCAAGTTCACTACAAAATTTAAAAGATTTCAAGAGGACAAAGAAGCAAGGCAAGGATATCTCCAAGCTCTATGAAGCGCTTAATACACTCGCTCATCAGAGGTGGCCAACAGAAAAAATGCATGATCATTTATTGTCTGGAAACTATGGTGGTCATAGAGAGTGCTATATTGAGCCAGACTGGCTGCTGGTTATCTGATTGATGATGGTGAGCTGATTCTTACGGCTGTTCGCACCGGAAGTCATAGCGAATTGCTGGGGCTGTAATACTTATTGTGAATACGCGTAGGGAGGACAGTTGACGAAAGTCGAAGTAGACACTCTTGAGGCAAAGTCAGCTCTGCTTGGGGCCTACTATGCGCTTCCAGAGAAGCAGCGAAAAAGAATACTTCTACCAAATAAATACATCGATTTGTTTGGCGTCATCGTGGGGCTTCTTAAGTTACTCATCTATTCTGAAAACTCATACGATTCTAAATCAATGATTGATTATTATTTCTCAAGCCTTGATCAGGGTGTTTCTGACAGAGCATTGTCTGCTTTGAAAAGCATTACTGATGACCAAAACCTTCCTAAAAGAATAAAGCACATCGCGAATGGTAAGACTGGAAAACGTAGCGTGTCCTTGGGGCAAAAGGTCTAAATCTTTACGCCGCGCTTTCCGAGGATCTCGCTTTTCTAGGAATACTGCTTGATCAGTTGATGCAAGGGGCCATGCCTATAATTAAAGCCTGGGAAAATACTTTACCGGTACTTGGTCGTGATAACCGACAGGCTTTAACAAGGCTAATTCCTCTTCCCTTGAGCCTGCTTCAGATGCTAATAGATTTCGAAAATGAGTTTGGCGAAAAAGTGCTCCAAAAATTGCCGGAAGATATGCTTGAAGAGGCGTCAAAACAAGTCTGCCTGTTTGATACCGATAAGTTTGTTCCGGAACCTTGCAGTGTAGAAAAATACTTGAGAGAGGATGCGGAAAATCGGGTGCACCTGATAAATGATTCCCTGGTAAAGAAGCTCAGGGGTGCAGTTACGGCATTGCAGTTTTCTGAGGATGGAATATCTCAGGCCGCCAATTCCTTGACTGAGCTTATCGATCGGATGCTAAGGGAGTTTGCCTCCAATGAATCTGTGCTTTTATGGCTGAAACACAACGATCTCTATAGCCATGAGACCGTGTATGAAAAAGACAATAAAGAACTACCAAACAAATTCGGACAGTGTCTTTGCTTCTTATATGGTGGTGGAAAAGTGCTTCAAAACGAAGGTGGGAATCAGGGGGCTGAAATTCTTACCACTCTTTACTACTATTTGGCAAAGTCTATGACAAGTGCTAGAAATTCGCTTCAGGCGATTAAACATTCCGACGCCGGTAACCAGGAGGAAAGAGACAGAATTCAAGAAAGTGCACTTGCAATTATGGGAGTTGTCGAAATTGCTCATAGGTTCTGCTGGATTTACAAAGGTGAACTTCCATCTTGTTACTCAATCATGATATCTGAACCCTCTCAAGAAGAACTCAAATCGGAAAACGCAGTGACTCTTGGTTTCAACGATTCGAAATCTCGCGTTGTCGATAATTAGGTCAATTGGGGGTTTCCTTTTGGGGCGCACGTCAAAAGGCTCGCGCGCTTTAAGCTGGCCAAGAAAGCCTACGAGCATCATTACGCAAGGGATGGTCCGCCCTGCAAGTATAAGGCCGTCAAAGAGGCTATTCTCGACATCTTTGAGCAAGGCTGCCAAACGTATGGTTGTCATCGGGGCAAAGGTGATGCTGGAGGGGCTGTGGCATCGTCTTGTCGGGAAAGACGATGAGGAAGCTCATGGGAGATCGCCCACTCCTCATCTAGCGAAAAAGGGGTGCTGCAGTTCCTGCAAGAAGTAGCACAACTCACCAAAGCCGGACATTCCTAAAGCGCAACTTCAAAAGCTTTCGAGGTATACATGAAGATGGTGAGCGATGTCGCCGAGTTCTAGGTCGCTGGACAGAAGGTTTACCTGTCTTCCCTTATCGATCTGCTCAAAAGTAAGGTCGTCAGGCGTTCCGTCTCGACGTCACCGACTGTCGCGTTTGCCGATGCCATGATCGACGTCATCGGCGAGAAGGCGCCAACGTGGGCTCTTCCGATAGTGCATACCGACCAGGGGCTGCAATACTGGGATAAAGACCGAGGACAATTAGTCTTCGAATAATGTGATTTGCGTGCGATAATTGATTTATGTGCGATAAGAAGCGAGCAAGGAGCTGTATTGGATTTATCGGTTATCATACCAGTCTACAACACGGAAGACTACTTAAAGCAATGTCTTGAAAGCATTCCGCGATCGGATATTGATCTAGAGATTCTTTGCATGAATGATGGATCGACCGATGGCTCTCTTGCTATTATGCGGACTGCTGCTCAGAGCGATTGTCGAATAGAGGTAATTGATAAAGAAAATGAAGGATATGGAGCTACAGTTAACAAAGGTATTTTACGGGCCAAGGGGCGTTACATTGCCATTTTGGAGCCAGACGATTACCTTGATGGTGATATGTATACTGTTTTGTTTCGCCTTGCACAAGACTTCGACTATCCCGACATTGTGAAGTCTGCCTATTGGAATGTGGATGAAAGCGCGACTAGGAAAAAGAATTGCAGGTATCGAGGACGTATTCGATCGTCCATGCCGTTTCGTATACAGGATGAGCCGCTACTTCTTCGTTACCATCCGTCGATATGGTCTGCTGTCTATCGAAAAGCTTTTCTCGTTGAGAATAATATTCGTTTTAAGGAAGTTGCAGGCGCTGGGTGGGTTGATAATCCGTTTTTGGTGGACACGATGCTCAGGGCTGAAAACATCGTGTACACCGACGAGGCGTTTTACTGTTATAGAGAGCAACGCGTCGGTTCGTCTACCTCCGCAATGAAAGACATGCACGTACCTCTTGACCGGTGGCATGAAATGACTGATATACTAGAAGATCTAAATATCAAAGATGAAGCTATTCTCAATATTCATGCTTATCGGGCTTTTTACAATTTAAAGGTGGCTCGCTATGCTCAAAACTATACCGAAGAATTATGGCTTGAGGGCGCCAAGAGAATTACCCACCGTTTGGATCCATTGATCGTGGCACACTCTCCTTTCGTTTCGCTGAGAGACAAAAAGCTGTATGAACGATTGGAAAATAGGCGGCTAGAAAGTTTTCGGGTCATTGCCCATTGTCGAACTTTGATTACCGAGAGTTACTGGCGACTATTCGGATGAATCGGCTGTTAAATTACTATCTTTGGGATTATCTTTCGATCCCGTTAGTGCCACCCAAGAAGGAACGAGCCATCCATCAGCCCAATATCTTCCAATCAGATCTCTGTAGTATATTTCAGCCTCATCTTCATTGTCAGAGTGCGTATCTCCATTTGTGATCTCTGCTAATGAACGAGTGAGGGGGGTTCTGCTCATAAAACTCGAGTGCAGTTTAACCTTGTGGAATAGTGCGACGAGGATTCCGAGAAAAATTAGGTATTCTACTAAGACAAGTGTTGCCCATAGGAATATCTGTGGGAAGAAGTTGAATCCAGCGTCAGGATTGATAATTGTTAAATAGATGACATTTGTAAGCCCTATTAAAGATGAAAACATAGTGATAGATGCCGAAACCCAAACCCATTCTTCTGATCGCTGACCACTTAATGATTCCCAGACAGACATCAGTCCAGCAAACGTCATCACCGAGAAAAAGATAGCGATGATTTGCATGTCATTGTGAAGACACGGGGATGGTGATTCATTCAGAAAGGGAAATACATATTTGAAGGCTGTGAAGCAAATTAGTGCAAGGCAGATGGCTGTAGAGACACAAATTGTTTGCATTGCGCGATGACTCGTGTCTTCATAGCTAGCCGAGAGGGCCATGTTGTGAAAGCCATGTCCGTTTTTGACGAATAGGCGTGAGTCGCTTTGATCGCATCTGCAGGTTGCCGTCATGCTTTCCGCGCTCACTGTGGACTGATTCGTATTTACTTTCATTAATTCAGATTCGGCGTAGTAGGTATTTTCGGGTCCTGAAATTGACAAGTGATAGCTGTTGGCTCTATCGGCGTTTGCTAAGCTGAAATAGAAAGATTTCCTTTTCTTAGTAAGTCGTCGCTGAAGCCATCTTCCTCCCTTCGTGATACTCTCGGATGCGGTATTCCATACGCGAATAAGGGGAATATTCTGGCTTGTGCGGATAATAATGCTGGAACAACCTATGGCTATTTTCTCAAGAGCTGAATTTGCGCATTGAGGGCGATTCGTCGGTTTGGCTTTAGCTCGAACCAAAATAGGCTTGACTCGCCAATAGCCGTTAAGCAGCGCTAATACAAGAGCTTCGAGCTCATCATGTTCTTCAGGCTTGCTTTTGCTGTTGCGGCAAAGGATAGCTAGATCGGCTTTAATTATCTCGCTTGTTTTCTGTATGTTGGCATCTCTCTCGTGAGGTGTACGGGTTGAGTTCAGTATGAAACTCGCTATCGTGTTTGAAATACGAAGAGCATCGGATTTCGTGCTACCAACTAGGCATTTGATTGCTATTGCAAGGGAATGAGTAATATATTGCTTAGCTTCGGTATCCTTTAGTCTTTCAAGCGTTTGCTCGTGCTCGTCGGTGTACTTGAGAGCAAATGTCAGCTCTCGCTTGTCCTGGATCGCCGCCGGTACAACTACGGTCTCCCCTTGAAGTATTGGAGGAACGGTGATCTCGTATTCTGTTTCTATGTGGAAGAATCGCTCGCTTGAGCGAATGGATTCGTTAATGCGTTTTGTTTGTTTGGATGGGTTGAGAAGTGCGGTAAGCAGCAAAAGACTCAGGGCTTCATTTTTTGTTTTTGCGGGGGCGAGTCTGTCTAGTATTTTATCGATCTGACTTTGGAGGGTGCAGGAAAGAGCTACACCTTTGAAAAAATACTTGTTTGAGGCGGAGATCACCTTCGCCATAAGCCATGCAAGAAAAAGCATATCAATCGCAAAATCCATCAAGATTGGCCCGAACACAAGGCATTTCGAATTTATTACAACGAGCACGATAGCCAGAATTAAAACGCTAGCACTGGCCACAAGAAAGAAGGCAAGATCAAGGAGGATGAGTTTTCGTAGTTGCGCACGAGATTTAGGGGTGTCGTCAAATAGGTTAAGCCATCGTTGCTCTTGCGGCTGTGTATATGAGCTTGATAGGTTTTTAGATGATTCAGCCCGTTTTTGAGGAAGAAAAACACTGAGTCCTATCGTCACGGAAATTAAAGAAATTGAGACTATACCTATCGGCGAGTTCGTTGGACCATTTAGTGTTTGCCAAGATGCGCTGAAGAAAAAAAGAAGAGCACAGGCGATGATGGCTACTACAAAATAAGAAATTATTACAAGTATTCGTGAGGACGAACGCTGCTGCTTCAGATATAGACCACATTTCCTATACAAGATGGCGAGTGAGGCGGACATAGTTATCAGGGGGATGCAAAGAGCCATGAGTAGATCAGGAATATCCCTAGTGCAGCCGTTCCATCCGAGAACGATAATGGCGAATAGACAAAGTACCTGCAAAACCAAGAAGGTGATTGTGAACCTACGCATGCTGCCACCGCTTCTCCGTAAGCAAAGTATAAACAATATAGCAATTATATGACATTAGGTAAACTATGATGCTAATTATATGCTTAAGGTGCCAGTTTGGTTGATTGGTTCTGGGGCTTTGATGCCTAAAGCATGATTTCCCACTTCGTTCTTTTACCATTCCTGTTTAGCTAGGGTTTTTGGCCGCGTACGCTTGCGACCGAGTTGGGAGATTGGCCTTCTCCGTCGGGCGCTATAGCGACGAGTCCGGACTTGGTGCTTACCCAATTACGGATGCACTTGGACATTCCCTACTGTGCGCGGGTGTCTTCTGGCGCAACCTTTAAAGGGAGGCATCGACGCAAGTGCCCTATACGAAGGCTGCGTCCCTGCTAGCCTGCCATAGTTTAACAGTCAAACCGACAATCGTGATGGGATTCATGAGGAGGGTTTCATCCTTGCTTTGCGTCGAAGAGGACGTGGTTCTGGCGAGGTTGCTTTACGACTGAGTTGTATCCGAAAGTAAGTTCACCCATGATGAGGTGATCGATGCTTTGCGCGACGCGTTCGGCTTTCGAACCGGCTATGAGAGACTGACCAATCAAGAGATGGATAGTATGCGACTCCGCGTGATATCTTTTTGTTTTGAAAAAATTTACAAAGCGAGTGCTTGCGTAACCACTTTGCCCAGAATTTCTTTGTCAAGTTTGCTGAAACGGGTTGAGTCTCCGAGAAATATAAGACTCTTTATGGCCCCCTTTCTGCTTTTGATAAAATCAAAAGCGTGGGCGACGCTGTCAAGGTCCTGCGGTTCGACTATGAGAATGAGCGAATGGGTTGCTTTTGCGTATGGACCTACCGCGAAGGTGTCAACTGGATTTCCAAGTGGCGATACAATCAAATTCCCGCTTTCGATGTAGCTGTCAGTTTTGAGCATGTCGGATGTCCAGTTATTGATAAGCTCGTTTGCGTGATAAGGGGTCGTGCCGCAAAAACGAACGATCTCCATGCCTGCATTTCGAAAAGGCTCTAAACAGCTGTCCGGAAAAGACGCTTGTCCGCCAAGAACAATAAGGCGATCAAAAGAGCCTGACAGGATGGCGTAAATCGTCTCTTGCTCTATGGTGCAATATGTAGTAATAAAGAATAGAGGTGCCTTTTTTTCACAGATATATGGCAGAAGCGAAATAGTATCTCCGGTGCAACCATCGTAAGTGATAACCGCCGTTGAGCCCCATGCCCCTCTTTTTGATCCTTGCCTAAATACCTCTCTTGCTGTTTCGGCAAGGTTTTTTCCGTCGATGCGTGAAACCGCTATTTCAGTATTTGCTGTTAGCTCATTCGTAACATGATTAGAAACTTGTTTTTGTGATCCAATAACAATTACTTCTTCCGGAGCGTAGCGTTTCAACGCTTGCGACGTTACGTCAGGTAAGGAGTCGTGTTTTGCGAGCAGGATCGGGGCGTCTAACAAGCCTGCTAAAGAATTTGCGATAAGACACATAGAATCCGATTCTCCGGAAGTCATGATAATCCTGGTGCTGCGATCTAATTCGGTCGACTCGATTTTTTCGAGTAGTTTTACCGCCGTGCCATAACGATCGTCGCCAGATATTGTCGTTAGCGTTCCCTCGGGGATGCTAACGCTTTCCGAAAGAACATTGAATACTTTCTCTTCCGACTCAGGGCTGCCCAAATGACCTCCCAGCGCACGGTATATGCGACACACCTCTTTTGCGGATCCAACAGTTCGGATATGCCCCTTTTCTAACCAAATCGCCTTGTTGCACAGTCTTTCGATCTGGTCATTGTTGTGGGAAACGATCAAGACGGTTACCTCATGCTCTTTAATCAGCTGCATGATGCGCCGTTCGCATTTTTGCTGGAACATAAAATCGCCGACAGAAAGCACTTCGTCTACGATGAGTATCTCAGGGACAATTACCGTCGCAATAGCAAAGGCGATGCGAGCAATCATGCCAGATGAGTAGTTTTTCATGGGCATATCAAGGAAGGCTTCTATTTCGGCGAAATCAACTATTTCATCAAAATGTTGATTAATGAACTTACGCGAATAGCCAAGTAAAGCTCCGTTCAAGTAGATATTTTCTCGAGCGGTGAGCTCCATGTCAAATCCTGCTCCCAATTCGATAAGGGGCGCAATGTTGCCGTTTATGGTACATGTTCCTTCGGAGGGTTCGAGAACCCCGGCGACAATCTTTAGCAGAGTCGATTTTCCTGATCCGTTTGTTCCCAAGATGCCAAAAACGTCGCCTTTTTTTACTTCGAACGAAATGCTATCAAGAGCTCTGAATTCCTTAAACATAAGCTCTCTGCGCGCGATGGCGATCGCGTATTCCTTCAGACTGTTCAATTGCTCACTTGCCATGTTGAAAATCATCGAAACATTGTCTACTGATACCATAGTGGAGCGCCCATTTTCGGGTTTTGTATGAGTTGAAGGCATGATTAATGGGGCAGTGTTAACGTTTTCGGGCATGTTGGCCGCCTTATACGTAGAGGATGAATTTTTTCTCGGTTGCTTTGAATACTACGAATCCGATTATGAATGTTGAGAGCGCCATGCCAAGGCAGATAAATTGCTCTTGAATACCCGGTACGATTTGATTCATGGCGATGTCTCGAAAGTATGTTACGTAGTGGTACATAGGGTTAAACTGCTCTGCAGCTTGCATCCAGTTTGGAAGGATACCGATCGGGTAAAACAGGGGCGTGGCATATGTCCACGCGGTAATGATGACCCCCCAAAGATGACAGATGTCTCGAAAAAAAACAGCTAAAGCAGCCAAAAGCATGCCGAGGCCAGCACAAAATATTGCCACAAACAAAAGCAATAAAGGGAGAGCAAGCAAACTCAAAGTCGGAGAAATGCGAAAGAACAACATGACGATGACTACGGCAATAAGCGAAATTGCGAAATTAACTAGTTGGAATAGTATTTTTTCCAGAGGAAAAATAAATTTCGAAACTCGTATTTTTTTAATAAGAGGGGCAGATTCGATAATGGAGTTCATGGCGCTACTGGTGGAATCTGCCATGAGGGTGAATAGGATATTGCCCAAAATAAGATACAAGGGAAAATTTTCGATCTCGTCGCCGAACTTGAGAATATTGCTGAATACGGCAACTAGCACACACATCATAAGCAAAGGATTGAGCACTGACCAGAGTACGCCAAGGACACTTCGCCGGTACTTCAGCTTAAAATCTTTGCTGACGAGAGAAGTGATAATGAACCAATTCCGTTTCATGGTGCCTTTAGCGGCTATTGTACGTGCCATGGGTTCCTTTGCGGTTAGGTTTGGCGTTAGTCTCGTGTTGTTTGAGACAACGAAGTTTTATTGTACTCCCGATGGTTCCTTGAGTGCAGCAATGCACGAAAATATCAGCTTCGCTACAAAACGATGCAAGAGCGATACAGCAAGAGGGTCGAATTTCGTGGCTGGCCATTGTGCAGAAAAAGAGTGCTAACTTTTTGCATCACTTTCGATTGCGTAAATGCCTATGGTTTTCGGGTGGGATTGACCCCAGTTGGTCATTGTGCTGGTTGCGCAAACGATAAAGTACAAGGATAATCTTAGCTTTGCATGTCAGCTAAATTGATGGAGGAATCATTGTGAAGGGCATCATATTGGCGGGGGGCTCGGGCACTCGTCTCAATCCTTTGACGACCGTCACCTCGAAACAGTTGCTACCCGTGTATGACAAACCCATGATTTATTATCCGCTTTCAGTTCTGATGATGGCAGGCATTCGCGACATTTTAATTATTTCGACGCCCGATGATTTGCCGAATTTCGAACGGCTTTTCAAGTCTGGAAAGCATCTGGGATTGAATTTGAGTTATAAAGTGCAGCCAACGCCCAATGGCCTTGCGCAGGCGTTTGTACTCGGAGAAGAATTTATCAATGGTGAAGCTTGCGCTCTTGTTCTCGGTGATAATATTTTTTACGGAAGTGGTTTGGGCGGATATCTTGCAACTGCGGTGCAACGTGCACGGGGAGCAACGGTGTTCGGCTATCGAGTGGAGGATCCAGAGCGATTCGGCGTTGTTGAGTTCGATGCGAGCGGCAAGGCTCTTTCTATCGAAGAGAAACCCAGGCATCCAAAGTCGAACTACTGTGTGACGGGTCTTTATTTTTACGATGAGCGCGTTTGCGAATATGCAAAGCGTGTAAGGCCTTCTGAGCGCGGTGAATACGAAATAACCGACCTCAACAAGATATATCTTGATGAAGGGGATTTAAACGTTGTTACGTTGGGCCGTGGTTTCGCGTGGTTCGACACAGGTACGGTGGACTCTCTTTTCGATGCCAGTGAGTTTATTCGAGTGGTTGAGAGCTGCCAAGGTGTCAAAATTGCCTCGCTCGAGGAAATTGCTTACACGCAAGGTTGGATTGCCGAAGCGCAAGTACTTGAGGCAGCTGAAAAATATGGCAAAGCGGAATATGGGCAATATCTTTATAAAGTCATTGAATCAGCTCGTCATGAAGCCATAAGGGGCTAGGATGCAAAAAGTTAAGCTATCCAACATCCTTCTTGAGTCGGGACCAAGGATGGATTTTCATCCTGATCTTTACGCTCGGTCGGCATCCCCGATCATCCCGGATAAAGATAGTTCGTTCGCTGCGCAACTGATGCCGTATGCTAAATATGATTTCGGTACGTACTTCAACACCTGTTCTTGTGCGAAATATAAGAAGTATACTTATGCGGAAAATTTTTTTCTTCATCTCGAATTGAAGGGCAGCGGAGAAGTGAGGTTTGAAACCGTTTCTCAAACCTCACTTTCAACGGTTCGCACGATGGTCGGTCGTGTTGAGTTCGAAAACGAAGAGTTCGATGTAATAGAATTCGAGTTTCCCGAAACAAGCGATATATTGCTGGCATTTGAAATTGTGACTTACGGAACATGTCATATCAAAAACTCGTACTACTTTACACACGTGGCCGATGAAGAGGTTTCTCCCGTAAGGCTTTCTGTCGCAATGACAACGTTTAACAACGAAAAATACGTAATACCGAACATTCAGTTATTCAAGCGAGAGCTACTTTCGCTTGGCGACGAGATCGCTCGTAGTTTGACAGTTCATGTAGTGGACAATGGTCGTTCGCTCGATGTCGAGGGGCTTTCTGGGGGAGGGGTGTTTATTCATCCCAATCCCAATGTCGGTGGCTCAGGTGGGTTTGCTCGCGGTATGATTGAGTCAATTCATCAGAAGGTCAAGCCCACCCATGTGCTGTTGATGGACGATGATGTGTCGGTGTCTCCCGAAAGCATTAGACGCACCTACGCACTGCTCTCCATCCGTCGCGAAGCCTATATTGATGCTTTTGTCAGCGGAGCGATGCTTAAGCTGGAGAAGCCCAATATGCAGTTTGAGGATGTCGCTTACGTCCGCGAAGATGCGCTCTATGATCGCGTTAAACCCGATCTCGATATGGAGGACATCTCGGACGTTGTGCTCAATGAGACTATAGATGTTGAAAAGCGCAACGCTTACTGTGCTTGGTGGTATTGCTGCATTCCGATGAATGTTATCGAGGAAAACGGACTCCCGTTGCCCTTGTTCGTAAGGTGCGATGATGTCGAATACGGTATGCGCTGTCAGCCAACCATCATGGCGATGGGCGGGATTTGTGTCTGGCATTCCGCGTTCGGGGGACGCTTTAAAGCTTCTATTGACTTATACCAATATACTCGCAACTTTATGATTGCTACCGCATCGGTGGATCCTGCTTTGCAGAACATTTTCATAAAAAGGCTTTGGGACAATATCCAGCTGGAATTGAAGAAATTTAATTATGATAGCGCGGATCTCCTTCTCGATGCATTTGAGGACTATCTAAGGGGTCCTAAGTTCATAGAAGAAGTATCGGGAGAGGATACTGTCAAGAGAAATTCAACAAAAAATGAAAAGCTTATACCGTTGTCAAAAATTGGCTTCCCTGGCGTTTCCGACGCAGCTATTTCTTTGGAAGAGATAGCTGAGGACGGGGGTCGAACCATCTTGGAGCGATTAGTGGACTACGCAACCTTCAATGGACATCGTTTACCAAATGTCATGTTGAAAGATGGATTTGCGGTTGTGCCCGCTGGTGGTTTTTCGTATCCCGCCAAACGGATGCGTATGCATAGAGTTCTGTTGGCGGTTGATTCCGATGGTAAACTGGGCAGCTTGCGTACAATGGACAGGACTAGATTTCGCCAGATAATGAAGCGCTATAAGAGGTGCCTTGGTGCGTATAGATCCAAAAGAGACGCTGTGATTGCTGAATATGCTGCCGCAGCAAAACATCTACGCTCCGAAGGGTTTTGGAAAAGATATCTAGGTATGTGAGCACGATTAAATCATCAATGATTAAGGTGGCGAAAACTAATATCATATGATGCAAAAAAGGGAAAACTTGATCGAACGCTTTGAGTGTTCAACAAGCAAGCGTTCATACGTTGTCGTATTCAGTGTGGTATTTTTAGCGTTTTTCATCGTCATGTGTTTTAGTTTTTTGATGGTGGGAAAAGGCTTCTTATGGTTGACCGACGGGCTTGAACAGCAGTACGTTTTTTTTGCTGCGCAAGGCGAGTGGCTTCGCCAAATACTTAATACAATTTTCGTCAAGCATAGTTTTGCATTGCCAATGTGGTCGACGGAAATTGGTTATGGCGGAGACATGTTGGTGACGCTGTTCTCTTGCATCGGAGATCCTGTTAATCTGATTTCTGTGTTTTTCCCTCTTGAATATGCAGATTTAGCCTTGAATATGACGGTGGCGATCCACCTGTACCTCGCTGGTTTGATCTTCTCATTTTATTGCCTGTACAAGGGAAATGGAAGATTCGGAACGCTTATTGGTGCAGTAGTCTTTATGTTTAGTGGGTTCACGTTACTTGCTTTCACGCAGGTGTTCATGTTGGCTTGTCTCGTGTACGGTCCTTTAGTGCTTTGGGGCATCGATAAGGTATTCGACCGAAAAAATCCAGTCCTGTTCATTGCGTCAATAGCGCTCTGCTTTTTGAATTCGGTGACATTTTCGTATTCGATTTGTCTGTTACTCTTGGTGTACTGTCTCGTCCGTTATTGGCATCTCGATGAGAAGAAAACACCACGGGGGTTTGCGAAATGGGTTTTCAAAATAGCTGGCTACACGATGATCGGTGCCCTTATCGGCATGGTTTTCTTCGTTCCTAACGCAATGGCAATACTTGGGCAAGGCCGGCTAGGAGTTGATCGGCCCGAGGCGTTGTTCTATGAACCCTTGTATTACATAAAGTTACTTGCTGGCTTTCTCGCTGGAACCGATGTTGGTGCAGATTGCTCGTATGGGTTTGCTGCAATTGCTCTCATCGCGGTTTTCGCATTGTTCGGCACGAAGAAGTCGAGGGACGTCTCTGGTAGCGTAGACGGAATAATGAAAATCATGTTCATTGTCTTGACAGTGTTCTTATGTCTGCCAGCCATTGGAAAGGTTTTCAACGGTTTTGCTTATCCGAATAACAGGTGGGTATGGGCTTACGCGCTCTGCGTATCTTATATTGTTGTTGCGGTGATGCCTAGACTGCTCGCTCTGAATGTGCGCCAAAAGCGCTTTGTCGTAATCGGGTCGATTGCGTATGCGTTGGTTACGGGGCTGGTTTTCTTGCCGTTTGCAAGCAAGGAAGTGCTGTTCTCCTGTATCGTGCTGATCGGTTTAGCATTTCTGCTGTGCAATGCGAAGGACATCGCAAAGCAGAAAGCAAAGCTCGCTATCTTAGGCTCTACCTTTGTCTGTATCGCGTTTGTGTTCAATAACTTTGGATCGATCTTTACTTCAGGTGGCCCTCATGCCGCCTCCCGTCAAGTCGGCATAGGACGTTCTTATGAACTTCTTATAAATAACAATCCCAGCAATGTCGTTTCCGAGATAGTTGATGATTCTTTTTGGCGCTACGACGGATCTCGCGTCCCTATGTTCAGAAACAGCAATATGGTTCAACATCAAAACGCTCTTTTGTTCTACAGCAGCTACTACAACGATCTTGTTGATCGTTATCATTCCTATATGGGGCTCATCTCGTCGTCGATGAATTTCTCGTACACCGGCCTTGATGCTCGCACGCCCCTCGAGGCTCTGGCCGGCGTGAAGTATTTTGTTGTACCGGAAGGGCAGACTGATATGCTCCCCCCGTTGTTCACGCATAAGGCGGCTTGCGGAGTGTACGATGGGACGGAATATATCGCCTATGGGACGGACGACTACTTGCCCACCACTTTTTTCTACGACGAGGTGATTGACGAAGCTGATTTCGAGGCGATGACTCCCGCACAAAGGCAGCAGGCGCTCCTGCAAGGCGTTGTGATCGAGGAACCTTCGTCTCTTGCGAAGAATGCGGATCTGCGGTTTACTGACCAGGCGGTGTCTTATAAGATTACCCCGAAGCTGGATAAGGAGCAGTCTTTTGATGATGTTAATGATGCGTTCGAAGAACAGGGTATCGAGATAGATGGTACGAAGTTTACCGTGGTGCGTTCCGGTGCAACGATTGTGCTCAAAGCCGATATACCAGCTGATGTCGAGGCCTATCTTTATATCAAAGGGGTTAAGTATTCCGACGTGCCCCCATCAAGTAGGTTTACCGAGGCGCAGCGGGAGAGTATGAGCTTGTATAGCAAAGAGCTCGCGTTGTTTGACGATGTGTTCTACGGTTCGCCGACGAAGGATGTAAAGCTTGACGTTAAACTCGATGACGTGAGCCAACAGGTTTGGAATCCCACAGCATCGAGTCATTTGTATGGTGGAAAGGATTCTTGGCTGGTGAACTTGGGATATTCTGATGAAGAGCGCAAAGACGTAGAAGTAACGTTTTCGTCTGCTGGGGTGTATGACCTTGAGGATCTGCAGATAGTTGTCCAACCAATCGATGCTTATGCTGATCAGATACAGAAGCTCAAATCAACTTCGGCGAAGATTCACGGCGCCTCTTTTAACGGATCGACTTATTCTTGTACGGCAGATGTAGAAGGGTCGCCGAAGCTTTTGTACTTTGGAATACCTTACTCAAGTGGGTGGAGCGCTTACGTTGATGACAATCCTGTCGAGATAAAGCACTCCAATGTGGCATTCATGGGCGTAGAGCTTGATGGTGGGCGGCATGAAGTAGAGCTGCGGTATGAAACCCCCGGGCTTAAAACCGGTGCGATGCTTTCCTTGGTCGGGCTGGTGATGTTGGGCACGGTTGTTGTGGTGGGGCGTGTTCGGCGCACAAAAATAGCGGAGGAGACAAAATGAAAACATATCTAATTACCGGGGGAGCCGGCTTCATCGGAAGCAATTTTGTGCTCTACCTCTTAAAGCGTTATGAGGATATCTGCGTTGTCAATGTGGACGCTCTTACGTATGCGGGAAACCTTGAGAACCTGATTGCGGTCGAAAATGACGATCGATATCATTTTCGAAAAGTGAATATTTGCGATACAAGAGCTGTTGACAGGTTGTTTGAGCAGTTCGATGTCGACTTTGTAGTGAACTTTGCAGCAGAATCTCATGTGGATAGATCCATTGAGACCCCTCGGGTGTTTGTCAACACCAATGTGTGTGGCACCGTGTCCCTGCTTGATGCGGCAAGGAGGGCATGGGAGCTTGACGATGGGTCGTATGGGAGCAAGAAGTTCTTGCAGGTCTCGACCGACGAAGTGTACGGATCCTTGGGCGTGGATGGTTATTTCACCGAGGATACGCCGCTCGATCCTCATAGCCCATATTCATCTTCCAAGGCATCTGCGGATTTGTTCGTGAAAGCCTACGGCGACACATATGGCTTCCCCTTTAACATTACCAGATGCTCGAACAATTATGGCCCGTTCCAGTTTCCCGAAAAACTTATTCCGCTCATGATCAATAATGCTTTGCATGGAAAGAAGCTGCCGATTTACGGCGATGGTTTGAATATTCGCGATTGGCTCTATGTGGAGGATCACTGCAAGGCTATCGACGTGGTTATCGAGCGAGGTAGACTAGGGGAAGTCTACAACGTGGGGGGGCATAACGAGCGGACGAATGTGGCCATAGTCGAAACCATTCTCGATTATCTTTCGTGCAATGTTAACGAAAATATTTCTCGCGATTTAATTGAATATGTCTCGGATCGGAAGGGACATGACCGCAGGTATGGCATCGATCCAAAGAAGATTTCAAATGAGTTGGGGTGGATGCCCGATACTCCTTTCGAGGATGGTATAAAGAAGACGATCGCTTGGTATCTCGAAAACAAGTCTTGGGTTGAAGGTGTCACGAGTGGCGACTACCAGAATTATTATAAAGCGATGTATGGCGATCGCAACCGGTTGTCGCAAGGGGAGGATCGATGATTCCTTTTAACAAACCCGCTTTCGTGGGCACTGAACTTGACTATGTTGCTCAAGCAGTGAGAGGTGGAAAAATATGCGGTGATGGACCGTTCACCAAGAGATGCCATGGCTGGCTTGAGCACAATTTCGGTTGCCATAAGGCGCTTTTGACGACGAGTGGAACCACTGCGCTCGAGATGGCTGCGATTCTTTGTGATCTCGCGCCGGGCGATGAGGTCATCATGCCAAGCTATACATTCTCTTCAACCGCCAATGCGTTCGTGCTTGTGGGCGCAAATATAGTGTTCGTTGACATTCGGCCCGATACTATGAATATTGATGAGCGAAAAATAGAGGCTGCAATAACGTCGAAAACCAAAGTAATAGTACCGGTTCATTATGCAGGCGTTGCCTGCGACATGGATGCAATTATGCACATCGCTCGCACCTATGGACTGAAGGTTGTCGAGGATGCGGCGCAAGGAGTGATGAGCACTTATCGAGGACTCCCTCTTGGAACCATCGGTGACTTTGGCTGTCTCTCGTTTCACGAGACGAAGAACTACTCGATGGGTGAAGGTGGCGCGCTGCTTGTTAATGATCCTGCGTACAGCGAACGAGCCGAAATCATTCGTGAGAAAGGTACGGATCGTGCAAGATTCTTCCGTGGACAAGTCGATAAGTATACTTGGGTCGATTACGGAAGCAGCTACCTTCCCAGTGATCTTAACGCTGCTTATTTATGGGGCGAGCTTGAGCAAGCTACCCGCATTAACGACAAGCGTCTTACTCAGTGGGAGCGTTATCGTTCGGCATTCGAGTCCTTGGCGTATGCGGGGATGGTAGAGCTGCCGACGGTGCCCATCGATTGTGCGCACAATGCTCATATGTTTTACCTCAAGTGTCGCAACCTTTCGGAGAGGTCTGAGCTGATCGCCTTTTTGAAGGCTCGAGAGATACAAGCGTCTTTTCACTATGTTCCGCTGCATTCTGCGCCCGCAGGCGTGCGGTTTGGTCGTTTTCACGGAAGCGAAGTCTATACGACTGTCGAAAGCGAGCGTTTAGTTAGATTGCCCCTTTATTTTAACCTTTCCTTATCCGAGCAAGATGAGGTTATCGAGGCGGTCAAAAACTTCTACGACACGAGTGCTCTGATGGGGAGAGTCGATGAATAATCAATCGCATAATCTTCTTATCCTAGGCTCCATGGATGAATTCGTCGAATTGGTAGAACTCGCTCGGAACCGCGGTTATCGCACGATTGTGGTTGATGGATATGCAGATGGTCCGGCAAAGCGATACGCTGACGCAAAGTACGACATTCCTATTACCGATGCCAATTCTCTCGCCGAAGTGTGCAAACGGGAGCGAGTTGACGGAATCATTACCGCGTATTCCGACATACTTTTTCAGTGTCTCTGTCGGTTGTCGGATCTTACGGGCATTCCAAGCTACTGCCCTTCTGCGGGCATGAATTTTCTTCGCGATAAGACGCTTATGAAGAAGATGTTCGAGGATCTCTCCATCCCAACGCCTCAAAGTTTCGTTGTGTCCTCAAAAGATGAAAGTTTCCCAGTTGTAAATTACCCCTGCGTTATCAAGCCGGTAGCAGGATATGGCTCACGCGGTGTATTCGTGGTTGAGGATGAAGCGCAAGCTCGAGCTCGTGTTGTCGAGGCCGAGTGCGTTTCATCCCAAGGGAAAGCTATTATGGAAGAATATAACCCAGACTACGAATTTAATATGATCACATGGGTCGCGGACGGTGCCGTGCACGCTGTTAGTATAGCGGATCGCGAGAAGAGTTCGGAAGTGTCTTGGGAGGTTCCTCATGTGAGCAGGATTGTTTACCCGAGTCGGCTTCAAGACAGTGTTCGAGAAGAGGCTCTCGCGATTGTTCAGCGAGTTTCCGCTTATGTGGGACTGCGAAACGGTCCGATTTGCATGCAATTTTTCTGGAGCGCCAAGAGGGGCCTTCAGGTTTGCGAGATTGCGGGAAGGGTTTTCGGATACGAACATGAGTTGTTGTTTTATAGCAGCGGCCTGCGTGTTGAAGATTTGTTGCTAGATACCGTTTACGACAAGAAATCGCTTCGGCGCCGGCTTGAGGACCACGATATTGATTCTTTTTCTCGCTGCTGTTGCGGCTTGTACTTTCACGGACGCGAGGCAGTGATTGGTTCGATGGACGGAGCGGTTGCCGCTATAGGGAATGCGGGGGATTCTGTCTGCGAAAGTTTTATGTACTATCGTGAAGGCGAGCGCGTCGGGCATGGATTTGGAGAAAAGCCCTACGTCGCCAGGATATATCTATGCGCAGAGAATTATGATTCACTGGATCATTCGACATTTGATTTATACCGGTCGTTTGATGTGTGCGATGAGAACGGAAAAAGTATAGTGTATCATAATGAACTGCCAAGCTACGAATGAGTGCTGGTAGAATGCCGAGAAGGGGGCGACATGAGCAAAAAGATAGTTATTTTTGGTGCGGCGGGAACGTTGGGCCTCTACTTGACCGATTATCTTGTCGAGCGACTAGACAGTGCTGAGTGGGAGATTATTGCTTCTGGGCGAAAGGATCTCACTTTTTTTGACCGATATGCGCCTGCTGTTCGCTACATTTCTGCAGACATAGCGAACAGGGAGTCGTTTGCTTCGTTGCCGCAGGAAGATGTGTACGCTGTCATCCATTTTGCGGGTGCCTTGCCTGCCTATATGAAGGGGTATGATCCGTGGCAGTACGTTAATACGAATGTGCTTGGGACGCTCAACGTTCTCGATTATGCTCACAGAGCGGGTGCGGACAGGATTTTGTACACGCAAACCATCTCCGATTATGCAGGCTATTTTGAAGAGTTGGTGGAATTGAAGGACGACATGCCACGTCGTCCTCCTATGACCGGTGACCATTCGGTTTACGCGATTACAAAGATTGCTGCCGAGCAGCTATGCTGGAACTATCAAGCCAATTACGGTCTCAAGTGTTTTGCATTCAGGCTTCCAAACATCTACTGTTTTATGCATGATAGCAAAACTCTTTATCGAGATGGCAAGCCGGCCACAAGCTCTTATAGATATATGATAGACCAAGCGCAAGCGGGAAAGCCACTTGAGGTTTGGGGCGATCCAGAAAAAGGTATGGATTTGATTTACGTTAAGGACTTTTGCCAAATGATGGAAAAGGCTTTGTTTGTCGACCGAAATGAGGGCGGTATATATAATGTGGGTACTGGCGTGATGACCTCATTGGAACAGCAGGTGAAAAACATCATCACAGTATTTTCTCCAAAGGACAGACCTTCGGAAATTGTCTATTGTCCAGAAAAGCATGATTGCGTCAACTACTACATGAATGTTGATAAGGCGAAAGTAGAGTTGGGATACTCTCCCGAGTATGATCCTATAGCGTTCCTTGTCGACTATAAAAAAGAAATGGAAGATGACCGTTTTGCGGACTTCTTCAAAGAAAAGTATGGTGAAAAATAAGTGGAATGTACGGCGCGTACAGTAGTTTCCGTTGTCATTCCTTGTTACTTCTCCGAGGCTACTATTGCAAAAGTTGTGCATCAAACGCGAGATGAGCTGGTCAAAAAGTTCTTTGACTACGAATTCATACTCGTTAACGATGGATCGACTGACGGAACGTTTCGGGAAATTGAGACGTTGTGTCGAGAAGATCACAAAGTTGTCGGAATAGATTTTGCAAAAAACTCTGGACAGCATAGTGCAATTATCGCTGGTCTCAATTATGCTTCTGGGGACTTGATTATGGTTATGGACGACGATTTGCAAACGCATCCGTCGCAGTGCCTTAAGCTTATCGAGGCCATGGGCGGCGGCTACGATGTTGTGTTTGCTTGCTATCCGGAGCATAAAGAGGCATGGTGGCGGCGCCTAGGTTCTCTGTTTACGGTGTGGTCTATGCGCGTGCTGACCCAGCGCCCCAAAGGTATAGCGGCAAGCAGCTTTTTCGTTATGCGAAAGTATATTGCCGAGGAAATCATCAGATACCGCGGTCCCTATGTCTATATCCAGGGTTTGATTTTTCGATCAACCTGGAATATAGGCAATGTTGAAGTTCGGCATTTTGAACGGGAATCAGGGCGGTCCGGCTACACATTTAAGACGTTGCTGCGGCTTTGGTCGACGGTTCTCGGCTTCTCTCTTTTGCCTTTACGACTTTGCTCCGCTATCGGCATGCTGATGGGCGGAGGCGGTATAGTTGGGGCTATCTTCTTGGTGGTCCAGCGTCTTCTCAACGAAGATATGCAGCTTGGATGGAGCTCTCTTATGGTGGCTGTGCTAATTTGCTCGGGCGCGATAATGGTGTTTATGGGGCTGATTGGTGAATATCTCGGGCGCTTATTCATGACAATTAACAATGCACCGCAGTATGTGAAGAAGACCTTGATTGACGAGCGTGTTCATGAGGGGGCGGGAGAGTGACATGTTGAACTTCGCTGAAGTTGATCAATTAGAGACGCCGTGCTTTGTGCTGGACGCTCAAGAGCTCGGACAGAACTTCGATGATTTCAGGCACGCACTTGAAGAAAAATGGTCAGACAAATCTCATGTTGCCTACTCGGTCAAAACGAACCCTTTCCCCTGGATTTTATCAAAAGCGCGAACTGCTGGCTGTCTCGCGGAAGTTGTTTCCGATGAAGAATTTAACTTGGCACTTGCCCAAGGTTTCGCCCCTTGCGAGATCGTGTTTAACGGTCCAATCAAGAGCAGAGACTGGCTTAACTTTGCTCTTAACAATGGAACTTACGTCAATTTGGATTCGCGTCGAGAAATCGAATGGGTAAAAGAATATGCTGCAGCAACATCGCGTCTTGTGAAGGTCGGCGTACGCGCAAACATAGAATTGGAAAAGTATTGTCCGGGTGAAACTTTGTTTGAAGAGCACCATGGGCGTTTCGGTTTTTCCTTCGAGGGGGGCGATTTTGCGCGCGTTGTGGACGAATTGCGTGCGTTCGATGAGGGGGATATTGTGGTGTCGGGACTTCACATGCATGCCACGACGCGCAGTCGCTCAAACAACGTCTACCGGATGCTCGCGCGTTATGCTGCACGCATAGTGGAGGAATGCGAACTCAGCCTGGATTACGTCGATATTGGCGGTGGTTTTTTCGGTGGCGGTCCGCTCAACGTTGGCGCTTATGAAGAATACGTATTCACTATCGAATCGGAACTTGGAAAAGTTTGCGATCCGGACAAGGTCGAGTTGATCGTAGAGCCCGGTGGTGCAGTCGTTTGCACCCCAGGTTATTATGTCGGAAGAGTCGTAGACGTTAAGGACATACTCGATGAGCGCTATGTCGTTACGGAGCTTTCGCGCATTAACATTGATCATGAAATGAAGAAGACGTCATATAATCTAACGTTGCATGCTGTATCGTCTGATACTCATCCGTCGCAGATTTTGTGCGGATATACCTGTATGGATAGCGATAGACTTTGCGAATTGGTTGACGCTGTAGAATTATCTCCTGGCGATATTGTCGTCGTCAACAATGCCGGTGCATATTCCATGGCATTTACTCCGAACATGTTCATCAAATGCCCCCCTGCTGTTTACATTAAGGATGGGGACATAATTGAGATAGAGCGTCAGCCCTCTTTCGTTCGACCACCTTGCGGTATTTGGGAATAGACATGTTCTCAGGTGTTAAGTCTTCAACGAAGACACTTATTGTTTTACACTTTGTTCTTGTAGCGTATTCCATAACGGGAATTTTGGGTAAAATTGCGTCTACGAAAGATTTCTTCAGTTTTGAGTTCTGCGCATATTATCTTGGAATAATTTTTCTCCTTGGCGTGTACGCAATCGCATGGCAACAGATTATCAAGAGACTTCCTCTGACAACCGCGTTTGCAAACAAGGCGATTACGGTCGTCTGGGGCATTGTTTGGGGTTTTCTTTTTTTTGGGGAATCTATCAATGCGCTTAAAGTGGCCGGAGCGTTGTTGGTTGTCGCAGGCGTTGTTGTTTATGCGCGTTCAGATGGTGCCTCTGGGCAAGACGCAGGGGATAAGTCCAATGAATGAAACGGTTATGATCTATTCGCTCGTTCTACTTTTTGGCGTTTTTGTGAGCGCGATTTCTCAGGTGCTTCTAAAAAAAGCTGCCATGAAAAAATACGATAGACCAATCGATGAATATCTGAACCCTCAAGTTATTTTCGCCTACGTATTGTTCTTCGGAACAACCTTTCTTAGTATCTTGGCTTATCGTGGAATACCCCTATCCCTTGGTCCTGTCCTTGAGGCGACGAGCTATCTGTATATTACGGTTTTTGGCGTTCTGATTTTCGGTGAGAAAATTAATCGCAAAAAGATGTTTGCACTGATGCTTATAGTTGCGGGCATTTGTGTATCGTCCTTAGGTACGGGGTAGGTCCAATGCATAAAATATGATTTTTCTGTCAAAGAGGGCGAAAGCTGGTGAGCATTCTTCAGGACATCAGCCGGGCCTGTCTGTATGAAAAAAAGAGGGACTATCGTGCCGAAAGTGTCTGTAATTATTCCATGCTACAATCAAGAAAAATATTTAGAAACATGTTTGAACTCGGTGTTGTCGCAAAGCTTGTCTGATATAGAAGTGCTTTGCGTAGATGATGGTTCGACGGATGGCACCGGTGACATACTTGCCCAGTATGCGGCGAGAGATGATCGGCTACGCCTCATCAGTCAAAAAAACAAAGGAGCATCGTTTTGTAGAAATCGTGCGATCGATCAGGCGAGAGGCGAGTATCTTATCTTTTGCGATTCTGATGATATATATCCTGATACTACAATAATAGAACGGCTTTATTGCGCTGGAGTTGAGCATGATGCCAAGGCGGTAGCTGGCTCGTATAGTATTTTTGACGAGACAGACAACGAGGTAAGATATGATTTCGACGGGCTTCTTTGGGGTCAAAGTTTCAAGAGGGAGGGCTTTGTATCTTTCCTTGATTACCAATTCGATTATGGATTCACGCGTTTTATGTTTCGTTCGAGAGAGATAAAGAATAGCGGTATCAGGTTTGCTCCATATTCCCGATTTGAAGACCCACCTTTTTTGGTAGCCTTATTAGGGTATTTGGAGAAGTTTTACGCAATTCCTGATGTTGTGTATCAAGCTCGAGTTGGCTATAAGCAAGTTGTTTGGGATAGCTCCGCTCAGGTTGATCTGCTTAAAGGGCTGTCGGATAATTTGCGGTATTCAAGGATCCATCGCTTGAAAAACCTTCACGAGCTAACTGTTCGCAGAATAGAAGAAGAATATGCCGGTGTTTTCTATTGGTCGCTTATCGACGAAATGGTTTTTTCGGCGATTGTGCGTGCAAATGGAGAAGTCGCCCCGGAACTTCTCAGCTCGTCTTTTCAAGGTCGTGTTGTTGATGGGTTTCTGTTGTTGAAGCCTATGGAGCAGCAAGTTGCCAATGCCCAGAAATGGAACAAAGATATTCAGGATTTGCATGGAGCTGTTTTAGCGGAGCGCGCCGACAAAGAAAACGCTTGGGAAAGGTTGAAGGATGCAGGGCGCGAGTTGGCAGCGGTGTACGATTCTACGACATGGAGAATCGGGTCGGTCTTCACGGCCGTTCCTAGATGGTTTCGCGATTTCGGACGAAAAGTATAGTGATTATGATATGTGGCAGTGCCAATAATCGGGAAGGCGTGAGCTTATGTCGGGCGTCCTAGCCAAGTGTTCTAAAAACATGTTGATCGCTCTTTTAATTCTACTAATGGCTTCTATGCTTTTTCCTTATTCGGCCTGGGCCACTATCGAGGATGAAGATCAGACCTCTTTGACCGACGATGAACTGCTTGCAGCGATTTCTGCTGGGGCAGTAGACACGCAGGTTGATTCGGGTGATTCAGGCTTGAATGCTAATAGTCGAGCCACTATGTCGGCATCGCATTTTGAGGAGTACTCCGGCGCCGAGCTCTACGACACCGCCGCCGCGCAGTCCGCAGGAGCCTTCGCGTCCTCCGAGTACGCCATCGTCGTCGGCCGCGGCGGATGGCCCGACGCCCTTTCCGCAACGAGTCTGGCGGGCGTGTACCGATGCCCGATCCTGTTCACCGAGAAGGATTCCGTTCCGGCAGCCACGGCCTCGGAGTTGGCGAGACTCGGGGTTAGCCACATCCTCCTCGTCGGCGGCCCCAACCTCGTGTCCCAGGGCGGCTTGGACGCCCTGGGCTCGGCGACGGGGGCGGAGGTGGAGCGCATCTGGGGCGAGTCCCTCTTCGACACCCAGATGGCCGTGTACGAGAGGGGCGCCGGGCAGTGGTCGGGCGACCTCGTGATCGTTGCGACGGGCGCGGACTTCCCCGACGCCTTGTCCATCGCCCCCGTGGCCTACGCAAAGAAGGCGCCCGTGTTCCTCGTCTCCGGAGGGGGGCTTCTTCCGGAGCAGAAGACCGCTTTGATGGACGCCGCCAGGTCCGGTTCCTTTGCGAACGCCGCCATAGCCGGCGGAACGAACGTGGTGTCCGAGGCTACGGAGGGCTTCATGGACGCGGTCACCGTGCTTGCGTCCGGGCGCACGGGGGGATGTGTGCGCTTGGCGGGAGCCGAGCTCTACGACACGTCGGCGGCGGTGGCCGAATGGGCGGTGTCCACCCAAGGGTTCAGCTGGGCGGCACCCGCCTTCGCGACCGGGAGGGACTCCTACGACGCCCTCGCCGGCTCCGTCCTCCAGGGCGAGAGCGGGTCGGTCTTGCTGTTGGTGGACGATCCGCAGGACGCCACCGTGCGCACCGCCTCGTCCCATGCGGGCGACGTGTCGTCCGTGCGCTTCTTCGGCGGGCGCAACGTGGTTTCTTCTGCAGTCCGTATGGGGATAGCCGATTCCTTCGGGTACTCCTACGCTTCGTTGCCCGGCTTTAGAGTTTATATAGACGCGGGCCATGGTTGGAATGATTCAAACAATGGTGTGTACGACTCCGGAGCTACGGGGTGTGGCTACCAGGAGGCGACCCTGACTAAAGAACTTGCTGGAATGGTTGCGAACATTTTGAGGAACGAGTACGGTGTTTCGGCATATCTCAATGATGATGGTGGTTGGTATAAATTGCGTCATGCGGAAGCAGTAGCGCAAAAATGCGATACAATCGTTTCTATTCACTTCAATGCGGGCGGAGGATCAGGCACTGAGTCTTTGATACACGAATACAATGCTGCCGGTCTCTCTCCTTCATGGCAGAGCCAGATACACCCTCACCTGATTTTTGGGACTGGATTGCACGACAGGGGAATGAAGCGCCAAGAGGTTGCGATTTTGGGCGGCCCGCTTCCCGCAACGTTGCTAGAGGTGGCTTTTATTGATAGCCAGTCCGATATGAATCAATATCAGGCTCGAAAAGTGACTATCGCCTATGAAATTGCTGCCGGGATTGTAGAGTAAGGAATGTAATGATTAGAAGACGGGATTATGTAAAGTGCACTTTAGCTGCCGTTTTGGTGGTAACTCTTTGTTATCCCAATATATCCTATGCTGAAGATAATTATAGTGATTCCTCGAGTGAGTTTGCGCAAAGCCAAGACTCATCTAGTACTTGGAAAAATGAAGATGGTGACACTAGTAAAGACATTCCTGCGGATGATTCCATTGTTGAGGATGAGGTGTTCAGCTCAATCTCCGATGATGAAATTGAGCGAGTTGTTGCACAGTCCTCGGGGATCGAGACGAATGGCTACAATCCGATAAATACTTCTAGCTTGTTGGCTTCTAGTTCTTCGAAGAGCGTTGAGGAGTACTCCGGCGCCGAGCTCTACGACACCGCCGCCGCGCAGTCCGCAGGAGCCTTCGCGTCCTCCGAGTACGCCATCGTCGTCGGCCGCGGCGGATGGCCCGACGCCCTTTCCGCAACGAGTCTGGCGGGCGTGTACCGATGCCCGATCCTGTTCACCGAGAAGGATTCCGTTCCGACAGCCACGGCCTCGGAGTTGGCGAGACTCGGGGTTAGCCACATCCTCCTCGTCGGCGGCCCCAACCTCGTGTCCCAGGGCGGCTTGGACGCCCTGGGCTCGGCGACGGGGGCGGAGGTGGAGCGCATCTGGGGCGAGTCCCTCTTCGACACCCAGATGGCCGTGTACGAGAGGGGCGCCGGGCAGTGGTCGGGCGACCTCGTGATCGTTGCGACGGGCGCGGACTTCCCCGACGCCTTGTCCATCGCCCCCGTGGCCTACGCAAAGAAGGCGCCCGTGTTCCTCGTCTCCGGAGGGGGGCTTCTTCCGGAGCAGAAGACCGCTTTGATGGACGCCGCCAGGTCCGGTTCCTTTGCGAACGCCGCCATAGCCGGCGGAACGAACGTGGTGTCCGAGGCTACGGAGGGCTTCATGGACGCGGTCACCGTGCTTGCGTCCGGGCGCACGGGGGGATGTGTGCGCTTGGCGGGAGCCGAGCTCTACGACACGTCGGCGGCGGTGGCCGAATGGGCGGTGTCCACCCAAGGGTTCAGCTGGGCGGCACCCGCCTTCGCGACCGGGAGGGACTCCTACGACGCCCTCGCCGGCTCCGTCCTCCAGGGCGAGAGCGGGTCGGTCTTGCTGTTGGTGGACGATCCGCAGGACGCCACCGTGCGCACCGCCTCGTCCCATGCGGGCGACGTGTCGTCCGTGCGCTTCTTCGGCGGGCGCAACGTGGTTCACAATAATGTACGCAACGCGATAATTACCGAGCTTATAGGATCCCTGATTTATACCGATTTTGACATATCCTTGAACGCTATGAGCGATCTGGAGGTAGAAGCTTCAAAAGGCTATCAAAATTATTCTAAAACAGAGATCCTAGAAAGCCTCAATCCTGATAATTTTAGTTACAACCAGTCAACGTTTTATCAATTTGCTCGAATTAATGGGGGCTATTCGGGAAAAGTGTCGGCAGATCAGCTCAACGCATTCATAGCGCAATATGGCAGCAATGGGAAGCTTGCGGGTATGGGTTCTGCCTTTATTGAGGCGGCGCAGACTTATGGAGTCAACGAGGTCTATCTGCTTTCGCATGCGATTTTGGAAAGCGATTGGGGGCGATCGCAGCTCGCGATGGGCTTTGATTATGAAGGCGGGTACATTGACGGATCGTATTACCCTGCCGGACGATACTATAATTTTTTCGGTATCGGAGCTTACGATAGCTCGCCGTTAAGCGGGGGTCGTAAAATGGCTGTTATCCAAGGATGGAGTACCCCTCGCAATGCGATTCTAGGTGCGGCGAAATGGGTGTCAAATAATTATGTGCTAGGCAGCTGGAGCCAAGATTCGTTGTACAAGATGAAATGGAACGTGTTTCAAGCGGCAAACGAAAATACCGTTTGGCACCAGTATGCTACGGGCAGAACGTGGGCAACAGGCATAGCGAATGTCATGAGCGATTGTTACAGGTTTATCGGTTTGGAAATGGCAACATCAGGTTTGCTCTTTGATGTGCCGCAGTATAGATAAAAGCGTCGCGCCCGCCGGATGGTGTGACTATCTGTTGTGGTGTTGGCGGCTGCGTTAGCATGATGGGAGATGTGTCGGAAGAATGGCTGTTTCGAAAAGGGTCTCTCTCCCGGGTTTTTTACGCGTAGTCGCTGGCATTGTCGCTTTGGTGTTGACTTTTGCGGCTGTGCCGGTGAAGGCGTTAGGCGATCAAAAGAGCAGGACGGTGATATTCTCTGGTTCTTCTGTATCGAGTTATGCGGGACCAACCTTGTTCGAAACGGCTGTAAGCCAATCATCCGCCGCGTTCCCCAACGGTAGCGCAACGGCTATTCTTGTCGGTGAGGGCGGGTGGCCCGATGCGCTGTCTGCTACCAGCTTAGCCGGGCTTCTCGATTGTCCAATTTTGTTTAGTCAGTCTTCGCAACTGCCCAATTGCACGGCAAACGAGTTAAATCGGCTTGGGGTAAGTAATGTAATTGTAGTTGGCGGACAAAATGTAGTTTCTGATCCGGTTTTGGCGCAGCTAGACGAGATAGGAGTTTCGTGGAGTCGTATATGGGGGCAAACGGCTTTCGATACGCAAATGGCCGTCTTTAACGAGTGGTTCGACCAATGGGATGCGGATTTGGCGATTGTCGCCACAGGCACGGATTTTGCGGATGCTCTCTCGGCTTCCCCAATAGCCTTTGCAAAGAAAGCTCCAATTTTCCTGGTTGATTCAACGCATAATTTATCTGACGAGCAAAAAGTCGCTTTGTCTCGACTTGCTGCCAAAGGTGAGCTTCGGGATGTTCTGCTTATAGGAGGCCACAACGTCATATCTGGTCTCACGAAAGGGTTTTTGGACGGAATTTCTACGTATGCAGGAGGTTCGCTCGTACATCTTTGGGGCAATACTCTATTCGATACCTCAGCGGCGGTGGCGAGTTGGTCCGTGACATCGCATATCCTTTCTTGGGATAATGTAGCTTTTGCATCCGGGGGATCTCCTTACGATGCCCTTTCGGGGGCTGTGCTCCAAGCAAAGACAGGCGCAGCTCTTCTATTGGTTGGAGACGATCGATCTTCCACAATTGAAGTGGCTAAGGCGAATAAGAATTGTATTTCACAAATTCGGTTTTTTGGAGGCACCTCGGTAATATCCGAGCGTTTAAGAATGCATATTGGGTATCAACTTGGGTTACCCATTTCCTATGTTGATTTATCGATGATGTGCATGATGCAATATCCTGAGCTTCCAACGGGTTGTGAAGCCGTGGCACTTAGCAATGCTCTGACGTATTATGGGTTTTCATTATCAAAATATGAAATAGTAGACAGGTGGTTGCCTAGAAGTGGCTGGGATTGGGTCACTGCATATCAAGGAAACCCATACAGCTGGGGTGGGGGCGCATGGAATTCCTGCTGCGCGCCTGCACTGTGCATTGCTGCAAATAACTATCTTGGTGCCCATGGAAGCTCTCTGCGCGCCTACAACATTACAGGTACTTCCTTTAGCAATTTGTATGATTATATCGCGCAAGGCTATCCTGTTATTGTGTGGAATACGGTGGATATGGGTTTGCCTGGGCTGTCGACTGAGACGCGATGGCATGATGGAACGCCGTATCGCCTGTATGGCGGAACCCACACTGTCGTGCTAAAAGGTTTCGATAAAAATAACGGAACTGTACTTGTGGCTGATTCGATATCGGGGTATGTAAGCCGGGATGCCGGGTCGTTTGGTTGGATATACTCGGTGTTGGGTTCGCAGGCTGTCGTGATAATGTAGTTGTCTAAACGCTCGTGTTAGCCAATACTTCAGTATCGATTGTTTTCTGGTTATTTTATAATGATTGAATGTTTTGCAAGAGAGCAGGATTATTGTGCGAGACCTTTCTTTGGCAAATGTGCTGTTGATCCCTGATGACTTTGCTGCAGGCCACGTTGAGCTGTATTATCGTGCCGATAGGGCCGAATATGATAACAATTTAAGGGCCCTTGCGTTTGTTGGGGAGATAGATTTTTCAACATACTTCAATGCGTTTTCTTTACGTAAATGGTGCCGATACACCAATGTGGGCCCGATTTTTTTGCATCTTGAATTTGCTGGAGACGAATGCAGCGTTCTGTTTGTTGAGTTAACAGAGGGGGTTTCTGCTGCTCATATTAATGGCACACCGATTATGCTTGGAGAGAGCCATGAGGGTTTCGCGTCGGTTGATTTGCGCTTGCCCGAAAGTGATGCTCCTCTTGTGTCGTTTGTGCTGCATTCAAAGGGAACAACGCGCGTAAAAGCAGCATACTACTATACAGAGGTCGATGACGCCTTAGTACGACCAGTGCGTCTTGCTCTGTGTACGACAACATTCAAGAAGGAAGACTATATCGTACCGAATATCGAGACAGTCAGGCGTGAAGTGCTAGCCGGAAACGAGCCCATTGCTGACGGATTTCATATGTATGTGGTGGATAACGGTCGCACGCTCGATGTCGAAACACTTTCTGACGATGGAGTGACTATCGTTCCCAATCCAAACGTTGGAGGTGCGGGGGGGTTTGCCCGTGGAATGCTTGAGGCACTTGCCGGAGGTGCTACTCATGTGCTGCTCATGGACGATGACGTGCATGTGTCGCCCGAAAGTTTTAAGCGTACGTACAATCTTCTTTCTCTTGTGAAGAACTGCTATAAGCAGGCGTTCCTTAATGGAGCGATGCTGTCGCTTGAGGAGCCTATCCTGCAGTACGAAGACGTAGGGTTTGTGCGAAAAGACGGTATATATGACAAAGTGAAGCCAGATCTGCATGTTAATCAAATGGTCGATGTGGTAAAAAACGAAGTGATCAATGTCGAGGTGGAGAATGCTTACGGTGCGTGGTGGTATTGTTGCATTCCGGTCGAGATGATTCGCGAGTATGGCTTGCCGCTTCCCGTATTTGTCCGCTGTGATGATGTTGAATACGGAATGCGCTGCCGCCCCACTATCATGACCATGGGCGGCATTTGCGTATGGCATGCGAGCTTCGAGGGTCGGTTTCGCGCTTCTGTAGACTGCTACCAATATGTGCGCAACTTTCTTATCATGCTAGCCGCTGACGAAATGAATTTGGAGCGCATGTTTATGCTTCGCTTGAAGCGCACATTCGACATTTACCTACGTTCTCTTAATTATGGAAGCGCCGAGCTTTTGCTCGATGGTTTAGAGGACTATCTGAAAGGGCCTAGTTTTTTAGCATCAGCGAATGGCGAAGAGCTTATGAAATTGAACGGCGCGAAGAATGAATGCCTAGTTCCATTGTCCGAGTTAGACTCGGCAGTTATAAGCAAAATGAAGCCCGATGACAACTACTTGGGTGGGGAGGATATGCGTGGACCTGTCTTGAAGCTCTTAGAGATGTTACCGCATGATCGGCATTTTTTGCCGGATATGCTGCTCTCCGATGAACCTGCGGCTGTTTACTATAGCCGAGGTGCCTATCCAGGATGGAAGACGATGCGCCGTAGGACGCTCGTCGCTTTCGATGCTTCGGGCAAGAATGCGCATGTCCGGACATTGGACCGTGCACGTTACCAATCGCTCAGGAAGCGTTATCGTCGCCTTATGCAAGAGTATGCCTCGCGTAAGGACGAAGTGGCGCACGCTTATCGTGATGCTATGCCGTGTTTAACGTCGGAAGCATTTTGGCGTACGTATTTGGGATTAGGTGAGTCTGCATAATTCGGAGTGTGTGGCGGTAAAAACTCGTTTAAGCTTGTTGTACACGCTCTGTAGCTTCGAGCGCTACATTGCACGTGGGACTGCTGTTAATTACTTCGTGCGGCAATTCGATGAAACTGCATTACTTTCCCCCATCCTCCACGAACACGCCCTCTTGCTTGAACACGGTCGAGAACGTCTTGAAGAAAATCTTCACGTCCAAGGGGAAGCTCATGGTGCGCACGTACTCCACGTCCATCTTCAGGCGGTCGTGCCAAGGGAGCGAGTTGCGGCCGTAGACGGCGGCGTAGCCGGTCACGCCGGGCTTCACGGTGAGCTTGAGGGGCTCGTCGCCCTCGTAGAGTTCGGTCTCGCGGCGCAGGTCGGGGCGGGGGCCCACGATGCTCATGTCGCCTTTCAACACGTTCAGGAACTGGGGCATCTCGTCCAGGCTCGTCTTGCGCATGAAGGCGCCCACGCGGGTCATGCGCGGGTCGTCGGCGCCGTTGTAGGTGGAGCCGTCCTCCATCACCAGATCGGGGGCGTTCACGCGCATGGAGCGCAGCTTGTACATCTTGAAGTCGCGGCCGTCCTTGCCGACGCGCGGGGCGTTGTAGAACACGGGGCCCTTGTCCTCGAAGTGGATGAACGGCGCCAGCACCGCTATGATCAGCAGCACGAACGGCAGCGCCACCACGCCGATCACCAGGTCGCAAACGCGTTTTCCGAACCGCGCGTACATCAGCGGATGCCCTCCGCCTCGAGCGCGGCCCAGGCGCGGTGGACCGCTTCGACGACGTAGTCGACGTCGTCGTCGGAGAGCAGCGTGTGCAGCGGCAGCGTGACCTCGTTCTCGAACTGGGCGCGTGCGTTCGGGAAGTCGGCGATGTCGAAGCCGAGGTCGCGGTACGCGGTGAGCAGGGGCAGCGGCTTGTAGTGCACGTTCGCGGAGACGCCGTCGCCGGCCAAACGCTCGATGAGCGCGTTTCGGAACGCTGAGGTCTTGCCCGGCAGCCGCGCGAGCATGAGGTGCCCGCTCGATTCGTTGCCGTCGCCGTAGTGCCGCAGCACGTTCACGCCCAAGTCGGCCAAGCCCGCCTCGTAGCGCTTAACCAACTCTCGCCGGCGGGCGAGCAGGGCGGGGTAGCGGCGCAGTTGCGCCAGACCCAGCGCGGCCTGCAGGTCGGTCATGTTGCACTTCCAACCGGGGAAGGCGATGTCGTACTCCCAGGCGCCGGCGCGCGTCTTCGACAGCGCGTCCTTCGTCTGGCCGTGCAGCGCCATGAGCATGAATTGGCGGTAAAGCTCGTCGGAGTCGAAGGCTCCCGCGCGCCACGCCAGGGCGCCGCCCTCGGCGGTGGTGAGGTTCTTCACGGCATGGAACGAGAAGGCGGTGAAGTCGGCCACGGTGCCCGAGGGGCGGCCTTCTTGCACGGCGCCGAGGGAGTGCGCGGCGTCTGCCAGCACGACGACGCGGTCGAACGCGCGCTGCAGCTGGGTCGCGGGCTTCCAACGGTCGCGCACGCCGTCCAGCGCGGCGAAGAGGCGCTGGTAATCAACCATGCGTCCGGCGATGTCCACGGGAATGACGGCGCGCGTCCGCTCCGTCACGAGGGACGGCAGCGCGTCGTAGTCCATTTCGTAGCTGTTCGGCGCCACGTCGCACAGAACCGGCGTCGCGCCCACGTGGCAGATGACCGAGCAGGAGGCGGTGTAGGTGTAGGCGCTCGTGATAACCTCGTCGCCCGACCCCACGCCCAGCGCCCGCAGCGCGCACTCGAGCGCGGCCGTGGCCGATGCGAAGGTCGCCACGCGCTCGGCTCCGGTGAAGGCGGCCAGCTCGCGCTCGAATTCCTTCGTTTTCGGGCCGGTGGTTATCCACCCGCTCTTCAGCGCGTCGACCACCTCGTCGATTTCCGCCTGCGTGATGTCGGGCGGCGAAAACGAAACGCGTCTCTGCTCGGTCAAGATAAGGCTCCTTGCTTGCTCAAACGGTCGCACCGCTTCGATGCGGCGTGGCGAAACTCATATTCTGACGCGTCCGCGCCGTTTTGGCGAGGGCGCTCGGTGGGAATCACAGCAGCGTGCGCAGCAAATCCACGATCTCGCGGTACGAGCGCGGCTGGTCGAACTCGCGCTCGGCCACGGCGCGCGCCTTGGCTCCCATGATCTTGCGCAGCGAGGCGTGCCCGGCAAGGGTCGCTATCTCGCCGGCCAGCGCCCGCGGATCCTCGGCCTGCACGTTCACGCCGAAGCCGTCGGCGGTCACTTTGCCGCGGAACTCGGGGCTCGACCCGGTGTTGATCATGGGCTTGCCGCTCGCCAGATAGTCGCCGATCTTCGTGACGATGCTCTGCGCGGCGGACCTCACGAGCGAGTTCACTGTGATGTCCGAGGCGCACAGGTAAGCGGCCATGTGCCCGTAGTCCTGGTAGCCCAGGAAGTCCGCCGGTGCGTTCAGCTCCCGTGCGAGCGCCTCCAGCTTCTCGCGGTCGGGACCGTCGCCCAGCACCTTCACGCGCACGGGCGGCGCGGCTGACGCGGCGGTTCTGCGATCGCAGCCGGCATCGCCTGCCAGGTCGACGGCCTTCGCGAGCCGTTCCTGCTCGAGCAGCGCGGCGGCCCTCACGAGCGTGGCCACGTCGTAGCTCGCTCCGAGCGTTCCCGCGTACGTGACCCATATCTCGCCCTGGGGCTTCTCGACCTCGCTCGCATGCTCGCGCGCGCCTGCGTCGAAAGCGGCCAGGTCGTTACCGACATACACGGTGACGTGAGGGTAGGGCCTCTCGCGGTCGGCGGCCGGCCGCGCGGCGTACTCGTCGGACGTGCCCACGGCGCCGGCGAGCAGCTGGTAGACGCGCTTCGCGTCGCGCGCGAAGGGGTAGAACGCCACGTCGCTCACCACGGGGATGTCCACCACCATGCGCATGGCCTCGGGCCACAGATCGTTGATGTCGGCCACGAACGGGATGCCCTGCGCGTCGGCCGCCTCCGCGCAGACGCGGGCGACGTCGTTCGGCGGGATCTCCGCGTAGACGAGGTCGTAGGCGCCGGCGTTGCGCGCGAAGTGCTCGCGCAGGTTCTTGGCGGCCACGCGGTGGCTGCGGATGCGCCCGAGGTCGAGGTTGCGCGTGTAGCCCGGCTCCTCGACGAACACGATGCGGTAGGGGAGCCCCTGGTAGCATGCCTTCGAGCAGTCGCGCTGGGCCTTTTCCCAATGCTGGAACGTCGACGTGATGAGGTCGACGGAGAAGCCTTCGCGGGCGAGCAGCTCCGATAGGAAGCGGAAGCGCGTGTAGCCGCGCGTCTCGTCGCCCAGCTTCACGCCCATCGTCACGACGGCGATACGCTTGGGCTTGCGACCGACGCGCTCGGCAGGGCGCGTCGGTCGCAAGGACGCCGCGCGCCCGTCGTCCGACGCTCCGTTGGCGGCTTTCGCCGTGCTCGTTTGCTGGGAATTCGTATCCATAACCGGATCATTATACCAAGCGAGCGGTCGCCGCCGACCGAGAACCGCAAGGCATCCCGGTCGCTCCACAAGAAGAGGTTGCGCTGAGGATCGTCGCGACGTGGGGCCGGGTTTGGTCGCCTCGTAGGGCCTGTATCAAAAGTCGTCAAAATGCGCGTTTCTCGTAGTCACCCCGTAGGGCAAGGGCTCTGCCCTTGCCGTCTACCTGCGGAAGCGTCTCTTGTTGAGCGGCAAGGGCAGAGCCCTTGCCCTACACGACTAGCAAAACGACACTTTTGATACAGCCGCCTACGGCGTTGGCTCCAATAGCCCGGTCGCTGCGTACTGCTGATCGATCGCCAGCGGGGTGCTACCGCTTCTCCGCCGGCTCCTTCGCCACGAGCACGGGGACGTCGGCCGAGCGCAGCACGCCGTAGCTCACGCTGCCCAGCATGCCGCGCAGCACGCCCAGGCCGCGCGAGCCCATGACGATGAGGTCGCAGCCGTGGTCGTGCGCGTAGTCGTTGATGCCGTCCACGACGGACGGCGCGTTCACGGCCGTCACCTCCACGGGGTTGGGAAGGCTGTCGAGCAGGTCGCCGATGGCCCGGTCCATGTCGTCCCTCTCGCGGGCGAGCGTCGCCTCGGCGAGCTTCCGGTACAGCTCGGGGTCGACGGCGAGCGGCGGAACGCTCTCGTAGGGGTTCGCCTCCAAGCCGAGCGACGGCGGCATTTCGGACAGGTAGACGATATCGACGACGTGCAGGCGGATGCCCGGATCCTCCTCGGCGAGGCCCTTGGCTATCTCGAGCGCCCGCACGGCGTGCTCGGATTTGTCGAACGGCACAAGGATGTTGGAGAACTTCATGGCCACCTCCGTCTTGTCGCGGCAACGCCTGATGAAACGACTGCAGTATACCATGGGCGTTCCGACTCGCGCCGTGCTCGAAGAGCCGACGGCCGCGCCGTGGTGGTTCCGGGTGCGGCCGTGCGGTTCGATGGGGCGGGCCCGCCTTCCGCGGGCCGGGCCGACTTAGTCGTCCAGCGAGCTCAAGGCCGTTTTCACGGCTTCGTAGGCGATGCGGACGGGCTCCATGCGCGCCTTCGCGCCCGCGGAATCGCCCTCGCGCAGCGCGGCGTTCACGTCGCTGATGGCCGCGTAGAGATCGGCGAACGAGAGGTTTCCGGCCACCCCTTTGAGGGTGTGGGCCTCGCGCAGGGCCGTCGCGTCGTCGCCGTCGGCAAGAGCCTGCTCGAGCGCGGCGAAGTGGGTGTCGTCGAGGAACTTGGAGGCGAGCCGCTCGAAGAGCGCCTCGTTGCCGCCGAAGCGGTCCATAGCCTCGTCGTAATCGATGCCGTTTCTTTTCAACGCTTCCGCGTGTATTGACGTCATGGGGTGCCCCCGCCTCTCGTTGTGCGCAGTACGTTCGCCCACCGCGTGCCACGATGGATGGGTAACCAAGTATAACCTTTTCGCGCTGAGAATGAACGATGACATGCGTCCGTCACGCGTGCGTTACCGGCTCGTGTCCTTGTCGTCCACGCGCCGTTGCACGGGCCTTCGGCACGTTCGATCATCTGACGTTGCAAAAACCTAGTTATATGGACAATAGATAACCAATGATGAAATAATCGCATAGGCGAGAACGCCCTCTCCGTCTTGACAGGGTGCGCGCATCACGTAAGATACACATCTATGAGTTCTCTTTTCGTGCATACCATGGACATGATGATGCCCAAGCCTGGGTTGGTCGGATTGCGCGCCGACGCTCAGGCCTAGCTTCCACGCGGCTTCGTTTCACCGAACGGCCGCACGTTTCCGCACGCAAGCACGAACGAGACGATAGAGAATCCCATGATCCAGCTCGAACACCTGAACAAGACCTACGACGGTGCCGCCGGCGCGGCCCACCACGCGCTCTCCGACGTGAGCCTGACCATCGAGGACGGCGACGTCTTCGGCATCATCGGCGCGTCGGGCGCGGGCAAGTCGACGCTCGTCCGCTGCGTCAACCTGCTGGAGCGTCCCACTGCGGGACGCGTCGTCATCGACGGCGCGGACGTGACGAACCTCAAGGGCAAGGAGCTGCTGCGCCTTCGCGCGTCCATCGGCATGATCTTCCAGAACTTCAGCCTGTTCCAACAGCGCACGGTGCTCGGCAACGTCATGTTCCCGTTGGAGCTGCGCCACGAGAAGAGGGACGCCGCCGAGAGGCGCGCCCGCGAGCTTCTGGAGCTGGTGGAGCTGGGGGACAAGGTCGACCGGTACCCCAGCCAGCTCTCCGGCGGGCAGCAGCAGCGCGTGGCCATCGCCCGCGCGCTGGCGAACAGCCCCAAGGTCATGCTCTGCGACGAGGCCACGAGCGCGCTCGACACGCGCACGACGGTGTCCATCCTGGACCTTCTGGCCGACATCAACAAGGAGCTGGGCGTGACGATGGTGGTCATCACGCACTCGCTGGCCGTGGCGAAGAAGATATGCAGCCGCATCGCGGTCATCGACGCGGGCCGCATCGTGGAGGAGGGGAGCACGGCCGACGTGTTCTCCAGCCCGCAAAGCCCCGTGACGCGCGAGCTGTTGGAGTACGACAGCCTGTCGGGGGATCCGGGCGCCTGGCGGGAGCCCAAGGAACCGGCGGGCAACCGCCTGGACGATCCGGCGATCATGTCGTCCCTGGCGCCCATAGGCGCCCCGCTCAACCCGGTCATGGTCACGCGCGGCGAGCTGGAGGGGGAGTAGCATGGAGTTCCTCGCATCGTTCTTCGACCAGTACGGCTTGCTGCTCGCCCAGGGCACGGGGGACACCATCGTCATGTCCGTGGCCGCCACGATCTTCGCCTACGTTATCGGCATCCCGCTCGGCGTGGCGCTCGTGGTCACGGCTCCGGGCGGCTTGCGTCCGCATCGCGTGCTGAACGCGGTGCTCGGCTGGATCACGAACATCGGCCGCTCCGTTCCGTTCATCATCCTGCTGGTGGTGCTCATCCCGGTGACGCGCTGGATCGTGGGCACGTCGCTGGGCGTGCCGGGTGCCGTCGTGCCCCTCACGGTGGCCGCCGCGCCCTTCGTGGGGCGCATGGTGGAGCAGAGCCTCGCCGAGGTCGACGGCGGCCTGGTGGAGGCTGCGCAGAGCTTCGGCGCCGGCGTGTGGCAGATCGTGGCGAAGGTGTTCTTGCGCGAGAGCCTGCCGTCGCTCATCCGCGGCGCGTCCATCGCGTTCATCACGCTGTTCGGCTACTCGGCCATGGCCGGCATGGTGGGCGCGGGCGGTTTGGGCGACATCGCCATCCGCTACGGCTACCAGCGCTACCAGGGCGACGTGATGGTGGCGGCGCTCATCCTGTGCATCGTGCTGGTGCAGGTGGTGCAGAGCCTGGGCAACCTGCTGGCGCGCAAAGTCGACAAGCGGCGCTAGAGAGAACCGGCAGCCTGCCTGCACCGGAGCCAGCCGACGGCGCGGACGGCCTTGGCGCCCGATCTCGCAGCGATGCCGAGGGCCCGCGCACCGAGAAGAGAGCTCGACGATATTTGAAACCTTATAGGGAAGGGACTACGAACATGAGAATCAGAACCATCGCGAAAGCGGTCGCCACGGTGGCCGTGGCCGGCGCCGCGCTCGCCGCGCTTGCGGGCTGCGGAGGGGCGGCGGGCGCGAAGATCGCCGTGCCGTCCGATCCGACGAACGAGGCGCGCGCCCTGCTGCTTCTGCAGGACCAGGGCCTCATCACGCTGAAGGACGGTGCTGGGCTCTCGGCCACGAAGAACGACATCGCCGACAACCCGCACAACATCGAGATCGTGGAGATGGAGGCCGCCTCGCTTCCCTCGACGCTGCCCGACGTGGACATGGCCGTCATCAACGGCAACTACGCCATCAGCGGCGGCATCGACGTCTCGTCGGCCGTGGCGCGCGAGGACGCCGCGTCCGAGGCCGCCGACAAGTACGCCAACGTGGTGGCCGTGCGCGAGGGCGACGAGGGCAGCGACAAGATCAAGGCGCTCGTCACGGCGCTGCAGAGCGCCACGGCGCGCCAGTACATGGAGGACACGTACGCCGGCCAGGTGGTGCCGCTCGACGTGCCCGGCAACGTCGAGATCGAGGACGCGAAGGACGGTGACGCGCGCATCCTGGTGGGCGCCTCGCCTGCCCCGCACGCCGAGATCCTCGAGCAGGTGCGCGGCATCCTCGCGAACCACGGCTACACGCTGGAGGTCAAGGAGTTCTCCGACTACATCCAGCCGAACGTGGCGCTGGCCGACGGCGAGCTCGACGCGAACTACTTCCAGCACATCACGTACCTGGAGGACTACAACGCCGAGAACGGCACGACGCTCGTGTCCGCCGGCAAGATCCACTTCGAGCCGCTGGGCCTGTATCCCGGCAAGACCGCGAGCATCGAGGATCTGAAGAAGTAGGGGGTCCGCCGGCCTGCCGGCTGGCGGAACCGTGCGGCATCGAGAGACGCGCGCTCCTCCGGGGGCGCGCGTCTTGTTTGTGCGACGGATCGAAAAACCTGTTCCATCTCGCGGAATTCGTTGGTCGGTGTCGGCGTAACGAAACCGAAACGTCATGCCGTATAATGGTTGCTTGAGAGAAAGGACCTCCTCATGACCGCGAACCCCGACCAAGACTTCGTTCTCAAGACCGTGAAGAGCCGCGACGTCCACTTCGTCCGCTTCTGGTTCACCGACGTGCTGGGCACCATGAAGTCGTTCGCCGTCGTGCCGAACGAGCTGGACGACGCCTTCGCCGACGGCATGGGCTTCGACGGCAGCTGCATCGAGGGGTTCTGCCGCACGCAGGAGTCCGACATGCTGGCCTATCCGGACGCCTCCACGTTCCAGGTGCTGCCGTGGCGTCCGGAGAGCAACGCGGTCGCGCGCATGTTCTGCGCCGTGCGCACGCCCGACGGCCGGCCCTTCGAAGGCGACCCGCGCCACGTGCTCGCGCGCACGGTGGAGAAGGCCCAGGAGATGGGCTACGTGTTCAACGTCGGCCCCGAGCTGGAGTTCTACTACTTCAAGGACGCCGAGGGCACCGAGGTGCTCGACCGGGGCGGCTACTTCGACCTCACGAGCCTCGACTACGCCTCCGACCTGCGCCGCGACACGGTGCTCACGCTGGAGAAGATGGGCATTCCGGTGGAGTACTCCCACCACGAGAACGGCCCGTCCCAGCACGAGATAGACCTGCGCTTCACCGATGCGCTGTCCATGGCCGACGCGGTCATGACGTACAAGCTGGTGGTGAAGGAAATCGCCATGAAGCACGGCGTGTACGCGTCGTTCATGCCCAAGCCCATGGCGGACGAGCCGGGCAGCGGCATGCACGTGCACCAGAGCCTGTTCGACTTCGACGGCAACAACGCGTTCTACGATCCCGAAGATCCGCAGGGCTACCACCTGTCGAAGGTGGCGAAGCATTACGTCGCGGGCCTTCTGAAGTACGCGCCCGAGTTCTGCGTTGTCACGAACCAGTACGTGAACTCCTACAAGCGCCTCATCTCCGGCGGCGAGGCCCCCACGTACCTGTCGTGGGCGAGCAGCAACCGCTCCACGCTCGTGCGCATTCCCGGCTACCGCCCGAACCGGGAGGACGCCTGCCGCATCGAGCTGCGCAGCCCCGACCCGGCCGCGAACCCCTACCTGGCCTTCGCCGTCATGCTGGCCGCCGGCCTCAAGGGCATCGAGGACGAGCTGGAGCTGCAACCCCCCACCGAGGATCGGGACCTGTTCTCGCTTCCGCGCCAGGACCTGCGCCGCCAGGGCTTCCAAACGCTGCCCGAGAGCCTGGGCGAGGCTGTGGAGCTGTTCGCCGAATCGGAGCTCATGCGCGAGACGCTGGGCGAGCACATCCATTCGTACCTCGTGGCCGCGAAGCGCGCCGAGTGGAACGACTACCAGGGCAATGTGAGCGCCTGGGAGCGCGACCGCTACCTGGCGGTGCTGTAGCCGTGGGCGGGTCGGAAGGGCGGAGGCTCTGACATGAGGAAATCGGTTATTTTCGTCGCCGACAGCTTGGACAACGCGCACAAGTTCCAGCAGGTGCTCTCCGGCCTCGACGTGGACGTGGCCGCCGGATCCTCCGCGCAGTTCAAGAAGCTGCTGTCGCAGCATCCCGGCTACGACCTCGTCATCTACGAGGCACGCGGCGAGGCGCTGGGCTGCGTGGCGCAGGCCGAGTCCCTGCTGCTCGAGGACGGCTCTGCGGCGCTGCTCGTGATCGTGGGCGAGGACCAGCTGGGCGAGTTCCGCCTGCCCGTGCAGGTGAAAAGCGACTTCGTCGTGCACGGCGCCAGCTCCGACGAGTGCGCCGCACGCATCCGCCAGCTGCTGTGGCCCGGCAACGAGAGCTCCGCGTCCGACTTCATCGCGGTCGACTCCATGACCATCAACCTGGCCACCTACCAGGTGAACGTGGCCGGCGAGCCCCTCGACCTCACGTACCTCGAGTACGCCCTGCTCGCCTTCCTCGTGACCCATCCCGGCCGCACGTACTCTCGCGACGCCCTCCTGCGCCGCGTGTGGGGGTTCGACTACTACGGCGGCTCGCGCACGGTCGACGTCCACGTCCGCCGCGTCCGCGCCAAACTGGGTCCCGACCTGTCCCAGCACCTGGAAACCGTCCGCGGCGTGGGCTACCTCTGGAGCGCCTAGCGCCTCCGGACTTCCGTGGCCTCGCAGGTCGAATCCCTCTCACCAAGGTGCAGAGTGAGTTGCCCCCGCCCGGTAACCTTTCAGCCTTTCCTTGGTCTTGCTCTTGGCTTTGCTGACGGGTTCGATCAACCCGTCCGGCTGGCGCCCGGGGAGCCGTTTCGATTCCCCGCTCCGCTGCTCATGCGAAAGCCCTGTTCGCTTCGGCGAACAGGGCTTTCGCATTCGTGCGCTGCGCTCCTTCATGCCTTGGACGATGCGCCCTTCGGGCGCAAAACAGGAACAGCGTTCAGAAGGAATCGAAACGGCTCCCCGAGCGCCGGCCTTACCGCAGGTTGTTCGACTGCGAACCAGCAGGAGCGAGTCCGGCGAGGGGTTCCGGGCCCTTCCGAACACCACCATCCGCGCCCGCAGGGCGCATACCAAAGCATGAGGGAGCGCAGCGCACGAGCACGTATCTCCTGATCGCCAAAGCGATCAGGAGATACGTGGGAGCAGCGGAGCGGGGGCCCGGAACCCCTCGCCGGACTCGCTCCGGGCAGGTCGGTCGAGATGGGGGAGAATGTGGGGTTGGAGGCGGAATGGGAGAGCCGCCGTGAGATATTCTGGTGAGGGGGTTCAACCTGCAAGCCGTTGGGGAGCTGGGCGCCGGAAGACCCGCGCGTCGAAGCGGTTCGAGCACGATGTCCCGTTGCGGTTTTCTGTTTCTCGGCTCTCGGTCGGGTTCGGTGCGCGGCCCTTGAACTATACTGGTCGATCAGAAACCAAGCGACGGAGGACACGACCATGCCGAAGAAGATCGCCGTCATCGACGGCAACTCGCTCATGCACCGCGCCTACCATGCCGTTCCGCAGACTATGAACGCGCCCGACGGGACGCCCACGAACGCCGTGTTCGGCTTTTTGGCCATGCTGCTGAAGTTCATCGACATGGCCAACCCCGACGCCATCATCTGCGCGTTCGACGCGGGGCGCCCGGCGTTCCGCATGAAGGCGCTCGAGCAGTACAAGGCGCAGCGCCCGCCCATGGACGACGACCTCAAGGTGCAGTTCCCCATCATCGAGGAGCTGCTGGAGGCCATGGCCGTGCCCGTCGTACGCATAAAAGGCTGGGAGGGCGACGACGTGCTGGGGACCGTGGCCGCGCGCGACGAGGAGCTCGGGTACGAGACGCTGCTCGTGACGGGCGACAAGGACGCCTACCAGCTCGCCACCGACAAGACGCGCATCGTCACCACGAAGAAGGGCATCACCGACGTGGCCATCTACGGGCCGGCCGAGGTGGAGGAGCGCTACGGCGTGCGCCCCGACCAGTTCATCGACTTCCTCGGCCTCAAGGGCGACTCGTCGGACAACATCCCCGGCGTGCCCGGCATCGGCGACAAGACGGCCGCGAAGCTGCTGCAGACCTACGGGAACCTCGAGGGCATCTACGAGCACGTGGACGACCTCAAGGGCAAGCAGAAGGAGAAGATGGTCGACAACAAGGACATGGCGTTCCTCTCCCGCGAGGTGGCCACCATCGTGTGCGACCTGGACTTCCCGCTCGACTTGGAAGGGTGCAGCTTCCCCTCGTTCGACCCCGAGGACGTGACCGAGGCGTTCAAGAAGGTGCAGTTCAACGCCCATTTGAACCGCGTGCTCAAGCTTGTGGGGCGCGAGCTGGAGAAGAAGGCGGCCCCGCTTTCGTGGGAGCCCGTCGTCACCGGGCCCGAGGCCGACGCGCTCGTCGACGCTGCCATCGCGCGCGGCGAGACGCTGGGCGTGTCGTTCGTGGAGCCGGAGCAGGCGTCGCTCTTCAACGTCGACCTCACGTGCGCCGTCTCCACGACGCAGGGCACGGCGCTGTACGAGGACGAAGGCGGCCTCGCGGCGTTCGCGCGCGTCGTGCGGGGAGGCTCGTTCGCGGCGCTCGACGTCAAGCACGCCGTGCACCGCGTCTACCCGGCCGACACGGCCGAACCGGCGCTCGTGGTCGACGACGACCTCATGGGCATGCGGGCGTTCGACCTGGGGCTCGCGGGCTACGTGCTGAACTCGTCGGTGACGGAGTACTCCTTCGACGCGCTGCTCGACGCCTACTGCGGCGGCGTGCTGCCCGAGACGAAGGCGGAAGCCGACCTGGCCTGCGCGCAGGCCGCAGCCGCCCGTTCGCTCGTGGGGCCGCTCACCGAGGCGCTCGAGCGCGACGGCAGCCGCAGGCCCTACTTCGACATCGATCTGCCGCTCGTGGGCGTGCTCGCCGTCATGGAGCGCACGGGGGCGGCCGTGGACTGCGACCGCTTAGCCGAGCTGGGCGCATCGACCCAATCCGAACTGGACGAGCTCAAGGTGCGCATCTTCGAGATGGCGGGGGAGGAGTTCAACCTCGACTCGCCCAAGCAGCTCTCGCGCATCCTGTTCGAGGTGCTGGGCCTCAAGCCCAAGAAGAAGAACCAGCGCGGCTACTCCACCGACGCCGCCGTGCTCAAGGAGCTGTGCGCCGACCACGAGCTGCCCGCGCTCGTGCTGCGCTACCGCGAGCTTTCGAAGATCAAGTCGACCTACATCGACGCGCTGCCCCGCATGCGCGCCGGCGACGGACGGGTGCACACCTGCTTCAACGAGACGGTCACCACCACGGGGCGCCTCTCCTCGTCCGACCCGAACCTGCAGAACATCCCCGTGCGCACCGACTTCGGCCGTCAGATCCGCGCGTGCTTCGTGCCGCTCGAAGAGGGGAGCAGGTTCCTCTCCGCCGACTACTCGCAGATCGAGCTGCGCCTGCTCGCGCACCTTTCCGGCGACGAGCACCTGGTCGCGGCGTTCTGCTCGGGCGCGGACTTCCACGCCAGCACCGCGGCGCGCGTGTTCGACGTGCCGGTGGACGAGGTCACGTCGGAGCTGCGCAGCCGCGCGAAGGCCGTGAACTTCGGCATCGTGTACGGCCAGCAGGCGTTCGGCCTGTCGCAGAGCCTGGGCATCCCGTTCGGCGAGGCGAAGGAGATGATCGAGCGCTATTTCGCGGCGTACCCGGGCGTGCGCTCCTACCTGGACGCCACGATCGAGGAGGCGAAGGAGAAGGGCTATGCCGAGACGATGTTCGGCCGCAAGCGCCACATCCCCGAGCTCAAGGCGACGAACGCCGCCACGCGCGGCTTCGGCGAGCGCACGGCCATGAACCACCCCATGCAGGGAAGCGCCGCCGACATCATCAAGCTCGCCATGGCCGAGGTGCAGCGTCGCCTGGCGGCCGAGGGATTCCAGGCGCGTCTTCTGCTGCAGGTGCACGACGAACTGGACTTCAGCGTGCCCGAAGGCGAGATCGAGGCACTATCCGCCCTGGTGAAGGAAGTGATGGAGGGCGTCGCGCAGCTGCGCGTGCCCCTCGTGGCCGATGTGTCCTTTGGGGCGAACTGGGCGGAGGCGCATTAGGGCTCGCCGGCTGGCAGGTTCCAGCGCCTCGCTTTCGCGCGATTCCGGCTGCGCCAACGGCTTTGCGCTCGCTTACTTTGTCGAACCTGTGAGGTCGAGGAAAAAACATGCCACGCCGCCGCGCGTGGCTATAATTATCTGCTATCATATGAATGTTGCGCTCTGTGGAGGCGCGGCAAAGGAAAGAGTGCGATGATACGCGGAGATTGTGCATACGATCACATTGACTTGCTACGGTCACGCTGTTAAGATATCGCCTTGCGTTTTATTTCATACAAGGAGACACTCATGTACGCAATCGTAAAAACGGGCGGCAAGCAGTACAAGGTTGCCCCCGGAGACAAGCTGAACATCGAGAAGCTTGACGCCGAGGTGGGCGCGAAGGTCGAACTCGAGGCCATCTGCGTCGTCGACGGCGAGAAGGTCGAGGCCGATCCGGCCAAGGCCGCGGCCACGAAGGTCACGGCCATCGTCCTCGAGCAGTTCAAGGGCGAGAAGCAGCTCGTGTTCAAGTTCAAGAAGCGCAAGAACTACAAGAAGCTGCGCGGCCATCGCCAGCAGCTGACGCGCGTCGAGATCGAATCCGTCGGCTCGGCCAAGGCTGAGAAGAAGGCCGCCGCCAAGAAGGCGGCTCCGAAGAAGGCCGAGAAGGCCGAAGAGCCCGCGTCCGTCGACGCCGAATAAAGCAAGGGAGGGAATACCATGGCACACAAGAAGGGTCTCGGTTCCAGCCGTAACGGCCGCGATTCCCACGCGCAGCGTCTCGGCGTGAAGTTGTTCGGCGGTCAAGAGGTGCACACGGGCAACGTCATCGTTCGCCAGCGCGGCACGCACATCCATCCGGGCGAGAACGTCGGCCGCGGCAAGGACGACACGCTGTTCGCCCTGTGCGACGGCAAGGTGGAGTTCACGAAGGGCGCCAAGCACAAGGTGCACGTACGCCCCGAGGCGTAAGGGCGAATCGCTCGCGCCACGACTGCGTAACGTTATCTGTTTTCGCGTGCCCCCTGCTCGTCAGGGGGCACTTTTCATATACAATCCGAGTTGCGAGATCAAAGCATCGACCCTCCGCTGCGCCCTGCGCGGCCGGGGACCGAGATAGAGGTACCCAGTGTTCATAGACAAAGTACGCATCCACGTGAAGGGCGGCGACGGCGGCGCGGGCTGCATGTCGTTCCGCCGCGAGGCGCATGTGCCGAAGGGCGGGCCCGACGGAGGCGACGGCGGCCACGGCGGCAACGTGGTGGTGGAGGCCGACGCGAGCCTATCGTCGCTCATCGAGTACCGCTTCAAGCACCATTTCAAGGCCGATCGCGGCACGCACGGCAAGGGCAGCCGCATGCACGGCGCCACGGGCGAGGACCTGGTGCTCAAGGTGCCCGTGGGCACGGTGGTGCGCGAGTACTTCGAGGAGTCGAAGGAGACGGGCGAGCTCATCGCCGACCTCACGCACGATGGCGAGAGCGTAACCGTGGCCTGCGGCGGCATGGGCGGGCGCGGCAACATCCACTTCGTCACGCCCACGCGGCGCGCTCCCGCGTTCGCCGAGCTGGGCGAGCCGGCCCAGGAGGGCTGGATCGAGCTGGAGATGAAGCTCATGGCCGACGCGGCGCTCGTGGGCATGCCGAGCGCGGGCAAGTCGTCGCTCATCGCCAAGATCAGCGCGGCGCGCCCCAAGATCGCCGACTACCCGTTCACCACGCTCGTGCCGAACCTGGGCGTGGCCCGGTCGGGGGACCTGAGCTTCGTGGCAGCCGACATCCCCGGGCTCATCGAGGGAGCCGCCGAGGGGCGGGGCCTGGGCCACGAGTTCTTGCGCCACATCGAGCGCACGGCGCTCATCGTGCACGTGGTGGACCTGACGGGCGACTACGAGGGCCGCGACCCGTTGGAGGACTACGAGGTCATCAACCGCGAGCTCGCCCTGTACGCCGACGATCTGGCGGCGCGTCCGCGCATCGTCGTGGCGAACAAGATCGACGTGCCCGGCACCGAGGAGGCGGCCGAGCGCTTGGCCGCGCGCGTGCGCGCCGACTCCGTGGCGGCGGCCGGCGGCGACGAGTTCGCTCCCAGCCCCGTCGACCCGAAGCTCTACCGCATCAGCGCGCTCACGGGCGAGGGCGTGGACGCCCTCAAGGCGGCCATCGCCACCAAGGTGCACGAGCTGCGCGAAGCCTCGCGCGCCGAGCTTGCGGCCGACGTGCAGTACGATCACGTGTGGGAGCACAAGCGCGAGGCGCGCGACAAGCGCTTCGAGGTGCTCAACCTGGGCGGCGGCGTGTTCCGCGTCGTCGGCCCCCAGGTGGAGCGCATGGTGGTGCAGACCGATTGGGAGAACGAGGAGGCCATCGCCTTCTTGCAGCATCGCTTGAAGCGCCTGGGCGTCGAGACGGCGCTCGAGCGCGCCGGCGCGGTGGACGGCGACGAGATACGCATCGTCGGACGCGCGTTCGACTTCGAGTCGGCGCGCACGGCGGAGGACATGTTCAAGGAGCTCGACCTGTGACGAAGGGTTCTGTCGGCACCGCCCGTTCCGAGGAGGGACGGGGAAGGCGCCTGGTGATAAAGATAGGGTCGTCCACGCTGACGACGTCCGAGAGCAAGGTCGACTACGACTACCTGCAGCAGGTGGCCGAGCAGGTGGCGCGCGTGCGCGAGGCGGGCTGGCAGCCGGTCATCGTCACGTCGGCGGCCATCGCGTGCGGCCTGGAGGCCCTCGGCATCGACAAGCGCCCGCACGACATGCCGAGCCTCCAGGCTGCGGCTTCGGTGGGCGAGGGCGTGCTGTCAACGGCCTACGCCGAGGCGTTCGCGCCCCATGGCATCGTGACGTCGGTCGTGCTGCTCACGCGTCGCGACACGGCGGACCGCCGCGCCTACCTGCACGCGCGCGACACGCTCACGCGCCTTTTGGAGCTGGGCGTGGTGCCCGTGGTGAACGAGAACGACACCGTGTCGGTCGAACAGATCCGCTTCGGCGACAACGACACGCTCGCGGCGCTCGTGGCGTGCCTCATCGAGGCCGACCTCATGGTCATCCTCTCGGACATCGAGGGGCTCTACGATGCGAACCCGCATTTCAACCCCGATGCGAAGCTCATCGGACGTGTGGAGGCCATAGGCCCCGACATCATGGCCGTGGCGGGTGGCGCGGGCACGACCGTGGGCTCGGGCGGCATGATCACGAAGATCAAGGCGGCTCGCGTGCTCATGGTGGCGGGCATCCCCATGGTCATCTGCGCCGGCCGGCGCGCGGACGCCATCGTGGACGCAGCGGCGGGCGAGGACGTGGGAACGCGGTTCGTGGCGGCGCGCAAGCCGCACGAGATCACGCCGAAGAAGCTGTGGATCGCCCTCGGCGACGCGGCCAAGGGCGCGCTCGTGGTGGACGCGGGCGCGAAGGCCGCTCTCATCGGGAAGGGCAGCTCGCTTCTGTCGGTGGGCGTCGCCCGCGTCGAGGGACGGTTCGACGAAGGCGATGTCGTGGACATCAAGGACGACGCGGGCCACCTGTTCGCCCGCGGCCTCGTGGCCGCGGCCAGCGACGAGGTGGAGCTCGCCGTAGGGCATTCGCGCGAGGCGCTGCGGGCGAACCGGCTTCTGGCCGGTTTGGCCGACAAGGCGCTCGTGCACCGCGACGAGCTGATCGTGTTCGAGTAGGGGAGAGACGGCATGGTAATCGAAGACGCAAGGGCTGAGGTCAGGCGTATCGCCGAGGCGGCGAAGCGCGCGAGCGGCGCGCTCGCTCAGACGAGCTCGGAGGAGCGCAACGCGGCGCTCGCGGCTATGGCGGCGGCGCTGCGCGCGCATGTGCCGGCCATCGTGGCGGCGAACGGCCGCGACGTGGAGGCGGCCCGCGCCGCCGGCACGAAGGAGAGCCTGATCGACCGTCTCATGCTGGACGACGCGCGCGTCGAGGCCATGGCGAGCGCGCTCGAGGACCTGGTGGCGTTGCCCGACCCGCTGGGGACGGTGCAGGACGAGCGCACGCTGTACAACGGTATCGAGCTCACCCGCGTGAGCGTGCCGCTGGGCGTGGCGGCCGTGGTATACGAAGCGCGCCCGAACGTGACCGCCGACGCCGCCGGCATCTGCCTGAAATCCGGCAACGCGGCCGTCCTGCGCGGCGGCAGCATGGCCGCGCGCTCGAACGCGGCCGTCGCATCCGTGCTGCACGACGCCGCGGTGGCCTCCGGCATGCCGGAGGGCTGTATCGGCTTGGTGGCTTCCACCGACCGCGCCGCCGCCGACGAGCTCATGCAGCTGCACGGGACGGTGGACGTGCTCATCCCGCGCGGCGGAGCAGGGCTCATCCGCCACTGCGTCGAGTGCTCGAAGGTGCCGGTCATCGAGACGGGCACCGGCAACTGCCACGTGTACGTGCACGCGACGGCCGACCTCGAGCGCGCCCGGGCCATCGTCGTGAACGCGAAATGCCGCCGCTTCGGCGTGTGCAACGCGGCCGAGACGCTGCTCGTGGACGAGGCCGCTGCCGAGGCGTTCCTGCCCCTTGCGCTGGCCGACCTGCGCGAGCGCGGCGTGGTCCTGCACGCCGACGAGCGCGCGGCCGACGTCGCGGCGGCGCACGGCATCGAGACCGTGCCCGCCATCGAGGAGGACTGGGCTGCCGAGTACCTGGCGCCCGAGATCGCCGTCAAGTGCGTGAAAGGCGTCGACGAGGCGATCGACCACGTGAACCGCTTCGGCACGAAGCATTCCGAGGCCATCGTGGCCGATCCGGACGCGCCGGCGGGCTCGGCGGCCATCGAGGCCTTCCTCGCGCGCGTCGATGCGGCCGCCGTGTACGCGAACGCCTCCACGGCCTTCACCGACGGCGGGCAGTTCGGCTTGGGCGCCGAGATCGGCATCTCGACGCAGAAGCTGCACGCGCGCGGGCCCTTCGCCCTCGAGGCGCTCACGTCGTACAAGTACGTGCTGCGCGGCAACGGGCAGGTGCGCGCGTAGTGGCACGCATCTGCGAGCGCTTCGACGACCTGGGCGCGGACGGCGCGCCCGCGCGCCTCGGCATCATGGGCGGCACGTTCGACCCCATCCATATCGGGCACCTGGCCACGGCCGAGCAAGCGCGCGAGGCCTACGGCTTGGACGCCGTCGTGTTCGTGCCGGCCGGCAACCCCGTGTTCAAGAAGCACCGCCGCGTCACGCCGGCGGCCGACCGTTTGGCCCTGTGCCGGCTGGCCGTGGCCAGCAATCCGGCGTTCTGCGTGAGCGCGCTCGAGATCGAGCGCGGCGGCGACACCTACACGGTGGACACGCTGCGCGAGCTGCGCGCCCACTACCCGGACAACGTGGAGCTGTTCTTCATCACGGGCGCCGACGCCGTGGCTCACATCGTGAAGTGGCGCGAGAGCGCCGCCATCGCCGATCTGGCCCACCTCATCGCCGTCACGCGGCCGGGCTACGCGCTCACGGCCGAGCGCAAGCGCGAGATAGAGGACGAGGGCAGCTTCGACGTCTCGTACCTCGAGGTCACGGCATTGGCCATTTCGTCGAGCGACCTGCGCGCGCGGCTGCGCGAAGGCCGTTCCATCCGCTACCTCACCATGCAGAGCGTGCGCGAATACATCATGGAGCACGGCTTGTACGAGCATGCGGGCGCTGCGATCGAGCCCGCGGAAGAGGTTCCGGCGGCGGAGACCGACGACGAGGCCGATGCAGCCGTTCGATCACCGCAGGCTGTTGCGGCAAACGACCCTATCGAGGCCGGAAAGGGGGCGCGGCGATGAGCGAAGAGCCCCGAACCGCCTCGGGCGGGGCCGTCGACGTGCTGTCCGACGCGTTCTACGCGGCACGCGAAGACGACCTGTCCCGCCGCCTGAGGCACGGCCGTTTCGAGCACGCGCTCGGCGTGGCGAGAACGGCGGAGAACCTTGCGCGGCTCTACGGAGCCGACGAGCGGAAGGCGCGCCTGGCGGGCTTGCTGCACGACTGGGACAAGAGCTACGATGACAAGGGCATACGCGCCCGCGTGGAAGAGCTGGGCCTCGTCGTGGATCCCTACGTGTTCGAGGAGATGCCCCAGCTGCTGCACGGCCCCACGGCTGCGGCCGCCCTCGTCCGGGAGTTCCCCGGCCTGCCGCGCGACGTGGTGCAGGCCATCGAGCGGCACACGGCGGGCGCGGTGGGCATGACCGACCTCGACATGATCGTCTACATCGCCGACGCGCTCGAGCCGGGGCGCGACTACGAGGGGTTGGGGGAGATACGCAGCCTGGTGGGGCGGGTGTCGCTCGAGGAGCTGTACCTGGCGACGTTCGGACACGTGTTCCTGAACCTCGTGCAGCGCCGCAAGCGCATCCACCCGCAGACCATCGAGATATGGAACCATTACATCGCCCGCTCGCGCGACGCGGCGGACGACCGAAGGAAGAAGAAAGGAACAGCGTGAGCGAACCGAAGAGCAAGCAGGACGAGACGACCTCGCGGGAGCGCGCCCTCATAGCGGCGCGCGCGGCCGACGAGAAGAAGGCCACCGACATCATGGTGCAGGAGGTGCGCGACCTTATCGGCGTGACGGACTACTTCGTCATCGCCACGGCGGCGAACAACCGCCAGGTGGAGGCCATCGTCGACGAGATCGAGGAGGCCGAGCGCGTGCAGGGGCATTGCAAGCCGCTGCACCGCGAGGGCACTCAAGACGGCACGTGGTCGCTTCTGGACTACGGCGACATCGTCGTGCACGTGTTTCAGCCCGAGACGCGCGAGTACTACCGCCTCGAGGCCCTGTGGAACGACGCCCCGGTCATCGACCTGGCCAAGGAGGCCGGGCTCACCGAGCTCGAGTACTCCGACCGCATCGCCAAGCTCCTGGGCAAGGCGTAGGCCATCCGGCTTGCGGGGCGGCGCGCCCGAGGATGACGGGCCGTGCCGACGGTACAGGCGGCGAACGCGCGCCTTCCAGAGAAGTTGTCCCAACCAACGGGGGCGGCGTGCCCTTGCGCGCCGCCCCCCGTTTTCCCGTCCGCTGTTAAACCAGCATTGACATTATGCAAGCCAGCGCGTTGTCATCCTGAGCAGGTGCATGTCAATGCTGGTTTAACAGCGGATTTTCCCGCATCGGGTACCTGAAAGCATGCAAGGTTCACACGCCCCCTCTCGCGTTGGATCGTTCAAGGCGCGAGAGCCTGTACAAGTCGCTCTCGGCCGACGGCAATCCTCGGCTCTCCACGGTTATGGGCGTGGTCGACGCGTTGGGATTCAAGCTGGCAGTGGAACCGCGCTCCTAGTTCCCGGCGGGCTTTCCGCCGTCATTCCCGGGGTCCTCGCCGCTTCGGCGCTCGCTTCTGGCCGCCGCGGCTCTCTTCCGTTTGACGGGGCGGAACGCCTTCGGCAGCGGGACGGCGGCGCCCAGGGCGGCAGCCAGGAACATGACCACGACGCCTTTGACGGGGAAACACAGAAACAGCAGCAGCACGGCCATGAGGGGCTGGCGCATGACGCCGCCCACGAGCGCGGCCGTGCAGGCGCACAGGCAGAACACGGGGTCGGCCCCGGTGAGCGCGGCCATGCCGTAGCCGATGGCTATACCCGAGAAGATGACGGGGAAGAAGTGCCCGCCTCTCCAGCCGAAGCGGATGCAGAGCGGCGTCACCGCGACTTTAGCGAACCCGGTGGCGAGCAACGCCGCCGCGCCCATGGTCGTCCACACCTCGCCCAGCTGCTCGGCCTGCGTCTCCCCGGCGAACATGGTGAACGGAAGCAGGATGCCGACGCTCGCCAGCACGAGTCCGGCGATAAGGGCCTTGACCACGGGGCGGTCGCCCATCTTGCTTGCGGCTTTCTCGAACAGGCCGTCGAACACGCAGAACAGCCAGCCGCCAAGGGCGCCTATGAGCGCGAGGGGCACGAGCCAGGCGAGCTCGGTCGCGCCGACGTGGATGTCGGTGAAGCGCGGCAGCGACAGGCCGCCGCCGAACAGCGCGCCCAGCCCCATGAACGCCCCGAGCGCGCCTGCGATGGCGCAGAAGTACACGACGATCTTCCCGTTCTTCGGCAGCGTGATGGTCGAGCCCTCTTTGCCTTCGCGGTCGTCTCCGTCGCCGTCGCCGGTGCCATAGAGCGGCGCGGCGAAGCCGAACAACGGAGCGGTGAAGATGGCCGAGAGCGCCGCCATGGTGCCCACCTCGGTGAGCTTCTGGAAGTCGGCGCCGAAACGCTTCATGCGGTCGCCCACCCACGTGCAGATTCCCGCGACGGCGCCGGTGAGGCCCGCTTCGGGTCCGACGGACCCGCCGAAGAACAGCGGCAGCAACGCGGCCACGGACAGGGATCCCAGCTTGTCGTAGTCGTAGCGTCCGTCGCGCTTCACTTTCGCCATGACCTCGTTCAGGTCTTCGGGGTAAGGGCCGAAGCGCTTGGTGAACAGGCCGATGACCAGGCCTCCTACGAGGCACGCGGCCAAGGGGAAGTAGATGCCGAAGCGCGAGCCCAGGTTGCTCCAGATGAACGTTATGCCCAGGTTCATGGCGAACAGCAGCGCCCAGACGAACGCTCCGGCGACGGCGCCGGTGACGATGACGGCCAGAACGAACAGCGTGCGGTTCGCGAGCTTCGTCGTCTCCACGGGCCCCGCCTATCGTCGGCCGGCCATATCGCGGGCGGCCGGCAGCCCGTAGGCTCCTTCCGCCTGGCGCACGGCGCGCACGATGGCGCCCTGCATGGCCTCGGTCGCCAGCACGGACACCGCGTCGGGCGAGGCTTCCACCTCGCCCGACGCGAACGCGAACACGGTGTCTCCGTCGTTCAAGGTGTGCACGGGCTTGATGGCGCGCGCATAGGCGTCGTGGACGGTCGAGGCGGTCTTGGCCGCCTGCGCCTTCGTGATCCTCGCGTTCGTGAGCACCACGCCGATGGTGGTGTTGGGGCAGGGCCCTCCTTCTGCGGGAGCGCCGCTTGCGGCCTCGGCGGCCGCCTGCGCGGCCATCGCGCCGAACGCGTCGAGCGGGTCCATGACGCCGCCCGCGTCGTCGCGGCATCCCGCGATCCAGGCGCCGCTCTCGTCGCGCACGTTGCCGAGCGCGTTCACGGCCACGATGGCGCAGACGGCGAGGTCGCCGAGCGCCAGGCCGCACACGCCGAGGCCCGATTTCATGGCGCGCTCGCCGCCCAGCAGCTTGCCCACCGTGGCGCCGCAGCCGGCGCCGACGTTGCCTTCCTCCAGGGGTTCGCCCTCTCCGCGCTCGAACGCGGCGGTGCAGGCCGCGGCGCCCATGGCGGCGTCGGGGTGCGCGCTCTCGCCGACGGGCAGGTCGAACAGGCAGGCCCCCACCACGATGGGCACGCATGCGCCTGCCACGGGGAAGCCGATCCCGCGCGCGGCGAGCTCGTCCATGACGCCGGTCGAGGCGGCCAGCCCGAAGGCGCTTCCGCCTGCGAGCACGACGGCGTGAACGGCCTCGATCATGTTCTCGGGGCGCAGCAGGTCGGTTTCGCGGGTGGCGGGCCCGCCGCCGCGCACGTCGACGCCGCACACGGCCCCAGCGGGTGCGACGACCACGGTGCATCCGGTTGCGGCCTCGGCGTTCTGCGCGTGGCCGCAGCGGAAGGCGGGCAGGTCGGCGAGGGTTGCGGGTCGGAACATCGGGTCCTCCTTGCTCATGTAGGTTGCCGCCTATTGTACACCGTCGCAGCCGCCTGCCGCGCGTCCGCACGCCCGCCGTTCGCGCCTTCCGATGCCCATTTCGCGCCCTGCGGGCACCGTTTCCCTGCGCTTCGGAACCCGGTCGGGCCTCTCGAACGGGTCGGGGTGTGCGGACACGAACGTATGTCGGGTATTGCATAACGCTGACCCTGCGACTATGATAAGCGAACCATCAGGGCCGATGCGCTGCCTCTACGAGAGGAGCGTTGCCCTATGACTGGATTCTTGGAACAATCGGCGTGCAAGGGTCGTCGACCGAACCACTTGGCGTCCCGGCGCCACTACCCGAGGCCCGACCTCATCGCGCGGCTTCTGCGCGAGCGGCATGTCGCCCGATTCCTCGTCGCGCCGGAGGGGTTCGGCAAAAGCGGCCTCGCCATGGAGTACTCCGACACGGTGTTCTCGTTCGAGCACGTGTTCTGGATCAACGGGCGCAGCCCCTGTTTCCTGCGCGACCTCGATCGCGGCATCATCGTGTCCTCGCTGACCATGGCCGACGAGGAGCCGTTCCTCGTCGTGGTGGAGGACGTCCCTCCGCTCGACGCGGCCCGCGCGGCGTCGCTTTCCGCAGCCTTCGACGACCTGCTCGGACGCGGTTGCGAGGTTCTGGCCACGTGCACGCCCTCGTGCGACGCGTACGGACCCCTTCAGCACGACCGCCTCAAGCTGTCCGCCGTCGAGCTGTTGCTTTCCGACGTCGAGGTCGATGCCGGCCGCTCCGTCGACGACCGGGCGGCGCGGCCAGCCTCCGCGGTTCCCCCGGCCGAGCGCATTCCCGCATTGGTATGGGGTCCATCCGGCGCGGAGGCGGCCTTCCTCGACGGCGCCTTGCGCGAGGAGCTGCCCGCCGACGTGCTGCTGGCCATGTCCACGATGCTCGTGCTGGGGCGGGGCTCCGTGCTCGACGTCGACGCGTTCGGACCCTGCGGCGACGACCTCGTCGCGCTGATGGCGTCGAGCTATCCCTATCTGGGCATCGACCGGCGCGGCGAGCGCTTCGAGGCGCCCGATTTCCCCGCATCGGCCGTGGCGCGGGCCGTCGCCGGAAAGATCGACGCCCTGGCCGCCCGTTCGCGCTTCGCCGGGCGCGACGCGCTCGCAGGACGCTGGGCGGACGCGCTCGTCGCCCGCGCCCGCTGCGAGCGGGCTTGCGAGCTGGTGGGGGTGCTCTGCTCGCGCGGCGCGCGGGCGGCATGGCTGACGGAGCGCTCGCGCGCGCTTATGAAGGGCGTGTGCGTGCTGCCGGCCCACGAGCTGTACGCCTCGCTCGGGCAAGCCGCGTCCCTGGCGAACCCGCGGCTCGAACTGGGGGAGGCCGCAAGGCTCGCCGCGCTCGGCGACACGACCGGGGCGCTCGGCCTCGCCCGACGCGTCGCCTTCGACCTTTCGGCGCCCGATGGCGTGCGCGCCCTCGCGGCGCTCGTGGTCGTGAGGCGCGGCAAGGGCCCGTCGCGCAAGCGCGCCTGCGAAGAGCTCGCACGGCTCGCAGGACCGCAACGAGGCGGCACGGAGCCTTCGGCGAAGAACCGCGACGAGGGAAGGGCGTCCGATGCGGCGTTTTGGCGACCGCTCGTCCAAACGCAGCTGACCATGCTCGACGACCCCTCGTGGCTCGCGCACGGAGCCGCATGCCGCATGGAGGGCGCGGACGAGGATGCCCGCGCCCTCGCGGCGGCATGGGCGCTCGACGAGGTGGCCGAGGGAAGGGAGGGCGCCCGGTCCGACGAGGCGTCCGAGCGCGCTGCGGCCTTGGTCCGGCTGGAGACGTTCGTGCGGTCGCGGCTCGCGGAGGCGGGCGATCGGCCGCGCGACCTGTTCGTCGCGGCGGCCGGCCTCGCCTTGGAACGGGTTCGCGATCGGGGAGCGCTCGGCCCGATCGAGCCGCTCGGCGCTTCCGAGGCCCTCATGCTGCACCGCGTGGAGATGGAGCTCTTCTCCCAGAGGCGTTCGTTCGAGCGGGCTGCCCGCGAGCGCGAGGAGCGAAGGGCGGAGCGCGCCGCCGCGCGTCCCGACGAGTACCTCGACGGGCGCTACCTGCCCGAGAAGGGCCGCAGCGCGACCATCGTCCCGCTGCTCACCGTAAACCTGTTCGGCGGGTTGGACGTGCGCATCGGCGACACGCCCGTCGACCCGCGCCGCTTCCGCCGCCAGAAGGTGAAGACGCTTCTGGCGCTGCTCGTGCTCAACCGCGGTCGCGAGTTCCCGCGCGACCGGCTCGTGCGCATCCTGTGGCCCGAGAGCGAGATCGAAACGGCGCGCAAAAACTTCTACTCCATCTGGTCGTACCTGCGCAGCGCCCTGTCGGGCCCGTCGGGCACGTGCCCTTACCTCGTGCGCCAGCAGAACGGGTGCCGCCTCGACGAGCGCCTGCTGAACACCGACGTGGCGCGGTTCGACGCCGTGTGCCGCATGCTGCTGTTCGGGCAGCCCGGCGCCGACGGATGGGCGCAGCTCTACGCCGAGATCGACGACGCGTTCGCCGACGACCTCATGCCCAGCGAGCAGGACAACGAGTTCGTGGTGCAGGCGCGCCGCGAATGCCGCGTGCAGCTCGTCGACGCGCTGGTCGCGGCGGCGGATCGCCTCGTGGAATCGGACGACGCGCAAGAGGGGCTGTGGTTCGCCCGCGCGGCGCTGCGCCGCGACCGCACGCGCGAGGACGCCTACACGGCCCTCATGCGGGCCCAGATCGCCGCCGGGCAGCGCACGGCCGCGCTCGAGACGTACTTCTCCTGCCGCCGTTTCCTCACCTCGGAGCTGGGCATCGACCCTTCGCTCAAGACCATGGCGCTCTATCGCAGCATCATCGAAACGGAGGAGCCGCTGGATTGACGACGGGGCGCCGTTCCGCACCGCTTCCGCATGGATGGCGATGTGCGTGAAGAAGAGAGCATAATTGAATAATAAAGGTATGGTAAATATACCTATAAGGAGCTATAATGGAATTCGAACGTTCGGATCATATCCGTTCGCCGCTCTCGGGCAAAGGAGGCTGAATACTATGACGGAAAAAAGATTGAGCACTGATGAGTTCGACCGGATATTCGACGAGGGCGAAGAGGACGTGCTCGCCTACTGTGATCTCGACAAAGCGGTGGTGTCCGATGCCGTTTTCGAAACCAAGCGCGTGAACGTGGACTTCCCCGCATGGGTGGTGGAGGCGCTCGACCGCGAGGCTCGGCGGATCGGCATCGGCCGCCAAGCGGTCATCAAGACGTGGATCGCGGAACGCCTCGACGACGAGGCGGCGCGCAGGAGCGCCTGAGCGGCTCGCCGGCCTCTGCGCGTCGAAGCCGCGGCGCATTCCGAGGGAGCGCCGCTCGGCCGTCGCGCGGCCGGCCGAACGCGAAGGCTGCTTCGGAAAAACGGAGCCCCGCCGCGCCCTCGCCGGCGCGCGGCGGGGCCTTGCGTGCCCTGTGGATTTCCTTTGACGCGAGGCGCGTTATGCTAGAGTAGCAAGTACTGTTCAAAGCCAAGAGAAGGACGGCGCATCACATGGCAGGATTCCTATCCAAGCTGCTGACGCTCGGCGAGGGCAAGCAGCTTAAGAACTACGAGGCGGCGGCTCAGAAGATCAACGGCCTCGAAGCGGAGATGCAGGCGAAGTCGGACGACGAGCTGCGCGCCCTCACCGCCTCCTTCCGCGAGCGCGCCGACGCGGGCGAGGATCTGAAGAGCCTGCTGCCCGAGGCGTTCGCCACCGTGCGCGAGGCGTCCGTGCGCACGTTGGGCCTGCGCCACTTCGACGTGCAGCTCATCGGCGGCATGGCCCTGAACGACGGCCAGATCGCCGAGATGAAAACCGGCGAGGGCAAGACGCTCGTGTCCACGCTGGCCGGCTACCTAAACGCCATCCCCGGCAACAACGTGCACATCGTCACGGTGAACGACTACCTGGCCCGTCGCGACAGCGAGTGGATGGGGCAGATCTACCGGTTCCTCGGCATGGACGTGGGCCTCATCCAGAACGGCATGCGCCCCGACAAGAAGAAGCCCGCCTACGCGGCCGCCGTCACGTACGGCACGAACTCCGAGTTCGGCTTCGACTACCTGCGCGACAACATGGTCACGCGCGCCGAGGCCCGCGTGCAGCGCGGCCACCACTTCGCCATCGTCGACGAGGTCGACTCCATCCTCATCGACGAGGCGCGAACACCGCTCATCATCTCCGGGGCCGGCACGCAGGCCGCCGAGACGTACAACAAGTTCGCCCGCGTCATGCCCGGCCTCGTGCCCGAGGTCGACTTCGACATGGACGAGGCGAAGAAGACCATCAACGCCACCGAGAGCGGCCTGGAGAAGATCGAGTCGATGCTCGGCATCGACGACATCTACGCCGACCCGTCGGGGCAGATGGCGAACCACCTGCAGCAGGCCTTGAAGGCCCAGTTCCTGTTCCATCGCGACGTCGACTACGTCGTGGTGAACGGCGAGGTGAAGATCGTCGACGAGTTCACGGGCCGCATCATGGAGGGCCGCCGCTACTCCGAGGGCCTGCACCAGGCGCTCGAGGCGAAAGAGCACGTGCTCGTGCGCGAGGAGAACCAGACGCTCGCCACCATCACGCTGCAGAACTACTTCCGCCTGTACGAGAAGCTTTCCGGCATGACCGGCACGGCCATGACCGAGGACGCCGAGTTCCGCGAGATCTACAAGCTGCCCGTCGTGGCCATCCCGCCGAACCGCCCCGTGGCCCGCAAGGACGAGGACGACCTCATCTACCGCACGGTGGAGGCGAAGTTCAACGCCGTGGCCGACGACGTGGCCGCCCGCAACCAGGCCGGCCAGCCCTGCCTCATCGGCACGGTGTCCATCGAGAGCTCCGAGAAGCTCTCGCGCCTGCTGGACAAGCGCGGCATCAAGCACGAGACCCTGAACGCGAAGAACCACGAGCGCGAGGCGCACATCATCGCGCAGGCCGGCCGCGTGGGCGCCGTGACCATCGCCACGAACATGGCCGGCCGCGGCACCGACATCCTGTTGGGCGGCAACCCCGAGGTCATGGCCGACGACGTGCTGCGCGCGCGCGGCTTCGACCCCGACCGCTCCCTGAACGACGAGGAGGCGGCCGAAACGGACGAGGCGGCCATGCCGGCGCCCTCCGACGAGGAGCGCGCGAGCGCGCTCGCCGAGGCGAAGGAGACCTGCTCCGTCGAGCACGAGCAGGTCATCGCGGCGGGCGGCCTCACGGTCATCGGCACCGAGCGCCACGAGTCGCGCCGTATCGACAACCAGCTGCGCGGCCGCGCCGGCCGCCAGGGCGACCCGGGCGTCACGCAGTTCTACCTGTCGCTGGAAGACGACCTCATGCGCCTGTTCGGCGGTAACCGCATGGACTCCATCGGCCGTATGATGGAGAAGACCGACATGCCCGAGGACATGCCCATCCAGGCCGGCATGGTGTCCAAGGCCATCGAGAGCGCCCAGCGCCAGGTGGAGAGCATGCACTTCGCAGCCCGTAAGAACGTGCTCGAGTACGACGACGTCATGAACCTGCAGCGCGCCGCCATCTACGGCGAGCGCAACGCCATTTTGGACGGCAAGGACATGGCCGAGCGCATTCCCGAGATCGTGCGCGAGGCGGTGGAGGCCGTGGTGGCCGAGAACTGCCCCGACAAGGTGCCGAGCGACGATTGGGACGTCAAGCCCGTGGAGACATGGGCCGCGAACATGACCGGTCGCGACGACTTCAAAGTGGCGGAGGTCGATCACGAGGACGATCCGGCCCTGCTCGCCGACGCGCTGGTGGACTATCTGGAGGGCGTGTACGCCGAGAAGGCCGAGCAGTTGGGCGAGGTCATCAAAACCCTCGAGGCGCAGGTCATGCTCCGCATCATCGACACGCGCTGGATGGCCCACCTGCAGGAGATGGACTACCTCAAGGCCGGCATCGGCCTGCGCGCGTTCGGCCAGCGCGACCCGCTCGTGGAGTACAAGAACGAGGCCTACAACGCGTTCCAGAACCTCACGGCGTCCATGTACGAGGACTACCTGCGCACGCTTCTGCGCCTGCAGATAGCCGTGCAGCAGGCCCCGGAGCTGCCCGAGGAGAAGAGCCCGCTCGACGGCAAGGTGAGCTACTCCTCGCCCGAGCAGGCGCTCGAGGAAACGGGCGTGGCCGCCGCACGCCGGCAGGCGCCCGCGCAGGCGTCCGGTCAAGCCGCGCCGCCCCCGAAGCCCGCGGCCGCGAAGCCGCAGACCTACGAGAAGGACAAGGACGATCCCTTCGCGAACGTGGGCCGCAACGATCCGTGCCCCTGCGGCTCGGGCCTCAAATATAAGAAGTGCCACGGCAAAAACGCATAGGTTGAACATGGCAGACAGCAACGAACGAGACATCGAGCAGATGGCCGAGCGCGTGAGCGACGCGCGCGGCTTTCTGCACATAGACGACAAGACGGCCGAGCTGGCGAAGCTCGACGAGGAGATAGCGGCCCCCGGCTTCTGGGACGACGCGTCCCATGCGCAGGGCGTCTCGAAGCAGGCGTCGAACCTGCGCGAGACCATACGCGAGTACGACGAGGCCGCGGCGCTTCTGGAAGACGCCCGCGCCGCGCTCGAGCTGGCGGGGGAGGACGAGGCGTTCGCCGAGGAGGCCGACGCCGCGCTGGCGCGCCTGTCGGGCCTGCTCGACGCCCTGGAGATCACGTCATGGTTCTCCGAGCGCTTCGACGGCGGCGACGCCATCCTCACGGTGAATCCCGGCTCCGGCGGCCTCGAGGCCCAGGACTGGACCGACATGCTCTACCGCATGTACGTGCGCTACGCCGAGAACAAGGGCTGGAAGGTCACCATCCTCGACGTGGTGCCGGGCGAGGGCATCGGGTTGGACAAGGCCACCATCCAGATCGAGGGCCGCAACGCCTTTGGCATGCTGAAGAGCGAGAACGGCGTGCACCGTCTCGTGCGCATCAGCCCCACCGACGACAAGAAGCGCCGCCACACCACGTTCGCGGGCGTGGAGGTGCTGCCGGTGCTGCCCGACGACATCGAGGTGGACCTGAATCCCGCCGACGTGCGCGTGGACGTGTACCGCTCCAGCGGCCCCGGCGGCCAGTGCGTGAACACCACCGACTCGGCCGTGCGCCTCACCCATCTGCCCACGGGCATCGTGGTGACGTGCCAGAACGAGAAGTCCCAGCTGCAGAACAAGGAGGCGGCGTTCCGCGTGCTCAAGGCGAAGCTCTACGAGCGCGAGGAGCAGAAGCGCCAAGAGGAGCTGGCCGAGCTGCGCGGCGACCGCATGGACAACACGTTCGGCAGCCAGATCCGCAACTACGTGCTGTATCCCTACCAGATGGTGAAGGACGTGCGCAGCGGCGTGGAAACCGGCAACGTCGACGCCGTCCTCGACGGCGACCTGGAGGATTTCGTGATAGGCTATCACAAATGGCGAGTCTCTCAATAACGGAAGGAAACGAAATGACCGAGCTTGAACGGCGGGCGACGGAGATGCGCGCCGACATCGTGCGCATGATCGCGGAGGCCGGCAGCGGGCACCCGGGCGGATCGCTCTCGTGCGCCGACATCCTGGCCGCGCTGTACTTCGGCGGCGTGCTCGAGCACGACCCGGAGAACCCGGAGTGGGAGGGGCGCGACCGCTTCATCCTGGCGAAGGGGCATGCGGCGCCGGCGCTGTACGCGGCGCTCGCGCAGGCCGGTTACTTCCCGACCGACGAGCTCGCTACGCTGCGCAAGCTGGGCAGCCGGCTCCAGGGCCACCCGGACTCGAACCAGGTGCCCGGCGTCGAGGTGTCCACGGGCTCGCTCGGCCAGGGGCTGTCCATCGCCGCCGGCGCCGCCGCGGGCCTGAAGCTCGACGGCAAGCCGCAGGCGGTGTTCGCGCTGCTGGGCGACGGGGAGTGCCAGGAGGGTCAGGTGTGGGAGGCCGCCATGTTCGCGGCGCACCGCGGTTTGGACAACCTCGTGGCCGTCGTCGACCGCAACGGGCTGCAGATCGACGGGCGCACCTGCGACGTGTGCGATCCGGGCGACCTGGGCGCGAAGTTCGCCGCGTTCGGATGGGACGTGACCGAGGTGGACGGCCATGACGCGAGTGCCCTGGTCGAGGTCCTCGGGGCCGCGAAGGCCGCCCGCGCGGGCAAGCCCCACGCGGTCATCGCCCGCACCGTCAAGGGCAAGGGCGTTCCGTTCATGGAAAACGAGGCGGGCTGGCACGGAAAGGCTCCGAATGCCGAGCAAACCGCCGACGCGCTCGCCGCGCTCGAGGGCGCCGAGGGGAAGGAGGCTTGCCGTGGTTAAGCTCGCAAGCGAGGACCAAGCCAAGCAGAAGAAGGCCACGCGCGCGGCTTACGGAGCGACGCTCGCCGAGCTCGCGGGCGAGGGCGTTCCGGTCGTTGCGGTGGACGCCGACCTCACGGGCTCCACGACCACGAAGAAGCTCGCCGACGCCGGATACGCCGATCGCCTGTTCAACTGCGGCATAGCCGAGCAGAACATGGTGGACGTGGCCGCTGGCCTGGCCGTCACGGGGCACGTGGCCTTCACGGGTTCCTTCGCCGTGTTCGGCACGGGGCGCGCCTACGACCAGATCCGCAACACCGTGTGCTACTCCAACCTGGACGTGAAGGTGGCCCCCACGCACGCCGGCATCTCCGTGGGACCCGACGGCGGAAGCCACCAGATGCTCGAGGACGTGTCGCTCATGCGGGGGCTCCCGAACATGCGCGTGCTCGTGCCGGCCGACTACGCCGCCGCGCGCGCCGCGCTGCGCCTGGCGGCCGCCGAGCCGGGCCCCGTCTACGTGCGCATGGGCCGAGCGAGCGTGCCGTGCGTGTACGCCGACGACGTGGAGCTGGAGCTCGGGCGCGCCTACGTGCTGCGCGAAGGTTCCGACGTCACCATCGTGGCCTGCGGCGTGGAGGTGGAGCAGGCGCTCAAGGCGGCCGATATGCTGGTGGACGCGGGCATCGACGCCGAGGTGATCGACGCGTTCTCCGTGAAGCCGCTCGACGAGGAGACCGTCCTGGCCTCGGCGGCCAAGACGGGCTGCGTCGTCACGGCCGAGGAGCACAGCGTGATGGGCGGCTTGGGATCGGCCGTGGCCGAGGTCCTCGCGCGCAAGCTCCCGACTCCGGTGGAGTTCGTGGGCATGCGCGACGCGTTCGGCAAATCGGGCGAGTTCGAGGAGCTGATGGCGTACTTCAACCTGGACGCGAGGGCGCTTGTCGAAGCTGTGAAGAACGTTATGGCGCGAAAGCAAGTCTGATAGAATCTAGCCGTCTCAGTACATCACTATTCGAACGGAGCATTCTGTGACGAACGTTTCCAGCCAAGGGGGTTCTGCGCGCCCGACGGGTCGCACCGGCGCCCACGCGGCTCACTCCCGACAGGCTACCTCGCAGCTTTCTGCGTCGCTGCCCGTTCTGGAGGTCGACGACATTCCCCAGCAGACGGGCACGCCGGTCATCACCTTCGACCATGTGACGAAAGTGTACCCCGCGCAGCCCAACAAGCCGGCGCTCAACGACATATCGCTGCAGATCTACGCGGGCGAGTTCATCTTCCTCGTGGGCCACTCCGGTTCCGGCAAGTCCACCTTCATCCGCATGCTCATCCGCGAGGTGAAGCCGACGCAGGGCCACATCTACGTGGCCGACGAGGACCTCACCACCATGCGCAACTGGCGCGTGCCGTATCTGCGCCGCAACATCGGCTGCGTGTTCCAGGACTTCAAGCTGCTGCCGAACAAGACCGTGTTCGAGAACGTGGCCTTCGCGCTCGAGGTCATCGGCAAGAGCCGCCACGTCATCAAGACGCAGGTGCCCGAGGTGCTGCGCCTGGTGGGCCTGCAGGACAAGCTCAACAAGCGCCCCGACCAGCTCTCCGGCGGCGAGCAGCAGCGCGTGTCCATCGCGCGCGCCATCGTGAACCGCCCGCCGCTTCTGGTGTGCGACGAGCCCACCGGCAACCTCGACCCGCAGACGTCGCGCGGCATCATGGACCTGCTCGAGCGCATCAACCGCACGGGCACCACGGTGCTCGTGGCCACGCACGACCGCGAGATGGTGGACAACATGCGCCGCCGCGTGGTCGCGCTCGACCGCGGGCACCTGACCCGCGACCAGGATAGGGGGGTGTACGGCTTCGATGTCTAGTTTCGCGTACTTCCTCAAAGAGTCCCTGACGGGCTTCACGCGCAACCTTTCGACGGCGCTCGGCTCCATCGTCACCATCTTCCTGTCGCTGCTGATCATCGGCGTGTTCCTTGTCGGCGGCCTCGTGGTCGAGAACGTGGTGTCCGGCGTGGAGAACGAGGTGTCCATCGCCGCGTTCGTGGCCGACGACGCCTCGCAGAGCGACATCGACCAGGTGGAGAGCTACATCCGCGGCCTCGAAGGCGTGGCCTCGGTCGGCTTCACCACCAAGGACCAGGCGCTCGAGAACTTCCGCTCGACGTCCACCACCGACATCATCGACGCGCTCGACGGGCAGAACCCGCTGCCCGCGTCCATCGACGTGGAGCTTTCCGACCCGCAGCTCGTGGAGCAGGTGGCCGATTCGATCCGCAGCAACGCCACGTACCAGAAGATCTACGGCTACGACACCGTGGACGATTCCCTCAAGTACGGCCAGAAGACGGTGGAGAAGCTGTTCACGCTCACGAACTACGTGCGCTACATCGGCATCGCCCTCATCGCGCTGCTCATCTTCATCGCCATGGTGTTCATCAACAACACCATCCGCCTGGCTATCCTGGCGCGCCGCAAGGAGATCGCCATCATGCGCCTCGTGGGCGCGTCGAACGGCTTCATCCGCGGGCCCTTCCTCATGGAAGGCGCGCTGCACGCCGTCATCGGCTCGCTTTTGGCGGTGGGCGTGCTGGAGCTTCTGCGCAACATGGCATTGCCGAAGCTGCAGAGCGCGCTGCCGTTCTTGTCCTTCGACGTGAGCCTGAACATGTTCTTGCTCATCTACGTCGCGCTCGTGGTCGCGGGCCTGGTCATCGGCCTTTTGGGTTCCGCGTTGGCCATGCGCCGCTACCTGAAGGTGTAACGGCCGCGCAGGCGGCTTGCATATGGCAAGGCATGGAGACAACAAGCAGATTGCGGCGTCCGCGCGTAAAGCGCGGGCCCGCAATTTGCGTTTGATGAGGACGTTCGCGCTCGTCGTGTTCCTCTGCGCGGCCTTCGTGGCAGGCTTCGCCGTGCGCGGCAACGACGCCTTGCTCTCGTCGCTCGGCTTCGCCCCGCTGCTCGAAAACGGCGATTCCGCGGCGGGCACGGCGGCGGCCAAGGACAAGAACGCCTACAACTCGCTATCGGCGCGCGTCTCGGAAGTCGAGGACGCGCTCGCCAACGACTCCTTGGATTCCTACGACCTCGACACGGCGACCATGGGCGTGCTCGACGCGTTCGCCGACACCACGGAGGACCCCTACCTGCGCTACTACGACCCGGCGCGCTACTCCTCCCTCATGCACGACAGCTCGGGCAGCTACTCCGGCGTGGGCGTGCTGTTCTCGGAATACAACGGGCTGGCCTATGCCGTGGACGTGTTCGACGGCTCGGCGGCCCAGGCGGCCGGTGTGCGCCAAGGCGACTTCGTGGTGGCCGTCGACGGCGACCGGGGCCAGGAGTGGTCCATGAACGAGGTCACGGCCTCGCTCGACCGTGCGGAGGGCGACACCGTGGTCGTGACGTGGCGGCGCCCGGCGGCGCTCGAGGCCGAGGGCGGCGAGGAGTTCACCACGACGCTGCCCTGCTCGAAGTACGACGTGAAGAACGTCACGACGAGCCTCTCCGGAACCGTGGGCTACATCAAGGTGAAGCAGCTGACGCAGAACTCGTCCAGCTTGGTGAAGCAGGCGCTTGCGGATTTGGGCGCCCAGGGGGCCCTCTCGTTCGTGCTCGACATCCGCGACAATCCCGGCGGGTACCTCACGCAGGCCGTGGACCTGGCGAGCCTGTTCGTGAAGAGTGGCGCCATCGTGCAGATCGAGACGAAGGACGGCAAGAGCGTGAAGTCGGCCACGGGCAGCGTGGCCACCGACAAGCCGCTCGTGGTGCTGGTGAACGAGAACACTGCCGCCGCCGCCGAGGTGCTGGCCGCCGCGCTGCAGGAGAGCCAGCGCGCCACGCTCGTGGGCGCCTCGACGCTGGGCAAGGGGTCGGTGCAGGTGGTGCGCGACCTGAGCTTCGGCGGCGCGCTGCGCTACACGGCGGCCTACTATCTGAGCCCCCAGGGGCGCTCGTTCGACGGCGTGGGCGTGACGCCCGACGTGTCGGTGGGCCTTGGCGGCGATGCCGGCAGCGACAACCAGAAGAACCTGGCTCTGGAAACCGCCCAGTCCCTCGTGCGGGAATAGCGCTGTGGCGCGCTCGCGGTCGCATACGCGCCGCCGCCCCCGCAGCAATCCGCGCGGCGTGCTGACCGTGCGCGGCGGCGGCTTCGGGTTCGTGCAGACGGCCGAAGGCGCCTTTTTCGTTCCCGCGTCGAAGATGGGCGGCGCCTTCGACGGCGATCTCGTGGAAGTGGCGCCCCTGCCCCCGACGGGAGGCAAGGGAGGGGCGAAGCAGCCGCATCAGGGCGGCTCCCGTCCCGCGGACCAACCGGCCGCGCGCGTCGTGCGCGTGCTCGACCGCGCCCACGATACGATTCTGGGCCGCTACGAGGTGGCCGAGCCCTTCGGCGTGGTGGTGCCCGAGGATCCGCGCATCCCCTACGACATCTTCACCATGCGCACCGACCGTCCGGACATCGAGGACGGGTCGATCGTGCGCGTGCGCATCACGACGTTCCCGTCGCGCAACACGGCGGCCACCGGCGTGGTGGAGGAGGTCGTCGGCCGTGCGGACGACGAGGAGCTGGGCGTGGACCTCATCGTGGCGCGGCACAAGCTGGAGACGACGTTCTCGGAAGGCGCGCTCGCCGAGGCGCGGGCCGCCGTGCTGGACGAGGAGGGGGCGCTCGCCGAAGGGTACCGCGACCTGCGGGGGCGCTTCACGTTCACCATCGACCCCGCCGATGCGCGGGATTTCGACGACGCGCTGTCTTTGGAGCGGGTTTCGACCGGCGGGACCGCGATCGGGGGCGGCGGCGTCCAGTCGCTCGAACAGTCCTCGCTGCGCTGCGGAACTCGCTTGGTGAACGCCGCCGCCCTCGATTGCTCCAAGGGAGAAGAGGTTCCTGCCGGGGTGCGGTTCGTTGACGGACGCGGCGCCCGCGCGGCGCGGTGGCGGTTGGGGGTGCATATCGCGGACGTGTCGCATTACGTGCCGTGGAACTCGTCGATCGACCTGGACGCGCGGAGGCGGGCGACGAGCGTGTACTTGGTCGACCGGGTCATCCCGATGCTTCCCGAGGAGCTGTCGGGGGACCTGTGCTCGCTGCGGCCCGGCGAGGCGCGGCGCGCGATGACGGCCGACCTGTACCTGGACGACGAGGCTCGGCTCGTGGGCTACGAGCTGTACCCCGCGCTCATCGAGTCGAACGCCCGGTTAACGTACGACGAGGCCCAGCATATGCTGTCGGCTTGCCAGCCGACAGGCAACGCCGACGCTGTGGAAACCCTCGCTGACTTGAGTGGACCTGCGGTATTGAACGACCCCCTCGCCGCGCGCCTCGCGGCGCTCTCGCGCATCGCGAAGCGGCGCGCGGCGGCGCGGGAGGCGGCCGGCGGCCTGGACTTCGACACGACCGAGGCGAAGGTGCGCCTGGACGGCGAGGGGCACCCCGTGGCCATCGACCTGCGGCGCAAGACGGACGCGACGTCGCTTGTCGAGGAGGCCATGATCCTGGCGAACGAGACGGTGGCGCGCCACCTGCGCGACGCCAAGTTCCCGGCCCTTTTCCGCGTGCACGACAAGCCCTCGGCCGACAGCTTGGCGGCGCTCGTTCCGGTGTTCCAAGAGTTCGCGTGGTTCAAGGATATCGACCAGAACCGGCTCGTGGCCGGCGACCCGCACGTGCTCGGCAGCGTGCTCGAGGCGAGCGCGGGCCGTCCGGAGGGCGAGCTCGTGTCAACGCTCGTGCTGAGATCCATGAAGCGCGCCGTGTACCGCCCCGTCTGCGACCCCCACTACGGCCTGGCGAGCGAGGCGTACGCGCATTTCACAAGCCCCATCAGGCGTTATCCCGACCTCGTGGTGCATCGCATGCTCAAGGCGCAGTTGCGCCGCCGCCCGGAGCGGTTCGACCAGGAGGTCGCCGCCCTTCCGTGGATAGCCGAGCATTCCTCCAGCATGGAGCGCGTGGCCGAGAAGGCGGCGCGCGAGTCGCAAGAGCTCAAGATCGTGGAGTACATGGAGCGCGCGGTGGGGCAGGCGTTTCCGGCCGTCGTGTCGGGCGTGGCCACGTACGGGGTGTACGTGCGGTTGGAGAACACGGCCGAAGGGCTCGTGCCGCTCAAAAACCTCGGGCGCGAGTACTTCTCGTTCGATCCGGTGCTGCACCGCTTGACGGGACAGGACACGGGCACGGTTTACCGTTTGGGGCAGCGCCTTCCCGTCGTGCTGACCGCGGCCGACCCGCGCGCCGGTCGGCTCGACTTCCGTCCGGCGCGCGAAGAGCGCTAAGAAGCAAGGTTCGCTCGCGTTCGGAGCCCTTTTTGCTTTATAGTGGCGTCGTGCGTCCGCCCGGTCTTGCGCCCTTTGAAAGGCGGAAACCGGTTTCCGCGGACGAGGAAGGGGAGCTATGGGACGGGTGCGCGACGTGGCAAAGGCCATGGTGCATGTCATGCGCCGCAACAAGAAGACATTCGCGCTGTACGTGGTGCTGCGCCTTGTCGTGCTGGCCTGCGCTGTGGCCGCGCTCGTGTTCGGCAACTACGAGGCGTTCTTCCTGTGCCTGCTCACGCTCGTGCTGTTCTTGGTGCCGCCGTTCATCGAGGTCAACTTCAGCATCACGATACCCGAGACGCTCGAGGTGGTCATCGCGCTGTTCATCTTCGCCGCGGAGATCCTGGGCGAGGTGTTCCACTTCTACACCATCTTCCCGTTTTGGGACACGCTGCTGCACACGTTCAACGGGTTTCTGGCGGCGGCCATCGGCCTCGCGCTCGTGTCCATCCTGAACCGCTCGGACCGCATCGCGTTCTTCCTCTCGCCGTTCTTCTGCGCCGTCGTGGCTTTCTGCTTCTCCATGACCATCGGCGTGCTATGGGAGTTCTTCGAGTTCGGCATGGACCAGGTGTTCGGGCTGGACATGCAGAAGGACACCGTGGTGTCGGCCATCTCGAGCGTGCTGCTTGACCCCGAGGGGCTGCAACGGCCGTTTCGCATCGACGGCATCGGGTCTGTGACGGTGAACGGGCAGGATCTGGGATTGGGAGGGTACCTGGACATCGGGCTCATCGACACGATGGAGGATTTGTTCGTGAACTTCGTGGGCGCGCTCGCGTTCTCCGTCATCGGCTACCGTTACTTGAAAAGCAAGGGGGAGGGCACGTTCGCGCGCCGCTTCGTGCCCGTGCTCTCCGTGTCGGACGAGGGCCTCGGCACCCGCGACGGGCGCGGCGATCCTCGCGAGGCCGGCGCCTTTCGCGAGCCGAACGCTTCCGGCGGGCGTGGCGGCTTTCGCGGCGTCGACGGCCTCGGGGCTTCTGCCGATGCGCGCGATAGCGGGGTTGCGGGCGAATCCGCCGACTCCGACGAGCCCGGTACTTTGACGGTCTAACTTTGTGCGGTATGATGCGAACGACGTGAAGCGACGAGCGAGAAGGGGGAGGGAATGGACGGTTCCAACCGGGAGGCGAGCGCGTCGCGGCAGCGGCGCGAGGAGATCGACGACCTGCTGTCGGGTACGTTCAACTCCATCCTGCGCATCGAGGAGCAGTCGCTCGACAACCGCCTGACCCACGGGCTCACCATCACCGAAGTGCACACCATCGTGGCCGTCGGGCTGCACGAGCGCAATCCGATGAACGTGGTGGCCGCCCGCCTGAACGTGACGCTGGCCACGCTGACCACGGCGGTGAACAAGCTGGCCAAAAAGGGGTTCGTCGACCGCACGCGCGCGGAGGACGACCGGCGCAAGGTGCTCGTATCGCTCACCAAGAAGGGCAGGCAGGTGCTGCGCGCGCACAACCTGTTCCACCATCAGATGATCGACGAGGCCCTGGCCGACCTCACCGACGAAGAGGAGCGCGTGTTCGCCGACGCGCTCGCGAAGGTGAAGGCGTTTTTCGATTCTCAGGCTTAGAGGGTGTCGACCTGCGGGACGGGCGGCGCGGTCGCGCAGCACTCCTCACACACTTCGCGAAAGTTCGTCGCACTGCACGACCGCGCCGCCCTGTTCGTGGCTGGACGATTTGGCTGGAAGCGTCGCAGCATCCCGGGGAGCGCCGGGAACGGGGCGGAAGAAGAGAGGGGAAGGCCGCAGAAATCGTGGAGGGGCGGCGAGGGGGCTTGCAATCGAAAGTCCGCCACCATACCATTACTTCGGTAGAAATACTTTGATTATCAAACTAATTGGCATGACGTGAAAGGAACGCAACCATGGCTACCATCGACATCGTGAAAGACGTGCTCGTGGAGAACCTCGACCTCGAGGCCGACAAGATCACCGAGGACGCCACGCTGGAGTCGCTCGGCGTCGACTCGCTCGACATGGTCGAGCTTATCTGCGACCTGGAGGAGAAGTGCGAGGTCGAGTTCGGCGAGCCCGAGGGCATCGAGACCATCGGCCAGCTCGTCGCGCACATCGACTCGCTGAAGTAAAGCGCATGCCGATCGGGCCCCGCTGCGGGGCCCTTGCTTTGACGCACGCCGGAACGAAGAGGAGCGAACTTGAGCATGAAGACGCGTATCACGGAACTGCTGGGCATCGAGGTGCCCGTCATCCAGGGCGCCATGGCGCGCATCGCGAACGCGAGCCTGGCAGGCGCGGTGAGCGAGGCCGGCGGCCTGGGCATCATCGCGTGCGGCGGCGCGCCGCTCGACTGGGTGGAGGAGCAGGTGCGCATCGCCCGCTCGATGACCGACAAGCCCATCGGCGCGAACGTCATGCTCATGGACCCGAACGCCGGCGAGACGGCCGAGCTTTTGGCGAGGCTGCGCGTGGACGTGATCACGACGGGCGCGGGTTCGCCTGCGAACTACCTGCCCATGTGGAAGGAAGCCGGCATCAAGGTGGTGCCCGTGGTGGCCTCGAGCGCGCTGGCCGCGCGCATGGAGCGCCTCGGCGCCGACGCCGTGGTGGCCGAGGGCACCGAGGCCGGCGGCCACATCGGCGAGCTGACCACGATGGCGCTCATCCCGGCGGTGTGCGACGCCGTGTCCATCCCCGTGATCGCCGCGGGCGGCATCGCCGACGGGCGCGGCATGGCCGCCGCCTTCGCGCTGGGCGCCGAGGGCGTGCAGGTGGGCACCCGCTTCCTCACGGTGGACGAGTGCACCATCGCCGACGCCTACAAGGACAAGGTGATCGCCGCCAAGGACGCCGACACCATCGTCACGGGCCGCGGCAGCGGGCATCCCGTGCGCTGCCTGAAGAACAAGTTCGCCCGCACCGTGCGCAAGCTCGAGGGCGACGTCGCCGCCAACGGCAACGAGCTGGAGGCCATGTACGTGGGCTCCCTGCGCCGCGCGGTGGAGGGCGACGTGGACAACGGCACCATGATGGCCGGCCAGTCCGCCGCACTCGTGCACGAGCGCGCGACGGCGGCGGAGGCTATCGCCGCAATGGTGAAAGAGGCGGAAGCGCTCGGCGGGCTCGACCTCGAAGCGGTGGCTGCGCTGAACGCTCGGCGCGGGCGCGCGATCTAGGAGGTTTGCCGTGGCTGATCTTCAACCTGCGGGAGGGCCGGTCGTCGACACCCAGTCCCCCGAAGAGGTTGCTTGCTGTGCGACCGCAGGAGGCGTCGGGGATACCCAGTCGCTCGAACAGTCCTCGCTGCGCTGCGGAACTCGCTTGGTGGGCACCCCCGACGCCTCCTGCTCCAAGGACGCCGGAAGTCGTTTGACGAGTGTTGCCGTCCAGCCCTGTTCCGGTTCGGCGATCCCTTCCATCTCCTCTGGTGCGCCTGTGTTCATGTTCTCGGGGCAGGGGTCGCAGAAACCCGGCATGGGGGGCGATCTCCTCGCTGTGAAAGAGGTGGGGGAGGTGTTCGCCTGCGCGTCAGACGTGCTGGGATACGACGTGGCCGACCTCGTGCTCAACGCCGATCCCGACGAGCTCAACGACACGCGCAACGCCCAGCCGGCGTTGTGCGTGCTGTCGGTGGCTGTCGCGCGCGCCCTCATGGCGCGCGGCGCGGAGCCGGCGGCGGTGCTGGGCTTCTCGCTGGGGCAGGTGAGCGCGCTGGCCGTGTCGGGCATGCTTTCCGACGAGGCGACGTTCGCGTTCGTGAAGGCGCGCTCGGAGCTCATGGCCGAGGCGGCCGCCGCGCATCCGGGGGCCATGAGCGCCCTTTTGAAGGCTGACGAGGAGAGTGTCGTCGCGCTCTGCGACCAGTGCGCCGAAGGCGAGGTGCTGGTGCCCGCGAACTTCAACTGCCCGGGGCAGATCGTCGTCGCGGGCGCGTCGGCGGCCGTCGCGCGCGCCGAGGCGGCGTGGGCCGAGGCGGGGAAGCGCTCGTCGCGCCTGGCCACGTCGGGCGCGTTCCACAGCCCTCTCATGGCCGATGCCGCGGCCGGGCTCGCCGCCTACCTGGAGGACGTCGAGTTCTCGGAGCCGCGCATCCCGCTCGTCTGCAACGTCACCGCCGCGCCGCTGTCCGCCGCCGAGGCGCGCGACCATCTCGTGCGCCATCTCACGAGTCCCGTGCGCTTCCAGCAGAGCGTCGAGGCGCTGGCCGGCGCCGGAGCCGACACGTTCGTCGAGGTGGGCTTCGGCGGGGTGCTGGCGAACCTCGTGAAGCGCTGCGCCTTGACCGCGAAGCGCGCCTGCGTGCAGGACCGCGCGAGCTTCGACGGCTTCCTCGCCGCCTCCTCCGCAACCGATTCCGAATAGGAGCTTCCACCCTATGACCAACGATACCGAAACCCCGCGCCGCAGCGCGGTCGTCACCGGCTCAAGCCGCGGCATCGGCCGCGCGGTGGCCGAGGAGCTGGCACGCGCGGGCTTCGACGTGTGCGTGAACTGCTCGAGCGAGGGCGGTCTGCCCGCCGCACGCGAGCTGGCGGAGCAGCTCGCGGCCGACCACGGCGTGCGCGCCATCGCGGTGGCCGCCAACGTGGCCGACGCCGCCGAAGCCGCTGCGCTCATCGACGCCGCCCAGGAGGCGTTCGGACGCGTGGACGTGCTGGTGAACAACGCCGGCATCACGCGCGACGGCCTCGTGGCCCGCATGAAGGAAGAGGACTTCGACGCGGTTATCGACGTGAACCTCAAAGGCACGTTCAACTGCTGCAAGGCCGCGGCGCAACGCATGATGAAGCAGCGCTACGGGCGCATCGTGAACCTGTCGAGCGTCGTGGGCGTGGCGGGCAACGCGGGCCAGGCGAACTACGCGGCTTCGAAGGCCGGCGTCATCGGCCTCACGAAATCCATCGCCCGCGAGCTGGCGGCCCGCAACATCACGGCGAACGCGGTGGCGCCGGGTTTCATCGCCACCGACATGACCGACGCGCTGTCGGAGAAGCAGCGCGAGGCCATCGTGGGGCGCATCGCGTCCAAGCGCCTCGGGGAGCCCGAGGACGTGGCGAAACTCGTGCGCTTCTTGGCCAGCGAGGACGCGGGCTACATCACCGGACAGGTTGTCTGCATCGACGGAGGTATGTCGCTATGAGCGAGAACACGAACGCATCGACGCGCCGTCCCGACGGCACGCATCGCGTGGTCATCACCGGCATGGGCGCCGTGTCGCCCGCCGGCGTGGGCGTGGGGGCGCTGTGGGACGCGGTCATGGGCCGCGCCTGCTGCATCGGGCCGGTCACGCGCTTCGACACGGCCGACTACGACGTGCATATCGCAGCCGAGGTGCGCGATTTCGACGCCACCGAGCACGGTTTGTCGAAGAAGGAGGCGCGCCGCTTCGAGCGGTTCGTGCAGTACGCCATCGTCGCGTCCGACGAGGCGCTGACGCAGTCGGGTCTTGACTTGGAAGCCGAAGACACCACGCGCATCGCATGCGTGTTCGGCACCGGCATCGGCGGCATCGACGAGCTGCAGAGCGGCTTCTTCACCCTGGCCGAGAAGGGGCCGAAGCGCGTGAGCCCGCTCTTCATCCCCACGATGATCGGCAACATCGCGGCCGGCAACCTCTCCATCCGCTACGGGCTGCGCGGCGAGTGCCTGAACGTGGTCACCGCCTGCGCCACCGGCGCGCATTCCATCGGCGCGGCCGTGCGCGACATCCGCCACGGCTACATCGACGCGGCGCTGGCCGGCGGCTCGGAGGAGTCCGTGTCGCCCATCTGCCTGGCCGGGTTCTCGAACCTCGGCGCGCTGTCGAAGGCCGATGATCCCGCGCAGGCGTCGCTACCGTTCGACGTGCGCCGCGCGGGGTTCGTGGCGGGCGAGGGCGCGGGCGCGGTGGTGCTGGAGTCGCTCGAGCACGCGCTCGGACGAGGCGCGACGGTGCTGGCCGAGGTCACGGGCTTCGGCTCCACGGGCGACGCCTTCCACATGACGGCCCCCGAGCCCAGCGGCGAGGGCGTGGCGCGCGCGATGCGCCAGGCGCTTGAGGAGGGCGGCTTCACGTCGGACGATCTGGGACACTTGAACGCGCACGGCACGGGCACGCCCGCGAACGACGCTACCGAGTCCAAGGCGCTATTGGCGCTCATGGGCGAAGAGGCGGGGCACGCGGTCCCGGTGACGTCGGTGAAGGGCACGACGGGCCACACGCTGGGCGCCGCGGGCGCCATCGAGGCCATCGTGTGCGCCTTGTCCGTGATGAACGACTGCGTGCCGCCCACGGCCGGCTTCGCCGAGGCCGATCCGGAATGCCCGGTGAAAGTCGTCACGGAGGCGAAGACGAACTACCCGCAGAAGGTGGCGCTGTCGAACTCGCTCGGGTTCGGCGGGCACAACGCCTCGTTGGCTATTTCGCCGTTCTGCCGAACGGCGAAATAGGCCGACGCTGCGGCCGTCCGTGGCACCCGATCTCGCGGCGATGCCGAGGGCTCGGGTACCGAAGTACGCTTCGTCCTCGCCATCCCCACGATCTCGGGCACCACGGACGCCCTCGCTGACTTACTAGCGCCAACCTGCGAGTTCGCCATGGCAGAGCAAGTGATTGGCAGGTTGACCGTAGGGGCGCTCTCCAGAGCGCCCGCTCGCGCGAAGCGCGAGAACGCGGCACATGGTTGGGTTTTCCGGCTTTGCCGGAACGGGCGCTCTGGAGAGCGCCCTACGAGGATTGCCGTCGCTCGAAGCGGAGGGCGGTCGTCCTGCGGAACCGCTCCGCAAGGCAAGGAACGTTGGAAGGAAAGAGCATGGACATCGAATATCCCTGCGGCAAGGACGTCATCGAGGCGGTGCTGCCGCATCGCGACCCGTTCTGCTGGGTGAGCCGGGTGGTGGCGTGCGAGCCGGGCGTGGAAGTGACGGCCGAGCTGGACGTCGATCCCTCCCTTCCCCTGTTCGCGGGGCATTTCCCTGGGCATCCGGTGCTGCCGGGCGTCATCATCATGGAGGCGCTCGCGCAGGCGGCCTCGTTCTGCATCCTCGTGGAGCGCGGCGCGGAGGGATCCATCGGCTTTCTCACCGGCATCGACGGCGCGAAGTTCCGCCGGCAGGTGGAGCCGGGCGAGACGCTCACGCTGAAAGGGCGCATCGTGAAGTCCTCGTCGCGTCTGTGCGTGGCCGAGGTGGAGGCCAGCGTGGACGGCGCGGTGTGCGCCACGGCCACGCAGAAGTACGTGCTGGCGAAGGCCGAGGCGTAAGGCGGCGCGCTCGCGCCCCGAGACAGAGGCAAGGGATCATTCGATGAAGCAACGCAAGCAGAACTACATCACGCTCTCCGCCGACGGCGAGGTCGTCCCGCAGGGGAGCGCGGTCGAAGATGCGGCTCCCGCGCAGGAATCGGCCGACGTCGCCTACCGCCTGTCGCGCATGGTGGAGGAGGCCGCCGGCTCCCCGGTGGCCCCGAACGCGCTGGACGCGGCCGACATGTCGGAGTACACCGCCGTGGCGCCGGGCGAGGCCCAAACCGCCGCCCGTGCCGAGCGGGCAGCCCGCGTCGCGGAACCGGCGGCGAAGCCCGTCGCGCTCGTGATGGCGCGCTCGAAATCGGCGAAGCGGCTGCTGCAGGCCGTGGCGGACGCGGGCTTCTGCGCTTGCGCGGCGTACACGCAGGACCGTCGCAACGAGGGCTACCTCAAGGCGGCCCAGCGTGCGGTGTGCCTGGGCGAGAAGTACTCCGACGCGCTGTTCTGCAACGGCCACGCCGTGCTGGAGGCGGCTGCCGAGTGCGAGGCGGCGGTGGTGCTGCTCTCCGACGAGGCGCTCCCCCTGGCCGAGGTGGACAGCTTCCTGGCCCGTGCCGCCGCGCGGGGCGTGCGCGTGTTCCGCGCGATGAACCCGGACGCGCCGGCGCTCGGCTGGATCCTCTGCTCTACCGACAAGCCCGCCGCCGACGACGGAACCTGGCGCACCTGCCAGCACTGCGGCCTTTCGTTCGACGAGGCCAGCCTGGCGTCCGGGCATTACGTGTGCCCCTCGTGCGGCGGATACTTCCGCATGTCGTCGGCCGAGCGCATCGACGACACGCTCGACGCGGACAGCTTCGTCGAGTGGAACCGCCGCGTGCCCGAGACCGACCCGCTGAACTTCCCGGGCTACGACGACAAGCTGGCCGCGCAACGCGAGAAAACCGGCCTCGAGGAGGCCGTGCGCACGGGAGAGGGCCGCATCGCGGGCCTGCGCGTGGCCGTGGGCATCATGGAGTCGCGGTTCTTCATGGGGTCCATGGGGTCGGTCGTGGGCGAGAAGCTCAGCCGGATGGTGGAGCGCGCCACCGACGAGCGCCTGCCCGTGGTGGTGTTCACGGCGTCGGGCGGGGCGCGCATGCAGGAGGGGCTCGTGTCCCTCATGCAGATGGCGAAGGTCTCGTGCGCGCTTTCGCGCCACGCCCAGGCGGGGCTGCCGTACCTCTCGGTGCTCACCGATCCCACCACGGGCGGCGTGACCGCGTCGTTCGCCATGCAGGGCGACGTCATCCTGGCCGAGCCGCGCGCGCTCATCGGCTTCGCCGGCCAGCGCGTCATCAAGGACACCATCAAGCAGGAGCTGCCCGAGGGCTTCCAAACCGCCGAGTTCGCGCTCGAGCACGGCTTGATCGACGCCATCGTGGAGCGCGCAGACATGCGCGCGACGCTCGCGCACCTGCTGGCCATCCATCTGGCAACGGTGGATCGCGGTTCGTGCGGACCGGGCGAGAGCGCCATCCTGTTGGACTACCGGAAGGTGCGCGACAACCTGGAGCACGGCACGGACACCTACAACACGGTGACGTACGGCATGCTGGAGCCCGAGGGCGGCCTGCCGTTCGGCGACGCCGCCGCGCGCGGCTCCCGGCGGGCCCAGCGGCTGCTGTCCGGCCTTGCCGGGCGCTTCGAGCGCAAGGCTTCCGGGCCTGCGATGCCCAAGCGTTTGGAGAAGGCGCTCTCGCGCGGCGGCTTCGACGCGGAGGAGGGCGCGTCGCTCGAGGTGAACGGCGTGGTGGTGGGCGGTGACGCGAACGTGGCCGCCGATCCCGGCAACCGCGCTTGGCAGAGCGTGCAGCTCGCGCGCAACGTGCACCGCCCCACGGCGCGGGCCTACATCGACGCGTTCGTGGACGGTTTCATCGAGCTGCACGGCGACCGCGCGTTCGGCGACGACGGGGCGGTGGTCGCCGGCGTGGGCTGGATAGGCGGCCGTGCCGTCACGGTGATCGCGCAGGAGAAGGGGGCCGACCTCAAGGAGCGCATCCGCCGCAACTTCGGCTGCCCGCAGCCCGAGGGGTACCGCAAGTCCCTGCGCCTCATGCGCCAGGCCGAGAAGTTCGGCCGCCCCGTGGTGTGTCTCGTGGACACGCAGGGCGCGTTCTGCGGCATGGAGGCCGAGGAGCGCGGGCAGGGCAACGCCATCGCCGACAACCTGCTGGCCATGGCTGGCTTGCGCGTGCCGGTGGTGAGCGTGCTTCTGGGCGAGGGCGGAAGCGGCGGCGCGCTGGCGCTGGCGCTGGCCGACCGCGTGGCCATGCAGGAGCACGCCGTGTACTCGGTGCTGTCGCCGGAGGGCTTCGCGTCCATCCTCTGGAAAGATCGCACCCGCGCGCCCGAGGCCGCTGCCGTCATGAAGATGAGCGCCGCGGAGGCCTGCCAAATGGGCATCGTGGACGCCGTGCTGTCCGAAGGTCCCGCTCCGGCCCACGAAAACCCCGAGGCCGCCGCCGAGCAGGTGCGCGCCTACGTGGCGGATGTCCTCGCCGAGCTGTGCGAGCAGCCGATCGAAGAGGTGCTGGAAGCCCGCTACGAGCGCTTCGCGAAGTTCTGAGCTTCGGGCGGGCGATCTTTCTGTCATCTTGAGAGGGGGCCGCAGGCCCCCTCTTGTCATCCTGGTGGAAGGCCGCAAGCCCTCCTCTTCTTGTCATCCTGAGCGGAGGCCGCAGGCCGGAGTCGAAGGATCTTCGACGATGGAATCCTTCCGATGCTGAAGATCCTTCGACTCCGCGCCTTCGGCGCTCCGCTCAGGATGACAACTAGCCCTGCAGCAGGTCTGCGAGCTCTTCCTTGCTCAAGCTGGCCAGCGAGATGCCGCCGCCGGCCACCAGGCGGTCGGCCAGCTCGCTCTTGGCGTCCTGAAGGCGCAGGATGCGCTCCTCGATGGTGCCCTCGGCGATGACCTGGTGCACGCTCACCACCTTCGTCTGGCCGATGCGGTGCGCGCGGTCGGTGGCCTGGTTCTGCGCGGCGGCGTTCCACCAGGGGTCGGCGTGCACGACCACCGACGCGCCCGTGAGGTTGAGCCCCGTGCCGCCCGCCTTGAGCGACACGAGGAACGCGGGCGTGTCGTCGGCGTTGAAGGCGTCCACCAGCTCCAGGCGCTTCTTCTTGGGCGTGGCGCCCGTGATGGTGTAGTGGGGCACGCCGGCGCGCGCGAGCCGCTTCGAGATGCGCGCGAGGAAGCTCGTGAACTGCGAGAACACGAGCGTCTTCTCCCCGGCGTCCAAAGCGGACTCCACCAGTTCCACGACGGCGTCCAGCTTCGCGGCGGGGCCGTCGTAGTTCTCGTACAGAAGCCCCGGATCGCAGCACAGCTGGCGCAGCCTCGTGAGCTCGGCGAGCACCTCGACTTTGGTGCGGTCGCGCTCCCGGCTCTTGCGCTCGCGGTGCTGCGCGGTCAGCGCCTCCCGCAGCTGCTGCTCGCTCGCGGCGTACAGGCGGCGCTGCTCGCCCTCCAGGCTCACGCGCACCACCGATTCCAGCTTGTCGGGCAAGTCGCGCAGCACGTCGGCCTTCAGGCGTCGGAGCATGAACGGCCCCACGAGCGCCTGCAGTCGCCGAGCGGCCTCGTCGTCGCCGCCGAGCAGCGGCAGCTCGAAGCGTTCGCGGAAGCGCATGTAGGAGCCCAGTAGCCCCGGCATGAGGAAGTCGAAGATGCTCCACAGCTCGCTCGGGCGGTTCTCCACCGGCGTGCCGGTGAGGGCGAAGCGGTGGCGCGCCCGCACGCGCTTCACGCCGCGCGCCGTCTTGGTGGCATGGTTCTTCACGTACTGCGCCTCGTCGAGCACGCAGCAGAAAAATGATCGGCGGGCGTAGTCGTCCGCGTCGATGCGCAGCAGGTCGTAGGAGGTCACGAGCACGTCGCAGGGCTTGCCGCCGGTCGTTCCGCGTCCGTGCGTCGCGGTGCCGCAGGCTTCGTCGCGCGCGAGGGTCCGCTCGCGCTTCGTGCCCGCCACGGCGCGCACGTTCAGCTCGGGCGCGAACCGCTCGAACTCGGCCTTCCAGTTGTACACGAGCGAGGCGGGGCACACGATAAGGCTAGGCCCCGCCTCGCGCGCCTCCTCGCGCCGTGCGAGCAAAAAGGCGATGAGCTGCACGGACTTGCCCAAGCCCATCTCGTCGGCCAGGATACCGCCGAACCCCGCGTCGGCGAGCGCGCTCATCCAGCGAAAGCCCGCCTCCTGGTAGGGGCGCAGCGTGCCCGCGAGCGACGCCGGCGCGCGGTAGGCGCGCTCGTCCACCTTGCGGAAGTTCTCCACGTAGCGCGTGAACGACTCGTCGCGCTCGGCGTCGGCCAGCGCCTCGTCCAGGTAGAGCGCGCGGAAGGCGGGCAGCTGCACCGTGCCCGACGAGAGCTCCCTGGCCGTGATGCCGAAGTCCTCCACCAGGCGGTCGAGCTCGGCCAGGTCGTAGCCCTCCAGGCTCATGAACGCGCCGTTGCGCAGCCGGTGGTAGCGCTTGCGCTTGCGGTAGCTGGAAAGCAGCGCGGCGAGCTCCGAGGCCGGAAGGTCGTCGGACGACACGGTGAGGTTCACCAGGTCCCCCGCGAGGGAGAGCCCCGTGGCGATGCGCGGCTGCTTGTCGCGCAAGAGCCGGTCGAAGGCGGGCGTGGTGAACACTTCGCCGAGCTCCTGGAAGCGGGCGAGGCCGCCGAACACGAGCGTGGCGATGGCCTCGTCGTCGCCTATCTCGATGAAAGGATCCGGCAGGTCGAGGTAGCGCTCCACCAGATCGCGCGCCTTGCCTTCCAGGCGCTCGTCGCGCAGCGGGCCGGGAGGCGCGTCGGGCCCTTCGCCCCGAGACGGACGGCCGCCTGCGGTCCCGCTTCCCAGCGCCTCGAACAGCGGGTGGCGGTGCTCTCCGTACACGGCTTGGGCGTCGCAGGTCACCCCGCGCTTGTCCCGATCGAAGTAGAACTCCAGTTGGCAGGGTACCGGGCGGTAGGCGTTCACCTCGGCGGGGGCGATCACGTGCAGGTGCTCTTCGATGGCGGGCAGCACGGCCGCGCAGAACAGGGGCATGTCGGTCTCGCTCACGAACAGGCGGTCGTCGTCGCTTCCGTACACGTTGCGCAGGAAGTCGGCCGTGCGCGCGAAGCCGGGCGAGCAGCGGTAGAACAGGTCGTCCTGCCATACGTACATGCGCTCTCCCTGCGCGGCGAAGGGGATGTCGTCCCCCCGCGCGATGGCGAAGCCGCCTTTGTCCGTGCGGTTCAGGCGCACGTCGATGAACGGGTCCTCGTGCACGATGCGCGCCTGCGTGACGGAGCGCGTGCCGTAGTCGGTCCCTTCGACGGTGAACGAGGTGCCGTCGAGCACGTCCAGAAGCTCGATGAGCTCCCAGTCCGACAGATCCAGGCTGCGCTCAACTTCCTCGCGGCTGCGGTAGCGGCCGTACAGCGGGCCGTTCGCCTGCTCGCGCAACGAGACCGCCTTGTCCAGGAAGCCGACGAGGGCGCGCCCGCGGTCGGTGAACGCGGAGGGGACGTGGGCGAAGGCGAGCTTCTTGCCGTAGGCGAAACGCTCGCCGGTGCGCATGCGGCGCACGAAGTCGGAGATGCTCCGCAGCACGTAGGACCCGTTCGGGCCGCCCACGCGGAAGTGCGCCGACCACGTGCGGTAGCCGTAGGCGACGGTGGCCTCCACGTCCACGGTGCCCGGCTCCTCGGCATCCGCCTGCCGCGCGCGCTCCATGAACGCGGCGATGCTCGGCGAGGTGGAGGCCGTGCGCACCTCCCGGTAGCCCAAGAACTTTTCCGGCGCCTTCCCGTAGGCCAGGAGCAACGCCGCGGAGTGCTTGCACATGCCGTCGTACTCGCGGTAGGCGGGGCAGGTGCACGCGTAGTCCGTGACGACGTCGGCCTCCTCGTCGAAGGACGCGGAGGTGCGATAGCGGTCGTTCCAGCCGTTGCTCGAAGCGACGAACGCGGAGAGCACGGTCTCGTCGCCGTCGTAGCGCACCTGCTTCGTGAGGATGTTCCGATCGGAGGCCGCGATCGCCTGGGCCCGCTGCAACGTGCGCGGGTGGCAGTGACGGTCGAGCTCGTCTTCGGATACCATGGCAGCCTCTCTTTTGTGCGAAGAACTTTCAGTATACTATAACGGAACGTTCGTTCGCGTGATTATTCGCTCGACCGCGAAGCGGCTTTCCCGATTTTATCAGCGTCGAGCGCCTGCGGGTTGAAGCCGAACGTCGAAAAAGGGGCTTTTACCGATCAAAACAGTGGGATTTTCCGATACGCGCCGAGAAGCAGGCGTTATACTTGACGGTGACCGCGACGGGCGCATCGAACGAAGGACCGATCCAGCCTTGCACGGCCAAGAGCGCGAGGGGAGAGGCGATGGTTGGCATGGGAGAAGACGGTCTTCACGGCGACGCCTTCTTGGAGAACAGCTTCCTGCTGGAAAACCTGCAGGGAGGCATCGTGTACTCGGATTACGATCCGCCGTTCCATCTGCGCTACGCCACGGAGGGGATGACGCGGCTGAGCGGCTACACGCATGACGAACTTCTGCGGAAAGAGCAGATGCAGCTTGTTCACGAAGACGACGTCGAGCGTCTGACCGCCGAGGTGGTCGACCAGTTCTCGCGGGGCGACACCTTCGAAGTGGAGTATCGGTTGAAAAGGAAGGACGGCAGCTGCGTTCACGTCCTCGACCGCGCCAAGGCGGTGCTGCACGACGACGGGAAGCGCTACATCCACTGCATGCTCACCGACGTGACCGAACTCAAGACGATGGAGCAGGCGCTCAAGCTGAGCGAGGAGAAGTACCGTCTGGCCATTCAGGGCAGCGGCAACGTGGTCTTCGAATGGAACGACGACACGGGAGAGATTTCGTTCAGCGAGAACTACCGCCAGGTGTTCTCCGGTGAGCCTCCGGAGGGGCCGCTCGGCGTGCTGTTGCGTGACGGCTGGATAGACGAATCCTCTCGCCGGCACTTCGAGGCGCTGGCTCAGGCGGCCGCGCGCTCGAAGGAGCCGGGGAGCATGGAGCTGAAGGTTCGCGACGGGGAAGGGCGCTACGTGTGGTCGTCGCTCAGCCTGACGCCTTTGGCCGACGGCAACGGGGTCGTGCATGCGGTGGTCGGCTGCTTGCGGAACATCGACGATGCCAAGCGCCGCATGGAGCTGCTGACCGAGCTATCCCAACGCGACGGGCTGACGCGCGCTTTGAACCGCGTCGCCATCGAGGCGATCGTCAATCAGCAGGTCGCCGACGGAGGCGGCGGCGCGCTCGCCATCGTCGACGTGGACGACTTCAAGAGAGTGAACGACGAGTACGGCCATGATCGGGGCGACGATGTGCTCGTGGCGCTGGCCGACACCGTGCGCGGGCTCCTTTCGGACGAGGCGAGCTTCGCCCGGCTCGGCGGGGACGAGTTCCTGCTGTTCCTTCCCGAGCCGTGCTCCGATGACGAAGTGGAGCGGTTCGCGCGCGGCATCGTCGAAGAGGTGGAGGCCGCGTTCGCGCAATGCACGCCGCCCATCACCGTGAGCTTGGGCGCTGTTCGCTGCGGCGGCGGACGTAACGATTTCAGAACGCTGTACCATGCTGCCGACCAGGCTCTTTATCGAACGAAAGATAACGGGAGAAACGGCTACACGGTGGCGTGACGCTGCAGTGCCGGCTGCTCTGCGGGTTTTCGAGGGACTTTCCGCTGCGTGCGCTCTGCTCAGCCGAGGTCGACGGCGGCCAGCTTGTCGATGAGCTTGCGGTAGATGCGCATCGCGATCCAGGGCTCGGTCGACACGGCGCAGACGTCGTCCAGGTCCACCCACCTCACGCCGCTGTTCTCGTCGGGCTTGATGCGCAGCGGCTCGTCCGGCGAGGCCACGGCCAGGTAGGTGACGTTCAGGTGCAGATGCGAGCTCACGTAGCGTCCGCGCTTCTCGTGACCGTCCACCGTGAGCACCTCGAGCGAGTAGATGCCGCCCGGTCCGCACGGCACGAGGCGCGCATGCGCGACCCCGGTCTCCTCTTCCAGCTCGCGCAGCGCCACGCGGGCGAGGTCGCGCTCGCCGTCGGCGTGCCCGCCGATCCAGCTCCATGAGTCGTAAAGGTTGTGGTACACCATGAGCGTGCGTTTCCGGGCGGGATCGACCGTCCAGACGGAGCAGGCCATATGGGCGGCCGACGAGCGGTCGAATGCGTGCGGGTCGGTTTCGAGCGCGTGCAGGATGACCTGCCGGTCGGCCTCCTCCTGCTCGTTGAAGGGTTCGTAGGCGCGTATGTCGTCGATGAGGCTCATGGGTGCCCATTGTACGCGGAGCCCACGCGAAGGGCAACGCCGCGAGAGGGACGGCGTGGTAGAATGGCCGTCGTTATTGTCCGATGCTACGGAAGAGAGGCCGCTCTTGAAGATAGCCATCAGCTCCTGCCTTATGGGGGAGTCATGCCGCTTCGACGGGCGGGCTTGCCCGAACGAAACGGCTCGGTCCCTGCGAGACGTTGACGGCGTCGAGCTCGTGGGGCTGTGCCCGGAGGTCCTCGGCGGCCTGCCCGTGCCGCGTCCGCCGAGCGAGATCGCCGCGTCCGAGCGCGTCCTGCGCGTGACGGACGCGGAAGGTGCCGACGTCACGGCCGCGTTCATGGAAGGTGCGCGAAAGGCGCTCGAGATCGTGCAGCGAAACGGGTGCAAGCTGGCCGTGCTCAAGGCCAAGAGCCCGGCGTGCGGCAGCGGGCGCGTATACGACGGCACGTTCACGGGCACGCTCGCGGAAGGCTACGGTGCTGCGGCGCGCCTGCTGCGCGGGGAAGGCATGCGCGTGATCGACGAGGGGCGCCTGCGCGCCGCGCTCGCCGCGTCCGAGGCGCGCCATCCGGGCGCGCGGCCCGGTCTGCTGGCCGACTCCGCCGCCGACTGCCCCGTGCTCGAGACCGAGCGGCTGGTGCTGCGCGCCATCGTGCCGGACGACGCCGAGGACGTGTTCGCCTATTGCTCGGATCCCGACGTGGGCGCGGACGCCGGCTGGCCCATGCACCGCACTATAGAGGACTCGCGCGCGTTCATCGAGGCCGTGGCCTGCGAGCCGCACGTGTTCGGCTTGTTCGAGAAGCTTTCCGCCAGCGGGTCTGCCGCCGCGCCCGGCGACGGGGGCGCTGCGCTGCGCACGGGCCCCTGCATCGGCTCGGTCGGCCTCATCCCCGACCCGCAGCGGCGCAACGTGGACGCCCTCATGCTGGGCTACTCGATGGCGAAGCCCGCTTGGGGCCGCGGCCTCATGACCGAGGCGTCGCGCGAGGTGCTGCGCTACGGCTTCGAGGAGCTGGCGCTCGACCTGGTCACCTGCACGCACTACCCGTCCAACGACCGCTCCCGCCGTGTCATCGAGAAGTGCGGCTTCGCGCATGAGGGCACCCTCCATGCCGCCGAGGTCGGTCCCGACGGCGTCGTGCGCGATCTTGAGGCGTACTGCCTGCGGCGAGGCGATTGGCGCGCTTCGGCGCGAGGATGAACGGCTGCGGGCTCGTTCTCGCCGGCAGTTGATCGGTGGGCCGCTCTCGAACCGCACAAGTTCGGAGCGCGGGCCGCGAGGCCAACGAAGGATCGGCGCTTCCAGTCGGGCGGCGCCCTATGCGCCGCCTTCCGGTTGAGCCCGATCGACGCGGTCCGCCTCGCGCCGATCGCTCGGCGCAACGGGTTTGCGGTAGAGGAACGTGAAGCACTTCGGGCAGCTCACCGCATCGGGAGCGACCGGCTCGCCGCATGCGGGGCAGCGGCCGTCGTCGGCGGCCGTGCCGTCGCCGTCCATGCAGGCGCCGCACATCACGCAGGGGATGCACATGGGGCGTCTCCTTTCCTTTTCCGTTCCTCGGCGCCGGGTTCCCGGGCGGCTTTCTCGATCTCCTGCCGTATGAGGGCTGCCAGCGAGTCGTGCACGACGTTCTCGAAGGGGATGATGTCGCGTGCGGTGCGCCGCGCCGACGTGTAGTTGAGGCGCTCGACGTAGCGCGACAGGACCGCCCCTGTGTAGAACTCGGCGAGGAAGTCGACCCCCGCGTTGCCCGTCAGGCGCTCGCGCAGGGCCCTCTGCTCCACCGCGCTCTGCCGGTCGATCTCGCGGTCGATCAGGAACAGTATGTCCTCCTTGATCACCGGGAAGAACAGCTGGTGCAGGTAGAAGTCGAGCGTTCCTGGACCGCGGGTCGAGAAGATGCAGCGGTAGTACGCCCTTCGCTTCTCCAAAGAATAGGAGAGCGCCGCGAAGAAGGGGGCGTTGTAGATGCGCCCCGACTCTTCGATCCTGCGCGCGTAGAAGGGGAGCTCCGCGAGCGGGTTGTCGGGTGCGTCGTGTTCGCGCACGAGCAAGTCCTCGGGGAACTTGTCGGCGAGCCCGCTTGCCAAATCGTAGCGAAACAGCCAGACGACCAGCTGCTCCTTGTCGGCGAAGTGGTAGTAGAACGTCTTGCGGTGCTTGCCCGCCGCCTCCGCGATCTGGTTGACGGTGATCCGTTCCGCGGGCATGGTTTCCACGAGGCGCACGAACGCCTCGGCCAGGCGGAGCTTCGCTTCGTAGCGTTTCGGGCTCATGCGGCACCTCGAACGGTTCGTCTGCCGCGCGGCCGGTCGGCGGCGCGGGCTGCTGCGGCTTCCATGATAGCGCGGAAGTTCCCGCGGCGAAACGGGGCGCCGCGGGAACTTCTCGGTGCGCGTCGATCGGGAAGGGTCGGCTATGCGCCGTCCTCTGAACTTCCCGGCGCCTTCGGCGGCGCGGGGGCCTTGGGCGCGCCCGGCGCGGCGGGAGCGCCTGGGGCGCCGGGCGGGGCCGCTTGATCCTGCGGCTTCCTCATCATCGCGCCGCACTCGGGGCAGGTGCCGTCGGCATTCGGCTCGGCGACGATGTAGCAGCTGGGGCACACCACCTCGCCCGCCTCCGCCGTGGGTGGTCTGAAGCACATGGCGCTACCTCCTTACCATTCGCAGTTCGACATGAGGATGAAGTTGCCGGCCGTCGAGGACCATTCCTCCAGCTTGAAGGGGTCGACGCCGATCTTCTCCGCGAGCTCCGCGCGGGAATCGGCATGCTTGGCCACTTCGTAGAAGTCCTCGATGGTGTCGATGCCCAGGTCCTTGAGCTTCGCCACTGCGTCGGGGTCGATACCGAACAGCTTGTCGAGATCGGCAGCCATGGAGATCATCCGCCTTTCTTGGTCGTCCGCGCGGCGGGGCGCCGCGCGGGAATCGTCAACATGCCAACGCGCCCGCCCCCGATCCTCGTCGGCGGGCGATGGCGCGCGCCGCGCGGGCGGTCGAAACCGGCCCGACCCGCCGCCGCGTCGTTTTCCTACCGGTCCTGCTCCTCGCACTTGTATACCCTTGCGGCCACGCCGGTTTGCTGCCAGGCGCCGATGAGCTGGTCGAGCGTTTCGGGGTCGTCGTCCAGAAGCACGTTCGCGTTCGACTCGAACGCTCCGAACAGGCTCGGCAAGGCCTCCTCCTTCTCCGGGAACCACCAGTCGTGCTGCACGCTGATGACGCGCGGGTCCACGATGGACGTCTTGCGGGCGCGCTGCTTGATGCGGCCCATGTGCGTTTCGATCCAGCACCAGTCGCCGTCGCGGATGTCCAGGTCGATGGCTGTGTCGGGGTGGATGTCGAAGATCGGGTCGGGGTGCAGGTCGCGGTACGGCCCGGGCTGGCGGTGCTCCGAGTGGTAGAACGGCATGAAGCGCGCGCCGGTGATCATGACGAGCGGGTAGACGCCTTCCCACTCGGGGTGCTTCTCCACGCTGAGGCCCGGGTACTCGAAGTGCGGCAGCGGGTCGAACGGCAGCCCTGTTTCCGCGGCCAGCTTCTCCACCACGCTCGACTTCAGCTCCACCTTGCCCGAGGGCGTGAGGAACTTGTAGCCGGGCTCTTTGTACTTCTCGAACTTCTTCTGGCCGGCCATGTACTTCACGTCGTTGTAGAACTTCTCGTGCGTCATGCCCATGGGCGCCAGCTGGAAGTCCAGCATGCCCGCGGTGGTCGGTCCCCACCACTTGTCCTCCTGGCCCAGGCGGCAGGCCAGGCCGTAGAAGAACTCGTAGTCGTCGCGGAAGTCCACGTCGGCGCCGCCCTCGAACCGCTCGATCACGCGCGCCTGCGCGCCGAAGTACATGGGGCGGTGGTTCATGACCGCGTAGCAGTTGTCGGGGCGCTCGAGCCAGGTGGCCGCCGGCAGCGCGTAGTCGGCGAGCGCCGCGGTAGGTGTGAGGAAGTAGTCGTGCACCACCAGAAGCTCCAGGTTCATGAGCGCTTCGACCACGAGCTTCGTGTTCGAGAACGCCATGACCGGGTTGTCGGCCTGCACGATGAGCGCCTTCACGGGGTAAGGGTCCCCGTCGCGCATGGCGCGGAACAGGAGCGGCGCGTTGCTGTACGGGTAGAACGACGGGTACGCCTGCGAGATGACGTCCCAGCCCTTGAACGTGAGGCCGGGGAAGCGGTCGTTGCCGATCATCTTGTCGCGCTGCTCCTGCGAGAGCGCGTAGTGCTCGTAGAACGCCGGGGGGAAGCGCGATGGGGGCGCCAGCTGGTCGCCGCCCTTCTTGTCGATGTTGCCCGTGATGGCGCGCAGGATGGCCTTGGCCTGGATGGCGCTCGAGGCGTTGATGCCGCTCGCGTCGCCGCCCTTCTGGCCCCAGGGCAGGCAGGCCGACGGCGCGGTGGCGTACAGGCGCGCCGCCTCGCGGATCTTGTCGGCGGACACCCAGGTGATCTCGGCCACCTTCTCGGGAGGGTACTCCTTGGCGCGCTCGCGCAGCTCGTCGAAGCCGATGCACCACTCGTCCACGAACTCGTGGTCGTAGAGGTCCTCTTCGATGATGACGTTGATGAAGCCGAGCGCGAGCGCCGCGTCGGTGCCGGGGCGCAGCTGCAGGAACAGGTCGGCCTGCTGGGCCACTTCGCTGAAGCGCGGATCGATGACCAGCAGCTTCGCGCCCCGCTCCTTGCGGTTCGTGTCGACCCAGTGCCACAAAAGCGGCTCCGACGCGATGGTGTTGCGCCCCCACAGCACCACGAGGTCGGCGTTCACCCAGTCGGCCTTGTCGGAGCAGAAGCCGCCGTAGGTGCAGGGCTCGAGCCACATGTCGGAGCTGTAGCAGATGGTGCCGTTGCCGCCGGTGTTCGGGCTGCCGAACAGGTTGGTGAACTTGTAGTGCAGCCAGCTCCACGTGCGCGCCGTGCCCTCGGTGAAGGCCAGCGTCTCGGGGCCGTACTCGTCGCGCAGCTCTGCGAGTTTCGCGGCTATCTCGTCGAACGCCTGGTCCCACGAGATCTCCTCCCACTGCCCGCCGCCGCGCTCTCCCTTGCGCTTGAGCGGCTTCTTCAGGCGGTTCGGGTTGTAGACGAACCCCTCGAGGTAGCGTTCCTTGTCCAAGCGGGAGCACGTGTAGCCCTTGTTGTGCGGGCAGTCCGGGTCGCCCTCGATGTTCGTGATCCTGCCGTTGACCTTCGTCACCAGCACGCCGCAGCGCACGTGGCAGAAGAAGCAACCTGCTCGCAGTACCTCCACCTTGTCTTCAGCCATGAGTCCTCTTCCTCTCGTCTTGTCGGTCGACGATTGTGGATGATCGTTTCGCCTTCGGTCCACTCCTTTCCGAACGGGGCTTGCCATGCCGTGTGCCCGCTTCGCGGTGCCTGCGGGCGCCTGCCTTCGAAAAACGTGCGACGTGCGGTCGATCTGAGGTGCAGCTAGGGGAATGACGTTAGGGACAGTATGGCCCGGCGGAGGATGGCGGCACCATGTCCAAAAGCGCGCGGGAGGATAGTTTTGGGGGAGGGGACGGGGGCGGTGTTGGCGGGGTGGAGGGAGCGGCGCGTTCGAATGGTCAACGCTGACGCCTTAACTACTTTATAATGGTGGTGCTGAGTGCCGATTCCAAACGTTACTTGCAGCTTCTTCTTTTGAATGAACGCGCGAGGGGATCGGATTGCGCGAACCCCAAGCTATGACGCTCCATTCAGGAGGTTCGCGCAGAATTCCGTGCCGGAAAGCACGGAATCGAGCTTCGCTAAGCGTTGCGATCTTTGAAAACCGAATATTATTGGACAGAAATGCAGTATTCTGCATAATCAGACAGTCGCGCCCCTCGTGGGCGCGTGGGTTGAAACACAATCTCCTCTCCGCCATGCACGATGCCGCCTTCGTGTCGCGCCCCTCGTGGGCGCGTGGGTTGAAACCAGGATGTACCATCCCATAAAACATAACGAGTAGTCGCGCCCCTCGTGGGCGCGTGGGTTGAAACCAGTTAACGTCTTTGCTTAGGTCGATGGCGCATGGTCGCGCCCCTCGTGGGCGCGTGGGTTGAAACTGTGTGGCGCCTTGGTATTGAAAACCGTACTGGTGTCGCGCCCCTCGTGGGCGCGTGGGTTGAAACGTCACGCTGACCTATGCGACCAACATGCAGGACGTCGCGCCCCTCGTGGGCGCGTGGGTTGAAACGGGCCGTGACCTGCACATACGCTACAAGTTGTACCGCGTCGCGCCCCTCGTGGGCGCGTGGGTTGAAACTCCGCGCGCCCTGGTAAGATGCCAGCCAAAGCCTCGTCGCGCCCCTCGTGGGCGCGTGGGTTGAAACAGTGTACGCCACGCTCCATGGCGAGGCCGGCTCGCCAGTCGCGCCCCTCGTGGGCGCGTGGGTTGAAACTATATCCCACGATCTTTCTGAGCGCCCAATGGAGTGGTCGCGCCCCTCGTGGGCGCGTGGGTTGAAACGCCAAATCATCAGGTGGTGGATCAAAAAAAAGCGCCGTCGCGCCCCTCGTGGGCGCGTGGGTTGAAACACGACTACGCCATGGCTTACTGGGCGGGCGATCCGGGTCGCGCCCCTCGTGGGCGCGTGGGTTGAAACCAAGAACCACGAACATATGTATCATGTACCGCATGTCGCGCCCCTCGTGGGCGCGTGGGTTGAAACTCCACGAGGCGGTACGGCAGGCCCTTGGCAGCCGCGGTCGCGCCCCTCGTGGGCGCGTGGGTTGAAACCCGACGCGCTCCACGCGCTCGGGGTCCACGCCGAGTCGCGCCCCTCGTGGGCGCGTGGGTTGAAACCTATCGTTGCCGCCGCACTTGCCGTGCTTGCTCTGTCGCGCCCCTCGTGGGCGCGTGGGTTGAAACGCCCATTCGATCCATCCGAACACTTCGACCAGAGTCGCGCCCCTCGTGGGCGCGTGGGTTGAAACCCGGTGCCGCCCGTTCGCGCGCATCTGGGCAAAGTCGCGCCCCTCGTGGGCGCGTGGGTTGAAACAGCCTGTACCGCGTCGCAAAGGGTAGGGGAGTGCGTCGCGCCCCTCGTGGGCGCGTGGGTTGAAACAACTTGGAATTCTTGGCAACTTGCCTTGATTGTTTCGTCGCGCCCCTCGTGGGCGCGTGGGTTGAAACTGCAAGCGAAACAACCTGCCGTATGTCGCGCCGAAGTCGCGCCCCTCGTGGGCGCGTGGGTTGAAACACACCTACTGGATGGAGTTCGATAGGGCCTGCGACGTGTCGCGCCCCTCGTGGGCGCGTGGGTTGAAACGTCATGGGGTCGGGAATCGTTACCGGCATAGGTGCCGTCGCGCCCCTCGTGGGCGCGTGGGTTGAAACACCAATACCGTAGCGGAGGGCTAGACCATGGGAAGTCGCGCCCCTCGTGGGCGCGTGGGTTGAAACATTGCCTCGGCATGACCCGCAAGAAGATACTCGGTCGCGCCCCTCGTGGGCGCGTGGGTTGAAACACGTGCTCTCGGTTCGCGGTGGCGAGCGCACCCAGTCGCGCCCCTCGTGGGCGCGTGGGTTGAAACCCTTTTGTGATGCCGAGGTCGGCGAGCGCGAGGTCGTCGCGCCCCTCGTGGGCGCGTGGGTTGAAACTGTCGCTGCTCGACGCGCTGCAATCGCCCATCTTCATGTCGCGCCCCTCGTGGGCGCGTGGGTTGAAACAGACGTGCCGTTGGGCAAGATCGCCATGGTGTTCCCGTCGCGCCCCTCGTGGGCGCGTGGGTTGAAACAGGCCCTCTCTGCCCTGCTGTCCAACATGGAGGCCGGTCGCGCCCCTCGTGGGCGCGTGGGTTGAAACTTCGGGCTCGACGAGCGCGTGGCCCTGTACGACTACGTCGCGCCCCTCGTGGGCGCGTGGGTTGAAACCATCGCACACAACGGGCGATATATTGAACGGTGCCACGTCGCGCCCCTCGTGGGCGCGTGGGTTGAAACACGCCCTCTCCGCCAGCCTCAGTGCAGCCCACCCAGGTCGCGCCCCTCGTGGGCGCGTGGGTTGAAACTGTCGCCGACAGTACCAGCGTTTTGCGTTTGCGCGTCGCGCCCCTCGTGGGCGCGTGGGTTGAAACCTCGGAAGCCTCACGCCCCGCGTCGTGGGATCCGTCGCGCCCCTCGTGGGCGCGTGGGTTGAAACAAGGTGGATGGTCTTGATTGGCTCGTGGCAAGCGTCGCGCCCCTCGTGGGCGCGTGGGTTGAAACTCGTTGCGCACGCCCTTGCCGTCGAGCGGGTTGAAGGTCGCGCCCCTCGTGGGCGCGTGGGTTGAAACGGGTACCGCCGCGCCGAGGACGGCACGTTGGAGCTCGTCGCGCCCCTCGTGGGCGCGTGGGTTGAAACACACAATCTGCACAACAATAGTTATGCATACGTGTGTCGCGCCCCTCGTGGGCGCGTGGGTTGAAACGTCGTGATGATCATAGGTACTCCTCGGGTAGGTTGGTCGCGCCCCTCGTGGGCGCGTGGGTTGAAACTTCTTCGAAGGCAAGGCCCCGTATATGGATAACGACGTCGCGCCCCTCGTGGGCGCGTGGGTTGAAACACCGGCATAGTCGCACGCACGCATTTGCAAGGTCGCGTCGCGCCCCTCGTGGGCGTGTGGGTTGAAACATGTCGGTTTCGATTGGGAAGTAGTCAACCCCCATAGTCGCGCCCCTCGTGGGCGTGTGGGTTGAAACCTCGCGCGTCAGCTTCAGCAACTCCGCCTTGTCGTCGCGCCCCTCGTGGGCGTGAGGGTTGAAACATCAGAAGCTCGTCGAGCGCGCTCGAAGCGGCCCGTCGCGCCCCTCGTGGGCGTGTGGGTTGAAACCCGGTGCGCGCCGCCATGCGGGAGAGGGCCTCCGTCGCGCCCCTCGTGGGCGTGTGGGTTGAAACTTCGCGAGGACGGAAACGCCCTCGATTGCCAGGTCGCGCCCCTCGTGGGCGTGTGGGTTGAAACCGCGCGGATCGGAAACGTGCGAGTTCTGCATCATGGTCGCGCCCCTCGTGGGCGTGTGGGTTGAAACCTTGGTACGAATCGAACCCGGCGAGCCAGATAGGTCGCGCCCCTCGTGGGCGTGTGAGTTGAAACGATAACGTTGATAACGGCTCCGTTTTGGGCACTTCTAGTCGCGCCCCTCGTGGGCGTGTGGGTTGAAACAGTGAAACGCAGAGTTACACTAATGAGTAGAACCAAGTCGCGCCCCTCGTGGGCGTGTGGGTTGAAACTCGACACCGGGCAGGTTCTCACCACCTACGCCGGTCGCGCCCCTCGTGGGCGTGTGGGTTGAAACGGAAAAAGCGGTTCTGGCGTACTCGGGCGGTCTCGACAGTCGCGCCCCTCGTGGGCGTGTGGGTTGAAACTGACGTTTGACGAGACGAGAAACCCCGCAAACGAGTCGCGCCCCTCGTGGGCGTGTGGGTTGAAACCGGTCAAACGGCGATGGTCGTCATCGACGGCGACTGTCGCGCCCCTCGTGGGCGTGTGGGTTGAAACTTCGCTCTCCTGCGCGAGGACGGCTATATCGAGAGTCGCGCCCCTCGTGGGCGCGTGGGTTGAAACCGCGAACCCCTGGTCCAGGCGGCTCGCCTCGGACGTCGCGCCCCTCGTGGGCGCGTGGGTTGAAACACGAGGCGGACCTGCGCGAGGGCCGCATCGTCTGTCGCGCCCCTCGTGGGCGCGTGGGTTGAAACCCTTGGCCGTGAAGGAATACACGGAGAAAACCTAGTCGCGCCCCTCGTGGGCGCGTGGGTTGAAACGCATCCGCCTTCGGCACGCGCACGGCGAGCGTGCTGTCGCGCCCCTCGTGGGCGCGTGGGTTGAAACATGTCTACTCCATCTCCTCCTTGGCTTGGAACCGTCGCGCCCCTCGTGGGCGCGTGGGTTGAAACATGTTTAAGAAAGAAGGGCCAGGACGTGCCGTCCGGTCGCGCCCCTCGTGGGCGCATGGCTTGAAACTTGACGAAGCGGAAGTACTCGGCCTGGAAGGGCGTCGCGCCCCTTGTGGGCGCGTGAGCGTAGTTATTGGCTGGCAGTCGTAATATCCTTGAGCATGTAATTCGGGCGAAGCGGGCATTTGAGGTAAAATATTCTTGTCGCAGCTAACGTGCGCGGATTGAAATAGTGAGGAATACTTGTAGGCGAGGGAGGGGGCTGGCGCTTGAACCAGCCCCCTCGCGCAAGGGGCAACGGTTACGGCTTTTCTTACAATACTCTTCACTGAACGTCTCCTACAATATTCTCACTGAACCTGAAATGACTTGCATTTCGCAAAGTCAAATGTTACCATGACCCTCGTGATCGGAGAAAATCTCCCGAGAGGGGTGTTCCGGGTGACCGAATGCTACGCCCATACAGGTTCGGATGCCGAGGACGTTTCCACGTGGCAAACGCTTGTCGAGCATGCGAACGAGGTCGCCCGGCGCGCGGAGGAGTTCGCTGCCGTCTTCGGCATGGCTCCGTGGGGTCGGACGCTCGGCCTGTTGCACGATGCGGGCAAGGCGACCGCCGGTTTCCAAAAGCGCCTGCGAGGCGGCCCGTCGGTCGACCATGCGACGGCGGGGGCGAAGATCGCCATTGATCGATATGACGTCTACGGCCGGCTCATGGCGTATGCTCTTGTCGGCCATCACGGCGGGATGCCCAACGGCATCGTCAGAACCCAATGTTCCGCTCACCTGCGCGACTCCCTGAGGACGCCTCTCGAAGAACGGCTCGGACGCGAGATCGAATCCTACGACGCGTTCTTCGAGCTGGTCGATGCAGGTAAGATCACCCTACCTGAGCTCCAAGACCTGGGCGCGCCCATGCGTCCCGGGCGCACGTTCGAGAGCACCGCCAGCAAGGTGTTCTCCCTTTTCGTTCTCGACCGCTTCCTGTACTCGGCGCTCGTCGACGCAGACTATCTGGACTCCGAACGGGTCATGACGCCGGAGGCTTCTGAGGTGCGCGGCGCGCACGAATGCTCTAGCACGAAAGAGCTGTTCGCGAAACTCGAAGGCCACATGTCCGCGCTCATGGCCGAAGCCAAGGACACGCCGGTCAATCGGGCCCGCCGTGCGGTGTACGACGATTGCCTCTCCGCAGCCGCGCAGCTGCCCGGCCTGTTCACGATGACGGTGCCGACGGGTGGCGGAAAGACGCTCGCCTCCGTCGCCTTCGGGCTGCGTCACGCCGTGGCGCACGGCATGGACCGGGTCATCGTGGCCATCCCTTTCACCAGCATCGTCGAGCAAACCGCCGCCGTGCTCAAGAAGGTTCTCGGCGAGCAGAACGTGCTCGAGCATCATTCGAACTACGATTTCGGCGATCTCGACGACGAGCGGCAGGCGGAGCAGCGCCTCGCCGTCCAAAACTGGGACGCGCCCATCGTGGTGACGACAAACGTGCAGTTGTTCGAATCGCTGTTCTCGAACAAGCCGGGCAAGAGCCGCAAGGTGCATAACATGGCGAACAGCGTCATGGTCCTCGACGAGGCGCAGACGCTGCCCGACTCGCTGTTCGCGCCGTCGCTCGCCATGCTCGAAGAACTGGCTGCGGGGTACGGCTCCAGCATCGTGCTTTGCACGGCCACGCAGCCTGCTTTGGACGGGCTGTGGCCGTTCGGCGCGAAGCCGCGCGAGATCGTGGAGCATCGCGAGGCGTTCGACGAGGCCTTCGGCGGCAGGGTGTCCTACGAGATGCTCGGCACGATAGAGGAGGCCGACCTCGTGGAGAGCCTCGTCGAACGCCACGAGGCGCTGTGCGTCTTGGGAACGCGGGGCGGCGCGCGCACGATCTACGACGACGTGGTCGCCCGGGCGGTCGAGCGCGGCGAGCTCGCGCACGTTGATCGGGCGTTCGACGAGGGGTTCTTCCACCTGAGTGCTTTCATGGTCCCTGCGCATCGCAGCGCCATGCTCGAGCTCATCCGCGCGCGCCTCGCCGACGGGCGGCGATGCGTTGTCGTCTCCACGCAGCTGGTGGAGGCGGGCGTCGACGTCGACTTCCCCGAAGTGTACCGCGAGCTGGCGGGCCTGGACTCCATCGTGCAGGCGGCCGGGCGCTGCAATCGCGAAGGGGGCTTGCCCGAAGGGGGAGTGGTCTGCGTCTTCGAATGCTCCGTCGACGGCGAGCGGCTGACGACGAGCCCTTGGCTCGAGAAGATGAAGACCATCGCACGCGACGTGATCGGCGAGAACGGCGGGAAGGTGGACGAGGGGCTGATCCCCGCGTTCTTCGAAAGGCGCTACGATCTGGAGAGCCTCGACGCGAAGGACGTGTTCGCCAAACTGACCTCGTGCAAATTGATCAACAGCGGCTTCACGACGATGCCCTTCGAGCAGTGCGCGGTGGATTACCGGATCATCGAGGACGATTCCGTCCCCGTGTTCGTGCCGTGGGGCGTCGAAGGCCGCAAGCTGCTCAAGGAGCTGCTTGCGAGCGAGAACCCGGCGGGGATGGCCCGGAGCCTGCAGCGGTTCAGCGTTGGGGTGCCGGCGTGGCTCGTCGGGAAATACGGCGACGCGTTCGACGATTCGCTCGAGCCGTTCCTCATCCTGAAAGACGACGGTTGCCGGTCGTTCTACCGGGAGGACGTGGGCTTGGTCGCGCCCGGAGGGGAGGTGCTCGAGCTTTTGATCAGCTAAGCCGAGGCGCGAGAGAGTGGGTGCGCCTTCATAAAGCGAGGTGAGAAAGGAGGTTCGGCATGGGCTATGGAATCAAGGTGCTCGCCCACGGCCCCCGGGCGTGTTTCACGCGGCCCGAGATGAAAGCCGAGCGGGTGAGCTACGACGTTATCACGCCGTCGGCTGCGCGCGGGCTGATAGAGGCCGTGCATTGGAAACCGGCCATACGCTGGCACATCGACCGCATAGAAGTGCTGAATGAGATACGCTTCGACACGTTTCGACGCAACGAGCTGGGCGGCAAGCTGAGCTACCGCAACGCCAAGGCCGCCATGGAGCGCGGCGAAGAGGTGTGCGAGGCGGCGAACGAGGACCGTCAGCAGCGGGCGACCATGTATCTGAGGGACGTCGCGTACGTGATCGACGCCCATTTCACGCTGACCGAGCAGGCGGGGGAGGACGACACGGTGGAGAAGCACTACAACATCGCCCTGCGCCGCCTGCGCAAGGGCCAGTGCTTCAACCAGCCGTACTTCGGCTGCCGGGAGTTTCCCGCAGAGGTGTCGCTGCTGGAGGAGGGCTGCGAGCCTCCGACGTCGTTCTACGCCGGCACGGGCGAGCGCGATCTGGGGTTCATGCTCTACGACATCGACTTCGATCACGACATGGGGCCGCTGTTCTTCCGTGCGGCGATGCGCGACGGCGTCATCGACGTCGCGGCCGCGCGCGAGGCGGTGATTCGATGATCCTGCAAGAGCTCAACAAGTACTACGAGCGGCTGCTCGCCGACCCGGATTGCAAGGTGCCGGCGCGCCACTGGAGCGAGGAGAAGGCGGCGTGGGAGCTGAGGCTCTCCGCGGACGGCAGGCTGCTCGGCGCGTACCCGCTCACCACCGGCGAGGGCAAGGATCTGCGCAAGTTCGTCTCGATGCGCGTGCCCGAGCACACGACGCGCAGCGGAACGGGCATGCTGCCGTTCTTCCTGTGCGACAACGCGGCGTACCTGCTGGGCTACGACGAGAAGCGGGGCCCGGAGAAGCTAGCGAGCGCCCGCGCGCTGCACGAAGAGGTGCTGAGCGGCAGCGAGGACGAGGGCGCTCGCGCGCTGCTGCGCTTCTTCGAGCGCGAGGACCGCGATGCCGGGCTCGACGAGGCGGTGCGCGCGGAGATCGTCGAGGGCGGCGGGTTCGCGGTGTTCCGGCTGGACGGCGACCGCTGCCGGTTGCACGAACGACCCGCGGTGGCCGCCGCCTGGACGGCCCACTGCGAGGCGCGGGCCGCGGGCGAGGTGGTGGGTCGCTGCTCCGTCACGGGCGAGGAAGGGCCCCTCGCGCGATTGTTCCCTCAGGTGACGGGCGTTCCCGGAGCCCAATCGGCGGGAGCGTCGCTCGTGTCGTTCAACCTGCAGTCGTTCGAGTCGTACGGCAAGTCGCAGGCGTACAACGCCTCCATCTCCGAGAGCGTGGCGTTCAACGCCGGCTCGGCCCTGCGGCAGCTGTGCGCCGACCCCGGCCATCGCGTGCGCATCGGCGAGACGATGGTGGTGTTCTGGGCCGACAGGCCGGCGCCGGTGGAGGACGCGCTCGTCCTGACGATGTTCAGCCCCGACGAGCTCGGATCGGCCGAGGACCAGGAGACGGTCGAAAAGGTGCACAAGGCGCTTCAGAACATGGAGCTGGGCCTTCCCTTGGGGGATATCGACACGGAGACGCGCTACTTCGTGCTCGGCCTCGCGCCGAACGCGGCGCGCCTCGCCGTGAGGTTCTTCGAGACGGACACTCTCGGCCGCATGGCGGAGAGCTTCGGGGCGTACCTGCGCGACGTGAGCATGGCCGACGTCCGTTCCCGATCTCTGCGCACGCTGCTTCTGCAGACGGCGCCGATGGGGGCTTCCGACCAGATTCCCTCCACGCTTGTGAACGGCTGCATGCACGCCATGCTCACGGGCCGCGCGTTCCCACAGGCGCTCTACTACACCGTGCTCTCGCGCATGCGCTCCGACCACGCGCGCCGCAACTCGTGGGACATGGGGCAGCGCGCGGCCTTGCTCAAAGCGTGCCTGACGAGGAAGGCGAGGCTCGGATCGGAAGGATCGAACGAACGAGACGGCGTCGCGAACGCCGATGACGAAAGGGGATTGACCGTGTATCTGGACAAGGAAAGGACGAACCGAGGATACGTGCTCGGCAGACTGTTCGCCATCATGGAGCATACGCAGCGCAGCGCGCTCGGCGAGGTCAACGCCACCATCCGCGACCGCTATATCGGGGCCGCCTCCACGACGCCCGCTCGCGTGTTCCCGCATCTGCTTCACAACACCCAGAACCACCTGTCGAAGCTGCGCAAGTTCAACCCCGGGCTGTGCGTGAAGTTCGAGAAGGCCAACGACGAGGTCATGGGGATGATCGACGGACCCGACCTGTTCCCTAAAACGCTGGACTCAGAGGAGCAGGGCGAGTTCTTCGTGGGGTACTACCAGCAGCGCGTCGATTTGTGGACCAAGCACGCGGACGACGACGAGGGCGAGCCGGCCGACGCCGAGCCCGCAGTTAAGGACAACTAGGAGGACATCATGGCAGAGTCCATCAAGAACCGCTACGATTTCGTGTTCTATTTCGACGTGAAGAACGGCAACCCGAACGGCGACCCCGATGCCGGCAACATGCCCCGCATCGACCCCGAGACGAGCAGGGGCATCGTGTCCGACGTGTGCCTCAAGCGCAAGGTGCGCAACTACGTGGACCTGGTCAAGGGCGAGGCCGTCGACGATCCCGACGTGGCCGAGGGCGAGCTGGGCTACAAGATCTACGTGCAGGAAGCCGCCGTTCTGAACGACCGCAACCGCAAGGCGTACGTGCACTACGACATGAAGCCCGCTTCCAAGAAGCTGCCGAAGGCGAAGGAAGACCAGCTCAAGGTCACGAAGTTCATGTGCGACAACTTCTTCGACATCCGGGCGTTCGGCGCGGTCATGACCACCGACGTGAACTGCGGCCAGGTGCGCGGCCCCATCCAGCTGTGCTTCGCCGAGTCGGTCGACCCGGTGCTGCCGCTGGAGATGAGCATCACGCGCATGGCGGTGACGAACGAGAAGGACGCCGAGAAGGAAAAGACCATGGGGCGCAAGCAGTACGTGCCATACGGCCTGTACCGCGCCGAGGGTTTCATCTCGGCCTCGCTCGCGGAGAAGACCGGCTTTTCCGAGGAGGACCTAGAGCTGTTCGCCGAGGCGCTCATGAACATGTTCGAGCACGACCGCAGCGCGGCGCGCGGGCTCATGACCTCGCGTTTGCTGGTGCTCTTCAAGCACGACGGCAAGCTGGGCAACGCGTCGGCGCACAAGCTGTTCGATCTGGTGAAGGCGCGCCGCCTGCTGCCGGAGGGCGTCGAGGCGCGCAGCTTCGACGACTACGCCATCGAGATCGACGAGGAGCACGTGCCCGAGGGCGTGACGCTTCGCGCCATCGACGAGCTGCAGCCGTCCGTGTAGGCGCGGTGTACGCCGAAGACGAGATGCTACCGCTGTCCGGGCTGCAGCATCTTGCTTACTGCGAGCGGCAATGGGCGCTGATCCACCTCGAGCAGCTGTGGGCCGAGAGCTTCGACACGGTTCATGGCGAGCTGTTCCACGAGCGCGCGCACCTCGAGGGCTACTCGGTCTCGGGCGGGGTGAGGTCCGAGCGGGGGTATAGGCTCGTCAGCCATCGGCTCGGGATCGCCGGGGTCGCCGATATCGTCGAGTTCTCGGGCGGGAGCGCCGCGGGGGCTGCGGGATCGACTGGATCCGTGCGTCCCGTGGAGTACAAGGTGGGCAAGCCGAAGGTGGAGGATTGGGATCGCGTGCAGCTGTGCGCGCAGGCGATGTGCTTGGAGGAGATGCTCGGTTGCGTCGTAGGGCAGGGCGACCTGTTCTACGGCGCGACGCGTCGTCGCGAGCGCGTCGATATAGTGGACGACCTGCGCCAACGCGTTTCCACGTTGGCGCTTCGCATGCACGAGCTGTTCGAGCTCGGCAAAACACCCGCCGCGATCGCCGGATCTAAGTGCAAGCGCTGCTCCCTGGCCGACGTGTGCCTTCCCGAGGCGTTCGGCCGCGACGTGCGGTCCTATTGGAAGGAGGCCGGGTTTTGAAGAAGCTCCTCAACACGCTGTACGTGACGAACCCCGAGGCCTATCTGTGCAAAGCGGATGACGCGCTGGTCGTCCGCGTGGATGGCGAGAAGGCGATGCAGCTGCCGTTCCACCTGCTGGAGGGCATCGTCATGTTCGGTTATCTGGGCTGCTCGCCGGCGGTGTTCGAGGCGTGCGCCAAGCAGGGCATCTCGCTCGCGTTCCTCGATGCGGGCGGGCGGTTCCTGGCGCGGGTCGAGGGCCCCGTCTCGGGCAACGTGCTGCTGCGGCGCGCGCAATACCGCGCCTCCGACGACGAGGGTGCCGCGCTGGCGCTCGCCCAGCGCTTCGTCGCCGCGAAAGTGCACAACGCGCGCATCGTCCTGCAGCGCTGCATGCGCGATTACCCCGAGGACGCGGGCGAGGATTTGGCCGATGCCGTCAAGGCGCTGAAGGGGCATGAACTGGGAGCCTTTTCGACGTGCGGCGCGGACGAGCTGAGGGGGCTCGAAGGGGATGCGGCCCATCGGTACTTCTCCGTGTTCGATCGTCTGCTGCGCGTGCAAGACGGGTTCGCGTTCGCCGGGCGGACGAGGCGGCCTCCGCGCGATCCGGTGAACGCCCTGCTGTCGTTCTTCTACTCGATGCTGAGCCGCGAGGTGGCGAGCGCCTGCGAGACCGTGGGGCTCGATCCGCAGGTCGGGTTCTTCCATAGGGATCGGCCGGGGAGGGCGAGCCTCGCTTTGGACGTGATGGAGGAGCTGCGCGCGTGGTACGTCGACCGCTTCGTCGTGTCGTTGATCAACCGCCGCCAGGTGTGCGCGGCCGACTTCGACTCGAGCGAGGCGACCGGGGTGGTTTTGGGGGATGCGGCCCGGAAGAACGTGCTGGGGCTTTGGCAGCAACGAAAGCAGGAGCAGGTCATGCATCCGTTTCTCAAGGAGAAAGTGCCTGTCGGGCTGGTGCCGTTCCTGCAGGTGCAGCTGCTCGCCCGCTATGTGCGCGGCGATCTTGACGACTATCCGGCATTCATCTGGAGGTAGCGATGTACGTGCTCGTGACCTACGACGTGCAAACGGCGAGCCCCCAGGGCGCGAGGCGCCTGCGCAGGGTGGCGAAGATATGCGTGCAATACGGGCAGCGCGTGCAGAACTCGGTGTTCGAGTGCTCGCTCGATCCCGCGCAGTTCGAGAAGATGAAAAGCGAGTTGGAAAAGGTAGCCGATCTGTCGAAGGACAGCCTGCGCTACTACAATCTTGGAAAGAACTGGAAACGCAAGGTCGAGCACGTGGGCGCGAAGGAAGCGTACGACCCGGAAGGGTTTTTGTGCGTGTAGGATCGACGGCGGTTCAACGCGTGCACCTTGACAGCCGAATAGGTAGAAGACGACGCTGCGCGAACCCCTAGCTATGGCGCGTCATTCGGGAGGTTCGCGCAGGAAGGGCGGTGTTTTTGCCGTATTACTTCCGGTATTGCTCTTCAAATATTCATAATAATTTACTTTTTGTCGAAATAATGCATGTTTTTGCATATTTCGACTGTCGAACCCTCACGGGCTCGCGGGTTGAAACCCCACGAGACGGAGGCTATCGCGTAGCTCACGACGCGTCGAACCCTCACGGGCTCGCGGGTTGAAACAGATCGACGTCGTTGGAGTGGGCCACACACACTCCAGTCGAACCCTCACGGGCTCGCGGGTTGAAACTGATTCTTCGCCATCATCCAATTCGGCAAGCGCTGAGTCGAACCCTCACGGGCTCGCGGGTTGAAACGACTGGTACACGGCCGAGGATTGGGCCAAGGTCTGCGGTCGAACCCTCACGGGCTCGCGGGTTGAAACACAGGCGCCTTGGCAATTTCGGCTGGAAGGGGTCGAACCCTCACGGGCTCGCGGGTTGAAACATCAAGGAAGCGCACCTTATCAAATACGGGAACAGTCGAACCCTCACGGGCTCGCGGGTTGAAACAGCCATGCTTCGTTCGCCGCGCGCACAATCGAGAGTCGAACCCTCACGGGCTCGCGGGTTGAAACAGCTAAAAGAGTTACGAAGGCGCGCTGGCTATAAAAGTCGAACCCTCACGGGCTCGCGGGTTGAAACTATATGCCAGACGATTGTCCACGAGGACGTTACCGTCGAACCCTCACGGGCTCGCGGGTTGAAACCCGTCAGCTCGGACGAACGCGAAATCGACGGCACAGTCGAACCCTCACGGGCTCGCGGGTTGAAACCCGTTGGTACGCTCTTGGGCATTATGACCGTCTGTCGAACCCTCACGGGCTCGCGGGTTGAAACATATGAATCACGTTTGGCAACGTCTTTAGACATGTCGAACCCTCACGGGCTCGCGGGTTGAAACACGAAGCCGCTGCTGTTGCCGACGTTAAGCCTTGCGTCGAACCCTCACGGGCTCGCGGGTTGAAACCGTCGAAGTCCTCGAACAGGCAATAGGGGTCGGTCGAACCCTCACGGGCTCGCGGGTTGAAACTTCATCTTGCGAAGGATTGCCGCCTCTCGGTCGGTCGAACCCTCACGGGCTCGCGGGTTGAAACCATCCGAGTTCGGCACGCTTGACCTTGAGGATTCGTCGAACCCTCACGGGCTCGCGGGTTGAAACTAGTATTCGCCCGATGGAAAATCAACGCTACATAAAGCGTCGAACCCTCACGGGCTCGCGGGTTGAAACCATATGCCACACATCCGGCGATTGGACGGTGATAGTCGAACCCTCACGGGCTCGCGGGTTGAAACCATATCCCGCGACACCGGATGGGTAGGAATCTACGTGTCGAACCCTCACGGGCTCGCGGGTTGAAACGACATGGAGTCCGAAACGACCGAGGCCGCAACGAAGGGTCGAACCCTCACGGGCTCGCGGGTTGAAACCGGCGAGTACCAATCGAAATCATCATCGCGAAGAGTCGAACCCTCACGGGCTCGCGGGTTGAAACGACCGGGCTGCGGCGCGCCTCGGGATCTTTCTTTCGGTCGAACCCTCACGGGCTCGCGGGTTGAAACTCTATGCTCCCGTCGCCGTACCTCTGCGACCCCTGTCGAACCCTCACGGGCTCGCGGGTTGAAACTCGGAGTCGCCGAATGCCATGTCGAGCGTGCAGTTGTCGAACCCTCACGGGCTCGCGGGTTGAAACACCTCCAAGCTCGGCGTCGGCCTCGGCAAGGGCGGTCGAACCCTCACGGGCTCGCGGGTTGAAACTTCTGGTAGGCCATATTACTCCACCCCCAGTATCGTCGAACCCTCACGGGCTCGCGGGTTGAAACTCCCAGATAGTCATTCGATCACATCCTTATCATGTGTCGAACCCTCACGGGCTCGCGGGTTGAAACCTTGTCGGCGCGCTCGGCGGCGGAGCGGTAACGCTGGTCGAACCCTCACGGGCTCGCGGGTTGAAACTCGCCCAGGTAGTCCATAACGGGAGAGAGCACGGGTCGAACCCTCACGGGCTCGCGGGTTGAAACACCGACAGGCCGAGGTCGAGAAGGCACTGGAAAGTCGAACCCTCACGGGCTCGCGGGTTGAAACATGCTCGGTTTGTCCACGGTTCCGGGATCGGCCGTCGAACCCTCACGGGCTCGCGGGTTGAAACGGGAAGCGCGGCGAGGCGTTGGCACCTTACCTTCGGTCGAACCCTCACGGGCTCGCGGGTTGAAACAAGCTGCTGCACGTCCGGGGTCGGCTCAGGCTCCGGTCGAACCCTCACGGGCTCGCGGGTTGAAACAACGCTTGGTCAGACGCAGACGGCGCTCTTGTCTGGTCGAACCCTCACGGGCTCGCGGGTTGAAACTTCAGGATTGCGGCTATCTGGTAGCTGTCGTTGCGCGTCGAACCCTCACGGGCTCGCGGGTTGAAACTATCGTTGTCGTGCGATCTTGGGCGGCGCGTTCGGTGATCGAACCCTCACGGGCTCGCGGGTTGAAACGCGAACGGAAGCGAGTACCGCTTGTTCGTCAGCGTCGAACCCTCACGGGCTCGCGGATTGAAACACGGTAAAAGACAGTTTGGAAGATCGACTGCTTTCGTCGAGCCCTCACGGGCTCGCGGGTTGAAACCTAGTTGGTGCGTAAGCGCCATATACCCTATACGTCGAGCCCTCACGGGCTCGCGGGTTGAAACATAAACCGAACGCTAGAGAGAGTAGGAACCATGGAATCGAGTCTTCACGGGCTCGCGGGTTGAAACCTCCAACGCGCAAGCGAACCCGCACGGCGCCTTCGTCGAGTCCTCACGGGCTCGCGGGTTGAAACATGTGCGAGCAGCCCGGCCACGTCCTAGGCCGCCGTCGAGCCCTCACGGGCTCGCGGGTTGAAACGTCGGAATGGTGCAGAACTCCAAGCCGCTGCAAGGTCGAGCCCTCACGGGCTCGCGGGTTGAAACACGGACATGTTCTGGCGGCAGGCCATGGCCAACGTCGAGCCCTTACGGGCTCGCGGGTTGAAACACGCAGTGGGCCTGGCGTTCTTGGCGGGGACTACGTCGAGCCCTCACGGGCTCGCGGGTTGAAACCTGAACGGCCTCGCGGAGAGGTACGGCTTTACGTGTCGAGCCCTCACGGACTCGCGGGTTGAAACTCGAACGCCTTGCCCGTGCGGCGAAGCCCTTTTGTCGAGCCCTCACGGGCTCGCGGGTTGAAACGACGCTTACCTGTATCAGCCTGTGGAGTCGAAGCACTCGAGCCCCTCACGGGCTTGCGGGTTGAAACACCGCGCCCACGGCGCCGTCGAATACCGACACGCCGTCGAGCCCTCACGGGTTCGCGGGTTGAAACGATGCTGATCGTGTTGCTGTTGGCCCAAGCGTTGGTCGAGCCCTCACTGGCTCGAGGGTTGAAACTGCTGGCCGGACAACCGTTCAGACCGTCTCCCGTAAGGAGAGCGAGGAATTGATTCCTTAATTCCTTCGCGCGGCTATAAGCTTTCCAGCCGTGCCTGCCGCAGCGACAGGCACGGCCAGCATGCCGGTTTTCTACTCCTCAACCACCAGCTCTACGAACTCGAACGTCGTGCAGTCCACCAGCCCCCGGTTCGTCAACCTCAGCTCGGGTAGGCAGGCCAACGGGATCAGGGCCATTGTCATGAACGGAGACGGCATGGTGCAGCCGATCTCGGCCCAGGCGCCCTCCAGGGCGTGCACCTTCTCGCTCATCTCCTCGGCGGGCAGCGCGTCCATCAGGCCGGCTATCGGCAACTCCACCAGCCCCAGCACCTTGCCGTCGGCGACGACCGCCATGCCGCCTCCGCAGGCGGCCAGCGTGTTGGCGGCCAGGGCCATGTCCTCGTCGTTCGTGCCCACCACCAGCAGGTTGTGCGCGTCGTGCGCCACGGTGGACGCCATGGCGCCGCGCTTGATGCCGAAGCCCTTGGCGAACCCATAGCCGAACGTTCCCGTCTCGCGGTGCCGCTCGAACACGAACGTCTTGAGCACGTCCTGCTCGATGTCGGACTCAAGGCGGCCGCATGTCACGGGCAAGTCGACGTGCGTCTCGAACGTGCCCACTTTGCCGGGGATGATCTCGATCGCGCGCACACGCACGGCGTCCTCGGCGCCCTCGGGCGCGGCGACGGCGAACGACTCGGGCGCGATGTCGCGCCCGAGGTGCATGGAGTGCGTCACCCACGCGGGGAACTGAAACGGCGGAAAGTCGAACGTGGCCCGCCCGTCCTCGGCCACCACCTCGCCGTCGATCAGCACACGCGTAACCTGCAGACTCTCCAGATCATCCAGGAACACGATGTCGGCGCACTTGCCGGGCGCGATGGAGCCCAGGTCGTGGTCCATCTGGAAGCACTGCGCACAGTTGATGGTGACCATCTGGATGGCGGTGATCGCGTCGATCCCCAGCTCCACGGCCGTGCGCACGATGTGGTCCAGGTGCCCGTCGGCCACGAGCGTGTGCGGGTGCGTGTCGTCGCTCACCAGCATGGCGAAACGCGTGTCGATGTCGTGCGCCAGCACGGCCTCGGCCAGCACGGGCAGGTCCTTCCACGCCGACCCGTAACGCAGCTGCGCGTACATTCCCAGACGCATCTTCGCCAGCGCGTCCTCGGCGCGCGTGGACTCGTGGCAGCAGCGCACCCCGGAGGCGACGTAGGCGTTCAAGCCCCGGTCGGTTTCCGGCAGGGAGTAGTGGCCGGTCACCACCTTGCCGGCGCGCAGCGTCTCGGCGACCTCGCCGTGCGCGTGGTCGGTGCCGCCCAGGATGCCGGGGAAGTTCATCATCTCGCCCAGTCCCACCACGCTCGGCCAGGCCATCGTCTCGGCCACGTCCTTCGGCCCCACGAACGATCCCGTGTCCTCGAAGCCGGGCACGGCCGGCACGCACGACGGGGTAGTTATCATGGCCTTGAGCGGCGTGCGCAGGGCATCCTCCTCCATCACCTTCACGCCCTCGAGGCCAAGCACGTTGCATATCTCGTGGGGGTCCCAGTAGATGCCCGTGGTCCCGTGCGGCACGACGGCGCGCGCGTACTCGCCCGCGCCCATCATCGACGACTCCACGTGGATGTGCCCGTCCAGGAACCCGGGCGCGATGCACTGGCCGTTCGCCTCGATGACCTGGGTGTCCTCGCCGATGCAGTGCTCGGCGTCGCCCAGATAGGCGATGCGCCCCTCGGCGATGGCCACGTCCATGCCCTCCTGAACTTCGGCCGTGCACACGTTCACGAGCCGCGCGCCCCGGATGACCGTGTCGGCGGGCTGCCGCCCCTGTGCCACGGCGGCGAGCGTTTGCGAGCATTCCCAAAGAGGCTTCTTGCAGAAGTTGTTGATCATGCCGAGCTCCTTCGAAAGGACGGCGCCGTCGGGCGCCCATGGGCCGCTTGCGCCATTCTCGCCGGGAAGCGCGCGGCTGTCGAGGGCGCCGCACCCGGTTCCGCACAATTGCCACGCAAGGGAAGGGGCGGGGAGGGCGAACGCGGAAGCGAAGGCGAAGGCGTCCGGACGAACGAAGGCGGCCGGCAGGCGAACACAGGCGCACAGGCGAACGGGGGCACACAGTCGCACAGGCGAACGGGGGCGGTCGGGACGGTGGAAGGCGCGAGGCCGAATCCGAGGCTCGGTGCGGGGATTGCGGCACGGCCCGAGGGGGCTGCGGGTGCGGCCGTCCCGTTCAGCCGGCCCGGTTCAACCAAGGGTGGAGGCCCTCTTCCTTCGCTTTGGGCTATAATGCATCCTCGCGAACAGGTCGAGGGAGGGTGCATGGCGTCGGAACGGCAGCAGGCGGAGCGCGCGTTCAAGCGGCTGGCGCGGAAGCGCCCGCTGGCCGCGCTGCTGCTGGCGGTCGCGCTGCTTGCGGCGGGGGCCCTCGGGTGGTGGGGAGCTACCGGCACCGGCGATGAGAGCGGAACGTTCGCGGATGGAAGCGCGCAGGCGACCGCGTCGGAGGAGGCGCTCGAGCAGGCCGAGGTCGTGCGGGTGGTCGACGGGGACACGATAAAGGTGAGGATGCCCGACGGCTCCGAGGAGCGGGTGCGGCTCATCGGCATGGACACGCCGGAGAGCGTCGCCGCGGAAGAGGCGCGCAACTGCGAGGAGGGCGTCATCGCGGCCGACTACACGAAGTCGCTCGTCGTGCCGGGGCAGACGGTGTGGCTTTCGCGCGACGTGTCCGACACCGACCGATACGGGCGCCTGCTGCGCTACGTGTGGCTCGAGCGGCCGAGCGACCCGACGAGCGAAAGCGAGATCGCGGACAAGATGCTCAACGCCGTCCTCGTGCGCGACGGCTACGCCCAGGTCAAGCGCTACAAGCCCGACGCCACGCTGTACGACCTGTTCAAACGCTGGGGCGACGAGGCAGCCGCCGAGGGCAAAGGGGTGACGCGCGCGTGGGCGTGAGGGTCGAAGAACCCGCCGGCGCGGGCGCGTCCCGCCCTTCGGGCGAAGAACCTGCCGAGGCCCGGGACGCGTGGCGCGGGCCTTCCGAGGAACCCTCTTCCGAGGGGCTTCCGCCCGACGGGCCGCCCGCCTTCTTCGTGTACGTGCTGTCCTGCGCCGACGGCACGCTCTACACGGGCTACACCAACGACGTGGAGCAGCGGGTGCGCACGCACAACGCCGGCAAGGGTGCGAAGTACACGCGCGGCCGTACGCCCGTCGAGGTGGTCGCCCAAGCCCGCTTCGCCACGAAGCACGAGGCCATGAGCGCCGAGTTCCGTTTCAAGCGCCTGTCGCGCACGGCGAAGGACGATCTGCTGGCCCGCGCTCGCACGGTGGGGTTCGCCGACGCGCTCGCCGCGTTGCAGCCCGACCCCCGCGACGCCGAGCCCGCCGACGCGGGGGCCGATCCGGGCGAGGGGGCATCTCGATGAAGATCGCGGTCATCGGCTACAGCGGAGCGGGGAAGTCGACGCTCGCGAGGCAGCTAGGCGAGGCGTTCGGTGCGCCCGTGCTGCACCTCGACGCCGTCGGCTGGTCGGCGGGCTGGCGGCTGCGCGACGTGGACGAGGCCCGTTCGATCGTAGCGGCCTTCCTCGGCGCGCACGACGGCTGGGTGGTGGAAGGCAACTGGCGCAAACTCGACCGGGGCCGCCGGTACGCCGAGGCGGACATGGTCGTCATGCTGGACTTCCCGCGCGGTCGCTGCCTGTGGCGGGCGTGGAGGCGCTATCGTTCGAACCGGGGCGCGGAACGCGAGGACATGGCGGCCGGCTGTCCGGAGAAGTTCGACCTCGCCTTCGTGCGATGGATTCTGCGCGACGGCCGGACGCGAAGCGAGCGCGATCGCTACGAGCGCGTGGCCGCCGATTTCCCCGACAAGATGGTCGTGCTCAAGAATCCGCGCGACGTCGCGGCCTTCCTCGAGTCCATGCGGGAGCACGCGCGTTCGGAAGCGGAAGCGTAGCCGGCTCGAGCTTGGCTGCCGGAGCCCTCTCGTATCGGGTTCGAGAGCGGCGAAGCCGATGCCCGTGCGGGTGCGCTTGTTGCGACGTCGAACGTCCGTTGCTGCTAGAATAGTCGGTAGCCGCACCCTCCGTCGAAAGGACCTCCCGTGCTCGTCACCCCGCTTCCCACCGCCGATCGCAACGACTACCTCTCTGCACGCATGCGCGCCGCCTATTCCTTCTTGCGCGAGGCCGACCTTGCGGGATTGCCGTTGGGGCGCGTCGATGTCGACGGCGACGAGGTGTTCGCGAACGTGCAGGAGTACGACACCGTGCCCGCCGACCAGAAGCAGATGGAGGCTCATCGACGCTACTACGACGTGCAGTACGTCGTGGAAGGGGAGGAGCTGCTTCAGTACGCGCCGCTCGAAGGGCTCGCGCCGGCCGGGGAGTTCGACGAGGCGATAGACTTCGGCCTCTTCGCCACGCCGGAGGCTCCGAGCTCCGTCGTGCTGCGCGCGGGCGACATGGCCGTGCTCGCGCCGGAGGACGCGCACAAGCCGGGATGCGCCGCGGGTGCCCCGGCGCGCGTGCGCAAGGTCGTGGTGAAGGTGCTGGCTTGACGGCCGGTGCGCCCGATGTGGCGGGGCGCCTCGCGCGCCTGATCCTCGCGGAGCGCGCGCGTCTGCGCCCGCGCGACGCGCTGGAGGTGCTGTCGCTTCTTTTGGGGGACCGAGTCCAAGTGGGCGACGCTTCGCGCTACGTCTACGAGTACGGCCGCCGCGCCGGCTACGAGCTGCCGCCGTATCCGCTGGCCGGTTGCGGGGAGATCCGGGAGTTCTTCGCCGATCAGGGCGTGCGCAACGTCCCCGAATGGTACGAGCGGAAGCTCGGCGTGGGGCCGCGGCTATACGCCCAACTGGCCGCGCGCACCGTCGTGGTGGTGCGCGACGGAGGGAACCGCCGCAAGGCGTTCGTCCTCGACGCCGTGCGGCATTGCCAGGACGTCGGGTTCGCGAACCTGTCGGAGAGCGGCCTTGCGCGCACGCTCGCGCCCGACGGGTTGGCCGAGCTGCTGGACCGCATCATGGCGTTCTTGCTGGGCGAAGGGGCTCCGGCCGGTGAGCCGGTCGCAACGGCGGAGGGCTCGCAGGACGGCGACTCGGCGCCCTGCGAGGGCACCGGCACCGTGCGGTTCGAGTCGCCCTTGTTCTAGCCGCCCAACCCGCCTGCGGGCCTACGCCCGTGCGAGCGCCCGCCCGCGCGACGGCGTCGCCGCGGCCGCGCGCGACGCGCCTCGTCCCGCGGCGGCCGGAAGGGCGGCGGCCGCGGGCTCCTCGGCGCACGCGGCGGCCAGCGCCTCCAGCAGCTCGCGCATCTCGCCCGCGTTCTTCAGGGCGAACCGCGCCCGGGTGGGGCCGTCGCCTATCTTCACGGTCCAGGCGCTCGCGGGCGCGGCCTCGAACACATCCTCGTCGGTGCGGTCGTCGCCTGCGGCCAGCACGAAGCCGTAGGAGGGGTCTCGGAACCACCGGTGGGCGGCATGGCCCTTGTCCACGCCGCGCGGCTTCACCTCCACCACCTTGTTGCCGTCCATGAGCGCGATGCCGCGATCCTCCAAGCCGTCGCCCAGGGCGTTCTTCACCTCCACCACGCGCCGTTCGGCCAGCTCCTTGCTGCACATGCGGTAGTGCCATGCGAGCGAGTAATCCTTCTCTTCGAGCATCGATCCCGGCGTGCGGTCGACGAAGTCGGCCAGCACCGGGCGCACCGCGTCCTTCCACTCGGCGCTCAACGGCTCCTCCAGCGTCCATGTGCGCTCGCGGCGCCCGCGGAACCACACCCCGTGCTCGGCCACCAGGTCGACGGGCAGGTCGCCCAGCCACGCCTCCAGCGTGGTGCGGTCGCGGCCCGACACCACGGCCACGTCGGTGCGCGGGTTCGAGCCCAGTCGCCGCAGCAGCTCGCGCAGCCGCTCGTCGGGGGCCACGCAGGCCGGGTCGTCGGAGAAGGGCATGAGGGTGCCGTCGTAGTCCAGCAGCAGCATCCGCCTGCGCGCCGCCTCGAACGCCGCGAGCAGGTTGCGCGCCGACGTGGGGCCCAGCAGGTGCGCGCTCAGGCCGGCCTGGCGGCGCTTCACCTCGTCGGCCGCGTCCAGGAACTCGCGCGCCCACTTCTGGGACGTGTAGCGCGCCAGGCGCTCCTGCATGGGGGCGTTGCGGCGACGCTGCTCCTCGGGCGGCATCTCAAGCGCCCGCCGCATGGCGTCCACCACGCCTTCGAGGTCGAAGGGGTTCACGGTGAGCGCCTCGTGCAGCTCGTAGGACGCGCCGGCCATCTCCGACAGCACGAGCGCGCCGCCGCCCCCGTCGTGGCAGGCCAGGTACTCCTTGCACACCAGGTTCATGCCGTCGCGCAGCGGCGTGACCAGCATGACGTCGCTCGCGGCGTACAGGCTGACCAGCCGGTCGAACGGCAGCGAGCGGTAGTAGTAGTCCACGGGCGTCCAGTCCATGGTGGAGTGCTTGCCGTTCACCAGGCCCACCAGCTCGTCGACCTGCTTCTTCAGCGCGGCGTACGACGCCACGTTCTCGCGCGAGGGCACCGTCACCAGCACCAGCACCACGCGGCCGCGCCAGGCGGGGTAGCGGTCGAGGAACGCATCGAAGGCCAGCAGCCGCTCGGGGATGCCCTTGGAGTAGTCCAGCCGCTCCACCGACAGCATGACCTTGCAGCCCTCGTGCCCCTTCTCCTCGGCGAACGCCGACACGAGCCGCCGCACCTCGGGCTTGCGCGCGGCGGTGCGGTACCGCTCGTAGTCGATGCCCAGCGGGAAGGCGTCGGCCCGCACGAGCCGGCCGTCCGCGAACAGAGTGCCGCTCTCGTTCTCCACGCCCACGATGCGGCGGCAGCTGGACAGGAAGTGCCGCACGTAGTCGTAGGCGTGGAAGCCCACGAGGTCGGCGCCCAGCACGCCGCGCACGAGCTCGCGTCGCCACGGCAGCATGCGGAACGTCTCGTAATCGGGGAAGGGGATGTGCAGGAAGAAGCCGATGGAGGCGTTCGGCAGCGCCTCGCGCAGAAGCGACGGCAGCAGCATGAGGTGGTAGTCGTGCACCCACACCGTGTCACCGGGCCGCGCCAGCTCGAGCACCGCGTCGCGGAACCGCTCGTTCACGCGCACGTAGGCCTCCCACGCCTCCTCGTCGAAGCGGGTGTGCTGGGGGAATCCGTGGAACAGGGGCCACAGCGCGGAGTTCGAGAAACCCTCGTAGTACAGCTCCGCGTCGCGCTCGTCCAGGCGCACGGGCGCGCAGGAGCGCGCGGCCAGGGCTCGCTCGAACCGCGCGCGCCCGGCCTCGTCGAGCCCGGCCGGCTCGTCGGCCCAACCCAGCCACACGTTGCCCGCCTGCTCGTGCAGCGGCTCCAATCCCGCTACGAGGCCGCCCACCGTGCGCGTGAAGGCGAAGCCCTCCCGCTCGTCGGGCTCGATGCGGTAGGGGAGGCGGTTCGATACGATGATCAGACGGTTGCTCGGATTGTCCATGCGGTCCACCTTACGTTTTCGCTCGTTTTCAGCCATTGTACGGGCGCTGCGCGCGCGTCCGCCCAGCGGTTGCGGGGTCGTTGCGGGGCCGTAGCGCTCTCGTGACCGCGAACGCGGCGAGGCGGCGCGCGCCGTCGGCGGGCGATTCGGCGGCATGTCGTGCTATGATGCCATGATCGCCCGAAACGCCGCTCGACCGTGAAGGAAGGACATGCAGACCTACATCGCCCACTACCGCTCGCCAGCCGCCTCCGACGCACGCGCCACGGGGCTGTTCGAATTCGAGAGCGACGCCCGCGCGGGATCGAAGGGCAACCTCCGGGACGCCCGTCTGAGGATGCTCGAGCTGTACGGCAAGGACGCCGTGTCGTGGACGGTCGACCGCGTCGAGCGCAAGAAGGCCTCGGAGGCCCATCAGGACGGTCAGCTGGAGCTGGATTTCCGCCCCCCGAAGAAGCAGCGCACCCGCGCGAAGAAGAAGGAATGGTGGTAGGTTCCCCTTCCCGTTTCGTGATGGGCCGGTGACGGGCGCGCGTCGTCTGCGCGAAAGACGCCCGCTCGACCTGCGCGAGGCGCTATAATGAGGCCCGATATCATTGGATGCGCGCCGCCCGGCGCGCGGCGGGCCCTGCGGCTCCCGCGCGGCCGTGCGGTGCGCGCGAAAGCAGGGAGCGCCATGAAGAAAAAGCAGGTGAAATTCCTCAAGAAGCTGCTCGAGACGCCCTCGGCCACCGGCACGGAGATCGCCGTCGCCCGGCTCGTGCGCGAGCGGTTGGCCGATTCTGCCGACGAGGTCGAGACGAACGTCATGGGCTCGGTGCACGCCACGCTGAAGGGCTCCGGCGCGGGTCCTTCGCTCATGCTGTCCGCCCATATGGACGAGATCGGCCTCATGGTCACCTACATCTCCGACGAGGGGTTCCTCTCGGTGGCGTCCGTGGGCGGCGTGGACGCGGCCGTGCTGCCCGGCATGCGCGTGGACGTGCACGCCTCGGAGTCGGTGGAGCCGCTGCGCGGCGTGGTGGGCCGCAAGCCCATCCACCTCATCGAACCCGACGAGCGCAAAAAGGTCACGCCGCTCGACAAGCTGGTCATCGACCTCGGGCTTCCCGCCAAGAAGGTCAAGAAGCTCGTGCGCGTGGGCGACGTCATCACGTTCGGCGTGGGCTTCGAGCGCTTCGGCGCGGGCATGGCCGTGTCGCGCGCGTTCGACGACAAGGCCGGCGTGTGGGTGGGCGTGCGCGTGCTGGAGGAGCTGGCGCGCGGCGAGCGTTCGGCCGGCGACTTCGTATTCGCCGCCACCGTGCAGGAGGAGATAGGCGTGCGCGGTGCCGAGACCAGCGCGTACTCCGTGTTCCCCGACGTGGGGATCGCCTTCGACGTGACGCACGCCACGGACTACCCGGGCATCGACAAGACGAAGCACGGCGACATCGTGTGCGGCGGCGGCCCCGTCATCGCGCGCGGCCCCAACATCAACCCCGAGGTGTTCGAGCGCCTGGTGGCCGCGGCCGAGGCCGAGGGGCTGCCGTACCAGGTGGAGGCCGAGCCCGGCGTGACGGGCACCGATGCGCGCGCCATACAGATGGCCCGCGGCGGCATTCCCACGGGCCTCGTGTCCGTGGCGCTGCGCTACATGCACACGCCCACCGAGGTGGTGTGCCTGGACGATCTGGAGGCCACGGTGAAGCTCGTCGCGCGTTTCGCGCGCGACCTGGACGAGGACGCGTGCTTCGTGCCGGGCATGGCCGGGGCGGGCGCGACCCTGCTCGACCGCCAGGATGGGCCCGCGGACGACGAGTCGGCCGCCCAGGCGCAGTTCGACGAGACGGGCGTGGAGTAGCCGTCATGAAACGCGAAGCCTCCACCATCGCCAAGAACAAGAAGGCCTTCCACGAGTACGACATCCTGGAAACCTACGAGGCCGGCATAGAGCTCACGGGCACCGAGGTGCGCTCGCTGCGCGAGAACCACTGTCAGCTCACCGATTGCTTCGCCATCATCCGAGGCGGCGAGGTGTGGCTGCACAACGTGCACATTCCGCCGTACGCGAACGGCAACATCGCCAACCCCGACCCCGACCGCAAGCGCAAGCTGCTGCTGCACAAGCGGCAGATCCGCTCCTTGCAGGAGCAGGTGAAGGAGAAGGGCATGGCGCTCGTGCCCATCAAGATGTACTTCAAGGAGAACTCGCTCGTGAAGGTGGAGCTGGGCGTGGCGCGCGGCAAGAAGCTGCACGACAAGCGCGCCAGCATGGCCGAGCGCGACTCCCGCCGCGAGATAGAGCGCGCGCTCAAAGAGCGCAGCCGCTGATACGTGAATTCGCGCCGCCGCCGCGGCGCCCGACTCGAAGGAGGCCTGCTATGGGCTTGGACGAAGAGCTTGAAAGCATGGAGGACGGCGCCGAGACGGAGGCCGAGCAGATCGACGAGGAAACCGAGATCGAAGACCTCGAAGAGTTCCAAGACGACGAGGAGTTCGACCCCCAGTCCGAAGAGAGCGATCTGGAGGAGGCCTACGAGGGCTTCTTCGCCGAAGAGGGCCCGGACGGCGAGGGCGAGACGTCGCTTTCGGGCGACGACGGCGGCCTGGCCGCGGTGGTGGAACGCGCTGAGGGCCTCGACCTGTCCGAAGAGGGCTTCCACATCGTGGACGGCGACGCGGGCGACGTGGACGCCGAGCTGGGCGAAGAGGGCCTCATCGACGGCTACGACGGCGAGGAGCTGGCCGACGACACCGAGGACGTGACGGTGGTGGAGCCGGCCGACAACGAGGACGGCTACGAGCTGGTCGAGCTGGAGCTGGACGAGGACGACATCGTGCGCTACCTTGAGGACGACGACGGCAACCGCATCGGCTTCGTGCTGATGGAGGACGGCGAGGAGGCCGAGTACCTCTACGTCGAGGACGACGAGGACGACGATGCCGACGACGAAGGCGACGAGGACAACCCGTACGACCTGGGCATCACCAAGGAGGGCGTGGCCGAGGCCACGAACGACATGAACGCCATCTACAAGGACGGCATCGCCGTGGCGGCCGAGCTCAAAGAGGCGTTCGATGACATCAAGGGCGCCTTCGACTTCTCGTTTTTGAAGAAGTAGGCGGGTTTTTGCGACGAAGTTCCTGCGGGAGCGCTTTCCGAAGCGTCCTTCCCGGCGGGGGTGTGGTCACAGGTTCCGGCTAGGCGCGTTTAAGGCCTCCCGTCGCATATGCGACGGGAGGCCTTCTCAGTCCCGCTTCGATCACGCCCTCAATTTTTGTCGGCAGACCGTTCGCCTTGGCGCTCGCCCATCGGGAAGTGCTTCGCCGACCAGCTCGCCACCGCGATGAACACGGTGTACAGGTCCTTGCCGGCCTCGGACAGCGAGTACTCCACGTGCGGGGGTATCTCGTTGAACTGCCGCCGTATCACGAATCCCTTCTCCTCGAGGTCCTTCAGGGTGCTCGAGAGCATGGCGTTGGTGATGCCGCCGATCCGCTTCTGGAGGCTGCCGAAGCGCAGGGAGTCCTCCTTCGTGAGCTCGTAGAGGACCTTCAGGTTCCATTTTCCGCTGAACAGGCCGAGCGCCCTTTTCACCGGGCAGTTCGCATCCTCGGGATCGGGGTTGAGGGCCACGACGAGCTCCCGGTACTCCTCGAACGTGAGGTTCTCTAGCTTCGCGGTGTCCATGATCGCCTCCTCGGTACGCTCGGCCGAACCAGGTACGGCAAAACATAGTACTTGATTTGTAATTCGTATATAGTATGGTTTCCATATTGATATTCGTCAACCGCTCGGAGGGCAGAATCTATGGAAACGATGAGCACCATCACCAGCAGGAGGTCGATCAGGAGCTACACCGGTGAAAGCATCTCGGACAGCGACCTGCAAACCGTGCTGAAGGCCGCCAACGCGGCGCCGGTGGGCATGGGCAAGTACGAGAACGCCCACCTGACCGTGATTCAAGATCCGGAGTTGCTGAGAGAAATCGAGGCAAGCGCGGCCGAGGCGCTCGGACGTCCGGGCGCCAGCATCTTCTACGGCGCGCCCACCTACATCGCGGTTTCCGCCAAGCCCTACGGCGACGCCCTGGGGAACATCGACTACGCCAACACCGGCATCATCGTCCACAGCATGGCGCTGGCCGCGACGGACCTCGGCGTCGGCAGCTGCTACATCTGGGGCGGCACGATGGCGCTCGTCGCGAATCCTGCCCTGGTGGCGCGGTTGAACCTGCCCGAGGGTTTCGTGCCTTGCGGCGGGATCGTGCTGGGCGTGTCCGACGAGACCTACGCACCGCGCGAGATACCGCAGCGCATAGGCACGGACTACGTAGGGTAGGGCTTTTCCCGCAACGAGCGGGCGTTCGCAAAAAGGGCCTCCTGCCGCACATGCGACGGGAGGCCCTGATCATGAGTGGTGGAGGCGCGAAAATCTTCCGATTCTTCAGTTGGCGCTATCGAAGAACGGAGGGTTTCGTCCGTAATGCGCGAAGTTCCTTGCTTTTCTCACATGTTCCGGTAGACGTCTCGCCTGTGGCCGATTTTGAACAGCTCTACGACCACTCGGCCGTCGTCTACCGTGCCGAGGATGCGGTACGTCCCGACGCGCCAGCGCCAGCCGTTGTCCATGCCCTGCAGCTTCTTCGCGCTCGGCAGTGCGCACGGATTGTCGCATCCGTCGAGGTTCTGGTCGATGAAGCTTGACACGAGGAGCAGCGTTTTGCGGTCGAGGGCGGCGAGTTGTTTCTGCGCGCGCTTGGTGAGCTCTACGCGATAGCCCATCTACAATCCTAGCTCTCGCTTAGCCTCGTCCCACCCGACGCGCTCGCCGCCGTCTTCTGCGATGGCTTGTGCGAGGTCACGTGCGTCCATCTCGTCCTCAAGCCGTTCCAGCGCCCATTGCCTCACCTGCGCCGAAAACGTGGTTCCGTTCATTTCGGCAAAGGACGCGATCCACTCCTTCTCCTCCGGCGCGAACCGGATGGCCGATGCCGTCATAGCCATGCTTGCCTCCTCAAATGGGTTTACGTTGTAAACTCATTATGAACACTAGAGTGTACATTGTCAACTTGCTGCACGCACCGTGATGGCTATCTGAACGACGAGAGGCTATATCAAAAGCCTTCGTAACGTGCGCCCTTCTTGATCGCTCTGCAGAGCCCTTGCCCTGCAAGACAAACGGAATGCGCTTTTGATGCAGCTCTGCCTCATTGCCATTTCATTACCAAAAACGCCCAATCGCTACCGAAATTGCCAGATTCCAATACAAGCTATGTGGATGCATATACACAAAAAAGGGCTTTCTATCAGGTGAAACCGATAGAAAGCCCAGTTGGTAAGTGGTGGAGGCGCGGAGAATCGAACTCCGGTCCATACTACATCATCCATGAGGCTCTACAAGCTTAGTCGGTGGTCGAGGTTCGGAGGCGCCCGGTCCACTGACAAACGAGACGCATCCTAGTCGGTTCGATCTTTGCCTGAGCCATACCGGCTACGTGCCCAGGCGCATTCCCCTGAGTTGATGCCGGACCGAGGGGCGGGGAAGACCCAAGGCCGACAGCCAGGCGCTATTAAGCAGCCATGGCGAGCGCCGGAGCGCTCTGAGTGTTGTTCTTGCCAATTAAATTGACGTTACCCCTGTTTAACGTGGCGAGGAGACCACGACCTGCTCCTCATTTCAAACGTACCATGTCGAAACCAGTCGCCCCCGGTTGCAAGGCGGCGGTGCCCGTGGCGGGCTGCCGCAGCCGTCGGGAGGGGATGGCCCCACCTTTTCAAGGATCTCGCCCTGCGAAGGGCGCCGCTGCGCCAAGGCGTCGCGGAACGTTCATTCTATCCCGCTCGCCCCGTTTGTCAAGCGCGGTGTGCGGCGGAAGGCGCCCGTTACCCTCATCCGCGCGTTGAGGGTGGCGGCCGAAATTCGCCGCCGTCCATGGCGAATTTGTGACGAGTGTAACCTTAGGGCACGATGAACCGTTTTGTTTACAAGGGAATGACGCTTCTCTTGGTACAATGCAACGGATTAGACGAGAAGCGAACGCCGTGCCGTCCGAGTGTATGAGAGCCGCACATGAACGATAACAAGAACAGCAAAGCCAAGCACGCCCGCCATGCCGCCCCCTCCGCTCCGGAGGGCGACGGCGCGACGTCGGGAGAGACGAAGCCCGCCGGGCAGGCAGCGAAGCCGGCATCGCCGGCGCCCAGCCAAACCGCCGTCATGCCGCAGGCCGTGCGCCCCGTGATGCCGCACGGCGCCCCTGCGGGCGCGCAGGGCGGCCAACCCGGGTTCGCGCCCGGCGGCCCCATGCTGCCGGTGGACGTGAGCGAGGCCGACGCCAAGGGCCGCCACAGGCCCGCCAAGGTGATCGGCATCGTGCTCGGGGTGATCGTGGCCGTTCTGGCCGTGGTGTACCTGGCCGGGGCCTTCGTGTTCATGGATCGCTTCCTGCCGAACACGACGGTGGGCGACCTCGACCTGTCGTTCAAATCGTCCGTCGAGGCGCAGGGCATGCTCTCCGACGTGGTGGACGACTACAAGCTCAAGGTGGACGGGCAGGGCTTCGCGCTCACGCTGTCGGCCAGCGATGCCGGCATGAAGCTCGACGCGAAGGCCGTCACCGACGCCATCCACTCCGACGCGAACCCGTGGGCATGGCCGTTGGAGATCGTGAAGACCCACGACGAGACGGAGAAGCTGGCCGCCTCGTACAACGAGAGCGGCCTGGGCGCTGCGGTGCGCACCGCGGTGGACGAGTTCAACAAGACCGCCACGGCTCCGGTGAACGCGACCGTCGGCTACAGCGAGGCCAAGAGCGCGTTCGTCGTGGAGCCCGAGGCCGTGGGCACGGCGCTGGACTACGACGCCGTCCTCAAGGTGGTGGACGACGCCGTCCTCGCCATGCAGCCCACGGCGAAGCTCACGAAGGACGAGCTGCAGCAACCCACCGTGCTGTCCACCGACGCGAAGCTCACGGCCGCCGCCGAGCAAGCGAACACCATGATCAAAGCCGACCTCGTGCTCACGATGGCCGGCTCCACGGCCGGCGAGGTGAACGCCGACCTCGTCTCGCAGTGGGTGCACCTGGGCGACGACCTTGCGGCCACGCTCGACGAAGGCGCGCTCACGGCCTGGGTAGACGAACTTGCTGCGAAGTGCGACACCGTGGGCACGACGCGCACGTACACGCGCCCCGACGGCAAGGTGATCACGGTTTCCGGCGGCATCTACGGTTGGTCGGTCGACAAGGACGCGCTGCTCGCCATGGTGAAGGACGGCGTGGCGAACGGCACCGTGGGCACGTTCGACGTTCCCGCCTCCACGACGGGCACGGCCTACAACGGCGCCGGCGCGCAGGATTGGGGCGCGCGCTACTGCGACATCGACCTGGCCGAGCAGTACGTGCGCTTCTACGACGAGTCCGGAGCGCTGGTGTGGGAGTCGCCCTGCATCTCGGGCATCCCCGACGGCGTGCACGACACGTCGGTGGGCGTGTACTGGCTCAACCAGAAGGCCAGCCCCTCGAAGCTCATCGGCTACGAGAACGGCCAGAAGATATACGAGTCCACCGTGCAGTACTGGATGCCGTTCGTAGGCAACGCCATCGGCCTGCACGACGCCGACTGGCAGCCCAGCTTCGGCGGCTCCATGTACGCCAACGGCTACGGCAGCCACGGCTGCGTGAACCTGCCGCCCTACAAGGCCGCCGAACTCTACGGCATCATCCAGGCGGGCGACGTGGTGGTGAGCCACTGGTAGGATCGGACCGACTTGCCGATCGAACGACTCCGCTGCCCTCGAAGGTGGCGGGGTCGTTTTTCGTTCAAGCGCGTTTTGCCGGGCGGCCGGCCTCACACCACCGTCAGGTCGGCGCGGGAGAGCGGCTCGACCACGCGGCCGAGGTCGCCCGGCGCCATCTCCACCTGGCAGCCTATGCGCCCGCCCGAGAACGCGATGCGCTCGTAAAGGTCCGCCGTCTCGTCGATGACGGTGGGGAACTGCTTCAGCATGGCGATGGGGGAGCAGCCGCCGTGCACGTAGCCGGTGAGCGGCAGCAGGTCGCGCGACTTGACCATGGCCACGGCCTTCTCGCCCACGGCAGCGGCGGCCTTCTTCAGGTCCAACTCGCACGCCACGGGGATCATGAACACGTAGTGCTCGCCCGATTTGCCCTGCGTGACCAGCGTCTTGAACACGCGGTCCTGGTCGAGGCCCAGCAGGCTCGCCACCTCCGTGCCGGAGAGCGCCTCCGGGCATTCGAAGAACCGCGCCTCGTACGGCGTTCCCGCCGCGTCCAGCACGCGCATGGCGTTCGTCTTGTGGTCGCGTTCCTTGAGCATGGTCGGATCCTCCGGGGGACGATGGCTTGTTTCCCGAACAGCGTAGCACAAGGCGCGGGGAACCGCATTCTCCTGATGTTTCTGCTGCTGCGGCGGAGGAGGGAACGTGTTTCGCCGGTCTTTCCCCCTACCGCTTGCCCGCGACTCTGTTACTCAATTGTTGCTTTTATACAACTGTTTATCTATAATCGATACGCCGAGTGCGAAACGCGGCGCGGTTTGCTACTCGTTCGGAGCGATACGGGGAATGCCCTCGAAGAACTCCGACAGGGTCATGTCGAAGCCGTTGGCGATTTTTGAGAGGTTCTGCAGCGTGACGTTGCGGTCGCCGACTTCGATGGAGGCCAGGTACGTGCGGTCCATGCCAATCTTCAAGGCGAACCGCTCTTGACTGAGCCCGGCGGCTGCGCGCAGGTCCTTGATCCTAAGGCCCACTTTTGTTTGCAGTAAATTTCGCATGAACGCAGACTACGGGTGTGTTGTATGTATAACAACGGACTATATACAACATTGCCGAAGTCGTTGCCCAATTGAAAGGCGCCCTGCGCCTTTTCTTTGGCCTTCGTATGTTGTGTAAATACAACATACGAGGAAACGAACATATCTTGAGATGACGCAATCGTCGCGAAGCGCGTTCCGTCGATCGACAAGAGGATGAATAGGTGCAGGCGATTTCCCTTCCGGCCGAGGGCCGGGAAGAGAGAGGCATGCAGCTGTTCATCCTCTTTTCTTTTGGCGGAACCTCGGACGGCGGGAAAGGAGCAGGCGATGTGGTACGTGGCGCAGGTGCAAGCGGGACGCGAAGCCGCCACGCGCGATCTTTGCCGCCGCTTGGTATCCCCGGACGTCTTGGAGGAGTGCTTCATGCCCGAATACGAGACCATGTGGTGCATCCACGGCGAGTGGCGGCTGGTCAAACGACTGCTGTTCCCCGGCTACCTGTTCTTCGTCACGAGCGACGCCGAAGAGCTCAACAAGGAGCTTTTGCGGGTGCCCATGCCCATCCGCCTGCTGGGCAACGAGGAGAACTCGTTCTTCCCGTTGACGGAAAAAGAGCAGGACTGGTTCCTGTCGTTCATGGACGGCGAGCACATCGTGCGCATGAGCGAGGGCTACATCAAAGGCGACAAGGTCACGGTCACGCGCGGCCCGCTCATGGGCTTCGAGGCCGACATCCGCAAGATCGACCGCCACAAGCGCCGCGCCTACTTGGACGTGACGCTGTTCGGCCGCACCGTCCCCGCCAGCGTGGGCTTGGAAGTAGTGAGGAAGACCGCGTGACGCAGTCCCACCGCCCGACGGGGGGGGGGGGTGCTGACCGCTGCGGTCGCTACTTCATGCAGGAGATGGAGCCAACGGATGAGCTTGCCTTCGACGAGGGCGCATTGCCGTGCGAGGTAGCCGCCGAGCCGGTCGCGTTCGGCGAGGCGGACGGTGCGCATGCGAAGGGGCACATAGGCTACCGGGTTGCGAAGCGGGCGTTCGATATCGTGTTCAGCGCGACGGCAATAGCGTTGCTGCTCATTCCTTCGATCATCCTATGCATCGCCATCCGCCTGGAATCGCCAGGCAGCCCGATCTACTCCCAAAAGCGCGTCGGTCGCATCGGCGCCGACGGCAAGGTAGTGACCTTCGACATGTACAAGTTTCGCAGCATGTACGCCGACGCTGATGAGCGTCTGCCGGAGCTGCAGGAAATGAACGAGGCCGACGGACCGCTGTTCAAGATCAAAGACGACCCACGCGTGACGCGCATCGGCCGTTTCATCCGCAAGCACTCCATCGACGAGCTTCCCCAGTTCGTGAACTGCTTACTTGGCCAGCTCTCCACGGTGGGCCCCCGCCCGCCTCTGCCAAACGAAGTCTCCCAGTACGGCGAGCGCGCCATGCGTCGCCTGTCGGTGAAACCCGGTCTCACCGGCTATTGGCAGATATCGGGCCGTAGCGAAACCTCGTTCGATGACATGGTGGAGTTGGATATCAAATACATCAAGGAAAGGTCGTTTTCTGTTGATCTCAAAGTGATTGAGAAGACGGTTTCCGTCATGTTTTCCGGCAAAGGGGCGTGTTAGATGCGCATTGCCATGTTGGGGCATAAGCGCATTCCTTCGCGCGAAGGCGGCGTGGAAGTTGTTGTAGGCGAGCTGGCCTCGCGTATGGCGAAGCTTGGGCATGAGGTGACGGTTTACAATCGCCGGGAAGGCGGAATGCAAGCTAAGTCTTCTTCTTTCGAAGGCATTGCGATCAAAACGGTGCCGACGATCAATAAAAAGGGTCTTGCGGCAATGACGGCGTCTTTTTCGGCGGCCCTAGCCGTAGCCAAAAGCCGCCCTGATGTGGCCCACTTCCACGCAGAAGGACCCTGCGCGATGATCCCGCTGGTGAGGCTTGCTGGTGTGCGCACCGTAGCGACCATCCACGGCCTTGATTGGCAGCGCGCCAAATGGGGCCGCCTCGCTTCTTGGTATTTGAAGCGAGGCGAAAAGACGGCAGCTAAGCGGGCTGATGAGGTGATCGTCCTCAGTCGCAACATGCAGTGCTACTTCGAAGAAAAATATGGTCGTGCAACCCGCCTCATTCCCAATGGGATAGATTCAAAGGAATGTTTGGCGGCGAGTGTCATTTCGAAAAAGTACGGCTTGTCAGAAGGGTCATACGTGCTGTTTCTCGGACGTATTGTCCCTGAAAAAGGCGTGCATTACCTCATCGAGGCGTTCGGGGAATTGAGAACTGATAAGAGGCTGGTGGTGGCAGGAGGCCAGTCTGACTCGCGAGGCTATTATGACGAAATGCGGGCTTTGGCCAAAGATGATAAAAGGATCGTTTTCACTGGTTTCGTGCAAGGCCGCGAGCTCGAAGAGCTTTACTCGAATGCTTATGTATATGTTCTGCCTTCCGATGTTGAAGGAATGCCTATAAGCCTTCTTGAAGCCATGTCGTATGGCCGGTGCTGTTTGACCAGCAATATTTCCGAGTGTGCCGAAGTGTTGGGAAATGCCGGTGCGACATTTGAGTCAGGGAATTCGACATCTCTTGAAGTTGAGCTTGGGCTGCTTCTGGAGAACCCTGCAAAAGTTTCTGCGTTTTCAAAAAAAGCTCTTTTACGTGCGGAAAGCTTCGGCTGGGATACGGTGGTGTCCGAAACGCTTGATCTGTACGAGGGATTGCTCTCAGGTTGCGTGCGGATGGAGCGTGGAAGCGCTCGGGAGTTTTTCGGCCAATGAAGGTCCTTTTGGTTAGCAAGTTTCTCGTGCGACGTGGTGGAGTCGAAACGTATGTTATTGGCTTGGGAGGCTTGCTTAAAGAAGCCGGCCACGAAGTCCAATACTTCGGTATGGACGACCCTGATCGTGTTGTTGGAAACGAATGGGGCGTGTACGCGCCTAGGATCGAATTCGACAGAAAGCAAGGTGGAGGGAAAATCGAAAGCGTCGCTAGCGTGATCGATTCCAAAACAAACGCCCGTCTTATGTCCAAGCTGCTCAGCGCGTATAAGCCTGACGTGATTCATTTCAATAATATCCATTACCATCTGACGCCCTCGGTCATCGAAACCTCGCACGAGTATAAAAGGTCGGCAGCGAAGCCCGTAGCACTCATCATGACCATGCACGATTACCATTCTGTGGTTCCGTGCGACGGGTGTATGAACAATCGAACGTATGAGGTTTGCGATATGTGCCTCGATAGGCGCTTTGTCCGTTGTGCGCTTCGAGGCTGCACCCGAGGGGGGCGTGCTAAAAGCGTCATTGCCGCCATAGAAGCGGGATACTGGGCTCGCGGACATGTTTATCGCAGGCTTGACAAAGTCGTGTGTCCTAGTGCGTTCATGAAGAGGAAGTTCGACGAAGTCGAGGACTTTCAGGGTCGAACCGTGCATATTGCCAATTTCTCCAATTTGGAACGATGTACGTCTGAAAAAGAGCGATACGTTCTGTATCTCGGTGCATACAACCGAGATAAGGGGGTGGGAACGTTGCTCGACATCGCGAGAAGGCATCCCGAGATCCAGTTCAAATTCGCAGGGAAGGGTCCGTTGTCTTCGGCTATGCAAGGAATTCCCAACGTCGAGGATTTGGGGTTCAACACAGGAGAGCGCCTCAAGGAAATAGTTCGGCGAGGCACTCTGGCGGCAACGCCGTCAGAGTGCCTCGAGAACTCGCCGTTTGCGGTTCTCGAGGCACTCTGCTGCGGTACGCCGGTGCTCGGGGCGAATGTCGGCGGAATTCCAGAACTGGTGAGTGACGGCGTGACCGGCGAGCTGTTCGAATTTCGCAACCCGGGCGATCTTGAGCAAAAGCTCGTCTCCCTTTGGAACGACCCCGACAGACTTGCACGCTACGCTGCGAACTGCGCGACTTTCGAGCCCATGTCGCCCGCGAGGTATTTGCGAGAGCTGACGAGCGTTTACGAATCGGCTATCGAGGGGGACGCAAAGGAGGATTGCCGGTGAAAATTTTCGAAATTGGGACCGGCTACACGTCGATACCTGCGAACAAGGGTGCGGCTACCGAAATCGTGGTTGAAAACCTGTCGCACGCGTTGATCAATCGAAATCATGACGTAACGGTCGTCGACATCGCGGATGCCGGACGCCTTCCAACGGATCTCGGTATCGTCGAGGTGCCCATGCCGAGGGGCTTTTCGGACACCGATGCGGCTCTCGGAGTCAAGCACAAACTCAAACGTGTTGTCTATTCCATTGAGCTTGCGAGGACCCTCAAGCGCTTGCTCGAAAAAGAGACGGATAAGGTCGTCCTTCATTTTCACAACCAATACAACGCCTATTTCTTCTATCGGTTAGTGCCGAAGCGCTCGCGCTCCAAGGCTCTTGTTGCTTACACAAATCATAGCGGCGCATGGAACGGCGACTGGGAACAAATAGAGTCGACAATCAGGAAGAAGTATTTTCAAGAGGCGAGCGCGCAGAAGAGCGCCGATCTGGTTTTTGCCTTGAATAAGAAGACGGTAGAAAATCTTATCGAACATGCCAATGTTCGTCCTGAAGCTGTCGTCCCTATCGCGAACGGCGTAGATGTTGCCACGTATCACCCCATTTCACGAAGAGAGGCACGTCTTGTTAGCGAAAAGTATTTTGGCGCAGGAACGAGATACGTGTTCCAGTGCGGTTCGGTATGCCCCAACAAAGGTCAACTTCGCTCTGTCAAGGCATTGGAGCCGCTGATGAAAGCTGATGCAAGCCTTTGCTTCGGATATGCCGGTGGGGTTGTCGACCGCGCTTATGCGGACGAGGTCGTCGAGTATTGCCGGAACGCTGGTATCGATGGCCAGGTAAGTTACCTTGGAGAAAAGAGACCCGGAGCAGAGCTGGCGGAACTCTATGCTGCGTCTGAAGGCTTCGTGTTCCCCTCTGAATACGAAGCCTTCAGCGTATCTCTTCTGGAGGCACTTTCCTGCGGCATTCCTACTATTCGCAACGGGTCGGCACGGGTCGTGTCTATTGCTGAGCCCGACGAAGGACTCATCGACTACCATTCGGACGTGGGGTTCACAGAATGCCTCGATAAAATTCTCTCTCTGCCGCCAAGCGATTGGATCGAGCTTTCGAAAACTGCCCGAAACGCCATCGTCGAAAGGTATTCATGGGATAAAGTTGCCCGCGATTATGCGGCCGCTCTCTCCAAATCTTTGGAGAGGATCAATTGATGGCCGACAAGAAACTCAACGGCACCGTTATCGTAACGTATCGCTGCAACGCGCGTTGCAGCATGTGCAATCGCTACAAAGCGCCGAGTAGGCCGGAGGATGAGATTTCTCTTGAGACGATCGAGAAGCTGCCCTCGATGTACTTCACCAATATCACGGGAGGCGAGCCGTTTATCAGAACGGACCTGAACGACATCGTGCGTGAGCTCTTCAAAAAGTCCGACCGCATCGTCATTTCCACCAACGGCTTCTTCACCGATCGCATTATCGAACTGTGCGAAGAGTTTCCCCAAGTGGGCATCCGCATATCCATCGAGGGCCTGCGGCAGACCAATGACGACATCCGTGGTTTAGAGAACGGCTTTGAGCGAGGCTACTCCACGCTCAAGAAGCTTGTTGAGATGAAGCACCCCGATGTCGGCTTCGGTATGACCATCCAGGATCGTAACGCTGCGGATATCGCGCCGCTTTATCGCATATCCGATGAAATGGGCATGGAGTTCGCCACGGCAAGTTTGCACAACAGCTTCTACTTCGTCGAGGCGAAAAATATAATCAACGACCGGCCTATGGTGGCGCGAAGCATCGAAGATCTGGTAAACGAACTGCTTAAATCGAATAGCCCCAAGAAATGGTTTCGGGCATATTTCAACCACGGGCTCATCAATTACATTTACGGCCAACCACGATTGCTGCCCTGCGATATGGCTTTCGACACGTTCTTCATCGATCCTTACGGCGACGTGATGCCCTGCAACGGCACCGAGGACAAAGAAGTCATGGGAAACCTTAAAACCCAGTCATGGGACGAGTTGTGGAACTCCCCGCAAGCGGATGCCGTGCGCGCCAAGGTGCGCCGCTGTGACCGGGCCTGCTGGATGATCGGCTCGGCAAGCCCAGCCATGCACAAGTACATCTGGAAGCCGGCGTGGTGGGTATTGCGCCACAAGCTCAAACTCGGCAAGAAATACGACATGCACGAGCTTAAGGTCGTGCGCGATTACGAGGAAGGCGGGGTGACGAAGGAGCAGCTCGATGCTTGTTCGACCTGCAATACGCACGCCGCAGTAAATGATGGTCTCCCCGAAGCATCAAAATATGACGCAGCTCTTTCGAAACAGTCGAGGCGCTGCAAGTGAAAAATGCAAAAAGCTTGTTTTAGTAATTGAAATCAAAAGGTAACTTATGAGTCTGGAGAGCGTTTTAATTGAAAGTTCTAGTTATTACCCGTCATGCTGTAGCAAATTACGGTTCTCTCTTGCAGGCTATAGCCACACAAAGAGTACTAGAAGATATGGGGCACAACTGTTTAATAGTGGATTATATTCGCGCAGACGAAAGTATATTGAAAATAGAACCATCTCTTCTTAAAGGTAAGCAGAACTGGAATTCGTCTACAATAAAGCGTTTGTTGTATCTTGCCCTTCGTCAACCTGAAAGCATAGCGGCGGGATTGTCTTTTGCAAATGAACGAAACCGCTACCTAAATCTAACTCGGAGATATACTTCTTTCGAGGAGCTTTGCACTGACTTGCCACCTGCTGACATTTACATGACCGGCAGCGATCAAGTTTGGGGGCCCATGGTCTTGGATGACTGCGATCGAGCCTATCTTCTTTCGTTTGCTCCAGACAATAGTAAAAAAATTGCCTATGCGGCAAGTTTTGGTAGAGAGGTGTCCTCTGAAGAAGCAGAGAAAGTATTCTGCGCAGAATTGGCAGAATACTCTTGGCTAGGTGTTCGAGAAGACTCCGCAGTAAAAAGAATTGCAGATTGGGGCTATGAATCAACGCAGGTGCTGGATCCAACGCTTTTGCTCGACAGGAGAGAATGGGATAGTTTCACCTCAAGCAAGTCGATTGGCGACTACGTCCTTGTATATCAGATACACAATAATAAGCTGGTAGACGATTGCGCTTGCGATGTCTCAAAAAGGCTGGGTACTAAACTTGTTCGGGTTTCTCCCGTGTTGCATCAAATAACAAGACCTGGAAAATTCAAATATCTTCCAAAAGTTGATGAGTTCCTATCGTTGATAAAAAAGGCAAAATGCGTCGTCACGGATTCATTTCACGGCACCGTTTTTTCTTTGCTGTTCAATGTTCCGTTTGTTGAAATTTTGCCAGCTAATGGAACTTCGGAAAGGAACGAAAGCCTTCTACGTATGACGGGGCTGTCCCATAGGGCCGTACGTTCGCCAGCCAATTTTGCAATAGCCGAAGATCCGATTGATTTTTCGAATGCGAATGAGATTATTTCAAAACAAAGATATCATTCTATTGCATTTCTTCAAGCGGAATTGTGCAGCTGATGCAGACGATTTGCGAAAATGATATGTGCGCAGGTTGCATGGCATGTGCAGAAGCATGCCCAACCAAGGCAATTTCTATCCTGAGAAATGCTAAAGCATACGCAGTTGAAATTAACCAGCAAGAATGCATCGATTGCGAGCGCTGTGTTCGAGTGTGCCAACAATTACATCCTGCAACAGTGCGTATGCCCACGGCATGGTATCAAGGATGGGCGAACGCCTATGAAGAAAGACGGTCTTCTTCTTCGGGCGGATTAGCTTCCGCGATCGCGCGAGCTTTTGTAGAGTTCGGCGGTGTAGTGTGTTCGTGTACTTTCGAGAACGGTATTTTTGGTTTCGCTCTTGCGCGCACTCCAGATGAAATAGACCAGTTTAAGGGTTCGAAATATGTAAAAAGCAACCCCTATGGTGTGTATCGTCAGGTTGAGAAATTGCTCGAATCAAACACAAAAGTTCTGTTTATTGGCCTGCCTTGCCAAGTTTCGGCTATGAGAAATATTGTTGGCCAGTCTCTCGAAATTAATTTGTATACAATCGACCTTATTTGCCATGGCACACCGGACTCATCGGTTTTAGAAAACTTTCTTGTTCAAAAGCAGTTAACTCTTAAAGGTTTGGCGGATGTGTCTTTTCGCAAAAAAGCTCGTTTTCAATTGCGCGAAGGCGAAAAAAATATTGACGTTGAAGGCGTGACAGATTGCTATATGACTTCCTTTTTGGAAGGTCTCACATATACGGAGAATTGCTATCACTGCTACTATGCTCAGTATGCCCGAGTATCTGATATAACGCTAGGGGATTCTTGGGGTAGTGAACTTACTCAAGAGATGCCTGATGGAATTTCCCTCATATTGGTTCAAACTGGGAAAGGCGCCGAATTACTTAGAAGCATAGATGCGACGTTGTGCTCGGTAGATCAGGGAAGGGCGATCTCCAACAATGAGCAATTGCGTCGCCCCCATGCGAGGCCGAAGTCGCATGATAAATTTTTGTTTTGCATGCAAAAGGGCATGCCCTTCAACAAAAACATCCATCGCTGTCTTCCCAAGTCCTGTTTCAAGCAGGATGTGAAGCGCATTCTTGTAAAGATTCGCCTATGGACGCCGTCGGGGGGGGGGTATGAGGTGAGTTACTTCATGGATGATGGAAGTATCTAGGGAAAACTATCTAGATAGCAGAATGCAATTTCTGGCTAAAATACGTCTTTCCGACATTCTTTGGCTAGTGGCGTTTAATACGCTGTTTTTTCAAGGGTGGATTCAGAATACTTTTGGTTTCACTCTTGCGGACGAAATAGCCACTGTAGCTTTGTGTCTTGCGGCGTGTGTCAAAGGCTTGGGTACACACTGGGATGTGCGCGGGATGAGTAAGAATATGAAGCTGGCTATCGCGTTTCTAGTGCTTACCTGCGCGATTGGCTTTTTTGGAAACATGCGATGGAGCGTTCAAGGTTCTTTGAGTGCTATAGCTATAGATTTTTTTACCTGTATTAAATTTCCAATTGCGGCACTATCCGCTTGTGCCATATTTCGAAACAACGAGAGAATCCTTGTTTTGGTTGAGGCCGAAGCCAAATTTCTTACGTTCCTAATGTTCATTCTCGCGATTGCTAATCTGTTTGCTGACTTTGGGATGGGACATGATTCGCGATATGGTCTACGCGCTAGTTTTGAATTTGTTCTAGGGCATCCGACTGCTGTTGTTGCGACAGGAGCGGGCCTCGCTGTAGTCCTTAGCAACAAGCGGATGCAAAATGCTTTATGGTTGGCAATGATACTTGCTGTTATTTGCCTATCCTTACGTTCAAAGGGTATCGCTTTCGTTGTACTCGCTGTCTTTTTCCTATTGGTGTATGGAAAACATGAAAGAATTTCCGCGTTCCACATTTTCCTTGGAGTGGTATTCGTAGCGTTTTTGGGCTATGACCAGTATTTAGGATATTTCACTGTGGATGGATATGCGCGAAGAGAACTCACAAATACTGCTTTTAGCATTGCGGGCAATTTTTTTCCCATAGGCGGCGGTTTTGCCTCATACGGCTCTGCGGTTACGGCGAATTTGGACACATACTCCCCCCTGTATTTCCAGTATGGGCTGAGTGGCGTGCAAGGGCTTGCACCTGGCCATGCAACATTTTTATCCGATACTTTCTGGCCAACCGTTCTTGGGCAATTCGGATGGTTGGGTTTGGCAACATACGCCGCGTCTCTTATGTTCATTTTTAAGCATCTCTATCAAGTTAAAGGCGCTCGCCTGGGTGTGATTCTCTGCTTCTCTTATTTATTGATCTCAAGTATTGCAGAGTCGGCCTTTTTTAATCCCTTTGCCATCTACCTCGCTTTGTGTCTAGGTTTTACATTTTCGCGGAGCGATCAAGGTCTGAAGCCGTATTGATCCTTTTGAGGCGAGGGGTTTCGTGAAAAGCAAATCTAGAAAAACGTTTAGGAAGAGAAAAATAGTGAAGGTACTGTACTGTACAGCTACGCCATCATTTTATCGTACAAAATTTTTTGACCAGCTGGGTCGGCAGACCGAGCTTACAGTTTTGTATGAGGCAAAAGAAACGAAAAACCGGGGTGGGGATTACTATTCGAAAGTCGGTAATCATTCTTATCATGAAATAATATTGGCAGACGATATCGACCAGGTGAAGAGGTTTGACCATAGAATCGTTCGAGAGGTCCTTAATAAAGCATATGACGTAGTCATCATTGGCTGCTTCAATTCAACCAATGGCGTGTTTGCGCAAATGGCCCTCGCTCTTCACCGTAGGGCATATTTGCTCAATATTGATGGAGAGTTCTTTGGCGGAAAGAAAACCCTAAAAAGAATGTATCGGAATTGGTTGATTGGGCGAGCATCGGGATATGTAATAGCTGGTGAGCATACAGGGAAAGATTTACTTCCTTTGGTGGTGGATAAGCCGCTTCAGCGCTATCATTTTACGTCGCTTACTCAAGACGAGGTCGATAAAAATGCAAAAGAGATCAGAGGAGATCAGCATAAACGCACCGTTCTTTGCGTAGCTCAATACCTTGCATATAAAGGGTTGGATGTGCTTTTGCGTGCCGCCAAGAAACTACCCGAGGTCGATTTTTTGATTGTAGGCACGCATCAGCGAACCGAGCTGCTTGTTCAAAACATTAAGAAACTTAGTCTTAGAAACGTAAGGGTTTTGGAGTACTTGCCGCAAAACGAACTTATTCGCGCGTATTCGGATTGCTCGTGCTTCGTGCTACCCTCTCGTCAAGAGTGTTGGGGGCTCGTGATAAACGAAGCGGCCTCTTTCGGTGTTCCGATCGTGTCTACCGATGGCGCTGGTGCTGCATTGGATATTCTTTCACCAAATTACATGCGTTTTCTCGCAAAACCTGGTGATGCGGATGACCTTGCGGCAAAACTACTAGAATGTCTGTCTCTGCAAGAGCGTGATCGTAGGCGATATTCTGAATACCTATTGAACAAAAGTCGCGATTATACGATTGAAAACATGGTCCAAGAGCATTTACGTGCGCTTGAAGATTTTGTTGCTTCTCGCGGTGAAAAGAACGAGAGAGCATGGCATCTCAGCTAAAGAAGGGTGTCGTTCTTTCGTATGCGCGCGTTGTATTTAATGCGTTAGCGGGACTACTTTACACGCCTTGGTTAATTGCGTGTATCGGCAGTTCTGATTACGGTTTATACACTTTAGCAATTTCGGTAATTAATATGTTCCTTCTGGATTTTGGGTTGGGATCTGCAGTGTCTCGCTTTCTTTCGAAGTATAAAGTTGAGGGGGATTGGGATGATGCAGCTGTATTTCTAGGTATTGTATATCGCGTATATTTTATTATTGACATCGTCATTCTTATGGTCCTTGTGGCCGGGTATTTCCTTATTGCGGCAATATATGCAAACCTCACCGTTGAAGAACTACGTAAGTTCCAAGTTCTCTATATGATCGTTGCCTTGTATAGCGTTTTATCATTTCCGATGCTCTCATTCGACGGAATTCTAAACTCAGAAGAAAAATTTGTAGCATGGAAGGGCCTTGATTTACTAGAACGTATTACGAACGTTGCGTTGATCGTTGTATTTTTGCTGCTAGGATATGGCGTTTTTGCCCTAGTGTTCACAAACGCGCTAACAGTGCTCGTATTTCGTTGTCTGAAATTCTTGGTCATAAAAAGGAGCACTAACGTACATGTTCGATTTGGCGTGCAGAATAGTAAGCTTACGAAAGAACTCGTAAGTTTTTCTGTTTGGACAACGGCGGTGTCTATCTCACAGAGAATGATTTTTGCAATTATGCCCTCAATTCTCGCCGCGCTCTCTAATTCTTGGGAAATTGCTCTCTTTGGGCTGGTTGTTTCATTGGAGGGGAATTTTTATGGAGTTGCAGCCGCGTTAGGGAACGTGTTTATGACGCGGGTGTCTCGTGCTCTTGTCAGTGAAAATGCAGGAAATCAACTCCAAGTCTTAATGACAAAGGTCGGACGTGTTCAGCTGTTCATCCTCGGGGCAATTTTTGTAGGGTTTATAGGTATCGGGCGGTTGTTTGTTGCGTGTTGGGTTGGCGGCGAGTTTTCAATGTTGTATGCATGCACAATTCTCGTACTTATCCCCTCGATGATTGAGTCCCCAGAAATAGTGGGAGATACTGCCATTACGGCGGCAGGGGCAATGAAACAAAAGGCGCTGATTTATTTAGCGATGGCGATAACGAATATTGGAACGGGCATTTTTCTCGTAGGGCCATACGGCGCGCTCGGCGGTTGCGTTTCAATTTGCATTGCATATTGTGTGAGAACCATCGGAATGAATGTGCTCTATGCTTCAATTTTGAATTTGCAGATCGGGCGCTTCTTTAGGGATGTTTATGGCAGATGGCCGATTCCTGCTGTTTTGACTGTTGGCTTTACTTTTGCATTTGATTGGATCATCGCTCCCGTAGGTTGGCTTGGAGTACTAATTGAGCTTACTGTTGTCACTGTTTTGTACTTGATATTTACTTGGATCCTGTTTCTTGCTCCTACTGAGAAAAAAAAGATGATGTCTTTTATCGAGATGCACATCGGCGGGAGTAAAAAATAGCCAACGAATGGTGGTTCGTTGCCGATACATGTGCGACTTGAAGAAGTGAGTAGGCTCACGGGTATGGATGATCGTTGAAGCTGAAATGAGGTCGTGCCTTCTGCGAGCACCATGAACGTCTGCTGCGTGCGCTCGATGCCTGATATCAAGCGCTTCGTCAATTTGAGGGCGGGGTCGCCTTCTTCGCATTATCGACTTTCGGAGGTGTGGCTGTCGACGCGCGCATAGGCCGCCTTTTTTTGCCTTCTAGGGCTTGCGCACCCGGTCATGCTGTTTTGGAAAGCTGTTTGGCATGAGTTCGAAGTTCATTTTGAAAGTGATGAGGATCCCCGAAGATGGCTATCGGATTATAACTTTTCGGTTGCGGTTTGAGCCTTAAGGGAGTTGAACATCAACCGAATTTCCTGCAACTCTTCGGCTTCGCTTCGATTCTCTCGAGGTGCGACCCGTGCTGAGGAATCTCCCTCAAGTTCTTCGTCGACATACTCGTCGATTGGTATGCTTGTGGCGATGTCTTTCAGTTTGAAATCTGATATCAAGATCAAATTTTTGAAATTATCGCAATCCTGCAGTATTGATTCGATATCCTGTTGAATTTCTTCAACGGTATCATTAACGACCATTTTCACGCAGCGGGCTCGTGCATGCCGGGAAAGTGTTCGATTGCCTTCTTGGTCGTGATCGCAACAAGTAGAGACGGCGTTTTCGATAATTGATGAGAGATACAGGTCGTTCGTCACTTTATTGCCAATAATTTCCACAGCAAGTTTAGAGAGGTGATATTTTCTAGCGAAACGTTCATGAAGGCCGCAAATATTTGCGTCGATCAGTTGCAGCAAAGAATTAAGACCATCTGGTGTGAGCGTCTTCGCGTAGCGAAGGTAATTGTCTTTCTGCAGGATTGTCGGTACTGCGTTCCCGTAGACGATGCTTTTCTCATGTTGACAAAGATTGAACAAAAAATTAGAGAAAGCGTCGTGCCCGTAAGGACTTGCATTGAGGATTTGGTTGAGCGCAACGATTCCGTTATCACCGAAGTCGACATCCCAAGCATCAAGTTCCTCGATCAAATCCAAAAAACGCTCTTCACGAGAGTGGAAAGTATTGTTGCATTCTAATGAATAAAAGTCAGCTCTTCTCATGCGCTCAATGATTGCTTCTTTGGATAGTTGATCGTTAGAGAGCTTGGCGATTCTTTCGATTTGCTCAACGGAGATAGCACATTGGGTCATCTCTACCATTTCCAATGGGTTTTTGGATATTTCGTAGGAAAGATAGTCGTTGACCGAAGGATTGCAGGTTGAATAGCTGACGCATTTTTGCCGGACGTTGCCTTTTAGCACCGAATTGGTGAGGCGCTTGGTAACTCTCCTGAATGCATCTGTCGTTTTGTCGATTTCATGTATCTTGTCGATGCGAGCCAAAAACGCTCTTTTTAAAAGATCTTCGGAGATAGCCGTATTGCCGAGAGAGTATAGGGTGTGCATAAGTACCCTATCCTCCTGTTGGAGTCTGCACTCAAACTCATCTTTCCATACGTCTTCCGGATTGTCGAATTGATGCATGATATATGTAAAGAACCGGCTGGCTTCAATCTTTTCGTAGTTGGCTTTCCGACAGGCAAATTGGATGATGCGAGGATTGTAATTATCGTGTTTGACGAGTTAAAAATAGTTCTCATTTTCAAGAATCGAATTGAGATGAGGTTGGGGAACTTTTGAATTAGCAAGATGTGAGTAGAGGATCATTGCCTTTTCTACGTCGCTCGTTTTGTTCATGTCGATGACATAGTGCCCTTCTGCGCACTTTGTTGCAATTGAGTCAAATGTTTGCGACTTTCGACGGACTTCGTTGTATATCGAGATCCTCGTGTTTAGAATAAGCCGCTTTCCATTTCTGTGAATAAAATGACTCACAAGTGTTTTAAGCTCACTAGGCTTTTGCTCGCTGCTATTCCAGTATGTCTGCCCGAGAAAATCATCTAGCAGAACGATTTCTTTTACATTTGGATCGTTAGATAAAGCGTTTTTTATGCGAGATGTGTCGCCGTCGGTTGAGTAAATGATTCTGTAGCCTTGCTCCGCATAATCCAATAAAAGCATTTTCGATATAGTGCTTTTGCCTACACCGGGATCGCCTGTCAACATGATGACGCCAACTTCCTCGAGCTTTTCCTTGGCTTCATCAAAGGCGGACGTTTTGATATAAAAATCCTTCCCTTCTCTGATATCAAAAAGAATTTCATCGCAATCGAAGAATGTGCTTTGATTTAATTGGCTCTCTAATATATTTGTAGATGTGAGCCAGAGCTTGAAATGCCTTCGTAGGATATCCTTGTTTGAAGCCTGAGTTAAGAAATCATCGATATCCTGTTGCCCAAATACCTCGATGTGATTTGCGCAATTCTTTAAAACGTCGTGTAGACATGCGATGTTTGCTGGGGTTAACCCGAGTGATGTCATGAAATATATCTCATGGGGATGCAAATTCTCAATCTGTGTTGAGAATTTAGATGCCTCATTCTTAAGATGGGCGAAATTGCTACGAACGAAATGCTTGGCCTGAACAATGACCCGATGGTTGTTCTTGTTGCCTTCGAAGCAATCGCTGGCATCAATTCCCCCATCCCTTCCTGCTGTGTAACAGGAAAGTTTAATATTGGCTTTTCGCTGGGCGATATCTCGACATACAAGTTCAAATTCATAAGAACTGAGATTGGCGAAGTTCAGCATGGTCACTCATTCGTAGTATGGCTATTCTGATGGATGATGCTATAACCATTTTAGTCCTATAATGGGCGGTAAGTGCAGTTGATGGGATGAATCATTCGGTTTTAAAAGCTTTACGGGATGCGTTTAGTGCTTGCGCCAATAATTTATTGAGTCTGCTGTAAACCTAAGAGCAACTGTATAACGTCGAGGCAATACTTTCTATCTTCGCTTCGAGCGGTCTTTATAGAGTTGAAAGTCATGGGGTATTCGACGCTCCGATGCACAACGCCTTGAAGCACTCCCAACCAAATACCGGCTGTGCTTTTAGAGACGCACGGCGTTGAAAAGCGGTTTCAAGGGAAAGGGCTTGCATCGCTCTCTTCTCGAGGACGCGGTACTCGCAGAATGCATCTAGGCAGATCGACACACGCGCCTTGCTTGTCGACCTAGTCGAAAAAACCACTGCAGCCTTCTATGCTCGATATGGGTTCAAGCGGCTTTCTGAATCGGAGTGAATGTTCCTCCTGTTGGCGCAACGGACTCAACGGCGCATTTGTGCGATCTTTTTTCCGGCAGGAGCGAGCAGCAGGATCGCGAGTTATCCGTAATCGCCGATTCTCTCGATTTGATCACATCGCTTACTGCGAGATACTGAGGGGCCATACACCGGGCTAGGCAGCTTTACTGCTGCTCGCTGCAAATGAGCTCGCAGGCGCTTTCGACGGTGAGGGAGCAGTAGTCCAGCAAGCAGGATATGAGCCTGATGGCTTCCGGTTCGGCCGCGTCGCTTTGGGCTAGAGCCAAAGTAAGTGCGGACGCTCCCGAGAGCGTCATTTGCACATCGCGGATTTCGTCAAAGGCTTCGAGCAGGGTGTCAATCTGTGGCTTTCGACGAAACATGAAAATCCTTATCATAATCTAAATTTTAATATTTATAGTCTGAATATTCAGATATTATATCGTATATTCAAACGAAAATGAAGTAGCAATATGGATATCGCCTTCTTTCGCCTTCGATCTGGCATAATTTGTTCGTAATCTGATTGGAGGGTGGTCTGTTGGCATCCATTCGCTACTACAAGCTTTTCGATATGCTTGCTCGAAGGGGCTATAAAAAGACCGACCTCAAAGCGGAAGTCGGTTTGTCTTCGACGACGCTTGCCAAACTCTCCAAAGGCGAGTCTGTCACTACGGACACCATCTTGCGCATCTGCGAGCGGTTCGACGTGCAGCCGGGCGACATCATGGAATACGTTCCGGATTGATGCGCTCGCTGTTTTTGCGTACTCATGCGTCGCGCGAAAAACGTCGGGCGTAGGCGATGGCGGTCCGAAAGCCCGCATCGGGTTTCGTTCTGAAAGCGGTCTGCGTCGTCGGGCTCGGAGCGACGCTGGTCGCCATATTCCTGCTCACCGAGCAGACGCCTGAGCAAACCTCGTCTTTGTCTGGGATGGCTGCCCGCTTCATTGCCGACGGAGTTACCTCGCTCGAGGCGGCGGTGGCCCGCATCGGCTCCGACGCGCTCAGCGAGGCGTCCGCTTGGCTGCAGGCGGCCGGTGTGAGGCGTTGGGCGCATTCGGCCGAGTTCTTCGCGGTTGGGTTGTTCTCGAGTCTTACGTCGCTTGCGGTTTTCGGGAGGTCGAGGCGGCTTGCCCCTCTTGCGATCGGGTCGCTGGCGTTCAGCGTCGCATGTTCCCTGTTCGATCAGACGCACAAGCTTTTCGTTCCTGGGCGCGAATTCGATGCGCAGGACCTGCTCTTCGACGCGCTCGGCTACGTTGCCGCCGTCGCCATCGTCTTCGCCGTCGGGGGAGTGTGCAGGATGGTTCGACGACGCCTGTCGGCGTCTTCTGCAAACCGGGATCCGAACGATCGCGACTAGCTCATATTCGCGTTGTTCAAACCGGCAAAACCTTGCACGTTTCTTGCGCAGTAGCCGTTGAAAGCTTGCTCAAATCTAACTAAAAACCAACGTAAATATAGGCTTGATCAGGTGAAATGGCATCTTTTCAACAGGGCGAAGACAGCGTAGAATACCAGTGTGCCGGCGGTGTCCGCGTTCGGGTGGTGCTTCTTTCAAAGGAGTGATGCCTATGAACGTAGTTCTTGAAATCCTTTACGCCTACGCAGCGGTGGCCACGATCGCGAGCTTTCTCCGCGATCTGTGGACGGAACATAAGATACGCGGACGAAGCAGGGAGGGGTCCAAGGAGAAGCTGAAATAGCAAAGGCCGGGAAATAATCCCGGCCTCCCGAATACCTGCGCCGCCCGAGCTGGATGGTAGAGCGCCTATAACTCGCCGTCCTGGGCACCGCCGGTGATTCGTATTATACGAGGCGCGCAGCCCGTGCGCAACATGGTTGACCTTGCATTTCGTCCGGCTTCCAGCGGTTCGCGCAGGGGCTTCGCAAGCTCCTCTACCTGATGAAGTTCGTCGTCACCTTCGGCTCCACGTCGGGGGCGGGCACGCTGGCCGTGGCCTTCAGCAGCCAAGCCATGTTCCGGCCCAGCACGCGCATGATCTGCAGGCCCTCTTCGTCCTGCTGCACGTCCTCGGCGCTCCTGCCGTGCACCATGGGCCAGTAGTTCGAAGACACCACGGGCATGCAGTTGATCTGGAAGTACTTGTTCACCTGGTCGATGGCCGGCGTCGTGCCCGCGCGGCGTGCGGAGGCCACGGCCGCCGCGGGCTTGAAGCGCAGGTTGGCCGAGGCGGCGTAGAACATGCGGTCGAGCACGGCCAACAGGGCGCCGTTCGCGCCGGCGTAGTACACGGGCGTTCCCACCACGATGCCGTCGGCGGCCTCCGCCTTCTCGATAAGGCCGTTCACCACGTCGTCGTCGAAGATGCAGCGGGCGTCGCCGCGCTTGGCGCAGCCGCCGCAGCCGATGCACCCGCGAATGGGATCGCGGCCTATCCAGGCCATCTCGGTCTCCACTCCTTCGACCTCGAGAGCGCCCGCCACCTCGGCGAGCGCGGTGTGCGTGCAGCGTTCCTCGTTCGGGCTTCCGTTGATCAGCAGAACCTTCATGGGCATGCCATCCTCTCGTCTTCGACGCTTCCGTTTCTCTCGCATCTCAGATTAGCAGAAACTATGGCAGCCCGGTGCCGACTGCAAACAACGAACGAACCCTACGCTATACTGGCCGTATGGACGACATGCATACAAACCCCCTCCCGCCGGAAACGGAAACGACGCAAGAGCCCCTGGCGAGCGCCCCGCGCACCTTCGACGACGCGCCCATCGGCGTGTTCGACTCGGGCTTCGGCGGCCTCACGGTGGCGCGCGAACTGGCGAAGGCGCTTCCGAGCGAATCCATCGTGTATTTGGGCGACTCGGCGCGCTGCCCCTACGGCCCGCGCACGCTGCAGGAGGTCGACGGCTTCGTGCAGCAGATCGGCGGCTGGCTGGTGGAGCGCGGCGTGAAGATGATCGTCATCGCCTGCAACACGGCTACGGCGGCCGGCCTCGCGCATGCGCAGCGGACGTTCCCCGTGCCGGTCATCGGCGTGGTGGAGCCGGGCGCGCGGGCGGCTGCCATGGCCACGAGGAACAACCGCGTGGGCGTCATCGCCACGAAGGGCACGGTGGAGTCGAACGCCTACACGTCGGCCATCCGCCATCTCGACGCGGGCATCACCGTGTTCTCCACGGCCACGCCGCGCTTCGTGGAGATAGCCGAGCAGGGCATCCGCATGGCGGAGGGCCCGCTGGAGAACTACACGTCGCTCGCCTCGAAGGTCTACATCCGCCCGGCGTTCGAGGAGATCGCCCGCGAGTACCTGGAGCCTCTGCGGCGCGCGGGCGTGGACACGCTCGTGCTAGGCTGCACGCACTTCCCGCTGCTCAAGGCGCTCATCGGCGGCGTCATGGGGCGCGAGGTGGAGCTCATATCGTCGTCGACGGAGGCCGCGCGCGACGTGGCCGAGATCCTCGGGCGCCGCGGCGCCTACGCGCGCGACGGCCACGAGGCGCGCTACGAGTTCTTCACGACGGGCGACGACGTGGAGGAGTTCCGCAGCTTCGGCAGCCGCGTGTTCCGCGAGCCCATCGACACGGTGGCGCACGTCGACCTGGTTTGAGAACGGCGCGGCGCAGGGCCGCTGGCAAGACGCATCGAGGGAAGGGAAGACCTGCATGAAAACGGTGGTGCTGGCCACGAACAACACGCACAAGGTTTCCGAGATAGCCACGGCGCTCGATTTTCCCGGTTGGGAGTTCCGCACGCTGCGGGAGCTGGGCATCGAGTCGGACCCGGCGGAGGACGCCGACACGTTCGAGGGCAACGCGCGCATCAAGGCCCGCGCGGCGCACGAGGCGTCCGGCGGGCTCGCGGCGCTGGCCGACGACTCCGGCTTGGAAGTTGACGCGCTCGACGGCGCGCCCGGGGTGCATTCGGCGCGCTACGCCGGCGAGCCGTGCGACGACGCCGCGAACAACGCCAAGCTGCTGGCCGCGTTGGCCGACGTGCCTGACGCCGAGCGCGCGGCGCGCTTCGTGAGCACGCTCGTGTTCGTCGACGAGGACGGCTCCGAGACCGTCGCGCGCGGCACCATCGAGGGGCGTATGGGCCGCGAGGAGCGGGGGAGCGAGGGCTTCGGCTACGACCCGCTGCTCCTGCCCGACGTGTTCGGGGGCGACCGCACGCTCGCCGAGGTGAGCCAGGACGATAAGAACGCCGTCTCGCACCGCGGCAACGCCCTGCGCGCGCTCAAGGACAAGCTGGTCTCGATCGTCTGATTGCGACCGTCCGAGGGTGTGCAAGCGCATAACATGATATAAGTAGATATAATTAGGGCAACGAAATCCCCAACCGAAAGGGGTGCGCCCTATGCCCGGTGAAGCCGACAACTCCACGAACCTCAAAATATTCGTGGACATGCTCAACAGCGTTACCTCCACGCCCACCTCCTCGCTCACCGCCTACTTGCATGCCGCCGTCGTGCACGGGGGCGTGCTCACGAAGACGGCGCTCTTCTCTTCGGATGAGGCGGCGAATCTCTACGACGATCTCGTGGTTCCATCGGTGCGCGACGCGCTGCAGGACTTCTCCCTGCTCATGGTGGCCTACTGCGCCTCGCACACGGCCGGGACCATCTACGGGGACTGCTTCAACAAGCTCAACGGCAACACGGAGCTGGAGGCATGGTTCGCCGCCCACGGGCAGGAGGTGGGCAACGCGCTCGCCGTGCAGCACCTGCTGAAAAAGGTGACGTGGGATGATCCGCTGGCGTCGGGTGCGACGGTGACGTGCCAGCAGCTCATCGCCCGCGACGGCTTCGCCGACGAGCTCAAGCGTCGCCTGGGCGACGGCCGGTTGCTGGCTGCTTTGGCGGGGGAGGCTCCTTCCGGCTCGGTCGTGGTGCCGGTCAAGCTGCTCATGCTGCTGTTGGAAGCGTGGTACGCCGCCGATGCAGAGATCCAGAAGCTGCGGCTTGACCTTCTCACGGATACGAAGGGCCCCTACTATTCGTTCGTCGCCGGCTACGACGAATACGACTGGCTTGCCGGCATTGCGGCGGCTTTCAAGACTGAGGGAGCGGAATACAAGACCCTGCAACCGTCCGTGCGCCTTGCCATGGTGAGCGTGAGGACGACGTCCTCGCCGGACAGCGTGCCCCATGAGACGTACTACAACGAGTACGGTCCCATCATCCCCTATTCCGGCGGCACGACCACCACCCGCATCGGCGAGGATATGAAAAGCTGGCTGTCCAGCAACTCGTCGGACTACTTCGTCAACACGAACCCGAACAACACCACGAGCGAGCACCACGGGGGCTGCGTCAAGGCCGGCACGCTCATCATGGTGGCCCCGAACGTCATGGTTCCCATCGAGGACATCGCCGAGGGCACGCCGGTCTACAGCGTGGGCGGCGCGGTGAGCTTCACGTCGGCGGAGCTCGTGCGCAACGACACTGTCACGGACTTCTACGCCGTCAACGACGACGAGCCCTTCCTCTCTTTCGAGCACCCCATCCTCACGCAGGACGGCTTCAAGTGCCTCGACCCCGATACGGCGCGCATGATCTCGCCCGACGCCCCGGTGTCGCTTCTGCGCGTGGGCGATGTGGTCAACCGCTCCCGCCTCGACGCGGACGGGACCGTCGTCTATTCCACCGAGGTGGTGCGCCGCATCCGAACCGAGCACGTGGAGGGCGTCGTCAGCTACGACTTGCATTTCAAGGAAGGGTACAACTCCTACCATGCGAACGGGTACGCCTGCCTGCTCAACTACCCTGCGCTCACCGTTGCGAGCGCCGAGGAGCGTTTGTCGTACCTGTTCAACCGCGAGGAGCGCCGGGGCATCCTCAAGCGGCTCGCCTCAGACGACGCATTGCGCCGCATCGTGGGGGACACCACGGTGGCCTATCTCGAGCAGATGGTTGCCAACCCCGTTCCCGAGCTCAAGGTGGCGGAAAACGGCCTGCTGGAGGGCGGCGAGGCGCCTCGCCTGCGCTTCCGGCGCGTCGTGTTCGACGATGGGCCGGCATGCTCGTCTCCGTCGCCTTCCGTGGCAGACGGCCTGTCGCTATATCGAAACCGCCTGTTCGGGTCGCGGGGCGCGGAACCCCTCGACATGGAGCGGCGGGGGCGCCGCGTGTTCTTCTCGCTGCCGTCGTTGTCCGACGGGCAACCCGGGGCGGGCGTGTTGAATCTGGTGCACGACGGCCTCATGGCGAAGGGCGCGCTCATGGAGAACGGCACCGTGCGCCGGTTCACGGCTTTCAACGACGATCAGTTCGCCCTTCGGGCGAACGGCGAGCTTGTCGGCAAGCTGGCCATCGAGCACATCGAGGACGCCGAGCGAGCGGCTTCGGCTCCGGCGGTCGTTCTGTACCTGCTCGATCCCGACACTGGCTCTTACGCGCGCGCTGCGGGGTGCACGTGCTCCATCGGCACGAGGACGCTCGCAAGCTCGTCGGGAACCGTGACGCATCGCCGCTGCATCGACGTGAACATCCCGGTGCTCGGCACCCAGCTGCTCGGTTGCGCGCGCGTGTCCCTGCCGAACCACGTCTACCTGCTGTTCGACGCCCTGTTCATGACCGCCTGCGAGGACGGCCGTCTGGGCGAGACCCACGGCATAACCGCCGAGCTGATAGAGGACGACGACCTCGAGCGCTTCGATGCGGCCATCACCTGCCAGGGTTGCGCGGAGTCGCCGCTCGCGCACCGTCTGTACGGCCTGCCCAAGCCCCTGCTTGAGGCCCGGCAGGAGGAGGACCTCGTGAGCGCGCTCGGGCTGTGCGTCGAGGAGCTGTACAGCCTGCCGGTGCCCGAGTCGCTGTCGGCCATCCACCAGAACAGCTTCGCCTCGCTCATGAACATGATGTACTACCGGGCCGACGATGCCGTTCTGGAGATATTCGGCCGCACCCGCCCCACCGTGGGAAAGGGCGGGGAGCTGAGCCCGGAGGAGGGAGCCCTAGCCGATGGGCACGGCGATTTTCTGAAGGACGATTTCGCGGCCGGCTATACCTGCAACTCGCTTCAAGCGTGGGACGACGAGTACCTCAAGGATCTGTTCGCCTCCATTCCCCAGGCATCCGAGAAGCTCGACTACTACCTCAACGGCGACGACGACCCAGCCACGTTGGGCGCTTCGGCCGATTACGGCGCTATCATGTCGAAGCTCAACGTCATGCACTACCGAACCTGCATTCCCGATCTTGCCAAGTACGCGAACGACTCGTCTCGCAACTGGGGTGCGGAGCTCTACGCGTACGGCCTGCGCGAAGAGAACAAGAACAACCGCGGTTTGCTCTGCAGCTTGGAAGATCAGGCGAAAGGCGACGTGAAGCACGTGTCCAACATGCTCGACGTGCTGGACGCCGCTTCGCAGGTGCAGGTGGGCGAGCGCACGGTGTCCTATGCCGCCGCGTACGAGTCGGCGATCTTCGACTGCCAAGCAGCCTGCGCGGCGCGCATGTTCAGCTCGCTGCCCAGCCACCTCGCGCCCGACGATTTCATGCCCGCCGCACGCGATTTGGCGGGGCAGCTGTACGACGCCGCCTTCAAGGGTTCGAGCTACTGCGGCTCGCAGCTTCCCGACGCGCTGGCCGCCGAGGTGCGCCAAGAGGCCGAGGGCGTGAGCCGCGACGACTACATCGAAGGTTCGGCCTCCACCATCAAGGCAGGTTTGATGGCCACGCAGCTGGGAGAGGACCAATGGTTCCGTTGGATGAACACGAGCGGCACCGCCAAGGTCGTCGTGTTCATGGGCCTGCTGAGCGCGGCGTCCATCGTCGCGCTCATATACTCGACGCCGGAGTCTTTGAACGGCAAGGAGCTGACGAACATCATCGCCACCGTTTTGGAGACCTTGGGCGGTGCGGCGGACGTGTATTCGCTCTACAGCTTGCACAAAATCGTGAAGGCGAGCGATATGACCGTCGAGGACGTGCTGCAGGCGCTCGAGTACGCGGAGAGAGGCCTGCCGCCCATGAGGCGTTTCGCGGACGGCGGCGGTGATCTCGTGTTCGACGACACGGTGGGCAACATCGTGAAGGTTAAGGGCTTCAAGCTGACGAGAGCCTTCCTGAAGCTGTTGAACGTAGGGCTTTCGGCCGTGTTCGCGTGCCTTTCCATAGTCGACGTCATCGACGGGTGGGAGAGCGACACGCCGGCACGCCGCGCGTTCGCGGTCATCGACGCCGTGGCGAACACCGTGTTGTTCGGGGTGGCCCTCATCGAGCTCGTCGGCCTCGCCTGTCCCCTGGTTTCCGCGATCGGCGGGGTGTGCGTGGTGGTGAGCATCGTCTGCCAGGTTTTCCTGCTGCTCCTGCCCAAGAAGCACGAGCCGTCCACGTCGGAAAAGTACGTTGCGAACGTGGGCAGGCCTTTTATCGAGCGGCTTCCGGCACCGTCGCAGTTCTACTTGGAGAAGAAGAAGCTCCTGGACGATTACGCCAAGGCTTCCAACCTGGCCGGCATGAGACTCGTCGTCGCATAGGGAGGGAGGAAGGTTCGGGCCTGCGTCTTCCGTCGACTGCCGACACTGGGACGGGCGAAGGATTTACGGGAAACGCTTGGTCATGCGGCGGGTCGACGCTGCGGGACGTTGCACGGATGCTGTAGGGTTGCTGGGATGCTGTGAGCGGGCCGTCGCTGCAAGAATTCTCTCGCAGCGACGGCTGTTCTGCTATAATACCCGTTGCTGTCTCGGCGTCGGGGCGTGGCGCAGCTTGGTAGCGCGCCTGCTTTGGGAGCAGGATGCCGCAGGTTCAAATCCTGTCGCCCCGACCATGATGCACTCGCCAACGACGGTAAGGGCTTTGTGCGATATGCGCTTCGTTTAGATACTACTCACCGTCTAACAGATCCTCCCTTGTCAACAACCTTGAATAGCCGCCTAGATGTGAATGGGTTAAACGGTTAACCTATCTGCGGTTTTTGTCACGCTGTTTAAATCTCTTCCATCGTTTCGCGCACACTGCCCCATGCTATCCGCTCGTTCGGTGCATAGAATCTGGCCAGCGGGGAATGCGTGGTTGACGTTGCTCGCCAAGATGATGCCCGAGCGAGAGCGGTGTGCAAGGAGGAGAAAGTGAGCGAGAATTTCGAGTGGAAAACGGTTACCGACGAAGAGACGATCATCAGAACTCATGCGTGGTCGCCTCCGGGGTGCCATCCGGTGGGGTGCGGACTGCAGCTCCATGTGAAGGACGGCGAAGTTGTGAAAGTCGAAGGAGATCCGTCCCATCCCATCACGCGGGGCGCGCTTTGCCCCCGTTGCTTGGCGCTCAAGGAGTTCATCTACCACCCCGACCGCATCGTCCACCCTATGAAACGTGCGCGCGAGGATCGCGGCAAGAACAAATGGGAGCAGGTCACGTGGGATGAGGCGTACGACATCATTGTCACGAACGCAAAGAAGATCATCGCCGAGCACGGCGAGGAGTCCATCATGGTGTTCGGTGGAACGGGTCGGCAGGCGAACACCTACTATCCTCTCATGGCGTTCATGGTGTTCGGCTCTCCGAATGCCTGTTATGCGCAGAGCGGCTGGTCGTGCTACGGTCCCCGCGCTACGATCACGGCCCATCTTATGGGTGGGGGCTATCCCGAGATCGACAACGCCTGCCGTTATCCGGATCGCTACGACCATCCTGGTTGGGAGGCTCCTAAGTATATCCTGATGTGGGGAAAAGAACCTCTCAAGTCTAATCCCGACGGGTTCTGGGGGCACTCTGTCATCGATCTCATGCGCAGGGGAACCAAGCTCATCGTGGTCGATCCGCGCGTGCATTGGCTTGCCAGTCGCGCCGAGCAGGTTGTTCAGCTGCGTCCGGGCTCCGATACCGCTCTGGCTCTTGCCATGCTTAACGTGGTCGTTGAGGAAGACCTGTACGATCATGATTTCGTCGATAAATGGTGTTACGGGTTCGACGAGTTTGCCGATCGGGTGAAGCAGTACACGCCGGAATGGGCGGAGCCTATCACGTGGGTCAAAAAAGAGCAGATCGTCGATGTTGCCCGGAAGTTTGCAACCAGCAGGCACTCCGCTTTGGGATGGGGGCTCGCGGTGGATCAGAACCCCAACGGCGTGCAACTTGCGCAGTGCCTTCTAAGCTTGATGGCGATTACGGACAACCTGGACGTTCCTGGTGGATGCACCTTGGGAACGCCTATCGCGGGGGATGATGATCCTGCGCGCGATATGGCCACGTGGGGCTTCGAGTCGGGAATCCTGAAGCCCGAAGTATGGGAGAAGCGTCTCGGCGCGAAAGAATATCCGGGATTCAGCATGATCATGAATCAATGTCATCCCGACTTCACCTTGGACGTCCTCGAGTCTGGGAAGCCCTACAAGATTCACATGGCCTATTTCCACAGCTCGAACGTCGTGTCCGGCGCAATCGCTGCGCAGCCCGATCGCTGGTACGAGGCTCTGAAGGACATCGATTTCGGCGTTGCCCAAGAAGTGTTCATGAACCCGACGGCCATGGCGCTTGCAGATGTGTTTCTGCCTTTGACGACGTTCGCCGAACACGATGGGCACGTTCAGCCTCATTACGGGTTGAACGCTGCATTCGAGGCTGCCATCAACAAGGCCGTCACCGTCGGGGAATGCAAATGCGATATCGAGATCATGATGGATCTGGGCAAGAGGATGCACCCTGAGTACTGGAACCAGTACGAAGACGTGGTGGATTACCTCGAGAAGCGAGTTATTCCGAAGGGCATGTCTTTCGATGCGTTCCGGGAGGCGGGGGTGCTCCAGCCGCCCGAGGTCTACCGTAAGTACGAAAAAGGGATGCTGCGCCCCGATGGCCAGTTGGGCTTCCTGACCAGCACCGGTCGCTTCGAGCTGTATTCGACGGCATTCGCCTCGTTTGGCGAAGATCCGTTGCCGTACTACAAGGAAGGCCCCTTTACTCCGATCAGCCGTCCGGACCTTGCCGAGGATTTCCCCCTTATCCTTACCACGGGTGCGCGCACCTACGTCTCGTTCCATTCAGAGCATCGCCAGATCCAGAGCCTGCGCGATATGGTGCCCGACCCATTGCTCGACATCAACCCCGAAGATGCCGAGAGGCTCGGGATCAAAGACGGCGATTGGGTGCTCATAGAGAACCAGTTCGGCAGCTGCAGGCAGCGGGCGAATGTAACGTCGACCATTCTGCCAGGTGTCGTGCATGCCATGCACGCCTGGTGGTATCCCGAGAAAAACCCCGAGGCGCCCAGTCTGTACGGCGCGTACGAATCCAACATCAACACGCTTCTTCCGAACGGCTACATTGGCAAACTTGGATTCGGCGACACGTTCAAAGCCAATCTTTGCAAAGTGACGAAAGACGAGAGGTAGGGGGAGCTATGCTGGAAGGATATGCGCTGTACGTTGATTACGAGTTTTGCTCCGGCTGCAAATCGTGCGAGCTGGCATGCAAAAACGAGCACGGCTTTGGACGCGAGGAATGGGGTATCAAGGTTTTAGAAGACAAGCCTTGGAAAAAAGAGGACGGCCATTGGAATTGGAACTATATCCCCGTCCCGTCGGATCTGTGCGATCTGTGCGTTGAACGGTTCGAGAAAGGGCGAGAGCCTTCGTGCGTGCAGCATTGTCAGGCGAAAGTCGTTGAGTTCGGAACCTACGAGGAGCTGGCGGAAAAGATGGCCGGCAAGCGAAAGAGCCTCATCTTCCGTCCGTAGGGCATAGATCGCCTTCGTCGTTGGGTAGCAAGGGAAGAAGGGCGGGGCTAAGCGGGAAGCCGCTTAGCCCCGCCCTTCGGTGTGTCATCGCAGAACCATGCGCGAGGCGCGTGCGGCAAGAGCGTGCTTGGAAGCCAAGGCCGAATTCCCCTGGCGGCAAAACCTCAATTACTATGATACCCCAGATCAGATATTGGTCAGGTCGCTCAAATAGTGCACGATTCGTGAACGCGTTGACGGATGAAACCGCGCGCTCGCCTTTTTATAATCGCCTCAGTTGGACCGTGTGCGCATTGCGGCAAACGAGATTTGCTGAACCCTGAACCAAGCGTATCGATTGCCGGCGCATAGACGTTTTCAACATTGCGAGGAGATGGGATTCTGCTCGAAATCCAGCCCGTCTTACTAGTCATTGAATCGAGGGGTATTATGGCAGAAGCTAAAGTGTACGGTTATCGCTGGGTTATTCTTGCTCTGGCTTTTCTGGTGCATTGCGGATTGCAAGTGGCGATCCTCATCACCATGGGTATGGGCTCTTTGATGATGGGGCCCGATGTCGGTTTGAGCGTCACGGAGTTCTCGATGATATCGACGATGCCGTATTTAACGGGTTTCCTGTTCGGCATCGTCGGTGGGGCTTGGGCCGACCGCAAATCTATTCGCGTCGTGATGATATCCGGTTTGTCGGTGGCGGTGGTCGGTGGCCTAATGCGTACGGTGAGCATGTCGTTTCCGATTTTGCTTCTCGCAAGCTTCCTATTGGGATTCGCCCTCGCTGCGCTCAACGCGAACTCCGCGAAGCTCTTCAGGCTGTGGTTTCCTGGAAAGTGGACGTCCATTGCCATGGGCATCTATATCTTGGGCGCGACTGCGGGCGGCGGCGCAATTGCGATGAAGGTCGGCCCGATGCTGACCGATCCCCATACCGGGTTCATGATCGGTGCCGGCTGCGCGATTGCCTGCTTGGTCCTGTGGATATTCCTCGGCCGCACGTATCCAGGCGGGGAAAACGGCGGCGAAGCGGCGGAGCCGATGACCAAGTATCTGGGCGTTGTCCTGAAGAACAAGTACGTGTGGATCATCTCGTTCGTCATGTTCTGCGCGTTCGGCGCGAGCATTGTTGAGAACAACTTTCTGACGGCTGGGCTGGTCGAGTACACGGGCGATCCCGGCGTCGCCGGATCCGTGTCCGCGGCCAACATGATCGCTGTTGGCGTGGGCGGCGTCGTCATGCCGATCCTGCTTGGCAACGTCAAAAAGCTCAAGCCCGTGTTCTTCGTTGCAGCACTGCTCATGGCGGTCACCGACGTTTTGATTTTTTGGCTGCCGTTCGGTGCGATAACGTGGGCTATGGTGATTCTGCAGGGCTTTTTCATGGGCGTTATCTTGCCGATGGGAAAGACGCTCCCTGCGCTCATTCCCGGGGTCAGGCCCGAGCATCTCGGTGCCGTCGGAGGCATCCAGTCCAGTTTCCAGAACCTGGGCGCATGGATTCTTCCCGCGTACATCATTGCTCCCGTTGCGACTTCGGTAGCTGGTGGAACGCCGTTGTCTCTGATGATCGGCGGGGGCATCGCCGTTGCTCTTGCGGGGGTGTTCATCCTGTTTCTCCCGAGTGACACGGGAACAGTTGTCAAGCTCGAGGAAGGGAAGGTGTCGGAATAGCGCGAATCGGCTTCTAGTTTCTCAAGGATCGGGCTCGGCCGTGCAAGCACGTTGCCGGGCCCGATTGCTTCCAGTTCTGCCTGCCAAGTTGGCGAGCCTAGGAGAGATCGACCCGATCCTTCCCCCTGACGGGGGCATTTGGATCGAGCGTCATCTCGCCTGTGCGCAGGTTTCCTGCGGTCTCGGCTTTGCAGTTCGGGCAAGTTCCCGCTCCTGCCGGAACCTCGCCGCCGCATGATTTGCAGAAAACGGCAGCTCGATAAGAGAACTTGCCGCATCGGTTGCACTTTGAGCATTGGTAGCACATGCCTGCTCGCCCCTCCTTTCGAACGGTATCGAAATCGATGATCATGCTAGAGGAGCGACAAGGCGCGTTCATTAGACAGCTTGCTCAAAGTCCGCCGTTTTTTCTACCAGGGCGTTCGTTGTTCGGCGAACGCTCGTTTCCTAGAATTCAAGGTAGGGTTCAGCACAATGGGCAAAAGACGAGAGTTAGAGGAGGCTTTGCATGGCGCTTGAATACAACAAGGAGCTTTACCGGGACGATGTGTACCAATGGCAGGAAGGAGAGCTAACCGCTACGCGCACGACCGCATGGGGAGGGCCTGGCTGTCATAACGGATGCGCGGTGATCTACTATACCGACAAGGACGGAAAGCTGGTCAACATCGAGGGCGATCCAAACAGTCCGTTCAGTCGCGGCCGCCTCTGCCTGCGCTGCCTGAACTACGTCGAGCAGATCAACAGCCCGACGCGTTTGCTTCATCCTATGAAGCGCGCTAAGGAGGATCGCGGCAAGGATGCATGGGAGCAGATCAGTTGGGACGAGGCGCTTGACATCATCGACAAGAACGTCAAGTGCATCCAACGCGAGTACGGACCAGAGTCTATTGCCGCTATGATGGGCACGGGGCGCAATGTTTGCTGGCAGTGCCCTGTTATCTGCTATTGGGCCTTCCAGTCGCCGAACTTCTGCCTTGGCTTCCTGTCCGGCGATGCTTGCATGTTGCCGCGCTCGACCCTGAATTTCGCTCAGAACGGCGGGGCGCTGATCGCCGATATGTCGCAGAGCCATCCCCTGCGCTACGAGGACGATCCCGAATACGAGATTCCAAAGCTAGTTATTATGTGGGGGAACAATCCGGTCGTGTCCAACTCCGACGCGTTCCTCGGCCATTGGATCGTCGACGTTATGCAGCGCGGCGCCAAGACCATCGTGGTCGACCCCAAGCTGACTTGGATGGCCTCTCGCGCCGATGTCTGGCTGCGCCTGCGTCCCGGCACCGATGCGGCTCTGGCGATGGGTATGACCCATGTTATCATCGAAGAGGATCTGTACGATCACGATTTCGTGTCCCGTTGGTCGTACGGGTTCGACGAGTTGGTGGAGGCGGCAAAGGAATACACGCCCGAGAAAGTCGCCGAGATCTGCTGGGTCGATGCAGAGGACATCCGCAAGGCTGCACGCATGTACGCCGAACTGCATCCCGCAGCCATGCAATGGGGTCTGAAGGTGGACCAGTCTCCTACGGGCATTCCCTGCGCCCAAGCGATCAACAACCTTGTTGCCTTGACCGGCAACTACGACGTTCCCGGCGGAAACATCCAGACCGACCAGCCGTATCGTACCGACATGGCGTACAATTGCGGCCTGCAGGACGTCCCCGAGGAAATTCGCGCCAAGCGCATCGGCGACAAGATCTCACCGCTTCACACGTTCGGCTTCTCCGCAACGGCCATGAGCGATATGATCTTGCACGCGATAGAGACGGACGATCCGTATCCCATCAAGATGATGTGGTTCCAGTCCACCAACCCGATCGCGAACATGGGCACCGAGGCCCCGCGCGTTTACAAGGCCCTGATGAAGCTCGATTTCGTGGCCGTGGCGGACATATTCATGACGCCGACTGCGATGGCCTGTGCCGATTTGGTGCTCCCTATTGCGATGTGTCCCGAGCGCAACAGCTTCCGCACCTGGTACACCCCGATGCGAGCTATCACCAAGGTCTGCGAGGCGCCGGGCGAGGCTGTTTCGGACGAAGAGCTTATCGTCAAGGTGGTCGGCAAATGCAATCCCGAGCTGCTCGAGCGCTTCGGCATCCACGACGACGTGGAGCTACTGGACTTCTTCTTGCGCGAGCGCTCCGACTACGGGGGACAGCTGGGGCGCGACTTCCATGATTTGAAGGAAGAGGTCTTCAACTACCCCGAGCTGCCGTACAAGAAGTACGAGAAGGGGCTGTGCCGTCCCGACGGCTCGGTAGGGTTCATGACGATGACCGGGCGTTTCGAGTTCTCCATCTATCCGTTCAAGCAATGGGGAATGCCGCCGGTCCCGTATTTCGAGGAACCGCCCGAGAGTCCGTATTCCGACAAGATCGACGAGGCTTACAAGGAAGAGTACCCGCTGGTTCTGACCACCGGAGCCCGCATGTGGCAGTATTTCCACTCCGAGCACCGGCAGTTCCCGCGCATGCGCCAAATCCAGCCCGACCCGCAGGTTCGCATGAATCCTGAGACGGCGGAAAAGTACGGGGTGATAGAAGGCGACTGGGTTTGGATCGAGAACCATCGTGGACGTTGCCGCCAGAAGGTGGTCTTCGACGTGACGTATGATCCCCGCGTGATCGCAGCCGACCATGGCTGGTGGTTCCCCGAGCGCGACCCCGAGGCTCCGAGCCTGTACGGCGTGTTCGACTCGAACATCAACAACCTTACCTCCCAGATGCAGTTTGGGGAGACGGGCTACGGAGCACCCTACTGCTGCCTGATGTGCAAGATCTACAAGTGCACGGAGGAAAACAGCAAGGTCTTACCTGGCGTTCAGGTCACGGAGTTGGGGGGATGGGAGTACGAAATGGCACAGCCCAACGTCCGCGAGGCCGAGAATGCCGACGTGAACGGCAACGAGCTGAACGAAGCCCTGTATGCCGGTCGCGGTGACGAGTAGAAGCCTGGTCAACCCTTAAGGAAGGAGGCGTTTGCATGTCGACAAACGCTTTGGTTATCAACTATGAGTACTGCACGGGGTGCCACACCTGCGAGGTTGCCTGTCAGGTTGAGCATAATCTTGCTGCGGGGCAATACGGCATCAAGATACTGCAGGATGGTCCACGTCAGCTCGAGAGCGGGAAATGGGAGTACAATTATCTTCCGATGCCGACATCGCTTTGCGACCTGTGCGCCGACCGCGTTGCGGAAGGTCGATTGCCGAAATGCGTGCACCACTGCCAAGCGGGCATCATGGACTTCGGAACTGTTGAGGAAATGGCCGAGGTCGTTGAGGGGAAGCCGAACAGCGTGATGTTCAGGCTGAAAGACTGACGGGGCCTCGTGCCCAAGCGAACGGGCCCCCTGTCCCGCAAGCTTGTTGAGCGAGGGCGATCCGGAGTCATTCCGGATCGCTCTCGCGTTCCTTGTTTCGCAGTGATCAGGGGAGCCGGGTGATGGTGTCGCGATTGCGAGGGCGTCCTATGAAGACGACGATGGCGCTAGTATTTGATGGCTTGAACAGGGAATACGTCTGCGAAAAAGGCGTGTCTTACAAAGCGGACGGCATAGCGCTGTCTGTCTATTCGCTTCCGACGGGCGACGACGGGGAGTTCGACGACGGGGTTTTCGTCTTAGACGAGCGTGATGTGCTTGAGAACGTCTCGACGGTCGATGGAGTTCCTTCGAAAAAGATAATTTTGGTCTGTCCTCCAGGATGCTCTCCGTCGGTGGCGTACGCGATAGCCGTTATAGCAGACGCTTCGGCATCGGAGGTCGTCGGGGTTGTGGAAGATACGCTGCATCGTTGTCAGGAGTGGTCGAACGACTTGATCGCTTGCGCGTTGGAGGGATCTTCCCTCGACGAGCTCGTAGCCCGTGGCCACGCTGCCTTGGGAAACCCCATGCTGGTACTGGACAGGGCCCTGCGCGTGAGGGCATGCACAGCCGACGATGTGATGGATGACGAGTTTTGGACGCCCCTCGATTCAAACACCCAGGCGTTCTCGGGTTCAGCCGATATGCCCGGCTTCGCCGATTTTCTCAAACTTTTCGACAAAGGCAGGGTTGTTTCCGATTACGTTATGGCCAATGGGGAGAGGCTTGCCGCGTGCCGCACGCGGCTCATCGGAGAAGACTTTCTTTTCATCTGCCTGATTGAAAAGAACAGGGAGGTATCGGACGGGGATGTTGCCTTGCTCGAGCTTGTATGCGCCATGGTAGAGACCTTCCTTGTGGGAGCAAGCGGCAATGCGGCGCAGGAAGGCATCGGCTACGGCGGCATGCTTGTGGACGCGTTCGAGGGCAGGCTCGTTAGCAGCATCGAGCTAGGCAATCGCATGAGGGCTTTGGGCTGCAACTTGAAGGAGAGGGCAAGGATTATCGTTTCCGCGCCTCGCAAAGGATGCTTCAACGATAGGCAGGCGCACCGCCTTATGGGGGATGTTTCGAACAACTTCCCCTTCGGGAAATGCGTTTACTATGAAGGCTTTCTTGTGTTCTTTGCCTCGTACGATGGTGGCAAAGGGCCGAATGCGTCCGATTTTCGACGGTTCGGCGTATTCCTTGAAAACAGCAGCCTGATAGCGGGCGTTTCGGAGGACTGCCCGAAGACGGTGCCGCTGCGGGAATTGTATCAGACTGCGCGGCATGCGCTGAATATAGGACGAAAGGCGATGCCCGACACTAGCCTTTTCTTTTTCGCCGAGTGTCGGCGGTACTATTTGTACGAGGTCTGCTCTACTGAAGGCGATGACGATTTCTACGCGCATCCTTCGATCAAGGTCGTCGCAAGCCACGACAGGGATTCGAAGAATCAGTTGTACCCCGTGCTGAGATGCCTTGCTCTGAATGGGGGCAACCGCACGAATACAGCCAAGGAGCTGTACATGCAGCGCAATACCTTGCGGTCGCGGATCGGAGACATCGAGTCTCTTTGCGGAATCGATTTGTCCGATCCGTCCGTTATCGCCCATATTCGACACTCCATCGTCTTGGAGGAGTACTGCGGCAAAGGGGCTTGACGTTCGGTAGCTGAACCGGGGGTGCGAAAGATGATCGTGACGATGGCCATGGTTCTCGATGGCCTCAGCAAGCGTTTCGAGTGCGCAAAGGGGACGTATTACATGCCCGGGTGCCCGGTTGTCGGAGCCCGCTTGATCTCTGATTGCCTTCCGGGAAGCGAGGGGCGCGACCTTTGCAATGTGAGCTGCGATCCGGTTGAGGCTCGAAGGCCGGGTGTCTTGAGCGAGAGCGTCGTCCTCGGTTTTCCGACGTGCGAGCAGGGTGCTCCCTGCGCAATCGCCGTATCGGGCATATCGAACCCAGCCCAGCTCTGCAACGAGGTTGCGAGGGTGATCAACGCCTACACCATTTGGGCCAATGATCTGCTCGAGCTCGACGTCCACGGTGCGGGTCTCGAGGAGATGGTCGACTATGCCCATGGCTTGTTCGAGAATCCCATGACCATCATCGATCACAATTACCGGGTGATAGCGTACTCGAGAACGGACTGCATGGACGATTGCCTGTGGGTGGCCGCTACCGAAGGGGAAGACGTCTTGGGCGGCTCCGGGGTTCCTGCGACCTGCATTGAGGAAGCCGGCTTCTTGGGGTACCTTGAAGAGCTGAGGGCGCGTGGCGTACTCCATGATTTCAAGACGGCCATAGGCACCATGGTTACGGCTTGCCTTGCAAGGAGCGAAGACGACGGCCTTGTTGCGGTGAACGTGATAAGCAAGAACAGGCCCGTTACCGACGGAGACCTCGAGTGCTTGAGGTATTTTGGGAAAATCATCGGTTCGAAAATGAGGGCGATAGAGTTCACCTGGCAGGATTCCTCAAACTGCTACGATGCATTGCTTCATGATGTGGTGAGGGGCAACCTTGTCAATGCGGACGACTTCAGAGCCAGGCTTGGCGAGAAGTGGATCAATGTGCTTCCGAATTTCACCGTTCTCGTCATAGCTTCGCAAACGGGGCTTCTCCAGTACCATCAGCTTTGTCGGATCGAGGATGACCTGATAGGCGTTCTTCCCGATGCGCGTTGCGTCATACATGCGCGCACCCTGATCTGCTTCATAAACCATATCGGAAGGCTCGACCGCAGCGAATGGGAGGCTTTTGAGCTCTACTTGGAGCAAGGGGGCTTTGTTGCCGGCGCTAGCGATTCGCGCGGCGATGACTGCTCGCTCCACGACCTTGTTCGGCAGGCCCAGATCGCTTTGCGAGTGGGTCGGCGGCAGTATCCCGAACGGATTGTACTCGATTACGATGACTGCAGACGATACTATTTGTTCGACCTCTGCGTGCAGCGTGGGGATTGGAGGCGCTACCTTCATTCGTGCTTGGAAATACTCGAAGAGCACGACAGGTGTTCGCATGCTCCGCTGATGCCGACGCTCGAATGTCTGGTGGCGAATTACGGCAACAAAACGACTACCGCGGAGGATCTGGATATAAAGAGGAATACGCTTCAATATCGCGTTGAGAGAATCGAGCAGCTCTGCTGCATCGACCTTTCGGACGCCGCCGTGTTCGACCATGTTGCGACGTCGGTGGCCCTGCGGGATTTTGCCCGTCGAACCGAATGTTGACAGAGGGGTCTCTTGTTTGGCTTCCTGCTCGAAATAAACCCGAGTCGCGACCACCTTGCTCGATGAAAGTAGCTGGTTGGCTCCCGTATCATTCGATAGGGCGAGGCAGGATCGAGAAGGGTTTGCGTCGAGGGGGCTTTTCCGTCGCATGCTCTTGCAGAGCTGGCCATGCGCCCGTATGCCAAGGTTGGAGACGATAACAGAGTAGAAGGGATCGACAAATGTGTTTTAGACCAACGGCTATTTCGATGGAGAGAGCTTGCCCGAGCTGTGGGGAGAAATGCGGTTCTGCGGATACCGTATGTCCCCGATGCGGCGCCGGGTTGCCCGAGGCCCTCGCGGCTTCCGAAATGCCGGGCACTCCCGGCATGCCGACGGCTCCAGGCGTCCCCGCGGCGCCGGGGGCACCTTCTGCGCCCGGCGCCCCGGCAGCTCCGGCAGCCCCCAAGGCACCGGGTATCTAAGGAAGGGCACGCCATCAGTTCAGCCCCTGGTCCACGTCGAAGTAGCCGGCCCAGGGGTCGGGGCCGGCGGCGCGGGACAAGGCGGCTTCCAGATCGATGCCGTCGGGGGCGATCTCGTCCAGCTCGTCCCACGCTATCGGCATGGACACCGGGGCGCCCGGCCGCGCGCGCAGGGAGTAGGGGGCGACGCTCGTGGCGCCGCGGCCGTTGCGCATCCAGTCGATGAATATCTTGCCGTTGCGCTTGGCCAGCCGCACGTTGCTTGTGTAGCGGTCGGGCCACTTCTCGGCCATCGTTCGGGCTATGCGCCGCGCGAAGTCGTGGAACGCGTCCCACGAGGCGGACGGCTCGAACGGCACCACCACGTGGTAGCCCTTGCCGCCGCTCGTCTTCAGAAACGAGCTCAGCCCCAGATCGTCCAGGAGGCCCTTGAGGTCGCGCACGCCCCGGCGCACCTGCCAAAGCTCCAGCCCCTTGTCGGGGTCGAGGTCGAACACCATCATGTCGGGGTGCTCGAGCTCGTCCACCCTGCTGCCCCACACGTGGAACTCGATCGTGTCCATCTGCGCCTCCGACACGAGCCCCACGGCGCTGTCGACGTAGAAGTACTCCTCGTCCTCGCCGTCGCTCGCAGGCACGGTCGCGGCCACGACGCCGGCTGTGTCGGCTCCGGGATGCTTCTTGAAGAAGCACGCTGACGCTGCGCCGCGCGGGCAGCGCACGATGCTCAGTATGCGGCCGCCTGCGTAGGGCAGCATGCGCTCGGCCGCGCGGGCGTAGTAGCGCGCCACGTCCTCCTTCGTGACGGCGGGGTTCTCGAACAGCAGCTTGCCGGGGTTCGTGATGCGCACGCCGTCGACGCGCACGTCCTTGTCGGTTGCTTCCATGGTACGCTCCGATCTCTTGCGGGGTCGAGGGGGCGCGGTCGGCGCCTCGGCGGTTTCGCGGTGCACGTCGAGCGGGTCCTTGTCCGTGCGCAGGCCCTGGTAGCTCGGGTGCCTCAGCAGGCCGTCCTGGGTCCATTCGGCGAATTTCACCTCGGCCACCAGCTTCGGCTCGAGCCAGACGACGCGCTCGCCCGCCCTCGGTTTCGGCGCCTGCGCGAACGGAGGGTCCGTCCGCTCGAGGTCCGCGAACGCTGCGAGGAGCTCGCGCGATTCGGCCGCGCCCAGGCCCGAGCCCGCCCGGCCCGCGTACTCCAGCTCGCCGTGCTCGTAATGGCCCAGCAGAAGGGAGCTCACCCCGCGCACCCGCTTGGACGATTGCGTGTAGCCGCCGATGACGAACTCCTGGACGTTGCCGCACTTCAGCTTGATCCAGTCGCCGTTGCGCGCGCCGCGGTAGGGCGCGTCGGCGCGCTTGCCCACGATGCCCTCCAAGTGAAGCCCGCACGCCGCGCGCAGGCTGTCCTCGCCGCGTCCGGCAACATGCCTGCTGTAGCGGACGTCGGCCGGCGCGTCGGCCATCAGGGCCTCGAGCGCCTCCTTGCGCTCGGAAAGGGGGCGGTCTCGCAGGTCCTCGCCGTCCAAAGCCAGTAGGTCGAACACCAGGTAGGCGGGTTGCGGCCCTTCCGGGTTTCGCAGATAGCCCTGCAGGGCCTGGAAGTCCGTGCGGCCGTCCTCGTCCGCGACAACCAGCTCGCCGTCCAGCACCATGGCCCGCCCGTCCGCCCAGCCGGCCAGGGAGGCGGCTATTGTGGGGAACCGGTCGGTGTAGTCGTTGCCGTTGCGGGTGACGAGCCTCGCGCCGCCCTCTTCCATGAACGCGAGCATGCGGTAGCCGTCGTACTTCACCTCGTAGACCCAGCCGTCGCCCTTAGGCGCCGAATCCACCAGACGGGCCAGCTGCACGTCGGCGTGCGAGAAGGGGTTGCGCGCGAGCTTCCCGTCCGCGCCCTCGGCTATCTCCGCCATCGTGCGCCCGGTGCGCACGCTCGTGTCGAACGCGGCCACGCCGTCATCGATCCGTTCGCGGCCGTCCTTCTCTTTGATGAGGAGCCAGTCGTCGGCATCCTTGCCCGGCTTCGCCTTCAAGCGCACGAGCACCCAGGCGCCTCGAAGCCGCTTTCCGTCCAGCTCGAACTTCAGCTCGCCCTTGCTCAGGCCCTCGTCGATGTCGCCCAAGGGCTCCCAGAAACCCTCATCCCACAGCATCACCGTGCCGCCGCCGTACTCGCCTTTCGGGATGGTGCCCTCGAAGTTGCGATAGTCCAGCGGATGGTCCTCCACCCGCACGGCCAGCCGCTTGTCGCGCGGGTTGTACGAGGGCCCCTTGGGCACCGCCCAGCTCAACAGCACGCCGTTCCGTTCGAGGCGCAGGTCGTAGTGGTCGCGCCGAGCATGGTGATGCTGCACGAGGAACCGCAGGCGATCGCCCTGTTGCCCGACGACGCCCTCGGGCTCCGCGGTTCTGTCGAAGTTCCTCTTGCTTTTGTACGCGCTGAGCTTGGCGGTTTGGGGCATGGCGGGTTTTCCTCTGTCGCGGGCTTCGACGCCGGTACGGCGTCCGTCGCCTGTCGAGGGTAGACGATCCGGCCTCGCCGCAGCGGCTGCGGGCGATATTGGCACCGGGGCGAATAGGCGCGTTCGACGCGGCGTAACGCGGGCGAGCGCCGCTTTCTCACGGCTGGGGAGCCCGCCCGCGCTAGAGGATGGAGGGTTGCTCGTGGAATGCTCGGTGAATCTCGCCCGCGAACGGCGAACTTGCGGTACAATAGGCGCCGCGCAAAAACGCGGGTGTGGTTCAATGGTAGAACCTGAGCCTTCCAAGCTCATGACGCGGGTTCGATTCCCGTCACCCGCTCCACGAAACACCACGGCCCCGTCAACCAGGCGGGGCCGTTTTCGTGCTTGCGCCGTCGCGGGAGGGAGGATGCGGCGGCGCGAGGGGAGGGGGTTGTCGGTTACTTGCCCAGGTACTCCTTGGCGTCCTTCACGGCCAAACGGCCGGAGTTCACGGCCCACGCGGCCTGCGAACCGGGGGCGAACTTCACGTCATAGGAGTCGCCGTACAGGCCGCCCGCGTCGGAGCCGCCTGCGTACAGGCCGGGGATGACCTGGCCGTCGGCGTCCAGAACCTGGGTCTTCTCGTTCACCTTGATGCCGCCGCACGTGGTGTAGAAGCCGTCGGCCGTCTCGCAGAGCCAGTAGGGGCCCGCGTCCATCTTGTGCAGGTACTTGGCGCGCTTGCCGAACTCCGCGTCGGCGCTGGGGTCGTCGCCGTCCAGGCCCGCGGCTGCGTCGCAGTAGCCGTTGTACTGGTCGAGGGTCGCCTGCACGGCCGCGGCGTCGAGCCCGACCTCCTTGCACACGGCCTCGATCGAGTCGCCCACGTGGCAGCCCTCGGCCTTCTCCAGCACTTCGCGCGCCTTCGCGAGCGGCGTTCCGGGCGTGCCGAACGAGAACACCTGCCCGTCGGGGCCGTCCGTCTCCCAGCGCTTCATGTCCGCTTCGGTGAACAGCGCGAACGTCTTCTCCTGGTTGCGCACGCAGATGCCCGCGCCCGCGAAGTCGTCGAGCCAGAGGTCCTCCTTGCAGAAGCGCTCGCCCTTCTCGTTGAGCCAGAGCGTGGGCTGCACGCCGGCGGAGTACGCGTCGGTCGTCCACGTGGCGGTGACGGCGCCGATGGTGACCGGGCCGCACCACATGACCGTGCCCAGCCCCTCGGCGAACTCGGCGCCGGCGTCCTTGGCCATCTTCAGGCCGTCGCCGTCGCGGCAGTCCATGCCGAGCGCCTGGATGTTGGCGTTCTTCGTCTCCGACACGCTGTAGAGCATGTCGGAGTTGTTCGCGTAGCCGCCGGTGCCCACGATAACGACGGGCGCCTCGACCTTGATGACGTCGCCCTTGTCCGTTTCGGCCAGAAGCCCTGCCACCTTGCCGTTCTCCATGACTATCTTGCGGCCGAACGTGTTGAAGCGCGCCTCCACGCCCAGCTTGTCGGCCTCCTTGCCGAAGCATTGCATGAAGTAGCCGCCGGGGCTGGCGTTGTCGCCCTTGTCGTAGACGTGCCACACCTTCGGCCCCACGCCGATGGAGATGTTGCCCTCGAACTCGATGCCGTGGCTCTCGAGCCAGTCGATGGTCTCGGCCGTCTGCCCGAAGAAGTTCTCGTAGAGCTTGTGCTGGGGGATCCAATGGTGGAAGTTCAGGCAGGTGTTGATGGCGTTCTTCACGCCGTAGGGAGCGTTGGGGTTGTACGCGCCGGCGAACGTCACGCCGCCGTCGGCCTCGGTGAAGTGCGTTTCGAGGCCCGTCATGCCCTCGGTGCCGATGAACGATCCGCCGTAGCCGTTCAAGCGCTCGATGACGACCGGCTTCAGGCCCAGGTCGATGGCTTGGATGGCCGCCGCCGTGCCCGTGCCGCCCGCGCCCACGATGCACACGTCGGCCTGGATGGTCTCCTTCGGCTCTCCCAGCTCGGGGATGCTCCAGATGACGTCGACCTGCGTGCTTTCCGCTGCCGGACCGCTTGCGGCGGCGGGCTCGGCCTCGCCGGCTTTCGGCTCGGTTTCCTTCGGCGAGCAGCCGACGAGCGCCCCGCCGGCTATGCCGGCCGTGAGCACGCCGGCGCCTGCGAGGAACGAACGCCTGCTCAGGTTCTGCGTTTTCTCGAACATGGAAAACCTCCTTGACGAAATGCCCCGCGACAGCCGGTTCGACGCCCTGCGCCGTTCCGGCACCCCTGCGGGCAGCCGCCCTCCTGCGGCTTGGGTGCAGTATGGGCCTTCGCCGCGTCGACCCGCAACGCTTTCGGGTTGAGCGAAAAGCTCAAGGTTGAATCGGTTGGATACAACCGGCCCTCGAAGAGGTGGCGTATAATGGAGAGGCTGCACGAAAGCGCTCAGAAGGGGACGGGAGGGGTCCTGCATGCTGAACGACAAGTGCGACTACTTCATCTTGGCGTACGACTCGCCGAGCTTCAGCGCGGCCGCCGCCAAAGTGCCCATGTCGCCGCAAGGGTTTACGAAAGCCATCCACAATCTCGAACGCGAGCTGGGCGTTCCGCTGTTCGCCACCGAAGGCGACGGCACCCGGCGCCCCACGCCCTACGCGCACGAGTTCTACGAGTACGCCAAGCACGTGCAGGCCGAGCGCAACCTGCTGCAGGCCTCCTTCGAGCGCATCGCCTCGAGCGGTTACGTGGAGATACGCGTGGCGTCCGCGCTGGGGGTGCCGGGGCTGCTCGGCCCCGACTTCCCGGGAGGGTTCGCCGCCCAGCATCTCGACGTGTCCATCACGCTCAACGAGCTGCCGGACTCCCTGTGCGAGGCCGTCGTGCGCGACGGCCTGTACGACCTGGCGCTCACCATAACGCCCACCGGGGGAGACTTCGCCACCTGCGAGCTGTACTCCTCGCCGGTGCTGTACTGGGTGCGCCGCGACGACCCGCTGGCCGCCAAGGAGTCCATCGACGCGCACGACCTGGCGGGCCGCCGCATAGCCATACCCGGCCGCGAGTTCAAGTGCTGCCAGCAGCTGTGCAGGCGCTTCGAGAGCGAGGGACTCGGCCAGCCCGCCATAGTCGAGCATTCCGAGATATTCTGGATCTACGAGTTCGTGCTGCACGGCGGCGGCGTGGGCTTCACGCTGCCGCACCTGGCCAAGCTCGAGGTGTTCAACGGCAGCGACGACGTAGTGGCCGTGCCCATGGAGGGTTGCGCGTGGGGGTTCGGCGTGTCGCACCTCAAGGCCCGCACCATGGGCGAGCGCGAAGAGGAGTTCGCCGCGTACGTGGCGAACTGCGCGCGGGAATCCACCGCGCGCCTCCGGACGTGACGCACCCGTAGGCGCGTCACGCGCGTTGCGCGCGTTTTCCCGCGTATAAAGAGCAACCCGCTTGCGCGGGTTGCTGCGAAGCTGCGCGGCCGGCGTGACGGGAAGGGCTAGAGCGCCTTCCCCCGCAGGTACGCGATGATGTCGTCCGACTCGTACATGGCCTTGCCGCCCATCACGAGGCAGGGCACCTGCTTCTTGCCGCCGATGCGGATGAGATCGTTCTGGTTTCCGGGCTGGAGCGTGTCGCGCATGTCCAAGTTGATCTTGTTATCCTGCATGAAACGCAGGACTTTCTGGCAGTAAGGGCACGATTTCTTGTAGTAGAGGGTGTGGTCTTCCAGGTAAGGCATGGGCGTTCCTTTCCTTATCGCTCGCAGAGGCTCTTTCGGCGATAACTATATGAACGGAAGCTTAATCATAATCGATAACCCGTCGTTTTTTGCGTTCAGCAGGCAAATCGTTTAAGAGTAGTACATATATTAAGAAAATATGATGGTGCGGTCCAAGGCGGCCCGGCGCACCCTTCACGCACCGACGCTGGCGGTGGAAGCTTTCGGCCGCGCGAACGCCTGGCAACTAATTTTCAAAAACTGCTTCATATTTTTAAAAAATATGGTATAATTAAAAATTTTTTATCGAAAAGATAAAAAAGCCGCATCCCTTCGGGGATGCGGCTGGCACATGCTGGTGCGCCCGGCAGGACTCGAACCTGCAACCGACGGATTAGAAGTCCGTTGCTCTATCCATTGAGCCACGAGCGCGTTTGGTTCAGCACCGGTATTATACCGTAAAACGCCTAAGCGCATATGGAAGAGGCGGGAAAGGTTCCCGAACTATTCCCTGCGGAGAAACCGCACGTGAAAAACTACATTTTCCCATCACGCCAACCGGGGAAGACGCTTGCGCGGCCCGCGGGCGCTCCTGGGCGCCGGACCATCGATGAGCCGTTTGCGCCAGGAATGCATGTTTGCCCCCGTTTATGCATTCCAATTTATCAGCTTTCGCGGCGACGGGGGAGCGAGGGCTCGCTTCGAGGTGTGAAAAGCGTTGTTTCGTTCGATTCAGCGCTCTGTTGTGGCAAAGCAAATGTGATGAAACGGTGAATTTTGAGGTTGTTAAAAGCTACCGTTCACCGAAAAAGCACCCGATATCAAACGGGGTACGGTTTTGTTGCGGAAATGTGGTTGCAATTCGAATCGAACCGTGAGATTTTGGGCCTATCGAACGGGCAGACGGTGCGCAACGGCTGCCCTCGAGTCTGAAAATCTGGAAAATGCATAAAGAAAAGGAGGGTTGCAATGGCTGGTGTCAACGTTAAAAGCGAGATCAAGCCTTTGAAGCGAGTCCTGCTGCACCGCCCGGGCCGAGAGCTTCTGAACCTGACGCCGAACACGCTCGAAGAGCTGCTGTTCGACGACATCCCGTTCCTGAAGGTCGCCCAGGAGGAGCACGACGCGTTCGCCCAGGCTCTGCGCGACAACGGCGTGGAGGTCGTGTACCTCGAGGACCTCATGACCGAAGTGCTCGACCAGAACCCCGATGTGCGCGAGCCGTTCCTGAAGCAGTTCATCGAAGAGGCCGGCATCCGCACCGACCGCTACCAGAAGATCATCTTCGACTACCTGAACGACAACTACCCCAACAACAAGGACCTCGTGCTGAAGACGATGGAGGGCATCAACCTCACCGAGCTTCACACCGACAAGTCCAACTCGCTGGTGGACCTGGTGTCCGAGGCCTCCAAGATGGTCGTGGCCCCTATGCCGAACCTGTACTTCACGCGCGACAACTTCGCCATGATCGGCAACGGCGTGTCCATCAACCGCATGTACTCCGTCACGCGCAACCGCGAGACGATCTACGGCGAGTACATCTTCGAGTACCATCCGGACTTCAAGGACGTTCCGCAGTACTACAGCCGCTACAACACGTTCCACATCGAGGGCGGCGACATCCTCAACCTCAACGAGCACGTGCTGGCCGTGGGCATCTCCCAGCGCACCGAGCCCGACGCCATCGACGCGCTGGCCCACAACATCTTCAACGACGACACCAGCCCCATCGACACCATCCTGGCGTTCAACATCCCGAACAACCGCGCCATGATGCACCTCGACACCGTGTTCACGCAGATCGACACGGACAAGTTCACCATCCACCCGGGCATCATGGGCCCGCTGACCGTCTTCGAGATCACGCCGGAAGGCGACGGTATCAAGGTCAAGGAGACGTCCGGCAAGCTGGAGAGCATCCTGGAGACCTACATGGGCCATCCGGTCGAGCTCATCCCCTGCGGCGGCGGCGACCGCATCGCGGCCGAGCGCGAGCAGTGGAACGACGGCAGCAACACGCTGTGCATCGCTCCGGGCGTCGTGTGCGTGTACGAGCGCAACGACGTGACGAACGCCGTGCTCGAGGAGAAGGGTATCAAGCTCATCGTGATCCCCTCCGCCGAGCTGTCCCGCGGCCGTGGCGGCCCACGCTGCATGAGCATGCCCATTTGGCGCGAGGACTAGTTTCGCACAGGTCCGGCCGCCGGTCGGACCGCAACCCTTTGTCTTTTCCAGCCGAGAGGGGGGCCTTGGGTTCCCCTCGAAGGCTGAAAAGAGGCGGGCGGTTTCAACTTGGCGACGCCCGCCTGCACGGTTCGCACGAAAGAAAAAACTTGGCAAAGAACGACGAAAGGAATGAATTATGCCCACGAGCCTGAGCGGACGCAACTTCCTGAAGCTGCTGGATTTCACGCCTGACGAGATCCGCTACCTCATCAAGTTGTCCAAGGAGTTCAAGAACCTGAAACTGACGGGTACCCCCCATCGCTACCTCGAAGGCAAGAACATCGTTCTGCTGTTCGAGAAGACCTCCACGCGCACCCGCTGCGCCTTCGAAGTCGGCGGCATGGACCTGGGCATGGGCGTCACCTACCTCGATCCCGGCAGCTCCCAGATGGGCAAGAAGGAGTCCATCGAGGACACCGCTCGCGTGCTCGGCCGCATGTACGACGGCATCGAGTACCGCGGCTTCTCCCAGGAGATCGTCGAGGACCTGGCCGCCAACGCCGGCGTGCCGGTGTGGAACGGCCTGACCACCGAGTTCCATCCCACCCAGATGATCGCCGACATGCTGACGGTCGAGGAGAACTTCCCCCAGGGCCTCAAGGGCCTGAAGTTCGTGTTCATGGGCGACGCCGAGAACAACGTGGCTAACTCGCTCATGGTCGTGTGCGCGAAGCTGGGCCTGCACTTCGTGGCCTGCGGCCCCGAGGCCCGCATGCCGAAGGCCGATCTCGTGGCGCAGTGCCGCGAGGTTGCCGCCGAGACCGGCGCCACCATCACGCTCACCGAGGACGTCAAGGAAGCCTGCACGGGCGCCAACGTCATCTACACGGACATCTGGGTGTCCATGGGCGAGCCGGCCGAGCTCTGGGCCGAGCGCATCAAGCTGCTGGAGCCCTACCGCGTGACGAAGGAAGTCATGGCCATGGCCTCCGACGACGCCATCTTCATGCACTGCCTGCCGTCGTTCCACGACACGAAGACCACCATCGGCGCCGAGATCGCCGAGCAGTTCGGCGTGACCGAGATGGAAGTCGAGGACGAGGTCTTCGAGTCCAGCCAGTCCAAGGTGTTCGACGAGGCCGAGAACCGCATGCACACCATCAAGGCCGTCATGTACGCCACGCTCTCCTAAGTAAAAGCACCGACGAGGAAAGAAGGAGATAGCTATGGCATACCAGAAAGGCGAAGGCAAGTCCGTGGTCATCGCGCTCGGCGGCAACGCCTTGGGCAACACGCCGCAGGAGCAGCTGGAGCTCGTGAAGAACACGGCCGAGCACATCGTGGACATGGTGGCCGAGGGCATCAACGTCGTGGTCTCCCACGGCAACGGCCCGCAGGTCGGCATGATCAACAACGCGTTCGACTACGCTTCCACGCACGACGGCAAGACGCCGGCCATGCCGTTCCCCGAGTGCGGCGCCATGAGCCAGGGCTACATCGGCTACCAGCTGTCGCAGGCCATCCTGAACGAGATGAAGCGCCGCGGCATCATGCGCTCCACGGCCTGCGTCGTCACGCAGACGGTGGTCTACCCCGAGGACCCGGCGTTCCAGAACCCGACGAAGCCCGTCGGCGCCTTCCTCACCGAGGAGGAGGCCATGAAGCGCGCCGAGGAGACCGGCTACACCTACAAGGAAGACGCCGGCCGCGGCTGGCGCCAGGTGGTGGCCTCCCCGAAGCCGCAGCGCATCGTCGAGTTCGACGCCATCAAGGACCTCATGGACGACGGCTACATCGTCATCTCCACGGGCGGCGGCGGCGTGCCGGTCGTCGAGAAGGACGACAGCTACCACGGCGTGCCGGCCGTCATCGACAAGGACCGCTCGTCCGCCAAGCTGGCCGCGGACTTCCGCGCCGACATGCTCGTCATCCTCACGGCCGTGGAGAAGGTGTGCATCAACTTCAACACGCCGGAGCAGAAGGAGCTCGACTCCATGACGGTGGCCGAGGCCGAGAAGTACATCGAGGAGGGCCAGTTCGCCCCCGGCAGCATGCTGCCGAAGGTGGAGGCCTGCATCGAGTTCGTCCAGCAGCACCCCGAGGGACGCGCGCTCATCACGTCGCTCGAGTGCGCCGCCGACGGCCTGAAGGGCAAGACCGGCACGGTCATCACCGCTTAGTGTTTCGCGGCGGCGGGCGCGGATGCGTCCCGCCGCCGCTTTGGGGTATCCGCGAGTTGGGCGGTTATGCTTCCGGCCAGCCCGTTTAGGTTTCTCGTTCGCCAAACGTATTCACCTCGATCCTCTTATAAGGAGGGGTTCTCATGACCGAGAAAACGAAGGAAAAAAGCAGAAAGAAGCGATCTATATCTTCATTCACCATTCTGGCTATCATCCTCATCGTGTTGGCTGTCATCACGGTGATCATGGGTGCGACCGGAGTGGAGGGTGTCACGGGTGCGACGATCGCCAACGTGGCGACGGCACCGGTCAAGGGCTTTACCGACGCGTTGCCCGTTTGCCTGTTCGTCCTCGTCTTGGGCGGCTTTTTGGGTATCGTGACGGAGACCGGGGCTCTCGACGCCGGCATCGCGGCACTCGTGAAGAAGCTGAAGGGCAATGAGCTCATCCTCATTCCCATCCTCATGTTCATCTTCTCCATCGGCGGCACGACGTACGGCATGTGCGAGGAAACGGTGCCGTTCTACCTGCTGCTGGCCGCCACGATGGTGGCTGCCGGCTTCGACAGCGTCGTCGGCGCGGCGGTCGTCCTGCTGGGCGCCGGCTGCGGCGTGCTGGGCTCGACGGTGAACCCGTTCGCCGTGGGCGCGGCCGTCGACTCGCTGTCCGGCACGGGCATCGTCGTCAACCAGGGCACCATCATCATGCTCGGCGTGATCCTGTGGCTCGTGACGCTCGCCATCTCCATCGTGTTCGTCATGCGCTACGCGAAGAAGGTCAAGGCCAACAAGGGCTCCACCATCATGTCGCTGCAGGAGCAGGAGACCATGAAGGCCGAGTTCGGCGAGGCCCAGCAGGAGACCGAAGACGCTGAGGCGAACCCGAACAAGAAGCTCATGACGGGACGCCAGAAGTGGACGCTCGTGGTGTTCGCCCTCACGTTCGTCGTCATGATCGTCAGCTTCATCCCCTGGGAGGACTTCGGCATCGACGTGTTCAACGCCGGCGCTGCTACGGAAGAAGTGACCACGCAGGTGAGCGGCGACGATATCTCGGCCTCGTGGGCCGACGCCGCAGACGCGGGCGCGGTCGACGGCGAGCTGACGTTCACGGGCGAGGTGTCCGGCACCGTCACCGCCGAGGAGCAGATCTCCGACGGCTGGTCCGCGTTCCTCACGGGCGTGCCGCTGGGCCAGTGGTACTTCGACGAGGCCACCACGTGGTTCCTGCTCATGGCCATCGTCATCGCCGTTATCGGCGGTCTGTCCGAGAGCCGCTTCATCAAGGCGTTCATCAACGGCACCGCCGACATGATGAGCGTTGTGCTGATCATCGCCATGGCGCGCTCCATCACGGTGCTCATGGGCGAGACCGGCTTGGACATCTGGATCCTCGAGAACGCGGCGAACGCGCTGGCCGGCATGTCGGCGATCATCTTCGCGCCGCTGTCGTTCCTGCTCTACATCGTGCTGTCGTTCCTCATCCCGTCGTCGTCCGGCATGGCCACCGTGTCCATGCCCATCATGGGCCCGCTGGCGAACTCGCTCGGGTTCTCCACCGACGTGATGATCATGATCTACAGCGCCGGCAACGGCCTGGTGAACCTGTTCACCCCCACGAGCGGCGCCATCATGGGCGGCCTCGCGTTGGCGAAGATCGAGTACTCCACCTGGCTCAAGTTCGGCGGCAAGCTGTTCATCATCCTGGGCGTGGTCTGCGCCATTATCCTCACGGCGGCGATGGTGATCATACCTGGTGCGGCTTAGGCGTTGGCCATGCTAGGCTGACGTAGCGCTCGCGCACGGAACCGCGCTTCGAATCCCCCGCTTCGGCGGGGGATTTTTTTATGCCCGCCCCGTCGCGGCGATCTGCAAGCGCGGTGTCTTCCGCAGGGCGGGCTGCCGCCCACCTGTCCTCCATATCAACGCTGGTTTAACATAGAGCGTCTGTTTCCGCTGTTAAACCAGCATTGACATGCACCTGCTCAGGTTGTCATCCTGAGCGGAGGCGGCGAAAGCCGCCGGAGTCGAAGGATCCCGCGCGGCGGCAGCAGCAAGCGCCTTCGGTTGGCACCGCACGGGATCCTTCGACTCGCTCCGCTCGCTCAGGGTGACAACGCGCTGGCTTGCGGAATGCCATCGGTGGTTTAACAGCGAACGACTGTTCGCCTAGCGCAAAATTACCGTTATGAACGATTCTTGACCTTTGTTGAAATACGCGACCTGGGATAATGCAGCGTCCAGTTGGAAACGAGGCCGAATAATCGTTCATAAGGGTGATTTTGTGCTATCGCGGTTGCTCGAACAGGGAAGCCCCGCGCGGGAACGCCCGCAGGAAAGGGGGCGCCGTAGGGGCAGGCTGCTGCCCGCCCGGTGCGATGGGCTGCGAGGGCGGCGAGGCCTGCGGCAAGCGCACGGTGCGAGCACATGCGGCGGACGCCGATGCTGGGATCCGCCGGGAACCGAGACGCGGCGTGCGGCGCGAAGGCGCGCGGGCAGAGCGGTACCGCAGGCGCTTGTCAAGGAAAAACAAACTTCTGATCAGGCATTCAATAAATATTGAATCAATATTAATGCAATGGGGGGTGGCGTAAAATCCACTTAAGAGCACGCTCGGGCATTGTCATGCCCAAATGCAACTGAAGGGGATTCGCATGCAGCATCGAAACGCACACCGTGTCTTTTCGCTCTTTATGGCATTTGCGCTGGTGCTCACCTGCAACAGCGCCACGTTCCAGCCGTTGATGGCACTTGCCGACGATGCGCCGGCCTCCGACGCGCCGCTTGCGGCGACGGACGGGGAGGGCGGCGGAACCTCTGCGGGCGATCTGCTGCAATCCGAATCCCCGAGCATCCCGTCCGACGCCGGCGCGTCCGGCAGCGCGACGTCCTCCGGCAGCGGCGGCGGCAGCGGCGACGCGTCCGACGGCGCGGCACCCAACGGCGACGGCGACGCGTCCGGCCTGCCGACGCCCCGCGACCTTGCGGAGGATGCCGACGCGCTCGGCCTCGTGTTCGTAGGCGCGTCCTACGTCGATGCGAACGGCGAGTGGGTGCTGGTGGAGGCCGAGGACGGCCGCGCCGACGTGTCCGGCGCCGATGCAGCTGCGGCGACCGGCTGGGAGCTGGTCTACCGCGCGACAGTGGATCCCGTCGCAGCGGCCGCAGGCGATTACTTCACGCTGGTCGCCCCGCCCGCGCCGCTCTCGCTTGCGTCCGAGGACGCGCTGGCCGAAGCGAACGCCGATGTCGCCGAGCTGGCGGCGCTCTCCCTGGTGGAGGGCGCGGTGCGCGTGGAGCCGACCGAGGAGGCGCTCGCCGCCGCCGAGCCCTTCGAGCTGGACGTGCGGGTGCCGGTGGAGCTTGCGGCCGCCGACCTGGCCGGCGAGCCCTCCGAGGTGGCGTTGGCACTGCAGGGCGACGAAGCCGCTACGCTGGTGCTGCCGGCGAAGCCCGCGCCCGAGACGTCGGACGCGTCGGCCTCCCTGGCCGCGTCCGCGAACGCCCTCGCCGCCAACGGCGCCACGGTAACGCTCGGGAAGGAATGGCGCGACAACAACGATGTTGGTCGTCCGTGGGAGAAGATCGCGACCGACGGCACGCTGGGCGTGTGGTTCAGCATCGACGGCGGCACCGAAACCCTGCTCACCGTCGACACGAAAGACCAAGTGGGCATCACGGGCGACATCCCCTCGATAACGGCGACGCCGAACGGCACGAGCCATACCGACTACACGTGCACGGGTTTGCCGAGCACGGTGAAGGTGGGCGGCACGTCTAAGCCCATAACCTACACCATCAAGGAAGGCCCCGATAAGGCGCTCGGCCATGGCTACGTGCAGCAGTTCGACGCCGACAACCAGCTCTACAACGTGAAAACCACCGAGTTCACGGCGAAGGTGACCGTGCGCGACGGCGGGAAGCACGATGATCCGGAGCCCGTAGGCAAGTTCCAACTCTACAACGCCCCCGATTCCGACTCGCCAATCGAGGGCTTCGAGTCAACCTGGGAGTTCAACAACAATGACGGCACGGGCACCTACACGGCGCTGAACCTGCCGATGTACGACCTCGACGGCAAGCCCATCACCTACTGCGCGAAGGCACCCGATGCGCCCGACGAGCCGACCGAGGACTACTACTATCCCGAATACGACAACGCCGCCGTGGTGAACCACGGCACGAACGTCACCGAATGCTATGACGGCGGCACCATCAACCTCACGCTGGCGGGCGAAGCGGTGTACACGGGCACGAAGGCGTGGCTGGACGATCATGCCCAGGCGGAGGATCGCCCCGACGCCGCGTTCTACCTGTGGCGCTACACCGACAAGGGTAACAACAGCTTCAAGGAAGCCGCGCAGGTGCGCGACGACAACAACACGCCCATCGAAGTCAAGCTGACGGGCGACGACAAGGGATACGACACGTTCGGGTTCATGGTCAAGGGCGACAAGTCGCCCGACAGCACCCTGCAAAGCCTGCCCAAGTACGATGCCGAGGGCTACCCCTACGTCTATCTCACGCGCGAGACGTTGTCGGGCGGTGCGTGCTCCTACGAGCAGGTGTTCGGCGAGGTGCACGAAAACGGCACAGTGCGCGACACCGCGCCCGATAGTCGCGACGGCTGGACGCGCGACGGCGCAGATCGCTCCCTGTACAACGGCGGCACGCTGAGCAACCGCCGCACCGGCACCACGTCAACGTCCTCGATGAAGACGTGGAAGGCGTCGGTCTACCAGAACCAGATCGCCAACGCCAAGGTGACGATGACGCTCCAGTCGCGCCCGAAGGGCACGGGCGAGGGCGATTGGACGAACACGATCACGTCGCAGGTGCTGACGGACTTCAAGGCCGAGATCATGACGCGCACGGCGGAGGCGAGCGCGACGCTCTACGATGCGCTCGGGCGCGAGCTGGAGTACCGCTGGATGGAAACGTCGGTGAAGGAGGGGGACGGCGACGAAGAGCTGCTCCAGTCCGACGGTACGTTTCAGCTCGCCTGCAGCAAGGCGACGAGCGAGGCCGACGAGAACGCCCCCGAGCACTTCGCATCGAGTGTGGAGCCTATCAATCCGAACGACCCCGACCAGGGAACCTGGGTGGTCAACCGCATAGCGGGCACGGTTGACTACACCATCGACAAGGTGTGGAAGGATGCGAGCGGCAACACCGTAGCCGCCCCCGAAGGTGCGTCCATCACGGTGGGCATCTACCAGAACGGCAAGGCCATGGCCGACCGCGTCTACACGCTCAACGGTACGGTGCACGATCGCGAAACCAGCCCCTGGCACCTCTATGTGAACGACCTGCCGAAATATGACGACGAAGGCCGGTTGTACACCTACGTGGCCGAAGAGGTGAAGGGTTACGATGGGTACTTCTCCGACTACGTCTACGACATAGCGAAGCGCACCACCACCATCACGAACACCCCCGGCGTGCGCGGCAACCTCATCCGCGTGCAGAAGGAGTGGATCGACGACAGCGACGTGGACCACCGCTACCCGGTGACGGTGCAGGTTCACAAGAAGAACGCCGACGGCTCGGCAGGCGATGCCGTGGGCGGCCCGGTGATCCTGTCGCCCGAGAACAACTGGTGGGAGTGGGTATCGGTTCCCGAGGGCACGGGCATCGACGACTACGTGCTAGAGGAGACGGCGCTCACGAAGTCTCAAACCGAGGTCTACGTGCCGAACACCGCCGACTACAACGGCTTACTCACCGTCACCACGGACAAGCACATCTACCAGGTGACTTCGGGCGCCAACAAAGAGCTGAACATGCTCACCGTCACGAACAAGCGCATCGGCGTCATCGACCTCACGGTGACGAAGAAGTGGGTGGACGTGGGCAACGAGACCAATCGGCCCGGCGCAAAGCTCCAGCTCAAATGCCTGGAATACCCTGATGCCGTGCAGACGGGCTCCATCGTGCTGCCCGACAGCAACTCCCTGCCCATCCTTGACAAGGAGGGAAAGCAGACCACGTCGTCGCAGCAGGTGAACGCGGCGCAGGATGCGACGGAATCAACCTACACGTTCTTCAACCTGCCGAAGTACGACGCCACGGGCAAGGTCATCCACTACGCGGTGGAGGAGAACCCCGACGACGCATCCGCGTTCGCGGGCGCCGACTACCACGCGTTCGTCACGCAGACGGGCTACGAGGTGGGCACCGTCACCCACACGCACGACCAGCAGGCCATCGAGGTGACGAACCAGCGCAGCGGCACGAAGGACGTGCTCATCCACAAGCGTTGGAGGGACGCCTACGCCTACCAGAACGGCAAGCGCCCCGACATCTACCTCACCCTGTGGCAGAAAACCGACGCGACCGACGCGTCGCTCGTGGGCGGCACCGGCTTCAAGGAGTGCCAGTGGTCCGCGCGTGTGAACGGGGACGGCAGCGTCATCGACGCGGACAACGAGTGGACGGCCACGTTCTCGGGCATGCCGAAGTACGATGCCGCCGGCGCCGCGATAACCTACTACGCCCAAGAGGCCATGCAGTCGAACGCCGCAGCCTTCGACTACACGCCGGTCACCTTTGGAGACGGCGACGAAGTCATCGCCGTGGGCGGTTTGACGGGGAAAGACGCCCTCAAAGAGGGCGGCACGTTCGTGAACGCCATCGAGAACAACGTGGTCATCGAGGGCAAGAAGTTCTGGAAGAACATGCCCGCCGGCTTCCCCTCGGCACAGCTGCCGAAGCTCACCGTGTACCTCGACCAGTACCTGGGAGAGGGCAAAATCACGGAGAACATCGCCACGCTCACCGGCTTGACGACGCCGGAGAGCACGAACGACTTCACGTTCGATATATCCAAGGCGGGAACGAACAACCCGGATAGCGGCGCAAGCCTACCGAAATACGACGACAAGGGCGAGCTGTACGCCTACCAGGTGCGCGAGACGATCGAAGGAACGCCCGCCGATTCAGGTACGTGGGCGCAGATCTACCCGCCGCAGCCGAGCGTCGCGCTCACGCTTGAAAACGTGTTCAACACGAGCGACGGCAACGTGGGCGGCCTGAAGGTCACCAAGGAATGGAAGGATCACCCGGACGGCAAGCCCTACCCGGCGGCGACGTTCACGCTGCACCGCACGTATGCGAAGGCAGACAAGTCCACGGTGGACGAGGCGGTGGCCGAGAAGGTCCTCGGCAACGCCGAGAGCGTCAAGGGCATCACCGAGGTAACGTTCGAGAACCTGCTGGTGTATGCCCCCGACGGACAGAAATACCAGTACTACGTCGAGGAAGCCGCCGTCGTCGGCTACAAGACGACGGGCAGCCCGACGAATTCGACCGCGCTGACGGCCAACGCGACGACCGATGCCGGCACCATCATCAACACCTACGAGAACATGGGATCGGTCGTTCTCAAAGTAACGAAGGAATGGAACGATTACGCCGACGCGTTCGGCCTTCGCCCTGCCGACCTCGAGCTCACGCTCGAGCGCATGGCGCCAGCTCAGCTGGGGCAGGACAACGCGATCGGCTGGGAAACGGTGCCGGTCTCAGAAATAAACATCGAATGGGATCGGTCTGATGACAAGGCGTGGACGTTTACCATAAGGGATGCCGACGGGTACGCTCCGCTTGCCAGGTATGCGCCGAACGGCATGCCGTGGACGTACAAGGTTGAAGAGACAGCGCCCAACGATTACGTGGCAACGACGCAAAACGTCCAAAAGTCTGCCAGCGAGGCGGACAAAGATGGCGTCGTGACGTTCGATCCGCTTAAAAACAAGCTCGACACCCGGGCGCAGGTCGAAAAGAATTGGGATGACGGCGACAACGCCTACGGCATGCGCCCAGCAAGCGTTACGGTAAAGTTGCAGGTGTCGACGGACTCGGGATCGACCTGGACCGATGCGAGTACGGCGCTCGGGTCGAGCATGCCCGACTACGCGTTTGAGAAAAAGCTCGAATCGCCTTGGAGCGACACGTTCGACAACCTGCCCGCCGGAAAAACGTCCGGCGGCACAACCGTGACGTATCAGTACCGCGTGGTCGAGACGCAGATCGGCACCGACGAACACGAGAAACTCTCCGTTGGCAACGACGGTACGTATACCTACGTCACTTCCGGCAATCATGCCTACGAGGTTTCGGGATCCGTGTCAGGCAGCACGACAACCATCACCAACAAGCTGACGGACAAGGGAACGTCGCTCAAGGTGATCAAGACCTGGCACGACCAGGACAACTTCTACAAAACGCGCCTTGGATCGAACCCGAGCATATGGGAGATACAGGTGCAACTACAGAGCTCCACTACTGGCGAGGAGAGTTCGTGGAGTGACATCGGGGACAAGCGCACGATAAAAGAAAGCGGCACCCCGACTATGGTGACGTACGAGAGCCTTCCGAAATACGATTCGAGTGGCAATCCCTATTACTATCGCGCGAAGGAAACCGTACCCGTCGGATACACGGTGGACGCGGAAACCAAGTCGGTTACCGGAGGGTTCGAGACCACCCTGACAAACACCCTGGAAACTACCTCGCTCACGGGGACGAAAACCTGGAGCGCAAGCCCCCATCCCGACTCAGTGCAGCTCGACCTGTACCGCGAGGTGCCTGGCATCACTGCCCTGGAAAAGGTGGAGGTTCCCGACGGTCAGCCAAAGTGGACTAACAAGAGCGCCGAGGGCGACAAGTGGACGTACGAATACACCGGCTTGCCGGTGCACTATACCGACATTTTACTCTACCGATACTCGGTGAAGGAGCGCACGGTTCCCGAGGGATGGTGGGTTTCCTACTTCGACGGCAGTACGAACGTCGTCAACACGCAAACTTCCTACACGATTTGGAAGCATGATGCGGGCGGCTACCTAATTGAAGGATCGACATTCGAGGTCACCGGCGTGTTCGCTGGGAAGACGGAAAAGGAAACGCGTGAAGTTAAACCCAGTGCGTCGCCGGAAGCTCGCTTGGGCGAGATGATCGCGGGCAACACCTACACGGTGACCGAGACGACGCCCCCGCCGGGCTACGCGGCGCGCCCCGCGTTCCAGGTGAAGATGGGCGAGGACGGCAATCTGGTCAAGGTCGGCACGTGGCCTGAAACCGTGGGCATCAGAGATGGCAATACCATTGTCGTCCAAGACGTGAAGACCGACTTGACCATCGCCAAGAAGAACCAGTTCGGCGAAAACGTGCCCGGTGCCATCCTGGAGCTCAGGGGAGTGTTCGCAGATAGCAGAACGAGCATTTCGTGGATCACGGCAGGTTCTGACCCGTTTTGGCTCCTCGGTAAGCTCGTCGCCGGCAACGAGTACGTGCTTTCCGAGACGATGACGCCCGACGGCTATCTGCCGGCTGAAAGCCAGACGATCCGCGTTGCTCCCCTCGGTCAACTGCAGGTGCGCAGCGGCCAAGAGGGGTCGTACGAGTGGAGGAACGTGGAAGGCAACGCGTTCACGTTCGTGAACCAGCGCTCGCTGACGCAGGCGAAGCTGACCAAGATCGGCGCGGACGGCAAACCGCTTGAAGGCACGACGTTCAGCCTGTATAAGAAGGGTGCGGGACAAAACGGCGGCGACCTGCTCATCCGCAAGAACATCAAGCCTATGGGCGCGGGCGCCGAGGCGGTTTGGACGACGGCGTCCCAGCCCGATACGGTGAAAAACCACGACACGGGGCAGCCGCTCAACAAGGGCCTGGCCAACGGGACGTACTACTTCGTGGAGACGGCGACGGGATCGGACGATTACTGCCTCAACCCTGACCATCATGAATTCACGACGGACAACGCCACGAACGAGACCGAGGTCGGAACAACCGTCGTCAACGCCAAGATGAACGCGGCCATGACCCTGCACAAGGTGGACGTCTCGGCACCCTCCGACCCGGTGGCAGGCGTGACGTTCAAGCTGGAATACCAGCCCGCCTCCGGCGGCACGGCGGTCGAGAAAACGCTCACCACCGACGAGAGCGGCGACATCTTCGCGCCGTCCCTCGCCAAGGGCACCTACACGCTCACCGAGACGGACGCCACTGACAGCTACCAAAACGGCGGCTTCAAGGCAACCTTCACGGTAACCGACGCATGCCAAGGCAAAACGCTGGCCATCAACTCCGACACGGTGGGGGACAAGACGCTCTTCAACTTGCAGATCGAGGCCGATGAGGACCACCTGAATTCGTCGTCGCTTTCCAACGAGCGCGTTTTAGGGTCGGTCGACATCGAGAAGCAAGACGCCGACGGCAAGCCGCTCGACGGCGTGACGTTCGAGCTGCGCGGTGCCGGCGGTACGTACGTGCATCAGGGCACGACCGCCGACGGCGGCAAGCTCTCCTTCTCCAATATGCCGTGGGGCAGCTACGTCCTCGTGGAAACCGCCGTGCCCGACGGGTACGCGAAGGATGCGGCCGGGCACGAATTCACCATCGGGAAGGGCGCGCTTACCAAGAGCTTCACGATGGCGGGCGACGGTGCCATCGTGAACAAGCAGAACGAGTTCACTGTTGCCAAATTCGACGCCGACGGCGTCGGCCTCGAGGGCGCGACGCTTACGATAGGGGGGAAGTTCGTCGGCGGAAATTCGGAGGAGACGAGGGAACTGCTCGTTGGCAAGCAGTCCGCCACCTGGATCGGTCAGCTCATCGGCGGCCATAGCTACTTCATCGAGGAGACCGTGCCGCCCGCCGGCTATGCCATCTGCGACGCTTTCACGGTTGCCATGGGCTTCGACGGCACGCTGAGCGCTGAAGGCGACCTGCCGGACGGCGTCTCCATCGAGGGTAACGTCGTCAAGGTGGTCGACGCGCAGAACAAGGCCACGTTCGCCAAGAAGAACGCCGACGGATCCGTCGGCGTGACCGGTGCGCAGTTCAGCTTGAAGGGCACGTTCGCCGGAGAGGCGGCCGAGAAGACGGAAGTGTGGCCCACCACCGCCGAGGCGCAGCCGTTCGAGGGCAAGCTGGTCGCCGGCAGCGAGTACGTGCTGACCGAGACGGCCGCGGCCGCCGGCTACGTGATCAGCCCCTTCACGGACAGCTACGCGGATGCCGCCCCCGCTGACGGCTCCTCGCTCACCGTGAAGATGGACAGCTGGGGGCGGCTGAACTATAAGACGCAGGATGGCGGGTGGAATCTCGTCGGCGGCAACGCCGTGGCCGTCAAGGACGCGCAGAACAAGCTCTCCCTGTACAAGCAGGACGCGGTGGGCGCCGCCCTTGCGGGTGCCGTGTTCACCATCGAGGGCGATATCGTGAACGCCGACGGCACGGTGGCTCGCCAGACTATCCCGCTGCTGAACTCGGCGGACGACCGCAGCGCGTCGGACGGCTCCGTCACGGGCCGCCTGGTCGCGGGCCGGACCTACACGGTGCACGAGGTCACGCCGCCCGACGGCTGCACGACGGTGCCCGACTTCCAAGTGAAGATGAACGCCGACGGCACGATAAGGCCCGTGGGCCAGCTGCCCGCCGGCGTGAGCGTCGATTCCGCGAGCGCCGTCGTCACGGTGACGGATGCTCCCACCAAGGTGGGCATCGCCAAGATGGACCAGGATGGCGGGACACTTGCCGGGGCCGAGCTCAGCCTTGAAGGTACGTTCGCAGACGGCACGCCCAGCCCGTACCGGTGGACCTCCGGCAAGGACGCCGCCGAGGCGTTCGAGGGCAAGCTCATCGCCGGCGAGACGTACACGCTCACGGAGACGTCGCGGCTGACCGGGTACTTCGCGCTTCCCGGCGCCATCACGTTCACGGTGAACGGCGACGGCACCCTCGCGCTGAAGGACCATCCGCGCTACGAGTACGGTCTGGGCGATTCCGCCAGCGTCTCGACCGACGGGCTTGCCCTGCTCGTGCGCAACGTGAAGACGGCGGGCGAGGTGGAGCTGGTGAAGACGAGCTCCGGCGCCGACGCCGTGCCGCTCGACGGGGTGGAGTTCGCCCTGTACGACGGCGAGGGCGAGCTGATTCACGACGGGCTGGCCACGGGCAACGCCTACGATGCGCAGGATTGGAGCGCGAAGGCGGCTGAGGCGGGCACGCTGAGCGTTGCAGGGCTCGATTTGGGAGACTACTACCTGCAGGAGACGAAGGCCGACGGCTACCGCATGGGCGGCAGCAAGCACCCCTTCACCATCGGCGAGGAAGAGGCCGCCGGCAAGGCCAAGGTCGACTTGGGCACGGTGACGAACGATCCCATCGCGTTCTCCTTCGACAAGCTGGAGCTGTACGCGGAGAGCTGCTCGGACGCCGGCCTGGGCGCCGAGGGCGCGGACGCGGTGCGCGCGCTGGAGGGCGCCAGGTTCACGGCCTATGAGGACGAGGCGTGCACGACGGTTGCCAAGACGGTGGAGGGCAAGGACATGGCCGCCGTGAGCGACGCCGACGGCACGGTGGCGTTCTCGCTGTTCAATGCCGGCACGTACTACGTGCGCGAGACGCAGGTTCCCGACGGGCGCGTGTCGAACGGCCTCACGTACCGCCTCGACGTGGCCGCGGACGGTACCGTCGAGCGCTTCACGCCTGTGGGGGAGGACGGCGTGCTCGCCCAGGTGGTGAACGACGTGCATCGCGCCGACATCCGCATCAAGAAGGTGGCGGACAGCGACCCCACCAAGACGCTGCCCGATTCCACCTACGGGCTGTACAAGCGCCTGGCCGTCGGCGCGCCCGAAGCGTTCGCGTACGGCGGGACGCCGGCGGTTTCCGCGGACGGCCTGCAGCTCATAGCCAAGGCGACCACCGGCACGGACGGCTTCCTGGTGTTCAAGGGCGTCCTCATGGATCAGGAGTACGTGGTTCAGGAGCTTGCGTCGCCCGACGGCAGCCTGGTTTCCAAGAACCCCATCGCCATCACGTTTGCGGTGGACGAGAGCGGCGCGGTGAAGATCGTCTCGTTCGACGATGGCTCCGGCACCGCCGAGCTCGACGCCGACGGCAACATCGTGTGGAAAGAGCCGCAGGTGCTGGTGCGCATAGACAAGAAGAACCCCGAGGGCGGCCTGCTGGAGGGCGCGAAGCTGCAGGTGGTCGACGCCGACGGCAACGTGGCGGTGGAGCCGTGGACGTCCGCGTCCGAGGGCCGCGTGGTGGAAGGCGTGCTGGCGGCGGGCAAGACGTACCGCCTGCAGGAGCTTGAGGCGCCGGCGGGCTACGCCAAGGCCGACGACGTGCCGTTCACCGTGGACGACCCGAAGGTGGCTCCGGACGAGGATCATACCCAGCTCGTGGAGATGATCGACCAGCGCATTCCGGCGGCCGCGAAGGGTGCCATGACCCGCACGGGCGATCCCTGGGCATCTGCGGGCGCCTTGGCGGGTGGCGTGCTGGTTGCCGCTGCGGGCGTCGCAGGGGCCTCGGTGCTCAGGCGCCGACGCAGGGGTTAGGCGCCTGAGCGCACCAAGCGAAAGAAGCGCCGCCTCAAGCGGCGCTTCGCAAGAACGGCCGGCGGCTTTTGTCCGCCGGCCGTTTTCGTTCTCGGAGAACGCGGCAGTATTCGGGAGATCAACGGTACGTCAACGAATGACCAACGAGCCTCTAACGCTCCCTTGCATGGATGCGATCGGCAGAAGGGGTGCGCAAAAATGAACGCGCGAGCTCGCTTGGGTTCACCCATGCCCAGGCGCAACAGGAGGGAATCCCATGCACAAGGAAAGAATGCGCCGCGCTCTTTCGCTCTTTTTGGCGTTCGCCCTTATCTTCACCTGTAACAACGCCGTCTACCAGCCGCTTTTCGCTATGGCCGACGACGTGCCCGAGCAGGGAGACGGGCTGGTCGCAACGGCGGGGGAGCTTGAGAAAGCCGTCGAACCGTTCGAAGAAGAGGGTACCACAGTCGAGGACGGCGTCGATAACGCCCCGTCAACCGAACCGTTAACGTTCGACAACCCCGCGTTGACCGAACGCGAACCGGCTGACGCCTTGCCGGCACCTGCGAGCGCGTCGGGGATCGCGCATGCGGCCTCGTTCGACCAGGCGTCGGGCCGGATTGTTTGGACGATCGAGCTGGGCGCGGACTCGCCGGGAGCCGATCTTTCGAGCAGCGAGTTGACGTGGAGCTACGACGAAAGCCAACTCGACCTAGCGGCCGTGTACTTGGGCAGCGCCTCCGGCGGAGCCGACGTGACGGACGCCCTGCGCCATCCGGAGACCCGCGAGCCCTTGGCCGTCGAAGCGGCCGACGGGGCCGCCGCGCTTCCCCTGTCGGAAGCGCTCGCCACGGCGCGCACCGTCGATCCCGGCGCTTCCGTCGCGGCGCCCTGCGTCGTCACCGTCGTCGCCGTTCCGAGCGACGCCTTGCGCGAAAAGGCTACGGGCGAGCCCGTGACCGTCACGGCGACCGCCAAGCTCTCCGTCCCGAATGCGGCCGGCGATCGTGCGGCGAACTCGTTCGAGGCCCGCGCGTCCGTCGACATGGCGCTTCCCGCTTCGAACGGCGCCGCGGAGCCGCAAGCCGCCGACCGCGCGACCCCCGCACCGACTGCCGCCCTCGAGGCCGGCAGCGACTTGACGGAGGACACGAACCAGCTCAAGCTCGCGGCCGGGTCCCTTACCTACCGGGACAAGAACGGCGTCGTGCATCCCATCGACATCGTCACCGACGCGCAGGGCAACCAGACCGTCGACCTGTCCTCCATTCCGCTCGAGTCCATCGACACGCTCAACATGCGCATCGACTTCTCCATTTTGAAGGACGACGAGGGCCGCAACATCGAGGCGGGCGACTTCTACCGCTACACGCTCGACTCGCGGTATTTCACCGTCACGGACGCAGCGGGCAAGATCACCGCCCAAAACGGCGTCGAGCTGGGCGAATACTCCATCGTGAACAACGTGGTGACGGTGACGTTCTCGCAGGCCGTCAACCTCGACGAGGGCAACCAGAACATCAGGGGCGGGTGCGAGTGCGAGTTCAGGCTCAACGCCGACGGCCTCGACGACGAGAACCCCTCCGACATCGACCTCGATCTGCAGGGCGACGAGGGCAGCAGGCTCACCATCGTCGCGCCGCCGAAGACGCCTTTGCTGGGCGGCATCGAGAAAACCGGCGCGTTCAACAAGAAGGACTCCACCATCACGTGGAGCATCGTGGTGGGCAAGGACACCCCCGGCGTTCCGCTGGCCGGCGTGAACGTGATCGACACGCTGGGCGAGGGCCTGGTCTTGGACCGGGCGACGGTGCAGGGCGAGGAATTCGCCTTCTCCGAAGAAGACGGGCACCTCGTCGGCACGTTCCCGGCCGACAGCGCGCTCACGGCGCCCCAAACCATCGAGGTGACGACGAGCCTGACCGAGGAGGCTCTGAAGCGGGCGAGCGAAGGCGGGTACGCGGCCTCGAACGAGGCGACGCTGCCGCCGCAGAAGGGCCGGGTGAGCGTGCCCGCGGCCGAAACCTCGAGCGACCGCGTCCCGGTCGACACGCCCTCGCTCACCAAGCACGGCTCGCAGCTGGACGCGAACACCATCCACTACGACATCGCGGTGAACGAGGACGGAAGCGGCAGCATCTACGACGCCGTGGTCACCGACGCGCTCGGCCGCGACGACGCGGGCAACTTCGCCACGCTGAAGGCCGACGAGCAGGGCCGCTACTGGGTGACCGTCGACGGGGTCGCCCTCGAGGCGCACACGTCCCTTCCGGTGCCCGACGAGAGCACGACCTACGTCACCTACCTGCAAACCGACGGCCTTCCCACGATCGAGGTCCATTTCAAGAACGCCGCTGCGAACGACCTGTTGGCCGAGGCGCATCGCATCTCGTTCGACGCCGCCATCAACCTGGTGGACGACGAGCAGAAGGACGCCGACCTGAACTTCCAGAACGCGGCCACGCTCGACGGCCGCTGGCCGATCGGCACGGGGCCGGGGCCCTCGTTCGAGCACCGGATGCCGGCCATCGGCACGGACTTCCAGGTGGCCTACGTGAGCAAGGAGGCGACGGGCGCCGATTCGCGGACGGGCGTCGTCTCGTGGTCCATCACGCCCTCCACGCGCACGGCCGGCTACGACGGCTGGATGATCGAGGACGTGATCGGTGCGACGTGGAACGGATCGGGCTACGCGTTGGGAACCTACACCGACGCGGGCGGCACCGTTCGAGCCGATCAAACCTACGAGCCCGGCTCCCTGGCCGTGTGGTGCGGCGGCGTGGACATCACGGACAAGTGCATCGTTTCGGCGGACGCCTTCGCGGTTGGAGGCGTGCCCACCACCAAGCTGTCGGTGTCGATCGATCCCGCCAAAGACGACGGGGGCTACGCCCAGCGCATCGGCGAGATCGCCGTAACGCTGGACACGAAGGCCGTGAACTACCTGCACGAGAACGCGCAGAACCACACGTACGCAAACGCGGCGCACCTCGAGGTGCAGAAGAGCGGCCGCGCTCCCTTCAACGCCTACGACAATGCGAGCAGGGCGTTTCCCAACACGTTCCTGCAGAAGACGGCCTCGTTCGAGGCGGTCGACGGATCCGCGCCCGGCACGAGCGACAGCCTGCTGCGCTTCAAGCTCACGGTCAACGCGAGCAAGATGGACTGCGCCGGGTTGGAGGTCGAAGACGACCTGGGAGCCCTTGCGAGCGATATCCGCGATGCGGGCGGCTCGCTCGCGGGCACCCTCGACGCCTCCGACTGGGACGTGGAAAGGGTCTCGGTGACGAGGGACGGCGTGCCCGTCTCGAGCGGCAGCGGCGACGGGACGTGGGGCTTCGCGGGCAAGAAGTTCAGCGCCCATTTCGGGGCCACGTCGTCGACCTACGAGATCGAGCTCACGGTGAAGCTGAACGCGGCGGGCAAGGCCAAGCTCATCGAGCACGACGGCTGCACGGTCGCGACGAAGAACACCGCCTGGGCGTCCGACGCGAACTTCGACGGCGGCAACGCCTGCAGCGTCGACTTCACCACCGGCGGCGAAACGGGCAGCTTCGCGAACGACGTGGTGGGCAAGAGCGGCTCGTTCGCGAAGGGAACCGACTCCGATCCCTCGTACATCGGGTGGACCGTCCAGATCAACGCGCTCGGCAGCGAGCTGCACGACGCGAAGGTCACCGACGTGCTGCCCGACTCGCTCGAGCTCGATTACGCGTCGGTGAAGGTGTACTACGCGAAGCACAACGCGGACGGCTCCATTGCCAGCGACCACGGCGGCGAGGTGCCGGGCTGCACCGTGGGCATGTCGCTTTCGGACGACGGCAAGACCCAGTTCGAGGTGAGCCTGCCGAACGGCAGCGAGTCCTACGTGCTGGAGTACCGCACGAACGTCGTGGGCCTGGTCGACGGGGGCGGGGTGAGCAACCACGCCGCGCTCTCGGTCGACGGCCAGAAGCGCGGCGAGGACACCGCCTTCACGGAAGTGAAGGTGGATTCCTGGGGCTGGCTCGATGCGACGGCGCTTCTCAGGCTGGTGAAGCAAGACGAGTTCGGCGGCGCCCAGCAGCCGCTCAAGGGCGTGGTGTTCGAGCTGTACAAGGATCCGGCGTTCACCCAGCTGTTCAAGACGGGCGTGTCGCGCGACGACGGCACCGTCCCGTTCTACGGTTTGGCCGCGAACACGACGTACTACTACAAAGAAACGTCGGCTCCGGTCGGCTACAGCGGCCAGGTGCTCGAGGGCGATCTGACAACGGGCGACGCCGGAAAGGCGAACGCGAAGGACGTCGCGGTGACGAACGCGCGCAAGACGACCGACGGGCTGGTCGGGGTCAGCAAGACGTTCGACAGCCCCGGCAACATAGCCAACCCCGTGTCCGAGTTCAAGCTCTGGCTCTACCCGGACGGCTACGGCAACGCCAAGAAGGTGCCGGTGGGCCTGACGGGCGGCGACGGCGCGTACGCGTTCGACCGCGATGCCTCGCCGGACGGGGTCGTCGCGAGCAAGGCGTCGGACGGATCGATCGAGATCGCGGGCCTGCCGTGGGGCTGCTACGCTCTGGAGGAGACGAGCCCCCAGGACGGCTACGCGGCCTATGAGGGCATGAAGTACTTCGAAGTCACGTACGGGATGGACGACCAGGGTAGCGACGTGTGGGGCGTGAACTACGATCCGCGCGGCACCGGCGTCGACACCTCGACGATCGAGAACGAGAAGACGGTGCTCGAAGCGGTGAAGACCTCGCCGGGCGGCACCTCGCTCACCGGCGCGAAGCTTTCGGTGTACAAGACCGACGCGGCGGGGAACAAGGGGTCGGACATCGCCAAGAGCCCCTTCGACGGCAATCCGTTCACCGTGACGGTGACCGACCCCGACACCCAGACGTTCGCCTGGAGTCTGGCCGGGCTGCCTGCCGGCACGTACGTGCTGGCCGAAGACCAGGCGCCCGACGATCTGCAGCTCGTCAAGTTCCAAGACGTGAAGTTCTCGGTCGACGCGTACGGCAAGGCGCGCGTGCTGTCCGGTCCGGGCGCCGTCGACGGGAAAGCCATCAAGGTGTCGGACGGCACCGCTCCCGTCAAGCTGGCGAAGCTCGACCAGTTCGGCGTTCGCGTGCAGGGGGCCAAGGTCGAACTGCAGAGGCAGAACGGCTCTTCGTGGGAAACGGTCGAAGCGTACGAAACGGCCGCCGGTACCGACAAGTCCGTCACGGTGGCCCGCGACGCGACGTACCGCTTCATCGAGACGGAGGTTCCCGGCGGCCACCTGGCCGTGAACGACGGGGCGTTGGAATCGGGCATCCTCGCCTGCATCGAGTTCTCAATCGACGAATTCGGCAAGATGACGGTGCTCGACCTGCACAACCCTGCCGGGCTCGATGCGAACGCGGCGTACGGCAACGCGGCGAGCGCCGGCTCCAGAACCGTCACCATGCGCAACGAGCGCATCGTGGGCCACGCCTCGTTCGATAAAACCGACGACAACGGCACTCCGCTGAAGGACGTGCGGTTCGACCTGTACCGAGTGGGCGCAGCTGGCGATGGAAGCGACGATGCGAAGGTGAACCGGAGCGGCAGCTTCTCGAGCAGCGCGGACGGCACGGTGACGACGAAGGGCTCGTCCCTCGTCAACGACTTCACCGGCGAGCCGATCGGCAACGGCCTCACGCCGGGCAGCTACTACTTCAAAGAGGTGGCCACGCACGATGACTTCGTGCTGCCGCAGGGCGGCGCCGCGAACACCCCCGCGTTCACCGTCGAGGCCGACGGCTCGAACCGCTACACCTGGCAAACCGTGGGGGCGAACGCCCTAAGGCACGTCGTTTCCGTCTACGGGACCAGCGCCCTGTCCAACACCCCGCTCGATGCCGCAGTGATCGCCAACAAGGTGGGAACCGTGGGAGGCGTGCCCAGCCAACCGCTGCCCGGAGCCACGTTCAAGTTGTCCGGCACCACCTCGTCGGGCGCCTCGTACACGAGAACCGTCGTGTCGGCCTCTGCCGACGGCGCGGTGAGCTGGAAAGACTCGAACAACGGCGACCACTCCACGCCGGTGGAGAAGGGCCAGGCGGTGTTCGCCAACGTTCCTGCGGGAACCTACACCGTGACCGAGACGGCTCCGGCTCCCGGCTACGCTTTGAACGCGGGCAGCTACCCCGTGACGGTGACGGCCGACGCGCCGGGGCAGGTGCACGTGGTGGGCGACGGCGCGGCCGGCAGCAGGGTCGTGGCCAACGAGCTGACCGCCTTCAAGCTGGACAAGGTCGACGCCGACACGGGCATGCCCGTGAACGACGTGGAGCTGTCGGTGTTCCAGGCCGGCGCGTCCCCGTCCGATCCCGCGTTGGCGGTGTGGAAGCGCAGCGCTTCCGGCGACGTGAGCGCGACGGTGCTCGGGGCGACGATGAGCGTGGGGTCGAACAACGAGCTGCTCGGCCTGCCGGCCGGCAGCTACGTGCTCAAAGAGACGAAGACGCCGGCGGTCTACGCCACCGCGGTCGACATCCCGTTCACGCTCAAACCCGACGGGTCCATCGCGAGCACGACGCTCGGCGCGGTTTCGGGCAGCGTGGCCGGCGGCATCACGATCACCATGAAGGACCGCCTTGCGAAAGCCCAGGTGGAGCTGACCAAGACCATCGAAGGCGGCGCGCCGGGCACGGTTCGCGGCACCGAGTTCAGCCTGTACGAGGGCGACGGCACGCTGCTGGCCGAGCACCTTGCGATCGGCGCGTCCGGAACGTGGAGCTCCGCGACCGCCGCGCCTCCGCTGAATGGCGGCCTCGAGGTGGGCGACTACTATTTCGTGGAAACCAAGGCCACCGACGACACCGTGCTCGACGCCCGGCATTGGGATTTCTCCGTCACGAACGCTGACGACTACCGCGCCACGGGCGCGCCGGTCGCCGTGTCCGCCGTCAACGCCCCGTTCTCGGCGTCGCTGGTGCTGGACAAGCTGGACGGCACGAGCGGCGAGGCGCTGGCGGGCGCGGAGTTCACGCTGTCCTACCAGCCCGCCAGCGGCGGTTCCGTCGCGAACACCGTCTTGACGAGCGCGGACGGAAGGTTCGCCGCCTCCAACCTGAAAAAGGGCGTCTACACCTTGACGGAGACGACGGTGCCGGTGGGCTACCGCGACGCCTTCTCGGCCACGTTCGAATTGGCGGAAGGCGACAGCGGCAAGACGGTCGAGGTCAACGAGGGCACGGCGGCGCCCGGCGTCGTGGTGACCAAAACGGGCGGCACCTGGACCGGCGCGGGCGTCACGAACACGCGCATTCCCGGCTCGATGACGCTGACCAAGGTGGAGGAGGGCATGGCCGTGGAGCTCGGGGGAGCCGAGTTCGAGCTGACCGGCCCTGACGGCAACACTGTCACGTACACGACCGGTCCCGACGGCACGTTGAGCGCGAGCGATCTCGCCTGGGGTTCCTACGCCATCGCGGAGACGAAGGCGCCCGACGGCTATCGGCTTGGCGACGCGCCTTATTCCGACACGTTCATTATCGATGCGGGCAACGCTGCTTCCGGCATCGACCTCGGGTCCGTCGGCAACGCCAAGACGCAGGTGTCCATCGCCAAGACCGACGACGGGGGCAGCCCGCTCGCCGGCGCGCATCTGAAGCTTTCGGGCCGGTTCGCCGGCACCGCCGACTCCGACGTTTCCTGGACATCGGGGACGGATTCCCGCGAATTCGCGGGCGAGCTCATCGTGGGCGAAACGTACACGCTGACGGAGTCCGATCGTCTGAGCGGTTACCTCACCTGGTCCGACGCCGTAACGTTCAAGCTGAACGACGCGGGCGCCATCGAGGTGACGGGCAATCCCGATCTGCGGGACGGCTCGCCCGCCGCTTGCGTGTCCCCCGACGGCCTGCGGCTTTCGCTGCGCAACGTGGCCGTCAAGGCGGACGTCGAGCTGACCAAGACCCGCGACGGGGCGGGGCCGCTCGAGGGCGTCGTGTTCGACCTCTACCAGCAGGGGGCTCCCAGCGCGCTGCGAAGCGGGCTCGCAACCGACCCGGACGGCAAGATACGGGTGGAGGGCCTTCCCGAGGGAAGCTATTACTTCGTGGAAACCGCTGCGCCCGACGATGCGGTGATCGACCGGACGCACCGGACGTTCTCCGTCGGCGAGGCGCAGCACGGCACCACGGTGGACGTGCTCGTGGACAACGCGAGCTTCCATTCGTCCGTGTCGGTGTACAAGGTCGACGAAACCAGCGGCGAGCCGTTGGCGGGCGCCCAATTCGCCTTGTCGAAGTCGGACGGCGCGGGCGGGTTCGTCGCCGTGGGGCCGCCCGTCTCCACGAACGAGTTCGGCATGGTGGCGTTCGCGATGACGGAGAAGGGGACGTACCGCGTCCAGGAGACGCAGGCGGCGCCGGGCTACGCGCTGGACGCCGACAACCCCTACACCGCCACGTTCACGGTGGAGAACACGGCCGACTTCCAGGGCGGGGAGCTCGAGCTGCGCGAGAGCGTCGACCAAGCCACGGTCGACAAGTACCGCCTGAGCGTGGAGAACGCGCTGTACCGCGACGGCACCGTGGCTAACGAGCGCAAGCTCGGCTCGGTTTCGCTGCAGAAGGTCGATGCGGAGACGAGCGCCGCGCTCGACGACGTGGAGTTCGAGCTCTACGACGCCGCAGACCCTGGAACGGCGCTCGGCACGTTCAAGACCGGCTATGCGTACGCGTCGCCCGGCGATGCCGCAGGTGCGCCGGCTGCTTCGGGCGCGCTCGATATCGCGGGGCTGACTTGGGGAGACTACTACCTGCAGGAGACGAGGGCCGACGGCTACCGGGTGCTCGGCGACAAGCTCGCGTTCTCTGTCGGAAGCACCAACGCCGATCAAACGCCGTCCGTCGACCTGGGCGCGGTGCGCAACGACCCCATCGAGTTCGGCTTCGCGAAGGTGGAGCAGTACGTTGAGAGCTGTTCGGACCCGAGCTTGGGGGCCGAAGACCCCGCCGCCCTGCGACCGCTCGAGGATGCGGAGTTCACGATCTGCCGCGACTCGTCCCTCGCGCAACCCGTCGATGCGGCGACGAGCGGCGTCGACGGACAGGTGAGGTTCGACAGGGTTCCCGCCGGCACCTACTACGTGCACGAGACGACGGTTCCCGACGGCCGCGTGTCGGACGGCGCGGTCTACGAGCTGGTTATCGCGGCGGATGGCACCATCGAGCGCTTCGCCCCCGTAGGCGGGGACGGCGTGCTGACCCAGGTGGTGAACGACGTGCACCGCGCCGACATCCATCTCAAGAAGGTTTCGGAAACCGACGAGGGCAAGGTGCTGCCCGGTTCCACGTACGGGCTTTACCAGCGCGCTCCCGCGCAGGCTTCGGCCGATCCGGCGCCCGCAGGCGGCCTGCAGCTCATCACGAAGGCCGTCACCGACGCCGACGGGCACCTGGCGTTCGAAGGCGTCGTCATGGATCAGGAGTACGTGATCTGCGAGCTCGAGGCTCCCGACGGATGCCTGGTGTCGAAGAACCCCGTGTCCGTCACGTTCGCGCTGGGCGACGACGGCGTGCCGAAGGTCGTCGCGTTCGATGACGGCTTGGGCACGGCCAAGATCGACGAGAACGGCGTCATCGTATGGAACGAACCCCAGGTGACGATGTTGTTCGAGAAGAAGGACCCCGAGGGCAACCTGCTGGCTGGCGCCAAGCTGCAAGTGGTCGACCAGGCTGGCGTCGCCGTGGGGGAGCCGTGGACGTCCTCGTCGAGCGAGGGCCGAGCGATCGAGGGCGAGCTTGCGGCGGGAAAGACGTACCGCCTGCAGGAGCTCGAGCCCCCGTCCGGCTACCTGAAGGCCGACGACGTGACGTTCACCGTCGAGAATCCCCGTGTCGCGCCCGGCGAGGACCACGTCCAGCGCGTGGAGATGACGGACCAGCGCGTCCCGGCGCCCGCCAAAGCGGCCGCGTATCCCGCCGTCCGCACCGGCGACCCTTGGGCGCCGTTCATCCCCGTCATCGTCGGCGCCGCCGTCGTGGCCGCGATAGCCATCGCAGCAGCGATCATAATCCGCCGCCGCAACCGCAACTAAAAAGAGGAGGGAGGGGAACAAAGCCCCTCCCTCCTTCTGTCTTTCCCCCTCACCCACAAGATCTGTGGCGCGCCCCTTGCCTCGGTTGGGCGGAAGCCGTGCGGTACGACGAGCTTTCGCGAAGTGTGCGAGGAGTGCCGCACGGCTTCCGCCCAACCGAGGCAAGGGGGACAAGACTCAGAGCGTTTTCCTCATCCAAATGTGCTCCACGTGCTCGTCGAGCTCCACGGGGCCGTACTGCTCGTAGCCCACGCGCTCGTAGAACGAGGTGACGCGGCATTGGGCGTGCAGGTGCATCTCCACGGCGCCGGCCGCCCGTGCCAGGCGCTCGGACTCGGCCAGCAGCGCCGCACCGCGTCCGCCGTGGCGCGCCTCGGGCAGCACCGCCAAGCGTCCGAACACCCAACGACCCGGCTCGTCCGTATGGTCGGGGTCGGGGAACGTCCGCGCGCAGCCCACGAGCGCCCCGTCGGCGTCGTACATGGTCACGTGGACGGTGCGCGGATCCTCGTCGACGTCGTCGAATTCGTTGGCGAACCCCTGCTCCTCCATGAACACGCGGGTGCGCACGATGCGCGCGTCCGCGAAGTTCCCTTGCTCGAACCGGTATTCCATGAACGTCCTTTCCCGTGGGTGTCGGCGTCCACGATACCACAAGGCGCGCAGGTGGGCGAACCTGCGCAAGGCGGCGGGTCTTGTCCGAGGTCGTGTGTGCGTTTTCTGCATAACGAGCCACGCCGTCCGGACGTTGGGAGCGCGCGGCCCCCCGTGTGGGGAAAAGGTGGTAAAATCGTCCGATATGCAACCGTTTGGACTATCGAACAGGAAAGACGCTCACCATGCAAATTCGCGAACAACTTGAACAGCTGATCGACGCAGCCGTCGCGGCCGCGTGCGAGGACGGATCGCTCGAGCTCGAGCAGGCTCCCGAAGCGGCGCTGGAACGTCCGCGCGACGAGAGCAACGGCGACTGGGCCTCCACCGTGGCCATGCGCTCGGCGAAGCTCGCCAAGAAGAACCCCCGCGAGATCGCCCAGATCATAGTCGACCACCTTCCCGAGAACGACCTGGTCGCCTCGGTGGACATCGCCGGTCCCGGCTTCATCAACATCCGCTTGGCTAACGCCGTCCTGCAGGGCGTCGTCGCCACGGCGCGCGCGGAGAAGGGCGACTTCGGCAAGGGCGAGATCCCCGAGGGCGAGCGCAAGATCAACCTCGAGTACATCTCGGCGAACCCCACCGGCCCCCTGCACGTGGGCCACGGCCGCTGGGCCGCGCTGGGCGACGCCACGGCGCGCGTCATGCGCCATGCGGGCTACGACGTGTTCGAGGAGTTCTACATCAACGACGCCGGCACGCAGATGGACAACTTCGGCGAGTCGGTGGCCGTGCGCTACCAGCAGTTGCTGGGCCGCGACGTGGAGATGCCGGAGGCGTGCTACGCCGGCTCCTACGTGAAGGACATCGCGCAGGCCATCATCGACGAGGACGGCGACAAGTGGCTCGACGCCGACCCGAAGGAGCGCATGGAGAACTTCCGCGAGCGCGCCTACGCCTACGAGCTGGCCGAGCAGCACCGCGTGACCGAGCGCTTCGGCACCACGTTCGAGTGCTGGTTTTCCGAGCGCAGCCTGTACGTGCCCGACGAGACGGGCAAGAGCGCGGTCGACCGCAGCCTCGAGGCCATGGACGAGAAGGGCTACATCTACGTCAAGGACGGCGCCACCTGGTTCAAGTCGAGCGCGTTCGACGACGAGAAGGACCGCGTGCTCATCAAGGCCAACGGCGAGATGACGTACTTCATGAGCGACGTGGCGTACCACTACAACAAGATGGAGCGCGGCTTCGACCACCTCATCAACATCTGGGGCGCCGACCACCACGGCTACATCGCCCGCTGCGAGGCCATGCTGGCCGCGTGGGGCTGGCCCGGCGCGCTGGAGATCATGCTCGGCCAGCTGGTGAACCTGTTCCGCGACGGCGAGGCCGTGCGCATGTCCAAGCGCACGGGCGAGATGATCACGTTCGAGGAGCTCATCGACGAGGTGGGCGTGGACGCCACGCGCTACCTCATGCTGGCGAAGTCCTCCGACCAGCCCATCGACTTCGACATCGAGGTGGCGAAGAAGAAGGACGCGTCGAACCCGGTGTACTACGTGCAGTACGCGCACGCCCGCATCTGCTCCATCCTGCGTAAGGCGGCAGGCCCCAACGACGCCGCAGCCGCCGAGGCCGGCGATATGTCCATGGACGAGCTGGCCGCGAAGGTGATCCCGGCGAACGTCGACCTCTCGCCGCTCACGCACGAGTCCGAGCTTGCCCTCATGCGCAAGATGGACGACTTCGGCCCGCTCGTGGCCCAGGCCGCCCGCGACCGCGCCGCGTTCCGCCTGACGCACTACGCGCAGGACCTGGCGTCGCTGTTCCACTCGTTCTACACGAACTGCCACGTCATCGGCGAGGAGGAGAGCGTGAAGAACGCTCGCCTGGCCCTGGTGGACGCCACCCGTATCGTCCTTGCAAAAACGCTGGACCTGCTGGGCGTCACCGCTCCCGCCAAGATGTAAGCAGCGGAAAGCAAAAGCGCCTCAACAAAGGCCGCCCGGCATCGAGCCGGGCGGCCTTTTCATGTGAACAGCCTCGGGCTTCTTGCGGCCCAGAACGCTAAAGAATGGCCATCCCGTGCTTCTATGCCGCAGATCGCCCTTGCACCGGGCGGTTTCAAGCCTTCCGGCACGATCAGCCTCCGCTCAGGATGACAACCTGGCTGGGTGCATGCCAACAGCGGTTTAGCATAGAGGCCCAGAAATCGGCTTCGTCCAGAAGCCCCAAACGCGGTTCCGCTAGACGTTGTCTTCCAGGTCGACTTGCATCAGGTACACGTTCTCGCGGAGGCGTTTGGCGGAGGAGCGGCAGAGCTGGCCGTCCTCGTAGCGGGTCTGTATCTGCTCGAGTTCCAGGCGCAGGCCCAGGCGCTCGATGTCCACGGCCTTGTCGGCGGTGTTCGTGAACGCGGTGATGGAAGGGTTCGCGTTGCGCAGGAGCGTTATGGTGCGCTGGTACTCCATGACCAGCGCGCTCACGTCCTCGGCCGGCTCGTCGCACTCGGGCGAGGTGAGCATGGCCTGCAACTTCTCGATGACGTGCTCGGATCCGCTGATCTGCAGCGCGCGGATGGCCTGGGTGCGCTCGGTGGGGCTCACGCCGGGCAGGCCGCTGAGCAGCCGGTGCCAGCCCGTGCGGGCGAGCGCGCGCAGGCGCAGGTAGGCGTTTTGCAGCGACCAGCGTCCCGCGTGGTGCTTGAGCAGGTTCTCGATGTGCGCGAGGCGACTGAGGTACTGGTAGCCCACGATGGGGTAGACCTCCTCGCTCTCGATGAGCTTCAGCACGTAGTCCTGCTCCCATTCCAGGGCCCGCAGGCGCAACTCGGTGTTCGGCTCGTCCACGATGTCGTTGCTTCCCTTGATGCGTGCGATGCGCTGGTTGTACGAATGGATGACGGTCTGCGTGGCCGCGCGGTTCTCGATGGTTTGGCGTGCCGCCAGCTCCTCTATGACGGAGCGCAGTATCTCCAGGCTCACTTGCGTCTCGTCGCAGCGCGCGTCCTCATCGGTCAGGGGCTTCTTCGGCGCGAGGAGGGGCACCACGAACGTGGCCAGCAGCAGCGTGACCACGATCACGCCGCAAGCCAGGAATATGATGAGCTCGCGCTGGGGGAAGGCCACCATGCCCTTCGCGGGGTCGAGGTAGTACAGCGGTATGGTGAGCACCACGGCCAGCGTGATGGTGCCCTTCGGCCCGGCGAGCGCCATGACCAGGGCCGAGTGCAGGTCGGCGCGCCAGCCCGGTTTCCGATCAGCAGGCTCCTTGTGGCCATGGACCCGCTCCATGGCGAACAGCCACACGAAGCGCACCACCACGTAGATGAGCGTGAGCAGCAGCACGTAACCGATGAGCATGCCGTTGTCGATGCTCACGTCGTCCCAGGTGCTGCGCATGGCCTTCGGCAGCTGGGTGCCCAAGAACACGAACACGATGCCGTTCAGCGCGAACGACAGCACGCGCCACACGCTGGACGAGACGATGTTCATGCGCGAGATGGACGGGCCGATGGTGCGCGGGGAGATGACGTTCACCAGGCCGGCCGCCACCACGGCGATGATGCCGCTCGTGCCGAGCGCGTTGGCCACCAGGTAGACGATGAACGGCGTGAACACCTCGAACAGTACGTGGAACGTCGTGTTCTCCAGCCCCCACGAGCGCACGCGGCGCACGAGGAAGTTGCCGAAGTAGCCCAGCGCCACGCCGATGATGATGCCGCCGAAGAAGCTGACCACGAAGTCGAGCGACGCGTTCAGCAGCGAGAACGTGCCCGTGGTGGCTGCGGCGATGGCGAACTGGAACGCCACGATGCCCGAGGCGTCGTTGATGAGCGACTCGCCCTCCAGGATGCTCTTGTTGCGCGGCGCGATGTCCGTGTCCTTGGACAGCGAGGCCACGGCCACGGCGTCGGTGGGACCGAGCGCCGCGCCCAGCGCGAAGGCGGCGAACAGGCTGATCGAGGGTTCCAGCCATTCGACGGCGAAGCCGATGATGAGGGCCGTGACCACCACCAGGCCGATGGCCAGGGACAGCACCGGGCGGCGGTTCTTCCACAGGGCGCCCTTGTCCACGTTTTTGGCCTCGTCGTACAGCAGGGGTGCGATGAACATGACCAGGAACAGATCGGGATCGAGCGTGATGTTGATTTGCGAGGAGGCGAACAAGGCTATGAGCAGGCCCAAGCCGATTTGAATAAGGGGGGAGGATATCTTGGGAACGAGCTGGTCGATGACGGATGAGAGCAGGACAGCGGCGAGCATGAGCAGTGCGAGCATGAGCGTTTCCAAGGGCTGTCCTCCTTCGAATGCGAGTGCGTTTTGAGCGTCGGCCGATCGGCTCGACCCCTTCATTGTAACCGACCGCGCCGCACGGTCGGTTCTGGAAGACGAGGGTTTTTCGTGTTGGTTACGTTGCGGTTCGACCCGGCGCTTCGGCCTGCACGAACGCGACGCTTGCCTTAATATAGAGCGTGTAGGCCACGGCCGCGGTCGAGGCCAGCACGAGGTCGCGCTCGAAGTCTCCCGCCTCCTCGCCGCTCGCGAGCCCGCGGGGGTTCGACGGCACGGGGTTGAACAGCGCCCGGACGGCCGCTTCGAGGGCGTCGCAGTAGTAGTCGTAAGCCACGCGCGTGTCGAACGTGGCGATCTGCCGGCGTATGAGCAGGTCGATCTCGGATAGCGAGAACGTTTGCTTGAGCGTGCAGATGACCACGAGGTAGGCCACGTGGGAGCGCGAGTACTTCTTGCCGGTCGCGCCCGCGAGCACGCCCTGCTTCACGTAGTTGTTCACCATGGAGCGCGTGATGATCTTCTCGTGCGGTTGGTACAGGGGCGCGAGCGTCTCTTCGAGAAAGCCCACGAGCTGGTCCATGTACAGGTCGATGCGGGGAATCTCCTCGTAGCGGGGGAGATGCAGTTCGAGGAGCCTTTGGGAGTAGGGCGTTGCGCTGACGTCTCTCATGTGCCGTGCCTTCCGTTCGTGCGCTTGCGTGGCTCCGAGCATACCAAGAGATGCTTTTTGCGTCAATTCACGTAACCGCTTGACATAGTAATTGCAAGTTTATAATCTAGTTTCAATTACTAGATTGAGTTCGACCAGGGAAGCAGGCCATATGGAACCCAGCCGCATAGCGCTCGTCGTCGATTCGTGCACGGACGTTCCGCCCGAGGACGTGGAGCGCTACGGCATGTACGTCGTTCCGCTGCAGGTGAACTACGAGCACGAGACGTACCTCGACAAGGTCACCATCACGCCGCAGCAGGTGTACGACCGTTTCGCGGAGGAGGTGCCCACCACGTCCACGCCCACGCCCGCCGTGGCGCGCGAGGTGCTGGAGCGGGTGGTGGCCGACGGTTACGGGCAGGCGGTGATCGTGACCATATCGAGCGGGCTTTCCGCCACCTACGATCTCATGCGCTCGGTGGCGTCGGGCATGGCCGGTCTGGAGTGCGCCATCGTGGACACGAAGAACATCGGCATGGGGGCGGGCCTCGTGGCGCTGGCCGTGGCGCGCATGCTCGCGGCGGGCGCGTCGCTCGACGACGTGCGGCGCGAGAGCGCGCGCATCGTGCGCGACACCAAGGTGTTCTTCTGCGTGGACACGCTGGAGTATTTGCACAAGGGCGGGCGCATCGGCAACGTGACGTACGCCGTGGGCAGCTTGCTGGACATGCGGCCCGTCATCACCTGCAACGAGCAGGGCGTGTACGTGACGGTGGCGAAGGCGAAGGGCCGGCGCCAGTCGCTCAAGAAGGCCATGGCGGCGGCCGAGAAGTTCGCCGCCGGGTTCCCGCGCTGCTCCATGGCCGTGGTGAACGGCGACGCCGCGGACGAGGCCGCGGCCGTGCGCGCCGAGCTGGGCGCGCGGGTGCCCAACGTCGATACGTGGTACGAGGGGCAGATCAGCCCCGTCCTGGTGGTGCACACGGGGCCGGGACTGATCGGTATCGGCGTCTGCGGCGCGTAAGGCCAAGGCTCGACGGCGCTCTGCCCTGTCAGCCTATGGGACAATAGATGCGCCTTCCGATGACGAAGGAAGAGAACCCCCGCCTCGCCAGCCGACCAGTTGTCGTTCCGGGCGAGAACGCGAAGGTGCGCTTCGTCCTGTCATCCTGAGCGGAGCGCCGCAGGCGCGCAGTCGAAGGATCTCCGCCACCAGAGAAGTTTTCCGTTGTTGAAGATCCTTCGACTGCGGCGCTACGCGCCTCCGCTCAGGATGACAACATGCGTCAGGCGAGGGGCAGACTTATCTCCACCGTGAAACCCTCGCCGGGGGTGCCGCCGAGGGCGATGAAGCCCCCGTGGGCTCGTGCGATGCGATCCACCAGCACGAGGCCCAACCCGTGCTCGGCCGTGGCGGTGGAGCTGGGGGAGCCCACGGCGCAGCCCGAGGCGCTCGCGGCGGTGCGCGAGCGGGCGAGGCGCGCTTCGAGGGCGGCGAGGTCTTCGCGCGAGATGCCCCCGCCGTCGTCGGCCACGCGGATGACGGCGAAGCCGGCGGACTCGGCGGCCGCGGCCGCCGCCGGACTCGCGTCCGCGTCGCGTCCGCCGCACGACGCCTTTTCCGACGGGCGCGCCGATAGCCGCACGGACACGCTGCAGCCGCGTTCGTTGTGCAAGCGCGCGTTGGCGAGGACGTTCTCCACGGCGCGCGCGATCAGGCGCTCGTCGCCCAGCACCACGGCATCGGCCGCGTCGTCGTCCACCTCGAGCTCGATGGGGTGCGCCTCGTCCAGCCCGTCGTTCGCATGCGCGGCTACGACGGAGCGCAGCGTGCGCGCGAGGTGGATGCGCTCCAAATCGAGCGGCTGCATGTCGTAATCGAGCCGCGAGGCCGTGTTCAGGTCGGTCACCAGGTCGGCTATCCGCAGGCCCTGCGCGCGGATGACGGCCGCTTGGGCGCGCACGTCCTCGGACGCGCGTTCGTCGTGCGCGACGGCGTCGGCGTAGCCCATGATCATCGACAGCGGCGTGCGGATGTCGTGCGACACGCCGCGGATCCAGTTCGCCCGCGCCGCATCCTTCTGCTCGAGCAGCGCCGACGCCTCGGTGATGCGCTCGCCCACGTCGGCCAGGTCGCCTTTGAGGCGCAGGGTGGACGGGCGGCCCTCCGACAGGTTGTCGAGCGCGCCCAAGATGGGCGCCACGGCGCGCTGCGTGCGGCGGCGCGACACGAAGTACGTGGCGAAGAAGATGGCCAGGTCCACGGCGAACAGCAGCAGCAGGTACAAGGGCAGGTTGCGTATGGTGGAGGCGGGAAGGGCCATCGTCATGTGCCAGTACGTGTCTTTCGGGAAGCCCACGACGAGCAGGCCGTCGTCGCGGCTCCAGAAGAACGCGGGGTGGTCGGCCAGCGTGCCGTAGTGGGCGGCCATGGCCGTGTCGGCGGGCGTGAACGAGCGCGGCACGTCGGCCGGAACGTCCTTCTCCCACACCGCCGCCCCCGCGTCGTCCATGAGCAGGGCCCATGCCCCCTGCTCGGCCAGCACGTCGCCTGCCTCGGGCGAGAGCGCGTAGGTGCCATCCTCCTGCGCGAGCCCCGCGTCGACGGCGCGCACCGTGGTGATGGGGGTGCCGTCGTTGAAGTTGTTCTCCGACTCGCTGTAGGCGATGGCCGCGTACAGGAAGAAGTCGACTACCACCACGAGGAACGCCAACAGCAGAAACGCCAGCAGCTGCTTGGTGAAGAAGCGCGGGAAGCTGGTCTGCGCGCCGCGGTTAGCCTTGTCGGAGCGTCTGCTCACGGGAGCCTCATCGCTTCACCAGCTTGTATCCCAGTCCCTTCACGGTCACGAGGGACGCGGGCCTCGAGGGGTTGGCCTCTATCTTCTCGCGCAGGCGGCGGATGTGGGCCATGAGCGAGTTCTCGTAGCCGAACGACGTGCCCCAGCACGCCTCGCACAGCGCGTCGATGGTGACGATGCGCCCGGCGTTGCGCGCGAGCACGCTCAATATCTCGTGCTCCTTCGCCGTGAGCAGCACCGTGTCCCCGTCGGCGCGCTCCACCTCGGCCGTGGCGAAGTTCACGCGGCTCGCTTCCAACTCGAGCAGGGGGTTCTCCTCGGCGTAGCAGCGGCGCAGCACGGCGGCGATGCGCAGCACGAGCTCCTGGGGCAGAAACGGCTTCGTCAGGTAATCGTCCGCCCCCAGCGACAGCCCCGACACGCGGTCGAAGGGCTCGTCCTTCGCCGTGAGGAACAGCACGGGCGTCGAGGCGTGCGCGGTACGCCCGCGTATGCGCGCGAGCAGCTCGAAGCCGTCCATGCCCGGCAGCATCACGTCCAAAACGAACAGCTGGTAAGCGCTCTCGGGAGACGCCGCGCGCTCGTCGATGCAAGCCAGCGCTTCGGTGCTCGCATGCGCCACGTCCACGTTCGAGAACCCTGCGCCGTGCAGGATGGTCGCCACCATGTCCGCAAGCTCCGCCTCGTCGTCCACCAGCAAGATGCGCTTGTCCCGCAGATGCCGCTCCACGCCGCCGAACCCGCCCGCCATAGCCATGCAAGCCCCTTTCTCTCATCCCGCATTATGTCACACCCGCTCGTCGAGGAAGGGCGATTCCCCTTCCCTCGTAAGGCAAATGCAAGGTTCGGTAAGGAAAACGCAAGGCTGGGAGCGGGAGCCCGTAAGGCCGCCTGCGTAGACTTTGGTTGCACGACGAAATCGGCCGTGTGAGTCGGCGCTCGCTCGGCACGATGTCCGCACCGAATCGGCTTTCGTAGGGGCGCTCTCCGGAGCGCCCGTTCCGGCGCAGCCGGAAAACCAGCCGAAGGCCGTCGTTTTCGCGCTTCGCGCGAACGGGCGCTCTGGAGAGCGCCCCTACGGGGTCAACCGGGAGGGTTAACCAGACAAGAAAAGGAGCAGAAGCATGCCAACGGGAAAGCACGCAGGTCAACCGAATCCAACCGTGGTGGAGGTGCGCAACGTGAGCAAGCGCTACGGCGTCCAAGGGGGGAAGCGGTCGGACGCCAGCGTCACGCAGGCGCTCGACGGGGTGAGCTTCGCCGTGGGGTCGGGCGAGTTCGTGGGGATCATGGGCCCCAGCGGCTCGGGCAAGTCCACGCTGCTGAACTGCCTGGCCACCATCGACGCGCCCACGAGCGGCCAGATCGTGGTCGGCGGGCGCGACGTCACGGCTCTGCGCGGCAAGGAGCTTTCCGCCTTCCGTCGTGACGAGCTGGGCTTCGTGTTCCAAGACGCCAACCTGCTGGACACGCTCACGGCCTACGAGAACATAGCCCTCGCGCTCACCATCCAGAAGGTTCCGGCCCGCGACATCGACGCGCGGGTGCGTGCGGCGGCTGCGCAGCTGGGCATAGCCGACGTGCTGGGCAAGCACCCCTACCAGATGTCGGGCGGCCAGAAGCAGCGCGTGGCCGCCGCGCGCGCCACGGTGACGAACCCGAGCCTCGTGCTGGCCGATGAGCCCACCGGCGCGCTCGACTCGAAGTCGGCCGTGCAGCTGCTTGAGTCGCTCGCGTACCTGAACGAGCTGGGCTCCACCATCCTCATGGTCACGCACGACGCCACGTCGGCCAGCTACTGCGGCCGCATCGTGTTCATCAAGGACGGCCGCCTCTACGGCGAGCTGCGGCGCCAGGGGGCCGCGCGCTCCGTGTTCTACCACAAGATCGCGGACGTGGTGGCCGACATGGGCGGCGAAGGAGAGGAGGCCGCCCATGCTTGCTAGGCTGGCGCTCGGCAACGTGCGCAAGTCCGTCGCGGACTTCGGCATCTACTTCCTCACGGTGCTTCTGGGCGTGGCGGTGTTCTACGCCTTCAACTCCATGGCCGCGCAGCAGGGCGTGCTCGCGTTCTCCGAGACGCAGAGCAAGATGTTCGACCTGTTGGGCATGGTCATCGGCGGCGTGTCGGTGTTCATCGCGTTCGTGCTCGTGTTCTTGGTGGTGTACGCCAACCGCTTTCTGGTGAAGCGGCGCAAGAAGGAGTTCGGCCTGTACCTCATGCTGGGCATGCGCACCGGCGACGTGGTGAGGATCGTGGCGCTGGAGTCGCTCGTCGTGGGCGCGGCGTCGCTCGTCGTCGGCCTGGCGGTGGGCGTGGGACTGTCGCAGCTTCTGCTGTATGTGACCTCGGCGCTGTTCCAGGCCGATGTGGCCGCCGCGAGCGGGTTCGCGTTCGTGTTCTCGGCCGACGCGCTGGCGAAGACGGTCGCGGTGTTCGCCGCCATCTTCGTGCTCGCGGCGTTGTTGAACGCGCGCGCGGTGGCGAAGGCCCGGCTCATTGACCTTATGCATGCCGAGAGCAGGGTCGAGGACATGAAGCTCACCAGCCTGCCGCTTTCCCTCGTGCTGTTCGCGGTGTCGGTGTGCGTCATCGGCGTGTCGTACAAGCTGCTCGTCGACAACGGGCTCATGGAGCCGTCGCCCGAGTTCGCGGCCGCCACGGTGCTGGTGTGCGTGGGCACGGTGCTGTTCTTCTACGCGCTGTCCGGTTTCTTGCTGAAGCTCGTGCAGCTCGTCCGGCCGCTGTATCTGCGGGGGCTCAACATGTTCACCCTGCGCCAGCTCAACGCCAAGGTGAACACGACGTTCGCCACGCTGTCCATCGTGTGCCTCACGCTGTTCCTGGCCATCACCAGCGTGTGCGGCGGCATCGGCATCCGCAACGCCGTGGAGGGCAGCTTGGAGAAGGGCACCGCGTACAGCGCGAGCGCCGTCAGCGTGTTCGGCTCGTTCGACGCCGAGGCGGGCTATGCGGCCGACCCCGCCATCGAGCCCTATGCCCATTTCGCCGAGGAACAGGGCTACGACATGGCCGCAGGCCTGCGGATGAGCGCCGAGACGCTGGGCGCGGGCGACTTCGACGCGCTCGTGCGGGACACGGCGCAGGTCGACCAGTACGTCGACGTTTCCGACGCGCTCACCATGGGCGACGTGGAGGCAGCCAGCGGGCTGTCGCTTGCGGACACGGCCGGTACGTCCGTCAACCCCGGCTACGTGCGCTACCCGGTGTGCCTGACCAAGTTGTCGCAGGTGAACGAGGCCCTCGAACTGGCGGGCAAGGAGCCGCTGTCGCTGGGGGAGGGCGAGTGCGCGGTGATGAGCGACTCCGACATCACGTCCGAGTTCTATCGCGACATGGTCGAGCGCGGTACGGTGCTGCCCGTGAGCGGGCGCGATCTGAGGGTGGCGAGGTTCTCCGGCGAGTCGCTCATGACGGTGCCGTTTCCCCTGAACACGGGCACGGTCGTGGTGAGCGACGACGCAGTGCCCGACGACGCCGTCATCCTGCAATCGACGCTGGACGTGCAGTGCGCAAGCGACGAAGACGAGCGCGCGCTCGGCGAGCTGCTGGCTGCGGTTTCCGACACGAACGATCCCGACACGTGGCCCCTGTCGAACACGTTCACGCGCGCCGAGGTCTACGAGCAGAGCCTGAGCCTGTCCACCGTGGTGGCGTACCTGGCCATCTACCTGGGCTTCGTGCTGGTCATCGCCTGCGCGGCGATACTCGCCATCCAACAGCTCTCCGACGCGTCCGACAACGTGCGCCGCTACGGCCTGCTGCGCAAGCTCGGCGCGCCCGAGGGCATGATAAACGGCGCCCTGTTCGCGCAGGTGCTGGTGTACTTCCTGTTCCCGCTGCTGCTGGCCGTGGCGCACGCCTGCTGCGCTCTGGCGGTGGTCACCGACGTCGTGGCCGTGTTCGGGCACCTGGACATCGGCTCGATGGCCCTCACCTGCGCGGCTTGCTTCCTCGCCGTGTATGGCGCCTACTTCGCCGTCACCTACCTCGGCGCCCGACGGATGATCCGGGGGTAGCCCGCGCCGCCGGCGATCCCCGTAGGGGCGGCCAGCAGGCCGCCCGGCGCGGGTTGCTGGAAACGCAACGTCCTGAGGAGGCGGCCCTCCTCAGGACGTTTTCGCCCTCACATCTGCGCGCCGAGAACGAAGGCGCGCGCGAGGGAGCTTCCTGTGCCGGTCGGCATGAGCGTCAAGCCCTCGCTGGACAGGATGTAGGTGGGCAGGACGCGCAGCACGGTGATCTGCACGGTGCCGCCCGGCGCGATCGTGACGTGCTGGGGGTTGTCGGAGGGCAGGGTGTCGCCCGTTGCCTCGAAGTCCAGATCGTAACCCGTGCGCACGACGTCGAACGTGCCGTCGTCGTAGCGTAGTGCGAAGTCGTAGAGCACACGTGCCCAGATGGACACCGCCGCGTCGCTGCGGTTGCGCACCGTCACCGTCGTGGACACGTAGCGGTGCTCGTCGCTCGTGAGCGTGCCGTCGTCGTTGTAGCCGTACCCGAACAGCTCGCGCGAGCACTTGTCCATGTACGCGGCGTTACCGAGCCATCCGTCGATCACGAAAAGGCAGTCGTCGAGTGTCTTGCCGTCCGGCAGCGTGTCGGAGAGCGAGAGGGAGGGAGCGCTCATCGTCAGCCCGGCCGACAGCTCTCGCGGGATATCAGGGTCGTCGTAGTGGTAGGCGGGGTTTTCGTACCGATAGTCGAAGTCGATCTCGCCGTCGGGCTTCACGAGCGCGTCCTCGGGCAGCGTCGCGCGAGGCTTGTCGGACTCATAGGTCCACATGTCGTCCACGCGCGAGAAGGTCGAAGCAGGCAGCACCTCGCCGGCGCGGTCGTTCGCGTTGTCCAGCGGGAAGGGGAACGGCTCATTTCCCGCCTCCGTCACGGTGCCGTAGAGGGACTTCACCGGAGGCACTCCGCCGTCATCCTCGCCGGTCGATGCAAGCCGGGTCGTTAGCCGGAGGTTGCCGTCGACCACTTCGGCCTCGAAGTTGGCCACGTGCAGTTCGATAGTCTGCGTCGAGGCGCTGCCGTCGGCGAACGTTACGGTGACGGTGAGCGTCTGCCCGTCGAACTGGTCGATGAGGGGGGATTGCGGATCGTTCATGACGTTTTCGGGGGCCTCTCCCTCGTTCGTCCAGAGCCCGAAGCTCGTCGTGCCGTCCGCGATTCCAGGGTCGTCGCTTGCCGAGACGTCGATGGTGGAGCCCATGAGCTTCGCGAGGCTTATCTTGTTCTCGCCCTCCACCGTGGCGCCGCCCACGAAGTCGTAGCCGCCGTAGTAGTCGCCCGTGCCGCGTGAGGTGGGCTTCCAGCTTGCCAGCTCGCCCATGCGCGGATCGTCTCTCTCGGTCGGCGGATCCTCGAAGGTCACGCGGTACAATGCCCCGCCCGACAGGTTGGCTTGCACGCGGACGATGCCCTCGCCCTCCACGTGGAAGAGGCAGCCGGTGAAAAAGCCGCTCGTCTGGTAGTCGTCGCCGCCGGGGAAGCGATATCCCAGGTCCCGGTCGAACGCCACGGTGCCGCCCTCGCCGGGCGCGAGCGGCGCGCTGCCGTCGGCGGCGTAGGCGCGCACGGAGAATCCGCAGCGCGCGGCCGCCTCGTCAAGGGCGATGGAGGACGTTGCGGAAGATCCGCCGTGCAGTGCGGAGGTGAGCGCCGGCACGCCGGCCACGACGAGGGCGCCGGCCACGAGGCAGGCGGCGGCCGGAAGGGCCCAGCGGCGGGCGCGGGTCGCGGCTCCGGGTGCGCGCTTCGCCGGTTGGGGCCTGCGGCGGGTCGGGCGGATCGTCGGCGCGGCGTGCGATTGCGCGGCGCGATTTTCGCCGCTTGCGGCGTCGGCCTGCAGGGCTTCGGCCACGACGCGGTGCTTCAGTTCGGGGGAGGCCTTGATGTTGTCCTGTGCGGCGGCCAAACGCTCGCGGAATTCGTCCTCGTTCATGAGTGCGCTCCTAAATCGATCTTGAGGGCCTTGCGTGCTCGATGGAGGTGGGATCGGACGGTGGCGGGGCGCTCGCCGGTGATCTGGGCTATCTCGTCGGTTGCGTACCCCTCGTAATAGTGCAGCAGCACGGCCGTGCGCTGCTTGTCGCTCAGGCGGGCGAGGGCGGCTTCCAGCTCGTCGTCGCGCCCTTCGCCGTCTTCCGGCTCGGGCTGCGTGCGCAGGCGCTCCATGCTTTCGTCGTCGAGTTCGGTGCGACGCTTGTGCCACGGGCTGCGCCGCAGGTCGTGGCAGCAGTTCACGGTCACATGCAAAAGCCACGCCTTCAGGTGCTCGTCGTCGCGGAAGCGCTTCCCGCTTTGGTGCAGGCGTAGGAACACGGTTTGTGTCACGTCCTCGGCGTCGGCGCGGTTGCCCGTGCGCCGCGCCGCCAGCCCGTACACCGTGTCACCCCAGCGTGTGAGGGCATTTTCGAGCCGTGCCGCCGCTTCTGCGACGCGTTGGTCGTTGCGGCTTTCGGCGTCGCCGGGCCCTTCGGTGCTCGGCACGCGGCCGAGGGGGTCGGGGCTCGCAGCGCGCTCGGGAACGTTGCGAATCGCGGTGCTCGCGGACATGTCGTCGTGCTCGCATCTGCCGTCGCGCGAGGGCCGCGCCGCGTCCGGCCGTCCTCGCGCCGCGCCGCCGAAGCTCGCCGGCATCGCCATCTCGCCTGATTCGTCCATATTCCATCTCCTCTCCCCACGAACACGGAGAAGGGGTTGCCTTTTGTTGCGGTTTTTAAAGAGACTGTATCAAAAGTTGCCGTAACGCGCTTGCCGGCTGTCCTGGGGGGGGGGGGGGCTGTATCAAAAGCCGTCAAACCGTGTGTTTTCGGCATCGCTCTTGCAAGGCAAGGACTCTGCCCTTTCCGATGGCTCGCGGAAACGCTGCCCGCCGAACGGCAAGGGCAGAGCCCTTGCCTTGCAAGAGCGGAGAATCGGCCTTTCTGATACGGCCCCGTTCCGGCAAAACCGGAAAGCGGCTCGCAGCGCTGGCGGTTTCCACAGGGACGCTCTCCAGAGCGCCCGTTCCGGCGCAGCCGAAAAAGCAACTGCGGGCCACGTTCTCGCGCTTCGCGAGCGGGCGGGGCAAGCCTCCCTACGAAGGGTGTTTTTCGACGGCTTTTGACGCACTCCCTGCAACGCGTCCGCCGCTGTTCGCACCGCAACGCCCGCTTCGCTTCGCGCGCGCGTCCTGCAGCGCGCGCAGCATGATCTCCTTCACGGCGTTGGCGTTGGCACGCTTCGCTTCGCGCGTGCGCGCGTCCTATAGCGAGGCGCCCAAGGCGCGGGCCTCGTCGAGAGCGGGATTGCCGGCTATGTCGCCCGTCCGATACACGCCGCCCACCAGCACGCGCCCCGCATCGCGCCAGCCCATGCGCTTGCACAGCGTTTCGTAGTAGGAAACGACGGGGGCGAAGTTGCGCTCGGTGTCCTCCTCGGCGGGCATGAGCAGCGCGCATTCCTTGCCTCCCGCCTCTGCCGCCGCCGCGGCCGCGGCCTCGCCCCCCGCCGCCGCGGCCCGCATGCCCGCCTCCATGAGCGCGAACAGGCGGTCGAGCGCGGCCTTCATCTGCGCCGTGAAGCTCCAGCAGTACATGGGCGAGGCCAGCACCACCACGTCGGCGGCGCGGTAGGCGGCGTAGACGGCGTCCATGTCGTCCTTCTGCACGCAGGGGCTGCTCGCATCGGCGCCGCCGCCCAAGCAGCCGCGGCACGGCGCGACGTCCATGAGCGCCACGTCGAACCGCACCACGGCGTGGCCCGCCCGCTCGGCCCCTTCCGCGAACGCGTCCACGAGCGCCGCCGTGTTCCCCTCGCGGCGCGGGCTTCCGTTCAGCACCAGCACGCTCTTTCCCATGGCCTCCACCTTTCCTCGTCTGCTTCGGGTCTTTCCGTTCGCGCGCCGTTTCCCGCCCGCCGCGTGGCCCTCTCCGTTGCCGCCGATTGTACCGTGTCCGCCCCGGCCGTGCTGCGACGGTTTTCAAATCGCACGACGAGGCGCCGGCAGGGGCATCCCGGCCAGCTCCGTGCGGGATCCTCCGCGCCCCCGCTTCGCGGCCTCCCTGCGCCCGCTTCGTTCGCTCAGGATGGCAACGCGCCGGCTTGCGCAATGTCAACGGCGGTTTAACCACACCTTCCCGGATTTTTAGGTACACCGCCGCACGTCGTTGCGGCCACCCGCTCCAGCGGCTGCGGATCGAGAAGTGAATTGCCTGGTGAAACGGCATAGCGCGAGCTTCTTTCCCTTGCTTGTTCGGATTCTCCGTGCTACAATTTAGGTATGTATTAGGTATGTTTCGCAAGGAGGGCCGCCATGGGAGGGTATTCGGTTCCGGAGCACATCCGCGCGTGCAAGCCCAAAGGGACGATGGTCAAGGCCATAGCGGGCAACTACTACGTCTACGAGTACCGCAGCGTCAAGGACGGCGGCGGCAAGAGACGCACGAAGATGGGAAAGTGCATCGGCTCCATCAAGGAGGGGATCGGGTTCGTCGCCAACGGGCGGCGCAGCTCGCAAGGGGAGGTGACGACGCTCGAGTTCGGCGACTGGGCCGTGGCGATGCGCAACTCGCTGGACGTGCTCGGCCTGCTCAAGGAGTGCTTCGACGCGCTCGACGCGACGCGCATCTACCTCGTCGCGCTCACGCACCTCACCCAGGGCCTCACCCGCATGCGCGACGTCGGGAAGCTCTACGAGATGAGCTGCATGTCGCTCGCCTTCCCCGGCCTGAAGATGGGGCCGGACGCCGTCGGCTCGCTCTACGATGTGCTCGGACGCAGGCAGGGCGGCGTCATGGCCTTCGAGGCCCTGCTCGCAAGCCGCTGCTCGCGCGTGACGGCCATCGACGGGCACGTCGTGGGTAGCGCCTCCGCATGCAACGACCTGGCCGAGAAGGGCTACAGGTCGGCGATGCTGCACGAGGGGCAGGTGAACGTCCTCATGGCCTACGACGTGAACGACGGGACCCCGCTGCTCTCGCGCGCCTTCGAAGGAGGGAACCTCGACAAGCTCAGCGTCAAGGACGTCCTCGCGCGCGAGGAGCTCCACGACATGCTCTTCATCCTGGACAGCGGCTTCTACAGCGAGGAGAACGTGCGGACGCTCTCCTCCCGGAACAACTCCTACGTCATCCCTTTGCATCGCAGGCTCAAAGGATGCATGGACGCGGTTGCTCTCGCACACGTCGATGGAAGGTTCGTCTATCAAAGGGATAGGAAAGCCTCGGCCGTCGAGTACTGGGCCTCGCGCGACGAGCCGGGAAGGCGGATCATCGCCTACCGCGACCTGAACATGGCGGCGCTCGAGCAGTCCAACTACCTGCGATATATCGAGCAGGGCAGGAAAAGCTACACCGAGGAGCGCTTCGAAAAGATGAAGGACCTGATGGGCGTGATCGTGCTGCAGACAAACCTTTCCGAGCCTGCCGACGAGGTCTTCAAGCTCTACAAGCGCAGATGGTCCATAGAGACGTTCTTCAACTACCTCAAAAACGACATCGGGTACCATTCGCTCTATCTTAAAGATTACTACAAAACCCAAGGCCTCGCCTTCGTCATGCTCGTCTCTGCGCTCATTCACAAACGGCTCAAAGATGCGACGGCGCAGGTGAAAGGCAAGACGATGCGCGAATGCCTGCTGGACGCCAGAATGATCAAGCTGAACAAAAGAGACGGCGCATGGTCGTGCGCGAACTGCAAGGGCGCCCACCAGCGGCTCTTCGAGGCGCTTAACACCCCGCTGTCGGTCGAGGCGCTGCATACCTAAAAAACCGGGAAGGTGTGTTTAACATAGAGCATCCTCCCGTTCGGTGCAAAAATCACCGACGTCCCCCGCTCGAAGCGGGTTCCGATGGCCTTCGCCACGCAAGCGCTTGCTCGCTGAATGTGTTTTCGCAGGTCGCAGCATTCCGAGCAAGGAGAAGTCTTGTCAGAGGGCCCGACGCTACGGGGGCATCGGTGATTTTCGTGCAATCCGGCCCCGATCCGCCGTCAAACCGCCATCGGCGTACCGCGAGCCGATGCGTCGTCGTCATGGGCGGGCGGTGCGTCCGAAGGTCCGGCGGGCTGTCGAGCTCCCGAGCACGCGGAGAATCCGCTCAGGATGACAATCCGGCCGGGCCGGTGTGCTTTGCCAAGGGCAATTTAGCGGAGCAGCGGGGTTTCGCGCGAAGGGGCGCGGCTTGAAGGCTGCGGGAGGGCAAAAGATCAGAAGGGCCTTCAGCGGGGCACGGTGCCGATGGTCCGCGCCGTTGCTTGCGTTCACGCCCTCCGTCCACGCGCGCGTTCGCTCGGGCGCCATCGTTTCGCTGCACGTCGGGCGGGGAGGGAGTATACTGCTACAGCAGGCTAAAGCGGCTCGGCTTCCACGCAACGACGGCGCGGTTCCTCCTGCGCGACGACAGCCCTCGGCCTCACCTTACACACGAGAAGGAGAAGAACCATGCGCTACGTCCATTGCTTGAACAACATTTCCTCGCACGGCACCGATCTGCTCACCGACTCCTACGAGCTCACCGACGATCCGGCGAAGGCGTCCGCCATCCTCGTGCGCAGCGCCGCCATGCACGACATGGAGTTCGGCGACGAGCTGCTGGCCATCGCGCGCGCGGGGGCGGGCGTGAACAACATACCGCTCGATCGCTGCGCCGAGGACGGCGTCGTCGTGTTCAACACGCCGGGAGCCAACGCCAACGCCGTGAAGGAGATCGTGCTGTGCGCGCTTCTGCTGGGAAGCCGCGGCATCGTGGACGGCATCGCGTGGTGCCGCGACAACGCGGGCGACGAGAACATCGCCAAGGCGGCCGAGAAAGCGAAGAAGGCGTTCGCCGGGCGCGAGATACTGGGCAAGAAGCTGGGCGTGATCGGCTTGGGCGCCATCGGCGCCGAAGTTGCCAACGCGGCCGTCGCCCTGGGCATGGACGTCTACGGCTACGATCCGTACGTGTCGGTGGGCGCGGCCTGGCGCCTCTCGAGCGCCGTCCACCACGTCACGAACCTGGACGACCTGTTCCGCACCTGCGACTACCTCACCATCCACGTGCCGGCCATGGAAGGCACCATCGGTATGATCGGCGGGCGCGCCTGCTCGCTCATGAAGGACGGCGCCGTGGTGCTGAACTTCTCGCGCAACACGCTCGTGGACAACGCCGCCATGGCCTCCGCGCTGGCATCGGGAAAGGTGGGCGCCTACATCACCGACTTCGCCACGCCCGAGGTCATGCATATGGAGCACGCCATCGTGCTGCCGCACCTGGGCGCGTCGACGGCCGAGGCCGAGGACAACTGCGCCGCCATGGCCGTGCAGGAGATGATGGACTACCTGGAGAACGGCAACATCAGGAACTCCGTGAACTACCCGGCGTGCGACATGGGCGTCTGCCCCGAAGGCATGAGCCGCGCCGCCGTCATGCACAAGAACATCCCGAGCATGATCAGCCGCGTCACCGACGTGTTCGGCGAGGAAGGCGTCAACATCGAGAACATGATGAACAAGTCCCGCGGCGACGTGTCCTACACCATGCTCGATCTCGACCAGCCCGTCCCGGACACCGCCGTGGCGAAGCTCGAAGCCCTCGAAGGCGTCCGCCGCGTGAGGGTGGTGTGCTAGGAGCCGATACCCGCATCCGCCCCGCCTGTTTCTTCGGCTCGCGGCGGCCATGGCTTTTCCGTTGAAGAAGAGAGGGCCGACATAGCCGGCCCTCTCTTCACGTTGTGGGGCCGACGATCCGGCCCTCGACGCCTTTTCTCGCTTTGCGGGAACCGGGCGCGAGCGGTCTGGCTCCAATCCGTTTGCTCGAAACCTTGGCCGCCGGTCCGGGGGGGGGTGCGCTACGCAACAAAAAGGCCAGCCGGTTTTGCCGGCTGGCCTGTGGGTTTTCGATGGTGGACCGTCGGGGACTCGAACCCCGGACCTTGGGATTAAGAGTCCCCTGCTCTACCAACTAAGCTAACGGTCCAAAGAAAAGATATGTCAAAGTGCGCAAAGCGCTGAGTTATCTTAAAGCATGCAACCTGCGATTGCAAGCCCTAATTTCAAAAAGCGCGCTGGGGTGGCTAATCGGACTCGAACCGACGACCTCCAGAGCCACAATCTGGCGTTCTAGCCAACTGAACTATAGCCACCAAGGCGCAAGGTGGAAGTATACGGATTTTCTTCGCCGAGCGCAAGAGGATTATGGACAAATTGTATCAGCCTTGCTGCAATTGGGCGTTGATCGGCCTATTTCGAGTAGTATAGACACCCGGAACGTCGTGTTTTCGCGGTCGGACGCAGGTTGGCGCTGTGGTCCCGCCCGCAGCGCGACGCGAGCCCCGGCGTCGCGCAAGCGAGCGCGGCCGCCATCACCACCATCATCGAGGAGCGGCACCACGTGGAAAAGCAATCATCTGAAAAACGATTCGCCCTCTTGATCGACGCCGACAACGTGTCGGCGAAGTACATCAAGCCCATCACCGACGAGCTGTCGAAGTACGGCACCGTCACCTACAAGCGCATCTACGGCGACTGGACGCTCACGCTCCACGCCAAGTGGAAGGACGCGCTGCTGGAGAACTCCATCACGCCCATCCAGCAGTTCGGCTACACCCAGGGCAAGAACGCCACCGACTCGGCCATGATCATCGACGCGATGGACATCCTGTACACGCGCTCGGTGGAGGGCTTCTGCATCGTGTCGAGCGACAGCGACTTCACGCGCCTGGCCAGCCGCATCCGCGAGAGCGGCCTCACGGTCATCGGCATGGGCGAGAAGAAGACGCCCACGCCGTTCAGGAAGGCGTGCGACATCTTCACCACGCTGGAGCTTCTGCTGGGCGACACGGGCGGCAAGTCCAGCGGCCGCGGCAAGGGCCGGAGCGACCAGGCCGGCGCGACGAGCGGCGGCTCGGGTGCCGGCACGGCCACCGCGAGCAAGGACGAGATCGAGCAGGCCGTGGTGAACATCATCACCGACAACCAGAACAACGGCAAGTCCACGGGCCTCGGCGAGGTGGGCAGCCGCCTGCTGAAGCGCTACCCGGACTTCGACGTGCGCAGCTACGGCACGAACCTGCTGTCGAAGCTGCTCGACGAGTTCCAAAGCGTCCAGATCACGAAGGACGGCAGCTCGGTCACGGTGGAGCTGGCGGGCGACGACCGCGAGCGCAAGAACGGCCACGGCAAAGACGCCGCGCACGGCAACGAGGCCGCGCGCGCGGACGTTCCGGCCGAGGAGCCGCAGGCGCCGAAGGGGGAGGCGTCTGACGCGCAACCCGCCGAGGACGCATCCGCGGCGCCGGTCGATGCCGCGCCCTCCGACGTCGAGGCAGCCGCATCCGACAACGCATCCGACAAGCAGGACGTTCCCACGGACGACGCGGAGGTGCCCGAGAAGAAGCCTCGTCGTTCGACGCGCATGGCGGCTCGTCGCGCCGCGCAGAAGGACGCGGCGAAGGCCTCCGTCGAGCAGGCGCCCGACGCGAAGGCGGCCTCCGACGCCCCTGCGTCCGAGGAACGGCAGCCTGCCGCCACGCAGCCCGAGACCGTCGAGCCCGAACCTGTCGAGGAGGCTCCCGTCGACAACCGGCCCGGCCGCGCCGCCCGCAAGCGCGCGGCGGCCGCTTGGGCCGATGCGCTGAAGAGCCGCAAGCCCGCCAAGGCGGCGCAGCCCGAAAAGGCGCCGGCGGAGCAGGGCGCTCCCGCCGTTGATCAGGCTGCCAAGGCGCCGGGCGAGCAGGAACCAGCCGCGCCGGCGAAGCGCAAGCCGGCGGCCAAGTCCGCCAAAGCGGTGCCCCCGAAGGCCAAGGCGTCCCAGACCGTCCCGAAGGCGGCCGAGGCCCCGGTCGAGGAGCCCGCGCAGCCTTCCGAGGCTCCGGTTCCCGCGAAGGCGGCGGGGAAGCCCGCAGGGAAGGTGCAGTCGAAGCGCCCTTCCTCGAAGGCGTCCTCCAAGCAGACGGCCCCGAAGGCGAAGGCGCCCGCGAAGGCGGAGCCCGCTCCGTCCGACCCCGAGGCGTTCATCCGCCAGACGGTGGCCGATGCGGAGCCCGACGGCATAGCGCTGGCCACGCTCGGCAAGCGCGTGCGCGGCAAGTTCCGTACGTTCAAGCTGCGCGATCTGGGATACGCCCAGTTCCGACCCTACCTGGTCGACATGGCGGGCATCGACGTGGAAGAGCGGGACGGCCAGTTCTACGCCCGATTGGCCAAATAGGCGCTTCTCCGCGCCATGCGCTGACGACGTTTTGAACCGCATGGGCACCGGCGAAGCTCGGTGCGCATGCGGTGAGCGCGGCGGACGATCCGCGCACGGCATCGCGGTTCGCCAGGGAGCTGGGGATTTGCCCACGGGCCTCGGTGCGCCTCGCGTGGCGGTCTGCTGGGCCCCCTCGGGGCTTTCTCGGGCGGCTTTCTGCTTCCGGCCTCAGCCCTTCGCCTCGCGCGTCCACGAAGCCTTAACCGATTGTTGACGGGCGACGGGCGTTTGTCCGTCCGTGGTATCCTGCCGTCGAGACACCCGTTAGATCGAGAAGGATGCATCCATGAAGAAGATACTCATGATCGTCGTGGCCGTGGCGCTCGTCGCCGTCGGCGTCGTGGGCACGCTTGCGTTCCAGCGCGCGTTCGAGCCCAGCGTCAAGCTCACCACCACGTCCATCCAGGAGCAGCTTTCGAACTCGAGCGAGCTGGCCACGGCCAAGCTCGAGTACCGGGGCCTCGTGCGCTACGAAAACGGCGACATCGACTTCATCAACAAGAAGGGCTTCACCATGGTCTACGACGCCGAGGTGCGCGCGGGCGTCGACCTGGCGCAGGCGTCCGTCGACGTGAGCGGCCGCACCGTCACCGTGCGCCTGCCGCAGGCGCAGCTTCTGGGCATCGAGATCGACCCGAACTCCATCGAGTTCTACGATTCGGCGTTCGCGCTGTTCAACTGGGAGAACAAGCAGGACACGGCCGAAGCCCTCAAAACGGCCCAGACCGATGCCGAGGAGCGGGTCAACCAAACCGGCATGATCGAGCAGGCCAACGAGCAGGCCCGCACCCTCGTGGAGAACCTGCTGCACCCGTTCACCGTGGGCGACAACGCCTACACGCTGCAGATCGTGGACGCGTAACCTCGTTCCCGAAGCCGAAAGACCCTCGTAGGGGCGGCCTGCTGGCCGCCGGCGCGGTGGCGGCCAGCAGGCCGCCCCTACGGCGAGCGCACCAAGCGCCTCCGGCTTCGCAAGCGCTCGCCATCCCGCCTGCGATCCGCGGGTTCTCGCCGCGCGCCCGCGTTACGCCAGCTCGTCCTCGCTGAACGCGTCGCGGCCCAGACGGAAATCCCGGCCCTCGCGCCGCCACGCGCGGTACTCCGCCGTGGCGGTGAACAGCACGTCGGACGACGAGTTCAGCGCCGTCTCGCACGAGTCCTGCACCACGCCGATGATGAAGCCGATGGCCACCACCTGCATGGCCACGTCGTTGCCGATGCCGAACAGCGAGCACGCCAGCGGTATGAGCAGAAGCGACCCGCCGGCCACGCCCGAGGCGCCGCAGGCGGACGCGGCGGCCAGCGCGCTCAGCACCACCGCGGTGACCGGGTCCACCGACACGCCCAGCGTGTGGGCGGCCGCCATGGCCATGACGGTGATGGTGACGGCCGCGCCCGCCATGTTGATGGTGGCGCCCAGCGGAATGGACACTGAGTAGTTGTCCTTGTCCAGGCCGAGCTTGCGGCAAAGCTCCATGTTCACGGGGATGTTCGCCGCCGAGCTGCGCGTGAAGAACGCCGTGATGCCGCTGTCCTTCAGGCAGCGCAGCACGAGTGGATAGGGGTTCTTGCGCACGTTGGCGAACACGATGAGCGGGTTCGTGACGAACGCGATGAACAGCATGCAGCCCACGAGCACGAGGATGAGCCGGCCGTACTCGGCGAAGATGTCGAGCCCGTTCTCGGACACGGTGGTGTACACGAGGCCCAGCACGCCGAACGGCGCGAGCGCGATGACCCAGCGCACCACGGTCGACACGGCGTCCGACACGCTGGTGAACACGTCCTTCACCGTGCCGCTCGCCGCGCGCAGGGCGATGCCCAGCACGACGGCCCACACGAGTATGCCCAGGTAGTTCGCATTCGCCAGCGCGTCGATCGGGTTCGCCACCATGTTCATGACCAGCGTGCCCAGCACCTCGCCGATGCCCGAGGGAGAGCTCTGCTCGGCCGCCGGCGCAGCGAGCGTCAGCTCGGTGGGGAACAGGTAGCTGGCCGCCACGGCCACGAGCGCGGCCACGAACGTGCTCACCACGTACAGCACCACGACGGTCTTCATGGATCCGGTGGCCTTCGCGTTCGCGAGCGCGCTAATGACGAGGAAGAACACCAAGACGGGCGCCACGGCCTTCAACGCCGACACGAACAGCGTGCCCAAAAGCCCCACCACTTCCACGCCGGGCAGGGCGATGCCCAGCACCGCGCCCACGACGAGGCCCGCCACGATGCGCTTGATAAGGCTGACGTCGTTGTACGCGCGCGCAATCCTCTTGAGGTTCACATTCGCTCCTTGGTCTGGTTCCGTCCGGTTCGGGCGCCTATGATAGCAGAGCTTTCGGTCTCGGCCGAAAGCCGTCAACTTCTGCTATCATGTTCGCTGCGCGAAATCGGCGCACGGCGTGCGGGCGTGGCGGAATTGGCAGACGCGCCAGATTTAGGTTCTGGTACCGAAAGGTGTGAAGGTTCAAGTCCTTTCGCCCGCACCACTTAGTTATTCGACAAAGCGCCCGAAAGGGCCTTTCTGCTTTTCAACGCCAGTTCCAGCGCAATTAACCTCCAGCGTCCCTTGAACCGAACCGTCCCATTTCGGGTTTCTGCTAACGTGTGCAATAGAATCGGTAGTGCTCATGCAGCAGGGTGATGGGTTGGGCTTCTTCGCTTTTCCGTGAATCGCCATCTAGTGATAATTAGATGAATATGATATTGTCTCCAATATTAGAAATATATCTAATATTGGAGGAGCCATGCTAGCTTTGTTCAAGAACCACAAGTCCCTTTTCGCAGCGGCCGTCACCCTGAACGTTCTTTTGTCGGCGCTCACCATCGGCGTGGCGTTCGTGCTCGAGCGCATATTGAACGCCGCGATAGACGGCGATTGGGCGCTCTTCAATGAGATGATCGCGGTGACGATCGGGTACGTCGCTTTGGTGACGGTGGCGATGACCGCCAGCAGCCTTGCAGACAAGAAGCTGACCGTGCGCACGGTGCAAGATGTCAGGTCCGGTTTGCATCGAGGCATCTTCTCGCGCGACACGGAGCGTTACCGGCAAACCAATACCGCCGATTACCTCTCGGCTCTGACGAACGACGTGAAGATCGTCGAGGAGAACATCATCGTGCCCTTCCTCCAGGCGATTCAGAGCTCTCTTGTCTTTGTGATGGCGATGGTCGCTTTGTTCGTCTACAATCCCCTGATCGGAGGGCTGATGATCGTGAGCTTGGCCGCGATGTACTTACTGCCTTCGAGCTTGGGCAAGCCTCTCGGAACGCGGCAAGAAGCCTATTCGAAGGGCCTTTCGCTCTTCACTTCGAAACTCAAGGACCAATTCGCGGGCTACGAGGTCATCCGCTCGTTTCGCTTGCTTGACCGGACGAGGAGGGATTTCGCTCGCCAGAACGACGAGCTCGCGGATCGCAAGTACGGAGTGGAGCGCCTGGTGGCCTGCAGCGAGGGCCTTTCCCAGATGCTCGGCGTGGGTTCCCAGCTCGGTATCATGCTGGTGACGGCCTATTTCGTGTTGCGAGGCCAGATGGCGGCGGGCGCGCTTCTGGCGATCCTCCAGCTTTCGGGCTGTCTGGTCCAGCCGGTTGCGGTCATCATGCAGAACGCTCCGAAAATCCAAGGGGCGAAGCCGGTGCTCGATCGCATACGCGAATTGAGCGCCGATCAGCCTTCCGCCTTCCAGGGGTCCGTCGAGCCCGTTTTCGAGCATCGGATCGCATTCGAGGGCGTCGGGTTCGGCTATCTGCCCGGTCGTCCGGTGCTGGACGATTGCGATGTGGCGTTCGAGAAGGGGAAGAAGTACGCCCTCGTCGGCGCCAGCGGCTGCGGGAAGACCACCCTCGTCAAGCTCTTGTGCGCCGGGTACGGTTCCTATACCGGTTCCATCAGTGTCGACGGGAAAGAGCTGCGGTCGCTGGACGTCGACAAGCTGCTCGCCTTGGTGTCCGTCATCCATCAAGACGTGTACCTGTTCGACGAAACGATCGGGGAGAACATAGACCTTCATCGCGACTACCGCGAAGACGAGTGGGAGAGGGCTTTGAACATCAGCGGGGTCGATCGCTTTCTCGCCCAAACCGAGAGCGGCCTTGAGACCCCCGTCGGCGAGAACGGCATCGGCCTTTCGGGCGGCCAACGCCAGCGAGTCGCGGTTGCGCGGGCGCTTATAGAGCGCAAGCCGATCCTCGTTCTCGACGAAGGCACGAGCGCCGTCGACGCTCGCACCGCCTACGACATCGAAACGGCCTTGCTGGACCTAGACGATTTGACCGTCATCACCATCACGCACCATTTGGCACCGGATCTTTTGAGGCGCTACGATGCTGTGTTATATATGGAACAGGGAAAGATAGCGGAAAGGGGCGGCTATGATTCCCTCATCGAGAAACAGGGCGGTTTCGCATCTTTCCAGCATATCGAGGCCGCGCAGAACGACGACGCCGCGAGCGCTTGAACCCAGGATGCGGTCGCGCGAAGGCGCTTGCGAACCAAGCGCGGGCAGAGGAGAAGGAAATCCGGCATGGACCATCGCGTGAACCCCTACTTCGAGACGCTGTTCCTTCTTGCGAACAAGGACTGGGACGAGCAGAGCGAACAGCAGGCGGTAGAGGTATTGGATGGCTTCGGCATCGAGGGAGCCGTATTCTACCAAGCGAACTTTCAGGTGATCGAACGCTATTACACAGCGTTCCGGAAACGGATCGTCCCGTCGGCCGGGGTGAAGCTGTTCGACGGCTGCGACGAAGCGACGCTGCTTGCGTACGCAGCCGTTTTCCTGCGCCATCCCGAATGGTTCGATCCTGCCGTCGAGATAGATGACGAGGCGGCGCTCCGGACAGTCGAGGAGGTATTCAACGAAGGCACCGAAGGCAGCGGGGAGAGCGTTGTCGACGTGCTGGAGTCCGGAGATTTCTCCGATCGGGCGAAGTGGCAGATCATGGCGCTTTTCCAGCAGCCGAAACAGCGCATCGAGCTGGTAGCCCAAGCGGTGCGGGACAACTTCCCCGCCTTCGAGCACGCCTATGCGAAAGTCAAGTCCGAAGCGGATATCCTTTTGGATCGGTTTGAGATGCGTTCGAAGGAAGAGCGGCCGACAAGCTTCATGAAACTGTCTCGGAAGATCGATGCGGAAACCGAGATCGTCCCGATTTTGGCCGAGCCGCTCATGGTATGCATCGCGGAGAGGATGTGCCTCTACGGTCTGCTCGTCGACCGCTTGACAAACGAGGAGGAGCCGGGTTTCACGAAAGCCGAGCTGTTGATCGGGGCAAAGGCGTTGAGCGATTCGAGCAAGATATCGATCCTCCTCGCGCTCAAGGAGGGAAGCCTTTACAACCTCGAGATTGCCGAGCAGGTTGCGCTGACCCCCGCCACGACCTCCCACCATATGAACAACCTGCTCGCTGCGGGCTTCGTAGACATCGAAAAGCGCGACGGAAAAGTGTATTACCATCTTGCGAAGGACGGAATAGAGAAGTTTCTCAAAGGCGCGGGCGATTTGCTGGTTCGTTAGGCCGTCCGTTCGATACGACCCGTTGAAGCTACCGTGCTCGTATCCCGGGCGTTTGGGCGCATGCCGCCTTTTGCGTGCCGTGCGCTGTGCAAAATGCGCTTCCTTGCCTGATTCTCGCCTTGCTCAAGGCGCATTGCGCTAAACTGGACGGCGAATCGGAGGGGGAGTTCGCATGCAGACAAGACCCGAAAAGCTTTCGAAAGAAGACCTGGAGCAGATAGCCGGCTTGGATTCGGCCAAGCTCGATATGCTGGCCGCCTGGGCGAACAAGAGGCTCACTTGCTCCCATTGCAAGCGCTGCACGCTGCGCTGCGAGGTGTTGAAGGAGCCCGCGCTCGACATGGGCCTCGTGGAGGAGGGCTACCGTGCCGTTGTCGCGTTGCCTTTCGACGACCAGCCCGATGCGGTGTTGCAGGTTGTGCAGGAGCGCCCCGAGCTCTACCACGCGCTGCGCCGCTGCTGCTTCTGCGGGTACTGCACGGCCACCTGCCAGCACCACCTGCTGGCGCCCGAGCGCATGCGCGACTGGCGCGTATTGTTCATGCGCGCCGGGCTCATGCCGCCCGACGATTCCAAGCTCGTGATGGTGGACAACGAGTGGAACATCTTCAGCGCCTACCGCGCCATCTACGGCATCGGCTATCCGGAGTTCACCTCGCTCGCGCAGGCGGCCGAGCTCGGCCCCGGCACGGTGGACACCCTGTTCTTCCCCGGTTGCTCGCTCGTGAGCTACGCGCCCGAGCTCACCCGCACGGTGGGACGGTGGCTCACCGACGCCGGCATGGCCTGGGCGCTTTCCGATGACTGCTGCGGCAGCCCGCTCATGAGCGCGGGGCTGTTCGACCGTGCCGCGGCGCTGCGTCAGCGCATCCTCGACCAGATCCGCGCGGCGGGCATCACGCGCGTGGTGACGGTCTGCCCTGGTTGCGGCGAGGAGTTCGCGGAGCTCATGGGCGACGAGGTGGACATCGTGCCCCTGCCGGAGCTGCTGCTGAAGAAGAGCCGCGCGCTCGAGCGGGCCGGCAAGCCCGCGGGATTCTCGCCGCTTCCCGAGGCCCGCGTCACGTTCTTCGACTCGTGCCACGATCGGGCCGACGGCCGCCACGGCGCCGCCATACGCGCGCTCGTGGCGCGCAACCTGCCCGACGCCGAGCGCTTGGAGCTGGACCACCACCGCAAGGGCACGCTCTGCTGCGGTGCAGGCGGGGCCGTGGCGTCCTACGACGACGACGTCACGCAGCGGCGTGTGTGGCGCGTGATTGACGAGGCGCGCAAAACCGGTGCCGAGACGCTCGTGACCGCATGCCCCACCTGCACCTACACGGTCGCCCAGGCGTGTCTGGGCGCGCCGCCCGAGCGCGGCATCGGCAATCGCCATTACCTCGAGCTGCTGTTCGGCCAGACGATCGACTGGCCGCAGGTGTTCGCCCAGCTGGGCGGCATGTGGGAAGGCGAGTACGGCCCCTGGCTCACCCAGACGTTCTTCGCGTAGCGAAGAAAGCGGCGCGCGTCGGAGGGCCACGTGCGCGAAGGGACGGCCGCTCCATGGGTCGGTTGCGCGCTCGCTCACGCGCCTTCGGCGGCGACGGCGCGCCGCAGCTTGTCGATCGCGTCCGGCCGCACGCTGTAGGCGCGCACGGCTCCGGCCGCGATGCCGGCCACGCTGCGCGGGTCGGCCAGCAGGCGTGCCAGCACCACCGCGAGCGGCACCAGGCTCGGGGGATCGGCGCGCACGGGCGTCAGCACCTCGGCCCCGCCCTTGCCGCCCATGTAGCGGCCCAGCGTCCGCAGCACGGCGCGCCTCGTGCCCGACGACTCCGCAGCTCCCAGCAACAGCGCCTGCAGGCTGCGCGTTTCGACGCCGGCCGCGCCCACGCGCAAACCGCCGTTCAGGTGGCCTTTCGACGACAGCTCTACGAGCAGGGCGGGGAAATTCACGCCGGCGACCGCCGCGTTGCCGGGCTCCACCATGCGCGGGTTGCACTCCAGGTAGCGCGGGTGCCCGTCGACGTGCAGGAAGTCCAGCGTGAGGGGTCCGTGCCAGCGCAGGCGCTCGCCAACGGCCTCGATATGCCGGCGGGTTTCGGGGAAGTCGACGCTTCTCCGGGCGGCGGCCGAGTTCCCGGCACCCACGCCCGTCTGCACGGTCGTGTGCACGGCTGCAAGGCGGCCGTGGTCGAACAATCCCGCAACCTGGCCGTAGCTTCCCGGAGCCTCTTCCTGCGCCATCAGACGGCCACCGCCCGACGAAAGTTCGGCGGCGGCCGCCCTCATCTGCGCCTCGTCGGCCACGCGGCGTGTCGATCGGCCGGCAGTGCCGAACTCGGCCTTTACCCAGAAGGGGAAGGAGAGGTGGCCGCCCTCTTCGTCAAGAAGCCGCCAAGCGGGTTGGGGAAGTCCCAGCTCGTCCAAGAGCTCCGCGAAGCGCACCTTGCTCTGAGCGCGGCGGAAGGCCTCGGCCGACGCGACCGCGACAGGCGCTTCCGCAGGCAGCAGGCTCGCCCCCTCGGCCAAGAGCCAAGCCTGCTCGTGGGTGGGCAGCACGGCCGCATAGCCCTCGTCCTCCACGAGGCGCGCGACGTGCCGCAGATAGGCGAGGGGCTGCTCGTTCGCGTCGACCGTGCGCACGATCTTGCTTCTCCACCGGCTGAACAGGCAAAGGGGGAGCCGAGCGCAGGTGAGCACGTGCACCTCGTAGCCGCACGACGCGAGCGCGGTGAGCGTCTCGCGCGCGGTGAGGCTGGAGCCCTCGGTCAAAAGGATTTTCTCGCGCGGCATGTTCCCGATCGCCGCCGGCATCTACGCCAAGAACCTGCCCAGCAAGAACCCGACGGCCATGCAAAGCGCGGCGAAGAAGGCCGAAAGGCCGATGAGGCGCGCGTCGCGCTTCTCGCGGCGGGCGCGCTCGCGCTCGGCGCGGTTGCGCTCGAGGAAGAAGGAGTAGCCGTCCGACGTGATGACCACGATGGTGCCGCGCTTGCCCTCGGCCTTCGCGGCCAGCGCGCCGCAATCGATGAGCTCGGCCTGCAACTCGTCGTCGGGGCGGTAGGGGAAGGCGCAGCGGTACACGAGCTCGCCGTCCACGCTGCACGTCGCCCGCTCGTAGTCGATGAGCCGTGCCAGCTCGCGTTCCTGCGGTATGTTCAAAACGATGGACACGCGTCGCCTCTCGATCAATGATTCCTCTTGTAAGGTTCCATGATACTCGTTCGGGGAGGAGGCGCGGTATGGAGAATACCCGGAGATCAGTCAACGCTGCGTTACAGGGGCCCGCCTGCGGCTTGACTCGTCCGCGTGTTTCGTCGGTTCTTCGTGAACCTCCTTCCTCAACCGTTCCATATGTGCGATAATTCCGTTTCGGTGTGCTCAGAGCGCGAATCGGATTGCTTGCGAAACCGATGCGGATGAGCGCCGCAAGGGGCACCCGCCGGGCGCGCCGCACGCCGCCGCGAGGCGATTGACAGGAAATGATGGAGGATAGTTACGTGGAAACAAAAGTTGAGGCATTGCAGGATAACCGCGTCAAAGTGACCGTTACCGTCGATGCCAAGGATATCGACGCCCGCATCAAGAAGACCTACAAGGACTTCGCGCACAAGTACAACTTCCCCGGGTTCCGTGCCGGCAAGGCCCCGCGCCCGATCATCGACAACGCGCTGGGCGCCGCAGCGGTTCCCGCCACGGTGACGGACGATGTGGTGAACGAAACCTATCCCCTCGCCATCGACGGCAGCAACCTGTACCCCGTCTCGAAGCCGACGTTCGACGAGGACATGGGCCTCGTCGAGGCGGGCAAGCCCTTCGAGTACTCGCTCGAGGTCGAAGTGAAGCCCGAGCTCGAGCTTTCGAGCTACGATCCGGTCGAGATCGAGATGCCCGCCGAGGGCGTGAGCGACGCCGAGATCGACGATCAGATCGACCAGCTGCGCGAGCACTACTACGATTACGAGGACGCCGCGGCGGCCACGAAGGTCAAGGAGGACAGCTACCTCGACCTCGGCATGAAGGCCACCGACGACGCCGGAGCCGACATCGAGTCGCTGACCACGCCCACGCGCCTGTACGGCCTGGGCACGGGCCTGTTCCCGGCCGAGTTCGACGCCGAGCTCGTGGGCATGAAGAAGGGCCAGAAGAAGGAGTTCTCCATCGACGTGCCGGCCGAGCCGACCGTCATGACGCAGCCCCTCATGGGCAAGACGACCAAGATCAACTTCGAGGTCGAGGTCATCTCCGTCAAGAACAAGGTGCTGCCCGAGGTCACCGACGAGTGGGCCAAGGACACGCTCGGCTTCGAGAACGTGGCCGACCTGCGCAGCCGCGTGGCCGAGTCCATCGAGGAGCAAAAGGCCGACGTGCTGCCCCGCATCAAGGAGAACCAGTGCCTGTCCAAGCTGGCCGACCGCCTGCAGGGCGAGGCGCCCGAGGCCATGTGCGAAGAGGCCGAGACCAGCCTTCTGCAGGACTTCTTCCAGCAGCTGCAGCGCCAGGGCATGAGCTTCGACGCCTACCTCGCGCAGCAGGGCATCAAGCCCGACCAGTTCAAGGAGGACGTGAAGGCCCAGGCGGCCGACATGACGAAGCAGGACCTCGCGCTCGACGCGTGGGCCCGCCACTTCGGCATGGAGGTCACCGACGAGGACGTGGCCGAGGAGTTCGTGAAGAGCGGCGTGGAGGATCCGAAGAAGCTCCAGGAGGAGTGGCGCAAGAACGGCCAGCTCCACATGGTGAAGAACGGCATTGCCCGCACGAGGGCCGCGCAAGACGTCATGGAGAAGGCCGTCGTGACCGAGATCGAGCCGGGCAAGCCCGCCGACGAGAAGAAGAAGCCCGCCAAGAAAGCCGCGGCCAAGAAGACCGCTAAGAAGGACGAGGCCAAGGCCGATGCCGCAGCCGAGCCCGAGGCAACCGAGAAGAAGCCGGCCAAGAAGGCCGCCCCGAAGAAGGCCAAGAAGGACGAGTCCGCCGAAGCCGACAAGGCCGCGGACGCCGAATAGCGCCGCGAGCGGCAAGCGGGACGCGCCCCTCGGGGCGCGTCCGTTCGTCTCGCCGTGGGTAACGAAACGGTAGCCTGGCCTTGCGTGGCGGCGAAGCGTACATCACTATGGCATAAGACGATTTTGTGCGGCGCCCGCAGGGGCCGCGAGCGAAAGCGAGGCAACAAGCTATGAGTTACGATACCAAAGCAGCATTGATCCCCTACGTCATCGAACAGTCCCCGCGCGGCGAGCGCAGCTACGACATCTACTCCCGCCTGCTGAACGACCGCGTGATCTTCCTGGGCGAGCAGATCGACGACAACGTGGCGAACTCCGTGGTGGCGCAGCTGCTGCACTTGGAGAGCGCCGACCCCGAGAAGGACATCTCCCTCTACATCAACTCGCCGGGCGGCTCCGTCACGGCGGGCCTGGCCATCCTCGACACGATGGACTTCATCAAGTGCGACGTGTCCACCATCTGCCTGGGCGAGTGCGCCTCCATGGCAGCCGTGCTGCTGTCCAACGGCGCCAAGGGCAAGCGCATGTGCCTGCCGAACTCCATGGTGCTCATCCACCAGCCGTCCGGCGGCGCGCAGGGGCAGCAGACCGAGATCGCCATCGTGGCCGACTTCATGCTGAAGACCCGCAACCGCCTGAACAAGATCCTGGCGGACAACACGGGCCAGACGCTCGAGACCATCCAGGCCGACACCGAGCGCGACAACTACATGACCGCCGAGGAGGCGCTGGCGTACGGTCTGGTCGACCGCATCACCACGTCGCGCGCGACCGCTGCGGGCACCGAAGAGAAGAAGAGCGAATAACCCGCTATGACGAACGACATTCACGAGGAATTCTCGGGCCGGGACGACATCGCGTGCGCTTTCTGCGGCAAGCACCCGCATGAAGTCGCCGCGATGATCTCGGGTCCCAACGGCATCTACATCTGCGACGAGTGCATCTCCGTGTGCGCCGACGCCATGATGCGCGACCTGGGGCTCTCCGTTCCGCCCGAGGCGACGGCCCCGATGGAGCCCGAGCCGCAGGGCCGCCACGCCAAGCACGCGGGCGAGCCCTACGTCGCGGACGCCGAACCCGCGCCCGAAGACGTGCTGGCCGACCTGCCCACGCCCCACGAGCTCTACGGCGAGCTGTCCGAGCACGTGGTGGGCCAGGAGGCGGCCAAGCGGGCGCTGTCCGTGGCCGTGTACAACCACTACAAGCGCATCAGCTTGGGAGCCGACGCCGCCGAGGGCGACGTGGAGCTGGCCAAGAGCAACATCATGCTGCTGGGTCCCACGGGCTCCGGCAAGACGCTGCTGGCGCAGACGCTCGCGCGCACGCTGAAGGTGCCCTTCGCCATCGCCGACGCCACCACCCTCACCGAGGCGGGCTACGTGGGCGAGGACGTGGAGAACATCCTGCTCAAGCTCATGACGGCCGCCGACTTCGACATCCCGCGCGCCGAGATCGGCATCATCTACATCGACGAGATCGACAAGGTGGCCCGCAAGGCCGAGAACCTGTCCATCACGCGCGACGTGTCGGGCGAGGGCGTGCAGCAGGCGCTGCTGAAGATCGTCGAGGGCACGGAGGCGAGCGTTCCGCCGCAGGGCGGCCGCAAGCACCCGCAGCAGGAGCTTCTGCACATCGACACCACGAACATCCTGTTCATCCTGGGCGGGGCGTTCGTCGGGCTCGCCGACATCATCGCCGAGCGCGTGGGCAAGAGCGGCCTGGGCTTCAACGCCGAGATGCCCGAGTCCAAGAAGCACGCCGAAGCCGAGCTTTTGGCGCAGGTGTTGCCGGAGGACTTGAACAAGTACGGCATGATCCCCGAGTTCGTGGGCCGCATCCCCGTGGTCACGTCGCTTGCCGAGCTGTCGGAGGAAGACCTCGTGCGCATCCTCACCGAGCCCAAGAACGCGCTGGTGAAGCAGTACACGAAGATGTTCGACTTCGAGGACTCCGTGCTCGTGTTCGAGCCGGAGGCGCTCACGGCCATCGCCCACGAGGCCGTGGAACACGGCACGGGCGCCCGCGGCTTGCGCTCTATCTGCGAGCGTGTGCTCATGGACGTGATGTACGACCTGCCCGAGCACGAGGGGGCCACGTCCGTCACGGTGCGCGCAAGCGACATCACGGGCGAGACGAAGCCGGCCATCGAGCCGGTGGCCGAGGCAGTGGAGAAGAGCGCGTAGGATAGGCCGTCGCCTCAAGCGAGCGGAAGGGTTGCCGCCTGAGGCGAAGGATTAGGTTGTCATCCTGAGCGCAGGCGCGAAGCGCCGGAGTCGAAGGATCCCGTGCGGCGGCAGCTGGGAACGTCGCCGCTGGCGCCGCACGGGATCCTTCGACTCGCTCCGCTCGCTCAGGATGACAGAGGGGCGCTGCGCCTCGCTCAGGATGACGAGTGGGCGCGCTGCACGCTGCTGCGCTCAGGATGACGGGCGAGCGGCGTTTCCCCGCCACGCGGGGCAAAGTAGGAGAGGGAGCGGGCAGGTGCGAGAGGCGCCGCGCCCGCTTTTCGGTTCGACACGAAAGAGCAGACCATGGCCGAGAACACGAACGAGAGCACCGGGGCGAAGAAGATCGACTACGACTTCGCGGCGCACGAGCGCCCGCTTTTCCAGGCGTGGAAAGACGCCGGCTACTTCCAGCGCGGCGAGGGCTTCGGCGCCAAGAAGGGCGAGCCCTACACCATCGTCATCCCGCCGCCGAACATCACGGGCGTGCTGCACATGGGCCATGCCCTCAACGACACCATCCAGGACACGTGCATCCGCCGCGCGCGCATGCAGGGGCGTCCCACGCGCTGGATCCTGGGCACCGACCACGCCGGCATCTCCACGCAGACCAAGGTGGACAAGAAGCTGGCCGACCAGGGCATCAGCCGCTTGGAGATCGGCCGCGAGGCGTTCATCGAGGCGTGCTACGACTGGTACAAGGAGTACGGCACCACCATCGTGAACCAGATCAAGGGCATGGGCTGCTCGTGCGACTACGACGACGAGCACTTCACGCTGGAGCCGGCGTACGTGAAGGCCGTGCGGAAGCTGTTCGTGGACTGGTACCACGACGACCTCATCTACAAGGGCAAGCGCATCGTGAACTGGTGCCCGCACTGCACCACGTCCATCTCCGACGACGAGGCCGAGTACGTGGACGAGACGGGGCACCTGTGGTACTTGCGCTACCCGCTCACCGAGCCGGAGGACGGCCTGGAGTACCTCGTGGTGGCCACGACGCGCCCCGAGACGATGCTCGGCGACACGGGCGTGGCAGTGAACCCGAAGGACGAGCGCTTCAAGCACCTCGTGGGCAAGACGGTGAAGTTGCCGCTCGTGGACCGCGAGATCCCCATCTTCGCCGACTGGCATGTGGACAGGGAGTTCGGCACCGGCTGCGTGAAGGTGACGCCGTCGCACGACCCGAACGACTGGGCCATGGGCGAGCGCAACGGCCTTGCGCGCATCAACATCTTCGACGAGACGGCGCACGTGGTGGACGGCTACGGGAAGTTCAGCGGCATGGACCGCGACGAGGCCCGCGAGGCCGTGGTGGCCGCGTTCGACGAGCTGGGGCTGTTGGAAAAGGTGGAGGACCACGACCACTCGGTCATGACGTGCTACCGCTGCCACACGAAGCTGGAGCCCTGGGAGTCCGAGCAGTGGTTCGTGGCCGTGGACGGCCTCAAAGAGGACGCGGCGCGCGTGGTGGAGGACGGCTCCATCCAGTTCCATCCCGAGCGCTGGCGCCAGGTCTACCTCGACTGGCTGGCCAACCTCAAGGACTGGTGCATCTCGCGCCAGCTGTGGTGGGGGCATCGCATCCCCATGTTCTACTGCGACGAGTGCGGCTGGGAAGACGCCAGCGTGGAGGACATCGACGTGTGCCCCGTGTGCGGCAAGCCCGTGCGCCAAGACGAGGACGTGCTGGACACGTGGTTCTCGTCGCAGCTGTGGCCGTTCGCCACGATGGGCTGGACGGAGGAGGGGGTCGACGCGCCCGAGATGCGCGCCGCGTACCCCACGCAGGTGCTCTCCACCGCCCGCGACATCATGGGCCTGTGGGTGGCGCGCATGGTGATGGCGTCGATGTACTGCACCGACCAGATCCCCTTCGAGCACGTCATCATCCACCCCACGGTGATGGCCGCCGACGGCAAGCCCATGTCCAAGAGCCGCGGCAACGGCGTGGACCCGCTGCGCCTCATGGAGGACTACGGCGCCGACGGCATGCGCTTCGGCCTGCTCATGCAGGTGACGGGCGCCCAGGACCTCAAGTTCAACGAGGCGAAGCTGGAAAGCTCGCGCAACTTCGCGAACAAGATCCGCAACGCCGCCCGCTTCGTCATGATGAACCTGGACGGCTTCGAGCCCGGCGACCCCGAGCCCACGACGCCCGCGGACCGCTGGATATTCTCGCGGCTGGCCGGCTTGGTGGCGCGCCTCGACGCGGCGTTCGACTCCTTCGAGTTCGGCGAGGCCACGCGCGAGCTGTACTCGTTCTTCTGGAACGAGTTCTGCGACTGGTACATCGAGTTCTCGAAGGCGCGCCTCGCCGGTTCGCCGGAGGATCGCGCGGCGTGCCAGCGCAACCTCGTGTTCGTGCTCGACCAGGCGCTGCGCCTGCTGCACCCCATCATGCCGTTCGTGACCGAGGAGATCTACCAGGAGCTGCCCCTGGACCGTGCGGACGCTCCGTACCTCATCGGGGCGGCGTGGCCGGACGCCGCGGCGCTCGCGGCCTACGTGGACGAAGAGGCCGAGCGCGCCATCGAGATGGTGTGCGAGTGCGTGTCGGCCATCCGCAGCACGCGCGCCCGCTACGGCATCTCGCCGAAGACGCCGCTCGCGGTGACGGTGAAGGCAGGGGAGGCCGACGTCGCGCTGCTCGAGGCGCAGCGCGGGCTCATCGAGGGCATGGGCAACACGTCCTCGCTCGCGATGGCCGCCGACGCCGAGAAGCCGGCCGAGTCCAGCGTCACGCTGGGCGCGGGGCTCGAGGTGTACATCGCGCTGTCGGGCTTGGTGGACTTCGCCGCCGAGCGCGCCCGCCTGGAGAAGGAGCGCGCGAAGCTGGCCGCCGACGCGGGCAAGCTCGAGAAGAAGCTGTCCAATCCGGGCTTTTTGGCGAAGGCCGCGCCCGAGATCGTGGAGAAGGACCGCGCCAAGCACGCCGAGCTCGCCGACAAGCTGGCCCGCGTGGAGGCCCAGCTTGCGGAAATTGCCTGAACAGGCGTGCGCCTTCCGGCAACTTTGCTATAATGACTTTTCGTGTCGGCGCTTCGGCGGCCGGCACGGCAGTCGGATGCCGGCGCACGCCGCGGGCAAACGTAAGAAAACGAGGTTGACATGAACGAACTGCTGGCCCAGCTGTGGACCCCCGAACTGCAAGCCGCGTTCACCGTGGTCGTGGTGCTGCTGGTTATCCTGTACGTGCTGTCCATCGTCTGGGTCGTCCGCGACGCCTACCTGCGCGGCTCCTACTGGTACGTGTGGGCCATCGTGGCGCTCATCCCGCTGCTCGGCATCATCGCCTACTGCCTGCTGCGTCCGCCGCTTCTGCAGATCGACCGCGACGAGCAGGAGCTGGAGATCGCGCTCAAGCAACGCGAGCTCATGAAGTACGGCGAATGCGCGAACTGCGGCTATCCGGTGGAGGCCGACTTCGTGCTCTGCCCGAACTGCCATCAGCGCCTGAAGAACCTGTGCGGAACCTGCAACCACGCGCTCGACCCCTCGTGGACCGTGTGCCCGTACTGCGCCACCCCCGTGGGCGGCGCGGCCCCGGCGGCGCGTCGCAGCGCCCCGCGAGCCCGCGCGCAGCAGCCGCAGCAGGCGGCTGCTCAGCAGAGGCAGGTTCGCTCGCGCGCTCCGCAAGGCGAGCCGCCCATCCAGTAGAACCCGCATCGCCAAGAAAGAGAACCGCCCCGTGTTCCTTGGAGCACGGGGCGGTTCTCGTCGTTTGGGGACCGCATGCCAGCCCGCGTCTCGCGGGCGGACATGCGCGCCTCCTCCCTTACTGCACGGCTGCGGGCGGTTCCGCGGTGAAGCTGAACACCAGGCCGTACCTGGGCTGATGGGGCGCGTTGCTGGGATAGTTGAAGCCCTCGGGCAGCTGGCCGCTCATGGTGAAGGCCGCGGTCTGCGGCGAGGACTCGGATCCTGCGCCCAGGGTGATCGATCCCGGGCTCGTCAAGCCGGCGCCCAGAAAGGCGTCGTCGGCGCTTCTCAACGGCACGGTCAGGCTGTTCGGGTGCGTGAAGTTCAGGTTCAGCACCATCCCCGCAAGCTCGAGGGGCTCAGAGATCTTGGTGAAGCCCGTCGGCTCCACGGTCACGCCGCGTGCCGAGTGGTTGTAGATGCGGTAGACGGGGGAGTACACCGCTCCGGCGTCGCTCGAAAGCGATCCGAAAAGCGCGGTCGTGGGGATCTTGACGTTCACCCACGATTCGGCGGGGGGATCGGGGCGGTTCGGGTCCTCCCCGCCGTCGAAGGTGCCTATCCAGCCTTCGACGTCGGTCTTTCCGTCCGACGTGCCCTGGACGCCGCTGCTGTTCGCGTTCTCGCTGTTGCCTTCCGATCCGTCTTCCCATGCGTACGCGGCGAGGGGGGTCAGGGCGATGGCCGCGACCAACCCGAACACCAGGAAAACGGACAAGAGCTTTTTGTTCTTGGTCATGGTCGACTCCTTGTCGTGTGCGTTGCTTTCGATCGATGCCTTATTCGACGTTCAGGGTAATTTTCACTTTGGTCTCACCTTCCTTTTCCTGCGTCTGCCGGTCGTATATGAAAACATTGACGGTTGCCTGGTAAGAGCCGGGATCAGGCTTCGAGGCGAGCGTGATGCCCCTGATCTGCTTGCCGGGCATGACCGCCCCCGATTGGTAGATCGTCCGCCCGCTCTCGTCGAGGGTTATATCGAACGAGATGGGAAAGACGTTGTCGAACGGGTTGACCAGTTCGAACCTTCCTTCGCCCGTCTGCGAGGAGAAGGACGCTTCGGGGTTGACCTGCAGCGTGAAGTAGTTCGCGTCGGCCGTGTTCTGCATGGCGTTCTCCATGCCCTCGCGATCGGCGATGTCCTCGGCGTTCGCGTCGAGCCCGGGCATGATCGCGACGGCGGCCGGCGCGTCTTCCTGCTTGTCGCCGAGGAAGCGCGCAGCCGTGCACGTGCCCAAAACGAGCAGGAGCAGAAGGAGGAGGAGCGCGAGCAACAGCTTCCTGTTCCTCCGCCGCTTTTCCCGCGCGCCTTCCGACGCGTCGGGCGGTTCCGTTTGGATGGGCGCTTGCCTTGCGCCCCTATCGTTCATGTCGTTATCGATCATAGGTTTCTCCTTCGAACACCGGTGCGAACGACCACACCAGGGAATATGAGGGGCGGTGCACCACTCCGGGCGAGAAGGCTCCGAGGTAGGTGCCGGAAAAGGCAAGGCGGCTGCGCGCTGACGGGGCGAGCGTCGCCCGCCAGCCGGCCGACGGGCTCTCGGCGGCGAAGGGGTGCAGGTACTCGAGGGCCGTCGCCCCGTCGACGCTGAGGTCGAGCTTGAGGTCGTTGCCGCCCGATGCCGCTTCGAGCCCGCTCATCAGGTTGACCCCGTCGCCTTCCGCGACGTCGAACCCGGCAAGGGACACGCTCAGGGGGAGGCTGGAGCCGTTCTCTATCTCGTAGAGCGGAGAGACGATCTTGCCGCCCTCGTACACGTCGAGCGTCCCGAAGAGCATCTTCGTGGGGATGCGGACGTCGACCCACTGAGCCTCGTCGACGATGGTGACCGCGATGGCGCGCTCGACGCCCCGCGCCGACAGCGTGACGGTTTGCGTCCCCGCCGCTTCCGCCAAAGGGTCGTCGGGCAGGGCGATCTCCGGGGACAGGTCCTCACCGGTCAGAACGTCCCACGCCTGGGCGCGGCTCCGATCCAGGACGAACCTCGCCGCGTCGTCGCGGGGGAATTCGCCCATTCGGAACGAGAAGTCCTCCGCGCGCAGCGCGACGCGGCGCGCCGCGTCCACGACGGTGCTCTCGTCGGTGACGAACACGGGCACCGTCACGAGGGCGCCTTTCCCCGTGGCGTTGGTCAGCGCGACTTTGGCGACGGCCGGCCCGACGACGTCGGTGCCGGGCGCCTCGGCGATGACGGCCTGCAAGGGGCCCTCGTCGCCGGCGTCGGCGTTCTCGATAAGCGCCCATGCGTCCATAGGGAACGGGTCGCCCTGCCTGACGATTTGGAGGACGGGGTCGGCCGAGGGGCTTTCGGCTTCGAGCACCGCGACCTTCCTCTTGAGGGCGACGAAGTCGTGGACCGCGGTCACCTCGAGCGCGGTTCGGGAGTCGACGGCCGTGTTGTCTATCGCCACGGAGTAACGCCCGGCGTCGTCGCTGGTTCCCGAAAAGCTCCGCTCCGAACCGTCGTTGCCTGCGTAGTCGACGTAGACCCGCGCGGCGGGCTCCGTCGATCCGGTTGCGGCGGCGGAGTGGACCCACTGCCGCTCGGGGGCCAGGAGCAGGGGCTCGGTGCCCACCTGGATGACGCGGGCGCCCTTGGGGTCGAACTCGGCGGCGAGGCCGTCGTCGTTCGAGGCGATGGACTTCAGCACGTCTTGGCCTGCGGCCAAATCGAGGGTTGCAAGGAGTCCGTCGGGGTCTTCGGAGGACCACATGCGGGCGGGCTTCTCCTGCGCGGCCGCAGATGCGTAGGTCGGCCAGTAGTTGAAGTCCGTCGTGGCGAACCGCAGGGAGTTCGCCTGCGCCAAGCCGAAGATGGGCCTGTTCGAGGGCTGCACGGCGAAGACCACCGCTTTCGCCCGGTCGATCTGCACGACGGGGTCGCCTCCGGCCGGGCTGAGGAAGCGGAACAGCGGGTACGCGTACGCAGAGCCGTTCGTTCCCGGCTTGTTGAGGTAGTTCATCCGCAGGATGGCGCCCTCCTCCACGACGAGCTCGTTGGAAAGGGCGATGCCTCCGGCGAAGTTGAACACCGCCGTGGCGTTCCTTCCGATGCGCATCGAGTCGACGCGGTGGTCCTCCGCCGTGCTCAGCGGGTTGTATCCCGTTATGTCGACAAGGAGGGACGCGCCATCCTCGACGTTCAAGACGACGTTGTAGGTCGTGCCCTCGATCCAGAAGAAGCCCCGGCCGGTGTTGGCGGAAGTCTTGAAGGACGCCTGCGCCCCGCTCGCGATCGTGAGAAAGGGCTTCTCGGACCCTGCGCCGAACATCCAGAAGAAGGCGCTGCCGACCGACGTCGATTCGACGGTGAGCTTGCCGAGCACGGAAACGCCGTGCACCTCGCCTATCTCCTCGGCCGTGTTCGAGTTGCTTCCGTTCGACTTGACGAGCACGTTGTTCTCGCCGACGAACGACACGTTGCCGTATCGGTTGTACACGAGCTGGGGGCCCGTGTAGTCGACGTTGTCGAGGACGATGGTCGGCGCACCGGACGCCGCGGTGCACCAGACCACGCCGTAGTAGGTTCGCCCGACGATCGTCATGTTCCTCAGCGTGTACACGGGGCGCGCGGTCGAAGACGAGATGAGCGTGGTCGCTCCCTGCTGCTCGAGCGCGTAGCGGCCCTGGCCGTCTATCGTCAGCGCGGTTTTGGCGGCGGGGATGGTGATATGCCCGGTCATAACGATGTCGCCGCCGAGGACGATCGCGTCGACGTCCGGCGCGGCGACGGCTGCGGAAAGCTCTTGGAACGTGGTCACCAGGGAGCTTGCGCGCCCCTCTTCGGCCGCGTCGAGGGGTTCTGCGGACGCGCCGCCGTCTTCGACGTCGTTCGGGGCGGCGGGGGGAGCGGGCTCTTCTGCTGCGGCGGCATCCGCGCCGCCGCGCTCCGGCTCGGCCGCTTCCGGCTCCGCCTCGGGTTCGTGCGAGAGTTCGCCCGCGTCGTCGAGCTCGTCCCGGTCGGCCGCGTCGTCGCGCGCTTCGCCCTGCGGCATCCCCGCGCTTTCGGCGGGGGCCTGCGAGGAGGCGAACGCGCGCTCGAAGGAGGGCGCGCAGGTCCCCGCCGCCAGCACGACTGCCAGCAGCACAACAACGCCGTGGCGTATGGTTTTCCCGAAGTTGCCTATGATCGATTCCGTTCCACGTCCAGCGCTTCAGTGCGCTTTCTCTAATTTCTAGTAAATCGCTTTAGTATTTTGCGAGGCCCTATGGTAACGGGAAGGAGACGCCGGTGCCGTTCCTGTCACCTATCTGTTGCTTTTCCCATAGCATTTATTCACAAGGCAGGATCATGGCCCGTTTCCATCGTGCCGGGCGCGGGGTCCTGATGGAGCGGATCGTGCCGTTTCACCCGATCCGGCGTTTGTTGAAATCGTGGACGCGGCTGGCCGCCAGGCCGTTCGTGGCATACTGGACACGGTCGCGCACTCAAGACGCGGCCTCAATCGATGCAGGTGCTTTGTCTGCACCCGGCAGGAAAGGAACCATCATGAACATCGTACTTCCCGACGGCTCGAACAAGGAGCTCGCCGACGGCGCCACCGTCGCCGACGTGGCCGCGTCCATCGGTGCGGGCCTGGCGAAGGCCGCGCTCGCGGGCATCGTGAACGACCAGCCGGTCGACCTCGCCGCCCCCGTGGTCGAGGGCGACTCGGTGGCCATCGTCACGGCCAAGAGCGACGAGGGCCTGGAGCTTCTGCGCCACTCCACCGCGCACGTCATGGCAGCCGCGCTCGTCGACCTCTACGGCGACGTGCAGTTCGGCGTGGGGCCCGCCATCGAGGATGGCTTCTACTACGACGTGAAGCTCGATCGCGCGCTGTCGCCGGACGACTTCGCCGCCATCGAGGCCCGCATGGCCGAGATCGCGCGCGCCGACGAATCCTTCGAGCGCCGCGTGGTCACGCGCGCCGAGGCCGAGGAGATCTTCGCCAACCAGCCGTTCAAGCTGGAGCTCATCGCCGAGCTGCCGGAAGACGCCGTCATCACCACCTATACCATCGGCAAGTTCACCGACCTGTGCCGCGGGCCGCACCTGCCCTCCACCGGCAAGCTGGGCGCGTTCAAGCTCACCAAGCTGGCCGGCGCGTACTGGCGCGGCGACGCGGAGCGCGAGATGCTCACCCGCATCTACGGCACCGCGTTCTTCAAGCAGAAGGAGCTTGACGAGCACGTGCGCAACCTGGAGGAGGCCGAGAAGCGCGACCACCGCAAGCTGGGCCGCGAGCTGGGCATCTACACCATGGACCAGCTGGCCGGCGTGGGCCTTCCGCTCTACCTTCCCAAAGGCGCGCGCATCATCCGCACCATGCAGGAGTGGTTGCGCCGCGACCTGTACGAGCGCGGCTACGAGGAGGTCATCACCCCGCACATCTACAACGCCGACGTGTGGAAGACCTCGGGCCACTACGGCTTCTACAAAGAGAACATGTACTTCTTCAACATCAACGAGGGCACCGACGAGGACCCGCGCCTCACCGAGTACGCCGTGAAGCCCATGAACTGCCCGGGCCACGTGATGCTGTACAAGAGCGAGCTGCATTCCTATCGCGACCTGCCGCTGCGCTACTTCGAGTTCGGCACCGTGTACCGCCACGAGATGAGCGGCGTCGTGCACGGTCTTTTGCGCGCGCGCGGCTTCACCCAGGACGACGCGCACGTGTTCTGCACGCGCGACCAGGTGGTGGACGAGGTGGTGGCCATCCTCGACCTCGTGGACCACATCATGTCCACGTTCGGGTTCGAGTACGAGGCCGAGATCTCCACGCGCCCCGAGAAGAGCATCGGCACCGACGACATGTGGGAGCATGCCACCAATGCGCTCAAGGAGGCCTGCGCGCGCCACGACCTGGCCTACGACATCAACGAGGGCGACGGCGCGTTCTACGGCCCGAAGATCGATATCAAGGTGAAGGACGCCATCGGCCGCACCTGGCAGTGCTCCACCGTGCAGGTGGACTTCAACATGCCCGAGCGCTTCGAGCTGACCTACCGCACCGAGGATAACACCGAGGAGCGCCCCTGGATGCTCCACCGCGCCATCTTCGGCTCCATCGAGCGCTTCTTGGGCATCCTCATCGAGCACTACGCCGGCGCGCTGCCGCTGTGGTTGGCCCCCGTGCAGGTGGCCGTGCTGCCGCTGGCCGACCGCCACAACGACGCGGCCGCCGAGCTGGCGCAAAAGCTCAAGGCCGCAGGCGGGCGCGTTGAGGTGTACGACCAGAACGAGCCCATGCGCGTGAAGATCGCGAAGGCCCAGAGCCAAAAGATCCCGTACATGGTGGTGCTGGGCGACAAGGAGATCGAGAACGGCACGGTGAGCGTGCGCGAGCGCCACGAGGGCGACCTCGGCGCGTGGGACGTGGAGAAGCTGGTGCAGACCGTGCGCGACGCGGCGCTGTAAGGCTTTCGCGGCCTTCGCCGTTTTGTCGAAGGGGGAGGGTCGCCTCGGCGCTTCGAAAACCGTATAATTGCGCAATACCACGAATGTCGACGACTGCCCTGGTTGTCGGCATTCGCCGTTCAGGGGGTGTATTCGATCTGGGGACGCTTTATCAACGTTTTCGATACAGCCTCTTGCGTTTTCTCGTGGCGTGTGCCGATACCGCTATACTGTGCGGGCTCGTCATACTTCGCGAGCCGTTGTAACCTATGGGAGAGGATTGGTATGAGGAAAAGGAGAATAGCCGTCGCGTGCATCGCCGCGCTCATGACGGTGTGCCTGGGGATGCTGGCGGGCTGCGGCCCGAGCAGCGAGGAGGTCATCCGCGACGGCGTGACCCAGGAGCTGGACGGCCTGAAGAACCAGGACGATGCGGCCATGGCCGAGATCGTGTCCGGCGCGAACATGTCTGGGCTGGAAGTGTACGGCCTCGACGCGAACGAGTTCATGAAGGCCTACCTGAACGGCTTCGACTACCGCATCGACGACGTCACGGTCGACGGCGACAAGGCGCAGGTCACCGTCGTGCTCACGTGCAAGAGCTTCTCCGCCTACGAGAAGGCGCTGCAAGATGCGGCCGACCAGCTCATGGGCGACGAGTCCTTCGCGGAGCTCGACCGGAGCGCCATGAACCAGAAGATCGGCGAAACCGTCATGACCGCCTTGGCGGGCATCGAGCCCACCGAGACCGAGCCGATCGTGCTCGACTACGAGCTCGCGAACAACACCTGGTCGCCCACCGCCTCGGCCGAGCGCAACATAGCCGGCGCCCTTCTGGGGTAGCGCCGCACCGGGGGAATGCGGCTTCAGGTATGCTATTCTGGACGAAGGCGCACGGCGGATCGCCTGTTCCGTTCTTCCAGGATGATTTCCGTGCTTGCTCGAACATGACGGAACGCGCGCCTCGCCCTCAACGGCGGGGCGCTTCGTTTGAGGGGGTTGGCACATGGGGTTCGGTTGGGGCCTTGCGGTGTTCGTGGCGGGCATATTGCTGATGGGGCTCGTCTTCGTCGTCGCGGGCGTGCAGATGGCTCGCGGCCGTTGGAGGCACGTGCTCGCAGGGGCTTCGGCTCTCTCGAAGCGCGAAAGGGGCTCCGCCGCCACCGGACAGGCAGTGGCCCGAAAACGACGGAATGCTCGCTTTCGCGGGCGCGATCATCGTTTTGGTCGACCTGTTCGTCGTTTGGGCGCTCCACGCCGCCCGCGAAGAATCCGAACGCGAGGACTCCCGGTAGTCGGTTTCCAGCCTGCGCACGCGCGATGCGCCGGCTAGGCTCGGGGATCTTCTTCCTCGTCGTCGCGGCGGGGCTCTTCGTGCAATTCGCGTAGGAGGGACGCGCGGGCGTCCCGCGCGCCCTCGAACATGCGGCGCGCCTCCTCGCGGTCGATGCCCATGCGCTCGGCCGCGTTGCCCATCTCCTTCATGCGGCGGTGGTACTCGCGCACGGCGCGCTCGGCCATGCGCCGCCTCCGCTCCTCCCGCTGCTGCAGCCGCCGCTCCGCCAGAGGCGCCACATGCTCGTTCACGGATTCGCCGGCCGCGGCCTTCTTCGCGGACATCTCCTGCGCGGCCAAGTCCAGCGCCTCGTCCAGCGCCCGCTTGCGCGCCGACGAGCGCTGCAGGCCGAACGCGATATCCTCCCACGGCGTTTCGCGGCCCTCGTGCCGGTCGCGCCGGGTCGCCAGGCGGGCGGCGGCCTCTTGGCGGGCCAGCAAGCGCTCCAGCTCCCAGTGCTCGCGCAGGATGTCGCCGATGTCGCGCGGGTTGCGCGCGATCTCGCGCACGGCTTCGATGGGCTTCGCGTCGGCCACGCGGTAGGTGAGCGATCCCAAAAGCGGCATGAGGAACACGGTGATGGCGCCGGCGGCCACCAGCACGCTGGCCGTTTCCTGCGGCATGGCGCCCGCGCTCACGGCCACCGACGTCACGGCCACGATGATGGGGAGCGCCGTGGTGCAGTACAGGGCGATGGTCAAGCGGTTGTGCGACGAGATGTCGCGCGTGTCCTTGCCGGTGGAGAGCGCCGCGAATATGGGCACGGCGCGTATGAGCAACAGCAGCACGATGAAGCCCACGAGCAGCGCGGGCTGCTGGAACACGGCCAGAAGGTCGATCTTCGCGCCGGACACCACGAAGAAGATGGGTATGAGGAAGCCGTAGGCCACGCCGTCGAGCTTGTGCTCGAGCGCATGGTCGCCCTCGGGGATGATGTAGCGCAGCACGAAGCCCGACGCGAACGCTCCCAGCACGATGTCGAGGTCGAACGCGGCCGAAAGCGCCACCAGCCCCACGAGCAAGAGCACGGTCACGCGCATCATGGTCTGCGACGTTCCCTCGGCGTTCGCGGTGAGGAAGTTGAACAGCTTGTGGCCGGCCTTCTTCGCCTTGGCGGGCACCACGGCCACGAGCACGCAGAGCGCCGCGAACGCCAACAGGATGAGGATGGTCTTCCACTCGGCGCGCGTCGACAGCAACAGCGCCATGGCCAGCACCGGGCAGAGTTCGCCCCACGTCCCGTAGGCCAGGACGGACTCACCCACGCGCGTGCCCATGAGCTCGCGCTCCTTCAAAATGGGCATGAGCGTACCCAGCGCCGTCGTGGTGAGCGCGATGGCCACTGCCACCGATTCCAGCTCGTTGTCGAACAGCCTGCCGGCGAAATGCACGAACAAAAAGGCCAGCACGATGGACACGGCCCAGGTTGCCAGGCCCCGCTTGCCCTGGGAGCCGGTGAGGCTCTTCGGGTTGATCTCGTAGCCTGCCAGCAGGAACAGGAAGGCCAGACCCAGATCGGACAGCAGTCCCACCGATTCGGTGAGCTCGATGGCGCCCACGAGGTTCGGCCCGAGCACCGCGCCGGCGATGAGCAGGAACACCGTTTCGGGGACGAGCTTGCCGGGTATGAGCTTTGCGAGGATGGGGCACGCCGCCGCGACGAGCGCGATGATGGCGAGCGATATGAGGTCGACGGGCATGGGTCGGGGCCTTTCGGGCACGGGTGCGAAACCGGTGAATCCCGCTCATTGTACACCTTCGCCCTGCGGGACGAGCATCCTTCGCGAACGCTCCCGATTCGCCGTTCTTCCACGTCCTTCGGTGCGGCCGCTGCGACGTGGTAGACTGGGTTGCGCGCGTTTCCGGCCGATGGGCCGCGCGCTCAGCGAACGAGGACAGGAGCGAACCCTATGATCGTCACCACCACGCCCTCCGTCGAGGGCTATCGCGTCACCGGGTACTACGGCATCGTGTTCGGGGAGGTCATCACCGGCATCAACTTCCTGCGCGACTTCGGCGCGGGCATCCGCAACATCGTGGGAGGTCGCAGCGAGGGCTACGAGCAGGAGCTTTTGCAGGCGCGCACCGAGGCGCTGCAGGAGCTGGAGCAGCGCGCGACGGCGCTCGGCGCGCATGCCGTGGTGGGCGTGGACATGGACTACGAGGTACTCGGCCAGGGCAACATGCTCATGGTCACCGCCTCCGGCACGGCCGTGACCCTCGCGCAGGCGTAGACGGAGTCGGGCCCGCGCGGCCGTTTGTTCTGAAGGGCGCGGGCATCAGGTATACTGGCCTTATGACCAACGACAGGAAAAAGCAAGGCGAATCCGCCCGCTGGGCGCAGGCTTCCGCGTTCAAGCGGCAGACGTTCTTCGCGCTCGAGGACGTGCGTCGGGCCCACGGCGCGGCGCGGGTGCTCGGCATCGCGCTGTTCGCGCTCATCGTGGCGAATGCCCTGCTCGTGTTCACCGAGCCTCAGGTGGACGTGTCGACGGGGGTGTCGCAGGTGCTGCTCGCGTTCGGTCTCGCATCGAGCGTCTGCTTCGCGGTGGAGTACGCGGCCCGTCTGTGGGTGGCCGACCTCGCGCGCCCCGGCCGCACTCCCGCACGCGCCCGGGTGGGCTACGCGCTTTCGCCCATGGGGCTCATCGACTTGCTGGCGTTCCTTCCGGGGCTGTTGGTGCTCGTGGTGCCGGTGTCGGCCTCCATGCTCAACGCCGCGCGCATCATCCGCTTGCTGCGCCTTATCAAGCTGTCGCGCTACATGCGCGGCCTGCGCTCCATCTCGCGCGTGTTCGAGAAGCGCCGCCACGAGATAATCGCCGCGTTCATGGTGCTGGCGCTGCTCACCGTCACGGCGAGCGTGCTCATGTACGAGGTTGAGCATCCCGTGCAGCCCGAGAAGTTCGACAGCGTGCTCACCGGCATGTACTGGGCCATGACCACCATCACCACCACGGGGTACGGCGACCTCGTGCCCGTGACGGCGGCGGGGCGCCTCATCGGGTTCCTCACCATGGTGCTCTCCATCGGCGTGGTGGCCATTCCGGCCGGCATCTTCTCGGCGGGGTTCGTGTCCGAGTTCCGCGCCCAGGACGCGCGGAGCCGCAGGCGCGAGCGCCAGACGGAGCGCGAGGACGGCGCCTGTGCGCCGGAAGCGGGGCGGGAAGCCGATGAGGCGCAGGAGGGGGACGCCGAGGACGAGGGCTGAGCCGGCGCTTTGCGTCCAAGGCGGCCCATACGCTCGGGGTTGAGCGTGGACGCGAGCGCCCGGTTCGCTCGCGAACCTCTCGCGCGTATGACGCGTTTCGGCGTCCCTCGCAGCCCCGGCCTCAGCCCTCGTCGAGCACGAAGCAGTCCTTGCCGAGCGCCTTGGCCCGGTACAGCGCGCGGTCGGCCCGGCGGTACAGCGCTTCGAAGTCGCGCCCGCAGGCGGGAGCGAGCGCGACGCCCACGCTGGCCGACAGGCGGCACGTTCCGGCGTCGGTCTCCACGTCCATACGCAGCGCCTCCACGAGCTCGGCCGCCTTCTTCCGCGCGGCCGCGACGTCCGGCACGGACAGGAACGCCGCGAACTCGTCTCCTCCGATGCGGCCCACCACGTCGTCGCGGCGGAACTGGCCGCTCACGGCCCGCGCGAACTCCGTGAGCACCGTGTCCCCCGCGCTGTGCCCGTGACGGTCGTTCACCGACTTGAAGTCGTCGACGTCCAAGATGAGGAAGGCGAACGGGTCGTCGGGCGCTGCGGCCAGGCGGTCGCGGATGCGCTCCTGCGTGGCCGCCTTGTTGTAGAGCCCCGTGAGGGAGTCGCGCTGCATCTGCTCGATCATGGCGTGCTCGCGGCGCTTCTCCTCGTCGACGTTCTGCCGGTACACCAGCATGCGAACCGAGCCGTCGTCGCTCCAGGTGAACAGGTGCGCGTTGATGCGCATCCAGGAGTACGCCCCGTCGTCGTCGGACATCATGAACTCGTAGGTGAGGCCGTCCTCGTCGCGCGCGTAGGCCTCGAGCACCGCCGCGGGCGCGAACGTGTCGAGGTAGCGCTGGCGGAACTCCTCTTTGACCTGCTTCTCGGCGATGACGGCCAGCGCCTTGCTGAACGGCGTGTTCGGCGGCACGCCCAGGCTTTGGAAGTACTGCTCCGTTTCCTCGCTCGCGGCGCGGTCGTGCGTGACGTCGATCTCGTAGATGTTGTCGTAGAGCTGCTCGGCCGCCTCTTGGAACAGGGACTTGTGCTCCTGCTCGGCCGCAGCCGTCTGCTTCACGATGAGCTCGTTGTAGCGGCGGAATATGCTCGTGGTGGCCACCAGCACCAGTGCGACCACCCCTGCGATCACCGCGGCGGCCAGCGCGAACTGCCGGGCGGTCTGCGCGTCGAGTTCCGACGTGTCGTGATCGACCACGAGGAACCAGTCAAGGTAGGGGATGTACTGGGCCACGAGGTACCCCGATCCTTCGTCCGTGGAGTACCACAGGCTCCGATCCTCCTCGCGGCTGGCCGTCACCTGCTCGTCGAAGCCGGCGAAAGCGCCCTGTGCGAACAGGTTCGTATGCCCGTCGTCCGAGCCGTCGGTGGCCACCTCGACGGTGCCCGCGCCGTCCACGAGGTACGCCTTCGTGCCGGTCTGCTCCTCGTAAGCGGAGAACAGCCCGCGCAGGTCGTCGATGCGGAAGCCCACGCCCACGATGCCGAGCGTGCCGCCGTCCTCGTCGAGGATGCGGCAGTTGATGAACACGGTGATGGCGTCGTCGGTGGCCTCGTCGTTGTCGATGTTGAGCGCGTACTCCTCGCCGCCGGCAAGGAAGGCGTGGTACCAGTCGTTCTCCGGATTGCCCCGGTCGTCGAGCATGCGGTCGAGGCCGTTGAAATGGTAGTAGCGCGCCGTGGCGGCGGAGGCTAGGAACACGGAGTCGTACCCGTACTTCGCCCGGTAGGCGTCCAAGTACGCGCGCAGCGACTCCAGGTAGTCCGCGTCGTCGAGGTGCTCGCGCTCGACGGTCAGGTACTCCTTGAGCAGGCTGTCGTTCGCCATGGTGAGCGACACGTCGATGGGCCGCGTGAACTGCGCGTCGATGTCGCGCGCGATGCCTTCGGACGTGAGCTGCGACACGCGCTCCGCGTCCTGCTCGAACGCCTCGCGGTTCGAGTGGTAGCTGATGTAGGAGGTGAGCGCGAAACCCAGCAGGATGATGATGCAGATGAGCGCGTTCGCGCGCCAGGTGATTCGCTTGCCCATGCGCCTCTTCTTCCCGATGCCCGTTGCCTATGCCGCGCCCGGACCAGGCGGCGGGGCGCGGTGTTTTCCCAATTATGACAGCCGCCGGCGCGCCGCATCCGCGCGGCGGGTTGGTTGGAGCAACGGTTGAAGCTCGCGGCGGTCACGAGATGACGGGGTCGGGGGCGTTCTCGCCGTTGGCGTAGGACAGCGTGACGTTCTTGTCGTCGCTCACCTTGAACACGTACTGGACGGTTCTCACGTCTTCGTCCTCCTCGGCGTTCAGCCAGGGGCGCTCCAGCAGGAAGGTGATCGACGCGTCGCCGTCGCCCGTGCCCTTCTGGGCCTGGAACGTGAAGGTGTCCGTGACGGTGCCGCCCGCCTTGCTCTCGTCGGCCTTCGTGTCGTGGCTCGTCTCCTTGAACACGTCGTCGGGGCTCGCCACGTAGGTCCACTGGTAGCCGGTGCCGGCCTGGCTCTCCAGCGTCACCGCCACGGTGGACTTCGCCTGGCCTCCGCCGCACGAGCTCAACGCCGCCGCGACCAGCGCGAGGGCGCACAGCGCCGCGGCCATGAGCAGGCGGGGCAGGGCGGCGGTTCTCTCGGTTCCGTTCGTTTTGACGCTCATGGGAAACCTCCTGTCGTCGTTGCTCCTTCGGGTTCGCGCAAAGCGCGCCCCGCGGGGCCGCTTCCCGTCCGCGCCGAGGGGGTGGGGAAGCATGCCCTCGCCATGGTAGGCGAGGCAGCACACCAACACTACACCACGCGTTGGCGGAGGGAGCGCGCCGCCCGCGGCGACGGCTTCCGAACCGCCTATTCGGCCAGGTACCGTTCGAGGGCGGGCCAGACGTGCAAGGCCTCGGCGTAGCCCTGCTCGTAGAGCGCCATGAGCTTGGCCGGGTCCTTCTCCATGCTGGCCACGGTGACGGGCTCGGGCGGCCTGATGAGGAAGATGAGCCCCTCGTCGTGCAGGCACGGCAGGGCCCGGTACAGGCGGTTGTACTCGTAGTGGCGGTGCTGGAGCCTGTCGAGGTAGAAGGGGAAGTCGCCGTAGCGCTGGCGCAGAAGCGCCATGAGCTTGTTCGGCCCCTTCACGTAGCCGGAGTCCTGCGTGAGCACCACGATGCGCTTGGCGGGGCCGGTGAGCAGCGAGTAGAGCACGGGCACGCTGTCGCACGTGCCGCCGTCGAGCAGGCGCTTGCCGTCCACCTCCACGATCTGGCTCACGAGCGGCATGGACGACGAGGCTATGAGGTAGGGCACGTCGTCCAGCGCGTCGTGGAACTCGTGGTAGTCGGCCTCGCCGGAGTCCAGGTCGCTCGACACGGCCACCAGGCGCAGGGGCGAGCCGTTGAACGCGTCGTAGTCGAAGGGTTCCAGCTGGTTGGGTATCACGTTGAAGGCGAAGTCGCGGCCGCAGGCGTTTCCCGTGCGCACGAAGCTCTTCATGGAGAGGTAGCGCCAGTCGCCCGCGTACTTCACGTTGAGGTAGCACGAGCGGCCCGCGTCGCCGGCCACGTAGTTGTAGCCGCAAAGCGCCCCCGCCGAAACGCCGATGACGCGCTCGCAGAAGAGCTTGCGGTCCATGAAGGCGTCCAGCACGCCGGCCGTGAACTGGCCGCGCATGGCGCCGCCCTCGAGCACGAGGTCGACGGGCGCCGTGGCGTGCCCGCGCCAGGCGGGCTCGCGGGTTTCCGAGGTTCGGGAAGGGGAGGTGCGGGGGTTCGTTTCGCTCATGCGGGCATCCTTTCTGCGTCTCGCGCCCATTATAGCGCAGCGAGGATGCGGCGGCGCCTTCCGAAAGCGAACCGCAAGGTCGGCCTGCCCGCCGTGCGGGGCGGCCGAGCTGTGGAGCAACGGTGGAGCGCGCTCGCCGCGCAAACCGCTCGCCGCGTGAAAATGTCGGGAAAACCAAGATTTATGCCCCAAACCGTAACAATTAGATGCACAGTTGAGCGAAGGCGTTTACAATACGAGGAGAACAGAAGGAATCGCGCGCCCGCCGGGCGCGGCGATGCGGTGCCGCAGGCGCCGCGACGCGGCCGCTCAAGCGGCTCGGACACATAAGGAGGCTTTTCATGAGCGAGGTTGTTTCTTCTTCCGATTTCCAGTCCAAGGTGCTCGACGCGCAGGGTCCCGTGCTCGTCGACTTCTTCGCCACGTGGTGCGGCCCGTGCAAGATGCTCGCCCCCACGGTCGACGAGATCGCCAGCGAGCAGGCCGGCAAGGCGTCCGTGTACAAGCTGGACATCGACCAGAGCCCGGACATCGCGCAGAAGTACGGCGTCATGAGCGTGCCCACGCTCATCGTGTTCGAGAACGGCCAGGTGAAGAAGCAGGCCGTGGGCGTGCAGCCCAAGCAGAACATCCTGTCGATGCTGGCCTAGCCCGACGGGCGCGCAAGGCTTTCAAGGGGCGCCGGTCGCGATCGCGACCGGCGCCCCTCGCGTATCGGGGCCGGGAGGTCCGCAGGGCGAGGATTCTTTCATTCGCCGCTGTCATGCGGAAATGCTTCTCGTTCTATAAAGGTGCGGCTCCGCTTTGCGCTGTTGACCGGAGCCGTACGGGGGCCAAGTTGGAGCCGCGCCGGATCTGCGCTGGACGCGCGCAAGGGCGGACGGAATTCTCCCAAGCAGCCTGAAGCCTTGCCCGCCCGCTTCCTCGCGTTCGTGACTCTGGGCGCGTAGCTCCTACCTAATTATGTAAGTAATTAAGTCATGGACAAATTCGACCGCAATGGCAAGCTCTTGAGGGCGTCTGGCGGCATGATGTAGGAAAGCCCCTGGTGGCGCATGCGCGTATAGAGAGCATTGGCAGGAAAACTTACCATAGCTCCCGATTTTGTCCCGCGAGGCCCAAAACGGCTCAGGTGATGACCCAGGCTCGGTAGTAGTCCCAGCGCGGGCCGCTGGCGCCGTCGGCGGCGGCGGCTAGCAGGTAGCTTCCGATGATCAGCCGTGCGCGCAACCCGTAGCGGACGGCTTCGGCGAACAGGGCGCGGGCGTTCGTCTCGTCGGTTTCCGGATCGATACGCAGCAGGCACTCGAGCGACCGGGTGGCCCTGCCGCCTTTCTCGCGGCGGTTCGCCTCGGCGCTTTCGGGCCAGATGGTCTCGCCTTCGGAGGCGGGCAGGTCCACCACGGCCTCGCGGTAGACGTCGGGCCGCGCGGCCTCGACGATGATGCCGTAGCGCCACGGCTCGTCGACGAACAGCTGCCATTGTCGCTCGGAATCGTAATCGAGCGGGGAGAGCCGTTTGATGGCGGGGATGCCCGGCCTCATGCCCCCGCGCGCAAGGCGCTTGGCGCAGGCGTTGAGGTTGCGCTGCCGGGCGAGGCGGGCGCCCACGGCCTCGAGTTCGGCGATGCGCCGCTCGATGTCCGACTGCGTGTCGGCGAGCGCCTCGTCGAGCGTTTCGAGGGAAAGGGAGCGGTAGCCTTGCAGCTCCTTCACCGGAACCCCGAGCTTGCGGTAGAACACGATCTCGCCCGCGTCGATGAGGTCGTGCACGGAGTAGCGCCGGTAGTCGTTCGCTCCGTTGCGCTCCGCGGTCACCAGGCCCTCGCGCTCCCAGTAGCGCAACGCCGACGGTGCCACGCCCAGGTAGCGCGCCGCGTCCTTGATGTCGTATCGCTTGGGGTACTCCATGCCGCTCCTTTCGAGGCGCGTCGTCCTGTCGCCTTCCGCGGGCCGCTTCGCGCCCTCCCGCTCGCGCCCGCTCCACCGGCTTGCGTCCTTGCGCTTGCTCGCATCCGCGCGTCGCTTCGCGTCCGTGCAGATCCCTGCTCCCTCGCACGCTGCCGTCCGGGCGCTCTTTGCGTTCTTGCATCGTCGTTGCTGATGGGGCGCGAGGTTTGAAGATTATGCGAATCATCTCTTCTTGCGTCTTTACCTTGAAGCCGCTTTAAGGTTTAGAGTAGCATGCGGTCAATACCTGAAGCAAGAGACTTATCGGAGCGAATCACCATGATCAAGAAAAGCATGTTGAAAGAATACCTGCGCTACATCCTGCCCACGATGCTCACGTTCACGCTGGCGAGCGTGTACAGCATCGTGGACGGCATGTTCGTGGGCCATGCGGTGGGCGATGCGGGCGTGGCCGGCATCAACGTGGCGTTCCCGCTCGTGGCGTTCGTCATGGCCGTGGGCACGGGCATCGGCATGGGCGGCGGGGTGATCTCGTCCATCGCGCGCGGCGCGGGCGACGAGGCGAAGTCGCGGCGCGCCGTGGGCACGACGTTCGTCATGCTGCTGGTGGCGGCGCTGCCTGTCATGGCGCTGCTGCTGTTCGCGGCCGAGCCCATCTGCCGGCTTCTGGGCGGGCAGGGCGAGACGCTCGCGCAGGCCGTGGCGTACACGAGCGTCATCGCGTGGGGCGTGCCGTTCCAGATATTCGTCACGGGCTGCACGCCGCTCATCCGCAACCAAGGGCGCGTGGGCTTCGCCATGGCGGTGCAGGTGCTCGCGGGCTTGATGAACGTGCTTCTGGACTACGTGTTCGTCATGCTGTTCGGCTGGGGAACGGCCGGCGCCGCAGCCGCCACGGCGGTGTCGCAGGCGGCGGCGTTCGTGCCGGTGCTCGTGTTCTTCCTGCTGAAGAAGAACCGCATCGCGCGGGCCGACCTGCGCCCGGACGGCAAGATCGTCGCGCACGCGCTCAAGCTGGGCATGGCGCCGTTCGGGCTCACGCTGCTGCCCGAGGCCACCGTGGTGGCCATCAACGTGAACCTGTCGGCCTACGGCGGAGAGACGGCGCTCGCGGCCTACGCGGTGGTGTCGTACACGGCCTGCGTCATCCAGATGCTGATCCAGGGCGTGGGCGACGGAAGCCAGCCGCTCATCTCGAAGCACTACGGCATGGGCGACGCCGACGGCGTGCGGCGGTTCAGGAACACGAACTACGTCATAACCATCAGCTTGGGCGCCGTCGGCCTTCTGGCCATGTACCTGCTGCGCAACCAGGTGCCGCTGCTGTTCGGCTCGTCGGCCGAGACGGCGGCCATCGTGGCCTACGCGCTGCCCATCTTCTCCATGGCCTACGTGTTCTACGGGTTCACGCACGCGTCCACGTCGTACTTCTACGCGGTGGACGATGCGAAGGCGTCGAACGCCATCGTGTACGGCGAGGCTGTGCTCGTGGTGCTGGTGGTGTTCGGCATCGCGCGCGCGGCCGGCGTGGACGGCATCTGGTTCTCGGTCACCATCGTGCAGATGCTGCTGGCCTGCGCGGCCGGCGCGCTCCTGCGCTTCCGCCACCGGAGGCGCGCCGAGCAGGCGGCGGTGCAGCCCGCGGGAGCGGGCGAGGCTTGCTGACGTTTCGAAGGGGACGGGCCTCCTTCGGGGCGGCGTCTTGACGGTACTCCAACCGATTCCTGCATATTCGGCGTATATTGGTGCCGATTCGGTGACAGTTGAACGACGAGCCTTATACTGAGCACCAAACGCATAGGTTCCACGATTAGGAGGCTTCCCCATGACAGAGGAACCCGTCAACAACGCAACATCCACGGAGTGCAAGGCCGCCGCAACCGAAGACCAGGTCATCGACGTCGCGGTGGTCGGCGCCGGCCCCGCCGGCCTCACGGCCGGGCTCTACGCCGCGCGCGCCGGGCTCGAAACCGTGCTGTTCGAGCGCATCGCCCCGGGCGGGCAGCTGGCCCAGACCGAGCACATGGAGAACTACCCGGGCTTCCCCGACGGCACGAACGGCTTCGAGCTGGCTTTCTCCATGAAGCAGCAGGCCGACCGCTTCGGCGTGCGCCATGTGGGCGAGGAGGTGCTGGGCGTGGACTTCACCCAGAACCCCAAGGTACTCAAGACCGCGTTCAACGAGTACCGCGCCAACAGCGTGATCATCGCCACCGGCGCGCGCCCGCGCAAGCTGGGGCTGGAGCTGGAAGACGACCTGCAGGGCCGCGGCGTGTCGTACTGCGCCACGTGCGACGGCAACTTCTTCCGCGACAAGGAGGTCATGGTGGTGGGCGGCGGCAACACGGCGGCGGCCGACGCCATCTACCTGTCGCGCATCTGCAAGAAGGTGTACCTGGTGCACCGTCGCGACAAGCTGCGCGCCACCGCCATCTACCACAAGCGCCTGGAGGACCTGCCGAACCTCGAGTTCGTGTGGAACGCCGTGCCGCGCAAGCTGGTGGCGGACGAAGGCAAGCTCGCGGGCGTGCGCGTGGAGCTGCTCGATTCCGGCGAGGAGCGCGACATCGCCGTGGACGGCCTGTTCGTGGCCGTGGGCACCGAGCCCAACACCGAGTTCCTGGACGGCGCGCTGACGATGGACGAGACAGGCTACCTCGTGGCCGACGAGACGGGCGCGACCGAGGTGCCCGGCGTCTACGTGGCCGGCGATGTGCGCACGAAGGGCTTGCGCCAGGTGGTGACCGCCGTGGCCGACGGCGCCCTGTGCGCAGAAGAGGCTGCGGAGTATCTGGCCATTTAGGTTCCGGCGGCCTACGGCCGCCGGAACGACTCGACGCTGCGGCCCGCCCTCGCACCCGATCTTCGGGTTTCGTCGGCCTGACGGCCGCCGAAACGAGGTCGACGCTGCGGCCCGTCCTCGCACCCGACCTCGCGGCGATGCCGGGGGCTCGCGTACCGAAGTACGCCACGCCCCCGCCATCTCCACGATCTCGGGCACGAGGGCGGGCCTCGCTGACTTACTACGCCAACCTGGGCGGCAGTTTTCGCGCTTCGCGCGAACGGGCGCTCTGGAGAGCGCCCCTACGGTCTACCTGCGCGGCGGTTTTCGCGCTGCGAGCGAAGCGCGGGTCGCTTCGCTCCCGCGCGGTCGACCTGAGGCGTTTGCCTCGCGCCTTGCGTCGCCGCGCCTGCTCGCAGCGCCGACCAGCGAGGTTGTTTTCGCGCTTCGCGCGAATGGGCTGCGCTTTGCCGCGCTCTCTGATATCATGGACAGTTGCGAAAAGAGGCGCGCTTGCGGGGATCGCCCGCTGCGCGCACCGGAACCACGTCACGAAGGACACCCACGCACATGCAGGAAACGGATATGCGAGAGAAGCTCGAGAAGATCATCGAGGCCTACGAGGACCTGCAGGCCAAGATGGGCGACCCGGCCGTGCTCTCCGACCAAAAAGAGTACAACCGCCTGGCCAAGGAGTACGCCAACCAGGGGCCGCTCGCGAACAAGGCGCGCGAGTACGTGCAGGCCGCCGACGACTTGGCGGCGGCGAAGGAGATGCTCTCCGACGCGGACATGAAGGAGTTCGCGCAGGAGGAGATCGCCGGCATCGAGGCACGCCTGCCCGCGCTGGAAGAGGACATCAAGTTCATGCTCATCCCGGCCGACCCGGCCGACGACAAGGACATCATCGTGGAGATCCGCGCCGGCGCCGGCGGCGACGAGGCGGCCATCTTCGCGGGCGACCTGTACAAGATGTACGAGCGGTTCGCCTCCGAGCAGGGCTGGAAGACCGAGACGCTGGACGTGTCGCCTTCCGAAGCCGGCGGCTACAAGGAGATACAGTTCAAGGTCAAGGGCGACAAGGTGTACTCCCTCATGAAGTTCGAGAGCGGCGTGCATCGCGTGCAGCGCGTTCCCAAGACCGAGAGCCAGGGGCGCATTCACACGTCCACGGCCACGGTGGCCGTGCTGCCCGAGGCCGACGAGGTGGAGGTCGAGATCAACCAGAACGACCTGCGCATCGACGTGTACCGCGCCGGCGGCCCGGGCGGCCAGTGCGTGAACACCACCGACTCGGCCGTGCGCATCACGCACCTGCCGTCGGGTCTGGTGGTGCAGTCGCAGGACCAGAAATCGCAGCTGCAGAACAAGATAGCCGCCATGGCCGTGCTGCGCGCGCGCCTGTACGACAAGATGCTGGCCGAGCAGCAGGCCGCCGAAGGCGCCGAGCGCCGCAGCCAGATCGGCACCGGCGACCGCAGCGAGAAGATCCGCACGTACAACGGCCCGCAGGACCGCGTGACCGACCACCGCATCGGCTACAACGGCACGTACAACGGCGTGCTGCTGGGCGCCGGCGGCGCGAGCCTGGGCGAGCTCATCACCGCGCTGCAGGCGGCCGACCGCGCCGCGAAGCTCGAAGCGGCGGTGTAGGTTCCGACGGCCTGCCGCCGGGTGAGCCTGGCCCAATGGCAAGGGGCTCTCGTCGGGAGAATCCGTAGGGGCGCTCTCCAGAGCGCCCGCTCGCGCGAAGCGCGAGAACGCGGACGCGGACGTTTTTCCGATAGCCGTTTTCCGTCCGCAGCGGACGCGGGCGCCTTCGAGGGCGCTTCTGCGAACGGCATCCAACATAGAGGGATTCACCATGGCTGACAACGACATCTGGACCGTCAAGGCGGCGCTCGAGTGGACCGAGGGCTACCTGGCGCGCAAGGGCGACGAGAACCCGCGTCTGTCGGCGGAATGGCTTTTGGGCGAGGCCTGCGGGCTGCGCCGCATCGAGTTGTACACGGGGTTCGAGCGCCCGCTGTCGATGGACGAGCGCGACGTGCTGCGCGACTACGTGGCGCGCCGCGGCAAGGGCGAGCCTCTGCAGTACATCACCGGCGAGGTCGCCTTCCGCCATATCGCGGTGAAGGTGCGTCCCGGCGTGCTGATCCCCCGTCCCGAGACCGAGGTGCTGGTGAGCGAGGCGCTGGCCCTGCTGCCGAGCGCCGACAGGCCGCGCGCGCTCGACTCGCGCATGACCGAGGCCGAGGCGCAGGAGCTGCTCGCGGCCATGGCGGCGGAGGGCGAGGGGGAGGGCGTCCCATCTCCCGGCTCGGTCGGCGCCGCGCCCTCTGACCCCGCCGGCGCCGCGCCCGCCGCGTTCGGCGGCGACGCCTCCACCGGCGAAGCAGCCGCCGTCTCGCCGGGCAGCGCGCCCGTTCCGACAACCGGCGCCGCGCCCGCCTCATCCCTTCCGTCGCCGCTGTTCGTGGCCGACCTCTGCACGGGGTCGGGCTGCATAGCCTGCTCCATCGCCTACGAGCATCCGCGGGCGCGCGTCATCGCCACCGACATCGCCCCCGAGGCGGTGGCGCTCGCCGGCGAGAACGCCGAGGCGCTCGACGTGGCCGACCGCGTGCGCGTGGTGCAGTGCGACCTGGGCGAGGGCGTTCCCGCAAGCGCTTTGGGCCGGCTCGACCTCGTGGTGTCCAACCCGCCCTACGTCCCCACGGCCGTGCTGGCGGACATCCCGCGCGAAGTCGCCGCCTTCGAGCCCGCGCTCGCGCTCGACGGGGGAGCGGACGGCCTCGACGTGTTCCGACGCCTGCTGGCGTTCTGCGCCCGCGCGCTCAAACCGGGCGGCAGCTTCGCCTTCGAGCTGCACGAGACCTGCCTGGACGACGCGGCCCGCCTCGCCGCCGAAGCGGACTTCGCGGACGTGCGCGTCGTGCGCGACCTGGCCGACCGGCCGCGCGTGCTCACAGGTCGCCGCGCTTAGGAACCTTCAAGCGGGCGCGCGCTGCACGGGTTCGCGCTCCGAGCCGTGCCACGCGCCGCGCGATGCGCTTTGGGGTTCCGGCTTTCGGGCTCCGTGCAAGAGGGGGATGCTTTTCCGAGCAAAAATCACGGTAGGGAACGCGAGCCGGATGGGGTAGCAGCGCATCAAGCCGCGTTTGCCCAGATCGCGAAATCCATGCAAGGGCGATGCGGACGAAAAGGCGGTCGAAGACGTCATTCGGGAGGGTTCGAACTTGCGGAATCCGTACCCTACCGTCAATTCTGCTCGGAAACGGCCGCCGGATTCGCACGGCGTTGCTTCAGCGGATAGCGTCCGCGTCGTCTCGGGCCCTTTTGGCGACGTCGCGCCGCCGGCGGCCTGCTTGGCTTACGGCTGCGCGGCCCCGTGCTTCGGGCGGCTCCGATGCGCCATGCCGTATAATGAACCTTGCATTAAAAGCCGACAAGGGGGAGGGGCCTCATGAGCGCCATCGTGAACGAGCCCAAGAACACGTTTCCGTTGTTCGTGAAAGTGCGCGAGCAGCTGGAGCACCGGGCGCTGTGGCTGTACTTGCTGGTTGACGAGGCGCGCAAGCACGGGTTGCCCGACGATTCTTTCGCGGCCGACGCCGTGAAGCGCTGCGGGCTGTACCAAGGCGGCGAGATCGTGAAGCAGAGCGGCACGAAGAGCCTCAAGGGCCTGAAGAAGGTGCTGTTCACGAAGAGCGCGCAGATCGTGTTCGAGATGAAGGTGGTGGAGTGCACGGACGACAAGCTCTCCATCGACTTCCACTACTGCCCGCTCGTGAAGGCGTGGCAGAAGCAGGGTTGCACGGACGAGGAGATATCCCGCTTGTGCGACCTGGCCATGTGCGGCGACCGCGGCATCGGCGAGGCGCACGGCGTCGAACTGGACCTGCCGAAGACCATCGCGCGCGGCGACGACTGCTGCGCCATCCGCTACGTGCGCCGCGACGGCTCGGCCGCGAGCTAGGGAGCGCTGTCGGCGATCGCGCTCGCCTCGTGCTCCTTGGGCCTCGATCGTCCGCGGGCCTTCTCGCGCGGCGGTCGATCGTGCGCTAGAATACGTCTGGCAACAGTCATCGTCCCATAGTTCAAGGAGCGCATCAATGTCCCAGCCCAACGTGTTGAAAGAGAACCTGGCCGAATCCGCGCGCGTCGTGGCCGAGCGCATCGGCGGGCGCGCGCCCGAGGTGGGCATGATACTGGGTTCGGGGCTGGGCCCTTTGGCCGAGCAGATAGAGGACGCCGTCTACGTGCCCTTCGGCGAGGTGCCCCACATGAAGACGAGCACGGCCACGAGCCATGTGGGCCGCTTCGTGTGCGGAAACCTGGGCGGGAAGTGCGCGCTGGCCATGCAGGGCCGCCTGCACGGCTACGAGGGCAACACCGCCCAGGAGGTGGCGTACCCCGTGTGGCTCATGCACGGGCTGGGCATCGGCACGCTCGTCACCACGAACGCCGCCGGCGCCATCAACGAAGGCTACCGGGTGGGCGATTTCTGCGTCATGGAGGACCACATCAACTTCACCGGGCGCAACCCCGTGGCGGGCCTCGAGCCCGACGGCATCGCGTTTCGGTTCTTCTCCATGCTCGACGCCTACGACCCCGAGCTGCGCCGGCTGGCGCTCCAGGTGGCCGACGAGCTGGGCATCCGTGTGCAGCAAGGCGTGTACCTGGGCCTTCTGGGGCCGAGCTTCGAGACGCCGGCCGAGATCCGCGCCTTCCGCTCGTGGGGGGCCGACACGGTGGCCATGAGCGTGTGCGAGGAGGTCATCGCCGCGCGGCATGTGGGCATGCGCGTGCTGGGTATGTCGCTCGTGTCGAACATGGCGTGCGGCATCGAGGGCGCCTCGCCCACCGACGAGGAGGTGCTCGACGTGGCGCGCGACCGCGAGGCCGACTTCGCCCGCCTGGTCACGGGCATCGTGGAGAGGCTGTAGCAGGCCGCGCCCGAAGCACCGCTCTTACGGGGTGCTCGCGAGGGACGCGCGGCCGCCGCCGCGCCCCTTCGGCGGCGCTCAGTCCTCGTGCTTGAGGTCGCCCTCGACGATGAGGCCGGCTTTGCGCATGGCGGCGCACACGGCCCAGCTGATGATGGCGGGCAGCACCAGGCACACCAGCACCAGGCCGATCCACTCGAAGGCGCCCGGTGCCGCCGCGCCGGCCTCCATGCCTGACACCCAGCCGGTGTACACGCCGATGGGGCCCACGAGCCCGCACGTGCCCATGCCCGAGGCCACGGCGGGGCCGTTCTGCTGCAGTGCGAACACGCAGGTGGCCAGCGGCCCGGTGACGGCGGACGCCACGATGGGCGGCACCCACACGAGCGGCTTCTTCACGATGTTGCCCATCTGCAGCATGGACGTGCCCAGGCCCTGCGAGAGCAGGCCGCCCCAGCGGTTCTCGCGGAAGCTCATGACGGCGAAGCCCACCATCTGCGCGCAGCAACCCGCGAGCGCCGCACCCCCGGCGAGGCCCGTGAGCCCCAGGGCCGCGCAGATGGCGGCCGACGAGATGGGCAGCGTGAGCGCGATGCCGATGACCACCGACACGATGATGCCCATGAACAGGGGCTGCAGCTCCGTGGCCCACATGATGAACCCGCCCACCGACGAGGCCAGCGCGCCGATCCACGGGGCCACGCCCAGCGCCAACCCGCAGCCGGCGAGGATGGTGACGGCGGGCGTGACGATGATGTCCACCTTCGTCTCCTTCGACACCGCTTTTCCCACCTCGGCGGCGACGATGGCGATGACGAGCACCGCCAAGGGCCCGCCCGCGCCTCCCGCCGCGTTGGCGGCGTAGCCCACGGCCGCGAGCGAGAACAGCACGAGCGCGGGCGCCCGCAGCGCGTAGCCGATGGCGATGGCCATGGCCGGCCCCGCCACGCTCTTGGCGAACGCGCCGATCTCGTTCAGGAAGGCGAGGTGCGCGAGGTCGCCGATGGTGGAGAGGATGGTGCCGATGAGCAACGAGGCGAACAGTCCCTGGGCCATGGCCGACAGGGCGTCGATGGCGTAGCGCTGGAACGATATCTTGATGTCCTTGCGTGCAAGGAATGCTGCGATGGTGTGCTTGGGCATGCCGTTCCCCTTCGGATGCAGACGCGGTTATGCGATTCTGGTTGGGATTGCTCGTGCATCCATGGTAGGCGAAGCGCGCGGCGCGCGACGCGGAAGGGCGGCCGGCGCGCGTCTTGGGCGGGTGTTCGGCAGGCTTTCGCGGTTCGGGGAGGGTGCGTTGGGGGGCGAAACCGTCATGCGCGGGTCGGCGATCCTGTACTTGCCGCCGTCCCGATAAGCCGCATCCTATCGAGCGACGGGGTCCGAACGTCCTGAAGGAATGTCCCAAAAGGGGCTGTCCCCTTTTGGGACATGGTCGTTCCTACATGGTCTTTTGCGCGCGGGCGATGAACACGAGGTAGGCTGCGAACACCGCCACCTCCAAGGCGATGATGGCGAGCACGCCCGCAAGGGTCACCTGGCCCAGAACCCACAGCACGAGGGCGACCACGGGCACGAGCACGGTGAAGAGGTTGAACGCCTTGGTGGCGGCCAGGTTGCCGATGGCGACGTTGCGCTCGTCGGTTTGCTCGATGATCTGGGCCTTCGTGGGCTTCTGCACGAGTGCGAAGATGCCGCAGACCACGAGCGCGAACGCGCAGCCGCCCAGGCCGAAGGCCGCTTGCGCCCCCAGCGGCAGCGCGTCGGACACGCCGCCTACGTTGAAGGCGAACGCGACGGTGGCGAGGGCGAACAGGATCCCCAGAGACAGGGTGATGACGGCGGGCTTGTTCTTCATTGGTCTTCCTCTCGGTAGATGAACACGTCTTCTATGCTCAGGTCGAAGCGGCGGGCTATCTTGAACGCCAGCAGGATGGAGGGGTTGTAGCGCCCCTTCTCGAGCGAGCTGATGGTCTGGCGCGACACGCCCAGCTCCAGCGCGAGGTCCTCCTGTTTTATGCCGCGCTCCTTGCGGATCTCCTCCAGGCGGTTCTCCATACGCGGTCCTTTCGAATGCCGTGCAAATGTAAAGCTAGCTTTCCATTCAGTATAGGCGCTTCGGTTCATAATGTAAAGCTAACTTTCCATTCGAAAATGGAAGGGGCTGCATCGAAAGCCGGTGAAAGGCTCGTTTTCGATGATCGCACCGGAGGGCAAGGGCTCTGCTTTTGCCGTCTGCCTGCGAAAACGCACCTTGTCGGGCGGCAAGGGCAGAGCCCTTGCCCTGCGAAACCAACGAAACGGTGCTTTTGATACGGCCCTGTCGACGGAGAGCCGGCCGACGACGGGGCGCGCCGCGCATGGAGAAGCGCCGGGCGCGCAGGCGTCTGCCCTTGCGCGTCCGGCGCTTCGGGTACAATCGGATGCGAGACAGATGCGGGAGACGGACGGGAAGAGAAGCGAATGGAACGTCGTTTGGCATTGCACGTGCTGGCCAGCGGAAGCCGCGGCAACGCGGCCATCGTCGAGGACACGGCGACGGGCGCGGGCGTGTTGGTGGACTGCGGGATATGCAAGCGCGACTTCTTCGCGCGATCGGCCGAGGCGGGCTTCGATCCGGCGAACCTGGCAGCCATCGTCGTCACCCACGAGCACACCGACCACACGAAGGGCCTCGGCGTGGTGCTGCGGGGCCTGGCGAAGCAGGGGATCGCGCCCGCAGTGTACGTGGACGACGCCGTGCACGCCGCCAGCAGCGAGGTGGTATCGCTCGAGGGCGCGCACGACGTGCGCGCGCTCCATGCGGGCGACGCGCTGTCGCTCGCGGGCATGTCCGTGCACGTGTTCCGCACGTCGCACGACGCCGCCGCCTCGTGCGGGTTCCGCTTCGAAGCGGCGGGCGGCGACGTCGCGGGTTTCATGACCGACACCGGCGTCGTGACGGGGGAGGCCGACGAGGCGCTTTCGGGCGTGCGGCTTTTGGCGCTGGAGAGCAACCACGACGTGCAGATGCTCGCCGACGGCCCGTATCCCTATCCGGTGAAGCGCCGCGTGGCGTCCGAAGTGGGGCACCTCTCGAACGTGCAGGCGGCCGAGGAGCTGGAGCGACTTCTGTGCGGCGAGCTGGAGCAGGTGGTGGCCATGCACATCTCCCAAAACAACAACACCTACCGGCTGCCCGCCGAGACGCTGGCGTCCGTCGTCGCGCGGGCCGGCCATCCGGCTTGCGTGCAGGCGGCGTACCAAGACCTGCTGGTGAGCGTGCGGTAGCGGCGGGTGCGGTTGCGCGGAGCCGAGAAGGGCGCGCTCGATACCGGGCGTGCGGGCCCGCTCCCGCCTTGCCGGTTTACTGGAACCCCGTGATTCCGGCGTAGGCGTCGACGATGCCGGGGCACTCGAACACGCGGTTCCGCTTGCCCTCGGTGATCTGCGCGATGACGCCGGCCTCCATCAGCTCGTCGACGGCCGAGGTGGCCCTCTTGAAGCTGCGGTCGATGTAGGCGGCGGCGCTGGCGGCGGTGAACACCGGAATGCCCGGCAGCGCGCGCACGAGCAGCGTGGTAGCCGAGTCGGACCGCGTTCCCAGGTGGGAAAGCCAGGTTTCCTGCAACGCCGTCGCCTTCCGCTCGAAGGCGACGGCCTCGTCGACGGCGCGCGTGCAGCAGGTGCAGAAGTAGCGCAGCCAGGCGTTCAGCTCCTGCGGGTCGGGCCGGTCCGCCAGGAGGTTCTGCATGGTGGACACGACGCCTTTCTGGTAGTCGTGCGACGAGATGACCATGGACAGCGACAGCGGCGCGATGGCCTTCGAAATGAGCCCGCGGTGCTGGAAAACCAGCTGGATGATGGCGCGCGCCGTTTTGCCGTTGGCTCGCTCGAAGGGGTGGATGGCGATGAACTGCACGTGCGCGAGCGCCGCTTGGGCGACAGCGGGCAGCTCGGCGTGGTCGCAGAAAACGGCCAGGTCGCCCAACAGCGGGGGAATGTCGGCCGGATCGGGCGTGCGATAGGGCGACCCGAACGAATGGTAGCGGCTGCCGCCTACTTGCTTGGCATTGGCGCGGAGCTGCCCCCTGAAGGATTCGCGCGTCGTGCCCGTGAGCAGGTGGCGGTGTATCTCGCCGAACGTGTCTCTGCGGATGCGCCCTTTCCCCAGCTCGCAAGCCGTTAGAAGGGCATCGGTGTTCCTGAGCGATTCCGACTTCGCCTGTTCGCCCTTGCTGTCCTTCTGCTGGGGTTGCATGACAGCGGTGCGGAACACGTGCTGCGTGCTGGCCTGCTTGCCGGTCATCTTGATGTTGGCGATGGACTCGATGTGCAGGCAGGCGTCAGCGAACGCCTGCTCGGCGAGCGCATCGTCCCGGTGGCGGTCGAGCGAGCGCACGGCCAATTCGGCGTCGCCCAGCATGCGTGCGGTCTCGTTGTCCAACTGCAGCTCGATGCGGGACAAAGGGCGAACGATGTCGTGCTGGCTCGATGGCGCGTTCGCTTTCTCCAGAGCCATGCAGCAATCCTCCCTTGCTTCGACGATGAATTATGCTCGAATGCCTACAGTATACAAGTGCTAAGTGACAATATGGACTAAGTTAACGGCCAGTTTCTTCGTAACAGTCAATACGCACGATTCTCCTCGGGATTATTTATTCGATCAATAGAATAGTTTCATCAAGGAATATTCGGACTCTTGCGCCCATGCGCTCCGAGCGTGTGCGGCGAGAAAGTCGGTATGGCTGATTTGCGAATAATACCACACTGAATATAATATAAAATTATCTACAAATAAGAATAATACTGACCATGGAGTGACGACGCGGAGGGTAGGGGAATCCGAAGGAAGTTTCGGAGCATCGTCTTCGCGAACGCATGATAGACCTGTACAGGAGGTTGGCTTCGAAATGGGTTTGACGGGAACAAGGGAAGCAAGCGAACGAAGCACCTTGGCGTTCGCCCGTGTGCGCGGGGCGGCGGCGCGCGTGGCGTTGAGCATCGCGCTCGCCTTGAGCATGGTGGTGGCGGTTCCGGCGACCGCGCTGGCGTTCGACGGGCCCCGACAGGACGCCTACAATGCCGCGACGGCGAGCGGCTTAGCGGACGATCCCTACCGGATACTCGTCACCAAGATAGGCGATCCGGAGCAAACCAGGCCTTCTGCGTTCTGGAGCGGGATGGGCAACAACGCGGCGAGCGGCGAGGACTCCTTCGCTCCGTTCGCCGTCGTGTTCGAGCAGCGCACGGGTAACGTCGCAGACGGCGCGCTCGCAAGCTCCATGGCGTTCGACATGCACGACGGTGCCGGACGACGCGTTGGCACGGCCGGCGTCGGCCCCGTCCTCGCCAACGCGAGCGGCGCCGCTGCCGACGTGTGGAGCGGATTGGAATCGAGCACGCAGTCCGACTGGACTTACGCGTTCCGCCTTTCCCCGTACTCCGCGCAGGACACCTCGACGGGGGACCTGCGCATCGCGTTCGCGTGGCACGGTTGCTTCGCCACCTACTTCGACAGCTGGGAGTACGCGTTCGATGCGGTGGGTGCCACGTCCGGTCTTTCCGAAGACAAGCAGGTCAAGGTCGGCGACACTGTCGCGATGTCCTATTACGGCGGCTACGACGTCGGGCAGACCTCCCGCGGCACCGGCTACAGCGTCGATTTCTCGGATACGTCGACGACGAACACCTTCGGTTCCGCCCTGTCGATCTTGGGCGATCCGTCGGGAGCCGTGTACGAGGCGGTGGTCGACGAGGACGGGTTCGCCCGGTTCGACGGCCCGAACTCCATCCAGTACGGCGGCAACTACGCGGTTTCCATCAAGGAGCGCGCCGACGGGGAAGATCCCGGCGAGCCCGATTCCTGGGACGCCTCCGCGGCGCAGGACGGCTCGCTCATAGCGACGGTCGAAGCGAACCAAGACGGAGCGACGCACACGTTGAGGTTCGAAGGCGCCGGCGCGATACGGGACTACGCCTCGGCGAGCGAGGCTCCCTGGTTCGCCGCCTATGCCGATACGATCACCGACGCGGTCGTCGGCGACGGCGTCACGAGCATCGGGGCGTATGCCCTGGGCCTGGAGAACCTCGCCACGGTCAAGGGCGGAAACGCGCTTGCCACCGTGGGAGACCGCGCCTTCACCGGAGCGTTCAACCTGACCGGCATCGACCTTTCGGCATGCACGCTCGCCAGCGTGTCGGAAAACTCGTTCGGCGACCGGAAGGACCAGATCAAAACCCAACGCACGGTGTACGTGAAGGACGCCGCCAGTGCGAAGGCCATGGAGGGCTACACCTCGAGCGCTGCGTCGCTGACGGCGGTGGCCGTCATGAACGGCGGCTCCTTCGCGGCGGACACGGTGTTCGAAAGCGGCAAGCTGGCGAAGCCCGAACGGGAAGGCTACACGTTCTCCACGTGGACGTCGGACGCGAGCCTCATGCATCCGGCAAGCGAGTGGAAGCCCGTGACGGATTACGTGCTGTACGCGAGGTTCTCCGAGAACTCCGTTGTGGACGAACCGGAGAAATACAAGGGCTACCAGGGCCTCGACCAGCAGATAAGGCTGCTCGATCTGAACGCCCTGCCCGGTTCCAGCCTTCCCAACCCCGATATCATGTTCTACGGCGAGGACGACGTTCGTTTCGACAACCGCTTCACCGTTCCTTTCAACGGGTACGACGACATCGTGTTCGCCTTCGGCATGGCCCGCGGAAACAACGCGAACGGCGGCGACGGAACCTACCAGATGAGCTTCTGCTTGCCCTACGTCAGCATCGTCGACGCGGACGGCAACACGGTAGCGACCTACGATGACGGCAACGGCCTCTTGAAGAAGTTCAGCATCGTGTTCGACGGCCAGGACGGCAAGCCCCAAGGCTTCGGCATCACGGCCGTCCGCGTGGGCGTCGAAGCCGGCTCGTTGCCCGCAGGCACGTACACGCTGCGCTTCGGCAAGGACTTCGGCGCCAACAACGGCATATCGTTTTTGGGCAAGAACGTCGACTTCCGGTTCGTCGTTGACTATCCGGAGCGCTACCGCCTGTCCTACCGCTACAACGCGGCCATGGGCACGGCCGAGGTTGCGGGCATCGACCTTCTGAGCGAGAAGCCGGTGGACGTGGAGATTCCGGAGACGGTGGAGGACCCGGCGACCGGCACCGTGTGCAAGGTCACGGGCATCGCCGCGCAGGCGTTCGCCTCGAAGGCGACGGTCGCCACGGTGTCGGTTCCGGCATCGGTCGCCTCGATCGGCGACGGATCGTTCTCCAACATGGGCGCGCTCGCCTCGGTGACGGTGCGGTCCAAGGGCGACGGTTCCCTTCCGGTATGGGGCCAGGGCGTGTTCGCAGGATACTCCGCCTGCGTGCTGTACGGCTATCCGACGAGCACGACGCCGCAGGCTGCCGCCGGCTACGGCAACGTGACCTTCGCCTCGCTCGAGGACGGCATCTACGTGAACCATGCGGCCGTGACCGACGGCGACGTTGTGGAGTTGACGAAAGACGACCCTCGGGCGACCGTGACCGTCGTGCGCGACGGCGGGTTCGTCACGAGCGGCTTCGTGGGCCTTGTCACGAACGCAAACGTGGCGACGCACCCCGGCACGGGCCCCTACGATTGGAACGAGCTAACGGGGCGGGCGAACGGCGAGGCCCGTCTCGTCATCCGCACGGTGGCCGGCGGCGATTTCGCCACGCTCACGGTGCGCTGCACGGGCTTCGACGAGCAGGCCTCGACCGACCGGACTCCCGTCTACGGATACCAGGGCAACGGAGCGACGGTGTCCCTTCAAAACGCGGGGCCCTTGGAGGGCGTCTTCTACGACGAGACGAGCGATTATTACGACAACTACCTGCTTTCCCCGGTCGCGGCCGAAGGCGCCCTGTTCTCTCTGGCCTTCGGAGGCCCGGGGTCCGGGTGGCAGCCCGGCCATTCCGGATGGCAGTGGGGCAAGTACCGCGAAAGAATAGACCAGGCGTTCTCGATCGTCGACGAGGACGGCACCGCGGTGGCCACCATCGGCAACGGGCTGTACTGGCAGACGCTCTCCACGTCCCCGACCATCGTGCTCGGCGTCGACGAGGGCGTGCTCGTACCGGGCAAGACCTACACGCTCGTCGCCAGCAAGGACACGACCGGCCACAACGTGGCCGCCTCTCTGCAAAAGGAGGCGCGCTGGACCTTCGCCGTCGAGGCGACCGATTTGAGCGCCTGCGCCGTTTCCGACGTCGGGCCGCAGCAATGGACGGGTTTGGAGGTGGAGCCCGACGTTTCCGTGACCATCGCGGTTCCCGAGATCCGCATCTGGGACGAAGCGGCGAAAGCGGACGCGGTGACGCCCGCCTCGACGCGCGGCTTGGAGCCGGGCAGGGACTACGAGGTGTCCTATTCCGACAACGTCGATCCCGGCACGGCGACGTTGAAGGTGACCGGCACGGGGAGTTATCGCGGGACCGTGTCGAAGACGTTCGCCATCGAGGAGCCGCCGGCCGACTTCGCGAAGCTGCGCGAAGCCGTGGCCTCGGTCCAGGCCTACAAGGACGGCTTGGCTTCCAGCGCCGACGGCAAGGACGTCGCGCCGGGAACGGATTGGGCGACGCCCGAGAACCTGGCCGTCCTGCAAGCCGCCATCGACAAGGCGCAAGCCCTGGCAGACGGCGGCGAGGCCACCCAGAAAGAGGCCGACGCGGCTCTCGCCGAGCTCACCGCCGCCCAAGAAGAGTTCGACCGCACGAGCAAGAACACGGCGGCGCCCACCAAGATCGCGCTGAGCGCCGCCATCGCGCAGGCGTCTTCCGAGCTGGGGGGCGTGGCGGAGTCGCTCGACGGCAAAGATGTCGTCGACGGCAAGGTGTGGGCCACCGCCGCCGAGAAGGCTGTTTTGCAAGCCGCCATCGACAAGGCGCGCGGCGTCGCCGACGACGCGGGCGCGACGCAGAACGACATCGACGCCGCGCAGCGCGAGCTCGCATCGGCGAAGGAGGACTTCTTCGCCAACGTGGCGCATCGCGCCAGCGTGGACACGACGCGCCTGTCGCAGGCGTGCGAGGCGGCTGCGACCGACCGAGCGGCGACGAAGGTGAGCACGGACGGCTCGGAGGTGTATTGCACCGAGCAGTGGACGAGCGAGGCGGACGCGGCGGCCTTCGCCGAGGTCATCGGGCGGGCAAGGGTCGCCCTCGCGGCATCGGGCAAGACGCAGAACGCCGTCGACGCGGCGCTGGCGGCGCTGTCCGAGGCGACGGCGGCGTTCGATGCCGCCAAGAAAGACGGGTTGAGGCCCGATCCGCGCCCCTTGGCCTCCGCCGTCGAGCGGGCCGCGGAAAACCTCGATTCCGTTGTGGTCGCCTCCGATGCGTCGAGCGTGCCGACGGACACGACGTGGGTGACCCAGGAAACGCACGACGCCCTGTCCAAAGCCCTTGCCGACGCCCGTGCGACGCTGCAGGACCCGAATGCCACGCAGGACGATTTCGACGCGGCGCGTACGGCCCTTGCCGAGGCGGTCGCCGCCTTCGACGTGGCCAAGCAGCAGGGGGCGTACGAGCAAGGAGGGCCCGTCGGCGACGGGTCGGGATCGACGCCCGGCGAAAGCGGGGCGTCGAGCGGCTCCGGCACCGCGCTCCTCAAGACGGGGGACGGCGTCGCCGCCGCGCCCATCGCATCGCTCGCCCTGCTCGCCTTAGCGGGCCTGGGGTGCGCGGCGCTCGCGCGCAGGCGAGGGCGGAACGAGGCGTAACCCGGGATACGGGAATCGGGTCGCGGCTACCGAGCCGGGGTTCGCTCGACCCGGTTCCGAAAGCTCTACGAAAGACGGTTGAAGCCGACAGGAAGGACCTCTATGCTTGCACGACAACGCACTATCGACAAGCGGCAGACCCGGTTCAAGCTCGAAAGCGCCTTGATGGCGCTCGCACTCGCGCTCGGCATGTGCTTCACGGCAGGGCAGGCCTACGCCTCTCCGACCGCCGACAACAACTGGGAGGGCGCGTCCTACTACCAGGGCTTCCAGGGCGCCTCCACCTACGTCCCCGACAACGCGGGCCGCGCGGCGCTCGAAACCTACGGCATCTGGATGGACGAGCCGGCCGGCGACGGCACGTTCATCGACGACGTCATCGTCACCGACACGAGCAAGTACGTCGCCGAGACCGTCGACCTGGGCGCGCTCGACAGCGGCTTGACGGGCGACGCCCTGTGGAAGGCCGTGAACAAGACGCCGGCGTACTACTACAACATCATCACGCGCCCCTACGACGCGACCGCACCGATAGCGTTCCAATGGGAGCGCCAGGGCCCCGGCGGCAACAACGGTGCCTACAGCGGCATGGGCGCATACGTGAAAATCTACAGCTCGCTCGACGAGAACGGCTTGGGCAAGGACCTCGTCGCCCCGTGCGTCGAGAGCCAGTTCCAATACAACAAGAACTTCGCCCAGCACTACTCGAACTGGGTGACCGGGTTCAGGTGGACGCTGCCCGCGAACGCGCTGGAGGCCGGGAAGACCTACTACCTCGTGTTCGAGCAGGGCTGCACCATGGGCAACGGCGGCACCCTGGGGCGCAGCCTGAGCGCCAACATCGTGTTCGAGTTCACCACCGACACGTCGCAGCAGGCTATCAGCTACCCCGAGGGCCAGGACATCGTGACGCCCTACTACGCCAAGCAGGGCGGCGCTGCCATCGTCGACCTCACCGAGCCGAACCCCCGGCACATCACGACGAACCTGACCGCCTCCCGCAACACGAAGAGCTTCTGCAACGACATCGCGAGCTACGTGGACGCGGCGAGCCCGAAGTTCACGTTCGTCCTTTCGGGGTCGAACGCGCAGCAGTTCAACGAGGCAACGGCGAAGCAGGTGGCCTATCCCAACATCCACATCTACGACGCCGACGGCGTCGGCGTGGGAAGCGACGCGATCTCGCTCGATCCCGGCAAGATCGTGGCAAGCTGGTCGGACGACGACCAGAGTGACCTGGACTTCGTGTTCACCGACAAGATCGCGCCCACCTACCTGACGGTGAAGAACGACGTGCTGGAGTCCGGCAAAGACTACTACCTGGTGTTCGAAAGCGCCTGCGGGGTCTCGACGAACTCGAAGCTCGAGAAACCGGTGCTGTTCAGGTTCACCACCGGCGACGTCGCCGACACCTCCGCGCTCGACAGCGCGCTCGAGAAGGCGAACGCCGACCTCGAGGCAACTGCGGTCAGCGCCGACGGAACCGACGTCCCTCGCGGTTCGAAGTGGATCGCGCTCGAGACGCACGACGCCTTCAAGGCCGCCGCCGTCGCCGCGCAGCAGGTGCGCGACAGCCTGAACCCGACCCAATCCGCCATCGACGGCGCGCTGTCCGCCTTGGCGGACGCCCAGGCGGCGTTCACGGCCGCGCAGCAGGACGGCACCTACCTCGACACGGCGAAGCTCGCGTCGGCTCTCGAGGCCGCGAACGCGGCCAAGGTCGGCGTGGCGGCCAGCGCCGACGGCGCCGACGTGTCGCGCGGTGCCTACTGGGTCACGGCCGACGCACTCGGCGCCTTCCAGTCGGCCATCGACGCCGCCCAGGCCGTGCTCGACAACGAGAACGCCACGCAGGACGAGGTGGACGCCGCCGTCGCGCCGCTCGAGGGGGCGACGAGCGCGTTCAACGCCGCGAAGGCGTACGGCTCCAAGGCCCGCGAGGCAGGGGAGACGTTCTCCTTCACCGACGAGATAGGCACCTGGACCTGCCGCATCGACAACGTGGATGCGGGCGAGGTCACCATCACGGCCATGAGCAGTCCTTCCCAGGCCGGCAAGGACGTCGTCATCCCCTCGAGCGTGACGAGCGGCCCCGACGCCTTCACGGTCACCGCCCTGGGCGACGGGGCGAAAATGAGCGGTGGGCAGGCGGCGAGCAAGATCCTGACCGCATGCGACGCCCTGACCATTCCATCCAGCGTGAAGGCTGTCAACGGGTACGCGTTCTACGCGCTCAAAGCCAATCAACTCATATTCCCGGACGACAGCCAGCTGGAGAGCATCGGGACTTACGGGTTCTCCCGCCTGTGCACGAGCAACTCGATGGACGTCATCGCTTTTCCTGCGGCTTTGAAGAGCATTGGAGACTACGCGTTCGATCGGCTCGATTACTGCAAGAAGCTCGATTTCTCGCGCTGCTCCCAGCTGGAGAGCATCGGCAGGTCGGCCTTTTCGAGCCAAGGCCCTAATGCCAACACGGGCGTTCTCATCAACTCGCTCGAGGAGATAGATCTTTCCGGATGCTTGTCCTTGACGACCCTTGGCAATTACGCCTTCGCCTATGCCAGCGTGCCCGAACTTGATCTGACGCCCTGCGTGGCTTTGGACTCCATTGGAAGCAGTGCGTTCACAGGCATGCAGAACTGCACGAAGGTCACGCTGCCTGCAAATGTGACCGAACTGGTGGACGATCCCTTCCAGTATGGCAAGGTGCTCGAAACCGTGGACTTCACCAAATGCACGAAGCTGAAGGAGTTCTCAGGCTTCAACGATTGTCAGCAGTTGAAGAACATCCTGCTTCATGATGGGGTCGAAACGGTCTCGTTCTCATCGACGCGCAGCTTTTTCGTCGCATCGGGTTTCCCTAACGCCGCGCTTGAGGGCATCGACCTTCCGGCGTCGGTGAAAGCGGCATCGTTCACGGGGTGTTTGAACCTCGCTCTGGACGGTCTCAGGTTCGCCTCTCCGGAAAAGGTCGAGTCTTTGAAGGTCGGAGGAAGCACGGTTCTGACTTCCGTCGACCTGTCCAAGTTTGCGTCGCTCGCCCATTTCGAATTCTCGAACTGCACCGCGCTCACCGAAGCGACGGGCATTCCCCTTGCGGCGACGAACTGGGAGAACGCGTTCAACGGTTGCAGCTCTTTGGCGGAGGCCCCTGTCGTGTTCGACGGTGTGACGAACCTGAACGGCGCTTTCGCCGGTTGTGCGTCTTTGACCGAAGCGCCGGCCCTTCCGGAAAGCGTCACGTTTTTGGAGCGCACGTTCAGCGACTGCCCGGGCATCAAGGTTGCCCCGAAGATACCCTCCGGCGTGACGAGCCTGTCGTCGACGTTCGCCCGCACCGGTATTGCGGAGGCACCCGTCATTCCTGACAGCGTGACGAACATGTACTCGGCCTTCGACGGATGCGTTTCGCTAGCCAAAGCACCAATAATTCCCGAAAATGTGACGCAGTTGAGTTGCGCTTTCAGCCGTACGGCCATCGTCGATCCGCCGACGATACCATCCAATGTGACGGGCATGTACGCTACGTTCGAAGGTTGCGCCTCTCTGGTTACGGCGCCGCTTCTTCCTGCCGGATTGGACAACGTCGACGCTGCGTTCAAAGACTGCCCCTCGCTCACCTCGCTGCCCCAGGGATTCATGCTGCCCGCTAGCGACTGGGGGTATTGGGAGACGTTCTCCGTAGGAGATCCCTACTCTCCGGCCAATCCTCTCGAGACGTTCGTGACGGATCCGGTGGACGAATCGATCGTGAACTACGATTGGGCCGGTGACAACCGCAAACTCACAGCAGTCGATCCCATCGCGGTCGAGAGCGTGACGCTTGACCAGGTTGAGCTCTCCTTGGCTCCCGGCCAGACGGTGACGCTGCATGCTCAGGTTGCGCCCGACGATGCGTTTGACAAGGAGGTTGCTTGGGAGTCTTCCGATTCCGAAGTGGCTACCGTCGACGATGAAGGGGCTGTCGTAGCCGTCGATGGCGGAGAGGCCCTCGTAACGGCCACGGCAGGTGGCGTGACTGCCGGCTGCCGGGTTGTCGTCGCGGCCGATACCACTGCGCTTGAGTCTGCTCTCACGGCGGCGCGGGCGGCCATCGAAGGGGTGGCGGTGAGCGCCGACGGCACCGACGTGGCCTCCAACAAAACGTGGGTCACCGAGAAGGCCATGGGCGATCTGGCCAAGGCCGTCGCCGATGCCGAGGCCGTTCTCGCCCAAGAGGCGCCGCGCCAAGCCGACGTCGACGCCGCCGTCCAGGCCATCGCGGACGCGAAGGCCGCGTTCAAGCCCGCTGCCGGCACGAAGGCCGTCGACGGCGACGTGAGCGACCTCGCCGCCTCCGCCGCGGCCGCGAAGGCGGCCCGCGAGGGTGTGGCCTCCAGCGCCGACGGCACCGACGTCGAGTCGACGAGGACGTGGGTGAGCGCGGACGTCGCCCAAACGCTCGACGACGCCGTTGCCGCCGCCGAGGCGCTCGCGAAGCAGGAGAACCCCGATCAGGCCGAGGTCGACGCGGCGGCGAAGGCCCTGGCCGACGCGCTGGCCGCGTTCAAGCCGGCCGCCGGCACCATGGCCGCCTCCGCGTCGGTCAACGCGCTGGGCAGCGCCGTCGCCTCCGCCGCCGAAGCCGCCGACGGGGTCGTCGTCAGCGCCGACGGCTCGGATGTCGCTTCCGACAAAACGTGGGTGACGGAGTCGGCGAAGGACGCCTTGGACAAGGCCCTGGCCGACGCGAAGGTTCTTGCCGAGCAGGACAAGCCCTCGCAAGCCGACGTCGACGCCGCCGCCAAGGCCCTGGCCGACGCGAAAGCGGCCTTCCGGCCCGTCGCGGGGCTGAAGGCGTCGCAGGCGGCGATCTCCGGGTTGACCGGCGCCGCCGACGAGGCGGAGGCCGCCCGCAAGGGCGTCGTAGTCGACACCGACGCCTCCCACGTGGACAAGGGCGCGTCTTGGGTGACCCAGGACGTGGCGGACGCCCTGGACGCCGCCATCGCCGCCGCGCGCACGATCGCGGCCGACCCTGACGCCACCCAGGCCGAGGCGGACGCCGCCTCCTTGCAGCTGAACAAGGCGCTCGCCGCCTTCGACGCGGCCAAGCAGGCGGGGACCAAGGGCTCCGACTCGGGTGCGGTAACCGACCCGGGCAAGGGCGGAGCCGGTTCGGGAGGATCCGCGGCCGGCGGGACGTCCGTGGCTTCCCAGGGCGGGGCCGCCGCGCCGCTCGTCAAGACGGGCGATCCGGTTCAGCTGCTTTCCATCGCGGGCACGGCAGCGGGAGCGCTTGCTGCTCTATGCATGGCTCGCTTTTTGATGTATCGTAAACGAGATTAATCTCAAGTAGAGATATTATGGACGCGTTGGCTCCGATCGGTCGGGGTCAACGCGTCGCTTGAACAGCGTTTTTCGGGGGTGCGGAACTTGGGCGGGGCCGAGCATACCAAAAAAAACTTGAAGCGATGGCGTTTGGCAGCGACCATGCTCGCCGTATGCGTGGTCGCTCTGACCTTGACGAGCTCCGTCGCGCCAGCGCGCGCTTATGCAAGTCCGTTCCTGAACAGTTCGAGCATTTCCGCCTCGGGCATGCCGGTGTCGGGAGTTATCACGCTCCAGTTCAGCAACAACGTCGTCGGGCAGAGGGACCAGTCGACGGGCGACTGGGGCATATGGGTGTTCGACCATAACGTCGGATGCATTTCGCTCTACGACGAATACGGCTCGAGCGTCGGTTTTTCGGCTTACCACAATTTCGACGGATACCAGAACGACGATTCGGGCTTTGAGCGCCAGAAGATATACGTGAGTTACGGTCCGCTTCAGCCTGGCACCGTCTACACCTTGTCGATAGCTCCAGGTATGCGGCAAGCGGGGAACCCGAGCGTCGACTCGGGTAGCGGAGATTCCATCACCTTCACCACCGCCGGCGAGAAGCCGGTGGAGGAACCGCCGGATCCGCCTCCGCCCCCGCCGTCTGGCACGACGGGAGCGAGATCGGGCGGCATGGCGGGCTCCGACTCCACCGGCGGCGAGCTCGACCAGAGCGGGGCGAACGGTTCGGGCGGCGGCATGGCGGGCTCCGACTCCACCGGCGGCGGGCTCGACCAGAGCGGGGCGAACGGTTCGGGCGCATCGACCGGCACCTCGCCCGACGCGTCCTCCGAGGCCGTCGCGGCACCAGAGGAAGCCGCCGTCGAATCGTCGGCGAAGGACGGCGAGAGCCGTGCGTCCGGATTGGGCGGCGGCGTGCTCTACACCATAGGAGCGGCCGGTCTCGATACGGGCAAGGCGACCGATGCGGTTCCCGTCGAGGTTCCGGAGCTCACGTGGCAGTTCGTTTTGACGTTGGGTCTGATAGCCGTTTGCCTCGCGTTGCTGGGAGCGGGAAAGCGCGCCGTGGCGTGGCGCAGGCACACGGCGCATTAGGAAGCGGTTCGGCCGCAAGGGGGGCGTCCTGCACGGGCGACGGGAACGCGGCGAAAGAGACGAGAGGGAAGACGATTTTGGACGTTGACGTAGCGATAGTCGGCGCGGGCATCCTGGGGTGCACCATGGCGCGCGCCCTGGCTCGGTACCGGCTGGACGTGTGCGTGCTGGAAGCCGCCCACGACGTGGGCGAAGGCGCCACCAAGGCGAACAGCGGGCTCGTCCACACCGGGTTCCACCCGCGGGGCGGCAGCCTGAAGGGGACGAGCTGCGTCGAAGGAAACGCGTGCTTCGATTCCATCGCCGACGAGCTGCAGGTGCCGTTCGAGCGCGTGGGCGCCCTGTACGTGGCGTTCCACCCTGCCGGGGTGGAGCATATCGCCGAGAAGCGCGAGCGCGCGCGGCTGAACGGGGCGGGCGACTTGGAGGTCGTCTCGGGCGACGAGGCCCGCTGCTTGGAGCCGCGTCTGTCCGAGCGCGTCGTCGCGGCGCTCGTCGCCCCTACGACGGGCATCGTCTCGCCGTTCGACCTCGCGCTGGCCACGGCGCGCAACGCCGTCGCCAACGGCGTTCGGTTCGAGTTCGGCTTCGAGGTCGACGCCATCGAGCGCGTCTCGGGCCGATGGGAGCTGCGCGCGAAGGACGGTCGCCGGGTCCGGGCGCCGTACGTGGTGAACATGGCCGGAGAGGAGGCGGCGCTGCTGGACGTGCAGGTGCACGCGGCCGACATCGTGGTGCGCCCCCGCCGAGGCCAGTTCGTCGTGTTCGACAAGCAGGAAGGCGGCCTTGCGGGCAAGGAGCCCATCCGCCACGTGCTGTTCCAGGCGCAGGAGACCGACGAGGGAGGCACGCTGCTCGCCCCCACCGTCGACGGCAACCTCTTGGCGGGTCCCACGAGCGAGAACGTGCGGTCCTTCGCCGACAACGCCACGACGAAGGCGGGCATCGAGCACGTGAAGCGCGTCGCGCGCAAGCTGGTGCCCGACTTGGATTTCGGGCAGGTCATCACCGAGTTCTCCGGCATCCGGGCCAACATCGTCAACGTCGAGAAGGAGAAGAAGGATTTCGTGGTGCGCGTGTCGGCGCCCGGCTTCGTCAGCGCGCTCGGCATCAAGAACCCGGGGATGACCAGCGCTCCGGCGCTTGCCGACCGGGCGCTTCGGTTGCTGGGGGAGCAAGGCCTGCGCCTGGAGGAGTCGCCCGGCTTCGATCCGCGCGACCAGGGCCCCGCGCACCGGAGGCCCTTCATGGACTGCACCGCCGCCGAGCAGCGCGCGCTGCTCGAAGCCGACGAGCGCTACGGGCACGTGGTGTGCCGTTGCGAGCGCGTCACCGAAGGCGATGTCCGCAGCTGTATGCACGACACGCTGCCGCCGCGCACCCTCGACGGGTTGAAGCGCCGGCTGCGCTGCGGCATGGGGCGCTGCCAGGGCGCTTTCTGCACGCCGCGCATCCTGGAGATCATGGCCGACGAGCTGGGGTGCGCGCCCTGGGAGATCGCGAAGGGCGAGCGCGGCGGACGCGTGGTCAAAAGGCAGGTGAAGCGGGCATGAGGAAGCCGGTAGCGGAGGGGCGGGACCTTCCGGCCGCGAAAGGGCGCGTCGACGTGGACGGCGTGTTCGACGCGGTCGTCATAGGGGGCGGCTCGGCGGGGATGGCGGCTGCGGTCGCCGTCGCGGAGAGCGGCCCGTACCGGACGCTCGTGCTGGAGCGCGAGGAGTACCTGGGCGGCGTGCTGCCCCAGTGCGTCCACGACGGGTTCGGCCTGTACCTGTACGGAGAGCCCCTCACGGGCCCCGAGTTCTCCCATCGTTGGATCGAACGCGTGCGCGGTGACGACGTGCCGACGGCGCTTGCCGCGACGGTGCTGTCGGTGGAGGGCCCGTCGGCCGACGGGCTGCTGCGCATCGACGCCCTCGGACCCTCCTTGGGCGGCCGAGCGACGCTGGTCGCGCGCTCCGTCGTGTGCGCGACCGGGTGCCGCGAGCGAACGCGCGGGGCGCTGCAGATACCGGGAGGCCGCCCGGCCGGCGTGCTGACGGCGGGGTCGGCCCAGTACATGGTCAACGTGGCCAACCAGCTTCCGGGCGACAAGGCCGTCGTGCTGGGGTCGGGCGACATCGGCCTCATCATGGCGCGGCGCATGACGCTGGAAGGCGCCGAGGTGCGCCTGGTTCTGGGGCAGGAGGCCACGGGCCTCGTGCGCAACCATATCCGGTGCATCCAGGATTTCGACATCCCCCTTCGCTACGGCTGGGGCTTGGCGAGCGTCCACGGTTACGGGCAGCTGCAAGGGGTCACCGTGGCGCCCTTGCGGGCCGACGGATCGTTCGACCTGGCGCGCAAGGAATACGTGCGCTGCAATGTCTTGCTGGTGGCGTGCGGGCTCGTCCCCGAGCGCGAGGTGCTGGACTCCCCGGCGCTCGCGCCCGACGCTTCGGGCCTGTTCCTTTGCGGCAACGCCAACGTGCCGCACGACCTGGTGGACCAGGTGACGCAGGAGGGCTTGCGCACCGGTATCGCCGCGGCGGCCCATGCGGCCGCGCTGTCCGGAAAGCCGGCTCCCGCGCTGCCCGACGACCTGGCGCGCATGGTCGGCCTTTCCATCGGCGAGCCGAAAGGCAGGATGGGCGACGTGGGCGGCGACCTGCCCGCCGGCGTCCAGCGCATCGTGTGCACGGTGTGCCCGACCGGATGCGTGATGGAGGCGTCCGAGCACGGCGGGGTGACGGGCAACACCTGCCCGCGCGGCGATGAGTTCGCCCGGCGCGAGCTGGCCTGTCCCACGCGGATGTTCACGGGCACCGTCGCCGTTGCCGGCGGCCGCCGTCCGCTCGTGCCCGTGCGCACGGAGCGCCCGGTGCCGAAGGACCGGCTGTTCGACGTCGCCCGCGCCTGCCGCCGCTTGAGCGTCCAAGCCCCCGTGCGCATGGGCGAGGTGCTGGAAAGCGATATCGCGCGCACCGGCGTCGCGCTCGTGGCGACGGGCGATTGCGAAGGGAGCGCACATGGCGCGCTCTGACGGCGGCTTCCTCAGGTCGGCGGCGATCTTCGCGTTGCCGCTCGTCTGCGTGTTCGCGTCGCTGTTCTGCGGACGCTACGCGCTGACGCTGCCCGAGGTGTGCCAAGCGCTCGTGTCGTGGCTGCCGGGGGGCCCTGCCGCCGTCACGCCCGAGTCCGCGACGCTGGTGCTGCAGGTGCGCCTGCCGCGCGCGCTGGCCGCCGCAGCCGTGGGCGCGGCGCTCTCGGCTTCCGGCGCGGCGTTCCAAGGGGTGTTCCGCAACCCGTTGGTGAACCCAGGCCTTCTGGGCGTGAGCAACGGCGCGGGCTTCGGCGCCGCGCTCGCCATCGTGCTGTTCGGCGGCGGCGCGGCCGTCTACCCGTCGGCGTTCTTGTTCGGGATCGTGGCCGTATGCGCCAGCTACTGGATCGCGCGGGTGTACAAAAGCGCGCCCACCATCATGCTCATCCTGGGCGGCACCATCGTGTCGAGCGTGTTCTCGGCGCTGGTGTCGCTCATGAAGTACGTGGCCGACGCCGACACGCAGCTGCCGTCGATCGTGTACTGGCTCATGGGGAGCCTCTCGTCGGTGGGATGGGAGAACTTCTGGTCGGTCGCCGTCATGGCCGCCGGCTGCGTCGTGCTGGTCTTGTTCGCGGGGCGTGTGGACGTGCTGTCCATGGGCGACAAGGAGGCGCGCTCGCTGGGGCTCGAGGTCGGCCGGGACAAGGGCGTCATCGTGGCGGCGGCCACGTTCGCCACGTCCGGCGCCGTGTGCATGGCCGGCGTGGTGGGATGGGTGGGGCTCATCGTGCCGCACATCGGGCGCATGCTGGTGGGAAGCGAGAACAGGCGCCTCATCCCCGTTTCCATGGCGCTCGGCGGCGCCTTCCTCGTTGTCGTCGACACCTGCGCCCGCTGCCTGTGGGCGAGCGAGGTGCCGCTCGGCATACTCACGGCCCTCATCGGCGCGCCGTTCTTCGTGTACCTGCTCAAGAAGACGAAGGGCGGTGGCTGGCGATGACCGGATCGGCAAGCGCGGCGTCGCCGACGGCCGACCGCGCGGCGGGGGCCGAAGCCGCCCGGTCGGCGTCCCCTCCGATGCTCAAGGCGCGCGACGTGCGGTTTTCGTGGGGGGACCATCGCGTGCTGCAGGATTTCTCGCTCGAGGTGGAGCGGGGGTCGGTCGTTTGCCTGATGGGCGTGAACGGGTGCGGAAAATCGACGTTCCTCGACTGCGTGCTGGGCGAGAACAGGCCGGCGTCCGGCGTCATCGAGGTCGACGGCGGCGACACGGCTGGCATGCGGGCCTGGGAGCGGGCGCGCCTTCTGGCCTACGTTCCCCAGATGCACGAGCGCACGTTCCCCTACACGGTGGAGCATCTGGTGCTCATGGGCCGCACGGCCTACCAGGCGGGCTTCGGATCGACGGACGCGGACGATCGGCGGCGCGCGCTCGAGGCGCTGAAGACGTGCGGCATCGACCGTTTGCGCGAGCGGGCGTGCACGGCGCTTTCCGGCGGCGAGATGCAGATGGTGCTGCTGGCGCGCGCCCTCGTGCAGGACACGCCGCTCATCGTGCTGGACGAGCCCACGGCGCACCTGGACTTCAAGAACGAGCTGGTGTTCCTTGAGACGGTCGAACGGCTGGTGCGCGAGCGCGACGCGACCGTCCTCATGGCCACGCACGCGCCGAACCAGGCGTTCCATCTGGCGGCCGCCGGCCTGAACGTGAAGGTGGCGCTCATGTCGCACGGGCGGGTGGCGCGGGAAGGGACGCCCGACGAGGTGCTGACGCCCGACGCGCTCTGGCGTTACTTCGGCGTGGCGGCCGCCGTCGCCGAGGTTCGGTTCCGGCGAGGCGGGGACTTGGAGGGTTTCGACGACGGCCGCGCGGCCGTCGTGAGGCAGATCGTCCCCCTGAGCACGACGGGGAGCGAGACGGGAGAGGATACTCGATGACAACGCAGAAACGCGGTGCGAAAACGGTCTTGGCGTCGGCAGCGGTGGGGTTGCTCATCGTGGCGGTGTGCGGCCTGGGGCTGTTCGCGCTGAACGGAGGCTCGCTTGCGACGCTGTTCGACGGCTCGGCCGTTGCAGGACAGGGCTCCGCGACGGAGACGAAGGAGGTCGTCGACTCGCTCGGCCGCACGGTGAGCGTGCCGGCGGACCCGCAGCGCATCGCGGCGCTGGACGCCTTCTCGGGCAACGTGTGCGTGCTGGCGGGGGCGGGCGACAAGCTCATGGGGGCGCCGGGCGGCGTCCTGTCCAACGAGCTGCTGCGAGAACTCTGTCCCGGACTCGAATCGGTCGAGCAGCTTTCAGGGAACAGCGTGAACGTGGAGACCCTGCTTTCCGCCGGCGTCGACGTCGCCTTGGTCAAGCGGGACCTGTACGACGGGGGCGAGGAGACCGCCAAGCTCGACAAGCTGGGCATCCCGTACGTGGTGGTGGACTACTCCACGGTGGAGGAGCAGCAGGACGCCATCGAGCTGGTGGGCCGGGTGTGCGGCCCCGCGGCCGCCGAGAAGGCCGCGGCCGTCGCGGAATACTACCGCGAAACGGCCGCCCTCGTGGAGGAGCGCGCCGCGAGCGTTCCCGAAAGCGAGCGGAAGCGCGTGTACCATTCCATCAACGACCCGCTGCTGACGGACGGGTCCGGATCGCTCGGCGCCGATTGGGTGGTGCGCTGCGGCGCGGTCGACGTCTCCGCCGGCGAGGCCGGCGTGGGCGGCACCGGCGACTACACGGCCACGCTCGAGCAGGTGTACGCGTGGAACCCCGACGTCATCGTGTGCAGCACCGCCGACGCCCGCAGCTCCATCCTGGGCGACGCGCAGTGGCAGGGCATGGCCGCCGTGGCGGCGGGCGAGGTGCGCAACCTGCCGGTGTCCACGAGCCGCTGGGGCCAGCGCGGCGATCCCGAGACGTTTTTGGGCATGCTCTGGCTGGGAAAGACGCTGTACCCGCAGCTCTACGAGGACGTCGATTTGGAGGAAACGGTGCGCTCCTACTACCGCGACGTGGTGGGGCTGGACATCGACGACGCCACGTGGGAAGCCATCGTGGCAGGCGAGGGGCTGCGTGCCGAAGGGTCCGGCGGGCAAGAGGGCCAAGGCAGCGGATCCGGAAGCGGAGGGGGAAGGTAGATGCGCGCCCATCTGATGAACACGCCGGCGGATTCGGCCGCCTCGGACCTCGTCGCGGTTGTCGTGGGCATCGACGACACCGACGACGAGACCCGCGCGACGTCCACCGGGGAGATAGCGAGCCTCGTCGCATCGGCCGCCGTGGAGCTGGGAGGGAGTTTGCGGCTCGAGGTGACGCGCCACCAGCTTTTGCTGCGCGACGACGTGCCCTACACCTCGCACAACTCCTCGATGGTGTTCGAGGCCCTCATGCCGCCGTCGCGCATCGGGGAGATGCGCTTGCGCGCGATGCGCATCATCGCGGAGCACCGCGCCCCCACGTCGGACCCGGGGCTCTGCGTGGCGCGCGTGCCCAGGGCCGCGCTTTGGGCTGGGACGGGCCTCGAGGGCGAGGACGGACGGATGGTCGAGGCGCTCGTCGCGTTCGGGTACCGGGCGAAGGTCGACTTCTGCAGCATCGAATCGGCCTACGATCTGGCGGGACGCATCCCCTGGGTGAGCTTGAGCGAGCACGGCGGCGACGGGTCCGGCGTGGTGGGGGCCCTGGCCGGCGTGGGCCTGCGCCTAGGGGGCAACGACGGGCGCTTCCGGGGCAAGTGGAACTTCTCGAAGCTCTGCGCGGGCGAAGTCGCTTGCGACGTGGCGGCGGTCGCCTGCCGTCTCGCCCGCGATTTCCGCGGCCCCGTCCGGCTCGTCGACGCGCGAGGCGAGGGCCTGGCCCCCAACCTTCCCTTCGCCCTCGACGCGGAAGGGAAGCCCGTCCTGCACGACGGCGCGCTCACGGTCGTGTGCGACGTCGTCGACGGCGTGGCGCATCCGTGCTCCAAGGTCGACCTGGGGGAGATCGGCAACGCGGACGACAGCTGGTCGCGCGTGTGCCCCGCCTTCGAGTGGGACAACGACGCGGAAGAATGCATCGACCGCAGGCCGTCGTGCAAGAACTGCCTGCACCGGCGCTGGGTCGCCGGAGGATTCCAATGCGCGCGGGACCTGATCGTGCAGGCAACCTGACCCCGAGTGCGCAACCGCTTCCCGCTCCGCATCTTCGAGCTCTCTGAAAGGATTTCGACCTCATGAACTTCCTCAACCAATTCTTCGCCAACGACGCGCTCCACGCGCTGTCGCAGGGGCTGCTCATCCCCACCGTCGTCTGCCTGGTGATACTGGCCGCGTACGCCGTGTACACGCTCGGCTCGCTGGTGGTGGAGGTGGCGGTGGAACGCCGGCGCTACCGGGTGGCGCTGCCGCGGCTGATCGCCGACCTCGACGCGGCGCCCTACGGGCAGCTCGACGGCGTGATCGACCGAAGCGGCCTGCTGGACTCCCAAAGGAACGGCCTGAGGGAGCTGGTCTCGTATATGTACCTGCCCGAAGACGCCCTCACCGAGGTGGCCAAGCGCCTGCTGGCCGACGAGAGCGCGCGGTACCAGAAGGCGCTTTCCTTCACCGATTCCGCCGTGAAGATCGCCCCCATGCTGGGCTTGATGGGCACGCTCATCCCCTTGGGCCCGGGCATCGTGGCCCTGAGCTCGGGCGACCTGGAGACGCTGTCGTCGTCGCTTTTGGTGGCGTTCGACACGACCGTGGCCGGCCTCGCGGTGGCCGTCGTGTGCTTCCTGGTGACGAAGGTGCGGCGTCGCTGGTACGCCGACTACCTGATCAGCGTCGAGGGCGCCATGAACACGATCTTAGAGAAGGCGGACGCCCTGCATGCGGAGGGGTTCGCGTTCCCGAGCCGGGCGGGCTTTCCGGCCGACGTCGCGGCTTTGGCGCTCGAGGGAAAGGCGGCCCTCCATGCCGAAGCGTGATCTGAAGGCCTCCCGTTTGGCGGGCTCGAAGCTTCTGGACGACGACGAGCGCGACCCCATGGGGTCGATGGGCAACCTCATGGACGTGATGCTGGTGTTCGCCTGCGGCCTTCTGCTGGCGCTCATCGCCAACTGGAACGTCGATTTGGAAAGCGTGCGCACGTCGGGCGGCAGCCCCGCCATCCGCGAGATACAGGGTGACTTGGAGGCGGTGGAAGAAGGCATCGCCGCGAGCGGCAGCACCTACGAGAACCTCGGCACCGTCTACCGCGACGAGGAAACCGGCCAACTCTACGTGGTGGCCCCGGAGGGGGGAGAGTAGAAGGCGACACGTCTTTTCGATTGCGTGGACAGCCGTTCGCCGGTGCGGAATGTGGAGAAACCGTGCCGCTGGTGCGCGATGCGCGCTACACTGGAGTCATCTCGCTTGCCTTTGTGGGGCGGAGCAGCGCTGCCGGGTTTCCCGGTCGGCACCAACACCAACAAACCACTGGACATCAGTTTCGCGGACGCGCCGCCTGCGCGTCCGCGTGCGTCCGCCGTTGTGCGGCGCGATCGCGAGAAGAAGAGGTGCCGTATGACCCGTTCCGAGAACCCCGGCGAGCGCCGGTTTCGCTACACCTACGTCGACTGTCTGCGCGGCGACTTCGACGCGCCCTCCTCGGAAGGCGAGGGCACCTTGTTCCAAACGCTGTTCGTGGTGGGCATGGCCACGGCCATGATCCTGTTCGTGAACGTCGTCGTGCACCCGGCGCCCTCGTTCGACCCGCTGGCGCTGCTCGCGTCGTTCCCCCTGTGGTTCTGCATCGCGTTCACCGTGCGAAGCCTGTTCGCGAACAGGCTCAGCTTCTGGCTGCTCGACAAGATCTGCGGCGGCAGGCGCGAGGGCGTGGGCGTGTCGGCCGTGCTCGTGCTGGTGAACGTGTGCATCATGGCGCCCGTTATGTGCGCCATCGGCGTGACGCTCTCGGGCGTTCCCCTGGGCGCGTTCGCCGGCGCCTACGCCGGCACGCTCCCCCTTGCCGCCGCGGCGGCCTACGCGCTCTGCTTCCTCGTGGTGCGCCCCCTGGTCATGCTCGTGTTCAGCAACGCCTGCAAACCCCTGCTCGCCCGCATGAGGCAGGCGGGGTAGGGGCAGAGCGGTTCTGGAGCCCATGGGGGTCGCCGGCGAACCGGTCTTGCGGGGAGGTTCAGGCGGATGAGGGCGCGCCCCATGGTTTCGAGCACGTTGTCGTAGACCATGCTGCTTCCATCCGTCGTGCGGATGGTCCGAGGCTCGTCGCCGTCCGATAATTCGAGCGATCCCCTCGGTTTTTCCTTCGCGCTTTACCATACGGCAACGCGCCGGTTTCGCGAAACGGCGGCATCGCTCATCGCAGGGGATGCAAAGCACCACGCGGCCCTGCCGTGCAACGTTGTTGGCGTTGCGAAGCCGTTGCGCCGCAAAGCCTTTCTCGCTTCGGTCCCGCATCGCAGCGCGTCGGGGCAGCCTGCTTGCGACCGGATCGTTCGCGGACGCACGGATTTCGAAAAACGTCGGTCGTTCGCCAAACGGTGAATAAGTGACAATATGGCGGAAGATAACGGCCAGTTCTCGGCGAACAGCCAACATGAGATTTTCTCCGTTCGGCTGAATTATTTCGTTACTAGAATATTACCTATATCGGGCATTGACTCGAAGATTTCGCTTCCGCAGCTTCTCGATCGAAGGGCTGCGAAAGCGAAATCCATTGCACAGCGTCAGCCTCGCGTTTGCGGAGGCTTGGCGCAAGCGTGTCCATCTAGGAGAACAAGGAGGAACGGTATGGGGTGCGAAGCCGTGAGAAACCGGGGCGTGAAGAGGAGGTTGGGGCTGGCGCTCGCGTGCGCGATCGCTGCGATTCTTGCCGTTTCGCTTGCTCCCGGGCTCTCCTCGAGTGCGTATGCCGAGACGACGCCGATCGTCTACAGCCAGCAAGACGGCTACGAGCCGTACCAGGGCTGGCAGGACTCGCCTTGGGACGAGGCCAGCGATCCGTGGTACGCGTCGTCGGGCGGCACCTCGAGGAAAGGGTTCCCGGCCTGGTCGCTCACCGATCCTTTGTCGAAGGGAGTCACCGGCTACGACAACGGGGCGGTCACGGGGTCGACGATATCCGTGCTCACCGACATGAACAAGACTGACACGTCCGGCTCGGGCACGTACAGCGATCCGTATTACTACAAGAACATCATCCTTCCTTCCTACGACGCGAACGCCGCGACCTTGCAGTTCACGTTGACGTACGTGGGCGCCGGGGGCGTGAACCCCGTGTACCTGTTCGACGGCCACGGCGGGCTGCTCGTCACCAAAAGCGACGATCCCGCATCGTGGAGCGATCCCGCCAACGTGGTTTGGGAGGGGAACGCTTCGAACGTGTCCGTGCTGGGCACCTCCGACAACTGGTGGAAGAACATCGTCTGCACCGTCGATGCAAGCAATATCGACCCCGATCAAACGTACTATTTCGTTGTCAAGAACGGCACTGCCGGCCAGTGGGCCCGCCTGTACGCGAACATCGTGTTCGAATTCAACACCTTCACCGACAAGGCGGCCGTGTGGAGCGGGGACGAATCCCAAGCGGGCTACGGGAGGGAACAGGGCAACGGCGGAACGAAGCTCGGCATCATGTCCCCTTCGCCGTCTGAAGTCGTCACCGATCTTTCCAAGATAGGCTCCTGCTGGTTCAACAAGATGCGGCAGCCGATGACTCTGGCCGACGACGGTTCGGTTTCGATGGTGATCCATGCCGACGGCAGCGGGTCGAATTGGCAGTTGCTGAACACCTGGACCGGAACGTGCGCCGACAAAGTGTTGGTGTACGACAGCGACCCGACGGCGGGTGGCTCGTTCGACGCGAGCGCTTTGACGCCGGTCGCCTCCGCCGCCGGCGGCACGCTGGGCTTCTCCTTGGTGAACCCGGATCGCGATTGGCCTTCGTACGACGGCGTGAAGATCACGGCGAGCGGTCTTGAGGCCAACAAGACGTACTACCTGGTGTTCGGCGCCGACTTGCAGCCGCAGACCACTCGATCGCTCGGCAAGCCCATCGTGTACGAGTTCGTCACCGCGGCCCCCGTCACGGCGATCGGGTCGTGGGACATCGGCAAGGAAACGCCGTCCGATGCGACGGCGACGCTTTACAGCGATGGACGATTCGTCGTGTCCGGAACAGGCGATTTGAAACAGTTCAGCACTTCGGGCGAAGCGCCTTGGGTCACCTATCCCCTGAATACGGGTCTTCAAACGAAAATAGAAACGGTTGTTTTCGAACCAGGCGTCACGCCGACTGATATTTCGTTCTACTTCCAGTATTGCTCGAATCTCCTGACGGTTTCCAATTTACCCGACTCCATCACCACTATGTGGTCTACGTTCACCGACTGCACCGCGTTGGAAGCCGCCCCCTCTTTGCCTAGCAAGTTGAGTTGCTTGAACGGAACTTTTGGAAATTGCAGCTCCTTGAAAGAGGCCCCGATGATTCCCGCAAGCGTAAGGGAGGCTTCTTCCGCTTTCATCGGTTGCTCGTCTTTGGAGAAAATGCCAGAAATTCCCGAAGGCTTGACTTCGATGGCCAACATGTTCATGGGTTGCTCGTCGATGAAGGATGTCTCGACGATTCCTCAGAGCGTCGAAAATATGAGCTCGACCTTTTCCGGTTGCTCGTCTCTCGAGATGGCTCCCGCTATTCCCGACGGCGTCACGAACATGGAGAGCTCGTTTCAGAACTGCACGTCCATGAAGCTTGCTCCGGCTCTTCCAAGCTCGCTTGAGAACATGGCGGGAACTTTCAGCGGATGTACGTCGCTTGAGAGCGCCCCGGCTATTCCTGAAGGCACGAAAACCATCACGAACGTTTTTGCCGGTTGCACGGCACTGCAGACGGCACCCGAGATTCCGGGGAGCGTCGAAGGCAGCATGTTCGCTTCGTTTCAGAACTGCGTCGCTCTCGAAACGGGTCCCTCGAAGATACCTGCCGGCGTCACGAACATGTGGCGCTGCTTCCAAAACTGCCGGGCTCTCGAAGAGGCCCCGGTGCTTCCCGACGGACTGGAGAACATGAGGGAGTCTTTCTCCGGGTGTTCGGGACTGAAGAAGGCCCCGGTGATCCCCGATACCGTGACCTCGTTGCAGAGTGCGTTCCAGAATTGTACGGGTATAGCAACGGCTCCTCTTATCCCCGCGTCGGTCACTACTATCTCGAGTGCTTTCACGGGCTGCACCTCGTTAGTGCGCCTTCCGGACGACTTCACGATTCCTGAAACCGTGAAAACACTTACGAACGCCTTCAAAGTCAACGATCCGTACTCGCCGAGCAACTTGCTGGCAACCTATACGACGTCGAAGGACGAGTCGCTTTCGAAGTACGACTGGTCGGGTTCCAACCGGCTGCTGGTCGTGCAGGACTTCGATGCGCTGACGGCCGCCGTTTCCGGGGCCGAATCCGCCCTCGAGACCGTCGCGGTCAGCGCCGACGGCAAGGACGTCGCCAACGGTTCGACCTACGTGGCTTCCAGCGACGCGAGCGCCCTGACGAACGCGATAGCCGCCGCGAAGGCGGTGGCGGAGAAGGCCGATGCTGCGCAGGACGAGATCGACGCCGCCGCTCAAGCGCTCGGCAACGCGAGAGCGAGCTTCGACGCTGCCGTGAAGACGGCGGTCACCGACTACGATGCTTTGAAGTCGTCGCTTGCCGAGGCCGCCGCGGCCAAGGACGCGGTCGTCGTCAGCGTCGACGGCAACGACGTGCCCGCCGGCCGGGATTGGGCCACCCAGGAGAATGTTGACCAGCTGCAGGCCGTTCTCGACGCCCAGGGCGCCGTCGCCTCGAACACGGCGGCGACGCAGAACGAGGTCGACGCCGCGCTGCAGGCGGTAAAGAGCGCAACGGCGGCTTTCGGATCCTCTACGAACACCGCCAACCCCTCCACGGTCTCGTTGGCCGCGGCTTTGTCCATCGCGCGCGCCGCCGCCGATGGGCCGGCGATCTCGACGGACGGCCGCGACGTGCCCCATGGCAAGACGTGGTGCACCTCGGAGGATCTGCAGGCGCTCGAGAACGCCATCGGAGCGTCGCAAGACGTCGTCGACGCCATCGCCTCGGCGGCTGGCAACGGCGTTGCGGCCGATACGTCGCAGGCGGGGGTGGACGCCTCCCTGGCTGCCCTCAACGAAGCCCTGGCGACGTTCAACGCGCACGTCAAAACCGCCGCTGTCGACACGGCTGCGCTGTCCGAAGCCGTGAAGGCCGGCACCGAAGACCTTTCCGCCACGACGGTGAGCGTGGACGGAACCGACGTCCTCGCTCGGAACAAGTGGGTCACGCAGGGACAGTTCGACGCATACGAGCAGGCCTTGGCTGCTGCGCGATCGGAGCTGCAGAACGCGTCTCGCACGCAGAACGGCGTGGACGCCGCCCTGAGGGACCTGGCGACCGCCTCGTCGTCGTTCGACGATGCGAAGCGGGCGGGCCTGAAGGCCGACACCTCCGCGTTGGCCTCGCTGGTCAAGGAGGCGCGCGAGGAAGTCGCCGCCGCGACGGTGGCGGCCGGCCCTGGCGAGGTCGCATCCGGTGCCGAGTTCGTCACGCAAGGGGCGCTCGACGCGTACCGCGCGGCGATAGCCCGGGCCCAAGCCGTGCTGGACGACCCCCTCGCCCTGCAAGACGAGGTCGACGCGGCGACGAAGGACCTGATCGAGGCCAAAGCCGCATTCGCCTCCGCCAAGCAGCTCGGCACGTTCGAGCAGGGAGGGAGCGAAACCGGCTCTGCGGGCGGCGCTTCGGCTGGTTCGCCCGGCTCCGCAAGCGGCGTCAAGGCTCTAGCCTCCACGGGCGACGCCGCGATACCCGTTCTGGCTGCCGGGCTCATGGCCGTCCTCGCGTGCGCGTGCTTTGCCCTCATCGCCCGCAGGCGCCTGCGCGGCTAGCGAGAACACGCTCCATCCTGGTTTCACCGCCTTTCCGGCTGCCGGCTCCCCTTCGGGTGAGTCGGCAGCCGGTTTTTCATGCCGTGCGACGAGCGCGAGGTGATCTGCGGGGCGCTGGGCGTATGGTTTCTCCTAGGGACGGATGCGCTTCGCCGTCCTTCCTCCGCCCTCGCCAAACACCGCCCGGAAGGCTAGAATCGAAGGGGTTGTATCGAAAGCCGTGGAAACGCGCGTCCTTCGAGGCCGCCTTGCAGGGCAAGGGCTCTGCCCTTGCCGTCAGCCCGCGGAAACGTTCCCTGTTGGGCGGCAAGGGCAGAGCCCTTGCCCTGCAAGACCGACGAACGGCGTTTTGACGCAGCCTTTGACGGCGTATTCGAGCGAAGGGGTTTGCACATGCTGCTTTTGGTGATAGGCGACGAGGCCCGCACGAGGAAGTACCTGCCCGATTTGCCCATCGTGGGCGAGGTCGACCTGAAGGTCGTGCCGCGCGGCACCGACGACGACGCCATCCTGGCGCAGGCGGGCGACGCCGACTTCATCTTGGCCGACGCCATCAGCCCGGTGAGCGCCAAGCTCATCTCGTCCATGCCGAACCTCAAGCTCGTCCACTCCGAGGGCGTGGCCTACAACGCCATCGACCTCGACGCGGCGCGCAAGCGGGGCGTGCACGTGTGCAACAACGCCGGCGTCAACGCGGGCGCGGTGGCCGAGCAGACCGTCCTGCTCATGCTGGCGTGCCTGCGCGACGCGGTGGCGGGCGACGCCGCGGTGCGCGCGGGGCGGCAGATACAGACGAAAGAGCGCATGATGGTGGAGGGCATCCGCGAGCTGGGCGACTGCAAGGTGGGCTTCGTGGGCTTCGGCGCCATCGCCCAGGCCACGGCCGAGCGCCTGGCAAACTGGGGTTGCGAGATGGTCTACAACAAGCGCACGCCGCTGCCCGCCGGGGACGAGGAGCGCCTGCGCGTGCGCTTCGAGGAGCTGGACCGGCTGGCCGCCACGTGCGACATCGTGAGCCTGCACGTGCCCGTGACCGACGCCACGCGCGGCATGGTGGACGACGCCTTCCTCGCCCGCATGAAAAGCGACGCCGTGCTCGTCAACACGGCGCGCGGCGAGATCGTCGACCAGGAGGCGCTGGCCCGCGCCATCGCGAACGGCACCATCGGGGCCGCGGGCTGCGACACGCTCCATCCCGAGCCCGTTCCCGCCGACCACCCGCTGCTCGCCCTGCCCGCCGAAGCCGCCCATCGCGTGGTGCTCTCGCCCCACATCGGCGGCGTGACCGAGGGCATGTTCCACCGCGCCCATCGCGCGGTATGGGAGAACGTCGCCCGCGTGGCCGCGGGGGAGCGCCCGGTCAACGTGGTGTCGTAAAACACGATCAGGATCGTATCGAAAGTCGTGAAAACGCGCGTCCTTGCCCTGCAAGCCCAGTGAAGCGGCGCTTTCGTTCACCCCGCCCGTCAGCCGGCCACGCCGTAGGCCCACATCGACGTGCTCGCGGACAGCACGTCGTCGAAGCTCCAGCGCTTCTCCGACCGGTCCACGCTGCCGGGGTCGCAGACGACGAGGCGGCTGTGCTCGTCGATGCCGCACAGCACGATGTACGTGGCGTGCCCTCCGAAGGCGTCGGACGACACGGCGCAGATGACGGGGAAGCCCGCGTTGAGCTGGCGCCGCAGGGCAAGCTCGCTGGCTTCCACGGGGCGCGCCGTCAACCCGATCTCGGCGGCGCCGTCGGTGAGCAGGGCGGTGGCGTCCGGCTGGTCCGCGTAGCCCTTGCGCTGCGCCAGGGAGGCCACTTCGACGGGGCCTGTGGCGGTGTCGCCGGTGAGGCAGGCATGCACCATGGCAAGGCTCAGCGGAGCCGCGCCGGCGGAACCCATGGTGCCGGAACCGTAAGGGCGATCGGCCCACTGGTAGTCGGCCTGGTACAGCTGGGGCACCGTGCCCTGCTCCCATTCCGACGGCGCCGTGCTGAGCGCCACGTTCTCGCTTGCGGTATTGGACGAGTCGATGCTGAGGACGGCTCCGTCGACGATGCCGGTGAAGCCGTTCGCCACGCCGATGCCCACGAACGCCGCGACCACGGCGACCACGGCCATGAGCATGACCGCCGCCAATATGCGCAGGGGCTCGACGTCGGAGAGCGCGGGCTGGGCGTCGACTCGGGACGCGCGGGCACGCGGCGGGCACACGGTCTGGCAAGCGCGGTAGGGCGTCACCCGGCGCTCGTCGCTGCGCGGCGCGCTCGAATAGCGAACGCCTTGAGCGCAGTCGGGCAGGGCGTGGCGCTCGGAGGCGTAAGGGTCCACGCGGTTGCCCGCGCCCGCTTGCTCGGATACGAAATAGGGTAGTCCGCGGTACGGCATGCCGTGCCTCCTTCCAGTCGTTGGCCCGCCGTGCGCCCGATCGCGGTGCCGCGCCGATTCGTCCAACGGTTTCTCATGATGCGAAGAGGGAGTTTAGGCTCCGTGCGACGTTTCCCGCCTGCGATCGGCCCATCCGTTTCCCGCGTATGGCCGATCAGTCAGCAAGCCGACACCCCGTTTCCCCTTTCGACGCCTTTCCGGCATCCTCCCGTGCCGGCTTTGCGCGGCAGGTCCGCCGCCCGCTGATCTTTTCTGCCGTCGTCTGCGCGCGTGCGGCGCGCGCATAGTACAATGCATCCATATCCACCGCCCGCTTGCGCGACGACGCGCTCGCCGACACGCATCGCGGCCGACCGGGGAACAGAACAGAGAGAAGGAGCGCGCATGGCCAGGGTGTACAATTTTTCAGCAGGTCCCGCCGTCTTGCCGGAGGAGGTGCTGGCCGAGGCCGCGTCCGAGATGCTGGACTACCGCGGATGCGGCATGTCCGTCATGGAGATGAGCCACCGCTCCAAGGCGTTCGGCGAGATCATCGAGAACGCCGAGGCCGATCTGCGCGAGCTCGTCGGCATTCCCGACAACTACCGCGTGCTGTTCTTGCAGGGCGGCGCGTCGCAGCAGTTCGCCGCCGTGCCCATGAACCTCATGAAGAACCGCGTGGCCGACTACCTCATCACGGGATCGTGGGCGAAGAAGGCCTTCAAGGAGGCCAAGATCTACGGTGACGCGCGCGCCATTGCGAGCAGCGAGGACGAGACGTTCTCCTACATTCCCGACTGCTCCGACCTGGATGTGTCCGCCGACGCCGACTACGTCTACATCTGCGAGAACAACACCATCTACGGCACGAAGTTCCATACGCTGCCGAACACCAAGGGCAAGGACCTGGTGGCCGACGTGTCGTCGTGCTTCCTGTCCGAGCCGGTGGACATCACGAAGTACGGCGTGATGTACGGCGGCGCGCAGAAGAACATCGGCCCGGCCGGCGTGGTCATCTCCATCATCCGCGAGGACCTCATCCGCGACGACGTGCTCGAGGGCACGCCCACCATGCTGAAGTGGAAGACGCAGGCCGACGCCGACTCGCTGTACAACACGCCGCCCGCCTACGGCATCTACATCTGCGGCAAGGTGTTCAAGTGGCTGAAGGACCAGGGAGGCCTTGAGGCCATGCAGCAGCGCAACCAGGAGAAAGCCGCGCTGCTCTACGACTACCTGGACCAGAGCAAGCTCTTCCGCGGCACCGTGCGCAAGGAGGACCGCTCGCTCATGAACGTGCCCTTCGTCACGGGCGACGCCGACCTCGACGCCGCGTTCGTGGCCGAGTCGAAGGCCGCCGGACTCGAGAACCTGAAGGGTCATCGCAGCGTGGGCGGCATGCGCGCCAGCATCTACAACGCCATGCCAAAGGCCGGCGTGGAGGCCCTCGTGGCGTTCATGGACAAGTTCGAGCAGGCGCATTCGTAAGGCTATTTAGCGAGAAGTGCATCGAGGCGAAGGCTCGCGGTTCCGAATAGGACCGCGGGCCTTCGCTGTTTTTTGCGGAAGCCGACGGCAATAGAGCAGGCTGTAGGGCCACAGGCCATTTTCATTTGCGATAAACACATTTGGCATAGGGAGCTTATTCGATGCCTATAGCATGGATTGCTGGCAGAAGGGCGGCGAGGGAGAGAGTGTAACGCGTTCAATCGTTTCGGCCCGAGGCGAATGCGCTCAGGACTTCTAAAATGTCGCAATTCAAGACGTGTACGATTGCTCCCATTGTCGATATCCTCACGGCTCCATAATCTTCCTGTTCTAGCTTCTTCATCTGGGAACTTGTGATGATTCCCGACGATTTGAGGTATTCCATGCTCTTTCCGTGCAAATGCACAAGCGTTTCGAATGTGGAGGCACCTCTGTTTTCGTCCATGCGAATTCCTTTCGGTTTCGCTCTTTCTACCATGACTGATCGGTCAAGGCTTTTATGATTGTAGCGCATACCCTTGGGAAATGGACGCAATCGAATTCAGAAAAACCCTCGGAGAGAGGCTTCGGACCGTCAGAGAAGGTCAAGGACTGTCCCAAGACAGGCTTGCCAAAATGGTCGGTGGTACCAGCGGAGGCTCGTATATTTCTCGCATAGAGAACGGGAAAGTGGGTATCAGCGTCGACGGCCTTTACCGCATTGCGGTAGCGCTCGACGTGGAGCTGTGCGACCTCTTGGATTTCAAGAAGGCCGCATCTTCGATCCTCCGTAAGTAAGCCGGGTTTTCTTCCTGCAATTAAAAACTCATCGGAACTGCCTACCGCATCGGTAGTATGGCGAGGGCAGTTGCCTTTGCACTCCGGGCTTGAAAGAGGGTACAATAAGGTTCCTAATAAAGACCGCAATTAAGAACCTTATTAAGGAGAACGATTATGCCGGCTATTTACCCCTCCACCGCGCTGAAAAATCAGCAGCGCGAAATCAAGGAGATTGCGGACAGCGAGATCGTCTACATCACCGAGAACGGTCGCGGAAAGTACGCTTTCATGTCGGAGGGCGTTTTGCAAAGAAAAATTGACGATGCCGTCGAGCAGGCGCTTTACGAGCAACGCATGGCGCAGGCCCTTCGGCAATCTCGCGAGGATTTCGAGAACGGGCGCTATTATTCGTCTCGCGAGGATCTCATGGCCGCAGTGCGCGACAAGCGGGCCTCGCATGCCTAGGATGGAGTACGCGGAGCGTTTCGCCGACGATCTCGCGTCGGTGACGTCGCCGAAGGTGGAAAACCGCATCCTTGAGAATTTGGACAACATCGAGCGTTTCGGCGAATTCGGTTCTTCGATGGTTCCGGCATCGATCAAGGAGGAGTTCGGCGAAGGCGTTCGCAAAGTGGCGGTGAATCCGTTCGACCTCGTGTACACGCTTTACCCCGAACAAGATCTTGTGCGGGTGGAAGCGCTTGTGCATCAACAGGCCGCACGTTAGATCTCGTCGACCTCTCTGCCCTTATCTCCGACCGCATCCGTGTGAATTTCCTGCGGGAATCCTTCGAGCGTCAAAGTTTTTCTTGCGCCTCAACGATCGAGGAGTATACTAACGCCCAACAACCTCATAGATCGAAATGCGATGACGAGGACCAGTAGGGACGAATCCATCTGACAGAGAGCCGGCGGTTAGCTGCGAGCCGGCGGTGGACGGTCCGAAAGCCCCCTCCGAGCAGTTCGGCATGAACGTTTCGCGTGCGAACGGACGACCTCCGCTCCGCGCGCGGGGCAAGTAAGGCTGAGCCGGCGACAACCGTTACCCGTCGAAGCGTGCAACCTCCGTCAGTCGAGGTGCATCCTTTCTCATTAACCGTGGTCCTGGTGCAGCGACTTGCCTGCAGCGGGATTTTTTTATGGGCACACGGGCCGCAGCCGCAGCGCCGAGGGCGCGCGGGCGGTACGCACGAGGAGAAAGGATCGGCATGCATCGAAGAAGCGAAGCCGTGACCACCGGGGTCGCGCGGGCGCCGCACCGCAGCCTGTTCAAGGCCGACGGCATCACCGACGAGGAGATGGAGCGGCCGCTCGTCGCCGTGTTCAACTCGCGCAACGACATCATCCCGGGACACAACAACCTGGACAAGATCGCCGAGGCCGTGAAGGCCGGTATCTACATGGCCGGCGGCGTGCCGTTCGAGATATCCACCATCGGCGTGTGCGACGGCATCGCCATGAACCATGACGGCATGCATTACTCGCTCGTGTCGCGCGAGACCATAGCCGACAGCCTGGAATGCGCGGTGCGGGGCCATGCCTTCGACGCGTTCGTGTGCATTCCCAACTGCGACAAGATCGTCCCCGGCATGCTGTTGGGCGCGCTGCGCGTGAACATCCCCACGGTGTTCGTGTCGGGCGGGCCGATGCTGGCCGGCAAGCAGCCGGGAGGGTGCGGACCCACCACCGACCTGAACACGCTGTTCGACGGCGCGGCCGCCGTGCAGAACGGCACCATGACCGAGAACGAGCTCAAGTACTACGAGGACACCGCGTGCCCCACCTGCGGCAGCTGCTCGGGTATGTTCACGGCGAACTCCATGAACTGCCTCACCGAGGCCTTGGGCATCGCGCTTCCCGGCAACGGCACCGTGCCCGCGGTGTACTCCGAGCGCATCCGCTTGGCGAAGCACGCTGGCATGAAGGTGATGGAGCTGCTGGAGCGTGGCGTCTGCGCGCGTGACATCGTGAGCGAGGCGGCTATCAAGAACGCCATGGAATGCGACATGGCCTTCGGCGGCTCCACGAACACGGTGCTGCACCTCACGGCCATCGCGCGCGAGGCGGGGCACCCCATCACCATGGACGACTGGGACGCCGCGAGCGCGCGCACGCCGCACCTCGTGAAGCTGCAGCCCTCCGGCCCGCGCCCGCTCACCGACCTGTACGAGGTGGGGGGCGTGCCGGTGGTCATGCACGAGCTGGACCGGCTGGGGCTCATCGACCGCAGCGCGGTGACGTGCATGGGCCCGATGGAGGAGTACCTGCGCGCATGCACGAAGCCCGCCGACGGCGAGGTGGTGCGCGCGCACGACAACCCCTTCTCGCCGGTGGGCGCCCTGCGCGTGCTGCACGGCAACATCGCGCCCGACGGCGCCATCGTGAAGAAGTCGGCCGTGGACCCCTCCATGCTCTGCCACACCGGTCCCGCGCGCTGCTTCGACAGCGAGGAGGAGGCCTGCGCGGCTATCAACGCCGGCAAGATCGTCGCCGGCGACGTGGTGGTCATCCGCTACGAGGGGCCGAAGGGCGGTCCGGGCATGCGCGAGATGCTCACGCCCACGTCGTCCATCGTGGGAATGGGCCTGTCGAAGAGCGTGGCGCTCATCACCGACGGGCGCTTCTCGGGCGCCACGAAGGGCCCGGCCGTGGGGCACGTGAGCCCCGAGGCGGCGGCCGGCGGCCCCATCGCGCTCATCGAGGAGGGCGATTCCGTCACCGTCGACATCGAGGGCGGCGCGCTCACGCTCAATGTCGGCGACGCCGAGCTGGAACGCCGCCGCGCGGAATGGACGCCGCCGGCGCCGAAACACGACCACGGCGTGCTCGCGAAGTACGCGAAGCTCGTCTCGTCCGCAGACAAGGGGGCGTACGTCTCATGACCGAACCGCATCAGAACCAGCAGCAGCCGCGTCCCGGCGCGACGGCGGCCGTCAAGGGCGCGCCGCGCGGCCTGGGCAGCAAGATCGACAAGCAAGGCGCCACCATGACCGGGGCTCAGGCCGTCGTGGCTTCGCTCGAGGCCGAGGGCGTGGACTTGGTGTTCGGCTATCCGGGCGGCCAGGCCATCAAGATATACGACGCGCTGTACGACTCGAAGCAGATCAAGCACGTGCTGTCGCGCCACGAGCAGGGCGCGGTGCACGAAGCCGACGGCTACGCGCGCGCCACGGGCAACGTGGGCGTGGCCATCGTCACGAGCGGCCCTGGCGCCACAAACACGGTCACGGGCATCGCGACCGCCTACATGGACTCCGTGCCGCTCGTGGTCATCACCGGCCAGGTGCCGCGCGGCGTCATCGGCACCGACTCGTTCCAAGAGTCCGACATCGTGGGCATCACCATGCCGGTGGTGAAGCACAGCTACCTGCTGCAGACCACCGACGAGCTCACGACCACGTTCCGCGAGGCGTTCCACATCGCCAAGACGGGGCGTCCCGGCCCCGTGCTCATCGACGTGCCGAGCGACCTGGCCAGCGAGCGGCTGGTGTTCGAGTACCCCGACGAGGTGAACCTGCCCTCGTACAAGCCCACCTACCGCGGCAACGCCAAGCAGATCAAGCAGGCGGTGGCCCGCATCCGCCGTGCCGAGCGCCCCGTGCTCTACGTGGGCGGCGGCGTGGTGTCCTCCGGCGCGGCGGCGGAGCTGAAGGCGCTCGCCGAGCTCATGCGGATCCCCGTGGTCACCACGCTCATGGGCAAGGGCGCGTTCCCCGCCTCGCATGAGCTCAACCTGGGGCCCGTGGGCATGCACGGCTCCAAGTACGCGAACCTGGCCATGACGGAGAGCGACCTCATCATCGCGGCGGGCGCGCGCTTCTCCGATCGCGTGACGGGGCGTCTGGACGAGTTCGCGCCCCACGCCGAGGTCATCCACATCGACATCGACCCGGCCGAGATCGGCAAGGTGCGCGAGGCGCAGATCCCCATCGTGGGCGACCTGAAGGGCGTGCTCGGGGGTATCGTGGCCCAGCTTGAGAAGGAGGGTGCCCAGCCCGAGACGGCGGCGTGGGTGGCGCAGATCGCCGAATGGCGGCGGCGCCACCCGTTCTACCACCCGAACGTGGGCGACGCCCCGAACGAGATCGTGCCCGAGGTGGTCATGGAGAAGCTCTCCGACGCGCTCGATCCCGAGAAGAGCATCGTCGTCACCGAGGTGGGGCAGCACCAGATGTGGGCCGCGCAGCACGTCGCACGCGAGGTTCCGCGCTCGTTCATCTCGTCGGGCGGCCTCGGCACCATGGGCTTCGGCTTCCCGGCGTCCATCGGCGCCGCCATCGGGTGCCCCGACAAAACGGTGGTGTGCGTGGCCGGCGACGGGTCGTTCCAGATGAACAGCCAGGAGATGGCCACGGCCGCCATCCACGGCGTGCCGGTGAAGGTGCTTATCATGGACAACCGCTGTTTGGGGATGGTGCACCAATGGCAGCACCTGTTCTACGGCGAGCGCTACTCGTCCACGCTGCTCGACGCCAACCCCGACTTCGTGAAGCTGGCCGACGCCTACGGTTGGCAGGCCGCGCGCGTGGAGGACCCTGCCGAGCTGGACGCGGCGCTCGCGCGCATGTTGGCTGCCGAGGGCCCCTATCTCTTGGACGTGGCCATCTCGCGCGACCAGAACGTGTTTCCCATGGTGGCGCCCGGCAAGGCCCTCGACGACGTCATCGGTGCCATCGACGTGGCGGTGGGCGCCGTGCGCACGGACGTGCCCGAGGCGGACGGCGCCGCGGGCGGGAAAGGGGGAGAGCGATGAGGCACATCCTGTCGGTTCTCGTGGAGAACAAGCCCGGTGTGCTGTCGCGCGTGACGGGGCTCATCTCGCGGCGCGGCTTCAACATCGAGTCGCTGTCCGTGGGCCCCACCGAAGACCCCACCATGTCGCGCGTCACGGCCATCGTGAAGGCCGACGACGTGGCCTACGAGCAGATCACCAAGCAGCTGCACAAGCTCATCAGCGTGCACAAGATCACCGACCTCACCAACGACAACGCCATCGAGCGCGAGCTCGTGTTGTTCAAGGTAAACGCCAGCCCCGAACGGCGCAGCGAGATCATCGAGATAGCCAACGTGTTCCGTGCCAAGATCGTCGACGTGGGCAAAAGCTCGCTCACCATCGAGGCCACGGGCGACGAAAGCAAGCTCAAGGGCATGGAAGACCTCTTCCGCGCCTACGGCATCAAGGAGATCACCCGCACCGGCAAGATAGCGATGAGCCGGAACAGCAAGGACGTGTGAGCCCCATGTCATCCTGAGCGGAGCGCGCAGCGCGCAGTCGAAGGATCTTCGGCAAAGGAGATCTTGCGCCGCCGAAGATCCTTCGACTCGCTCTGCTCGCTCAGGATGACAAACGGGGCATTCATCCGCCCAGGACGACAACCTGAACCAAGGTAAAACCAGCCAACAGAAAGGAAACCAACCATGGCTGTTACGATCTACCACGAGCAGGACGCGAACCCGGAGCTCATCCAGGGCAAGAAGGTGGCCATCATCGGCTACGGCAGCCAGGGCCATGCCCACGCGCTCAACCTGAAGGATTCGGGTTGCGACGTGCGCGTGGGCCTGCGCGAAGGCTCGAAGTCGCGCGAGGCCGCCGAAGAGGCGGGCCTCAAGGTCATGAGCGTGGCCGACGCGGCCGAGGAAGCCGACCTCATCATGATCCTCACGCCCGACGAGACGCAGGCCGCCACGTACGAGGCCGAGATCGCCCCGCACCTCAAAGCCGGCGACACGTTGGCGTTCGCGCACGGCTTCAACATCCACTTCGGCTACATCGAGCCGCCCGCGGACGTGGACGTGGTCATGATCGCGCCGAAGGGCCCGGGCCACATGGTGCGCCGCGTGTTCACCGAGGGCGCGGGCGTGCCGTGCCTCATCTGCGTGCAGCAGGATGCGTCGGGCCAGGCCAAGGACGTGGCGCTGTCGTACGCCTGGGGCATCGGCGGCGCGCGCGCCGGCGTCATCGAGACCACGTTCAAGAACGAGACCGAAACCGACCTGTTCGGCGAGCAGGCCGTGCTCTGCGGCGGCGTGACGGCGCTCATCAACGCTGGCTTCGAGACGCTGGTGGAGGCGGGCTATCCGCCCGAGATGGCCTACTTCGAGTGCTTCCACGAGATGAAGCTCATCGTGGACCTCATGTACGAGGGGGGCATGGCGAACATGCGCTACTCCATCTCGAACACGGCCGAGTACGGCGACTACTACGCCGGCCCCCAGGTCATCACCGACGAGGCCAAGGCCGCCATGAAGACCATCCTCGCGCGCATCCAGGACGGCAGCTTCGCCCACGAGTTCATGGAGGACTCCAAGAACGGCCAGAAGTGGTTGCTCGAGCAGCGCAAGGAGCACGCCGAAGCGCAGATCGAGGAAGTGGGCGCCAACATCCGCTCCATGTTCAACTTCGCGCGCCGCTAATCGGTAGGGCGAGAACGCAACGCAAAGGGGCTCGGCTCAAATGAGTCTGGCCCCTTTTTCGTGTGCTGTCGCCGAAAACACGTCTTAGCGGCCGAAAGCATATCTCGGGCGGCAACGGGGGCGACTCTGAACGGAACGCTTAGAGATTGTTCTCCTTCTTGATGCTGTAGGCCAGCGCGCAGCAGGTCACGGGCAGGATAAGCCCGCAAATCGCGCTTACGATGGTGCCCGCATCCATCGATCCGCCCATGAGCGTTCCGATGGAGTTGATGGCGGCCCATACAACGCCGATGATGCTCAACACAAAAAACGCGCCGATCTTGTGGGGATCGTTTGCGCCGCGCAAGCCGAAGATGCCTATGACCAGGTTGATGCCCCCGCCAACCACGATGGCGAGACTGGCCAAGATGGTCAATCCGCCCACGAACATCGCTCCAGGGCGGCCGTCCACGCTGGTGCCCAAGAGACCGAGGGCTCCGCCGGCCGCGATCCCGCCAATACCCAAGAGCAGCGCCAGCGCGGCGAGCACGATCATGATGATGGAGATAACTTTAAGGGCTTTTTGCGATGCGGTCTTTTCCACAATGTTCCTTCCCTTTGCGTGTGCGGTGAATCAAGGATATCCGATATGGGGGAAGGGGACATCGGCGATTCCACATCCAATCGCATCCGCGCTTCGAATCCCGGTGTTTTCGGCAAGTGACGGCTGTGCCAAGGAGCCATCGTTTCGCTATTCATAGGTTATTTCGCCGCTCGTCCTTAAAGGGCGGGCGGTTTCGTTTTATCATGGGGGCCGTTGCGCCGGCGGAAGGTAGAATGCTCCAGCGCGGTAAAGCGAAAAACATAGGAATCGAACTCTTGCAGAGGTGGTTGCCGTTATGACGAAGAAGGTTCTGGTTGCCGAGAAGCTGGCGGACGCGGGCGTCGCGCTGCTGCGCGACAAGGGCTACGAGGTCGACGTGAAGCTGGATATGTCGCCCGACGAGCTCGTCGCCGAGATTCCCGGCTACGACGCGCTCATCGTGCGCTCGGCCACGAAGGTCACGCGCGACGTCATCGAGGCGGGGGAGAACCTGCGCATCATCGGCCGCGCCGGCGTGGGCGTGGACAACGTGGACGTGGAGGCCGCCACGGACAGCGGCGTCATCGTGTGCAACGCCCCCACGTCGAACATCGTGAGCGCCGCCGAGCACACCATGGCCCTCATGCTGGCCTGCGCACGTAACGTCGCCCAGGCCAACGCCTCCATGCACGCCGGCAAATGGGAGCGCTCCAAGTTCACGGGCGTGGAGCTTTTCGAGAAGACGCTCGCCATCTTCGGCTTGGGGCGCATCGGCGGCCTGGTGGCCGAGCGGGCGAGCGCGTTCGGCATGAAGCTCGTCGGCTACGACCCGTACTGCAGCCCCGAGCGCGCCGAGCAGCTGGGCGTGACGCTCTACGACGACGTGGACGCCATCGTGCCGCTGGCCGACTTCATCACCGTGCACCTGCCCAAGACCAAGCAGACCATCGGCATGTTCGGACCCGAGCAGTACGCCCGCATGAAGGACGGCGTCATCCTGGTGAACGCGGCGCGCGGCGGCATCTACAACGTGGACTCGCTCGCCGACTTCCTGGCCGCGGGCAAGATCGGCGCCGTGGGCCTGGACGTGTACGAGAGCGAACCCTGCACGGAGAGCCCGCTGCACGAGTTCGACAACGCCATCCTCACGCCGCATCTGGGCGCGTCCACCAAGGAGGCCCAGCTGCGCGCCGGCGTGCAGACGGCCGAGTACGTGGCCGCCGGGCTCGCGGGCTCCATCGTGCCCACGGCCGTGAACATGGCGCCCGTGCCGCCCGAGGTCATGGACGCGGTGGGGCCGTACGTGCCCGCCTGCCAGATGATGGGCAGCATGCTGGCGCAGATCCACGGCGAGGTGCCGCAGTACCTGAAGCTCACGGCCGCCGGCGCGCTCGCCGCCGCCGACCCGTCCATCCTCGTGGCGGGCACGGTGAAGGGCCTCTTGTCCTACCAGGGCCGCGCCACGGTCACGCCCGTGAACGCCGACGCGGTGGCCAAGCGCCACGGCATCAAGGTGGAGACGCAGGCGCGCCCCGACGCCGACGGCTACGCTTCCACGGTGGCCGTCATGGCCGACGGCACGGAGGTGGCCTGCACCCGCGGCGACGCCGCGCAGACGGCGCGCATCGTGTCGCTTCTGGGGTACAAGATAGACATCGCGCCGGGGCGCCAGTCGCTCATCTTCGAGTACGTGGACGCTCCGGGCCGCATGGGCACCATCGGCACCATCCTGGGCGAGGCCGGCATCAACATCACCACCATGCAGATCGGCGCGAAGCCCGAGGACCAGTGCGCGCTCGTCTACATGAACGTCGAAGGCGCGATCGACGACGCCGTGTTGGACCGTCTGCGCGCCGAGATCCCCGAGCTGAAGAACCTCTGGTACGTGAAGCTGTAGCGAAAAGAGCGAGCATTCGGCCAATCGCACGAACCTGAACGACTGCGAAGGCGAGCAGGGCGGTTCCGAGAGGAGCCGCCCTGTTTCATGGAAGGGCAGATGAAACGAACGAAGGGGGCATGGGACGCGCTCGCCGCCGCGTTTGCTCGAATTCGCCATCCGCCGCAGATCCGCATGCTTGCAAAGGTGGAATCCTTTGTGCAAGAATGAAGTTCGTTCTGGGGGGGGGGTCGCCGATGAATCTATTCCAATTGAATTTGTTTGTGAACACGATCCACAGCGGCTCAATGAAGGTCGCTGCGGATAACTTCTATATTTCGCAGTCTGCCCTGAGCCAAAACATCAAGAAGCTCGAATCCGAATTGGGATGCACGCTCATCGATCGCACGCATTCTCCCCTGAAGCCGACTCTCTATGGGAAAATCGTGCTCGACCGCGCTGAAAGAATCCTTTTTCTCGCAAACGAGATCGAGGAGGAGATAGCACGTCGGAAACGAATCGATGCGCGAACGATACGGGTTGGCTCTTTCTATCCCACCTTGGCCAATTCGGAGATGGCGTACGTGGCTAACGCTCATCCAGATTTGAATTTCAAGGTGACGATCGATGACGAGTCTGCGGTTCTATCGGGATTGATCAAAGGGCTATACGATTTTGTTTTCCTCTCGAAATCTCGTTCTGTACCAGGCTTCGATTCCTTTGAATTGACGAGAGAGCAGCTTTTCGTATCGCTTCCAAACAAACCTCCGTTCTCGGACAAGGACTCGATCGAATGCAACGAGATAACCCATCTGAAGGTTACCGTGCCGACCGATCTCGATGGCGTCAGCCCTTGGTACTATGAATTTCTCGACGAGATCGGAATGAACTGGGAAAACGTTCGGGAATCCAGCTCGGAAGAGTACTTTGCATCCATGGTCGACCCGAACGTGATACATTTCCGGTCGTCTCTCATGACCGCGCCCCTAACGATGCTTTCGGAAAAACGGCATCTTCCGATCGTAGAGCCGGAAATATGGCGATCCATACTCGTGATGTATCCAACCGTGAAAACCGATGACCTCGAGCCTATTCTGAAAACGCTGAAAAGGGGAGTGCAGGCCGCATCGGCTATATCGGTTATTCCGAAGCTGCTCCAATTCAGCGCGTCTTCAAATCTGACGATCGAGGAATCCGCAAAAAAGAACGACGAATAGAACCTGGTAGGGCTCGACCATCCGGCAACCTTCAGGTTTGCTTAACTATAGTGAAGCAAAGAGCGGGAATGAAAAAGACCTGCTTGCTCTAGGCTTGTTTTCAGGAGCTCGATCGACAAGTTTTCTTTGTTGGTCGGATGAGAGAAAGAGGAGGCCATGGCAAGCACACAGGATAAAACGGTCTACAAGACCACGGGATGGTGCGGATTCGCATCGGGCAGCAATACGGCTGCCGTTGACGTCAAAGACGGCAAGATCGCCCGCATCCGCCCCGTGCATTTCGACGAGGAATACGCCGAAGACGAGATCAATCCATGGAAGATCGAGGTGAGGGGCCACACCCTTACGAGCGGCATGACCACTACGGTGTCGCCCATGGCGCTTGCCTACAAGAAGCGCGTCTATTCTCCGAACCGAGTTCCTTACCCGCTCAAGCGCGTGGATTGGGACCCTCAGGGCGAGAGGAACCCGCAAAACCGCGGCATCTCGAAGTACGAGCGCATCAGCTGGGACGAGGCGACCCAGATTTGCGCCGATGAGATTCGCCGCGTCATAGACACGTACGGGAATTACTCGATTCTCTGCCAGGGCGACGGGCATGGCGAAACCAAGGTCATACATGCAAGCCATGGCTGCAACACCCGCCTCATGGGCCTGATGGGCGGCTTCACCCTCCAAGCAAGGCAGCCGGACAGCTGGGAAGGCTGGTATTGGGGCGCCAAGCACATGTGGGGCATGAATCCGCTCGGCCAGCAGGCCTTGCAGGAGAACACGCTTTGGGATATCAGCGAGAACGCCGACGCCGTTATCTGCGTCGGTTGCGATCCCGAGACCACGCCCTGGGGTTGGGGCGGCTTCATGGCCTCCAAGATCAGCTATTTCTGGTTGGAGATCGGCATCAAGCAGATATACATTTGCCCGGACCTCAATTACGGCGCGGCGATCCATGCGGACAAATGGATAACCCCGCTTCCGAACACCGACGCCGCCCTTTGGCTGGGAATAGCCTATACCTGGATCGAAGAGGGAACCTACGAAAAAGAGTACGTCGCAACGCATACCGAGGGATTCGATTGGTTCGAACGCTACGTCATGGGCGGCGAGGACGGTATTCCCAAAACCCCTCGGTGGGCAGAGTCGAAATGCGGCGTTCCGGCGGCGGAGATCAAGGCGCTTGCGCGCTATTGGGCAACGCGCAACGTCTCAACGGCTCACTGCAACGGCGGCGGGTACATCCGCAGCTGCTTCTCGACGGAGCCTGCGCGTTTGGAGGTCGCCCTTCTCGCGATGCAGGGCGTGGGGGCTCCCGGCCGTACGATGTTCAAGTTCATCGAGTGGGGGTTGTTCGGCATGGAGGGCTTGAACTCGCTTCCCAAGGGCGAGTGGGGCACCTTCATGTGGGCGGCTTATTCCGGGCATGTCCAAGGAACGTACCTCACGAGCTTCATCCCGCAAACGCTGGTTCCGAAAGCGATCCTTATGCCCGAAGGGGAAAAGCTCACCTGGCCGGGACGCGTCGTTTGCAACATGCCGCTGGAGGACCAGTACGTCGACTACGAGTTCCCGCTTCCTGGTGCCGAGCGCATACATATGATCTGGACGGACACTCCTTGCTGGTCGACGTGCTGGAACGGCGGGAACACCATGCAAGAGGCCCTGCGCGACGAGTCGATAGAGTTTTACCTCGTGCAGCATCCTTGGATGGAGAACGACACGCTGTTCGCCGATATCATCTTGCCCATCTCGACCAAATTCGAGCAGGACGACATCGGGACGTCGTTCCAGTGCGGTGAAAACGACATGGTGGTCGATGAGTTGCCGGCGATCGATCCGCTTGGCGAGGCCAAGACCGATGCGGAAGCCGTATTGGCTATCGCTGAAAAGCTCGGCATGGCGGAAGAGCTTATGGAAGAGTGGTGCTATTCCCCCGATTTGAAGGGCGCCGTTGCCGGCAAGTCGGGTGGACAGATCGCGCCCGACCAGGTAGGCCACATCATGGGCGAGCCGTCGTTTGAAACGATGAAGCGCGTCGGTTACGAATTCGGCGGATGCAGCGAGCATATGCCGTTTGAGAAATTCCAAGAAAAGGGATACCTGCCCATTCGCTTCAAGGACGAAGCCGATTGGAAAAGCGATCCTGTCGGCATGCGCGCGTTCTACGAAGACCCCGAGAACAACCCGCTCGAAACGCCGACGGGCAAGATCGAGTTCTACTCGCTGAGCATCCACGAGCATTGGCCGAACGACCCTGAGCGACCTGAGGTTCCGCATTGGATCGAAGAGTCCGACGAGCACAAAGAGCGCCTGTCGAGCGATCGGGCCAAGGACTATCCTTTCTTGCTCATGTCGAACCACCCTCGCTGGCGCGTTCATGCGCAGGGAGACGACATCACTTGGTTCCGCGAGATTGCGACATGCAAGGTCACGGGGCCCGACGGGTACCAGTACGAACCCGTTTGGATCAACCCGCGCGATGCCGAAAGGCTTGGCATCGAGGACGGCGACATCGTTCGTCTGTACAACGAACGCGGCAGCGTTTTGGGCGGGGCGATGACAACCGAGCGCATCCGCGAGAACGTTTTGAGCCAAGACCACGGAGCGCGTGTGGACGGCATCGTCCTCGGCACGGGCGGGCTCGATCGCGGCGGCGCGAACAACCTCATCTGCCCGAGCGCGACGACTTCCAAGAACGCTCCCGGCGAGGTGACCAACGGCTTCCTCGTCGGCATCGAAAAGGTCGATGTTTTCGAATTGGCCGAGAAATACCCCGACCAGTTCAATCGGCCGTTCGACAAGTCCGAGGGCGCTCTCGCCAGCACGAAAATCGTTCAAGCTTAAATAAGGCTCTGTGGAGAGGATGGAAACATGTCCAGGAAAGTGTTTGTAATAGACGTTGATAGGTGCAATGGCTGCCATAGCTGCCAAATCGCCTGCAAGGACGAGCACTGCGGTACCGCTTGGCTTCCGTATGCCGCGGAGCAACCGGACACGGGGCAATTCTGGTGCAAGGTGCAAGAGGAGGTGCACGGAAGCGTCCCGAAGGTCAATATCACGTACACGCCGATAATCGGAGCCCAAAGCGATGCCGTGCGGGATTACGCTCCCGAGTTGCTTATGGACAGGGACGACGGGCTGATCGTCATCGATCCGAAGAAGGCGAAGGGCCGCAAGGACCTGGCGGACGAATTCGAGGGTATCTATTGGAACGAGGCGCTGGAGATTCCCCAGGGATGCACCGGTTGCGCGCACCTGATAGACGACGGCTGGAGCGTCCCGCGCTGCGTCGACGCCTGCCCGGTGGGAGGTTTGCGCTTCGGCGATGAAAGCGACTTTGCGGAAGAGATCGGCAAGGCGGAGAGGCTCGACCCCGAATCGAACGTCTATTACCTCAATCTTCCCCAGCGATGGGTCGCTGGTCAGGTCATCGACGACGCGGCCGACGAGGTGGTCATAGGGGCGAAGGTGTCCCTGGAGCCTCTTGACGGTTCTTTCGAGGCCCTGGAGACGGCAACCGACGAATTCGGCGACTTCTGGTTCAGGAACCTGAAGGAGGCGGATTACCGCCTGACGGTCTCGGCTGCAGGGTATGCTCCTCGGGAACAGACCGCATCCACCAAGGAGGCCGATTGCAATGCGGGAATGGTTCTCTTGGAAAAGTCTGCCTAGGCACACGGAACAACGTTCTTGTCGTAGGGGTTGCATCGAAAATGAACGAGACTCCGAACGTTGGACGGTTGCATAAAGTTCTCAAGCGGCTCTGATCGAATGGCCTCGGTATTGCACCGGGGCCATTCCCTTTAGACCGACTTAGTAGCGGCCGTTGTTCCGATAGTGCAAGTGCTGAACATGTCCTGATTGGGGACAGTCCCCAATCAGGACGTTTTTGCCGCAGGTGCGGCGGTTCTGGCACGAATGGGGCCGATCTGGCAGGTACGGATCCGCGCCCTGGTCACGATGCGACGTACACTTATTTCATAGCCGATATCGCCCGCGCCGCATAGGCTGGCCGTGTTCGTGCGGACGACTTCGGACGGCTCGACGTGAACGGGGTGGTCGCATGGAAACTAAGGGGAAGCGCGCGTTCTCGATGGCGCTGGCGCTGGTTCTGGCGCTGGGGCTCGTGCCCGCGGCCGCCTTCGCCGAGGAGCCTGGGGCGACGCCCCCGGCCGGCGAGACGATTCCCGACGAAACCGCAACCGGCGGGACGGCGCCCGGCGAGACCCCGCCGGAGGCGACGGGCGAACCCGCAGCCGACGGCGCCGCCAAGCCCGTGCCCGAGAACACGGTGTCCGGCGAGGCCCCGTTGGCGCCCGACAACGCCGTGAACGCGCCTGCGCCCGACGGCGCCGAGGACGCGGCTTCCAACGCCCTGTTCGCGAGCGCTCCCACGAAGAAGCAGCATGATTTCGGTGACGGGAGCGGCCCGCAGGAGGCCATCTACGTCGAAAACGACGCCGAGCTGGCGAAGGTCGGGAAAGACCCCGCGTATCCGGCCGACGGGAACTACTACCTCGCCCCCTCGACGTTTCGGCCGAAGTCCGATTTCGCTCCCATCGATGCGACGTTCACCGGGCGCTTCGACGGCAACGGCGCGCGAATCGAGCTCGCGATGGACGTTCGCTTCGTGCGCGGGACGGCCGACGGTGGCATCTCCTTTCTGTCGATGTTCCGCAAGAACGCCGGCCTGATCGAGAACCTGCTCATAACCGGAGCGGTCACCACGTCCAATTCCCTCGAACCCGCCGCCGTCATGTACGCCTCGGCGCTGGCGTACGAGAACAGCGGCACCATCCGCAACGTGAAGCTGGACTGCGCCATCGGGCCGGTGGGCCTGGTGGGTGGCATCGCGTGTTTCAACGAGGCCGGCGGCGTCATCGAAGGCTGCACCGCGGACGGCGACTTGCAGGGAACGGCCGTCGGCGGCATCGCGCTGTCGTCGTCGGGCCGCATCGCGTCTTGCGAGAGCCATCTCGACCTCGAGGGGCAGGGTGCGGGCATCGCAACCCGCGCGGAGGGCAAGGCGGTTTTCGAAAGCTGCGTCAATTACGGGAACATCACGGGCACGGTTGCCGATGCGGCCGGTTGCTTTCTTTACTTCAACGACGACGCGCATGCGATCAACTGCGCGAACCACGGTGCCGTGGCGAACACCAGCTCCGACAACAACTCGCTGACGGGCGGCATCCTGGCGCATTTGGACGGCAAGGGCGTTCTGGAGAACTGCGAGAATCACGGCACCGTGTCGGGCGACGGCTCGGTCGGCGGCATCGTGGGCAGCATCAGCCCCGAGATCGATTACGACTGCTACATTACGGGGTGCGAGAACGACGGCGCCGTGTCGGGCACGGGCGACGGCGTGGGCGGCATCGTGGGCGCCAACAACGCCGGCGTCTTGCTGTGCGTGAACCACGGTGCCGTGCAGGGCCGCTCGGAAGTCGGCGGCGTGATCGGCGACAACAAGACGTTCGGCATGGCCCAGTCGCTTTTGAACGACGGTGACGTGAGCGGCGTGGACAACGTGGGCGGCATCGTGGGCAGCACCTCGGCTTCGAAGGTGATCTTCAAGGTGCCCATCGGGTTGGACCACGCGCTCGGCCTGTGCGCCAACTACGGTGCCGTGACGGGAACCGGAACGGGCTGCGGCGGTGTGGTGGGCTATCTGAGCGGCCACTACCTGGAGGATTGCTTCAGCGAGGGAGCCGTGCACGGCAACCTGCGGGTGGGCGGCGTCGTGGGCGACGCGAGTGCGGATATCGCGTACTGCTACTCCACGGGCGACGTGGAGGGCGAAAGCGCGGTGGGCGGTATCGCGGGCGACATGACGGACACGCCCCAGCCGCGCAGCTTGAGCGAATGCTACGTGGCGGGCGGCGTCTCGGGCTCGGACGACGTGGGAGCATTCGTCGGCACGCGCAACAAGAGCACGGGGAACTCCCGCCTGAGCGATCTGTACTACAACGCCGACCGCGTGAACCTCTCCCCGGTGGGCAACAACTCGACCAACGACAACGACGTCCGCGTCGAGGGGCGCACGACCGACCAGATGTTGGAAGAGGGCTTGCGCGACGAGCTGGGCGACGGCCGGTGGTCGTACACGAGCGCGCGCTCGACATCGCATGACGGCGCGTCCGAGCTGCGCTGCTATCCGCTGCTGGCCCCGTTCGCGCCGGGTGGGGCGGCGGCCGCGCTCGGCGTCGGATACTCCGGCGTCGTGTCGCGGCACGACTTCGAAAGCCAAGAGCTCGACGGTTCGGAGGAGCCGGTGTTCGAGGAGTTCGCCTTTCTCTACACTGCGGACGATCTGCTTGAGGCCGCGAACCATCCCGATCAGAACTACGTGCTGGCAAACGACATCTACCTGGGCACAGTGTTCGCCGGGTTGGGCGGCGCGCAGGGGTATCGCGGCAAATTCGACGGCATGGGGCATACCGTCACGCTGTCATACGACATGGCTGGATTGGCGGCCGTGCTCGACGGCGGTAGGATCATGAACGTGAAAGTGGACGGCGTTCCGCGCGCCGACGGCGAACCGTGCGGCTCCCTTGCGGGCGAGGTCCGCAGCAACGCGATGCTGTACAACTGCATAGGAAGCGCGATGCCCGAAGGCAGCATGGCCGGCGGCGCGGCGGGACTCGTGTCCGGCGACGACGTGCTCATCCGCGCGTGCGCGTGCGAGGAGGACATCATGGCGCCGGATGCCGACGGCGTGGGCGGCTTGGTGGGCGCGGTGACGGGCGATCGGTTGCACGTTCAGGATTGCCGCGTCGAAACGGACTTCCTGTGGGGCGGCGATCGCACGGGCGGCCTGGTGGGAAGGCTTGCGGGCGATGACGCGCAGATTTCCGATTGCAACGTGCGCAGCGAGGTTCAAGGCGATGATGTGACGGGCGGCCTGGTGGGCGAGCTGTCCGGTGCGAACGCGCGGATAACGAACTGCTCGTGCGTCGGCAAGACCTGGGGTGCCTCGATAACCGGCGGGCTCGTGGGCAGCCTGTCGGGCGTCAGCGCGCAGGTGGAAGGGGCTTCCCATGACGGTCTTGTCTCCTGCTGGGGCGGAAAGATCGGTGGCGCCGTCGGGCGGCTGTCGGGCGCGGGCGCGCATCTGGAAGACGTCTCCTGCAGCGGAGGCGTTGTCGGGCATGACGCGACCGGCGGTTTCATCGGCGAGCTGGCGGCGGATGACTTCGCGCTCGCGTCGTACACGAACACGGCACCGGTGCGCGGCGACAGCGGCGTGGGCGGCATCTACGGGCTCGTGACGGGTGCGCGCGCGACCCTGTCGGCATGCGCCAACGACGCCGCCGTGTCCGTCGACGAGGAAGCGAAGAACCCTGAGGGGGTTGGCGGCTTGGCGGGCCGCATCGAGGGCGCGGGCGCCGTGCTGGACGGATGCTCGAACGTCGGCGCCGTCAGCGGTGACAGGCACACGGGCGGTATCGTGGGCAGCATGGCCGCTGCGAACGCCGTCGTGCGTTCTGCCGGGAACGACGGCAAGGTGACGGGCGGCTACTCGACCGGCGGCCTGGTCGGTCGCGCGGAGGGCGACGGCGCGCGTATCGAGTCCGGCTCGAACACGGCCAGCGTGACGGGCAACGACGCGACCGGCGGCCTCGTCGGCTCCGTCTACCGCATCGACGGCGTGTACGCTTCGTACAACACCGGCAAGGTGACGGGCGGCGAAGGGGTGGGCGGCGTCGCGGGGTCCTCGGAAGGCCCGACTTCGGGCGACCCTTCGAGGATCAAGGGATGCGCCAACCATGCCCGGGTGCTCGGCAGAAACGAGGCGGGCGGCGTCGTGGGCGAGATGGCCTCTTCTGTTCCCCTCGCCGACAGCTCTGTGACCGAGAGCCTCAACATCGGCGAGGTTTCCGTCGAGGAGCAGGAGCACGCCTACGCGGGCGGCATCGTCGGCCGCTGCTATGCGTACGGCACCATCGAAGACTGCTACAACGGCGGGCGCGTGACCGCGCCCGACATCGAGGCGAGCTATGCCGGCGGCGTCGCGTCCTACTCGTCGGGACTGCGGGGCAAGGTGGAGAACTGCTGGTATGCAACGGAATCGAACACGCAGATCGAAGGGGCGCTTGTATCAAACGGCGGCTCCGTGAAGGACGACGAGTACAACAACGTGGGCGGGCTTTCCATCGTCGATATGACCGGCGAAGGTGCGTTGTCCGCGCTCAAGTTCTCTGATCCGACGCATTGGCAGACGCGGGCGAACGAGGGGGCTGCGGCGCAAGAGGGCGTGCCTGCGCAAACCATGAACTTCCCCGCGCCCGCCGTGCTGGCCGAGCGCGACGGCTACCCGTGGCCGCGCATCGAGAACCGCGTCGTGGACCTCCACTCCGACGATCTTGTGCAGACGAAGACCTACACGGGCAAACCGGCAGCCTTCGATCTGGAGCTTCCCGGTAACCCGCACTACACGGTGCAGTACTGGCGGCCCTTGTGGCGCGAGGATCTAGGCTACAACGTGTACACGCTGACGTCCGAGCCGCCCACGTTGCCGAGCAGCGAGGTGAGCGAGGGGCGCTATATGGTCAAGATCGCCATCGACGAGCCGTACTACACGGTGAACGGCGACAGGGACGAGGACGGGCGCTTCACCGGGTATCTCACCGTCGAAAAGGCCCCCTGCACCATCAAGGCCGACGACCAGGCCATCCTGTACGGCGAGGACGAGCCGGACTACACGTATACGGTGGAAGGGCTGGTGAACGGCGAGACGCCCGACGTAATCGACAGCGTGGGCGCGCCGCGCATCTCCGGCTGGTGGGAGCTCGGCGCGCATGAGATCGCTTTCTACGGCGCAAGCGACGACTGCTACGACATCACCTTGCTTCCCGGCACGCTCACGGTGACCCAGGACAGCGCGGAGGGGCGCTACTCCGTCAGCGGCGAGAAGGGCGGCAACGGCCACGACGACTGGTACGTGGGCCCCGTGACCGTCGCGCCGGACGGACGCGACGGGTACGACCGCATACGCGACCAGAGAAGCGCAGAGTGGAAGACCTCGCTCACCATCACGAGCGACACGCCCCAGGAAATCATCGAGACCATCGAGGTGGGGAAGTCGTCGACGGGGGCGTGCACGTCGAAGTCCGAAGTGTCGCTCAACGTGTGCACGGCGCCGCTCACGCTGACGCGACTCTCGGCCGCGAACGGCGCGGTCTCCTACGACCCGGCCACCGCGACGCTGGAGCTGACGTTCAGCCAACCCGTGGAGCGGGGCCACGGCTTCTTCGCGGTGCGCGCGCCCGACGGCGCCGAGCTGGCCCGTCTCGATGCGAACGGCCCGCAGGTGCAGGTTTCGGAGGACGGCATGGTTGTCAGGCTGGTTCTACCGCGGGCACTCGAAGCGGGGAAGCTCTATCGTCTTGCGGTCGACGGCGACGCGCTGTACAGCCGCTACGGCGCGCGGCTGGTCGGCGCGGGGGAGGGCGCGTGGAGGTTCGGCGCGGGCGAGGATGCGGACGAGCCGGTGTTCGAGCCCGCGTCCGTTGCGGCCGAAAGCACCGGGTCGGGCGGTGGCGAGGCCTCGGCCGAGCCGAAGGCGCTCGCGAGCACGGGCGACGCGGCGGCTCCGCTCGTCGTGGGCTTGGCGCTGGCATCCCTCGCTACGGCGGCTGCAGCGCTCGCGGCTCGCAAGCGACGCGCGTCGAAGTAGGATCGGGTGACGAGCGGCGAAGCGGGGTCGCTTTGCGCGTTCGTCGTGATTTCCCACTTCCGCACTCGGCATATTTGCTATGATAGTCAAACCAAATTGAGCCGCCCGTCGTCTATGGTTTCCACCGGGCGCGATGGCGACGGGCACGTGACGGAAAGGACGTACGCACATGACGCGCAAGATCGACATCTTCGACACCACGCTGCGCGACGGCGAGCAATCGCCGGGCGCTTCCATGAACACCGAGGAGAAGCTGGTGGTCGCGCGTCAGCTGCTGCGTCTGAACGTGGACGTCATCGAGGCCGGCTTCCCCATCTCGAGTCCCGGTGACTTCGAGTCCGTGCGCCGCATCGCGGAGCTCGCGGGCGACGCGGCCGTCGTCTGCGGCCTCACGCGCGCCGTGGAGAAGGACATCGACTCGGCCGCCGACGCGCTCAAGTACGCCAAGCGTCCCCGTATCCACACGGGCCTGGGCGTGAGCCCCAGCCATCTGCGCGACAAGCTGCGCATTTCCGAAGACGAGTGCGTGGAGCGCGCCGTCAAATGCGTGAAATACGCCAAGAAGTACGTGGAGGACGTGCAGTTCTACGCCGAGGACGCGGGCCGTTCCGACTACAACTTCCTCGTGCGCGTCATCCAGGCCGTCGTGGACGCCGGTGCCACCGTGGTGAACATTCCCGACACGACGGGCTACTCGCTGCCCACCGAGTTCGGCCAGCGCATCAAGTACCTCATGGAGGGCGTGCGCGGCATCGAGAACGTCACGGTGTCCGTGCACTGCCACAACGACTTGGGCATGGCCACGGCCTTGGCCATGGAGGGCGTGAAGAACGGCGCCACGCAGGTGGAGTGCACCATCAACGGCCTGGGCGAGCGCGCGGGCAACACGGCCATGGAGGAAGTGGTCATGGCCATCAAGATGCACGGCGACGAGCTGGACGCCCACACCGACATCGCCACGCGCGAGTTCTGCAAGGCGAGCCGCCTCGTGTCGTCCATCACCGGCATGAACGTGCAGGCCAACAAGGCCATCGTGGGCGCGAACGCCTTCGCGCACTCCTCCGGCATCCACCAGGACGGCGTGCTGAAGAAGCGCGACACCTACGAGATCATCGACCCGGCCGACGTGGGCGCCGGCACGAGCCAGATCGTGCTCACGGCCCGATCGGGGCATGCAGCCTTGAAGCACCGCTTGGAGGAGCTGGGCTACGAGCTGGAGGGCGAGGCGCTCGACCAGGTGTACGAGGCGTTCCTCAACCTGGCCGACAAGAAGAAGGAAGTGTACGACGAGGACCTCGAGAGCCTCGTGAACGAGCGCGACCGCAACGAGAGCGCGCTCTACACGCTCGAGGGCGTGCAGATCAGCTGCGGCTTCCCGCTCACGCCCACGGCCACCGTCACCCTGAAGAATGCGGCCGACCAGACGGTCACGGCATGCGAGTACGGCACGGGCCCCATCGACGCCATGTGCAAGGCCGTGAACAAGATCGTGCAGGTGGACAACGACCTCACCGAATTCGCCGTGCAGTCCGTCACGCGCGGCATCGACGCGCTGGGCGAGGTGACCATCCGCGTGACCGACCCGTCGGGCGACATCTACACGGGCCGCGGCGCCGACGGCGACATCGTGGTGTCGTCCACGAAGGCGTACCTGAACGCCCTCAACCGCCTGCTCAACGACAAGCAGGAGAAGCGCGGCTAATCGCGGCGCGCACGTTCCGGAGTTTTTTGCGGCGGCCCGTCTTCGGACGGGCCGCCCTGGCTTTCAAGAGGGGGGTTGGCATCCTCTTTGCTTCACCCGAAGTGTTGGTACGGCGCGAGCGCGCCTTGGCAGCCCGTCCGGGCCTGCTTGCACAAAAATCATCGATCTTCCCCTACTTGACGAGGCGGCGCGGCCTGTCTTGCAGTATATGCTTCCTGCGAGCAGGAAAAACGCTAGCTCATTAGTGCTGAGCGTATGCGTGGTGAGGCGTTTCCGGGCTCTTGGAGGGGGAGATCGGTGATTTTTCCGCATCCGGGACTGGCTTGGCGGTGTCGGCCGGCCGTCCGCCGCGTGTTGACGCCGTGCAATCCCCAACGATCCGCTTTGAATTGTTACTGCGCCGACAGCGTTTCCCGACCGTTGACGGGTTTCCACAAAACAACGACTGACAGGTGGGCGATGCTCGCGGTATGCTGACGGGAGCGGTCGGGTTGGCCGCGAGGTTGGGGGTGACGGCGCCGCCGTCGCCGGATGAAAGGATGCACGAATGGAAAATCCCGCTCAGAAATCCTATCAGCTCTACATCGACGGCCAGTGGGTCGACGCCTCGGACGGCGGCGCGATCGACGTGTTCTGCCCGGCCAACGGCGAGCAGCTTTCCACCATCGCCGACGCGACGAAGGACGATGTCGATCGCGCGGTCGACGCGGCGTGGAAGGCATTCGAGACCTGGGGCAAGACCGACAAGGCCCAGCGCGCCATCATCCTGAACAAGGTCGCCGACGTCATCGAGGCCAACGCCGAGAAGCTCGCGCTTCTTGAGTCGCTCGACAACGGCAAGCCCATTCGCGAGACGCGCGCCATCGACGTGGCGCTCTCCGTCGACCATTTCCGCTACTTCGCCGGCGTGCTGCTGGCCGATACGGGCGAAGCCGACCTGCTGCCCGGCAACATGATGTCGCTCGTGCTGCACGAGCCCATCGGCGTGGTCGGCCAGATCGTGCCGTGGAACTTCCCGTTCCTCATGGCCGCTTGGAAGCTCGCCCCCGTGCTCGCCGCCGGCGACTGCACGGTGTTCAAGCCCTCTTCCACCACCTCGCTCACGGTGCTCGAGCTGGCCAAGCTCACCGAGGACATCATCCCGGCCGGCGTGTTCAACGTGGTCACGGGCCGCGGTTCCAAGTCGGGCCAGTACATCCTCGACAATCCGAAGATCAGCAAGCTCGCGTTCACCGGCTCAACCGAGGTGGGTCGAGACGTGGCCCGCGCGGCGGCCGAGCGCCTGATCCCCGCCACGCTGGAGCTGGGCGGCAAGTCCGCGAACATCATCTTCCCCGACTGCAAGTGGGACATGATGCTCGACGGCATCCAGCTGGGCATCCTGTTCAACCAGGGCCAGGTGTGCTGCGCCGGCAGCCGCATCTTCGTGCACGAGAGCATCTACGACAAGTTCGTCGAGGACGCGTGCCGGGTGTTCGGCAACGTGAAGGTGGGCATGCCCTGGGAGGACGACACCCAGATGGGCAGCCAGGTGGACCAGAACCAGCTCAACAAGATCCTCGAGTACGTGGACATCGCCAAGCAGGAGGGCGGCAAGGTGCTCTGCGGTGGCGAGCGCATCACGGAGGGCGAGCTCGCCAAGGGCGCGTTCATGAGGCCGACGCTCATCGAGGTGCCGAACAACTCCTGCCGCGTGGCGCAGGAGGAGATCTTCGGGCCTGTGGCCGTGGTCATCAAGTTCTCCGACGAGCAAGAGGTCATCGACCTGGCGAACGACTCGGTGTACGGCCTGGGTGGCGCCGTGTGGACCCGCGACATCAACCGCGCCTTCCGCGTGGCGCAGGGCGTGCGTACGGGCCGCATGTGGGTGAACACCTACAACCAGATTCCGTCCGGCGCGCCGTTCGGCGGCTACAAGGAGTCCGGCATCGGCCGCGAGACGCACAAGATCATGCTCGAGCACTACACCCAGACGAAGAACATCATGATCAACCTGGGCGAGGAGCCGAGCGGGTTCTACCCCGAGAAGTAGGCTGACGTGACGGATGCTAGAAGGAACGGGGCGCTTCGGCGCCCCGTTTTTGCGCCCCGCCTCTCTCGCTCGCAGTCGGGCGTGGCGGCTTCTACAGCATGCGCCGAAGCTGCTGCTCTTTGATCTCGTTTTCCAACGAGGAGTGCACGATGTTTGCGAAAGGTCCAACGCCCTCCATGAGGCGGGCGCGATGCAGGTCGCAGGTGCGCCGCACGAGATAGGACAGAAACGCGCCGGTGTAGAACTCGGCAAGGAACTCGACGCTCGCATCCTTGAGCCGCCGGTTGCTCAGCACGAATGCGATGTCGGAGCGCACGGCGGGGAGGTACAGGTCGTACAGATAGTCCTTCAGGCAGCCCGCCTCGCTCATGCGCAGCACGCGCGCGTAGTAGGCACGCCTCCCCTCGAAGCACGCCGCCAACGCCTCGAAGAACTCCGAGCCGTCGAGCGAGCGCACGCCCTTCTTGATGAAAACGTAATAGGGAAGGGAGGAGCACGGATCGTCCGTCGGCTGTTCGAACACGAGCTGGCCCGCGTTGAAACGACGGTGCAGCTCGCAGGCTAGATCATGGCGAAACGTCCAAGCTATCAGGTGGTTCTTGTCGGTGAAATGATAGTAGAACGTCTTGCGATTCTTGCCTGCCTGGGCGATGATGTCCGACACCGATATCTTCTCCGGCGGTTTGCTTTCCGTCAGGGCGACGAACGACTCGGCGATTTCGAGCATGGTTGCTGGCGATCCCATGATCAACCTCCCAAAAAACGAACCCTGTCTATCGTGGCAGGCGAACGACGAGGCGCGCACCTCCACGGTGCCCCCGTCACCCTTGTTCCCGCTGCCCTCATTATGACCACAAAAACCAAAAAGTGGATAACAAAGTGCTCCGTTTTTACCCAGATCAAAAGATTTGCTGGTCCATTCGCTTGAACGTGCGGCGTATCCTTTGACCCAAGAGGCCGGGTGTTTCCGGCGCTATGTTCGGAAATGAACGGAGGACGAGATGGACTTTTCTTTGACCGACGAGCAAGAGCTTCTTCTTGAGAGCGTGCGCGAGTTCTGCGAGCGTTACTTCACCGAAGACGTCATCAAGGAGATGTACGAGACGCAGAAGATGCCCGACGAGGTGGCCGAGGCGTACCGCGACATGGGCTTCGGCCTCATGGGCATCCCTGAGGAGTACGGTGGAATCCCGGCCGACAAGGTCACGTTGGGCCTGATGATCGAGGAGCTGTACCACTCGAGCGGCTGCAACCACATCCTGTACCAGAACTCGCTCACCATGTTCGACATCGTGGAGTTCGGCTCGCCCGAGCAGATCCAGAAGTGCATGGACGCCTACCTCGAAACGGGCTGGCCTCTGTGCTCGCTCTCGATATCCGAGCCGGGCGCGGGCTCCGACAACCGCAACATGAGCTGCACGGCCAAGAAGCAAGACGACGGCACTTACCGCCTGAACGGCCAGAAGACGTGGGTGACCATGGGCGAGCACCTGCCTTACACCATCGTGGTGGCCAAGGACGAGGACCCGTCGCGCGACAACGCCAAGATGAGCCTGTGGCTGGTGAACATGGACCGCGCGGGCATCTCCACCGCGTCGCTGCACAAGATAGGGCAGCAGTGCATCCCGTTTTGCGAGGTGTACTTCGACGACGTGGTGCTCACCGAGGACGACCGCATGGGCGCGCCGGGCGACGGCTTCATGATGCTGATGAAGAACTTCGAGGTGGAGCGCGCCTTCCTCGTGGCCGAGCAGGTGGGCCTGGCGCAGGCGGCCCTCGAGGACGCGGCGGCCTACGCCAACCAGCGCATCGCCTTCAACAAGCCCATCGCGAACTTCCAGATGATCCAGGAGAAGCTCACCGAGATGGAGATCCGCGTGCAGAACACCCGCAACATGCTGTACAAGACGCTGTGGGAGCTGGACAACGGCATCTCCGTGCAGCTGGACTCCGCCCTGCTCAAGCGCTACGGCTGCACCGAGTGCTTCAACGTGGCCGACATGGCGCTGGCCATCTACGGCGGCCTAGGCTACACCACCGAGGTGCGCATCGGCCGCATCTGGGCCGACATGCGCGGCAATATGTTCGGTGGCGGCACGCCCGAGATCATGGCCTACATCGCCGGTCGCCAGGTGGCGAAGAAGTACGCCCAGTAAGCCTCCTCTTCTCCTTGCGGGCGAGATGCGCGGCGCGAACCTCCCCCCCCCCCTTCCGCGTCGCGCCTCCCGCTCGCGTACTTATCGGATTCAACCTTCGAAGGAAAGGACCCGCATATCATGAACATCATCGTCTCGTGCAAGATCGTCCCCGACGACCAGGACATCCAGGTGGCGTCCGACCGCACCCTGGACTACTCCAAGGCCAAGGGCACCGTGTCGACGTACGACCTGAACGCCATCGAGGCCGCGGCCCAGCTGGCCGCGGCCGTCGAGGGCTCGAAGGTCACGGCCGTCACCGCCGGCCCCGCGTCCGTCGACGACTCCAAGCTCAAGAAGAACGTCCTCGCCCGCGGCGTCGACGAGCTCGTCATGGCCGCCGACGACGCGTACGCGAACATGGACGCGCACGCCACGGCCGAGGCCCTGGCCGCGCTCGTCGCCAAGGCCGGCGACTGGGACGTCGTCGTCTGCGGCGACGGCTCCGCCGACGACTACGCCCAGCAGGTGGACGTGCAGCTGGCCGCCCGCTTGGGCGTGCCCGTGGTGAACGCCGCCGTGAAGATAACGCCCGAAGACGGCGCGCTCGTGGTGGAGCGCGTGCTGGAGGACGTGGTGGAGACGGTGCGCGTGCCGCTGCCGGCCGTGGTGTCCGTGACGCCGGACGTGGCCGTGCCGCGCATCCCCGGCATGAAGGACATCCTGGCCGCGGGCAAGAAGCCCATGGAGGTGGTCGGGGCCGGCGGAGGCGCGGCGGCCTCGCTTGAGACGGTTGCGTGTCTTGCGCCCGAGCAGGCCAGCCGCAAACTCGAGATCCTCGACGCCTCGTCCGACGGCGCCGTCGAGCAATTCGCCGCCGCGCTCAAGGCGGCCCTGTAGCCCCTGGTCGCAAACCGAATCCCACTTCGCAGAAAGGCAGGGTTGATACCCATGAAAGCACTGGTAATCGCTGAACGCTCCGACGCCGCCCGCGAGCTCGCCGCCGGCGCACGCACCATGGCCGACGAGGTCGTGCTCGTCTCCTTCGGCGACGCCCCGGAGGGCATCGCCGACAAGGTCGCACGCATCTCGGTGCCCGAGGGCGCCGTGATGGAGGACGCGGCCGACACCGTCTCGGCCGTGTTCGACGCCGAGCAGCCGGGCGTCGTGCTGGTGGAGCCCACGCGCCGCATGAAGATCGTCGCCGGCAAGCTGGCCGCCCATGCGGGCACCGCGACCGTCACCGACGTTCTGGGCTTCGAGGACGCGGGTGCGAGGAGCCTGTACTTCGGCGGCGTCGCCGAGCGCGTGCAGAAGCCGGTCGGCGACGTGGCCGTGTACACCGTGGCCGCCGGCGCCTTCGAGGGCGCCGAGCCCTCCGGCGCGAACGCCGTCGAGGACGTCGCTTGGGTCGCGCCGGCGCATCCGGTGGAGCTGCTCGATCGCAAGCCCCGCGAGCTGAGCGGCGTCGACCTCGGCAAGGCCGACGTCGTCGTGGCCGCCGGCCGCGGCTTCGCCGAGGAGGCCGACCTCGACCTCGCCCGCGCGCTCTGCGACAAGTTGGGTGCGGGCCTGGGTTGCTCCCGTCCGTTGACGGAGGGCGTGGACTGGCTTCCCAGCGAAACGTACATCGGCGTGTCGGGCCTCATGCTCTCGCCGAAGGCCTACGTGGCCTGCGGCATCTCCGGCCAGATGCAGCACATGGTGGGCTGCAACCGCGCGGGCACCCTGTTCGCGATCAACAAGGACAAGAGCGCGCCCATCTTCAGGCAGTGCGACTACGGCATCGTCGGCGATTTGAAGGACGTGCTGCCGAGGCTGGTCGCGGCGCTGTAGGCGCATGCCGACCTGCCGGGGCGGGGACGACGCGCCCAGTCGCTCGGCGGTCCTGAGGTCGCGCGAAACGCCCGCCGGACGTTTCGGCTCCTGCGGAACTCGCTTGGTGGGCGCATCGTCCTCGCCCCTCGGCTCGTACGCGGTCGAAACCTCGCCGAAACCCGAGGCGGCGGCACGTATTCGGAAGATGAGAGAGGAAACCAACATGTCAGATTTCGACGTCATCGTCGTGGGCTCGGGCTGCGCCGGGGCCGTGGCGGCCTACACGGCCGCGTCGGCCGGCAAGTCCGTCCTCGTCGTGGAGCGCGGCAACTTCGCCGGCGCGAAGAACATGACCGGCGGGCGCATCTACTCGCACAGCCTCAAGAAGGTGTTCCCGGACTTCGAGTCCGAGGCCCCGCTGGAGCGCAAGATCACCCACGAGCGCATGGCCTTCATGGACCCGGAGAGCCAGATGGCGATAGACTTCACGAGCCCCGAGCTGGCCGAGGAGGGCAGGGACTCCTACGCCGTGCTGCGCGCGCCCTTCGACCAGTGGCTGGCCTCGAAGGCCGAGGACGCCGGCGCGGAGTACATCTGCGGCATCGCGGTCGAGGAGCTCATCAAGGACGACGCCGGCCGCGTGGTCGGCGTGCGCGCGGGCGAGGACGAGATCACCGCGCAGGTGACCATCCTCGCCGAGGGCGTGAACCCGATCCTGTCCGAGAGGTGCCTCGGCAACCCGAGGCCCAAGCCCTCCCAGATGGCGGTCGGGATCAAGCAGGTGTTCGAGCTGCCGGCCTCCCAGATCGAGGACCGCTTCCTGGTCCCGGAGGGCGAGGGCGCGGCGATGCTCTTCGTCGGCGACTGCACGCACGGAAACGTCGGCGGAGGGTTCCTCTACACCAACAAGGACTCGATCAGCCTGGGGCTCGTGGCCACGATCTCGCTGGCCGCCGACGGCGCGAACGAGTCTCCGGTCTACCAGATGCTCGAGGACTTCAAGAACCACCCGGCGGTCGCGCCGATCATCAAGGGCGCCAAGCTCGTCGAGCACTCCGGCCACATGGTGCCCGAGGGCGGCTACGGCATGGTGCCCAAGTACGTGTTCGACGGCTGCCTGGTGGCCGGCGAGACCGCCGGCCTGTGCATGAACATGGGCTACCAGGTGCGCGGCATGGACTTCGCGGTGGCCTCCGGCCAGATGGCCGGCCAGGCGGCCGTCGAGGCCATCGACGAGGGCGACGTGAGCGAGGCGGGCCTCGCCTCCTACAAAACCGCGATGGAGGGATCCTTCGTCATCCAGGACCTCAAGACCTTCTCCAAATGGCCCCACGTCATGGAGGGGTGGTCGAGCATGTTCACCGACTACCCGGTCATGGTGAAAGAGGTGTTCAACGCCATGTTCAGCGTGGACGGCGCGCCGCAGAGGCCGCTCGTGAAGCGCATGATGCCCATAGTGAAGAAGCGCGGGCTGTTCAAGCTCGCCAAGGAAGTGAGAGGCGCGGTGAAGTCCCTATGAGCAAGATAGCCGAGATCACGGTCAACGTCGACGAGTTCCTGGCGCTGGACAAGTACGAGGTGGACGAGGAGAGCGCCCACATCGAGCTCGTGGACGACCCCGACACTGAGGAGTTCCTGAAGCTCGTGCGCGTGTGCCCGGCGGCGCTCTACAAGGTCGACGCCGAGGGCAAGAAGTCCTTCGACTACGCGGGGTGCCTCGAGTGCGGCACCTGCCGCATCGCCTGCGGCTCCACCATCGTGAAGAAGTGGGAGAACCCCCAGCCCACCATGGGCGTGGAGTACCGCTTCGGCTAGGGATCGCGGCGCATGGCCGCTCGGGTCGGCACTCTGAAAAAGCCTCGACTCTTTTGGGTGTTCGGGGGAGGGCGTTTTCGAAAGGAGAACCGGTGGTCCATCTTGCGGAATCCGTCGATCTGCCCGCGTATCTGCGCGAAGGGTGCCTTAACCACTTGAGCGATCTCGGGGGCTTCACGGCCGTGGTCAGCGAGGAGCTGCGGCGCGGGTTCGTGCGCAACCGCGTGGCCGCGCCGCCCGAGACGTCCAACCTGTTTCGCAAGGTGCATGGCGGATACCTCATGTATTTGGTGGACGTGACGGCGTGCATGGCGGGCTACACGCTGGGCAAGCGCAACGTGACGCAGCAGGCCAGCCTCAATTTCATCCGGGGCGTGGAGGTGGGCGACAGCGTGGCTGTCGAGGCGCGCGTCCTGCACGACGGCTCGTCGACGGCGCTCGTGGAAGTTCGTATCGTCGACGGAAACGGACGTCTGTGCGTGACGGCCGAAGTCGGCCTGTTCTTCGTCGGGTCGATCGATCCTGCGGCGCTTCCGCCCGAGCCGTACTTTCCCCGCAATCCCGGCGTCGTGTGACGGCCTCGCGCTTCTGCCGAATGCCTGCCTAAGACGACGAAAGGCGGCTCGTCTACGCCAGGGGCCCCAACAGGAACATGGTGTACGTCGCCTCGGCTACGAGCTTTCCGGTGGACGCTTGGTTGACGGAGCAGTGCACCACGGCGGTGCTTCGGCCTTTGTGGGACGCCTCGGCCGTCACGGCCACGCGTTCGGCTCCCATGGCGCGAATGAAGTTCGTGGAGCAAGCAAGCGCGACGTTGCTCACGCCGTAGGCGTACGTGGCCATGCCGGCCGCCACCTCGAGCAGCGTTGACATGAAGCCGCCGTGGATGGTGCCGTGGTAGTTGAGCACCGACGAGGGCACGTCGATCTCGTAGCGCACGCCGCCCGGCTCGGAGGCCGTGATCTCGATGCCCTCCAACTCTCGCTGGGGCGGCACGTTGCGTTTCAGCTCCGCCACCAATTCTGGGGTCAGTTCGGTCATGTGACGCTCCTTTCGCGCGCGTTCGCAAGCACGTCCGCTCGGGTCATCATAAGCCGCCTTGTTTGAAAAAGCGATGCTCGGGCGGCGTTTGACCCTTGATTCGCTACCCACAATCGCCGAATTGACGGTCAGACTCCCTGCGAACGGTCGCGTGGAGCGGTTCGACGCATCGACGCTCGACCGCTCATCGGGTACACTGAACCCAACACGAAAGAGGTGCGGAATGGATTTCGGTCTCACTGCTGATCACGAGAAGCTCATCGAATCGGTGCGGACGTTCGGCCGCCAGCATTTCACGTTCGAGAACGTGAGCCAATGGCGTCGCGACGGAGGGTTGCCCGACGAGGTGGTGCGCGATTTCGTCAACCTGGACTTCAACGGCTTCGGCGTCATCCACCGCCGCGACCACCGTGACTACGACCTCGTGGCCCAGGTGCTCGTGCTGGAGGAGCTGGCACGCGTGAGCGGCGCGACGCTGCCGTTTCCCAACGACTTCCTCAACCTTCAGATCATGGAGGAGTTCGCCGACACCGACGAGTTCTCCTTCGTGCGCGCCCAGTTCCAGAACGAGGGGCGCCTTGCCTTCGCGCTGGCCATATCCGAGCCCGAGGGCGGCTCCGACACCATGAGCATGCGCACCTCCACTCGCACGGTGGACGGAAGGCTCATACTGTCGGGGCGCAAGACGTTCGTGAACAACGGCGAATTCGCGCCGTATCTGCTGGTGGCTGCCGTCGACCAGGATGCGCCGCAGGGCAAGTACCCGGCGCTGTCGCTGTGGCTCGTGCCGCACAACCTGCCCGGCATCGAGGTGTATCCCATCAAGAAGACCGGCCAGTCCATGCTGCCTTTCTCCGATGTGGTGTTCAAAGACGTGCGCCTCGACGAGAACTACCGCCTGCACGGCAAGCGAACCGGCTTTCCCCAGCTGTTCCACCTGTTCGAGCTGGGTCGCCTCTTCTCGTGCGCCACGGCGCTGGGATTGGCCCAAGCTGCCATGGAGGACGCCGTGGGCTATGCGCGGCGTCGCACGGCGTTCGGCACGAACATCGCGAACTTCCAGGTGATCGAGCAGATGCTCGTGGACATGGAGGTGAAGTTGGAGAACATGCGCAACGCCGTGTACAAGGCGGCGTGGATGCTGGACGACGGTGCGGACGCCAAGGCCACGAGGCTGGCCGTGGCGCTGGCGAAGCGCTACGTGCCGCGAGCCGCCACCGAGGTGGCTTCCGATGCGCTGCAGGTGTTCGGCGGGCGCGGCTACACGTGCAGCGAGCGGGTGTCGTTCATCTGGGAGGACTGCCGCGGCTTCCAGATAGCCGAGGGCACCGACCAGATCATGGTCTACATCGCCGCGCCCCTGCTCATGGACAAGTACGCCGCATTGGCGGAAGAGGATCGAGCCTAGCGGCCGACAGAAACCGCCGCATGTCCCAAACCGTTGCCGACGCCGTGCGCGTCGCATACGGGCGCGCCTCGATGCAGCGACTCATAGAAGAAACGAATCATTACTCATATTTTCAATATTGACCGTCCCAATTTGCTAAGAATCGCGGGATTATAACCTCAGGAGTTCGTCCTCGGTGCGACTTCCCACGGGAAATCGTTCACCGCCCTCAAGCGGCCGGCCGATGGCAGTCGGACGGGCGCACGGGGCAGGGGAAAAGCAAATGTTAGGAGAGGATCAATCGTGAGTAATGAGACAACGAAGGTGAAGATGAGCTCGCGGCACGTGCTGCTCATCGTAACCGGCATCATGTTGACGTTCGGCTGCTCGGCTCTGACGTTTTCGACCTGGACGAACTTCCAGCCGGTCGTGTCCGAGGCGCTGGGGCAGTACACGGCCGACGGATCGCTGAACACGGCGCCGTTCGCCCTCTACATCACCGTGCTGTATCTGACCATGACCATCGCTTCGCCCATCGCCGGCAAGCTCATCCAGAAGATGGACATCCGCATCATCCTGTCGGTGTCGGCCGCGCTCGTGGGCGTCGCCTTCATCCTCATGAGCCTGTACACCGAGATCTGGCAGTTCTACATCTCGGGCGTCATGCTGGGCTTGGGCGAGATCTCCATCCTGTGGCTGGCCTTGCCGACGCTCCTGAACCGCTGGTTCAAAAAGAACGCGGGCTTCTTCCTGGGCATCTGCATGGCCATGACCGGCGTGGGCGGCGCCATCTGGAACGGCCTGTTCACCTCGCTCAACGCTGGCGGCATGGCCTACACGCAGATCTACCTCATCTGGGGCGTCATCGCGCTCGTCACGTCCCTGCCCTTCACGCTGTTCTGCATCCGCTCCACGCCCGAGGAGGTGGGCCTGGCCCCCTACGGCGCCGAAGTGTCGGACAACGCCGCTCCCGAGAAGCCGCGCGGTTTGTCGGCCTCCAAGGCCATGAAGAGCCCCGTGTTCTACGCCATCTTCATCTACGCCGGCCTCATCAACTTCCTCACCATCATCGCCCCGCAGTTCCCGTCCTACATGCGCTCGCTGGGCGCGGCGGGCAGCGTTGCCTACGACGTGGCCGTGGTCGGCGGCATCATGTCGGTGGCCGTGATGGTGGCGCAGGCCATATCCAAGGTGGCCATGGGCGGCTTCGCCGACAAGAACGCGCGCACCACCATGATCGCCGCGTTCGTGGCCGGCGTGGCCGGCATCCTGCTGGTGTGGCTGGGCGTGCAGTCCGAGATCATGCTCTACGCCGGCGCCTGCATCTACGGCTTCTTCTTCGCCAGCGCCGTGGTGCTGTGCCCCATCGTGGTGCGCCAGATCTTCGGCACGCGCGAGTACTCCGAGATCTACTCCCGCGTGTCGGTGTTCGTGAACCTCATGGGCGCGTTCGGCGCGACCATCTGGGCGTTCCTCGGCTCGAACTTCGGCTATCCCGTCGTGTTCATCGTCGGGCTGGTCATGCAGGTCGTCGTGCTGCTGTGCGGCCTGTACTCCTTCGGAAAGCAGAAGGCCATCAAGGCCCAGTGGACCGAATAGCCTCGCAGGCGGGCCGCAAGGCCCGCAGGCAGGCTCCGCGCCTTCGGGTGCGAGCACCCTTGCGGTTCGAACGGGCGGCACGTGCTTTGGCCGCAGGGGCGCTCGCACGTCGAGGACGGCGGTGCGAAGCGGGCCGCCGATGCTGGGCGAAGGCGCGGGCGATCAGGGATCGAACAAGAGGTGGGTGGGGCGGGGACGCCCCCTTCGAGACAGGGGGTCGCAATGGGCGGCGCTCGAACCCAGCACATGACGCCCCGGCATTGGGCGGTGCTCGCAACCTGCGTTTTCTGCACGTTCGGGTGCGCGGCCGTCGCGTTCAGCGTGCCCGGTCTGTGCTACCGGCCCGTGTCGCAGTACCTGGGCGTCGACGTGTTCCAGGTTTCGTTCTACATGACCATCGTGTACCTTGCCGAAGTGGTCCTGTCGCCCGTCATGGGCAAGGTTCTGCATCGGTTCGACATGCGCGTCGTCTGCACCGCCGCCGCCGTGGCCACCAGCGGCGGCTTCATGGCCATGTCGTTCTACACCGAGCTGTGGCAGTGGTACGTCTCGGGCGTGCTGATAGGTTTCGGCGAGATAACCTTGCTGTGGCTCATGGTGGCGAGCCTTCTCAACCGGTGGTTCAAAAAACGCCTCGGCCTGGTGCTCGGGCTGACGTACGCCATGACCGGCGTCGGCGGTGCGGTGCTCAACCTCATCGGCCAGCATCTGCTCGGCGCCGACTTATCGGGTTGGCGCGAGGTGTACCTAGTGCTGGGAATCGTCGCTTTCGCGCTGAGCGTGCCGTTCACCGTATTCGCCATCCGCTCGCATCCGGAAGACGTGGGGTTGCGGGCTTACGGCGAGGCTTTGGCGTCGCCCGCAGCCGCCGGCGACGCCGTGCGCGAACTGCCGGGCGTTCCTGCCAAGCGGGCGTTCAGAAGCTGGTACTTCTACGCGCTCGTGTTCGCAGGCTGCATGGCAAACGTGGGCGGCGTGTTCCCGCAGCACTTCACGACGTTCTACCAAAGCTACGTTGCCATCGACCGCTCGACGTTGGAGGCCGTGGCGGCCCTCATGGTCATGTCCGGAACGCTCGAAGCCTTCACCATGGTGGGCATGGCGGGCGGAAAGGTGCTCATCGGGGCTTTGGAGTCGAAGTCCGTGCAGCTGGCGCTCGTCGTGGGCTGCATGGGCGGCTTTCTGGGCCTGTCGTGCATCTGGGCAGGTGGCGAGGCGGTTTGCCTGCCCGTTCTGTTCGGCGGCGGTCTGCTCTACGGCCTGATCTACCCGTTCGTCACCACGCTTCTTCCTTACGTCACGCGGCTCGTGTTCGGCAGCAGGGACTACGACCAGATATACTCGGTTGTTTTGATCCCGGTGAACCTGGTGGGCGCGTTTGCCGCCTCGGGTTTGGCTTTGCTGTACCAACACGTTGGATGGGACGCGTTCTTCGTCGCGGGGCTCGCGAGCATCGTCGTCATATTCGCGGGCTTCACCGTCGCTTACCGTGCCGGAAGGAGGGTGTACCTCGAGCGGCTTTAGCGCTCCGCTCGGAATAACAGGGGGAGGGGGCTTCTTGCTTCGCGCCCTGATAGAAATGCTTGCCTTCCGCCCATCCAAGGCTGCTACAATAGGCGACAGCGTGTTCTACTCGCCCGCATCCGGCAGGGCCTCGAAGAGGAGGCAAGTCGTGCAGTTCAAGGGAAGCGCATCCACTCGACCGACAAGGACGGGCCTGCCATGAACCTCTCCCATCTGCGTTACTTCGTGAAGCTGGCCGAGCTCCAGCACTACGCGCAGGCGGCTCGCGACCTCTACATCACGCAACCTTCGCTCACCCACGCCATCAAGGCGCTCGAGGCGGAGCTGGGCGCGCCGTTGTTCCAGCGCCAGGGACGCGGCGTGCGCCTCACGAGGTTCGGCAGCGAGTTCAACGAGTGCGTGAAACGCGGCCTGCAGGAGATCGACCGCGGCATCGAGCTCGCGCGCGAGTACAACGACGACCTGGTGGGCGTCATCAACGTGGGGGCCATCTTCACCGTGCAGGGAGATTACCTGCCGAGCCTGATCAAGGCCTATCGCGCCGTGTACGGGTCGGGTGTGAAGATCAACATGTTCCAAGGTTTCTCGCTGCCGCTCATCGAGGGCCTCGAGCGAGACGACTACGACGTGGTGTTCGCCGCGAAGGCTCCTAACAAACCCGACCTATGCTTCGAGCATGCCGTGTCCCACGAGTTGGTGGCCTTCATGTCGAAGGACCATCCGCTGGCGAACCGCTCGTCGCTCTCCCTTGACGAGTTGCACGGCTACACGGTGTGCACGTACCGCACCGGAACGCCTATCGGCGAAGAGGTCGACGAGGTGCTGGCCGAGTACGATCTGCCCGCCGTGCGCGAGTACGAGGACGAGATCACCATGGGCGGCATGGTGGCGTCCGATCCCACGCTGTGCGGGCTGGCCACGCTTTCCATCGGGTTGAAGTCGTTCAGCGGCGTCTCCATCGTGCCGCTGCGCGACGTGCCGCGCGACTTCCACCGCATCTACATGGTGTACAAGCGCGACAAGTTCCGCAGCCGCGCCGTGGAGTCGTTCCTGGAGCTTGCAGCCGACTTCACGCCTCCTCCCGGAGCTGTTCCCAGCACGGAAGAACCGGAATGAAGCGCCTGCTTCGCTGCTTTGAGCGGGGCGAAGGGGAGCTTGCTGCCGGGCTTTCGTCGCACTGGCGCAACGCAAAACGCCCCTGTCATCATGGGTGGAACGGCTTTTCTGTCATCCTGAGCGGAGGCGACGCAGTCGCCGTAGTCGAAGGATCCCGCGCGGCGCCAGCAGGAACCGTTACAGCTGGCGCCGCGCGGGATCCTTCGACTCCGCGCTTCGCGCTCCGCTCAGGATGACGGAAAAGACGGAGGGTGCCGGCGAGGGTGCCGCCCCTAGCCCTGCAAGACGCCGCGGGTGCCGGTTGCCACGGCGCGTTCGAGCGGCAGGCGCACGAGGCCGAAGCCCTCCACGTAAGCCAAGAACACGAAGCCCCGCTTGCACATGAAGATGCATTCGAGGCATGGGTCCTCGTCGCAGTAGGCGTAGGCGTCCTCGTCGGCCAGCGCGAACACCAAAGGCGAGCGTTTCTTCGGCATGACATAGGACAGCTGGACGCCGGTGAACGTCTTGAGCGCCGCCCAGGAAAGCGAGCAACCCTCGCGCTCGATGCGCCAGGACAGCTTCACGGCGTTGTTGTTGTAGCCGCCCACGATGGCGTAGTCGAGCTCGATGCCCGGCGGCAGCTCTTCCGCGTCCACGGCCCGCAGCCGCTCCATGGGTCGCCCGCAGCACGAAGGCGCGGCGTCCAGGTGCGCGTAGGGGGGCTCTCCCACGAGCGTGCGTCCCGTGCCGCTGAACGAAGCCGGCCGGTTGCCGGCCACTCCCAAAAACACCGCGCCGCAGGCGGCGCAGCGGAACAGGGGAGGGTCGACGTCGATCACGCGGGGCTTCCAGGTGGCCTTCGTGCGGGTTGCGCTGTAGGTGCGATCGCTCATAGCGCGGCTCCTTCCGGACGGTTGTCGGAGGCATCGGTCTGCTCCTTGCCGCCTGCCGCCGCCGCTCCCGTCCTCGCGCCCGCCGCGCCCGCCAGGCGCAGGGCCAACTCGTCGAACAGCTGGTTGCGGCGCACCTTGCCGCTCTCGGTGCGGGGGACGGCGTCGATGTACTCCACGCGCTCGGGCCACAGCCTCTTCTGCACGTTCTTGCCCTTGAGATGGGCCGCCACTTCGGCCACGCCGGGGCGCGCGTCGCCCGTGGGCACGGCGAACAGGCAGATGCGCTCGCCCAAGCGTGCGTCGGGGACGCCGATGGTGGCGTGGTCGCCGATGCCGGGGCAGCCGGTCACCGCCTCGTCAACCTCCACCGCGCTGATGTTCTCGCCTCCGCGGATGATGATCTCCTTCTTGCGCCCGTTGATGCGGATGCGCCCGCGCTCGTCCATGGAGCACAGGTCCCCGCTGGCGAACCATCCGTCGTCCGAGAGGGTGCGCTCGGTCGCCTCCGGATTCCCCAGGTAGCCCACGAACACGTTCGGGCCGCGCGAGAGCTCCTCGCCCTGCACGCCGGGCGCCACGTCGCGGCCCCGCTCGTCCACCACGCGCACTTCCACGCCCTTGAACGGTCGTCCCGAGAACGCGCCGTTCCAGCCCAGCGCGTAGGCGGGCGGCACGAACACATGGGGGCAGCTTTCGGTCGATCCGTACACCTCGCACAGCACGATGCCCTGCTCGCGGGCCCTCCGCACCATGGAGCCGGGCACGGGCGCTCCGCCGCACAGGTAGAAGCGCAGCTTTTCCGGGCGCTTTCCCGTCGCGTCGATGCAGGCCAAAAGGTCGTAGATGAAGGGCGTGGCTCCCATGGACCACGTGGCCCCTTCCGCGTTCATGAGGTCGATGGCGGCGCTCGCGTCGAACTTCTCCTGCAGCACGGCTTTTCCTCCCAAAAGCAGGGGGGCTATCAGGCCGTGGTTGAACCCGGTGGCGTGGTTGAGCGGCGCGGGCATGAACATGACGTCGTCGGCCGTGAGCTCCAGCTCGCTGGTGAACGCGCGTTCGGAGTAGATGAGGTTGTTGTGCGTGAGCAGCACCGCCTTGGGCTTGCCGGTCGTGCCCGACGTGGACAGGATGAGCGCCACGTGGTCGGACGTGGTGAGGGCGGGACGTTTCGAGAGGGGCTCGTACTCCTCCAGGATGCGCTCGACCAGCGGGAAGGGCGCGGTGGCCGGTTTGTCGCGGTCGAACACGGCCACCCCCTTGATCGAGGGGACGTCGGCCAGGACGGCGGCGATCTGCGTATCGTAGCGGCAGTTGCGGGACGTGGCGGGGCAGACGAAAGCGGCGCTGCCCACCTGGTTGAGGGCGAAACGCAGATCGCGCTCGTTGAACGCGCGCGACAGCGGGTGCATGACGGCGCCCAGCTTGAGGCAGGCCACGTACACGATGCAGAACTCGGCCCACACCGGCATCTGGAAGCTCACCACGTCGCCTTCCTCGACGCCCACGTCCGCAAGCCACGAGGCCAGGCGTCCGGCCGCGTCGTCCACGTAGGCGTAGGTGTAGCGGTGCCCGCGGTCGTCGACGACGTACTCGCGGTCGGCGCACGCCTTCGCTTGGCGGTTCCAAACGTCGCCCAATGTCTCGACGCCCCAGTAACCTCGCTCGTAGTAGAGGCGCTTGCGCTCCTCGTTGATCTTCAGATCCGTGATCATCCCCGTCTCCTCGCTCGGTCTGCCCAGCCCCTCGTTTCGGCATGCGCGCCCGGTTGCGCGCATGCCGAAACGAGCTGGAAGGCGTGCGGGGCTCCCGAAGGCGTAAAGGAGGATCCGCCTTCGGGAGCCCGGTCGCGCCGCGTGCGCTACGCGAAGATGGACGTGCTGCCGCGCACGTCGCCGCGTTCCGCAGCGGCCTTGATCTCGTCTTCGCTGTAGCCGAGCGAGGCCATGATCTCCTCGGTCTGGGCGCCCATGTTGCCGTAGTTCTTGTATTCGGGCGCGCCCGGCATGGAGTTGAAATGGATGGGGCTCGTGGCCATGACGCGATCGCCCGAGGGGTAGGGGATCTTCACGAGCATGTCGTTCTCCCAGCAGTTCTCGTCCTCGTAGATGTCGTTCGGCGTGGCGGCCGGCTCGCAGGGCATGTCGTTCGCCTTGAAGGTGGCCAGCACCTGCGCTTGCGTGTAGTTCTTGAAGTGGCTGTCGAGCAGGTCGATGACCTGCTGGTTCAGGTTCTTCTCGTTCACCTTGGCGCAGATGTTCGCCTCGGGGTCGATGGCGAAGAACTCCGCCGGGTCGATCTCGAGCGCCGTGCACATCTTGTCGAAATCGCGGTCGTACTCGGGCAGGCAGGCGCACACCCATTTCCCGTCGGAGCAGCAGTACATGTTGTTGAAGGGATTGGGCACTTCGCGGCGGTTCTTGGGGTAGACGTTTCCGTACTGCGCCGAGATGATGCCCGTGGACAGCGTGTAGAGGCCCGCGTGCTGCAGCGGCACGCTCACGCGGTCGCCCTCGCCCGTGCGCGTGCGGTTGTACAGCGCCGCGGCGATGCCGGCTGCGACGAAGATGGACACGCTGAAGTCGCCGAGGCCGTTCGTGGGGATGAGGGGCGCGTCGCCGCGGTTCACGGTGGTGCCGAACACGCCGCCGCGCGCCATGTAGCACGTGACGTCGAAACCCGCCGCATCTTTCTCGGGGCCCTTGTCGCCGTAGCCGGTGACCTGGGCGTACACGAGTTGCGGGAACTTCTCGTGCAGCGCGTCGTAATCCAGCCCCATCTTCACGAGCGATTTCGTGCGGTTGCTGGTGAGGAACACGTCGGCGTCGGCCAGGAGCTTCATCATGACCTCGAGGCCCGTGTCGCTCTTCAGGTTCAACGTCATGAACTTCTTGCCGAGGTTCGCGAAGTCGAACGCCAGGTTCTCGTCATCGGACATGGGCATGTTGAACACGCCGGCCTGCCGGCGCGCCGGGTCGCCGCCGAACGACTCGACTTTCACCACGTCGGCGCCCCATTCGGCCAGCACGCGCCCGGTGGTGGGGGCGGCCAGATAGCTGGTCAGGTCGACCACTTTGATTCCCTCTAACGGTTTCATCAAAACCTCCTTGCAAAGCGGGCTGAGTTAGGGCGAAAGGGCCATCCGCCGGTGAGGGGGACAGCCCTTTCGCTGTAGGAGTTTGTTCCGGTGCGACTCGTATTGCGGTAGGGCTAGTCCTGGTACTCCACGGCGCCGCCGAATTTCTGGCAGTTGCGGGCGATCGTGATGCGCTGGACGTTCGGGGCACCCTCTTCGAGCCACATGGCGCGGGCGTCGCGGTACATGCGCTCGACCGGGCCGTACGGGGAATCCTCGAAGTAGCCGTCGCCGCCGAAGATCTCCAGCATGCCGTCGGACACGATGCGGGTGGAGTAGATGGAGAACAGCTTGCACATGGCGGCCTTCTCCTCGATGTACTTGCCGTTCGGATCGGCGTCGTACTCCTTGCCGAAGTCGCGCACCATGCAGCGCAGGGCGTGCGTGTAGGTTTGCATCTCGGCCAGCTCGCGCTTGATCATCTGGCGCGAGGCGATGGGCTTGCCGAACGTCACGCGGTCGTTGGCGCGGGCCAGGCTCATCTCCAACATGCGCTGGCACATGCCGAGGTTCGAGGCGGCGATGTGGGCGCGGGAGACGGACAGCGAGTGGATTGCGATCTCCATGCCCTGGCCCTCTTTGCCCAGCAGGTACTTCTTGTCGAGCTTCATGTCCGTGAACTTCAGGCCGGTGTGGGCCGCGCCGCGGGCGCCCATCATGTGGGGCATGGGCGTGGTCTCGTAGCCGGGGGTGTCGACGGGCACGAAGAAGGCGGACAGGCGCTCGTCGCCGGTCTTGCTCTCGTCGGTCACGGCGATGACGTAGGCGAACTCGCAGCAGTCGGTGTGGGAGATGAGCCACTTCTCGCCGTTGAGAACGTAGTCGCCGTTCTCGTCCTTCACGGCCGTCGTGTGAATGTCGGCGCCGGTGCCGCCGGACTGCTCGGTCAGGGCGAAGCAGGTGAAGATGGTCTTGTCCTGGAACTTGTCCATGTACTGGGCCTTGAGCTCGTCCGAACCGTAGTCGTCCAGGATGCGCCAGTTCAGGTCGGCCGCGTAGTGCAGGTGCATGCGCATGCCGCCGGGGCCGCGGGAGAACTCTTCCTGAACCTGCAGGATCTGCTGCTCGTTCAGCCCCCATCCGCCGTACTCCTCGGGAAGGGCGAAGCGGTACAGGTCGTTCTTGATGGCGAGGTCGTAGAACTCCTGCGGGAACTTGTTGGTCACCTCGATCTCCGGCTGCATCTCCTCGAGCGGACCCTCGGCCAGCTCGCGGATCTGCTTGAGGTAGGCCTGGAACTCCTCGTCGGTCAGTTTGCTCATGTGAACCCCTTTCCTTAAGGTTGACGAGCCTTGTCTCTTTCAGCGAACCCCGTCGCTTGATGCCGTCATTCTGCGCCCGGCCGGTCGGGCGCGTCCAATTGGCGTTGCGACGCGAATCGGCGCAATCGATAGAGCCCGTCTATCGATTGGCAGGCGAGAAGAAAAGCCCAAGGTGGGAAGGGGGGGTCGCTGCCGGCGAGCGGTATGGATTCGGCGGCGAGCGAGCGGTTTGACGCCTCATTTTTCCCGATCTGAGGGGATCGATCTACCGCATCTTGGCCAAAGGCTTTTACACGGAACGGCGAATATGGGTAAATACAAACGACGATCGAGCTAGGTGGAAAAGCGAAAGGGGGCTCGAAGCCCCCTTTTCTGCGGATAGCATGGCGCACGATGGCGGGATCGCCGCACCCCAGGGCGGCGATCGGCTCTTAGAAGTCGCTGCGCTGCATGTTGATGTAGTTCAGCAGCTCGCTGCGCTTGTGTATCTGCATCTTCTCGTAGATGTGGCGGATGTGGGTGTTCACCGTGTAAGGCGATATGACCAGCTTCACGGATATGGTGTTCGTGGTGTAGCCGCGGGCGATGAGCTCCAGTATCTCGCGCTCGCGCGCCGACAGCGAGAACTCCTTGGCCACCTCGATGCAGATCTCGTCCACCTCGGCCTTCGAGGGCGGCGCGGCGGTGAGGGCGAGGATGCTGAACTCCTGGCGCACGAGCGGAATGAGCAGCGCCGCCAGCACGCAGATGAACGCGAGGCACGTCTCGGGCGTCACGGCCTGCGCCACGGCGGGCGCGTGCTCGTAGGCCACGGCCAGCGTGTTGCCCACGGCTATGCCCGCGCGCACGAAGCCGCCGGAGAAGCTGAAGGCGAGCGCCGGGGTGTTGTAGCCCTTCGACGTGAGGATACCGAAGTACATGATAAGGAGTATCTCGAAGATGGACGAGATGCCCACCGCCATGATGAAGGCGGGGAAGTACAGCGCCCCGTCGGCCATGAACAGCGAGAACGCCACGATCTCGAACACGAGCAGCCAGGGATACAGCTTGAATATGTTCACCTTGTCCTTGGACGCGATGCAGATGCCGGCTATGCCCAGCATGAGCACGGCCCCGCCCATGATGCCGAACGTGAAGCTGACCTCGCGGGTGGGCAGCTCCTCCCACGGTATGACGGCTGCCAGGAAGTAGGCGGCGACGGACGCCACGAACGAGATGCCGCACACCACCACCATGCTCTTGAAGCCGCCGTGCGCGGCGTTCTTCGGCAGCAGCGGCGGGAAGGACCGCGCGCCGTCGCGCCGGGCCAGCGTCAAGAGTCCGCCGGACGCCAACGGCAGCAGCGCCACGAAGGCGGCCGATACCACAGGGGGCAGAACCAAGGCCAGGCCCACGCAGGCGAGCAGCGTGAAGCCGAACACGGTGCCGATGTGCTTGATGGAGAAGTTGGCCTTCACGCACGCGTAGCGCTCGCCCCAGAGTATCCACATCACGGCTTCGGCCGCGCCCAAGAAGAACGAAAGCAGGTAGGCCACGCCGGGCACGGAGAGCGAGAACGGCGCCACGCACAGCACGAGCGTGGCGGCGGCCATGAGCACGGGCGTGACGTGGCCGAGCCAGCAAAACGACGAGAGGTGCCGCTTGCGCCCCAGCAAAAGCGCGATAAGGAACAGGAACAGCACGGTGGCCCCCAGGTTCACGAGCCACGAGACGGTCACGCGCTCGTCTAAAAGCTCGGTGTGCGTGAACACGTGCGGCGCGAACCACAGCGCGTAATGCCACGCCAGAAGCAGCGCGAAACCCACGTACTTCGCCGCCGGACGGGCAGCGAGGGACGTTAACGACGCTGCTGGCTTCGTGCCTTGACCCTTGAGATCTTCCGCTTGGTTCGCCATGGACGCGCCCACCCTTCGTTCTCGGTTTTGCGATGGTTGACGATGCTGCCTACCTGCCCGAACCGCCGGTGCGCGACGGCGGGCCGCCTTCGCTACTCATAGTGAGAACCTATCACCAATTCTACGGTAACGCCTCGCAAAAAAGTAAGTATTCGGCTGTTCATGGAGAATTTGCGATGGCAAAAACACGGCTCGCGAACAGAATGCGCTCATCGGCCCGGAACCTGCCGCCCACCGTCGTGAACGAGCCACCGGCGGGCGGCAGGGGCCGGACAACTGCAAGGAGAAAGGAAAGCGCAATGTCGTTGCTTGCCAAAGCTAAGGGGGAGGTCACCTACAAGGACCTCACGGGGATCCACAAGTGGTTCCTCCTTATCCTCGTGTCGATGGGATCCTCCATCATCTACACGCCCATCTATTTGAAGAACGTGTTCTACGAGCCCCTCATGGAAGGCCTCGGCGTGACCAACGCCGACCTGGGCGCGCTCGTGTCCTGCTACGCCATCGCGGCGGTCATTTGCTATCTGCCCTCCGGCATCATCGCCGACAAGATCCGCATGCGCACGCTGTCGTGGGTGGGCTTCGGCGGCACCGCGCTGCTCACGTTCGTGTACGCGATGCTCCCGTCGCTCACCATGATGTACGTGCTGTTCGTGGGCTTCGGCATCACGTCCATCCTCATCTGGTGGGGCACGCGCTTCAAGATCGTGCGCCTGTGCTGCGCCGAGGACGAGTACGCCTCCAAGATCGGCATCAGCTACTCCATCTACGGCGCCGCGGGCCTCGTGATCGGCTTCATCAACACGGCCATCATCTCCGCCATCCCCATCCCCTCCGAGGGCATCCAGGTGCTGCTCGTGTTCCTGGGCGTGCTCATCGCGCTTCTGGCCGTGGCCTCCTTCATCTTCATCCCCAACTTCAAGGGCGAGATCAACAAGGACGCCAAGATGTTCAGCCTCGGCGAGGTCGTCCAGGCCATCAAGCACCCCGGCGTCATCTGGGCCTGCCTCGCGTACTTCTTCGTGTACGCCGTGTACCAGGGCGTCACCTACACCACGCCGTTCATGACCACCTGCTTCGCCGCCCCGGTCGCCATCGTGTCCATCGTGGGCCTCATCCGCACCTACGGCATCGGCCTGGTGGCGGGCCCGGTGGCCGGCTTCTTCGCCGACAAGCTGAAGAGCCCCTCCAAGTCCATCCTGCTGTTCTTCGCCGCGAGCGCCGTCGTGCTGGCCTGCTTCATGATCCTGCCGCGCACCGAGGCCATGGTCATCGCCGTCGCCGTGCTGGTGGTCGTGCTCGGCTTCGTCACCTACGGCGCGTTCTCCATCGGCTCCTCGCCGCTCACGGAGGCCAAGGTCCCCATGGGCATCTTCGGCACCGCCTCCGGCATCCTGTCGGTGGTCGGCTTCATGCCCGACGTGTTCGTGCACACCTGGTTCGGCGGCATGATCGACGCCCAGGGCGCCGACGCCTTCAACACCATCTTCATCGTGCTCATCGTCTTCGCCGTGCTCGGCTGCGCCTGCCTGGTTATGACGCGCCGCGCCATGAAGAAGAACCTGGCCGCCGAGGAAACCGCCCCGGCGATCGAGTCCGATTCGGCCTCCGCCAAGGCGTAAGGGCTCGGACGAACCGGTTCGGAAACCCTCACGCGGAAAGGACGCGACCATGAACAAGCTCGACGTGCTGGCGAAGATCAACCCGCAGATGAAGGCCGTGCTGGCCCGCGAGGACGAGCTGGCAGGCGATGCGAACGACACGAGCGCGGGCTTCGAGCAGATGCGCGAGAACTACGTGGCCGGCCGCGCCTATTGGGCCGAGGGCGGCCCGGTCATGGCCGAGACGCGCAACGACACGGTGCGCGGCCTCCACGGCGACATCCCGGTGCGGTACTACTATCCCACCCGGGAAACCGCTGCGGGCCGCGCGGCGGGAGAGCCCGCCTCCTCCGGCATCGTGTACGTGCACGGCGGCGGGTTCGTGCTGGGCAACCTGGACACGCACGACCGCGTCTGCCGCATCCTGGCTGCCAAGACCGGCGCCGTGGTGGTTGCCGTGGACTACCGCCTGTCGCCCGAGGCCAAGTACCCGAGCGCCGTGGAAGAAGTCGCGGCCGTGGCGGAGCACCTGCACGTCCACGGCGCCGCCTACGGCATCGACGGAGACCGCCTGGCTTTCGCCGGCGACTCGGGCGGCGCGCACCTGGGCCTGGCGGCCACGCTGTATTTGCGCGAGGAGCGCGGCGGCAGCGGCTTCGTGAAGTGCCTGCTGCTGTTCTACGGCTGGTTCGGCCTGACGGACTCGTCGTCCATGCGCCTGCTGGGCGGCGCGTGGGACGGGCTCACCGAGGAGGACTGGCAGTGGTACCTGGGCCTGTACGCCGAGGACCCCACCGAGCTCGCCCGGGCGCGCTACGCGAACCTGTTCCTGAACGACCTCACGCGCGACGTGCCGGCGTGCTACGTCGCGGCGGCGGAGTTCGACCCGCTGCGCGACGACTCGGCCACGCTCGCGGCCATCCTGGAGCAGTACGGCACGCCGGTGCGCTACGAGGTGTTCGAAGGGGTCATCCACGCGTTTCTGCATTACACCAAGATGCTCGACGAGGCGAACGACGCGCTGGAGCACGCCGCGACGTTCTACCGCCAGCAGCTGGGGCTCTAACCGCGCCGAACGGCGCGAGGGGAGGGCCACCCCGGGCGGCAGCGCCCGAAACGGCCGCAACGACAGGCAAGGCGGCGCGGCGGGGAAGCCGCGCCGATATCCGACAAGGAAAGGTTGGCACCATGGATTTCAAACTGAGTGACGAGCAGGAGCTTATCGTCGACAGCTACCGCGAGTACATGGAGAGCGAGAACTGGGAGACGTACTTCCACGAGTGCGACGAGAAGCACGAGTACCCGCTGCGCTGGGTCAAGGGCCTCTGCGAGCTGGGCTTCGACCAGATCATGCTCCCCGAGAGCCACGGCGGCCTGGGCCTGGAGCAGCCCTGCGTGACGCTCATGGCCGTGTACGAGATCCTGGGCAAGTACGGCGCCCCCACCTACGTGCTCTACCAGCTGCCCGGCTTCGAGACCGTCATCCGCGAGGGCACCGAGGAGCAGATCGAGGCCGTGCTGTCCACGCTGGGCTCCGGCGAGCAGATCTGGAACTCCGCCTGCACCGAGCCGGGCGCCGGCTCCGACGTGGGAGCTTTGGCCACCACGTACAAGCGCGAGAACGGCAAGATCTACCTCAACGGCACCAAGACGTTCATCACGTCGTCCGCGGGCGTGAAGTACCTGGTCATCATGGCGAAGAACGCCGACGACGAGAGCATGTTCACCGAGTTCTTCCTCGATATGTCCAAGCCGGGCGTGAAGCTCTCGCCGCTCACCAAGCTGGGCCTGCGCATGGACAGCTGCTGCGAGGTGTACATGGACAACGTGGAGCTTGAGGAGAAGGACATCTTCGGCAAGGAGGGCAACGGCTTCATGCGCGGCGTGTCCGACTTCAACTTCGAGCGCTGGCTCGTGGGCGCCTGCGACTACGGCACCGCCATCAGCGCGTTCGAGGACGCCATGGCGCACGCGAACACCCGCATCGCCTTCGGCAAGCCCATCAGCCGCTTCCAGCTGAACCAGATCAAGATCACCGACATGTGCATCAAGCTCACGAACATGAAGAACATGCTGTACGAGGCCGCTTGGAACGCCGACAACAACGACGGCAACTTCGACCCGGCCGCCGCCGCCATGTGCAAGTACTACTGCGCCAACGCCGCGTTCGAGGTGACCGACGACGCCATGCAGATCATGGGCGGCATCGCCGTGGCCAGCGAGCACCGCATCAACCGCATCTGGCGTGACCTGCGCGTCGACCGCGTCTCCGGCGGCACCGACGAGATGATGATCCTCGCCACCTCCAAGGGCGCCTCCATCAAGTACAAGCAGAAGTAGGTAAGCCGTCATCCCGATGTCGTCCTGAGCGAGCGAAGGCCCCGCCTGTCATCCTGAGCGAAGGCCGTAGGCCGGAGTCGAAGGATCCCGCGCGGCGCCAGCAGGGAATCCCACGGCTCACGCCAAACGGGATCCTTCGACTCCGCGCTGCGCGCTCCGCTCAGGATGACAACCTGGGAGAGCGCTGCGTTCTCCGCTCGGGATGGCAGACTGGGGCACACGTCGCGCTCCGCTCGGGATGAAAACTACCGTTATCGATCAAGGAGGAAACACCATGGCACTTCCCACCGAAAAGCCGTCCTACGGTCCCCTCGACGGCGTGAAGGTCGTCTACTCGGCCGTCGAGCTCGCGTGCCCGAAGGCATGCGACCTGCTCGCCGACTGGGGAGCCGACGTCACCTGGCTCGAGAACACCGGCGCGGGCGACACCATCCGCGACACCCCCTACATCAAGCAGGCCGAGCGCCGCAACCAGCGCTCCGTGTCGCTGAACTACTTCTCGGACGAGGGCAAGAAGATCCTGTTCGAGATGGTCAAGGACGCCGACATCTTCATGGAGGCCTCCAAGGGCGGCACCTACGCCCGGCACGGCGTGACCGACGAGGTTCTGTGGGAGATCAACCCCAGGCTCGTCATCGTGCACGTGTCCGGCTTCGGCCAGACGGGTGATCCGAAGATGGTCAAGCGCGCCGCCTACGACCTCACCGTCATGGCGTACTCCGGCTACATGAGCCAGAACGGCACGCAGGAGCAGCCCATGAACCCGGGCCCCTACGCCGGCGACTACTTCAACACGCTTATGATCGCCTCCTCGTCGCTGGCCGCGCTCTACCGCGCCGCCAAGACGGGCAAGGGCGAGTCCATCGACCTGGCCATGTACGAGACGCTGCTGTCCATCGGCCAGTACTACCTGGTGGACTACCTGAACGAGGGCATCAAGTGGCCCCGTCCCGGCGCCCGCAACCAGAACCTGTGCGGCATCGGCGAGTACCAGTGCAAGGACGGCTTCCTGGGCATCTGCCTGTACGGCGTCGACCAGAACAAGTACTTCCTCGAGGCCATCGGCCTGGGGCACCTGTGGGGCACCGAGGACATCCCCGAGGACACGAGCGGCCTGTGGCTGTCCAACCCGCACGCCCAGGAGATCGAGGCGGCGTTCGACGCCTACTGCCTCGAGCGCTCGAAGTACGAGATCGAGGAGGACTTCGCGGCGCACCGCATCGCCGTGCAGGTGGTCATGGAGTTCGAGGACCTCGTGGCCGAAGACCACCTTGAGCAGCGCGGCGTGTGGCAGAACTGGGAGACGGCCGACGGCAAGGAGTTCAAGGGCCTGGGCGTGTTCCCGAAGTTCAAGAACAACCCCGGCCAGATCTGGCGCCCCATGCCGAACCAGGGCGGCGACACCGTCGACGTGCTGACGAAGCTGGGCTATAGCCCTGAGCAGATCGCCGAGCTGGAAGCGGCCGGCGTCATCAAGACGAGCGAGTAACATCCGGACCGCCCCGGGCCGCCCGCAGGGGAGGGCGGTCCGGCGGTATCGCGGCAACCGGCGAAACCGAAACAACCCGCCGGTTGCCCCCCCCGCGGGCGCGGCCTGCGCCGACGACCCGCCGGCGGTCCCCGTAGGGGCGGCCTGCTGGCCGCCCGGCGCGGTGCTCCGCGCCAACGACGAACCGCGCGGCGAGCGCACTGAAGGCTCCCTGCGCGAGCCGCGAAACCGCGGAACCGCGACCCGCAAGATCGCGAAAACCGTGCGACTGCACAACGAAGGAAGGGTGGGAAACGTGACCGACATCGTGGGAAACGAAACGGTGCGCAGCCTGTGGGACGGCCTCGTGGCCGCGTGCGGCGAGCGCGAGTTCCTCCTCTTCCGCGATCGCGCGGGCTCGACGACCGCGTACACGTACCGCGCGTTCAACGACGAGATCGACCGTGCGGCCAACGTGTTCCTTTCCCTGGGCGTGCAGGCGGGCGAGCGCGTGGCCGTGCAGCTGTGCACGTGCCCCGAGTTCATGATGTGCCTGTTCGGCTTGGCGAAGATCGGCGCCGTCATGGTGCCCATGAACGAGCAGTACCTCGTTGAGGAAGCCGCGTTCGTGCTCGAGCGCACCGAGGCCTCCTGCGCGGTCGTGGAGCCGAAGTTCCTCGATTTGTACCGCGCCGTGCGCGCAAGCGGGCCGTATCTGCCCAAGGGCGTGCTGGTCGCGCGTACCGACGACGACGGCGTGGAGGGCGTCGAAGAGGCGCGCGCCGCCTTGGGGCGCGAGGAGGCCCTGCGCGACTTCTCGCGGCTGCGCGCCGCGGCGGCGACCGGGCTCGCCGAGGTGCGGCCCCTCTGCGCCGACGACGCGGCCGAGATCATCTTCACGTCCGGCACCACCTCGCGTCCGAAAGGCGTGGTGCTCACGCACGCGAACATCCTGTTCAGCGGCTTGTACGGCGACTGGGAGGTCACGCTCACGCGCGACGACCGCCTGCTCACCACCATGCCGGCCTGCCATTCGAACTTCCAGTTGGCCGCGCTCATGCCGGTGCTCACGGCAGGCGCCACGCTCATCGTGGTGGAGAAGTACAGCGCCCGCCGTTTCTGGTCGCAGATCCGCGAGTTCAAAGCCACCGTCACGCAGTGCGTGGCCATGATGCTGCGCACGCTCATGCTGCAGCCCGCATCGCCCGACGACCGCAACCACGAGCTGCGCGAGATCCTCTACTTCCTGCCGGTGTCGAACGCCGAGAAGGAGGCGTTCGAGCAGCGCTTCGGCGCGTCGCTCATGAACACGTACGGCTCCACCGAGTCCATCGGCTGGGTGCTCACCGACCCGCCCGCCGGGCCGCGCCGCTGGCCGTCGGTGGGGCGCGCGGGCCTGGGCTACGAGGTGCGCATCATGCGCGAGGACGGCCGGGAGGGCGCGCCGGGCGAGATCGGCGAGATCCAGGTGCGCGGCGTGCGCGGCCGCACCATCATGAAGGAGTACTGGGGCGACCCGGAGGCCACGGCGCGCACGTTCACCGAGGACGGCTGGCTGAAGACCGGCGACAAGGGCTACATGGACGAGGACGGCTGGTTCTTCTTCGTCGACCGCAAGGTGAACATGATCAAGCGGGCGGGGGAGAACATCTCCACCACCGAGCTGGAAAACGTGCTGGTCGACCATCCCCTCATCGCCGAAGCCGCCGTCATCGGCGTGCCCGACCCCATCCGCGACCAGGCCGTGAAGGCGTTCGTGCTGCCGGCCGCAGGCGCGCGGATCACCGAGGAGGAGGTGCTGGCCTTCTGCGAGGAGCACATGGCGGGGTTCAAGGTCCCCTCGTACGTGGAGATCGTCGACAGCTTCCCCCGCACATGCTCCATGAAGATAGAGAAGAAGCTGCTGAAATGAGGCACGGGGTGCGGCGGCTGACGGCGATCGGCGGCGGCCGCAACGACCGATGCGGGTGATCGACCGTGACCGATGCCGGTGATCGGCAACGAACGATGCCGGTGGAACCCGTAGGGGCGCTCTCCAGAGCGCCCGCTCGCGCAAAGCGCGAGAACGCGGCCCCCGGTTGCTTTTCCGGCTTCGCCGGAACGGGCGATCGGGAGATCGCCCCCACGGGTTCCACCTGAGGATGCAACAGCCGGTTCAAACCGGCACCGACAAGATAAGGAGAGGCGTCATGGCAATCAGCACTGAAATCGTGGGCAAGGAGTTCGGGCCGTTCGTGCGGGAGTACACGTTCAAGGACCTGGAGATCTGCGCGCTCGGCTGCAACGCGGGCTACGACGGCGAGACCGACCTCGAGTACGTCAACGAGCACGACGCCGCGAACCCCGACCTCAAGGTGCTGCCCATCTTCGGCGTGCCGCTGACCGTGCACGAGGAGATGACGCGCACGCTGGACTACGGCTACAACTACGAGGGATCGCTGCACTACGGCTTCGAGATCAAGCTGCACGCGCCCTTCAAGATGAACGACCGCATCGAGACGTTCGTCACCCAGGACGCGCTGTACGACCGCGGCGAGGGCCGCGGGTGCCTCTCGAAGCAGACCGGGCGCTCCTACTCCTCCGACGGCACGCTTCTGTGCGAGACCGAGACCTGGGACGTGTGCATCTACGACGGCGGCTGGGGAGGCCCCAAGCCCCCGAAGGACATCGTGGAGATGCCCGATCGCGCGCCCGACGCCGTGGTGGAGGAGACGATGCCGCTCAACATGCCGCTGATCTACCGCCTCATGGGCGACTGGCACCAGCAGCACATCGACTTCGCCTACACCGAGCAGACGGGTCTCGCGCGCCCCATCGCGCACGGCGTGAGCCTGGGCGGCTTCACGATGCGTCACATCATCAGCTCGTTCTTCCCGGGCGAGCCGGAGCGCATGAAGCGCTTCAAGACCCGCATCACCTCGCCGGTGCTGCCGGGCACCACGCTGCAGACCCGCATGTGGAAGGTGGGCGACAACGAGATCCGCTTCCAGCTGGTCGACGCCGACGCCGACGAGACTGGTGCCAAGCCCCACCTGAACTTCGGCATCTGCGAGTGGGAGTAGGGGGTTCGGGCGGCCTGCCGGTCAGCGGGCCGCCCCCGCAAGGCCCCGCGAACCGGGGTCTCGCACCACGAGACTTAAGGCGGTAGCACCATGATCGAGAACGTAAAGAAACTCACGCAGGTGGCAAGCCCTCCCGTCGCAGCCGACGCGAAGCAGATCGGCGAGGAGGTGGTCGGCGCCACGAAGCGCGTCGTGAAGAAGACGCTCGACGACGTGTCCATGACGCCCTTCCTGCGCAAGATCACGTTTTTCGCGAGCGGCGGCGCGTTCCTCGACGGCTACGTGCTCTCGCTCATCGGCGTGGCGCTCACGCAGATCGTGCCCGCCTTCTCGCTCTCCACCGAGCAGAGCGCCCTCATCGGCGCGTCGGTGCTCGTGGGCATCTTCTTCGGCACCATCCTCGGCGGCTACGTCACCGACCGCATCGGCCGGCGCAAGATGTTCATCGCCGACGTCGTGGCCATCTGCCTGTTCTCGCTGTGGAGCGTGTTCGCCCAGGCTCCCTGGGAGCTCGTGGCCGCGCGCTTCTTCATCGGCATGTTCATCGGCGCCGACTATCCCATAGCCACCTCGCTCATCGCCGAGTTCGCCCCCAAGAAGAGCCGCTCCATCAACATGGGCATCGTGTCGGCCGCGTGGTATCTGGGCGCCACGGTGGCGGCCGTCGTGGGGTACGCGCTCTACAGCCTCGACGACGGTTGGAAGTGGATGCTGGCCTCGCCCATCCCCGTCTGCATCTTCCTGCTCATCGGGCGCAGCGGGGTTCCCGAGTCGCCCCTGTGGCTCACGAGTAAGGGCCGCACCCAGGAGGCGCACGCCGTCATGGAGCGCGTCTACGGCATGGACGTGGAGATCGAGCAGCCCGACGCCGCTGCGAAGAAGATGTCGGTGCTCCAGATATTCCGCGGCGGCTACCTCAAGCGCATCGTGTTTCTGGGCGTCCTCACGCTCTGCCAGGTGGCGCCCATGTACGCCATCTACACGTTCGGCCCCGAGATCATGACCGCCTTCGGCCTGGGCGCGGGGCACGAGGCCATCCTCGGCGAGAGCGTGGTCAGCCTGTTCTTCCTCATCGGCTCCATCCCGGCCATGTTCTGGCTGAACTCCATGGGGCGCCGGCCCCTGCTCATCCGCTCGCTCGCGCTCATGGCCGTGGGCCTGGTGATCCTGGGGCTGTTTCCCGACGCGCCCGTGTTCGTGGTGGTGGTCGCGTTCGGCCTGTACGCGTTCTTCAGCGGCGGGCCCGGCATCCTGCAGTGGCTCTATCCCAACGAGCTGTTCCCCACGGAGGTGCGCGCCTCGGCGGTGGGCATCGCCATCGCGTTCTCGCGCATCGGCACGGTGGTGGCCACCTACGGAACGCCCCTGTTCCTGTCGGCGTTCGGCGTGGGGCCCACCATGCTCGTGGCGGCCGGCCTGGTGGTGCTGGGCCTGGTGCTGTCGGTGCTCATGGCGCCCGAGACGCGCGGCAAGTCCCTCGACGAGACGAGCTCGCTGTAGGGGACGCCGGTTCCCGCCGCCGACCGGGCGGTTGAGGTCCCGTTGCTTGTCCGTTTCGCCGCGCAACCCTACACTGGACGCATGATGGGAATCGTCCACGATATCGAGCGAGCGGCGCGCGCGTCGGCTGCGCGCTTGCGGGAATGGGTCGCGCGGCCGTTCGGGAGCGCCTACCGGTGGGGCGTGCCCCTCGTGCTGCTCGCGGCCTTGTGCCTCGCGCTGCCCGCAGGGGCGGGCCTCGCGCTGTTCGCTCCTTTCGCCGTCGCTTTCACCTGGAAGGCCGTGAGCGTGTCCCGGCGCATCCACCGCCTGGAATTCGTGAAGCTGGTGGACGAGGGCGGAGGCGCGCACCTCGACACCGAGGCCGATCGGTTGCAGCGCGCCTGGGTGCTGGGCTGCGCCTCCGTGGTGGGCCTCGCGGTCGCGCTGCTCGCGTTCCGCGTGGCGGTCGCCCTCGTTCCGGGCGCGGAGTTCGCCGGCTCGGTCGCGCTGTACCTCGGCTTCGCAGCGGTGCTCCTCGGCGGCTTTTTGCTGTTCTACTACGCGGCGCTGCGCTTCGACAGCGGGCTTGCGCGGGGCTTGGCCGGCATCGCGGTCACGCTGCCGGCGTTTTTCGTGATCGTGGCGCTGCTGAGCGTGCTTCTTTCCTGGGGCATGCGCATCGTGGCCGCGCTCGGCCTGTCGGCCGAGACGATGATCGCCGACGGCTTCTCCTGGGTCTACGACGTGCAGCGCGTGCTGGGCTCGGCCACCAACTACTTCGTGCAGCAGGACGCCGTGGTCATCGGCGGTTCCATCGTGTTCGCGGCGCTGCTGTTGCTGCTGTACGCCTACACCGTGCCGTATTACTGGATGGCCAGCGTCGCGCGCTGGTTCAAGGGCCTGGGGCTGGCGGCGGTCGTGTTCTCGGGCGCCGCCATCGTGTTCGCGGGCGCATGGGTGGTCGACGTCCAGCGTTGGGCGGCCGAGAGCGGGGGCGGGCAGCTGGCAAGCGCCATCGACGCGGACGTGCTGAGCAGCCAGGCCGCCTCGCTCTCGGGCTACCGTGCGGACGACCTGGTGGCGCTCGTGAAGGCGTTCGTGCTGCCCTACACCGTGGGCGTGTTCGTGGCGAACGCCGTGGTGGCCTACCGCAAGGCGAAGGCGAAGCGCGAAAGCGACGCCATCCTCGACGGTTTCGCCCGCGAGGGCTCCGTTGACGAGGCCGTGCTGCCCGAACGGGAGAAGCGCTACCTGTACTTCGGCGGCCGTCGCACGCTCTGGGACATAGCCTTGCGCTCCATCGGCGCCGACGTGCCCCTGCCGTTTCCGTTCGCCCCGCGCAAACTCACCTGGAAAGAGCGCCTGACGGGCGAACTGGAAGACCGGTAGAATCTGCAAACCCCGTTTTACTGCGCTCGTCTCGCGAAAAGAGGTGCGAGCCGAGTGCTCTCTCGTTCAATCCGACACGACTGCCGGCGCGCGATATAGGCGCGTCGGCTGGGCTTCGCCATCTTCCACCATGCAGACGAACTCCCAGCCATAGCGCTCGTAGGGTCCCACGTGGTCGGTGATGAGATAGAGCTGAGTCCGACCCAACGTGGCAACGTCGTGCCGCGCAAAGTTCACGAGCCGTCGCGCGAGGCCCCTTCCGCGCCATCCTTCCTCCACGAAGAGCGCGCACAGGTTGGGGGAGAGGTCGGGGCGGTTGTGGAAGTCGTTTTCGATCACGCCGCAGCCGGCGACGATACCGCCGCCTCCGCCCAGCACGACGTACCACTGCGGCACCTCTGCTGGCCGTGCCGTGCACGCCCCTATGCTCTCGAGATACGCCTCGGCCGGCACGCCCCAGCGTCCATGAAACCACTGTGCCGCCGCCTCCGCCAAATCGGGCCTGTCGCGCAGGCAGGTTATCGTCGGGAAGGTGGAATGCCGTTCGAGACATTTTTCCACGAAGGGGCCCTTGCTCGAAGTATAGGCGTCGACGTCATGGGGATGCAGCGCCGCCGCCGCTTGCTTGACGCGCGCATACTCGTTTCGCGCCGTCTCGTCGGCCCTGAGCAGGTTGCGGAATGAGAGGTGTCGTAGGAGCTCGGTGCTGCGCACGTCGCAAACGTAAAGATGGTGGTTCGTCAGATGCGCTTTTGCAACATACGAGAAGGCTTCTCGGTCCTCGATGCCCAGATCCCCCTCATGGCGATATCCCGCGCTTTCGAGAATGCGCCTCGTCTCGTCGAAGCATCCATCGATAACGACGTCGATGTCGATGATCGGCTTGGCAACAAGGCCCGGCACAGATGTCGAGCCGACGTGCTCGATGGCGAGCACCGTGCTCCCCAAGACGCTGTCAAGCTCGCGCTTGATCTTTTCAAACTCGGCAGGCCAAGCGGGGTCGTATTCCTCAAGGATGATCCTATGCGCCATCATTGTCCTCATCTGGTTGGTGCGGGCGTGAACAAATGCCCGAGAAGCGCTTTCAGATCGTGCAGAACGCAGGCCGCGTCTCGGGTGCCGTCCACAACGGCAAGGGGGCAGCAAAGCAATTTCTGCCAAGAGTCGTGCAGGGCCTTCCCTCGAACGGCCTCGTCGGCCGTGTCGTAGCTCTTCGCCCAGGCGATGAAATCCCGATGGGCTGCGTGCATGTCTCCGCCGACGTCGATGCGGGATCCGAACCTGCACCGCTCCCGTCTCTCAAGGCGGTCGATCCTGACCGATGTGTTCGCCTCAATACGCACGGCGGCATCGAATCGGGGAATAAGGGAATCGCCCCATCCGCAAAGCGATCCGCTGACAACGCTGCGCTTATGCGAGTCGATGCCTTCGACGATCATCGCCAACCGCTCCTCCCGTGGTCTTTTGCGTCGGAAGGGGGGATCGGTTGGGAGCCAGTAGCAGTCGTCCACGTCGATGAAGCGGCAGTCGTAGGCTTCGCTTATCGCTTTCCCCAGGGTAGTCGTTCCAGAGCCCGAAGCTCCGAAGATGTGCAGGACCTTGCTCACTGCTGCGTCCTTCGTCCGATTCGGCTCGTTTCCTCGATATCGACAGTATACGGGAACTTCGGTCACTGGGAAGAGCGGGACGCCCTTTCGCCCGGGCGAATGCCTTCTCGCGGCGGAGCAAAAGCGAAGCCCCCGGGTTGGTGATGACCCGGGGGCTTGGTTCGGGCCGATTGAGGCCCTCGGATGGGTTAACGGGAGGGTTACTTGCCGATCCAGTTCGGCGTGCGCTTCTCGACGAAGGCGGCCGGGCCCTCGATGCCGTCGGCGGTCTTCTCCAGGAAGCGGTAGGCGGCGTCGGAGTAGCGCATGGCGTCCTCTTCGGACATCTGGTCGGCGGCGTGCACGATGTACTTCGTCCACTTCAGGGCCAGAGGAGCGTTCTTCAGGCACTCTTCGGCCAGCTCGATGGCCTTGTCCATGACCTCCTCGACCGGCACGACGTAGTTGATCAGGCCCAGTGCCTTGGCTTCGTCGGCCTTGATCTTCTTGCCGGTGAGCAGCAGCTCCATGCAGTCCTTGCGGTTGATGTCGCGGGCGAGGCGCACGAGGCCGCCGGTGGAGGCGATGATGCCCAGGCCCACCTCGGTGCAGCCGAACTTGGCGCGCTCGGAGGCCACCACCATGTCGCAGGACAGGGCGATCTCCATGCCGCCGCCAGCCGCGGAGCCGTTGCAGGCCGCGATCACGGGCTTGGAGCACAGGCGCGCGGTCAGGCCGCCGAAGCCGTGCTCGGTCACGGTCTGGCACTCGCCGCCTTCGCTGAGCTCGGAGAGGTCCTCGCCCGCGCAGAACACCTTGCCGGTGCCGGTGACGATGATCGCGCGCACCGCGGGATCGGTCTCGGCGTTGTTCATGATGTTCTCCATGGCCTTGGAGGTCGCGCCGTTGAGCGCGTTCGCCACCTCGGGACGGTTGATGCGGATGATCAGCAAGCCGTCCTCGCGAAGTTCGGATACGACGGTGTCGGTGCCGAAGTAATCTGCCATTGCTCCTCCTTGATTGTTTGAAACTGCGTGGATGCCGGGCGGGCGTGCGGCCGGTTCGACCCTCGTCCCGGTTGCAGCTCGGGGGAAGGCCGTCGTGCGTTTCGCCCGCTCGGCGAACTGCCGTCCATGATGCGCCTCGCGCGCAAGGCGCGCATCGCAAGGCGCGCGGTAATTCGCCGATACTCAAAAACGCGGCATCGCAAGAAAATGAGTAGCGGCGTCGCCACGTGCTTTGAAGATGCGGGGGAGGGGTCTTCCGCTTTGCTTTGCAGAGGCCTCGTCGCATCCGAGTGCGGCCCGGAAAACCGTAACCGAGCTGAGGTCGATGTGCTACCCTCGAGCGAAACGCACGCTTTTCGTCGCAATGTTGCGTTTGGATGCCTCGGGGAGGCGATCCGTTGCGCTTTCCCGTGATGCAGAGGGCGTTTTCCCAGTTCAGAAAATGCAAAGAAACCCTCATAGGTGCGATGTCCTGTTGGCAGCGTAACATTGCGGCGAAAATCGTGCGAAAATCCGCTCCCGCAAAACGGATGGGCTTCGCAGGTTGCTCTTTCGTCTGTCTCGCACATGCGATCAAGCATCGCAAAGTGCCTGTTCAAGTATCGCTAGTTTTTGAGTAATGATGTTTTAGCAGCGATTTTGCGATGCGGCCTTTTCGCTGGCGGCGCACACTGCGATCCATCAAGCCCGCCCCGCCGTCAGCCCTGGGCGCGACGGGGCGGAGTGCAGCAGCAAGCGCCTCCGAATCCGAAGAGAAAGGCACATAAAGGTGAACATCATCGTCTCGTGCAAGATCGTCCCCGACGACCAGGACATCCAGGTGGCGTCCGACCGCACCCTGGACTACTCCAAGGCCAAGGGCATCGTGTCGACGTACGACCTGAACGCCATCGAGGCCGCGGCCCAGCTGGCCGCGGCCGTCGAGGGCTCGAAGGTCACGGCCGTCACCGCCGGCCCCGCGTCCGTCGACGACTCCAAGCTCAAGAAGAACATCCTCGCCCGCGGCGTCGACGAGCTCGTCATGTGCGCCGACGACGCGTACGCGAACATGGACGCGCACGCCACGGCCGAGGCCCTGGCCGCGCTCGTGGGCGAGTACGACGTCATCCTCATGGGCGACGGCTCCGCCGACAACTACGCCCAGCAGGTCGACGTGCAGCTGGCCGCCCGCCTGGGCGTGCCCTCCGTCAACGGCGTGACGAAGATCACGCCCGAGGCCGGCTCGCTTCTGGTGGAGCGCACGCTGGAGAGCGTCGTCGAGACGGTGCGCGTGCCGCTGCCGGCCGTGGTGTCCGTTTCCCCCGACGTGGCCGTGCCGCGCATCCCCGGTATGAAGGACATCCTGGCTGCGGGCAAGAAGCCCATGGACGTGCGTGCCGCCGCCGGCGCCTACGCCGGCTCGGTGGAGGCCGTGTCCACGCTGGCTCCCGAGCAGGCCGACCGCAAGCTCGAGATCCTCGACGCCTCCGCAGACGGCGCCATCGAACAGTTCGCAGCCGCCATCAAGGCAGCTCTCTAAGGGAAAGGTGGAACACCGCAATGAAAGCACTCGTTCTCGCTGAACGCTCCGACGCCGCCCGCGAGCTTGCCGCCGGCGCGCGCACCATGGCCGACGAGGTCGTGCTCGTGGCCATCGACGGCCTGGAAGTGGCCGACGGCACGGCCGACAAGATCGTCCGCATCGCCCTGCCCGCCGGTGCCGTGTACGACGACGCCGCCGCGACCGTGGCCTCCGTGTTCGACGCCGAGCAGCCGGGCGTCGTGCTGGTGGAGCCCACGCGCCACCTGAAGTCCATCGCCGGCCGTGTGGCCGCGCACGCGGGCACCGCCGTGATCACCGACGTCATGGAGTTCGCCGCCGACGGCGCGAAGAGCCTGTACTTCGGCGGCGTCGCCGAGCGCGTGCAGAAGCCGGTCACCGACGTGGCCGTGTACACCGTGGCCGCCGGCGCGTTCGAGGGCGCCGAGCCCTCCGGCGCGAACGCCGTCGAGGACGCCGCCTGGGTGGCTCCGGCCGTCGCGCTCGAGCTCGTCGACTCCAAGCCCCGCGAGCTGAGCGGCGTCGATCTCAACAAGGCCGACGTCGTCGTTGCCGCGGGCCGCGGCTTCGCCGAGGAGGCCGAGCTCGACCTCGCCCGCGCGCTCTGCGACAAGATCGGCGCCGGCCTCGCCTGCTCGCGCCCCCTCACCGAGGGCGTGGACTGGCTGCCCACCGAGCTCTACGTGGGCGTGTCGGGCCTCATGCTCTCGCCGAAGGTCTACGTGGCCTGCGGCATCTCCGGCCAGATGCAGCACATGGTGGGCTGCAACCGCGCGGGCACGATGTTCGCCGTCAACAAGGACAAGAACGCTCCCATCTTCAAGCAGTGCGACTACGGCCTGGTGGGCGACGTCAAGGACGTCCTGCCGGCCTTGGCGGCGGCGCTGTAGCAGGAAGAATCTCTCGGTCCGGGCCTTGCGCGCGCCGTTTCCAAGCGCGCCGGGCTCGGGCCAGGCTGCCATCTCGAGCGAGGCAGGCTGCGCGCCGACCCTCCTCTTCTCCGACGGGACCTTCGCCAGCCCGTCGGCACCCTGCCGAAACCGGCATGCGCGCCTGCCCGTTCGGGATGGCAGCCTGCGAAACAGATCACGGCATCGACGCGATGCCGGACGCAAGCTCATCGAGAAAGGAACCACGGTGTCTGAAACCGATTTCGACGTCATCGTCGTGGGCTCGGGTTGCGCCGGGGCCGTGGCGGCCTACACGGCCGCGTCGGCCGGCAAGTCCGTCCTCGTCGTGGAGCGCGGCAACTTCGCCGGCGCGAAGAACATGACCGGCGGGCGCATCTACTCGCACAGCCTCAAGAAGGTGTTCCCGGACTTCGAGTCCGAGGCCCCGCTCGAGCGCAGGATCACCCACGAGCGCATCGCGCTCATGGACCCCGCCTCCCAAATGGCGATCGACTTCACGAGTCCGGAGCTCGCCTGCGAGGGCAAGGACTCCTACAGCGTGCTGCGCGCCCCCTTCGACCAGTGGCTGGCCTCGAAGGCCGAGGACGCCGGCGCGGAGTACATCTGCGGCATCGCCGTGGAGGAGCTCATCAAGGACGGCGCCGGCCGCGTGGTCGGCGTGCGCGCGGGAGAGGACGAGATCACCGCGCAGGTGACCATCCTCGCCGAGGGCGTGAACCCGATCCTGTCCGAGAGGTGCCTCGGCAACCCGAGGCCCAAGCCCTCCCAGATGGCGGTCGGGATCAAGCAGGTCTTCGAGCTGCCGGCCTCCCAGATCGAGGACCGCTTCCTGGTCCCGGAGGGCGAGGGCGCGGCGATGCTCTTCGTCGGCGACTGCACGCACGGAAACGTCGGCGGAGGGTTCCTCTACACCAACAAGGACTCGATCAGCCTGGGGCTCGTGGCCACGATCTCGCTGGCCGCCGACGGCGCGAACGAGTCTCCGGTCTACCAGATGCTCGAGGACTTCAAGAACCACCCGGCGGTCGCGCCGATCATCAAGGGCGCCAAGCTCGTCGAGCACTCCGGCCACATGGTGCCCGAGGGCGGCTACGGCATGGTGCCCAAGTACGTGTTCGACGGCTGCCTGGTGGCCGGCGAGACCGCCGGCCTGTGCATGAACATGGGCTACCAGGTGCGCGGCATGGACTTCGCGGTGGCGTCCGGCCAGATGGCCGGCCAGGCCGCGGTGCGCGCGCTCGACGCGGGCGACACGTCGGCCGCAGGGCTGTCCTCCTACAAGGACATGATGGAAGGTTCCTTCGTCATCCAGGACCTGGCGACGTTCCGCAAGTGGCCCCACACCATGGAGGGCTGGTCGAGCATGTTCACCGACTACCCGGTGATGGTCAAGGAGGTCTTCAACGCCATGTTCAGCGTGGACGGCGCGCCGCAGAAGCCGCTCGTGAAGCGCATGATGCCCATAGTGAAGAAACGCGGCCTGCTCAAGCTGGCCGGTGAGGTGAGGAAGGCGGTGAAGTCGCTGTGAGCGAGGTCAACGAGATCACGGTCAACGTCGACGAGTTCCTGGCCATCGACAAGTACGAGGTTGACGAGGAGAGCGCGCACATCGAGCTCGTGGACGACCTCGACACGGAGGAGTTCCTGAAGCTCGTGCGCGTGTGCCCGGCGGCCCTCTACAAGATCGACGCCGACGGCAAGAAGTCCTTCGACTACGCGGGCTGCCTCGAGTGCGGCACCTGCCGCATCGCCTGCGGCTCCACCATCGTCAGGAAGTGGGAGAACCCGCAGCCCACCATGGGCGTGGAGTACCGCTTCGGCTAGGAATCCGAGCACATCCTCCTTTTCTTTCGGCCGGCCCCGTGCGCACGGGGCCGGCCGCCTGCTATCCGAATGTCCCGATTGGCGCCTGTCCCCAATCGGGACATTCCGCGTCATCGGGCTTCGGCCCGTATCCTCTCGGCTTGTATTGCGACGGTGTTCCTGATGTTGTCGTAGAACATATTGGACAGGTGGTCCTTGACGTCCGCCGAGTAATGGCGCTGCTTGGTCACGTGGCGATGGAGGACCCAGAGCACCGTGGAAAACGTGTAGTACGAGGCCAGGTAATCGATATCCTCATCTGGCGCCGTGATGCCCTCCTCCGCGAAGAACTCCAGGATCACCTTCTTGAACTGCGCCCGGTAGATGCGCGTCATGTACTCCTCGAAATAGCCCCAGTCCTCGCAGGTGGACAACTTGCGGTAATAGGAGTCGTGGGCTCCGAAGTAATCGGACAGGTGCCTGAAGAACAGGCTCTTGTCATGCTCCTCGGTGGTCAAGGAGCTCCTCGTGTAAAAGGGGAGGTTACGGTACTTGTCATCCTCCACCTCGGTGTCCGTCAGCAGCTCTTCGGGTTCGAAGGCTCGCTCCAGATCGCGGGCGAGCCCCGCTCTGAAGATGTATGTTATCAGGTCGGCCTTGTTGAAGAAGTGATAGTAAAACGTTTTGCGGTTGATCTGGGCCTTCTCGACGATACCCTGGATGGTGATGCGGCTGTAGGGAAGCGTCTCGAACATGTCCAAGAACACGTCCGCTATGTAGTTCTTCGTCAGATCCGGCTTTGCCATGGAAGCCTCCCCTTCAAATCCAACTTAGACATCTGCAAGATAGCAAAACCTTACTTCCAAGCATAATCACAAAAACGCGACGATGAGGTAAAACCGGACAGAAACCATCGCTTGTACCGAATGATGCCCAGTCTCCGCCGGCGGTGGAAAAGTCGGTTTGAACGGCGCAAGTCGAGGATCGTCTTCGCGCCTTCGTTTCCGTATCGTTCGCCTTGTCGAAATCCGAGCCGCCATGGGGAGCGAGCCGGAGAATCTCGGGCAAGGAGGATCTATGGGAGCGAAAACCAAAGGGTTCCACTACGGGTACCTGATCGTGCTGACGGGCATCGTCATGTGCGTCGGGCCCTCGGCGCTGGCGCTCAGCTGCGCCGGCATCTTCTACACGCCGGTGTGCGACGACCTGGGTGTGGGCAAGGGCACGCTCGCCTTGTACATGACGGTGATGTACTTGACGGTTGCGCTGTTCCTGCCGTTCGCGGGCAAGCTGTTCGCCACGAAGGACGCGCGGATCTGCCTGTCGGCCGCGGTGGTGAGCGTGTCGGTGGCACTGATGGCCATGTCCTTCTACACCGAGGTGTGGCAGTTCTACATCTCGGGCTTCCTGCTGGGGCTCGGCATCACCTTCCTCATGTTCATCGCCGTGCCCACGCTGATCGACCGCTGGTTCAAGAAGCGCGTCGGCTTCTTCGTGGGCATCTGCATGGCCTTCACCGGCGTCGGCGGCGTCATCTTCAACCCCATCGGCGGGTGGATCATCGCCGATTTCGGTTGGCGCACCGGCTACCTCGCCTTCGGCATCATCGCCCTCGTGCTGGCGCTGCCGTTCACGCTGTTCGTCGTGCGCAGCAACCCGTCCGACAAGGGGCTGCGCCCCTACGGCGCCGACGAGGTGCCCGAAGGCAAGCCGAGCGCCGTCGTGGTGGAGGGCGTTCCGCTCAAAGCTGCTATGTGGTCGATTCCGTTCATCCTGGTGGCGCTTTTCGCCGGGTTCGCCGACTTGGTCACGTGCATCTACAACTACCTTCCCTCGTACGTGAGCACGCTCGCGGTGTCCGAGGCGGTGCCCACCATCGGGGCCACCATCGCTTCCGCCGTCATGTTGGGACAGGCCATCGGCAAGGTGACCATGGGCGCGCTCGCCGACAAGTCGACGCGCGGCGGCCTGGTGTTCGGCGTGGCGTGCGGCCTGCTGGGCGTCGGCATCCTGTTCCTCGTGCCGCAGAACGCGCCCATCATCTTGGTGGCCGCCTTCCTGTACGGCCTGTACTACGCGAACGGCTCCGTGTACATCCCGCTGCTCACCCGCTCGGTGTTCGGCAGCCTCGATTACAGCCTCATCTACTCGCGCGTGTCGGTCTTCGCGAACCTGTGCCTGGCGTTCGGCTCGTCCATGTGGGGCTTCGTGATCGACGGCGTCGGGTACAACGCCATGTTCGTGGGCGCCTTGACGCTCGTGGTGCTCTCGCTGCTGGTGGGGTGGTTCGCGCTCAACCAGGCGAAGAAGCTGCCGCGCGAGTCGCGCGAGGCGTAGGCGGCAGGGCGAGGAAAAGAATCGGCAAAGGGCGCTGCGGCGCCTGCGAAAAAGGAGGAAAGCATGGATTTCAATCTGACGGACGAGCAAGAGCTCATGGTGGCGAGCGTGAAGGAGTACTGCGAGCGCTACTTCAGCGAGGAGCAGGTGCGCGAGTACTACGAGAACCATCATGTGCCGGTCGAGGTGACCAAGGCGTGGGTGGACGCGGGGTTCGGCCTGCTCGGCATCGACGAGGAATACGGCGGCGTTCCGGCCGACCTGCTCACCATCGGCCTGGTCCTCGAGGCGGTCTACCACTACGCGGCCGCGTCGGTGCCGTTCATCAACAACTCGGTTGCCATGTTCGACATCACGCGTTTCGGCAGCCCCGAGCAGATCAAGATGTGCGTCGACGCGTACCACGAGACGGGCCGCCCGCCCTTCGTGTTCGGCATCTCGGAGCCCGAGGCCGGCTCCGACAACAAGAACATGTCCACGACCTCGCGCAAGCAGCCCGACGGCACGTACCGCCTGAACGGCAGCAAGACGTTCGTGAGCGACGGCGACCAGTACCCTTACATCCTCGTGCTCGCCAAGGAGGAGGATCCGAGCCGCGACAACCCGGCCGTGTCCATGTGGCTCGTGTCCACGAAGAGCGAGGGCGTGAGCTTCTCGCCGCTGGAGAAGATCGGCCAGCAGATGATGACGTTCTGCGAAGTGTACCTAGACGACGTCGTGGCCACCGAGGACATGCGCGTGGGCAATCCGGGCGAGGGTTTCAAGAACCTCATGCACGGACTCGAGCTCGAGCGCTGCAACGTGTCCGCGTGGAGCCTCGGCCTGGCCCAGGCCGCCATGGACGAAGCTGCGGCCTATTGCTCGAAGCGCGTCTGCTTCAAGAAGAACATCGGCAGCTACCAGCTCGTGCAGGAGAAGCTGGTCGAGATGGAGACGAAACTGCAGACGGCGCGCCTGTTCATGTACAAGACGCTGTGGGATCTGGACAACGGCAACTCCATCCGCATCAACTCGGCCCTTCTGAAGCGCTACACCGTGCGCTCCTGCTTCGAGGTGTGCGACGACGCCATGCAGATCATGGGCGGTTTGGGCTACACGAAGGAGACCCGCGTGAGCCGCCTGTTCCTCGATTCGCGCGGCAACCGGTTCGGCGGAGGCACCGACGAGATCATGGTGCATATCGCGGGACGCGAGCTGGTCAAAGCCTACGCGCAGGACTAGCGCGACCGCACAGCCTTCAACGAAGAAAGCGAAACGGCCGGGGCGCGGCCCCGGCCTCCCAAGGAAAGGATTTTCATCATGTGGCCAGCAGCTAAAGACCTTCCCCAGTACGGCGTTCTGAGCGGCGTCAAAGTGGTGCACGCCACCATGGCGCAGGCGGCCCCGTTTGGCGTGAGCTTCCTCGCCGACTACGGCGCTGACGTCATCTGGGTGGAGAACGCCCTCATCCCCGACGTCCGCCGCTTCCTGAGCAACCGCTGCGTGGAGTCCGACTCGCGCAACCAGCGCAACATCTCGCTGAACATCCCCTCCGAAGAGGGCCGCAAGATATTCTTCGAGCTGATCAAGGACGCCGAGGTGTTCATCGAATGCTCGAAGGGCGGCCAGTACGACAAGTGGGGCCTCACCGACGAGGTGCTGTGGGAGGTCAACCCGAGCCTGGTGATCGTGCATGAGAGCGGCTTCGGCCAGACCGGCGACCCGTCCTACGTGACGCGCCCCGCCTTCGACTCCATCGCCCAGGCGTACTCCTCCTACATGGACGCGAATCGCAACCCCGTGACGCCGCCGTATCCGGTGGGCCCCTTCATCGGAGACTTCATGACCGGCCTCTACATCGCCATGTCCACGCTCGCAGCCCTCACCAAGGCGCGCGCGACCGGGATCGGCGAGTCCGTGGACATCGCCCAGTTCGAGTGCCTGGCCAAGGCCCAGCAGTACCAGGCCACGTGGCTGACCGACCACGAGACGCGCGAGCGCGCCGGCGACTCGTCGCCCATGGCGGGCTTCGGCACGTTCCTGTGCTCCGACAACGAGTACGTCCAGCTGCAGCTGACCAGCGCCAAGGCCGTGCAGAAGGGTTGCGAGCTCTTCGGCCTCGAGTACGGCACCGAGGAGATCCCCCAGGGCGTTGCCATCCTCTACACCGGCACGCCGGGCGGCGACAAGCTACGCCAGGCCATGACCGACTACTGCGCGGCCCGCACCGCCAACGAGGCGGCGCAGGAGCTGATCGACAACGGCATCCCGGCCTCCAAGGTGAACACCATGGAAGACCTCGAGCACGATCCGCACGCCCTGGCGCGCAACCTGTTCGACGAGTGGACCGCCTTCAACGGCGACACCATCCGCAGCGTGCGCTCCGTTCCGGTGTTCAAGAAGAACCCGAACCGCGTGTGGCGCGCGGCCCCGTGGCAGGGCATGGACAACGAGGACATCCTCGGGGAGCTCGGCTACACGGAGGAGCAGATCAAGAGCTTGTACGACCAGAAGGTCCTGGCCCAGGACACCAACGGCGACCTGGTCTACCCCTGGAAGAACAAGCAGTAGGAAACGTCCGCGAGCGACGGCCGACGGATTCTTGAGCGCCCGCCCGCGCACGCTGCAAGGCGCGGGCGGGCGCGATCGAGGGGGCGATTATGGAGGTTCGGGTTGACGGGATGACGCTTGGTTCGGTGCTCCGTTTTGCGGCGCGCGAGCGAGGCGATGCGTGTTTTCTCGCATGGGAGGCGGAAACGTTCACGTACGGCGAGTTCCTCGAGCGGGTGGACGCCATCGCCAAGGGCCTTTTGGCAATCGGCGTGAAACGAGGCGACCATGTGGCCCTGTGGGCGGGCAACCGCCCCGAGTGGCTGGAGTGCTACCTGGCGGTCGTGTCTGTCGGGGCCGTGCTGGTCACCGTGAACACGCGCTACCATGCCGACGAGCTGCGCTACGAGCTTTCCCAGTCGGAGGCGCGCTTCGTGATCATGGAGGAGCGGTTCTTGAAGGAGGGGTTGCTCGATCGCATGGTCGAGGTGGCCCCCGAGCTTGGGAAGCAGCGGTTCGGAGACGTGCACTGCCCGGACCTGCCCTGCTTGGAGGGAGTCGTGTTGCTCGATTCCTGCGACCTGCGCGGTGCGTGCGGCCTCGACGAGTTGATTGAACGCGGGAAGACGGTCGATCCCGAGCTCTTCCGAAGCGCGCTCGACGCCGTGCGGCCGGAGGACGTGGCGCTCATCATCTACACGTCCGGCACCACCGGCTCGCCCAAGGGGGTGGAGCAGCAGCATTTCGCGCTGCTGAACCGCATGAGCAGGTTCGCCGCCTGGAACGAGATGGGGGAGGGGGACGTCACGTTCTTCGCCCTTCCGCTCTTCCACAGCTTCGGCGCGGTGGTGGCGGTGGTGGGGACCTTGGTCACCGGATCGCAGCTCTGCCTGGCCACCAAGTTCGAGGCGCGCACCGCGCTCGAGACGATCGAGCGCGAGCGGTGCAGCGTGGTCCACGGCGTGCCCAGCTCGTTCTTCATGATGCTGCGCGACGAGCGGTTCAAGGACTTCGACGTAAGCAGCTGCCGGACGGGCGTGCTGGGAGGGGCCCCGTGCCCCGCGTCCCTCGCCGACGAGATCGTGCGCCGCATCGCACCGCGCATATCGTCGGCCTGGGGCCTCACGGAGACGTGCGGCATGGTCACCGCCAGCCGGCCGGGGGACACGGTCGAGCAGATCACGCGCACGGTGGGCCGCACTATTCCGGGCAGCGACGTGGTCGTGGTCGACCTGGCGAGCGGCGAGGAGCTGGGTGCCGGCGTGTGCGGCGAGGTGCTCGTGGACAGCCCCTACAACATGAAGGGGTACTACCGCATGGAGCGCGAGACCCGCGAGGCGTTCGACGCGCGCGGCCGCCTACGCACCGGCGACGTGGGGTACATCGACAACGACGGTTGCCTGCGGATATCCGGAAGGCTGAAGGACATGTTCATCGTCGGAGGGGTGAACGCGTATCCGGCCGAGATAGAGGAGTGCATACGGGGGCTTGCCGGCGTGCGGGACGTGCAGGTGGTGGGCGTGCCGGACGAGCGTTTGGGCGAGGTCGCCTGCGCGTTCGTCGTGCGGGAGCCGGGCAGCGCTCTGACGGAGGGCGACGTGGTGGATCGCTGCCGCCGCCTCGCCAACTACAAGGTGCCCCGGTACGTCCGCTTTGTTGACGGGTTTCCGATGACGGCGAACGGGAAAGTGAAGAAGTACGTTTTGCGGTGCGCGTTCTCCGAGGACGCCGCCCGCGACGAGGTTTCGCAAGCATCGTAGAGAAGGGAAACATTATGAACATTGTTGTTTGTTGCAAGGTCGTCGCCGACGACCAGGACATCCTGGTTGCGGGCGACGGTGCGCTCGACTTTTCGAAAGCGCACCGCATCGTGTCGGAATACGATCTCAACGCCATCGAGGCTGCGGCCCAGTTGGCGGCGCAGCACGAGGGGTCGAAGGTGACCGTGGTGTCGGTGGCCGACGCGAAGGCCGACGACTCGAAGCTGAAGAAGGGCGTGCTCGCCCGCGGCGTGGACGAGCTGGTGATGGTGGCCGACGACGCGTGCGCCGACCTCGACGCCCATGCGACCGCCGCCATGCTGGCGAAGCTCGTCGGCCCGATGGGCGCCGATCTCGTCGTGTGCGGCGACGGCTCGGCCGACAACTACGCCCAGCAGGTGGACGTGCAGCTGGCCGACGCGTTGGGCCTGCCCGTGGTCACGGCCGCATGCTCCATCGCCGTCGACGGCGACGTGGCCACGTGCGACCGCATGCTCGAGGCGCAGATCCAAACCGTTCGGGTCGATCTGCCCGCCGTGGTGAGCGTGGTGCCCGACGCGGCCCTGCCGCGCATCCCCGGCATGAAGGACATCCTGGCCGCCGGCAAGAAGCCTTCGACGGTGGATGCCGCCTCGGATGTTCCGGCACCGGTCGTCGACGTGGCCGAGACGAAGGCCCCCGAGCAGGCCGAGCGCAAGCTCGAGGTGCTCGACGCCTCGGTCGACGGCGACATCGAAAAGTTCGCGGCCGCGCTCAAAGCGGCCCTGTAGGAAAGGCAGGATCAAAACATGAAAGCATGCGTTATCGCCGAAACCCCTGTTGCCGCGCACACCCTGTGCGCGGGCGCCCGCGCGATGGCCGACGAAGTGGTGCTGATAGCCCCCGGCGTGGAGGCTGCTGCCGGCATCGCCGACAAGGCGGTGCACATCGACGTGCCCGATGGCTGCTCCCTTGACGACGCCTACGCCAGCGTGAACGCCGTTGTCGACGCCGAGGCGCCGGCCGCGGTGCTCGTGGAGCCCACCCGCCGCATGAAGGTCCTCGCCGGTCGGCTCGCGGCCCACCTGGGCACCGCCGCCATCACCGACGTCATCGAGTTCGACGGCGACCTGGCCGCCACCATGTACTTCGGCGGCGTGGGCCAGCGCAAGAGCAAGGCCGCCGGCGGCACGGCCGTCTACACGGTGGGCGCCGGCGTGTTCGACGAGTCCGGCGCCACCGGGACCGACGTCGTGGAAGAGGCCGCTTTCATCGCGCCGGCCCGCGCCCTGCGCGTGGTCGAGGCGAAGGATCTGCCGAAGAGCGACGTCGACCTGTCCGCCGCCGACGTGGTGGTGGCGGCCGGCCGCGGCTTCACGGAAGAAGCGGACTTGCAGCTCATGCACGATCTGGCCGCCAAGCTGGGCGGCGAATGCGGGTGCACGCGTCCCATCGCCGAAGGCGCTGATTGGATGCCGCGTGAGTCGTACATCGGCGTGTCGGGCGTCATGCTCTCGCCGAAGGTGTACGTGGGCGTGGGGGTGTCCGGCCAGATGCAGCACATGGTGGGCGTGAACCGCGCGGGCGCCCTGTTCGCGATCAACAAGGACAAGAGCGCGCCCATCTTCAGGCAGTGCGACTACGGCATCGTCGGTGATCTGAAGGACGTGCTGCCCAAGCTGGCTGCGGCGCTGTAAGACCATTCGACCCACCCGGGAAGGGGCCGGCAACGCCCAGTCGCTCGGGCAGTCCTGCTCGCGCGAAACGCCCGCTGGGCGTTTCGGCTCGTGCGGAACTCGCTTGGTGGGCGCCGCCGGCCCCTTCCCTCCGTCTACCGCCCTCGCTCCCGCTGCGCGGCGGCAGGGCGCCCTACCGTGTTGGAAAAAGAGAAGGAAGAGAGAGGGGAGAACGTGTCTGAAACCGATTTCGACGTCATCGTCGTGGGCTCGGGTTGCGCCGGGGCCGTGGCGGCCTACACGGCCGCGTCGGCCGGCAAGAGCGTGCTCGTCGTGGAGCGCGGCAACTTCGCCGGCGCGAAGAACATGACCGGCGGGCGCATCTACTCGCATTCGCTCAAGAAGGTGTTCCCGGACTTCGAGTCCGAGGCGCCGCTCGAGCGCAAGATCACCCACGAGCGCATGGCCTTCATGGACCCCGCCTCGCAGATGGCCATCGACTTCACGAGCCCCGAGCTCGCGGAGGAGGGCAGGGACTCCTACGCCGTGCTGCGCGCGCCCTTCGACCAGTGGCTGGCCTCGAAGGCCGAGGACGCGGGCGCCGAGTACATCTGCGGCATCGCCGTGGAGGAGCTCATCAAGGACGGCGCCGGCCGCGTGGTCGGCGTGCGCGCGGGAGAGGACGAGATCACCGCGCAGGTGACCATCCTCGCCGAGGGCGTGAACCCGATCCTGTCCGAGAGGTGCCTCGGCAACCCGAGGCCCAAGCCCTCCCAGATGGCGGTCGGGATCAAGCAGGTCTTCGAGCTGCCGGCCTCCCAGATCGAGGACCGCTTCCTCGTGCCGGAGGGCGAGGGCGCGGCGATGCTGTTCGTCGGCGACTGCACGCACGGCAGCGTCGGCGGAGGGTTCCTCTACACGAACAGGGACTCCGTCTCGCTCGGCCTCGTCGCCACCATCTCCACGGCGGCCGACGCCTCGAACCCCCATCCGGTGTACCAGATGCTCGAGGACTTCAAGAGCCACCCGGCGGTCGCGCCGATCATCAAGGGCGCCAAGCTCGTCGAGCACTCCGGCCACATGGTGCCCGAGGGCGGCTACGGCATGGTGCCCAAGTACGTCTTCGACGGCTGCCTGGTGGCCGGCGAGACGGCGGGCCTGTGCATGAACATGGGCTACCAGGTGCGCGGCATGGACTTCGCGGTGGCCTCCGGCCAGATGGCGGGCGAGGCCGCGGTCGAGGCCATCGACGAGGGCGACGTGAGCGAGGCGGGGCTTTCCTCCTACAAGGCGAGGATGGAGGGCTCCTTCGTCATCCAGGACCTGAAGACCTTCTCCAAGTGGCCGCACGTCATGGAGAGCTGGAGCTCGATGTTCACCGACTACCCGGTGATGGTCAAGGAGGTCTTCAACGCCATGTTCAGCGTGGACGGCGCGCCGCAGAAGCCGCTCGTGAAGCGCATGATGCCCATAGTGAAGAAGCGCGGGCTGTTCAAGCTCGCCAAGGAAGTGAGAGGCGCGGTGAAGGCCCTATGAGCAAGGTAGCCGAGATCACGGTCAACGTCGACGAGTTCCTGGCGCTGGACAAGTACGAGGTGGACGAGGAGAGCGCGCACATCGAGCTGGTCGACGACCCCGACACGGAGGAGTTCCTGAAGCTCGTGCGCGTGTGCCCGGCGGCCCTCTACAAGGTCGACGCCGAGGGCAAGAAGTCCTTCGACTACGCGGGCTGCCTCGAGTGCGGCACCTGCCGCATAGCCTGCGGCTCCACCATCGTCAGGAAGTGGGAGAACCCCCAGCCCACCATGGGCGTGGAGTACCGCTTCGGCTAGGAAACAGAGCGCATCCTCCTTTTCTTTCGGCCGGCCCCGTGCGCACGGGGCCGGCCGCTCGTTTTTCGGCGGCGGTTGCCCTTATGTCAGGATGGACTGCTAGTTTTCGAATGCGGCGATCTTCGTTGGGACGGCCAGCAGGCCGCCTCAACGGGCCGCTACCGGAAGCGCCGCCCTCGCGCTGCGGCTCGCTTACGCCACGGTGTCGAACAGGAGGCAAACGCGCCCCCTTCCGTCTTTCCCCGGTCGCAGGGCTTTACAGTGGGGCTTCGAAGCAAACCATCGAAAGGAGCCCCAGTATGAGCACTCTCATCGTGCTCGGATACCCGAGCGAGGCGGAAGCGAAGTCCGCCTACCAGAAGGTTCTCGACCTTGACAAGAACCTCATCGTCAGCCTGCAGTCCGTCGCCGTCGTAGCCCGACGTGCCGACGGCAAGTACGACGTCGTCACGCCTGGCTCGAAGGTGGGCACCTCCACGGTGTGGGGGCTGTTCTGGGGCGTGCTGTTCGGCCTGCTGTTCTTCGTGCCCGTGTTCGGTGCGGCGCTCGGCGCCGGCATCGGCGCGCTGACGGGCGCCATCGTCAAGCACGGCGTGGACAAAGACTTCCAAGACCGCGTGCGCAACCTGCTCTCCTCCGACGACAGCGCGGCCGTGTTCATGGTGGTCGACGAGATGACCACCGACAAGTTCATCGACGCCATCCGCCCGTTCGGCGGCGAAGTGCTGCAGACGTCGCTTTCCGTCAAGGACGAGGAAGAGCTGAAGCACGCCCTCTTCAAGAACTAGGCACTCGACGTCGACGAAGCCGCCCGCTTAATCCGTGCGGCGCTTCGCCCGAATACATCCCGAGAAGGGATTGCCTCATTCGATACGAGAATCCCAGGCGCCCTCCCGCTCCTCGCGAAACCCGAGGCAGGGGAGGGCGTTTTCGTGCGCCTCGGCTTCGCGAAGCTAGGCTACCAAGTTTTGGGTTTCACTGCCACTCGTCCATTTCCAAGTTGAACCGATGTCGGCATTTGAGAGCTTTTTAAATAGGAGAAAAGGTTGAAGCCGTCGATGTACGCACGTGCCTTCAGGTGGGTATTTAGGGCTCCCATGGAGCGAGAAAAAGAATCGGAGCCGTTCGCACGGCTCCGATGGGCCGCGAGCCCGAGGCACGCGGTAGGTGATGTCTGCATCATAGCACACTCCCGACTATCATGATCCGATGACAAGGCTGTCCCACGAATCATTTCATCGGGTTAGGGTGAGCCAACCGAAACCAGTATAGCATGCTACTTCTCAAAATGCGGAGAATCGCAAGCTATTTTCTCTTCCGCAATCCCCACAGGTACAGCACCACCATTACCATGGCGGTGCCGGCGGTCAGCACCGCTATGCCCACGATGAAGTTCGGCCAGGCCAGCGTGGCTATGACGGTGGCCACCGACGTGAGGATGCTGTACGAGAAGTTCGAGAACGACGAGGCGGCGCCCACCCGGTCGGGCGGCTGGTCCAGCAGCACCACGAACGCCATGGGGCGCACGATGCCCTCGGCCAGCGCGTAGGGCACGAACGCCAGGAGAAACGGCCACGGTCCCGCCATGCCGAACAGCGCCATGCAGGCGAACGAGGCCGCCGTCAGCACCACGCACAGCTTCAGGATGGCGCGCACGCTCATGCGCTTCGACAGCGCCACGTACACGTAGGGTGCCACGATGGTCACGACGCACGCCGCGGCGTACACCAGGCTGTACGTGAGGTACGACACGGCGAAGAAGTCCATGAGCACGTAGCTCACCACGGCGATGAACGCGAAGTACGGCATGCCCGCCACGCCCATGAACAGGGCGAGCGCCATGAACGGCCGGTCGCGCACGAGCCGTGCGACCCCGCGCATCATCGCGGCGAGCGACGCGCCCACGCCGCCTTCGGAGCGCTCCTCGCGCGGGTGCGTTTCGGAGATCAGCAGCGACAGCGCGAAGGCTAAAACGCCGCACGCGGTGAGGAAGGCGAACACGCCGCGCCAGTCCGTCAGCGTGAGGATGAACGTGCCCAGAAACGGGGCCGCCGCCGGGCCTATGATGATGAGCGATTGCAGCGTGGTCATGGCCAGCTGCAGGTCGCTTCCGGCGTAGGCGTCCTTGATGAGCGCCGTCTCGATGGTGATGACTGCGCCGTAGCCCAGCGCCTGTCCGATGCGGAACGCCACGAGCGCCTCCACGGACGGGGCCAGCGTGCAGGCCAGCGACGACACGGCGAACAGCCCGCACGCCGCCACCATCACGGGCTTGCGTCCGAAGCGGTCGCTCAGGGGCCCAGCCAGCACCACGCCCACGGCCGAGAAAGCGAAGAACGCGAACACCGTGAGGTTGAGGTACGCCTCCGACACGGCGAACGCGCGCTGCATGCTCGGCAACGCCGGCACGTACAGGTCGATGGACAAAATGAGCATCAGGTTGATAGCCAGCGCGCATACGAAGAACGAGCGCGGCCCCAAACGCTTCTGCGGATGCACCAGCTGCATTGACTTTCTCCCCTCGAAGTCGTTCGACCCGCGCAACCGCAGGCCGCCCGAAAGTATAGCACCGCGCGCCCTTCGCCGCCGCTGTGCCCTCAAACGCCTTTTCAAGGGGTGCTTTGCGATCGTTCTCGGGGGATAATGGCCGGCATACGATTCGAAGCGTCGAACAACGAGGGGGACCACGCCATGGACGAAGACAACAAGCTGGGGAAGAAGATCGCCACGCTGCGCGAGGCGCACCATCTGTCGCAGCAGGATCTGGCCGATCGCTGCGGAAGCGACGTGTCCGTCATCGAGGGGCTGGAGGCGGGCGACGTGCCCGCGTCCCTCGCACCGCTCATCAAGATCACCCGCGCGCTGGGCGTGCGCCTGGGCACGCTCATGGACGACGACGAGAACCTGGGCCCCGCCTACATCGACCGCGAGCAGATGGCCGAGGTCGAGCGCGTGAAGAGCCTGGAGACCACCTCGGGCGGCGACCTCTCGTATTTCAGCCTGGCCGCCGGGCGGCCCTCGCGCCACATGGACCCGTTCGTCATCACGGTGGACCCCACCGGCGAGACCGACCACGAGCTGGTGGGCCACGAGGGCGAGGAATGGCTCTACGGCATGGAAGGCTGCATCGAGATCGAGTACGGCAAGGACGTCTACGTGCTGCACCCCGGCGAGAGCATCTACTACGATTCCATCGTGCCCCACCAGGTGCGCGCCCACGACGGCCAGAAGGCGAAGTTCCTGGCCGTCGTGTATACCCCGATCTGACGATCGGGGTATACACTCGACGCTGCGGCCGCCTGCGGCACCCGATCTTCGCACGATCCCTGAGGCTCGCGTACCGAAGTACGCTTCGCCTCCGCGATCCCGCGAATCTCGAGCACCGCAGGCGCCCTCGCTGACTTACTAGCGCCAACCTGTGCGCCTTTCGTTCTACCTGCGACAAAGTTGATCCCGTAGGGGCGATCTCCTGATCGCCCGTTCCGGCGCAAGCCGGAAAAGCAACCGAGGGCCGCGTTCTCGCGCTTTGCGCGAGCGGGCGATCATGAGATCGCCCCTACGGTCGACCTGCGAGAAAGGAACCGCCATGCCCGAAGCCACCGCCGCCCCCGTCCCGGGCGACCCCGACTACCCGCTCCATTCCGAGAAGACCATCGGCCGCTACTTCCGCGACCAGGTAGCCGTCGATCCCGACCACGAGTTCGTCGTGTACCCCGATCGCGCGCTGCGCTGGACGTACCGCGACTTCGACGAGCGTACCGACAACCTGGCGCGCGGCCTGCTCGCCATCGGCATGCGTCCGGGCGACCACCTGGGCGTGTGGGCGCGCAACATCCCCGATTGGCTCACGTTCATGTACGCCACGGCCAAGATCGGCGTGGTCATGGTCACGGTGAACCCCGTGTACAAGAGCCACGAGCTGGACTACGTGCTGAAACAGTCCGACATGAAGGCGCTCTGCGTCATCGACGCCTACCGCGACGTGGACTACCTGCAGATCATCCGCGAGCTCGTGCCCGAGACGCTCACGCAGCAGCGCGGCTACCTGGAATCGGAAACGTACCCGCACCTCAAGAACATCATCTACATGGGCCCCGAGAAGCACCGCGGCTGCTACAGCGTGCCGGAGCTCGTGCTGCTCGGCCAGCACGTGCCTGAGGACGCCTTGGCCGAGGCGGAGACTCACTTCGACAACAACGACGTGGTGATGATGCAGTACACGTCCGGCACCACGGGCTTCCCGAAAGGCGTCATGCTCACGCACCGCAACATCCTGAACAACGGCTTCTACATCGGCGAGGGCCAGAAGCTCGGACCCGACGACCGCGTGACGCTGCCGGTGCCGTTCTTCCACTGCTTCGGCTGCGTGCTGGGCGTCATGGCCAACCTCACGCACCGCTCCACCATGATCATCGTGGAGGACTTCGACGCGGGGCTCGTGCTGCAGGCCATCCACAAAGAGCGCGCCACCAGCGTGTACGGCGTGCCCACCATGTTCATCGCCGAGCTCAACCACCCCGACTTCGACACGTTCGACCTCTCCAGCCTGCGCACGGGCATCATGGCCGGCAGCCCCTGCCCGCCCGAGACCATGCGCGAGGTCATGGACAAGATGTTCATGAAGGAGATCACCATCTGCTACGGCCTCACCGAGACGAGCCCCGTGTTCACGCAGACGAGCGCCGACGACGACATCGAGCACAAGTGCGAGACGGTGGGCCGCAAGCATCCGCCGGTGGACGTGCGGGTGATCGACCCCGCCGACGGGCACATCTGCGGCGTGGGCGAGCCGGGGGAGCTGTGCTGCAAGGGCTACAACGTGATGAAGGGCTACTACAAGATGCCCGAGGAGACGGCGCGCGCCATCGACGCCGACGGCTATCTGCACTCGGGCGACCTCGGCACGGTGGACGAGGACGGCTATTACCGCGTGACGGGCCGTATCAAGGACATGATCATCCGCGGCGGAGAGAACATCTACCCGCTCGAGGTGGAGAACTTCCTGCTCACCATGCCCGGCGTGCTGGACGCGCAGGTGGTGGGCATCCCCGACGAGCGGCTCGGCGAGATCGTGGGCGCGTTCATCCGCGTGCGCCCCGGCTACGAGGACATGACCGAGGACGACGTGCGTGCGTGGTCCATCCCGCGCATCGCCCGCTACAAAGTGCCCAAGCGCGTGTTCTTCGTGGCCGACTTCCCCATGACCCCGTCCATGAAGGTGCAGAAGTTCAAGCTGCGCGAAATGGCCGAAGATCTGGTCAAAGCCGGGAAGTAGGAAACGGACCTCCCAAAAAAGAACGGTTTTTTGGGGTAGGGCTCGCGTGCGCCGGTGCGGGGCGCACGCGAGCTGATCGAGCGCGGCTCTCGGCATGCGTGCGCCCTTGCACCTGCCGGGTCGGTTCCTCGGGCTAAGCCGAATGCGGCCAGGCCCTCGCAAAGCACAAAAATCACCGATGTCCCCCTGCTTGGGTTTGAAAAAAGCCCCTGTAGCTCGTTTGCGGTCGAGCGTGCCGACTGTTTGCCCAGTTCGCGCGTTTTGATGTTGCGGGCAACGTGCCGAGCACAGGGGGGAATCGGTGATTTTTGTGCCAAAGAGGTGCCTCATGGCGCCATTGGCCCCATGAGGCCGATGGCAGCCTGGGCTTGGTTTGGCGCAGGCGGAGTCGTCGACATTCCCCAATCCTGGTCGACACGTCTCCGTCAGGTCGATCGACCGGGGCGGGCCAGCAGCTTGCACGACAGGAACACGCGCAGCAGGTCGACGTTGCCGGCGACGGGGCTCTCGAGGTCGATGCCGGACAGGGCCTTGATCCGCTTCAGGCGGTAGGCCAGCGTGTTGCGGTGGATGAACAGGGCCTCGGCCGTGCGCGTGGCGTTGCAGCCGTGCTCGAGGTAGGCCAGCGCCGTCTCCACGTACGCGGCGCCGTCCTCGGCGTCGGCGCGCGCGAGCGCCACGGCGGCGTGGTCGAGCAGCCACGCCGCGTCCGTGTCCAAACCCAGGCGCACGCGCAGGTCCTCGAACCAGCAGTCGTCGTAGAAGCACGACAGCGTGGAGCCGAACGCGCCGCCTACCTCCGCGTCGTCCACGAGGTCGTAGGCGAGCGTTGCCTGGTCGGCAGCCGTGCGCACGAGCGAGAAGTTGGCGAACAGGGACGAGAAGCCCGCGCGGAACCGCGGCTCTGCGCCGGCATCGACCTCGCGGGCCGCGTGGCGCGCATGGAACGCGGCCAACGGGTAGTCGGCGTCGCGCGCCACCATGAACGCCGCAGGTCCGTCATCGAAGAAGCGGGCGAGCGGGTAGACCTCGGCGACGAGCCGCACCGTCTGGCCGCGCGCCCCGGCGTCCTCGGCGGGTTCGGCGGCGCTGAAGCGCGCGACGAAGAAGCGGTCGTCGGCACGCCAGCCCGCTTTGCGCAGCGCGCACTCCAGCACCTGCGGGCGCACCGACCGCCCGTCCAGCAAATCGCGCAGCGGTCCGAGCGCCCCTTCGGCCGGTTGCGGCCGGCTCTGGTGCGGCATCACGAGCGAAAGCAGGTTGCCGAAGTAGTCCACGAGCGCGAAGTCGGCCGGCTCGAACGGCGCGTTCACGTCCACGAGCTCGAAGCATCCGTAGTACGCCTCGCCGCACATGAGGTTGCGCACGAGGTAGCTGCGCCCGTCGCCGGTGGCGTTGTCCATGAGGAACGCCCGATCCTGCGCGCAAGGATCCGACGAGCCCGCCGCCCATGCCTCCATGCACAGCTCGATGGGGCATGCGCCCGTCGCGATGGCCGACGTCCACAGCCGGTCGTCCAGCTCCTCGGGCAGCTTGCCCGCCACCAGCACGAAGTACAGCGTGGCGTCGGAGAGCATGAGGGGGTTCGCGAACCGCTGTGCGGCTAGGTCGAACACCTCCTGCAAAGGGGCGTCCCGCGCCATGGCCGTGAGCAGGGCCTCCGACCATGCGTCCAGGCGCGTGCGCATGTCCAGCAGGCGCGCGAGCATCTCGCTGGGTGCGGGAAGCGCATCTCCGGCGGGAACGTACAACGCGGGCGGCGCGCACGTTTCCTCCGCGTTCTTCGGCGGGGCATCGGCTCCCAGCACCAGGAAGGATCCCGCCTCGGCGAAGTCGGCGTCCAATGCGGCGAACGAGTCCGCGTCGATCACGAACAGGCTCTCGGCGCGCGGAACGCTTAGGGGCCCGAACACCTCGATGCGGTCGAGGTCGAGCCGCGAGTCGTGGCGGTAGCGCGCCGTCGGGGCCAGGTCGGCCAATTCGGCGAGCACGAGGTCGAGGTTGAAGTTCACGGTCGTTCCTCCTCAAGGCCGCGAGGTGCGGTTTTCGGCCCGCGAGCGGCACGGGCGGCGCGCGTCGCTCGGTGACGCGCCGGCCACGCAAGCATCTCGTTCGCATGACAATTACTTATCTCATCAGGTATATCTTACGGCATTGTACATAATGCACAAAATCGGCGGGCCTGATTTCGGCCGACGGAACGATGACGGGCTTCCGTCGCCTCCATACACTGTGCGCCGTCGAAAAACATCCATTCTGGAAAAAACGAAGAGCGAACGAAGAGAGGAAGGACCGTATGGAGCTGACGAGGCGCGGGTTCCTCAAAGGGTCTGCGGCCTGCGGCGCGGCCGCGGCGGCGGGCATGTTCTCGACGGGGGGCTGGCTTGCCCCGGCGAAGGCGTACGCGGGCATCGGGCCGGCCGGCGCCGAGGCGGCGGTCGCGGGCGAGGAGCGCACGGCCTGCACGTACCACCAGGGGCACTGCGGCGGCATGTGCCCGCTCAAGTGCACCGTGCGCGACGGCCGCCTGGTGAAGGTCGAGCCGAACGACTGCGTGGACGACCGCTACGAGACCATCTGCCTCAAGGGCATCTCGGAGGTGCAGCACATCTACGGCTCGCACCGCATCCAGACGCCTTTGCGGCGCGTGGGCGAGCGCGGCGCGAACGAGTTCGAGCCCATCAGCTGGGACGAGGCCTACGACGAGATCGTCGACAACCTCGCCCGGCTGCAGAAGGAGCACGGCCGCGACTGCGTGATGGTGGGGGCCACCACCGAGGCCAGCTTCCCGTTCCTCGCACCCATGCTGGGCGCGCAGACCGGCGGCATGGGCGGCATCGACAACGGCACGGGCAACGGCCTGGACCCGGCCATCGGCCACGGCGGCGGCTACGCCTACGCCACGGGCGAGGCGCGCGACTGGGTCAACGCCAACATGGTGCTCACCGTGGGCAGCAACTTCTGCGAGTCCACGCTGCCGCAGGTGCGCCTGTTCTTCGAGGCCAAGGAGGCCGGGGCGAAGATGATCACCGTCGACCCGCACTTCTCCACCACGGCGTCGAAGTCCGACGAGTGGATTCCCATCGCGCCCGGCACCGACGCCGCGCTGTTCTTGGGCATGGCCAGCGCCATCGTCGACAACGGGTGGTGCGACGAGGAGTTCATGGCCGCCCACACCGCCTTCCCGTACCTGGTGGACGAGAAGACCGGCAAGCTCGTGCGCGACCACGCCGAGGACCCGGCCGCCGAGGAGCCGGAAACCGGCGAGCAGAACCCCTTTTTCGTGTGGGATGCCTCCGCGAACGCGCGCGTGCCCTACACGGCCGCGGCCCGTCCGGCGCTCGAGGGCCGCTACACCGAGGGCGGCGCAACCTACGCCACCGTGTTCACCCTGTTCAAAGAGAACCAGAAGCCCCACACCCTCGCCTGGGCGTCCGAGAAGACGGGCATCCCGGCCGCGCGCATCGAGGAGCTGGCCCGGGCCTACGCGCAGGACGGCCCCGCGTCCATCGCGCTCGGGTGGGGCGGCAACGACAAGATGGCCAACGCCGACATCGCCGGCCACGCGGCCGCCGTGCTCGCCGCGCTCACGGGCAACATCTGCAAGCCCGGCGCCAACATCGGCGTGTTCGTGGGCGGCGCCTGGAACGGCTACACTGGCAACCTCGCCAGCTGGGAGCTGCCCGAGGAGTTGGCCTCCGCCGACGACGAGATGGCGGCCTACGACATGCGCACGAAGGCCAACAAGGTGCGCGCCTTCATCTGCTGCGGCGACTTCTTCCAGCAGCACTACGCCAACATGAACACCACCCTCGAATGGGCGAAGAACCTCGACTTCATCGTGTCCATCGACCCCTACTTCACCGAGGGCGCCAAGTGGGCCGACATCGTGCTGCCCGCGGCCACCCGCTTCGAGAACGAGGAGGAGGTGGGCAACCTGAAGGTGGGCTACAACCAGCTGGTGCTGCAGAACAAGGTCATCGAGCCGCTGTTCGAGGCGCGCACCGACTTCCGCATCCAGCGCGAGCTGGCCGAGCGCCTGGGCGTGGCCGACGCGTTGCCCAAGACCTCGCGGGAATGGGTGGACGCCATGCTGGCCAACTCGGAGGACCTCTACACCAGCGCGCTCACCGTCGAGGCGATCAACGAGAACCACGGCGCCTACCCGCTCGAGGGCATCGAGAAGCCCCGCCTGGAATTCCCCGACCTCGTGTTCGGCACGACGTCCGGCCGCATGGACGTGTACTACGACAACCTCGTGGACTTCGGCCAGGCGCTGCCCACCTACGAGGATCCGTCCGAGGCCTACGAAGGCAACCCCGCGCGCGAGAGCTACCCGCTGCAGCTGGCGAACGTGCGCTCGCGCTTCCGCATCCACAACCAGTTCGCCGACGCCTCGTGGATCCAGCAGTACTACGAGCCCTACGTGGAGCTGAACCCCGCCGAGCTCGCCTCGCGCGGCATCGAGGCCGACGGCACGGTGGAGGTGTTCAACGAGCGCGGCAGCTTCCAGTGCCGGGTGAAGGAGAACCCCGCCGTGCGGCCCGGCTCGGCGCGCATGATCGAGGGCGCCTCGGCCGACTACCTCGCGTCCGGGAACCTCCAGAGCGTGACGAACGACACCATGATCGAGCGCGGTTACGAGCTGGCCACAGGCCCGGTCATCCCGTTCTCGGACACGCTCGTCCAAGTGAAGAAAGCCTAAGGGGGGCAGCCATGACGAAACTGGCCATAGCCATCAACAAGGAGCGTTGCGTGGGGTGCCACACCTGCGCGAACGCCTGCAAGATGCAGAACAACGTGCCCATGGGCATGCTCTGGAACCGCATCCTCACCGAGGGTGTGGACACCATGGACGGCGCCGTGGGGGAGTACCCCAACCTCACGCGCACGTACCTGCCCGTGCAGTGCCAGCACTGCGAGAACGCGGCTTGCCTGAAGGTGTGCCCCACGGGCGCGACCTACAAGGACGAGAAAGGCCGCGTGGAGATCGACTACGACAAGTGCATCGGCTGCCGCATGTGCATGGCGGCCTGCCCCTTCAACGCCCGCGTGTTCAACTGGGACGAGCCCGTGCGCGACCCCGACGTCAACTACGGCGACGCGCGCGTGCCCGTGCGCAATAAGGGCGTCATGGAGAAGTGCACGCTGTGCAAGGAGCGCACCGATTCGGGCGACGTGCCCATGTGCGTGCGCGTGTGCCCGGCCCGCGCCCGCACGTTCGGCGATTTGGACGATCCCGAGAGCGACATCTCCAAGCTCGCCCGCGAGCGCGCCGTCGACGTCCACCATCTGCTGGAAGAAAAGGGCACCCGCCCGCAACTGTTCTATATCGGCTAGGGAGGAAGCAACGTGAATTTCTCGAATCTCAAGAACCTCTCGACCGGGTACAAGGTCGCCTTCGCCGTGCTGGCGGTGCTCGTGCTGGCCGGCGCGGGGGCGTACGTCTGGCAGTTCATGGGCGGCTTGGGCGTCACCGGTATGTCTAACGGCACGTCGTGGGGCCTCTACATCGCCTGCTTCATGTTCTTCGTCGGGCTCTCGGCCGGCGGCCTCATCGTGGCGTCGTCCGCGTCCATCTTCCATGTGAAGGAGTACAAGAAGGTGGCGCTGCCCGCCATCCTCGTGTCGCTCGTGTGCATCTGCATCGCCGGCGCGTTCGTGCTCATCGACCTGGGCGGCATCGTGCGCCTGCTGAACCTGTTCGCATCGCCGAACTTCATGTCGCCGCTTCTGTGGGACATCTGCGTCATCACCACGTACCTTGTTATCAACCTCGTGTACCTGTACTTCATGACGTCGAAGAAGCCCGGCGCGCAGGACAAGGTGGCCGTCGTGAGCCGCTTCGCCCTGCCGGTGGCCATCCTCGTGCACTCCGTGACGGCTTGGATCTTCGGTCTGCAGATCGCGCGCGCCGGCTGGTACTCCACCATCATGGCGCCGCTGTTCGTGGCCTCGGCCATGGACTCGGGCCTGGCGCTTCTGCTGCTGGGGCTTCTGTGGATGAACCGCGCCAAGGTGTTCGCCACGTCGAAGAAGCTCATCGCGAACCTGGCGGGCTTGCTGGCCGTGTGCATCGCCGTGGACGGCTACATGGTGGGCTGCGAGATCCTCACGATGGCGTATCCGGGCACGGAGCACGGCATGGAAGAGCTCGCCGCGCTGTTCACGGGCGTCACCGCGCCGTTCTTCTGGACCGAGGTCATCGTGGGCGTGATCATCCCGTTCTGCATCCTCGTGTTCGCGAAGAACCGCCGCCGCATGGGGCTCGTTGCGCTGGCGTCGGCCGGCGTGGTGGTGGGCGTGTTCTGCAAGCGCGTCTGGCTCTTGTTCACCAGCTTCCTCTACCCGAACGTGGCGGGCGCGCCGGGGCTCATCACGGGCTCGTCGTCCTCGCACGGGGCGGCCGGCATGGACGCCTGGGCCGTGACCAGCTCGTACGCGCCCACGCTGCCCGAGCTCATGATCGTGGTGGGCATGTTCGCGTTGGGCGTGCTGGCCTTCTTGGTGCTCACCAAGCTGTTCTTGAGCTACGACCCGGCTCCCGCCCTGGCCGACGACGTGGCGGCGGGGCTGGCCCCGGCCGACGCGGCGCCGACGGTGGGCGGCGCTCCGGCGGCCGCGGGGTGCGCCCCTTCCGTTCCTGCGGGAAAAACGACCCCGGCGCCCGCGAAATGACGACCGTGCAAGGCGGGGCGCTCGAAGGCGCCGACGCGTCGAAGCGGTGGGGGCTGCTGGCGGAGCGGCTCGCGTTTCTGGGCAACAGCCTACTCTCGCCCCTGACGGTCGAGACGGCGTTCGGTCTGGACGAGGCGTTTTGGGACGAGTTCGGCGCGGGGCTAGCGGTGTGCGGCGGGCTTGCCGCCGACGGCGCCCCCGCCTGCGGCGAGGCGACGGAGCGCGCTCTCGCGCGCATGAAGGCCCGCGTGCACGACCTCCGGGTTGCGAGCCCGGAGGTCGATGCGGCCGTGAGGCGCGCGAACGTGGAGTACGCGCGCCTCTTCATCGGTCCGCCCAAACCCGCCGCCCCGCCGTGGGAGACGATGTACGCCCGCGGCGGGGGCGTGGGGGAGGTGGGCTTCGGCCGCGCCACCGTGGCCATGCAGGACCTGCTGCGCGAGGCCGGCCTGGAGCTGGCGGGCGGCAGCAACCAGTACGCCGACCACCTGGGCATCGAGCTGCTCTACGCCGCCGAGCTCTGCCGCCGCATCGCCGCGCGGGCTTCCGCTTGCGAGGATCCGAACACCGCAGGCGGGGCGGCCGTTCGTGCCGCGGACGGTTCGGCTGCGGACGCGGCCCGCGACGGGATCGCGAAAGAGCATGGTGGGACCGAGGCGCGCCTGCGCGCGTTCGCGCGCGAGCATCCCGCATCGTGGGCGACGGCGTTCCGCGAGCGCGTGGCCGAAAGCGCGCCGGACGGTTACTACCTGGGCATCGCGGAGGTGGCCGAGGCGCTCTGCGCCGCCATCGGGAACCCTCAGTAAGCTTCCCGTTCGTGCAGAAGACCCATCATGCGCGCCTCGCCGTCTTGCAGCTCGTACACGATGAGGAAGGGGGATACGACCGCCTTCCTCACGCCGTCTCCGTACTTGTCGATGACGGAGGCTGGAACGTTCGTGCTTCCGAGGGCGGGCATGTCGGCAACGAGCATGGCGACGTCGACGATTTCCTTTCGCTTCGAGGCGCGCCCCACCTTGGCGGCCACGTCCCGTTCGAACCCATGGGTGAAAACAACCTTAGCCTTCTTCATCTGCCAGCCCCATCGACGAGCGTATGGCCTCGATAGCGCTCAAAGCCGCGTCAGGGTCGGTGTGGTAACGGCCGGAGGCGACGTCGTCCCGTCCGCGGGCGAGCACCTCGTCGAGCCGCGCCGCATAGGCCGCTTCGCGGGCGGTTTGGTCGAGCGTGTTCAGGAACACCTCTTCCGAGCAGAAAACATAGGCGGCGGAGCCGTTTTCCGTGATGCGAACGATGCCCTCCTGGGCTGCTTGCTTAAGTTCTCCTTGCTTGCGCTGCATGGCCGACACCGGGTATATCTTCTCGAATTGCACCATGCTGCACTCCTTGTCGCTCATTATGTCAAATATACAGTAAATAATACATCGAAAAATACGTATAAAGCAAGGGTCTTCGCCGTGCGTCTACATCCTTATGCAGGGCTTCCGCCTCGCGTCCCTTGTCAGGCTGCTCGTTTGCGACTTTCCGTTACCTTCTCGTTACCTTTTATGGTATTATTCCACTCGCATATTTCGCGGGACTTTCCCGCACCTACGTAATAGCTGGCGAGAAACGGAAAACGAACATGAAACGCAGTCCCCGTGTGCTGTCGGCGGCGCTCGCCGTCGTCCTGGCTTCCTCGTTGTGCACCGTCCCGGCCTACGCCGCAGACGGCGATGACCCGCAACCGGGCGAGATCCAGGAACCCACCGCTCCTTCCGAGGAATCCGAGACGCCCGCGTTCCAGCCGGCGTCGCTGCCGTCTCCCGACGAGGAGGCCGCACCAATCGATGACGAAGCTCCCGCCGCTCCCGTGCAGGCGGGTTCCGTGCGCGCGACGCTGATCGAGGGTCGCACGGCCGTTCTCGACGCCGCTGCGGACGGCGAGACGGCGCCCTCCGCTTCGTACGCCGTTCTGCTTGCGGGACCCGACGGCTACAGCCGCACCGAGACGGCCGAGCTTTCCGCGGCGGACCCTCAGGGCACCGTGCGCTTCGATGATTTGGCCGACGGCGTCTACGAGCTCACGGTGAGCGCGCCCGGCTTCCTGTCCTATCGTCAACAGATCGAGGTCAAGGCCGACGCCGTGTCCTTGGAGCTGCGCACGGGCGACCTGCTGGTGAATTTGGAAGCGGCGCACCCGGGCGTGATGCTGTCGGGCGACGCCACGGGCGACGGCGTCATCGACAGCACCGACGCCGCGGCTATTGTCGACGTGCTCGAATCGTCCGCCTACGAATCCTCCTGTGACATGGACGGCGACGGTTCCGTCACGCTCGCCGACCTCCAGATAGCCGCCGCGAACATCGGCAAGGGCCAGATCGACGCCACGTTGGCGCGGTCTGTTTCGGCTGCGGCGGTGAAAGCCGAGGTGAACGACGGTATCAAGGCGTCGAGCGATCCGGCCGAACTGCTTGCGGGCGCGTCGCCGGTCACCTTCGAGTCGCAGAACCCCATCACGGAAAGCAATCCCGTGGTGGTCGACTTCGATCTCGCCCCGAACGGCGACGCGGCTCCGCTGGTCGACGGCATGGTTATCAGCGTGCCACCGCAAAGCGAGGGCGCCGTGGAGCAGGGCGCCGTGCGCGTGGAGTTCGCGGACGGCTCCTATGAAGACGTCGCCATACCTAAGCACGATCCGCGTGCCGCTTTCTTCCGCTCGCGGGCGGCGGCTCCCACGGCAACGATCGGCAATGACGGCACCATCGTCATCGATTTCGGCGGCCAGATCGCCGTGAAGAAGGTCACGCTCACCATCACCAAGACATCCGGTGGCGCCAACCTCGCCGAGATATCCAAGGTCGAGTTCCTGAACGACATGGCCGAACGCATTCCCGAGCCCGATATGAGCGTGCCGGAGAACCTGAAAGCCGAGCCCGGCAGCAAGAAGTTCACCGTCTCGTGGGACGCTTCCACCAATGTGACGGGCTACGAGCTCTCCATCAGCGCCAACGGCACGGAAGAGGTCAAGCGCACCACGGCTGTCTCGCTCACCGTCACCTCGTTCGGCGGAAAGAAGATCGCGAACGGCACCGAGTTCGCCATCAAGGTGCGCTCCGTGAACGGCGACTGGCGCAGCCCGTGGTCGACCGAAGCCAAGGTCACGCCGAAGACCACCAGCAAACCCGACGCGCCCGAGGGCCTCAAGGTCGTCGGCGCGTACCGCAGCCTATCCGTCAGCTGGAAGAACATGGAGGACACCGACTCCTACAACCTGTTCTACCGCGAGAAGGCCGACGAGGGCGGCGCCTACACGAGGATCGGCGGCATCGCATCGGCATCGTACCAGGTGACGGGTTTGAAAGACGACACCGAATACCAGGTGTACGTGACGGGCGTCAACGAGATAGGCGAAAGCGGCGCCTCGCTCGCGGCGACGGCGCGCACCACGAACGTCAACCCGGCGCAGCTTCCGGAATACCGGTTGGTGAACACGAAGAACGCCGAAGGCGCCTACCTCTCGCACATCGCATCGGCCACGTACGGCCGCGGCTCCATGGTGGACAGCCCGCTCGATGCCGTGAGCGGCACGGCCAAGAGCGCGCTCGGCCTCTTCGACGACAACTACGGATCGTACTTGCAGGTGAACGACTGGGACGAGGGCGGATACTACCCCGGTTCGAACAAGGGCGTCACCGTGGAGTTCGACGAACCGCAGACGCTCGGCATGATCTCGTTCGCCGAGGTGCAGGACGGCGTGCCGTTCGGGAAGGTCAACGTGAGCTACGTCGACGAAGCCGGCGCGTGGAAGACGGCGGACGCTGCCGTGCAGATGCGCACGGGCCAGAACGGCCGCAAGTACGCGCTGGCGAAGCTGGCCGAGCCCGTCACCACCGGCAAGGTCAAGGTGGCTACCGGGCGCGCCTGGTGGGCGCCGAACGTGGTCATCGCCGAGATGCGGTTCCACGCCTACGACAGCCTTGAGGCCGACATCATGGCGCTGTACGCCGACGACCTGCACCTCGAGCTCAAGGGCAGCGTGACCGTCGAGGGCATCGACGCGCTCCAGCGGGGCCTCGACACGCCCGACGAGGTCAGCGGCGAATTCCATCCGTACCGCACGGCGCTCCAAACCGAGCTCGATTCCGCTCGCAAGCTGCTGGCGACCGAGGGCCTCGAGGGTACGGTGCGCGTGCACAACGCCATCTCCGCCAAGCGCGACAGCTCGCGCAGCCTCGGCATCGGCGGTCTGAACGCCTGGCAGCCCCTGGGCGCGGTGGCCGCGGCGGGCGACGAGATCGTCGTCTACGCAGGCGCGGCGGGCAAGGCCACCGGCTCGAGCGCGCCGCTGCGGCTCGTGCTGTCGCAGCAGCACGCCGAAGGCGGGGCCACGAAGGTGCTCGCCACGCTCAAGGCGGGCCGCAACGAGGTGACCATCCCGCAGCTCTCCACGCTCGACTTCGAGAAGGGCGGCCAGCTCTACGTGGAGTACACGGGCGACTCGAACGCCGACGACTGGGGCGTGCGCGTGAGCGGGGCCTCCGCGACGCCTTCCCTCGACCTGTACCACGTGGACGACCCGGCCGAGCGCCTGGCGCGCACGACGGCGTACGTCCAAGAGCTGGAAGCCTACGTGCCGCAGCTCGAGGCGCGCCATGACGAGGTGCATGCGGGCGGCGACAACGCCGCCGTGCAGTACGCCTACGACGCGCAGAACTGCGTGCTGAACGCCACCGACGTCCTGCTCGACCAGATGATGTACTCGGTGCCCGCCCAGCAGATCCTCGCGGGCCTGGGCGAGGGCTCCACGGACGCGCGGGCGCGGAAGCTGCTCAGCTCGCTCGACGCGATGGATCAGATGATGGAGCTGTTCTACCAGCGCAAGGGCCTCGCGAGCTCGTTCGCCGACGGCACGCCCGCCGCGGTGGTCACGGCCAACTCGCTGCCCTCGCAGCATTTGAACATCCGCTACACGCGCATGGGGGCGGGCGCCTTCATGTACGCGGCGGGCAACCACATCGGCATCGAGTGGGGCTCGGTGCCGGGCCTCGCGAAGGCCAACCCGGCGGTGTTCGACGAGAGCGGCGCGAAGGCGTCCGGCAACCTGTTCGGCTGGGGCATCGCGCACGAGATCGGGCACAACATCAACCAGTCCCAGTACGCCTACGCCGAGGTGACGAACAACTACTTCGCGCAGCTGGCGCGCACCATCGACACGTACGGCTCCGAGGGAAGCCCCTACGGTTCGACCCGCTTCTCGTACGACGACGTGTACCAGCGCGTGACCTCGGGCGACGAGGGCCGCACGGGCAGCGTGTTCACCCAGTTGGCCATGTACTGGCAGCTCGCGCTGGCCTACGATGCGGGCGAGCCCTACCAGCTGTACGGCACCTACCAGGAGGCGTTCGAGAACAACTTCTTCGCCCGCGTGGACAGCTACGCCCGCCGCCCGGGCACGGCGCCCGCGCCCGACGGCGTCGCGCTCGTCTTGGACGGCGGCGAGAGCCAGAACATCATGCGCTTGGCGAGCGCCGCGGCCGAGCGCGACCTCACGGAGTTCTTCGAGCGTTGGGGCATCGCGGCCGACGCGACCACGGCCGCGTACGTGAAGCAGTTCCCTGCCGAGGAGCGCGCGATCTGCTACGCGAACGACGACGCTCGCGGCTGGGCGCGCGCCCACGAAGACGTTGGCGCCGTGGCCGGGAAGGACGTCGTGAAGGCTTCGGCGGAGGCGAGCGGCAGCGAGGTCGTGCTGACGCTGGGCGCCGACGCTTCCGCAGGCGATTCCGTGCTCGGCTACGAGATCGCCCGCATCACCTACGCGGGCGGCCAGCCGCAGCGCGAGGTGGTGGGCTTCTCCACCGACGGCACGTACGAGGACGACGCCTCGTCGCTCGGCAACCGCGCCGTGGCCTACGAGGTGACGGCCGTGGACAAGTTCCTCAACCGCTCGGCACCGACGACGCTCGACGCGGTGAAGCTCTCCGGCGACGGATTGCAGGACAAGGCCGGCTGGACGGTGGACACGAACATGGTCTCCGTGCAGGATGCGGTTCCGCCCGCGACCGACGACGATCCCGACGCACCCGAGCCTCAGCCGGCTTCCGCGCTCGCCGTGGACGGCGACGCCGCCACCGCGTTCACGGGCGCGTCTGCCGAGGGCGACCCCTACCTGACCATCGACATGGGCACATCGACGCCGGTGACGGTCGTGCGCTACACGCTCAAGGGCGAAGGCGCGGCGTTGGGGGCCTATCGCATAGAAACGAGCCTGGACGGCGAGACCTACACCGTTATCAAAGAGGGAAGCTTGCAGCTGGGCGACGACGGTGCCGCCACGCTCTACTTCGACAACGGCGAAGACCCGTGGGTCTGCACCTACGACGCGCGCTACCTGCGCATCACGGGCACGGGCCAGGCAGGCAAGGAGCTGTCCGTCGGCGAGATCGACGTGTTCGGTCCCTCCGGCGACAACGTGGAGCTGTTCGACGCCGACGGCGTTCCGGCCATCGGCATCCTCAAGAGCGACTTCGTGTACCAGCAGGCCATGGAGGGCCAGGCGGCGCGGTCCATTCCGAAGGGGTCGCTCGTGTTCACCGGTTCGTACAAGGGCAACCCGGCCTACAACGTCGTCGTGCTCTACGACGCCGACGGCAACGTGGTGGGCGGTGCGGACGCCGCCGGCAACCTGGTTGCGAACCAGATCATCCTCGCGCCCGATCCGGGCGACGCGATGCTCGGCGAGACGTCCGAGGGCCGCTGGGTGTACTGGATCGAGCCCGCGGCGCTCGAGAAGATGCGGCTGCCGAAGCAGGTTCGCGCCGAGCTCTACCGCGTGGACGACGCGCTGACGAACGAGGGCCAGCGCCTGACGAGCGACTCGCTGCTGGCGAGCGTGCCGGACACGCTGCCCGACATCGAGTTCAACGGCGCCGCATCCGCTCCGAGCAACCACTAGCCCGCACCGCGAGAGGAACGGTTGGAGATATGACTGACACGATGAAGAAACTTGCCGCGGGCGCGTTCGCGGCGCTCGCCCTCTGCCTCGCGCTGATCCCGGGTATCGCTTTGGCGGACGTCGACCCCGGGGTTACGTTCAAGCAAGACCCCGATTCCAATAAGGTGGCAGTGGAGTTGGCGCTGCCCGTCCGAGCGCCCGATGATGTGCGCGCCTTGAAGTTGACGGTGGTGATCGAAGCCCTTGATCCGCAAGCCGTGGAAGCGAAATTCGACTTCGCCGACGAGCTGAAGAGCGAGAAGGTTCAGGAGGTTCGCTATGGCCTCGTTGATGGCAAGAGCAGCATCAGCATCTATTTGGTGAGCGACGACAACCTGTTTGCCGGAAAAACGCTGAGCCTGGGCAATATATCTTTCGAAGCGGACGAGGGAACGAAGCTCGGTCTCGAGGTGGTTTCTTTCGAGACCGTGAATGCCGCGCATGAAAAGATCGATGCGGGCATGACCCTGCCCAATGTGTACACGGTTACTGTGGCGGAGGAGGGTTCCCCGAACCCGCCCACGCCGCCCGCCGGCGACGACGACGCCGACAAGGGCGACGGATCCGGCACGGAAAGCGGCACGGGCGACGGGTTGGGCACCGGCTCGGGTTCGGGCAACGGCTCGGGGTCCGACGGCTCGGCGAACCGGAGCCCGGGAGCTCCGTCCGGCACCGATTCCCCGCTGGTGACCACGGGCGACAACCTCGCGACGACGCTGGCCGCCTGCGGCATGGCCGTCGTCGGCGCCGGCGCGCTCGTCGTCCTTGCCCGCCGCAAATCCCTACGCTAGCCAATCTGCCCGCGACAGATTCGGAACGGCGGACGGCTCCGGCGCGACCTTTCCTCCCTTGGGAGGTTGCCTTTCTCGGGGGCATCGGCGCAGCGTCGCTTTCCGTCGCCCCGCGCCCCGCTAAATATGAGGAGATTGCGATTGGCCTGATGGCCGCACTAGGCAAGAGCCGCGAATTATGGTATAAACGTCAAAGCAAACGCGCACGATGTGGGTGAGAGGTACGTGCGCACCATACTTTCGAAACATGAGAAAGTGGGCCTGTTCCCGCTTTCTTTGTTTGTAGGGGGTCGCATCGCTTCCGTTCGTCAAACGGGAGGGGCGCGGCCGCCGGGACACGGCACGACGGCGCGCGGGAGAAGGCGCGCCGGGGCGAGAGGAGACGGACGTGCTCAGCAAGAAGGAACAGCAGCTGCTCGACGCGCTGGCTTCCCGAGCCGACGCGGAGGGCGTGGAGATCGTCACCGTGGAGGTGGTGGGCGCGAAAAAGGCCCCCACGATTCGCGTGTATATAGATACGCCCGACGGCGTGAGCTTTGACGAGCTTTCGGCGGCCCAGGTATGGATCAACGAGATCATGGACGAGCTCGACCCGTTCCCCGGCGCCTACACGCTGGAGGTGTCGTCGCCCGGCATCGACCGCCCGCTGCGCACGCCCGAGCACTTCGCGCGCTTCGCCGGCGAGACGGCCGTGGTGAAGACGACGTCGCCGCTCGATGGCCGCAGCGCCTTCACCGGCACCATCGCGCGCGTGGAAGGCGACGCGGTGGAACTCGACGTCGACGGCGCGATCGTGCCCATCCCCGTATCCGACATCAAACGCGCCCACCTCAAAGGCGCGATCGATTTCAGCTCATAGGAAAGGACTTCAGACGTGGCAACTTCAGAACTGATCGAGGCCTTGCAGGCGCTGGCCCACGAGCGAAAGATTGACGAGTTCTACCTTATCGAGCGCCTGGAGCAGTCGCTGGCCAAGAGCTACGAGCGCATCCTCGACCTCGAGTGGGACGCGCGCGTGACCATCGACCGCCAGACGGGTCACATCTACGTGTACGAGCTCGTGCCCGTGGGCGAGCCCGACGAGGAGACCGGCGAGTACAGCGAGTTCGAGGAGCGCGACGTCACGCCGGCCGACGTGAGCCGCATCGCCGCGCAGAACGCGAAGGGCGTCATCGCCTCCATCGTGCGCGAGGCCGGCCGCCAGTCCATCTACGAGGAGTTCTCGGGCCGCGTGGGCGATCTGGTCACGGGCACGGTGCTGCAGGGCACGCCGGACTTCACCATCATCAAGATCCGCGACGGCGTGGAGGCGGAGCTTCCGCACTACGACCAGAAGCGCAACCCGAACGAGCGCAACGAGCGCCCGTCCAACGAGCATTACCGCCACAACCAGCGCCTCAAGGTACTCATCATCGAGGTGCGCGACCCGAACTCCGACGCGCCGAAGATGCGCGGCGAGCAGGCGCGCCCGGCCATCGTGGTGTCGCGCACGCACCCGGACCTCATCCGCCGCCTGTTCGAGATCGAGGTGCCGGAGATCTACGACGGCATGGTGGAGATCAAGTCCATCGCCCGCGAGCCCGGCGCCCGTTCGAAGATCGCGGTGTCCTCGCGCGAGGCGAACCTCGACCCGGTGGGCGCCTGCGTCGGCCCGAAGGGCAGCCGCGTGCGCATGGTGGTGGAGGAGCTGCGCAACGAGCGCGTGGACGTCATCCAGTGGCACGAGGACCCCGGCACCTACGTGGCCAACGCGCTCTCTCCTGCGAAGGTGACGAACGTCATCATCGACGAGGACAACCACTACGCCACCGTCATCGTCCCCGACGACCAGCTGTCGCTGGCCATCGGCAAGGAGGGCCAGAACGCGCGTTTGGCCGCGCGCCTCACGGGCTGGCACATCGACATCAAGAGCGCTTCGTTCGCCGGCGAGCCCTTGTCCGCAGGCGACAACATGCTCATCGACGAGGACGTGGAAGCCGACGACGAGGCGGGTTTGTGCGCCTACGTCAGCGAGGACGGCGCCCGCTGCCGCAACCATGCCCGTCCGGGCAGCCGGTACTGCGGCGTGCACGCCGATCTCGACGGGGAATAGCGGCAAAGGGAAGCGAGCGAGACGACGGATGACGACGGAGACGAACAAACGGCAGCGCAGCTGCATCGCATGCGGGAAGCTCGCCGGCAAGGCCGAGCTGCACCGCGTGGTGCGCACGCCGTCCGGCTCCGTGGCGTTCGACGACACCGGCCGTGCGCCGGGGCGGGGGGCGTACGTATGCTCCGAGGCGTGCTTCGCCGCCGCATGCAGGACCAGAAAGCTTGAACGGGCGCTGAAGACGAAGCTCGATCACGATGAGTTGGAACGAATCGCAGCCGAGGTGTCTTCGGCGCTGCGCGAAGCGTAAGGGAAGAGGAGTGGTATATGGCCAGCATGCGCGTACATGAGTTGGCGAAGGAATTCGACATGACGAGCAAGGAATTGCTCGACAAGCTGCACGAGATGAAGATACCCGCGAAGAGCCATGCGAGCATGCTCGCCGACGCCTACGTGGCAAAGATCAGGAAGAACCTGGAGCCCGAGATCAAGCAGCGCGCGGGCCAGCTGGAGGACGAAGAGGCCCGCAAGCTCGCCGAAGAGCGCGCCGAGGCCGAGGCCAAGAAGGCCGAGGAGGAGCGCGCCCGCCGCGAGGCCGTGGAGCAGGAGCGCGCCGCCCGCGAGGCCGAGCGCGCCCGCCGCGAGGCCGCCGAGGCCGAGGCTTCCGAAGCGGGACAGGCCCCTGCCGCGGACAAGCCGGCCAAGGCTCCCGCCCCCTCGCCGTTCGAGAACCTGGCAAGCCAGATCGAGAGCGAGAAGGAGCGCGTGGCCCGCGAGGCCGCCGAGGCCCGCGCCCGCGCCCGCCAGGCCAAGGCCATGGCCGAGGTCGCGAAGAAGCAGGCCGTGGAAGAGGCCCTGCGCCAGCGCAACGCCAAGAAGCAGAAGGGCTCCTCGTCCGCTTCCGCCCCGAAGCCCGCTCCGGTGATCGGCGCGAAGAAGGCTTCCGGCTTCGACTCGCTGCTGTCGCAGATCGAGGCCGAGAAGCAGCGCATCGAGGCCCAGAAGAAGCAGGGCGGCGCGGCACCGGCCGGCGGCGCCAAGGACGCCGCGCGCAAGGGCGGCAAGCCGGAGCGCGGCCCGAAGAAGGGCAAGCGCGGCTCGTTCGAGCAGATCGTGCCCGAGCTCGAGGCGCAGCAGCAGCCCTCCGGCGAGGACCGCTACGCCCAGATGGCCGTGCAGGCCGAGAAGCTCCAGCGCGACAAGGTGCTGGCCGAGGCCCGCGCCGCCGTGGCCGCCGCCACGTCCCACGAGGGCGAGGGGCGCCGCAAGAAGCGCAAGGAGAAGCGCGAGGCCGAGAACCGCGAGCGCTTGGAGATGGAGGCCATCGAGAAGGGCCTCGACCCCACGCTCGTGCTGGACGACTCCGTGGTGGAGATCCCGCAGGGCGCGACCGTGGCCAAGTTCGCCGAGCTTCTGGGCGTGCAGCCCAACGACATCATCAAGCGCCTGTTCATGCTGGGGCAGGTGCTCACGCTCACGCAGTCCATGGGCGACGACTTGGTGGAGCTCATCGCCGACGACATGGGGCGCAAGGTGCGCGTCGTGTCGCCCGAGGAGGAGTACGCGGTCGTGTACCACGACAAGGACGAGGACCTTATGCCCCGTCCGCCCGTGGTCACCGTCATGGGCCACGTCGACCACGGCAAGACGTCGCTTCTGGACGCCATCCGCGACACGGGCGTCGTGGCCAGCGAGGCCGGCGGCATCACGCAGCACATCGGCGCGTCGGTCGTGGAGATCGACGGCAAGCAGATCACGTTCATCGACACGCCGGGCCACGAGGCGTTCACGGCCATGCGCGCCCGCGGCGCCCTCATCACCGACGTCATCGTGCTGGTGGTGGCCGCCGACGACGGCGTCATGCCGCAGACCATCGAGGCCATCAACCACGCGAAGGCGGCCAACGTGCCCATCGTGGTGGCGGTGAACAAGATCGACAAGCCGGGCGCGAACCCCGACCGCGTGCGCCAGGAGCTCACCGAGTACGGCGTCATCCCCGAGGAGTGGGGCGGCTCGAACATGTTCGTGGAGGTGTCGGCCAAGCAGCGCCTGCACATCGACGACGTGCTGGAGACCATCATCCTGCAGGCCGACGTGCTCGAGCTCAAGGCCAACCCCAATGCCGAGGCTTCCGGCTTCGTCATCGAGGCGAACCTCGACAAGGGACGCGGCCCCGTGGCCACCGTGCTCGTGCAGCGCGGCACCCTGCGCCCGGGCGACATCGTGGTGGCCGGCACGTCCTACGGACGCGTGCGCGCCCTGGTGGACCCGCGCGGCAAGCACGTCGACGCCGCGCTGCCCGCCGACCCGGTCGAGATCCTGGGCCTGAACAGCGTGCCCACGGCCGGCGACGAGTTCCGCGTGTTCGAGGACGAGCGCGACGCCCGCAAGCTCGCCGAGGAGCGCGCGCTGCGCGCCCGCCTGGCCGAGCAGGAGACGAAGTCCCACGTGAGCCTGGACGACCTGTTCAGCCGCATCGAGGAGGGCAAGCAGACCGACCTGAACCTCATCGTGAAGGCCGACGTGCAGGGCTCCATCGAGGCGCTGCGCGACGCGTTCGAGAAGATGGACCAGTCCGAGGTGCGCATCAACATCGTGCACTCGGCCGTGGGCGGCATCACCGAGACCGACGTCACGCTGGCCTCCGCCTCCGACGCCATCATCATCGGCTTCAACGTGCGCCCCACGGGCAAGTCGAAGACCCAGGCCGAGAAGGAGAAGGTGGACATCCGCCTGTACCGCGTCATCTACCAGGCCATCGAGGAGATCAACGCCGCGCGCGTGGGCCTGCTGTCCCCCGACATCGTGGAGGAGGACACCGGCATCGCCGAGGTGCGCGAGACGTTCAAGGTGCCGAAGGTGGGCACCATCGCCGGCTGCTACATCACCGAAGGCGAGATCCACCGCGACGACAAGGTGCGCATCGTGCGCGACGGCACCGTGATCTTCGAGGGCGTCATGGCCAGCCTGCGCCGCTTCAAGGACGACGTGAAGTCCGTGAAGCAAGGCTACGAGTGCGGCATCGGCATCGAGAAGTTCCAGGACCTCAAGGTGGGAGACACCATCGAGGGCTACCAGGTGAAGGAAGTCGAGCGCACGGAATAACGATGATCGAGGCGCGGGTTGGAAGGTGGGTGCCTTTCAACCCGGCCCGCAACAGGGGGTGGCGCGATGTCCAGTCGCTCGGCAGTCCTGCTCGCGCGAAACGTCCGCTGGACGTTTCGGCTCGTGCGGAACTCGCTTGGTGGACACCGTGCCACCCCCTGTTGCTATTGAAACTATATGGCTACCGTTTGCCCTAGCGCGTCCGTCTGCTTCGACGATGCGATAACCTGCGAGAGCGGTATCCCTCTCTTTAGAAGAAGAGAAGAAAGAACAGTGAAGAAGGAGGCGGCATCATGAAGCAGGGTTCTTCCAACCGCAAGGTCAACGAGCAGGCGCGCGAGGTCATCGCGAGCATCCTGCTGTTCGAGATATCCGATCCGCGCTTGGAGCTCGTCACCGTCACGGGCTGCGAGGTCAGCTACGATCGCAGCGTGTGCAACGTGTTCTACACCACCGAGCCCGAGCGCTACGACGACGTGGCGGCGGCCTTCCAGAAGGCGGCCGGGCGCATCCGCTCGCTCATGGCGCGGAAGCTCTCGTGGCGCGTGGCGCCCGAGCTGCGCTTCCTGCTGGACCAGAGCGTCGACCAGGCGGAGCGCATCGCGAGCGCGCTCGCGGCCGACGCGCGTCGCAGCGCCGTGGCGGCGCCGACGGACGCCGACGTGCCTGCCGACGCCGACGCGTTCGCGAGCGAGCGCGTCGCCGAGCAGCAGGCCGAGGAGAGCGCGCGGGACGGGGAGGACGCATGAGCGTCACGCCCCAAACGAACACGACCCTGCCCGAGCTGGCCGCCGCGCTGCTCGAGCGCGACGACTTCGTCATCTGTGGGCACGTGAGCCCTGACGGCGACTGCATAGGCTCGCAGCTCGGGCTCATGCACGCGCTGCGGTCGCTCGGCAAGCGGGCCGTGTGCCTGCTGGCGAAAGACGAGCCCATCGACGTGCGCCTGGCGTTCTTGCCGGGCGCCGACGAGCTTGCACCCGCCACGACCTACGCGGGCTCCGCCTCCACGTTCGTGGCGGTGGACGTGCCCATGCGCGACCGCATGAACTCCGCCGCCGCGCGCCTTCTGGACGCGTGCGACTTCTCGGTCACCGTCGACCACCACGCGTTCGACGAGCGCATGAGCGACCTCGCCTACGTCGACCCGGACACCGCGGCCACGACGATGCTCGTGTGGGAGCTCGCGGGCCTCATGGGCGCCGAGCGCGGAGCCGAGCTCGCCACGTGCTGCTACACGGGCCTCGTCACCGACACGGGGCGCTTCCAGTACCAGAACACCGACGCCGCCGCGCTCGCGGCGGGCGCTGCCATGGTGGAGGCGGGCGCCGACCCCGCCGCCGTCGCGCGGCACATCTTCCAGAACCGCTCGCTGCCCTCGGTGAGGCTCGAGGCGCTGGCCATCGAGCGCATGCGCTTCGGGGCCGGCGGGGCCTACGCGCTCAGCTGGGTGAATCGCGCCGACTTCGAAGACACGGGGGCCGTCAAGGCCGACGCCGAGCCCATCATCGACGCGCTGCGCTCCCTGCGCGGTGTGCGCGTGGCGTGCATGCTGCGTGACCAGGGCGACTCGGTGCGCGGCAGCTTCCGCGCGAAAGACGGCACGGACGTGGCGGCGCTCGCGCGCACGATGGGCGGCGGCGGTCACAAGGCGGCGGCCGGCTTCACCTTGGCGGGTTCGATGGACGCGGCGGTCGAGCGCGTGAGCGCGCTTCTGTCCGACGCGCTGGACACGGGGGAGCGCGGGGCGTGAAGCGAGGCACTTCGGGACTCTCCCTGGTCGTGGGGGTCAACAAGCCCGCGGGCATGAGCTCGCACGACGTGGTCAACCGCTGCCGGCGCATCTTCGACGAGCGGCGCGTGGGGCACACGGGAACGCTCGACCCCATGGCCACGGGCGTGCTGCCCATCTGCGTGGGCCCGGCCACGCGCTTGGACGCCTATCTCGTGGGCCATGACAAGCGCTATCGCGTGCGCATCGCCTTCGGCGCGGCCACCACCACCGACGACGCCGAGGGGGAGGTCGTGCGCACGGGCGACGTGCCCGAGCGCGTGCTGGACGCCTCCTTCGCCGCATCGTTCGCAGAGGGCCTCGCGGGCGCGCGCAAGCAGCTGCCGCCGGCGTACTCCGCCATCAAGGTGAACGGCAAGAAGGCCTGCGACGAGGCGCGCCGCGGCACCATCATCGATCTGGCGCCGCGCGACATCGTGGTGCACGAGGCGCGCCTTCTGGCGGTGCACGAGGCGGGCGACGGCTGCGAGCTGCCCTCGTGGGACGTGGAGTTCCACGTGTCGAAGGGCACCTACATCCGCGCGCTCGCACGCGACGCGGGCGTGACCCTGGGATGCCCCGCGCACGTGGCGGCGCTCGAGCGCACGCAGCTGGGCCTGCTGCGCCTGGAGGAGTGCGTCACGCTGGAGACGCTGGCCGAAGAGAAGGACCGCGCGGCGCTCGACCCGGTGCGCCTGCTGGGCGCGCGCTTCGTCTTCGCCGACGAGGAGCTGGCGCGAACCGTGCGCAACGGGGGCGCGCTTCCCGGCTCCACCGTGCTCTTCGAGCGCCGGCGTTCCACGTTGGAAGCCGAGCTGTGCGCCTGCACGGCGGGCGTCCGCGAGAGCTGCGAGGGGCCGCGCAACGACGAGGTCGTGGCCGTGATAGCGGAGAACAAGCTGGTGGCCCTGTACGCATACGACGAGGCTCGCGCCGCCTACAAGGCGCGGTGCGTGTTCCAGACGGGGGTGTCTCGTGGCAGAGATCTATGAGGTGGGGGAAGGCTTCGACCACGCGTTCTTCGAGGGGACGTCGTGCGCGTTCGGCGTGTTCGACGGGGTGCACGCGGGGCACCGTTACCTGCTGTCGCAGGCGCGGGACACGGCGCGCCGCGCCGGCGGCGCGAGCGTCGCGCTCACGTTCGACATCGATCCCGACGAGGTGTTCCACCCCGACCGCCTGAAGAAGCTCATGACGAACGAGGAGCGCCTGGCCATGCTCGCGTCCACCGGGGTGGACGCCGTGGTCGTGCTGCCGTTCACGCACGCGTTCGCGGCGCTCTCCCCCCAACAGTTCCTCGAGGCCACGTTCGACGGCACGGCCCCCGCGTACCTGCACGTGGGGTACGACTTCAAGTTCGGCGCCCGCGCGGCGGGAACCGTGCGCGAGCTGGAGGCGTGGGGCGCCGTCGCCGGCACGCACGTGGTGCCGCACGACCTCAAGGGGGCCGACGGCGCGCCCATCACGGCCACGCGCATACGCCTGCTTTTGGCCGACGGCGACATCGAGGAGGCGAACCGCCTGCTCGAACGCCCGTACTTCGTCACCGGCACGGTGGAGCCGGGTCGCGGGGAGGGCGCCGACATGGGATTCCGCACGGCCAACCTCGCGGTGCGCGACCAGCTGCGCGCCCTCGGCGACGGCGTGTACGCCGCCTACGCCACCGTGGACGGCGCGCGCTACAAGGCGGCCGTGAACGTGGGCGTGGCGGCCACGTTCGCCGACCGCGCCACGGCCACCTGCGAAGTGCACCTGCTGGACTTCGACGGCGACCTCTACGGCCGTCCCGTCAAGGTGGAGTTTTTGCACTGGCTGCGCCCCATGCGCAAGTTCGACGACGTGGCCGAGCTCATCGCCACCGTCAAGGGCAACATCCAGTGGGTGAGGGACAACCTGTAGGCACGGCAGCGGACTAGCCGAGGGACCTGCAATCCGGCGAGTCCGACAGCAGCACCAGTTTCTGGAAGTAGTCCGTCGTGGAAAGGCTCGCGTCAACGCCCCGGTTGACGAGGTTCTGCTCCAAAGCAAAGGGGCTGCTCGGATCGTCGAGCGAGAAGAGCGTGTCCTGGCCGAACCAGTCTTCGAGCGGTCGGTAGTCGATATCCCCGTTGGAAGGCGAGTAGCTGCGGAAGATGATGCCCTGCTCTGTGTGGGCGAGCAAGATGGAGCACACCGTTCCCTCGGCGGGCGATCCTGCCGCATCGAGCCGCATGGCAAACCGGTTGTACGCATCGGAGCAGAATTCAGTCTCGCAGGCGCTCTGGAGAACGTGCTCGCTTCCGAACGTGCCGAAGAAGGTCTCCTGCGGATAGCTTTCCGCGACGAACCGGAAGTTCGCCATCATCGCCTCGTCGCGCAAGTCGTTCGATTTCGAGGATCGTTCCTCGTCCGTCTCCCGATAGTAGCGCGCGGTGCGATCGAAGTTCTCGGCGAACTGCACCGCCCATCCGTACGAATCGCCGAATGTCGTCTTCGCTTCGTCTGGCTGCTCGCGTATCGCCTGACCCAGCTTCTCCAAAGCCCGGACATCTCCGCTACGGGCCTCTTCCAAGGTTGACGTGAAGGCCTCGCCGACTGCGGCGGAGTCGTCAGCGAGCAGAAAGAGGCCCTGGGCGGCAGTCTCGGGCTGGTGGTCGATGTCCAACCCGATCACACGGAGTTTTTGCTGGTCGGGCAGGGTGGCATTGTACTCCCGGAGCCAAATCCAGAAATCACGCTCCTCTTGGGTGTAGCCCATCGTGCCGTTCAACTGCCCCAGGTAGAAATCCAGCTCGTCCGCACTGCCCGTTTGGAGATAGTGGTCCAACAGCAAGCCGCTGCCGAAGCCGGTCTCCCAAAGAAGGTAGCGCACGCCTTCGTGCTCGTGGAAATAGCGCACGAGCATTTTCTCGGCTTGCTTGTCCTTCGCCTTCGTGTGGGTTTCTCCGACGAGGAACACTCGGTAGCCGTCGACGTTGCCGAGGCTTCCGCTCGCAAGCGGCAGCTCGAGGTCGAACGGCTCTGCCTGGCGCTCAAGGTACTCGCGCGCATCGTCGGGGATGTCGGTCGCGCATCCTGGCAAGGCTAGCAGCGCCATAGCAAGCGCTATTCCGGCAAAGGCTCTCATCGGTTTCCTCCTTGGGGACGGCCGATAGGCGACGTGCCACCGCGCTCTTCCCGATCGGACGCGAGGCAGCGTGGCCAATGGGCGAAAGTGCGCGGTAGAAGGGGAGATTTCCCCTATCAAAGCCCGGCGAGGAGGCGACACGATGTCGTGTTGCGTGAAAGCCGGCGGTGCCGAGCGGCCGGGTTCTGCGACTCGTGCAATCGTCGGATAGCCGGCCTTTTGAACCAAGATGCTTTGCGGAAGGCGCGGCGCGGCTTCGGTTTTTACCTTGCCGACCAGGTTGAATCTTTGTTGAACAGGTTGTCGTATTGCACGGTCGCGTAGGCGTGGAGCGCCTCCAGCGCGTCGGCGTTCCCGGCGTCCTCGTCGCCGAAGCCGTGCCAGACGCCGTCGGCGGTCAGAAAGCCGTTGAGGTTGATGGCGGGGAGCGCCTCGCGCATGGCCAGCAGGAAGCGCTGGTAGCCCGTCGTGGGCAGGCCCGCGGCCTCCACCAGCTTCGATCCCAGGTAGTTGAGGCTCGTGCGTTCGCCTGCGGCGACGTTCGACGCGTGTGCGCCCTGCGCGCGGGCGGAGTCGTTCGCCCAGATAAGGTACGGCACGGTGTAGCGCTTCTGCACGGCCTCGAGCCCGAGGTCGTCGGCTGCGGCGCCGTCATGGGTGGCTTCGAACAGCCAGTCGCTGAAGCCGGGTTGGTGGTCGCCGAAAAAGCACAGCACGACGGGTCTGTCGAGCGCGTTCAGCCTGTCCACGAGGTAGGCGAGATCGCGGTCGGCCTGACGGATGACGCTCGCGTACTCGTCGAGCTCCGATGACGTGCTGCCGTCGCCGAGCGGAACGCTCACGGCTAGCTCGTCGGACAGGCCGCCCACATCGTAGCCCCCGTGGTTCTGCAGGGTCACGTCGAAGACGAACTGCGGGCGCTCGTCGGCTTCCAGCAGATCGAGCACGTAGTCGTACGTCGCGCGGTCGGTGGTGAGCCCGCGCAGCATGTCGGCGCCCTCGAATGCGGACTGGTCGGCGAACTCGTCGAAGCCCAGCTGGTCGTACACGCGGTCGCGGCGCCAGTTCGTGCTTTCGGCCGGGTGGACGGCGTGGGTCGCGTAGCCAAGCCCGGCGAAGTACGACACGAGGCTCTCGGCACCGTCGAGGTCGTACAGCACGTAAGGGTACACGCCGCCGCCGAGGTGCCCCATGCTCGAGCCGGTGAGGAACTCGAACTCGCTGTTGCACGTGCCGCCGCCGAGTGCCGAAACGTACGCGTCGCCCGCTTCGAGCGCTTCCTTTGCGATCTCGTAGTAGTGGGCGGGACGCGCGTCGGTGCCTGCGAGGCCGGGGTAGCGCGAGAGATCCGAGAACGTCTCGTTCATGATGGCTATCACGGTAGGAGCCTCGGCCCCGTCGATCGCCTCGGGTGCGCCGTCGGCGAGTTCGCCGAGCAGCGCCGCCACGCCGTCGGGGTCGTAGCCGTCGGGCTCGGCGGGGCTCAGGTCCTGGACGCGCTTCAGGAAGCACAGGGCCGACCCGCGTTCGGCGTAGGACTCCTTAACGCCCCACACGTCCACCGGGCAGGCATAGGCCTCCTCGATGTCGTAGGACCCCATCCACCAGCCGAAGCATCCCGCCACGGCCAGGGCGCACACGGCGTTGGCCGCGACGCGACGCGGTGTGGCCGGCACCTTCGGCAGGAACGCGAGCACCGCGCAGCATGCGGCGAAGGCCGACAGGGCCTCGAGCAGCCGCGCGTCGAGCGCGAAGGTGTAGCCCGAACCCACCGAGGCCGCCGTCGAGAGCGCGAAGAGGTCTGCCGGCACGATGGGCTGGCCCTTGAACGCGATGACGAAATGGTTCGCCACGCCGGCCGCGAGGCAGGCCGCCAAGAACGCCGCCACGGACGCGCGGGAGCGCTGCCCTGCGAAGTACACGACGGCGAACAGGAGCGCGAGCACGCACAGGTTCGCCGCCGCGTAGTAGGGGTCCATGGCGAACAGGCCGTCGTTCCAAGGCCGCTCCAGCAGGTAGAAGCCCGCCGGCACGGCGAGCGCCACGGCGAAGGGGCGCGCGGCGCCGGCCGCGCGCCGGCCGCGCTCGGGCAGGCGGCCGCGGGCGAGCGGCGCGCAGGAGCAGGCCGCTATCGCGAGGGCGGCCGCCGCCACCGCCTGCCAAGGCGCGTCGGCGAACCCGGCGGCGGCGTACGCGCAAAGCCCCAGGGCGAAGGCGGCGCCGAGCAGCGCGCCGATGACTTCGGGGCGCGCGCGGAGAGGCGGGGCCGGCTCAAGGTCATAAAGCACTCCTCGATCATGAACGTTCGAACGCATCGCATATAAGAATGTTCCATCATACCCGAGATCCCGGCGGTTTCGGCCGCGAGCGCCGGCGAGCGGCGAGCCGGTCGGCGAAGCGCGACCGCCTGACGGGCCGATACGGGCGCACCTCCAAAAAACCTCGATTTCCCCTTCACATTATCTTCGAATCCCCTAAAATGAGGCAGTTGCGATCTTCCCACCACAATGCCCGGTGAGAAGGCCGCATCGTCAGTAACGGACGAACCAAGGAGGAAACACGTGACTACCGCAGTCGCATGGATGGCCCCCGTGTGCGCCTTGATAGGCATCTGCATGGCGGGCTACCTCGGTTCCTGGGTGCTAAGGCAAGACCCGGGTCCCGACAAGATGAACAACATTTCGCTGAAGATCCAGCAGGGCGCCAAGGCGTTCCTCATGAGCGAGTACAAGCTGCTCGTCATCTTCATGGTCGTCGTGGCCATCGTCATGGCGATCTTCCTGTCGCCCATCACGGCGCTCGCGTTCGTCACCGGCGGCGTCATGTCGGCCGCCGCGGGCTACGCGGGCATGCACGTCGCCACGCGCGCCAACACGCGCACCGCGCATGCCGCCGAGGAGTCGGTGGCCAAGGCGCTGAACATCAGCTTCAAGTCGGGCCTCACCATGGGCCTGTGCGTGGCCTCGTTCGCGCTGCTGGGCCTGTCGCTGTGGCTCATCGCCATGGTCTTCGGCCTCGCCATGGGCGTGGACATCAACGCCGAGCTGGTCGATCTCATGCACACGAACATCGGCATGGTCGAGGGCTTCGCCACCGGCGCGTCCGCCGTGGCGCTGTTCGCCCGTGTGGGCGGCGGCATCTACACGAAGGCGGCCGACGTGGGCGCCGACCTCGTGGGCAAGGTCGAAGCGGGCATTCCCGAAGACGATCCGCGCAACCCGGCCACCATCGCCGACAACGTCGGCGACAACGTGGGCGACGTCGCGGGCATGGGCGCCGACCTGTTCGAGTCCTACACGGGCGCCATCCTGGCCCCCACCATCCTCGCGGCCACGTTCGGCGCGCTGGGCGGCTACTTCGCCACGGGCGACCTGGTGTGGGCGCTCGTCACGCCGGTCATCATCGCGGGCTGCGGCATCATCACGTCCATCATCGGCCTGTTCGCCGTGCGCGCCAAGGAAGGCGCCGCGCTGCACAAGGCCCTCAACCGCGGCACGTACGTGGCTGCGGCCATCGAGATCATCGTGATCTTCTGCCTGTTCTTCGTGTGGAACTCCCAGAGCGTCGAGGCGGAGCCGCTGTGGCTGTTCGGCTCCGTGCTGTGCGGCCTGGTGGCGGGCCTCGCCATCGGCAAGATCACCGAGTACTTCTGCTCCGACAAGTACAAGCCGGTGCACAAGATCGCCGACGCCGCCGACACCGGCGCGGCCACCGTCATCATCGAGGGCCTGGGCACGGGCATGCTGTCCACCATCGCCCCCATCGTGCTGGTGGCGCTCGCCATCATCGGCGCGTACACGTTCGGCAACATGGCCTTCCCGGCCGCGTCGGCTGAAGGCGGCATCGCCGTCGGCCTGTTCGGCGTGGGCCTGGCCGCCACGGGCATGCTGTCCAACACGGCCATCACCATCGGCGTGGACGCCTACGGCCCCGTGGCCGACAACGCGGGCGGCATCGCCGAGATGGCGGGCCTGCCCGAAGAGGTGCGCGACCGCACCGACGCCCTCGACGCCGTGGGCAACACGACGGCCGCCATCGCGAAGGGCTTCGCCATCGCGTCCGCGGGCCTGTCGGCCATCTCGCTGTTCGTGTCCTACCAGGCCACGATGCACCATGCCATCCCGGCGTTCGAGCTCACGCTCACCGATCCGCTCATCGTGGCCGGCATCTTCATCGGCGCCATGATGCCGTTCATGTTCGCCGCCCTCACCATGGGCGCGGTGTCGCGCGCGGCCCACGCCATGGTGGAGGAAGTGCGCCGCCAGTTCCGCGAGATCAAGGGCATCATGACCTACGAGGCCGAGCCCGAGTACGACAAGTGCGTGGCCATCTCCACGTCCTCGGCGCTGCGCGAGATGATGCTCCCGGGCATTCTGGCCATCGTCGTGCCGGTGCTCATCGGCTGCTTCAACCCGGCCATGCTGGGCGGCTTTTTGGCCGGCGCCGTGGCCACGGGCATGCTCATGGCCATCTTCATGTCCAACGCCGGCGGCGCGTGGGACAACGCGAAGAAGTACATCGAGCAGGGCCATCACGGCGGCAAGGGCTCCGAGGCCCACAAGGCCGCCGTCGTGGGCGACACCGTGGGCGATCCGTTCAAGGACACCTCCGGCCCGTCCATGAACATCCTCATCAACCTCATGACCATCGTGTCGTTGACGTTCGCCCCGATGTTCATTGCGGTGCAGGCCCTGTTCTAGGCCGAACCGATCGCATACGAGCGCTTTCGCGGGCCCCGGGAAACCGGGGCCCGCTTTCGCGTTGGACAAGGAGTCGGCTGCGTCCGCTCGGGAATGGCAGTGCAAGAACAAATGTTTGCATGATGCAGCTTCCTGTGGTATGTTCGAAGCGATTCCGGCATGGCGAGGAGGGCCCTGTGATCGTCAGCGCGTCGCGGCGCACGGACATACCCCGGTTCTTCATGGACTGGATGCTGAACCGCTTGGAGGAGGGCTACGCCCTCGTGCGCAACCCGATGAACCGCGCGCAGGTGAGCCGGGTGGCGCTCGACGGGCGCGCCGTGGACTGCATCGCGTTTTGGACGAAGGACCCCGTGCCGCTGCTGGCGCGGCTCGACCGGCTGGAACGGGTTTCGCCCGCGCCGTGGTTCGTGCAGTTCACGCTCAACGCCTACGGCTCCGACGTGGAGGCCGGGCTGCCGCGCAAGGCCGTGCTCGTCGAGACGTTCCGAGCCCTGGCCCGCGCGAGAGGCACGGAGCGAGGCGGGGGGCGGAGAAGCGGTGCAGAAGACAAAGAGGAAGATGACGACGAAAAACAGAGTGGAGGAGGAGCACCATCTGCGTTCCTTCTCTCCTTTCTCCCTCAAGAACGAAGGAGAGAAGCGAGGGGGAAGAAGGAGCTTTTTGGACGCGTACCCCAAGATCGCACCGCGTCTGGAGGCGCTCGGGCTGCACGGCGTGGCGCAGGAGCGCAAAGCCGCGCTTTCGCTCAAGCTGGCCGAGATAGGCGCGGCGCACGGCATGGAGGTGGGCGGATGCGGCGATCCCGCGCTCGCGGAGGCGGGCCTCGCGGGCGCGGGCTGCATCGACGCGGCGCTTGTGGCGCGCGTGGCCGGAGTGGAGGCGCGACCGGGCTCTCCGTCGGCGACGGGCGCGTGCCGCTGCGCGCCCAGCGTGGACGTGGGAACGTACGACACGTGCGCCAACGCCTGCGTCTACTGCTACGCGAACCCGGGGGCGCGCTGGACGGACGGTGCCGGCCAGGGGGCGCATGCGTCCGTCGTCGGGCCGGCGGGGGCGTGCGCGGAAGCCGATGCGGCGCAAGGGGAGCGAGCGGGCGGCGCGAAACCGAGGGTCGCCCTCGCGGACGACGGGACTCCGTGGCGTCTTACGCGCTACGATCCGCACGCGCCGATGCTCTGCGACCAATTGCGGCCGGACGACGTGGTGACCGAGCGCGCGATGCCGCCGCTACCGAAGGCCACCCTCCCGCTGTTCTGACGGGCGCGCCGTCGCAGGGGCTTAACGCAGGTCGCTCACGTGCTCGCAGGCGTCGCCGTAGGGCACGTAACGGTAGGAGGCGACGACCTCCTGTCCGTTCGCGGGATCGAGCGCCACGAAGTTGTCCAGCGTGAGCGCGTCGGGATCCTGGGCGCCCCGGTAGCCGATGAGGCAGATCCAGTGCTCGCCGTACGGGCCGGACACGTGCGCGACGGTGGGGCGCCCGGCCGCTATCTCGTCGTAGGCCTCGCGCAGCAGCGCCGCGTCCGATCCGAGCGAGCGGAACGACGAGTCGCCGCCGCCTCATCCCGGCCAGGTGCAGCAGCCGCAGCCGTAAGCGGCGTGGTCCCTCGCCTGGCCGGTGAGCACGGCATCGCCGTACGCGCAGGCGTAGCCGGGACAGCACACCGTGTGGCTTCCGTTCGCCTGGTTGCCGATGGCCGCGATGAGCGCCGGGTCGTAGGCGAGCACCTTGTCGGTGCGCTGGGCGGCCGCGGCTTCGGCCCGCTCGGCCTGCTGCCGTTCGTAGACGGCCTGCGCCGTGGCCAGGACCTCGAGGTCGGAGGAGGCGCCCGCTTCGAGGGGGGAGAGCGAGACGGGGGCGCAAGAGGCCGTCGCGGTGGGAAGCGGGGGAAGGGCGAGGGGTCCGAAACGAGGGACGTCGCGGCAACGTCGGCCGAGAGCGGCGCGGCCTCGGCCCGCTGGGCGGGCAGGCAGATCAGAAGGAGCAGGACGAGCGCCGCGAGATGAGCGAGCGCCGTCGGAAGAGCGCGCGATGCCATGGATCAGCATCCTTTCCACGGCCGTGTCGGGTGCGTTTGGAGTGGGTGTGCGGCCGTCGGCTCACGATGGTAACGAAACGGCAACGCCCGAGGTGAGGAAGGCTTCGAAACCCGCCGAACCAACACAGGGCGGGCACGCCGTCATCACAGGACCTGCAACGATTCTCCACGATCGGCCGTCCCTGCGCCGGGACGCGCGAGCGTGGCGGCGCGGCCGACGGCGGCACGACGGCAGGCGTCGGGTCGCCCGGTCGTTCAAGCGCAGGGGGCTGCCGGCGGTCCGAGGAACGGAAGCCAACGGCGCGGTAGCGCCGCCCGGCCCGCTGCGGCCGGACGGGATGCGGTGCGCTACAATAGGGGCCGGAACGCGCGCGCACCGCGGCGCGCACAAGCGAAGGAGGCGCGCCATGGGCGCACAGGACACGGACGTCGTCATCGTCGGCGCGGGACCCGCCGGCATCTTCTGCGCGCTCGCGCTTGTCGAGCGCGGGTACGCGGGGCGCATCGTCATGGTTGACAAGGGCCTGGCCGTGGAGGACCGCGTCTGCCCCAAGCAAGCGGGAGGCCCCTGCGCGGGCTGCGAGCCGTGCCGCATCACGACGGGGTTCTCGGGGGCGGGGGCGTTCTCCGACGGGAAGCTCTCGCTGTCGAGCGAGGTGGGCGGCGACCTGCCCGACCTTCTGGGCCACGAGGCGGTGCAGGCGGCCATCGCCGAGGTGGACGGGGTGTACCTGGCCTTCGGCGCCGACGAGCGCGTGGAGGGCGCGGGGCCCCGGCCCGAAGTGGACGGGATACGCCTGCGCGCCATCAAGGCGGGCCTCAAGCTCGTGGACTGCCCGCTGCGCCATCTGGGCACCGAGCGCGCACGCGCCCTGTACGCGCGCCTCGAACGCCATCTGCTGGACGCGGGCGTCGATCTGCGCTTCCGCACCACGTGCACGCAGGTCGTCGTGGAGGGCGACCGCTGCAAGGGAGTGCGCGTGGAGGGCCCCGGCGGCGCGGAGGAGATACGCGCGGGCCATACCGTGGTGGCCACCGGTCGGCGCGGGGCCGACTGGCTCGAGCGCATGTGCCGCGAGCACGGCATAGCCCACGGGCCCGGACCCGTGGACATCGGGGTGCGGGTGGAGGTGCGCAACGAGGTCATGCGCACGGTGAACGACGTGCTCTACGAGAGCAAGCTCATCGGCTACCCCAAGCCCTTCAAGAACAAGGTGCGCACGTTCTGCCAGAACCCCGGCGGGTTCGTGAGCCAGGAGAACTACGACGCCGGGCTCGCCGTGGTGAACGGGCACTCCTACAAGGAGCGCAAGTCGCCGAACACGAATCTGGCCATCCTGTGCTCGCACAACTTCTCGGAGCCGTTCGACCAGCCCATCGCCTACGCGCAGAAGGTGGGCGAGCTCACGAACATGCTGGGCGACGGGCGCATCCTCGTGCAGCGCCTGGGCGACATCCTGGACGGCAAGCGCACCTGGGACAAGGAGCTGCGCCGCGGCAACGTCGTGCCCACGCTGGGCGACGCGGTGGCGGGCGACATCACGGCGGCCATGCCGTACCGCGCCATGACGAACATCCTGGCCTTCATGCTGGCCGTGGACGAGGTGGTGCCCGGCTTCGCCGCGCCCGAGACGCTGCTGTACTCGCCCGAGCTCAAGTTCTACAGCAACCGGGTGAAGATGGACGAGCGCTTCCGCACGAGCGTGCGGGGCCTGCGGTGCCTGGGCGACTCGAGCGGCTGGACGCGCGGCCTTATGATGGCATCCGTTATGGGACACCTTGCCGGACGTGCGCTTATCGACGAGTAGACCTGCGGAAACGCACTTGTACGCCGTTTGCATGACAAGGAGCGGAGAGCCCGCATGACAAAAATCAGCCGTCTGCACGATAGCCGCGCGGCGGCTCGTGGCCCATACTCCGATGCTGTTGAAACCGATGGGGGCAAGCCCCCGACGCATAGGAGGCGTACATGAAGATCCTCGGAATGGGCATGCCCGAACTGCTTATCATCCTCGGCGTTATCCTGCTCATCTTCGGCCCGAAGAACCTGCCGAAGCTCGGCTCCGCCCTGGGCTCCACGGTCAAGAACCTGCGCGAAGGGTTGGGCGGCGACAAGAAGATCAAGGATTCCGAGGAGGACGCCGAGATCGTCGAGTCCGAGGAAGCAGCCGACGACGAGGAAGAGGGCGACGAGCCCAAGTCCACGAAGAAGGTGCGCGCCCGCAAGGCCGCCTAGCCAGCCGTTTCCCGCGCTGCGCGCTTCGGCGCGCAGGCGCTTCCCTCCCTTGAGCGCGAACTCCCTCGTCGCGCTCGGACACGCGCCCGTGCCTTCCGCACGGGCGCGTGTCCGTTGTTGGGCGCCTTCGTTCGACCCGGCGCGCCCGGCTCGAACGGTGCGAGAGGCGCTGTGTCGAAAGCCGTCGAACCGCCCGTTTTCGACGGTCGCGCGGCAGGGGTGTATCAAAAGGACCGATTCTGCGTCCCCGTAGGGCAAGGGCTCTGCCCTTGCCGCTCGACAAGGCACGTTTTCCGCGGGTAGGCGGCAAGGTCAGAGCCCTTGCCCTCATATGACCGATGTCTTGTCAACAACGAGATCATGGCAAAAAGGCCCCCGGCCCGTCTGGCCGGACGGGCCGGGGGCCGCCGCTTTGCATCTTGCCGGATGTCAGACGCGTTTTCCTGCGTCAAGCACTGTGAACAGTCTCATATCCGCGTGTCGCCGCCCCGAGGACGGGGCTTGGTTGCCGCATTTAGATGCCTTCGGCTGGACGGTTTCCGCTTGTTGATCGGATCATGCGAGCCGATTCTACGATCGCACGCGGCCCTTGAGGGGGGCTGTGCATAGGGCAATCGCGGGTCGTCCGAGGCGCCATCGACAAACGAACAGGATGCAAAAGGCTCTATGGGAACGGCGCTGTCTTAGGCGGGCACCACCATTATGTAGTAGATCCACTCGCACAGCTCCCGCGCGACGGCCACCTTGGCCTTGTTGGCCGGGACCTTCCGCTCCCTCAGACGCTCCCTTCTCTTCTTGAGGCGGGAGGCGCACTTCTCCACCTTGGCGCGCACGGCTTCGGGGATGCGCCCGTCCTCCAGCTTCACCGCCTTCACGCGGTTGGAGTAGCATCCGGCCGCCTCCATGAGCAGGCGCCGCAGGTGCGAGTTGCCGGTTTTCGCGATAGGGCCCCGCGCCTCTTTGGCCCCGCTGGAGCTCTCGGAGGGGACGAGGCCGACGAACGAGGCGAAGGCCGAGCCTTTCGAGAATCGGTGGAAGTCGTAGACCTCGCACACGAGCGCGAACGCGGTGACCTTGCCGATGCCGTGGATGCACAAAAGCCGCTCCATGGCCTTGGACACGTCGGGCGAGCCGGCCGCCGCCCGTTCCATCTCGTCCTCGATCTCGCGCAAGCGCTCCTCGCAGCGCAGGGCGGCGTTGACCTTCGAGCGGAATGCGAACGTGTCCCCCTCGCAGGGGAACTCGTAGGCGGCCGACCACTCGTAGAACCTCTTGGTCCAGCGCTTCTTGGTGAGCGTGTAGGAGGTGCGGGTGAGCAGCAGGAACGAGGCGACCCGTTGCCGCGCCCGCTTGAGGTCGCGCGCCGCCTCGTCTCGCAGCCTCGAGAGGTGGCACAGGGACTCCTGCTCGGGCGTGGGGATGTAGACCGCCCTTACCGAGCCCGCCGCCGCCATGCGGGCGAGCCACTGGGCGTCGCGCTTGTCGTTTTTCTGCTTGTCGGTCCTTCGGGGGAGCTTGGAGGCGGCGGCCACCGTGCAGGGGACGCCCGCCTCGACGAGCGCGCGGGCGAGGCCGAAGCCGGTGGGCCCCGACTCGTAGACGCAATGCACGGGTTTGGCGAAGCCGCCCTTTTCAATCCAAGAGACGAGCTGGTCCGGATCGGCGGAAAGGGTGGCCTGGGTGATCTCGCCTGTCTTGGTATCCAGCGCGCAGACGGAGTTCTTCCTTGCATGCGTGTCGATGCCGACAATGGTAGAATACCTCATCGGAGCCTCCTTCTCTTTGTATGTGGTAATCGACTGCGCTTTCTTTGACGAAAACGATTGTCGCCTAACCCACGACCTACATAAAGGAGGCTCTACCGATTTTCATCGGTCATATCTTCTACGGGGACGGCCGCCGAAACGCATGGTTCGACGGCTTTCGATGCGGCCCCTGCAGGGACGGGGGATCGGCGCTGCTGATACGGTCCCTCCTTGCCGTTCAGGCGATTGGCGGAAGTTCTCGCGCGCGTGCTGGTTTTGCAGGCGCGCCTCCGTTTCGACCGACGTGCCTGGCTCTTTGCGGTATCATGGGGCTTTCGACGTCGACGGAAAGGAGGCCCGCATGGGCGCGCATCGTCATGGCGGCAGGGCCTCCCTGAGCGCCGTCGCGGGATTCGCCTGCAACCAGGGGTTCGTGTTCTCGTTGTTCTACATGGGCGCGAACCGGGCGTTCGGCGACGGCGTTCTGTCCTTCGAGCGCGCCGATTTGTTCGGCACGCTGCTGTTCATGATGGTGTCCTTCGCGCTGTTGCGCGTGGCGTCGCCCAAGGCACGCGGCGCGCTGCTCGCGCGACCGCTTCTGTGGTGCTACGCCGTGCTGCTCGTGCTGGGATCCGTCGTGCCCGCGCTGTCCGGGGGCTCGAACTCCGCGGGACTCGTGGTCGAGGCAGCGCTCGTGGGGCTTCCCGCGGGCCTCATGCTGGCGGCGTGGGGCCGCGCGCTGGGTGGGCTGCCCTTGGCGCGCGCGCTGCCCGCCGTGTTCGTGGGCTCGGCGGTGGGGGCCACGGCCTGCTTCGCCGTGGCGACCGTGCCGATGGTCGGCGCGGCGCTCGTGCTGAAGCTGCTGCCGCTCGGCAGCGCGTGGGCGCTCAAGGGGCTCTCCCGCCCGGCGGGCGACGGCGGCGACGTGCTGGCGCCTGCCGCCGGAGGCGCGGAGCCGGCGAGCGACGGCTCGTCTTGCGGGGAGCGCGCCGACGGCCCCGCGAAGGGGGAGTCCGCGCCGCTTTCCCTGCGCGCCCTCCTGGCCACGAGCGCCGAGCGCGAGCAGACGGCGCGCCTCTCGCTGAAGATGGCGGCGGGCACCGTGCTGTTCGGCCTGGCCGCCGGCTTCATGGAAACGTACGGCTCCGACCCCGGCATGGCCTCCACGCCCGCGTTTCCGGCGACCCTCTTGCTGTTCGTGCTGTTCTGCGTGGCCGCGATGCAGCTGTTGGCCACGGGCGGCCTCGATCCCGAGGGCGCGCCGTCCGGCGGCGGCCCGGCCGACGCCTCGGCCGACGGGTTCGCGCCCTCCGAGCCCGAGGGGCCGCTCGACGGCGTGTACCGCCTGGCCGTGCTCGTGATGATGGCGGGCTTCCTGTTCGTGCCGGTGCTCGGCGAGTTCGGCGTGCCCGGTGAGGCCATCGTGCTGGCGGGCTACCTGGGCCTTTCCGCCGTGCTCGAATCGCTGTTCCTGGTCATGGCGCGCATCACGGGGCAGGATGCGGCGCTCTCGTTCGCGCGGGGCTTCACGGCGCTGTTCGCGGGAGAGGTGGCCGGCATCGCCCTCGGCAACGTCATCGACGTGGTGTCCGGCACGGAGCAGACGCCCTACGTCGTGGTGGCCTGCGCCGGGCTCGCCGCCCTCTACGCCTGCCTGTTCCTGTTCACCGAGCGCGACTTCCGCGCGCTGTCCGTCATCGCGCGCGAGGCCGACCGCTTCGACGACGCGTGCGCGCTCATCGCCTCCGAGTGCGGCCTGTCCAAGCGCGAGGCCGAGATCCTGCCGTTCGCGCTCAAGGGGCGCACGGGCGAGCGCATCGCGGCCGAGTTCTTCATCTCCAAGAGCACGGTGGACACCCATCTGCGCCGCATCTACGGGAAATGCGGCGTGCACGGCCGCCAAGAGCTCATCGACCTGGGCGAGCGCACGGAGCGCCGCCTGTCGGGGCGCTGAACCGCAGGTCCCAGGGGATCGTTCGCGCGCTTCGCGCGGAGCTTTTTGCGATACAATGAAAAGGTTGAAGGTCAAAGGGCCGACGGCGCGGTACGCCGTCGGCAAGGCGAAGGCGGTCACGGGCATGCAGCACGGCAAATCGCGATCGGGCCGTTGGAGCCGGGTCGACGTACAAGTGTCGGTCATCGTGGCCGCGGTGGTGGCGCTGTCGTTTCTGTGCGTGTACGCGTTCAACTACCAGGTGACCTACCGCGACATGATCGAGACGCTCAAGGAACGCTCCGACAGCATCTACTCGTACGTGGAGGATTCGCTCGACAAATCCACGTTCGCCACCATCGACCAGGCGGCCGACGTCGACGATCCCGACGACGCCGCATACGGGGCCTACCGCGAGATGAAGGAGGCGTTCAAGCGCGTCAAGGCCGGCACGGGCGTGCGCTACCTGTACACGGCGAAGCGCGCCGACGACGGCGCGCTCATCTACGTCGTGGACGGCCTCCCGTCCGACAGCGAGGACTTCCGCTACCCCGGCGACCCCATCGAGCCCGAGATCGTCGACGAGATGGAGCGGGCGCTGGCCAACGAGATCGTGTACCCCACCGACATCAAGTCCACGGACTGGGGGCATATCTTCGTGTCGTACTATCCCATCCACGCCGACGAGCGCGTGGTGGGCGTGATAGGCATCGAGTTCGACGCGGAGCGCCAGTTCGAGGCGTTCCGCACCGTGCGCTTCGGCACGCCCGTCATCGGGGCGCTGTTCTGCCTGGTGGCGGTTGCCGTTGCGGTGGTGCTGTTCCGGCGCATCTCGAACCCCGCCTACCGCGACCTCGCGAACACCGACTACCTGACGAAGCTCAAGAGCCGCAACGCGTTCGAGGTGGACGTGGAGAACTGGAACCGTGCGGGCACGAGGGTTTCGGGCATCGTCGCCATCGACCTCGACGGGCTGAAAACGGTGAACGACGAGCTGGGCCACGCCGCGGGCGACGAGCTTATCCGCACGGCGGCCGAGATCGTGGCCGGGCGCTGCGAGGACGTGGGGCCGGTGTACCGGGTGGGCGGCGACGAGTTCGCCGTCTGCTGCTTCGAGCTCGACGAGGAGGGCGCGCGGAATTTGGCCTGCGATCTGCGCGTGGCCTGCGCGGACGCGACGGTCGAGGGGCGTCCGGTGTCGCTGTCGGTGGGATGGGCGCTGTGCGGCGAGGGCGAGGACCTTCGGGACGTGCACCGCCGCGCCGACGGGCGCATGTACGAGGAGAAGGCCCGCGCGCGCACGCGGCGCGCGCGGACGTCCGACGACGAAGGGGAGCGGGCGTAGGGACGCCGGCTCCGGCCCGGGTGCGGAAGCGGTCCGCTTCCGCACCCGGACGGGCCGTCAGCGCGCAGGCATCTGGAAGCCCTCGAGCGCCCGGTTGAGGAAGTCGTTCAGCGGCTTCATGCGCTCGAACTCCCGAGCGGCTTGCGCCGCGAAGCCGGGCGCGGCCACGTCCTCGTCGGACACGGGCAGCTCCACGTACCAGCTCTTGAACTTCAGCCACGCGGCCTGCGGATGCGCCGCGTCGAAGCCCTGCGGCACGCGCTTGAGGGCCTCGCCCTCCACCTGCAACGGCGCGAGGCCGGCCACGATCCGCTCCCATTCGCTGCCGTTCGCGGCGATGGCGCGCCTCACGCGCTCGGTGGCGTCCTTGAACATCGCGGCGAACAGCCCGCCTCCCAGAAACGAGCGCCCGCCCGGCTTGACCATGAGGTAGTAGCCCACGGGCACGGGCAGCTTGCCCGCCGGGCCCACGTGGGCGCGCAGCGACGGGTTGTAGGGCGACTTGTCGTTCGAGAAGCGCGTGTCGCGGGTGAGCTTGAACGCGAGCTTCTTCGGATCGTGGCCCAGCACGGCCGGGTCGAACGCGCCCGCGAGGCCCTGCACCTCGGCCACCAGGGCGTCGAAGGACGCGAGCGCGCGGGCTCGCTCCCTCTTCGTGTCGGCGAACCAGGCGCACAACGACCGCGCCTGGTTCGCCGACACGAAGAGGGAGCGAGCCCGCGCGACTTATCTCTCCCCTCTGCGTTTCTTCTTCATCGTCAGTTGTGTATCAGCGCCAGCCCCGGCACCCTGCGCGGCCGTCATTCGGACACCGCCCGCGCGAACACGTCGGATGCCACGAGGTTGCGGGCGAACGCGGCCGCGTCGGCGGGGCAGCGGTAGCGCGGCAGCGACGCGAACACGCCCGACGCGTCGTCGAGCGCCTCCATGGCGTCGGCTCGCTCCTCGACGGAAGGGCCGGCGTCGGCTTCGGCGCCCTGCGCGCCCGTCGGGTCGTCCGCGAGCGTTTCGAGCGCCTGCCAGCCGGGACGGGCGGGATCGATGCGGTGCGTGGCGATGGCGTAGTCCACGCGCCGGGCGCAGCGGCAGGAGCCCCCGGCCGCCTCGCAGTACGTGGTCAAGAACGCGGCCATGCGCGCCCGCGCGCGCGAGAGCCGCTGCCGGTACGCCTCGGGCGTGATGCCGAGCGCGTCGGCGGCCGCGCGGCTGTCCATCTTGAACATGGTGCCCAGCACGAACGCGCTGCGCCCCTCCACGTCCAGGCACTGCAGCATGCCGTGCATGCACGACACCTTCAGCTCGCGCTCCAACAGGCCGCGGTCCGCGCCGCCGGACAGGTCGGGCACGTCGCGCTCGCGCCCGGAGGCGATGTCCTCGCCGTACACGTCGAAGCTCACGGGGCGCTCGGCGAACAGCCCTTTGCGGTACGTGGCCAGGTGGTTGAGCGCGATGCGGAACGCCCAGGTGGAAAACGTGCTCTCGCGGCGGAACCCGGACAGGCGCGTGCACGCCTTCACCAGCACCTCCTGCGTGGCGTCCTCGGCGTCGGGCACGGTGCCCAGCATGCGCAGCGCCAGGTTGAACACCTGGTCCTGCACGCTTGCCAGCAGCTCGCCCAGGGCTTTCTCGTCCCCTGCGAGCGCGGCGTCGATCAATGCGTTCTCGTCGGTCATGCGGTCCTCTTCTCCTTCTTCGTCGGCCGTTCGCGGGCATCGGGCGCGCGCAGGCCTTCTCCGGCCGTTCCGCATGGGGCTTGTCCGATGCCCTCTCATGCATTGGACAAGCGAAGGTCCGCGCGTGTGACGAAAACGTCGGAAAATTTCCCAGCGAGGCCGAAGGCGCCTACCAGCCGCCTTCGGCGAGCGTTTCCCCGGAAAGCGACTTGAGGGCGAACGCGCCGCGCTCGTACACGGCGTAGCTCGCCGAGCCGTCCTTGGGGATGGACGTGCTGCCGGGGTTGACGAACAGCACGCCGTCGCGCGCTTCGAGCGTTTTCACGTGGGTGTGGCCCGAAAGGTACGCGTCGCCGGGGGAGAGCGGGGGCGGGTCGTCGGGCGTCATGCGCGCCACGTGGCCGTGGGTGAGGTAGAGCGCGTGCCCGTCGACCTCCACCAGGGCGTAGTCGGCCATGCAGGGGAAGTCCAGCACCATCTGGTCCACCTCGGCGTCGCAGTTGCCGCGCACCGCCGTGACGCGCCCCGCCCAGCCGTTCAGGATAGGGGCCACCTCCTTGGGCGCGTAGCCGTGCGGCAGATCGTTGCGGGGCCCGTGGTACAACAGGTCGCCCAGCAGGATCACGCGGTCGGGGGCCTCGGCCTCGACGCGCGCCGCGAGCGCGCGCACGGCGGGCGCCGCGCCGTGGAGGTCGGATGCGACGAGCAGCTTCATCGGGCGCGGCCCTCCTCCTCCAAGTCGGCGCAGTAGCCGCGCGCGAAGACGCGCCGGCCGCTGCGCGGGAACAGGTGCGCGTACAGCGCCATGAAGTAGCTGTCGGTCATGGACGCCAGGTAGTCCACGACGATCTGGTTCGGCTCGCCGGCCAGGTAGTCGGCGGGCTTGACGGACAGCGACCGCGCGGCCAGGTTCGATACATGGTGCCTGAACACGGGCGAGCGCTCGTCGCCGCGCTCGAGGTCGTCGAGCAGGCGGGCGTACAGCTCCTCGAACATCTCCTCCACCACGTTGCCCGCGCCGTTCGCGAAGCCCTCTCGGCTGTAGATGAGCTCGTAGTTCTGGCGCTTCGCCCGCTTGAGGTCTTGGAACACGGCCTCGCTCAGGGCGATGCGGTCGGTGCCGTAGCTGTTGTTCACGATGTCCACCGTGAGGTTGTTGATGATGCGCGCGTTGTCGCGGCCGATGACGTCGGAGTCGAACACGTCGAGCGACGGCACCACGCCCATGTCGATGGCGTCGTAGCGGTCCTTGCCCACGTAGGCGATCATGTCCGCCACGCGCACGACGCAACCTTCGAGCGTGGAGGGGCGCAGGCGCTTGATGGCGCGCTCGTCGGCCGTGCACGCCTCCACCAGGCCGTCGAGCGCGGCGAAGTCGGCCGTGCCGCCCACGCGCAGCACCTGCTGGGCGAACTCCCCGTTGTGGCAGAGCACGCCGTCGAGCGTCTGCAGGCTGATGTTGCGGCGGTACAGCCGGTCGAGCACGCGCACGGAGTGCACGTTGTGGTTGAAGTAGCGCCCCGTGCGCTCGTGGTAGCACTGCGACAGGTAGCGCTCGCCCGCATGTCCGAACGGCGTGTGGCCCACGTCGTGCCCGAGCGCGATGGCCTCGATGAGCTCGCAGTTCAACCCCAGAAGCGAGCCGATGCCGCGCGCGACGCGGCTCACCAGCTGCACGTGCAGGCCGCGCCGGCAGATGTCGTCGTTCTCCACGAAGGAGAACACCTGCGTCTTGTCGGCGTAGCGGTTGTAGGCGGGCACGTTCAGGATCTTCTCGATGTCGCGCGCGAACGCGGGCCGGGCGAGCGTGGCCTCGTCGTGGGGCTTCGCCTCGCGCCGGGTGACGTTCGCGTCGTCGAAGGCGTGCGGGTGCATGCGCCCGGCCGCGCGATCGGCCCGGATGGCGGCCTCGATCTCGGGATCGAGCGTGAGATAGGGTATGCTCCTGCGTTCCATAATCGTCCTCTGCGAAGAAGGCGCCGCCGCGGCGGCGCGCGTCGTGGGTGTCGAGGACATTGTAGCGTGCCTTGCCGGCAAGGTGTCGCCCGAAACGGTCGCTTTCGGCGGGAAAACCGACCGTTTCAGGCGACACCCGTCGGCAAGGGGCGCGGGCTTGCCGGGTTGGGGCCCGCGCGCGTGCCGCCGATTCGATCAGTACCGGTACAGCGCGGCCATGCCGGTGTCGCCGGGGATCTTCTCGGCGGGAAGCTCGAACACCTCCGCGTCTTGGGCGAGCGCGGCGCGCGCGAAGGCGTCGGCGAGCTCGGGGCCTTGGAAACGGCCGTGGGGCTCGCGTTCGAACAGGCTCACCTCGCCGGTCGCCTCGTCGAAGCCGCCGGGGATGTAGGCGTCCTCGGCTGCGAACAGCGCGCGCACCTTGCGCTCCACGAGCGCCAGCCCGATGGCCGCGAGGTCGGTGGAGCCGCCGCCGTGCGGCTCGGCGTCGCCCAGCTTCTCCAGCAGCGCATCCGCGCGCGCCTCGCGCGCATGCTCGATGACGGCCTTCGCGGCGTCCAGCAGCTCGGGCGCGTCGATGCCGCCGATGTCCTTCTCGACGCCCTCGTCCAGCAGGTTCGGCACCGTGGAGATGCGGCGGAACGCGGTCTGGTGCTCGGGCAGGCTCACCAGGATCACCGGCAGCCCGGTTTCGGCCGCCAGGTAGTCCGTCACCGCCTTGTTCACGTGTTGGAAGAACTTCCCGGCCTCTTCCTTCCGCACGTCGTTGCGCGACTTCCATCCGTGGTAGGGAGGCAGGTGGTTCTCGAGCGACGAGTAGTCCAGCGCGCCCTCGTGGCCGTCGTACACGAGGGGGAACTCCTCGCTGAACTCATCCAGCACGTCGGCGGGGAGCTCCACGCGCTCGAGCGAGCCGAAGTCGCCGCGCACGAGGGCGAAGCGGTCGGCCGACAGCCCCAGCAGGAAGTAGCGCGAGCCGAACTGGAAGTTCCTCAGCAAAGGACGCACGTAGAACCGCTCGCCGACGAACGCGAGGGGCCCTATCTCGTAGCCCGGCCGGTAGATATAGGTGCGGTCGTTGCCCGCGAGCACGGCCAGGCTGCCGCCGGAAGCGGGGCTGGCCAGCTCCTCGAAGCGCGTGGCAACCTCGTCGAGGCGCGCGTCGAGGCCCGTGTGCTCGCGGTGCTCGAACTCCTGCGCCAGCTTGCCGCGCGCCTCTTCGACGAGGTTCTTGAACTCGATGCGGTCCTCCTCTGCGCCGGCGCGGCCGTGCGTGGGCAGGTAGAGCGATACCAAGGGAGGCTCAGCGTGCTCGAAAAGGGCCGCGTCGAAGTCCGTAAGTATCGAGATTGCGTCTTCCATGTGAAAACCTCCGTGATCGCTTGCGTGCCCCGGCTTTGACGGGCCGGCGTGAAACACCGAAAGCATAGCAACGCCGCGCATCCGCGGCCGGGATTGCACGGCTCTGTAAGCGTCCGGTTGGCAAGCCGCTTCCTTGGCGGCTCGGCGCGGCCGCGCTTGCGCTATACTGTGCGAAACGACGAATCGGGAAGGCGGCGCATGAGGAACAGAGAAGGGGTGTACGCGGCGATCGCGGTGGCGAGCTTCGTCTTGATGGCGGGCAGCCTGGTGCTCGCGTACATGAACGCGGGCGAGGGCCAGCCGGAGCTCGGCGAGTTCGTGCCCGCCATCCTGTTCGGCGCCCTGTTCCTGGTGAACCTCGTGCTGGCGAAGCAGAACAGGCGGAGGTAGCGGCGGCTCATGGCGGGCACCATCAGCGAAGAGGACATCCAGAAGGTCCGCGAGGCGAGCGACCTCGTGGCCATCATCGGCGAGCGCTCGCCCGTGAAGCAGCGCGGCCGCGACTTCTGGTGCTGCTGCCCGCTGCACCACGAGAAGACCCCCTCCTTCAAGATCGACCCGGTGCTGCAGCTGTGGCACTGCTTCGGCTGCGGCGAGGGCGGCGACGTGTTCGGCTTCCTCATGAAGACGGAAGACCTCTCGTTTCCCGAGGCCGTGCGCAAGCTGGCCGAGCGCGCGCACATCGACATCGCCGAGACGGGCGGGCGCCCCGGCGTGGCGAACAGCAAGAAGGCGCGCCTCAAGGCCGTGTGCGAGGCGACCGCCGCGTTCTACCACACCCAGCTCATGCGCAACCCCGAGCCCGACGCCGCCGCCGCGCGCAGCTACCTGGCGGGGCGCGGCCTGGGCGGAGACGTGCCGAAGCGCTGGCAGCTGGGCTTCGCTCCGGGGCACGGCAAGCTCGTGCGGCACCTGACGGCGCAGGGGTTCAACGCCGAGGAGATGGTCGAGGCGAACGTGGCCATGAAGGATCGCGGCGGCAAGCTGCGCGACCGCTTCTTCAACCGCGTGATCTTCCCCATCAACGACGCGCAGGGGGAGTGCATCGCGTTCGGCGGCCGCGTCATCGGCAAAGGGGAGCCGAAGTACCTGAACTCGCAGGAGACGCCCGTGTTCCACAAGTCGCAGGTGCTCTACGGGCTCGACCACGCGAAGGCGGCCATGGCGGCCACGGGCGTGGCCGTGGTGGTGGAGGGCTACACCGACGTCATCGCGCTGCACGAAGCCGGCATCGCCAACGCCGTGGCCACGCTCGGCACAGCCCTCACGCTGCGCCACATCCGGCTGCTGTCGCGCCATGCGCAGCACAAGATCGTGTACCTGTTCGACGGCGACGAGGCGGGCCAGCGCGCCGCCGACCGTGCGCTCGGGTTCATCGACGACTCCATGACGCCGGAGGCGGGGCGGGCGAAGGTGGAGCTGGCCGCCGTGACGCTGCCCGACAACCTTGATCCCGCCGAGTTCGTGGGCGCGCGCGGGGCCGACGCGCTGCGCGCGCTCATCGCCGACGCGCGTCCCCTGCTGAAGTACGGCATCGAGCGCCGCTTGGCCGCGCACGACCTGACCAGCGCCGAGGGGCGCTCGCGCGCGCTCGTCGACGCGCTCTCGGTGCTCGCGCCCATCAAGGACTCGCTTCTGGCCAAGGACTACGCCGTGCAGATAGCCAGCCGCTGCCGCGCCCGCGAACAGGACGTGCTCGACCAGCTCGCGCGCCTCGAGCCGCCGCGCCGCACGGGCGAGGCCGACGCCGGCGAGGAGCCGCGCCGCGCTGCGGCGACGCCTCCCGCTGCGGAAGGCGCCGGCGTCGCAGGGGACGCCGGCGGAGCCGCACGCCGCTCGGGGTTGTCGCAGCCCGAGCTCAACCGCCGCCGCTTCGAGCGCGAGTTCCTCAGCCTCGCGGCGCAGCATCCCGATCTCGCCCTCGTCCACGCCGACGCCCTCGCGCAGACGCAGTGGCACGAGCCGGCGCACGCCGCCCTCGCGCAGAGCATGCTGGCCACGCTCGCCGAGGACCCCGCCGCGCCCGCCGCGCGCGTCGTCAGCGACGCGGCGCGCACGCTCCCGCAGGCGCCGAACATCCTCACCTCGGGCTCGATGGCGGGCTCGGCGGACCCTCGTGAGGTGGCGCGCTTCCTGGTGGAGGAGCTGGGCATCGGCGACGCCGAGGACGCCGTGGCGGCCCTGCGCGCGCAGCTGTCCGACCCGTCGCTTCTGCCCGCCGACGAGTACGAGATGCTGTTCCAGAGCGTCACCGCTATGCAGAAGGACCTGACCCGACGCCGCCTGGCCCACAAGCCGTTCGTCTCCGAGTAACGTCTTCGCAAATTGCCCGCAAGGCCCCGCATCACCGCTTCGGCTGAGGCGCGCGGATGGTATACTCGAACGGAGAGAAAGGAGTCCGCCATGAGCCCCTTCGTCTGGCTGGGAGTCGCCGCCCTGATGGGCATCGTCGAAATAGCGTCGCTCGGCCTCATCACCATGTGGTTCTTCATCGGCGCCCTCTTCGCGTTCGCCGCGAACCTGCTCGGCGCCGACCTGTTCATGCAGATCGTCGTGTTCCTCATCGTGTCGGTGGCCTGCCTCGTGGGCCTGCGCCCCGTGTTCGTGAAGTACCGCGACCGCGGCAAGCGGGAAGAGCCCACGGTCGTCGGACGCACGGCCGTGGTGTGCGAGGAGCTGGACGACAAGGGCCTCACGGGCCGCGTCGAGACGGACGACCGCATGACCTGGGCCGCGCGTTCGGCCGACGGCTCCGTTATCCCCGTCGGCGCGGTCGTGCGCGTCGTCGGCCAAGAAAGCGTCAAACTCATCGTCGAGAGGAAGGCTTCCCAATGATCAGATTCGATCCGCTCACCGTCGCCATCATCGTGATCGTGGTGCTCGTGGTGCTGTTCTCGGTCACCTGCATCAAGATCGTCCCGCAGGCGCAGGCCGCCATCGTGGAGCGCCTGGGCTCGTACCTCACCACCTGGAACAACGGTCTGCACGTCAAGATCCCGTTCATCGACCGCGTGCGCTCGGGCATCACCTTGAAAGAGCAGGTGGCCGACTTCCCGCCTCAGCCCGTCATCACGAAGGACAACGTGACCATGTCCATCGACTCGGTCGTGTTCTTCAAGATCATGGACCCGAAGCTCTACGCCTACGGCGTGGAGAACCCGCTCATCGCCATCGAGAACCTGGCCGCCACCACGCTGCGCAACATCATCGGCGATCTGGAGCTCGACACCACGCTCGTGTCGCGCGACACCATCAACGCCAAGATGCGCTCCATCCTAGACGAGGCCACCGACGCGTGGGGCATCAAGGTGAACCGCGTGGAGGTGAAGAACATCACGCCGCCCGCCGCCATCCAGCAGGCCATGGAGAAGCAGATGAAGGCCGAGCGCGAGAAGCGCGAGGCCATCCTTCTGGCCGAGGGCGAGAAGCAGTCGGCCATCACGGTGGCCGAGGGCAACAAGCAGGCCCAGATCCTGGCCGCCGAGGCGGAGAAGCAGTCGGTCATCCTGGCAGCCGAGGCCGAGAAGGAGAAGCAGATCCGCGAGGCCGAGGGCGAGGCGTCGGCCATCCTGAACGTGCAGCAGGCCACGGCCGACGGCATCCGCATGGTGCGCGAGGCCGGCGCCGACAACGCCGTGCTCACGCTCCAGGCATTCGAGGCCCTGAAGAAGGTGGCCGACGGCCAGGCCACGAAGATCATCATCCCCTCCGACATCCAAGGCGTGGCCGGCTTGGCCGCCAGCCTCAAGGAGATCGTGGTGGACAAGTAACACGCAGGCGGGGGAGGTTGTCTCCCCTTCCTGTCATCCTGAGCGAAGCAGACGCAGTCTGCGCAGTCGGAGGGTCCCGTGCGGCGATAGCCGGAAGCCCCGCAGTTGGCACCGTGCGGGAATCCTTCGACTCCGGCGGCTTCGCCGCCCATCGTTTCGGGCTTCGGTGCTTGTGGATGTTTGCCGCATGCTACTGGACAAAGAACCATCGAAACCGCACAATGGCTCCATAAGGAGTTTTCCGCGTCCCGGCCTGCGCCGGGACGCCTGCGATAGAACGAAAAGGACGTGCCGACGTGATCACCATCGTGCAATCACCCAACCCTATATTGAACACGGTGTGCGAGCCGTGCGATTTCGATGACAAGAGCCTGCGCAAGCTGGCGAAGCAGATGGCCAAGGCCATGTACAAGAACGACGGCTGCGGCATCGCCGCGCCCCAGCTAGGCGTGGCCAAGCGGCTCGTGGTGGTGGACTGCGACCAGTCCGAGTCCGGCGAGCAGGACCCCATCGTGCTGGTGAACCCCGTGCTGGTGGAGACGCAAGGCGACCCGGTGGTGGAGGGCGAGGGGTGCCTGTCGTGCCCCGGCATCTCGGTGCCCATCGCGCGCCCGCCGTGGGCGCGCGTGCGCTACTTCGACCTGGACGGCGAGGAGTGGGAGATCGAGGGCGACGAGCTTCTGGGCCGCTGCCTGCAGCACGAGCTCGACCACCTGGACGGCATCACCATGTTCGAGCGCTGCGACCCCGTCGCGCGCATCCAGGCGCTGCGCGACTACGAGGCCGCGCGCGCCGCGGGCGCGAAGCCGGGCGAGACGTCGCTCGAAACACGGGTGCGCTGATCATGCGCGTGGTGTTCATGGGCACGCCGGAGTTCGCGGCCACCATTCTGGAAGACTTGTCCCAGCAGCACGAGGTCGTGGCCGTGTACACGCGTCCCGACGCCGTGCGCGGGCGCGGCAAGGCGCTCGAGCCCTCGCCGGTCAAGCGCGCGGCCGAGCGTTTGGGGCTGCCCGTGCGCACGCCGCGCACGCTGCGCGACGAGGCCGCGCAGGTCGAGCTGGCGGCCCTGGAGCCCGACGTCGTGTGCGTGGCCGCCTACGGCGCCATCCTGCCGAAGGCCGTGCTCGACATCCCCGTGTACGGTTGCCTGAACGTGCACGCGTCGCTTCTGCCTCGCTGGCGCGGCGCGGCGCCGGTCGAGCGCGCGATACTCGCCGGCGACGTGGAGACGGGCGTATGCGTCATGCGCATGGAGGAGGGTCTGGACACGGGCGCCTTCTGCGTGTGCCGCACGGCCCGCGTCGACGCCAAAACGGCGCCGGAGCTCACCGACGAGCTGGCGAACCTGGGCTCGCACGCGCTGCTCACGGCCCTCGTGCACGTGGCCAGCGGCGTGGCCGAGTGGACGGAGCAGGACGAGGCGCAGGTCACCTACGCCTCCAAGGTGGAGAAGGGCGAGCTGAACCCCGCGCCCGAGGACGACGCCGCGACGGCGGTGCGCAAGGTGCGCGCCTCCAGCTCCGCCCATCCTTCCCGCGCGCGCGTGGCCGGGCGTCCCGTGACCGTGCGAGCGCTGCGGACCCTCGAGGACGCGCGCGCTCGCGAGCTCGCCGACGGCATGGCCCCGGGCGAGGTGCGCTTCGCTGGAAAGCGGCTGTTCCTGGGCTTCTCCGACGCCGCCGCCGAGGTCTTGGCGGTCAAGCCCGACGGCAAGCAGGACATGGACGCCAAGGCGTTCGCCGCCGGGGTGCAGGGCATCAAGCAAGGCTCGCTCGCATGGGGGGCCGTCCATGAGTGACGATCGCGCGCGCAAGCGTCCGTCCGAGCCCGGCATGGCCGGCCGCGCATCCGATGGGCGGAACGCCTCGCGCGGCGACCGTCCCCGCAAGCCGCAGGGAGGCCCCTCTCGCGCGCAGGGCGGCGGTTCCGCGGAACCCGCCCGCAAGGAGCGCCCATCGAAGGCGAGCCCGGCCCGCCTCGCGGCGCTCGACGTCGGCCGCGAGGTGCGCCGCCGCGACGCCTACGCCCAGGACCTCATCGCCGCGCGCATCGACAAGTCGGACATGAGCCCCGAGGACCGCGCGTTCGCCACGCTCCTCGCGCTGGGCGTGGCCAGCTGCGTCGGCACGCTCGACGAAGCCCTCGACCGCGCGCTCAACAGTCCCGCCGACGTGCAGGACGACGTGCGCGACGCGCTGCGCATAGCCGTCTACGAGATCCTGTTCCTGAACAAGAGCCCCCACGCCGCCGTCGACCAGGGCGTCGAGCTCGTGCGCTTCGTGCAGCCCCGCGCGGCGGGGCTCGGCAACGCCGTGCTGCGCCGCGTGGTTGCCATGAAGGAGGCGTTCCCCTTCGGCGACCCCACCCGCGACGTGGCCGCGCTCGCGCGCCTGCACGCGTTCCCCCTGTGGCTGGCCAAGCGGCTCATCGCCGATGTGGGCCCGCAGGCGGCCGTGGACTTCATGCGCGCCTCGAACGAGCCCGCGCCGCTGTTCGTGGCCGTGAACGAGATCGAGGCGACGCTCGAGGAGGTGCGCTCGACGTTCGCGCAGGCGGGATCGGCGGTTGCTCCCGTGGAGATCGACGGCGCGGCCGTGCCGGGCTGCTTGCGGGTGCCCGACCCGCGCGTGCTGCAAGACGGCCGCGTCAAGCGCCTGTTCGCGCAGGGCAAGGTGCTCGTGTCCGACGCCGCCTCGCAGCTCGTGGCCGAAAGCGTCCTTCCCGCGCACATGCCCGCCTCGTTTCTGGAGGTGGGGGCCGGGCGCGGCACGAAGACCATCCTGCTTCAAAGCGGAGCCCTGCGCGCCTACGGCAGCCAGATGGAGCTCGTGGCGCTCGACAACCACGCGTTCAAGACCGACCTTCTGCGCGAGCGCGCGCGGACGTACGGCGCGCACGTCGCCGAGGCCCTGACGGGTGACGCGACCAGGCTCGACGACGTGCTGGGGGCGCGGCTTTTCGACGCCGTGTTCATCGACGCGCCGTGCTCGGGGCTGGGCACGCTGCGCCGCCATCCCGAGATCCGCTGGCGCCTCACCGAGGAGCGCATGGGCGACCTGGCCGCGCTCGGCCTGGCGCTTCTGCGCTCGGCCGCCGGGCACGTGGCCCCGCGCGGGCAGTTGGCGTACGCCACGTGCACCGTCGCGCACGTCGAGAACAACGCCGTGGTGAAGCGCTTTCTGGAGAGCCCGGAAGGCGCGGACTTCGAGCTGGCACCCATCGCCGGCCGTGCGTGCGTGGCCACGCGGCTCGCGCCCGGCACCCCCGACGCGCATTTCGCCGTGAGGTTCGCGCGCAAGCGGTGACGCGGGGCCCATCCGATTGCGAAGATGCTAGAATCGGGCGGATCTGCCTTGCGCCCGCGCGACGTTTGGCAGGCGGGAAGTCAGAAAGGCGGGGACATGCAACCAGCACGCATCCTGGAAATGCTCGGCGTGGCCGAAAGGGCCGCCATCGCGTCGGCGGAGTGGATCGGCAAGGGCGACAAGATGGCTGCCGACGAAGCGGCCACCACGGCCATGCGCGAGGCGCTCAACAGCATCGCCTTCTCGGGCCGCATCGTCATCGGCGAGGGCGAGCGCGACGAGGCGCCCATGCTCTACATCGGCGAGGAGGTGGGCCTCGGCGGCGAGGAGGTCGACATCGCGGTCGACCCGCTGGAGGGCACGGATCTGTGCGCATGCGGCAAGCCGAACGCGCTCACCGCCATCGCCGTGGCCCCGCGCGGCACGCTGCTGTTCGCCCCCGACACCTATCTGCAGAAGATCGCCGCCGGCCCTGCCGCCGCCGGAGCCGTGCACGTCGACAAGTCGCCCGCCGAGAACGTGGCCGCGGTGGCCGAGGCGCTGGGCAAGCCGGTGGGCGAGGTGAACGTGTGCATCCTCGACCGCGACCGCCACGCGGGACTCGTCCAGGCCGTGCGCGACGCCGGCGCGCGCGTGCGGCTCATCGGCGACGGCGACGTGTTCGGCGCCATCGCGGCGGCCGTTCCCGGCACGGGCATCGACCTGTATTTGGGTGCGGGAGGCGCGCCCGAGGGCGTGCTGTCGGCTGTCGGCCTCAAGGCCATCGGCGGCGTGTTCATGGGTCGTCTGCGTTTCGACCTCGACAAGGACGGCGAGGAAAAGCGCTGCCGCGCCGAGCAGACCGCCGACGTCGACCTGGACGGCGTGCTCACCATGGACATGCTCGTGCGCACGGGCGACGCGGCCTTCATCGCGTGCGGCGTGACCGACGGCGAGATGGTGTCCGGCGTGTCGAAGGCCCACGGGTGCGTGACCACCGAGAGCCTCGTCATGAACGCCGCCGAACGAACGGTCCGCTTCGTCAAGACGTGCCGCTGCGGCGAGAACGGCAGCGTCCGGTTCGGCTAGCCCCGCAAGAAACCGCCGTGCCCCGAGGACCCGCGCGAGCGGGCGAAGAGCGTCTTCGGACAACCCGAGGGGCGCCCGCCGCCGAGGGAGGCTGACTCGTTCGAGAAGAAAGAAGCCCATGGAAGAGAAAACGACGTTGTTCGGGTACGTGTACGGCGACCTGTCGGGCCAGATCGCCGACGGCACGATGCGCCACGGCGACGTGCTTCCCTCTATGAACGACCTGTGCAAGCGCTACGGCGTGGGCATCAGGACGGTGCGCGACGTGCTGGCGGCCCTGCGCGCCGACGGCTACATAGCCACCGAGGAGCGCAAGCGGGCGGTGGTAACCTATCGGGCGTCCGAGGCCGACGAGCGGGGCATACGGTCGCTCCTTGCCCGCAAGGACGGCATCCTCGACTGCTATCGCACGTTCGAGCTCGTCATGCCGCCGCTGTTCGCCTTCGCCGCCCGCTTCTGCGACGAGGACGATTTCCGCGCGTTCGAGCGCGCCGCCGCGCAGGTGGGTGACGCGCCCGACAAGGGCGACTGGCGGCTCCGCCGGTCGTCGACCCTGCTGCACCGCCTGCTGGGGAAGACGGGCAACCCGCTGCTTTCCGAATGCTACGCAAGCATCGAGCGCGCCTGCACGGTGCCGACGTTCCCCGGGTTCTCGGCTCCCTACGCGCGTGCGATGGAGGACATGGACGGGACGTTCGCCTGGGCGGTCGAATCGCTTTCGCTCGGCGACGACCGCGAGGTGCAGCGGAGGTTCGGGCGGATGTACCGGGACACGGCGACGTACGTGGAGGCGTACCTCGACGAGCTGGCCGAGGCCTATCCGGGCGTGCGGTCGAGCGAGCCGGCCTTCAAGTGGAGCGCCCGGGCGGGACGGGAGCGCGTCTTCGCGCAAGTCGCCCGCGACCTGGTGCTGCGCATTTACAACGGCGAGTTCGCCGACGGCGACGACCTGCCGTCCATCGCCGAGCTGGCCGATGCCTACGGCGTGTCGCCCTCGACCGTGCAGAAGACGATGGGCATCCTCAACATGATCGGCGTGGCGCGCACGGTGAACGGGTGCGGCACGCGCGTCAGCCTCTCCGACATCTCCTTCGATCGCCGCGCGCTCGCCGACGGCTCCATCAGGCGCGACATCGAGGCGTTCGTCGACGCGCTGCAGATGCTGTGCGTCATCATTCCCGCCGCGGTGGGCACGGTGGAGGGACGCATGGAAGCCGTCGCCCGCGACGTCGAGGGGCTTCTCGCCTGCGACGAGGATGAATGGGCCGTGCCCACCGCGCTCATGCGGGCGCTCGTGGACAACCTGCCCTTCCCGTCCTTCCAGGTGGTGATGAACGAGCTGGGCCAGCTCATGCTTTGGGGCCGCTTCTTCGCGTTCTTCGGCCCGACGGGCGCCTCCACGCGCGAGCAGCGCTCCCTGGGCCTCGAGGGGCTCGCCTGCGTGCGCGCGGGCGACGCGCAGGGGCTCGCGCGCGCCATGGGCTCCTATTACCGGGTTCTGCTCGAGGCCGTCCCGGCCTTTTTCGAGCGGGCCGGCGCGTCAGGGCTGAAGCGGGTCGTCGTTCCGTAGCGCCGCGGCGCCGTGCGCGTCCGCCCAGCGTTCGAACTCGTCGCAGGGCAGGGGCTTCGAGAACACGTAGCCTTGCACGAGGTCGCACCCGACGGCGCGCAGGAAGCGCAGCCGCTCGCCGTCCTCGATGCCTTCGGCCACGGTCGTCAGGCCCAGCTTGTTCGCAAGGCCCACGATGGACTCCACCACGTCGCGGGCGCGGCTCGAATCGTCCAGGAAGAAGGAACGGTCGAGCTTGAGCGCGTCGACGTCGAACTCCTTGAGAAGGCCGAGCGACGAGTAGCCCGACCCGAAGTCGTCGAGCGAGCAGGTGAAGCCGTGGTCGTGCATGGCGTCGACCGCCTTCTTCACGTTGCCGATGGCCTCGTCGTCGAAGAATATGGACTCGGTCATCTCCATCTCGACGAGGCCGTGCGGCACGCCGTGCTCGTCGGCTATGCGGACGAACGGCGCCAGGAACCCGGGATCCTCGAAATGCCTGCGCGAGAGGTTGACCGACACGGGGACGGGTTCGCGCCCCGCCGCGATCCAGCGCGCCAAAAACTCGCACGACTGCTCGAACATCAGCAGGTCGATCTTCACGATGGCGCCCGTCTTCTCGAATACGGGCACGAACTCGGCGGGGCTGATGACGCCCTTCTGGGGGTGGTGCCAGCGCACGAGGGCTTCCGCTCCGGCCACCTTGCCGTCGGAAAGGCGCACCTTGGGCTGCAGGGTGACGATGAAGTCGCGGTTTTTTATCGAACCGTCCAGCAGGTTCGCCAGCTCTTTCTCGCGCTGGAGGCGCTCCACGACCGCGGCGTCGTAAAAACGGCACAGCGCGTCCGAGCGGGTAGGGAGGCCCTTGCGCGCGTCGTTCGCGCGGTCGATCATGGCTGCGACGTCCAGCCCTTCGTCCTCGACAAGGTAGACGCCGCAATTCAAAACCAGGTAGTACGGATGCTCCCGGTTCGCGTTGAACGCGTTCGCATCCTCCGCGATGCGCTCGACGCGGTCTTCGATGGACGCGGGATCGCCCTCCCTCAGCAGCAGGTAGAAGTGATCGGCCTCGCCCCGCGCGACCGCCTCGCCCACGCCCAGGCGCCCGTCGATCACGCGCAGGATATGGCGCAGCACGTCGTTGCCCCGTTCGTTTCCGAAGCTCTCGTTGATCAGGCGGAAGTCGCGCACATTCAGGGCGACGATGCTCCACTCCTCCGCGCCCGCACGGCCGAGGAGCTCTTCGCAGACGATGCGGAACCGAGACGCGGACATGCCTCCGGTCAGGGGGTCGACGAAGGCGATCTCCTCTATGCTTCGGCGATGGCTTCGCTCCAGGGCGAGCATGACGAGCAGGATCGCCGCGAAGGCGAGCATCGCGACGCCGACGATGGCCGCTATCTGGGCGGAAACGTCGCTTCCGTGTCGTTCGGTCGCCAGGTTCGCGGCCTTCTGGAGTTGGACGGCGTTGAACGCGAGCAGGGCCGAGACGAGCGCGACGAGCAGGACGGCGGCCGCGAGCAGAGCCCGCCGTCCTGCCCGGTCCCTTGTCCCGAAGGACGCCTCTCTGCGGCGACTCCCGCCTCGCGACGAGTCGTCGGGCATGCTCTCGTTCTTCATTCGCTTTCTCGCGATCACTAGCTTATTGGTAACGTACACAATGAAATTATTGCACTAAAGTAGCAGAAAGGGAAGTCGGCCGCAATACCCGAGCGTTGTGTTTCGCGCTTTGATCGGGGTGTTCGCGGATCGCGCGATTCGAAGCCCCTCTCCGGTGCGCGGGGTCGGACTGCCGTGTGGGGCGGTGCGCATCGGCAGGGAGGGCGTCCGTTTTCCTGGGAGCGTCGCCGCCGCCTGCGGAGATTTCACCCTTCTCGCACTGCAACCGACTAAAGTGCTATACAATATGAAGACTTTTCATCGGCCAGGCATCGTTTTGGCGGCGATGCCGCGTCACAGCAGAAGGAGGTCTTGCGACTTCTATGGAGCCGAACATCGAAGAGGTGGCGGGGCGCATTCGGGCGCTGCGCGAAGACCTCGACATCACCATGCAGGAGATGGCCGACGCGACCGGCCGCTCCGTCGCCGAGTACGCCGCCCAGGAGTCGGGCAAGCAGGACCTGTCGTTCACGTTCCTGTACAAGTGCGCCGAGCGTTTGGGCGTGGACGTCATCGAGCTTCTGACCGGCGAGAACCCGCACCTGTCGGGCTACTCGCTCACGCGCGCGGCCGACGGCCTGTCCATCAAGCGGCGCGCGGGCTTCGAGTACCTGCACAAGGCGCCCCACTTCAAGAACAAGCTGGCCGAGCCGTTCCTGGTCACCGCACCCTTCCTCCCGGAGGAGCAGGACGCGCCCATCCACCTGTCCTACCATGTGGGCCAGGAGCTTGACTACATCATCTCCGGCAAGATGCGCTTCGCCTACGAGGACCACGTGGAGGAGCTGGAGGCCGGCGACCTGCTCATGTACGATTCGAGCCGCGGCCACGGCATGATCGCCACGGGCGGCGAGCCGTGCGTGTTCCTGGCCGTCGTCATGAAGCCCCACGGGGAGACGATTATCTAGGCGCTGCCCTGCGCCCGCCGTCCCGCCGCGCAGCGGCGGGGACACGGCGGGCGCGCGGTTCAGCGCCGAAGCATCTGATGATCGTATCCGTCTCGCGGCGGACGGCCCGCCGCATCGCCTTCAAGGAAGAGAAACCATGAGAAACATCAACCTCCGCTTCGTCACCGAACGCTACGACGAGGACGGCCTCCTCGCCGATTTCTCCGTCAACTGCCCCGCAGGCTTCAACTTCGGCTACGACGTGGTCGACGACATCGCCGAGAACGATCCCGAACGCCGCGCCATGGTATGGTGCAACCCCGAGGGCGAGGAGCACGTCTTCACGTTCGCCGACATGAAGAGGTGGTCGGACAAGACGGCGAACTACCTGGCCGACGCCGGCATCGGGCGGGGCGACTACGTGATGGTCATCCTGCGCCGCCACTACCAGTTCTGGTTCGTGGCCACGGCGCTCGCGAAGCTCGGCGCCGTCATGGTGCCCGCCACGTTCATGCTCAAGGAGCACGACCTGGAGTACCGCCTGAACGGGGCCTCCATCAAGGCGATCATCGCCACGTCGCTCGGCGACATCGCCGACGTGATGGACAACGTGGCCGAGGCGTGCCCCACCGTGCAGGTGAAGATGCTGGTGAACGGCGCGGGAGGCGGCCTCACGCCCGAGGACGCCGACGGCAACCTCGTGTTCCCCGACGACGGCCTGCCGCTGGGCGCGGCCCTCTCGGGCCCGGACGGCGTCTGTTCCGCCCCCGCCGAGCGCGCGGGCTGGCTCGACTTCAACACGGGCGTGCGCGCCGCGAGCGAGGACTTCGCGCGCCGCGAGACGGCCGCGGCCGATCCCATGCTCATGTACTTCTCCTCCGGCACGTCCGGCAACCCCAAGATGGTGCTGCACGACTCCGAGTACGCCATCGCGCACCTGGTCACGGCCAAGCACTGGCACAACGTGCAGCCTGACGGCCTGCACTTCACCATCGCCGACACCGGTTGGGGCAAGGCCGTGTGGGGCAAGTACTACGGCCAGTGGCTCATGGAGGCGTGCGTGTTCACGTACGACTTCGACCGCTTCCATCCCTCCGAGATCCTGTCGCTCATCGGGAAGTACGGCATCACGACGCTCTGCTGTCCGCCCACCATGTACCGCATGATGATGGCCGAGGACCTGGACTCCTACGACCTGTCCACGCTTGCGTACTCCACCACGGCGGGCGAGGCCCTGAACCCCGATCTGTTCGACTTCTGGAAGGAGCACACGGGGCTTGTCATCTACGAGGGCTTCGGCCAGACCGAGACGCCGCTCACCATCGCGAACCTCACCGGGTCCACGCCGCGCCCCGGCTCCATGGGCAAGCCGGTGCCGCTGTACAACGTGGAGATCCAGCGCGCCGACGGCTCCCGCTGCGACACGGGCGAGACCGGCGAGGTGTGCATCGACGTGCACGAGAAGGCCGCCGGCATCATGCTGGAGTACTATCGCGACCCGGAGAAGACGGCCGCGGCCGTGTACGACGGCTGGTACCACACCGGCGACACCGCCTGGTGCGACGAGGACGGCTACTTCTGGTACGTGGGCCGCAACGACGACGTCATCAAGTCGAGCGGCTACCGCATCGGCCCCTTCGAGATCGAGAGCGTGCTTCTGGAGCACGAGGCCGTGCAGGAGTGCGCCGTCACGGGCGTGCCCGATCCGGTGCGCGGCAAGGCCGTGAAGGCCACCGTGGTGCTGGCGTCCGGCTTCGCAGGGAGCGACCTGCTCACCAAGGAGCTGCAGACGTGGGTGAAGAAGCGCACGGCGCCCTACAAGTACCCGCGCATCGTGGAGTACGTGGACGCCCTGCCCAAGACCGTGAACGGCAAGATCCGCCGCGCCGCCATCCGCGAGGTGGACGAGCAAGCCGCCCCGGAAGGTCTGGTGTGATGGAAGGCGAATCTTGTCATCCCGAGGATGCGTCGGAGCGGCCCCTCTGTCATCCCGAGCAAGCGGACGCTTCCCTCTGTCATCCTGAGCGGAGCGCGCAGCGCGGAGTCGAAGGATTCCGTGCGGCGGTAGCAGGGAATCCTTCGGTTGGCACCGCGCGGGATCCTTCGACTCCGCTCCCTTCGGTCGCTCCGCTCAGGATGACAGGAGCGCCGGTCCTCGTGGTGTGCGGGCATTACGGGGTGGGCAAGACGAACCTCGCGCTCAACCTGGCGCTCGACGCCGCCGCGCGCGGCCTCGAGGTGACGATCGTCGACCTGGATGTGGTGAACCCGTTCTTCCGTTCGAGCGACTACGCGGGGCTGCTCGACGAGGCGGGCGTGCGGGTGATCGCGCCCGTGTTCGCCGGCACGAACCTGGACGGGCCGAGCCTGTCGGGCACCATCCTGCCGGCCATCGAGCAGGCGCGCGCGCAAGAGGGGCGCCTGCTCGTCATCGACGCCGGGGGCGACGACGTGGGCGCCACGGCGCTCGGACGCTTCGCGAAGACCGTGGCGGCGGGCCCCTACGAGATGCTCTACGTGGTGAACCGCAGCCGCAACCTCACGCAGGACCCCGCCGAGGCGGTGGAGGTGCTGCGCGAGATCGAGGCGAAGTCGCACCTGGTCGCAACGGCCGTGGCGAACAACACGCACCTGCAGGGCGACACCGACGAGGACGTCGTCGCGCGGGGCATCCCGTTCGCGGGAGAGGTGGCGCGGCTCGTGGGCCTGCCGCTCGCCTTCACCACGGTGCCGACCGGGCGGGCGGGGCAGGTCGCCGACCGGAAAAACACCCACCTTGCGCCGAATGGAGGGAGCCAAGCGCTCTATCCTGTGCAAGTATATGTAAGAACTCCCTGGCAATAAGACGAGAGAGCAGCGCGCGGACGGCAACCGCCGCCGGCGCGAGCATACGGACGAGACGAGGAAGGCGGATCATGGCGAGAATCAGCGTAGACGACCGCTTCTGCAAAGGGTGCGGCCTGTGCGTCGACGCGTGCCCCGAGCACATCATGGAGCTCGACAACGACAAGATCACCGCGAAGGGCTACCACCCGGCGTACTGCACCGATATGGATGCGTGCACGGGTTGCGCGTCCTGCGCGACGATGTGCCCCGACGTTGCGATCACGGTAGAGAGGTAGGGGAACATGGCAGAGAAAGTGCTCATGAAGGGCAACGAGGCGCTCGCCGAAGCCGCGATGCGCGCCGGTTGCCGCTTCTTCTTCGGGTATCCCATCACGCCGCAGACGGAGCTCGCGGCCTACATGTCGAAGCGCATGCCCAAGGTGGGCGGAACGTTCCTGCAGGCCGAAAGCGAGATCGCGGCCATCAACATGGTGTACGGCGCCTCGGCGGCCGGCGCGCGCGTCATGACGTCGTCCTCGTCGCCGGGCATCTCGCTCAAGGGCGAGGGCATCTCCTACATGGCCGGCGCCGACCTGCCGGGCGTCATCATCAACGTGCAGCGCGGCGGCCCGGGCCTGGGCGGCATCCAACCCTCGCAGGCCGACTACTGGCAGGCCACGCGCGCGCTCGGCCACGGCGACTTCCGCGTGGTGGTGTACGCGCCCTCAACGGTGCAGGAGATGGCCGACTACGCGTTCACGGCCTTCGACGTGGCCGACAAGTACCGCACGCCCGTCATGATCCTGGCCGACGGCATGCTCGGCCAGATGATGGAGCCCGTGGTCATGCCCGAGCCCCGCGACGAGCAGATCGAGAAGCCGTGGGCCACCACCGGCCACAAGCACGCGAGGCCGCACAACGTGGTGAACTCGCTGTACCTCACGGCCGACGAGCTCGAGAACCTGAACGTCGAGCGCTACGAGCGCTACGCGCAGATCGAGCGCGACGAGCAGCGCGCCGAGACGTTCCTCACGGAAGACGCCGATATCGTGGTCGTGGCCTTCGGCGCGAGCGCCCGCGTGGCGCGCAGCGCCGTGGTCGAGGCGCGTGCGAAGGGCGTCAAGGCCGGTCTCGTGCGCCCCATCACGCTCTGGCCGTTCCCGACGAACGCCATCGAGGCCGTCGTGCCCACCGCCAAGGCGTTCTTGGACGTGGAGATGAACATGGGGCAGATGGTGGACGACGTGCGCCTCGTGGTGGCCGGACGCCGCCCCGTGGAGTTCTTCGGCCGCACCGGCGGCGTCATCCCGACGCCCGTGGAGGTGCTGGCCCGCATCGAGGACCTGAACGCCCGCGTCGAGAAGGGAGGGGAGTAACCCATGGCTGAAAAGGAAACGAAAGTCGTGTTCGAGCGCCCGCACGCCCTGCTGCCCGTCGTGACGAACTACTGCCCGGGCTGCACGCACGGCATCATCAACCGCCTGGTGGCCGAGTGCCTGGACGAGCTGGACGTGGAGGGCGACGCCGTGGGCGTGGCTCCCGTGGGCTGCTCCGTCATGGCCTACGACTTCTTCGGCTGCGACATGATCGAGGCCGCCCACGGGCGCGCTCCGGCGGTCGCCACGGCCGTGAAGCGCGTGCATCCGGAGGGCGTGGTGTTCGCCTACCAGGGCGACGGCGACCTGGCCTCCATCGGCATGGCCGAGACCATCCATGCGGCCACGCGCGGCGAGAACATCACCGTCATCTTCATCAACAACGCCATCTACGGCATGACGGGAGGCCAGATGGCCCCCACGAGCCTGCCGAACCAGGTGACGCAGACGAGCCCCTACGGCCGCGACACGGACGCCGCCGGGTTCCCCATCCGCGTGTGCGAGCTGCTGAGCTCGCTCGACGGCGTGGCGTACCTGGAGCGCGTGACGGCCGACTGCCCGAAGAACGTGCGCAAGGCGAAGAAGGCCATCAAGAAGGCGTTCCAGACCCAGATCGACGGTGCGGGCTACTCGCTCGTGGAGGTGGTGGCCACGTGCCCCACGAACTGGGGCATGACGCCGCAGGATTCCTTCGAGTGGATGCGCGAGAACATGCTGCCGTATTACCCGCTGGGCGTGTACAAGGACGTGCGCGCCGAGGGCTTCGCCAACGCGTCGGAAGCCGCCGCGGCGCGCGCGGCCGACTGCCCGATCGCGAACCCTGCCGCGCAGGCGGAAGGGGGTGCGCGATGAGCCGTTCCCTGAACATCGTGCTCGCCGGCTTCGGCGGCCAAGGCGTGCTGTTCGCCGGCAAGCTCATCGCCTACGCCGGCCTGTTGGAGGACCGCGAGGTGTCGTGGCTGCCCTCCTACGGCCCCGAGATGCGCGGCGGCACGGCCAACTGCAGCGTGTGTCTGTCCGACGACCCCATCGGAAGCCCGCTCGTGCTGGCTCCCAACGCGCTCGTCGCCATGAACCAGCCCTCGCTGGACAAGTTCGCGGATGCCGTGGCCGAGGGCGGCGTCGTGGTGGCCGACTCCACGCTCATCGCCGACATCCCGGACATCCCGGGCGCGAAGATGTGCGCCATCCCCGCCACGGCCATGGCCGAGGAGGCCGGCTTCAAGAAGCTCGCCAACATCATCATGGCTGGCAAGCTGTACGCCGAGACGAGGTTCTGCGCCGAGGACACGCTTTGGAAGGCCATGGAGAAGTGCGTGCCGGCCAGCAAGGCCGCCATGCTGGAGATGAACAAGAAGGCCCTCACCTTGGGCATGGAAGCGTAAGGAGCGCGCATGGTTGAGGTACTGCACGAGATAGGGCTGCGCATCAAAGGCTTGCGCGAGGCGTGCGACGTCACGCGCGAGGAGATGGCGCGCGACCTCGAGGTGCCGCTCGAGACTTACGAGCGCTGGGAGGAGACGGGCGAGGACGTGCCCATCTCGGCCATCTACCACATGGCCCACAAGTTCGGCGTGGAGTTCACCGAGATACTCACCGGCACGGCTGCCAAGCTCGACACCTACCAGGTGGTGCGCTGGGGGGAGGGCCGCGAGGTCGACCGCTACCCGGGATACCACTTCGAGGATCTGGCCTGGCGCTACAGCGGCAAGATCATGCAGCCGCTGCTGGTGGTGCTGGACCCCTCCGACGAGCCCGCGAAGCTCGTGACGCACTCCGGCCAGGAGTTCAACCTGGTGCTGGAGGGCTGCGTCGTGGTGACGTGGGGCGACAAGGAGTTCGAGCTGTGCGCGGGCGACAGCATCTACTTCAACCCCGAGCATCCGCACGGCCAGCGTTGCGGCGGAGATGTCCCTGCAAAATTCGTGACGATCATCGCAGAGTAGGAAGCACAGCCCGTGAACCACATTTTGAAACAATACTGTCCCCGCATCGAGTTCGATTCTTACGAGGACTTCTTCGAGAACTTCCAAATCGACGTGCCCGATGCGTTCAACTTCGGGTTCGACGTAGTGGACGAGTGGGCGCGCGTGGAGCCCGAGAAGCGGGCGCTCGTGTGGTGCGACGACCATGACGGCGAGCGCACGTTCACGTTCACCGACCTGTCGCGTCTGTCGAACCAGGCGGCCAACGCGTTCGCGAAGCTCGGCATCGGCAAGGGCGACGTGGTCATGATGATCCTGCGCCGCCGTTGGGAGTACTGGGTGTGCGCCGTTGCGCTGTGCAAGCTGGGCGCCACCATCATTCCCGCGTCGCTGCAGCTCACGAAGAAGGACATCGCGTACCGCGCCAACAGCGCGCAGGTGAAGATGATGGTGTGCGTGAACGACGACTACGTGTGCACGCAGACCGAGGAGGCGCTGCCCGATTCGCCCTCCATCGCCAATCGCGTGATCGTGGCGGGCGAGCGCGACGGCTGGACCCCGTTCGACGAGCTCATCGCGGGCGAGTCCGAGACGTTCGAGCGCCCGACGGGCGAGGCCGGCGTCACGAGCAAGGACACCATGCTCATCTACTTCACGTCCGGCACCACGGGCATGGCGAAGGCCGTGTGCCACAACTTCGCGCACCCGCTGGGGCACATCATCACGGCGAAGTACTGGCAGCAGGTGCAGGAGAACACGCTGCACATGAGCGTGACCGACAGCGGCTGGGCGAAGTTCGGCTGGGGCAAGATCTACGGCCAGTGGATCGCCGGTGCCACCATCTTCGCCTACGACATGGACAAGTTCGTTCCCACGAAGCTGCTGCAGAAGATCCAGGACTACAAGCTGACCACGTTCTGCGCTCCGCCGACGATGTACCGCTTCATGCTGCAGGAGGACGTGGCGTCCTACGACCTGTCGAGCGTGCACAACTTCGCCACGGCCGGCGAGCCGCTGAACGCCGAGGTTACCATCGCGTGGAAGCGCTTGACGGGCAAGAACATCCGCGAGGGCTTCGGTCAGACCGAGGGTCCCGTGCTGCTGGCGACGTTCCCGTGGGTGGAACCGCGCCCGGGCTCCATGGGCAAGCCCTCGCCGCTTCTGAACATCAAGCTGCTCGACGACGACGGCACCGAGGTGCCCGACGGCGAGGAGGGCGCGATCTGCGTCACGGGCCTCAAGGAGGCGTACCCGCCGGGCCTGTTCACGGGCTACTACCGCGACGAGGAGCGCACGCGCGAGGCTGTTGGCGGGGAGTACTACAACCTGCATGACATGGCGTGGCGCGACTCCGACGGCTACTGCTTCTTCGTGGGCCGCAACGACGACGTCATCAAATGCTCGGGCTACCGCATCGGGCCCTTCGAGGTGGAGAGCGCCCTCGTGGAGCACCCCGCCGTGGTGGAGTGCGCCGTCACGGCCGCGCCCGACCCCATCCGCGGCAAGGTGGTGAAGGCCACCGTCGTGCTGGCGAAGGGCTGGGAGCCCTCCGACGAGCTGGTCAAGGAGCTGCAGAACCACGTGAAGCACACGACGGCGCCCTACAAGTACCCGCGCATCGTGGAGTTCGTGGACGAGCTGCCCAAGACCATCGGCGGCAAGATCAAGCGCAAGCTCATCCGCAACAACGACGGCATCGAGGACTGACGGAGAACCTCGCCGGTTACCGTAGGGGCGGCCTGCTGGCCGCCCGACGCGAAGTGCCAAAAGCAGATTGACGACGCGGCGAGCGCACGGTGCGCCCGCCGCGTCGTTTTTCTCGCTGCAGCCAATCGCGCTGAGCGGGCAGCAGCCCGCCTCTACGGAGGTTTCCCGGGTTGCGCTACGAGAGCGAGCCAATCGAGAAAAGGGCTCTGGAGAAAAGGAGCCCGCCCATGGAAGGAGCACTCATGAGATCGCCGGACGAGATGTTCGCCCTGTTGGATGAGATCGCGGCCTCCGACGAGCGAATTCGCGTGATGACGCTTGAGGGAAGCCGTGTCAACCCGAATGCGATGCCGGATGTTTGGCAGGATTACGACATCACCTTTCTCGTCACGGACGTTGCGAGCTTCACGAGCTCCGATGAATGGCTCGAATGCTTCGGCGACATCGTGTTCATGCAGAAGCCAGAGGCTATGGAGCTGTTCCCGCCCGACTTTCCCGCGGGTTGGTTCTCCTATCTGATGCTGTTCTCGGACGGCGTGAAGATCGACCTCACCTTGGTCCCGCTCGATGATCGGGATGCGTATTTCGCGCAGGATCCGCTGATCCGCGTTCTGCTCGACAAAGATGGCGCCTGTCCGGGCGCGGGGCAGCCGTCCGATGAGCGTTTCTGGGTGCAGAAGCCGCCGCCTTCGCACGTGTTGGATTGCGCGAACGAGTTCTACCTCAGTTGCACCTATGTGGCGAGAGGGCTGCTGCGCGACGAGCTGCTCTGCGCGAACTGGACGTTCGAGCAGATCGTGCGCGTCGAGCTGCTTCGGATGCTCGGTTACGCGGCCGGCGCGCGCAACGGCTTCCCGCTGAACACCGGCAAGCACGACAAGCGGCTGCTGCGGTTCCTGTCGGACGCCGAGCGTGCAACCTTGCTCGCGACGTACCGGCTCGACACCGTCGAGGCGGCGGGGAAGGCCCTGCACGCGGCCATGGATCTGTTCGAGACGTCGATGGCGGAAGTCTGCAAGGTTCTATCCTACGGGTGTCCGAACGACAGGCCGAAGATCGAGGCGTATATGAAAACGCTGAAAGCGATGGGATAACGCGCCGAACGGGGCGCTTCCCCTTCGAGTGCATCGTGCGGTTGCCCGCGAGGCGTCCTTTTCCGCGCCCCGGCCTTCTTTTCGCGAAAGTTCCTTGACGACGCGTTGCCATTCCCTGGGACTTTCTTCTGGTACAATCAAGCGCATTGCATACAGTGCGGACAGGGTGGGAGGTGCGAGGCATGGTCGAGATCGTCGATCTGCGCGATTGCGGGAAAAGCGGCCTATTCTACGGAGGGCGCGCAGGCCAGAAAGAGGGCATCCTCATCGACGGCGAGCCATGGATCGCGAAGTACCCGCGCACCACGCGCGACTTGCAGGGCAGGCATCTGCCTCCCTACACCTCGAACCCTGTTTCCGAATACGTGGGTTCGCGCATCTACGCGTCGCTCGGCATTCCCGTTCATGAGACGATGCTCGGCTATCGGGCGGGCAAGGTCGTATGCGCATGCAAGGACTTCACGTATCCCGACAAGCGCCTGTTCGAGTTCAGGGAGATCAAGAACGCGCTTTCGGATGACGATGCGGGCTTCAGCTCGGCGCCGTCGGACGGCGAGAGCGTGTATTTGGGCGACGTGCTGGCCGCTATCGAGACATCCGAGCTTCTGCGAGCGGTGCCGGGCGTGCGGGAGCGTTTCTGGGACATGTTCGTGACGGACGCCTTCATCAAGAACCCCGACCGCAACAACGGCAACTGGGGCCTGCTCATGGACGCGACGCGCTCCTACGAACTGGCACCGGTGTACGATTTGGGCAGTTCGCTGTTCAGCAAAAGAAGCCCCTCCCTCGTCGAGAGCCGCCTGGCGTGCGAGGACGAGATCGAGCAGGATGCGTTCGGCACGAACGTGTCGTGCTATCGGTTGCCGACCGAGGACGGCCGGGGCCGCGCCATCCATCCGTTCGAGTACCTCGCCTCCACGCGCAACCCCGACTTGGATGCCGCCGTGGTCCGGTTCGTCGAAGCGGTTGACCTGGATGCCGTCTTCGCCGTCGTCGACAGCGTGCCCGCCGAGGCGTTCGGCCGACCGCTCATGACGGAGGGCGTGCGCTCCTCGCACAAGCTGCTGCTCCGCCGCCGTCTGGAGGAGGGCTTCCTTCCCGTTTATCAGCGAATCGTCGGGTAGGCCCTGCCGCCGTAGCGGCTCGCTCCGCGTCGTCCCGAGCGCAGTCCGAAGGGCTCGCCCCATGTCATCCTGAGCACAGGTTGAAGGTCGGAGTCGAAGGATCTTCTGCCGCAATGGTATGATACCTGCCATGGGTTCCGATCGGCCGACATACCGCGACTTCGCCCGCTGGGCGCAGCAGCCACTCGATGAGATCGCGCGCGAATGCGACGTGCAGGTGTTCCGTGCGAGCGGGCCGGGCGGGCAGTGTGTGAACACCGCCGACTCCGCCGTGCGCATGACGCATGTGCCGAGCGGTCTCACGGTCACGTCGCGCGAGTCGCGCAGCCAGTTCCGCAACCGCCAGCTCTGCCTGCAGAAGCTGCGCCGCCTGTTCGAGGCCAAGGCGCGCCCGCCGAAGGTGCGCCGTGCCACGAAGGTTCCCCGTCGGGCCAAGGAGGCGCGCTTGGCCGACAAGCGCCGACGCGCCGAGACGAAGGCCAAGCGCCGCCGCGTGGAAGGCGACTGAGCGGACGGCGCGATCTTCCGGACGCGGCGAGAAGGCGTCGGTGCGGTATCGAACATTCCGCCAAGCCATCCCGTAGGGCAAGGGCTCCGCCCTTGCCGTCCAACAGGAAACGGTTTACAGGACGACCGACAAAGGCAGAGCCCTCGTCTTACGGGATGATCGCGAAAACCGTGCGTTTCGACGGCTTTCGATAACGGCCCTTCGATCCTCGGCACACGCATCGCGGGCTCCCGCGTTGCCGGCGCGTTGCGCAGCGGCAGGCGAGCCGTTGGTTGCGCCGAGCGCTGCGCGGGCGCGACAATAGATGTCACGACAAGCAATGCGCGGACCCGATTCCGCGCTCGAGGAAGCGAGGCCCCTATGATCCCCGACCAGTGGTACGCCGTCATGGCATCCTCCGAAGTGAAGCCCGGCCGCCCCGTGGGCGTCGTGCGCTTCGGGCGGCGGCTCGTGCTGTGGCGCGATGCGGAGGGCAACGTGGCCTGCCTGGACGGCACCTGCTGCCATCGCGGCGCGGACCTCGCGGCGGGGCGCGTGGAGGGCGGGCACGTGCACTGCCCCTTCCACGGCTTGCGCTACGCGGCCGACGGGCGCGTCGTGGCCATCCCGGCGAACGGCCTTGGGGCCGAGGTGCCCGAGAACTTCCGCGTGCGGCCGTGGCTCGCGGTGGACGCGTTCGGCTTCATCTGGGTGTTCTACGGCAAGCCCGCCGACGCGCCCGACGACTTGCCGATGTTCCAGGAGCTTCGCTACGGCTTCCCGTACGCCGAGCGCTCGGAGGTGTGGGACGTGCACTACTCGCGCGCCATCGAGAACCAGCTCGACACTATTCATCTGCCGTTCGTGCATCCGAATACCATCGGGCGGGGCCACAAGACGGTGGTGAACGGTCCCGTGACGAAGTGGGACGCCGACACGCTCACGTTCTACGTGAAGAACGAGCCCGACCGCGGCCAGACGCCTCAGACGGCCGACGAGATCGAGGATTGGGAGCAGCTGAACAGCCTGCAGTACCGCGTGCCGAACCTCTGGCAGAACCGCATCTCGGACGACCTGCGCGTCTTCGCGGCGTTCGCGCCCATCGACGACGACCACGTGAAGATATACCTGCGCCTCTACCAGCGTATGGTACGCGTGCCCGTCCTGCGCGGCCTCGTGTGCGCCCTCGGCAACGTGGCGAACGGCGTGATCCTGCACCAGGACCGTCGCGTCGTGCTCACGCAGCGACCGAAGAAGACCGAGCTGCAGATGGGCGAGAACCTGCTGCGCGGCGACCGCCCTGTGCTCGAGTTCCGCTCCCGCCGCGACGAGCTCAAGCGCGCCGCCAAGGAACGCTAGAACGGCGAAGCGTTCGATGTTATCCGCGCTCTTCGCACATCCGCTCCATGGCGTCGAGGAACGCCTGCGTTTGCCGGTTGGGCATCGAGGCGCGCCAAACGAGCCCTTGGCGCGCCTCGAAGCGCGGGGCGAAGGGGACGAAGACGAGGTCGCTGGCTTCGCTCGTGTCGAAGAGCCCCTCGTAGGTGAGCATGCAGCACATACCCTGGCGCACGAGGTAGCGGCCGTTCAGGGGCAGGTTGAACGTGGCTACGACGTTCATGCGGTCGAGCGCGTCGCCCGCCCAATCGCGCAGGGTTCCCGCGAGCGCCTGGCGCGAGGCGGCGATGCTTTGCCCTTCCAGGTCGGAGGGGATTATTCCCTCGAGCCGGCCCACGGCGCTGTCTCGCAGCGCGATCGCGCCCCACGTGTCGGTGATCGGCAGCGGCATGACGTTCATCTTGGCGTGGTCGCGCATCTCGCACTCCAGCATCACGTCGTAAAACCCCCGCACCAGCCCGTCCTTCAACTCCGCGGTGGTGCCGCTGTGGATGGCGAAGTCGACGGCGGGGTAACTCTGCCGCGTCTCGTCCATGGCCTGGGCGATGAGGGCCATCGCCTGCGATTCGCCCGCCCCGATATGCACGGTGCCGCCAATGGAGCGCTCGGGAGGCATCATGTCGCTCTCGGCCTTCCGCGCCATTTCCACGATGGACTCGGCGTAGTGGTGCAGGATGGCCCCCTGGTCGGTTAGCTCGATGCCCTTGGGGCCTCGCGTGTACAGCTCGCGTCCGAACTCCTTCTCGAGCGACGACAGTTGGCGCGAGAGCGTCGGCTGGGTCACGTGCAGGGCCTTCGCCGCGTTCGAGATGTTGCCCTCGCGCGCGACGGCCAGGAAGTACTCGAGCGTCCTCAATTCCATGTCGATCCCTTTCTGCTGTTGCCCGGAACGGCCCCAGATGACGTGCCGCCGGAACGTTTTTCGTAGGGGCGGGCTGCTGCCCGCCCGGCGCGGACGGCCGCGACCGATCGAAGCCATGCGGCGAGCGCACCGTGCGCTTGCCGCATGGCTTGCCTTATTCGGGCATGGTTGCGCCGGGCGGCCAGCAGGCCGCCCCTACGGGCAACCGTCCAGGTGCGATATGTTCGACGCGTGCTGCTTCCGGGCTATGCAAAACATGCATACAGAACATTTCACTATAGGCATTTTTCATATTGTAACAGGCGTCTTACCATCGAGGCTAGAGAGAAACCTCTGACATCGAGGAGAAGGGGGAGCATATGTCATTGCTCGACAGAAGCCTGAAACGGCGCGATTTCCTGAAAGGGACGGCGGCGGCCACGGCGGCTGCGGCGGCCTTCGGGTTGTCCGGCTGCGCTGCGGATGCGCAGGCCGCCGACGACGGCGCACACGTCGTCGCGTCGGACACCAGCGTTGTTGGCGGGACGGGCGAATGGATGCCCATCCACTGCCATCAGAACTGCAACCAGATGTGCTTGAACATGGGCTATGTGGTGGACGGCGTGGTGGTTCGCCAGAAGACCGACGACGCTCGCGAGGACAGCTTCGACTGCCCGCAGCAGCGCGGCTGCCTGCGCGGTCGCAGCTTGCGTCAGCAGGTGTACAACGCCGACCGCATCAAGTACCCCATGCGGCGCAAGAATTGGCAGCCCGGCGGCGGTGCGAACGCCCACGGCGAGCTGCGCGGCAAGGACGAGTGGGAGCGCATAAGCTGGGACGAGGCGCTCGACCTGGTGGTGGGCGAGCTGAAGCGCGTGTACGCCGAGTACGGCCAGGACGCCGTCATCTGCAACGGTTGGCGCTGGGCGCCCGGCTCGGCCATGTTCCCCGTCATCGGCGGCGCGGTGTACAACACCGAGACCGAGTCGTTCGGCTGCTGGGCCTTCCAGACCGAGGCGCTGGGCCTGTACTCCTGGGGCGACCATCCCGACATCATGATGGGCCCCGACAAGTACGACCTGCCCAACGCCGACACCATCGTGCTGTACGGCTGCAACCCCGCCTGGGCGCAGCACTCCAGCATGTACTGGCTGAACAACGCCAAGGAAGCTGGCACCGACTTCGTGTACGTGGGCCCCAGCTACAACGTGACCGCCTCGCAGCTGGGCGCACGGTGGATCCGCGTGCGCCCCGGCACCGACACGGCGTTTTTGCTGGCCGTGATCTACGAGATGATCCGTCTGGACGAGGAGCGCGGGAATGTCATCGACTGGGACTTCGTCAATGAGCGCACGGTGGGCTTCACGCCCGAGACCATGCCCGAGGACGCGATGACCGACGAGAACTACCGCGACTACATCCTGGGCGCCTACGACGGGCAACCGAAGACGCCGGAGTGGGCGAGCGAGATCTGCGGCACGCCCGTTGAGGACATCACGTGGTACGCCGAGCTGGCCGGCAAAGACAACAAGGTGATCTTCTTCCATAGCTACGCCGCTTCGCGCTACCTGGGCGCGGAGAACCTGCCGCAGGCGTTCATGACCGTGAGCGCTCTGGGCGGCCACTACGGCAAGTCGGGCCACGGCTCGGCCGCCATCTACACGTGGGACGCCGGCGACTCGGGCTACCGCCTCATCCAGCATGCGGGCGGCGACTACGCTTACATCGACAACCTAGTGGCGGCTCCCGCGGCCACCGGCCCCAACCGCTGCATCGAGGGCAACTCATGGTGGAGCTCGCTTGCCGCCGGAAAGTACCTCTCCACCTCGGAGGGCCCCTACGACCTGGGCTCGGGCGACGACCCTGTGAAGCTGCGCTCCAACACGCCCACCTACCACGAGGCGCGCGAGATGCCGGTCAACCCGCGCCTCATGTTCGCCACGTGCAGCAACTTCATGCAGACGCGCGGCAACCTGTCCACCGCCATCGAGGTGATGCGCGCCGCCGACACCTGCATCTCCCTGGAGATCAAGTTCTCGCTGACCGCCTCGTTCGCCGACATCATCCTGCCGGTGGCCACGCACTGGGAGGGCAACGACGATGAGGCGTGGGGCGAGCTCTGCTGGCCGAGCCCCTTCGGCGACGGCAACGGGCAGAAGCAGCGCAAGGACGCGCTGGTGGCCTGGCGCCCGCTGGTGAAGCCGATGTACGAGGCGCGCGAGGAGAAGCGCATCTGCCGCGACATCGTCGAGCGCATGGGCTTCGACCCCGACGAGGCGTACCCCAAGAGCAACTACGACCAGTGGCTGGGCTATTTCCTGGGGATGCGCGAGCTTTCCGCCGACCTGTCGCGGTGGGAGCCGGTGATCACCTGGACGGCCGCCGACAACGAGAAACACCACGCCGACTACCCCGAGCAGGAGGGCAAGATCTCGTTCGACCAGTTCATGACCGACGGCGCCTACGTGGCGCACCGCTCGTCCGACGATAAGCGCAACTACATCGGCTACCGCGACGACAAGCTGGGCATCGGCGAGAACGGCGAGGTCGTTGTGGCAGACACCGCGTGGCCGCGTCCGTCGCGCTCGGGCAAGCTGGAGATATACTGCCAGTTCAAGGCCGACAACGCGAACCGCACGGGCCTCAATTCCGAGCCCCTCAAGCCCTACGCGAACTACTTCGTGCCCAATCGCGGCTACCAGGAGACGTATCTCGATTGGGACAACAAGGTGAAGGGCGACTACCCGTTGCAGGCGTACACGCCGCACTACATGCGCCGCGCTCACACCTGCTACGACAACATGACGTGGACCCAGGAGGCGTTCAAGAACCCGGTGTTCATGAACGCGCAGGACGCCGCCGACCGCGGCATCGAAGCGGGCGACACGGTGGTGTGCTTCAACCAGTTCGGCCGCATGCTGCGCCACGCCCAGCCGCTTCAGGGCATGATGCCCGGCACCGTGGGCATTCCGCACGGCGTGCGCTCGTTGTTCGACGAGAGCGACCCCGAGGCCATCGTCGACCGCGGCGGCTCGGAGCAGGTGCTTTCCGACGGCCAGCAGTCCAACTACTTCCCCCAGGTGGACGGCTACAACAGCCTGCTCATCCAGGTCGAGAAGTACAACGGCGAGCCCATCCCCGCCGATTGCGACCGCGGGCCGTTCCTCGCCGCCGGCATCGACGCAGAGGGGACGCCCGCCTACACCACCGAGGGAATGTACGAAGGACGGGAGGCTTAAACCATGAGCTTGGGATTCTACGTGAACGTGCAGCGCTGCATAGGCTGCAAGACCTGCCAGGTGGCCTGCAAGGATCGGCACAACCTCCAGACCGCCGGCCCCCGCACGCGCCGCGTGGAGACGTTCGAGTGCGGCGCCTACCCCGACGTGGCGATGTTCCACGTGTCGGTGTCGTGCAACCACTGCGAGAGGCCGGCCTGCGTGGCCGGATGCCCCACCGGCGCCCTGTTCAAATCCGACGACGGCACGGTGCAGCACATCGACGACAGGTGCGTGGTGTGCCGCAACTGCATGATCGTGTGCCCGTATGGCGCGCCGCAGCTCGACGAGGCCGAGAACATGATCGTGAAATGCGACGCCTGCAAGGCGCTGCGCGAGGACGGCCGCAACCCGGTGTGCGTGGACGCGTGCCCCATGCGCGCCATCGAGTTCGGCGACATGGAAGAGCTGCGCGCGAAGCACGGCGACGCGGCAAGCGAGGTGCCCGTGCTTCCGAGCGCCGGCATCACGGGCCCGAACCTGCTGCTCGACCCGGCGCCCGCCGCGTTGCGCGACGATTTCAACCGGGTGGAACTGTGAGCGCGCAGGGCGCGGTCCCGACTGCGGTCGGGACCCTGGGCGAGGCAGCGGATCCGGGCGACGCGCGCGCCGAGGCGCTGGAGCTTGAGGGGCTGCTGCTCTCCCGCGCGTACCTGTACACGCTGTTCCACAAGCTGCTCGGCGCGGCGCCGGACGCGGAGCTGCTGGACGTTCTTCTGGGCGAGGCGACGGCCGACGTGGTGGACGAGTACGCCGCCGACGACGAGTCGATGCGCGGCCTCGGCCGCTTCCTGGCCGCCTTGGCCGCGCGCGAGGACCGAGCGGGGCTGCTCGACGCGGCGCGCGACGAGTACACGCGCCTGTTCGTGGGGCCGGGAGCGCTGCCGGCCCCTGCGTGGGAGTCGCCGTACCGCTCGCGGGAGATGACGCTGTTCCAAGAGAACACGGTCGCCGTGCGCGCGGCCTACCGAGCGCACGGCCTGCAGCCGAAGCGCGTCCAGCGCGTCCCCGACGACCATGCGGCGCTCATGTGCGCGTACCTGGCGCGGCGCGCGGGCGAGGCGCTGGGCGCCTTCCGGGCGGGTGACCTCGCCGCGCTCTCCGCGGAGCTGCGCGACGAGCGGGCGTTCGTCGAGGGGCACCTGAACACGTGGCTGGCGGCGTTCGCGAAAAGCCTGCGCGCGTCGAAGGCGGCGGTGCTCTACCCGCAGACGGTCGAGGCGCTGGCGGCGTTCTGCGCCGTGGACGCCACGTTTCTGGCCGAGGCGGCCTACTGGGCCGAGGGCCGGATCGCAGGGGAGGGCGAGCAGGCTGAGGCTGCGCCGGTCGATTTCCCCGAGGTCGCGGCGTTCGCGGAAGTGGGCGACGCGCTCGCGTCGCTCAAGGCGATGCGCCCCTTCGGCATCGAGGACTACGAACTTGAGGCCCTGCGTCCGTGCGCGGATCCAGGGCAAGGAAGGTGATGGACATGATCTCCGAATTCCCCCTGTTCGCGTTCACGACGCTCGGCGGCCTGGCGGCCGGCGCGTACGTGGTGGGCGCTTTCTTCCCGAGCGCTGTGCGCGAGGCGAAGCGGCCTTGGTTGTTCCCGCTCGTCTGCATCGTGCTTTTGGGCGCGGGCCTGCTGGGCGTGCTCGGCCACCTCGGGCGGCCCGAGCGCTTCCTGCTGGCGCTGTCGAACCCCTCGTCCATGATCGCCGAGGAGGCGTACTGGTCCCTGGCGTTCGGCGTGCTGATGCTGGTCGATCTGGCGCTGCTGGCGCGCAAGGGCGAAAGCCCGCGCGCGGTGGGCATTTTGGGCGCGGTGGCGGCCCTCGGCCTCATGTGCATCATGGGTTGGGCCTACTTCACGGCCTACGGCAACCCGGCGTGGGCCGCGTGGCCGACGCTCGTGCTGTTCGTGGCGGGCGATCTGGCCATGGGGGCGGCGCTCTTCGCGTTGTTCGACGGCGGGCTGTACCGCAAGGGCGCGTTCGCGCTCGCCTCTTCCGTACTCTCGGTGCTCGCCGCCGTCGGCATGGTCGCCGTGGCGGCGCGCTTCGCCGGCCTCGGTCACGGCATGGAGCCCTTCGTCGTCGGCACTGTGTTGGCGGTTGCGGGAGCGGCGTGCGCGCTGCTGACGTGGAGAGGGAAGCTGTCCGGGAAGGCCGCGGCACCGGTCGTGCTCGCGTGCCTGTTCGTCGGCGTGGCTGTGGCTCGCTACGCCTTCTACGCCGCGAGCATTTTGTAGCGTTCGGTGTCCTGGAAGGGGTCGGGCCCTTTCAGGACATTTTGGGCAGGTCTTTCACGCGCTCAGGATGCGCGCGACGCCGTTTTCCACGTAGATGGCCTGCTTGTCGTCGAAGGGGCGCACGTCGAGGGTGCCGCCGTACTCGTGCATGATCTGGTCGGCGCTGGGACCCAATTCAGGGTTGCGCTCGTGGGGCACCGGGTAGAAGTCCACGAGGCCGAGGCCGGTGGAGTCGTGCAGATCGGGTGCTTGGCCGGGATGGTCCATCGCGCGCGAGTACGCGATGTCGGGAGCCGCGACGATGGCTCCGGCCGACTCCCCGACGTAGAGCTTCCCGGCGCGCACCGCTTCGGCGAGCAGCGTGTCGGCGCCTGATTTCCTGAGCTCCTGCAGCAGGTAGAAGGTGTTGCCGCCCGCGACGAAGACCAGGTCGCAGTCGGCCAACGCGCGCCGTGCGGTTTCGCGGGACGCGGTTGACACGTCGACCACGCTCACGCGCAGGCCCATGCCGCGGAGCACCCAGCGGGTCATGCGCGCCAAGAACCCCAGGCGCTCGACGCGGCTCGCGGTGGGGATGTACGCGACGGATTTGCCTTTGAGGTCGGGCTCGATCTCCTTCAAGAGGCCCGTGGCGTTTTGGAACATCGATACGAGCAGCAATCTCTCCATGCGAGCCGTCCTTTCCCGCTTGACTTTAAGCGCGCTCCCATGGGTATGGTATCAGAGAAACGACGACGAAGGAGGTCGCGATGAACGAGAAGAAGGACACGCGCACAGCGGCGAGCATAGACCGTCGCACGTTCGTCATGGGTGCGGCCGCGCTCGGCGCGGCGACGCTGGCGGGGGCCATGGGCGGATGCGCGGGCGGTGAGGAACAGCCCGAGCCGCTGCCCGAGCAACCGGGATCCTCCGCCGCGCCGGCGCCCGGGCCCGAGGATCCGGGCGCCGTGCATCTTCCCTACGATTCGGCGTTTCCGCCGCATGAGCCCTTGGGGCGCGGGGTGGGCGCCATGCCGGGGCGCGTGGCGTGGGTGCGTGACGCGGTGGCTGTGACCTGGGACGGATCGGACTTTTGGTGGCAGCGCGAGCACTTCGACGAGGTCGCGGTGCGGCGGATGGTGGCCGACGGCGTCGCCGCCGCGGCGGGCGCGGACGACGCGGCGGCCGGATGGCGCAGGCTGTTCGAGGCGCACAACGCCGCGCACGGACGCGAGGGCGGCTACCGTGCGGGCCAGAAGATCGCCGTCAAGGCGAACATGAACGGCGCGGGCACGTTCGGATCCGACGAGGACAGCGCCATGAGCTACACGACGCCGGTGCTCTTGCGGGCGCTGCTGCTGTCGCTCGTGGAGGATGCGGGCGTCGCTCCCGGCGACGTCACGGTGTACGACGTGTGCCGCATCTTCCCGGCGCATATGATGGATCTGTGCTCGGAGGGCGCGCTCGCCGGCGTGCGGTTCCGCTACAACGACGAGGGCGGCCCGAACGACGCCGCGGGCGACGAGGGCGCGCCCATCGCGTGGTCGGCGGACGTGGCCGGCGCCGCGAACATCGTGCCGGCGTGCGTGTCGGAGGCGGACTACCTGATCAACCTCGCAAGTCTCAAGGGGCACAGCTACGGGCTCACGCTCTGCGGGAAGAACCACTTCGGCTCGCTCGTCAACTCGAGCCGCCTGCGCCCGCCCGAGGCGGCCGGCATCCATCGCTACGTGTCCGGCCAGACCATGGGCAGCTACACCGTGCTCGTCGACCTCATCGCCAACCACCTGCTGGGAGGCAAGACCGTGCTGTGGATGCTGGACGGCCTGGTGGTGGCAACCTCCGAGGGTGCCAGCGTCACGCGCGAGGCGGCGCTGTGGGAGGGCGCTCCCTTCGACGGCGGGTTCACGGCCAGCTTGTTCATGTCGCAGGACCCGGTGGCCATCGACTCGGTGGGCGCCGACTTCCTCATCAACCAGCCGGCCGCCACGAGCCGCAACGCCGCGCTCGACGGCAACCTGGGCGTGGAGAACTACCTGCACGAGGCCGCGCTCGCCCCCGCGCCCCCGTCGGGTTCCGCGTACCGCGACGGCGCGGGCAACCCTGCGGAGAGCCTCGGCGTGCACGAGCATTGGAACAACGCGACCGAGCGCCTGTACAGCCGCGATCGCGGCGAGGCGGAGGGCATCGAGCTCGTCCGCATCCTGCGCTGAGTGCGCTGCACACGATCTCCATTTGACTTGAAGTCAACTCCAAGTCGTAGACTCGGGGAACGGAAGCGAGAGGAGAAACGAACATGAGGCGAAACGAGTTGGATCGGCGCACCTTCGTCATAGGGTCGGTCGGGTTCGGCATGGCGGTCCTCGCCGGCGGAATGCTCGCCGGATGCGCCGCAGCGGGGGAGTCGGCGGTGCCCGAGGCACGCAGGTCGCCTGACGCGCCGGAATCGGACGGCACGGAGGGTCCGATCGAGGCGCCCGAGGCGGCATCCGAACCCGATGCGGGCGGCGCTCGCTCGCTCGTGGCGGTGTTCTCGTACTCGGGCACCACGCTCACGGTCGCCGAGCGCATTGCGGAGACCACCGGTGCCGATCTCTTCCGCATCGAAACGAGCGACGTCTATCCCGATGACTACGAAACCATGACCGCCCAGGTGCAGCGCGAGAAGGACGAGGGCTACCTGCCGCCCATCAAGGCGGGCGTGCCGGATTGGGACGCCTACGACACGGTGTATCTGGGATACCCCATCTGGTGGGGCGGGCTGCCGCACGTGATGCACGCGTTCCTTCTGCAGCACGACCTAGCGGGCAAGGCGGTCGTACCGTTCTGCACGAGCGGGGGCAGCGGCATCGAGGGCGCCCTCGCCGACATCCGAGCGCTGTACCCTGATGCAAGCCTCTTGGAGGGCCTCGCGCTCACGCGCGGCAGCCTTCCCGGCGCGCTCGACAAGGTGCGGCCGTGGGTCGAAAAACTGCGTCATTAACCGAACGAGAAAGGAAAGACATGAACGACTTCATCTTCCACAACCCCGACAAGGTGTACTTCGGCAAGGACCAGCTGGGGCACCTCCCCGAAGAGCTCGCGGCCTTCGGCACGAAGGTGCTGATGGTGTACGGGGGCGGCTCCATCAAGAGAAGCGGCCTGTACGACGAGGTGCGCGGCCTTTTGGAGGGCGCCGGCGTGCAGCTGTTCGAGCTCGCCGGCGTGGAGCCCAATCCGCGCCACACGACCGTCAACAAGGGTGCCGCCCTCTGCAAGGAGAACGGGATCGACGTGGTGCTCGCCGTGGGCGGCGGGTCGGCCATCGACTGCGCGAAGGGCGTGGCCGCGGCGGCGAAGACCGAGGACGGCGACGTTTGGCCCCTGGTGGCGGGCGGCGTGTGGGTGACCGACGCCCTGCCCGTGGTGGCCGTGCTCACCAACGCCGCCACCGGCTCCGAGATGGACGCCTGGGGCGTCATCACCAACTGGGAAACCAACGAGAAGATCGGCCTGGGCGGAAGCGCGCTGATCCCTCGCGCCGCCTTCGAGAACCCCGAGCTCAGCTACACGCTGCCGCCGTACCAGACGGCCTGCGGCGCGTTCGACATCTTCAACCACGTGCTGGACAACTACTATCTCGCCGGCGAGGCGACCTTCGACGTGGTTCTGGAGATGCAGGAGGCCGTCATGCGCGCGGTGGTGAAATGGGCCCCGGTGGCGCTGGCCGAGCCCGAGAACTACGAGGCGCGCGCGAACCTGATGTGGGCGTCGTCGCTGGCGCTCAACACGATCCTCGACGCGGGCACGGTGCACGCCTGCGCCTGCCACGCCATGGAGCACGAGCTGTCCGCCTACTACGACATCACGCACGGCCACGGCCTGGCCATCCTCACCCCGCGCTGGCTCGAGTACATCTTAAACGAACAGACCGCGCCCGCCATCTACCGTTTAGGCACCGCGGTGTTCGGAGTGGAGGAGGGGCTCGCCCCCGAGGAGGGCGCCCGCAAAGCCATCGAGCGCGTGAGCGACTTCGCATTCAACACGCTGGGTCTGGAGAGCACGCTCTCCCATTTCGGCATCGACGACGCGCACTTCGAGGACATGGCGAGGCATGCCTGCGCTGGCGGCGAGATCCCCGGCCTGCGCAGCTTGAGCGTTGGCGACGTGGTGAACATCTTCAAGATGTGCCGGTAGGGACGGTTCGGCACGCCCACGGCTCTGTTTGCTCGAAGAGTCGTGGGCGAGGTCGTTTACCTCTACGGCGCAGTCGAGGCGCGCAACACTCACCCTTGCGGCCCTCCGCCTTCCTGTGGTATAAACGACGGCGTCAACACTATTTAAGGAGCATGACTTCTGTTACACGCACGCACGGAGATTGCCGTAAACCGGGAGGTTTGCGAGCACTAGTCTCCGCAGGAACCTCCCAAACAAGGCAACGACTATCAACGTTTTGGGAGAACCACCGTGGAAAAAATCAAAAGAGGCAGCGCCTTCTATCAGGCTCATGCCTGTATGGACAGCTTCGTTTGCAAACAGTGCGGCCAGCTCGTCATGCCCGACGGGGCAGGAAGCCGCCATCGCAACCATTGCCCCCAGTGCCTGCATAGCCTGCACGTCGACGAACGGCCCGGGGATCGGGCGTCCGTGTGCGAAAGCGTCATGGAGCCCATCAGCGTGTGGGTGCGCAAGGGCGGCGAGTGGGCCATCGTGCACCGCTGCAAACGCTGCGGGCATTTGAGCTCGAACCGCATCGCGGCCGACGACAATCCCGTCATGCTCATGTCCATCGCCGTGAAGCCGCTGGCCGAGCCGCCGTTTCCCCTTGAAAGCCTGCGGGCGGACGCGCTCGGTGCGCAGGCGCGCGAGGGAGGCGAGGCATGATGGCGCCCGTCGACCTGCGCGCGTACGGCGTGACCGACGTGCTTATGCAGCAGGCGTGCGAGGCGTTCGGTGTCGAGGATCCCGTCGTGGGACGCGTCCTGTCCCAGGCGCACGAGCTGTACCGGGTCGTCGGCGCGGAAGGCGAGCTCTTCGCCGAAGCGGCGGGCAGGCTGCGCCACGCCGCGCGCTCGGCCGCCGACTTCCCGGCGGTGGGCGATTTTGTCCTCATGGACCGCACGGACGACGCGGGCGGCCGTGCGGTCATCGGGCAGGTGCTTCCGCGCGCAAGCGCCTTCGTGCGCAAAGCGGCCGGCGCCGCGCTCGAGCAGCAGGTGGTGGCGGCGAATATCGACACCGCGTTTTTGTGCATGTCGCTTGCGGGCGACTTCAACCTGCGGCGGCTCGAGCGCTACCTGACGCTCGCATGGGAGAGCGGGGCGGTTCCCGTCGCGGTGCTGATGAAGGCCGATGCGTGCGACAACCTGGAGCGGCGGCTGTGCGCCGTGCAGTCGGTGGCCCTCGGCGTCGACGTGCTGGCCGTGTCGTCGGTGGACGAAGGCGGTTGCAAGGCCGTGCGCCCCTACGTGCGCCCCGGCAAGACCGTCGCGCTCCTAGGTTCGTCGGGCGTGGGCAAGTCGACGCTGGTCAACCGGTTGCTGGGCGAGGATGTCTTGGAGACGCGCGACGTGCGCGCCGACGGTCGCGGGCGCCACGCCACCACGCGTCGCCAGCTCGTGCTGCTGCCGGGCGGCGGCCTTGTGATGGACACGCCCGGCATGCGCGAACTGGGCATCGGCGATGCGGCCGAGGGCCTCGAGCGGGGCTTCGCCGACGTGGAGCGCCTGTTCGCCTCGTGCCGGTTCTCGAACTGCACCCACACGTCCGAGCCGGGATGCGCGGTTTACGCGGCCATCGCGGACGGCGAGCTTTCCGAGCGGCGCTGGCAGGCCTATCGCAAGCTGAAGGCCGAGGCCGCGTTCGCCGAGGACAAGGCGGGCTACCTGGCCAAGAAGGAGCGCACGTACAAGGAGATTTCGAAGGCCGTGAAGCGCCTGCCCAAGAAGCGCTGATGCGCTTTGGCGCGCCGCCGCCCCGTCCGAGTCGGGCAAAGGCGGCGGCGCGCGGCATGATCGCGCTTGCGGATCCTTACATCGTGTCCCAGGAGTGCGTCTGCTTGTACTCGTGGATGTCGGCCCACATGCCGGAGCGGATGGAGTAGCCGCCGTCGCTCACGAGCGTCTGGCCGGTGATGTTGCGGGCGATCGGGCTGACCAGGAACAGCACCGCGTTGGCGATGTCGTCGGCGGTGCCGTGGCGCTTGAGCGGCGCGTGGCGCTTCAGCATGTCGAACTGGAACTTCACCGACTCGTTCGTCTCGGCGTAGGCGAGGATGCCCTCGCTCAGGATGGAACCCGGCACCACGGTGTTGCAGCGCACACCCTGATCGCCGTACTGCACGGCCACGGAGCGCGTGAGCGCGTTGACGCCTGCTTTGGCGCAGGCGTAGGCGGCCGTGTTGTCCTCGCCCGAAAGCGAGGCCGTGGAGCTCACGTTGACGATGGCTCCGCCCTGCTTCAGCAGATGCGGCAGGCTGTGGTGGATCATGAGAAAGTCGCCGCGCATGTCCACGGCTATGATCCGGTCCCACACCTCGGCGGACGTCTCGTGCAGCTGGCCCTCCTTGAGCTGCATGAAGCCGCAGTTGACGATGACGTCCAGCTTGCCGTAGCGCTCGACCGCCGCGTCCACGAGGGCGACGATGGACGCCTCGTCGGCCAGGTCCATCTGCACGAAGAACGTGTCGAGGCCCTGCTCGTTCAGCTTGTCGGATTCCTCTCGGCCCGTCGGCTTGATGTCGGCCATGACCACCTTGGCGCCTTGCTCGGCGAGCAGCTGCGCGATGCGCAGGCCCGTGCCGCCGGCCCCGCCGCCCGCCGCGCCCGTGACGATGGCCACCTTGCCGTCCAGCTCGTAATCGACCATGCGATGCCTTCCTTCCCTGAGCGTTCCCGATGCGTGCCAGTATAAAGGCGGCCTCCCGCGAAGGCGCCTGCGTTCTGCGAACGGGCGGGCAACAAGCGAGCGCCAATCCCCAAACGGCGTTGGCGCGTACGCGCCCGCACGCAAGGTGCGGCGTTCGCGTCGAAGTCGCGGCCGTGGACGCTGCCGCTCGCGCGTCGCGCGAAGCTCGGCTTTACGCTCAAGCCTGGCCTTTCCTCGCGCATCGTCGCCCGAAACGGTCACTTTCGGGCGACGATGCACCCGACGTCCGGCGATCCGAGCGGCGCCGTCATTCCCCGAAGTACGCGGCGATCTCGCGCATGCGCTCGCTTTGGCGCACGCCGAAGGGACAGCGCGCGTCGCAGTGTCCGCAGCCGGCGCAGTCGCCCGCGTGCAGCGCGAGCTTGCGGTAGTGGCCGGCGGCCATGTCATCGCCCACGCGGGCCAGGTCGTAGTACTTGTTCACCATGCCGACGTCGATGCCCTCCGGGCAGGGCTGGCAGTGGTGGCAGTACACGCAGCGGCCCTCGGCCTCCTGCGGCGCGAACGTGCCGATGACGCTGTAGTCGCGCTCCTCCTCGGACGCGCTGCAGAACGCCAGCACCTCCGCCACGTCGGCGGCGTCGCGGAAGCCCGGCAGCACGCAGACCACGCCCGGCTTGTCCAGCGCGTAGGCGATGCACTGCGCCTTCGTGAGCGCGCGGCCGAACGGCGAGGCTTTCGCGTCCAAGAGCTGCCCGCCGGCGAACGCCTTCATCACGGCTATCCCGATGCCGTCGCGCTCGCAGGCGCGGTACAGGTCCATGCGCTCGTCCGCGCGGCCCCGCCCGTAGGCGCCCTTCGAGTAGTCGTAGGCCGGATTGACGCTGAACATGCACTCGTCCACCAGGCCCGTGTCCAAGAAGCGCCGCGCGACGGCGGGGTTGTGCGACGAGAAGCCCAGGTTGCGGATCACACCCTGGCGCTTGAGCTCGAGCGCGTAGTCCCAGATGCCGTTCTCCTGCATGGCGTCGAAGTCGTCGTCCTCGTCCATGCAGTGGATGATGCCGAAGTCGGTGTAGTCGGTGCCGAGCGTGTCAAGCACGCGTGTGAACTGGCGCTTGATGGCGTCCAGATTGCGGCTCCAGCCGTACTGGCCGTTCGCGCCGTACACCGCGCCCAGATGCATCTGCGCGAGGATATCGTCGCGCCGCGGCGCGAGCACGCGGCCGTAGGGGGCGTAGGGGGCCGCTTCGGAGGGTGCCAGGTCGAAGAAGTTCACGCCCGCGTCGAGCGCCAGTTCGAGCGCGGCCTCGATCTCGCGCTCGTCGGCCGCTTCGTGGATGGACCCCATGCCGAAGCCGATGACGCTCGCACGCTCGCCGCCGTGGGGGAAGGTGCGGTATTTCATGGTCATAGGTTGACGCCTTTCGCTCGATTGCCTCATTGGTTGTCGTTTCGCCTCATGGTATTCCTTGGAGCCGCCTCCAAGTCAAGCGGTTTGAAGGCGTCGGTTGTCTCCAAAACGAACAGGCACGTTTGCTGCTCGCTGTCGCTGGTTGTCCGTAGGGGCGGGCCGCTGTCCGGCCGACGCGAAACGATCCGAAAGCGCTTCCGTGCGGCGAGCGTAGGTTCCACCTTGCGACAGAGCGGTGCGCTCGACGCATGGTCGATGGGGAGGGAGGCGCGCCGCGCCGGGTGGGCAGCAGCCCCGCCCCTACGGGCGTTTCGGCCCTTTTACGCGCTCTCTTTGAAGCGGTCTTCCAGCTTGTTGCCCAGACGCTCGACGGCAGCCGACTTCTCGCGCTGCCGCGCCGTCAGGCGCACGAGCACGAGCGCAAGCACGGCGGCGACCAGGGCGAACAGCGCGCCGATCGGGCCTGTGGCCAGAAGGCCGCCCGCGTTCACCGCGACGCCGCCCGCGAACGAACCGAGCGCGATGCCGGCGTTGAACGACATGGGGTGCAGCGACGCGGAGAACGTGAGCGCGCTCGGGTAGTCGCGCCGCGCCACGTCTTGGAACAGCATCTGCACGGTGGAGTTCATCACGTACATGAGCAGGCACACGCACGCGATGTCGGCGAGGCCCGCGGCGCCCAGGGGCACGGTTACGGTCAACAGCGCCAAGAGGCCGGCGTGCAGGGCGAAGGTCAGCGGCAGGGCGCGCATGCCGAAGCGGTTCGCCACCCACCCCGACAGCAGGTTCGACGCCACGCACGCCGCGCCCAGCCCGAGCAGGATGACGCTCACGGCGGCGCCGCCGAAGCCCATGACGTCCTCGAGGGCGGGCGTGAGGTAGGTGTAGAACACGTAGGTGGACGCCGCGCCCGCCAGGATCATGGCGATGTTGGCCAGCACGCGCCTGTCGCCCAGAAGCCGCAGCTGCGAGCGGAGCGTTGTCGTCTCGTGCACTGCGCGCGCTTTGCGGGGAAGGGCTGGCAGCAGCAGCGCGCTCACCACCAGACCCAGCGCGAGCACGCAGGCGTAGGCGGCCTTCCAACCGAAGGCGTCGGCGAGCGCGGTGCCGATGGGCACGCCGATGACGCTCGACACCGAGAAGCCGGCCAGCACGAACGACAACGCGCGCGCCACCTTCCCCGCGTCCACGATCTCGGGCACGTAGGTGAGGGCGATGGCCAGCAGCGTGCCGGACGTGGCCGCCGGCAGCAGGCGCGACACGAGCAGCAGGGCGTAGCCGTCCGCGAACAAGGTGAGCAGGTTGCCGGCATTGAACACGACGAGCAGCACGGCCGTGAGCTTGAAGCGGTTGGCGCGCGCCGTGGCGAGAGCCACCACCGGGGTGGCCACGGCGCAGGCGAGCGCGTAGTAGCCCACGATGTCCCCGATGAGGGTGAGGGGCTCTCCCAGCCCTTCGGCCACGTCCGGCGTGATGCCGATGAGCACGAACTCGGCGAACCCGAGCGCGAACGCCAGGGCCACGAGCAGCGCGGCGACGAAGGATGGGCGGGTTTTCGATACGGTTTGCATGGCGGGGTTCTTTCTGACAAGGGGCGACTTCTTCCTCCGCTACCGTACCTCGTCCCTGCAGCAATAGCCAATACCTATAATGAAACAATCTCTATGCGCAAATCGTATAGGTAAAACGTGCTTTCCGCTTGCCCATTGCTTGGTCTTGGGGCGATCCTGCGGTTTCCGGCGGCGAACGCAAAGCGAACCGACGAAAGGGACGCTCGGCTAAGGCATCGGTGGAGCGCTCGGCTCCGTTTCCGCACCTCCCGCCTACGGGCGCGTGACGATTTGGAAGCACGGGGGACGCGCCGCCGGCAAACGGGTATCGTGGTGCGCATACACAAAGCGAAGGCGAAACGCGATCCGCGCGCTCGGGGTGGCGCCGCCTGCGAACGAGGAGGCATTCATGGCAGATCTGCAAAGCCAGCAAGACCGGATTACCCTGCGCAACGGCTACGGCATTCCCTGCGTCGGTTTCGGAACCTACAAGATGCCGGACGGCGAGGTGGGCATCGACGCCGTGCACCAGGCGCTCGAGGACGGCTACCGCCACATCGACACGGCGGCGTTCTACGATAACGAGGCCACGGTAGGCAAGGCGCTGGCCACGTCGGGGCTCGCGCGCGAGGAGCTGTTCGTCACCACGAAGGTGTGGAACACCGACCGCGGCTACGAGCCCGCGCTCAAGGCGTTCGAGGAGTCGCGCAAGAAGCTGCATCTGGACTACGTTGACCTCTACCTCATCCATTGGCCCGCAACGCAGGGCTCCGACGAGGATTGGCAGCGCACGAACCAGGAGACGTGGCGCGCCCTCGAAACGCTCTACCTCGACGGCCAGGTGCGCGCCATCGGCGTGAGCAACTTCAAGCCGCGTCATCTGGAGCCCCTCATGGACGCCGCCGAGATCCTTCCCATGGTGAACCAGATAGAGCTGCATCCCGGCTGCAACCAGCAGGCCACGCGTGACTTCTGCAACCGCAACGACATCGTGGTGGAGGCGTGGTCGCCGCTCGGCTCGGGGCGCGTGCTGGAGAACCAGCTGCTCATCGACATCGCCGCTTCCTACGGCTGCACGGTGGCTCAGCTGTGCGTGCGCTGGTGCCTGCAGCGGCGCGCCATCCCCTTGCCGAAGTCGACGAACGCGGGCCGCATCGCCGAGAACGCCCGCGTGTTCTGGTTCAACATCACCGACGAGGACCTGCAACGCATCGACGAGCTGGATCCCCTGGGCCAAAGCGGCCTCGATCCCGACACCATAGACTTCTAAGGCGCGGCAGCCTCGTGGCCGAGCGGAAACGCTCGGCCACGAGGGTTTTTGGCGTCGACTCCGCTTGCGAGAACTTAGCTGGCAGCTAATGTTTTAGCCGAGCGGTTTCGATACCCTTGTTTCGAGGTCGAAACCGAAACAAGGAGGAACTATGAAGAAGCATCTCGTAGCACTGACGGCGACGTGCGCGCTCGCCGCATGCGTCGCGCTGTTCGGCTGCTCGTCGGGCGGGTCGGACGCGAAAGAGGGCGACCAGGCGGGCGATTCGACGCCGCAGCAGGCCGCCCAGCAGGAGCCCGAGAAGAAGGAAGCCAAGTACGCCGTGTCCATCGACGACTGCGTCGTCACCCAGGACTACGCGGGCAAATCGGCCATCGTGGTCACGTACACGTTCACCAACAACGCCGACAAGGCGATGCCCTTCTTCACGGCCGTCTCGGCAAAGGCGTTCCAGAACGGGGTGCAGCTCGACACGGCCGTCGTGAGCGACATCGACGCTCAAAGCACCATGAACGAGATCAAGCCCGGAGCCACCACCACCGTCCAGCAGGCCTACTTGTTGGACGACCAGACCGACGTCTCGGTGGAATGCACGGGGCTCATCAGCCTGAGCGACGAGATGCTCGCGGAAAAGACGTTCTCGGTCGCTTAAGTGCGGCCGACGCGGCGGGAAGGCGGCGCGAAGGCCGTCCTCCCGCCGTTCTGCTACCATGAAACCGGATACGAAACGAAGAAGAAGGAAGCGCCGCGTGAAAGAGCCCTTGACCGACGAGCTGCTGCAGGAGCTGTTGGACGCCCCCGATCCGAAGACGTTCGCCGACAAGCACCGCATCAAAGAGCGCAACCTTCCAGAATACCTGCAGCAGCTGCTCGATGAGAAGGGGCTCACGCGCGCCGAAGTCGTGCGCAAGGCCGGCCTCAACGACACGTTCGGCTACCAGATATTCATGGGGCAGCGCGGCGCTTCGCGCAACAAAGTGCTGCAACTCGCCTTCGCCATGGGCCTTTCGCTCAAAGAGGCCGATCGGCTGTTGCAGGCTTCAGGCGCCAACGAGCTGTACTGCAAGAACCGACGCGACGCCATCATCATCTTCTGCCTCGATCGCGGTTACGGCTTGCAGCGAACCGACGAGGAGCTCTACCGTTTCGGCGAGGAGACGATCTGCTGAGGCTGCGGGCGAAGGGCGCGAACGTGCCGTTCGACAGGGGCGGGAGCTCGGCGTTCTGCTACCATGTACCCATCATGGACGAACTCTCCGAACATCTCGATTCGCTCGCGCGCGACGACTGCTACCGCGTCGATTCCGTCATGAAGGAAGGGCCCTTCGAGACGACGGAGCGCGTGTTCTTCGTAGGGGCGAACGGATCCGAGCAGGGTCCGTACGTGCGCAAGCACCTGGACGGCGAGGCGGGGTTGGGCGCCGCCTACGAGTGCATCTGGCGCGCGCAGCGCTCGGGACGGCGGTTCCTTCATCTGCCCCTCGTGGCCGATTGCCACACGGTGGGCGAGAGGCGCGTCGTGGTTATGGAGTACGTGAGGGGCGAGACGCTGGCCGACGTCGTGTACCGCTGCGACCCGTCCGTCGAGCTTGCCTGCGACGTCTTCCCGAAACTCTGCGACGCCGTGCTCGAGCTGCACGAAGGGTTCGATCCGCCGCTCATACACCGCGACCTCAAACCTTCCAACGTCATGCTGACGCGCGACAACCTCACCCTCATCGACTTCGGCATCGCCCGCTCGTTCGACGAGGCGGCAGAGGAGGACACGCACCACTTCGGAACGCGCGCCTACGCGCCGCCCGAGCAGTTCGGCTACGGACAGAGCGACGTGCGCACCGACGTGTACGCCTTGGGCATGATCCTGTACTTCTGCCTGACGGAGAAGACGCCGGACGCGAAGGCGCGTCGAGCGGGCTATCGCGCCGCAGGCGTTCCCGAGCCGCTGCGCGCGGTGATCGAGCGGGCGGCGGCGTTCGACCCTGCCGACCGCTACGCGAGCGTGCGGGCGTTGGATCGGGCGTTCGACGAGGCCGTGCGGAAGATGCGGGATGCCGAGGGATCCGGTCTGCTGCGGACCGCCGGGGCGAGCGTTCCAGCTGCGGCGCCGGTTCCGGAAGCCTCCCTTCGAACGACCTTGCCGCCCGCAATCGTTCGGGAGCCTAGCGCGCGGCCGTCGTCCGCACAGGCGTCTTCGTTGGGCACCGCGAGCGCAAGGGCCGCTGCGGCGAACTCGAAGGCCGTCGGACGCCGCGGATCGGCGGGCGCGTCGAGGCTCCGCCGCACCGTCCGATCGCTCGCGAGCGGCCTGCTCGCCTGCATACCGCGCGGCGTCGGCATCGCGTGGGACGTCTTGCTCGCCTTGGTGTTCGCCGTGGTCCTCGTCGGCTGCGTCGGCACGACGTTCTGGCCGCTTCCGAGCTCGGAGGTCGCGAGCCATACCCTGGCGTACCGTGCGCTGGCGTACGCGGCGCTCGCCTTCCTCTTGGCGGGTCCGCTGCTCTACTTCGTTTCCGATCGGAGGCCCCTCAGGCGTCTGTTCCGTTTGAAGCGGCGCTCGCTCGGACGGGACGGCGCGATCGTGCTGTCCCTCGAGGCGGCGGGCTTGCTCGTGTTCGCCTTCCTGACGTTTTCGGGATGGTGAGAAAGGCCTGAACGCCCGGCGCCTTCGCCGACGAAACCGCTGTCCCACACAGCGGTAACAGGTGGGATGGGAAGCGCCTACGGCTCCGCTCCCTCGGTAAAGTGAACCGCGTGCGCCAAACGGGCGCACGACAGGATTCGCCGACAAGGAGAGCGCGTATGGGCCAGCCAGCGGTTGGAAGCGATCGAAACACGGAAAACACCCGTCAGCTCAAGCGCGTGCTCACCGTGCCCGACATGATCGTGTACGGGCTCATCTTCATGGTTCCCATCGCGCCGATGGGCATCTACGGCGGCGTGTTCTCCGAGTCGGGCGGCATGCCCGCGCTCGTGTACCTCGTGGGGACGCTGGCCATGGTGTTCACGGCGTTGTCCTACAGCATGCTCATACGCGAGTGGCCGGTGGCGGGCTCGGTGTACGCCTACACCTCGCGCGGCCTGGGCAAGGGCATCGGCTTCGTGACGGGCTGGACGCTGTTGCTCGACTACCTGCTGATCCCCGTGCTCATGTACGTGGTGGCCTCCACGGCGTTGTCCGGCCTCGTGCCCGAGATCCCGCCTTGGGCGTTCGCCGTGGTGTTCGTGGTGGCGAACACGTTCGTGAACGTGCGTGGCATCGGCCTCACCGACATCGTGAACCGCGTGGCGCTCGTGCTGGAGGTCCTCGTGCTGCTCGTCTTCGTCGTGCTGGGCGTCCGGTGGCTGCTCGCCGATCCCGCATCGCGCGGTTTCTCGCTCGACCCCCTCTTCAACCCCTCCACGTTCGATCCGAACCTGGTCATGAGCGCCGTGTCGCTGGGCGCGCTGTCGTTTCTGGGCTTCGACGGCATCGCCACGCTGTCGGAGGAGGCGAAGGACGGCCGCCGCGGCCCGGGGCGCGCCATGATGGCGTCGCTGGCCATCGTGGGCGCGCTGTTCGTACTGCAGACCTACATCGCGGGTTGCATCAGCCCCGACGGCGCCGCGTTCGCGGGCGACTCGGGCAACGCCTTCTACCTCGTGGCGCAAGTCGTGGGCGGCAGGTGGCTGTACGTCGTGTGCGCGGTCGCCACGGCGCTGGCCTGGGGCATCTTCACGGCGCTGGCCGCGCAGACGGCGGTGTCGCGGATACTCTTCGCCATGGGGCGCGCGGGCGGGCTTCCGAAACCGCTGGCGAGGATCCATCCGAAGTACCACACGCCCTACGTCGCGTCGCTGTTCGTGGGCGCGCTCACGCTCGTGCTGGTGCTGACGTTCGGGCGGCTGGGCACCGACACCATCTCGCTGTTCGTGAACTTCGGCGCGCTCACGGCCTTCCTCATGCTGCACGTCACGGTCATCGGGTACTTCTTCGTGAAGAAGCGCGACGGGCGCTGGGCGGCGCATTTGCTGTCGCCTTTATGCGGCATCGCGGTGATCGGCTACACGTGGTGGAGCCTCGACGTGCCGGCGAAGGTCCTCGGCCTCATCTGGATGGCGGCGGGCATCGGGTACTACCTCGTGTTGCGTTACGGGTTCAAACGCGAGGTGACGATAGGGGGATAGGGCGGAGCTGCCGGCGTCCTTGCTTCTCGCCGTCGCACGCTCGCGACCGCCCGCAAGCGGTCGATAGGCTATCATGGGCCTTGAAGCCGCGCGGGAGCGCGGGCGCATGATGGTTGGCGAGGAGGTGCGGGTGGACGTCGACGCCGCGATCGAAGCGATGACGCTCGAGGAGAAGTGCGCGTGCCTGACGGGCGAGGGGTATTGGGAGCTCGGCGGCTGCCCGCGGCTGGGCGTGGGCCCCATCCTCGTGTCGGACGGCCCCCATGGCCTGCGCCGGCAAGCGGGCGCGGCCGACAACCTGGGACTTGCGGACAGCGAGCCGGCCGTGTGCTTCCCCACGGCGAGTGCTGCGGCCTGCACGTTCGATGTCGGCCTCGTGCGCGCCATGGGCGAGGCGCTGGGCGACGAGGCGCGCGAGCAGGGGGTGGCCGTTGTCCTGGGGCCGGGCGCGAACCTGAAGCGCAGCCCGCTGTGCGGCCGCAATTTCGAGTACTTCAGCGAGGATCCGTACGTGGCGGGACATCTGGCCGCCGCCTATATCGAGGGCGTGCAGAGCCGCGGCGTGGGCACGTCGCTCAAGCACTTCGCCTGCAACAACCAGGAGACGAACCGCCTGATCGTGGATGCGGTGGTGGACGAGCGCGCCTTGCACGAGCTTTATTTGGAGCCGTTCCGCATCGCCGTGGAGCGCGCGCGGCCATGGACCGTCATGTGCGCCTACAACCTGTTGAACGGCACGTACTGTTCCGAGAGCGAGCGGCTCATGGGGCAGGGGCGCGCGTGGGGCTTCGACGGCGCGTACGTGTGCGACTGGGGTGCCGAAAACGACAACGCCGCCAGCCTGCCTGCGGGTTTGGACCTGGTCATGCCCGGCCCCCGGCCCGATTACCGCGCCGACGTCGAGGCGGCCGTGCGCGCGGGCGCGCTGCCCGAAGAGCGTTTGGACGAGGCCGTGCGCCGTGTGCTGGAGCTGCACGCCAAGCATGAGGCCGCGCGCGGGATGGACGTGCGGACGCGCGCGGGGGAGCGCCTGGACGTGGCGCGCGCCGTCGCTGCGGAGGCGGCGGTGCTGCTGGAGAACGACGGCGTGCTGCCGATAGCGCCCGGCGCGCGCGTGGCCGTGATCGGCGCGTTCGCGAAGGAGCCGCGCTACCAGGGCGCCGGCTCGTCGAAGATCAACCCGGTGTCGCTCGATTGCGCTTGGGACGCGCTCGAGGCGTCGGGCGCCGCGTGCGTCTTCGCGCCCGGCTACGACGTCGCCACGGGCGAAACGTCGGAGGCGCTGTTGGACGAGGCCGCGCACGCGGCTGCGGCGGCCGACGTGGCCGTCGTGTTCGTCGGCCTGCCGGACGCCTGGGAGTCCGAGGGTTCCGATCGCGCGGACATGAAGCTGCCGGCCGGGCACGACGCGCTCGTGGAGCGCGTGTGCGCCGCGAATCCCGACACGGTGGCGGTGCTGCAGGGCGGGTCGCCCGTGGAGCTGCCGTGGCGCGGCGGGCCGCGCGCGATATTGCTGAGCTACCTGGCCGGATGCCGGGGCGGCCGGGCAACGGCCGACCTGCTGCTCGGCCGGGCCAACCCCTCGGGCAAACTCGCCGAGACGTGGCCCGAGCGCCTGGCCGACACGCCCTGCGCCGGGTTCTTCCCCGAGAAGGGCCGCCAAGCGCTCTACCGCGAGAGCGTCTACACCGGTTACCGCTACTACGACGCGGCCGGTGCGAAGGTGGCCTATCCGTTCGGCCACGGCCTGTCGTACACGACGTTCTCGTATCGCGACCTGCGGGTGGAGGCGGACGGCGAAGGCGGCTTCGCGGTGTCGTGCCTCGTGCGCAACGAAGGCGGCATGTTCGGCAAAGAGGCCGTCCAGCTGTACGTTGCGCCGCTCGACCCCGGTGCGTTCCGGCCGCCGCAGGAGCTCAAGGGCTTCGCGAAGGTGGCGCTCGAGGCGGGCGAGGAACGGCGCGTGGAGCTGCCGCTGTCGCGACGGGCCTTCGCCAGCTACGACGCCGACGCCGGGGCGTGGAGGGTGGAGGCGGGCATCTACGAGGTCAGGCTCGCCGCCTCGAGCCGCGATGTGCGCCTGCGCGCGCGGGTGGAGGTCGCGGGCTCTCCGCGCCGCGACGACGGCGCGCCGGACGGCTACCGCCGCGTGCGGCCGGGCGGATTCACGGACGAGGCGTTCAAGGAGCTGTACGGCCGACCGCTGCCGAAGAGGGTCGTGGCCATGCGCCCCTACACGGCCAACGCCACGGTCGGCGATCTGAAGGCGTCCCTCGTGGGCCGTGCCGTGCACTTCCTCCTGCGCCACGAGCTTCGGCTGTTCCTGCCCGACGACGCCGCCGCGCGGGCCCAGGCCGAGCTTGCGGTCATGGACGCGCCGCTCAGGGCGCTTGCCATGTCCGGCACGGACATGAACCTGGTGGACGCGGTGGTGGACATCGTGAACTACCGGTTCGTGCGCGGGTTCAGGAAGCTGCGGGCCTTGAAGAGCCGGTCCGCGGCCAAGGCCGCGTCGCCCGACGGCTCGCCGCCCGCGTCCTGCGAGGACGACGTCGTTTGCCGCGGCCGCTAAGGAGCTGGCGTCCACGGGTTTTGCGAGGCGGGTGGTTGGATACGCGCCGAAATCGGCGGCGGTGCGTGGGAAGGGCTCGTTGGCGGAGATGCGTGCGAATCGAACACACCCGAGACGTTCTGCGCGCCTCACAACGGCTTTGAAGGCCGCGGGGCCCACCAGGACCCATCCATCTCCATCGAGCAAAATGCAACGCTGAACATAATACGGTAAAAAAGCCCGAAACGCCGCAAAATGCGAAAAACCGTCATCTTCCAGCCCGGATGGCGCTGAAACGATCACTGAAACACGCGCTCCCGACGGTCTGCCCCGTGGGGCAAGGGCTCTGCCCTAGCCCCACGACCTGCGGAACGTATTTTGCCGAACGGCAAGGGCAGAGCCCTTGCCCTACAAAGATCGACGAAGCGGCACGTTCCTTGACGCGGTCCTGGTCACAACCGTTTGGGGCCCAGCGTGCGCGCGTCGCCGTCTCGGCGCGTGACGCCTTGGGCGTCGAAGTGCTCCAGCAGGGGTATGGCGTACTTGCGCGTCGTTCCCATGGCGTCGCGCAGTTCGGCCGCCGTGGCGCCTTCCTGCGCGCGCAGCAGTTCCACGGCCGCCTGTTCCAACGCCTCGTAGGCTGCCGCATCGAACGCGAAATCGCCGCTCACGCGCCGAATGCGCCCGGCCTTCTCGAGCGCGCCGAGCGCGCGGTGGGCCACCGAGGAGTCGACGCCCGTCTGCGCGACGAGTTCGGGGACGCTCGGCGGTGCGGAGCCGGCTGCGGCCAGCGCCTCGGCCAGCGCCTCGGCCGCCTGCTCCTCCATCTTGCGGGCGCCCCCGCCGGCACGGGGGTGGCCGATCAGGCCGCCGTCGACCACCGCGCGCCCGTCCGCGCGGGCGCGGTCGACCAGCGCGTCGACGCACGCGTCCGAAAGCGCGCCGGGGAGGCGGGCGGCGAGCGCCTTTTTCGACACGCCCGTGGCCGCCGGCTGCTCGGCATGGAAGCGCACGAGCGCGTTCTCCAGCGCCGCGTCGAGCTTCTGCAGCACGGCGCGTTCGGCGAAGTGGCTCCCGGCGCCCGTGCCCAGGCGCTCGAGCCCGCCCCCCGCGCACCGCTCCTCGAGCCGCCGGACGGCGGAGGATGCCGGTATGCCGGCCGCGCGCGCGAGCTCGTCGGCCGTGACGGTGCGTCCGGCCAGCGCGAGCGCGGCGTCGCAGGCCGCGTCCTCGTTGCCGGCGCGCAGCGCGTCGAGCAGCGCCTCCTCGCCGGGTTTCAGGTTCGTGCGCCGGCGCGGGTGCGCGTGCAGCACTTGGCCGCCTCCCATCACCCGCACGGGCGTCATGAAGCGCACGACGAAGCGGTCGCCCCCGCAAACGGGCAGCGGCTCGTCCAACCTGATCTGCGCATACGAGCTCTCGCGCGGCGCGAGCTCCTGGCGGCCGTCCATGAACAGCACGCGCCCCGCCACCTCGGCGGTGCCGTGGGCCACGCGCACGCGCGTGCCGGTGGCCAGCGCCCCGGGCACGCCTTCGGCGCCCAGGTACGCAAGGCGTGCGTCGAAGCGGTCCGTGGGCTCCACCGCGCCGGGCGTTGCCACCCATCTGCCGGGGTGCACGTCGTCGGTTCCCACGGCGCCCAGGTTGAGGGCCACGCGGTTGCCCGCGTCGGCGCGCTCGACCGCATGGCCGTGGATCTGCGCGGAGCGCACGCGCGTCCGCGTTCCCTCGGGCAGTATCTCCAGCTCGTCGCCGGCCGACACCGACCCGCTCCACAGCGTGCCCGTGACCACGGTCCCGGACCCTTTGATGGTGAACACGCGGTCCACGGGCAGGCGGGCGGCCGACCCCTCCTTCGTCTGGGTGAGCCCGCGGGCGGCTTCGGCGAGCGCGGCGCGCAGGTCGTCCAGGCCCGCTCCCGTGCGCGCCGACACGCCCACGACGGGAGCGTCGGCGTAGGGGGTGCCAGCCAGGCGCTCCCGCACCTCGTCGGCCATGAACGCCGCCCAGTCTTCGTCCACCAAGTCGGTCTTGGTGAGCGCCACCACGCAGCGGTCGATGCCCAGAAGCTCCAGCACCGCCAGGTGCTCCACGGTCTGCGGCATGACGCCGTCGTCGGCTGCGATGCACAGAAGCGCCAGGTCGATGCCCGTGGAGCCGGCTATCATCTGGCGCACGAACCGCTCGTGGCCCGGCACGTCCACCACGCCCATGGAGGAGCCGTCCGGCAAGTCGAGCTGCGCGAAGCCCAGCTCGATGGTAATGCCGCGGCGCTTCTCCTCCTCCAGGCGGTCGGGGTCGGTGCCGGTGAGCGCCTGCACGAGCGACGACTTGCCGTGGTCGATGTGCCCCGCCGTGCCCAGCACGACGTGGCGCTCGGGCGCGCCTGCGGCCCCCGTCATGCCCCCACCTCGGCGAAGTACTCGGCGAGTCCCGCCGCGATCTCGTCCATCTCGTCCTCGCCGAGCACCGTGCGCGCGTCCAGCAGCAGCGCGTCCTTCTTCAGGCGCCCCACCACGGGCACGGCACGCTCGCTCACGAGGTGCCGCTCGCAGCCCAGCGCGTCGCCGCGCGAAAACGCCACGCGCACGCAGAACGTGGGGATGTCGCACATGGGCAGCGCCCCGCCGCCGGCACGGGCCACCTCCTCCACCACGTCGAGCTTCGCGCATCCGGCCGGCAGCGCGGCCGCCACCGTGTCGCGCAGCTTCTCCGCGCGCACGCGCACGTCATCGGCCGGTTCGGCCAGCATGCGCAGCGTGGGTATCTCGGCCAGAGCGCGCTCGGGCTCCAGGTACAGGCGCAGCGTGGCCTCGAGAGCCGCGAGCGTCATCTTGTCCAGACGCAGCGCGCGGGCGAGCGGGTTGGCCTTCAGGCGGTCGATGTGGCGCTTCGCGCCCACGACGATGCCGGCCTGCGGGCCGCCCAGCAGCTTGTCGCCGGAGAACGACACCAGGTCGCAGCCCGCGCGCAGCGACTCGGCCACGGCCGGCTCGGCGTAGGCGCCGAAGGCGTCCAGGCGCATGAGCGCGCCCGATCCCTGGTCCTCGTACACGAGCACGTCGGGGGCCCCGGCCGGCGCGCCGGCCGCCTTGCGCCGGGCGTTCTCGGCGTCGGCCAGCGCGCGCAGCTCGCGCACGCCCACGCTCTCCGTGAAGCCGATGAGCCGGTAGTTGGACGGGTGCACCTTCAGCAGCATGGCCGTGTCGGGCCCCAAGGCGCGCTCGTAGTCGGCCTCGTGCGTCTTGTTCGTCGTGCCCACCTCCACCATGGCGGCCCTCGAGAGAGCCATGATGTCGGGGATGCGGAACGAGCCGCCTATCTCCACCAACTCGCCGCGCGATACCACGGCCTGGTGCCCGCCCGCGAACTCGGAGAGCACCATCATGACGGCAGCGGCGTTGTTGTTCACGGCGATGGCGGCCTCGGCGCCGGTGAGCGCGCATATCAGGCGCTCGCAGTGGGCGTGGCGGCTGCCGCGCGCCATGCGGTCCGTGTCGTATTCCAGCGTGGAGTAGCCGCCCGCCACGTCGAGCGCCGCCTTCACGGCGGTGGGGGCGAGCGGGCTGCGCCCGAGGTTCGTGTGCACGATCACGCCGCTCGCGTTCACCACGCGCCGCAGCGACGGGCGCGTGAGCGCGAGCGCCCGCACGGCGGCGTCCTCGGCCACGCGCGCCTCCGACACGTCGCAGAGCTCGCCGTCCAGGATGCGCCTGCGCAGCGCATCCACCGCGTTGCGCACCGCCTCCACCACGAAGGGTCGGGGGAGGTCGGCCAGGAGCGCCTCGACGCGCGGTGCGCGCAGCACCTCCTCGACTTGCGGGAGGGAACGGAGCAGTTCTCGGGACGCTTCGGTGGGCATGGGCGGGGCCTTTCTCATGATCGTCGATTGCGAGCCATTATACCAAGCCGCGATAGACCGGATGCCGGAAAGACGCTACTATGACGCTATGAGAATCCTCAACGTCACCGCGCAGAAACCCGACAGCACCGGCAGCGGCGTGTACCTGGCCGAAACGGTGCGCTGCCAGGTGGCCGCCGGGCACGAGGCCGCCGTCGTGTGCGGCGTCGGACCGCGCGACGAGCCGGTCCTGCCGCCGGGCGTGCTCGTGCGCCCCGTGCGCTTCGAGACGGAAGAGCTGCCCTTTCCGGTGGTCGGCATGTCCGACGAGATGCCGTACCGCTCCACGCGTTACCGCGACCTGACGCCGGACATGACGGCGCGCTTTGACGCGGCGTTCTCGGCGGCGCTGGCCGAGGCGGATGCCGCCTTCCGGCCCGACGCGGTCGTTTGCCACCACCTGTACCTGCTGGCCGCCGTCGCGCGCGAGCGCCTGCCGCACCGTGCCCTGGGGGCCGTGTCCCACTCCACCGACCTGCGGCAGATGGCCTCGCACGACCTCGCGCGCGAGCGCATCGTGGCGGGCGTGCGCGGCCTGGACGCCGTGTTCGCGCTGCACGGCGAGCAGAAGCGCCAGATCGAGCGCGCCTACGGCGTTGACCCGGCGTGCATCCACGTGATCGGCACGGGCTACAACAAAGACGTGTTCTCGCGGGCGCCCGAGGTGCGCCCGGCCGCTTCGGCGGGGGCGCGCCCGCGCGCGGCCGAGCTCGCGTACGCGGGCAAGATCGCGGACAAGAAGGGCGTGGCGAGCCTGCTTGCGGCCATCGACCAGGTGGACGCGGGCCCGGCGGGGCTGCGGTTGCGCCTGGCCGGCGGCGCGGGCGCGGCGGACGAGTACGAGCGCATCCGCGCGCGGGCCCGCGCGTGCGAACACCCGGTGGAGTTCCTGGGCAAGCTCGCGCAAGGCGAGCTGGCGCGGGCCTTGCGCCGCGCCGACGTGTTCGTGCTGCCGTCGTTTTACGAGGGCCTGCCGCTCGTGGTGGTGGAGGCGCTGGCCTGCGGCTGCACGGCGGTCGTCACCGACCTGCCCGGCATCCGCCCGTGGCTCGCCGAGCGCATCCCCCAAGCGCCCATCGTGTACGTGGAGCCGCCGCGCATGCTCGGCGTCGACGAGCCGGATCCGGCGGCGCTGCCCGCGTTCGAGCGCCGGCTCGCCCGCGCCGTCGAGGAGGCGCTAGCGCTGCCGCCGCGCCCGTGCGACACGAGCGGCCTTTCGTGGGAGCACGTCGCCGACGCGATGGCGAACGTCATGGCCCAGGCGGCCGCGGCGCGCTATAATCTGCGTTAACGGCCCCACGATCCCGGTGCGCGCTTCTGCCTCCGTGCGCACTTCTCTTCTGCCCAAAGGGACGTCCGGCCCCTCACCGCGCTTCAAGGGAAGCCGGCGAGCGCGCCTCTGCCACGCGCCCGCCCGTTCTGCACCGCCGTTCCGGGCGGCGCTTCCGCATGCCTGCGAACGGCTTTGCATCGCATGAAACGAGAAGACGAGACGCAGACCCCTGCGAGGAGGAAGCTATGACCGACTACCGCCAGATGTGGACCGACTTGGACATGGACCTGGACACGCACGACCAGCTGTGCGCCGTGCTGCCCGACGCGTTCGGCGACACGTACCTGAGCCAGGACAACCGCCCCGAGAACATGGCCTTCTACGACTTCGTCGTGTCCGAGATACACGGCGTGCGCCCCGCCGAGCTCATCGAACTGCAGAAGCAGGGCGGCAAGGTGTTCGGCACGTTCTGCGTGTTCGTGCCCGACGAGGTGGTCATCGCCTGCGGCGGCGCCGTCACGGGGCTCTGCGGCGGCTCGCAGTTCTGGGTGCCCGCGGGCGAGAAGGTGCTGCCGAGCGACACGTGCCCGCTGGTCAAGGCGTCGCTGGGCGCGCACTTCGGCAAGACCTGCCCCTACTTCAGCGTGGCCGACGTGTACGTGGGCGAGACGACGTGCGACGCCAAGAAGAAGGCCTACGAGATACTCGGCGCCGACAAGCGCACCTACGTCATGGACATGCCCCAGATGAAGCGGCAGAAGGACGTGGACAAGTGGACGGACGAGATCGCCGACTTCGCGGCCGAGGTGGAAGGGGCCACGGGACGCGCGCTCACGCCCGAGAACCTGGGCGCCGCCATCAGCCTGGTCAACGAGAAGCGCCGCGCGCTCGCGCGCGTGTTCGAGGCGCGCAAGGCGACGAACTGCATTCCCATTAGCGGCAAGGACGCCCTGCTCATGGTGCAGATCGCGTTCTTCGACGACCCGGCCCGCTGCGCCGAGATGGCCAACAAGCTGGCCGACGAGCTGGAGCAGCGCGTCGCCGACGGGGTGAGCGTGTTCCCGGCGGGCACGAAGCGCATTCTGGTGACGGGCACGCCGCTGGCCATCCCGAACTGGAAGCTGCACCACATCATCGAGACGAGCGGCGCGGCCGTGGTGTGCGAGGAGATGTGCACGGGCACGCGCTACTTCGAGAACCTGGTGGACGAGGGCGCGGACACGCTGGAGAGCCAGTTCCAGGCCCTGAGCGAGCGCTACATGAAGAACAACTGCGCCTGCTTCACGCCCAACCCCGGCCGCGCCGACGACGTCGTGCGCATGGCGCGCGAGTACCACGTGGACGGCGTGATCGACGCGAACCTGAAGTTCTGCACGCTCTACAACGTGGAGAAGCCGAGCCTGGCCGCGGCGCTCGAGGCCGAGGGCATCCCGGTGCTGGCGCTGGAGACGGACTACGCCGACAACGACGCCGAGCAGCTGCGCACGCGCGTGGGCGCGTTCGTGGAAATGCTGGGGGAGTAGGCCCGTGGAGCCCGTCGGGGAAGGCCGCGAGGGTTGGGAGGGCGCTGCGCCCGACGCGCTCGCGGGTGCGATCGGCCCGTCCGGCCGCGAAGGCGGCCCGACGGGGGCGCCTGCGGAAGGGGCGCCGGAGGAGTCCGTGGACTGCTACGTGCTGTTCCGCGGCCACACTGACGGGCTCGCGCTGTTCTCCGCGTTGAAGGACGCCGGCGTGGGCGCGCGCATCGCGCCCACGCCGCGCGCCGCGCGCGCCACCTGCGGCATGAGCCTGCTCGTGTCGTGCGACGACGAGGAGCGCATCCGCGACGTCGCCCGGGAATGCGGCGCCCACGTCGAGGGCGTGGCGCGCCTCGCCCGCCAGATACGCCCCGACCGCGACCGCTACTGCTAGGGCGCGTGCGTGCGCTTCCGCAGCCTCGTCAATGTTGTAGGGCAAGGGCGCCGGCCGGCCGGCGCGACGGCTGGCGCCGCGAACGAGAACGATGAAAGGAAGACCATGCATTACGTGGGCATCGACGTGGGGTCAACCGCCACGAAGGTCGCCGTGCTGGACGCCGACGGTGCGCTTTCGCGCACGTTCCTCTGTCCCACGGGCTTCAGCAGCGTGGACGCGGCCCGCCGCGTGCGCGCGCTGCTGGACGAGGCGGGCATCGACGTGGGCGACGGCTCGTGCGTGGCCACCGGCTACGGGCGCGTGGCCGTGCCGTATGCCGACAAGGTGGTCACGGAGATCACCTGCCACGGCCGCGGCGCCGCGCGCCTGTTCGGGCGCGACGGCACGGTGGTGGACGTGGGCGGCCAGGACACGAAGGTCATCGTGCTGAAGGGGGGCGCGGTGAAGAAGTTCGTCATGAACGACAAGTGCTCGGCCGGTACCGGGCGCTTCTTGGAGATCATGGCCGATCGCCTGGCGGTCGACCAGGACGAGCTCGCCCGCCTCGCGCGGGCCGGCAGCCCCACCCCCATCTCGAACATGTGCACCGTGTTCGCCGAGTCCGAGGTCATCTCGCTCGTGGGCAAGGGAGAGCCGCGCGAGAACATCGCCAACGGCGTCGTCGAGTCCGTGGTGGCGCGCGTGGCGACGCTCGCGGCGCAGATGCCGGGCGAGGCCTACTTCCTCACCGGCGGTTTGTGCGACAACGGCTACGTGGTGGAGCGCCTGGCCGCGCATCTGGGCAAGCCGGTGGGCACCTGTCCCGAGGCCCGCTTCGCCGGCGCCCTGGGCGCGGCGCTGAGCGCGCTGCCGTGACGCGGCAGGTGTCGCTTCGCTGTCGGTTCTGCGGCATGCGCCGGTGCGCGCGGATGCGGGGCGGGGAACTGGTATGATGCGGAGAGCAAACGGAAAGGCTCGCACATGATCTACTTCGACAACGCGGCCACCACCCGGCGCAAGCCGCCCGAGGTGGCCGAGGCCGTGGCCGCGGCCATCGGCTCGTTCGGCGGCGTGGGACGCGGCGTGCACGAGGCGTCGCTCGACGCCGGCATGGCCGTGTACGACGCGCGCGACAAGGTGGCCCGGCTTCTGGGCGCGCCCTCGGCGGCGCGCGTGTCGTTCGCGGCGAACGCCACGATGGCGCTCAACATCGCGCTCGCGGGGCTGCTGCCCGCCGGCGGCCGCGCCGTGACGACGGCGGCCTCGCACAACTCGGTGCTGCGCCCGCTGTACAAGGCCCGCGACGAGCGGGGCTGCACGGTGGACGTCGCGCCCGTCGGGCCGGACGGGGCGCTCGATTTCGCCGCCTACGAGCGGCTGCTCGAGGGCGGAGTGGACCTCGTGGCGGCCACGCACGCGTCGAACCTCACGGGCGACGTGTATGACGTGGCGCGCATGGCGCGGCTCGCCCACGAGGCGGGGGCGCTTTTCGTGCTCGACGCCGCCCAGACGGCGGGCGCGCTGCCGCTCGATATGGGCGCGCTCGGCGCCGATGTCGTGTGCTTCACCGGGCACAAAAGCTTGTACGGCCCGCAGGGCACGGGCGGCCTGGCCGTGGCGGAGGGCGTGGACGTGCCGCCTCTATTGGAGGGCGGCTCCGGCACGCACAGCTTCGACGAGCGGCACCCGCGCTTCATGCCCGAGGCGTTGGAGGCCGGCACGGTGAACGCGCACGGGCTGGCCGGCCTGGCGGCGGGCGTGGCCTACCTGGAGCGCGAAGGCGTGGACAACGTGGCCGCGCACCTGCGCGCGCTCACGGAGCGCTTCGAGGTCGGCGCGCTCGCCGTGCCGGGCGTGCGCGTGCTGGGCGGGCACGGCGGCATCGACCGCTGCGGCATCGTGGCCGTGGACGTGGAAGGGGTTGACTCGGCGCTCGTGGCCGACCGGCTGTCCAACGAGTTCGGTATCTGCACGCGCGCGGGCGCCCACTGCGCCCCGCTCATGCACCGCGCCCTCGGCACGGAGGAGCGGGGCGCCGTGCGCTTCAGCTTTTCCAGCTTCACCACCGAAGACGAGATAGACGAGGGCCTGGAAGCGCTGGCCGCCGGCGCAAGCAAGTAGGCTCCGTAGGGGCGATCTCCTGATCGCCCGTTCCGGCGAAGCCGGAAAAGCAGCCGGGGCTCGCGTTCTCGCGCTTCGCGCGAGCGGGCGCTCTGGAGAGCGCCCCTACGAGGGTTCGCCGATCCGGATGAGCCTCCGCGGGCAACCGGCGAAAGCAGAGCAAACCGCACGACGAAAGGAACCGTACATGAAGATCATCGACGCATTCGGCATGCAGTGCCCCAAGCCGCTCGTGCTGGCGAAGAAGGAGATCGACGCGGGCTGCCGCGAGCTGTCCGTGCAGGTGGACAACGAGACGGCCGTGAAGAACCTTACGCGCCTGGGGGCTAAGACGGGCCTGGCCGTGTCCGTGGACGACATCGAGGGCGGCTGGCTCGTCTCGTTCGCCGAAGGCGACGGCGGCGCCCCGGCGCCGGTCCCCGCGCCGACGGGCGCCGCGTGCGCGCCGGGCGCGGGCTGCGGCTACGCCGTGTTCGTGGGCAAGGACCATGTGGGGGAGGGCGACGGCGAGCTGGGCTACAACCTCATGAAGATGGCGCTGTACACCCTGTCCGAGTCCGACGACGTGCCCGCGTCGCTGCTGTTCATGAACTCCGGCGTGAAGCTCGTGGCCGGCGGCGAGCGGCAGGTGATCGACAACGTGAGCGCGCTCGCGGAGAAGGGCACCGAGGTGCTCGTGTGCGGCACGTGCCTGGACTTCTACGGGTGCAAGGACCGGCTCGGCGTGGGCGAGGTGTCCAACATGTACGATATCCTCGGCCGCATGCAGGAGGCGGCCAAGGTCATAACGCTGTAGGAGGGCCGCCCCGTGCCCCGCTTCCTTCTGGCGTTCGAGTCCACTCACGCGGCCATGGCCGCCAACAAGGCGCTCGCCGCTGCGCGCCCCGCCGTGATCCCCACGCCGCGCGCCATCACCGCGAGCTGCGGCATGACGCTGCGCTTCGAGGCCGCCGACGAGCGGGCGGCCGCCGCGCTCGCCGCCACGGTCGGCGAGGCCCGCGGCCTGGCCGCCCTCTACGCCGACGAGACGGGGGAGTACCGCCTGGTGGAGAAGCTGTAGCGCCGCAGCGGGCGGCTACCCCTCGAAGCGGATCGCGCCCGCCTTGCCGGCCTCCACGAATCCGATGCGCGCGGGCGCACGGCCGGTGCGGGCCTCGAAGGCGCGCTCGAACACGCCCGCCGCCTCGGGCGGCACGGCGGCGAGCAGGCCGCCGGAGGTCTGCGGGTCGCAGATCACGGCCAGGCGATTGTCGTACTCGTCGCCGCCCAGCGCGCCCTGCTCCACGTATCCTTCGGCCTGGTCCATGATGGTGAACAGGCGGTTCGGCCGGCAGTAGGCGCGCGCGAAGCCCTCCACGCCGTCGAACAGGGGCAGCGCGGCGAAGTCGAGGGACGCGGCGCACCCGCTCGCCTCCAAGAGCTCGTGCAGGTGCCCGGCCAGGCCGAAGCCCGTCACGTCGGTGGCGGCGTGCACGCCGGACTCCGCGAGCGCGGCGGCCCCCGCAGCGTTCAGCTCCATCATCGACTCCACCGCCGGGCGCAGTCCCGCGTCGTCCACGAGGTCGCAGGCGCGCGCGGCCACCATGATGCCGGTTCCCAAAGGCTTCGTCAGGTACAGCGCGTCTCCCGGCAGCGCTCCGGCGTTGCGCACGATGCGGTCGGGATGCACGGTGCCGAACACGGCGAGGCCGTACTTCGGCTCGGCGTCGTCGATGGTGTGCCCGCCGGCCACCACCGCGCCTGCCTCGCGCACGGCGTCCGCGCCGCCGCGCAGGATGGCTCCGGCCACGTCGGGCCCCAGCGCGCAGTCGAGCGCCAGCAGGTTCAGCGCCACGTGCGGCACGGCTCCCATGGCGAACACGTCGGAAAGCGCGTTGGCGGCCGCCACGCGCCCGAACTCGTACGGGTCGTCCACGATGGGCGTGAAGAAGTCCACGGTGAGCACGGCCGCCGCGTCGTCGGAGAGCTTCCACACGGCCGCGTCGTCGCACGTGCCGAAACCCAGCAGCAGCCGCTCGGACCCCGGCACGGGCTCCTGCCCGTCGCCGGTCGCGGCGAGCGACGCCAGAATGTCGTCGAGGTCTCCCGGACCCCACTTCGCCGCTCAACCGCCCTTCGACGTGAGCTTCGTCAGTTTGATGCGCTCGAGCTCGTCCATGGGGGCTCCTTCTCGTTCATCGTCCGCCTTCGCGCCGCGCGTCCGCGCCTTCCGGCGGGGAACCTGCGGCCGGTTCGTTGTCCGCAGCCAGTATAGCAGGACACCGCTTCGATGCGGGCAGGGCGTCTCGCCGCCGGAACCGTGCGGTTACCGTGGACGCCGCGCCGCGCGCCGTCCGGCCGGTTGCCGATCCCCGGGGCGCGCAGGCCGAAACCTCGCGCCCGTCCACCGGGCCGCCCGCCCGACCGCTCGCCGCTTCACAATGTCTTTCACCTGCGAAAACATACCGTTCACGGCAGGGGAAAGCGTATGGAAGGCCTTTCGCCGAAAACCTCACGAAGAGCACGCCCCGCTTGGGGGCGGCTCCTTCCGGGCGCCATGGTACGCTTTTCCCACCGGACGGCGGAGGGCGCCGAACCGGCGGCCCGCTGCGGGCCGGACCGCGTCGCGAAACGAGCCGTACCCTCAGGCCCTCGGTCGCCTCGCCTCTGCGCACGGTCCCCATGCAGGAACCTATCAGGCGAGTAGGAAGGAACTGAGGACCATGAACCTGTCACGCAGGGGCTTTTTCAAAGCCGCCGGCGCAGCGTTCGCAACGAGCATGGCATTCGAACTGTCCTCGCAGTCGGAGGCGCTGGCCGTCGAGCCGCACCCCGACTGGAAGCTCGTGAACACGGAGGAGTACACGAACATCTGCTGCTATTGCTCGGGCGGATGCGGCGTGATCTGCTCCACGCGCGATGGCGAGCTCGTGAACATCGAAGGCGACCCCGACCATCCCATCAACGAGGGCGGTCTGTGCCCGAAGGGCGCCACCATGTTCCAGCTGCGCAACGTCGTCGACCCCGACACGCGCGAGATCATCAAGAACACCAACCGCAAGACCAAGCCGATGGTCCGTCGCCCCGGCGCCTCCGCATGGGAGGACATCACCTGGGACGACGCCGTCGCCGAGATCGCGCGCTGGGTGAAGGACACCCGCGACGCCACCTTCGAGACGGTGAAGAACGGCATCACGGTGAACCGCTGCCACGGCATCGCCAGCTTGGGCGGCAGCCAGCAGAACTCCGAGGAGGAGTACCTCATCAACAAGATGATGCGCTCGCTCGGGATCATCGCCATCGACAACCAGGCGCGTGTTTGACACAGCCCCACCGTTGCCGGTCTGGCAGCAACCTTCGGTCGCGGTTCGATGACGAACCACTATTGCGACATGCAGAACGCCGACGTCATCATGACGATCGGCTCCAACAACGTTGAGAACCATCCCGTTTCGTCGAAATGGGTGCAGAAGGCGCTCGACCGCGGCGCCACGTGGATCGTCGTGGACCCGCGCTACACCCGCTCCGCCGAGATGGCCGACATCTACTGCCCCATCCGCTCGGGCACCGACATCGCCTTCTACGGCGGCCTGTTCAACTACATCATCGAGCACGACCTGTGGCAGCACGAGTACGTGCTGAACTACACGAACGCGTCGTACCTGCTCGACGCCCAGTACTCGTTCGACGTGAACGAGGGCATCTTCTCGGGCTTCGACGAGGACACCGCCACCTACGACAACCACACGTGGCACTACCAGGTGGAGTCCACCAAGGAGTGGGACACCTCCGCCGGCGGCGCTTACGCGTGGGCCGCGGCCGAGGGCGTGCCCGCCTTCACGCCGCCTGTGGTGGAGGTGCCGAAGCGCGACATGACGCTTCAGGACCCGATGTGCGTGTTCCAGCAGATGAAGAAGCATTACTCCCGCTACGACCTGGACACCGTGTCCAGCGTGTGCGGCATGGACAAGGAGATCCTGGAGAAGGTGTACGCCACGTACGCCTCCACCGGCGCTCCCGACAAGTCCGGCACCATCCTGTACGCGCTCGGCCAGACGCAGCACACCTACGGCGCGCAGAACTGCCGCTCCATGGGCATCCTGCAGCTTTTGCTGGGCAACGTGGGCGTGGCCGGCGGCGGCGTGAACGCGCTGCGCGGCGAGCCCAACGTGCAGGGCGCCACCGACATGGGCATGCTCGTGGCGAACCAGCCAGGTTACCTGAACTGGCCCACCGAGTACGGCACGCCGTCTCTGCGCGCGTGGTGCGAGAAGGAGACGTACTCCGACGGCTACTACACCAACAAGCCGAAGTTCGTCGTGTCCGCGCTGAAGGAATGGTTCGGCGACGCGGCCACGGTCGAGAACGACTACGGCTACGACTGGTGGCCGAAGGTGCCGAAGAGTCCCGACTACTCCATCATCGGCTCGTTCGAGCTCATGAGCCAGGGCGTCATCAAGGGTTACTTCAACTGGGGCATGAACCCCTGCCACTCGGCCCCGAATGCGAGCAACGTGCGCCGCGCCATGGCGAACCTCGACTGGCTCGTGGTGGCCGACTGGGTGGAGACGGAGTCGGCCTGCTTCTGGAAGGCCCCCGACATGAACCCGGCCGACGTCGACACCACGGTGTACTTCCTGCCGGCGGCGCTCATCTACGAGAAGCCCGGCATCATCGCGAACTCCGGCCGTTGGCTGCAGTGGCGCAACCAGGCCGTGGAGCCGTGGGATGAGGCCAAGCCCGACTACGAGATCTGCGACGTGCTGTGGACGGCCATCGTCGACCTCTACAAGAAGGAAGGCGGCGTGGCGCCTGAGCCTATTCTGAACACGAAGTGGGACTACTACGTGGACGGCAAGATCGACCCGCGCCCCGTGAACTGGGCCCTCAACGGCTACGTGTACGACGGCACCGAGTGCAACACGACCTCGGCCGCCCCGAAGACCGAGCTGCTCTCCTCGTTCGCGAACCTCAAGGCCGACGGGTCGACGGCCTGCGGCATGTGGATCTACACCGGCTTCTGGGCCAACAACGACGCGCCGCTCGACCCGGCCGAGCAGGCCGCCGGCGGGCGCAACACCGAGGACCCCTCGGGGCTGGGCCTGTACCCGAAGTTCTCGTTCGCCTGGCCGCTCAACCGCCGCATCATCTACAACCGCGCCTCCGCCGACATGGAGGGCAAGCCGTGGAACCCGGACCGCACGCTCGTGGAATGGACGGGCGAGAAGTGGGTGCAGAACGACGTGGGCGACTTCGTGGCCGTTTCCAACGGCACTCCGGTGCCCCCGAACAACAAGGCGTTCATGATGCTCTGGGAGCAGAACGCGCGCCTGGAGAGCTACGGCATGGGCGACGGGCCGCTGCCCGAGCACTACGAGCCCTTCGAGAGCCCGTCCGACAACCAGCTGAACGGCCGCCAGAACTCGCCGTGCGTGCGCTTCGCCGAGTTCGAGTCGGTCAAGCGCGGCGACCGCTCCGAGTTCCCCATCGCGGTGACCACCTACTCGGTCACCGAGCACTGGCAGACCGGCGGCCAGACCCGCACGTGCCCGGCCCTGGTCGAGGCCATGCCCGAGCAGTTCGTGGAGATGTCGCTGGAGCTTGCCGAGGAGAAGGGCATCAAGAACGGCGAGAAGGTCCGCGTGCGCAACAACCGCGGCTCGGTCGAGGTCATGGCCTTGGTCACGCCCCGTTTCAAGCCGTTCACGGTGGACGGCAAGACCGTGCACCAGGTGGGCATGACGCACCACTTCGGCTGGGCGGGCGAATACGCCACGGGCGACATCGTCAACGACCTGCCGCCGAACGTGGGCGACCCGAACTGCTGGGTGCCCGAGTACAAGGCGTTCCTCGTCGACATCGAGAAGATCTAGGGAGGTGTTGAATGATGAGTGAGAAAGCCATACTGTTCGACACCTCGCGCTGCAGCGCATGCCGCGGCTGCCAGGTGGCCTGCAAATGCTGGAACGACCTGCCCTCGACGCTCGAGAAGAACGGGAACCCCTCCACGGGCTCGTACCAAAGCCCGATGGATCTGAACGCCACCACGCGCCTGCTCATCTCCTTCAACGAGGAGGCGGGTGGCAGCAAGGGCGTGAAGTGGGCCTTCGGTCGCCGCGCGTGCCAGCACTGCACCGACGCCGCATGCGTGACCGTGTGCCCGGCCGGCGCCATCACCAAGCACGAGGCCACCGGTTTGGTCACGGTGGACGACTCCAAGTGCGTGGGCTGCCAGTACTGCTCCACGGCATGTCCGTTCGACGTGCCCCACTACCAGGAGGGCCTGCGCACGACGGTGAACAAGTGCACGGGCTGCGTCGACCGCATCGAACAGGGCCTCGAGCCGGCCTGCGTCACCACGTGCCAGCCGGACGCGCTTCTGTTCGGCGACCGCGACGAGATGATCGCCATCGCCCACGAGCGCGCCGACTTCCTCAAAGCCAAGGGCTACGAGGACGCGGTGGTCTACGGCGAGGACGAGATGGGCGGCCTGCACGTCATACAGGTGCTCAAGTACGGCGTGGCCGCGCACGGCCAGGTGGAGAACCCGCAGGCCAACCCTGTGGTGGGCCTGACGCAGATCATGAAGCCGATCACCGGCATCGCTACGGGCGTGACCGTGGCCGGCCTCGCCGCCATGTTCGCGCTCGGCATCGGGTACAAGCGCGACAAGCTGGCTTACAACCCGGATACGGAGGACACCCTCTCCGTGACCACCGGCGAGGTGGTCAAGCACGGCGACGGCCAAGACGAGGAGTCGGTGATGGAGCACATCACCGAGAACCTGGGCGGCAAGAAAGGAGGCCGTGATGAGTAAGGGACCAGTCATGGTTTCCGCCGAGGAGACCGCGAAGAACCGCGCGTTCCTCGAGCAGATGTCCGCGAGCGGCACGGAGCGCTACATCAAGCGCCACTCCAAGCAGGCCCGCTGGACGCACGGCATCACCATCGTCGCATGCATCCTGCTGTGCATATCGGGGCTGTTCGTGTTCGTGCCGCAGCTTGCGGCGGCGGCCGGCGCCGACACGGTGTTCGTCATCCGCATGTCCCATCGCGTTATCGGCGTCATCTTCGTGCTCGTGCCCTTGATCAGCGCCATCGCGGCGCCCAAGGGCGTGGCCCACATCTTCAAGAACCTGTTCGACCGGTGGGATTCCGACGACAAGAAGTGGATGGCGCTGTTCTTCCCGTACCTGTTCATGGCCAAGTGGATCCACATGCCCGACCAGCGCGAGGTCAAGAGCGGCCAGCGCTTCGCCGACGGCATGCTGTGGTTCGCGGGCGCGCTCATGGGCATCACGGGCGTCATCCTGCTTTTGGGCACGACGCTGTTCGACTTCGGCGCCGGCGTGCACGGCGTGGCGCTGTTCCTGCACGACATCGGCTTCCTGCTGATCGCCGTGTTCGGGCTGGCGCACATCTTCCTGGGCGCGGGCATCTTCCAGCCGTACCGGGGCACGTACAAGCTCATGTTCGGCGACGGCACCGTCTCCGAGTCCGACGCCCTGTACCACTGGGGCCACTGGGCTCGCGAGGAGATCGCCAGCGGCGAGAACGTCGTCGAGAAGAAGGCGTAAGGACGACCGCGGCACCCCGTCCCTCGCAGGGCAGGGTGCCGCCGCGCAGTCCCCGTTTAACGGGAGCGGGGACTGCGTCGAGCATCGCGCCGCTCGACGGCGCTGAGCCGCCTAAGCAAGGAACCTGGTTGTCATCCTGAGTGGAGCCGCCGAAGGCGGCGGAGTCGAAGGATCTTCTGCGTCGGCAACGACGCCTTGACGCCCGCCGCACGGCCTGCGCTCAGGATGGCAAGCAAACCGAGACACGACAAGGAACCCTATGAACCTGAAAGCAATCGACGCGGCTCTCGCCGCCTACCGCGGCAAGCTCGACGAGGGAGACGCCGCGCGCCTGGAGTTCTTCCGCAAGCTCTGGGACGCTGCGAGCGCGGATGCGGCGCCCGGCGCCGGCTACGACGTTCCGTCCGATGCCGACCTGCGCGCTTGGTACGCGGCGGGCGAGCCCGTGTTCGCGCACGCGCCGGCCGCGGTGGAGGCCGCCCCGTTCGCGGAGGGCCTCGCGCGCGCGGCCGCCTGCGCGGCCGAGCACGGCGGCTTCGACGAAGGCGCGGCCGACGCGCTCGGCCGCACGAAGTGGGATCGCATCGTGGCCGCGAGCCCGCTCGCCGAGGCCGGCAAGGATCCGGCGGCCTACCTCGACGCAGTGGCGGACCTGCTGGTCGACGACGGCATGACCGAGGGGCAGGCCCGCACGGCGGCGCTCGTGGCGTCGCTCGCGTTGCGCTCCCAGCTGGAAGCTCCCGCGCGCGCCGTCTCACGCGCGCTCGACCAGGCCGGCTGCGAGGCGCCGCGTCCGCTCGACTGCCCGGTGTGCGGCGGCGCGCCGGTGGCAGCGCGCGTGGGGGGCGAGAACTCCACGCAGGGGCGCGGCAAGACGCTCTGGTGCGCCCAGTGCGGCACGACGTGGGAGATCGAGCGCGTGCGCTGCGCGCGCTGCGGCACGCAGAACCAGGGGCGCCTGCACTACTTCAACGTGGAGGGCGACGACGCCCACCGCATCGCCACGTGCGACGAGTGCGGCGGCTATATGCGCACCGTGTACGCCGACGACGCGCTCGCGCCGTTCTCGTTCGAGGTCGAAGACGTGGTCATGGCGCGCCTCGACGCCATAGCGGCCGATCCGGCCTTCGCCGGCGGAGCGGGCGCGCCCGCCGAATAGCCCCCGCGCATCCGCCGGCCGAGCGCTAGCATCGAAAGCGGGAAGGCGCCGCGAAAAGGCGCCGTCTCGGAAACCTACGAGGAAAGGAGGCCGCATGGCCGTTATAGAGTACCGGGCATCCGCGCCGCGCACCACGGCCGAGCGGCCCATACGCATATTCCTGAACGACGCGCCCGTGGCGGTGAGCCAGGGCAGCCCTTACGACTTGGCCGAGCTGGCCGTGGGCTACCTGTTGTCCGAGGGGCTCATCGCCGACCGCGAGCGCTTCGTGGAGGTCACGGCCGACCCCGAGGCGGCGGCGGTGTACGTGGCCAGCGGGGAGCGCGCCGCGGACGGCTACGTTCCGCTGCATCGCGTGACCTCGGCCGGCTGCGCCCGCTCGGCGCTGCTCTCGGGCGGCGGCGACGTGCCGGCTCCCGCGCGCCTCGAAACGAACGCGCGCTTCGACGCCGACGCGCTGCTGGCCCAGATGGACGAGCTCTGCGAGCGCAGCCCGCGCCGCAACACCGGCGAGTGCGTGCACGGCTGCGGTTTGGGCGACGGCCGCGCGGGCGGGCTCCTGCTCGTGCGCGAGGACATCGGACGCCACAACGCCATGGACAAGCTCATCGGCCAGGCGTGGCTCGACCGCGTGGGCGTGGGAGACAAGGCGCTGTTCATCACGGGCCGCATCAGCTGCGAGATGGCGCTCAAGGCCCATCGCGCCGGCTGTCCCGTGCTCGTGTCGCGCAAGTCCGCCACCGACGAGGCCGCCCGCCGCGCCGAGGAGCTGGGCGTGACGCTGGTGTCGCACTGCCGCGACGGCCGCCTGCGCGTGCTCTCCTGCCCCGACCGCGTAACGGGGTAGGGGTCGGATGACGGCTCTTCTTCGGTCGTCCTTTCGGTGCGGTATAATGTCCGCGACGAAAGGACGGCATCTATGCAGGAGAAGATCCATCGAGCGTTCAACCTTCCCTCATCGGTCTACGAAGGTCTGCTTGACGAGGCGGAGGACCAAGTGGGCCGGCTGAGGGACATGTTTCCTTTGTCCGAGCACGACCGGATCGCCCTGCGAAGCTACGACGAGGCGTTTCTCGTCAGGTTCACCTACAACTCCGCGGCTATCGAGGGCAGCACCCTTACGCTGGCCGACACCGAGCTGGTGCTCGAAGGGGAGTTCATGCCGTCCGACGCGGGCAGCAAACGCTTGCGCGACGTGTTCGCCGCGCGCGGCATCGCCGAGGGCTGCGAGTACGCGCAAGAGGCCCTCGAGAGCGGAAGGCCGTTGACCGAGGAGCTCGTGAAGGACGTTCACGAGAAAACCGCGCTCGACTGCCAGCCGCGCACGCGCGGGAGCTACCGTACGAGCGCCGTTTACATCAGCGGTTCCGAAACCGTCCCCGCCTCGGCGACTCGTCTGCGCGAGTTCATGGCCGACCTGGTGTTCGCCTGCGATCGCTCGGCGGAGCCGGCCATCGTGAAGGCTGCGGCGTTCCACGCGATGTTCGAGATGATCCACCCCTTTCAGGACGGAAACGGCCGCGCAGGTCGCATCCTGCTGAATTACCTTCTGGGCCAAGCGGGCTATCCGCCCATCGCCATCAAGGCCTCGCTGCGCTCCGATTACCTGCGGGCTTTGGAGGATTGGCAGGTGCGGGATGACCCGCGCCTTCTCATCGCGAGCGTGGCTCGCTGCGTTGCGGACGAATCCGCTGCCCGTCGGGCAGGGCTTGAGGAGACGCGCGCCGCCGTCGCTGCGTCGGCGAGGTAGCGAGCGGACTCTGGGCAGAGGCTATGCAATCCGTCGCGCGCCTCGGGCGTTCGGCGGGACGGTCGGCGAACCGCGCTCCCGGCAACGCTTGCGTGCCGGATCGGCGGCGGGGGCGGGCACGGCTCGCGGGCCGGGCCCGAGCGGTGTACAATGGCGGAAAACGCCCGCTTCGCGTGGTGCCTCGCCTGCGCGCTTCGGGCCGGTCTTGCTGAAGGAGCTGCACATGAGCATCGCCGCCGCCTACGTCGTACCCCATCCGCCGCTCATCGTGCCCGCCGTCGGGCATGGCGAGGAGCGCGCCATCCAACGCACCGTCGACGCCTACGAGGAGGTGGCCCGGCGCATCGCCGCCCATGCGCCCGACACCATCGTGGTCGTCTCGCCCCATGCCCCGCTCTACTACGATTGCTTCCACATCTCAACCGGCGACGCCGCCCATGGCGACATGGGGCAGTTCGGCGCTTGGGACGCGGCCATGAACGTGCCCTACGATCCCTCCTTCGCCGCCGCGGTGTCGGCTTGCGCCCGCGCGCGCGGCGTGCCCATCTGCGGCAGCGGCATGCGCGACGGCGAGCTCGACCACGCCACCTTCGTGCCGCTGCACTTCGTGAACGAGCGCTACGCGGGCTACCGGCTCGTGCGCGTGGGCTTGGCGGGCCTGCCTCCGGCCGACCATCGGGAGATCGGCCGCTGCATCGCCGAAGCCGCGCGCGACCTGGATCGGAGCTGCGTGCTCGTGGCCTCGGGCGACCTTTCGCACAAGCTCAAGGAGAGCGGTCCCTACGGCTTCGCGCCGGAGGGGCCCGTGTTCGACCGCGACGTCACGGACCTGCTCGACGCGGGCGACCTCGAAGGGCTGTTCGCGTTCGACGAGGCGTTCCTCGAAGCGGCCGCCGAATGCGGGCTGCGCTCGTTCCAGATCATGGCGGGCGCGTTGGACGGTCTTGCCTGCACCCACGAGCTCTTGAGCTACGAAGGCCCCTTCGGCGTGGGTTACGCCGTGGCGGCTTTCGAGGTCAAGGGAGCCGACGGCGACGGTGCGGTGGCCGCGGCGGTGGACGCGGCGGCCGACAAGCGCGACGCTGCCGACGAAGCGGCGGGCGAGGGCGGCGTCGACCCGTTCGTCGCGCTGGCGCGCGCCTCGGTGGAGGGGTTCGTGAGCACGGGGCGCCCCATCGCGCGCCCCGAAGGGCTGCCGCCCGAGCTCGCCGACGCGCGCGCCGGCGTGTTCGTGTCGCTGCACGAGGGCGGCGACCTGCGCGGCTGCATCGGAACCATCGAGCCCGTCACCGGATCCGTGGCCGACGAGATCATCCGCAACGGCGTGGCCGCCGCGAGCGAGGATCCGCGGTTCCCGCCGGTGGGAGAGGAGGAGCTGGACGCCCTGTCATATTCGGTGGACGTGCTGTTCCCGCCCGAGCCCGTCGATTCCGAGGCGCAGCTCGATCCCGCGCGTTACGGCGTGATCGTCGAGAAGGGCTGGCGCCGCGGCCTGCTGCTGCCGAATCTGGAAGGTGTGGACACGGTGGCCGAGCAGGTTTCCATCGCGCGCGCCAAGGCGGGCATCGCGCCCGACGAAGAGGGCGTGCGCCTTCAGCGCTTCGAGGTCGTGCGCCATGACCGCGGAGGCGGGGCCCGGCGTGGTTGAGCGGGTCGAGGGAGCGCGCCGGCGCGGATCGGCGGGCGGACGAGCGCCGGCGCTCGAGGACGCGTCGGTCGTTGCGCCCGGGCCCGAGCGTGCCGACTCGGTTACGGACCCTGCTTCGCGCGCGGCCCGCGCCGTCTGCCGCATCTGCCCGCACGCCTGCGCCCCCGCCGAGGGCCGCCACGGGATATGCCGCGCCCGCGTCGCGCGGGGCGGGGAAGTGGCCTGCGAGAACTACGGCCGCGTGACGTCGCTCGCGCTCGACCCCGTGGAGAAGAAGCCCCTCGCGCGCTGGCGCCCCGGCGCGCTCGTGCTGTCCGCAGGCTCCTACGGCTGCAACCTGCGCTGCCCGTTCTGTCAGAACGCCGAGATAGCCTGCGCGGGCGAGGGTGACGTGGCGTGGCGCGCGCTGGAACCGGCCGAGCTCGTGGCGCTGGCGGCGGAGGCGCGCCCGCGCGGATGCGTCGGCATAGCCTACACGTACAACGAGCCCTTCGTCGGCTTCGAGTTCGTGCGCGACACCGCCCGGCTCGCCCGCGAGGCCGGGTTGGCGAACGTCGTCGTGAGCAACGGCGTGGTCAATCCCGGGCCGCTCGCCGAGGTGCTGCCGTATCTCGACGCCGCCAACATCGACCTCAAAGGGTTCACGCGGGACTTCTACGACCTGGTGGGCGGCGACTTGGACACGGTGAAGGAAACGATAGCCGCTCTGTCCGCCTGTCCGACGTGCCACGTGGAGGTGACGACGCTCGTGGTGCCCGGCTTGAACGACGACGCCGCCGAGATCGACGCCACGGCCGCTTGGCTCGCCTCCCTCGATCCCGCCATCCCGTACCACCTCACGCGCTTCTTCCCCTGCCATCGCATGGCCGACCGCGCGCCCACGCCCGTGTCCACCCTGCGCGAGCTCGCCGCCGTCGCCCGCCGCCATCTGAACGACGTGCTGCTGGGCAACTGCTGAGAAGCCGCGCCCGAGCCCGTTCGCGCTCGATCATGCGGCATGCCCCCATGTCGCTCGCTCGCGCTGGTTCATGCGGCATGCCCCCGTGTCGTTCGCTCATGCGGCATGTCCTCCCGTAGGGGCGCTCTCCAGAGCGCCCGCTCGCGCGGAGCGCGAGAACGCGGGCCGCGGTCGCTTTTCCGGCTTCGCCGGAACGGGCGCTCTGGAGAGCGCCCCTACGGAAGGGCAAGAGGGCCGCACGCGTTCGGAAGGGCGACGGGTCGCCCGCTCCGCGCATCCGCTATACTGGCTCCTAACCGCTTTTGAGGAGAGCCATGCTGCCCTATTTCAAGAAGTACCTGATCGCCGCCTACGCGCTGTCCGTGCTGATACCCGTGGCCTCCCTGGCCGCCTTCTCGGTGGTCATGGGCGGCAACGTGGTCAAGACGCTGCCGGGGCTGTTCTCGTCGCTCATGCTGTTCGTCGCCTGCCTCTACGCGCTGCCGCGCATCATGGGCCGGCAGGCGGACCGGAAAGCCGACGCCATCGTGTCGCTCTACAACGACGCCTGCGATCCGCCGGCTTTCCTGGAGCAGGCCGCCGTGCCCGCCGGTGCCGTGAAGGCGCCGTACACGGAGGCGGACTCGTGGTTCCTCTCGTTCTACGCGCTCGCGCTGGCCGACGAGGGGCGGGCGGAAGAGGCCGCGCGCATCGGCGAGAACATGCGCGCGAGCGCCGCTCAAACGCAGGATCCGAAGGTTCGCGCGGCGCTGTTCGTGAACATGGAGCCCGTAGTGCTCAGGCTGCTGGGCGCCCAGGTCGCGCTTGGCGTGGTCGAGGAGGCCGAACGGCTGCTGGCCGGCGCGGTGGACGAGGAGAGCGCCCAGCGGCGCAACTTCCTGGCGTGGGAGCGCGGCGTGCTGGGAACCCGGTTGGATGGCGACGACGACGCGCTGGCGGAGAAGTTCGAGCACGTGCGCTCCCAAGCCGCCTACCCGCTGCGCATGCGCGTGCTGGCCGCCGCCGACGAGGCGGAGGTCCGCCGCCGTCAGGGCGACGCGGCCCGCGAGCGGGAGTGCCTGCGGTTCGTCGCAGAGCACGGCAACCGTCTGCCCGCCGCGGCCGCCGCCCAAGCGCGCCTCGCGGAATTGGACGCCTAGCAGCCTGCGCTTCCGGCGCACAGGGAGAAGGACCTGTTATATGCAGGTGCGTCGCCCGCCGCGGCCTCGCTCCGCCGTTGTCGTGTTGGCTGTGCTGGCTTGCTCGTCGCACGGGAAGATGCTCGTAGCGTCCCTCCCGTTTATTGGCTAGCCGAGGTACTTCTCGAAATACTTCGCATCTTCAAAAGCGAACGTCTTGCTCTTGACGCGCAGGTTGAAGGCGAAGGGAACGAGGATGAGGAGCACGGCGACGCCCAGGCATATCCCGAGCCCCGCCAAAACCTGCGTCCATTCAAAGGCGTTGTTCGCCAACCAGACGATGCCGAAGACGGAGAGCGGAGCCAAAACGAGCAGCGACGTCGCCTCTCCGGGGGCGTATATCGTCCTCTTCCCCTTGTCCTTGAATCGCCGGTACATGCCGATGCCCTCGCGCGTGTGGTTGAGCAGCTCCACGAATCCGAAGAACACCGCAACCGTCACGGCGGTCGCTCCGAGCGCGTCGGTCCTGACCGCGATCAGCACGAACACGATTTCCGCGCCGAGGTTGGTGACCATGTTGGTGGCGCGGTTCTGCGGATAGACGAGCGGCTCCGTCGAGCCGAAGCTCAGGTTGTTCATGTAGAAGAAACCACCCGGCCACGTGTTCTCCTCGAACACGTGCATCGGTATGCCGACCGCCAGCGCCCAGGCGATCCTCTCCGCAACGCTCAGGTTCCCCCAGTTGAAAACGAGGACGGCAAGCGCTGCAAGGCCCAAAGCGTACACCGCCGCAAGCCACGCCTTGTCGCACCATACGCTGAGCGCCTTCTTAACATTGTTCATGTCACGTCACCCTCGCTTCATCGGCTTCTCAGCCACACCCAATTCATGTCGAACCATGTAGGTTCCATTCGCAAGCCTCCTTCATGCAACGCGTTCGTCATGTCGATTATAATTAGCCTCATGTGTTAATTAAACGGCCTGATTTGTCGGATGAGGCCAATTGGGAAGGATTGGAAGGAATCGTGAGCAGACCGAAGTACGAGCCGGGGGCCAAAACTGCGCGAGATCAGGTGATCGAGTCCTTCTGGGCCTTGCTCGAGCGAAAGCCTTACGAGAAGATGGGCGTGCGAGAGATAATCCGCGCAGCCGAGGTGAACAAGAACACCTTCTACCACCATTTCGAGAACATCGACGACCTTGCCCAGCAGGCGATCGACGAGGCCCTGCCCAAGGAATTGTGCAAATTCTTCATCATGGAGGGAGGTTCCGCTCGGAAAGACGCCCTCTTCCTCATGAGCGCGCCTTACGCCGCAGCTCGGTTCGACCGGGTCGAGGTGATGCTTTCCGACAACGGCGTCGCTTTGCAGGGGCGCGTCAAGCTGAAGGTGATCGATGCCTGGCGCGAGGCGCTCGGTCTCGACGCGTTCAGCGAGATTCAGAGAAGACTCGCTCTGTTCCTTGCCGGCGGAATCATCAGCACGCTGCAAGGGAGGGATCCTCGCGAGTACCCGGCTGTGTTGTCCAAGCTTGCCGGCACCAAGCCCCTTCAAGCGTTCATGGAGGAATTGAGCAGCTGGAAAAGTTGAGGTTCGTGCTCCGGCGGCGAAAACACAGAGGCTTCGGCGAAAAGCGAAATGGAGGCACCCGCGCAATCAAGCGGCTGCGATTATGCAGAACTTCTTCAAGTTTCTGCATAAAAGGGGTTACCAAACGGGTTCAAAGCGCATATACTGCCCTCAGTCCTTTAAAAGCGGTACAGAGAGACCGACAAGGTAGAACCCCAAGCGCCCACCCGAACAAGGGCGCGACGAGTCGAAGCCTTTGTCTGTCGCGGAGGCTTTTTTCATGCCCGGCGACGGACGCCCGCGAAGCGGGGGAGCGCGAAGGCGCGAACCGGCGAGGCGGGGTGAGGGTCGCCTGTACCATCCCGAACGAAAGGGGTGGGTGCATGACCGAAGCAGGCACGGTCAAAACCGTCTGCATGGATGCGGACGAGATCGAGCGGTCGCTGACGCGCATCGCGCATCAGATCCTCGAAACCAACAAGGGCGCGGACAACATCGCGCTCGTCGGCATCGTGACGCGCGGCGATCTGCTCGCCAAGCGCCTGGCCGAGAAGATCGAGGCCATCGAGGGCACCAAGGTGCCGCTCGGCAAGCTCGACATCAGCTTCTACCGCGACGACTTCGCGACGCATCTCTCTCCCGAGGTGCACTCCACCGACATCCTCTTCGACCTGGACGGCAAGGACGTCGTGCTCGTGGACGACGTGCTGTACACCGGTCGCACCATCCGCGCCGCCCTCGACGCCCTCATGGACATCGGCCGCCCCGCCACCGTGCAGCTGGCCGTGCTGGTGGACCGCGGTCATCGCGAGCTGCCCATCCGCGCCGACTTCGTGGGCAAGAACGTGCCGTCCTCGGCCGACGAGAACGTGCGCCTGTTCCTGGAGGAGACGGACGGCAAGTCCGAAGTTGAGATTCTGGAAATGGCTCCGGGCTCCCGCGCGGGTTCGGCACCGCTGGGAGGTGAATAGGGCATGGCCTTCAACCACAAGCATCTGATCGACATCACGGAGTACTCCGCCGACGACATCATGACCGTCCTCGAGACGGCCGTCCGATTCAAGGAGGTCAACGAGCGCCGCATCAAGCAGGTGCCCACGCTCAAGGGCGTCACGGTCGTGAACATGTTCAACGAGCCGTCCACGCGCACGCGCTCCTCGTTCGAGATCGCCGAGAAGCGCCTGAGTGCCAACAGCCTGAACTTCGGCGGCAGCTCCACCTCCACGGTGAAGGGCGAGAGCCTGGTGGACACGGTGGAGACGCTCTGCGCCTACAAGATCGACATGATCATCGTGCGCGACAAGCACGCCGGCGTGCCCCGCAAGATCGCCGACGTCTCCGGCGCGCACGTCATCGACGCGGGCGACGGCAAGCACCAGCATCCCACGCAGGCGCTGCTGGACCTGTACTCCATCTGGGAGGTCAAAGGCAACCTCAACGGCCTCAAGGTGGGCGTCGTGGGCGACATCGGGCACTCCCGCGTGTGCGGCTCGCTCATCCCCGCGCTCAAGATCATGGGCTGCGAGGTGACGGTTATCGCCCCTCCTACGCTCATGCCGGCCCGCCCCGACATCCTGGGCGCCGACCACGTGACCACGAAGCTCGACGAGGCTCTGCCGGAGCTGGACGTGGTGTACATGCTGCGCATCCAGCGCGAGCGCCTCGAGGGCGCGCCGTATCCGTCGCTGCGCGAGTACAACATGCTGTACGGCCTGACGAAGGACCGCGAACCCCTTATGAAACCCGACGCCCTCATCTGCCATCCCGGCCCCATCAACCGCGGCGTCGAACTGGATAGCTACATGGCCGACCACCCGAAGCGCTCGGTCATTCTCGATCAGGTCTATGCTGGTATCCTCACCCGCATGGCCGAAATGTACCTGCTGCTTGGAGGGAGCGAAGATGGCCTTACTGCTTAAGAACGCCCATGTGATCGACCCGCAGGTCGGTCTGAACGAAACGGCCGACATCCTCGTGCGCGACGGGAAGATCGTCGAGATCGGCCAGGACCTCAAGATGGAGAAGGGCGTCGAGCGCGACCTGGGCGGCAAGGTCGTCGTGCCCGGCCTCGTGGACATCCACGTGCACCTGCGCGAGCCCGGCTACGAGCTGAAGGAGGACATCGCCTCCGGCACGCGCGCCGCAGCGCACGGCGGCTTCACGGCGATGTGCTGCATGCCGAACACGAAGCCCGTCATCGACAACGCCGTGGGCGTGGAGTACGTGAAGGCCCGCGCGGCGGCCGTCGGCAAGTGCCGCGTGCACGTGGCGGGCTCCTGCTCGCAGGGGCTCAAGGGCGACACGCTGTCCGAGATGGGCGACATGGTGGCGCACGGCGCCGTCGCCTTCACCGACGACGGCCGCGGCGTGCAGGGCGCGGGCATGATGCGCCGCGTCATGGATTACGCCGCGCAGTTCGACCGCGTGGTGATGAGCCACTGCCAGGACGAGGACCTCGTCGGCGCCGGCCAGGTGAACGAGGGCGTCGTGTCCACGCGCCTGGGCATGCTGGGCTGGCCGGCCGAGGGCGAGGAGATCCAGATCGCCCGCGACATCGCCATCTGCCGCCTCACCGGCTGCCCGCTGCACATCCAGCACCTCACCACGGCCCGCGGCCTGGAGCTCGTGCGCGCCGCCAAGGCCGAGGGCCTGCCGGTCACCTGCGAGGTCACGCCGCACCACCTGTTCCTCACCGAGGACGCCATCGGCGACGACTACAACACCTTCCTCAAGGTGAACCCGCCGCTGCGCACGGCCGAGGACGCCGCCGCGCTCGTCGAGGGTGTCGCGGACGGCACGGTGGACGCCATCGTCACCGACCACGCGCCGCACAACGACTTCGAGAAGAACGCCGAGTTCGAGCTGGCGCCCTTCGGCATGATCGGCCTGGAGACGTCGCTTTCGCTCGTCATCACGAACCTGGTGGCGCCGGGCGTCATCAGCTGGGAGCGCGCCGTCGAGCTGATGGCCGTGCGTCCCCGCGAGATCCTGCGCGTCGAGCGCGTGGCGCTCGAGCCGGGCGCTGTGGCCGACCTCACGGTCATCGACCCGGAGGCCGCCTGGACGGTGGACGCCGCCGACTTCCAGTCGAAGGCCGTGAACTCGGGCTTCATCGGCGCCGAGCTGACCGGCCGCGCCACCGACGTCTACGTGGGCGGCTACGCCACCCTGGAGGACGGCGCCATCGTCGAATAGACGCGAAACCCGCACGACCCGCACCTGGCGGCCCCGCATCGACACCACGGTGCGGGGCCGCTCTGCGTGAAACGCACGGTTTCTTTCACAGAGCCCGCAGGGTTTCATGCAGTTTCTTCCCTTCGAAACGCACGAAAATCACCGCTGTGAAGCCGCAGTGCAACGTATGGACGAAACCCTCTGTCTCCGTATTTTCAAAACACCAGTTCACAGCCTTGGGATTTCGAAAGACTCATAGCTCCTTTAGCCGGCGACGCTTCTGGCGCCCTTTTTCGCGCCTTTAACGTCGCGCGAAAGCTTCACAGCGGTGATTTTCGTGACTTTGGTCCGAATTCGGAAGCATGTGCTACTATGGCGTCATCAAAGAGCCGATGCAGGCGCTCTTCGTACCAAGAAGCTGCCCAGTGTGGAAACCGACGCCCTTGTTTCCCCCTCCCACGCTTGCAAGATCCTCTCAGCCTAAGGGCGTGTGAGGGGAGTCTTGCGCCATGAACGGTTTGCGACTCTATTTCGGCCATCGAACGGTGTTTCAACTCCTGCGCACGACGCGACCCTGTTCCCGTTTTGCGGTGCGGAGCGGCCCGGTCAAGCTACCCGATCAAGCGCCAAGCGACGAAGAGCTTGCTAAAACCATCGAGCGATTGCAGGCGACTCATCCAAGCATGCGCATCGATTACCCTATCCATGTACTGGTGGGTTCTGACGAGCTTCGCCGCTTCTCAAACGCTTGCAAGGAACACGTGGTGTCTGCTCCTTTGGCGGGTAGATCGTTCTATCGCCTCACGGAAGGCGCGTACGCGGCGGCGCCTGCTTTCGTTCTCGTGCAACTTGCTGCGCGAGAGAAGAGCGAGGTTGCCCTGCTGGAGTTGGCCTACGAGGTGTGCGGAACATATCAAACGCGGCGAACGGGGGTTGATTCTGCTTACGACGCGACCTCTCTCGCGTCGGTTCGCGATCTACGGGATTTTGTATCGCGGAACCCGTCGCTCGACGGCGCACGCAAGGTCGCTCGCATCCTGCGCTATGCGGCCGACGGGTCCGCGTCGCCGCGCGAGACGAAGCAGGCGCTCGTGCTGGGGCTGCCGCCTGCGCGCGGTGGCTACGGGCTGGGCATTCCCCGGATGAACTACGAGGTGCGCGCGAGCCCGGCGGCCCGGGCCCTTACGGGCAAGGCGTTCTTCCGGTGCGACCTCTGCTGGCCGGAGGCGAAGCTGGACGTGGAGTACCAGAGCCGCTGGGCGCACGAGGGCGAAGCGAAGCGCCTCGAGGGCTCGCGCAGGACGAACGCGCTCGCGACCATGGGATGGACGGTCGTGGGCGTCACCAACGACGAGTTGGACAGCCTCGCCGCCACCGATGCGATAGCGAACACGATACGCCGCCACCTGGGAAAGCGCACGCAGGTGCACGTGTCGGACCACCATGCACGCAAGCTGCGACTTCGGCGGCAGTTGGGGCTCCCCGTAGGATACGAGTGAGGGGTTCCGACGGATAGCCGCGCCTTCTGGGACGGCCCGAGCCCCCATGCAAGGCGGCACGGGCAGAGCCCTTGCCCTACGGCGCTGCCGAAAAGGCTCTTTTGCCGCAAGCGTCTTCGCGCTTCTCGCGCATTGCGCACATGCACACGTGAACCATTTATTATACGCCGTTTAGGCCAAGTCGGCGGTAGTAACTTCAGGATGAACTGGCTGGTCCGGTAGTAAATCGGTATGAAACGGCTTGCCGTGCCTCGCAGCAAAATATTTATTCTTCAAAAAGTCTAAATTGGGTCGATTACCGGCACCCCTGCCTCTTTGCGAACATAAAGCCGGTTTCCGAATCGTAGCAGCTGAGAAAGGAGGGGGAGCGGATCGGACGCCGCGCAAACGACTCGATGCAAACAACGGATCGTATTAGGACAGGGAGTGAGGAACAGTGACGCTTAAAGTTGACATAACTCATGACAGCGACGCGACGAAGGAAGTTCGCCCCACCTTCTTCAACGAGCCGCCGGTCATGTACACCGGGGGAGACGTTCCGTGGCAGTGGGAAGAGGACGGCATGGTGTGCACCCGTTCGGCTGCCTGGTCGGCGCCGGGGTGCCATGACGGCTGCGGCGTCGTCATCTACACCGACAAGGAGACGGGCAAGTTCGTTAAGGTCGAGGGCGACGAAGAGAACCCGTACTACCAAGGGCGCCTGTGCTCGCGCTGCCTGGACGTGGCGGAGGCCATCTACCATCCCGACCGCCTGCTGTACCCCATGATCCGCGATCGCAAGGACCGCGGCAAGGCCGACGCGTTCAAGCGCATCAGCTGGGACGAGGCGTACGACACCATCGACCGCGAGTTCACGAAGATCCGCGAGGAGTCCGGCGGCAAGTCGATCATATTCGCGTCGGGCACCGGCCGCGTGACGCCGCCTATCAACGCGCGCCTCGGGTACGCGTTCGGCTCCATCCAGTACTCGTACTTCCTCTCGGGCAACGCCTGTTACGTGCCGCGCGTGGCCGCCTCCAACACCATCATGGGCTGCTACACCTGCCCTGACTTCTCCATGCAGTTCCCCGACCGCTACGACAACCCGGAATGGGTCGCGCCGAAGAACATCTTCGTGTGGGGAAACAACCCGCTGGTGGCCAACGCCGACGGCAACCTGGGCCACTGGGTCGTCGACTGCATGAAGCGCGGCTCGCAGCTTATCGTGGTCGATCCGCGCGCCACGTGGCTCGGCACCAAGGCCGACCTGTGGCTGCAGATCCGACCGGGCACCGACTCCATGCTGGCCCTGGCCATGGGCAAGTACATCATCGAGAACGATCTGTACGACCACGAGTTCGTCGAAAGCTGGTGCTACGGCTTCGAGGAGTACTACGAGGCCTGCAAGCCCTACGACCTCGACACCGCCTCCGAGATCACCTGGCTTTCGAAGGAGGACATCGTCGAGGCGGCCGAACGCATGGCGCAGAAGCCGTCGTGCGTGCAGTGGGGCCTGGCCATCGATATGAACCTCCAGTGCATCAACGCTTCCCAGGCGGTCGTCAACCTGTGGTCCATCACCGGCCAGATCGACATCCCGGGCGGCATGATAACCGTTCACGATCCGTACAACACCGAGGTGTGGCTGCCTCCCGACCCCAAGGAGGTTTTCACCCCCGAAGAGGAGAAGCAGCGCATCGGCAGCGTGTACGAGATGATAACGAACTCCGGCATGGTCCAATGCCAAGCCGACACCATGGTGGACCAGCTGATCACCGGACGCCCCTACAAGGTGCGCGGCGCATGGCTGCAGTCCACCAACCCCTTGGCCTGCTGCGGCCAAGAGCCGAAGAACCGCATCGAGAAGGGCTTGAAGAACTGCGAGATCGTCGTGTGCGTCGAGTGCTTCATGACGCCCACCGCCATGGCCTGCGCTGACATCGTGCTGCCGCTGTGCTTCTATCCTGAGCGCGAGGGCCTGCGCTCGGTGTGGTACTACATCCAGAACACGAACAAGGCCTGCGAGCCGCTCGGCGAGGCGAAGGACGATTTCCAGATCAACTGGGAGCTGGGCCGTCGCTGGAACAAGGACCTGTGGCCGGGCGACACGCTGGAAGACTACTTCAGCCACCTCATCAAGGAAGCCAACCTCACCTATGACGAGAGCCGCAAGGCCAACTGGGTCTACCCCGAGTTCCACTACCAGAAGTACCGCACCGGCGAGCAGCGCCCCGACCACCAGCCCGGTTTCAACACCATCACGGGCCGCGTGGAGTTGTACTCGCTCTTGCTGCAGCAGTGGGGGCAGGCGCCGTTGCCGTCTTACCACGAGCCGCCCATGAGCCCCGTCAGCCGGCCCGAGCTGGTCGAGGAGTACCCGTTCATCCTGACCACCGGCGCCCGCCATTACGCGTCGTTCCATTCCGAGCATCGCCAGATGGACCGCTTGCGCGCCATGCATCCCGACCCGTGGTTCGAGATCAACCCCGAGGCGGCAGCCGACTTGGGCATCAAAGAGGGCCAGTGGTGCTGGCTGGAGAGCCCCGTGGGACGCGCGCGCCTGACGGCGCACATCACGCCCATCATCGACGCGCGCGTCGTGCAGGCCGACCATGCCTGGTGGTTCCCCGAGGCCGACCCCGAAGACCAGGGCGAAGGCTGCTTCGCCACCTACGCGACCAACATCAACGAAGTGGTTCCGGCCGGTTGCGGCGACACGGGCTTCGGCGACCAGTGCAAGTGCTTCATGTGCAAGGTGTACCCCTGCGAGCCTCAGGAGATCCCTTTGCCTACGGCCGCCGACCCCAAGGATCGATTCGCCGAGGGCAGCTTCCGTAACTTTACCTACGAAGCGGAAAGGGAGGCATAGCGATGGCTGAGAAGGCATGCGGGCTTCTGATCAACTACGAATACTGCACGGGATGCCGTGCGTGCGAGATGGCCTGCTCGGTAGAGCACGGCATACCGCTCGGCCGCTTCGGCATCAAGCTGTCCTGCACCGGTCCGTGGAAGATCGACGGCAAGCGCTGGCAAAACGACATGGTGCCCATCCCCACCGACGAGTGCGATCTGTGCGCCGGTCGTTTGGAGAAGGGTCAGAAGCCGACGTGCGCGAAGCACTGCCAGGCGCTGGTCATCGAGTACGGCGCGGTTGACGAGCTGGCGGCGAAGATCGCCTCGGCCAAGACGAAGCACGTCCTGTTCGTGCCCAAGGCCGGTTGCACCGACTAGGATACGGCTCGTTGGCAGGGAGGGGTATCAAGGCTGTCGAAAGGCGCGTTCTCGGCATCGTATCGTAGGGCAAGGGCTCTGCCCTTGCCCTACGGAAACGCTCCGACGATGCTTTTGATATCCCTTCTGTTCTCGATTGAAAGGGACGGGGTGCGCTCGTGTGCGGAGGCTATACCAGGGTGTGCGTGCAGTGCGGCAGATGCGGGAAGGTGGCTCCTCGCCCCCTGAACGTCCTCGGCCGGTGCGTTCGCTGCGGTTTCGAGAACGACGCCGACGCGCTTCGGTGCGAACGCTGCGGCGCGGCCATCCCGCAGGCCCCCGGCGCCAAGATGGCGCTTCCGTTCCTGCCCAAGGGGAGTTCTCGGAAAGGAGATCGATCGACATGATCAGCAAGGAGGATGTTGGGGTGATCGTACCCGCCCCGTCCGTTCCGCCGGACCAAGCGCAAGCGCTGAGGCATTCGGCGAGGCCCAAGCCCGAAGGGGAGGGCGCGGTCGAGATCTACTGCACCGTGTGCAACCAGCCTGCCACCGACGGCAGGTTCAGCCATTACGGTCCGAGCATGGAATGGTGGCACACCATCACGGGAACGCTCGACGAGATTCAGCTGGTCTATCAGACGGATCGCAATTACTGGGACAAGGTGGTGGCTCAAACGGTTCGCTGCGGCTGCGGCTGCGGAACCCCGCCGTGCGATCCGATGAAATGGGAAGTGCGCCAAGTGCCGCCCGGTGCGTGATGCCGTTCCCTCGCATTCGCATCCGGCAAATCCGCCTGTATCCCCGCACCGTGCGAGGAGAAAGGATCCGTTATGAGCAATACCGATTCGAGCACCCTTAAAACACCCGATCCTGCCGATACCGGCCCGAGTGGGCGGCCGCCCGCGTCCGACGAGGCGCGGAGCCTCCAGCGCAAGGGCTGGATCGTGCTGTTCGCCATGCTGTTCTGCGGCATCATCGTCATCATGAACCAGTTCAAGGTTCCCACGTTCATGGGCGCGCTCATGAACGACTTCCACACCGACCCCGGCACCACCGGCTGGCTCATGTCGGTCATCGCCGTCGCCGGCATCGTCACCGCCTTCCCGTCGGCGTTCCTGCTCAACCGCTTCGGCCCGAAGCGCATAGGCCTGTTCGGGCTGGCCTTCATGGTGGTCGGGTGCGCGGTCGGCGCGCCCGCGACCTCCTTCGCCCAGCTCATCGTCGGCCGTTTGCTGGAGGGCATCGGCGTGGCCATGATGGGCGTGGTGGCCACCACCGTCATCTCCATGTACTTCCCCCGCGAGAAGGCCGGCCTTCCCATGGGCATCTGGAACCTCTGGTACGTCGTGGGCTCGACGCTGGCCTACAACATCGGCGTGCCCGTGGCCCTGGCCCTCACGGGAGACCCGCACAACTGGCACGCGTGGTGGTGGTTCTCCGACGTGCTCGCCCTCGTGGCGTTCGTGGTGTTCGCGCTGTTCGTGAGCGTGCCCCACGCAGGGCGCGGCATCGCCGCGAAGAAGGAGCGCGAGACGGGCCGGCCCGCCCATCGCCCGGCCTCCATCCTCTTGGAAGGGTTCAAGGTCAAGCGCATGTGGCTGTTCGGCCTGGGCTTCTGCTTCCTCATGTTCACGTCGCTCTCGGTGCTCACGTGGGTGCCCAGCTACGTGCAGGAGATCGAATTGAGCAAGATGGTGGCGGGCGGGATGGACATGGCGGCGGCCCAGGCGCAGGCCGGGGTCGCGGGAGGCTCGATGGCCTCGCTCGGCTTCGCGGCCTCCATCCCCATGGCGCTGGTGACGGCGTTTCTGCTGGGGAAGTTCCAGACCATCAAGTCGCGCAACGTCATGGTGATCATAGCGGCGCTGTGCGCGTTCTTCTACATCGGCGCCTTCTTGATTCCCTACGAGTACCTGCCCTATTACCTGGTGCTCCTGGGTCTGGAGAGCGGCTGGACGAGCGGGGTGGTGTGGTCGATGGTGCCCGTGACCATGCCCAAGCGCGTCACCATGCCCATCGGCATGGCCATCATCATCTTCTTCCAGGGCATCTCGAACCTGCTGTGCACGCCGGTCGTGGGCTACGTCATCGGCGAGGCCCAGGTGTGGACGAACGTGGCGCCGCTGTGCGCGGTCACGGCGGTGTGCGGCCTGGTTTGCTGGATCGTCTACGTGGCCACGAAGCCGCCGGTGTTCGACGAGGACGAAGGGCGCGGTGCGCCTTCGGATGACGTCGAAGCTTTTGAAGGAGATGGCGCCCGCGCTTGAAGCGGCGCGCAAGGTAGGGGGGCGCGGGCGACCGCGCCCCCCGGCTATCGCCTTCGGGAGGCGGGACGCCGCCGGCAAAGCCCCTCCGATTTCCTTGCTTTCTCGTGCATAAGCAGGGAGTTCTTTGAAATAGACGGAACGTGGACGGTCTCTTCTGTAGTAGAATCAGCTTGTTCGCTTCGAACGCCGCGGTATTTGTTTTGACGAGATCCCTCGAGGGGGCAAGCCGGGGGTTCGAATCGCGGTCGCGAATGCTCTTGCTACGGGAGGGTTGGACGTGCGCGGCGATGTGACTGTTTCGAAACAGCAGATCAGCTCCTTGGAACTCCTCGCTCTTTGCGGATGCGGGCTTTTCTTCGCGTGGATGTTCTGCGCCTTCTATTGGCTCGTGCCCGTTTCGTTCGAAGCGGCTGGAAGGGAAGGGGACGCCGGGTTGCGCGGCGTCGTCCAGCTGTTCGCGTTCCTGGGGCTTGCGGCGGGCTATGCCGGTCAGTGGATGCTGGCCAAAAGCCCGCGCTTCAGCCCGTATCGCCCCGCCGTCCTTTTGTTCGACGCGGCGTGCCTGGCGCTCGTCCCGGCGACGGCGCTCTGCGTCGCATGCGGCACGATCCCCTCTGCTCCGATCCAGGCCGCGGCCTGCTTCCTGGCGGGCGTCGGCGCCGCCTTCGTCACCAACGGCTGGCTCGATGCGCCCTCGCTTTTCCGCTGCGAGCGCCTGGCGTGGTTCTACTCCCTCGGCGTTTTGAGCGGATGCGCGCTGTTCGCGTCGGTCACCTTCTTGCCCCTTGCCGCCCAAGCGGCCTTCAGCGCCGTTTTCGGGTTGGCTTCCGTCGGGTTGCTGCACTTCGTCGCCTCGCGCGACGAGGTGAAGAGCCGCCCCCGGGCAAGCCATCCGCCCGTCGACACGTGGACGCGTCAGAACGTGCGCGAGATCGAGCCGTCGCTCGTCACGTTCAACATGGTGTTCGGCCTGGGCTTCTGCGTGCTGGCGAACGAGGAGATGCTCGTCTTGTTCCTCGGCTTGGCCAGCGCGATGGCGGGCGCGTTGCTGGTTCTGGTGTTCGATTGCCTGGGCGTGAAGACCAACATCGTGGTGTTTCAGCGCCTGCTTCTGGCGGCGGACGTAGTCACCTGCGTCGTGTACCCCTTCGTGCCCGAAGGGGTGAAACCGGTTTGCGCCTGCTGCGTCGTCGCATCATGGGCGGCGTTCCTGTCCGTGAACTACGAGCACATGGTCAAGAAGGGCATGCTGGAATACGACGTGCCGGTGTTCCGCCAGCTTCCTCAGAGGGTCATCTTCGCCGCGTCCGGTTTCGCGGCAGGATGGGCCCTGGCGGCGGGCTTCACGGTTCTGTACGGCGTCGGTGCCGGAGAGTTCACGCTGCTGTTCCTCGCCATGGTGATCGTGCTGGTGCTGGTGGTGATGGTGTTCTTCCCGGTCGACAACCACCACCTGAAAGCGGAGGGCCCGCAAGCTGCCGAACAGGCTGGGGGGAAGCCGGCTGCGGCGGATAGGCCGAGCGAGGACGAGGCGTTCCAACGCCGCATCGCGCTCATCGCCCGCCGGTTCGGGCTGTCCGCCCGCGAGACGGAGGTTCTCTCCCTCATGGCCAAGGGAAGGAACGCGGCCTATATCCGCGACAAGCTGGTCCTGTCTCCGTACACGGTGAAAACCCACATGTACCACGTGTACACCAAGCTGGACATCCACACCCAGCAGAAGGTCATCGACTTCGTGGAAGCCTACGTTGAAGATGCCGATTCCCCGGTGCTCCCGGCGTAGGGTCGGCAGGAAGCGGTTCGCGAGCGGGCAAGCCGATGGACCGCGCTTTGGTCGCTCGCGAACCGGTCGCTGACGGCCGCGGCGCGGGAATCCGCGCCGGCGGCTTTTTAGGATTTAGGATATAGTCACGGTGCCGTTGCCGGTGAGCAGCGCCAAGACGGCCACCAAGCTGCCGGTCAGCATCATGATGATGGAGAGGATGACGAAGAACAGGCACCCGATCCAGGCGAACATCTTTCCGCCCTCGCTCCAGCCCCATCCGTCTTTTCCCATGAGCCAGGCGAAGAGCACGCCGGGAAAGCTCCCGAACAAACCGATGAGGAAGTACCCTGCCTTCGCCGCTCCTGAAAGCTCTCTCATAGTTGTCTCCTTTCTTGGTTGGTTGATAGACAGACGCAACCATACAGAAAGGGGGACAACAAAAGTGCAACACGTGGCAGTGAGGAAAGGCCACAGTTGCCCGATGGCTCAAAACCGGGCGCAGACGGGTCAGGCGCTCGGCCGCACGCCTTTGTGGAAGGCGCCCACCGAGAACTCGGCCCACGAATACGAGGGCAGGTAGTCGTTGCGATAGGCGTTGATCGCGGCGGGGTCGCCCTCGAGGAAGCGGTAGCTGTCGCAATCGAGGACGTCGGGGTTGATCGCCAGGCTGTTCCACGCCTTCACCAGCACGTTGTCCGCCTGGGCGCTCGCGAGCGCGGAACGCAGGTCGGCGACGATGGTTTGGTAGTAACTGCGCTGCGACGCGTTGTGCGGGGCATCTTCCCACAGAAGGGCGCAGGCCTCGCGCGCCGACACGCTGCCGCCGTGGCGATCGACCAAAAGCGCCAGCAGCTCCTTCGATTTCGATCGCTTGAAGGCGAGCGGCGCATCGTCCACGAAGACCTCGAAGCCGCCGAACGTTTGAACGCGCACGCGTTTGCGCGGGTTGCTCGCACGATGCTCGTAGATGAACGTCAGCTCCCGCGCCAGGTCCTCGGCATGAACCGGCTTGAGCAGATAGCCGGTTGCGTGGAGCGCGAACGCGTCCACCGCGTACTGGCTGTAGCTCGTCACGAACACGACGTGCAGGTCGGGGTGCAGGTCCTTGAGCTCCTTCGCCAGCGAGAGCCCGCTCATGCCCGGCATCTCGATGTCGAGGAACGCCACGTCCACGGGTTCGCGGCGCGCGTGCTCGAGCGCCGCCCTCGGCGTGGCGAACGTGAGCGGTTCGCATGCGGGCATCACGCCGTGCAGGGTGCGAACGAGGTCCTTGAGTGCGAGCGGCTCGTCGTCGATGGCGATGACGTTCATGGATGCCTCCTGTCGGTATGCTCGGGTTCCCGCGGCGTGCGGGGGATGCGGATGACGGCCACCGTGCCCTCGCCCGGCGCGCTGCGCACGTCGAGCGTTCCCCCGCAGCCTTCCGCCAGCCGCACGCGCACGTTCTGGATGCCCACGTGGATGCGCTCGTCGTCCGGCGCGGCGGTCGAGTCGAACCCCATGCCGTCGTCGCGCACCTCCACCACGTGCTCGTCGCCGTCGTCGCGCGACGAAACGCGCACGCATCCGCCTTTCTCGCGCGGCGACACCCCGTGGCGCACGGCGTTCTCGACCAGCGCCTGCACGGCGAGCGGCGGCAGTTCGAAGTCGCGCGACGCGATGTCGAACTCCACCCGCAGCCGGTCGCCGAAGCGGCGTTGCTCCAGGTTGAGGTAGGTTGTCGTGTGCCGTAGCTCGCGTTCGAAGGGGATGGGCTGCTTGCTGGTGAGCGAAGCCATGTTCTCGCGCAGAAACGACGAGAAGTCCGTCACCGTGCGCGCCGCCTCGACGGGGTCGCTCGCGCACAGCTCGCGGATGGCTGCCAGCGTGTTGTACAGGAAGTGCGGCTGGATCTGGCTCAGCATGATGTCGGATCGCGCCTCCGCCAGCTCGCGCTCGCGTTGGGCCAGAAGCGCTTTGCGCTCGGATTGGATGCTCAGGAACACCAGCAGGATGGCCAGCGCCACGGCCGTGTTCATGAGCGCGATGCCGTAGAAGGCCACCTGCACGACCTCGGCCACGATGGGCAGGGCGATGTAGCTGGCGAAGCCCAGCAGCTCCTTGCGCTCGAGGCAGCCGCGATGGTGCACGACTATCCAGGCGTTGCGCAAGTGCAGTATCACGGGCACCACCTGCGCCAGCCAGAACAACTGCCCGCGCTCGTAGCCGGTCGCGGGGTCGACTCGGAAGAACATGCCGTTGAACAGGGAGACGACGCAGCCTGCCGTGTAGAGGGCGAACAGCGCGACGGAGAGGCGCAGGTAGTCGTGGGGAAGGGTCGTGCGCTTGCCGAGGTAGGCCGTGATGTAGCTGGTGAAGAACATGAACAGGGGAGCGGGCGCCACGTAGAACGCGAACGTGCCGACCAGCATCACGGCGTGCTCGACGCCGTCGAGCGGGGCGGCGAACATCCACGAGGCCATGTCGCCCAGGGCCATGACGGCGTTGCAGGCGCAGATGCCGGCGAAGCAGAGGTTCGCGCGATCGCGCCGGTCCCCGCTGACCAGCACGTAAATGCCCAGTACCAGGCATAAGAGGGCGCTGTAGAGGTCCAGCGCGATGTTGAACTGATGCACCACTCCTCCTTTGCCGGCGTCGTGAGGCGCAGCGCGCTCGCCGTTTCAAATGAACGCGCTGCGGAGTCGAGGGCCCCTTCTCATGGGGCTGGTCGCGGGCCCTAGCGCTCCGTCCCGTTCGCTTGGGGCGACCTTGCGACGGCAAGGCGTTGCGCGTAAAGCGGGTGCCTCGAACGGTGATCATTGTAGCAGCGCGGAGGCGCCGCAACGGCGACGGGGCGGCCGCGTTTGCAGCCGCCCCGTCGAAAGGTCTCAAGCGATGTCGCTTAGCGGCGCGCGCCCGGCATGGCGTCCGAACGCCTCTTCGAGAGCAGGCAGGCCGCTGCGCCGCAGGCGAGGGCCGCGACGGCGGATGCGCCCGCAACGAAGGGGGTCGCGCCGTCGCCGGTGGAAGCCAGCTTCTTCGTATCGGCGGCGGTGTCGGTGGCAGGCTCGGCAGCGGGCACGGTCAACGCGCCCAGGCGCTCGAGGATGGCGCGCTCGGCGTCTCCCACCGGCACCTCGCTCACCACGCGGCCCTTGCCTTCGCCGTTGCCGTACGTGCCGCCTTCATCGACGATGGAGCCGACCGAGTCGAGCGCGCCGGTCTCGTCGTTGAAGTTCTGCTTGAGGGTTATGAGCCCCGCGTTGTCGAACGACCCCGCGTTGACAAGCGGCCCGTACAGGTTCAGCTCGCCTGCATTGCGCAGCGTGCCGGCGTTATCGAACCGGTACGAGTACACGTCCAGAGGCGCTCCCTCGAGCGTGAGGTCCGCGCCGGAGGCGTTCGTCACAGGGGCGTCCTTCATGAAACGGGTCTTGCCCGACACGGTCATGATGCCGTTGTTCTGGATGCTCGTCATGAACCCTGCCGGCATGTTGGACATGTCGCCCGAGGAAACGCTGCCGAACGACTGCATCTGCGCGGCGAACCGCAGCTCGCCGTTGTTGACGACCGGCGCGTACATGAGCTGCGCCACGCTGCCGGAGAAACGCATGGTTCCGTTGTTGCTTATCTTGGCGAGCTGCGCTTGGAACTGCGAGCCCTCCTCGCACACGAAGTGGGCGTTCCGGCTGTTCTCCACGTTGCCGCCCATCATGGCCTGGCAGGCGCCGCTCACAACGATGGAGCCGTTGTTGACCAGCGGCGAGCCGAGGAATATGGCCGACCCGACGCGCAGGGCCCCGTTGTTGGTGAGCGAGCCGGAGAAGCCGAGGAACATGCCGCCCAGATCGCCGAGGCCGCCAAGGCCTCCCGAACCGTCTCCGCCGCCGAGGCCGCCCAAGCCGCCGAGGTCTCCCAAATCACCCAAACCGCCGCTCTCGCCGGAGCCGCCCATATCGCCGATCAGGTCCTTCATCGCGTCGCCCATGCCGGCGAGGTCCATGACGATGAGCTGGCCGACCTCGCTTGCCGCATTGTCGGCTGCAGAGCCCAGCACGAGCGGGCAGCCGACCATGACGCCGGCATCGCCGAACCCGTCGAGGCGGCCGACCTGCAGGGTTCCGCCGTCCGCGGCGTTGAACGAGAGACTCGGATCCTCGCCTGCCGGGAGGGTCGCATTGAACGCGAGCGACATCGTGCTGCCCGACAGGTTGAGGTTGCCGAAGTAGAGCTCGACGGCATGCGACACCGACTCGCCGTCCGGCTCGCTGGCCTTCGATGGCACCGCATCGATCACGAGGTGAAGATCGCGGCCCAAGGCGACGGAGGAATCCGCGTTCGCCAAGCCTTTTTCCTTGTCGACGGCGACAGCTCCGGTCCAGTCGCTGGGGGCTGAATCCGAAAGCATGGCCGAAACGATCACGGCGCTGGTGTCGTTCGGGTCTTGGGCCACGTGAACCCACACGCCACGGGAGTCGCCTTCGGTTGCCGCCGGAATCTGCGACGGATCGAACGCCTCGTTGTCAGCGGGCTCGATCCCGTTCGAATCGCCGTTCGTACCTTCGGACAGAACGTCGTTCGACAGGGTGGTCGGCGCCGTTTCGACGGCGGATCCGTTTTCGCCCAAAGCGCCGTTTGTCCCTTCGGCCTGGTTGGCGCCCAGCGCGCCGCCGTCCGACTCCTCTTGCGCGACCTTCGGCTGCCCGCTGTCCGGCTCGGCCGGTTCCGCCGGCTCACCCCAGGCGTACGGGACGCCGAGCGAGAACGCCAGCAGTCCCGCGCAGGCGAACGACCCGATTTTCCTCGCTGATCCCATCGTGTACCTCCCCATTCCTCGAAAGCGCCCGAAGCCCGTGACCGGCTCCTCGGCGCTTCGCGCTTCAGCCGTGTGATACCTGGGCACCATGGTAAGGAAGGGGTGACAACAAAAGTGCAACAAAGATGCGGCGAGCGCGCTCCGACCCGCCTTCGCCGGAGCGGAGCGCTCGACGTTCGTCCGGGGCCGCGCTACGCTTTACCGTCCGTTTCTCCCGAACCCTTGCGCGCGAGGTCGATGAGCTCTTGCTGGGAATGCACCCCGCATTTCGAGAAGATGCTGCGCACGTGCGAGCTCACGGTGTTGATGGAAACGGTGAGCTCGTCGCGGATGTAGGGACGGCTGCGGCCGGCCAAGAGCAGCGCGGCCACGTCCGTCTCGCGGTTCGTCAGGTCGTAGGCGGCCTGCAGCGCGCACGCCTCCTGTTCGAACAGCGCGGTCAGGTCGGGCGTCCCGTCGCCGGCGACCGTTCCCGCATCGTCCGCATCCCCGCGCTCGCGGGTGCGGTTGAGCACCCAATTGGGGTTGAAGCCCGTAACCATGATGGTGAACAGCACGATCGTCATGATGACGGCCGACAGCACTACGAGCCCCTTCGTCTCCAGCGACTCCATGGCGAACAGCCCCACCAGGCAGCCGACGAAAATGCCGATCCCTTCGCCGAGCGCGTAGGTGCCGAACACTGCGAGCGCCCCGCTGCCCGAGCGCCTCAGGTACTTGCAGGCTCCCAGCCAGCAGCCGAACTGCACGCCGAACATGCCCAGGAAGTTGATGGAATACGCCGCCAGGCGCAGCATGGGGTTGCCGTAGTCCACCAGGATGGGCACGTAGCTCAGCATGAACAGCGGTAGGCTCCAGCGGTAGGCCAGCGACAGGTTCAGGTAGCGCGACATGCGCAGGCATAGCACGAGCATGACGATGGAGAGCGCGCAGGCGCAGGAGAAGGGTATGAGGAAGTGGGTGACGCGGTCTCCCATGATGGCCGGCGTGGACACGACGCGGAAGAACGCCACCTGCACCCACGACAAGCACACGAGCAGGCAGAACGAGAGCATTCCGCGATGGGGCGGCAGCGTCGCGCGCGCCTCGGATCCGCATGGGCGCGCCTCGGGCGGGCGGCGGCAGGCGAGCCAGAACGAGAGGGCGATCATGGCCAGCAGCAGCGCGAGGAACGGGATGGACCCGCGCTTCGTGAACAGCAGCACGGAGTACAGCACGAAGGACACCGTAAACGACAAGGGTATGGCGAACTCCACGTGCGCTTCGTCGTAGGATCCCAGACGGTCGCTCCACAGCATGGCGAACAGCGCCACGGCGATGCCCGTGAGCGCGCCGCCCGGCACGTGGAACGCCCAGGCCGCGCCGAAGCGGTCGGTCCACGCGAACCAGGTGAGCACGTTGCCCAAGACGGCGCAGGCGAGCGCCGCCGCCCCGAAGGCGCGCCGGCGCACCAGGCGGTCGGGATCGCGCACGAAGCGCGAGGCGATAAGCCCGGCCGCGCCTCCCAGCCCCTCGAACAGGCCGCTCACCATCCAGATGCGCTCCAGGTTGTACGTGGTGAACGTGCCGTCGATGGCCGTGTCGTGCGTGGCCAGGCCGCACCCGAACAGCGTGCAGAACACCCACGCCAAAAAGAGCGCAAACCCGATGGTCTCGTGACGGTACAGCGGCAGGTTCCGCCGGTAGTATTCCTTCATGTTACTTTCCACCCCCGCTGTCGATTATAGAGCATGGCCGGTGCGCCCCGCCACGCCCTGAAAGCGGGCTCTTTTCGCTCAACTCGTACTTGAACGGGGAAAACGAAAACTTCACCTGGATCAGGTGAGGCGTTTAGACGAGGTTACCGGGGCAAAACGCCTCGTTCAGGTGATGAAGCGGCGCTTCCTCCCGCCTAGACTTACCAACCGTTGTGTTCGATCGCTACAACGAAGGAGGAGGAGAGTATGGGATCGAAAAACATCGACCGGCGAACGTTCGTCGAGGCGATGGGGGCGCTCGGCGCCTTGACGGTTGCGGGAGCGACCCTCGGGACCCAGCCCACGGCCGCCGTGGCTGCGGAGTCCGCGTTCCCGGCGCCCGCCAAGGGCAAGCCCGTCGAGGCGAGCGTCGACCCCAAGACGGGGGAGGTGGCCGTCAACGAGGACGTGGTCGTGCGCTATTCCGGCTGCGTGGGCTGCTACTGCTCGTGCGGAAACCGCGTGAAGCTCGACCGGGAAACGGGCAGCGTGCTGGGCGTGGGGGGCAACCCCTACAACCCGGCCGACGCGTACCCGTTCCTCGATTTCGAGGCGCCGCTCACGGAGGCCTACCAGTCGCTCAGCTACGCCAACGGCAAAGGCAACCTGCTGCGCGGCACGGTGTGCGGGCGCGGCAACGGCACGCTCGACGGCTACACCCAGCCCGACCGCATCACCGCGCCCCTCAAGCGCGCCGGCAAGCGCGGCGAGGGCAAGTGGAAGGCCATCGGCTGGGACCAGCTTATCAAAGAGGTCACCGAGGGCGGCAAGCTGTTCGCCGACATCGGAGAGGACCGCGACATCATGGGCTTCAAGGCGCTGCACGACACCGAAACGCCCATGAACCCCGAAGAGCCGAGCCTCGGCCCCGTGTCCAACCAGCTGATCATGCTGGGAAGCCGTTCCGACGGCCGCGGCAACTTCTCGAGCCGCTTCGCCTCGACGTTCGGCACGATCAACGCCTACGGGCACGCCAGCAGTTGAGCGGTCGCCAACTCAGCGAGTTCGCTGGCATCAAAAGGTGATAACGGCCTCACACCTGAACCCGAAGAGGCCGAATACGCAATCTGGCTGGGCGCCTTCCCCGGCGGCAGCATGATCAACTTCCAAAGCTCCGGCAAGCGCACGCTCGCGAACCTGGCCGCCGGCAAGCTGAAGATCGACGTCATCGACTGCACGCTGGCCAACGGCTCGGTCACGCCCACCATCCCGGGCATCAACTGGATACCCATCAAGCCGGCCACGAACGCGGCCTTCTGCGCGGCCCTCGTGCAGAAGATCATCGCGGACAAGACCTACGACGCCGACGCCCTCTCGTTCACCACGCAGAAGGCGGCCGTCGCAGGCGGCTACGGCGCCTACACGAACGCCACGTACCTCGTCATCGTCGACGAGGGCCATCCCAACCACCTCAAGCTCATGCGCGCTGCCGACGCCGGCATCGACGCGCCCGAGGAGAAGGACAAGGACGGCAAGGCGCTCGACCAGTTCGTCGTCATCGACGCCGCCACGGGCCAGCCCGCCGTGCACTCCGCGTGCGGCAAGGGCGCGCTCGAGTTCGAGGGCGAAGTGAACGGCGTGAAGGTGCGCACCGGCTTCTCGCTGCTCAAGGACTCGGTCAACGAGTACACCATGGAGGAGTACTCCGAGATCACCGGCGTGTCCGTGGAGGATTTGGAGCGCATAGCCAAGGAGTACACCTCCCACGGCACGCGCGCGGGCATCTGCCACAAGGGCGGCTCGGCCGCTTCGGTCAACGGCATCGACACGGTCATGGGCGCGGCGGTGCTGCACGCCATCATCGGCGCGAACCAGATGATCGGCGGCAACGCCCCCAACAGCCCGGCTCCCACCACGGCGGGCAACGGCGCGCGCTACAAGCTGGGCACCATCGCCGGCAAGCCCGACGTCTCCACCAAGAACGCCACCTACATTTCGCGCACGGTGAAGGCGTGGGAGAAGACCGACGAGTACAAGAATCGCGTGGCGGCGGGCGAGAAGGATCCCAAGCCGCTCATGCCCTGGTTCGGCAACGGCGCGGCGTCCGACAGCCAGGCGCTGCTCTCCATCGTGAACCGCTATCCCTACCAGGCGAAGATCCTCACCTCCTTCATGTGCAACACGCTGCAGGCCACGCCGGGCGCCATGCGCGACGAGGTCGTGGAGCGCCTGTGCGATCCCGAGGTGCTGCCGCTGCACATCGTGTGCGACGTCTTCGTGGGCGAGCATGCCCAGTACGCCGACTACATCGTGCCCGATGTGACTCCCTACGAGAGCTTCGGCCTGCCCACCACGGGCACCACGTTCACCGGCTACGGCACCACCGTGCGCTGGCAGGTGAAGGAGCCGGAGAGCATGCTGCTCGACGACGGCCGCCATGCCAGCTGGGAGACGTTCCTGGCCGACGTGGCCCAGGCGTGCGAGCTGCCCGGTTGGGGTGAGAACGCCATCAAGGACGCCGACGGCAAGGCGTGGCCCCTGCGCGACGCCTGCGACTTCTACCTGAAGGCGGTCGCGAACCTCGCGTACGCCGAAGAGCCGGTGGCCGACATCTCCGACGAGGAGATGCGCGTCCAGGCCCTCGACGAGCTGCCCGAAAGCTTCAAAGCGGCCGTCACCGCCGAGGAGTGGCCCAAGGTGCTCAACGTGCTCTCGCGCGGCGGGCGCTACTGGCCCATGTCCTACGTGCACGACGCCGACGGGCGCCGCAGCCGCGGCTTCGAGAAGGAGAACCAGACGTACTACTACAGCGAGAAGCGCGCGCTGAACAAGAACTGCTACTCGGGCAAGCGCCTGCCGGGCGTGTTCGGCTACAACCCCGAGACGTTCACCGACCTCTCGCCCATGACCGACCATTTCTCGCGCGAGGAGTACCCGTTCGGGGCCTCCGAGCACAAGCCCCGCTTCCGCTCGATATCCATGCTGTCGAACAGCCCCGTCATGCGGGATCTGTGCAGCCACAACTACATCGAGCTCAACCGCGAGGACGCGGCCGCCCTCGGCATCAAGGACGGCGACAAGGTTCGCGCCACCACGCCGCTCGGCGACGTGAGCGAGGGCATCGCCATGGTGCGCGCCGGCCAGACGAAGGGCGCGTTCGCCCTCGCGTTCGGCTACGGGCACCAGAACTACGGCGCCCAGGACATCGAGGTGGACGGCGCGGTGACCAAGGGCGATCCGGCCGTCGCGGCCGGCGTGCGCATCCACCAGATGCTCGACCCCACCGTCACGGGCGTGACCGGCGACGACGTCATCAGCATCATCGCCGAGAACGACGCGGCGAGCCCGGGACGCTGCGGCGGCATGTTCAAAATCGAGAAGGCATAGGGGGTGTGCGATCATGAGTGAGAAAAAGCTTGGCATGCTGATTGACCTATCCCTGTGCATCGGGTGCAACGCGTGCACCGTGGCCTGCAAGCGCGAGAACGACGTGTCGCTGGGCGCGTTCAACACCTGGATCGAGAGCTTCGACGTGGAGCGGCCGGACGGGCGCATCGCGCGCGCGAACGTGCCCAAGCAGTGCAACCACTGCGAGGACGCCCCCTGCGTGAAGGTGTGCCCCACGAACGCCAGCTATCGAGCCGACGACGGCACGGTGCAGATCGACCAGGACAAGTGCATCGGGTGCAAGTACTGCATGGCGGCGTGCCCGTACCAGGTGCGCTACCAGCTGGAGTCCGGCGAGGTGCAGAAATGCACGTTCTGCCACCACCGCACGAGCGTCGGGCTGCTGCCGGCCTGCGTGAGCACGTGCGTGGGCTACGCCCGCACGTTCGGCGATTTGAACGACCCGGAGAGCGATATCTCCAAGCGCCTGGCCGAGGCGAAGGGCGGCGAGGTGCTCTACGAGGACCTGGGCCTGCATCCCGCGCTGCGCTACATCGGCCTTAATGAAACCGAAGCCATGCCGGTTGCGTCCGCCATCCATCGCGGCGGCAACGTCATGCGGCCGTACGAGGGGTGATCGAGATGGTTTGGGACGCATTCATAGCAATCTATCTGTTCCTGGCCGGTTTGGGGGCCGGGGCGTTCGTCCTGGGCGCGCTTTCGAACTGGGCGAAGAAGCCGGCGCCGCGCATGAAGAAGATCGCCTTCGTCATCGCGCCGGTAGCCGTGGCCGTGGGCACGCTCGTGCTCGTGGTGGACGCGAAGGCCGGGTTCAACAACCCGCTGCGGTTCTTCATGCTGGTGTCGAACCTGAACTCCGTCATGGCTTGGGGCGTCGTCATCCTGAGCGTGTTCTTGGCGGTGAGCGTGGTCGACTTGGCGCTGCTGCTGGTGCGGAAGAAGACGCCGAAGGCGCTCGACGTCGCAGGCGCGCTGCTGGCCGTGTGCGTGGCCGCCTACACCGGCGTGCTGCTGGGAGATGCGGGGGTGGCGTTCCCGTTGTGGAACATGGCCCTGCTGCCGGTGCTGTTCGTGGTGTCGGCGGCCTCCACCGGCATGGCCGCGGTGCTGTTCGTCACGCACCTGGTCGCGCCCGACGAGGCCGAGGCGCTGCCGGCGCTTTCCAAGGCCGGCCTCGTGCTGCCCGTGCTGGAGCTCGTGCTGGTGGCGGCCCTGCTGGGCGTGACGGCCGGCACGTCGGGCTCGGCCGCGGCCGCGGCGTCGGCTTCGGTGGCGAACCTGCTTTCCGGTGCGTACGCCGTGCCGTTCTGGCTCGGGTTCGTGTGCGTGGGCCAGGTGCTGCCGTTCGCGCTGGAGCTGGCGCGGCGCGGGAAGCCCGGCGCCGCGAAGGCCGCCGTTTCCGAAGTCGCCGACGGTGCCGCGGCGGTCGCTCCGGGTTCGGGCAAGGCGCTTGCCCTCGTGGGCGAAGCCGGCGTGCTCGTGGGCGGCTTCATGCTGCGCTACCTGGTGATCATGGCCGCCTTGGCGGTCGCGTTCGCCTAGAGGCGCGCGTTGCTGGGCGGAAGGGCCTGCGGAAGGCCCTTCCGCCTCCGCTCTCGCTGGTTGCTTCGTAGGGGCGATCTCCTGATCGCCCGTTCCGGCGAAGCCGGAAAAGCAGCGGCGGTTTCCCTTCCCGAACCGCGCACGGCGGCTGTCGGGACACCGCCCCTGCGGATCAACCGGTGCGACTATCGTTTCCTTATCGATTGGGAGGTTCGACCTTGAACGATGCAAAACCCTTGCCGGCCGACGTGCTGCGCGGCTTCTCCGTCATCGCGGAAGCCTGCGCCGAGGCGCTCGTGAACGAGCCTTCCGAGCGGGTGGTGGGGGATATGGCTCGCGTGGCCCGCGCGCTGGGCGACGAGCGCTTCGACGCCGTCGAGCCCGACGCCGCGCTCGCGCAACGATATTCCGACCGCTTCTTCGTGCCCACGAGCCCCTTCTACGTGCCGCTCGTCGAGAGCAGCGTGCGCGGCGCCGTGGAGGAGGGCGGGCGCGTGACGTACGCTCCCGCGACGGGCGCGCGCGCCGACCACGTTCTCAAGTGCTACCGTGCCGTGGGGTTCGACTACCGTGCCATGGAAGGGTTCGCTCCGGCCGTGAAGTCGCTGAAGCCCGACTCGATGGCGTGCGAGCTGGCGTTCATGGCCTTCCTCGCCCGTGCAGGGGCGGATGCGGCGCAGGCCGATCCCGAGGCGGCGAAGCGCGCTGCGGAGCTGCTGCGCCAGTTCGCGCATGAGCATGCGGCCGCATGGTTCGGCAAGGCCGCCCGCTGCCTGCGCGCGGCGGGCGACGACTTCTACGCCCGTACGGCCGCCCTGGCAGCCGAGGCGGTGGAGTCGCTCGCGGCGGCATAGCGCGGCAAACGGCCGGTTACAGGCTCCCTCGACGCGCGCGGCTTTTGGGCGGGAGCGCGCCTTCCGAAACCGCTGGACGGCGCGCCGGCGTCGCCGGTTGCCGACCCCTGCCGGTTTTGGATGGCGTATACTGCGGACATGGACGATTTTCGAACAAATGGGCAGGGCGGCGCAGGGGGCTGGGTCCCACCTGAGGCCGACCGCTACGAGGCGCTCGTCGCGGGTCCGGACGGCGCTCCCGACTGGACGCTCTTGGGCAAGGTTCGCGACGGCGGCTTCAGCTGGTGCACGTTCTTCCTAGGGCCCTTGTACTGGGCGTACCGCAAGTGCTATGCGGAGGCGGCCGTGCTCGTGGCGTTCAACGTGCTTGCGGGCTTCCTGCCCGAAAGCTTTCTCTGGGCCTTGCTGAGCCTGGTCACCTGCGTGGTGCTGGGCTTCGCCTTCCCGTACCTGTACCGCTGGCGCGCCGACCGGCTGCACGCCAAGGCGTTCTCGCAAGGCGCGGCGAACGAGCGGGAGGCGGTCGCGTACGTGCGCGCCCATGGCGGCACGAGCTGGGTCGGCGTCGTCGCGCTGCTGGCCGTCGCGGTCGCGCTCGCATGCGCCGAGGTGGCCTTGACGGGCCTCGTCGCGTCCACGGCAGCCGCGCCCCGCATCTCGGCCTTCTGAGCCGCCTTATCCTCCCTAACCGCGTTCCCTTCCGTTCGCACCGCGCCGAGGCGGTTTCCTCCGCTTGTTTCAAAACTGCATATTTATTGCCGAAACACCGAAAATAATGCAAATCACAAGCATAATCATCTAAATAGTCGTATACTAGCTTGCGACCTTTAAGGCGGTACGGAGAGACCGACAAGGTGCGCAGCATAGCTTTCCCAGGACCACGTGCGCCTTTGTCCCCGACGAAGGCGTTTTTTCGTATATGCTGCCCGAGCGGAAGGAAGATTTTGAGCGAGATAGCGAACAAGCTGTTGGAAGGCACGTCGAAGCCCGCGCCCGCGCCGGCGGCGCTCGTGCTGGAGGACGGCGCGGTGTTCCGCGGCACGGCGTGCGCGGCACCCGGCGAGGTGTACGGCGAGATATGCTTCAACACGTCGCTCGAGGGCTACCTCGAGGTGATCACCGACCCGTCCTACGCCGGGCAGATCATCACGATGACGTACCCCCAGGTCGGCAACTACGGCGTGAACCCCGAGGACGCGCAGGCGGACGAGCCGGCGCTGCGCGGGCTGGTGGTGCGCGACATGTGCGCCACGCCGTCGAACTGGCGCAGCACCGCGAGCCTTCCCGACTACCTGCGCGAGCACAACGTGGTGGCCGTCGAGGGCGTCGACACCCGCGCCCTCGTCCGCCACGTGCGCGACCACGGCGCTCAGCGCGCGGTGCTCTCCACCGTCGACGTCGACGAAGCCAGCCTCCTCGCCAAGGTGCGCGCGAGCGAGCCCCTCGTCGGGCAGAACCTGGCGGCCACCGTGTCGTGCGCGGAGCCGCACCCGGCGGACGCGCTGCCCGCGAGCCACGCGTTCGCCGTGGCCGAGCCCGCGCCAGCGCGCCACCGCGTCGTCGCCTACGACTGCGGGGCGAAGCGCTCCATCCTGCAGAACCTCGTGCGCTCGGGCTGCGACGTGACCGTCGTGCCGTGGGACACGCCGGCCGAAGACGTGCTGGCCATGGGCCCCGACGGCGTGTTCCTGTCGAACGGCCCCGGCGACCCCGAGGCCGTGGAGGGAACGTACTCCCAGGTGCAGAAGCTGCTGGGCCGCGTGCCGGTGTTCGGCATCTGCCTGGGGCACCAGATGATCGCGAAGGCCGCCGGGGCGGGCATCGAGAAGCTCAAGTTCGGCCACCGCGGCGGCAACCATCCCGTCATGAACCTGCTCACCGGCCGCGTGGAGATCACGGCGCAGAACCACGGCTTCGGGCTGCTGTTCCCCAGCTTGGGGGCGCTCGTGCCCGAGCTGTCGGGCGGGTTCAAGGGCCATGAGGACGACCTGCGCTTCTGGGCGCGAGCCGGCATCGCGCCGGTCGTGGACAACGAGCGGTTCGGCCGCATCCGCCTCACGCACGTGAACCTGAACGACGGCACCGCCGAGGGCGTGGCCTTCCTGGACATCCCGGCGTTCTCGGTGCAGTACCATCCCGAAGCCTCGCCCGGCCCCACCGACGCGCACTACCTGTTCACCGCGTTCGGACGGCTCATGGACGGTCGCGAGGACTACCTCGACATCGACATCGCCGCCGACCGCCTGGCCGGCTGGACGTTCGGCGAGCAAGCCGCCACCGTGGCGGGCGCCGAGGGCAACGGCGTCTCTTGCCATCCTGAGCAGAGCGCTGAAGCGTCCCCCACCTGTCATCCTGAGCGGAGGCCGCAGGCCGGAGTCGAAGGATCTTCGGAGTCAGAGATCCTTCGACTCGCTTCGCTCGCTCAGGATGACAAAAAGGAAGTACCGCTCGCTCAGGATGACAAAAGGGAAGCCCCGCTCGCTCAGGATGACAACTCGAAGGAGGCGAACTAGCATGCCGAAGCGTACCGACATCAACACCATCCTCGTCATAGGCAGCGGCCCCATCGTCATCGGGCAGGCGTGCGAGTTCGACTACTCGGGCGCGCAGGCGTGCAAGGTGCTCAAAGCCGACGGCTACCGCGTGGTGCTCGTGAACAGCAACCCCGCCACCATCATGACCGATCCGGGACTCGCCGACCGCACCTACGTGGAGCCCATCACGCCCGAGTTCGTGGAGCAGGTCATCGCGAAGGAGCGCCCCGACGCCCTGCTGCCCACCCTCGGCGGCCAGACCGGCCTCAACACGGCGGTCGAGCTGGCGCGCGCCGGCGTGCTGGAGAAGTACGGCGTGGAGATGATCGGCTGCGATCTGGCCGCCATCGAGCGCGGCGAGGACCGCAAGCTCTTCAACGAGTGCATGGCGGAGCTGGGCATCGAGACGTCGCGTTCGGGTTACGCCTACTCGCTGGCCGATGCCGAGGCCATCGTGGCGGAGCTCGGCTACCCGGTGGTGCTGCGCCCCTCGTTCACCATGGGCGGCGCGGGCGGCGGCATCGCGCACGACGAGGCGGAGCTGCACGAGATCGTGGGGCAGGGCCTGGAGCTCTCCCCGGCCGGTGAGGTGCTGGTGGAGGAGAGCATCGAGGGCTGGAAGGAATACGAGATGGAGGTCATGCGCGACCATGCCGGCAACGGCATCATCGTGTGCTCCATCGAGAACTTCGACGCCATGGGCGTGCACACGGGCGACTCCATCACGGTCGCGCCCGCCCAGACGCTCTCCGACGTGGAGTACCAGCGCATGCGCTCGGCGTCGCTCGCCATCTTGGAGAAGATCGGCGTGGAGACGGGCGGCTCCAACGTGCAGTTCGCCGTCAACCCCGACAACGGCCGCATGATCGTCATCGAGATGAACCCGCGCGTGTCGCGCTCCTCGGCGCTGGCGTCGAAGGCCACGGGCTTCCCCATCGCGAAGGCGGCGGCGAAGCTGGCCGTGGGCTACACGCTCGACGAGATCGTGAACGACATCACGAAGGCCACGCCGGCGTGCTTCGAGCCGTCCATCGACTACTGCGTGGTGAAGGTGCCGCGCTTCGCTTTCGAGAAGTTCCAGGGAACCGACGACACCCTGTCCACGCGCATGAAGGCCGTGGGCGAGATCATGGCCATCGGCCGCACGTTCGAGGAGTCGCTCGGCAAGGCCATGCGCTCGCTGGAGAACGGGCGCGCGGGCCTGGGCGCCGACGGCAAGGAAGGCGAGCTGCCCGACGGCGAGGCGTTCGCCGACCTCGTGGCACGTCCCACAGCCGAGCGCGTGTTCTACCTGGCCGAGGCACTGCGCCGCGGGTGGACGGTGGAGGAGGTGTGCGACGCCACGGGCATCGACCCGTTCTTCATCTCCCGCATGGCCGATATCGTGCGCGTGCAGGAGAACCTGCGCGGCACGCATCTGGACGAGCTGGACGCCGACGCGTTCCGCGTGCTCAAGCGCTTCGGGCTGTCCGACGCGCAGATCGCGCACCTCACGAACTCCGACGAGCTCACCGTGCGCACGTGCCGCAAGTTGCTGCACGTGTTGCCCGCGTTCAAGACCGTGGACACCTGCGCCGCCGAGTTCCCCAGCTCGACGGCCTATCACTACAAGACCTACGACGCCGCCGAAACCGAGGTGGCCCCGAAAACGCGCAAGCGCGCCATGATCCTGGGCGCGGGGCCGAACCGCATCGGCCAGGGCATCGAGTTCGACTACTGCTGCGTGCACGCGAGCTACGCGCTGGCCGAGGCGGGCTTCGAGACCATCATGGTGAACTGCAACCCCGAGACGGTGTCCACCGACTACGACACGTCCGACAAGCTGTACTTCGAGCCGCTCACGTTTGAGGACGTCATGGACATCGTGGACGTGGAGCGCCCGGACGGCGTGGTGGTGACGCTCGGCGGCCAGACTCCGCTCAAGCTGGCCACGGCGCTGGCGGCGGCCGGCGTCCCCATCATGGGCACCTCGCCGGAGGCCATCGACCTGGCCGAGGACCGCGACCGCTTCGCCGCCATCCTCGACGAGATGGGCATCACCTACCCGGCCGCCGGCATGGCCTCCACCTACCAGGAGGCCTGCGTCGTGGCCGACCAGATAGGGTTCCCGCTGCTCGTGCGCCCCAGCTACGTGCTGGGCGGGCGCGGCATGGGCATCGTGTACGACGGCGCCCAGCTGGAGAAGTACATGGCCGAGGCCGCGAAGATATCCCCCGACCACCCGGTGTACCTCGACCGCTTCCTCGAAGGGGCGGTGGAGGTGGACCTCGACGCGCTCTGCGACGGCGAGCGGGTGTACGTGGGCGGCGTGCTCGAGCACATCGAGATGGCGGGCATCCACTCGGGCGACTCGGCCTGCTGCACGCCGCCGTTCGCGCTGTCGGAGTCGCTGGTGTCCCAGCTGCGCTCCATCGCGCGCGACTTGGCCCTGCGTCTGGGCGTGGTGGGCCTCATCAACATCCAGTTCGCCATCAAGGACCAGGTCATCTACATCATCGAGGCCAATCCGCGCGCCAGCCGCACCGTGCCGTTCGTGTCGAAGGCCACGGGCGTGCCGTTGGCGAAGACGGCCGCGCGCATCATGGCGGGGGAGAAGATAGCCGACCTCGGCCTGCCGCCCGACGACCGCCGCCTCGAGCACTACAGCGTGAAGGAGGCCGTCATGCCGTTCGGCCGCTTCCCCGGCGCCGACACGGTGCTCGGCCCCGAGATGAAGTCCACGGGCGAGGTCATGGGCATCGCCGGCAACTTCCCGGCCGCCTTCGCCAAGACGCAGCTGGCCATCAGCTACGCGCTGCCCGAGGGCGGCACGGTGTTCGTCAGCGTGTGCGACCGCGACAAGCGCTCCATCGTGTCCATCGCGCGCGACATCGTGCGCCTGGGCTTCAAGGTGGTGGCCACCGCCGGCACCGCCCGCGCCCTGCGCGCCGCCGGCGTGGACTGCGAGGAAGTGAAGAAGGTGCACGAGGGCACGCCCAACGTGCTCGAACGCATCGCAAGCGGGGAGATCGCCCTCATGATCAACACCCCGTTCGGCCACGCCACGCGCGCCGACGGCTACGAGCTGCGCCTGGAGGCAGTGAAACACGGCGTGACCCACGTCACGAACCTGGCCGGCGCCCAGGCCATGGTGGCCGGCATGGAGATGGCCCGCGAGAACGGCCTGACCGTGGTGGCCCTGCAGGACCTGCCACAGTGGGGGTAGGGGACCGCTAACACGAACAGGCGGGCGGGAGCCGGAAAGCCCCGCCCGCATTGTCGGGAAGCCCTCAGGCGACAGGACTCACCATCCGAAAACCGATGCCAGGTAGGACAGAACGAGGTTGACGTCGCTCTCGCTTGCCCTGCCAAGGCACTTGCACTTCCGGTGCGACAGATCCATGGTCCTCACCTGCTCGACGCAGACGAAGCCTCGCACGTCGTCGCTCTCGATGCCCACGTGCAAAGGGTACCCGTTGTTCACCGAAGTGATGGGGCAGACGGCGGTCAGGCTGGAGCGCCTGTTGAAGGTGTCGGAGCTGACGACGAGTGCCGGACGCTGCCTCCTTCCGTATAAACTATGTATAGACATAGTTGCAAGATCGCGAGAAGGGCGCAAACGACGTTCGGCGCTCCTTCCGTCAACCGTCCAAGAACTCCGCCAACATGCCCTCCGGGTCGTCCAGGAAGCGGTTGAGGGCGTCCCATTCCATGGTTTGGCGCAGATCCACCTCGCGCACCTCGTCGTCGAACTGGTAGATGACCGCACCTGGCGCCGTGAGCAGGATGGGGGAGTGCGTGGCGATGACGAACTGCGAGCTTGCCTGTGCCAGCCGCACGATCTCGGCCAGGAGCGCCACCTGTCCCAGCTGCGACAGCCCCGTCTCCGGCTCGTCCAGCACGTAGAACCCGCCGCCGCCGAAACGACGCGACACGAGCGCGAGGATACCCTCGCCGTGCGACACGCTGTGCAGCGAGCGTCCGCCGAAGTAGCGGCGGTCGTCCTCGAGCACGTCCATCTCCGATATGAGGTTGAACAGCGTGTCCGAGCGCACGAAGAAGCTGTCGCGCGGCCGGAAGATGCTTTTGAGCAGGCGCACGTGGTCGCAGAGCTCCGAATGGTCGTCGTGCACCGAGAACGTGTAGTTGCGCGTGCCGCCCTCGGGGTTCAGCCCGTAGGCGATGCTCAGAGCTTCGAGCAGCGTCGATTTGCCGGTGCCGTTCTCGCCGCAGAAGAACGTGATGGAGCTCGCCAAATCAAGCGTCTCGATGCTCGCGATGGCCGGAACGGCGAACGGGTAGACGCCCCTCTCGGGGACGCCTTCCCAATCGATTGACAGCGAAGTCACGTATAGGTCGTCTCGCATCGCGCCCTGTTCCCATCGCATCGAAATCAGGAGCCAAGCATACCCCGCGCGCGACGAAATGGCCAGTCGCAACCGAAAGGTTACGGTTCTCCCGCAAAACGGGCGATCTGCTACACTGGATGCGTTTCGTGATTCTCCATGATTCCCTGACGAGGGCAGCCGTACCAGGAACGCAAAGACGGCGCGCAACCTACGGAAGGGAGTTTTCTCATGGCATGGGTCGTTCTTATCGTATCGGGTGTTTTGGAAGCGGTGTGGGCCACGGCGCTCGGGCGCGCGGAGGGGTTCACCAAGCTGGCGCCCTCGATCGTGTTCCTGGTCGCGCTGGTTCTGAGCATGGTCGGCCTGTCCTATGCGGTCAAAACGCTGCCGACCGGCACCGCGTACGCCGTCTGGGTGGGCATCGGCGCTTCGCTCACCGTCGCCTACGGCATGTTCTCGGGAACCGAGCCGGTCTCGGTGGCGAAGGTGCTGCTCATCGCGGGCCTCATCGCCTGCGTCGTCGGCCTCAAGCTCGTGCACGACGGCTCCTAGCAAGGTGCGGCGCGGCGGGCGCGGTTCCGGTGCGGGCGAAGCCGTGAAAGGGTCGACGCTTCCGTGCCCGTCGGCGTCGCGATGGCCCATAATGGATGCGAATCGCTGCCGGCGCATCTTCGCGTCAGGGGCGCACGTTCTTTAAGGAGAGGAAGGTGCATCGCATGGACGAGCCGCTGAAGTTCGCGACCAGAGACGAGTTCAGGGCGTGGCTGCAGGCCAACGGCGAGTCGAGCTCCGGCGTCTGGCTGCTGTTCGGCAAGCCCGGTGGCCCGAGCACGCTCAAGGCGGGCGAGGCGCTGGAGGAGGCGCTGTGCTTCGGTTGGATCGACGGGCAGATGCGTCGCATCGACGAGGGGTCCTACCGCAAGTACTTCGCGCCGCGCCGGAAGAACAGCGTCTGGTCGGACAAGAACAAGGCGCTCGCCGAGAAACTCGAGCGGAGCGGTGCGATGGCCGATCCCGGCAGAAGGGCGGTGGAAGCCGCCAAGGAAAACGGAAGCTGGGACGCTCCGAAGGCGCCGGACGTCACCGAGGAGCACATCGCGGCCTTGGAATCGCTGCTCGAAGGGCGTGATCCGGCCCATGCGAACTTTCTGGCCATGCCCTCTTCGGTGAGGAAGACGTACGCCCGCGCGTACTTCGACGCCAAGACGGACGCCGGTCGCGCGAGCCGCCTCGCCTGGATGACGGACCGGCTCGACCGCAACCTGAAGCCCATGTGAGGCGCGGCCGCGCAGGCGGGACGGTCGCGCCCGGCAACCGCGGGATCGACGGGCGGGCGTTACGAGTCCTGCCTCGCCGGCGCCCCGTCTTGCGGTTTTTGGGATTTCGGCGGTCTGACCGACCCGCGCTTGATCGCGATCTCCAGCGCTCCGAGGGCGGCGTATACCTCGTGCGCCGCCGCTTCCACCTGAGCCGCGTCGAGGCCGCGCTCCTCGACGACGGCGTGCACCGCGGCCGCGTAGTCGCGCCGGAAGCGCTCGTTGAGCTCGGTCCAGTCCACGTGCGCGAACTTGTCGGCTGCGGCGCGATCGAGCGGAAGCCTGCCTTGCAGCATGAGCACGGCGATGACGGGGTAGCCCGCGTAGCCCTGCCAGTACGTGGCGTTGTCGTTCGAGGAATAGGTCGAGCCGTCCTCGCTCCAAGCCACGGTGTACGCCTTCGCGCCGTTCGAGGACGCGACCGTCGCGCGCCGCTCGTCGGGACGCAGCGCGACGCGCCCGTCGGCGATGGCGGACCACGCTTCGTACACTTTTTCGATGGGCGGCAGCTTCTCCATGCGGACTCCTTCAGCAGAGGTGCGACATGCTCTGGAGCACAGCATGATACCAGATGCTAGAATAGCGCGACGACTGCCAAGAAAGGAATGCCCGTGACGTTGTACGACGACCTCCACAGCTTGTTGAAACCGCCCGCGCTGTACGAGCGGACCGATGCGGCGTTCTGGGACGACGAGCACCTATCGCGCAGCATGTTGACGGCGCATCTCGACCCTGAATTCGAAGGGGCCAGCCGCAGCTTCGCGTTCATGGATCGCTCCGCCGATTGGATACGCGCCGCGGCGCCTCCGACGACGCATCCGCGCCTGCTCGACTTGGGCTGCGGCCCAGGGCTGTACGCCGAGCGCTTCGCGCGCGCGGGTTACGCGGTGACGGGCGTCGACCTCTCGCCCCGCTCGCTCGACTACGCGCGCCGCACGGCGGGCGAGCAGGGGCTCGCCATCGACTATCGGCGCCAGAACTACCTCGAGCTCGACCTGGACGGCGCCTTCGACGTCGCCGTCATGATCTACTGCGACTTCGGTGCGCTGTCGACCGACGAGCGCCGCATCGTGCTGCGCCGCGTCCGCGATCGCTTGCGTCCGGGCGGCGCCCTCGTGCTCGACGTGTTCTCGCGGCGCAAGCTCGAGGCCTTCGAGGAGCGCACGGTGTGGGAAGACCATCCTGCGGGCGGGTTCTGGAACGCGGGTCCGCATCTCGAGGTGCAACGGTGCTGCCGCTTTGCGGACGCCGTGTCGCTCGAGCAGATCGCGGTGATCGCGCCCGAGGGCGCGACGTCCTACCATTTATGGAACACGTACTTCACCCCCGAGGCGCTCTCGGCAGAGCTCGAAGAGGCCGGTTTCGAGGTGGTGGAGCTGGTCGGCGACGCGGCGGGCGCACCGCTCGACGAGACCAGTCCGACGATCGCCGTAGTCGCGCGCAAGCATGCGACCGGCGCGGACGGTCGATGACACGAATCGTGTCTTGCCGCGACGGCGCGGGTCGGCCATCCTTAGGGCCGAAAGGAGGGCGCGTACCGTGGATTTCGGAGAAAAGCTGAAAGCGCTGCGCACCGAGCGCGGCCTGACCCAGGAGCAGCTTGCCGCCAAGCTGTACGTGTCGCGCACGGCCGTCTCGAAGTGGGAGACGGGCGGCGGCTCGCCCAACCTCGATTCGCTGCAGGCTGTCGCGCGTTTGTTCGACGTGTCGGTGGACGACCTCCTGTCCACCGACGACCTCATCGTGCTCGCCCGCGACGAGCGCCGCTCAACCGCGCGCAGCAACGGCTTTTTGGCGTTCGGACTGCTCGACGTGCTGGCTGTCCTGTTCGCGTTCCTTCCGCTGTACGGGGTGCGGGACGGATCGTTCGTGCGCATGGCGAGCCTTGCGGAGTACGGAGCGTCTGTCGGGCTCGGCGTCTCGTTCGTCTGCATCGCCGCCGCCGTCGGCGCGCTCGTTGCCGTGGGCATCGTGGAGCTTGCGTGCGTTTGGCGCGATGCGCGCCGCATCGTGCGCCCGATGGCTTTCGCCGGATTCGCGGTGCAGGTTGCGGCCGTCGTCATGCTCACGGCCACCATGCAACCTTACGCCACGACGCTTCTGTTCGCGCTTCTCGTGGCGAAAGCCGTCATCGGCTATCGCATCCTGCGCTCGTAACCCCTGATCGCCCGCTATGCCACTCGCCGTGTCGCCCGCGCGACGCATCGTGGCTTGCCGCACGCCGGCGCGGATCGTTTCATGGAGGCTCGGGCCCGCAAGGGGCTCGCAGCATCCGTGAGACGAAAGGACGGTTCGATGGAAACGACCCTGATGGCCGCGTGGCTCAACGATACGTTCGCCGCATTCGACACGACGATCTTGGGAGCGTTCCATGCGCTCGCAGCATGCGGGGGCTTCGCGATCACGCCCCTGTTCGAGGCGGTGAGCTTCGTAGGCGAGAAGGGCGCGTGCTTCTTCGCGTTGGCAATCGTGCTCATGGCGTTCAAGCGCACGCGACGTGCGGGGGCGGTCATGTTCGTCGCTGTCTGCTTGGGCGCGCTCGCCACGAACATCGTGCTCAAGGACCTCGTCGCGCGGCCGCGGCCGTTCGAGTCGTCCGCGCTCTTCCTCGACTGGTGGCGCTTCGCCGGTGCCGCGCCCGAGGACGGGTTCTCGTTCCCCTCCGGGCACATGACCGCGGCCTCGGCGGCGATGGTGGCGCTCATGCTCGCGTACCGGAATTGGAAGGCGGTGCTCGGCGGCTCGCTCGTCATGCTGGGCATGGGCGCGGCGCGCTGCTATCTGGTGGCGCACTATCCCTCCGACGTGCTGGCCGGCTTCCTCGTGGGCGCGCTCGCGGCCGTCGTCGCGTGGCTTCTCGTGTCGAGAGTGCTTCGCTGGCGCGGGGAACGCCGAGTTGCACCTCGCCGCCGCGCCCGCGTACCCGAGCGCCGCAGGCGCTAGGACCTTCGCCGTTCGCCCGTCCGTCGCGTCAGCGGCGCGTCCGCGTACCCGCGTGCGCATTCCTTGCATTCTGGCTTGTCAGCCGCGCGTCGCGCGCGCAGATGATACAATCATCGGCCGAGAGACGAAACGCGCGCCGCCGCTCTTGCGAGCGGCGGCGAGGAGTGAAAGGACGAACGTGGCACTCGTCAACGAGCGGGCGCGCATCCTTGCGAATGCGAAGGTCGGCCCGAACCTCTACCTCATGACGCTCGATGCGCCCGACATCGCGGCGGGCATCGAGCCGGGGCAGTTCGTGCATATGAAGGTGCCGGGCATGGAGGCGCATATCCTGCGCCGCCCGTTCTCGGTGTACGCGCGCGACGTGCGCACCGGCACGTTGGAGATCCTCTACCAGGCGGTGGGCTTCGGCAGCGAGCACATGACGGGCCTCGTGCCGGGGCAGTGCGGCGACGCCGAGCTTATCGGCCCCGTCGGGCGCGCCTGGCATCCCGCCGACGCGAAACGCGCGCTGCTCGTGGGCGGCGGCGTGGGCGCGGCTCCGCTGTTCATGCTGGCCGAGTCGCTCGCAGCCGCAGGCGCGCGCACGGACGTGGTGCTGGGCGCGCAGACCGAGCAGGCGCTCACGTGCCGGGCCCGCTACGAGGAGCTGCTCGACGCGCCGCCGCGCTGCGCCACCGACGACGGCAGCTTCGGGCGCGAGGGCTTCTGCACCTCGCTTGTCGCCGAGGCGCTGGCAGAAGCCTCCGAGGCGGGCGAGCAATACGATTACCTGGCCGTATGCGGCCCCGAGCCCCTTATGAAGATCGTGGCCGGCATGTCCGCCGAAGCGGGCGTGCCCTGCGAGGTCTCGCTTGAGAAGCGCATGGCCTGCGGCATCGGCGCGTGCCTGTCGTGCGTGGTCGACACGGTTGACGGCAAAAAGCGCGCCTGCGTCGACGGTCCCGTATTCGACGCGCGGAAGGTGGTGTGGTAGATGGGCGAGATAGAAAACGCGCTGCCGCAGACGACGGCCCCCACGAAGGTGAGCATGGCGGTGAACCTGGGCGGGCTGGAGATGAAGAACCCGGTGACGACGGCTTCGGGGACGTTCGCGGCGGGGCGGGAGTACGGGGACTTCGTGGACGTCGGCTCGCTCGGCGCCGTGACCACCAAGGGCGTGTCGCTGAACGGTTGGGAGGGCAACGCGAGCCCCCGCATCGCCGAGACGCCGAGCGGCATGCTGAACTCCATCGGCCTGCAGAACCCCGGTGTGGCGCATTTGAAGGAGCACGACCTGCCGTGGCTGCAGGAGCGCGGCGCGACGGTCATCGTGAACGTGTCGGGCCACAGCTTCGACGAGTACGTGCAGGTCATCGAGGCGCTGGAAGACGCGCCGGTGGACGCCTACGAGGTGAACATCTCGTGTCCGAACGTGGACGCGGGCGGCATGACCATCGGCACGTGCACGGACAGCGTTGAGGCCGTGGTGGGCCGCTGCCGCGCCGCCACGAAGCGCCCGCTCATCGTGAAGCTCACGCCGAACGTCACCGACGTCGCCGAGATCGCGCGCGCGGCCGAGGCGGCCGGCGCGGACGCGCTGTCGCTCATCAACACGCTTCTGGGCATGGCCGTCGACGCGAAGCGCCGCCGGCCCCAGCTCGCCCGCGTGGTGGGCGGCCTTTCGGGCCCGGCCGTGAAGCCCGTGGCGCTGCGCATGGTGTGGGAGGTGCATCGGGCCGTGTCGGTGCCGCTGCTCGGCATGGGCGGCATCTCGACCGGCATCGACGCCGTGGAGTTCATGCTGGCAGGAGCCACGTCCGTGGCGGCCGGTACGGTGAATTTCGTGAATCCGCGCGCTTCGGTTGAAATCGTGGACGGGATAGCGCAGTATTGCGAGGAACAGGGCGTACAGGACGTGCGCGAACTGATAGGAGCGTTGGAATGCTAAGTTCGTTCGAGAAGGTCCCCGCGCGCGATCGCGTGATCGTGGCGCTCGACTGCGGCATCGAGGAGGCCTTCGACCTCGCCGACCAGCTTCAGGGCAAGGCCGCGTGGATGAAGGTGGGCATGACGCTGTTCTACGCGAACGGCCCGGCCATCGTGTACGCGCTCAAGGAGCGCGGCTTCAAGGTGTTCCTCGACCTCAAGTTCCACGACATCCCGCACCAGGTGGAGGGCGCCGCGTACGCCGCCGCCGGCAGCGGGGCCGACATGCTCACCATGCACACGGTGGGCGGCGTCGACATGATGCAGGCGGCCCAGCGGGGAGCTGTGCGCGCGGCGGCCGAGTACGGTTACGACGTGCCGGCCACGCTCGGCATCACGGTGCTCACGAGCATGAACGACGCCGCGCTGGCCGAGACGGGCGTGAGCCGCGCCATGTCCGACCAGGTGGTGGTGCTGGCCGAGCAGGCGAAGCGCGCCGGCATCTCGGGCGTGGTGGCCTCGCCGCAAGAGGCTGCGCGCCTGCGCGACATCCTGGGTCCCGACGCCTACATCGTCACGCCCGGCGTGCGCCCGGCGGGAAGCGACAAGGGCGACCAGAGCCGCGTGGCCACGCCGGCCCAGGCGTTCGCCAACGGCGCCTCGCATCTCGTCATCGGCCGCCCCATAACCCAGGCGCCCGACCCGGCGGCCGCGTTCGAGGCCATCGTAGCGGAACTGTAACCTGCGCGCCGCCCCTTCTCGGTTGTTTCCCGCTTCCGACCTCGGGCGGGGCGGAATGTAACGGTTAGGCGACGAAAAAGGGTTTTATCGGGAAGCTGCTCATACAATGTGTGGCGTCGCGTTAGAATTTTTTGGAATTACAGCGATTGACAAGGCAAGACGGATAATTGCGTGATAGTATCACGGAATCGCTTTGGAGAAGAAGGAGAGAAACAGATGGCTATTCCTCAACTCAGCCCGGAAGAACGTCAGGCGGCCCTGGAGAAGGCGAAGGCGGCTCGCATCAAGCGCGCTGAGGTTCGCGACGAGCTGAAGAGCGGCAAGCTCACCTTGGCGAAAGTCCTCGAAATGAAGAACGACCCCGTAGTGGGCCGTATGAAGGTGTCCACGCTCATCGAGACCATGCCGGGCTACGGCAAGGCCAAGGCCGAGAAGATCATGAAGGAGCTGCAGATCGCCGAGAGCCGTCGCCTGCGCGGTTTGGGCGAGCGCCAGCAGACCGCCCTTCTGGAGCGTCTGGGCTAACACGCCGTATGCGACACGGCAATCTGTTCGTTATTTCAGGGCCATCAGGTGCCGGCAAGGGCACGCTGGTGGCCCGCCTGTTGCGCGAGGTGCCCGACGCCTGGGTGTCGCGCTCCGTGACGACGCGCGCTCCGCGCGAGGGCGAGGTCGACGGCGTGCATTATCGGTTCGCCACCGCCGAGGAGTTCCAGAACCTGGTGGACACCGACGGGCTTTTGGAGTGGGCGACCTACGCTGGCAACCGCTACGGCACGCCGCGCGCGACCGTCGAGGAGCACATGGCCCGCGGCGACCAGGTCATCCTCGAGATCGACGTGCAGGGCGCCTTCCAGGTTCGCGACAAGATGCCCTCGGCCCACCTCGTGTTCATCGAACCGCCCTCGCTCGAGGTGCTCGAAGAGCGCTTGCGGGGACGCGGCACCGAGACCGACGAGGTCATCGAGAAGCGCATGCAGGCGGCCGCAGTGGAGCTTTCGCACAAAATGGAGTATGATATGCGGCTGGTAAACGACAACCTTGACGAGGCCGTCGCCGCGTTGGTGGGCTACGTCAACGAGCAAGCTGAGAAAGCACGAGGTTAAACGATATATGAGCATCATCGAACCTAAGATCGACGCGCTGCTGAACAAGACGGACAACGACCGTTTCCTGCTGTGCGCCCTGGCGTCGAAGCGCGCGCACGACATCAACGACATGATGCGCGGACAGCGCGATCGCGCCATCCAGCTGCAGACGGCCGTGGAGATCGCCCGCGCCGCCGACAAGAAGCCGCTGTCGCTCGCGTTCAACGAGATCGCCCGCGGCGAGGTGTCGTACGACCCGAACTCCATCGATATCAAGAACCATTAGGGTTCCGCCGTTCTCGGCGGAACCTGCCGACACTGCGAAGCCCCACGGTCGCCCAGCTGCTCGCTCCAAGCAACCCTCGCGTGCAGAAGCACGCTTCAAGTTGCTTTCGCGGCATCTGAACGACCGTGGGGCTTCTCGCTGACTTACTACGCCAACCTGTGCGGCCGTTTTCGCGCTACGCGCGAATCGAGTGCGTCTCGCACAAGCAACGCACGCGCTTCGCGCGAATCGTTCGACATGAGAGACTTCCATGACTGACTTCCAACGCATCATCCTCGTCCACTACCACGAAATCGGCCTCAAGGGGCACAACCGCGCCTCGTTCGAGACAAGGCTCCTGAAGAACCTCGAGGCGCTGCTGGCCGGCTTCCCCGTGGTGACGATCCATCGCATTTCGGGGCGGCTGTGCGTGTTTCTGCGCGAGGGCGCCGATTGGGACACGTCCGTCGCGGCGTCCGAGGTCATCGGCCGCGTGCCGGGCGTGGCGCGCGTGTCGAGCGGCTACAAATGCGAGCGCGACCTGGACGAGATGGTCGAGGCGGCCGTGCTCGCGCTCACCGAGGCGGGGGAATTCTCCACGTTCAAGGTGGCGGCGCGGCGCAACCACACCGACTTCGCCACGGGGTCGATGGACATGAACCGGATCATCGGCGGGGCGCTCTGCGACGCGTATCCCAACAAGGGCGTGCGCATGAAGGATCCCGACGTCACCGTGGGCGTCGAGGTGGTTCAAAACGCGTCGTACGTGTACGCGCGCTCCGTGCCGGGCGTGGGAGGCTTGCCGGTGGGCAGCTCCGGCAAGGTGATGTGCCTGCTGTCGAGCGGCATCGACTCGCCGGTGGCCACGTGGAAGCTGGCGCGACGCGGCGCGGTGTGCATCGGCGTGCACTTCTCCGGGCGGCCGCAGACCTCGGACGCGAGCGAGTACCTGGTGGACGACATCGCGCGCGTGCTGGAGCGCACCGGCTGCATCGCGCGCGTGTACACGGTTCCGTTCGGCGACTACCAACGCGAGATCGCGCTCGCCGTGCCGCCCGAGCTGCGCGTGATCATGTACCGCCGCCTCATGTTCAAAGTGGCCGAGGCGCTGGCCGCGCGCGAGCGCGCGGGCGCGCTCGTGACGGGGGAGAGCCTGGGGCAGGTGGCCTCGCAGACGCTCGACAACATCCGCGCCACCGACGACGCGGTGGACATGCCGGTGTTCCGCCCGCTCATCGGCACGGACAAGCTGGAGATCATCGGCGAGGCGCAGCGGCTGGGCTCCTACGAGATATCGTCCCAGGACGCGCCCGACTGCTGTACGCTGTTCATGCCGCGCAGCCCCGAAACACATGCGAAGCTGCCAGTGGTGCGCGAGGTGGAGTCCGCGTTGCCCGTCGAGCGCTGGGTGGCCGAGATCGTGGAGGCCGTCGAGGTCCGCGACTACGCCTGCCCCGCCTACAAGCCGAAGGCGCGCTAGTCCGCCCCTGCGGGGTCGCTCCCGCAAACCCTTCTTCTCGAATATGCCGAACGCCTGTGGAAAACTCCGCAGGCGTTTGGTTTTGGTTGGAACCGCGTTGGATGCACGTTGGATCCGTGCAAGGTTTCGACGGCGGCGGCGTTGGATGCGCGGAAGGTCCGCGTTGGCTGCGCGTTGGGTTTCCGACGGTCGCCGTGCAAGGTCGCGGCGCTATGATCGGGGCTGCGGGTACGGGCGCCGCTACCTAACTCGGGCGGCGTCCGCCTGCGGCGTGTCGGTCGGAAGCGGGGAGGGGCCATGTCGTTTCAGCGGAGCGCGGAGTCGTGGCGGGCGCGGCTGCACTTGTCGGGCGCGCGCCTGCCCGTGCTGGCGGGGGTCGCCGCCGTGGCGATCGTAGTCATGGCGGGGGCGGGGAAGCTGCTGCTCGATGCGGCGACGTCGGAGGGCTTCGCGGTCGAGCGGTCGGAGAGCACGGAGCAGGCCGGCAACGGCGCAGGCGCGGGTTCCGAGCCGGCTCCGGCTCCGCCGATGCGCGTGCACGTGGGCGGCGCGGTGTCCACGCCCGGGGTGTACGACCTGGCCGAGGGCGCGCGGGTGCTCGACGCCATCGAGGCGGCGGGCGGCTTCGCCGACGGGGCCGCGCGCGACGCCCTCAACCTCGCGCGGGCCGTTTCCGACGGCGAGCAGGTGGTCGTTCCGAGCGAGACCGACGCCGCCGCGGCGGCGCAGGGCTCGTCTGCGGCGGGGGAGGCCGGTTCTGTCGCGGCGGGCGGCAAAATCAACATCAACACGGCCTCGGCGGCCGAACTTGACGCGCTTCCCGGCGTGGGCGCCTCCACGGCCGAGAAGATCGTGGCCGATCGCGAGGCCAACGGACCCTTCAAAACGGCCGAGGACCTGAAGCGCGTGTCGGGCATCGGCGACAAGAAGTTCGCGGCGCTCGCCGACGCGATCTGCGTCGGCTGACCCGTGCCGCGCCGATACGCGCCTCCGATGCCCCCGCGCCCGGCCCTGCCGCCGGTGCTCGCATGCGGGCTGGGGCTGTGGGCGTCCTGCGCGGCCGTCTACGCCGCCGCGCAGGCTTGGAGCCTGCAGGCGTGCCTGGCGCTCGGCGCCGCGTGCCTGGCGGCCGCGGCCGGTGCCGTCGCGGCCCTGCTTGGCCGTCGACGCGGCGTGCTCGCCTGGTGCGTCGTGCTCGGGGCGCTCGCGGGCGCCGCCTGCGGCTGCGGAGGCGCGGCCTCGCTGCACGCCGCATGGCAAGAGGCCGCCGACGAGCCTCCGGGACGCCTGCGGTTCGAGGCGCTCGAAGACGGCGACGCCAGCCTGTACGGAGCCCAGTGCGCCGCCCGCGTCCGATTGGCTTCGGGCCGCGCCGTGGACGTGCGCCTGCGCTTCCCCGAGGGCGCGCCCGCGCCGCGCTACGGCGACGTGTTTGAGGCGGAGGCGTCGCTGTCCGCGCCGGGCGAGCGCGAGGCTGACTGGTGCTGGCAGCGCGGCACGGCCGCCACGGCCACCCTGCGGCAGCTTGACGCGGTGGAGCGGCGCGACGCACTCGGCGCGCTGCTGGGCGTGCGGGCCCGCGCCGTCGAGGTCATTGGAGATGCGGGCGATGCGGGTGGCGAGGGCGCCGCCGTGCTGCAGGCGCTCGTATGCGGCTCGCGCACGGCGCTCGATGATTCCGACGTTTACGACGCGTTCAAAACGGCCGGGCTCGCGCACCTCGTGGCGGTGTCGGGTGCGCACCTCGTCATCGTGTGCGCCTTCGCGGGGGCCGGGCTCAAGGCGCTGCGCGCGCCGCGGGCGCTGGCCGTGGGCGTGCAGGCGGCGCTGCTGCTGTGCTATCTCGCGCTGTCCGCCGCGCCGGTGTCGGCCGTGCGCGCCGCCCTCATGACGTTCGCGGGCATGACGTCGTTCTTCGCGCGTCGCCGCCCGGCCAGCCTGAACGCGGTGGGCCTGTGCGTCGCGGCCGTCGTGGGATCTTCGCCCGCGACGGCGCTCTCGGCGTCGTTCGCGCTTTCGGTGCTCTCCACGCTGGGCATCGTGCTGTTCGCCGGTCTCGCTGCCGCTTGGATCGGGCGCCTCGCGCCACGCCTGCCGCGCTTCGCCGCCGAGGCGCTCGGGCTCACCCTCGCCTCCAGCGTGCTCGCCCAACCCCTCTCTGCGGCCCTGTTCTCGCAGGTGTCGCTCGTGGCCCCGTTGGCGAACGCGGCGGCGGCGCCGCTGTTCCCGCTTGCCTGCGCGGGCGGTTTGGCGGCGACGCTCGCGGCCTTGGCCGTGCCGGTTGCGGGCGGGCCCCTGCTCGGAGCGGCCGCGCTGGCGGCCGAGGCGCTTTGCGCCGTGGCGCGCGCCTGCGCGTCCCTGCCGTATGCGAGCATGCCCGTCGACCTTCCCGTGGTGCCGGCCCTCGCTGGCGCCGTCGTGCTGGCCGCGGTGCTGTGGGCGCTTTGGCCCGCCCCGAGCCTCCGCGCCGCGGCCGTCCTTGCGAGCGCGGCCGCCCTCGCGGCCCTCGCGGTCGCCGTCGTCATCCCCCGCCTTGCTGGGGACGAGATCGTCATGCTCGACGTGGGGCAGGGCGACGCGTTCGTCGTCCGCAGCCGGGGGTCCGCCGTGCTCGTGGACACGGGCAACCAGGACCGGCTTCTACGCGAGGCGCTGGCCCGGCACGCCGTGTACCGGCTCGACGCCGTCGTGGTCACCCACGGCGACGACGACCACATGGGCTCGCTCGCCTCGCTGAAGGGCGTAGTGCAGGTGGGCCGCGTGCTGGTGGCGAACGACGCGCTCTCCTGCCCGTGCGAGGCCTGCGCGCGCCTGCGCGCCGACGCCGTGTCTCTCGTGGGCGAGGAGGGGGTGCAGGGCCTCGCCCAAGGCGACGAGCTGCGCGTGGGGTCCTTCGATCTCGACGTGGTGTGGCCGCGCGCCTTCTCCGAAGAGGGCGGCAACGCCGACAGCGTGTGCCTGCTGGCACGCGCCGACCCCGACGGCGACGGCAACCCGGATTGGACGGCGCTCTTCACCGGCGACGCCGAGCACGAGCAGCTGGCCGAGATGGAGGATCGGGGTCTCGTGGGCCGCGTCGACGTGCTCAAGGTGGGCCACCACGGCTCGAAGAACGCGCTCACGCCCGAGCTGGCCGCCGCGCTCTCTCCGCGCATCGCGCTCGTGAGCGCGGGCGCGGGCAACCGCTACGGCCATCCGGCGGACAAGACGCTCCAAGAGCTGGCCGACGCGGGCGCGCAGGTGCGGCGCACCGACGAGGAGGGGGATGTTTCGTGCAAATTGACCGCGCAGGGCATCGCCGTGGAGGCTCTGCGGTAGAATGCGGGGCATGCCGACGAACAAGAAACAAGAAGCGCCCCTTTTGCCCGTCTACCTCATCGTGGGGGAGGACGCGCTCAAGCGCGACACCGTGATGAAGCGCCTGCGCGCCCGCCTGGCCGCGCTCGGCGACCTGTCGTTCAACGCCGACGAGTTCAACGGCGAGACGGCCGTCGGCGACGACGTCGTCACGGCCTGCAACACCGTGCCGTTCGCCAGCCCCGTGCGCCTCGTGGAGGTGCGCGCGGCCGACAAGCTCAAGAAGGCGGACGCCGAGGCGCTCGTGTCCTACCTCTCGTCGCCGAGCGAGACCACCGTGCTCGCGCTCGTGGCCGAGAAGTTGGCGAAGAACACGCGGCTGTACAAGGCCGTGGCCGCGCACGGCAAGACCGCCGTGATCGACTGCGCCCCGCTCAAGCGCTACGAGCTGCCCAAGACGGTGCGCGCCATGGCCGTGGGCCACGGCGTCACGCTCACGGAGGGCGCGGCGAACAAGCTCGTGGACCTGGTGGGCGAGGACACCGTCCACTTGGACAACGAGCTGAAGAAGATAGCGCTCGCGCACCGCGGCGCCGACGCCGTGAACGAGCACGAGATCATGGGGCTGGTCACGCGCACGGCCGAGGTGAAGCCCTGGGAGTTCGTGGACGCGTTCGCCGCGCGCGACGCGCGCAAGTGCCTGCTGTACCTGGGCCGTATGGAATCGGTGTCGCCCCATGCGCTGCTCGCCATGTGCACGTCGCGCTTGCGCGAGCTGGTGTGCGCCCGCACGCTGGCCGAACGCGGCAACCCGCGCGGGGTGGCCGCCGCCCTCAAGATGCCCGATTGGCGGTGCAAGAACCACGGCACCTGGGCTCGCGGCTTCAGCGGCGAGGAACTGCGCCGCGCCATCGTCACCGCCCGCGACACCGAGCGCGCCATGAAAAGCGGCGCGGACCCCGACGCCGCCTTCCTCGACTGGGTGCTCCAGGTCACCGTCCGCAAAGCCGGCTGAGCATTCGACGCCTCGGCAACCCCCCCCCTCGTAGAGGCGATCTCCAGATCGCCCGTTCGCGCAAAGCGCGAAAGCGCGGGTTCCAGTTGCTTTTCCGGCTTCGCTGGAACGGGCGATTGAGATCGCCCCTACGGAATGGGGGTTATGAGTCAAAACGCGTCCGTTTAAAGTGGAATCGCAGATCGTTCCCAGATGATCCCCCGCTTGGCTTTCCTGGATAAATATGACGGTAAGAGTCATGGACAAAAATCATAGCCGTGGTCGATTCGACTACGGGAAACACGCGAACCGCTTTCCGCCATCAGGCTTTTTACTGCAGCACCCTATACCTTGCGTGCGTAAAATCGACCATGGGTCCCGATTTGTCCTCGGACGCACTTTGATCCAACCTCGGGATCGCCTTAGCCGCGATATCGCCTTTGTGCCCGAACGCGAGGAAGCCCCCGGTTCCGGGGGCTTCCTCTTCCCTTGATATGCGGACGGATCGCGGGCGATCCCGTTGCATCGAGCTTACTCGGCAGCCTCTTCGGCGCCCTCGGCGGCAGCGGCCTCAGCCTCGGCCTTGGCGGCCTCTTCGGCTTCCTTGGCCTTGCGCTTCGCAGCGGCGGCCTCGTCCTTCTGCGTCTTCTCGCGGCGTTTCGCCTTCTCGGCGGAGGCGGCCTTCATGGCTGCCTCGCGCTCGGCCTTGGCGGCGGCCTTCTTGGAGCCGGTCTTCTGCTCCTTCTTGGCCGGCTTCACGTAGGCGGCGCGCACGTCGTCGGTCACCACGTCCTTCACGAGCAGCATGACGCCGCTCTTGCGGTTCGCGGCCTGGTTCTTGTGGATGACGCCCTTCGAGGCGGCCTTGTCCAGAAGGCGGCAGGCGGCCAGTGCGGCGGCGTAGGCCTCGGCGCCGTTCTCGGCGGCCACAGCGTCCTTCACGCGGCGGATGGCGGTCTTCAGCTCGCTTTTCACCGCGCGGTTGCGCATGCGGGCCTTCTCGTTGGTGATGATGCGCTTCTTCTGGCTCTTGATGTTCGCCATGTACTTCGTTCCTCCAAAAAATCGAATGCCTTGTCTTGCGAAACTAATCGCGCTGCGCTTCCAGCGATACGGGCGGGCGATGCCTGCCCCTGCGGTCGCACGGTAACCGATCGCCTCGCAACAAGGCCCCGGAGGAGCCGCCCGCGCAGACGCGCGGGGCGTTGACGATGCATAGGAAACAGGCGGGATTTCTCTGTTTCGCAGACCAACCGGTCACCAGCGAGGACGAATCCGTAATGCAGCCACGTCTGCAGATTTGGCGATAAGATCATCGCACGCACGTATCGCTGGATACACAATGCGATAGAATACCAAACGTTGAGTACGTTTTCACGAGGAAATTCCCGAAAACACGTTTTTCGCTCGTGCACCGCCCGTATATAGAAGAAAGCGACTATGACCACCGACCCGACCCTCATCCGCAACTTCTCCATCATCGCGCACATCGACCACGGCAAGTCCACGCTCTCGGACCGCATCCTCGAGCTCACGGGCACCGTGGCGCATCGCGACATGCAGGAGCAGCTGCTCGACAGCATGGACATCGAGCGCGAGCGCGGCATCACCATCAAGAGCCAGGCCGTGCGCGTGGACTACACGGCCGACGACGGCCAGACCTACCAGTTCAACCTCATCGACACGCCGGGCCACGTCGACTTCACCTACGAGGTGAGCCGAAGCCTCGCCGCGTGCGAGGGCGCCGTGCTGGTGGTGGACGCCACGCAGGGCGTCGAGGCCCAGACCGTGGCCAACGCCATGATGGCCATGAACGCGAACCTCGACATCATCCCGCTCATCAACAAGATCGACCTTCCCGCGGCCGAGCCCGACCGCGTGCGCGAGGAGATCGAGGAGGGGCTCGCCATCCCCGCCGACGACGCGGTGCTCGCGTCCGGCAAGACGGGGGCGGGCGTGCACGACCTGCTGGAGGCCGTGGTGTACAACATCCCAGCGCCCACGGGCAACGCCGCCGGGCCGCTGCGCGCGCTCATCTTCGACTCGTACTTCGACCCCTATCGCGGCGTGGTCGCGCTCATCCGCGTGGTGGACGGCTCGCTCAAGAAGGGCGACAAGGTGCGCATGATGGCCACGGGAACCGAGGTGCTCGTGGAGGAGGTGGGCGCGCGCCGCCCCGCCGAGACGCCCATGCCGCAGCTGTCCGTGGGCGAGGTGGGGTACCTGGTCACGGGTCTGAAGGACGTGCGGCAGGTGAAGGTGGGCGATACCGTCACGGCCGCGGCGCACGGCGTGGACGAGCCGCTGCCCGGCTACCGCGACGCCAAGCCCATGGTGTTCACCGGCCTGTTCCCCATCGACGGCGACCAGTACGAGCCGCTCAAGGAGGCGCTGGAGAAGCTCTCGCTCAACGACCCGGCGCTGGCCTGGGAGCCGGAGAAGTCGCACGCGCTCGGCTTCGGCTTCCGCGTGGGATTCCTGGGGCTTCTGCACATGGAGGTCATCAAGGAGCGCCTCGAGCGCGAGTTCGGGTTGGACCTCTTGGCCACGGCGCCGTCCGTGGAGTACCACGTGTACAAGGCGGGCGGCGAGATGATCAGCCTGCACTCCCCGCAGGAGATGCCCGACCCCGGCGAGATCGAGCACATCGAGGAGCCCTACCTCAAGGCGAAGATCCTCATCCCGCCCGACTACGTGGGCGCCGTCATGGAGCTCACCACGGCGCGCCGCGGCACCTTCGTCACCATGAACTACCTGTCGCCCACCACGGTGGAGATGCTCTGGGAGATCCCGCTCTCGGAGCTCATCATGGACTACTTCGACAAGCTGAAGTCCAACACGAAGGGCTACGCCTCGCTCGACTACGACTTCGACGGGTACAAGCCCAGCAAGCTCGTGAAGCTGGACATCCTGCTGTCGGGCAAGCCGGTGGACGCGCTGTCGTTCATCATCCACAAGGACAAGGCCTACGACCGCGGGCGCGTGCTCACCGAGAAGCTGCGCGCCATCATCCCGCGCCAGATGTTCGAGGTGCCCATCCAGGCCGCCATCGGCGGGCGCGTGCTGGCGCGCGAGACGGTGAAGGCCAAGCGCAAGGACGTGCTGGCGAAGTGCTACGGCGGCGACATCAGCCGCAAGCGCAAGCTCTTGGAGAAGCAGAAGGCCGGCAAGAAGCGCATGAAGAACATCGGCAACGTGGAAGTGCCGCAGGAGGCGTTCATGGCCATCTTGAAGGTGGACGACTAGCGTATGGACGGCATGCTCGCCATACTCGTTCTCGTCATCATCGCGCTTGCGGCGCTCGTCGCGTACCTGTGGCGCGGGCAGGCTTTTACGGTCAGGCCGTTCCCCCGCGACCTGAATGCGATGGACGACGAGGATTGGGCGTTCCTGAAGCGCAGGGTGGCGGGCTTGATCGTTCTCGCTGTCATCGTGGTGTTGGTGGGCTTCGTTATTTCGAAACTGGTATGAGGAAGCCGGCGTGCGATCGGCATTCGGCGCGGCGGTGGTCGCGATGATTCGATAGGTGCAACGACATGGGCAAGAAAGACGATTTCGACTGGTTGGACGATCCGTTCGACGAGAAGAAGGCGGCGCGCGAGCAGGTGCAGGCCGCCACGTCGGGCGGCACGAAGATCGCGCTCGGATGCGGCTGCCTTGTGGCCGTGGTGGGTTTCGTGGTGCTGCTGATCTTCGTCGGCATCAACATGATCGACGTGCTGGCCTCCTAGGGCCCGGTCCGTCATGTTCGATTTTTTCCGAAGCCATAGGCTCCTGCTCGCCCCCATGGCGGGCGTGAGCGACGAGGCGTTCCGGGCGCTCTGCCGCGAGCAGGGCGCCGACCTGGCCTTTACCGAGATGGTGTCGGCCAAGGGGCTCTCCTACGCGAACGAGAAGACGCGGCACCTGCTGCGCCTGGCACCCGGCGAGGACCAGGTGGCCGTGCAGCTGTTCGGCCACGAGCCCGACACGATGGCCGCGCAGGCCGCGTGGATCGAGGAGGCGATGGGGGAGTCGCTGGCCTACCTCGATATCAACATGGGCTGCCCGGCGCGCAAGATCGTGTCGAAGGGCGACGGCTCGTCGCTCATGAAGGACCCGGAGCTGGCCGCCGCCATCGTGCGCGCGGTTCGCGCGGCCGTGGAGCATCCCGTGACGGTGAAGTTCCGGCGCGGCTGGGCCGAGGGCGACGAGACGTGCGTGGACTTCGCGCGCCGCATGGAGGACGCGGGCGCGTGCGCCGTGGCCGTGCACGGGCGCTACGCCGAGCAGCTCTACCGCGGCAGCGCCGACTGGGGCGCCATCGCGCGCGTGAAGGCGGCCGTGGGCGTGCCCGTCATCGGCAACGGCGACGTGCGCACGGGCGCGGACGCCGTGGCGATCACGCGCCGCACGGGCTGCGACGCCGTGATGATCGCGCGCGGCGCCGAGGGCAACCCCTGGGTGTTCGCCCAGGCGAAGGCCGCGCTCGCGGGCGAACCCGAACCCGCGCCCCCTTCTGTGGAGGCGCGCCTGGCCATGGCCCGCCGCCACGCGCGCCTGCTCGCCGAGCGCGAGGGCAAGAACATCGTGCGCATGCGCAAGCACGCCATGTGGTACATGGCCGGCCTGCCGGGCGCCGCCACGGCGCGGGCTCGGATCAACGCCTGCGTGTCGGTGGAGGACTTCGACGCGGTGTTCGACGAGCTGTTGGCGTGCGCGCAAGCGCACGCCGAGTGAGCGCCCGGGCGTGGAGGGGGATACGTTGAGCGTGCACGACGCAGACGACCCGATCGTCGTCGGGTTCCCGCTCAGAGGCGAGTGGGCGGTTCCCAACACGCCGGGGACGCGGGTTCCCAGCCACGGCACCGACGCGCTGGGCTCGCGTTTCGCTTACGATTTCCTGCAGGTGGACTGGCAGCGCGCGGGCTGGCCCTGCTACCGTGCCAGCTTCCTGCGCTACCTCCTGCTGGGCGTCCCCATCGATTCCTGTTATTGCTACGGGGAGACGGTGTACGCCCCCTGCGACGGCACGGTGGTGGAGGTAGAGGCCGATTGGCCCGAGCGCACGCATGCGCGCCTGCTCTCCGACGCGCGTCGGGCTGCCAGGAACAGCAACTTCGACCCAGAGGTTGGAGACGTGCGCGAGCTGGCGGGCAACCACGTGGTCCTGCGATGCCGGGAAGGCGTGTACGCCGCCCTTTGCCACCTGCGTCCCTCCACGGTGAAGGTGGAGCTCGGCCAGGTCGTGGCGCAGGGCGAGCCGTTGGGCGGCGTCGGGCATTCGGGCAACTCCTACTACCCGCATCTGCACTTCCAGCTCATGGACGACCCTGATTTGACGCGCGCCGCCGGCCTCCCGTGCGCCTTCGCCTCCTACGAGGTGTTTGAGTACGGCGCATGGAAAAAGGTGCGCGAGGGCGTTCCGACGGCTGTCGATCGGATACGCTGCTTAGCATGACGGTTGCTCTCGGAAAGGTTGCTCCCATGCCCCACGATCCCTACAAGGCGCTCTACCTGCACGTGCCGTTCTGCGTGAAGCGGTGCGGGTACTGCGACTTCGCCACGGCGGCTGTGCCCGCCGATTCGCCGGAGATCGACGCGTACGTGGAGGACCTGTGCCTGCAGATCCGCCGCAAGGCGAAGGAGGGCGAGCTGGGCGCGATCGAGACGGTGTATATGGGCGGCGGCACGCCGAGCCATCTGGGGCTCTCGCGGCTGTCCATGCTGTTGTACACGCTGTCGCTTTCGATGCGGCTCGAACTGGACGTGGAGTGCACGATGGAGGCGAACCCGGAGAGCCTCACCGAGCGCATGGTGCGCGACGTGTGGGCGCTCGGCGTGAACCGCCTATCCATCGGCGTGCAGAGCTTCGACGACGACGTGCTGGCCGTGCTCGGGCGCGCCCACGACGCGGACGCGGCCCGCCGCGCCGTGGCGGCCGCGCAGACGCGGTTCGAGAACGTGAGCGTGGACCTCATGTGCGGCATCCCCGGCCAGAGCGCGGCGAGCTTCGAGGAGAGCGTGCGCGAGGCCGTCTCGCTCGGAGTGGCGCACGTGAGCGTGTACCCGCTCACCATCGAGGCGCACACGCCCTTCAACGCGGCCGTGCTGGCCGGCGAGCTGGACGAGCCCGACGACGACGTGGAGGCCGAGCACATGGAGATCGCCGCGCGCGTGCTGGCCGAGGCCGGCTTCGAGCGCTACGAGGTGGCCAGCTACGCGCGCCCCGGCTTCCAGAGCCGCCACAATATCGCCTACTGGACGGGCGTGCCGTACCTGGGCCTCGGCCGTTCGGCAGCCACGATGACCCAGAACGCGGAGCGCCGCATGCGCGTGCAGGACGGCCAGGTGACCGACGATCTGGACGCGCGCGGCATGGCCGCCGAGGACCTCATGCTGGGTATGCGCATGACGTGCGGCGTGTCCGACGAGCACGTGGAGCGCGCGGCGGAGCTGCTGCCCGCCGCCCCGACCGTGCTGGAGGAGCTTGCGGAGGAGGGCCTCGTCGTGCACGAGGACGGCCGCTGGAGGCCCACCGAGCGCGGCTGGCTCTGCGGCAACGACCTTTACGGCGCGCTGTTCGATTTGGCGTGAGGTGCTAGCGCCCAAGACACCGTGTCAACGACATCCTTGGAAAGCGGATGTCGGTAGAGCCGCATGTTGCCTGCCGATATCCATAAAAGTCGTTTCAGTGCATAATTTCCGTGCGGAAACCACGAGGTTTCGTGTCGGTGCGCACGACGGCTTCCGGTTTCCCTTCGTTTTCGAACGTATCGTTTTGATCGGCGGGTTTACCGCGAAACGACATCTTTTTAAAATAGTGCACGTGCATTAAAGTGATTTTCGTTTTGCTTTGAATACGCCGTTTGAGCACGTGTTCGGTATGTTGCACGCGAGCGATCGCGGTGATATACCTTACGCGAAGGGTGATCGGGCGATGCGCTCGCGCATCGAGCACGATGCCCAACCGCAACGTGGAAGGAACTTCCACACAGAAAGGAGACTGTCATGGCGAAGATAGTCAATTCTTGGAACGACTGGGATCCGCTGAAGCGCGTCATCGTCGGTCGCTGCGACAACTCGATGATCCCGCCCGAGGAGCCCGCGACGTCCGAGAAGGTGCCCGTCGACTCCGAGATGCGCGGCATGTGGGGCCTCCGTCCCGCCAAGACCGTCGAGCGCGGCAACGAGTGCCTCGACAACCTCGTGAAGATCCTCGAGGACCGCGGCGTCGTCGTCGACCGCCCGACGCCCTTGCAGTGGAACCAGGCCATCGGCACGCCCGACTTCCGCAACGACTCCATGATGACCTGCATGCCGCCCCGCGACATCCTGCTCACCATCGGCAACGAGATCATGGCCTCCGCCAACTCCTTCCGCTGCCGCTACTTCGAGTACCTGGCCTACTGGCCGCTCATGAAGCAGTACTTCGACGAGGACCCGGACTTCCTGTGGACCCAGGCCCCCCGTCCCCGCCTGACCGACGCCTCCTACAAGCACAACTACTACGACGAGAAGATCACGCTGGAGGAGCGCCTCGTGCGCACCGCCAACAAGGACTTCGTGACCACCGAGGTCGAGCCGATGTGGGACGCCGCCGACGTGATGCGCATGGGCAAGGACCTGTTCATCCAGCACGGCCTGACCACGAACCGCACGGCCATGGACTGGTTCCAGCGCTACTACCCCGAGTACCGCGTGCACGCCGTGAACTTCCCCGGCGACCCGTACCCCATCCACATCGACGCCACCTTCGTGCCGCTGCGCCCGGGCCTGATCATCAACAACCCGCACCGCAAGCTCCCCGAGGAGCAGCGCGCCATCTTCGAGGCCAACGACTGGCAGATCGTCGAGGCCGCCGACCCGGCGCACGACGAGCCGCCCGCGCTGTGCTACAGCTCCGTGTGGCTGTCCATGAACTGCCTCGTGCTCGACCCGAAGACGGTCATCGTGGAGGCCTCCGAGGTGCACCAGCAGGAGCAGATGGACAAGCTCGGCATGAACGTCATCCCCTGCGACCTGCGCGACGCCTACCCGTTCGGCGGCGGCCTGCACTGCTCCACGGCCGACGTCTACCGCGAGGGCGACTGCCTCGACTACTTCCCGAACCGCGTCAAGGATCCCACCCTGGTGCGCCCGGAGATGTGGAACGACTAAGCTTTCCATGTATGCTCGACCGCCGCATCTGACGGTGTGACGCTCTCATGGAGGGGATCTGCAACGCGTACGACGGATCCCCTCCCTTTTTATCTCAACCAAAATACCCATATGGTGGCTCGACCGTTCGCGGCCGGTTAGATCGTTGCTGTCGAACGCCGTTCATCGTATGAAACGGTTGCGGTTGTCGAGAGGGCGGAGCTGTTGGAAGGTGGCAGGTGCTACTGGTTTTAGGAGGACCAATGGCAGAGAAAAAAGGAATGGCAATCGGGAGCGGCAACGCGGGAGCCTCTGACTCGTACGAGATGAAGTCGAACCTGGGCACCATCGCCATGCTCGTTTCGGCCACGGGCATGGGCCTGGTGCCCCTGTTCAGCCGCTGGGCCACCCGCACCGACATGTTCGACGGGGCCGCGGGCTTCAACGCGGGAGACAGCATCGGCTCCCTCATGGCCGTGGGCCGCATGGGCATGGGTCTGGCGTTCTTCATCATCCTGCTCGTGGCCACGCACAAGGTGCACGTGTTCAAGAAGCTGAAGCTCACCCCGGCCATCGCGCTGGGCGGCCTCATGATCGGCATGTCGTTGGCGTGCTACGTCACGTCCACGCTGCTGACCACCGTGTCGAACGCGGTTCTGTTCATCTACACCGGGCCCGTGTTCTGCGTGCTCATGGCGCGCATCTTCCGCAAGGAGCCCATATCCAAGCTGCAATGGATATGCTTGATTGCGGTGTTCGTGGGCATGCTCTTCGGCGAGAACCTCATAGGTTTCGGGCCGAGCGGCTTCTTCGTCGACTTCAACCTGGTGCCCTCGACGCCCGAGTTCCCCATGAAGGGCATCGGCGACGCGTTCGGCTTGCTGTCGGGCGTGTTCTATGGAACGTCGCTGTTCTTCAACGGCTACCGCAAGGACGCCGACACCACGGCGCGCGGCGTGTGGAACTTCCTGTTCGGGGTGCTGGGCGCGGGCGCCATCACCATCGTCCTGAACTCGCTGGGCGCCACGCCCGGTATGGAGAACTGGGCCCTCAACGTGCACTTCACCGCGTTCAACTGGATCGGCGCGGTGCTGCTGTGGATCATCTGCGGCCCCATCGCCCTGGGCTTCCTGCTGGTTGCCGGGCGCAACCTGCCGGCCGCCGACTACGGCACCATCGCGTACTGGGAAGTGCCCGTGGCCATTTTCGTTGGGCTCGTGGTGTACGGAGAGCCGCTGTCCATCAACACCGTGCTGGGAGCCATCCTCATCATCGGCGGCGGCGCCATCCCGTCCATCAAGGGCATGGTTGCCGGGCGCAAGTTGCAGCAAGAAGTTGCGATCCGCGAAGGATTGGCGGCCAAATTGGCGGAAGAGGAAGCCAGAGAGCGGCTCGAATAGAATCTGCGGCCGCTTGAAAGGAGCGTGCGGCATATGAAGATAACGAACAACCTGACCCACATTGCTACCGCGGTTGAATTCGAGCCCGCCCTGAGCGAGGACGAGCTGAAGGCTGCGTTCGCCGAGAACGGATTGCAGGGCTTTCCCGCCGAGCTCGACATCGCGGAGCGCACGGAAGAGCACGTGCAGATGGTGGCGTTGGACACGCTGCTCGGGTTCGCGAAGGCGTCGGACGTGCGCGCGGTCGCCTACGACGTGACGTACTTCCCGCACGCCGACGAGGCCGAGGTCGACTACCAGCTGAGGCAGCTGGCCCACGACCTGGAGATCAGCCCCGAGGTCATCCGCGACCTGTGCGGGCAGGAGATCCGGGAGTACCTGGCCCTCGACGCGAAGCGCGACGCCGACGCCCCGGTGCACAGCATCGTCGAGGCGTACGTCGGCGGCACCGCCTTCGCGTGGTACGGCATGAACGAGTACCCGCGCCTGAAGAGGGTCATCCTGCGCAAGCTCGCCCAGGGCGGCCAGAAGGCGAAGCGCGACTTCGTCCTGCGCGCCAGCAAGGCGCAGGTCGACCTGCTCGAAGACTACTGATGGCGAGCGGTTTTCCATCACAGGGTTCCAGGAGGGCGTGCCCGACGGCCACGCCCTCCCAGCCCGCAATGGGAAGAACGAGGAGATGCCAAGGGGTGCGACATGGAATCAAAGGCAGATGCAACAGAAGGCAAGGGGAGCGTCATCAGGAAGGTGGCCGCGTCCTCGTTTCTTGGAAACTTCATCGAATGGTTCGATTACGCGACTTATTCTTATTTTGCAGTGGTTATCGCCAACGTGTTCTTCCCTGGCGACGATCCGGCGCTCGCGCTCATGCAGACGTTCGCGGTGTTCGCGCTTTCGTTCCTGCTGCGTCCCGTCGGTGCCATCTTCCGGGGCAGTATGGGCGACAAGAAGGGCCGCAAGTGGGCCCTGTCCACCTCCATATTCCTTATGGCCGGCGCCACGTTTTGCATCGGCTTGCTGCCGGGCTTCTCGTTGATCGGCATCGCCGCACCCGCTCTCTTGCTCCTGCTGCGCATGCTGCAGGGTTTTTCGGCGTCGGGCGAGTACGCCGGGGCTGCCACGTTCTTGGCCGAGTACGCCCCTGCGAATAAGCGCGGCGTGTACTGCTCTATCGTGCCGGCGTCCACGGCCACCGGATTGCTGGTAGGCTCGACGTTTGCTACGATCATGTACTTGCTGCTTCCCGATTCGGCTGTGAGCGAATGGGGTTGGCGCATCCCGTTCCTGTTGGCTGGGCCGCTCGGGTTCATCGCGCATTACATCCGTGCGCGGTTGGAAGACTCGCCGACGTACCGCACCATGATGGCCAAGGTGGTTGACAAGAGCGAGGACGCGCCCCGTCCCATCAGAACGTTGTTCAGGAACCACAAGAAGGAACTGGTGATTTCTTTCGGTGCCGCCATGTTGAACGCCGTGGGATTTTACACGGTGCTCACGTATTTGCCGGTGTACTTGGAGTCCGTGGTCCACATGGCTCCGTACGAGTCTTCCCTCATAACCACGATATGCCTGGTAACGTATGTGGCCTTCATTTTTGGCAGCGGGCATCTGTCCGATCGGTTCGGCCGCAAGAAGATGCTCATCATCGCCTGCGTTTCCTTCATCGTGTTCACGGTGCCGGCGTTCGTGCTGCTGAACACCGGCGACTTCGTTGCGGTCCTCGTTGTCGAATTGGTCATGTGCGCGGCGCTCACCGTGAACGACGGCACGCTGTCCAGCTATTTGGCGGAAACGTTCCCGACGGAGGTGCGGTATTCCGGGTTCGCTCTGTCGTTCAACTTGGCGAACGCCTTGTTCGGCGGCTCGGCGCCCATGGTGGCTACTGCATTGATCGCATTGACCGGATCGAACCTGGCTCCGGCGTGGTATACCGTAGGGGTATCGTGCGTTGCCCTCGTCGCGATGGTCCTCTCCCATGAGCATGCGGGCAAGGAGCTGGCTGACGTGTAGCGCGCGGACGGTGCTGGCAAGATGGGGAGCCGGCTTCGGTCTGCTCCCAAAAGGCTTTCCCCGCATGCCGGGGAAAGCCGCTTTGGAGGTTGATCGAAGTGAGCAAGATAGACGAACCCATTCCCCATGCTTCCCCAACGCCCAAATTCTTGAAGGCGCAAATCACCCATGCGTCGCTCGTGCTTGCGGCCGCCGCTTTGCTGCGTGAGGAGGGGCCGCAATCCGTCAGCTACCGGCGCGTTGCGAAGATGGCGGGAGCGGCCTCCTCGGCGGTGGGGTACTACTTCGATTCGTGCGAGGAGTTGCTCCGAGAGGCTGAAGAATACAATATCCAGCTATGGATACGGCATGCGGACGAAGTGGCGTGCGCGGCCGAGAGCATGCCTCGTGCGCGTTGCCGCGCGGCCTGTCCGAAGCTGCTCGCCAGCGTGTGCTTGCCCGATCGCCGTTCGGATCCGATTGCCCGCTATCTCCAGCTGATCTCGGTGGAACGGGATACCTCGATCGTCGAAGAGTACCGTAAGGGCTACAACGCCATAGCCGAGAGCGTCACGCGCATTTTGGAGCACGCCGGAATCGAGATAGGCCCCCGCATCGTCATGGCCGTGGCTGACGGGGCGGCCGTTTCGGCCCTCTCGGAAGAGCTCGACCTGCGCCGCCTCGCGCAAAGCCTGCTGCGCGACATCATTGAGATCGCCGACGGCGCCGCTCACGATCGCTCGCGCCTCGCGACCGGTGGGGCAGAGGGGGCGAACGCGTCTTCCGGCGCTCGCAGCGCTCAAAAGCATTAAGCGTCCACCGGCCCTCTGCGGGCCTCGATCGGTTTTGCATAAACCTCTCTCGCCTTCTTCGAAAAACAAGCGGATTCGTGCGCCTTTCGGGTGATTATGCATATATTCTCTGCATTTGTTAGCACTCTAGCGCAACGGCTGCTAATATAATGCGTCGCAGTGTTCGCGGGGAACAACACGAGAGAGGAAGGTGGAGAGGCGTGCTATCGGATCGCAGGCAGCGGGTGCTTGCCGCGCTCATAGAAGAATACGTCGCGCGCGCTCTGCCGGTGGGCTCGCGCACGCTCACGGAGCGCTACCAGCTGGGCGTGAGCCCGGCGACGGTGCGCAACGAGCTTTCGGTGCTCGAGGACGGGGGCTACATCACGCAGCCGCACACCTCGGCCGGCCGCATACCCACCGACACCGGGTACCGCGCGTTCGTCGACAACCTGCTCACGACCGACTTCACGGGCGATGACGAACGGTACCGCCCGGTGGTGGACGAGCTGCGCCGCAGCGCGAGCGAGCTCGACGCGCTGTTGGAGCAGACGTCGTCGGCGCTCACGCGCATCACGGACTGCCTGTCCATCGTGCTGGCGCCGTCCGTGCTGAACCTGCACATCAAGCAGCTCTCCCTCATCTCGCTTTCCCCCTATCGCGCCCTTGTCGTGCTCGTCACCGAGGACGGTCAGGTGTTCAACCGCCAGATGGAGTTCGCCGAAGAGGTGGCTCCCGACGACCTTGCGCGCGTGCAGGTGTTCCTGGGCGACGTGTTCACGGGCAAGTCGCTCCAGCAGATCGAGGACGGGCTGGGCCAGGGCATGGCCGAGGCGTTCCGCGACCCGCTCGTGCGCATGGCGCTCGACGAGGTGCTGTCGTGCTTGCAGGAGAGCGAGCTTTCGCGCGCGCATCGGCTGGGCGTGAGCTCGCTTCTGACGAAGCCCGAGTTCAGCCAGTCCCAGGCGCTGCTGCCCGTCATGCAGGTGCTCGAGAACGACACGGTGATGCTGCACATCCTGGACGAGGCGGTGCAGCAGGCCGACGGCACGCCCAGCGTGCGCATCGGGCGCGAGAACGACGCGGAGGAGCTGGCGGGCGTGTCGGTGGTGGCGAGCCGCTACGGGCGCGGCGAATCGGCCGGCGTCGTGGCCGTCATCGGGCCCACGCGCATGGACTACTCGAAGGTGTTGCGGGCGGTGCGCATCGCGTCCGCCGCGCTTCAGGACGTATAGGATTCGCACGGCGCCGGCACGGAGGCGGCGCCGTTCACGAGGAAGGTGCACGGAAGAGCAATGGCCAAGGATCTGTACGAGGTTCTAGGCGTTTCGAAGAACGCCACGGAAGACGAGATCAAGAAGGCGTTCCGACGCCGCGCGCGCGAGCTTCACCCCGACGTGAACAAGGCCGCCGACGCCGAGGACCAGTTCAAGGAGCTGAACGAGGCGTACGACGTGCTGTCGGATCCCGGCAAGCGCGCCCAGTACGACCGCTTCGGCACCGTTCCCGGCGCGGCCGGCGGCGGCAGCCCCTACGGCGGCGGGTACGTCGACTTCGAGGATCTGTTCGGCGGCGGCTTCGGCATGGGCGACATCTTCAGCTCGTTCTTCGGCGGAGGCGGCGCGCGTCAGGCGCAGCGCCGCGAGGGTCGCGACATGGGCGTGGGCCTGCGCGTCACGCTGGAAGAGGTGGCGGCGGGCGCCAAGAAGGAGATCGTGTACGACCGCCTGGCTCCGTGCCCCGACTGCGACGGCACGGGCCTCGGCCCCGACGGGCGCGAGGTCACCTGTCCCGAGTGCGGCGGCCAGGGCCGCGTGGTCACGGTGCAGCACACGTTCCTCGGCGACATGCAGTCGGCCACGACGTGCAAGAAGTGCGGCGGCACGGGCCGCTCGGTGGAGAACCCCTGCCCCGAGTGCGAGGGCCAGGGCCGCGTGCCCGACCGCCAGCGCGTGACCGTGGAGGTGCCGGTGGGCATCCGCGACTCGCAGCAGTTGCGCCTGTCCGGCTTCGGCGAGGCGGGCTTGCAGGGCGCGGCGCCCGGCGACCTCATCGTCACGGTGCGCGTACAGCCCCACGAGTTCTTCGAGCGCGACGGCGACAGCCTGCATGCGCGCGCGAACGTGTCCATCGTGCAGGCCACGCTCGGCGCCGAGATCGAGATCGACGGCATCTTCGAGGACGAGAAGGTGCAGGTGCGCATTCCCGAGGGCTGCCAGAACGAGCAGGTGGTGCGCGTGAAGGGCCACGGCATGCCGAAGTTCCGCAGCGATGCGCGCGGAGACTTGTTCGTGCACGTGAACGTGGTGGTGCCGAAGAAGGTGACGAAGAAGCAGCGCGAGCTCTTGGAGCAGCTCGCCGCCGACATGGGCGAGGACGTGCCCGACGAGCGCACGCCGCTGCAGAAGCTGCGCGACGCGTTCCAGTAGAGCCGGCGGGCCGGTTGGCTGCCTCTATGTCCGAGCGAGCGCAGCGGCGCCCCTGTCATCAAGCGGTACCCCTGTCATCCTGAGCGAGCGGAGCATTCGACAGTCCGGTGGACTGTCGAACTCCCGAGCACGCGGAGCGGGCGCAGGGAGGCCCTGTGGAGCGGGGGCGAAGGATCCCGTGCGGCGATAGCTGTGACGCTTCCCGCTGACGCCGCGCGGGATCCTTCGACTTCGGCCTACGGCCTGCGCTCAGGATGACAGGCATCAACACCCGTCGGAGAAAGGGTTTCCATGTCCCTCCCTCATTTCTATCTCGAAGACCAGGCGCTCGCCGACGAGGCCGACGGCGTGTTCCCGCTGCGCCTGGCCCCCGGCGACGCCAAGCACGCGCGCGTGCTGCGCCTGGCCCCCGGCGAGCACGTGGCCGTGGTGGACGCCGCGCGCGACTACTTCGAATGCGAGGTGGTCGACTTCTCCGACGCGGTGCCGCTCGTGCGCATCGCCCAGCGCCTCGACGACGAGGGACCCCGTCCGACCGTGCTGCTGGTGCAAGGGCTCGCCAAGGGCGACAAGATGGACTCGGTGGTGCGCCACGCCACCGAGCTGGGCGTGGCCGGGTTCGTCCCGCTCGCGTGCGAGCGCTCCATCGTGAGGCTCGACGCCAAGAAGGCGGCCGCGCGCGCCGAGCGATGGCGCGCCGTGGCCAAGAGCGCCGCCATGCAGTCGGGCCAGCGCGCCGTGCCCGAGGTGGCGGAGCCGGCGACGGTCGGGGAGGCGTGCGCGCTGCTGGCCGGCGCCACCGTCCTGCTCGTGTGCTGGGAGGAGGCTCCGCGCACCGCGCGCATCGACGAGGCGATCGCGCAGGGGCTGGCCCGCGCGGGCGCGCTTCCCGAGGATGCCCGCGTGGCCGTGGTGGTGGGCCCCGAGGGCGGCCTCGCCGAGCACGAGGTCGAGGCGCTTCTCGGCTGCAACCCCCGCTCCTCGCTCGTCACGCTCGGGCCCTCCATCCTGCGCACCGAGACGGCGGGCATCGTCGCGCCCGCGCTCGTCCTGTACGAGCTCGACCGCCTCGCGCGGCGAAGCCAAGGGGCGCGGGAAGGGGCCTTCTCGTTCCCGCGCGAGGCGGGCGGCGCGCACGCGGGCGAGACAAGGGGCGTGCGATGAGGTTCGCCGTCGTCAACCTGGGCTGCAAGGTCAACCGCGTGGAATCGGACGCATTCGCCGCCGCGCTCATGGCCCGCGGCGGGGTCCCGGCGGCCGAGGAGGACGCCGACCTCGTGGTGGTGAACACGTGCACCGTCACCGGCGAGGCCGAGAAGAAGACGCGCAAGGCCGTGCGCCACGCCCTGCGCGCGAACCCGGCGGCGCGCGTCGTGGTCACGGGATGCGCCGCCGCGCTCGACGCGGACGCGTTCTCGTCCATGGACCCCCGCGTGGAGGTCGTGCCCAAGGGCGAGCTCGCGGCGGCCGCGCCGAACGACGCCGCGCTGCGGGCGGGGGAGGGCTTCCGCACGCGCGTGGGCGTGAAGGTGCAGGACGGCTGCGACAACGCCTGCACGTACTGCATCGTGCACGTGGCGCGCGGGCGCGCGACCAGCCGGCCGGCCGACGAGGTGGCGGCGGAGGTGCGGGCCCTGATCGCCGCCGGCGTGCGGGAGGTCGTGCTCACGGGCATCAACCTGGGCTCCTACGACGACGAGGGCCTGCGCCTGGCGGGGTTGCTGGAGCGCTTGCTGGACGAGACGCGCGGCCTGGGACCCCGCAGCGGCGGCCCCGACGCGCGCTTCCGCGTGTCCAGCGTCGAGCCCATGGACGTGGACGACGCGTTCGTGTCGTTGCTGGCCTCGGCCGAGGGGCGCGTGTGCCGCCACCTGCATCTTCCGCTGCAGTCCGGGTCGACGCGCGTGCTGTCCGAGATGGCGCGCCCCTATACGGCCGAGCGCTTCTGCGAGCTCGTCGACGGGCTCTACGCCGCCGTGCCCGAGCTCTCGCTGTCAACGGACGTCATCGCGGGCTTTCCCGGCGAGACCGAAGACGACTTCGCGACGACGCTCGAGGCCGTGCGCAGCTGCCGCTTCGCCAAGATCCACGCGTTCCCGTACTCGATCCGCACTGGAACGCCGGCGGCCGCGCGCTGCGACCAGGTGCCCGCGCCCGTCAAGGCCGAACGCGCGCGCCGCCTGCGCGAGACGGGCCGCGTGCTGCGCTCCCAGGAGCTTGCGCGCCGCGCGGGCACGCGCGAGCTCGCGGTTGTGGAGCCGGGCAGGACGGCCCTCACCGAAAGCTACTTCGAACTCCCCGCGCCCGAGGGCGCGCCGGCAGGCTCGCTCGTGGAAGTGACGTTCCCCAGAGGCTAGGCGGGAGCCGCCGCCATGGCGTGCCGCCGCTGTTAGACCACCGTTGACATGCATCCGGCCGGGTTGTCATCCTGAGCATGCAACAGTCCACTGGACTGTTGCACTCCCGAGCACGCGGAGCGGGCGCAGGGAGGCATCGCGAAGCGATGAGCGGCGAAAGCCGCCGGAGCCGAAGGATCCCGCGCGGCGGCAGCCGAGACGCCTCCGGTTGGCGCCGCGCGGGATCCTTCGTCCCTGCTTCGCGGGGCCTTCCTATGCCCGCTCCGCGTGCTCGGGGGTTCGACGGTCCGCCGGACTGTCGAATGCTCCGCTCGCCCAGGATGACAAGGCGCCGGCTTGCGTAATGTTAACGGTGGTTTAACAGCCAATGGGGTCCTTTCGGTACAAAAATCACCGACGCCCCCGTGTTTGAAGGCCCCTCGAGGCGACCTCTCCGCTTGTCGTTGTCCGCGACCTGCGGAAACTCGCTCGACTCTTGCAGGGTCGGGCTTCGAAGGTTCCCGGCGGCGACCTTGGATGCGGGGGCATCGGTGATTTTCGTGCCGAAAGGCTCCGAGCGCATGCCGATGGCGCGCGTGCGCGAAGGCGCGTTCTTTCGCCGCCGCTCCCGCATTGCGTTGCAGGCAGGGGCTTCTGCGCTTCCCGTCGTGATAGAATGTGCGCATGGACGGCAAGGGGAAGGAGCGGGCCATCTCCGATCGAGAGCATCGAAACGGGGCTGCCGACGAACGTGCGGCCGCGCGAGCGCGCCTCGAGGCGCGCCAGGCCCGCATGCACGAAGAGGAGGGCCGCCCTTCCCGAGCCCCATCGTCCCGCGTCGGCGCTCCGAAAGGCTCCGCGCGAAAAGCGGGTGCGCCTTCTCCCGCCGCGCAGCGCGCGTCGTCTGCCGGCTCGCCGCTCCCGTCGGCCGTCGCCGGCGTTCTCTCCGCCGCGCGCAACGCCGCCTCGCGCCTCTTCGGAATCCTCGGCCCGCGCGGCACGCTCGTCGCGGCGGGCGTGGTCGCGCTCGTGCTCGTCGCGGCCGTCGTGCTCGCGGCGCGCGGATGCGCGGCCGACGCGCCGGAGCCCGTCGACAACGTCCCGGCAAGCGGGGAGCAGAACGAAGGGCCCGAGCCCGAGACGGTGTCGGTGCCCGACTACCTCGATGCCGAGCTGGCCGCCTCCCTCGTGCAAGCCGCCGCGAACGACGCCGACGTGGCCTGGATAGCGAACCACGCCGACGAGTACGCGGTCGACGGCGACGCGGTGCAGTACAAGCTGCTCAAGCTCGCCGCGGACGAGCCCGAGGCCGTGCCCTTCGTGCGCGCGTTTCCGGAGCGGTACCCCTCCGAGGCGGGGGAGGGTTCGGGCGGCGAGAAGACCCAGGGCGGCGCGCCGCTGCTCTACCAGTGGGACCAGCGCTGGGGCTACACGGTGTACAGCTCCACGACGTTCGCGCTCACGGGCTGCTGCCCCACGTCGCTTTCCATGGTGTACCAGGGCCTCACCGGCAAGAACGACCTGTCGCCTTACGACATGGGCGTGCGTGCGAGGGAAGGCGGCTACGAGACCCAGTTCGACGGCACCGACGCGACGTTCCTCGTGAACGAGGCTTCCGCGCTCGGCCTGTCGTGCGCGCAGATCGACGTCAGCGCCGACGCGCTCGCCGCCGCGCTTTCCGACGGCGGGCTCGTCATCTGCAACGTGGGGCCGGGCGACTTCACCTCGGCGGGCCACTTCTTCGTCGTAACGGGCTTCGCCGACGACGGCACGCTCGTCGTCAACGATCCGTACTCGGCCGAGCGTTCCGCGAAGAGTTGGGACGTCCAGCAGGTTCTCGGCCAAACCCAGGCCCTCTACGCCTACCGTCGCGCCTGACGCAGGGCGTCGGTTCGAATGGCGGAAGACGCCCCGCGCCCCGTTGTCCTCCGAGATCCTTGTGCATCTGCACCATTTCCCTCTGTCGGTTCGATGACAACGGCGCAGGTGAGCCTTGCGCGTGGTACAATGCCCCCATGACAGACCAGACGCAAATCACCCTCACGGCGCCCACGAGCGTGAACATGGCGCTCGTTGTGGGCCAGGCCGACGAACTCCTCCATCTCGTGCAAGACGCGTTTCAGGCGCGCATCACCGTGCGCGGCGACACCATCGTGCTCGAGGGGGACCCGCTGGAGGTGCAGTCGCTCACGGCGCTGTTCTCCGACCTCATCAAGCTCGTGGAAGGCGGCGGCGAGCCCACGGCCGACTACGTGCGGCGAGCCATCGACCTGCTGCGCACGGCGGAGTTCTCGCCCCAAGCGCTGCGCGAGGACATCCTGCTCACGTACCGCGGTCGGGCCATCCGCCCCAAGACGGCCGGGCAGAAGCGCTACGTGGACGCCATCCGCACCCACACCATCACGTTCGGCATCGGTCCGGCGGGCACCGGCAAGACCTACCTCGCCATGGCCATGGCCGTGGCCGCGCTCAAGCGCAAGGAAGTCGGCCGCATCATCCTCACGCGCCCCGTGGTGGAAGCGGGGGAGAGCCTGGGCTTTCTGCCCGGCACCCTCACCGAGAAGGTGGACCCCTACATCCGCCCGCTCTACGACGCGCTGTTCGACATGACCGACATGGAGCGCGCCACGCAGCTCATCGAGAGCGGCGTCATCGAGATCGCCCCGCTCGCGTTCATGCGCGGACGCACCCTGAACGACAGCTTCATCATCCTCGACGAGGCGCAGAACACCACGCCCGAGCAGATGAAGATGTTCCTCACGCGCCTGGGCTTCGGCTCGAAGATGGTGGTCACGGGCGACGTGACCCAGCTCGACCTGCCGCGCGGCATCTCGGGTCTCAAAGGCGTGCGCTCCATCCTCGAGGACATCGACGACATAGCGTTCTGCGACTTCACGGGCAAAGACGTGGTGCGCCACTCGCTCGTGGCGGCCATCGTGTCCGCCTACGACGAGGCCACCGGGAAGGCTTAGGAACATGGACATCCAGATAAACTACGACTACCGCAAAGACGAGCTCGAGAAGCTGCCGCTGCATGAGCTGGCGCAGTTCGTGCTCGCCCGCGAGGACAAGCCCTTCAACACGGAGGTCTCCGTCAGCTTCGTCACCGACGAGGCCATCGCCGAGCTCAACGAGAAGTACCGCAAGAAGGAAGGGCCCACCGACGTGCTGTCCTTCGAGTGCGACGGCGTGGACGACGACCTGTCGGCCATGACGCTGGCGGAGGACCCCGTCTACGAGCTGGGGGACGTCATCATCGCGCCGGACGTGGCCAGCCGTCAGACGCGCGAGTTCGGCACCACCTTCGAAGAGGAGATTAGCCTGCTGCTCGTGCACGGCCTTCTGCACCTGTGCGGCTACGACCACATCGAGGACGACGAGGCCGAGGTCATGGAGAAGCGCGAGGCGGAGATCCTCGAGGCGTGGTCGAAGCGCACGGTGTAGCATGTCCGCTGAAACGGCGATAGAGGACGAGCCCGTGAGCGCCTCCGGCGAGGACGGCCAGGCCGAACGCGACGGAAGCGCCCGCTGCGGCGGCGCGGGGTTCGTGCGCAACGACGCGGACAAGGGCGCGCGTTCGCGCTTCCCGCTCCTCTGCGCGTTCAAATGCGCTTGGGACGGTATAGCCTATGCGGTGCGCACGCAGCGCAACATGAAGATACACCTGGTCATCGCCGTGGTAGCCGTGGCGTTGGGCTTCGCGTTCGGCATCGACACGGCCTCGTGGGCCGCCGTCATCCTGTGCATTGCGGCCGTGTTCGCGGCCGAATGCGTGAACACGGCGATCGAGTCGGTGGTGGACCTCGTGTCGCCCGGGTACCACGAGCTCGCCCGCCGCGCGAAGGACTGCGCCGCCGGCGCCGTGCTCATATTCGCCGCCGTGGCCGTGGTGGTGGCCTGCGTCGTGTTCATCCCGCCCGCCTGGGCGCTGGTGTTCGGCTAAGGCGCGGGCGGGCTAGGCTCTTCGGTGCGGACGTTGCATGCGGGTTTATCGTAGGGGCGCTCTCCTGAGCGCCCGTTCGCGCGAAGCGCGAGAACGCGACTCTCGGCTGCTTTTCCGGCTTCGCCGGAACGGGCGATCAGGAGATCGCCCCTACGAAGGGTTGGGGCGCGCCGACGCAGCCGATTGGACGGCATGCCCGAGCGCAATGCCGCGCCCGGTTGGACGATAGGACAAGGCATGCCGGCGCGGCCGGCTCGACGACAAGGAACGGTCAATGGAATCTAACGCGCCCGAGCACTTCAAGTCGGGGTTCGTCACGCTCGTGGGGCGGCCGAACGCCGGCAAGTCAACGCTCGTCAACGCCATCATGGGCAAGAAGATCGCCATCACGTCCGACACGGCGCAGACGACGCGGCACCGCTTCCGCGCCGTGCTCACGCGGGAGGACTTCCAGCTCATCCTCGTGGACACGCCCGGCCTGCACAAGCCCCACGACGCGCTCGGCGAGGAGCTGAACACCTCGGCGCTCAAGGCGCTCGAGGACGTGGACGTGGTGGCCATGCTCATCGACGCCTCGCAGCCCATCGGCCGCGGCGACGAGTGGGTGGCCGAGCAGCTGAAGCGCGCTCGCGCGAAGAAGATATGCGTGCTGTCGAAGGTCGATCTGGCCACGCCGAAGCAGATAGAGGCCCAGCGCGAGGCCGCCGAGCGCCTGGGCACGTGGGACGCCATGGTGGGCCTGTCGTCGGCCACGGGCAAGAACGTGGAGGCCTTCGTGGAGGAGGTCGTGTACCTGCTGCCGGAGGGCCCTTCCTGGTTCCCGGCCGACATGGAGACCGACCAGCCTATCGACGTGGTGGTGTCCGAATTCATCCGCGAGAAGGTCCTGCGGTCCTTCCACGACGAGGTGCCCCACGCCATCGGCGTGCGCGTGGAGGAGATGGAGTACGACAAGAAGAAGGACCTCCATCGCATCTTCGCCGTCGTCTACGTGGAGCGAGACAGCCAGAAGGGCATCATCATCGGCAAGAAGGGCGCGGCCATCAAGCAGATAGGCACCGAGGCGCGCGCCGACCTGGAGCAGCTGCTGGGCACGCGCGTGTATCTGGACCTGTCCGTGAAGGTGAAGAAGAACTGGCGCCGCGACGCCGCCCAGATCCGCCGCTTCGGCTACGGCGAGGGCGCTTGAGCATCATCGTATTTTGATTTGGCCCGCAAGGGCGATCCTCTATGTTTGCCTGATGCGCCCCTCGTTCGGCCCACTTGGGCCGAACGTTCCCTCTCTGGTCAGGCGGAGGTCTACAATGACATCTGAGTGGGAGAACGATCCTCCGTCGCATGCGACGGAGGATCGCTGGGGAAAGGGGAGATTGTGGTTGATATCGGGCAAAAAGTTCGTCTTCGTTTCACGGGTACGCTCGATGATGGAACCGAGTTCGACAGCAGCGCGCGGCGCGGCGAGCCATTCGAGTTCGTCGTGGGTTCGAAAACGATGCTTTCCAGGTTCGAGAAGGCCGTAAACGAGATGGAAATCGGTGAAAAACGTATTGTGCGTATACCGGCCGACGAAGCGTACGGCGTTTACGACGAAGACCTCATACAGACCGTGCCCATGGATTCACTACCCGGTGCCGGACGACTGCATGACGGCGATATTGTTGTGCTTTCCAGTCCGGCGGGGCCGCTGACCGTCAAAGTCGTCGAGGTGGGCGATCAATCGGTGACACTTGATTTCAATCATGAGTTGGCCGGAAAGGATCTAACGTTTTCTCTTGAACTTGTGTCCATCGTGCGAGAGTCGGCCATCGAGTGCGAAAGGCATCCGGCAGGTTGCGCATGTGGGTGCGACCGGTTGAAACAGTCGCTCGCATCGTGATGCGGCACGATGCGACGAGGGGAGGCGCGGGTGCATAGGAGCGTTACAGAAAAATCCAAGGCCTTCGCAGGGAAGCATGCGGTAGAGGAAGTCCCCGTTTGCGACATGGACTGGGAACACTCTTTGCTGATCGGTACCGACGGTCGCGCATACCGCGAAATCGAGACAAATATCTGGGCCGCAAGTGCAACGCCGGACGTGCTCTACCTAGGAACGGGGAGGCACGGCGGAGGCATCGTGCTCAGACCGCTGTACGTGCAGATCTGCGGCACATGGCTCAACGTGTCGACCGGGCGTACGGCGCCCTTCAACACGCTGCCTTCCGTTTGACGAGTCGACTGCGAGGATGGTACATTCCTTGCAGTCGACTCCCTTTGAAGGGATTAGAAGTGTGATGGATGACATCCGAAACGCTGCTGAACTGCTCTCGCAGAACACGCGCGAAGAAGCCGATTCTCTTCACTGGCGCTATCGCTGCGAGGGCTTGACGCGCATTTGCGAGGCCACCGCTTGGTCCGCCGAGCCCGGTCTCGCCTATCAGCGCATGATCGACGCTGTGGCAGATGTTTTGCATTGCGCCCAAGCACATCTGCACCTCATAACGGTGGGTGGCGATCGGTTCGTAAAACTCGCCTACCACGCCTCCGAGCAGCAAGCCTTTCATGAAAGCGTGCTGCTCGCAACGACGGGCCGCACGCAATGGATGATGAGGACACACAACCCCATCGTCATGGACTACGAGCATCCCAACTGCGAAGACGAGATCCCGCCCGAGGCATTCGAAAGCGGCCTCAAAAGCGCCGTGAGCATTCCGTTTCTGGCCGGCGACGAGCTTCTGGGCATGTGCTCGATCGTCTACGAGACGTCTGTGGAATGGAGCGAGGACGGCCTTGCCTACCTGCTGCAGATCGGCCGTGTGCTGGGCGTGGCCATCCAGCGCATGCAGATCACGAAGAAGGCTGGCGAACTGCAGGTTCTGGACGAGCGAAAGCGTCTCAGCTCGGAGATACACGACAACATATCGCAGCTCGTCGGATCGCTTTCCCTAAGCGTCGCTGCGATTCTCGCATCCTACGAGGTAGGCGACGAGGATGCGGTGCGAGCGGATCTCGAGCGATTGGAAGCGTTGAGTAGTAAGGTCATGCACATGCTGCGCGACGAGATGCTTTCGCTGCGCATCCCCCTTGAGCACACTGACGGGTTCATCACGGGCGTCGAGGATTACCTAGCCCATTTCGAAGCCAACTGGGGTATTCCCGTTGACTTCCATATGAAGGCATCGAACAAGCCGCTCATCATATCCCTGCAGACGTCATTGCAGTTGACACGCATTCTCAACGAATGCCTCTCGAACACGCTTAGGCATGCCGAGGCGACGCGCATCGTCGTGACGGTTGAGAAAAGCACCCGCTTTCTCACGATGACGGTGGAGGACAACGGACGCGGTTTCGATCCGAGCGCCGTGCCTTCGGAGCGGCTCGGTCTCAAGATCATGCACGAACGCGCCGCCGTGGTGGATGGCAAGCTCACCATCATTTCAGGATTGAACGGCACAACGGTCTGCATCGATATCCCGCTGGACAGATTGGACGGCATGAGAGGATAGGCCATATGGACGAAACCGGAACAGCGGCGCACGAAGTGCCTGCACGAGTGCTCCTCGTGGACGATCAGGTGCTCTATCGAGAGGGCCTGTGCGGGCTGGTGCGCCGTTGGCCGGAGTTCGAAGTGGCGGGAGAAGCGTCGAACGGCAGGGAGGCTGTGGAGTTCTGCCGTCGGAGCGTTCCAGACCTCGTGCTCATGGATGTCCAGATGCCCGTCATGGACGGCGTCGAGGCGACGGGCATCATATGCGACGCGCATCCCGGGATCGCCGTGGTCATGCTCACAGTGACCGATGACGACGAGTGCCTGTTCGGCGCACTCTACAACGGTGCACGCGGCTATATCTTGAAAGACATGCCCTCGCGCCAACTGCGTAACCGTCTTCAGGGCGTCATACGGGGAGGAGGGGTTCTTTCCGATGCGGTCACGGAACGGGTGCTTCGAGAATTGGGGTCGAGTCGCGCGCAACGCCATCTTGTTGCGCGAGGCGACGAGCAAGGCGCTCCCGCAAAGCTTTCTGAACGCGAAATCCAGATACTTCGCCTCGTAGCCAAAGGCCTTTCGAACGAGGAGATCGGCGCGCAGTTGTACCTGAGCGCCGGCACAGTGAAAAAGCAGTTGAGTGCCCTCATGCAGAAGCTCTATCTATCGAATCGCGTTCAAATTGCCGTGTACGCGATTCGCGTCGGCCTCGTCGATTGACCCCCTTCGTCTTGCGTGGAGCCGTTCGGCCTCGAAAGGGGCCGAACGGGGCAAGTGCTCTTCCGTTTTCTTTCGAATCCAACCTGATCGGTCCGGTTCGTTTAGGGCCGGCGGAGGATTACCGCCGGCAGACGGCCTTCTTACAATATCAATCACGCGAACCTCCAAGAGAGGGGCGAGATTCCTGTTGTGGGAAGGAGAACAGATGAAGGAAGAGAAGAGCGGCACGGCCGTCGGCGCATGCGGGGAGCTTGAGACGACCACGTTGCAGAGCATCGCCTGCGGCGGCACGGGGGGAGACCTGACGGCGGTCGATGCCAAGGACGGCAAGATTGTCCGCATCCGCCCCATCAACTACCTGGACACCTACACCGAGGAGGAGCTCGAGCCCTCGATGTGGAAGATCAAGGTGGGCGACGAGGTGTTCACGCCCGGCTACAAGTCGGCGCCGAACTACTTCGCACTGGCGTACAAGAACCGCGTGTACTCAAAGAACCGCGTGCGGTATCCCCTGAAACGCGTGGACTGGGAGCCGGGCGGCGACCCCGCCAAGATCAACGCCGCCAACCGCGGCAAGTCGAAATTCGAGCGCATCAGCTGGGACGAGGCCCTCGACATCATGGAGTCCGAAGTCAAGCGCATCGTCGAGAAGTACGGCCCCTACTCGGTGCTCACCATCGGCGAGGACGGCCACCGCGAGTCGAAGAACCTTCACGCCGGCGGCGGCATGCACTCGACGTTCATGAGCAAGCTGGGCGGTTACACGCGCGAAGTGCGCACGCCCGACTCCGTCGAGGGATGGTACTGGGGTGCCAAGCATTTCTGGGGCTCCGGATGCAACAAGGGCCTCGGCATGCCGGCCCCTCCGCAGACCGGCTACAACCCGTGGCACGTCCTGCGCGACATCTCCGAGCACACCGAACTCATCGCGTTCGCTGCAGGCGACTGGGAGCTCACCCAGAACTACGCCAGCCAGATGTGGTCGCGCCTGCTCAAGTTCTGGGAGAAGGTGGGCAAGGAGTTCGTGATCGTCGACCCGTTCTGCAACTACACGGCGGTCTGCCACGACACCATGAAGTGGATCCCCATCCTGCCGAACACCGACGCGGCGCTCGATTTCGCCGTCATGTACGTGTGGATCACCGAGGACCTGTACGACAAGGAGTACGTCGAAACGCATTCCGTCGGTTTCGACAAGGTCAAGGCATATGTCCTTGGCGAGGACGAAGAGGGCATCGCCAAGACGCCCGCCTGGGCCGCCGAGCGCTGCGGCGTTCCCGAGTGGACCATCAAGGCATACGCGCGCAACCGCGCGAAGAAAGTCACGGCCTCGGTGCATTTCAGCTCCGGCGCCATCAAGGGCCCTTACTCCCACGAGCCCGGCCGCACCCATGCCTACCTCTTGGGCATGCAGGGCTTCGGCAAGCCCGGCGTGCAGCAGGCGTTCATGAACGCTTCGCTCATCGGCAAGGAGACCATCGCTCGCTCGACGTCGTCTCCTTTCTCGTCCATCAACCAGTGCCGCATGTTCTATCCCAGCGAGCAGAAAATCCCGCGTACGCTCGTTGCCGAGGCCCTGAAGAACGGGCATGCGGAATGGTGGGGCTCTCCAGCCATTGTGTATGTCGAGACTTCCGAGCAGTTCCAGATGAACAGCTACCCGACGACCCCGGAGACCTATGCGGCGGCGCTTGGAACCGTGTCACCCGAGTTGGCGCGCTCCCAAGGCAAGTCCCTCGAAGACCTGCAGGCTGCCATCGACGAGAAGCTCAAGAACATGCCAGAGTTCAACAAGATACATATGCTGTGGTCGGAGAAACCCTGCAACATGAACTGCTGGGACGGCGGCTTCAACTACCAGGATTCCATCCGCACCGACGAGGTCGAGTTCTTCGTGACCAACCACCAGTGGCTCGAGAACGACTCGCTGTTCGCCGATCTGGTGCTGCCGGTTACGACGTGCGTCGAAGACAACGACGCTATGGGCGGATCGATGGTCGTTTCGGTCCGTCACGACTCCCTTACGCCTCCGGCTTGCGACCGCGTTGGCGAGTCGAAGAGCGACTTCGAGATCGCATGCGAGCTCGGCGAGCGCTTCGGTGTCCGCGACCAAATCGATATGGGCATGACCCAGGACGAGTGGATCCGCTACGGGTTCGAGCAGTCGCGCCTCGGCGAAGAGATCACCTGGGAGGAGCTTAACGAGAAGCTGTTCTACATTCCGAAGCAGGATCCCGATCAAGACCAGGTGCTTCCCGGTATGCGCGGCTTCTACGAGGATCCGGAGAACTGGCCGCTCGACACGCCGTCTGGCAAGCTCGAGTTCTGGTCAGAGGCCCTAGCTGAGAACTTCCCCGACGACATGGAGCGTCAGCCCATGGCAAAGTGGATCATCGGCGGACCCAAGGAGGATGGCTGGTCCCATGACGAGACCCTGTGGGGCGAGCGTTGCCACGACTACCCGCTGCTGTTGGTGGCGAACCCCGCTCGCTTCCGCGTGCACGTGCAGGGCGACGACATCAAGTGGTTCCGCGAGATCGAGAACGTGAAGGTGAAGGGCAAGGACGGCTACAGCTACGAGCCGATCTGGATAAACCCTGCCGACGCAGCGGCCCGCGGCATCGAAGCCGGCGACATCGTGAAGATATACAACGACCGCGGCACCATCCTCACGGCTGCTTATCTTACTGAGCGCGTCATTCCCGGCGCTGTCATGGTGCACAAAGGATCGCGCGTCGACCCCATTGCCCCGCATCTGGACCGCGGCGGAGCGGCCAACCTCATCAGCCCGAACAACCAGGTGTCCAAGCACTGCAAGGGCTTCGCGGTCTCGGGCTACCTGGTGGAGGCCGCCAAGGTCGAGGATGCTGAGATGGACCGGTGGAAGCAAGACTATCCCGATGCCTTTGCTCGCGACTACGATCCGGCGATCGGCATCAACTACAACTCCTGGGTCGTGGAGTAGAAAGGGAGGCTCATCATGAAAGCTTTTCTCATCGATTTGGATAAGTGCGTGGGCTGCCACGACTGCCAGATAGGCTGCAAGGACGAGCATGTGGGCAACGACTGGTCACCTTATGCGAAACCCCAGCCCGAAGTGGGCCAGTTCTGGCTCAAGGTGAATCAGTACGAGCGCGGTGCCCGCCCGCACGTGAAGGTCACCTACATGCCCGTGATGTGCAATCACTGCGAGAACGCGCCGTGCATGAAGGCTGCCAAGGACGGCGCGGTGTACCGCCGCGAGGACGGCCTCGTGCTCATCGACCCGGTGAAGGCGAAGGGCCAGAAGGCCATCGTGGAGGCCTGCCCGTACCATGCCGTCTATTGGAACGACGAGCTCAACATCCCGCAGAAGTGCACCGGTTGCACGCATCTTCTCGACGGCGGCCATCCCATCAGCGTGCCGCGGTGCGTTGACAACTGCCATGTGGACGTTATCACGTTCGGCGAGGAAGCGGACCTCGACCTCGACGGCACCGAGGTGCTGCATCCCGAGTGGGGCACGAAGCCGCGCGTGTTCTACCGCGGCCTGCCGAAGAAGTTCATCGCCGCCACGGTGTACGACCCCGAAACCAAGGAGGTCGTCGTCGACGCGACGGTGACGGCGACGGGCGAGAGAGGAACCTTCACCGCCACGACCGACGACTGGGGCGATTTCTGGTTGCGCGGCCTCCCCGATGCCGATTGGATGCTGACCATTGAAGCCGGCGGCAAGACGAAGTCGCTTGAGGTAAGCACGATGGAAAAGGACTTGGGTCTGGGCGATGTAGCCCTGGTGTAACGATGCTGGCCGGGCGGCTTCGAAAGGAGTCGCCCGGCCGGGAAACTAGAGGCGCCCGAAACGGTAGGCGAATGCGCGGTTGCGGGCGGGTAGAGGTAGGAGCGAACCATGTGTTTCAGACCAGCTGAGGTATCGATGAAAAAATGCCCTCAATGCGGCAAGGTCAACAAGCCTGTCGCGAAGGTGTGCGAGGCGTGCGGAGCCGAATTGGAAAATGCGATCAAGGACTTCGACGCCGATCAGGCGAACCTTGATTCGGCGGCGAAAATCCCGAACGCCCCCAAAGCCCCTGCCGCCCCCAAGGCTCCGGGGCCACCCCGCCCGTAACGACAGCGTCGAAACAGCAAAAACGTATCAATAAAACTAGTTAGCGTCTACGGACTAATCCTGCGAATGGAGGCCCCGTCATGTACGAGAGGCTTTTGAACAAGTACGCCATAAACCAGCTGGGCTACGTGGTAAACGACCTCGAGCAGGCGGCTCTTGCCCACTCAAGGCTTTTCGGGTCGGGGCCGTTCGTCTATTTTTCCGCCCCTGAGCCCGAGAACACGGTCTTTCACTACGAGGAGGTGAAGAACACGGTCGACGTGGCCTACGGCATGTACGGAGATCTTCAGATAGAGCTCATCAAACCCACGAGCACCGATCCGACTCCCTACACCGTGCCGGGACGTTTGGGCTTCAACCACTTCTCGGTATGGGTCGACGATTTCGAAGGCGCCGTCAAAGATTTCGAGGATGCGGGATTCGAGGTTGCCATGCTCATGAAGTCGAGTGGGGGGTTGACGGTCGCCTACATCGACTGCCTTGACCTGTGGGGGCACTACGTCGAAATACACAATCCCCAGCCGTACCTGGTCGACATGTGCAGGAAGCTCGCCGAAGGGTGGGACGGGTCTAATCCGTTCCGAAAAATGGGCACGTGACGCATCTCGGGGCATCTTCGGGTCTCCGGGCCTGTTCATCCAAAACCTTAAGGAGGGGTAATGGATACAGCAGATACCAAGAAAACGGAAGCACAACAGGGAGAAGAGGGGAAAGCGGGCAACCCGTTCTTTGCGGCGCCGAAGAACAAGAAGATGCTGACGCTCGTCGGCATCTACATCTGCCTGGTTGGTTGCATCTTCCAGTCCGCGACGGCATCGACGCTTCTGCCGATGGCGGCCAGGGAGATCGGCGGCCTTGACTACTACTCGCTGGCCAACACGCTCTCCGGTGCCGTCGGCGTTATCGCCATGCCGCTCTGGGGGCTTTTCGGAGCAAAGAACCCTGCCATCAAGAAGCCGTTGTTCGTCGTATCGATGGTGTGCGGCCTTGTGTGTTTGGTCGGCCGCGCAGTCGCGGGGGACATGACGTTCATGATCGTCGTATCGCTTTTCTGGGGCCTTCCCAGCGCCGGCCTCTACGTTATCGGCTATTCCATGATGCGCGATATGTACGATTCGAAAACGGCTGGCATGTATTTGGGCATTTGTGCGACCATGCAGTCCATCGGTATGCTCGCCGGACCCGTGGTCGGAGGATTGGTCATGGACTTCGCGAGCTGGCGTGCCGCTTGCGTGCTGATCGCGGTCATCATCGCGGTGGGCACCGTCATGGTGTTCTTCGGTGTCGGTGCGACGAAGCAACAGGCCGCCGGCATGGCCACCGCTACAGGTAAGTTCGACGCGCCCGGCTCGCTCGCCGTCGTCGTATGTCTTGGTTGCCTCATTTGCGGGCTCTCCCTGGGAACGAGTTTCCTTCCGTTCGGCAGCATGTCAAGCAACATCGTCTTCATCCTGGCCGCCGCGGCGCTCGTCGTGCTCGTCTTCGTGGTGGCCAAGAAGAAGGACTCCGCGGTCGTTCCGCTCAGCGCGCTCAAGAACCGCAACACGCTGCTCTTCACGGCGGGGAGCTTCTTCAGCATGTTTTCCAACATGGCCATATTCTTTTTCATCCCCATGTACGCCATCAGCGCGATGGGCTTGTCCGCCACCGAAGCCGGTTTGACCACGTCGATGCTCTCCATCGTCGGCCTGTTCATGGGCCCCATCCTCGGGCGCATGATCGGCAAGGCCGGCAACGCACGCGGCGTCCTCGCGGTCGGAAGCCTTCTGCGCATCTTGATCGCCCTTGCGCTCATGTTCTTCTTGGCACCTGATCTGAACATCTTCGTCTTGTACGTGATCTTGTTCGTCGGTGGGTTCTACAACGTCACCTTCGGCGTCGTGTTCTCCGCCGGCCCCCAGATCCAGCTGCCTGCCAAGATTCGTATGCAGGGTAACTCCGTCATACAGCTCGGCCAGAACTTCGGTGGCTCCGTCGGCACGGCGATCTACACGATCATCCTCGCGAGTTTCGGTGTTGTGGCCGGCATGCCGATCGCGTTGACGATTTCCGCTGTTGCGGCGGGCGTTGCGCTCGTGTGCTCACTGTTCCTCAAGAAGCTCGAAGGTCAAGAGCAGGGCTGAGGGCTTACCTGGATGCAGGCGTGGATTGCCGCGCCTGCTGGAATCCGCTTGAAAAAACGGCGCCCTTGAAGGGGCGCCGCCACTCTTCGTTTCGCATGGCCGCTACGTCGTGCGAAAGCAAGTCAGGATGTTTTCAGAAAGGGGTATCACTATGGATGGCTCAATGAAACAGCTGATCTTCAAAACAAAAGGCGAAGTGGAATTAACGGAGGTTCCCATTCCCTCGTACGGGGACGACGGCGTGTTGGTCAAAGTCGCCTACGCCGGCATATGCGGCTCGGACGTGCACGGCTTCACCAAAGGCGGCAGGTACGGCGGGTTGGGCGACGGCTCGAAGTTCGGGCACGAGTTCGTCGGCACCATCGTCGAGGTTGGCGCGAACGTCGAGGATTTGGCTTTGGGGGACCGGGTATGGATCGACCCCACCTTCAGCAACACAGATCCTCGTTTCTGTTGCATGGCGGGCGGTTTTGGCGAGTACTGCGGCACCTACAAGGCGATCAAGGACGAAACGGTCTTCGTCATCCCCAACGAGGTCCCGCTTCGCAGCGCCGCGCTCATCGAGCCGTTCGGCGTCGCCGTGCACACGAAGAACCGCGGCGGCGTGCAGGCGACGGACAACGTGCTCATGTGGGGTGCGGGGCCTATCGGCCTCATGGGATGGGCGGCCATGCGGCACCAGGGTGTCGAGAACATTTTCATTGCCGAGCAGATGCCCGAGCGCATCGAGTTCGCACGCAACCTAGGGGCCGATGTATTCGACAACACCGAGAAGAGTGCCATCGATTACGCAGGCGAGAAGTTCGGCATCGTCAACATCAATTCCTATGAACGAGCGAACGTCGACCGGTACCTCGATTACGTCGGCCTCGGGGCCCTCATCAACGAGTACATGGAAAACGGCCGCTGCAACTCCACGTTTGCCACGCTCGGCCTCGATTCGCGCCCGATCACCATCAACCCTGCCGAGTTCATGAGCAAGCAGTTCACGGTGACGGGCTCACGCGCCTATGCGCCAGAGGACATCAAGGAGGTCATCGAGGTGCTCCAGGACGGGGCCGTCGACATCGCGTCGATCATAACCTCGGAGTTCACGCTCGACCAGGCGATGGAAGCCTTTGAGACTGCTTGCGATAAAAACAAGGGCATGAAGGTCATTTTCAGGATAAACGGCGAGTAGCCGTTAAAGCGATCCAGCAGCTTCCTCGGCGGCAAGGGGAGACCACTCGTTGAGGGAATGCCGGATCATCGAGAAAGGAAGAGAAATGGCACTAATGGGAAAACTCCAAGTCGTAACGGGCGGCACCTCCGGAATGGGTCTGGCAAATGCCATCGAGCTTGGCAAATTCGGCCCCGTGCTCGTCGGTGGGCGTAGCGAGAAGCGCCTGGAAGGAGCCCTCGAGCAGTTGAAGGCGGCGGGTGTCGAGGCCTACGGCAAGACCTGCGACGTCTCCGATGCGGGCTCGGTCGAGGAGTTCGCCCAATACGCCCGAAGCCTCGGCGATATCGGCAGCGTCGTCAATGCGGCGGGCGTCGATTGGGAGGGCGTCACACCCGATATGATCATCGACGTCAATATGAAGGGCGTCGTCAACACCACCGAGACCTTCCTTCCTTATCTTGACGAAGGCGTCATGGTCCATTACTCCTCCATCACGGGCTATTTCTACACTCCCTTCGCTGAAGACCTTGCCGTCTGGAATGATCCGACCGCCGTGGATTTCAGGGAGAAGTGGAAGGCGGCGGTGGCCGCCGGAGAGCATCCGAAGCCGAGCTTCCTCGACGACGGCTACACGTACTATGCCGGATCAAAGCGCTTCGTCATGTACTACACCATGGCCAACACGGTTCGGTTTGGCAAGAAGGGATCCCGCATCTTCTCTATCGCCCCGGGCTCCTTCGACACCCCGATGCTGCAAGGAGGCAGCACAGACAAGGCGAGTATCGCCGAGAGAACCGCGTTCAAACGCTTTGGAACTCCGGAAGAGATGGCGGATCTTGTTGTGAAGCTCATGGGTCCCGGGCACGACTACCTGACGGGATGCGACATCATCATGGACGGCGGAAAGTACGCCATGTCCGTTGTCAAACAGCTCGATTAAACGAACCGGCCCCGCTCCTCGAAGGGGCGGGGCCTTCCTCGGGAGGCGAAAATCCTTCCGCGGCGAGCGGCTGCGGGAGGGGAAGGGGCCGCTATGCGCGACGAGAATCTGTTTGCAGTGTTCGTAGAGCCCCTCTCGGAGCCGGGCCTGGAGAGCCTGCGGAACCTCGAAGGCTCCGATGTGCTGGCGGTCGGCGCCGTCGGAGGGGAAAGGGACGATCGCGACATGGGAGTTGTGGCGGGAATCGGCCCGACGGGGTTTCCCGTCGAGGACGAGTCGAGCTTCCTCGACGTGCTCGGCCACGTGGGCACAGACGTGGTCGTGGACTGCGCGGGCGATCTCTGCCGGACGGCGCCACTGCTGAAATCATGCCTGCGCTTGGGCATTCCCACGCTGATCTGGGTGCCGGCAGGGGGCTTTAGGGGCAGCGAGCTCATGAAATTGGAGGAGCTTGACGATGCCGCCATGGAAGAGAAGGTCCCGGTCGCGTTTTTCGAAGACCCGAAGGACATTCAGACGGGCATCGCAGCCGCGCTGTCCGGGCCATGCGGCATCGCCCCTTTCCAACTGTATTAACGCACCTGAACGATTCGATATTGCGGGTTGCCGGCGAAGCCGTCGACGCGGACGAACTTGCTAACCACTGCGGGCTTTTATACGCAGGCTGGAGAAAAAAGGAGGATGATTATGCGTATCGGTATACCGAAGGAACCTTTCGAAGGGCAAACCCTGGTCGCCGCGTCGCCCGACACCGTCGCCAAGCTCATCAAGCTGGGCTACGGGGTCGTCGTCGAAAGGGGAGCGGGCGCTCGCGCCGACTACTTCGATGACCAGTACCTCGCAGCGGGTGCCGGGATCGTCGAGAAGGAAGAGGCGTGGGGCTGCGACATCGTGACGTGCCTGGACACGCCGCCCGCCGAAGAGCTCTCCTTGATCAAGGAAGGGGCGGTGCTTCTCGCGCGCATGAACCCCGGCGCCAACCCGGAGCTCGTCGGGCGGCTTGCCGCCATGAACGTCACAGCGTTGGCGCTCGACATGGTGCCGCGCATTTCGCGCGCCCAAGCGCTCGACGTGCGCTCTTCGATGATGAACGTGGCGGGCAACCGCGCCGTCATCGAAGCCGCCAACCGCTTCGGGCGCCTGTTTGCCGGCCAGGTCACGGCAGCAGGCAAGGTGCCGCCCGCCAAGGTCTACGTCATCGGCGTGGGGGTTGCGGGTTTGGCGGCTATCGGCGCTGCGGGTTCCATGGGCGCCGAAGTGTCTGCCACCGATGTACGGCCCGAGGTCGCCGACCAGGTTGAATCCCTCGGCGGCACCTTCGTCGAGATACCCGTCAAGCAGGAGTCCTCGGACGGCTATGCGAAGGAGCTGGCGGACGAGCAGCAAAAAGCGGTTCTCAAGGTCTACGAGGAGCAAGCCGCCAAAAGCGACATCGTCATTACGACCGCCCAAGTCCCGGGCCGCCCGGCCCCGCTTCTGCTCACCGCTCAGGCGGTTGCGGGCATGAGGCCCGGTTCCGTCATCGTGGACATGGGCGCTTCCGAGCTGGGAAGCAACTGCGAGCTTACCCGGCCCGGGGAAGCCTATACGACCGAAAACGGGGTTACGATCATCGGCTACGGCGATCTGCCGAGTCGACTTCCAGGGCAATCCTCGCAGCTTTTTGGGCAGAACGTCGTGAACCTGTTCAAGCTCGTCACTTCGAAAAAGGACGGCGAGCCCGTGTGGGACGTGCAGGACGAGGTCGTCCGCGGCATGATGGTGACCGTAGAGGGTAACGTTATGTGGCCGCCGCCTCCGGTGAAGGTGTCCGCCGCCCCGCTTGTTCAGGCGCCACCTGCCGAGGAGCCGAGAGAAGCGGTCGAGGCGCCCGCTAGGAAGAGATGGTGGTGGAAGATAGCTTTGGGCGTTCTGGGCGTGGCGCTCGTCGTGACGGCTCCTTCCGAGATGGCGGGGCATTTCATCGTGTTCGAGCTGGCGGTCGTCGTGGGCTTCTACGTCATCACGAGCGTGACCCACACGCTCCACACGCCGCTCATGTCGGTGACGAACGCCATTTCGGGAATCATCGTCGTGGGGGCCATCCTGCTCATAGGATCGAGCAATCCCCTTGTGGCCGCCCTGTCTTTCATCGCCATGGTCATCGCCAGCATCAACGTGTTCGGCGGCTTTCTGATCACCAACCGCATGCTCAAGATGTTCGAGAGGAGCTCTGAATAATGGATACCTTCCTACTCTCGGGCTTCAACGCCTCCGCCGAGGTGCTCGACGCCCTGACGCGTTTCCAATCGCTTGCCTACATCCTTGCGGCGCTTCTATTCATCTTGGCGCTCGCAGGCCTGTCCAAACAAAAGACCGCCAGGCGGGGCAACACGATGGGCGTGGTCGGCATGGCGATCGCGCTGGTCGCCACCGTGGCGGTCTCGGTATTCCAGGACCAAGAGGCCGCAGTTCTCACCATTGCCTTAATCTTGGCTGCAGTCGTCATCGGCGCGGCGATCGGCATATGGAAGGCCGCCAAGGTTCAGATGACCGCCATGCCCGAGCTCGTCGCCATGCTCCATTCGTTCGTTGGCGCGGCTGCAGTGCTCGTGGGCTTCAACTCGTTTTTCACCGAACCGGGCATGGCGGGAGACGCGTCGAACGCGTTTCATATGGGCGAGGTCGGGCTTGCCGTGTTCATAGGCGCTGTGACGCTCACCGGGTCCATCGTGGCCTACCTGAAGCTCTCGGCGAGGATATCGGGCAAACCGCTCACGCTTCCCGGCCGCAACGCCATAAACCTGGTCATGCTCGTCGCCTGCATCGCGCTGATCGCTTGGGCGATCAACACCACCGGGGTCGGGGAGGGGTTGGTGCCCCTGTGCGTTCTCACCGCTGTCTCGCTCGTTCTCGGCGCCCATTTGGTCCTCGCCATCGGCGGCGGCGACATGCCCGTCGTGGTGTCGATGCTCAACTCCTATTCGGGTTGGGCTGCGGCCATGGCCGGTTTCACGCTGGGCAACGACTTGCTCATCATCACCGGCGCGCTGGTCGGTTCGTCGGGTGCGTATCTGTCCTACATCATGTGCCAGGGGATGAACCGTTCCTTCGTCTCGGTCATCCTTGGCGGTTTCGGCGGCGACGCTCCTGCGAAGTCCGGCGAGGCTCGGGATTACGGCAATCACACGGAAACGTCCCCCGACGAAGTCGCACAGCTCCTCAAGGAGGCTAAGCGCGTCGTTATCACGCCGGGCTACGGCATGGCGGTTGCCCAAGCGCAGTATCCCGTTGCCGAGCTGACGCGCAAGCTCATCGACATGGGTGTCGACGTCCAGTTCGGTATCCACCCCGTTGCCGGGCGTATGCCGGGGCACATGAACGTGCTGCTGGCCGAGGCCAAGGTTCCCTACGACAACGTGTTCGAGATGGACGAGATCAACGACGAGTTCGGCGAGGTGGATGTGGTTCTGGTCATCGGAGCCAACGACACCGTGAACCCCGCTGCTGAAACCGAGCCCGACTCTCCCATCGCCGGCATGCCGGTTATGCGGGTGTGGGAGGCGGGCAAGGTCATCGTGTCCAAGCGATCCATGGGCAACGCCGGTTACGCGGGCGTTCAGAACCCGCTGTTCTTCAACGACAACACCGACATGCTGCTCGGCGACGCCAAGGTTTCGGTGGAGGCCATCATCGCTAACCTTTGAGGACCCCTTCTTCCGCATGGTGAGGGGAGACGGGCATTGATGAATGCCGGGGAGGTTGAACGTTCTTTCCGACCTCCCCGAATGGAAGCAACGGTGCAGGAGGTGGTTTCGCTATGGCAACGGCAGGTCTGGGAAATTTTTTAATTGATGCGCGAAAAGACGATGGGATCGAGGCTGCTCGAATGAGAAAGAGGCTTCAGAACAAAGTCGCCATCGTCACGGGTGCCGGAAACGGCATGGGCCGTGCCACGGCCCAGCTCTTCGCGGACGAAGGCGCCCATGTGATCGCCGTCGATGTGCGAAAAGACGATCTGGCCCAATGGTATGGGGTACGCAACGTCGTTCCGCTCGATATCGACGTTACGCGAATCGAGGACATAGAACGGCTGGCAACCGAGACGAGAAAACGTTTCGGACGGCTCGATGCGCTGTGCAACATCGCCGGCATCAATGATCTCAACTATCCGCTCTTCGACACTGACGACGAACGTTGGGACAGGGTCATGGACGTCGACCTCAAGGCCCCGTTTCGCCTTTGCCGTTGCGTTGTCCCCTTGATGCTCGATACCGGCGGCTCCATCGTCAACATCGGGTCGTACGCCGCCCTGCGCGGCAACCACGGCGTGAGCTACACGGCCGCCAAGGCGGGGCTGGAAGGGTTGACGAGAAGCATCGCCTTCGAATTCATGGACAAGGGCATCCGCTGCAACATCGTCCATCCGGGAGGGACCCGCACCGATATCGGCGCCCATTCCGGCGGCGCATACCATGCGGATGGCAAACGTCTGTCAAGCATCGTGGCCGCCATGCCGCAAGGGTGGTTCGGAGATGCGGAAGACATTGCGCGAACCTGCCTCTTCCTATGTAGCGACGATGCCAGCCACATCAACGGGGCAGTGATATCGGTGGACGGCGGGATGAGCTGCTGCTGAGGTCGTTCCGTCGAAGAGGTGCGACAACGCAGTTTTGCCCCGGAAGAATCAATCAGCGTTATTCGTTAAGGGGGGAGGAGTTATGGAAAGCGAATTAAAGCAGGGAAGTCCGGCTTCGAAGAGCACGAATCCATTCATGGTGGCTCCGACAGCGAAGAAGACGGTCACGCTCGTTGGCATTTACATCGCCGTTGTCGGATCCATTGTCCAATCGTCGACGCTGTCTACGTTGCTGCCGGTGGCCGTCGGCGAGATCGGAGGTCTCGACTACTATTCGTTGGCGAGCACGCTGTCCGGCATTGTAAGCGTCGCCGTCATGCCGTTATGGGGCTATTTGGGGGCCAAGAATCCGGCTATCAAGCGGCCGCTGTTCACGGCGTCTCTCCTCGTCGGAGCCGCGGTCATCTTTGCTCGCGCTCTCGCGCCGACCATGATGGCGCTCGTCGTACCGTCGACGCTGTGGGGTTTCGTTTCCGCCGGCATCTTCGTGCTCGGCTATTCGATGATCCGCGACATGTACGACCAGAAGAAGGCGGGCACCTATCTTGGGGCGTGCGGCACCATGATGGCCATCGGCATGCTGGCCGGTCCCGTGATGGGCGGATTCATCATGGACTTCGCCAGCTGGCGGATCGTCTGCCACGTTATCTGGCCCATCCTGCTAGTGGGTGGGATCATGATATTCTTCGGCGTCAAGGCAACCAAGGAGGAGACGGCGAGTATGGCCAGCGCGAGCGGCAAGTTCGACACTTCGGGCACCATTGCGGTCGTCGTGTTTTTGACGGCCCTTATCTCTGCGCTCTCGCTGGGAACGAGCTTCGCCCCGTTCGGGGGCATGGCCAGCAACGTCTTGTTCGCCGTCGCCCTCGTCGCCCTCGTCGCTCTCGTTCTGGTAATCCGCAAGAAGCAAGGAGACGCCATCATCCCGGCAACGGCTCTCAAAAACCGTAACACCTTGAGCTTCGGCATCGCGAACTTCTTCTGCATGTTCTCGAACATGGCAGTCTTCTTCTTCTTGCCCATGTACGTAATCACGGTCATGGGGCATACGGCCACCGAGGCGGGGCTCGTCACCACCGTGTACTCATTCGTCGGCTTGTTCCTCAGCCCCATCCTCGGCCGCATGATCGGCAAGGCGGGTAACGCGCGCGGCGTGCTGTCGTTCGGCTGCATCATGCGCATCGTGGTTGCGAGCGCTCTTCTTTTGTTCGTCGCTCCCGACGCCAACATATTCGTCATCTACGTCATCATGGTTGTAGCCGGTTGCTACAACAGCGTGCAGAGTTCGGCGTTCTCGGCCGGTCCTCAGATCCAGCTGCCGGCCGACATCCGCGTTCAAGGCAACTCCATCATCCAGGTGGGGCAAAACTTGGGCGGTTCCATCGGAACAGCCATCTACACGGTTATCTTGGGTGTGATGGGCGTTGTCGACGGCATGCCCGTCGCGCTGACGGTGTCCATCATCACTGCGGCGTGCGCGCTCGTGTTCGCTCTGCGGCTTAGGAAGCTTGCGGACTGATCGCGACCTTGCGTCCTGATTGAGATCGCAAGGGTGTTCCCGGAAACACCCTTGCGAGGATCGCCGCTCCCTCTTCTTGCAGGTATTGTCACGAAACCGGGTATCGTTCGGATGCTCCGTTGTATCCGCGGATTTTCCGGTACAATACGCAGCGAAGCTGACTTCGCGAGGGAGACGCATGAGCATGATCTGTCCTAATTGCCGATCTGACAACAAAGAGGGCGCCAAATTCTGCAACGAGTGCGGGTTTCCGCTGACGGGGCGCATGGCCGCCGTGGCCGCCGCCTCGACGAGCGACGCGACGCTGCGCTCGATAGCGGACGGAGGGCCCGCCGACGAGGAGCCCGTCCTCGACGCCCCTTCGGGCGACGCGGACGCCAAAGACGCGAAGGCGGAGCCCGAGGCTCCGGAGGCCGTCGGATCCGAAGAGGGCTCCCGCGAAGACGACGTCGCCGAGCCCGAGCCCGAAAAGGACGCCCCGGTTCGCCCCTCGCAGGGTTCGGGACCTCTGGATCCCTCGCGCTTGCCGGTCATAGGCCTGGCGGGCGTCGATGTGGACGAGGACGGCAACGAGTTCGATTTCGGCGACATCGACGACGCCGATGCGCAGGATGCCCGCGCGGATGCGCCGAGCGCCGCGGTCACGGCCGATCTCTCCGGCCTCGACGAGTGCCTCGTCGATCCGGGCTACACGCCGCCCCAAGCGGCCTGGCGCTCTGGCGGCACCATGGAGATGCCGCGCGTCGAGGGCAAGACCGCCCCGAAGCAGAAGGAGTTCCGCGCGCCCGACCCGCGCGAGAAGAAGCACGGCCGCGGCCGCGTGGTGGTCATCGTGCTCGTGCTCCTCGTGCTCGCCGCCGCGGCGGCTGCCGGCGTGACGTACCAGATGGAGATGTGGGGAGGCAAGATCGTTCCCGACGTGACGGGCATGACGCGCGCCGACGCCACCTACCAGCTGGAGGGCAAGGGATTCACCGTGCGCGCCACGCAGGTGAAGTCCGACGAGACGGAAGGCCTCGTGCTGCTCACCGACCCCGAGGCCGGTTGGCGCGCGGAGAAGGGCACCGAGGTGGTCATCCACGTGGCGGTGTCGCGCACCATTCCCGACGTGGTGGGAAAGCCGAGGGAAGAGGCCGCCAAGCTCCTCGAGGCCGAGGACTTCGAGCGCGTGACGTTCGTCGAGGAGAAATCCGACACGGCCGAGGGCACCGTGCTGGCCGTGAGCCCCGAGGCGGGCGAGAAGGCCAAGGCCACCACGAACGTCACCGTGACGGTGGCCGTGCCCTTCACGGTTCCCGACGTGGCCAACCAGACGCTCGACGCCGCGAAGGCCGCGCTCGAGGAGGCCACCTACGTGCCCGACGTCGCGTACTACTACACCGAGGACGTGCCCGAGGGCACGGTCGTCGGCACGAACCCCGCCGCCGGAGAGAAGCTGGCCTCCGGCTCCACGGTGACCGTGAACGTAGCCAAGTCGCGCGCGAGCGTGCTCGTGGCCGCGGCCAAGGACTACCTCGGCAGCGTCGGCACCATCTCCCTCGGCGGAACGACCTACGAGATCGTCTCGGTAGACGGCGTGGAGTACACCGCGTACAACCAAACGTCGTTCACCGTCACGGCGGCCGCCGTGACCACGCTCGACGGCGAGACGGTTCGCGGCTCGGCCAAGCAGAAGAGCGGCACCATCGTCTGGGACGACTCGAACAACATCGTGAGCATCTCCTAGGGCGTGGCCAGCGCGACGTACACGGCGCGCGCCATCGTGCTGCGCAAGACGAAGCTGGGGGAGAGCGACCTCATCGTCACCCTGCTCGCCGAGGACGGCTCGCAGCTGCGAGCCGTGGCCAAGGGCGCGCGCAAGCCGTCGAGCTCGTTCGCCGCGCGCCTCGAGCTGTACTCGGTCGTCGACGTGCTGTGCTCGAAGGGCCGCAGCCTCGATCTGGTGAAGGAGGCGCGCATCGCGGCCTCGCACGAGCGCTTGCGCCGCGACTTGGAGCACGCCGCCTGCGCCGCCCCCATGGCCGAGCTTCTCGACCGCGTGACGCAGGCGGGTTTGGAGAGCCCGCGCCTCTTCGCGCTCACCGCCGCGGCGCTCGACCGGCTCGACGGGGCGGAAACCGCGCAGGCGCCCGCCTTCTGCGCGGCGCACCTGTTGAAGGCTCTGGCGTTCTCCGGGTTGCGCCCGAGCCTGGAGGCGTGCGTGGGGTGCGGCGCGGACGTCGCGGATTCCCCGCCGGGCGGGTCGACGTTCGTGTCCTTCCGCGAAGGGGGCGTCGTATGCCCCGCTTGCCGCCCTTCGATGGAGGTCGTGGCCGTGCCCGCGGGCACCGTCGGATGGTGCCGGGTTCTCATGGGCTCGACGTTCGCCGAGATCGAGGCCCTGGACGTCGAGCCGTCCGCATCGTTTTCGGTGCTGCGCTTCTGCCAGCAATGGGTGCGCGAGCACGTGGGCTCGAAGCTGAAATCGCTCGACTTCCTGTTCACCTCGGGCCTGTTCTAGGCGGCCCGCCCGTCGCAACGAGCCGATGCCGACCGTTCGGTTGTGCGATAATGAAAGCTCGCGAAAAGGAGAAGGAACCATGCACACCTACACCCCGCGCGGCGTGTGCTCGCGCGCCATCAACATCGAGCTGGACGGCGACCGCGTGTCGCGCATCGAGTTCGTCGGCGGCTGCGACGGCAACCTCAAGGCCGTGTCGAAGCTCGTGCAGGGCATGACGGTCGACGAGATCGCCGCCCAGCTGGAGGGCAACACCTGCGGCCGCCGCTCCACGTCGTGCGCCGACCAGCTCGTCCACGGCTTGCGCGCGGCTCAGGCGGCCGAGTAAGCCCACAGGTTGCGACATTGGCCGAGCACCGTGTCGAAGTCCCAGGCTTCGGCCGTGCGCTCGGGGCTGTTCGGGTCGCGTATCGTCAACTGCCCGCGTTCGTTCACGCCGGTGAGCACGATGAAATGCCCCGTGGTGGTGAAGTCGCCCGGGCCCACGCTGCATATCACGGGCCGTCCCGCCACGACCGCCTGGCGCACGGACGCCTCGTCGGCCGGTATCTCCTCGGCGATCAAGCCCAGTTCAGCGGCCCCCTCGGTCATGAAGGCCCAGGCGGTGCCGTCTGCCGTCGCGCATCCCAACCGCTCGGAAAGGGCCCCTACGTCGGCGGGCGTGAGGTCGCTCCTCCCGGTGAGCGCCACGTACGCCATGGTCAGGCACGTGGGGCCGCATCCGCTCTCGCCGAAGGCGTCGCCCGCGTAGCTCGCCTGCGCCCAAGCGGGGTCGTGCTGGTACAGCGCGGGCACCTCGCCGGCCCGCCAGGCGCTCCGGGGCGTGCTTTGGGGCGCGGTCGAAGACGCCGAGCCGGCCGCGCCGCCGTGTCCAAGCGCGGTGAGCGCCCCGACCGCGTACCAGCCCGCTGCGGCTATCGCCAAGACCAGGGCCGCCGCCAACGTCGCGCGGGCGAACAGGGCTCGCCGCCGCCGCGATGCGGAGGGGACCGGAGCGCGATACGAGGTGCGGGAGTAGGTGCGCGCGCCGGCGCTCCCCGTGCGCGGCATCGGCGCGGTCGCGGACGTGCGCGCGGCGCGTGCCGCCGTCCTGCTACGCGGCGTTCCGAACGAGTTCGTGTACGTCATAGCGCTTCCTTTCTTCTTCGACGGCGGGGAGCTCCCATCGCTCGACACCCTGTAGGGGCGCTCTGGAGAGCGCCCGTTCCGGCGAAGCCGGAAAACAGCCGGGGCTCGCGTTCTCGCGCTGGCGCGCGAGCGGGCGCTCTGGAGGGCACCCCTACGCGGGCAACCGATCCTCCCGCCTCTTTCACCAGTATCCGCATGTCGGAGCGCCGTGTCTCAGAAGAACCGGCTACGAAACCTTTAAGTTTTCCTTAAAATTACCGCCGTGCGCGGCTTGGGAGCGCGGCAGGCCGATACAATGGCCGCAAGGATACGAGGACGAAGGGACGGGCCGTGGCGGATGCTAAGACCATAGCGGTGTGCGACGACGAGGCGGCCATCGCCGATCTTGTGGCGCAGCTGCTCGTGGGAAGCGGTTTCGAGGTGCGCGCGTTCTATGCGGCCGCCGACCTGCTGGCGGCGACCGAGCGCGAGACGTTCGACCTCGTCGTCTTGGACATCATGATGCCGGGCATGGACGGGTTCGCCTGCTGCCGGGAGCTGAGGCGCACGAGCTCGGTGCCCATCATCTTCCTCACCGCCAAAGACGAGGAGATCGACAAGGTCGTGGGCTTCGAGCTGGGGGCCGACGACTACGTGGTCAAGCCGTTCAAGCCGCGCGAGCTCTTGGCCCGCGTGCGCGCCCGTCTGCGGCGCAGCTCGGTTCCGCTCGACGAGGCGCGAGCCGGGTCGGGGCTGCTCGAAGCGCGCGACGTCGCGGTCGACGAATCGGCCTACGCGGCCACGCTCCACGGCGAGCCGCTCGCGCTCACGCCCAAGGAGTTCGCCATCCTCACCTGCTTGCTGCGCGCGGAGGGCCGACCGGTGGCGTCGCGCGATTTGTTCGAGTCGGTGTGGGGGGAAGAGGCCAACGCGCAGAGCAACAACACCGTCATGGTGCACATCAGGCACCTGCGCAAGAAGCTGGCCGCCATCGACTCCTCGCAGGAGTTCATAGAGACGGTGTGGGGCGTGGGCTACAAGCTGGGCTAAGTCACGACAGCGTTGCCGCTCGTAGGGGCGATCTCCTGATCGCCCGATCACGCAAAGCGCGATAACGCGGGCTGCGACCGCTTTTCCGGCTTCGCCGGAACGGGCGATCAGGAGATCGCCCCTACAGGACCGCCTACGCGGTATCGGCGATGCGAGGAGGATACGATGGACGCGACCGGGTTCGACCTGGCGAAACAAGACCAGACAAGGCGGCTCTCGAACGCCGTGCTACGGCGCACGCTCGTGAACGTGGTGGTGTTCGCGGTGGTGTACCTCGTGCTGTTCTTCGGCTTCATGCTCACGCTGGGCTCGCCGCTCTCGAACTTCGTGTACAACCTCGTGGGGCAGAGCTACTGGGCCCACACGACCATCGCGAACCTGTTTTTGCTGTGCGTGGCCGTGGGCTTCGTGGTGGGCATCGTGCTCGTGGTTCGCTCCGGCATCAACCGGGCGCTGCGCTACTTCGACCTGCTGCTCGACTCCGTGACCGACGTGCTGGCCAAGCGCGAGGGGCCCGTCATGCTGCCGAGCGAGCTCGCCCCCACGGCCCTGTTCCTGAACAACATCAAGGCCGAAGGCGAGCAGAACGAGCGCGCGGCGAAGGCCGCCGAGGAGCGCAAGAACGAGCTCGTGGTGTACCTGGCGCACGACATCAAGACGCCCCTCACGTCCATTATCGGCTACCTCACGCTCATGGACGAGTCGCCCGATCTGCCGGTGGACGTGCGGGCGCGCTACACCGGCATCACGCTGGCCAAGGCGTACCGGCTGGAGGAGCTGCTCGACGAGTTCTTCGAGATCACGCGCTACAACCTGCAAACCATCCCTATCGAGCGCTCGCGCTTCGACGGCGCGCTGTTCGTGAACCAGGTGATAGAGGAGTTCTATCCGCTGGCCGAAGGGCGCTCGCTCGCCCTCGTCTACGACGGGCCGGAGGAGCTGCCCGTGTTCGCCGACGCGGGGCGCGTGGCCCGCGTGCTGAACAACGTGCTGAAGAACGCCGTGGCCTACGCCGACGCGGGCACCGAGGTGCGCGTGCGCACGGGTTTGGTGTGCGCTCCGGACGGCTTCGTGTGGTGGGAGCTCACCGTGAGCGATCGGGGCCGGGAGCTTTCGCCCGAGCACCTCGAGCGCATCTTCGAGAAGTTCTTCCGCGCCGACGCCGCGCGCGGCTCCGACGAGGGCGGCGCGGGCCTCGGCCTGGCCATCGCCCGGGAGATCGCCCGCGCCCACGGCGGCGACATCTACGCGCGCAGCGACGCCGGGCTCACCTCGTTCACCGTGTGGATCCCGCAGGGCCCGAGCGTCCCGCCCGCGAGCGCGGCGATCGAGCGCGCCGGCGGCCCGGTCGCGTAACGTCCGCGAAACACCTCCGCGCTATCCTGGGGAAATCCCCCGTTCGCACGTGAAAGGAAACCCGCATGATCGAACTCGAGCCCTATGGGCCCGCCCTCCACGGCGCGCTCTTCTCGTTCCTTGCGAACTGCCTGCCCGAATCGGGCCGATCCTTCGACCCGGCGGCCCGCCATGCGCATCTGCTGGACGTCGAGGCGAGCTACGAAGCCTTCTGGTGCCTCGTGGAAGACGGCGAGGTCGTCGGCTGCGTGGGCGTGCGCCCGCTTTCCGAGGACGCGTGCGAGCTCAAAACGCTGTTCGTGTACGAGCGGCTTCAAGGTCGCGGCCTGGGCCGCCGTCTGGCCGAGCGCGCCATCGACCATGCGCGCGAGCGAGGATGCCGCGCCATCCGGCTCGACACCATCTCGACGTCCGCCAACGCCATCGGCCTCTACCGCCGTCTGGGCTTTCGGGACATCGAGCGCTACGACGACAACCCGCTGGCCGATGTCTTCATGGAGCTGGACCTCGCGTAACGCTTCGGGCGCATCCGCGCGCGGTCGGGCCGCCCGCAATGTGGGCAACCTGTGGGCGCTTCCGACCCGTCTTGCCCGCAGGCGCGCGTTCGCCTACAATAGGCCAGCTGCGAAAACGCAGGCACTTCCCGCTTGGTCCGCATGTTTCACCGCATGTTCACCCAGAGGGGAGCGCAACGAAGGCGCATCCGCCCGGGCAGGGCGGCGGCGCACGCGAAGGCGGCGCGCGAGGGCCGCTCAGAAAGGTGGAGAACCATGGCAGACAAGCTCAGCATCACCAAGGAGCGCACGGCGGAGCTCATCAAGGAGTTCGGTAAGGGCGAGGGCGACTCCGGCAGCCCCGAGGTGCAGATCGCCATCCTCACGGAGCGCATCCGCAACCTCACCGAGCACCTGAAGGTGCACAAGAAGGACAAGCACACGCAGCGCGGCCTCATGATGCTCATCGGCAAGCGCCGCGGCCTTCTGAAGTACGTCAAGGGCCGCGACATCGAGGAATACCGCGCCCTCATCAAGAAGCTCGGTATCCGCGACAACATCTAGCAACGAAAGCCCGCCTCCGCGGGCTTTTTCGCATAGGCGTCGCATCCCGTTCGGACAACGGGATTGAAAACGTAGAGGCGGTCGGAAGCGCAAGGGCGCTTCTGCTCGCGGCCCCCGCAAGGAGCGGACGGTGCCGAAGAAGCTTGGCCGCACTAGGGCGGTCAAGGTGAAGAGAAAGAATGTGCATATGGAAAAAATCGTCGAATCCTTCGAGCTGTACGGCAAAGAGTACCGCTTGGAGACGGGCGAACTGGCCAAGCAGGCGACCGGTTCCGTGGTCGTCACGCAGGGCGACACCACCGTGCTGGTCACGGCGGTCATCGGGCAGGAGAAGGACTACGACTTCTTCCCCCTCACGGTCGACTTCATCGAGAAGATGTACGCCGTCGGCCGCATCCCCGGCGGCTACCTCAAGCGCGAGGCGCGTCCTTCCGACAAGGGCACGCTCACGGCGCGCATGGTCGACCGCCCCATTCGTCCCGGCTTCGTGGACGGCTTCAAGCGCGAGGTGCACGTCGTGTGCACGACGCTCGTGGTTGACAGCGTGAACCCGCCCGACACCATCTGCGTCATGGGCGCCAGCGCCGCCCTCATGCTGGGCGCCGCACCGTTCGACGGCCCGGCCGCCTGCGTGCGCATCGGGCGCGACGTGGAGACGGGCGAGTTCATCGTGAACCCCACGTTCGAGGAGTCCGAGCACTCCGACCTCGAGCTCACCATCGCCGGCACGGCCGACTACATCTCCATGGTGGAGGCCGGGGCCGACGAGATCTCCGAGGAGGACATGCTCGCCGCCATGGCGTTCGGCCAGGAGGCCATCGCCGCGTTCTGCGAGGTGCAGCAGCGCTTCCTCGATCGCGCGAACATCCAGCCCGTCGAGTGGCCCGTCCATGTGGCCGACCCGGCCATCGCCGAGCGCATCGCGCCGTTCGAGGGCGAGATGTCCGCCGCCCTGCACGACGCCGACAAGCTCTCCCGCATGGCCAAGGTCGAGGAGCTCAAGGAGCGCGTCAAGGCCGAGCAGTTCTCCGACGAGGAGCGCGCGGCCTGGAAGGGCGACATCGCCGCCGAGCTCAAGAAGCTCGAGAAGAAGGCCATGCGCGCCATGGTCATCGCCACCGGCGAGCGCGCCGACGGCCGCACGCCCGAGGAGATCCGCCCGCTGTACATCAAGCCGGGCTACCTGCCCCGCGTGCACGGCTCGGGCCTGTTCCAGCGCGGCCAGACCCAGGTGCTCTCCGTGGTGACGCTCGGCATGCTCAACGAGTGGCAGCGCCTCGACACCATCGACCCCGCCGAGGGCAAGCGCTACATGCACCAGTACAACTTCCCGCCGTACTGCACGGGCGAGGCGGGCCGCATGGGCGCGCCGAAGCGCCGCGAGATCGGCCACGGCGCCCTTGCCGAGCGCGCGCTCATCCCCGTGCTGCCCGACGAGGACGAGTTCCCCTACGCCATCCGCGTGGTGTCCGAGGTGCTCGAGTCCAACGGCTCGTCGTCCATGGCCTCCACCTGCGGCTCGACGCTGGCCCTCATGGACGCCGGCGTGCCCATCAAGGCGCCCGTGTCGGGCATCGCCATGGGCCTCATCAAGGAGGGCGACGACGTGGTCATCCTCTCCGACATCCAGGGCATCGAGGACTTCCTGGGCGACATGGACTTCAAGGTGTGCGGCACCGAGAAGGGCATCACCGCCCTGCAGATGGACAACAAGGCGCGCGGCCTGTCCGTCGACATCCTCGCCCGCGCGCTGGCGCAGGCGAGCGAGGGCCGCGCCCACATCATGTCCGCCATGCTGAAGGAGATCGAGGCGCCGCGCGAGGAGCTTTCGCAGTTCGCGCCCCGCATCGAGACCATCCATATCCCCGTCGACAAGATCCGCGACGTCATCGGAAGCGGCGGCAAGGTCGTCCGCGGCATCCAGGAGGAGACGGGCGCCCAGATCAACATCGAGGAGGACGGCACCATCCACATCGCCGCCATCGAGGGCCCGGCCGGCGAGGCCGCCAAGGCCATGATCCTGGGCATCGTGAAGGAGCCCGAGGTGGGCGAGACGTTCGACGGCGAGGTCGTGGGCATCAAGGACTTCGGCGCCTTCGTCAAGCTGACGCCCGGCAAGGACGGCCTTTTGCACATCAGCCGCGTGGCCAACGGCCGCGTGGGCTCCGTGGAGGACGTGCTCACCTTGGGCGACGTCATCAAGGTCGAGGTGCTCGAGGTGGATCCGAAGACGGGCAAGATCTCGCTCGACCGCCTGGACAAGCCGGACGCCCCCGAGGGATCGGCCCCGAGCCGCGAGCGCAGCGACCGCCCGCGCCGCGACGACCACGGCGACAAGGACAACCGCCCCGGTCGCAGCAACCGCAACGGCAACGGCAACGGCGGCAACGGCCGCACGCCGCGCCGTCGCCACGAGGGCTAGGAAACACCACCGGAAGGGCCGCGCAAGCGGCCCTTCGTTTTTGGGGTGCGGAAACCCCTGTCGGGCGGGCTGCCGCACTCCGACCTTCGATGCCGTCGGGGCAACAATGCGCGGGACGCTCGGCGTTGCGTGGTACGATAAGGAAGAAATCACGAAGCGAAAGGCTGAAACATGATAAAAGTCGCTGTATCGGGATGCGCGGGGCGCATGGGGGCCACGGTGGTGGAGGCCGTCGGCGCGGCCGACGACATGGAAGTCGCCTGCGGCATCGACCCGCACGGTCAGACGGGCGCGTTCCCCGTGTTCGCGAGCGTGGCCGAGGCCCTCGACGGCGCGGACTTCGACGTGCTCGTTGACTTCACGCAGCCCTCCGTCGTGGCCGGCAACCTGCGCGCGGCGCTGCCCGCGGGCGTCGATTGCGTCGTGGGCACGACGGGCCTGTCCAACGAGACGCTCGAGGAGCTGGCCTCGCTCGCTCCGGAGGGCACGTGCCTGTTCTACGCGCCGAACTTCACGACGGGCGCCGTGCTCATGATGGAGTTCGCGAAGGCGGCCGCCCCGTACTTCCCGGAAGCCGAGGTCATCGAGTTCCACCACTGCAACAAGAAGGACGCCCCGTCCGGCACGGCGGTGCGCACGGCCGAGATCGTGTCCGAGGCGCGCGGAGGCCGCGTGAGCGAGGCTCCCGGCCGCGAGACCGAGATCGAGGGGGCCGAGGGCGCGCGCGGCGCGCTCGTGGCGGGCGTGCCGGTGCATTCGGTGCGCTCGATGGGCTACGTTGCCAGCCAGGAGGTCGTGTTCGGCTCGCTCGGACAGACGCTCTCCATCCGCCACGACTCGTGGGACCGCGAGTCCTACATGCCGGGCGTGCTGCTGGGCATCCGCAGCGTGGGCGCGCGATCGGGCCTGATTGTAGGTTTGGAGAACTTCATGGCGTGAGCGCGCCGGCAGGTCGCGTCCATGGCATAATAAACGTTTGTACGTAAGGCAAGGTTCGGCGGTGCGCGTTTCCACCGCCGCGCAGTTAGGTGAGGAGTCAGCATGTCGCAGCCCCGTTTCGGCCGTATGATCCCGGCCATGGTCACCCCGTTCGACGAGAACCGCGAGCTCGACCTCGACAAGGTCCAGGCGCTTACCGTGCGCCTCGTGGACGGCGGCAGCGATTCCCTCATCATCAACGGCACGACGGGGGAGAGCCCGACCGTGTTCTACCCGCAGAAGATCGACCTGTTCCGCGCCGTGGTGGAGGCCGTGGGCGACCGCGTTCCCGTCATAGCGAACGTGGGCGACAACTGCACGGCCGACACGGTGAGCTTCGCGCGCGAGGTGGCCGGGCTCGGCGTGGACGGCTTCATGTGCGTGGTGCCGTACTACAACAAGCCCCCGCAAGAGGGCATCTACCAGCACTTCCGCACCATCGCCAACGCGGTGGAGCTGCCCATCATCCTGTACAACATCCCGGGCCGCTGCGTGGTGAACATGGAGGCCGAGACCACGCTGCGCTTGGCCCGCGATTGCGCCAACGTCGTGGCCGTCAAGGAGGCGTCGGGCAAGATGGACCAGATCAAGGCCATCATCGACGCCGCCCCCGAGGGCTTCGCCGTGTACTCGGGCGACGACGCCGTCACGTTCGACATCATGAAGCTGGGGGGCACCGGCGTCATCTCGACCATCGGCAACGTGGCGCCTGCCCGCATGAAGGAGATCGTGGATCTGTGCGCGGCCGGCGATTGGGAAGCGGCCGCGGCCGCGAACGAGGCGCTCATGCCGCTCATGAAGGGCCTGTTCGAGACGTCGAACCCCATCCTCGTGAAGGAGGCGCTCAAGCTTTTGGGCTTCCCGGTGGGAGGCGTGCGCCTGCCGCTCGTGGACGCCACGCCCGAGCAGTCCGAGCGCTTGGCCGCCATCATGAGGGAAGTCGGCGTGCTGGACGCGTGAGGCGCGTCCGAACTGACAACGAAAGGTTGCGCCGCCTTCGGGCGGCGCTGCGATAGACAACCGCGACGATCGGACGCGCCTCTTCATGGTGCGTCCTTGCATGCCACGCTCCGCGACGCGGGGTAGGCGGCGGGCGGGGCGAAGCCGGGATACCCGGCTCTTCGCCTATGCGCGCCCGATCGCGCAAGACCGGAAAGACAAGGAATTTATGGAACAACAGAACAACCAGCGCTCCGAGCGGCGCGCCCAGGAACAGTCCCGCAGCGGCAACGCCCGCAACGGGGGCAAGGGCGCCGCGCGCTCGGGCGACGAGAAGAAGACCCGCTCGTACAAGCACGTGCAGATCGAGCATCATCGGCCCCAGCTCACGAAGGCGGGCCAGGGCCAGAGCGGCCAGCAGAAGCAGGGCGGCCAGCAGAACGCGCGCCGCAACTTCAACTCGCCCAAGAAGGATCCGAACGCCACGCTCAAGATCATCCCGCTGGGCGGCCTGGACGCCATCGGCAAGAACATGACCGTGTTCGAGTGCAAGGGCGACATGATCCTGGACGACGCGGGCCTCATGTTCCCCGACGACGACCATCCGGGCATCGACCTCATCCTGCCCGACTACACCTACGTGCTGGAGAACGCCGACAAGCTGCGCGGCATCGTCATCACGCACGGCCACGAGGACCACACGGGCACGCTGCCCTACCTCATGAAGGACCTCGACCGGAGCGTGCCCATCTACGGCACGAAGATGACGCTCGGCCTCATCGAGGGCAAGTTCGCCGAGCACAAGATCAAGAACGCCAAGCTCATCGAGATCAAGCCGGGCGACCAGGTGAAGCTCGGCTGCTTCACCGCCGAGTTCTTCGCCGTGAACCACTCCATCCCGGGCGCGGTGGGCGTGTTCTTCCAGAGCCCGGCCGGAAACGTGCTGCACACGGGCGACTTCAAGCTCGACCAAACGCCCATCGACGGCGTGACCACCGATTTCGGCGCGCTCTCCAAGTTCTCCAAGACGGGCGTGGACCTTATGATGAGCGACTCCACGAACGCCCAGAACCCCAACTTCACGCCCTCCGAGGCCGAGGTGGGCAAGGAGCTGCGCAAGATCATCTCGCAGGCGAAGGGCCGCGTCATCATCGCGTCGTTCGCGAGCCACATCCACCGCATGCAGCAGATCTGCGACGCCGCGCGCGACAACGGGCGCAAGGTCGTGGTCACGGGCCGCTCGATGATCCAGAACACCGACATTGCGCGCCGCTTGGGCTACCTGAACATCCCCGACGAGGACATCGTCGACGCCTACGACCTGAAGGGCATCCCGCCCGAGCAGGTGGTCATCATGTGCACGGGCAGCCAGGGCGAGCCGCTTTCGGCGCTGGCCCGCATCGCCAACGGCGAGCACAAGACCATCGATCTGGAGCAGGGCGACACCGTCATCATCTCGGCCACGCCGGTTCCCGGCAACGAGAAGGCCGTCACGCGCGTCATCAACTCGCTGGCGAAGATCGGCGCGGACGTCTACGACAAGAAGCGCGCCATGGTGCACGTGTCCGGCCACGCCGGCGCCGAGGAGCTGAAGCTCGTGCTGTCCATCGTGCAGCCCAACGCCTTCATGCCGGTGCACGGCGAGGCGACGCACCTGCGCGCCCACGCCAAGCTCGCCGAGGCGACGGGCGTGCCGGCGGAGAACGTGTTCATCTGCGAGAACGGCGAGAGCCTGGAGCTGTCGAGCAAGGGCGTGAAGCGCGGCGAGACCGTGCAGAGCGGCATCGTGTTCGTGGACGGCCTGTCGGTGGGCGACACGTCGCAGGACGTGCTCGACGAGCGCAACGCGCTGGGGTCCCAGGGCTTCGCCTCGGTGGCGGCCGCCATCTCGTCGAAGCGCAAGGACGTGGTCGGCGAGGTGCAGGTGGAGATGCACGGCATCACGGGCGGCGACGACGACTACCTCGTGCGCGACGCCCGCAACACCGTGAAGAACGCCCTCAAGCGCCAGCTGGGCAAGGGCGGGGGCCAGAAGGAGCTCAAGAAGGCCGCGCGCGACGCGCTGCTCTCGCTTCTGTGGGAGCGCACGAAGCAGCGCCCCATGGTCATCGTGAACTTGCTGGAGGTTTAGGCTATAATGGCCGCATGCGCGCAGGCGCATGCGGCTCTCCGGTCGCGCAACCGAACCAGAAACGCACTCTAAACGCAGCAAAAGGAGCTGGGCCGTGGCCCGACAGTCAGCACCCGCATCGAACAAGTCGAAGCCGTCCTCCGGCGCCAAGCCGAAGGGCAAGGCGGCGTCCCCCGCCGAGAAGAGCGCCCGCAAGGGCGGCGGCAAAGCCGCGCCCGCTCCCGCCGCCGAAGAGGGCCGCATCATCGACGACCGCGCGCGCCGCGACATCACCGGCGTGGCGTTCGCCGTGGCGGCCGTGGTGCTGTTCGTGGCGGCCGTCATGCCCACGAACGCCGTGGTCACGTCGTTCGTGTCGACGGCGCTGCACCTCACGCTGGGCCTGGGCGCCTACCTGCTGCCGTTCTTCCTGCTCGTCATCGGCGCGAGCTTCCTCGTCCGCTTCGACCGCGAGCGCGTGCCCGCGCGCGTGGCCGTGGGCCTCGTCATGATATTGGTGGCGGTGCTCGTGCTGCTGGCCCTGTTCACCCCGCTCGCCCCCGGCGAGACGGGCGCGCCCGCGGCCCTGTTCGACCCCGCGCAGCTCTCCGCGCGCGGCGGTTACGTGGGCGCCGGCGTCGCCTGGGTCGGTTTCACGCTGTTCGGCCAGGTCATTTCCTGCATCGTCATGTTCGGCGTCGTGGCGGCCGGGCTCGTGATCATAGGGTTCTCGCTCTCCAAGCTCATCGAGCGCGTGCAGGACAAGCGCGCCGAGGCGGCCTCCGACGACGGGGTGCTGGGAGCGCCCGCCTACGCCCGCGTGCAGCGCGCCGAGGGGGCGGCGGGCTTCGTGCCGCTCACGGCCGGCGAGGGCGCGGCCGCCACGAGTCTGCTGCCGCGCGCGAAGAAGGGGAAGGCCAAGGCGGAGGAAGGGGCCAAGAGCAAGCCCCGCCGCGCGTCGTCGACCCTCGAAACGCAGGTCATCGGAGGACGGCGCGCGCCCTTCGACGCCCCAGACGCCGTCGAGCAGCCCCTGACGCGCAAGCTCGGCCGCGCGCGCGCCGAGGCCGATGACGGAAAGAAGGTCCCGGCCGCCGCGAAGGCGGCGTCGTCCGCTTCGACGCCGCTCGCCACGCCGCGCCCCGAGGACGGCTTCCAGCTGCCCCCCTTCGACATCCTGGCCACGAGCACGTCGGCCAAGAAAGACAAGGCCACCGACGCCGAGCTCTCCGAGACGGCGGAGTGCCTGCAGGAGACGCTGGAGAGCTTCACCATCATGGCCGAAGTCGTGGGCTGGGTGGCCGGCCCCACGGTGACGCTGTTCAAGGTGGACCTGCCCGCCGGCGTGCGCGTGAGCCGCATCACGGCGCTCGAGCAGGACATCGCGCTCGCGCTCGCCGCGCCCGGCGTGCGCATCTTCGCGCCCATCCCCGGCACGAACTACGTCGGCATCGAGGTGCCGAACCGCACGCGCCAGACCGTGCTTCTGGGCGACGTGCTGAAAGACGCGCCGGCCGGGCCCCTGCAGGTGGCCATCGGCAAGGACGTGGAGGGCCGCTCCATCGTGTCTGACCTGGCGAAGATGCCCCACCTGCTCATCGGCGGCACCACGGGCTCCGGCAAGTCGGTGTCGGTGAACGCCATGATCATGTCCATCCTCATGCGCGCCACGCCGGCCGAGGTGCGCTTCATCATGATCGACCCCAAGCGCGTGGAGTTCACGCCGTACAACGGCATCCCGCACCTGTACGTGCCCGTGGTCACCGAAGCCCGCGAGGCCGCGAGCGCGCTGTCGTGGGGCGTGGCCGAGATGGAGCGGCGCCTGAAGGTGTTCTCCAAGGTGGGCGCGCGCAACATCGGGCAGTACAACGCCAAGGTGCAGGCCGAGCAGGCCGCCATCAAGAAGGCGGAGGACGCCGGCAAGGAGCCTCCCACCGCGGAGCTCGGCGACGAGCTGCCCTACATCGTCATCATCATCGACGAGCTGGCCGACCTCATGATGAACGTGGGCAAGGAGGTGGAGTTCTCCATCAGCCGCATCGCGCAGCTGGCGCGCGCGGCCGGCATCCACCTCATCGTGGCCACGCAGCGCCCGTCCACGAACGTGGTCACGGGCCTCATCAAGGCGAACATCACGAACCGCATCGCGTTCAACGTGGCCAGCGGCATCGACAGCCGCGTCGTGCTCGACACGCCGGGCGCCGAGCGCCTCATCGGCCTGGGCGATTTGCTGCTCTCGAAGCCGGAGCTGGCCAAGCCCCAGCGCATCCAGGGCTGCTACGTGTCCGAGGACGAGATCAACGCCGTGGTGGACATGCTGAAGGAGCAGGGCGAGCCGGAGTACCATTCCGAGATCCTGCAGACGAACCTCATCACGCTGGGGGCATCGCAGCCCGACGGCAGCGGCGGCTCGTGCACGTCGGACGACCCGCTCATTTGGGAAGCCGCCGAGATCGTGGTCTCGAGCGGCTTGGGATCGACGTCGAACATCCAGCGGCGCTTGAAAGTTGGCTATTCTCGCGCCGGGCGTATAATGGACATGCTCGAGGAAAAGGGAGTCGTGGGGCCGCCGAACGGCAGCAAGCCCCGCGAGGTCCTGGTCGACGCCATGGAGCTGGAAACGCTGAAGGCGTTCGAGGCGCAGGACTCAAGCGAGGAGTGACGACGTGGCACAGGTGACATTCGGAACGGTTTTGCAGGAGGCCCGCGAGCGAAAGGGCATGGACCTGTCCGCGGCCGCGCGCCGTCTGCGCATCAGGCCCGACATCCTGCGCGCCATCGAGGCCGACGATTTCGCGCGCATGCCCCCGCGCGGCTACACGCGCAACATGGTGAACGCCTACGCGCGGCTTCTGGGGCTCAACCCCACCGAGATCACGCGCATGTACCTGGACGAGGCCTACGCCTACCAGGTGGGGCGCGCGCGCTCGGACGTGCGGCCGTCGGGCTTCGACATGGGCGGCGCGTCGCGCACGAAGCGCAGCCCCCGCGCGTCCCAGATCGAGGAGCCCGAGGAGCGTCCGGCGCGCCAGAACGCGTTCGGCCGCACGCTCTACGACGATCGGACGTCCTACAGCCGCTCGGATTACGGGCAGCAGCAGCGGGGCGGGGCGGTCGGCGGGCGTTTGTACTCCGAGGGGCGCACGCACACGAGCCGCCACACGGCGTTGCCGAACGGCCAGTACACGAACTTCTACGCGGGTCCCAAGGCCCCGAGCGGCGTGCAGTCGAAGCTGCCGTTCGTCATAGCCGGGGCGGTCATCCTGGTGCTGCTGATCATCGTCCTCGTGTTCGCGTTCGGCAACAAGGGCGGCGGAGGCGACGACGTGCCCGCCGTGCCGGTGACGGGCATCAACGACACCACGCAGGGCGAGGAGGGGCAAGGGACGCAGGAGCCGACGCCCGCCCCGGTGGAGACGGCGCCAACGAGCGCCAAGGTCGTGTACGAGGTTGCCTCGGGGCAATCGGCCTACATGGACGTCTACACCGATGACGAGATCACCTCCGGCGGCACCGTCGACGGGCCTTCGAAGCAGGAGGTCGAGGTCACGACCACGTGGAAGCTCGTCACGTCGAACCCCGACGCCGTCACCGTCACCGTGAACGGCACGAAGCTCGAACCGGAGGTCGACGAGAGCATCGGCGTCTACACCTATTCGGTGGACTTCCCGGCCATCCTCGAGCAGTGGAAGGCCGATCATCCGACCGCTGCGACGACGGGCACCACGGGATCCGCCGGCACGGGAACGGGAACCGGAACCTCGACGGGCGCGTAGGCTCCCGCCGCATGCGCTTCGACCGAACCGCCCGCTGGCCAAGCGGGCGGTTCTCGTTTCCGCGCCGTTTCCCTTCGCCCTCTGTGGAACTCGCCTGCAATCGCGCGGCGTGCGCCGAGAAATAAGGTATGCTGGTCGGAAACGGAAAACGAGGCGGCCCGCGCGTGCGGCGGGCCGGTGAGGAAAGGATCCATCCATGGCGAAAGAGTCCAGTTTCGACGTCGTGTCCACCGTGGACATGCAGGAGGTCGACAACGCGTTCCAGCAGGCGAAGAAGGAGCTTGCCCAGCGCTACGACCTGAAGGATTCCGGCGCGGAGATCACGCTCGACAAGGCGAACAAGGCCATCACGGTGGCCGCTCCGGCCGACTTCGTGGCCAAGCAGGTCATCGACGTCATCGCCACGAAGCTCGTGAAGCGCGGCATCGACCTGGGCGCCGTGAAGTGGGGCGACCCGCAGGCGGCCGCCGGCCAGAGCGTGCGGCAGACGGCGAGCATCGTCGAGGGCATCGACAAGGACACCGCCGGCAAGATCAACAAGGACATCAAAGCCACGAAACTCAAGGTGAAGGTGCAGATAGAGGGCGACAAGCTGCGCGTTTCGAGCGCCTCGCGCGACACGCTGCAGGAGGTCATCGCCTTCCTGAAGGGCAAAGACTACGGCCAGCCGCTCCAATACGTCAACTACCGCTAGGCTCCGCGATGGACGGGAAGGGGAGCCGACAGGCCGAAGGGCGGAAGTCCGTGGCGTTCGTCACGTTGGGCTGCGCCAAGAACGAGGTCGACACGGAGCATATGCGCGAGCGCGTTGCAGATGCGGGCTACGCGCTCGCGGACGATCCCGCCGACGCCGACGCGATCGTCGTCAACACCTGCTCGTTCATCCAGGCGGCCACCGAGGAGAGCCTCGAGGCCGTTTTCGAGGCGGCCGACCTGCCGAACGTCGCCAACGGGCGCGCGGCGCTCGTCGTGGCCGGCTGCATGCCGGCGCGTTACGGCGCCGATCTCGAAGCCGAGCTCGTGGAGGCGGGCGCGTTCGTGCCGTGCTCGCGCGAGGACGATATAGCGCTCGTGCTGGCCGAAACGATAGGGAAGGCGGATGGCGAGGGCGCGGCCCCCTGCGCCGCTTCGAGCGCGGTCGAAGGATCTCCCGCACCGCGCGGCCCCGTGTCGGCCTACGTGAAGATATCGGACGGTTGCGACCGCTTCTGCTCGTACTGCACGATCCCCTTCATCCGCGGCCGCTACCGCAGCTTCCCGCTCGACGACGTGCGGGCCGAGGTACGCAAGCAGGTGGATCGCGGCGTGCGCGAGATCGTGCTCATCGCCCAGGACACCGGGCGCTGGGGCGCCGACTTCCCCGAGCCCTCCACGCTCGCCGCGCTCGTGTCGACGCTGGCCGAAGAGCATCCGAGCACGTGGTTCCGCCTCATGTACATCCAGCCGGAAGGCCTGACCGACGAGCTGCTGGAGGCCGTGGCCTCGCACGCCAACGTGTGCGACTACTTCGACATCCCGCTGCAGCACGTGGACGCCGACATCCTGCGGGCCATGAACCGTACGGGGTCGCGTGCGGACTTCGAGGCGCTTGCGGCCCGCGTGCGTCGCCGCATGCCCGACGCCGCGCTGCGCACGACGCTCATCGCGGGCTTTCCCGGTGAGACCGACGAGCAGTTCGAGGAGCTGTGCTCCTTCGTGGAAGACGCCGACTTCGACTACATCGGGGTGTTCCCCTACTCCCGCGAGGAGGGCACGCGCGCCCATGACCTGCCGAACCAGGTGGACGAGGACGAGAAGGCAGATCGCGCGCAGCGCCTGCGCGATTTGGCCGACGCCGTGTGCGCTCCGCGCGTCGCCGCGCGCATAGGGCGCGAGCTCGACGTGCTCGTGGAGGGTCGCGAGGAAGACGGGCAGTTGTTCGGCCGCGCCATGTGCCAGGCGCCCGAGGTGGACGGCGTCACGTACCTCGAGGCCGGCGAGGTGGGGGATATCGTGCGCGTGAGGGTGGAGGACACGCTGCTCTACGAGATGGAAGGTGCGTGACGGGTTCCATGGCTCCAAGCGACCAGAAGAAACCGATGTCGACCGACAAGCTGTGGACGCCCGCGAACGTCGTCACGCTCGTGCGCATCTGCCTCGTGCCCGTGTTCGTGGTGGCGCTGCTGAGCCCCTGGCCGCAGTGGCTGGGGCTGCCGCAGGTGGCCGACGACGCGAAGAGCCTCATCGCGGCCGGCATTTTCATCCTCATATCGTGCACCGACTGGCTCGACGGCTACCTGGCGCGCAGCAGGGGGGAGGTCACCGACTTCGGGAAGTTCATGGACCCGCTGGCGGACAAGATCCTCGTCTGCGCCGCGCTCTTGGCGCTCATCGAGTTGGGTGCGCTTCCCAGCTGGGTCGTGCTCGTCATTTTGGCTCGCGAGTTCATCGTGTCGGGGGTGCGCATGGTGGCCGCCACCGAAGGCGTGGTCATCGCCGCCAGCTGGTACGGCAAGTTCAAGACCGTGTTCCAAATGGTCGCCATCGTGCTGTTCTGCGTCAAGGAATCCTACATGGTGGGAAGCTTGAACGCGGCGTTCTCGGACGGGTTGTGGCTGTTGAGCTGGGGCGTGATGCTCGTCGCGCTCGTGCTCACCGTCGTGTCCATGCTCGACTACATAGCGAAGGCGCGCCACCTGATCGGCTTCGGGCCGAAGGCGCGCCGCTCGCGCGCCGCCGACGGCGACAACGATTCGTCCGCACGCGAGATCACGGCGGAGGAGATCGCGGCCATCGAGCCGGCGGCTTTAGGGACGCTGGCGGGCGAGGTGCTCGACGCGGCGCGTCGAGCGGGCGCGGCCGTCGGCACGGCCGAGAGCCTCACGGGCGGGTTGATAGCGGCGGCCCTCACCGCCGTGCCGGGCAGCTCCGACACGGTGCGCGGCGGCGTGGTGAGCTACGTGGACGACGTGAAGCGCGAGGTTCTGGGCGTGCCCCGCGAAACCCTCGAGCGCCACGGCGCGGTGAGCGCCGAGACGGCGCGCGCCATGGCCGAGGGGGCGCGCCGCGACCTTGGGGTGGACGTGGCCGTGTCCGTCACCGGCATCGCCGGTCCGGGCGGAGCCGAACCGGGCAAGCCGGTGGGCACGGTGTGGATCGGGCTGGCGAGCGAGGGGTTCGCGGACGCGCGGCTGCACGAGTTCCCGGGCGACCGCACGCAGGTGCGCCTGCAAACGGTGCGCGCGGCGCTGGGGCGCCTTAAAGAGGCCATAGAGGACGTCGAGGCGTAGGGTCGCGCGCGGAGGGCGCTTCCCGTTGGATCCGCGTTGGGAATCCGTTGGATGTCCGTTGGGAACCCGTCCAAAAGCAGACGGCGGATCCGTTGGATGCGTGCAAGGTTTCGCCGGTTTTCCTACGGTTCGATTACGGTCGGCGTGCAAGGTCGCGGCGCTATGCTTTTCACGCGGCAAAATGGGCGTCGATACTTGACAGACAAACATTTGTACGCATAATAAGGGAATGACGAAAAGCCGCTACGCCGGGGGAAGAAGGACCATGAACGACGAAAAAGCGAAGATGCTCAAACTCACGACCGATCAGATCGAGTCGAAGTTCGGGCAGGGATCCATCATGAAGCTCGGCGAGGACGGCAAGGAGCTCAACATCGGCGTGATCCCCACGGGCGCGCTGCCGCTCGATGCGGCGCTCGGCATCGGAGGCGTTCCCCGCGGGCGCATCGTGGAGGTGTACGGGCCCGAGTCGAGCGGCAAGACGACGCTCGCGCTGCAGATACTCGCGGAGGCGCAGGCCATGGGCGGCATCGTGGCGTTCATCGACGCCGAGCACGCGCTCGACCCGGTGTACGCGGCACGCCTCGGGGTGGACATCGACGAGGTGCTCATCTCCCAGCCCGACACCGGCGAGCAGGCCCTCGAGATCTGCGACATGCTCGTGAGGAGCGGCGCCATCGACTGCATCGTCATCGACTCGGTGGCCGCCCTCGTTCCCCGCGCCGAGATCGAAGGCGAGATCGGCGACACCACGGTCGGCCTGCAGGCGCGCCTTATGTCGCAGGCGCTGCGCAAGCTGGCGGGATCGTTGTCGAAGTCGAACACCACGTGCATCTTCATCAACCAGCTGCGCGAGAAGATCGGCGTCATGTTCGGCAACCCGGAGACCACCACGGGCGGCCGCGCGCTCAAGTTCTTCTCCAGCGTGCGCATCGACATCCGCCGCATCGACTCCATCAAGAAAGACGGCGAGATCGTGGGCAACCGCGTGCGCGCCAAAGTCGTGAAGAACAAGGTCGCGCCCCCGTTCAAGCAGGCGGAGTTCGACCTGATGTACGGCGAGGGCATCTCGCGCGAGGGGTGCATCGTCGACATGGCCGTGGAGGCCGGCGTGGCTAAGAAGAGCGGCGCCTGGTACACCTACGGGGAAGAGCGCCTGGGGCAAGGCCGCGAGGCGGCGAAGCAGACGCTCAAGGAGAACCCCGACCTGCGCGAGGAGATCGAGCTGAAGGTGCGCGAGGCGTTCGAGATCCCCGTCATCACCCGCTCGGCCGACGAAGCCGATGCCATGACGCCCGTGGCGAAGCCCACCAAGAAGAAATAGCATGGCCGATGCCTCCGAGGTGAAGGCGCGCCTGCGCGCCCAGATCGCCGCCATCGAGTCGGGCCGCAGCGCCTTCGCCGAAGAGCCGCGAGAAGCCGCAGGCCGCTCGGATCCGAGCGAGGGGCCTCGCTCGGTCGATCCCGTCGCCGTTGCCGCGGCTCGGCTCGAGGAGCTCGCCGAGCGCAAGGGCTCGGTCCCGGCGGGTGCAACCGCGTTGAACGACGTTTTCGAAGCTGCGAGATCGCGGCAACACGCCGCGGCGGCGGATCCCGTCGAAGGCGGGGGAGGGCCCGGCGAAAGCGAGCGCGCCTTCCGCAAGATCGAGCGTCTCGCGCTCGCGCGCGAGCAGGCGTCGGCATCCTTGCGGGAGCGTCTCGCGCGCGACGGCTTCTCGGAAAGCGTCGCATCCGCGGCCGTCGATCGCGCGCTCGCCTGCGGGCTCGTGGACGACGCGCGCTACGCCGAGGTGCTCGTGCGCAGCCGCGTGTCCCAGGGCCGGGGCGCCCAAGGCATCGCGGCCGAGCTCGACGGCTTGGGAATCGACATAGCCGTCGTGCCGGGGTGGCCCGACGAGTTTCCCGTCGACCACGACAGCGAAGTCGACCGCGCGCTCGCGCTGCTCGAGCGGAAGCCCCCGCGCGCGAAGAACAAGCGAGACGCCGCCTATCGCCGTCTCGCGCAGAAGGGCTTCGGCGCCTCCGTGTCGTCCACAGCCGCGCGCCTATGGGCCGAAGCGCACGTGGACTAGCCTTTTGAAAGTGCCTTATCGCAAACGGGCGGCAAACCTTGGACAGTCGCTTCGCCGCGCTCCGAACCGTTCTCAAACCGGCCGACGACCTCGTTTTCCGCTATTTTTCTGACAGGACTTCACCAAACGGCGAACAAGCCTTATCATGTGGTATAGCTTGAGTGAGACGTACCCGATAGGGTATTTCATATAGAAACAACTCCATATGATCGACCCCGTATTGCGTGCTCATCGCTCATGCCCGGTTCATGGAACCGGCTTTTTCATGTAAACGAGCAATTTGAACAACACACAACCGAAACGCAACGAAAGGGGGAGGCATGCCCGAAATCATTTGGCTGTTCGTCGGCTTGGTGGTTGGCATCGTCCTCGGCTTCGTCGTCGCCCGTTTCCTGGTCAACGCGTCTACGAAACGCGCGGCGCAAGAGGCCGAGACCGTGGTGGCGGACGCGAAGCGCCAAGCCGAGACGCTGCGCCGCGAGGCCATCGTCGAAGCCAAGGACGAGGTCTTGAAGCTGAAGCAGGATGCCCAGGCCGAGAACAAGGAACGCATGCGCGAAGTGCGCGCGGCCGAGAACCGCGTGTCGCAGCGCGAGGAGTCGCTCGATCGCCGCGTCGAGTCTCTCGACGCCCGCGAGCATCAGATATCGTCCCAGCAGGGCCAGCTCGACCGCCGCGAACGCGACCTCGAGGAGGCCGCCCAGGAGATCAACCGCCGTTTGGAGCGCGTGGCCGGCATGACGCCCGAAGAGGCGAAGGCCGAGCTGCTCGACACGCTCAAGGACGAGGTCGTGCACGAGTCGGCGGCCATCATCCGCGACTCCGAGGCCCGCACGAAGGCGGAGGCCGACAAGAAGGCCCGCTCCATCCTGAGCCTGGCCATCCAGCGCGTGGCGGCCGACCACTCGGCCGAGAACACGGTGAGCGCCATCCATATCCCGTCAGACGACCTCAAGGGCCGCATCATCGGCCGCGAGGGCCGCAACATCCGCTCGTTCGAGCAGCTCACCGGCACGAACCTCATCATCGACGACACGCCGGAGTGCGTGACCATCTCGTGCTTCGACCCGGTCCGCCGCGAGATCGGCCGCGTGACCATGGAGAACCTCGTTGCCGACGGGCGCATCCACCCGGCGCGCATCGAGGAGATGTTCGGCAAGGCCGAGGCGTTCGTGAACCAGCGCGTGCAGGAGGCGGGCGAGCAGGCCGCCTTCGACACCGGCATCCACGACCTGCATCCCGAGCTCGTGCGCACGCTCGGCCGTCTGCGCTACCGCACCTCCTACGGCCAAAACGTGCTGAACCACTCGCTCGAGGTGGCCTACCTCTCGGGCGTCATGGCCGCCGAGCTGGGGCTCGACCCCATCCCGGCCAAGCGCGCGGGCCTGTTGCACGACCTGGGCAAGGCCGTCGACCACGAGGTCGAGGGCAGCCACGCCGTCATCGGCGCCGACTTGGCGCGCCGTTTCGGCGAGAAACAGGACATCGTGCACGCCATCGAGGCGCACCACAACGACGTGGAGCCCTCGAGCGTGCTCGCCGTGCTCGTGCAGGCCGCCGACGCCGTGTCCGCGGCGCGCCCCGGCGCCCGCAAGGAGACGCTCGACGCTTACATCAAGCGCCTCGAGAAGCTCGAGGAGATCGCGAACTCCTACAAGGGCGTGGAGCGCACGTACGCTATCCAGGCCGGCCGCGAGGTACGCGTCATGGTGGAGCCCGAGGTGGTCGACGAGGCCGCCACGACCGTGCTCGCCCACGACATCGCGCACCGCATCGAGAACGAGATGCAGTACCCCGGCCAGGTGAAGGTCGTGGTCATCCGCGAGAGCCGCGCAGTCGGCGTCGCGAAGTAAGGCGCAGCTCGGCATGGCCGACGGCTCGCTGGAATCATTCATAGAGAACGTCAACGGCGACAGCCATCTCCGGGTCGAAGCGGACCTCGGGGATGGCTTCGTCCGTTTGAGGAGCGCGGAGGCCGAGCGGCGCCAGGCCGCGCACGACATCCGCTCCACGGAGGACATCGTCATAGAGATGCTGCGCAACGCGCGCGACGCCCACGCCAAAAGCGTGTTCACGGCCGTGTCGCGCGAGGGAAGCCGCCGGCGCATCGTCATGGTGGACGACGGCGACGGCGTGCCGCCCGCCCTGCACGAGCGCGTGTTCGAGCCGCGCGTCACTTCGAAGCTGGACAGCATGCATCTGGACAAATGGGGGGTGCACGGGCGCGGCATGGCCCTCTACTCCATCGCCGTGAACGCCGAGACGGCGCGCATAGCGGCTTCTGAACAGGGCCAGGGCGCCTCGTTCGTCGTGGAGACCGATCTGGGGCGCTTGGGCGAGAAGGCCGACCAGTCCAGCTTCCCCGTGTTCGAGCGCACCGACGCCGGCACGGTGGCGGTGCGGGGGCCCAAGAACATCCTGCGCACCGTATGCGAGTTCGCGCTCGAATGCCGTCGCGACTGCACCGTCTACCTGGGCTCCGTCACCGACGTCGTGGCCACGCTCTACGCGTTCGGACTCTCGTCGCTCACGGCCGCCGCCCGCGCCTTCGGCCGCACCGAGGAGCTGCCGGTGTGCAAGCGCCTGGCGCTGGCGGCCGATCCCGCCGAGCTCGCCGGCCTCGCGGAGACGCTGGGGCTCGCGCTGTCCGAGCGTTCGGCGCGGCGCGTGCTCGACGGCGAGATCGCACCGCTTTCGCCGTTGCTCGACCGCATCCGCATCGAGGGCGACGCGGCCGAGCCTCCGGAAGCGCGCAAGCAGGCGCCGCGCGGCGCCCACGACGCGCGCGGGCTCAAAATCGCCCCGGAGGATCTGGACGATTTCTCCGATCGGGTGGCCGCCGCCTACCGCGATATCGCACGACGCTACTATCTGGAACCCGACGCGCGCCCGGAGGTGCGCGTGGGCAAAGACGGCATCCGCATCCACATCCCCGTGACCAAACTCGATTGACGCCCCGGTTTCGGCGCCGATGCGGCCAGACGGGCCATATCCGCAGGTTGCAAGCCATACCATTAATGGCTAGAATAGCCGTACCGGAAAAAACGGCGCCAGCGCGCCGCACGCATATTGAACGCACGCAAACGCACGAGCAACGGACTCAAACGACGAAGGATATGCATGACCGCACCTGAGCACAAGCAGGACATCGGCTGCCTGAAAGTATCATCGAAATCATCGCCCGCATCCGTGGCCGGCGCCATAGCCGGCATGGTGAAGGACGGCGTCAACGTGGAGATCCAGGCCGTCGGCGCCGGCGCCGTGAACCAGGCCGTCAAGGCCATCGCCATCTCGCGCGGCTTCCTTTCGCCGGTGGGCATCGAGATCGTCTGCGTTCCCTCGTTCGCCGACATCGTCATAGACGGCGAATACCGCACGGCCATCCGCTTCGCGGTCGAACCCCGCTACACGCGCGGCGTACCCGCGCCCGCCGGCGGCGGGGAAGCCGAAACCGCCCTGACCGACCCCGTGCTCTGAGGACTCCCATGCACACCCATACCCCCTTCACGAACCTCGCGTTCTGCGTCCGCACGTTCGGCTGCCAGATGAACAAGCACGACTCCGAGCGCATCGCCGGCATGCTCGAGGGCCTGGGCGCGCTTCCCGTCGAGAGCATCGAGGAAGCCGACATCGTCGTGTTCATGACGTGCTGCGTGCGCGAGGCCGCCGACACGCGCCTCTACGGCCAGGTGGCCTCCCTCAAGAACACGCCGCTGCGCGCCGGCACGCCGCTTTCGAAGCGCGTCGTGGCCGTGGGCGGCTGCATCGGCCAGCGCGACGGCGAGCGGCTCGTCGAAGAGCTCCCGCACCTCGACGTGGTGTTCGGTACGCACAACCTGGGATCGCTGCCGCGCTTGCTGGAGGCGGCGCTCGAGGAGGGAGGGCACCACGTGGAGGTGCTCGACGCCGCGTCCTCGTTCCCCACGGAACTGCCGACGGCGCGCGAGCACGCCTGGGCGGCGTGGCTCCCCATCACCGTGGGCTGCAACAACTTCTGCTCGTACTGCATCGTCCCCTACGTGCGCGGCCGCGAGAAGTCGCGTCCGCTCGAGGACATCGTCGCCGAGGCGGAAGGCTATGTGGCGGCCGGCGTGAAGGAGATCACGCTGCTCGGCCAGAACGTGAACTCGTACGGGCGCGACCTGTACGGCAGCCCGCGCTTCGCGGCCGTGCTCGACGCGCTCGACGCCACGGGCATCGAGCGCCTGCGCTTCGCCACGAGTCACCCGAAGGACCTCACCGACGAGGTCATCGGCAAGTTCGCCACGCTGCGCTCCCTCATGCCGGCGCTGCACCTGCCCGTGCAATCGGGCTCCGACGCGGTGCTCGCCGCCATGAACCGCCGCTACACGCGCGGCCATTACCTGGAGCTCGTGCGCAAGCTGCGCGAGGCGCTGCCGGGTATCGCGCTTTCAACCGACATCATCGTCGGGTTCCCCGGCGAGACGGCAAAGGACTTCGAGGACACGTACCGCCTGGTGGACGAGGTGGGCTACCATCAGGTGTTCACGTTCATCTACTCCAAGCGCGAGGGAACGCCGGCCGCCTCCGTCGACGACCCCACGCCCCGCGACGTGATCCAAGGAAGGTTCGACCGCCTGGTGGATCTCGTGCAGCAGCGGGCCTTCGAGGCCAACCAGGCCGATCTCGGCGCCGTGGTCGACGTGCTCGTGGAGGGAGCGTCCAAACGCGACGCCGGCCTGCTCGCAGGCCGCAGCCCGAAGAACCAGACCGTCCACGCCCCGTTGCCCGACGGCGTCTCGGCCGGCGAGCTCGCCGGCACCGTGGTGCCGGTGCGCATCGACGAGGCGAAGACGTGGTATCTATCGGGCACGCTCGCAGACGACGGAGCTGCCGGCCATGCGGGAGCGGCGGATGGCCGCTGATCCTGCGCGATCGCCCCGCGAGCCGTTCGCCCTCGCATCGCCCGTCGTCTGCGTCGTGGGGCCCACGGCTTCGGGCAAGACGGCGCTCGCGCAAGCCCTCGCCCTCGCCCTCGACGGCGAAGTGGTGAGCGCCGACTCCATGCAGATATACCGCGGCATGGACATCGGCACGGGCAAGCTCGCCCCGAACGAGCGCCTCGTGCCGCACCACGGCTTCGACCTCGTCGATCCCGGCGAACCCTATTCCGCGGCCCTCTTCCAAGACTACGCCCGCGCCTGCTTCCGCAACATCGATGCGCGCGGCAAGCGCGCGGTGCTCTGCGGCGGCACCGGCCTGTACGTGCGCGCCGCCATCGACGCCTACGAGTTTCCCCAAGGCGAGCAGGTGGGCAACGCCGTGCGGGAGCGCTACGCGCGCATCGAGCGCGAGCAGGGCGCTCAGGCGCTCTGGGAGCTGCTGCGCGAGCGCGACCCTCGAAGCGCCGCCATCGTGCCGCCGGCCGACGTCAAGCGCGTCGTGCGCGCCTTCGAGCTTTTGGAGGACGGCACGAGCCTGGCCGAGCAGCGGGCCCGTCTGGCGAGCATCCCGCAGCTCGTGCCCGCCCGGTTCGTGGGGCTGTCCGTCGACCCCGCCGTGCTGAACGAGCGCATCGACGCGCGGGTGGACGCGATGCTGGAAGCGGGGCTCGTGGACGAGGTTAAACGTTTGTTACAGAGCGGCTTCCGGCGTGGCGTCACGGCGCCGCAGGCGATAGGATACAAGGAGATCGTCGCCGCCTTGGACGGCGAGACGACGATCGAGGAGGCCGCCGAGCGCATCAAAACGGCCACGCATCGCTACGCCAAGCGCCAGCGCACGTGGTTCCGCAAAGACAAGCGCATCCAGTGGATCGACGTGCGCGACCGGGATGTCGAGTCGCTGACGGACGAGGCGATCGAAAGGACGTCCTCCTCGAACGGCTGAACGTTACGAAGGAGAGGCGCGCAAGCCCCATGGAACTGCATTTCGCCAAGCTGCACGGCACCGGCAACGACTTCGTGTTCGTAGACGACTTCTCGCGCGACATCGAGCTGACCGACGACCAGGTCAGATTCCTATGCGATCGGCACTTCGGCATCGGCGCCGACGGCGTCATCCTCGTGCGGCCCTCGGACGATCCCGCCTGCGCCGCGTACATGCACTACCTCAACGCCGACGGCAGCCTGTCGCAGATATGCGGCAACGGCGTGCGCTGCTTCGCGAAGTACCTGGTCGATCGGGGTTACGTGCCCGCAAGCGAAAAGCGCCTCGTAGCCGACACGCTTTCGGGCCCCAAGCCGATCCGCTTCGAGGTCGACGCCGACGGCAGCATGACGCTGGCCACGGTCGATATGGGGCGTCCGGTGCTCGATCCCGCTTCGGTCCCTGTGGCCGCGCAGGCGAACGCCCGAAGCGCGCAGGGCGTCGCCTTCGTGCGCGAGCTGCCGATCGAATCGCCGTGGGGAGCGTTCTCCTTCACGTGCGTCTCCATGGGCAACCCACACGCCGTCTGCTTCGTCGACGATTGGGAAACGCTTCCCGACGCGCTGTTCCCATCCGCAGACAAGCGCCTCGCCACGCTCGATCTGGACAAGATCGGAGCCTTCTTCGAGCGTTGCCCCGCGTTCCCCGAGCGAGCGAACATCGAGTTCGCGACCGTGGGGGAGAAGGGCATCGAGATGCGCGTGTTCGAACGCGGCTGCGGAGAGACGCTCGCCTGCGGCACGGGCGCCTGCGCGGTGAACGTGGCCGCCTCGCTCGCGGGACGGGCCGGTTGCGAGAACGACCTGCGCCTGCGCGGCGGCACGCTGCGCATCGTCTGGGCCGACGACGGCCATGTGCACATGACGGGGCCCGCCGTAGAGGTGTACCGCGGCACCGTGGAGCTCTAGCCGCTCCCGCTCGAAGCGGCCCGCCGCCGCCCGCTTGCTGAACCCCCGGCTTCCGCAAACGGAATGCAACCGCCCTGCCCGCCACTCTTGAAAGGACCTTCCCGTGAAAACCGCTTCCTGCCTCGACCATATGGCCCCGTACCTGTTCGCGCAGATCGACGCGAAGCGCGATGCGCTCAAAGCGCAGGGGGTCGACGTCATATCGCTCGGCATCGGGGACCCCGACCTGCCCACGCCGACACATATCGTGGACGCCATGGCCGAAGCCATCCGCAAGCCGGAGAACCACCAGTACCCCGACTACGCCGGATCGCCCGCGTTCCGCACGGCGGCCGCCTCGTGGATGCAAAACCGTTTCGGCGTGGAGCTCGACCCGAAGACCGAGGTGCTCGCGCTCATCGGCAGCAAGGAGGGCATCGCGCACCTGCACACCGCCTTCGTCGATCCCGGCGACTACGTGCTGGCTCCGTCCATCGGCTATCCGGTGTACTCCGGCGGCGCCACGCTCATGAGCGCCAACACGTACTTCATGCCCATGCGGGAGGAGAACGGCTTCCTCGCCGAGTTCGCCGACGTTCCCGCCGAGGTGCTCTCCAAGGCGAAGATCATGTTCCTGGGCTATCCGAACAACCCCACGGGCGCCTGCGCGACCGAGGAGTACTTCGATGCCGCCATCGACTTCTGCATCGAGCACGACATCCTGCTCGCGCACGACAACGCCTACTGCGACATCTGCTTCGACGGGTACGCGGCGCCCTCCATCTTGGAGCGGCCCCGTGCCAGGGAATGCTGCATCGAGTTCTTCAGCCTGTCGAAGTCCTACAACATGACCGGTTGGCGCATCGCCTTCGCCTGCGGCAACGCGACGGCGGTGGGAGCGCTCGGCACGGTGAAGAACAACCTGGACTCGGGGCAGTTCACGGCCGTGCAGGATGCGGGCATCGCCGCCTTGACGGGCGACCAGCGCTGCATTGCCGACCTGTGCGCCCTCTACCAGCGCCGACGCGACCTCGTGGTGGACGCGCTGCACGCCATCGGCGTGGAATGCACGGCGCCGAAGGCCACCATCTACGTATGGGCGAAGGTTCCGCAGGGCGAGACGTCGGCGTCGTTCGCCACGAAGCTGTTGGAGCAGGCCCACGTCATCGTCACGCCGGGCTCGGGCTACGGTCCGGACGGCGAGGGCTTCGTCCGCATCTCGCTCACCACGCCCGACGACCGGCTGCTCGAAGCGGTGCGGCGCATCAAAGAAGCGATGTAGCGCCGTATCCCGCCTGTTTTCGGCGGCGCCGGCGAATATGCTATGATAGGCGCGCAGGCGGTAGCGTCTGCGCGCCTTATTGCAGTTCGAGGACGGAGCAACCAGCATGCAGCCAGCTATGTTCGTGATCTAACGGCCGATTCGCCATCGCGGCGAAAGGCAATCTGACTGTTCCCGCACGCCGCTTCCCGCCGCGTGCCTCGATGCGTTGAAAGGTTGGCTCCATGTCCGAATTCGAATCCGTTATCACGCGGGGGATGACCCCTGTTTCCGAAGAGCGTCGCGAGCGCGCCGTCCTCGTGGGCGTCGACCGCCCCGGCGTTTCCTGGCCGCTCGCATCGTCGCTGGCCGAGCTCGAACGGCTCGTCGACACGGCGGGCGCCGATGTCGTGGCGACCACGACCCAGAAGCTCGACGCCCCGAATCCGCGCACGTTCGTCGGATCCGGCAAGGCCGAGGAGGTGGCGGAGTTGGCGCGCGCCCATGCCGCCGACCTCGTCGTGTTCGACGACGAGTTGAGCCCCTCGCAGCAGTCGAACCTCGAGAAGGTGGTGGGCAAGGACGTGAAGGTCATCGACCGCACGGCGCTCATCCTGGACATCTTCGCGCTGCACGCCACCAGCAGGGAAGGCCGCCTGCAGGTGCGCCTCGCCCAGAACGAGTACCTGCTGCCGCGCTTGCGCGGTATGTGGGCTCACCTGGCCTCGAACCGTATGGGCGGCGGCGTGGGGTCGCGCTTCGGCGAGGGTGAAAGCCAGCTCGAGGTCGACCGCCGCATGGTCCGCAAGCGCATCACGTCCATCAAGCGCGAGCTCAAGCACCTGGCCGACGTGCGCGCCGTGCAGCGCGAGAGCCGCTACGAAAGCGGCATGTTCAAGGTCGCGCTGGCCGGCTACACGAACGCGGGCAAGTCGAGCCTGCTCAACCGCCTGACGAACGCCGACGTGCTCGCCTACGACAAGCTGTTCGCAACCTTGGACTCCACCACGCGCAAGTTCGTGTTGCCCGAGGGCCGCGAGATAACCATCACCGACACGGTCGGCTTCATCCAGAAACTCCCCACCACCCTGATCGAGGCGTTCAAGTCGACGCTTGACGAGATAACGGGGGCCGACCTCGTGTTGCACGTCGTCGATGCGTCTTCCGACGAGTACGAGGCGCAGATACGGGCCGTGGAGGACGTGCTCGGGCAGATCGGCGCGCAGGACCTCCGACGCGTGCTCGTGTTCAACAAGTGCGACCTGTTGGACGAGGAGCATCTTGCCGCGCTCGAGGCGCGCCAATCGCAGGCGCAATTCGTGTCGGCGGCGACAGGGGAGGGCATCGGCGAGCTGGTGGACCATATCGCCCGCTTGGCTTCGGCGCATGACGAGCATCTGGACGTCCTCGTGCCCTACGGGCGGGGCGATTTGGTGTCCGTCGCGCACGAGCGATGCCATATCCTGTCCGAAACGCACGAGGAGGGCGGCACGCACATCGTCATGCTCGCGGCGCCTTCCTATGCCGGACTGTTCCGCCCGTTCTCGATCGAGCGCTCTTAGAGTTACTCTAAGTCACCTCGCAGGGGCGGGCTGCTGCCCGTCCGGCGCGAAACCGGGCGGTAAAACGATCATGCGGCGAGCGCACCGTGCGCTCGCCGCATGATTTTTCAACTCGAAGCCTTACTGCACCGGGCGGGCAGCAGCCCGCCCCTGCGGGGATCAGCATGCCCAGTCTCGCGCATGCGCGAGAGAAAGAAAGGCTTTCCTCGCTACGGTCCCGACGGCCTTTACAGGCGGCGGAACACCGCGACCACCTTGCCTGCGATGGAGCAGTCGGTGGTGATGATGGGATCCATCGTGGAATTCTCCGGCTGAAGGCGGATGTGGTCCGACTCCTTGTAAAACCGCTTGACCGTCGCGCCGTCGTCGATGATGGCCACGACGATGTCGCCGTTGTTGGCGACGGGCTGCTCCTTCACCACCACGTAGTCGCCGTCGTTGATGCCCGCCTCGATCATCGATTCGCCGCGCACCGACAGCAAGAACGAAGGCGCGTCGCCCACGATGTCGGTAGGCAGCGAGATGGTGTCGGTGATGTTCTCCTCGGCGAGGATGGGGGAGCCGGCCGCCACGTTGCCCACGAGCGGCACGTTCACCACCTTGTTGAAGCTGGGCTGGATGACGTTGGAAGGGCTTTCCACGTTATCCAGCGGATAGGTGAGCGCGATGGAGCGCGACTTGAGGGGATCGCGTTTGATGAGCCCCTTGTCTTCGAGCGCTTTGAGATGCACGTGGACCGTCGAAGGGGAGGAAAGGCCCAGGCTCTGGCAGACCTCGCGCACGGTGGGGCCGTAGCCCTTCTCGCGGATGCACTCCTCGATGCAGTCGAGCACTGCCTTCTGGCGCTTCGTCACTTTTTCGGACATGCCCCGTCCTTTCCCTTGGCGAACAAATGTTTTAATTTCATATTGACATGAACCTTTGTTCGCTCTATTATATATGCGAACAAAGGTTCTACGCAAGGGCTAGGAGGCAGAAAGATGAAGAATTTCGAGGTGCGGTGCGCCACCGATGGCACATCGGCTCTGCAGCCGGAATTCGATTACGCGCCCATGAGCACGGGGGCTATCATCGAGTTTCCCGGGCGCGCCTCTCGACGCGCCCTCGCGTATCCGGAACGCGACGCGATCCGCGACGTTTCCGTTCGGGCGGCCTCCACGTCGCGTTACACGGAAGCCGCCCGAACGGCGCACGCCTTCCGCTTCGGCGGCATAGGCGGCTGCGCTTACGGTCGCGTAAGGCCGTGGCAGGCGGCCATCGCCGGTTGCGTCTTCTCCGCCTTGGCGCTTGCGAGCATGTTCGTCGGCCTGTAACGGCCGTTTCGATACCCACAGATGCTGCGTTTCTGTGGCTGTAGGGCGCTCCCGCCACCCCGGGAGCGCCCGTTTTCATCCAAACGTTGCTTCGCAGGCAGGGCGCTTGTGGTAAACTGCGTTAAACGTCGAGCATGAGCCGCAAGGTCGTTCGACGCTGGCAGCGACATCCGCGTCATGGTATGGCATCCACGTCAAGGCGCATGCGAGAGGGAGACAAGGAACATGAAGCACTAACGAAAGCCTTCGGGCACCCGCATATCATGTCAGATACGCATCGGGTGCGCTTTCGTTATCGTTCCTCGCGTTTTCATCCCCTATTCGAACCATCCCATCGATCCGTTCGAACGATCTCGGCGAAACACCGCGCATCCGGTGCCTCTCGAAGGGAGGCCCTTCATGTTCGTTACCGCACATCACCTCACGTACATCTACGACGGCGCCGACAGCGCCGCTCTTGACGACGCTTCCGTCGCGTTCGCACCCGGTTGGACCGGCGTTGTCGGCTCGAACGGGGCTGGCAAGAGCACGCTGCTCAAGCTGGTCTGCGGAACCATGGAACTCCAAACAGGGAACGTGACGCCGCGGATCAAGGGATACGTCTGCGCTCAGTCGACCGACGAGCCGCCGTCCGATCTTGAGGAGTTCGCCTGCGATTACGGTCCGACGGCCGTGAGACTCAGGTACCTGCTCGGTATCGACGATGCGTGGCTTTGGCGGTTCGACACGCTATCGCACGGCGAGCGCAAACGCATCCAAATAGCGTGCGCCCTCGCCGCCGAGCCGCAGCTGCTCGCGCTCGACGAACCCACGAACCATCTGGACGCCGACGCACGCAGGCAAGTCGCCCGAGCGCTTGCCGCCTATGACGGAGTCGGCTTGCTCGTGTCCCACGATCGATCGCTTCTCGACGAGCTCGTCGGTTCCTGCGTGTTCGTTGAAAAGGGGCGGGCTACAACCGTTTCCGGCACCTACACGCAGGCGAGAGAGGAGATGGCCCTGCGGCGTCGAACCGCTTCCGCAGAGCGCTCGAACGCGCGCCGCGACCTTGCCCGAATCAAAGCCGAAAGCGCCCGAAGGGAAGGGGTCGCCGCGCGTTCCGCCTCTCGGCGCTCTGCGCGGCGTCTCGACCCGCGCGACCACGATGGCCGGGCCAAGATCGGCTTGGCCGTGGTCTCCGGCCAAGACGGCAAAACCGGGCGGCTGGCGTCGCACATGGGAAAGCAGGTTGAACGAGCCGAGAAGCGCTTGGCCGAGACGCGCGTCGAGAAAACGTACGGCGGGCCTCTCGACCTGGACGCAGCGCCGGCCAAGCGAAAGGTGCTGGCTTCGAAAGAAGCCGGCATTATAGCGCTGGGCAACCGCCGCGTTCTCCATCATCCTGCGCTGCACATCGGCAACGAGGACCGAATCGGCCTCGTAGGGGAAAACGGGGCGGGGAAATCGACCATGCTCGCCGCGATGCTCGAGCAGGTTACGCTCGCAGAGGGCGTGGTGAGTATTCCCCAAGAGATGGATCGCGAACGCGGGCGAGCGCTGCTCGCGTCCGTGAAAGCCATGGGATCGTCGGACCGCGGGCGCCTGCTCTCCATCGTCGCCCGCTTGGATTCTCCGCCGGAGCGCATCTTGGGCGGCGACGAGCTCAGCCCCGGGGAAATGCGCAAGCTCATGCTGGCGCAGGGCCTCATGGGCCGGCCGCACCTCATCGTCATGGACGAGCCTACGAACCACTTGGACATCGGATCCATCGAAGCGCTGCAAACCGTGCTGGCCGATTGCCCTTGCGCGCTTGTGCTCGTGTCGCACGACGAGCGGTTCCTCGAGGCGCTCACAACGTCGAGATGGGTGTTCGACGTGGAACGGACGATTCGAGAAGGGGTGGGGGACACCCATGTGCGGATCGAGCACTGACGAACAGGGAGAGGCGCGTCCGAGCGCGTCTCCCAGACATGAAGAGGCGTCCCCATCCCTAGCTGCAAGGCGGGTTTTTTTGCATGGATCGACGATGTTGATTGAACCACAATATCTGGTATGTTAGGCTGAGCCAAAGTCGAGCAAAAGGAGCTCTCATGCGCTGCCCTTCCTGCGGAAACCCTGAATCGAAGGTAGTCGACTCGCGTCCTTCCGAAGACGGCACGGCCATTCGACGGCGTCGCGAATGCCTCGATTGCGGACGGCGCTTCACCACGTACGAGCGCCTTGGCGACAATCCGCTCATCGTCGTCAAGGCCGACGGGTCTTCCGAAGCCTACGATCGCCAGAAGCTTATGCGGGGGCTGCTCATCGCCTGCGCGAAGCGGCCCATATCACCCGAACAGATCGGTTCGCTCATCGACAGCATCGAGACCGAGCTGCGCAACGCGTCATGCAACGAGATCAAGTCGAAAGAGCTGGGCGACATGGCCCTCGTTCGCCTGGCCAAGCTCGACGACGTGGCTTACGTTCGATTCGCGAGCGTTTACAAGGACTTTCAAAACGTCGGCGAGTTCGCCGCCGCGCTCGAAGGGCTGCGCTGATGGAACCGTTGCGCGTGCCCATAAAGTCGCTCGACCCCGATCTTCCGATACCTTCGTGCGCCTATGCGGGCGACGCCGCCGTCGACCTGCGCTCAACCAAAAGCACGACGCTGCAGCCGTTCGAGCGCAAGCTCGTGCCCTGCGGCATAGCCGTGGCCATTCCTGCAGGATACGCGGGCTTCGTTCTGCCGCGCAGCGGGTTGGCCGCGAAGCACGGCATATCCTTGGTGAACTCGCCGGGGCTCATCGACAGCAATTACCGCGGTGAGATCAAAGCCGTGCTCGTCAACCTCGACCCGCATGAGCCGTTCGTTATCGAGCGCGGAGATCGTATCGCGCAGCTGGCTATCATGCGCGTGGCCGACACGACGTTCGAACCGTGCGTCGATCTTCCCGAGACCGATCGAGGAGCGGGAGGCTTCGGCAGCAGCGGCGTGGGAAACTGACGCGATACTCCTCTTCGTCCTCGAATGCGTGCGGTGAACCAACGGCCGATCATGACGCAACCGGCAGCGCATCGTTGCACTTAGAGTAACTCTAAGTTAAAATTGTTTGCATTAGAGCTACTCTAAGCAAGTTGTTTTTCATATTAGAGTTACTCTAATATGATGGTCTGCTTCCGAATCTCGCGACCGAGAACCCAAGCATAAGGAGAACCATGGACGATACCGAACAGATCGACCGAATCGGCTTCGAAGGTTCGTCCGGTTGCGATCGTGATCCTGTATACGGCATCGCCGACGTCGTTTCCATAACGGGCATATCGGCGTTCACCATTCGCTATTACGACAAGTGCGGATTCTTTCCCGATCTTCACCGCGACAAACGCGGCGTGCGCTCGTTTTCCGAAGCCGACATTGCCCAACTGCACCTTGTGGAAGCCCTTCGAAAAAGCGGGCTCTCGATCGAGGGCATCCAGTATTTCGTACGCCTTTGCAAGCAAGGCTCCGCCACGCAGCCCGAGCGCCTGAGGATACTTCGAGCCCAAGAGACCGTGCTCGAATACCAGCGCGAGGAGTTGGACGAAAGTTTGAAACGACTCCATGCCGCTACGGTGGATTTGGAGTCGACCAATCACCCGAACCGGTCCGACGTGCTATAGTGCGTGAACGGAACAAGAAAAAGGCTCGTTTGCACGACCTAGGAGTCATCCGAAGCAAAGATAGGGCCTTAGAACGGCTCTCAGAGCCTCGTTTGTAAAACCGCAGGTCAAACACGTTGTTTTTCTAAAGATTGGACAAGATTTACCATGGACGAGCAAAACAGGCCGTCACAGCCCTCGAAATCGCCCGAACCCCCGTACCAGAAGCCGAAACCCCAGCCGAACATGCAAGACATGCGCACCCTGAAGGTAGCCCAGAACCTCGCCATGGTGGCGAGCCTTGCGGGTCCGGTGTCGATATTCATCGGAGGCGTTTTCTTGAGCACTGCTGGATTGGTGTGCGCCATCGTTGCGCTCTACAAACTGAACGGACTGGCGAAAAAGAACAGCGATTTCGCCATGGCTGTGAAACGCTTGAAGCGGGTTTGCATAACAGCCATCGTAATATGCGGCATAGCGCTCGTGCTGAATGCGATCTCGGCGTACCTGATGTACCCGATGGTCCTCGAGGCCCTTGAATCCGGCGACTACGGAAACCTAGGCTCCAACCTGGGAACAAGTCCCGACGCGCCCAAGGGAAGCTCCACCTGGGGATAGCGCACTACCCCGCAACGATCGAGGATATATTGATAACATGTCTTATGTAAAGTTAAAAGTTGGAAGCTACAATGATCGTATAATCGGTGATTGGCGGTTTGATTGATCAAGATCAGGATGCGGGATTGTGATGCTCAGCTATTATTTCAAAATATGGCAGAATATCGAAAAAGATGAGCGGGGCTCGCTCTGGCGGCGCTTTGCGGCCAACGCCCCGTTTTCTGCGAAGATCATTCTGGTAGTACTGATCCTGTGTTTGCCCGGCGTCGGCGTTTCAACGTTGCTTCCAAGCGATATTGCCGCTGTCGTCCAAATCGTCATCATAGCGTTCTCGCTCGCTCTTTCATTTATCTATTCGATACTGCTCAACAAGCTCAAGCGAAAAAGCGCGTTGGGCGATCTTGGGAGTGCTATTGACCAAGTAGAGCGAATTCGGCGCAAGTTTGTTGCTCAAGTCGGTCTGACTGCTGACACGCTCGTTCTCGTGCTGGAAGAGTCGCATCGCTTTGCTGTGGCTCGACGCGAGGCGCGCAAAACGTTCACCGACCGCGCATATACAGCATTAATTGCGGGAGTATTCGTATCGCTCTTTGTAAAGTTGACGGATATCTCCAACGACCCTCTTGGGACGAGCCTCGCAGCAAGCCTATTCGTGATGGCCGGGTTTGCGGCGATTGTCCTCATGTCGCTAGCTGGCCCGTTATGGGATTTGGCGGATCTGACAAATGAAATGCCCCTCGAAAGCGTCGAACTGTTCACAAGGGACATTGCGCTGATGGTGATGATCGAGCGAGGGTGCAAACCGCAGAATGAAAAGCGCGCTCGCTCGTTGCAGAACGGGGTTGCCCGGACCAGTTCCTGATAGTTGTCTTAGAGCAACTCTTAGACAGGTCATGAAGACGGTATTCGCTATAGCTGAAGACGAGTTGCGCTTCCTAACGCGCACCTACAAGCATTCGCCGTCAGATTCCAACACGCAAACGTTTCCGTTGTCGGGCCAAACGGAAACGTTCTTAGGAAACGCCTCTCCCCTTCCTATAATGGGCTTGCGTATCGGCGGCTGACGATCCTTGGGGAGGTACCTTATGAATCGCGAGGAGTTCATGGCTCTGGAATCACCGAAGAAGGCGGAAGAGCTGAACGTCTTCATCGAAGCGGGAATGAGCCAGAAAGAGGCTATGGCGCAGATAGGGGTCAGCCTGAAGGACCTCATGGTGGCGCAGGTGTTCTTCTCGAAAGGCGAAGGCAGGTTCGTCGCCAACGCCGTCGGCGGCTTCTCCAACTTCCATAGCGACACCACCGCAGAAGCCGCGAAGTAGGCTCGTACCATCAAAAGCGGAGAAGATACGACCCCTTTCGACGAGCGGGGTGTGCCTAGCAGCGCACCCCGCTCGATTCCGCTTCGTCGCCCATTTTGACCAGGCTCTCCACGAAATCGGTGATCATGGCGGCAGACTGCCGGCACACGAAGATGCGCTCCCTGCCGTCAACCGCCACTTCTTTGACGATCCCCGCCCGAGCCAACTGCCTTATGGCCTCGTTGGTGGCGCCGTAGCTCTTTCCGATCAATTCGGCGGCGCGGATGGTGGAGAGCCCCGGGTTCCCCAGGAGCAGGTCAAGCAGCTTGTCCAGCGCGGAATGGGCCGGTATGCGCAGGTTCTGCGACCTCCACTTCGCGCTCAGCTTCTCCGCTTCGGCCAAAAACGAATCCGCGACAACCACCGACATGTACGTGTTCTGCGCATTGTAGACCGCCCAGTGCTCTCTAAGGTCCTCTCCCTTCCCCGCCGAGCGATCGACGCGGGAGGAGTCCTTCAGCTTCCGGCGGTATTCCCTTCCGATGGAGGCGCCCCAGCATACGGGCACCATGTAGCCGTTCGAGAAAAGGCCGCGCCTGAACATGGGCATGAAGGCAAGCACCAGCCCCGTCCGGTCGATCATCGTGTCGAACGGAACGATTCTCTCGAAAGCCCAGTGGATGATAGACGCTTGCCCCAACGGCGAGTACGCCTCGCTGCTCGCAAAAGCGCAGAGTTCGCTGATCTCCAAAGGGATGGCGGTGGGATCGGACCCCTTCTTGTGCGGCAGGAAGTTGCTTCTGAAGCCGTGGTAGCGGTTGTCGCCCGTCTTCCCGCTCAAGAGGATCTCGTGAAGGTGCAGGACGGTCTCCATGGTGATGGCGGCATCCTGCCCGCTCACCGCGGTCGCCCACTCGATGGCCTGCATGTAATGGATCGCCTGCAGAGCGGCGTTCAGGCAGCCGTCGGGAAACCGGAACTCCGGCCTTTGCATGCGTATGCCCTGGTTGGCGTCGCCACGATACTTCCAGTTCGATAGGTCGAAAGCGGTGATCAAGGGGACGGCCGGAAGCGTCACGTCATGCGACATGCGAATGGCGAAGATGGCGTCGATGGCCAGAAGCGTGTCCTTCATGCACTTCGCGCTGGGGCTGTGCGCGAGCCGTTCGCCGAACCGTATCAGCTCGGCCTCCGCTTTGTAGAACTCTGCCTGAGTCAAGGCCGAATAAGGGTATCCGGAGTATCCCATATCGCCCCCCTGTCCTTCCCCTGAAAACTCCCGGCCGGCAATGCGGGCGCCTTTGCCCCGCATGCGCGAACAACCTTTACGGCGCGCCGCCCCGTTTGCCGGCGCGCCGCTTTCCGAGACTTCTCCGTTCATTTTAGCATCTGGACTTTCAGGGACGCTTCATCCTTCGCAATGAGGGGAATCCGCAAAATTCGGACCATGCGATATTCCCGTATGTCCGAAAAGCAGAAACTACCTTGCGAACCCCCTCCAGCGCTCAGTAGCCTGCAGGCAAGCGGGTTGCGTCCACGGGCGCGAGCGCATTCTTTCGAGGGAGCAGTTCATACGAAAGGGGGCACGATGTCAAGAGAATCGGTAGTCGAGAAACTAGGCGAGCGTCACGAGGGGGTCGACTTCTTCTACACCACCTGCCATAACAACGGCTGTTGGGACGCCACCTGCCTTATCAAGTGCAGCGTGAAGGACGGGAAGATCGTCGCCATCGAGCCCGACGACTCGGTCAATCCGGGCGTCGCCCGCGAGGACGACAACGAGGACGCCGTCCAAACCGGCATGCTCCAAGCCCGCGCCTGCCCCATGGGCCATGCGTGGCGCCAGGAACTCTATTCGGAGAACCGCCTGCTGTATCCCATGAAGCGCGTAGGCGGGAAAGGCTCCGGCAAAGGCCATTTCGAGCGTATCTCCTGGGACGAGGCGCTCGACACCATCGCGGACAAGATGAAGCAGATGGCCGAGGAGAACCCCGACAATCCCTGGCTGTACTACTGCTACTATGTGGCGTTCGAAAGCTCCGACTTCCCGTTCGCCTCCTACATGCCGGGCACCATCACCGGTTGGGGCGACCACTCGACCTCCGGCAGCGCCGCCGCCGAGGACTTCCATCTGGGCGTGCGCCTGACCGACTGCCTCATCAAGGGAACGTCCGATGCGTTTCCCGGCTTCGAGGCCCCCGATCTGCTGAACTCCAAGCTCGTGGTGCTCTGGGGCTTCGATCCCATGGTGTCCTGGTTCGGCCATGTGCCCTACTACATGAAGCTGGCCCAAGAGCGCGGCTGCAAGTTCATCCTGATCGACCCGGTGTACAACGTGAGCGCCGAGGCCTTGGGCGCCCAGTGGATCCCCATCCGCCCCGGCACCGACACCGCGTTCGGCCTGGCCGTGGCCTACGTGCTCTACACCGAGGACCTCTACGACCATGAGTACGTGGCGCAGTGGGTGGAGCCCGAGGGCTTCGAGGAATGGCGCCGATACATCGTCGGCGAGGTGGACGGCGTCGCCCACACCCCGGAATGGGCCGAACCCCTCACGGGCATCCCGGCCGAGACCATCGAGGCCTTCGCGCGCTACTACGCCTCCATGAAGCCCGTCCATCTGCAGCAGATGTACGGCGTGTCCAAGCGCAACCTGGGCGACTACGCCGCTGCCGTGGCCATGCTCCTGCAGGCTATGACCGGCAACCTGTCCATTCCCGGCGGCTGCGAGGGCGGCGGCGCCAACCTGGTGACCCAGCCCCGCCTCTTCGCCCCTGTGCCCGACACCGGCCAGATCAAGGGCGACGTGGTGAACCCCATCACCAATAACAACAACAAGGTGACCGAGGTCATGCACTGCCAAAAGCTCTACGCCGCCGGCGAGATCACCGAGGACGAGTTCCGCCGCCGCATCGGCTGCCCGGCAGACAGCCCGCTGCCGAACCTGAAGATGGCCATCATCCCGAACAACTACATCAACAACCAGCATCACGTGTCGAAGCGCATGCAGGGCTTCGCAGACATGGAGTTCTCCTGGGGCTGGCAGTACTTCCACGACCAGCCGTCCATCGAGTTCCTCGACATCGTGCTGCCCTCCCCCGTCATCCAGTTCGAGTCCACGGACATGCACTTCTTCGGCATCAACCGCTTCTGGAACTCGCCGTCCGGCATGATGAACTACTTCCTGTTCGCCGGCAAGGGCGTGAACCCTCCGGGCGAGGTCCGCTCGAAGGACTGGGTCTGGATGGAGTTGGCCCGCCGCCTCGGCTTCGCCGACAAGTACTGCCCGAAGATGCTCGACGTGACCGACTGGCGCGACTGGGACGAGCAGGTCATCGAGCGCATCTACAAGCCCGCTTACGAGAAATGGGCCGAGGACGAGAACGGTCTTCTGGGCTACTACGAGATCGAGCCGCCCTCGTGGGACGAGTTCCAGAAGCTGCCCATCGTCCGCGTTCCCGGCGAGCCCGGCGAGTGGTTCTATCCCTTCAAGAACACGGTCGAATGGGGGCGCTCGCCGTTCAAGACGCCGTCCGGCAAGATCGAGTTCGAGAGCTCCTTCGTGAAGGAGAACGACCTGACGAAGACCCGCTACGGTGGGCAGATGGACACCTATCCGCGCTGGCAGCCCACCTACCAGGACCTGCCCGCGAACGACAGCTACTACCACCCGTGGACGAAGAACTTCCCGCTGTCCATGGTCACGCCGGTGTCCACGTACCGCCAGCACTCGTCCAACGACCAGAACCCCTGGCTCAAGGGCGACTGCTACGAGCACATGGTGCGCATGTCCCCCGCCGACGCCGCCGACCGCGGCATCAAGACGGGCGACCGCGTGCTGGTGTACAACCAGTTCGGCGAGGTCGAGATCACCGCGTACGTCTCGTCGAAGCTATTGCCCGGCACCGTGTCCATCGGGCATGGCGAATGGTCGAAGTTCGACAACGTGAGAAAGTCCAAGCTCATGCCCTACGGCATCGACGAAGCCGGCAACTGCAACCTCCTCATCGGCGACACGCATCTGCCGCATGTGGTGGGCGCGCTGCTGACGGCCGGCCTTGTGGAGATCAGGAAGGTGGGAGAATAACATGACCCAGTACGGATTCTTCTTCGACCAAGGACGCTGCTACGGCTGCAAAGCCTGTTCGGTGGCCTGCAAGGACTGGTACGACATCGCGCCCGGCCCCGAGAAGTGGATGAGCGTCTACATGTGGGAGAAAAACGCGTTCCCGCTCACGTCCATCGGCATCCTGGCCTTCAGCTGCGGCCATTGCGACAACCCCGTGTGCGTTTCCGCCTGCGAGCATGGCGCGATCTTCAAGGAGGAGAAGTACGGCGCCGTGCTGGTTGACCAGGAGAAGTGCCAGGGCGATCGCAACTGCTTCCAGGCATGCCCCTACGGCGCCCCGAAGTTCGCGAGCGACGAGCCCGGCACCAAGATGAGCAAATGCACCATGTGCATCGACCGGTTGGAGAAAGGCCAGCTGCCCCTGTGCGTGGCGTCCTGCCCCATGCGCGCGTTGGACTTCGGCCCCATCGACGAGCTGGTGGAGAAGTACGGCGACGTGCGCAAGATCGAGACCATGCCCGATCCCGAGACGACCATGCCCAACTGGGTCGCCAAGGTGAATCCGCCCAAGGAGCAGCTCATTCCCTACGACGCGGACAAGGCCGTCCGGCTCACCAAGCGCCGCACCGCAACCGACGACGTGTACGCCGGCGACTGCGACAGCGTCACGGAGTTCGACACCGACGTCGCGTGCATCCGCGAGCTGCGCATGAAGAACGCCACCGTGGCCGAGGTCATGGCCGCCACGACGAGCGACCAGGGCTAACGTCCGCAAACCATCATTTTGGGATGCGCGTCGACCGAGTTCGCACGCGCATCCCGATTCTTGCCGAATACATGCGATTGGGGGAAACCATGGAATCGGTCTTTCACCATGTTGGGATCTACTGCCGCGATATCGAGGAGTCCATCGCGTTCTACGAGGACGTGCTCGGTTGCAGGCTGCTGTTCAAGTCGGACGCCCTGGAGGGCGACAAGCCGCTCAAGATGGCATGGGCCAGGAGGGGGAACCTTGTCTTCGAGCTGCTGGAATGCGAGGACAAGTCCACCTGCGAGGCCGCCGCGAACTGCCTCAACCATGTGGCGCTGCGCGTGGACGACATGGACGGCTTCGTCGCGCATCTGGGCGAGAAGGGCGTTGCCGTCGAGGCGGGCCCGTTCGATCCGCCCTTGGAGTTCGACCGCCCTTTGACAGACGGCGACTCCGACGTGTTCGCCGTTTGCGGCGATGCGGGTTCGCAGCTGAGGATCATGTTCTTCCACGGCCCCGGAGGGGAGCGCTTCGAAGCCGTGCAGGACAACATCGAAGCGCTGTAAGCCGAAGGGACTGCATCAAACCGCCGCTTCACTGGTCTGGTAGGGCAAGGGTTCTGCCCTTGCCGCTCAACTAGCAACGTTTCCGCAGGTCGACGGCAAGGGCAGAACCCTTGCCCTGCGGGGCGACCTCGGAGGACGTGCGTTTAACGGCTTTTGATACAGCCCCTTCCGGACAAAGAACCCGCTTTGCAGACGATAAAGGAGGAGGTGCCTTATGAGCACCAGCAAGAAATACCGGAACTGGGCGCTGATCGCCATTGCCATGCTCCTGTTCGGAACGGCAATCGCGACGATCCAGTTCAAGGTCCCCGTCGTCATGGGCGACATCATGGCGAACATGAACATGGATGCAAGCTCCGCTTCGTGGCTCATGTCCATCTTCACGTTCGTAGGCATTATCCTGGCGCTTCCCACGGGCGCGCTTGCGAAGAAGTTCGGCCCGAAGACCATGCTGCTCGCCGCTGCCGCGATCATCGCCGCCGGCTCGTTGCTGGGCGCCTTCGCGGGCAACGGCATGGTTCTCATCGTCTCCCGCGCCATCGAGGGCGTGGCGTTCATCTTCGTGACCATCTGCGGCCCCCTGGCCGTGCAGAAGTACGTCGCGCCCGACAAGATCGGTTCCGCAACGGGCATCTGGGCGCTCTGGGTCTGCCTCGGTTCGGTCGTCGGCGGCGTGCTGACCCCCACGCTGTACGCTTCCACCGGTTTCGTGGGCGTGTGGGTGATCTACGCCGTCGCAGCCGTGGTGCTCGCCGTCGTGGTTGCCGTGATCGTCAAGAATCCCGGCGAGGCGCTCGAAAGCGCTGCGGACGTCCCTGCGGAAGGAAAGGTCGGCTACGGCGAGCTCGTGAAACCGAACATCCTGCTGTTCTTCGCAGCCTTCCTCGTCTTCAACATGACGCTGATGGCCGTGTTGAGCTTCGGTCCCACCTTCCTGCAGCAGCAGGGCGTCGACCCGACGCTGTCCGGCTTCGTGAGCACGCTTCCCATGCTGCTCGCCGTCATCTCGTCTCCGTTGTTCGGCGCCCTGTCCGACAAGCTGGGCCGCTGCAAGCCGCTGTACCTGGCCGCGATGTTCGTCATGGGCCCCTGTACGCTGCTCCTGCTCACCCAGACCGGTCCTCTGATGTGGGTCGGCGCCATCGTCATGGGCCTCGTCGGCTTGGGAGGCCCGGTCATGTGCCTGACGTCGTACATCAACGTCCTGGGCCGCCCCGAGCTCATGTCCATCGGCATGGGCGTGCTCATGCTGGTCCAGAGCCTCGGCCAGTTCTTGGGCACGTGGCTGGTGCCCCTGCTGCTCGGCCCCGACGTGTCCGCGTGGATGTTCACCGGCATCGTGATGTGCGCGATCGGCTTCGCCGGCACCGCCGCCCTCGCCTTGTGCAAGTTCAAATAGGAAAGGGAGCTCGGACGAGCTCTCGCCATGGCTCGAGCGCCGCTCCCTGTACAGCGCGGCGCTCGAGCCAGATACGAAAAGGAGTGATAGCCATGTGCTTCAGACCCGCCGACGCATCGGTCGATGCAGGCTCGAACAAATGCCCCGAGTGCGGCCAAGATATCCAGGTGCTGACCGGCATCGCCTTGAAGAAGTGCCCGCACTGCAAGTGCGACCTCCTTCCCTACTTGAAGGGCGAGAAGCCGATTCCCGCAGCCCCTCCCATCCCTCAGGCATCCATCCCCGCAGCTCCGAAAGCTCCCGAGACCCCGAAGGCCTGAGGGCCCCTGCGATTCGAAGGCGCTTTGCGACTCGGTTGCGGAACCTCGTTCGATCCTTCGCTCCTTCCCGCGTTCGCCGCGCCTTTCTTCGTACGCGATCGCGTCGAGAGGGGATGCGCTCAGGCGGGGGCTGTTCGCGGTATGGTAGACTGAGCGGGTAGATGACCGGAGGCGCGCTAAGAGGCGGCGACAATGCGCTATTACATCGACGGATACAATGTGACGAAACGAGACCCCTCCACGCGGAACCTCTCGATCGAGGAGCAGCGCGATGCGCTCGAGCGCCGTCTGCGCATCGATGCGGGACGCGCGCTGGGCAGGGCTTCCTATACGATCGTATGGGACGGCGCGGGTGGCGGGGGCGTCGTTCGGGGGCCCGATCCCCATGTCGCTTTCACACGCAAGCCGACCGCCGACGATGCCATCGTCGAGCGCGTTCGCGGGGCGAAAGACCGCGTCGGCGTGGTGACGTCCGATCGCGGGCTCGCCGAACGCTGCCGCACGGTCGCCCTTCACGGAGTGGACGTGCTGCCCTCGGAGCGGCTGTTCGCGCAGGCGAAAAGCGCGGCCAAGAAACGCAAAGGCGCTCCCCTTCCCCGCGACGTCGGCATTCCCGCGAACGCGAACGAGATCAACCGCGAACTGAAGAAGATCTGGGGCATCGAGGACTGAGGGCGGCGCCGTCGGGCCGCGAACGACGACAAACGCTCGAAGCCGATGGCCGGCCGCATGCCGTCGACGGGTCGTTGCGTTCGCCCGCGCCCGTGTTCGCACCGTGACTTAGAGTTACTCTAAGTCACGTCAGGCCGGCCGGATGCGTGCCGATTCCCCTACGAAACGTGCGGCGCGCGCCGCAAGCGTCTATGCTGGCCGCATGGACGGCGAAGCGGAAGGCGGGCGGTGCCATGAACATCGGATACGCGTCGAAGACGCTCGGGTTCCCTGAGGGACGCATGCGCTCTTTGATCATGCGGAACGCGAGCGACGAGCGGTTGGCCGAGGTCATCGATGACAATCTGTCGGCATTGGAGGCCGTCATCGCCTACTGCGGCGCGAACGGCATCCGCTTGTTCCGCATCGGCTCCGACGTCATCCCCTTCGGATCGAGCCCGGCGAACCGCTTGGACTGGGCGCGCTTGTTCGGAGAGCGGCTAGCCGCCATAGGAGCGCTGGCCGTGGAAAACAAGGTGCGGCTCAGCATGCATCCGGGACAGTACACGGTGCTGAACTCGCCGGACGACGACGTCGTGCGGCGTGCCGTGGACGATCTGGCCTACCATGCGGCCTTCCTCGACGCGCTGGGCGCGGGGCCCGAGGCGAAGGTCGTCTTGCACGTCGGCGGCGCCTACGGCGACAAGCGCGCCGCTCTGGCGCGTTTCGCCGCCCGCTGCGGAGAACTCGACGCGAACGTGCTCCGGCGCTTGGTCGTGGAGAACGACGACCGCCTGTTCACCGCCGAGGACGCGCTGGCGGCGAGCGAGGCCTGCGGCATTCCGATGGTGTTCGACGTGCTCCACCATCGCCTGAACCACAGCCCGAACGGGCCGAGCGAGCTCGAGCTGATCGACGCGGCGGCGCGCACGTGGAGCACGCAAGACGGCCCGCAGAAGGTGCATTACGCGCAGCAGGCGCCGGGAAGAAGGCTCGGCAGCCACACCGACACCATCGACCTCGACGCCTTCCTCACCTTCGCCGCTTCGCTCGAAGAGCGCGCGCCCGACGTGATGCTGGAGGTGAAGGACAAGAACGTCTCGGCGCTGAAATGCTTGAACGCGCTCGACCCGACTGGGAGGATGGTAGCGCTGGAACATGCGTGGGCGGCGTACAAGTACAGCGTGCTCGAGCGTGACCAAAAGGCGTATCAGCAGGTGAGAAACTTGCTGAAGGACAAGGACGCCTATCCGGTGCGGGAATTCTACCGCTTGGTGGACGGCGCCCTCGCCCGCCAGCCCATGACGGGCAGCGGGCGCAACGCGGCCCAGCACGTGTGGGGCTACGTGTCGAAGCACGCCACCACGCGCGAGCACACCTCGTTTGAGCGGCTTATGGAACGATACGAGGACGGGAAAGCCGATCTGGCGGCAGTGAAGCGGCGGCTAGCGGCACTGGCCGAGCGGTACGACCAGAAGTACCTTCTGCACTCGTATTACTTCGACCTTTGATACCTCGGCCTGACACGCCATGAACTCGTCTCTTAAGACGGCGACGTGCTTTTTACGTAGCGAGCGCGGCAAGAAAACCATACGATTACAGGAACCGTTGAGGGCTTACGTGCGACCCCGCCCGGTGCTATAGTGAACCCAAGCAGAACCTGACAAGGAGGGTTCTGGATACAAGGAGGCACGCCAATGGGATACTCGATCTCTTTGCTGTGCTTTGTAGGCGCCGCGTTCTGCGTTTCGCTCATACGGCGCCTCGCCTAAGTACAGCGCGCAAAAAGGCCGGTCCGCTAAGGATCGGCCTTTTCTTTAAGCGGCCGTCAACAGACCGGCTCCGTCTCGGCCGCAATCTTTCCCCCACCGTCCGTCCTTGCGAAACGCGTCGCGCGCATGCGCTACGATGCGGGTTCCGCGCAATCGAAGGAGGATTCATGGCTGGCAGAAAAGGAGCCATCGCATTCGGCCTCGTGTACATCCCGGTGGAGCTGTTCGCCGCCACGCAAGACGACGCCGTGCGGTTCAACCAATTGGCCAAGGACAGCATGCAGCGCGTGCGCTACGTGAAAACATGTCCCGACTGCAAGCGCGAGCTGGGGCCGGAAGACATCGTGAAGGGGTACCAGTACGAGAAGGGGAAGTACGTGGTGGTGAGCGACGAGGAACTCGACGCCATCAAAACGGAAGCCGACCGCGCTATGAAGATCGTGCAGTTCACCGATCTCTCCGACGTGTCGCCCATCTACTTCGAAAAGCCCTACCAGGTGGTGGCCCAGCCCGGCGGCGAGAAGCCGCTCGAGCTTCTGCGGCTGGCCATGGTCGACGAGGGCAAGATCGCCATCGGCACCACGGTGCTGGGCAACTCCGAAACGCCCATCGCGCTCATCCCCTACGAGGACGACCTCGTCATGATGACGCTGCACTACCAAAGCGAGGTAAAAGACATCCCGAAGGCCCTGCAGCATCCCGGCATCGAGGACGCCGAGCTCGACATGGCGAAACGCCTCGTGGAAAGCATGGACGCGCCGTTCGACCCCGCCCGCTTCAAAAACACGTACCAAGAAAAGCTCATGGGCCTCATCCAAGACAAGGTCGCCGGCAAGCAGATCGCAGCCGAGAAGCCCGCCGCGCAACCCGCAAACGTCATCAACCTCATGGACGCCCTGGCCGCGAGCCTCAAGGAACGCACCGGCGAAGACGTCCCCAAGGAAAAGGCGGCAAGCCGCAAGCCCCCGGCGAAGCGCCCTCCTTCTCGCAAGAAAGCGGCCTCGTAACGGGCGAACCGCCCCGTATCGGGCACGCGGCAGAACCTATTCGCCCGACACGGCCTTGTCGGGGCGCAGCTTCCTGGCCAGGGCCACGGAGGCGAAGCCCAGGGCGATGCCCAGCACGGCGCCCACGGCGATGTCGCTGGGGAAGTGGACGTACAGGTAGATGCGCGAGAACGCGATGAGGCACGCCACGATCACGGCTGCCACCTTCGCCGCGGTGACCGCGCGCCCCCTTTCGGGCAGACAGCAGAGCGCCGTCGCGGCCGCGAACGACACCATCGAGTGGTTCGAAGGGAACGAGGAGCCGGTGGGCGCGGGTATGAGCAGGCCCATGAAACCCGCGGCCTCGAACGGTCGCGTGCGCCCGAACAGGGGCTTGAGCACGAGCGCGCCCACGGCGGCGGCCAGCACGACGGCCAAGAGCACGGCCAGGCCGTACGTGCGCCGCTTCGGCTGCGCCAATAGCACGGCGGCGGCCAGCAGCCAGACGAGGGCCAAATCGCCCAAGTGCGTGACGAGGGGCATGACCGCGTCGAGGAAGGGGTTGCGCCACGAGCTTTGGATGGCGTCGAGGATGGCGAAATCCATGCGAGGCCGCCTAGTCGCGCACCGCGCGGTGCGCACCGCGCGACCCTGCGCTGCCCGTGAGCGCGGACAGGAGTCCCGTGCAGCCGGCGAGCACGTCGTCGTAGGTCGTGGCGAAATCGCCCGTCCACCAAGGGTCGGCCACGTCGCGGTCCTCTCCGGCGTATTCCAGCAGCTTGCGCACTTTGCCCTTCCCCGCCCGGCCCAGCTGGCGCTTCGCGTCGCGCACGTTGGCCTCGTCCATGACGACAACCACGTCCCAGTCTTCGGCGTCCTCGTCGCGCAGCCGGCGCGCGACCTTGCCGTCGCACGCTATGCCCTGGGATTCCAGCACCTCGCGCGTGCCCGGATGCACGGGGCTGCCGATGACGTCGTCGTGCGTGGCGGCCGACGCGATGCGGAACCGGTCGGCCATGCCCCGGCGCTCGGCCAGATCCTTCATCACGAACTCGGCCATGGGCGAGCGGCATATGTTGCCATGGCACACGAACAGGATGCGCACGGGGTCGCTCATCGCACGTCCCCTTCCCCATCCGGCTCGACGATCTCCTGGTAGCGCTCGTACAGCTCGGGCACCGTCTTCTTCATGCTCACCGGCTTGAACGTGGCCGCGTCCACCAGGCAATGCGTGCTGCGCCCCGTGGCGAGCGGCTTGTCGTGGTCGAGATCCTGTCCTTCGCGGAACACCTCGTAGGCGTACACGGTCTTGGTGGGGCGCGCCGACACGACGCGCGTGCGCACGATGGCCGTATCGCCGTAGCGCAGGGGCTCTCCGTAGTCGCACTCCATATGGGTGACCGGCGACATGAAGCCGGCCTGCTCGATGCGCTCGTAAGGGTATCCCACGGCCTCGAGGAACGCGGTCCGCGCATCCTCGAAGTACAGCAGGTAGTTGGCATGGTAGACCACGCCCATCATGTCCGTCTCGCCGTAGCGTATGGTTATTGGCGTGCAAACCCGCATGGCCGCGCTCACGCCCCTTTCCTTTTTGGTACCATGGTCCTATGGGCAATATCGTATCGTATATCCAGGAAAATCAGCGAACGTTCGCGGAATCACCGTTCAATCCCGTCGACAGCCTCGTGTTCTCCACGCTTTGCTATTTCAATTACGAAGCGAGCGGGCTCGTGGATCCGTCGTCGCCCGAGCGCGTGCTCCTGCACGACGTGGTGGCGCTGGCCGACTGGCGCGCGCTCACGTGCGCGAGCTGGCTGGAGGACGCCAAGGACACGCGCGCCTTCCTGCACGCGGTCATGGCGAGCCGGCGTTTGCGCGACGTGGCGCTGGCTTTCTACGCCAACGAGCGCTCGAGCGCGGTGGAGAAGCAGTTCTCGGCCACCACGTTCCTCGTGCCGGGCGCCGGCGGCGCGGACGGCACGCTGGCCTGCCTGGCGTTCCGCGGCACCGACGGCAGCTTCGCCGGCTGGAAGGAGGACTTCAACCTGTGCTTCAAGGACGTCATCCCCTCCCAGCGCGCGGCGGCGGCCTACCTTTCGGGCGTCGCGTCGGCCGTGGAGGGCCAACTCGCCACCACGGGCCACTCGAAGGGCGGCAACCTTGCCGAGTTCGCGGCGCTCTCAGCCGATGAAAGCGCCTTCGCGCGCCTCGCGGGCGTCTACAACCACGACGGCCCGTCCTTCCTCGACGACCCCTCGCCCCGCATGCGCGACGTGCGGTTCGCCGCGCTGCTGAACAAGACGGTCCCCGAGTCCTCCGCGTTCGGCATGATACTGGAGCGCCGCGCCGACTACCGCGTCGTGCGGTCCTCGGCGCTGTCGGTGTTCCAACACGAGCCGTTCTCCTGGCAAGTGGAGGGGTGCGACTTCGTGTACCAGGAGGCGCTCAACCCCTCCGCCGTGTTCTTCGACGAGGCGCTCGACACCTGGCTGCGCGGCAAGACGCCCCGGGAACGCGAGCGTTTCGTCGACACCATCTACGAGCTGTTCGCCTCGACGGAGGCCGGCACGTGGGCCGAGTTCCAAGAGAACCTGTTCGCCAACACGCGGCGGATGCTGGGGTCGGGCACGAAGCTGGACGCCGAGACGCGAAGCTTCATCTGGCAGACGCTCGGCAGCCTGGGCGGCATACTGAAAGACGAGACCGTCAAACGCTTCAAGCCCGCGCCGCCCACGTGGCTGCCGCGCCGGCGCGAGGCCTACGACCGGAAAGGACGAAAGCAATGAGCGAGGTATCGGCAGCGGGCGGCGTTTGCGGAAGCGCCGGGTCGAAGGCGTCGTACGGTCGCCTCACCGCGCGCATGGCGTGGCAGCTGGCAGCGCCGCACACGTGGCCGGCGGCCATCTTGCCCGTGCTCGTGGCCGTCGCGGCCGCGTCCGCCACGAGCGGCACCGTGTCGGTGACGATGGCGTGCACGCTGCTGGTGATCTGCGTGCTCATGCAGTCCGCCGTGAACACGTTCAACGACTACTACGACTTCGTGAAGGGCGCGGACTCCGCCGACGACAACGTGGAGGCCGCCGACGCCGTGCTGGTGTACAACAACGTCAACCCCCGCTCGGCGCTCGCGCTGGCCGTGGGCTTCCTGGTCGCCGCGTTCGCGCTCGGCGTCTACGTCATTTTGGCGGCAGGCTGGATACCGCTCGCCATCGGCGCGGTGGGCGCGGTCATCGTGGTGCTGTACTCGGCGGGCAAGACGCCCATCTCCTACCTGCCCATCGGCGAGGTCGTGAGCGGGTTCGTCATGGGCGGCCTCATCCCGCTCGCCAGCTATCAGGCGCTCACGGGAGCCTTCGACGTTCGCGCGCTTTTGTGGGCCGTGCCCACCGTCTTGGGCGTGGGGCTCATCATGTTCACGAACAACACCTGCGACGTGGAGAAGGACGTCGAGGCCGGCCGCCGCACGCTGTCGGTGCTGCTCGGCCGCGAGCGCGCGCGGAAGCTGTACCACGGCGCGGTGTACGCGTGGGTCGTCGCCATCGTGGCGCTGGTGGCCGCGTTCTTCACGAACGGGCTCGTGGTGATGCCCTTCATGCTGCTGGCCGCCTACCCGCTGTTGAACGCGCTGTTGAAGAACCCGCTCGCCCCTCCCGCCCGCGTGGGCGCCATGGCGCAGATATGCAGTGTGAACATCGCCCTCGGCGCGTTCTACGCCGCCGCGATCTTCGCGAGCGGCGTGACGCTGGCCGTGTAGCACCGTACGCCCTTCCCGCCGCGCCGGCTTGTCGGTTGGACGGCGATGGGAGGCCCGAGCAGCAAGGAGAGAACTATGGAGATCGTCCGTCTGGCACTGGGAACCCTGCTTTTGGCGGCGTCCGCCGTCGTGGCCGTGCAGTTGTGGAACGGCCGCTGGCAGTTCCTGATCGCCCGGCCGATGCAGACGAAGAAAGGGGTGTTCTTCCCCGAAGGCACCCGCAAGGCGGGGCAGCGCGTTTCCTGGGCCATGGTGGCCCTCGCCGCCGCGATGGCCACGCAGGTGTCGTTCGGCATGGCCGAGATGAGCGGCGACGCGACCCTTGCGCAGATCGCCTTCGTGCTCAACCTCGTGGCGCTCGCAGCCTGGTGCGCGTTCGTGCTCTGGGCCGTGCTCGCCCACGGCAGGTCCCACGGGCGCCCGTACTTCGGCGACGGCTTCGTGCGCCTGCCCGTCACCTTGCTGGTAGGCTGCGTCGTGCTCACCGCCTCGTCGTACCTGTTCTCCTGATCGGCCGCGACGTCCCGCGCGGCACCAGCCGGGGCGCCTTCAGCTGGCGCCGCGCGGGATACTTCGACTCCGGCGGCTCGCGCCGCTCATCGCTTCGCGACGCCTCCCTGCGCCCGCTCCGCGTGCTCGGGAGTGCAACAGTCCACTGGACTGTTGCATGCTCAGGATGACAACTTGGCCGGGGGCGTTTCTTAAGATATTCCCCGTCGTGTGGTTTTAACCTTAAGCCTCCCTTAATACTGTCGCACCCGCCGCCGGATCGCCGCGAGAGCCTGGTAGCATGCGGAATCATTCGACCGTATGACAGAAGGAGGCCGTCGTGGAAACGATCTTGCTTGCGGGCTACGAGCTGGCCGTCGTTTTGGCGGCAACGCTGGCCGCGTTCGCGCTCGTGAGAGCCCATGCACGGAGCACGAGAGGACGCCCCGCGCGCCTCGCGCTCGTGCTGCTGTTCGCGTTCTACCTGTTCGGCGTTGTTTTCGTTACCGGTCCGCTCACCGTGTACGACCTAGCCCGCCATGGGTTCGAAGTGAACCCCCGCCAGCTGAACCTCGTGCCGCTCGTTTCGCTCGTGCAAGCCATCGACGTCGGCGACGCGCTCGTCGGATTCGCGTTGAACGTCGTCCTGTTCGTTCCCTTGGGATTGCTGCTGCCGCTCGCCTGGCCGCGTGGCGCCCGCGCGCTGCCCGTAGCGACGTTCGGTTTGGGCCTCTCGCTCTTGATCGAGCTGAGCCAGCTTTTCAACAACCGCACGACCGACGTGGACGACCTTGCGGCGAACGCGCTCGGCACGCTGGTCGGGTTCGCCTTCTACGCGCTCTGGCGCGACGCCGTTCGCCGTCCTCGTGCCGTGCGCGGGAAGCACGGCGGCTTCGGGCGACCCGACCCGTCCGGGAGCGCGGGGTTTCGATCGAAGGACGCACCCGCGTTCTCCTTGGACGCGCCGCGTCCGTGGCGCGCCCTCGGCGAACCCGCCTTCTACGCGCTCGCCCTGCTCGTTGCTCATTTCCTCCTCTACGACGAGCTCGGCCTCGCGAAGCTGCTCTATGGGTTCTAAGGGGGTCGCGCTCCCCCGCCACGCAAGACCTTTGCTATACTGATGCGAGGTTAACAGGGGAAAGGGGCGCAGATGGACGACATGGGCGAGCTGATCGGCGCGGCCGTCGTTTCGACCGTTCTGTTCGCGCTTTTCGCTCTCATGGCGTGGAAATTCTGGCATGGCCGCTGGCTGCGCGCCATCGCCGGCAACAACTTCGTGAGCGACGAGGAGTACGGCAGCCCCTTCCAGCGCGCGCTCGGCCGGCGCATGGCCGTCGTCATGGCCTGCTGCTGCGTTTCGATGATCCTTCTGCCGGCTTCCATCGCCGCCTCGGCTTTCGCCGGCGAAGCGGGGGCGGCCGTGTCCTCCGTCCTCGTCGGCGCCGCCGTCCTGTTGATCGCCGGACCCTGCGTGTGGGTCGTCGTGTGGTCGAACAGGCAGGCGCGCCGGCAGCGCAGCGAGATGCTGGCCGCCGATCCCTCCAAAGCCGAAGACGTCAAACTCGACCGCAAGGCGGGCGTGGTGCTCGGTGTAATACTGGGCGTTTACCTGCTGGTCGTGCTCGGCGTGTTCGTTGTCGCCTCCCTTGCGACCTAGGGGACGACACGACGTCGCTCGAGCGATGCGCGCCTACTTCGTGATGAGCACCGGCACGTAGGAAGCGTGCAGCACCGCCGTGCTCACGCTGCCGAGCATGCCCTTGATGGCGCCCAACCCGCGGCTGCCCATGACGATGAGGCCGCACGGCTCCTTGGCGGCGGCGTTCGCGATGGCCTCCTGCGGCTTGCCGAAGGCCACGCGCAGGTCGACCGCGTCCTCGTTCCCCTCGATGCGTCCTGCGACCTGCTCTTTCAGCGCCTCGAGAGCGGCCTGCTCGTTCTCTTCCGTCGACAGCAGCACGCCTGCCGCCCGTGCGGCCGCGGCGAACGCGGGATCGCCCATCTTGGCGGGATCGGTGACGCTCAGGACGACCACCCGCTGCCCGAGTCCGTGGTTCACCAGGTCGAGCGCATTCGCCAATGCCCGGTTCGACGGCGAGGACCCGTCGTATGCGACCAGAATCGTTCCGTAACCCATGGCAGTCCCGCCTTCCCCTCGTGCCGGCGCGGCGAGAACCAGCCGTCTGCCGGACGCTTTCGTACGATACCCGAATTCTACCACGCCGCGTTCGAACGATGAGCGCGACGCGGCTTTTGCGCCGTGTTCGTTGCCGAGGCGGGACCGTGCGCGCCTTGCGATATAATCGTTGAGAACGAATCGACGGTTTATCAGGATGTTTCGAGAACGGCAGGTTGTTTTATGGACGTAACGGCGATCGTTGCCTTGGCAACGGCGGTGCTGGTGCTTGTCGCGCTGGCGGTGCTGGCTTGGATGTTCTGGCGGGGATCCTGGCTGTTTTTGGTGGCCGGCCGCGCTGGCGAAAACGAGGACGAGGAAACCTCGGAGGGCCGAAGGCGCCTGGCGCGACGCATGGTCGTGGTTCTGCTGATAGGCTTCGCGCTGGTGGCCACGCTCGTCTTGTTCGAAGGTGCCAAGCTTGCCGGCAACGCCCCGCTCGCCACGGCGGCCACGATGGCGAACAACGTGGCGTTCGTGGCCCTTTTGGTCGGCATGGTGTGGTTCTTCATCGTCCAGCGCCCCGACCGAAGCAAGGACGACGCCGCGAAAGAGGAGTCCCGCACGGCCGCCCGCGCCCGTTCCGCGCGCCTCGACCACCTGCCGATGGCCACCCTCGTGTTCTCTATCGCGTTCATCGCCGTCATCGCCCTCGTGGGCGTGCTGTTCGCAGGCGTCTGACACCCAAGTGAAGAACGCCGTTTCTCCCACGATGTTATAATCTAAGACAAGAGAATCGGTTAGGAGGGCAAATGCCAGAACTGAGCAGGTTTTACGGACTCATCATAAAAATGCTGTTCATGGATGACGGAAAACACCATAAACCTCATGTGCATGTGTTTTACGGCGACTATGAGGCTTCTATCGCCATCGATGGTGAGTTGCTGGCCGGCTCCCTTCCCGTGAAGCAGTACAAGCTGATTCAAGCTTGGTTGGTTTTGCACGAAGATGAACTCTATAGAGCTTGGAACAACGCCGTTATCGGTAAACCGCTCGACCGCATCGACCCGCTCGCGTAAGGAGGCATCATGTATGTTGTGAATGATATCGCGTATGCCGGAGCACCACGCGAGGATATGAAGGTTGATCAGGTGCGTGTGGTTAACGACTACAGCATGCTTGTGCGCTTCTCCAGCGGCGAGACGCGCTTGTTCGACGCTGCTCCCCTGCTCGACGTTCCGGCCTTCAAACCCCTGGAGGATAAAAGCGTCTTCGCGTCATTTCAACTCGACCACGGAATTGTGACATGGAATAACGGCGCGATAGATATTGCCCCTGAGGCGCTCTACGAGAAGAGCTACCGCTACGATATCCCAGCATAGCCTGTAGATCGGTCTTTCAAACGAGCCTATCCTCAGCGCACCTACACGGGATGGGAAAGCGCGGTAGGCAGCCACTCGTTCTTCGCCCTTTCCCTGTCCGGTGATGCCGGAGTATACTGTGGCGAAGCTGGTTGAAGGGAGAGCGCCATGGACGGGTACGTGAAGCTGATCGTTGGGTGCGCCCTGTTCGTCCCCTTGATCGTTTTGCTGCTGACGGCTTCGTGGAAGCAATGGCATGGAGCGTGGCTGGGCTTTTCCGACATCACTTTCAATCGCTATGAAGGACGCCCTGCAACCCCGCTTCAAAGACGTCGGGGAAGGCGGGCCGCTCTCGTCGATCTGGTGTGGGCAGTGGCGTGCGCCGGCATCCTCGGCATCGCGGCGTTCAGCGCAGCAAGCGACTTCTCCGCAAACCTCGAAGCGGTGTCGGGCGGTGTGTTTCTCCTCGCAGTTATCGTCGGCTGCGTTTGGATCGGTGCGGGGTCGCGCCGCGACAGAAGGAGGTTTGCGGGCGTAGAGGACGGCAACGCCGGTGGGCTCGATGAGGAATACGCGCTCGGACGGCGCGGCATCGCCGTGCTCGCCGTCGTCATGCTCGCGGTTCTGGCCATCGAGATAGCCAGCTCGCTCATCGTTCTTTAACGGCCCTACCTCCAGCGAACCTGCACGAGATCGTCGAAGGTCGCCGGCAAGGCGGCAAAGTCGAAGGTTTCGAGCAGCTCCTCGGGGGTGGCGGGGTCGCAGGTGGGCGCAAGGCCGGTGATGCCGGCGATATGACCGATGACCCCTTCAGGCGTTTCGAAGCGGGCGAGCAGCGCGTCGAGGGCGGCGTCGCGGTCGCGCTTCGAGAGGCGCCGGTCGCGTTCGGCGACGACGAGCGGAACGTGCGCGTACTGCGGATGCGGCAAACCGAGGAGTTCTTGCAGGTAGATTTGCTGCGGCGTGGAGCACAGCAGGTCGACGCCGCGCACCACCGAGTTCACGCCCTGCGCGGCATCGTCCACCACCACCGCCAGCTGGTAGGCGAAGGCTCCGTCGGAACGCCGCACGAGGAAGTCGCCGCAGTCCGTGCCGAGGTTCTGCGCGTAAGGCCCCTGCACCTGGTCGACGAAGGCGACGTCCCGGTCGGGCACGACAAGTCGCTGCGCCGGGGTGCGATCCTGCGCGCGAGCGGCGCGCTCGTCATCGCTCAAGCGGCGGCAGGTGCCCGGATACACCGGCTTCTCGCCGCGATGAGGAGCCGAGGCCGCATGCAGGTCGGCGCGCGTGCAGAAGCAGGGGTACACGAGGTCCCGGGCGCGCAGCTCGTCGAAGGCGGCGCGGTACGCCTCCGTGCGGTCGTGCTGGAAGTACGGCCCCTCGTCCCACGTGAGTCCCAACCGCTCGAAGTCCCGCTGCACCGCGTCGACGAACACCGGCTTCGAGCGCTCCGCGTCCAAGTCCTCGATCCGCAGCACGATTCTCCCGCCCTGCGATTTGGCCACGAGCCACGCGACGAGCGCCGCGAACACGTTCCCCGCATGCATCCGCCCCGTCGGCGAGGGAGCGAACCGCCCCACGACGGGGTCTTGGACGGGCGCTTCGACAGATAGGTCGCGCCATTGGGGGTTCAGGCGCTCTACTAGCGCTTCCTTTTTCTTTCGACTCCAGCCTTTGAGCTGCTTTTCACGCGCGATGGCGTCTTCGATGCGTCCGCAGCTTTCGCAGTACACTAATTCGGTGGCGTTGTAGCGATCGGTGAAGCCCTTGAACGCATGTGATTTATGTTCGGCAACGCGTCGGGCAAGATCGCTCGTCACTCCGATATACAAGACAGTGCGGCGGGCGTTGCTCATGATGTACACGCTGTAAACGTTTGCCTCGGCCACGGGCATCCCCTTCCCGACGTCACGTGCCTCTGTCATTCTGAGCGTAGTTCTATGCGCCCACGTGCTGTCATCCTGAGCGGAGGCGCGTAGCGCCAGAGTCGAAGGATCCCGTGCGGTGGCAACCGAGAGGCTTCCAGCTAGCGCCGCACGGGATCCTTCGACTCGCTGCGCTCGCTCAGGATGACAAGCGCTAGCGCTGCACGGGATGCCCGCCCGACCCCCGAACTCGCAGGTGGAACAAGCTACCTCCGCAAGTCCTCGACATGCTTGGCCTTGCCCGTGGTGCGCTCGATGCCGCCCGGCTCCACGAGCTTCACGCGGACGCCCACCAAAAGCACGCCCTTGAGCTTCTCCTCGATGGCGCGCCGCAGGCGCTCCATGTCCTCGAAGGAGTCGGAGAACGCCTCGGGCTTCAGCTCCACGTGCACGACCATGCGGTCGAGCCCGCCCTCGTTGTCCACGACGATGCGGTAGTGCGGCGTGACGCCCTGGATGCCGGAGAGCACGTCTTCCACCTGGCTCGGGAACACGTTCGTGCCGCGAATGATGAGCATGTCGTCGCAGCGCGCGCGCACCTTCTGCATGCGCGCCGTGGTGCGCCCGCAGGCGCAGGGCTCGCACACGACGCGCGTGAGATCGTGCGTGCGGTAGCGCAGCACGGGGATGGCCTGCTTCCCCAGCGGCGTGAGCACGAGCTCGCCCATCTCCCCGTCGGGCACGGGCTCGCCCGTCTCGGGATCCACGACCTCCCACAGGAAGTGGTCCTCGGCGATGTGCTGCATGTCGCGCGCAGCCAGGCACTCGCCCGACACGCCCGGCCCCATGACCTCGGTCAAGCCGTAGTTGTCGGTGCACACGATGTGCATGCGGCTCTCGATCTCGGCCTTGAGGCCCGGCGGGCACGGCTCGCCGCCGAACAAACCCACGCGCAGCGAGGACGATTCCCAGTCGAAGCCCAGCCGCTCCCCCACCTCGCACATGTGCAGCGCGTAGGAGGGCGTGGCGATGAGCACGGTGGTGCCGTAGTCCTCGATCATGGCGATGTGCCGCTCGGTGTTGCCCGAACCGGCGGGGATCATCATGCATCCCAGCTTCTGCAGCCCGTAGTGCAGGCCGAAGCCGCCGGTGAACATGCCGTAGCCGAACGCCATCTGCGCGCGGTCGCCGGGCACGACGCCCGCCATCTGCACGAGGCGCATGATGCAGTCGGCCCACATGTCCATGTCGGCGCGGTTATAGCCCACCACGATGGGCTTGCCGGTGGTGCCCGACGACGCATGCAGCTCCACCACCTCGTCGAGCGGCACGGCGAACAGGCCGTAGGGGAAGGTGTCGCGCAGCACGGACTTGTCCGTGAACGGGAGCTTCCGCACGTCGTCCAAGGTCTTGATGTCCGCCGGCGACACGCCGAGCTCGTCCATGCGCGCGCGGTACCAGGGAACCCGCGCATAGGTCCACTCGACCTGCGCGATGAGTTTCTCCAGCTGGATGGCGCGGATGCGCTCGCGCGACGCGCATTCGACGGCCGGGTTGTGGATGGGCAGGTCGGAGAAGTCCCCGGCCGCCGCGGCGGCGAGCGCCGCGCCCTTCACGGTCATGTCGGCCACGCGGATCACCGCCCCTCGGCGGACGCGAGGGGGCGGGCCAGGTCGTCCTGCCCGATGAGCTCCACCGGCTCGCCGGCCAGCAGCTCCTCGGCGCGGGTCAGGTCCTTCACGGACAGCGCGATGTAGGTGGAGATGAGCGAGTAGCTGTAGGTGACGTTGATGTCGCAGTCGGCCATGATGCCCATGACCCGCGCGAGCTCGCCGGGGGTGTCATCCAGGCGCAGGCACAGCACGTCGGTGGCCGTGGCCGCCGCTCCCATGGAGCCAAGAACCTCGAGCGCGCGGGCCGGGTCGTCCACGATGAAGCGCACGATGCCGTAGTCGCCCGTGTCCGACGCGCTGTAGCCGCGCACGCTCACGTGCGCGTCCTCGAACGCGTCGAGCACGCGGCGCAGGTGCCCGGGCTGGCTTTCCAGGAACACGCTGATCTGCTGCACGCTCATGTCCTAGGCCCCTTCCCCGAACGCGCGCCCGGCGCGGAACGCCGCCAGGTTGGCGTCGACGGTCTTCGGCGGCACGCGGTCGGCCACCACGCGCTCCCATGCCTCGACGGGAAACGGCAGGCGCGTGGAAAGCGCGCCCAGCAGCACCACGTTCGTGGACTTCGCGCTGCCGGCCTCGCGGGCCAGGTCGCCCGCCGGGATGAGCGTGGCGCCCAGGTCGGCCAACGTCTCGCGCGCGTGCGCGGGCATGGACGCCTTGCCCGTGGCCACGGGCAAGGGCTTGATGGCCTCGTCGGCCACGAGCAGGTAGCCGCCTTCCGCCAGGAAGGGCAGGTTTCGCAGCGCCTCGGTGGTCTCGAACGACACGACGCAGTCGGCCGTGCCGGGGTCGCACACCATGGAGACCACCTCGTCGCCGAAGCGCACCACCGTGGTCACGGCGCCGCCGCGCTGGGCCATGCCGTGGATCTCCGACACCTTCACCGACGTGCCGGCCTCGAGCGCCGCATGGGCGAGAAGGTCGGCCGCCAGGATGGTGCCCTGGCCGCCCACGCCGCACAAGAGCACGGTCGTGGCGTTGCTGGCGCTATTCATGGGAGCCTCCTTCCGTTTGCTCGATGGCGTCGAAGGCGCAGTACTGGGCGCACTGGCCGCAGCCTATGCACAGGCCGGGGTCGATGTCCGCGCGGCCCGTCTCGGCGTCCTTCGCGATGGCCGGGCATCCCAGCGTGGGGCACACGCCGCACGCCGTGCAGGCGCCCGTCACCGCGAAGGCCGGCTTGCGGGTGCGCTCAAGCAGCACGCACGGGGCGCGGAACACGACCACCGACAGCTCGCCCGAGGACGTGGCGCTCTTGAGGGCGGCGCGCACGGCCTTGGCATCGTGCGGATCGATCGTGCGCACGTCCTCCACGCCCAGCGATCGCACCACGCCCTCGAGGTCGAGCTCGCGGCTGGGACGCTTCTGCAGCGTCTCGCCGTTGAAGGGGTTGCCCTGGCGGCCCGTCATGGCCGTGGTGCGGTTGTCCAGCACGCACACCGTGCCTCCGCCGCGGTTGTACACGGTGGAGATGAGCGACGACAGACCCGAGTGCGCGAACGTGGAGTCGCCGATGACGGCCACCACGGGGCGATGCTCCGCGCCCGCCAGCGCCAGCTCGAAGCCGTGCGCCATCGACACCGAGGCGCCCATGTCCACGCACGTGTCCATGGCGGACAGCGGCGGCAACGCACCCAGCGTGTAGCACCCGATATCGCCCGCGACGATGGCTTTGATGCGCGTGAGCTCCTTGAACACCAGGCGGTGGGGGCAGCCCGGGCAGAGCGCCGGCGGGCGGCCGGGAAGCCCTGCGGGCGCGTCCTCGTGCGCTGGCTCCGCGAGCCCGAACGCCGCGCGGACAAGGCCCGGCGAAAGCTCGCCGTCGCGCGGGAGCGGGTTCGCGAAGTCGGCGACCTCGATGCCCAGCGCGTGCACGGCCTCGGTCAGGTACTCGGAGGCCTCCTCCACCACGTAGAGCGCGTCCACGCTGGCGGCGAAGGAGCGCAGCGCCTCGGCGGGCAGGGGCCATGTGCAGCCCAGCTTGAACACCGACGCGTCGGGCAGCGCCTCGACCACGTGCTGGTACGCCGCCCCCGCGCACACGACGCCTGCGGCGCGGCAGCGGCGCTCGATGCGGTTGTACGGGCAATCCTCGGCCCACGCGGCGAGCGCGTCGATGCGCTCGAGCTGCACCTTGCGGCGCGGCTTGGCGAACGCGGGCATCATGACCCACTTGCCCGCGTCTTTCTCGTAAGGTTTGATGTCGACGCGGACGCGCTCCCCCGTTTCCACCGGCGTCTTCGTGTGCGACACGCGAACCGACGAGCGGATGAACACGGGAACGTCGAAGCGCTCGGACAAATCGAAGGCTTCGCGCGTGAAGCGCAGCGCCTCGGCCGAGTCGGCGGGGTCGAGCATGGGTATATGCGCCGCGCGGGCGTAGTAGTGGGAGTCCTGCTCGTTCTGCGACGAGTACATGCCGGGATCGTCGGCAGCCAGCACCACCATGCCGCCGCCCACGCCCGTGTACGCGGCGGTGAACAGCGGATCGGCCGCCACGTTCACGCCCACGTGCTTCATGGTGGACAGCACGCGCGCGCCCGCAGCCGAGGCTCCGATGCCCACCTCCACGGCCACCTTCTCGTTCACGCACCACTCGGCGTACACCCCGTCCTTCTTCGCGAACGCCTCGAGCGTTTCGGTGGAGGGCGTTCCGGGATAGGCCACGCCGATATGCGCGCCCGCCTCCCACGCCCCCTGGGCGATGGCTTCGTTACCTGACATCAGTTCCATAGACGACCTTCCCCCGCTTCAGATTACCATGGCAGATTATACGGCAAAAACCGCCGACCATCCGCCGAACCCCGACCCGAAACACGAACGGCGCCCCGAAAGGCGCCGTTCGTGCGAAACGCATCCTAACCGCCTCCGAACCCAAGGCGAAGCCGGCAAGCCCGCACCTCTCCTCTTTCCTAGCTGCGCCGCGCATCCTCCCCGGTCGATTCTCGCGCTTCGCGCGAGCGGGCGCTCTGGAGTGCGCCCCTACGGAACGGCGCAACCAGGAAGAGGGCCGCGGGGAGAACCGTGCTCCGCGGCTTTCTGAACACCGCCTTTTCGCGCCCGCAGGGCGCATTCCAAAGCATGAAGAGCGAAGCGCACGAATGCCCGCGCGAGCGCGGGCACGAGCAGCGAAAGCGCAGCCGTGGAGCACGGTTCTCCCCGCGGCCGTCCCGCAGGTTGAGGGGTTATTCCTCCTGGTAGAGCAAGCAGAACGCGCCGATCTGGATGACGTCGCCGTCGACCAGCTTGCGCGGTGCGTCCACGCTGTCGTTGTTCAGCCATACGCCGTTGAACGAGTTCGTGTCGTGGATGGCGTAGCCGCCGTCGCACGGCTCGATGAGCGCGTGCTCGCGCGACACGGTCATGTCGTTCAGGAACACGTCGCGCTGCGGGCTGCGGCCGATGGTCTGCGGGGCGTCGCCGAGCTGTATCGTCACGCCCGTCTGCGGGCCGCGCACGACGCGCAGGGCCGCGGCGGCGGCCGGCTTCGCCTCGGGGGCGAACGACTCGTCGGGAAGCGTTACCGGCTCGAAGCGCTGCGTGGAGCCGAGCAGCTTGAACCCGCAATACGGGCACGCCGGAGCGTCGGGCGGAAGCTCGTTGCTGCATACGGGGCATCTCTCGGTCATGTTCGGCTCCTTCTTATCGTAGGTCGCCTAGGCGGCGACGGCGGTTTTGTCGACGACGAGCGGCGTCTCGTTCAGCGTGACGGCGGAAGCGACCTGCGGCTGGCCGGACAAGCCGCGGAACAAGCGGTCCCACCAAATGCCGATGCCCTCGAGCAAGTCGGGCGCGGCCACGTCCTCGCAGGCCACGAGGTCCACGGTGGCGATGGTGGCGTTGCGCTGCTTGAACGTGACGGTGCCCACCTTGTCGCCCGCCTTCACGTCGCCGGTCACCTCGTCGAACTCGAGCGACTGGCTTACGTTGCCGTTGAGGTCGAATATGCGCACGGAGGCCTCGGGGTCGGCGAGCGTGGCCTTCACCGTCTTGTCGATCCATTCGGTATGGGGCACCTCGGCTGCCACCGGAACCTCGGTGCGCGCGCCGTTCACGGTCATGGTGGCGGTTTGGGCGCTGTTGGCCAGCCGGTAGTCCAGCTCGTGCTCGTACACCCAGTCGAACAGCTCGCGCGCATCCTCGAAGCGCTGGGCCTCGGACGTGGAGTGGATGACGACGGCGTAGAGCTCCTTGTCGCCGTTGTTCGCGGCGCCGGCGAACGAGGGGCCCGCGAGCAACGTGGTACCGGTCTTGATGCCGATGGCGTTGGAGTAGTAGTCCATGAGCTCGTCGGTCGACTCCAGCTCGATGGTGGGCTTCGTGCCGTCGGCCCGGTTCACCACGATGGCCGTGTCGCCGCCGCCCACGATGGCGCGGAACGTCTCGTTCTTCATGGCGTACTGGGCCATCTTCGCCACGTCGGCCGCGCAGCTGTGCTGGTCGCCAGCGTATTCCTCGTGATCCAATCCATGCGGGTTCTCGAACACGGTGTCGATGCAGCCGAGCTCCGCCGCCTTCGCGTTCATGGCCGCCACGAACGCGTCCTCGCTGCCGCCGACCGCTTCGGCTATGGCCACGGCGGCGTCGTTGCCCGAGGGCACGAGCAGCGCCTTGAGCGCCACCTCGAGCGGCATCGTGTCGCCTTCCTGCAAATCCGCCGACGACTCGCCCACGGCCGCCGCGGCGGCCGAGACGGTCACGGTCGAGTCGAGCGTGACGGCGCCCGAGGCGACCGCGTCCAACGCCACGACGGCCGTCATGATCTTCGTGATGGAGGCGATCTGGGTGGGGCTCGTCGCGTTGCGCTCGAAGTACACGGTGCCGTCCTTGTCCATGACGAACGCGTACTCGGCGTCGATGCTCGGGCACTGCGCCACCGACAGGCCGCGCGCGTCCACGGTCTGGCCGTAGACGACGTCGGCCTTGCGCACGTCGGCCAAGGCCTGGGCGGGCGCGAGGACGGGGGCGCCGGCCAGCGCCAAGACGAGTGCGCAAGCCGCAAGGCCCGCGCACTTCTTGTTCAAGGTATGTTTGATATCGTTAATCCAGGTCATAGATGTCTTCGGGTCGTACCGGCTCGAAGCCGGCTGCGGTCAGCTTCTGCTCGATCCCACTATCCCCGTCCACCTTGAGCACGTCAATGGCGACGTCGGCGTTCACGGAAAAACAATAGCCGTACTCGATGTTGGCCTCCTGCTCGTCCATGAACGAGAGCAGCTTCGCCAAGCCGCCCGGCACGTTGGGAACGCGCACGGCCAGCACGGGCGTGACGGCGGCGCGGTAACCGGCGGCGCGCAGCGCCTCGGCCGCGGCCTCCGGCGTGTCGGTGAGCAGGCGCACGACGCCGAAGTCGGCCGTGTCGGCCAGGTTCATCGCGTGCATGTTGATGCCCGCGTCCGCCACGGTCTGGCAGGCGGCCGCGAGACGGCCCTTCTCGTTCTCCAGGAACACGGTCAGCTGAGAAATCATCGGCTACTTCCCTTCTCTCAGGTCGATCACGCGCTTCGCCTTGCCCTCGCTGCGGGCGATGGTCTTCGGTTCGACGATCTTGACCTCCACCGAAACCTGCAAGTTGCTCTTCAGCTCCACGCCCAGGCGCTTCTTCAGATCCTCGATCTTGCGCACCTCGTCGATGGGGAAGTCGGGCACCGTCTCCACCTGCAGCTCAACGTGGTCGAGGGGCCCGCGCGTGGTGAGGATGATCTGGTAGTGCGTGGCGATCTCCGGGAAACCGGTGATGACCTGCTCTATCTGGGACGGGAACACGTTCACGCCGCGGATGATGAGCATGTCGTCGGTGCGGCCGCGCAGCTGGTCGATCTTGCGGTGCGTGCGTCCGCACGCGCACGGCTCGGAGATGATGCGCGTGACGTCGCGCGTGCGGTAGCGCACGAGCGGGCAGCACTCGCGGGTGAGCGTGGTGATGACGAGCTCGCCCCACTCGCCGTCCGGCACGGGCTGGAGCGTCTCGGGGTTCAGGATCTCGCAGTAGAAGTGGTCCTCGGCCACGTGCAGGCCCGACCTCTCCGCGCACTCCATGGCAACGCCCGGCCCCATGATCTCGGAGAGCCCGTACACGTCGCAGTACTGGATGCCCAGCTTCGAGGCGATCTCCTCGCGCATGTTGTCGGAGGCGGGTTCGGCGCCGAAGATGCCGCCCGAGATCTTGAACTCGGTGGCCGGGTCGTAGCCCATCTCGATGGCCGTGTCGGCGATGAGCAGGGCGTAGGAGGGCGTGCAGGCCAGGATGTCGGTGCCGCAGTCCTTCATCATCTGCACCTGGCGCTTCGTGTTGCCCGACGACGTGGGGATGACGGAGCATCCCATGGCCTCGCCGCCGGCGTGCGCGCCCAGGCCGCCCGTGAACAGGCCGTAGCCGTAGGACACCTGGATGGTGGAGTTCTCGTCGCCGCCCACCATGGCGATGCCGCGGGCGAAGCAGTCGCCCCAGTTGGCCAGGTCGTTCTTCGTGTGGCCCACCACCGTGGCCTGGCCCGTCGTGCCGGAGGACGCGTGGATGCGCGCCACGTCCTTCTGCGGCACGGCGAACAGCCCGAACGGATAGGCGTCGCGCATGTTCTGCTTGATGACGAACGGGAACTTCTGCAGGTCCTCAAGGCTGTTCAGGTCGTCGGGGGTCACGCCGGCGTCCTTGAACGACTGCTGGTAGAACGCCACGTTGTCGTACGCGTGGCGAACGCTCTGCTTCATGCGCTCGAGCTGGAGCTCGCGCAGCTGCTCCGCGGGCATGGTTTCGATGTCTGGCTGGTAGTACACGGATCGATCACCCTTCCTCGTTCTGCTTCTTAGCGGCGTCGCCTCCGGCGCTCGCGTCGGCCGTCTTCTCCGGAGCCTCGGGGCCCGCCACCACGACCTCGGTGACGGGGTCGTACGTCGAGTAGAACGGATCCTCGTGCAGGATGCTTCCGTCGGAGGAAGCCACCGTGCGGATCACCGTGATCTTCTTGCCGTCGGTGCCCGCCGTCTTGACATAGCTCGTGCCCGGCGAGAGGGTGTCGTCGCGCTCGGTCTTGGTCTTGTGCTTCTCTCCCTCGGTCCACTCCCCCACGTCGGTGCTCACGCGGTAGCCCGGATCGACTCCGTACAGTGTAACGGTTACGGACCCGTCGGTGTAGCTCGTGCGCATCAAAACATCGGAAGCGGTGTCGTTCTTCCACACGAGGTCGAGGTCGGGCCAACTGACCGCGGCATCGCGTCCGGCCGGGTAGCTGGCGATGTAGAGCGAGTGGTTGTGGCGCGTGGGCACGGGGTAGCCCGCTTCGTACACGGCGTTGAACACGGTGGTGGCCACCTGGCAGATACCGCCTCCCACGGCGTCGTCGTACTCGCCGTCGATGATGGCCCCCGCACCCAGGAAACCGCGCTCCGCGTTGCATTCGCCGGCCGTGCCGTTGAACGACCAGGTGCCCCCGCCCGCCTCCGCGATGGAGTTGTTCAGCAGGTCGGACACCAGGTGGATGTTGTGGTTGCGGTTCTCGGTTCCCGCGCCGCTCGTGTACTCGGTGGTGTACTCCGACACCTTGGCGACGAGCCCCAGTTCGAGGGCCTCGTCGAACGTGGACGCGGCGGGGGCCGACCCGCTGCCCACGATCACCTCGACGGGCTCGCCCGAAGCGGGCCGGTGCGCGCTCGCGCCCCCCGCGTCGACCTCGACGTCGGCATGTTCGAGGGCCTCCTCGCCGAAGAGCGCGGCGTTGAGCGCGCTCGCCGTCGCGCCGGCGAGCGGCACCTCGCCCGAGCCGTCCGTGCGCACGAGCACGTCGTCGCCGTCGCGCTCGAACGTCACGTGCACGGGATCACCGGTGCGCGTCTCCTGGACGTGCGCCAGGATGGCCGGCTTGGCGCGCGCCTCGTCGATGGCGGGCACGAGCGTCCACGCGCCGTCGCGCTCCTCGGGCGCGGCGGTCACCCAATCGCCCAGATCGGTCGCGGAGGCCTCCCACGAAGTGCCCGCGTAGCTGAAGCGGGCGCCGGCGGCGATGGCCGCGTTCACGGCGTCGCAGGCCGCCTGCGCCCCGTCGCGGTCGATGCGCAAAGGCGCGTGCTCGGCGCGCGCGACGAACGAACCCTCGCCGCCCGCGCTCTCCAAAAACGCCCGGTCGAGCTCGGATGCGAACTCGCCACGGTCGACCATGTCGCCGTCGTGGCCCTCGGTCACGCTCGCTTGGCCGTCCTGCACCGCTATGCCGAAGTCCACGCGCGGGCTGCCGATCGTCGCATCGACGTCGGCGGCGAGCGCCTCCAACGCGGCGTCGTCGTAATCGGCGCGCGCCTTGACGTTCCAGCCTCCGAAAAAGGCCGCGGCACGCGCGCCCAGGCCGCCCTCCTCGCGACCCACCGCCAGCGCCTCGTCAACGAGGTCGTCCACCGGCAAGGAGGCGGACAGCGCGTTCGCGTCGGTCGTCCACAGCTGCCGTCTTTCGCGCTCCTCCTCCACGGAGCGCTGCTCCGCGAGGGCCGCGTCTTCGGCCTGCGCCATGGCGTCGGCCACCCGAGCGGCCGCCTCGTCGCTCGCGTAGACGGTCACCGCGCCCGCCTGGAGGCGCCCGGCGTAGGTCTGCTCCACGAGGTCCCTCATCTCGTCGGCGGTCTTGCCGGACACGTCGATCTCGCCGATGCTCACGCCGGCGTAGGCGCGGCCCCAGTTGAGCCCCAGATCCACCAGGCCGCCCGCCGCCAGCACGACCGCGACGACGACCACGGCGAGCGCAGCCCGGCTGCGCGACACCAGGGAGCCCAGGGATCGGAACGCCCAGCCGATTCCCTTGCCGACGAGCGCGAGCACGGCCAGCAGGGCGCGGCCGACGAGGGAGAGCGCGCGAAGGACGGGACCGCCCGAGGACGGGGCCTGCGGCGCGTCCTTCGTCCAAAGCGACGGCGCGTTGTACGAGGCGGCGTCCCGCCGCTTGCGGGACGTCGCGGGGGGCTTCGGCGCGCGGCCGGCCGCCTTCGGGGAGGAGGGCGCGCGACCCGAGGTGCGCGGGGCGGCCTTCTGGGGCTGTCGGGCGTGCGGGCGCTGACGCGCCGCCGCATCGTCCTTTCCGGGCGTCCGACCGGCCATGCGCTACCGCCGCTCCGGTTGCGCCGTCGACGCGCGCTTCGCCGCGCGCACTTTGACGAACGCCGCGGCGGCGTAGTACGCGGTGGTTATCAACGCGAGCACGAGCCCGGCGTACACGAACCATATGCCCCACGAGTACGGGTCGGCCGACAAGCCGGGCAGCCACGAGGCGTTCACCACCCCCAGGCCGTTCAACACGGGCCAGTTCAGGAGCAGCGCCGCGAAGCCGACGAACAGGAGCGTCGTGGCGACCTTGCCCGGGTAGATGACGGCCACGCGCACCTGATAGCGTTTGAGGATGGCCGCCCCGCCCACGAGCAGGGCCAAATCGCGCACGAGCACGACGACGATGATCCACAGCGGCAACCGGCCCACCAAAAAGAGGCCCGCCACGCCCGCTATCATGAGGATGCGGTCGACGGCCGGGTCGAGCAGCTGGCCGAGCCGCGACACGGCGTTGGTGCGGCGCGCTATCTGCCCGTCCACCCAATCCGTGCCCGCCGCGAGCGCGAACAGGAACGTGGCCATGAGGTCGTAGCCGTTGAACAGCAGCACGAGGAATACGGGCACGAGGCACAGGCGCACGAGCGAGATGACGTTCGGCACCGTGAGAATGCGGTTGCTCACGTTCTCCTTGCCGCGTTCCTGTCCGCCGCGTCCTTCTTTGCTCGCCATCGTCCTCTTCTCTCGCCGCCCGAACGGCCTTCCCGGCCGCTGCGCAGGGGGTCCGTCGCCCGCGCTTGGCACCCGGGCGGCCTCCCCACGCAAAAACCGGGCGTGAAGCCCGGTTCGTTGCATATCGGCGCCTATTCTAGCAGTTTTGCGCGCGCCTGCCGCGAAGCCCACGCATCCTTCGCAGTTTTTTAAGCTTCCCTCAGCGCTCTTCCAAGCCCTGGGCCGCGCGCTCCCACTCGATGCGCTCCTCGGCCGAGGCGGCCTTCTTGGCCGGCTTCGCGCGCTCGGGCACCTCGTAGGAGTCCATCCGCTTCTCGGTGGCCGGCGGCGTGTACGTGGGCTCCATGGTCAGGCACTGCTTGGGGCATTCGCGCACGCACGTGCCGCACTGCACGCAGCGGAAGCGGTTGATCGACCACGTGCGCGCCGGCTTGTCCACCTCGATGGCCGCGCACGGGCAGCGCTTCATGCAGATGCCGCACAGGATGCAGCTTTCCACGTCGTTCACCACGTGCCCCTTGAGGCCCGGCGGCGGCGTTTTCTGCTCGGCCGGGTACTGGATGGTCTCCGGCTTGCCGAACAGCGACTTGAACGTCATCTTTCCCAGTTTGAACGATCCCATGGTGCCTACCTTTCCGTGCAGCTGATGCAGGGGTCGATGGTCAGCACGATCATGTTGACGTCGGCCAGGTCGCATCCGGCCAGCGCCGTGGCCATGCCGGCCAGGTTCTGAGAAGTCGGCGTGCGCATGCGCATGCGCTCGAGGTACTTCGACCCGTTGCCGCGCGCGTAGTAGTAGCACTCTCCGCGAGGCTGCTCCACCACGTTGGCCTCCTCGGCACCCGCCGCGGGGGCGCCCTTCACGTCCACCGCGATGTCGCCGGCGGGGATCTTGGCGATCATCTCCTCGATGATGTCGATGGACTGCAGCACCTCCAGCGCGCGCACCTTCACGCGGGCGTAGCAGTCGCCCTGGGCGTCCATGACGGGCTGGAAGTCGGCGAGCTTGCCGTAGCCGCCGTTGCCCAGGCACCGGGCGTCGTTGTTCACGTTCGAGGCGCGGGCGAACGGCCCCACCATGCTCATGGCCAGCGCGTCCTCGTGGCTGATGTAGCCCACGCCCACGGTGCGGTTCTTCACCGAGGAGTCCTTGAGGAACGCGTTGCAGAGCTGGCGGTAGTCGTCCTTGATGCCTTCCAGGACGCGCTTGATCTCGGCGAACATGGCGTCGTCGATGTCGCGGACCACGCCGCCCACCTTCACCACCGAGAAGATGACGCGCCCGCCGGTGGTCTTCTCGAAGATGTCGAGCACGCGCTCGCGCAGGCGCCAGCAGTGCATGAACAGGCTCTCGTAGCCGAACGCGTCGGCCGCCAGGCCCATCCACAGCACGTGGGAGTGCACGCGGGACAGCTCGTGCCAGATGACGCGCAGGTACTCGGCGCGCTCGGGGATCTCGACGCCCATGAGCCGCTCCACCGTTTCGGCGTAGCCCATGGAGTGCCCGAACGCGCAGATGCCGCAGATGCGCTCCGCCACGTAGATGAACTGGTTGTAGTCGCGCGTCTCGACGAGCTTCTCCAAACCGCGGTGGATGAAGCCGATCTGCGGCACGGCCTCGATGACGGTCTCGTCCTCCACCACGAGGTCGAGGTGCAAAGGCTCGGGCAGCACCGGGTGCTGGGGGCCGAACGGGATGACGGTCGCCTTTCCCATGCTACTCACCTTCTTTCTGGGCTGCGGCGGCCTCGCGGGCTGCCTTCGCCTCCATGGCGGCGCGCACCTTGGCGGCCTTCTCGGGATCCATGCCGGCCAGCTTCTCCTTGAGCGCGGCGTCCTTCTCGGCCTCGGCGGCCTTCTTGGCCTTCGCGGCGATGGCCGCGCGGGCGCGCGCCACCTTCTCGGGGTCGGCACCGGCCAGCTTCAGCTCCGCGTCGTCGTCGCCCGTGGGCACGATGGGCTCTCCGGGCTCCTTGGGCGTGGGATGCCCCGCCTCGTACGCGGCGTTCGCCGCCGCGGCCTTGGTGGCCTTTTCCTTGGCCGCCTTCGCCTCGGCGACCTTCCTCGCCTTCTCGCGCGCGGCCTTCTGCTCGGGCGAGATGATGGTCATGGGCTCTTTCTGCGCCAGCGCGTAGAAGTTGCCGCCGAAGTCGATGGCGATGCCCTGGATGTTCACGCCGAACAGGTCGTGCGTCTCGTTCTCGAACACGAACGCCTCGAGGAACTGGTCGGTGATGCTGGGTACGACCGCGTCCTTCTGGACGGCCTTGATCTCGCAGTTCTCCAGCAGGTTGCCCTTCATGAACGAGTAGATGAGGTCGATGCCCTCCTCGGTGTTCACGGCGAGTATCTGCACGAAACGCCAGCCGTCGGCCTTCTTGGCCGCCGCGAGCGCGGGCAGCCCCTCGACGGTCAGCGGGACGAACGTGGTTTCAAGCGTCATGTCACGCTCCCTTCTTCTGCGCCTGCAGGGCCTTGGACTTCTCTTCCAGAATGCCCAGCCCCTGCACGACCGCGTCGATGATGGCCTCGGGGCGCACGGCGCAGCCGGGCGCGTACACGTCGACGGGGATGGCCTGGTCGACGCCGCCGATCACGTTGTAGCAGTCGTGGAAGATGCCGGCCGAGCACGCGCAGATGCCGCACGCGATGACCACCTTCGGCTCCACCATCTGGTTGTAGATCTCCTTGACCACCTCGATGTTGCGCTCGTTCACCGAGCCGGTGACCAGGAAGATGTCGGCGTGCTTGGGGTTGCCCGTGTTCACGATGCCGAAGCGCTCGACGTCGTAGCCGGGGCAGAGCGCCGCCAGCACCTCGATGTCGCAGCCGTTGCAGCTCGACGCGTCGTAGTGGATGACCCACGGGGATTTGGTTGCAAACGTCATGGTTCCCGCCTCCTTACAGGTACGCCAGGACGGCGATGTTGACGAAGCCGGCCACGAACGCCACGATCCAGGCCGACGAGAGCATCGCCTGCCACTTCACGCGGGCGAAGTTGTTGTCGATCCATATTTCCAAGAAGTACACCAGCGCGATCACCACGAGCGCCAGCACGATGGAAACCGGGTTGGCCCACACGAAGAACATGCCCACCCAGCCAAGGAACAGCACGTTCTCGCACCAGTGCATGACCTCCACCTTGGCGAGCGTCTTGCCGCTCATCTCGGTGGTGATGCCCTTGACGAGCTCCTGGTGGGCGTGATGGGAGTACGACAGGTCGAACGGCGACTTGCGCAGCTTGATGGTGAGGATGAACAGAAAGCCCAGGAACACGAGCCAGATGCTCGAGACGACGGGCGCGTCGAGCGCGAACACGCCTGCGGAGTCGAACGTGCCGGCCGCCATGTAGAAGGCCACGGCCATGAACAGCACCATGGGCTCGTACGCCATGACCTGCAGCGTCTCGCGGTTCGCGCCGATCTCGGCGTAAGGCGAGCGCGTGGAGTACGCGGCCACGATGAAGAACAGGCCCGAGAGCGTGATCACGAACACGCTCATGAGCAGGTTGCCGCCCGAGTAGAAGATGCCGCCGGCGAGCAGCGTGAACACGAGCGCGCAGGTGATGTAGGTTCCCTCGGTGGAGTTGACGGACACGTTGTCCTTCTCGATGAGCTTGCGCACGTCGTAGTACGGCTGCAAAAGCGGCGGGCCCACGCGACCCTGCATGCGCGCCGTGATCTTGCGGTCGAGGCCCGCCAGAAGGCAGCCCAGCACGGGCGCCGCGATGGTGAAGGCGAGGGTGCCGATGAGGACGAAAAGCAAAGACATGTCAGATCACACCCTTTCCTAGAACAGGCCCAACAGCGCGACGGCTGAGAAGGCGAACGCGACGATGATGACGAGGGCGCACGCGACCGTGCCCACGGGGTTGATGCGCTTCTCCCCGAAGACGCCCTCCAGGTACATGTTGCGCGACGTGGCGGACGACTCGCCCGAGAGGGAGTTCCTGAACACGCGCGCCTCGTTGTCGGCGCTCACGCCGGCCAGGTAGATGTCCACCTTCTTGGCCTTGTTGCGGCCGAGGCCCGCGAACAGCACGATGGCGATGATGGCCGCCGCTATGGAGGCTATCCACAGGTTCGCCGAGGCGATGTCCTGGCCGAGCGTGCCGAACACGCTGTACACGTAGGGCTCCACGATGATCCACGAGATGACGGGCAGGCACACGCAGCCGATGATGATGAGCACGGCCATGAGCATGATGGACGTCCATTCGCTCTTGTGCACGGTCATCTCCACGTTGTCGGGGCGCCCGGCGATGCCGGAGAGCTTGCCGAGCCACTTGGCCCAGAACATGAACGTGGCGGCCGACCCGAACGCGAGCAGCAGCACGAGCGCGATCTGGCCCGTGTCGACGAACGACACGAGCGTGGCCCACTTGGCGATGAGCATGCCGAACGGCGCGATGAACATGCACATGATGCCGAGCATCATGAAGCGCGCCAGGCGCGGCATGCGCTCGAACAAGAGGTCCATGTCCTCGATGTCGCGGCTGCCGATGTGGTGCTCGGCCGTGCCGACGCACAGGAACAGCAGCGACTTCGCGATGGCGTGGAACAGGATGAGGAACGCGGCGGCCCAGACGGCCTCGGGCGTGCCGACGCCGGCGCAGGCCGTGATGAGGCCCAGGTTGGCTATCGTGGAGTACGCGAGCACCCGCTTGGCGTTCGTCTGGGATATGGCCATGAACGAGCACAGCGCGAACGTGATGCCGCCCACGAGGATGACCATGACCGACGGCACGGGGCACACCAGGAACACGGGCGCGAGCTTGACCAGCAGGAACACGCCGGCCTTGACCATGGTTGACGAGTGGAGCAGCGCCGAGGTGGGCGTAGGCGCCACCATGGCGCCCAGAAGCCAGGTGTGGAACGGCATCTGCGCGGCCTTCGTGAGGCCCGCGAACGCGAGCGCGCACACCGGCAGCACGACGAGGGCGGGGTTGCTCACGCCGATCTGCAGGAACTCGAGCAGCGACAGCGTGCCCAGCTGGATGGCGCTCACGTACAGCGCCAACAGGAAGGCCAGACCGCCGAGCATGTTCATGATGATCTGGCGGAACGCGTTCTTGATGGCCTCGTCGGTGCGCGTGTAGGCGATGAGGAGGAAGGAGCACACCGTGGTGACCTCCCAGCCCGTGAACAACCACACCATGTTGTTCGAGAACACGATGAGGAACATGGCGGCCAAAAACACGAACATGAGCGCGAAGAACACCGGGCGACGATCCTTGGCGCCTTCGGGCTCGTGGGCCTGGAAATCCTCCATGTAGCCGAGGGCGTAGACGCAGATGCCGGAGCCGATGACGCCGATGATGAACGCCATGAGCAGCGACAGCGAGTCGAGGTACAGGCCCTCGGTGACGTCGATGGCATGGGCGAAACCGAACTCGAACACGAGAGAGCCGACCACCTGGATCACGGCGAGCACGCAGGCCCACACGTTCTTGTAGCGGATGCCGTAGTACAGGATGGCCGCCGCCACGAGCACGCTCACGATGGTGCTCACGTAGTCGATGACCGGCGATTCGAACTCGAACGACACCCAGGGAGCCCCCAGGTAGGTGGCCACCAGCCAGATGGACGCCAAGCCGATGACGAGCGCCGAGGCGCCCACAATCACGTTTCTCGCCCGATTGTTGCGCACGACCAGCAGGACGGCGGCAACAACCAGCGGGAAAAGGATTAAGAACCCGAGCATAGCCACGTAGCTTCCCCCTTTACCTTTACCGATTGTTTGCGAACATAGATGCGAACATAAAAAGCGACCGATGTCGCTTCGCAAGCACTTTATCAGAGAAAAGCACCTGTGTTCGAAAAGGGGTCGCTTCGGCGGGTTTCGGTCGGTAAAAGGGCCGCGAACGCGCGAAAAGTCGCCGGGGGCGGTTGCAAAGTCACGGTGGGCGGCGAACGGCCTCCAAGCAGGGTATGCACGATTTGTGCAGATGCACAATTTTAATCCCCAGCAGAACGTCCCCACGGGGCGCAGCCCGCGCCCTCGCAAACCGCGGCGAAAGACGCGGAAACCCCCAGCCCCGCCGCGGGACCGCCTCGTCGGAAAGCGCGAAAAAAACGCCCCGCAAAGATGCGGGGCGCCGAAACCGATGCTCTGTTCGCCTCGGGCTACTTCATCTTGACGATCGGCTTGATGGCCTCGCCCGTGCGAGAATCCTCGAACGCCTGGTTGATGTCGTCGAAAGCGTAGTATCTCACCAGCTTGTCGAAGGGGAAAAGGCCCTGGCAGTAGTAGTCGACCAGCTCGGGAATGAACAGCTGCGGCACGGTGTCGCCCTCTATGACGCCCGTCATCGTCTTCCCCTCGGCCATGATCTCGCCGAACATGTCGATGGTCATCTCGGGCGTGATGCCCACGATGGCCACGGTGCCGAGCGGGCGCAGCGCGGCCAGGCTCTGGTGGACGACGGAGGGGACGCCGGTCGTCTCGACCGCGTAATGGGTGCCCGACCCCGTCACCTTCCTGATCTCCTCCACCACGTCGACCTCGCCGCCGTTGAACGCGTAGGCGGCGCCCAGCTCGCGGGCCAGCTCCAGGCGGTTGTCGTGGACGTCGACCGCGATGATGGTCTTGCACCCCGCGATCTTCGCCGCCATGACGGCGCTGAGCCCCACGGCCCCGCAGCCGTACACGGCGATCGTGGAGCCGAACTCGGGTTTGAGGCGGACGAGCACCGTCCCGCTCCCCGTCTGTATCCCGCAGCCCAAGGGGCCGAGCAGCTCCAGCTCCACGTCCTTCCTCACCTTCACCACGTTGCGCTCGTCGGCGACGGCGTAGGTGCCGAACGAGGACTGGCCGAAGAACGTGGCCACCTTCTCGCCGTTCTGCTCCAGGCGCTCGATGCCCTCGGAACCGAAGTTCAAGGCGTTCATATCCTCGCACGTGGAGGGATGGGCGGACCGGCAGTTCTCGCAGTGCCCGCACGACGAGTACGAGAGCACCACGTGGTCTCCCGGCTCGACGGTCTTCACGCCCTCGCCCACCTGCTCGACGACGCCGGCGCCCTCGTGCCCGAGGACGATGGGATAGGGAACGATGCCGTTGTCCCGGGCCACGGCGTCCGTATGGCAAACGCCCGTAGCAGCTATCCTCACCAGCACCTCGCCGGCGCGCGGTTTCGCCAGCTCCACTTCCTCGATCTTGAACGCCTCCCCCTTGCCGTGGGTGACGGCGGCTTCGATCCTCATGGCATGCTCCTTCCCGGTCGCGTGGGTACGGCCATTCGAGAATACGCGAACCATGCTAGGCTCTTTGCGCGCGGCGCGCGACAGGACGCCGCCAACCGGCGCCAAGCCCCGTCTTGGCGGATGGGAAGCGCGCGGCACGCGCGGCGGGCGGTCAGCCGGGCAAGGCGAGCGGAAAGGACGCTACGAGGCCGACTCGGCGCCCGCGAGCCCTTCCCGCGCCTCCAGCTTGCGCAGCCGGCGCCACTCCACCGCCAGGAACGACACCACCAAAAGCGTGGACGTGATGTCGGAGAGCGAAGGCGCGAAGAACAGGCTCTGCAGGGGCGTCATGGGCAAGACGTGCGGCAGCACATGCGGGCTCGCCAGCAGAAGCGGGATGAAGAACAGTATCTGGCGCGTGAGCGTGAGCAGCGTCGCCTTGAGCGCCTGCCCGGTGGCGTCGAAGTAGTTCGCGCCGATGAGCGCCACGGGCAGGATGGGTATGAACACGAGGTAGGCTATGAGCGCCCACGCCGTGGCGTCGAGATAGGCCTCCGGCAGGCTGAACAGGTGCGCGTACATATCGGGCAGGAACAGCACGGTGAACCAGAGCGGCACCGTGATGGCGATCCCCAGCAGGATGCCCTGCCCCAGCGTGCGCTTCATGCGCCCGAACTTCCGGGCGCCGTAGTTGTAGCCGATGATGGGCTGCGCGCCCATGGCGATGCCCATGGACGGCATGATGGTGAACATGCCCACGGCCGAGAGCACCCTCATGACCGCCAGCGCCCCGTCGGAGCCGAGCGGGTCGGCGGCGCCGTAGGAGAGCAGCAGGTTGTTCATGATCATGTTCGACACGGCGAAGCCCAGCTCCATGACCGAGGGCGCCACGCCGAGCGCGCAGATACGCAGCGCCACGCGCCACTTGATGCCCAGCGCCTCGCGCCGCAGCGGCATGGGCGAGCCCTTCTTCAGGAAGAACTGCATGACGAAGACGGCCGAGAGCGCCCACGAGCACACGGTGGCCAGCCCCGCGCCCATCATGCCGCCGTCCAGAACGATGATGAACAGGTACCCCAGCACGATGTTCGCGCCGGTGCCCACGAGCATGGAGCCGAGGGCGCGATTGGGATGGCCCGCCGTGCGGATGAAGTTGTTCATGCCGAACGCCACGAACTGCAGAGGGCAGCCCGCGATGATGACCGTCATGAAGGCGCGCGCGCGGCAGCACCGCTTCGTCGGCACCGGAGGCGCGCAGGATGGGATCGAGCGCCAAAAGGCCCACGACCCAGGCGACGACGCCCGCGCCCAGGAGCAGCACCAGGCTGTTGCCCAGCACGCGCTCGGCCACGCGCTTCTTGCGCTCGCCCAGCTTGATGGCCGCGAGCGCGTTGCCGCCCACGCCCACGAGCATGGCCACGGCCACCATGAACGTCATGGCCGGGTTCGCCACCGTCGTGGCGGCCAGGCCGTTCTCCCCCACCGCGGCGCCCACGTACACGGCGTCGATGACGTTGTAGAGCGTTTGCACGAGCACGCCGAACACGGCCGGTATGGAGAACTCCAGCAGCAGTTTGAACGTGCTGGCCTCTCCCATGCGGTCGATCTTGGCGTCGCCGGCGCGCTGCTGGTCCGTGCGCTTCACGGGCACGGCCACTTCCAGGTCGCCGGTGTCGAGCACCGGTCGGCGCTCGAAGGGCTTCTCGGCCGCTATCTGCTGCTCCCGATGCAGCTCCCCGCTTTCCGCAGCGGTCGGCCGCAGCTGGTTCCTCTTCTCCTCCATCGTTGCGTGTCCCCACTTGATGTGCACGATCTTGACGGCGCCCTGCAAGGACGCGCGATCGCTTGGATTTCCCGGGTTGTCCCGGCAGACCGGACGGGTGGCGGCGGAGCTTTCCCGAAGGGCTCGACGCCGCACCGGCTCGGGTCATCCCGAGCAGAGGCAAGTATACGGGAGCGCCGCCGCCGCGACAACCCCGCACCGCCTCGAAGAGCCTAGAAGCAGGCGGCGTCGAGTTCTCCGCAATTGTCGCCCGGGCAAAGGAACAACTCGATGCCTTTAGATAACGGTCGTAACGCTCCTTGCAGGCTGCGGGGTCGCGTCCCTTGCGCCTCTATCGTATGAAGTTCATGCGCTCGAAAGGTTCCTTTTCGGGAAGCCCCAGCTCGCGCTTTCCCCATTCGACGCTCTTCATGAGGAAGGCCATGTTGCGGGCGAGCGCGCGCATCTGCTGCAGGCCCTCCGCGTCGGCCCGCGCCTCGCCCCTCTCGCGTCCGAACACGCCGTTCCAGTACTGCCCGCTGGCGATGGGTATGCCCGAAATGGCGAAGTACTTGTTCAACTCGTCCCATGTGGCGCTCGTGCCGCCGCGGCGCGCAACGGCGATGCCCGCGCCGACCTTCATGGTCTTGTCCATCCGGCCGGTGCTGTAGAACAGCCTGTCGAGAAACGCGATGACGGTGGCGTTGGCGCTGCCGTAGTACACCGGCGCGCCCACGACCAGGCCGTCCGCCTCGTCAAGCTTCGGCGCTGTCTCGTTCACCAAATCGTCGAAGACGCATTTCCCCCGCTCGAAGCACTTGTAGCAGCTGATGCAGCCGCGGATGTCCCGGTGGCCTACCTGGACGGTCTCGACGTCGATGCCTTCGGCGGCGAACACCTTCTCCATCTCGGCGAGCGCGATGGACGTGTTTCCCCCACGCCGGGGGCTGCCGTTGATCATGAGCGCTTTCATGACGTGTCCTCTCCTTCGATTCGATCTTGAGCCCTATCCGACCTGACAGGGCTATTCCTTTCTCGGCGAGCCGCCGAAGACGGCCGACATCCCCATGGTGTCGAGGGCGAAGTCGATGGATGCGGCTTCGGCCGCAGACAGCGCCACGTCGGCGGCACCCGCGTTCTCCTCCAAGCGCGACAGCTTGCGCGAGCCGGGGATGGGCACGATGTAGGGCTTCTTCGCCAGCATCCAGGCGAGCGATATCTGGGCGGGCGTGGCTTCCTTCTCCGCAGCCAGCTCGTTCAGAAACGAAAGGAGCCGGGCGTTCGCCTCGTGCGCGTCGGCGCCGTACTGCGGCATGGCGCCGCGGTAGTCGTCGGCGGCGAAGGTGTCACTTGCCTTGTAGGCGCCCGAAAGGACGCCGTTAGCCAGCGGGCTGAACGCCACGAAGCCGATGCCCAGCTCCTCCAGCACGGGAAACAGGCTCTCGTGCCAGCGCGCCATCATGGAGTAGCGGTTCTGCACGCACGCCAGGGGGCATACGGCATGGGCGCGACGGACGGTATCCTCGTCGGCCTCGGAGATGCCCCAGGCGAGCACCTTGCCTTCGCGAATCAAGTCCGCCACCGTGCCCGCGACCTCCTCGGCCGGGACGTCGGGGTCGGTGCGGTGCTGGTAGTACAGGTCGATGTAGTCGGTGCCGAGCCGCTTGAGGCTGCCCTCGACCGCGCGCCGAATCTCCTCAGGCCGCGAGTTCACCACCAGCTGCCGCCCCTCGTGGCGTACACCGAACTTCGTGGCGATCTGCACGTGCTCGCGGATGCCGCGCACGGCCTCGCCGACCAGCTCCTCGTTGAACGACGCGCTGCCGTCGGGGTTTTGACCGACGTAGCACTCCGCGGTGTCGAAGAACGTGTAGCCCATGTCGTGCGCCGCGCGGATCGCGCGCACGGCCTCGCTCCTTTCGGTGGGCGCACCGTAGGCGTGGCTGAACCCCATGCAGCCCAGTCCGATCGCGGACACCTCGAGGCGGCTTCCCAGTTTGCGCCTCTCCATCACGCGTCCAAGCCGTCGAGCCATGCGGCCACGTCCTCGGCGGAGACGCTGCTGGGAAAGCGCATGCCCTCGCGCCAGTCACCCGTGCCGGCGAGCGCTGCCAGGTTGGAGGCGCTGTCGCCCAAGGGCGAGGACGACGAGGTGGTGAAGGGGATGACCGTCTTGCCCGTGAAGTCGTTTTCCACGGCAACGTCGTCGACTACCCAGGAGGCCTGCTGCCACCAGGTGGGATAGCCGAAGAACACGGTGCCGTAGGCATCGAGGCCGGGAATCTGCGCCTGCTCGAGCTGCACGTGGCGCCCTGCAGGGTCGTCGTGCTCGGCGCATACGCGGCTGCTTTCGTCGCGCCAGTTCAGATCGGCGTCGGTGTAGGGCTGCGAGGGGGTGATGGCGAACATGTCGGCACCGCGCGCATCGGCGATGGCCTGCGCCGCGCGCCCGGTGTTGCCCGTGGCCGAGAAGTACACGACGAGCGTCGACCCGGCAGCGGCGGGCGCAGAGGGCTCGGGCAGAGGTTCGGGCTCGGGTGCGGCCGGCTCGGCCGTCGGCTCGCTCTCGGCAGGAGGCGTCGGCTGCTCCGCCTCGGCGCACGCGGCCAGCATGCCGCCGGCCGAGGCCAGCGCTCCGAATGCGAGTGCGCCTTTCAGGAAAGACCTGCGGCTGATAGAGGTTTCAGGGCCGGCGCCCGTGATCGTGGCATTGCGTTTCATGGATGGTTCCCTTCTCAATCGGGTGGCGAATCTGCCTAACGGCACTCGGCGAGGATCTGGAATATCTCGTCACGGTCGAGCTTCTTGGCGCAACCGGGCGTGAGCACGGCGGTGTCGGCCACGGCGCGCAGCGTATCGTCGGACGCGTCGCCGCCCAACTCGGCGAGGGTTGCAGGCAGGCCCATCTCGCGCGTGAACGCGGCAAGCGCGCTCACGCCCTCAAGCGCCACGTCGGGCGCGTCCTTTCCGGTCGCATCAACGCCCCACACCTCAACGGCCCAGTGGGCGAACTGTTCGGGCGCTGCCGGGGCAAGGCGGCGGTAGAGCGCGGGATGGATGACGGCCAGCCCCAGGCCGTGGTTGGTGTGCGTGTAGGCGCCGTACTGGTGCTGGATCATGTGGCACTGGAAGTCGCCCACCTTGCCGATCTTGAGCACGCCGTTCTCGCCCATCGCGGAATCGTAGACGAGCTCGCTGCGCGCGTGCAGGTCGCCCTCGTCGGCGGCCACGGCACGCATGTTGCGGACGATGTTGCGCTGCACGGCCAGGTTGACGTCGTCGGAGGCGTTGCGCTCGCGCGGGGCGCCGAAGTACGTCTCCATGCAGTGCGACAGCGAATCGAACGCCCCGCTCAGGAACTGGGCTCGCGGAACCGTGAGCGTGAGGGCGGGGTCGAGCGCGGCCCACTTCGGCAGCGCCCCGAAAAGCGGGCCCTTCACGTGCGCCTTCTCGTCGGTGATGACCCCGCCGTCGTTCTGCTCGGCCCCGGTGCCCGACAGCGTCACAACGCAGCCCAGGGGGATGAACTCACTGGGGCGCTTGCCCTGCACGCGCTCGAACTCGGCGATGTCGGCATCAAGCTTGGCCTGGGCCGACACCACCTTGCAGCAGTCGAACACCGACCCGCCGCCCACGGCCAGGACGAAGTCGACCTTCTCGGCGCGCGCCAAGGCCGCGCCCTCCTGCACCTTCTCGTAGGTGGGGTTGGGCATGATGCCGCCGAAGTCGACGACCTGCTTGCCCGCGCCCTCGAGCAGCGCGACCAGCTTGTCGTAGACGCCGGTGCGCTTGACGGAACCACCGCCGTAGGCAAGCATGACGGTCGCGCCCATGACGGGCATCTCGGCTTCAAGCGCCCGCTCGACGGCGCCCTCGCCGAAGTAGTTCTTTACCGGGTAGTCGTAGGTGAACGATTCCATGACAGATCCTTTCTCGAAACGTGCAATAGCTTTCATTTCACAACAGAGGGCCGGCTTTTGGTCAAGCCCCTTCCGCCCCGAACAGCCAGCCCATCACGGCCGGGTCGCGGCAGAACAGCGCCCCGCCTCCCCCGTGCTGGTTCGTCACCCCTCCGCGCTGGAAGTAGCCCGCATCCTTCACATCGAGCGTCGCCAGGCGCGCAACCTCGTCCTCCGGAAGGCCGCGGCTGCGGTAGATGCCCGCAAGCTCCGCATACGCCTCGCGCGCGGGCTCGCTTCCGTAGTACTCGTCGCTCTCTCCGATGACCAGGTAAACCGGCACGCGCGCGTCCGCGAGGACGGAAAGGTCCCCGTCCCACTGCGACGAGCAGAACAGCGCCGCGCAGAACAGCCCGGGCTCAATCCCCATCACGAGCGAGAGCGTCTCGCCCCCGCCCGAGTAGCCCTCCAGGAACACCCTTTTCTCGTCTATGGCATAAGAGCCGATCAGATGCTTGACGAGGGCTATCGTTTGGCGGGCCGACGCCTCGCCCCAATCGGAGAGCTGCGGCGCCGCGATGATCATGCCGGAGTCGTAAGCTTGGGCCTCGAAGGCGAAGTCCTCGGTCTGGATGTTTCCGCCCACGCCCTGGAAGTACAGCCCCTGGTATCCCGGCAGCGTGACGAACAGGGCCGCCTTGCCCACCTCGTCGTAGCTTTCGGGAACGAGGAGGTTGAAGTGGATGTCCCCTTCGGCTTCGGAGTGCAGGACGTTGTCGAGCGTGAACCCCCGGTACGTCTCGGTTCCCGGCGTCACCTCGCCCCGCATCGGTTCGGCGGGCGGAACGATATCCGCTTCCCGAGTGGGGCCTCCCGCTGCGGCGCCGTCTGCACCAGAGACGCGCACAGGGCCAGCGCACCCGGCGAGCAGGCCGGCTCCGAGCACCGCGCCCGACGCTGCGGCAGCAAGAAAGCTTCTTCGCGTCATCATCGCGACAGTCCTTCCGTCAAGCCCCGCCGGGGTGCCGTCCCACGCATGCCACATGCCCTCATCGGCAGCATTCGGCAATGAGGGCATGGATCTCCTCGGAGGAGAGCGAGGAGTCGACCAGGATCCCGCTGACAGCCTCGAGCGTCGCCTCCCCGTCGAAGCGCATGTCGACGCCCAAGTCCTCGAACAGCCCCACCAGCTTCTCGGAGGAATCGGCAACGTCGCCTTCGAACCCGAACGCGTCCTTGAAGTACGCCTTGACGTCGTCTTCGTGATAGCGCGCCATCGCCTTCAGGAAACGTGGGAACACGGTGGTCAGGCTCGTGCGATACGGCACGCCGAACAGCACCTCGGGAATGAACTCCAGCTCGTACAGGTCGTAGGCGTAGTTGCTCTCCTTGCCGAGTCCCAGCCGGCCCGACGTGGACAAGGCCGCACCGCAGAGGATGGTTCCACGCGCGTCCAGATCGAGCGGGGCCTCGCGCAGCCGCCTAGCCGCCTGCAAGACGCTGCGGATGACCGAAACGCCGACGCCGTAGGACACGGGATTCTCGTCGCCGATGGTCGACGCGGACAGCTGCACCAACGTGACCAGGCCCGCGTAGGCCGTCATCTCGGAGCTCAACGACAGCGAGTAGGCGGGGACCAGCAGCGCCACGTCGGCCGGGATGCCGAACGCCGTGCCGAACTCGCCCGTGCGCCCGTCGGCGGCAACGGCGCCCAGACCGTACTCGGAGCCGCTTGAGGGGTAGGTCGGGATAAGGACGAGCGGCAGCTTGGCCTCGCCGTAGGGGCTTTTGCGACCCTTCACGTAATCCCACACGCTTGCTTCGTGCAGCGCGCCGAGCGCGACGAGCTTGGCACAGTCCATGACGCTCGCGCCGCCTGCGCCTATCACGAGATCAGCACCGTTCTCTCGGGCAAGCACGATCCCCCGTTCGATGTCGGCGAGCTCGCGCGAGGCGCCTCCGCACTCGAACAGCTTGCCGCCGCTTGCGCGCACGGACTCGCACACGTCATCGTAGCATCCGCTCGCCTTCACCGAGCCGCCGCCGTACACGAACAGCACGCGCTTCCTCTCGGCCAGCTTCCGCAAATCGGCAAAGGGATCGTTCCTGAACAGGAGCAGCGTGTCGTTTCTCAATTGAAAATCTTTCATCGATCTGCCTTTCTGACGTTGGATATCTTGCGCCGGGTCGGGGTCACTCACTCGCAAACACCTGCTCCAACCAGGCGGCGTAATCGGCCACCCAGCCTCCGTCGCCGCCGAAGCCGTGGGGCCAATCCTGCAAGACGAGGGTCGTCGTGGGCACGCCCACCTCGTCCATCAGCGCGACCTGCGCCTCGAACTGACGGTAGAACGGGTCCTCGGTGCCGTAGCAGTAGAACGTCGGCGGCAGCTCGCCCGCCTGCAAGGCGTCGGTGTCGAGCGAAGCCACGCTCAGCCGGCCGTAGAACGAGTAGATCATGGCGTCGGCGGAGGCGTGCGCCCAAACGGCGTCAAGCTCGTCGGGGGCGTAGCTCGGATCGAGGGCGCGCCCGTCCACGTCGCCGTCGTAGTGCATCAGGAACTCGCCCGCCTGGATGCCGCCCGCCGAGTACCCCATGACCGCGATGTCGGCAGGGTCTATCCCGTACGCATCGGCGTTCTTGGCGATGAAGCGCACGGCGCGTGCCACGTCGAGCGCTCCTTCCTGCGGTGTGTACGGGCGCAGGCGGTAGTCCACCACGAAGCACTGGAACCCCCGTTCGCGCAGCTGCAGCGCCGTGGGGATGGTGTCGGTGTAATCGGCGCGAACCTGGTAGGCGCCGCCCGCGAGCAGCACCACGGCGCCCTTCGCCTCGACGCCCTGCGGCACCGGCAGCGCCGTCACATAGGGGCGGAAATCGTAGGAGTCGTAGTAGCCCGTCATATCGGGCGTGAACTCGGTGGTCGCCGGAGCGTTGCCCTCTTCCCACAGGTAGAAGGCCTGCGCCCGGGAAGCGTCGGGCCGGGCCGACAGAACCGTCGCGCCGTCCTCGGGCAGCGGCGGCTTTCGCTGCATCGCCGCGCGAGAGTACCCGTCGGGAATGCTGTAGTCGTCGGGCAGGTCGTCGTAGTCCAGCGCATAGCCCGACACGCCGTCGCGAACCTCGTACGAGCCTTCGACGTCTGCCGGCCGACTCGCCTTCGCCGCGTCGCTTTCCGCCGTTTGGGCATCCGGCATGGTTTCAACAGCGCCCGTCGAAGCGCATGCCGCCAGCGGCAGGCTCGCGCACAGCGCCAGCGCAAGCGGGATTACGTGAAGCTTCTTCATGGTCCTACTCCTCCATCTGCCGTTCCCAGAAGGCGACGGCGTCGTCCAGCCATCCCTCCGCCACCGTACCCCGGCCCAGGCCGAAGCCGTGGCCCAAACCCTCGTACGCATGGAACTCCGTCGGGATGCCGACGGCGGCCATGGCATCGAGGCGGCGCTCCATGCCCTGCCAGCTGGCGATGCCGTCGCTCGTGCCCACGCATGCGTAGGTGGGCGGGTCGGTCGGGCGGTACTCGGAGAGCCCCGTGTACTGCATGACCACGCATCCGGCCTGCGGCAGGTCGCCGCCGCCGAACGCTGCCGTGCCGTACGATCCCACCCACGCCGCCATGCGCGCGCCCGCCGATCCTCCCCAAAGCGAGTAGCAGCTGGTGTCCACACCCAGATCGTCGGCATGCTCGAACACGAACGCGACGGCACGGGCAAGATCCTCGCACGCCGTCTGCGCACCGGGGCGATAGACGAGGGCGAAGGCGTTGTAGCCGCGCTTCGACAGCTCGAGCGCATGGGGGAAGCCGTCGTGCATGGCGGCCACGTAGGAGAACCCGCCGCCGGCGTTGCAGACGGCGAAGCGCCCGCCCGGCTCGCCCCGGAAGAAGACCAGCCCCGTGTCGGCCTTGGCCGGGTCGGCCGCCTTCTCCTCTTCGGTGTACAGGTCGAAGAACACCTGCTCGCCCGCCTGCGCCCGGCCGCGCAGGTAGTTCGCCACCTCGACCGTGCTGTCGGGCGACACGCAGCTGTACCACGTGAAGCCCAGGTTGCCCAGCGTGTCGCCGCTCCAATAGCCGTCGTCTGCGGGAAGCAGCAGCCTGCCCCAGTCGCCGAACGCGGGGTCGGACACCACGTCGGACACGGCCGAATCTTGCGTGAACTCCATCGCCTGTTCCTGCTGCGCATCGTCTGCTTCGGGCGCCTGCTCGATCGCGGGCGTCGAAGGGGGTTCCACGTCATCGGGCTGGACGGCGACCACCGCGCTCTCGGTGCATGCCGCGAGCAGCAAGGACGCGAGAGACACCGTGGCGAGCGCCATGCCCAGTAGGGGTGCAGTCGCGCCCGTCCGCAGCAGCCTCAGGCGCTCCGTCAGGCGAACCCGTATGTCCTCCGTCGCCCGCATTTTTACATCGTTGACTTGATGAAGCCCAGAAGGCCGCCGATGAGCTTGGTGTCGGTGTGGTCGTAGCAGGTGAAGTCAGCGGAGTCCAGGGTGCGGATGCGCGCGACGTCCTTATCGGTCAGCTCGAAGTCGAACACGTCGAAGTTCTCGGCCATGCGCTCGCGGCGCACCGTCTTGGGAATGGCGACCACTCCTTTGTCCATGAGGAAGCGCAGCGCCGTCTGGCCGACCGTCTTACCGTGGGCCGCGCCTACCTCGGCCAGAAGCGGGTTCTGGAAGAAGTTGTTCATGCCCTCGGCGAAGGGGCCCCACGCCATGGGCTGCACGCCCAGCGCGCGCATGTTTTCGATTGCGGCGTCCTGCTGGCGGAACGCGTGGATTTCCACCTGGTTGACCATGGGCGCCACCTCGGCGAACGTGCAGAGGTCGAGCAGGCGCACCGGGTCGAAGTTCGACACGCCGATGGCGCGCACCAGGCCCTCTTCGCAGGCGCGCTCGAGGTCGCGCCAGGCGCCGTAGTAATCGCCGAAGGGCTGGTGCAGCAGCATGAGGTCGATGTGGTCGGTGCCCAGAAGCTCAAGCGACGCCTTGAGGGAATCGTAGGCCTTGCCCTCGCCGTAGTTGCTGATCCACACCTTGTCGACCAGGAACACGTCCTCGCGGGCCACACCGCTCTGCGCGATGGCCGCGCCCACGCCGCGCTCGTTGCCGTAGCCCTGCGCCGTGTCGATAAGGCGGTAGCCCGCGTCCAGCGCGTCGGCCACGCAGCGCTCGGCAGTCGCGTCGTCAATCTGGAAGACGCCGTAGCCCAGCATAGGCATGCGAAGGCCGTTAGACAGTGTTGCGAACTCCATACATTTCTCCTTTGCTCGATGCTTCAACAATTCCACTCTATCAACCGGGAAAACGCGCCCATTGCCGACGCCGAAGTCAGCGCGCAAGGGCCTTCGACCCCTTATGCCGCCTTTCGCCAATCAGCTGCGCGAGGCAATGGCCCAGGCAGGCGGCCAGCGCCATGACGGCGGCGTAGTCGGCCAGGAACACGGGCAAGGGAACGCTGGCGTCCATGAAGGCGAATTCCGTGCCACCCGAGAGGTAGCCCCATAGGTTCAGCTTCGCGAACGCATAGACGCCGTACGCAGACACCGCCGCAGCCGCAGCACGGCCGAAAACGGAGGCAAGCCGCGAAGGAGCCAGCGAGCCGAAATAACCGCGAAGCAACCCCAACACCATGCGCCCATGCAGGCCCAGATGAAACGACATGACAACCAAGCTTGCGTATACACAGGTCATATGCACTCGCCGCATAAGGGCGACGCCCGGAAACTCCACGCCCAGCCTCGTCATCAGCTCAGACATGCCGATGCCGCTCGCCAACATGAGCACCAGCAGCGCTAGGCAGCAGGCGTTCACGACGGTCTGCGCCACGCGGGCTGCGGTCCAGCGGCCGCGGCGCAGCTGGGCGTACCAACGCAGGTTCAGCAGGTTGTGCACCACGAACAGAACGCCGAGGCCTATGCCGCTGAGCTCGTGAAACCCCTGGGGCAACAGCTGCTGGGCCATCTGCAGCAACAGCAGCACCGCCATGGCCGCGTCGACGATCAGCTTCGCTGCGCGCTTGCGTGGCATCTTGTCCCGTGCGGCCATCACGCAAGCGCCAAACCGTCGTACCAGACGTTGATGCTGTCGAGCGAAGACGCGACCGCTTCGCCTTGTATGGAAATGCCTTGCAGCATTGACGAGTTGGGGCACAGCGCCTGTATGTCGGCCGGCGTCCCAGAGAAGCTGCTGCCCTCGTGGCTGCTGAACGGGATGATGGTCTTGCCGGCCCAGTCGTAGCTCTGTATGAAGCCCTTGACCGCTTGCGGCAGCTCGTACCACCAGATGGGGTAGCCAAGGAACACGGTGTGGTAATCGTCCCAGTTATCCACGCGCGCGGCCAGCTCGGGGATGAAGTCGGCATCCTGCTCGGTGCGCGCCCGTTCGATGGTAGCGTCAACGTCGTCGGGGTAGGGTTCTGCGGTCTCGATGCGGAAGAAGTCTGCATCGGCCAGCTCATTGATGCGATTGGCCATGTTCAGGGTGTTGCCCGACCACGAGAACACGGCGATAAGCGTCTTGTCGCCCAGCTGCGGCGCGCTTGCGGTTCCTTCGGGCGCGTCACCGGTGCTGGCGGACGCTTCGGAGTAGCTGACGGCCTCGCCGCCGCCCGAGGCGCATGCCGACAGCAGCGCGCCGCCCATCACGGCCGCGCCGACCGTTCCGGCGAGCTTCAGCATCGCCCTCCGCGTAAGCAGCTGCGAAGCTTGGCTTCCGAGTGCGATACGTTCCATTCGTCCTCCCTTTCCGTCGATGGCCAACTTGCCACCGCGATCAGGCCAGCGCAACCGGCAAGCAAGCTGCCGCCCGCAACAACGGCTGCTCCGACAACGCCGAGCTTGAGAAATTGGCGACGATCCATTGGTGGGCCTCCTTTGTTCGGTATGCTTGCAATCCCACTTTATCAACCGGAAAACGCATAGTACAATGCCTATAGTGGTATTCAGTATTCATTGAGCGCATAGCAAACAAGGAGGGGCGATGGAACTCGAACAGCTCAGGCAGCTCGAGGCGGTGGCCCGCTGCGGCACCATATCGGCGGCAGCTAAGGCGCTGCGCACCACGCAGCCCTCCCTCTCGCGCTCGATGAAGAAGCTCGAGGCGGATCTGGGGCAGGAGCTGTTTTCGCGCACGCGCAACCGCGCCGTTCTCAACGATGCGGGGAGGTTGGCGGTCGAGCACGCCGGGCGCGTCCTCGCGGAGGAACGCCGCATGCGCGAGGCGTTCGACGAGCTGGCGAAGCGCCAGCGCACGGTGCGCGTGGCGTCGGTGGCGCCCGCGCCGAACTGGCGGTTGGGATCCATCGTCGTCGAAAGATTCTCTGGAGTCGTCTTGGAGCCGGACTTAGTGGGCGATGCCGAAGCCGAACACCAGCTCGCGAACCGCGCCTGCGACCTTGCCATCACCCGCCGCCCCATCCAGCTGCCCACCGTCGCCTGCGTGCCGTTCATGACCGAAGATCTGTACTTCAGCGCGCCGAACGGCCATCGGCTGGCCAAGCGCGGCACGGTGTCGTTCGACGATCTGAACGGCGAGACGTTTTTGGTGTTCGAGCAGATCGGCTTCTGGATGGAGGTGTGCCGCCGGTTCCTTCCCGATTCGCAGATCATCGTGCAGAAGGACCGCATGGTGTTCATGCAGCTCATCAACAGCACCGAGCTGTGCTACTTCACCACGCTCGTCCCCGAAAACGATGCCGACCACACGGCCCGGGCCGTCGTGCCCATCGCCGATGCCGAGGCCCACGCCACCTTCTTCTTGTGCAAGCGCGCCGATGCGCCCGACCGGACGAACGCGATATTCCAAGCCGCAACGCAGCAGGGCGCAGACGCTTAACCGTCGACAGGAAGTTTTCGACCATATTGGGCGATGCTGTCAGGAAACCCCTTCCCGAATCGTATTGCAGGTGAAGCGACGTTGCTCGAAACCCCTCCGGCGACGGCCGGGCAAGAGAAGGATCGGTTGCGAATGGAAGCGAGAAAACCAAGCGAGGCGGAGGCCGAGCGGCTGGTCGAGACCTATGCGGACCTCATACTGCGGCTGAGCTACACCTACTTGAAGTCCACGCACGACGCGGAGGACATCTGCCAGACGGTGCTGCTCAAGCTCATGAACGCCAAGCCGCGTTTCGAGGGGCCGGAGCACGAGAAGGCCTGGATCGTCCGCACCACGGCGAACGCCTGCAAAGACGCGCTGCGCAGCGGTTTCAGGAAACGCGCGGTCGCGCTGGACGAGGCGCCCGACACGGCGGCGCCCGAGGAACCCGACACCGGCGTGACAGACGCCGTTATGGCGCTGCCGCAGAAGTACCGCGAGGCCATCTACCTGTACTACTACGAAGGGTACTCCGTTCAGGAGATCGCCGACCTCACGGGTCGCAGCGTCTCGGCCGTGAGCGCCCACTTGAGCCGCGGACGCGGAAAGCTTCGCACGATGCTGGAAGGAGCCTATTGTGAGCAGGGAATATAACGAGGCCATGAACGATCTGCGGTTCTCGCCCGAGGCGAAGAAGCGCATGACGGCCAACCTGGCGGCCGCGCACGAGCAAGCGGCGCATCCGCGCCCGGACGTCTACGCGGTGCGCGGCGGGAAGCGCCGCTGGCGCTATGCGGCCGCGGTCGCCGCGGCGGTGGTGCTGGTGGTGGGCGTGGGCGGCGTCGCGTCCGCGACCGGGAACCTCATGAGCATGGCGAACGTCTTCGACGACCTTTTCAACGGCCCGCCGGCCCAAACCGAGGTGGTCGACAAGATCGGGCGGCCCATCGGCGCGAGCGCCACGTCGAACGGCGTGACCGTGACGGCCGAGGCCATCATCGGCGATAGGACGAACTACGCTGTCGTGTTCAGCATCGCCAAGGACGACGGAACGGCGTTCGAGGGCATCGAGCCTTTGGAGAGCGGCATCTTGCCCCTCGGGTTCGAAAGCGGCAGCAGCGTCCACGTAGACGGCGTGATGACGGGCGGTGGCAGCGGGCACTTCTACGACGCCGACCCTTCCGACAACGCCATCCAATATGTAGAGCAAATGTCCGTCACCACCATCGGCGGCAGTATCATCGGACACACGGCGCGGGTCAGCTTGAGCGACCTGAAGATGTACGACGGCAGCACTTCGCACGTCATCGCTGAGGGCGAGTGGAACATGAAGTTCGCGGTCGACTATGAGGACACCTCCGTCGACCTGCCGGCCGGACAGACCATCAAAGTGAGCGGCATGGACGCGACGCTCGACTCCGTGACCGTGTCCCCCATCGCCCTCACGCTCGAGTACACGGTGCATGAGGTTTTGAACTGGGAGGATCAGGAGTCCGGTCGCATGTCGGACCACAACCAGAACGAGACGGACCGCTTCCTCGATCCATCCATCACGGTGAGCATGAAAGACGGCACGACGATTGAGATCGACGCGCTGCGGGGCGCCGGAGGGACGCGCGAGGGCGCGAACTCCACCGCCTGCAACAAGAGCATCATGTTCGACGAGTTCCTGAACCTGGACGACGTAGCCTCGATCACGATCGGCGGCGCGGAGCTTCCCTTGCCATGACGCGAAAGGCTGCGTGAGACGAGCGAAGAGCGCACGCCGTCCCAAGCGTTCCGGGCTCAGAGCGCCCACCTACGCGAAGAGGGCCGGACCCCCGACGGGGTCCGGCCCTCTATCGGATCGGCCCGCCCTCGCGGCGGGCCGATCGGCTCCAAGCGCCCTTACGAGGCGGTTCTCCTCGTGACGAGGTTGATGAGGGCGATGAGCACCACCGACCCTATCAACGCCACCACGAACGACCACAGGTTGAACCCGGTGAACCCCTCCGCGCCGAAGAAGCTCATGATGAAGCCTCCGATGAGGGCTCCCACGATGCCGGTGACGATGTTCTTGACCAGGCCGCCTTCCGACTTCATGATCATGCCCGCCACCCATCCGGCGAGCCCGCCGATGACGATCCACACGATGATGCTCATGCTGATGCTCCTTTCCGAGGGGACTGTGCCTTCACAGCATAGGGAAGCACCGTGCCCGCGAAGGTCGCAGGCGGCAACCGTATCCTGGGCGTTGCGCCTTCGTGATGCAAGCGCACAAAACGAAGACGACCGGGCTCATCGGCAGTCCAGGTACTCCAGGAAGCGTTGGGTGGCGAGCGAGGCGGCCTCGCGGCTGCGCAGGACCAACCCGATGGCGCGGAAGACCGGCTCGTCCAGCGGCTTGGCCACGATGCGGTACGGCGCCCGGCGCAGTATGAGCTCGGGCAGCACGCTCACGCCCAGGCCGCTCTCCACCATGGCCATGATGGCGTAGTCGTCCCACGTGGTGAAATGGGCGCGCGGAGCCAGCCCGTCGCGCTCGAACACCTCGGACACGGCGGTGCTGTCCCCCTTCTCCAGCAGCATGAAGGACTCCTCGCACAGCTCGGCGGCCGACACGCTCGCACGCGAGGCGAGGCGGTGCCCCTCGGGCAGCACGGCCAAAAGCTCGTCGCGGTCGAGCGGCAGCACCTCGAGGTCGGCGCAAGCGGGCAGGCGCAGGAAGCCGCAGTCCACCCGCCCTTCGCGCACCCATTCCTCGATCTCGGCGTAGTCCCCCAGCAGCAGCTCGTAGTCGATGTTCGGGTAGTCCTTCTGGAACGCGCTGATGACGTTCGGCAGCCAGTGCGTGGCCACGCTGGAGAACGTCCCTATGCGGATGAGGCCCGACTGCAGGCCGTTCAGATCGTCCACCTGCGCCTGCAGCCGTGCATGCTCGTCGCACACGCGGCGGACGAGGGGCAGAAGCCTCGTGCCCTCGGACGTGAGGCGCACCCCGCCCCGTCCGCGCTCCAGCAGCGCCACCTTCCACTCCCGCTCCAAGTCGGCCACCATGCGGCTCACGCCCGACTGCGAGTACGACAGCGCCTCCGCCGCCTTGGTGAAGCTCCCCAACTCCACCGTGGCGACGAACGCCCGGTATTTCTGAATGGCCGCGTCCACGGCTCCACCTACCTTCTCCCACCCGTCCGGGCGCTCGTGCCGCCTGAGTTTTCGAGCACCGCGAACCCTCCTGTTCGCAGCCTGGTTCCCGCGCGACTCCCGACCGCGCTCCGCCCTGTTTCTTTCTATGCGATTTTATCATGCTAACTATGAAAAACATTCGCTTTTGTGCTGATTGCTTCTATGAGAAACTATCGCGCGGCCGGTAAGCGAAGCGAAAGGGCGAGGCAGCGGTGGCGAAGGATTACGGTAAGTACGTGGGGGCGTTGCTGCTGTTCGGCAGCAACGGCATCGTGGCGAGCGGCATAGCCCTTGCCAGCTGCGAGATCGTGCTTTTGCGCACGCTTCTGGGCAGCCTGCTTCTGGTTGCGCTGCTGGCCGGCTCGCGACGCGGGATCACGTTCCATCGCCATCTGCGCGACTTCGCCTGCCTCGCCGTGTCCGGCGCGGCCCTGGGAGCCAGCTGGCTCTTCCTGTTCGAAGCCTACCGTCACGTGGGCGTGGGGGCCGCCTCGCTCGTGTACTACTGCGGGCCCATCATCGTGGCCGCGCTGTCGCCGTGGCTGTTCCGCGAGCGCCTTACCAAAACGAAGCTCCTCGGGTTCGGCCTCGTGCTCGCAGGCGTGCTGTTGGTGAACGGCCAGGCGATCGGTGCGGGCGCGTCGGGCTGGGGCCTGTTCTGCGGGGGCATGTCGGCCGTCATGTACGCGGTCATGGTCGTGTTCACGAAGAAGGCCCGGCACGTGGAGGGGTTGGAGAGCTCGGCCGTGCAGCTCGTGTTCAGCTTCGTGGTGGCGGCCGTGTTCATGGGCGCGACCGGCGGGCTGTCCGTGCAGCTCTCGCCGACGGACTGGGCCCCTGTTCTCGTACTGGGCATGGTGAACACCGGCCTCGGCTGCTTCCTGTACTTCTCCGCCATGGGCGGCCTGCCCGCGCAAACGGTGTCGGTGTGCGGCTATTTGGAACCGCTTTCGGCCGTGGTGCTGTCGGCCCTGCTGCTTGGCGAGCCCTTCTCCGGCGCGCAGGCGGCCGGCGTCGTCCTCGTGATCGGCGGAGCCGTCTACGCCGAATGCGGAAGCAAGCTTCGCCTCCCCCGCGCACAACGCGCTCCCAAGGTCGAAGCCGCGCTGTAGGATCGAGCCGCTCCCTCTGACGTCCGCACTCGTCTCGCGCTTCCTTCCCCTTCGCCGCCCTCGCGCGAGGGTGCAAGAAGCGCCCGATCACGCTGCGATCCCTGCTCCGCCCATGCCGTATGTGAATATTGTCTGAAGTCGGTCTATATTCGAGGTCGTGAACCTCGTCTCGTCCTATACTCCCCATAAACAGACTGATATCAGTCTAATAAGCGGGCAGGCGTCGATGCGGCGTCCGCAGATCCGTGCCACGATGGAAAAGTCGGCAGGCTGTCGTTTTCTTTTCCATGCAACGCCGCCCCTGCGCGGGGGGAAGGGAGGACGTTGTGAACCTAATCGAATGCACGGCGTACTTGGCGGTGATCGGCGCGGGGTCTTTCGTGCTGGGCAGGATGATTCCGCTACGCTGGCTGAACGAGGAACGGTTCCCCTTTCACAGCTTCCGCTTCGAGCGCGAAGGGAGCCTGTACGACCGCATCGGGATAAAGCGGTGGCAGGGCAAGCTGCCGGATATGAGCAGGATCTTGCCGGGTGCCATGCCCTCGAAAAAACTCGGTGCGAATCCTGCAAGCAGGCTCCCCATAATGGTGAAAGAGACGTGCGTGGCAGAGCTCGTCCACGGGCTTCTGTGCCTGGCGGGTCTGTATTGCATCGCTCTCTGGCCCGGGCCGGGTGGAGCAACCGTCTCCGTGCTGTACGCAGCGGGAAACATCCCCTTCATATTGGCGCAAAGGTGCAACAGGCCGCGACTTGCCCGTCTCGGAAGAAAGCGGCAAGCGGCCTTGGCCAAAAGAGCCTCGGAGGTGCAGGCATGAAGGTTCTCGTTCTGAGTTGCAGCACCGGCCAGGGGCACGACTCCTGCGCTCGGGCGATCAAGGAGCACGGCGAACGATGCGGCGATGTTTGCGAAATCGACGACGCCATCCGGTTCGTCTCCCCCCTGCTGTCCCGATTCATGTCCTGGGGACATGCGACCATGTACAAGCGCTTCCCTTGGTTGTTCCGGTTCGGGTACCGTTTCTCCGAAAGGCACCCGGAGCTGTTCTGGAAGAAGTCGGGCATCTACCGGCTTTTCGCCCTGGGGACGGATGCCCTCCATCGCCGCATCGAGACGGGCAGATTCGATGCGGTGGTCTGCACCCATGCGTTCGCCGCCGTGATGCTGACGAGCGTGCTGCGCAAGCATCGCCCGCGCGTTACGACCTGCCTGGTCAACACCGATTACACCTGCAATCCCTGCACGAAGGACAGCGAGCTCGACCGGTACTTCATCCCCGACCGATCGCTTGCCGACGACTTCGAATGCGAGTCCATCGACAAGGAACGCATACGCAGCGTGGGCATTCCCCTGAGGTCGGAATTCTATCGTCGCGTCTCTAGGGACGAGGCGAAAGCGGCGCTCGGGATCCCCGCGCACCACAGGCACCTGGCAATGATGTGCGGCAGCATGGGTTGCGGCCCGATGGCGAGGCTGGCCCGGCACCTGGCGACCGAGGCCCCGCCCGACGTCGACATCTCCATCGTGTGCGGAACGAACCGGCGCTTGGAAAAAAGGCTTGCCAAGCGATACGCCGCGAATCCCCGCGTCCATGTCAGGGGCTTTGTTCGAGATATGTCCCTGCTCATGGACAGCGTCGACCTGTGCCTGACGAAACCTGGCGGCATCAGCATCACCGAAGCCGCCGTGAAAAGGGTGCCCCTGATACTGATCGACGCCGTGGCGGGCTGTGAAGAGGCCAACTTGGATTTCTTCGTCCGAAAGGGCGGCGCGAAGGGAGGCTCCGACGTCAAAGAGCTGGCCCGACTCGCAGCAGACCTGCTATCGCGTCCTGCCGAGATGCAGGCGATGCGAGACGGACTCGCTTCCTTTTCAAAGGTCGATTCCCCCAATCTGATCCGCAGCCACCTGGTGGAGCTTTTGGAGGCTAAGGCGCGCAAGAACAGCACGGCGTCGTTGTCCAAGACGGGTGAGGACGTTCCGGCGGTTTGGACTCCCCGTAGCCGAGTCGCTTCGGCAGGGGCGCACGGATGCGGAAAATAGGGGGGCTATAAGCCGGGAATAAGAACGGGCCGCGAGATTCGCTCGCGGCCCGTTAAGTTGCTGGTCGGGTTGACAGGATTTGAACCTGCGACCCCTTGACCCCCAGTCAAGTGCGCTACCAAACTGCGCCACAACCCGTTGTGCGTTCGCGAAGGTTCTTGACATGCTCCCTCGCAAGACAGCTTGACCATATTACCGTTAGTTGTCGCGTATTTCAAGATGGAATTTGCCATCTTCCTCGATTATTGTTCGATTTCGCCAAACAGAATTGCGCAAACGCACAACCGCGCACCAAGCAAGGCGGGCGAGCTTCGCCAATAGCGCGCGCGAGCCGTTCGAAGGCGACTCTCGCACTCGAACCACGGAGCACGAGCGCCGGGCGCGAGTCCAAACGTGTGGATGGCGTGTGCAAGCGTCTTTTATTCGAACCGCGACGGAATAAGGGGCGCGAGCGCGTACACTGGTTGACGCGGCACAGTGCCGCTGTTGTTGGCAGGGGTCACAGGCGCGTGCCTGTCCTGCCCGTTGTTGCCCTTCGGGGCAGAAAGTTAGGTTTGCATGTCTACTGGTACAGTTAAATGGTTCAACGCTGACAAAGGCTATGGCTTCATCTCCCAGGAGGGCGGCGACGATCTGTTCGTCCACTTCAGCGAGATCCAGACCGACGGCTTCAAGACCCTTGAAGAGAACGCGCATGTCGAGTTCACCGTCGCCGTCGGCAACAACGGCAAGAGCCAGGCGACGATGGTCCACACCATCTAGCCCCATTCTCACCTAAGAACGTCGAAGGGCCGCTCATGCGGCCCTTTTTCATGAAGCCCTTCTCTTCTGAAGGGCTTTTCTCGTCTCTCGTCGGAAACGGTCGCAAGCATCCGGCATCGAGCCGAAGCGTTTCGCATGCGCGCTCTCGCCGCCCAGAGCGACGTGCTACCCGAAGAACTGCACGGCTCGATCGAGGATCGCGTCGGCCAGGCGCTCCTTCGACATGAGGGGAAGCTCGTCCACGTCGTCGGCGGTGACGAACCACACCTCGTTGTCGTCGGTGCCGAAGGCGCGGCCCTCGCCCACCAGATTGCCCACGATGAGGTCGGCGTGCTTCGTCGCAAGCTTCTTCCGCGCGTTGGCCACGACGTTCTCCGTCTCGGCGGCGAAGCCCACCACCACCACCTGCCCGTCGCGCTTGGCCGCCCCGAGCGTGGCCAGGATGTCGGGGTTCTCCACAAGCTCGATGGTGCCCAGGTCGGCGCCGGGCTCGCCCTTCTTCAGCTTGCGCGCGGCGGGCTCCTTCGGGCGCATGTCGGCCACGGCTGCGGAGAACACGGCCACGTCGGCCGCCGGGAAGGCCTCCTCGGCGGCGGCCAGCATGTCGCGCGCCGTCTTCACGTGCACCGTGCGCACGCCCTCGGGCGCCGCGAGCGCCGTCGGGCCCGACACGAGCGTGACGTCGGCCCCGCGCCGAGCCGCCGCCCGCGCGATGGCGTAACCGGTCTTGCCCGACGAGTGGTTCGAGATATAGCGCACCGGATCGATGGGCTCCACGGTGGGCCCGGCCGTGACCAGCACGCGACGTCCGGCCAGATCGCGGCTCACGCCCAGCTCCTCCAGCACGGCGGCCACGATGTCGGCCGGCTCCGCCAAGCGCCCGCGACCCACGTCCCCGCAGGCCAGGTAGCCGTCTCCGGCCTCGACGATGCGCGCGCCGCGAATGTGCAGCTTGCCGATGTTGTAGCGCGTCGCCGCGTTCTCGTACATGTTCACGTTCATGGCGGGCGCGATGACGAGCGGCGAGGTGCAGGCCAGCGCCGTCGTGGTGAGCAGATCGTCGGCCAGTCCGTTCGCGATCTTCGCGATGACGTTGGCCGTGCACGGCGCGATGAGGAACACGTCGGCCTCCTGCGCCAGCGACACGTGGTGTATGGGGTCGGACGGATCGTCGAACAGGCCCACGGCCACCGTCTCGTGCGTGAGAGCGCGAAACGTGGTGGGGCCCACGAACTCGGTGGCATGCTCGGTCATGACCACCTTCACCCGCACGCCGGCCTTCTGCAGAAGGCGCACGATCTCGCAGCTCTTGTACGCCGCGATGCAGCCCGTCACGCCCACGAGCACCGTTTTCTGCGACGCGTTCGCGCGGCTTTCCTCACCGGCCATCAGCGGCCTCCTTCCACATGGGGGCGCAGCACGTCGGCGAGCACCTTCACGTGCGCGCGGCTCTTGTCGAGGCAGGGCACGTACGCGAAATCGTCTTCGCGCGGCTCGCGGCCGGCCTTCCTGACCTGGTCGAAATAATACGGCTTCAGCTCGTGCTCGATGTCGTAGAGCGTCTCGAGGCAGTCCACGGCGAAGTTCGGGCACACGAAGAACACGCGGCCGACGTCGGCCTCGGCCCAGCGCGCCAGCACGTCGCGCGTGAACGGCGAAAGCCACTCGCGACCCTTGTCGAAGCGGCACTGGTAGCCGATGGTCCAGCGGTTGCGCTCGATGCCCAGCTCGCCGGCTATCTGGAGGCTCGACGCGCCCGTCTGCAGCTCGTAGGTGTCGCCCGCCTCGATGTCGACGAGCGGGATGGAATGGAACGAGAACAGCACCTTGTCGTCCGCGTCGGGGTCGAACCCGGCGTGCTTGATGGACGCGGCGATGGCGCGCACGTAGGTGGGGTCGTCGTGGTAGTTGTACACGAAGTCGCACGGCGCGTCCCAGCGCGCTTTCTTCAGCGCGCGCTCCACGCTGTCCGACACCGATCCCGTGGTGGAATGGGCGCTCTGCGGGTAGAGCGGCAGCACGACCAGGCGCGTGCAGCCCGCATCCCTCAGCTCGCGCACGACATCGTCCACGAACGGAGCGCTGTAGCTCATGGCGCAGCGCACGACGGCGTCGTGGCCCTCGTCGGCGAGCTGCGCGTCCAAACCGCGCGCGAGCTTGTCGTGGGCCACCGTGAAGGGCGAGCCCTCCTCCGTCCAGATCTTGCCGTACTTCTCGGCCGACGCCCGGCCGCGCTTGGGCAGGATGAACAGGTGGAGGACGAACCACCAGCCCAGACGGTTCATGGGCGCGATGCGCGGATCCATGAGGAACCGGGCGAGGTACTTCCGCACGGCGCGCGGCCGCGGCTCGGCCGGCGTGCCGGTGTTCACCAGGAGGATTCCGGTGCGGTCCCCAGCTTGCACGATATCGATCCCCTTCCCGGCTCCGGGCAGGTCGCCGAAGCGAAACGGTTCCAGTCATACGTGGTAAATCTGCTATAGTTTATCCCTATCGGCCCTTTGAGGAACGGACGAATGGAGAAAGAATCGAAAAACCCGGGTTCGCTCGAAGCGGAGGGCGACTCTTCCGCCCCCAGCGGGGCGGCGTCCGCGCGCCCGGGCGACGCCGAGGGATACGGCCTGCTTCGCGAGGTGAAGCAGGAGGTCAAAGCCCAGGTGTTCCACAACGCCGGCTACCTGCGCCTCGATTTCTTCACCTTGTTCTGGCTGTTTCTGGGAGGCAGCGTGTTCGGCCTCGTGGTGGAGACCGCGTTCCACGCCATCGTCTACGGCGGCTTGGAGAGCCGGGCGGGGCTCGTGTGGGGCCCCTTCTCCCCCATCTACGGCGTGGGAGCCGTGGCGCTGACGTTGTTCTTGAACCGCTTCTACCATTCGCACAACCTGGTGATATTCCTGGGGGCCATGGTGGTGGGCTCGGCGCTGGAGTACGTGACCAGCTGGGGCATGGAGTTCTTCTGGGGCGCCATCGCCTGGGACTACACGGGCACGTTCGGCTCCATCAACGGGCGCACGAACTTCGCGTTCGGCATGATGTGGGGCCTTCTGGGACTGGTGTGGGTGCGCGTCATCCTGCCCTTCGTGAAACAAGTGTTCTCGCACGTGAACGCCAAGAACACGCTCGTTCGCGCCGTCACGGCGGTCATGACCGTTCTCTTGGCGATCGACGTGGTGGTGACGGTGCTGGCGCTCGACCGCGAGGGCCAGCGCGCCGTGGGCATCCCCGCGACCACCTGGGAGCAGCGGTTCTTCGACGAGCACTTCCCCGACAGCTTCCTGCAATCGCGCATGCAGAACATGAGCGTGTACGGGAAGAAGTGACGGTGCGCCCTCGTAGGGGCGGCCTGCTGGCGCCGCGCGGGATCCTTCGACTCCGGCCTTCGGCCTCCGCTCAGGATGACAACTTGGCGGGCGGACCGAACAGAGTACGACCTACGATGTTGGGTGCGGGGCATCCGCCAGCAAAGCGAACACCTCTTCGCCGGCTTCGGTGCGGCCCATGCTGCGATCCGCCAGGCCGTCGAGGGCGGCCTGCAGGTCGGCGGGGAGGCCGTCGGCGAACGACAGCTCCTCCCCCGTCGCGGGATGCGTGAAGTCCAGGCGGAACGAGTGCAGGAACTGGCGGTCCAGCCCGAGGTCGGCGCCGGGGTCCTTGGGCGCGCGCGAGCGGTAGACCGGCTCGCCGACCAGCGGGTGCTTCGCGTACTCCAGGTGCACGCGTATCTGGTGGGTGCGCCCCGTGAACAGCTTGCAGTCGACGAGCGTGTAGCCGTCGTCGCGCGAGGCGTGCTCGAAGCGCTCCAGCACGCGGAACGTGGTCACGGCGTCGCGCGCGGAAGGCGTGTCGCGCACGGCCATGCGCGTGCGCTCCTTCTCCGCACGGGCGATGGGGGCGTCCACCATGCCGGTGTCGTGGGCGATCACGCCGTGCACGAGCGCCAGGTAGCGGCGGTCGACGGCACGGGCGCGTATATCCTCCATGAGCGCGTAGCCCGTTTCGTCGTCCTTCGCAGCCAGCATGAGGCCGCTCGTGTCGCGATCGAGGCGGTGCACGATGCCCAAACGATCGTCCTCGCCCTGCACGTTGCACAGGTTCCCGGCCCCGCAATGGTGCACGAGCGCGTTCACCAGCGTGCCGTCGTAATGGTCGACGGAGGGGTGGCACACCAGGCCCACCTGCTTCGACAGCACGATGAGGTGCTCGTCTTCGAACCGGATGTCCAAGTCGATGGGCTCGCCCTCGAGCGCGTGGACGGGAGCCTCCTCGGGTGCCTCGTACACCACGGTGTCGCCGGCCGCCACGGCGTGCTTCTTGGGCACGGTGGCGCCGTTCACGAACACCGCACCCTCTTCGATGGCGCGCGCGGCGGCGCTGCGGCTGGGATAGAGGCCGCGCTCGGCCATGAGCGCGTCGAGGCGAGCCCCGGCGTCGCCGGCGCCCACGATGTGACAGAGCGACCGCGTCATCGTTCTCGCGGCCCTTCCCCGTCGTCGGGCTCCGAGGCGTCCCGGGACGTCTCGGCAAGCGCGGCCGCTTCCCGGTCGGCGCGGCGGTACGCGAGGATCATACCCGCCACGAACAACACGAACCCGCACGTCACGCCTATGTCGGCCACGTTGAACACCGGAAAGTCGATGAACACGGGCTCGATGAAGTCGACCACGTAGCCCAGCGTGAAGCGGTCGAACGCGTTGCCCAGGCCGCCCGCCACCACCAGCGCCACGCCCACCACCTCCACCAGGCTCGGGCGGGGCGACAGGAAGAACAGGTACGCCACGAGCACGAGGCACACCGCGATCGACAGCACGCCCAGCAGAAACGTCGAGTCGCCGAACATGCCCCAGGCCGCGCCCGTGTTGTGCACGAGGCGGAACCGCACGAGGCCGAGGAACGGCCCCGCGATCACCTCGCCTAAGGAGTGGCCGTTGAAGAAGCTCTTCGTGAGCGTGTCGAAGGCGAGCCAAGCGAGCGCCACCACGCCGAACACGAGCGTGTTGCGCGAGCGCTCGGCGCTCGGTTGGCGCTGGTCGTCCCGCTTCGAAGGAGCGGGCTCCGTCGGCTCCGTTTCGCCGCGCTCGGGATATCCGGGCATGCTACTCGCTTTCCGCGAAGCCGATGGCATCGAGCGCGTCGCCGCAACGCTCGCACACGTCAGGATGGTTCGGGTTGCCGCCGAGCGTGCGGTAGTTCCAGCAGCGCGGGCACTTCTCGGCCTCGGTCTTCGCCACAGACGCCGCCAGCTCGTCGCCCTCGACGAACGCCACGGACGCCACGATGAACAGCTCCTCGAACACCGCCGCGTCGTAGCGCTCCACCGCGTCAAGCACGCTCTTCGGCGCGGTCACGGTGACGGCCGCCTCCTGGCTCTTGTTCACGACCTTCTCGCCGCGCGCGTCCTCAAGGGCCTTCGTCACGACCTCGCGCACGCCCAGCACCACGCCGAAGTCCTCGGCGATGCGCTCGGCGACGGCGTCGTCGGGCAGCGCGGGCGCGAAGTCGGATCGCTCGGGCCAGCCTGCCAGCTGCACGTTCGAGATGTCCCCGTAGCTTGAGCGAATGGCTTCGGGATAGTGCTCCCACACCTCGTCGGTGGTGAACGAGAGCACCGGCGCCAGCACGCGCACGAGCACCTCGAGGATGTTCATGAGCACGGTCTGCACGGCACGGCGGCACGGCGAGTCGGGCGCCTCGGAGTACAGGCGGTCTTTCGTCGCGTCCATGTACACGGCCGAGAGGTCGTTCACGATGTAGTCGTACACCGCGCGGTAGACCAGGTGGAACTTGTATTCGTCATACGCGCGCTCCACGTCGCACAGCAGATGATGCAAACGCACCATGGCCCACTGGTCGACCGGTTCGAGCGCGTTCCAGTCCGTGACGGCGCGCTCGTTGGAGAAGTCATCCAGGCTGCCCAGCAGGAAGCGGAACGTGTTGCGGATGCGGCGGTACGCCTCGGAGGTGCGCTGCAGGATCTCGTCGGAGATGCTCACGTCCTGCGAGTAGTCGACGCTGGCCACCCACAGGCGCAGCACGTCGGCGCCGCTCTTCGCCATGACGTCGGCCGGGTCAACGCCGTTGCCCAGCGACTTCGACATCTTGCGGCCCTCGCCGTCCACCGTGAAGCCGCAGTGCATGACGCTCTTGTACGGCGGCACGCCGTAGGCGCCCATGCTGGTGAGCAGGGAGGACTGGAACCAACCACGGTGCTGGTCGGAGCCTTCCAGGTACATATCGGCCGGGAAGCGCAGGCCCTCGGCCTCGCGGTGCTTCAGCACGCTGGTGTGCGACACGCCGCTCTCCCACCACACGTCGAGGATGTCCTTCTCCGGCACGAGCTCGGTGCAGCCGCACGTCTCGCACTTCACGCCGCGCGGCAGGTACTCGGACGGCTCGCGCGTGAACCATGCGTCGGCGCCCTCGCGGTAGAACAGGTCGATCACCGCATCGAACGTCTGCTCGTTCGCCACGGTAGAGCCGCACTTCGCGCACTTGAACACGGGGATGGGCACGCCCCACGACCTCTGGCGCGAGATGCACCAGTCGGGGCGGTCGGCCACCATGGACCCGATGCGGTTCGACGCCCACGCGGGAATCCACTCCACGTCGTTCTCGATGGCCTTGAGCGCGTTCTCGCGCAGGCTGTTCTTGTCCATGGACACGAACCACTGGTCGGTGGCGCGGAAGATGACCGGCTCGTGGCAGCGCCAGCAGTGCGGGTAGCTGTGCAGGATCTTCTTCTCGGCAACGAGCGTTCCGCGCTCGCGCAGCCACTCGATGATGACCGGGTTCGCCTCGTCCACGTCGAGGCCCGCGAAGGGGCCCGCCTCGTCGGTGAGCACGCCGTTGTCGTCCACCGGCATGAGCAGCGGCACGTCGAATTCCAGCGCCACCAGGTAGTCGTCCTGGCCGTGGCCGGGAGCCGTGTGCACCGCGCCCGTGCCCGAGTCCAGCGTGACGTGGTCGCCGTAGATGATGGTGCCCTTGAGGTCCTGGCGGATGGGGCACGTGTAGGTGAGGCCGGTGAACTCGCGGCCCTTGAGCGCGACGGGCTCGCCGTCCTCTCCGCGCACGAGGTCGTAGGACTCCCAGCCCGCGATCTCGGCCACCTGCTCCACCAGCTCGCGCGCCATGATCATGTTGGAGCCGTCGGCCACGACCATCACGTAGTCGGCGTCGGGCGCCAGCGACACGGCCGTGTTCGCCGGCAGCGTCCAGGGCGTCGTGGTCCAGATGAGCACGTTGGCGTCGCCGGCAGCGCCGGCGGCCTCGAACACGCCGGGCATGAGGTCCATCTTGAACTTCACGAAGATGGACGGCGACGTCTCGTCGGAGTACTCGATCTCCGCCTCGGCCAGCGCGGTGTGGCAGCGCTTGCACCAGTGGATGGGCTTGCGGCCGCGGTACACCGAGCCGTCCAGGTACATCTTCTTGAACACCTCGACGTTGCCCGCCTCGTAGCTCGGGGTGAACGTGAGGTACGGATGCTCCCAGTCGGCGTTCACGCCCAGGCGCTTGAAGCCCTCGCGCTGCACGCCCACGTACTTCTCGGCCCACTCGCGGCACAGGCGGCGCAGCGTGGGCTGGTCGATCTTCGCCATCTTGTCGGGCCCGAGGGTCTTCTCCACCATGTGCTCGATGGGCTGGCCGTGGCAGTCCCAACCGGGGATGTAGGGCGTGAAGAAGCCACGCTGCGCGTGGGACTTGTTCACGAAGTCCTTGAGGATCTTGTTGAAGGCGTGGCCGATGTGGATGGGGCCGTTGGCGTATGGAGGGCCGTCGTGCAGGATGAACGGCTTGCCGTCCTTGTTCTTTTCGATCACGCGCTCGTAGATGCGCTCTTCTTCCCATTTCGCCAGACGCTTCGGCTCGCTCTCGGGCAGGTTCGCCCGCATCGCGAAGTCGGTCTTCGGCAGGTTCATCGTCTCTTTGTAACTGTTCGCCACGGGGTGCCGTACCTTTCATCCTGTGCATGCGTGTCAAGGCGTTTCAGATTCAAACCTGTATAGTATAGGCGATCGCACCCGGAATGCACGCGCACCGCACGCATATTCACCGCGTCTCGTCCACTTTTCAGAAATGCGACACAAGAAATCGCGGAGAACATAGGTATACTTTAGAAGGTAACCACAGCGCCCGTTCGCAGCGGCCCCGCACATCGGAGGAACGACATGGAATTTGAGATCGTCACCGACTCGAGCAGCAACCTGATCGAGGACATGATCGACGAGTTCGGCCTGCACATCCTGCCCCTCACCTTCATGGTGGACGGAGAGGACACCGTGTATCAAAGCTACCTCAAAGGCGAGCACACCGACCTGGCGCAGTTCTACACCATGATGCGCGACGGCAAGGTCATCACCACGTCGCTGCCGAACCTTGCGGAATCCGAGGCGCTTATGCGCGGCTTGCTTGAGCAGGGGCGCGACATCTTGTACCTGGGCTTCTCGAGCGGCCTGTCGGGCACCTACGAGGCCACCGAGCTGCTCATGCGCGACTTGGCGAAAGATTTCCCCGAGCGCAAGCTGTACGCCGTGGACACGCTGGCCGCGTCCGGCGGCGAGGGACTGCTCGTGTGGCACGCCGTGCAGCGCGCCCGCGCCGGTGCGGGCATCGACGAGGTGCGCGACTGGGTGGAGGACAACAAGCTCAACCTGGCGCACTGGTTCACCGTGGACGACCTCATGTTCCTGTTCCGCGGCGGGCGCGTGTCGAAGACGAGCGCCTGGGCGGGCACCATGCTCAACATCAAGCCCGTCATGCACGTGGACGACGAAGGGCACCTCGTGCCTCTGGAGAAGGTGCGCGGGCGCAAGAAGTCGCTGAACGCGCTGGTGGACCACATGGAGAAATCGGCCATCGCGCCCATCGACGAGCAGATGGTGTTCATCACGCACGGCGACTGCCTAGAAGAGGCCGAGTACGTGGCCGAGCAGGTGAAGTCGCGCTTCGGCGTGAAAGAGGTCGTCATCAACTACGTCGACCCCGTCATCGGCGCCCACTCCGGCCCCGGCACCATGGCCCTGTTCTTCCTGGCCGACAAACGGTAACGTGGGAATCCTGTTCGATCTGCTCGCGGACGTCCTGTTCGACGCTCTGATTCCCCTTCGCTGGAGAAACCGAAACGGCGAAGTGGACGCCCGCTGGTTCCTGTTGGGATTCCTGCTTGTCGCAGGCACCGTGGTCGCGCTGTTCTTCGGAGTTCTGTACCTGCTCGGCGTGCACTAACCCCCTACGGGCGAAGCATCACTTGTAGTCCGCTGGGTTCTTGCTGGCGGAGCCGGTGGTGTTGTCGTCGGCGCGCAGTTCGCGGCCGAAGCGCACGGCGTCCTCGCCGAAGCGGTTCTTCACCAGGTCGGTGGCCTCGATGAGGCCGCGGCGCTTCCCCTCGTCCTTTATCACGGGTTCCACATCGATGTCGTTGGGAGCCACTTCGCCCAGGTCGAACAGGCTCTCCTGCACGCCCTCCTCCGCGGCGAAACCGGACATGCTCACGCCGATGAGCCGCACGGGAACGCCGGGGTGCCACACCTCGTCCACCATGCGGTACAGCAGCGGCGTGTAGGCCAGCTCGTCGTCGCTCGGATGCTCGAGGCGCCGCTGCACCGAGCGCACGGTGCGATCGTCGAAGCGCACCTTCAGGCCTAGCGTGCGTCCGGCGAGCCCTTTGCGGCGCAGCCGCCGGCCGACCTTCGCGGCCATGGTGGCGATGGCGGCCTCCACTTCGTCGCGCTCGGTGAGGTCCACAGCGAACGTCGTCTCGTTCGACACCGACTTCACCGGATCGTCCGTGACGACGGGCGCGTCGTCGCCCCCGTTCGCCCGCACGTGCATGACGTGCCCGTTTTTCCCGAACAGGCGCAGCAACAGGGCTTCGTCGGCGGAGGCCAGATCCCCCAGCGTCTCGATGCCGCGGCTTTTGAGCTTCTGCTCGGCCGCCGCTCCTATGCCGCTCATCGTGCGCACGGGCAAGGGAGCCAGGAAGCTGCGCTCGCGCCCCGGGTACACCACCGTCAAGCCGCGCGGCTTGTCCATGTCCGAGGCTATCTTCGCGATCGTTTTCGACGTGCCCACGCCGATGGAGCACGTCACGCCCAGCTTCTCGACGCGCTGCTGGATGCGGCGCGCCACCTGGACGGGATGCTCGCGGTTCACCGGCGTGGGGCTCACGTCGCAGAACGCCTCGTCGATGCTCACCTGCTGCACGTGGGGCGTCTCCGAGCGCAGGATGTCCATGATGGCGTTCGACATCTCGCGGTAGCGGTCGAAATGCCCGCGCGTCCAAATGCCCTCCGGGCACAGGCGCTCGGCCGTGGAGGCGGGCATGGCGCTGTGCACCCCGAAGCGCCGCGCCTCGTAGGACGCGGTGGAGACCACGCCGTGTTTGTCCGCGTCGCCGCCCACGATCACGGGCTTGCCGCGCCAGGCCGGATGGTCCAGCTGCTCCACCGAAGCGAAGAACGCGTCCAGATCCACCAGCAGGATGGCCGGGCCCTCCCACGCCTCGAGCGGAAGGAGGTCGTCCGAGGCGGCTCCGCGCGCGCTAGGGCCTCCGGCGGCTGCGCCGGACGGCAAAGCGCCTGGAACGGGCGCGTCGGTCTGCGGGAATTCTTCTTTCATTGCGCGAATTAGTCTACCATGCCGGGCACGGCCGTTGGAAACTTGTGCTAGGATAATCATTTCCCCGCTATCTCCGCGCGTCCGCTGCGGACGGGGAGCTGACATATACGGCCGCGCTTGAATCTGCCACCTGCTGAAACGTCCCCCCAGATTCCCCTCAAGCCCACGGCGGTCCGCATAAGGGAAGAGACGGGAAGGAGAGACGAGGATGTCGAACGGATGCGATGCGGCGCCCGGCGTGCGCGCCGCGGTCACCGCGCTGCCTGAGCAGCTGCTCTCCCCGCCTTACGAGCTTCGCACCGAGATGAACTGGATAGACTTCTCGGGAACCGCCAACCCGCTGGGCACCCCGCCCTCGTTCATCCGCGCCATGGAGGCCGCGCTCGCCGCCGGCGAGCTGAACTACTCCCCCGACCGCGAGGCGCACACGCTGCGCAGCGCGCTGGCGCGACAGCACGGCATGCCCGTGGAGTCGTTCCTGGTGGGATCCACCGTGGGCGACATGGTGCGCGCCGTGGCGCAAACCTACCAGCCCTGCACCGTGGGCGTGGCCGTGCCGGGGCCGGTCGAGTACGCGCTGGCAGCCGGCAACGCCGGGCACCGCGTCGTGGAGATCACGAGCCCCGCGGGCTTCGTCATGCCCGACCCCGCGTCGGCGGCCCGCCACGGCGTCCTCTTCGATGCGGCGGTCTTGGCCAACCCGGGCTATCCCACGAGCCGCCTGCTGCCGCTCCCCACGTTGCTGGCCTATCTGGACGCGTGCACGTGGGTCGTCGTAGACGAGCGGTCCATCGAGCTCACGCTGGGCGGCGAGAGCGTGGCGCCGCTGGTGAAGGAGCATCGCAACCTCGTGGTCGTGCGCTCGTTCTGCGAGCCGTACGCCATGCCGGGCATACCCATCAGCTACTGCGTGGCGCACCCCGACACCATCGCGCAGATCGCGCGCTTCTACGACAGCTCGGGCGTTCCGATGTTCGCCGAGGTGCTGGGCGAGCTCGCCTTGGCGGAAGCCGAGCACCTGGAGCGCACGCGCGAGTTCCTGGACTCCGAGATACCGTGGATGCAGTGCATGCTCAGCCTGGTGCCGGGCATCGACATATTCCCCGCCGAGGCCAACTACGTCATGTGCGCGTTCGACCACGGGCCCGATCTGAACCTGGGCGTGGAGAGCACCGAGGAGCTGGCCGCGCGCCTGCAACTGGCCGGGTTCCTCATCCGCAAGCTGCAGGGCACGCCGGGCCTCTCCAACGGGAAGTACTTCTGCGTTGCCGTGCGCACGCGCGAGGACAACGAGAAGCTCATCGCCGCCCTGCGCGAGATCATCGTGGGGTGCTAGGGGCCTACTCGATGCCCGTGACCTCGTAGTCGGCGTCCACGACGGCCGCCTTCAGCGCCTCGTCGGGCACGTCGAGCGACAGCTTCGCGGTGGCGGTGCCCGCGTCGAGGTCGACCACGGCCTCCTCCACGCCTTCCACGCCCTCGAGGGCCTTCTTCACGCGCTTGACGCAGTGCTCGCACATCATGCCCTCCACGTGCAGGGTCTTCTCCATGACGATCTCCTTTCCTTCCGGCGCCTTCGCGCCGATCGGTTCCGATTCCGTGCGGGGCTCTGCCGCGTCCGGGGCGGCGTCGAGCGCCTTCGCAGCCGCAGGCTCGACGCTGGCGCCGACAGCCGAGAACCTGGGCTTCCAGCCGCGCAGGCGCAGCGCGTTGCTCACCACGCACACCGAGCTCAGGGACATGGCGGCCGCGGCTATCATGGGGTTCAGGTTCACGCCCGCGAACGCCAGCGCGCCGGCGGCCACGGGAATGCACACGGCGTTGTAGAACAGCGCCCAGAACAGGTTCTGCTTGATGTTGCGCATGGTGGCGCGCGACAGCTGGATGGCCGCCGGCACGTCCATGAGGTCGCTTCTCATGAGCACGACGTCGGCGCTTTCAATGGCCACGTCGGTGCCGGCGCCGATGGCGATGCCGATGTCGGCGCGGGCGAGGGCCGGCGCGTCGTTGATGCCGTCGCCCACCATGGCCACGCGCCCGGCCTGCGCCAGGCGGCGGATCTCGCGCTCCTTGCCCTCCGGCAGCACGCCGGCGATGACCTCGTCCACGCCCACCTCGCGCTGGATGGCGGCGGCGGTGAGCTCGTTGTCGCCCGTGAGCATGACCGTGCGCACGCCCATGGCGCGCAGCTCGCAGACGGCGGCGCGGCTCGTGGGCTTCACCGTGTCGGCCACGGCGATCACGCCGAGCAGCCTGCCGTCGGCGGCGAAGAACAGCGGCGTCTTGCCGTCGGCCGCCAGCTCGCGGGCGGTTGCCGCAAGGTCGCCCGCGTCGATGCCGCGCGACTCCATCATGCGCAGGTTGCCGGCGAGCACGGGAACGTCGTCGACGAGCGCCGCGATGCCCTCGCCCGGAACCTGCTTGAAGTCCTCGACCAGCAAGGGGTACGCCCCTCGCTCGCGGGCGTAGGCGCACACCGCGCGCGCCAGCGGATGCTCCGAGCGGCCCTCGACGGACACCGCCGCCTCCAGCAAGCGCTCCTCCGCCACGCCCGGCGCCGGCGCCACGTCGGTCACGCTCGGCGCGCCCTCGGTCACGGTGCCGGTCTTGTCGAGCACGACGGTTTTCACGTTGTGCGCGCCCTCCAGCGCCTCGGCCGACTTCACCAGGATGCCGTTCTTCGCGCCGCGCCCGGTACCCACCATGATGGCCGTGGGCGTGGCCAGCCCGAGCGCGCACGGGCACGAGATCACGAGCACCGAGATGGCGTGGGAAAGGGCCGTTTCCAAACCCGTGCCCAGCACCATCCAGATGGCGAACGTGGCCAGCGCGATGACGATGACGATGGGCACGAACACGCCGCTTATGCGGTCGGCAATCTTTTCGATGGGGGCCTTGGAGCTGGTGGCGTCGTCCACAAGGCGGATGATGCTCGCCAACGTGGTGTCGTCGCCCACGCGCGTGGCCCGCATGGTGAAGTACCCCGTGCGGTTCACCGTGGCGCCCGTGACCGGATCGCCCGCCGCCTTGTCCACCGGCACCGACTCGCCGGTGATGGCCGACTCGTCCACCGAGCCGGAGCCCTCCACCACCACGCCGTCGACCGGCACGCCCTCGCCGGCGCGCACGGCCAGCACGTCGCCCTCGCGCACGTCGTCGGCCAGGATCCGCTCCTCGGAGCCGTCCTCGCCCACGCGCACGGCCGTCTTGGGCGCCAGGTCCATGAGCGAGGCGATGGCGTCGGTCGTACGACCCTTCGCGCGCGCCTCGAAGTACTTGCCCAAGGTGATGAGCGTGAGGATCATGGCGGCGCTCTCGAAGTACAGATCCATGCCCGCCATATGCGCCGCGTGCACGTCGCCCGCGCCGAGCGCGAAGGCGATGCGGTACATCGCGTACACGCCGTACACCGTAGCGGCGGTCGACCCCAGCGCGATGAGCGAGTCCATATTGGGCGAGCCGTGGAAGAGCGTCTTGAAGCCCACGCGGAAGAACTTGAAGTTCACGAACACCACCGGCGCAAGCAGCAGCAGCTGCGTGAGCGCGAACGCCATGATGTTGCGCTCGTCCGCGAGGAACGCCGGCAGCGGCCAACCGAACATGTGGCCCATGGAGATGTAGAACAAGGGAACGGTGAAGACGAACGACACGATGAGCCGCATCTTCACCTGCTTGGCCTCGGCAGCCGCCGCGCTCACCGGAGACGCCGCGCCTGCGGCCCGCGGCGCGGTCCCGCCTGACGCCGCGCCTTTCGCCGCGCGCGGAACGGCACCGTAGCCGGCCTTGTCCACGGCCGCGCTCACGGCGTCGAGCGTGCCAGGCGCGCCGTCGTAGTCGATCTCCATGCTGTTCTTCAGCAGGTTCACCGCGGCATGGTTCACGCCGGGCACCGCCCCCGCCGTCTTCTCGACGCGCGCCGAGCACGCCGCGCACGTCATGCCCGTCACATCGAACGTCTGCTTCATCGTTGTCCTTTCCAGCGGCCTAAACAAGCACAATGCCTGGTTTGTCATCCTGAGCGGTATGGCCCCTTGTCATCCTGAGCATGCAACAGTCCAGTGGACTGTTGCACTCCCGAGCACGCGGAGCGGGCGCAGGGAGGCATCGCGAAGCGATGAGCGGCGAAGCCGCCGCAGTCGAAGGATCCCGTGCGGCGCCGGCAGGAGGCATCACAGCTGTCGCCGCACAGGATCCTTCGACACCGCACCTTCGGTGCTCCGCCCAGGATGACATTCGGGTGCTGCGGCGTTGGCTAGCGCGAGAACTTCTTCATCAGCTGCATGACCTCGTCCACGACCTCCACGTTGCCGCGTTGGATCTGCTCGACCACGCACGTTTCCAGATGGTTCTGCAGAAGCTTGCTCGACACGCTGTGGACGGCGCTCTCCGCCGCGGCCAGCTGCGTGAGCACGTCGCCGCAGTAGCGGTTGTCGTCGAGCATGGCCTTCACCCCGTTGAGCTGGCCGATCACGCGATTGAGTCGCTTTTGCAGATCGGCCTGGAGCGCTTGGTCGCGCGGCGTTTCCTTGTGTCGGCACGCGCATGATGCGCCCGTGCACTCGCCCGTCTCCGTCATGGTCGCCTCCTTCGGTATCCACCTATACCCCTAGAGGGTATCAACGGCTGCCAGTATATACCCCTTGGGGGTATTGTCAAGCACTCTTTGCCAGAACGTTGAGACGACGTCACGCGAAAGGCGCGCCGCAGCATGCGGAATTCTGCCGCCCTTTGGGGCAGGGACGCCGATTCGGCGCGGACGAATGGTAGAATTGCCCGCCAACCGATCGAAGGGAAACGTCGTGACCACCGTCGAATCAGTGAAGGACGTCAAAGAGAGCAAGCCCAGCGTGCAGGTGGCCGTGATCTCGATGCTCCTGCTGCCCCTCGTGGGCGTGTGCTGCCTGCTGTTCCCGGAATTCGCGGAGGAGGCGCTTCCGTGGTACCTGGGCGTGCCCATGGTGCTCTCGTCCGTGGGCAGCATCGTGGCGGTGGTGCGCGAGCGCGACGCCGACGCGGGCCGGTCGAGCATGGGGTCGGCCATCGTGCTGTGCGTGCTCGGCCTGGTCATCATCGTGCACGGGGCGAACTCCACCATGTTCATCGGCATCGTGTGGGGCCTGCTCGGGCTGTTCAAGGCGGCGCGGGAATTCGACGACATATTCTCCGACATCAAGCACCGGAAGCCCTTTGTCGTCGCGCTCGCCTTCTGCGTGTTCCAGCTCGTGCTGGCCGTGCTGCTCGTCGTGAACCCGTTCGCGAACTTGGAGCATCACCTTATCCTGCTGGGCATCGAGCTCATCGTGTACCCCTTCAAGCTGCACCGCAAGCACGGCAAACTGAGGATAGAGGCCGAGGCGTAGCAATCGTCGGCACTATCGGCCGCGCCCTTTCGCGAGGCGATTGCGAAAGGGCGCGCACCGCTTCGCCCCTTGACGTCGCTCGGCAAGCGCATAGCCGGCCGGAGCAGGGCTTGCCCGTCCGCGGCTAGAGCATCTCGCCGCGCGTCGAGATGACGGCGACCTCGAAGGGCACGTCCTTCCCGCTGCGGGCGAGCGCGGTGCGGGCCGCCTGCTCGAGGCCGCCGCAGCACGGCACCTCCATGCGCGCGACGGCGACCGACGCCACGTCGTTGCGCGCGAACACCTCGGCCAGCTTGTCCGCGTAGTCGACGCCGTCGAGCTTGGGGCACCCGATCACGGTGGTCCTCCCATGCATAAAGCTGCGGTGGAAGTCGGCGCAGGCGAACGCGGTGCAGTCGGCCGCCACGAGCACGTGGGCTCCCGCGAAGTACGGCGCCTGCACCGGCACGAGCTTGATCTCCACCGGCCATTGGGCCAACTCCGACGCGGAAGGACCGCATTCGTTTTCGACCGTTGTCTCGATCTTTGGCACTGTTGTGGTTTTCGCCGCCGCATCCTCTTCGGCGAAGAAGCGCGAAAGCGATCCCGGGCACCCGCCCGCCAGCCGATCCCCCTGCGCGCGCTTTGCCGCGAGCACCGCCTCTTCGTCGTAGGCGGCCGCCTCGCGCTCCACGAACGAGATGGCTCCAGCCGGGCACGCGGGCAGGCAATCGCCGAGCCCGTCGCAGTAGTCGTCGCGTAGAAGCCGCGCCTTTCCGTCCACCAGCCCGATGGCTCCCTCATGGCACGCGCTCACGCAGAGGCCGCACCCGTCGCACGCCGCGGCGTCTATCCTTATAATCGTGCGGATCATAACCGCTCCCTTCGCAGTGCTCTCGTTCATCCAGCGCCAACGTTGCCGCCCGGCACCTTCACCCAGCGTATCGAAGAAAGCCTAACAGGGAGGCAGTTCCCTTTCTGTTGCATTTACAACAGAATCATCAACTTCTTCTTTCTCACGCTCGTCCTCCCGCAAATCAAAATTCATGCTCCTTTTTGTATTATCGGTTCGGGATTGCCAGACGCTTGCAACTGCAAACCTTAATCGCCGTTGTTTCACGTGAAACATTTGTTCGTTACGAGTACTTTGGGAAGAGCGCTTTCAAAAGCGCGAAGTCGTTACTTCACGAATCGTTTTCCCGTGTTCGAAAAAACGAATTTCGGGAACGGCAGAAAAAATCATGTGAAAGCGTGCGAAAACATGCCCCTCCCCTCTTGACAGTCCGGTCGCTCTCCCTATACTTATGAACAGTTGTTCATATGATAAGAGGATGCAAAAATGGGATCGAAGAAAACGAATCGAAGCGAGCAGACGACCGAGCAAGCCGCGCACGACCACGGTTGCGCATGCGGCAGCGCGGAGCACCTCTCGCCCGACCAGCCGCCCGAGGCCCTGCCCGACGAGGAGCTGCTCTACGACTTGGCCGACCTGTTCAAAGTGTTCGGCGACACCACGCGCATCAAGATCCTCTACGCCCTCATGGGCACGGAGCGGTGCGTGGCCGACATCGCCGAGCTCATCGGCGCCACCCAAAGCGCCGTGTCGCATCAGCTGCGCACCCTCAAGCAGGCGCGCCTCGTGAAGTTCCAGCGCGACGGCAAGAACGTCATCTACTCGCTGTCGGACGACCATGTGTACACCATGCTCGCCCAGGGCCTCACCCACATCTGCGAGTAGCCCCTCTCCGTTGCCCGGGAACACGAAACCGGGCAAGACACCACAACCGCCGCTGCCGATGCGGTGCCCGACAGCTTACGAACCTTACGTTGAAAGGAAGAATCATGCGCAAGTCCTTCAAACTTCAAGACCTCGATTGCGCGAACTGCGCCGCCAAAATGGAGAGCGGCATCAACGGCATCGACGGCGTAAAGAGCGCTTCTATCAGCTTTATGACGCAGAAGCTGGTGCTCGAGGCCGACGACGAGCGCTTCGACGCCGTGCTCGACGAGGCGCAGCGCATCTGCGCGAAGTACGAGCCCGATTGCGTCATCATCCGCTAAATCCAGCACAACCCCGTAGCGCCCCTTCGTTCGAGCGAACGCACGAGGTTGCCGCTTCGGGCGAGCGCTGCTCCAGATTGTCATCCTGGGCAGAGCGCGAAGCGGGTGCGAAGGAAGCCGGAAGCCCGCCGTTGTCATCCCAAGCGAGCGTAGCATTCGACAGTCCGGTGGACTGTCGAGCTCTCGAGCACGCGGAGAGAGCGCAGGAAGATCCCCGCGAAGCAGGGACGAAGGGGCTTCGATAAAAGGAGGCCTCCCGTAGCCGAAGATCCTTCGACTCCGCGCTTCGCGCTCCGCTCAGGATGACAAACCGGAGCGTTCTCCCTAGGATGACTGCCTGGCGCACTGTACAAACCCCGAAAACAAGCAAGGTTGAAACCTATGAACAAGAAACAGAAACGCACGAGGAACCGTATTATCCTCGCCATCGCGCTGTTCGTCGTCGTGTACGTCGTGGCGGAGCTGCTTCCGCTGTCGACGTGGCTCGGCAGCGAGACGACGGCGCTGTGGGCAGAGTTCGCGCTGTTCCTCGTCCCCTACCTCATCGCCGGCTACGACGTGCTGCTGCGCGCGGCGAAGAACATCGGCCACGGCCAGGTGTTCGACGAGAATTTCCTCATGAGCGTGGCCACCATCGGCGCGTTCGCGCTCGTGCTGTTCCCCGACAGCGACCCGCATATGGCCGAAGGCGCGGCCGTCATGCTGTTCTACCAGGTGGGCGAGCTGTTCCAGAGCTACGCCGTGGGCAAGAGCCGCAAATCCATCGCCGACATGATGGACATCGCGCCCGACTTCGCCAACGTGGAGCGCGACGGGCAGCTCGTGCAGGTGGACCCCTACGAGGTGGCCGTGGGCGACGAGATCCGCGTCTTGGCCGGCGAGCGCGTGCCGCTCGACGGCGTGGTGGTGAACGGCACGTCCCAGCTGGACACCGCGGCTCTCACCGGCGAGTCGGTGCCGCGCGAAGTGCGCGAGGGCGACGAGATCATCTCGGGCTGCGTCAACATGACCGGCCTCATCACCGTGCGCGTGACCAAGCCCTTCGGCGAGTCCACCGTGAGCCGCATCCTCGAGCTCGTGGAGAACGCGGCCGAGAAGAAGGCCAAGACCGAGAACTTCATCACCCGCTTCGCGCGCTACTACACCCCGGCCGTGGTGGGCATCGCGGTGCTCTTGGCCGTCGTGCCGCCGCTGCTGCTGGGCCAGAGCTGGTCGGAATGGGTGCAGCGCGGGCTCATCTTCCTCGTGGTATCGTGCCCGTGCGCGCTCGTCATCAGCGTGCCGCTGTCGTTCTTCGGCGGCATCGGCGGCGCCTCGCGCCTGGGCATCCTCGTGAAGGGCAGCAACTACCTGGAGACGCTGGCCGGCACGGAAACCGTCGTGTTCGACAAGACCGGCACGCTCACCGACGGCTCGTTCAACGTGGTGGCCGTCCACCCGCAGGCCGACATCGACCCCGACCGCCTGCTGTCCATCGCCGCGCACGCCGAGGCGTACTCGAACCATCCTATCGCGCTGTCGGTAAAGCAGGCGTACTCGGGGCCCATCGACCAGCAACGCATCGACGAGGTCGAGGAGCAGAGCGGCCACGGCGTGCGCGCGAAGATCGACGAGCACGTGGTGCTCGTGGGCAACGACAAGCTCATGAACGCGTGCGGCGTGGGCTGCCACGAGTGCGAGCTGACCGGCACCATCCTGCACGTGTCGCTTGACGGCGCGTACATCGGGCACATCGTCATCGCCGACGTCGTCAAGCCCGACGCGGCCGAGGCCGTCGCCGCGCTGCGGGCCGCGGGTGTGAAGAAGACCGTCATGCTCACCGGCGACCGCGCCGACGTGGCGGCCGCCGTGGCGAAGGAGCTGGGCATCGACGAGTTCCGCGCGCAGCTGCTGCCGCAGGACAAGGTGGCCGAGGTGGAGAAGCTGCTGGAGGAGACGCACGCCCACGGCTCCGGCAAGGGCAAGCTCGCGTTCGTGGGCGACGGCATCAACGATGCGCCCGTGCTGACGCGCGCCGACATCGGCATCGCCATGGGCGCGATGGGCTCGGACGCGGCCATCGAGGCGGCCGACGTGGTGCTCATGGACGACAAGCCGTCCAACATCGCCCGCGCTATCGGCATCGCGCGTAAGACCATGGGCATCGTGTGGCAGAACATCGTGTTCGCCCTCGGCATCAAGCTCCTCGTGCTGGTCCTGGCGGCCGTGGGCATCGCCAACATGTGGCTGGCCGTGTTCGCCGACGTGGGCGTTGCCGTGATCGCCATCCTGAACGCCATGAGGGCGATGAACGTGAGGAAGTAAACGCCATCCGCAAACAAGCGGACTCCCGTGCCGCCCCCGAGGGGCGGCACGGCGCATTCCCGGCCCGCAGCAGTGCATTGTCGCCCGAAACGGTCGTTTTTCGCGGTGAAAACGACCGTTTCGGGCGACAATGTTTATGAAGCGCAGCGCCCGCGCCTCGCCCTAGTGAACGAGGCGCGGGCGCGCGACAATCGGCGGATGGTGCCGATATCAGCGGTTCTCGATGTGCCCGATATTCTTCAGCTCGATGTTGATGAGGCCGTTCGGGCCGCTGACGAACTCGATGAAGTCGGGGTTCTCGCCGTACTCGGCCGGAAACGTGATGTCGATGCCCGTGTCGGTGCGGATCTTGTGGCTCTTCGCCACGCGCTTGGCCACGTTCTTCTCCACGACCACGCGCTCGGGCAGCGCCTCGTCGGCGAGCGCCTGCTCGAAGCGCTTCTGCAACGGCTCGTCCTCGAACACCTCCTCGCCCAGGTCCCACGGGGCCAGCTCGTCGGACTCGTCGGCGTTCTCGGCCACGTAGGCCTTCGCCTTCGACACCGCCACGGCCGTGTTCGCGCCGTACTCCTCGGCCACTTCCTCCACCAGGCGCGCGACCGTGTCGAACACCTCTTTGCTGGACGCCTCCATCGAGCATTGCAGCAACCCGTCGGGGATGAGCCAACGGTTCTCGCCCGCGATGGCGCGCTCCTTGTCGCTAAACGACACCGCGAGGGTCTTCGACTCGATGACCGCGAACGACGCCACCTTCTGCGACGGGTTCGGCAGGATGGCGTGGTGGCGCGCGATGTCCACGCGCTGCGCGCCGCTCTCGCCGTAGCCGACCTCGTGCATGTAGGCCTGCTTGGCCTCCAGCAGCATGAACGCGAAGTAGCGCTTGCCCTCGCCGCGATACGCCGCCTCGGCTTCCCCGTCGTCCATCTCCCGCACCGTGTTGTCGGGATCGTCCTCGAAGTCCACCACCAGCAGGTCGGCCGACTCGGTCTTCTCCATGCGTCCCAGCTCGCCGACGATGAACTCGGCCACCTGGACGGACAGGTCCACGAACTCGCGCTGCCCGCGGAAATAGCTTCGCAGCTCCTCGGCGAACATGCTGTTCTCGGCGAACTCGCCGCGCTTGCTGTCGATGTTGCCGAGCGCCTTCTTCGCATGGCTCGTCACGTAGCGTTTCGCGTTCTTGCTCGAAAGGTCGAGCTCTTCCTGGGCGTACACGTTGACGCACGACACGAAGTCGAACACGTGCAGGATCGCGTGGTTTATTTTCATGAAGCATCTCCGCTGTTCGGTTGTCGGGGAACGATTGAGAATGATCAGGATACCGGAAGAGGGCGCGCATCGCCGCGAAGATCGGAGAATCCCCAGACGCGTCTCCCGATGCCGCCCGCCTCGCCGCGCCCTTACGGGAACCGCCCGTATCGCGCGGAAAGCGGGCCTGCCGCGGCAGCGAGCCCCTGCGACAGCAGGCCCGGCGCGCATTCAGACGAGTTCTTCGTCCTCCTCGAAGCCCCACAGGCGCACCTCGGGTTCCAGGCTCACGCCCGCGTGCTCGCGCACGCGCTCCTGCACGTCGGCGATAAGGCGGCGCACGTCGGCGGCCGTGGCGCCGCCTGCGTTCACCACGAATCCCGTGTGCTTTTCCGACACCTGCGCGCCGCCCACGCGGTAGCCGCGCAGACCCGCCTCCTGCACGAGCTGGCCCACGAAGCGTCCCTCGGGGCGCTTGAACGTGCTGCCGGCGCTGGGCAGGTCGAGCGGTTGCTTCTCCTCGCGACGGCGCGCGAAGTCGTCCATGCGTTCCTGAACGGCACGCGGATCGTCTCGTCGGAGGGACAGCGTGACCGCCAACACGACGTAGCCCGCCTCGTCCATCATGGAATGCCGGTACGACCACGCGGCGCGCTCGGCGTCCACGTCCACCGTCTCGCCCTCGGGCGTGAGGCAGCGGGCCGACACGCACACGTCCTTGAACTCGCCGCCGTAGGCGCCCGCGTTCATGATGGCGGCGCCGCCCACGGTTCCCGGGATGCCGCAGGCGAACTCGTAGCCGGAGAGCCCCGCTGCGCAGGCGGCGCGGGCGACCTTGGCGTTCGAGCATCCGGCCTGCGCCCGCACGACGGTGCCGTCCACCTCGAGCGCCGAGAGGTTCTCCGCCAGGCGCACCACCACGCCGTCCACGCCGCCGTCGGCCGCAAGCACGTCGCTCCCCAGGCCCAGCACGCGGAAGCCTGCACCCGTACGGCGACAGGCGGCCGCGACGGCGCGCACCTCGTCCTCGCTGCGCGGCTCCACGCAGCACGCGGCCGGCCCGCCGATGCGGAACGTGGTGAGCTCCGCCAGCGGCACGCCGCAGCGCACGGCGTCATCGCCCACGATGGCTCGCAGCTCTTGGAGAAGTTCGGCGTCCATGGGGTTCGTCCTTTCAGGTAGCGGCTTTCGTTCGAAGATATGGCCGGGAGGCATCCATGCGTTTGCCGCGCGGGAAAAGCGATTACGCATCACCGCGCCGGGCGGCCTGCTGGCCGCCCCTACGGTTGCGGTCGGCGGGTCGCCCTCCTCCTACGGCTTCTTGCGGTTCAGCTCGTACAGGCGGTACAGGCCGCGCAGGGTGAGCGTGTCGTCGGCGCGCGCCTCGTGGGCGAGCAGCGCCGCCATGGCGGCCGCGTCGGCGCCCGTCACCACCACCTCGGCCTCGCATCCCAGCTCCGCCTCCACCTTGTCCACGAGCCCGTCGATGCGCGCCACCTCGCCCATCACCACGCCGGCCTGCACGGCCTCGCGCGTGGACGTGCCGATAACCGACATCGGCGCCTTCAGCTCCACGTGCGGCAGGCGCGCGGCGGCCTGCGCGAGCGCCTTCGCGCCCAGCGCCAGCCCCGGCGCGATGATGCCGCCCCTGAACGTGCCTTCGGCGTCGATCACCTCGAAGTTCGTCGTTGTGCCCAAGTCCACCACCACGAGCGGCCCGCCGTAGTCCGCGAGCGCCGCCGCCAAGTCGGCCACCCGGTCGGGCCCCACCTCGGCGGGATCGCGATAGCGCATCTTGATGCCGGTCTTGAGGCCGGGGCCCACCACGAGCGGCCGCCGTCCGCATTCCGCCAGCAAGGCCGACGCCCATACGCCCGTGAGGTCGGGCACCACGCACGATACGATGGAGTCGCCCGCTCGAAGCGGGGGCTCCCCGCCCGCAGCCCGCCGCTCGAGCGCGTCGTGGAAGCCCGCGACCACAAGGCGCGCCTCGTCGATCGTCAGATGCTCGGGCGTGGTGACCTCCCAGGTGGCCGCGAGCCCGTCGTCCGCGAACAGTCCCAGCCGCGTGACGGTGTTGCCCACGTCAACCGCCAGCATTCCGACCGCTTCCCGCGCTTCAGCCTCCATACCGCCTCCCGCCTTCCACGTCGCGCGCCGTCGAACCGGTGCGAAACGCCCTTTTTTACCCAATACTGTGAAATTAACGATGTTCTCCGACGTTCGACCCGATTATACTGTACCCGTCTCACCAGTAACCCGACTTCCCGAAGAGGGGGGAAGCGGATATACGAGAAGGAGCAGACCATGCAAGCCTTGAAAGGGCAATTGACCCTGCGCGGCGTCGCCATCGGGTGCGTCGGCTGTGCGATCATCACCGCGGCATCGGTTTACACGGCCCTCAAGATGGGGGCGCTTCCCTGGCCCATCGTGTTCGCCGCCATCATCTCCCTGTTCTTCCTGAAAGCGCTCGGCCACGGCAAGGCCAACCTCAACGAGGCGAACGTCACGCACACCGTCATGAGCGCGGGCGCCATGGTGGCGGGCGGCCTGGCGTTCACCATACCCGGCATTTGGATGCTGGGCTACGCCGACGAGATCGGCTGGTTCGAGATGCTCCTCGTGGCCGTCTCGGGCGTCATCCTGGGCCTCGTGTGCACCGCGCTTCTGCGCCGCCACTTCATCGAGGACGCCGAATTGGAGTACCCCATCGGAGAGGCGGCTGCGCAGACCCTCATCGCGGGCAACTCCGGCGGCAAAACCGGATGGAAGCTGTTCGGGTCGATGGGCTTCGCCGGCGTGTTCACGGCGCTGCGCGACTTCTTCGGCGTGATACCGGCCATGCTCTTCGGCAACGCCGCCATCCCCGGCGTGGCGTTCGGCGTCTACCTCTCCCCCATGCTCCTGGCCGTGGGCTTCCTCGTGGGCACGGGCGCCGTGGTCGTATGGTTCGCCGGCGCGCTGTTCGCGAACTTCGGCATCGTCGTGGGCGGCTCGGCCGCGGGCCTCTGGGACGTGGCGTCCGCGCAGGGCATCGTGTCGAGCCTCGGCATGGGCGTAATGATGGGCGCAGGACTGGGCGTCATCTTCAAGAACATCCTGCCCAAGGCGTGGCGCATGCTGCGCGACGCCCGCAGCTCGAACGCGTTCGGCCTCACCGCCGCCAGCACCCTGGGCACGCCCGCGAGCGGCGCGAAGGACGGATGCCTGCGCTTCGGCAGTTTCCGCGTCACCGCCGGGCTCGCCGCGCTGGCCGTGGCCGCGGTCGCGCTCATCGCCTGCTTCGGCCTGCAGCTGGGCCCCGTCCCAGCCGTCATCGTGGTGCTGCTGGCCTTCGTCGCCACGGCCATGAGCGCGCAGAGCGTCGGCCAGACGGGCATCGACCCCATGGAGATCTTCGGGCTCATCGTGCTTCTGGCCGTGGCCGCCACCTCAAGCGTGCCGCAGGTGCAGCTGTTCTTCGTGGCGGGGATCGTAGCCGTGGCCTGCGGTTTGGCCGGCGACGTGATGAACGACTTCCACGCCGGGCACGTGCTGGGAACGAACCCGAAGGCCCAGTGGATCGGCCAGGCCATCGGCGCCGTGCTGGGCGCGTTCGTGGCCGTGGCCGTCATGGCCGTGCTCGTGAGCGCCTACGGCCCCGAGTCGTTCGGCCCCACGGCATCGTTCGTGTCGGCGCAGGCGTCCGTCGTGGCAACCATGGTGTCGGGCATCCCCTCGGTGCCAGCGTTTGGCATCGGGCTCGCGGCGGGCTTCGTCCTGTACCTGGTCGGTTTCCCGGCGATGATGCTGGGCTTGGGCATCTACCTGCCCTTCTACATGTCGCTGACCGCGTTTCTGGGCGCGATGGCGAAGGTCGCCTACGACGCCGTGTGCAAGCTGCGCCGCCGCGGCCTCGCAACCGAGGAGGCCGCATCCAAGGCGAAGGCGCAGGGCGAGACCGGCCTCGTCGTGTCGAGCGGCCTCTTGGGCGGCGAGTCCATCGTCGGCGTGCTGGTGGCGCTGGCCGCCGTGTTCATGGGCATGGGAGCGTGAATTCCGGCGCGATGCGGGCGTGCCGGCGCCCGCATCGCGCGCCCCCGCTCTTGTCCCACGCCGCGTTTCCCCGCCGGCAAACGCCCGGTTACGCGCGTTTCGTGGTACTATGCTGGACGGGACAAAGCACCTCCGCCGTGCCGTCGTCCGAAGCGACCGACACCGTCACGGAGGATCCATGGAGCAGATCATCATCCTGTGCGCCGCGCTGTCCGCGGGCATCGCATGCGGCGTCGGCTGCGGAGGCATCAAGTACCATCTGAACAGGAACCGCGACTACCCCGAGGAAAAAGTAACCGCGTATCGAAAGCTGTGGAAGACGGGGTCCGTCGTCATGCGCTTCGTTACGGGAACGGTTCTCGCGCTCGGCCTCATCTGGTGCGCGGGCTTCCTAGTCATCGGAGCGCTCTACCCCGACCAGGCCGACTACGCGAACAACATGTCGGAGCTCATCGTGGGCGTGCTCACCGTCGTCTCCATCATATTCGCCTTCTACGAGTTCGTGCGCCGTAAATAGCGCGAGCGTTCGCTCTGTCAGACTAGATTGCTAATCTGTCGCCCGAAAGCCTCGGTTTCCCAATAAAAAACGAGGCTTTCGGGCGACAATTGCTAGCCGGTTGCGCGAATGGGCTCATCGGACAACGAGCACACGGTGAAAATATGGGCCGAGACCGAACGAGAACGTGCCAAACGCCTTTCGATACGGGCGTCTTCCTCGCTTCGAGGAACACCGTACCGGTCCAGAAGCTCGACGAAGCGACTCGCATTCGTCACATCCTGATACGTGAACCTCACTATCGGCATGCCGTACAAGGTGAGCTGGGCCTCTCGATGCCGTTCGTCGGCAAGCGCCCGCAGCGAGGAGCGTCCACCCAGCAAAGCCCCATCCTCGTACTTCTGCATGCCGTCGAATTCACCAAGCACCATAGTGCCGTCCAACCGGGTCCAAAGAAAGTCGACGCGGAAGAAGCGCTGCGGGTTCAGCGGCTGAGGTAAAACGACCTGGAGTTCCGGGAGCGCGAAGCCCTCTCGGATCATAGCCGCTCGTGCAATGGATTCGCCGCCGCTTTCGCTACGGGCGTCGGCGTAACGCATCGTCCTGATAGCATGGGCCTTGCCCGGACAACTACCGCCGATGCGCTCGAAACGACGGACGAACGAGCTTGACGACGTCCTGCTCACGCGCAGCGCCCCGTCCGCGATTGCCAAGGCTTGCGGGAAATCAGTCGTGCGCATGCAGTCGAAAACCGTCCTTGCCAAAGGCGTCACGCGAAAACCGCGTACGACAGCGAACTCTTCGTCATCGATGACATGCCATTGGATATCCCTTGATTTCGCGTTGCGGTTACCGCGCGTCGTCGCAACGTGGACGACGTCCATTTCCCCATACGAGACAGGCAAGCCAAACACCACCGCAGCCGATTCGAGGCAGAACGTCCAATTGGGATGCAGGCTCTGCAGGGTGCGCATGACATGCAGCATGCGCTGCGGCTTCGAAAGGGAATTCCAATACGGAGCGCGCACGTACATGCCCCGGACAGGTTTGATCGCTTCTCCACGATCGATCCGACGACGCAGAGCATCGCGAATGCGCCGAGATGGCGCAACGAGGCACATTCCCATGCGTTCGGCCCTCAAAAAGAGTCGAGCCATTTCGATATCGTTGGATTTCGTCATGCATCACCACCGTCCGCCCGTCTCGCCTCTCTCCATTATCCCACGAAAGACGAGCAGCCCGAAAAAGCATGACAATCCCGCGTGCAATAACCATTGTCGCCCGAAAGCCGCGGTTTTTCTCGGAAAACCGCGGCTTTCGGGCGACAATGCATACCAGCGAACGCATGCGGAGCGGGACGCGAGCGTCCACGCCCCGCATGCGTCCTAGTTGAACTTGAATATCTTCTGGGCCATGCGGTAGCCGGTGATGCCGATCTTGCGGCCGAGCTCCGTGGGCAGGTTCGTGCCCATGTTGAGGGCGCTGCGGCGGATGCGCCGGTAGACGTCGGGATTGCCTTCTTTGAGATAGGCCCAGATGTCGTCGCGCTTGTCCTCCGCCTCGTCGGTGCCGATCATGCGCAGAAAGATGGAGCAGATGCACATCATCATGGACAGGTAGTTCTCCATGTAGCGCTCCAGGCGCTTCTCCGGCACGTCGTCGGGCAGGCGCACGGCGTCGATCATGAGGCGCGTCACGCGCAGCTGCTGGTCGATGCGGCCCATCATGACGTTCTCGTTCACGCTCTGGTCCTCGCGGCCGATGTAGTAGCGGTACATGTCCACGTCGCGGTAGTACAGGGTCTTCACGTGGGGCAGCGGCACGTACACGAAGAGGTTGTCCACGTAGAACGTGTGCTTCGGCAGCACGAGGCCCATGTCGCGCAGAAGCTCGGTGCGGTAGATGGCCGAGTGCATGAGCAGGTACTGGCTCTGCCCGAAGTGGCCCACCTCGCTCCAACCGAACTCGCGCCCTTCGGGGAACACGTTGCGGTAGTGCATGACGGCCCGCGCGCCCTCGTGCACCTTCTCGTACACGTAGTTGCCGATGACGAGGTCGGTGGCGCACGCCAGCTCGTTCTGGCGGCGCAGGTAGGCCATGATCTCGCCCATCGCGTGCTCGTCGAGCCAGTCGTCGGAGTCCACCACCTTGAAGTAGCGCCCCGTGGCGTGCGCGAGCCCCGTGTTCACGGCCTGCCCGTGCCCGCCGTTCTCCTGGTGCACGGCGCGGATGATGTCCGGATGCCGCTCGGCCCACTCGTCGGCCTTCGCGGGCGTGTCGTCCTTCGTGGAGCCGTCGTCGACGATGATGATCTCGATGTCGTCGCCGCACTTCAGGATGGACTCGATGCACGCGTCCATGTACTCGGCCGAGTTGTAGCAGGGAACGGCGAACGAGATGGTCTTCACGGCTCTACCCCACCAGCTCGTCGGCCAGCGCAAGCGCGCGCCCGATGATGACGTCCATGTTGTAGTAGCGGTACTCGGCCAAGCGGCCCAGCGGATGGAAGTTCGGAAGCGCGGAGGTCAGCGCCCGGTAGCGCCCGTAGTGGGCTTCGTTCTCGGCGTTGATGATGGCGTAGTACGGGATCTGCTTCTTCGGGTCGTCGTAGGAGTGGCTGTACTCCTTCATGATGGTGGTCTTGTCGCTCTTCTGGCCGGTGAGGTACTTGAACTCGGTGATGCGGGTGTAGTCCTCCGTCACCGTGAAGTTCACCGTGCCGCAGGGCAGCACATGCTCGGCGTCGTGCGTCTCGTACGCGAAGTCCAGGCTGCGGTACGGCAGGCGCCCGAAACGCGACAGGAACAGCTCGTCGAGCGGGCCGGTGTACACGATCGGGCCCTCGAAGGGGCGGTCCTTGATGTTGATGACCGTGAGGGGGGCGTCCTCCTCGTCGCTTTCGAACTCCAGGTCGAACACGCTTTCGGCCTCCACGCCCAGGCACACCTGGATGTTCTCGTGGTCCAGCATGCGCTCGAACAGCGGCGTGTAGCCGTGCAGGGGCATGCCCTGGTAGGCGTCTTGGAAGTAGCGGTTGTCGCGCGACACGAACACGGGCACGCGCGCGGTGACGGAGGGGTCCACCTCTTCGGGCGTGAGGCCCCACTGCTTCTGCGTGTAGTACAGGAACACGTTCTTGTAGACGAAGTCGGCGATCTCGGACAGCTCCGGGTCGTCCTGCTCGCGCAGCTCCGTGATGGTCACCTTGCGCTCGTCGCCGAACGTGTCGATGAGCTTCTCGGTCAGGCGCGCGGCCTTCTCCTCGCCGAAGGCGATCTCCATGGAGTTCTTGTTGAAGGGCACGGGCAGGTAGGTGCCGTACCAGTCGGCCAGCACCTCGTGCTGGTAGTCGCGCCATTCGGTGAAGCGGCGCACGTAGTCGAAGGCGCGCTTGTCGTTGGTGTGGAAGATGTGCGGCCCGTAGCGGTGCACGAGTATGCCGGCCTCGTCGGCCTCGTCGTACATGTTTCCGCCGATGTGGGGGCGCTTCTCGATGACGAGCACGCGCGCACCTCCGCGCTCGGCCAGCTCGCGCGCCATAACGCCGCCCGCGAAGCCGCTGCCCACCACCACCGCGTCGATCTCGTCCATGTCGACGTCTTTGAAATCGCAGTACTGCACACCCATGGGGCACCTTCCTCTTGTCTTATACGAGCGATAGGGCCGCTGCGGCCCGAAGTATGCGCATATTGCACCGAGAAGCTAGTTTACCGAAAAATGAAAGCGGCATGCACGCTATCATATAAGTATCGTTATTTTTCGCATGCCTGCTGCCGTGCGAGCTCCATTTGAACGTGAAAGGATAGGTGCCGATGAGTGCATTTTTGGAATCCATGCTGGCCCGCGCGAAGGCCGACAAGCGCACGATCGTGCTGCCCGAGGGCGACGACGAGCGCACGCTCCAAGCGGCCGAGCGCATCTTGGCCGAAGGGGTGGCGAACCTCGTCATCCTGGGCGACGCTGCGGCCATCGAGGCGAGCCCTTACGCGCTCGACGGCGCCCGCGTCGTCGACGTGCGCACGGCGCCTGAGCGCGACGGGTTCGCCGACGCCCTCTACGAGCTGCGCAAGCACAAGGGGATGACGCCCGAACAGGCCCTGGCCCTTATGGACGACGTGCTGTACTTCGGCGTGATGATGGTGAAGCAGGGCCTGGCCGACGGCATGGTGGCCGGCGCCTGCCACGCCACGGGCGACGTGCTGCGTCCGAGCTTGCAGATACTCAAGACCGCCCCCGGCGTGAAGCTGGTGAGCTCGTTCTTCGTCATGTGCGTGCCCGACTGCGACCTGGGGTGCAACGGCACGTTCTTGTTCTCCGACTGCGGCTTGGAGGTGCAGCCCGACGCCGAGAAGCTCGCGCACATCGCCGTGAACTCCGCGAAGTCGTGGAAAGCGCTCATGGGCGAGGAGCCCCGCGTGGCGCTGCTGTCGCACTCGAGCCACGGGTCGGCCAAGAACGCCGACGCCGCCAAGGTCGTGGAGGCAACTGAGATAGCCCGCGCGCTCGCGCCCGAGCTCGCGCTCGACGGGGAGCTGCAGCTCGATGCGGCCATCGTGGGGTCCGTCGGCGCCTCGAAGGCGCCCGGCTCCCCCGTGGCCGGCCGCGCGAACGTGCTGATCTTCCCCGACCTCGACGCGGGCAACATCGGCTACAAGCTCGTGCAGCGCCTGGCCAAGGCCGAGGCCTACGGCCCCGTGACCCAGGGCATCGCCGCCCCCGTGAACGATCTGTCGCGCGGCTGCGTGGCCGACGACATCGTGGGCGTCATCGCCATCACCTGCGTGCAGGCGCAGGCGAACAAGGCCGCTGAATAGAAAGCGCGAGGACCCCTCAGCGAAGGCAGCTGCGGGGTCCTCGTAGGGCAATGCCGTCAACCTGTGAAAACGTTCCTTACCGGGCGGCAAGGGCAGAGCCCTTGCCCTACGGAAACGCATCGATAATCCGCTCTCGCCCTTGAAGACGTCTTCTTACACCAGCGCCGGCTCCTCGTCGAACACGTCGCCTTCCACGCGCATCTGCTCGTGGACGATCTCGTAGGTGTCGCGCGCGATCATGTACTCCTCGTTCGTGGGGATGATGATGATCTTCACCTGCGAGGAATCGGCCGAAATCTCGCGCTCGAAGCCGCGCTGGCGGTTCTTCTCCTCGTCGAGGATGATGCCGAGCGGCTGCAGGCCCGTGAAGATCATGCGGCGCATCTTCTCGCAGTTCTCGCCCACGCCGGCCGTGAGCACGATGGCGTCTACGCCGCCCATGACGGCGATGTACTGGCCGATGTACTTCTTCACCGAGTTCGAGTACATGTCGTAGGCGAGCATGGCGCGCTCGTCGCCCTTCTCGGAGGCGTCGCGCACGCTGCGCAGGTCGTTCGAGATGCCCGAGATGCCCAACAGGCCCGACTTCTTGTTCATGAGGTCGTTCATCTCGGCGGCCGAGAGGCCCTCGTGCTCCATGACGAACGGCACGATGGCGGGGTCGATGGCGCCGCAGCGCGTGCCCATCATGAGACCGTCGAGCGGCGTGAGCCCCATGGAGGTGTCCACGGCAACGCCGTGGTCGATGGCCGACATGGAGCAGCCGTTGCCCAGGTGGCACGTGATGAGCTTGAGGTCCTCGAGCGGCTCGTCCAGCACGACGGCCGCGCGCTCGGAGATGTAGCGGTGCGAGGTTCCATGCGCGCCGTACTTGCGGATGGCGTATTTCTCGTACAGCTCGTAGGGCAAGGGGTACATGTAGGCCTTGGGCGGCAGCGTCTGGAAGAACGACGTGTCGAACACGGCCACCATGGGCGTTCCCGGCATGTGCTTGAGGCATGCGTTGATGCCCATGAGCGCTGCTTTGTTGTGCAGCGGAGCGAGCTCCGCCAGCTCGTCGATCTTCTCGATGACGCCGTCGTCGATGAGCACCGAGCGGTCGAAGTACTTGCCGCCCTGCACGATGCGGTGCCCCACCGCGTCGATCTCGTCGAGCGAGTCGATGGCCTTCGTCGGGCCGCTTGTCAGCGATTCCAGCACGAGCGCCATCGCGTCGTCGTGATCGGCCATCTTCGCGTCGATGACCTCTTCGTTCTTGTCAAGGCCGTGCTTGTGGAACGCCTCGGCCGAGCCCACCCGCTCGCAGATGCCCTTGGCCAGCAGCTCATGCTGCTCCACGTTCACCAGCTGGTACTTCAAGGAAGATGATCCTGCATTGATAACGAGTACGTTCAACGACCTGCCTCCTTTTAGGTTCAATTCCTAAATCATTGATTTTAGGGAAGCAAGGTGGTCGTTGAATGATTGCAAGCCCTTGTTTCGGCAAACGGCGCGCCGCTCACCGAAAAGGTTCGGACAGGCGGTTCGAGCGAGACAAGCGAAGGGGCTTGCCGCCTCCTGCGACGGCAAGCCCCGTAGGGGCGCTCTCCAGAGCGCCCGTTCCGGCGAAGCCGGAAAACAACCGAGGCTCGCGTTCTCGCGCTCCGCGCGAGCGGGCGCCCTGGAGAGCGCCCCTACGGAGGACCCGGCTGCGGCCGGTGCCCGCCTCCCCTGCGCCCGCGGGTTACTTCTGCGAAGGGTCGCCCGAGTTCATGGGGGCGCCGCCCAGCACGTGCACGTGGATGTGGTGCACGGACTGCTGCGCGTCATCGTTCGTGTTCACGATCACGCGGTAGCCGCTCTCGGCGATGCCCTCGAGCTCGGCCACCTTGCGCACGGTGTTGAACAGGTAGCCCATCTCCTCGTCGGGGATGTCGTCGCCGATGTTGTCGTAGTGGTTCTTCGGCACGATGAGCACATGGGTGGGCATCTGCGGGTTCACGTCGCGAAACGCGAGCACGCGATCGTCCTCGTACACCTTGGTGGACGGGATCTCCCCCGCCACGATCTTGCAGAACAGGCAGTCGTCCTTGCGCATAGCGCCCTCTCCTTCTCTATCCTTCTCTTTCGCGCGCCGCCCGCCGGGGCGGCATCGGCCTACGACAGCGTGGCGTCGCGCGTGGCGTCGTCCACCTCGCCCTCGAGCTCGCCCATCAGCACCTCCACCTTCTGCTGCGCTTCGTTCAGGCGGCCTTGCAGCGCGCGCAGCAGCGCCACGCCGCGCTCGTAGCTCACCAAGCTGTCCTCGAGCTCCAGCGTGTTGCTCTCCAGAACCCGCACGATGCCGTCGAGCTCGCCCATGGCCTCGCGGAACGTCAGCTCCTCGATGGGCTTGCGATCACCTGTCTCCATTGCCCTCATCCTCCCATAGTATCATCTCGATATCCTCGCGCCGCGCCGACTCCACGCGGCACGCCAGCACGCCGTCCGACACCGTCACCTCGAGCGCCGAGCCCGGCGGCGCGTCTTCGACGCTCTTCGCCACAACGCCTTCTTGGGTGCGCGCGATGGCGTAGCCGCGCCCGATGACGGACAGGGGCGACAGGTCCTCCAAACGCGCTGCCGCGAGCGCCGCCTGCTGGCCGAACCGCGGCACGAGCCCGGGCCCCTGCGAAGCGAGGCGCTGCAGCGCGTGCCCCACCCGCACGCGGTCGCGCTCCAGGCTGGCGGGCAGGGCCGGCAGCAAACGCTCCCGGCATCGCTCGAGCGCGGCGAGCTCGCGCGCCACGCCCTCGGGCAGAAGGCGCGACAGGCGCTCGCGCTGGCGGTCGAGCGTGGCGCGGTCGCGCTCCAGGCTGGCGGGGATGGCGCGGAACAGCCGCTCCGAGGCCAGATCGACGCCCTGCATCGGGGCGGCGAGCAGCGAGTTCGGGTCCCGGATAACGGGCCGCTCGGCGCAGCGACGCACCTCGGCGGCCGCCCGCTCCACGGCGCGCCCGGCGCTCATGGACAACGAGCGGGCGTGCGCGCAGAACAGCTCCTCCAAGTTCTCGCGCGTGGGCGTGACGGCCATGGCCGCGTACGTGGGCGTGGAGGCCCGCCGGTCGGCCACCATGTCGGCGATGAACGTGTCGGGCTCGTGCCCGATGCCGGTGACCACGGGAATGGGGCATGCCGCGATGGCGCGCGCCAGAGCCTCGTCGTTGAAGGGCATCATGTCCTCGTAGGACCCGCCGCCGCGCCCGACCAGCATGACCTCCACGCCGGCGCGGTACATGCAGCGCATGCCCTCCACGATGTTGGCGGCGGCCTGGGCGCCCTCCACCTGCACGCCCGCCACATACACGCGCGCCACAGGGAAGCGGTTGCGCAGCGTGCGCAGCATGTCGTGCACGGCGTCGCCGCGCGGCGAGGTGACGATGCCGATGGTCAGCGGGAACTGCGGGATGGGAAGCTTGCGCGCCGGATCCATGAGCCCCTCGGCCTCCAGCTTGCGGGCGAGGGCCGCCACCTGCGCGCGCAGCCGCCCCTCGCCCGCCAGCTCGATCGAGAACACGTCGAAGTTCATGCGGCCCTTCGCCGCGTACAGCGTGAACCTGCCGGTCAACTCGACCAGCTGTCCCACGGCCAAGTCGACGCCCGAGGCCTTGTAGCGACCCATCCACATCATGCAGGGCAGCGCGGCGTCGGCGTCTTTCACCGTGAAGTACATGGCCTTGTAGCCGCGCTTGCTGCTCGTCTCGGACACCTCGCCCACCAAGCGCACGACCACGCCCTCGAGCGCGCCCTTCGCAAGGGCCATGGCCGCGGAGACGGAAAGCGCCGAAGACGCGCCTTCGGGTTCCGTCGCTCCCGCTGCGTGTGCGGAGCTGCCGCCCGCCGGTGCGCTGGCGCACGACCCAGCCGTCGCCGCGCGCGCCCGCTCAAGCGCGTCGACCATGGCCGCGCGCTCTCCTTCTCCCTGAACCCCCATGCGACCCCGCTAGTCCCGGCGCTGGCCCAGCAGCCACAGCAGCTGCAGGATGGACGTGAGGGCCGCCGCCACGTACGTGAGCGCGCAGGCGCGCAGCACGTTGAACGCGCCGCTCTGCTCGGACTGCGGCAGGGAGATGGTGTCCATGTACGTCATGGCGCGGCGCGAGGCGTTGAACTCCACGGGCAGTGTGACCAGCTGGAACAGCACCACCACGGCGTACATGACGATGGCGAGCGTGGTGAGCGGCGTGATGTTGGCGAATATGCCGATCATGAGCAAAAATATCCAGGCGTTCGACGCCAGGTTCACCACCGGCACGATGGCGCCGCGGATCTTCATGGGCGCGTAGTCCTGCGCGTACTGGCAGGCATGGCCAACCTCGTGGCACGCGGTGGCCGTGGCCGTGATCGACCGTCCGTCGAACGCGTCGGGCGAGAGCGTGACCGAGTTCGTGCGCGGGTCGAAGAAATCCTGGCCCGCGCCGCCGCGGTTCACCGCCACGTTCGTCACGCCGTAGTAGGCGAGCATGTGACGCGCCGCCTCGGCACCGGTGAGCCCGTTGGAGATGGGCACCCTCGTGTATTTTTTAAGCTGCGAGTTCACGTACCAGGTGGCGAAGCCGCCGATGATGAGCGTGACCACGATCAGCAGCAGGTATCCGTTGCTCAATCCGAAAAACATAGGATGAAACCACTCCTTCGAAGAGGTTGCGTCCGCGGCCGCTTTCGGCCGCTTTTACCGTACACCTGTATTATACAAAAGCGCCAAATCCGACGATGAGCGCCGGGCAAACAGCGCCGAATCATCAAACGCCCGTCATCGTTTCGCCAACCGCCCTCCGCAGGGGAGCCCTCCCCGCTTCCCGCAAGACTCCGTAGGGGCGCTCTCCAGAGCGCCCGCTCGCGCGCAGCGCGAGGACGCGAGCCTCGGTTGGTTTTCCGGCTTCGCCGGAACGGGCGCTCTGGAGAGCGCCCCTACGGGGTTCCTAGAGAGTCGGGGGTTCCGTGATGCGGGACGTTCAATCGCGCCGCTCCACCACGAGCCCGTCGCCGTCCAGGCTCAGCGCCAAGCGCCCCTCCAAAAGCTCCAGAAGCTCCTCGCCCACGATGGCGCGCCGCCACCCGCGCAGCAGATCCACGCCCTCGCGGTAGCCCCGCGCGACGCGGGCGAGGTCGTCGTGGCTGGCCAGCGTGGGAAACGCGATGCCGTTCTCCTTGGCGCGCAGGCGCACCAAGGCGCTCATGAGGTCGAGCTGGGCGTCGACGTTCGGCTCGCTCTTCGAACAGCGGTCGAGCTCCGGCCAGGTGTCGGGGGGCGCGTCGAGCGCCGAGGAGATGAGCGACACGACGGCGCGCGCGTCCTTCGTGGACAGGCGGTCCGACAGGCCGCGCACCATGAACAGCTCGTCGATCGAGCGCGCCTCGCGCTTGCAGGCCTCCACGACCTGCTCGTCGGTGATCACCCACTTGCGCGGGATGTCGCGACGTTGCGCCTCCAGCTCGCGCCAGGCCGCCACCTCGCGCGCGGCCGAGAGCTGGCGGCGCGAGAGCTGGGACACCCGCTTGAGGCGGCGGAAGCGCTCGCGCTCGTTCGTCTCGAAGCGCACCGGGTCCGAGAGCTCGGCGAAGTCGTGGTCGAGCCAATGCAGGCGGCCCTTCTCCTCGAGCGCCGCCCGCATGCTCTCGTACAGGCGCGGCAGGTACACCACGTCGTCGGCCGCGTAGTCGCGCTGCGAGGCCGACAGCGGCCGGCGCGACCAGTCGGTGAACGAGTCGATCTTCTTGAGCGACACGCCGCATTCCGCGTGCACGAGCGCCGCATAGCCGATCTGCTGGGTGTGGCCCAAAAGCGCTGCGGCGATCTGCGTGTCGAACACGGGGCGCGGCAGCACGCCAACCTCGCGCAGGATGATCTCCAGATCCTGCCCGGCCGCGTGGAACAGCTTCACGATGCCCTCGTCCGTGAGCAAAGGCTCCAGCACGGAAAGGTCGTCTATCTCGAAGGGGTCGACGATCACCACCTCGTCGTCGGTGGCCATCTGCAGAAGGCACAGCCGCGCGTAGTACGTCTTCTCGCGCAGGAACTCCGTGTCGATGGCGAGCACGCTGGAGGTGCGCGCGCGCTCGACGAACGCCGCGAGGTTTTCTTGGGTAGCAATATACATGTACGAGATTCCTTGCCTTGTCATCCGCGTTTCATGTTGTACTATGCCATCATAGCAAAGAGAGCGAAAGGGAACCGGTGAAACTGCTCGTCATCAACAACCTGGCATCGGGCTTCGGAGAGGGGTCCGTCTACGACTTCGTCCGATCGTTCGCGCGCGACGGCGACGAGGTGTGCCTGCGCTCCACCGACGGCACGACCGACGTGCGCGACCTGCTGGACGACGCGGAGGCGTTCGACGCCGTGGTGGCGAGCGGCGGCGACGGCACGGTGGCCACGGTGAGCTACCGGCTGGCGAACACGGGCATCCCCATCCTGCCGTTTCCCGCCGGCACGGCGAACCTGCTGGCCGCGAACCTGGCCTCGCCCCTGGAGCCCCACGCGCTGGCGAAGCTCGTGCGCGAGGAGCGCACGCTCGACTTCGACCTGGGCGAGATCGAGGTGGCCGGGCGCCGCTTCGGTTTCGGCATCATGGCGGGCGCCGGTTACGACGCGGCCATCATGCATGGCGCGGCACCCGCGAAGCGCCTGCTGGGCCCCATGGCCTACCTGTCCGCCGCCATCGCGAACCCCCTGCCGCAAACGTCGAAGTTCAAGCTGACGCTCGACGGCGAGACGGTGGAGAGCGAGGGGCTGGGCATCCTGCTGGTGAACTTCTCGAAGATCCAGTTCGACATCTCGGTCACGCACGGCAACGAGCCGCGCGACGGCGTGTTCGACGTGGTGGTGCTCAAGGCGCAGAACGCCTTCGAGCTCATCCCCGCCGTGCTCGCCGGGCTGCTCGACCGGGGAGGCGACTTCCCCGACCGCACGGACTCGCTCGAGCTGCACCGCGCCCGCGAGGTGCGCGTGGAGGCCGACCCGCCCATGGAGGTGCAATACGACGGCGAGGCCACCCGCCTCACCACGCCGTTCACCGCCCACATCATGCGCCGCGCCGCGCGCTTCTTCATCTCGGAAGAGGGCTGGGACCTCTTCGCCGAGGCGTAGAGGCTTCTATAATTGTCATTCTGAGCGGAAGCCCTCTGTAGGGGCGCTTTCCAGAGCGCCCGTTCCGGCGCAGCCGGAAAAGCAACCGAGGCTCGCGTTCTCGCGCTGCGCGCGAGCGGGCGCTCAGGAGAGCGCCCCTACGGAAGACCTGCGGGAACGGCGCTGCTCCAAGCGCCGTTCCACTACGGGTTCCCCTTACTTCCCTTCGGGCTCCTCGTACGTGGGCTCGGCGTCCTCCACCTGCGCGGCTATCTCGAGCGGAGCGTCGAACGAGGCGCTGGCCGCAGACGACGTAGCCATGAGCTCCTTGAACGACGCGGCGTCCTCGCCGGCCATGGGCATCATGACGTACACGTTGTTGCCGATGATGACGGGCTGGATGCGCTCGGAAGCCTCTTTGGCCGCGCCGCCCTTTTCGCCGGAAGCGGCGTCCTCGGCGGCTTCGCGCTCCATCTGCTCCATCATCTCGGCGCGCACGTTCTCGATCTGCGCGGCCGTCTCCGTCTTCCAACGCTCCTTGCGCCAGGCGAGGAAATTCGCGTTGTAGCGCATCTGGATGAGCTCGAGCACGATGCAGAACACCATGGCGAAGTACACGATGAGCTTCTCGAGCGGCATGTGCAGAAGCTCGATGCCCGTGTGGAAGCCCACGCTGTCGATGACCAGCAAACCGCCGATAGCCACGATGAACGTGAGCGCGAGCATCTTCATCTCGGGGTGCCCGTTGATGAAGTTCGAGATGGGGTCGATGAAGATCATCATGAGGAACACGGCCAGCATGACGGCGATGATCATGATGATGAGGTGGTCGGCCATGCCCACGGCCGTGATGACCGAGTCGATGGAGAACACCACGTCCATGATCATGATGGTGCCCACGGCCTGCGGAAGCGATATGAGGTGCAGGGCCTTGTGCTCCTCGCAGTGCTCGGCCTTGACCTCGGTGAGCTTGAGCGTCTCGCGCAGCTCGGCGATGCCCTTGTATATCAGGTAGCCGCCGCCGATGAGCAGCACGAGGTCGCGCACCGAGAAGCCGTGCGCGTACGCACCCAGGTCGATGGTGAACAGCGGGGCGGTCATGTGCACAAGGAACGACGCGAAGCACAGGAAGATGATGCGCATGACGAGCGCCCCGGCCAGACCCAGCTTGCGGCCTATGTGCTGTTTCTCGGGAGGAAGGCGGTTCGTGGTGATGGAGATGAACACCAGGTTGTCCACGCCGAGCACGATTTCCAGGAAAATGAGGCTGACCAAGCTGATCCAAGCCTCGGGCGAGGTGAAGATTGATAGGTCCACAGGTTGTTAGCTCCTTCTTCGTATACTCGTCTTTTCCGTAGGTCGGCAGAGTCCATAAAAAAAGACTCATGGCGCAGCCGCATCGATGCCAACTGCGCCATGAGTCTCGTTATTTCAGACACGCCAGGCTGTCAAGCCATGATGTTGAACGTGCCGCTTGCACTGCATGCGCAAGCCAACTACTCCCCCACGGGCGTTTGGTATCCTAACACGACGCCCTCGAGTCGGCAATTGCTAAAAGCACAATTCAACGCAACGTGTACAAACCAGCCTAATCCTCCGTTTTCATGCTGTTAGGCCAGTCGGCATTGCGCCCGACATCGTGCTGGGACTATAGTGAGGAAAACGCCATTTGCCCGAAGGACGTGACGCGTATGCGAAACGGTATCGGTCGCATGATCGCCATCGCGCTTTCATTCGCCGTCTTTTGCGCCCTGCTGTTGCCTTCTTGCGCGGATTCTCCGGAAAACCAAGAAAAGACAGCGCCTTCCCCAAGCGAAACGAGCGCGCCCTTGCGCGATGCCAAGGACGTCACCGTGCCTTACCCGGTCAACGAGCATGGCAACACCTACGGATCGGCCGCCGACGTGCCGCAAGACGTCACCGGCTCGTATGAGGACATGCATGCACTGTATCCAGACCTCGTGTCGGCCGTAGCGACCAACGGCGACACCGGATACGTATGGAAGGACGAAATCGACCCTCCGCCTCCCGCCAACCCGGACGAAGCCGTCAAGATGATGGAAGCTCGAAAAGCGAAAGGTAAGACCATCGTGACCGTATACGAACAGGACGGCACGACGGTCGTCGGAGAGCTCGAACTAGGATGAGCCGAGATCGGCTATCGAACCGCGCATGACCGCGCCCGTCATCCCGAACACGGGCGCCAAGCAAAGTCGAAGGCTCATGCCGTAAGCGGCAAGGCCCCTTGACTCGCCCCGTTCGCTTAGAGTGGCAGATGCGGCGTCGGGGCAGTATGCGATCAAGACGAAGATTCGAATCATCCGCATCTCTGCAAATAAGGTTGATGTAGCCGCTTGCGGGCAGGTCGAGACGGGCAATGTTATAATGCCCAAAGCACACAAACCCCTCAGGAGTACGCTCATGTTTTTTAACGCGCGAAAAAACGGTTACGACGCCGGCGACGGACCCGTTCGCTACCTGGACGGCAGCTCGCTTGCCCGGCCGCTGAACGCACCGCGCCCCCAGATGGTCATCATGGCTGCGTTCGTCCTGGTCGCGGCCATCATCGGTGGCGTCTTCCTGTTCAACGTCATCGACAACGTGTCGCATTCGGCCGAGCGCGCGCAGGCCACGATGGAGCAGAACCTCGCCCGCCCCGCCTCTATGGAGAGCCTGCCGAACCTCGCGTCGCTCGTCGGGTTGGACGTCGAAGGCATCAAGGCGGCGTTCGCGGAAGCGGGTTGGAGCATCGCGGACAAAGGCACCCTCTCCGGCGACACGAGCGGGAAGATCGACCTTATAAAGCTACCCGCCGACGTCAGCGAGGCGCAGGCGCTCGTCATGTACAGCAACGTGTCCGGCCTGTCGGCGGCGGATGCCACCTTGCTGCTGAACGGCTCGTGGCAGTTCACGGCCGAACCCGGCGACTACACGGACATGCGCGTGAAGTACGCCGACTTCTCGTCGGGCAGCGTGGAAGCCGCCGTGCAGACGGCCATCGCCTCCGAGGGCTTCGACCCGGCAACGGCCGGCGAGGTGGGCGTCGACGAATCCGGCAACACGTTTCTGGAGGGCACCGTCGCGGTGGGCGACGACACGTACCACTGGCGCGTTTCGGCCATCGGGCTTTCGAGCGTCTACGACGTGAAGGGCCTGCCGGAAACCGCGGTGTACGTGGGCATCCGCCTGTACGCGTAGGGCGCGTTCTCCTTAATCATCCTCGGAAAACAATAGTATAAAACCCTCCCCCTTCAAAGGGGCTTCCCCCTTGCCGCTTCGGGGCTACCCCGATTGGCACACCCTCGATGCAAGCGCATCATATATGGTGTGAAGAAAGGGGATCAATGAAACTGTCCAGCGTCGTAGCCGGCTTGTCCGCAGCCGTCGTGGCCTTCCAGGGCGTGGCCTACGCCGCCCAAGGCGAGGCGAGCCTTCTGAGGCCCCCCGGCGCGCAGGGCGAGAAGGACTTCTCCGCCCGATGCGTCAAGTGCGGCAAATGCATCGAGGCCTGCCCGTACCTGGCCCTTTTCCCCGCCCCCGGCGACCAGGGTCTCGCCACGGGAACGCCCATGGTCGACGCCCGCTCCCAAGCGTGCCGCCTGTGCGAGGACTTCCCCTGCGTCGACGCCTGCCCTACCGGGGCTTTGCGCGACGTGGAGCAGCGTTCGGACGTGCGCATGGGAACGGCCGTCATCGACGAGGATCTGTGCATCGCGTTCCAGGGCATGCGCTGCGAAGTGTGCTACCGCACGTGCCCGCTCATCGACCAGGCCATCACCATCGACTACCGCATGCGCGAAGGCGACGCCATCCATTCCGTGTTCGCCCCCGTCATAGACGAGGAACGGTGCGCCGGATGCGGCCTGTGCGTCGAGCGCTGCGTCGTCGACGAGCCGAACGTGGCCATCCGCATCGAAACGCACGCCGAACGCGCCCGAGGCGGCGCCTGACGGCTTCGACGCCATCAATCCGTTCGAGGAAACGGTGGGATAGAGAGTGAAGAGCGAAAAGGGAGAGAAGGAGGGGTGTCATGGACATCTCAAGACGAGCGTTCGTTAAGGCGACGGCCGTGGCGCTGGCAAGCGCCGCAGCGGCTGGCAGCCTTGCGTCGATGACCGGCTGCGCAAGCGGCGGCCAGGGCGCGGCGGCGGACGGCGGCGGCCAGAAGTACACGGCCGTGTGCCGTTTCTGCGGCTGCGGCTGCGGCGTGATCTGCGAGGCGAAGGACGGCAAGCTCGTAAGCGTCACGGGCGACCCGGAGAACCTTTCGAACAAGGGCCTCAACTGCGTGAAGGGCTACTTCCTGGGCAAGATCCTCTACGGCGACGACCGCCTGACCAAGCCGCTCATCCGCGAGGACAAGTCCACGAAGGGCACCGACGAGGGCCTGCGCGAGGCCACGTGGGACGAGGCGCTCGACCTCGTGTCGTCGAAGCTCAAGGAAACGTGGAAGGCCGACAAGTCGCGCCTGGCGTTCTGGCTCTCCGGCCAGCAGCCCATCACCGAGGGCTACGCCTGCGCCAAGTTCATCAAGGCCGGACTTCTGTCGAACAACGTCGACCCGAACGCGCGCCTGTGCATGGCCAGCGCCGTGGTGGGCTTCATGAACGTGTTCCAGACCGACGAGCCGGCCGGCTGCTACGCCGACCTCGACAACGCCGACGTGTTCGTCACCTGGGGCGCCAACATGGCCGAGGCGCACCCCATGCTGTACTCGCGCCTCACGGCCCGCAAGCTCTCGGGCAAGAACGTGAAGCACTACGATCTGGGCACGCTGCGCACGCGCACGTCGGCGAGCGCCGACACCGTCATGCTGTTCAAGCCGAACACCGACCTGGCCATCGCCAACTGCATCGCGAACTACCTCGTGCAGAACAAGAAGTACGACGAGGCGTTTGTGAACGACCATCTGCAGTTCAAGCAGGGCACCGAGGACATCGGCAACGCCACCGACGACGGCTACGACGCCAGCGAGATCGGCCAGAAGGTCGACGCGGTGAGCAACATCACGTTCGAGGAGTACGCCGCGCGCCTGGCACCCTACACGTTCGAGTACACGTCCGAGCTCTCCGGCGTGCCGGTTGAGGACCTGAAGGCGCTCGCCTTCGAGTTCGCCGATCCCGACAAGAACATCATGTCGCTGTGGACCATGGGCGTGAACCAGCACAACCGCGGCACGTGGATGAACCACAACCTGTACAACATCCACCTGCTGTCGGGCAAGATCGCCCGTCCCGGCTGCGGCCCCTTCTCGCTCACCGGCCAGCCCACGGCCTGCGGCACGGCTCGCGAGGTGGGCACGTTCTCGCACCGCCTGCCGGCCGACCTGCTGGTCGCCAACGCCCAGCACCGCCGCTACACCGAGGCCATCTGGGACCTGCCCGAAGGCTACCTCGACGCCATCCAGAAGCCCGGCATGCACACGGTGAAGATATTCCGCGAGATGTCGAAGGGCAACATCGACTTTCTGTGGACCGCGCACAACAACTGGGCCCAGTCCATGCCGAACCTGCAGCGCTTCCTGGGTCGCGGCGAGGACAAGAAGGGCATCTTCGACACGTTCATCGTGGTGAACGAGGTGTACCCCACCCTGTCCACCCAGTACGCCGACGTCGTGCTGCCCGTGGCCCTGTGGGTGGAGCGCGAGGGCCAGTTCGGCAACGCCGAGCGCCGAAGCGCGGTGTTCGAGAAAGCCGTGGACCCGCCGGGCGAGGCCAAGTGGGACCTGTGGGCGTTCATGGAGGTGGCGCACCGCGTGCTCGACGGCGAGCAGATCGACGGCAAGGACTCCTTCGACCACCTGTTCGGCTTCATCTACGACAAGGGCGCGCACGACTTCAAAAACGACTCCCGCGAGACGAACCGCCTTTTGTGGGAGGAGTACCGCATCTTCTCGAACCCCGAGATGAACGAGCGCGCCAAGGCCATCAACGACGACGCCGACGGAACGTTCAACGCGAAGTTGAAGATGGAAGCCAAGCAGCTGGCCCCCTACGAGGAGTACCTGGCCCACCACGGCATGACCTGGCCCGTGCGCAACGTCGACGGCAAGTGGCTCGAGACGCACTGGCGCTTCGCCGACGGCAAGCAGGAAGACGGCTTCGACGAGATCGGCGTGGCGAAGTACGGCAAGCCGGGCCTGGCGAACAACCTGTCGTTCTACAAGTCGGGCAACATGAAGCCCTCCGTGGTGTTCCGTCCCTACGAGCCGCCGGCGGAGACGCCCGACGAGGAGTACCCGTTCTACTTCTGCACCGGGCGCTTGCTGGAGCACTGGCACACCGGCACCATGACGCGCCGCGTGCCCGAGCTCGACCGTGCGCTGCCCGAGGCGCTGCTGAACATCCATCCGAACGACGCGTCCAAGCTGGGCGTGGCCGACGGCGACCTCGTGCACGTGAAGTCGCGCTTCGGCGAGTTCGACATCAAGGCGTCCACGGCCGGCCGCACCGAGCCGCAGGAGGGCATCGTGTTCGCGCCCTTCTTCGCCGAGGAGACGCTCGTGAACCTGGCGGTGCAGGACACCTACTGCCCGCTTTCGAAGGAGCCGGACTACAAGAAGACCTGCGTCTCTATCACGAAGGTCGAGGGGTGATAGCCATGAAGAAGCAATTGGTTGCCGGCGCCCTCGCGCTCGCGATGCTGGCCGGAACGGTGGCGGCGGCGGGGTGCGCGAGCACCGCGCCGACGAGCGACGCGCGTCCCGACGTGCCCGCCGGCGCGCCGCCGCTCATGCCCGCGAACCACGACGGCCGCTTCGAGAGCCTGGGCGCCCCCGGCTGCTACGGCTGCCACGGCGCAAGCGAGCGCTCGAACCCCATGCTGAACGGCACGGTGGCCCTGCCCGAGGACCATTACGTGGACGGCTCGTCCCAAACGCTCGAGCTCGACCCCACGCACGAGCAGTGCAACACGTGCCACGTGCAAAGCTAGCGCTCGAAAAGCCCTTCCCTCCGTGCGGGGCGGCCCCCCTCCGCCGCCCCGCACGAGCACTTCGGCTGCGTCGAACGCCTCGAACCGCACCTCGTCCCTGCCCCGAGTCGAACCGTAGGGGCGCTCTCCAGAGCGCCCGTTCCGGCAAAGCCGAAAAAGCAACCAAGGCCCGCGTTCTCGCGCTGCGCGCGAGCGGGCGCTCTGGAGAGCGCCCCTACGGAAACCGACTTGCAACGTATCAACCTGCCATGTACGTGCAGTAAGGAGAGCATCATGGTCATATCAAGCCTCGTCGTGGAGACGACGCCCGAAGCCACGGCGCGCGCGGCCGGAGAGCTCGGCCGCATCGAAGGCGTCGAAGTGCACGAGACGAACGGCTGCAAGGTCGTGGTGACCGTCGAGGCCGAGACCCTCGACGACTCGCACGCCGTCGCGAGCACGTTCGTGGGCATCGAGGGCGTCACCGGCATCAACCTGGTGTACGCCAACTTCGAGGACGACCCCACGCTGCGAAGGGCAGCCGTGAAATGAAGCGCACCCCGAACACCTCGCATGCGTTCAAATGGTCCTGGCTGCGGCACGCGGTGCAGGTAGCGGTCCTGCTGCTGTTCGCGGCGCCGCTGCTGCTTGCCGGCTGGGGCCTGTTCGGGGTGTCCGTCGGCGGCGACGATCCTGTTCCCACTCCTGCCGACCTCCCCTTTTTCGGCAGCCTTTCCTCTTCATCTATCGGGGGGCTTTCCCTCCTGGACCCGTTCGGGGTCCTTCAGGTCGTCGCCGCCTCCAAAACGTTCGAACTCGACTGGCTGCTGTTCGCGCTGCCGATCGTGGTGTTCTACGGCCTCGTGCGCGCCCGCGCGTTCTGCGGCTGGGTGTGCCCGACGAACCTGCTGCTGGAGCTGGTCGACGCGCTGCGACGCAAGCTGGGCATCAAGGTGAGCGAAGCCCCCGTGCCGCGCCATGCGAAGCTCTGGACGGCCCTCGCGGTGCTCGCGCTGTCCGCCGTGGCGAGCGTTCCCGTGTTCGAGGCGTTCTCCCCCATCGGAGCCGTGAACAAGGGCATCCTGTTCGGCAGCGTGGCGGGCCTCTGGACCCTCGGGGCCGTCGTGGCGGCCGAGCTGTTCTGGGGGCATCGGGTGTGGTGCCGCTCGCTCTGCCCGCTCGGCGGCTTCTACGAGGCCATCGGGCGCGCCGGCTTGGTGAACGTGAAGTACGACCGCACGGCTTGCATCCACTGCGACGCCTGCCGCAAGGCCTGCCTGGCCGACCCCTCCATACTCGATCCCGTGCTCACCGAGCGCGACGCGGTCGTGCGCGCGGGCGACTGCATGGCCTGCGGCTCCTGCGTGGACGCCTGCCCCACCCACGCCCTGTCCATGGGATTGGGAAAGGGCGCGAAACAGACCGAGCAAGGGCCTTCGTAAGAACGGACCCTCACACGTCCAGAAGCTTGTGGTTCAGGGCGTAGGAGACCAGGTCCGCGCGTGTTTTGAAGCCCAGCTTCCGGTATATCTTCGAGCGATGGGCCTCAACGGTCTTGACCGACAGGAAGATGCGCTCGGATATCTCCTTGTTCGTGTACCCCTTGGCCAGAAGCTGCAGGATCTCCAGCTCGCGGTTCGAAAGGCTCTGGTAGGAACGGTCCTCCCCCTCGCCGCCCACCAGCTGCTTGGTGAGCAGGGCGGCCATCTTCGGATGGATGTAGCTGCCGCCCCCGGCCACGGCCCGCACGGCGGCGATCAGCTCCTCCGAGGTGGAGTTCTTCAGCATGTAGCCCGCAGCGCCCCCGCGCAGCGTGTAGAACAAGTACTCGGGCTCGGCGAACATCGTGAGTATCACGATCCTCGTGGAGGGGAAGTCGCCCGCTATCTTCTCGCACGCCACGAGCCCGCTCTGCCCCGGCGGCATGGAAATGTCCATGAGCAGCACGTCGGGCTTCTCGCGCGCGACGATCGAGTACGCCTGCGCGCCGTCGGCCGCCTCCGCCACCACCTTCATCTCGGGGTCCTGCTCCAGTATCATCTTGAACCCGGCGCGCACGACCTCGTGGTCGTCGGCCAGCACGATGCGGATCATCGGGAGGCCTCCTTGCCCTCGACCACGTGCATGGGCGCCACGAGCGTCACCGTGGTGCCACCCGGCCCCGACGAGGTGGTGAGCCTCGCGCCAATGAGGTTGGCGCGCTCCTGCATGCCGTACAGGCCGCAGCCGCTGCCCTTGATCTCGGGGTTCGCGGTGTTGAACCCGCGGCCGTGGTCGACCACGCTCACATGCAGCCAGCCGTCGGCGTCTTCCAGCGTCACGAACACCCGCTCGGTGTCGGCGTATTTGCAGGCGTTCAAGATGGCCTCCTGGCATATGCGGTACGCCTGCGTCTCGAGCGCCTGGTCGAAGCGGTCGCACGACAGGCTTCCCTCGAACACGATCTCGGCACCGTACGTCTTCTCGAACACGGCGGCCTGCGAGCGCAGGGCCGGCAGGAAGCCCAGATGGTCCAGCGCCGAGGGGCGCAGCTCGACCGAAATGTTGTGGAGCTCGTCCAAGATGCGGTCGACGGTGTTGCGCGCCTGCCCTAAAAGACCCGTGCCCACGTCGTCAAGATGGCCCGCCATCTGGTTGAACAGAAACGAGATACTCAGCAGCTCCTGCGCCACGCCGTCGTGCAGCTCGCGCGAGATGCGCTTGCGCTCGTCCTCCTGCGCAGCGATGACGCGAGAGAGCTCCGAGCGGACGAAAATGGGGTTCGTAGCCGAGTCGGCGCGTTTCTCGGCGGCGATGCTCTCGAAGTCCATGAAATCGTCCGACACCACGTCGAAATCGAGCAGCCTGCCATCCAAATCCTCGATGAGCCGCCGGTAGCTTTCCTCGTGCCGGTCGCTCACCGAGCGGTACGCGCACAGCAGCACCGCCACCACGCGCCCGCCCTTCTTGAGCGGCAGCGCGCAGAAGCTGCGCAGGTCCTCGGCGAACACGATGGGATACGACGAGTACTCGCGCGGATCGATCTCCTCGTCGATGTCGACGAACATCATGGGCTTGCCCGACTTGAGGGTGATGCCGCCGATGCCGTGGCCGGGAGCCAGCACGATGCGCCGGTGCCGCTCGCCGGTGGCACCGGCGCTGTACACCCATTTGAGCGGCGCGCCGATGAACGCCGTGAGCCCGATGGACACGAAGTCGAACCCGTGGCGGGCCTTGAGGTCCTCCACGGCGTCGCGGTACGCGGCGCAGCCTCCTGCGAGCGTGTCGTCGGTGAAGTTGGATGCGCCCATAGCCCCATCGCCCCCGTCTTGTGCGGCTTCGAACCCCGCCGTCGTGTCGTCCCATTCTTCGAGGTGCCATTATCCCCCATTCTTCGGCGGAATGCACGAGAAAGCCGCCCGCGCGCCTGGTCGTCGCCGACCGAGCGGCAAGGGAGGCCCGCCGGGGAATCGGGGGGCCGGAGCGCCGCGGCGAAGCCCAGCGCGCGACGTCGCCGAACGCTCGACGCGCCGTTGACCGCCCGCCACCCTCGCCGGAAGGGGCCGTGGTAGGATCGTCCGATCGACAACCGCTGCTAAGAAAGGAGCTGGCTATGGAATTCCATACGGGAGACCAACCGGGCGAAGGACGCTACCGGTGCAAGAACTGCGGCTACGTGGTGAGGATAACGAGCGACACCGAGAAGCTCCCCGCTTGCCCCAGTTGCGGCCACCACGACTTCGAGAAGCTCGAGGACGAGGACTGACGCGCCGCCTCCCGCGGGCTCGAACGGCCGGCGACGCCGGGCGCCCGGCCCTTGCTCGCGGGAAGACCCCTATTTCTGCAAAATTGTGCTTTGACAGACGCGCTCGATCTGGTAGACTATCTGCTTGCTGGAACCGAAACGTTCCCGCAGCTTGAAAGCGTGCGCGATTAGCTCAGGGGGAGAGCATCACCTTGACACGGTGGGGGTCGCAAGTTCAAATCTTGCATCGCGCACCACTGAAATTCTTAAAAGCCTCTGCTAGTCAGAGGCTTTTTTGTTTTCGGTCCCAAGGCTTGGCCCTCTTCGAAAATGAACCGTTCGAATGCGAAAGCGCAAACGATTTGCACTTATTCTGCCCCGTTTTGCGTTGCCCGCCCTTCGACGCCCGGAAATCCCTGCGCTCCGCGCCGGATCATGGCGCAGGGTGGCGCCGCCCATGCGGCCGCCCTCCCGCCCCGGCAGCGCGGCATTCGCGTTGCGGCCGGTCGCTCGGGCCTCGATACCTGCGAAGAGGTGCAAATTTCTTAAATTAACCCTTGCGCGCGCAGGCGCGTTCCAGTATCATATTTCCTCGCGACGCGGACGTGGCTCAGCTGGTAGAGCACGACCTTGCCAAGGTCGGGGTCGCGGGTTCGAACCCCGTCGTCCGCTCCATCGTCAGTACGAGGCCGGTCATACTCAACAGTTTTGGCCGGCCTTTTCCTTGACGGTATTGCCGCAACACGGCGACGTGGCCAAGTGGTAAGGCAGAGGCCTGCAAAGCCTTCACCCCCGGTTCGAATCCGGGCGTCGCCTCCATTCGCTCCCCTTGGGGACGAATGCCCAAGCACTGCAACGCTTTCATGCGGACGTGGCTCAGCTGGTAGAGCACGACCTTGCCAAGGTCGGGGTCGCGGGTTCGAACCCCGTCGTCCGCTCCATAACACGCCGACCGGCCGAACGGAAACGTTCGGCCGGTTTTTTTCGCCCAGACCTTCGAGCGCCCGCCGCAGGTTACAGCCCCGTGCGCGAAGTCGCGAGCGCGCGGCCCTCCTTGGGCCCTTCCCGCCTAAATTTACGGTTCGGTGAACTTTCGCCGCCCGCTCCGTTCGTCCGAACCATTATCCATATACTGCGGTTTAGGGCAGCCGTGCGAGAACGGCGCTTTCGCTTCGACGGACGCGACGGCTCCCTCCCGGCACGGCGGAAGCGCACCGAGGGGAAGGAACTTCTATGGCGGACACGAAGAAGACCATCGCGGAAAGCGCGCAATCGACCGTGGCGCGCAAGATCCTCGACTACGCGCAGGGAGGCGATCCGGCCGTCCAGCTGCCTAGAATGCTCAAGGCCGTGGACGCGCTGCTTCCCAGCGACTACCTGGTGGAGCAACGCGCCTTGTTCCACCAGGTAGTCGACAACCCCGACAACAACTGGATGGTGCTGCTGAAAAGCCTGTGGACCGACGTCGACGACGGCGTGCGCGCGAAGGTCGTGGAGAACTTCCTTGTGAACGCCTGCCTCATCGGCCTCAAACGCCAGGACAACGCGGCGGCCGAATACGGCTGCAACGTGCCGTGGGCCATGCTCGTCGACCCGACGAGCGCCTGCAACCTGCACTGCAACGGCTGTTGGGCCGCCGAGTACGGCGACAAGCTGAACCTCTCGTTCGAGGAGCTGGACGGCATCATCGAGCAGGGCAAGGAGCTGGGCGTGTTCTTCTACCTGTTCTCGGGCGGCGAGCCGCTCGTGCGCAAGAAGGACATCGTCCGCCTGTGCGAGAAGCACGACGATTGCGCGTTCACCGCGTTCACGAACGCCACGCTCATCGACAACGCGTTCGCCGAGGACCTGCTGCGCGTCAAGAACTTCATCCCCGCCATATCGGTCGAGGGCTTCGAAGAGGCGACCGACGCCCGCCGCGGCGACGGCACGTACCGGGCCGTCCTGCGCGCCATGGGCGTGCTGAAGGCGCACCGTCTGCCCTTCGGCGTGTCGTGCTGCTACACGCACGCCAACGCGCGCTCCGTCGGCAGCGAGGAGTTCGTCGACGCCCTCGTGGCACGCGGGGCCAAGTTCGCCTGGTTCTTCACCTACATGCCCGTAGGGCGCTCGGCGCCCGTCGACCTGTTGGCCACGGCGGAAGACCGTGCGTTCATGTACCGGCAAGTAAGGAAGTTCCGCGAGACGAAGCCGCTGTTCACCATGGACTTCTGGAACGACGGCGAGTTCACGCAAGGCTGCATCGCGGGCGGGCGCCGCTACCTGCACGTCAACGCGAACGGCGACATAGAGCCGTGCGCCTTCATCCACTACTCCGACTCGAACATCCGCGACACCACCGTCCTCGAGGCGCTCCGTCGCCCCTTGTTCATGGCCTACCACGACAACCAGCCGTTCAACGACAACCACCTGCGCCCCTGCCCCGTGCTCGACAACAAGGACATGCTGGCCCAGATGGTGGCCTCCTCCGGCGCGCGCTCCACCGACCTCGCGCAGCCCGAGGACGCGGCGGCGCTCTGCGCGAAAACGCACGACACCGCCGATCGCTGGGCTCCCGTGGCGCAAGAGATATGGGAGGGCGGCCACTGGACGACCGGTCCGAACAAGGGCCGGCGCAAGTAAGCCCGACGAGTACCGGAGGGCCGTTTAAGAGGTCGGGACCATGCCGCGTGGCAGGGTGTGCGAACAGGGGCCGACGCGGACTCTGTTCGCACACCGGCCCTGCTAGCGACCCTGTGCCGCGTGACGCGCGCCTATTCTTCCAACAGCTTCGGCACGTCGGTGAGCGTTTCCACGACCTCGTACCCGCACCCCGCCTCGGCGCCGTGGCGGTCGACGATGACGGGCCGGATGCCCGCCGCATGCGCCCCGTCCCCGTCAGCGTCGGGGCGGTCCCCCACGTGCACGACGCGCGACGCCGCCACGCCCAGCTCCTCGCACGCCAGGTCGAATATGACGGGATCGGGCTTGCGGTAGCCGACGACGACCGACGAGACGACCGCGTCGAAGTACGGCAGCAGCCTCAGATCACGCAGGAGCCCCTCGAGCCCCGCGTCCCAGTTCGACACCACACCCAGCATGAGGCCCTGCCGCTTGAGGGTTCTCAGGCAGCCCGCCACGTCGGGATAGAGCGCCCAGTGGTCCCCCTTACGGTACGCCTCGTGCACGGCGGCCGCCATGCCTTCGGCGTCGTGGGCGATGCCCGCCAGGTGGCACACGTAGCGGTACTGGTCGAGCCAGATGGCCACCGAGCCCTCGTGCGAGCACCAGAAGTCGCCGTCGCGCAGGTACTCGGCCTCGTAGAAGGCGTCCATCGCCGGCATGTGGGGCTCGATGTCGCGCACGGTGAGGGCGTGGCCGCGCTCCCGCGCCACGCGCGCGAACGTCTCGGCCACGGAAGGGCTCGGATAGACGAGCGTCGATCCCACGTCGAACAAAACGGCTTCCACCATGTCGCACCTCCCTCCTGTCGGTTCTCGATCGATAGACCGCGCCGCAAGCGCCACCGAAACGCCCTTCGCAGGGACAGGGCTGCCCAGGGCGCGCGTTCGGCGGCTTTCGGCGCAACCTCCTATTCCGTGTGCCCGTCGTCGGGCTCGATGTGCACGAGCGTGTCCGCCACGTTCGGAAAGCGCGCCCGCACGGCGTCTTCCACCTCGTCCGCAAGGGCGTGGGCCTTCCCCACGGTCATCGAGGGGTCCACGAGCACGTGCAGGTCGGCGTACACCTCCCCTTCCGTGCCGCGCGTGCGGATGCGATGCGCGTCGCGCACGCCGGGAACCGCGACCGCTGCGGCGCGCACGTCCTCTTCGGGTATGCGGGCGCGGTCCGACAACGTGGCGAGCGCATGCTTGAACACGTCGTAGGCGGTCGCCAGAATGGCGACGGTCACCACCAAGGCCATGACGGGATCGGCCATGGGGAAGCCCAAGGCCACGGCGACCAGGCCGATGATGACGCCGATGGACACGAGCGCGTCGGACAGCGTGTGGTTCGCGTCGGCGCCCAGCACCTCGCTCTTGAGGCGCTTGGCGCAACGGCGCTCGTAGGTGGTCACGCCCAGGTTCACGGCCAGCGTGCCCGCCATGACCACGAACGAGACGGGGGTCACCTCGGCCGTGTACACACCCGACGCGAGCTTGCCCACGGCGCTCGAGCCCACCTCGAAGGCCGCAAGGAGCAGCAGCACGCCGATGACGAGGCTGGCGTACGTCTCGAACTTCGCATGACCGTACGGGTGCCCCTCGTCGGCGGGGCGGGCGGCCAACGCGATGCCGACGAGGCCCACGACGTTGCCGGCGGAATCGAACACGGAATGGATGCCGTCCGCCTGCATGGACGCCGACCCGCTGGCAACGCCGTAGAAGTACTTGGCCGCAGCCACGCCCAGGTTGAGGAACAGGACGATCCACAGCACGCGGCGGATCGAGCCCATGCGTTCGGACACGGGGCCTTTCGTCGCAAGCGTTTTGGACATGGCGTCCCTCCGTTCGAACCGGGCCGATATACGAAAAGGAGAGCCACTCGGACTCTCCTTCTAGCTTTTCTGGTGTCGGAGGCGGGATTTGAACCCGCACACCCGTTGTGTGGGCACTAGCACCTCAAGCTAGCGTGTCTGCCGTTCCACCACTCCGACGTATGTTTGCTGCCTTGCAAGCAACGGTGGTTATTCTACCCGAACCGTTGCCGCTTGTGAAGAGCGAATTTCCTCTATTTTGCGATCGTGCCTTGCGGATAGATGATCATGAGCACGATGAGCGAGAGCAAGAACACCACCGCGAAGATGATGGTGATGCGATCGAGGTTCTTCTCCACGATGCTCGTGCCGGTTTGCGTGGAGTACACCGAGCTGGCGATCATGTCGGATATGCCCGTGCCCTTGCCGGAATGCAGCAGGATGAACACGATAAGGCCCAGGCCCGAAACGACGAGCAGGATGAGCATGATGATAAGGAACGGGTTCAAGGCGTCTCTCTTCTTTCCACGTGAGGACAATCGTTTACACAAGTTATGAAGTATACCCGAAAGGAGCCCGTCATGGCAAGCACGACGCCAAGCGGCGTCGCAAGCGTCGCAAAACGACCAGACCCCCGCGCGAGAGTCGGCGCGAGATGCGCGTTTGCATTGCGGGCAATTTCGATATTGCATGGTTTTCGCGGCTGGCATAGCATAACGACCACCGAACGAACACGACGAGGAGCATCATGGACGAACCGAGAGACCGCATCGAGGCCGACGCCGCGCCGCCGGGCGGCGCCGCGGACACACGGCGGGCACGGGCCGCGAGGGCCTTCCCCTTCGCCTTCAGGCAAACGCTGCCGCTTATGGCGGGCTTCGCGTTCTGCGGGCTGTCCTACGGCGTGTACGCCACGTCCATCGGGCTGCCCCCCTGGGCGGCGCCGCTCATGGCCGTGTCCATCTTCGCCGGCTCGGCCGAGTTCGTGGCCGCCGACATGCTGACGGCGTCGTTCACGCCGCTCTCGCTGTTCCTCGTGGTGCTCATGGTCAACGCACGCCACCTGTTCTACGGCATCAGCATGCTGGAGAAGTACCGCGGCGCCGGGCGCAAGACGGCCTTTCTCCGCTACGGCCTCATCGACGAGACGTTCGCGCTGTGCCAGCCGCTCGAGGCGCCGCGCGGGGTGGACCGCTTCTGGGTGTACGCGTGGATCACCGGGCTCAACCTCGTGTATTGGGCCGGGTTCGCCGCCGTAGGGTCGTACGTGGCCTCGGGGCTGCCGGTGGACCTCACGGGTATCGACTTCATCATGAAGGCGCTGTTCATCGTCATCTTCCTGGACTGCTGGATGGGCGAGGACGACCACCGCGCGTCGCTCATCGGCCTGGGAGCCGCGCTCGCGTGCCTGGTCGCGTTCGGAAGCGACGGGTTCCTCGTGCCGGCGCTGCTGTCCATCGTGGCGCTTCTGCTCCTGCTGCGCAAGCAGCTCGACCGCGAAGGCGGAGAGGGCGGCGCGAACGCGAGCTCGCCCACCGAGGCGGAAGCGGAGCAGGCGCTATGAGCGCGCTCGAGATGCTGGTCATGATAGCCGCCGGCGCGCTGGCCACGCAGATCACGCGCTGGGCGTCGTTTCTGGCCTTCCCCACCGCCGAGAAGACGCCGAAGGCGGTCACGTACCTGGGCACGGTGCTGCCCGCCACCATGTGGGGGCTGCTCATCGTGTACTGCTTCCGCACGAGCGACCCCCTGTCGGGCTACCACATGGCGCCCGAGCTGCTGGCCGCCGCCGTGGTGGTGGGCCTGCACCTGTGGAAGCGGAACATGTCGCTGTCCATGATAGGCGGCACCCTGGTGTACATGCTGCTCATCCGCACGGTGTTCCCGCTGGCATGAAAATGTCCCAATTGGGGACAGTCCCCCATTGGGACATTTCGGGGCGGGACGCCTATGCCAGCAGGCTCGCGCCCGTCATGGCGGCGGGAGCGGGAACGCCCATGAGCTCCAGCAGCGTGGGGGCGATGTCGCAGAGCGCGCCCGAACGGCCGTCGAGCGTGCGGCCCGTACCCGCGAAGTCCGCGAGGACGAGCGGCACGGGGGCCGTGGTGTGGGCCGTGAAGGGGCTGCCGTCCTCGGCGAGCATCTTGTCGGCGTTGCCGTGGTCGGCGGTGACGAGCGCGACGCCGCCCTTGCGCTCGAGCGCGCCGAGCACACGGCCCACGCCCGCGTCCACGGCCTCGACGGCGGCCACGGCGGCCGGGATGACGCCCGTGTGGCCCACCATGTCGGGGTTCGCGAAGTTCACGATGTACACGTCGGCCTCGTCAGCATCGATGGCCGCGGCCAGCGTGGCGGCCACGTCGGGCTCGCTCATCTCGGGTTTCAGGTCGTAGGTGGCCACCTTGGGGCTGGGGATGAGCGCGCGCTCCTCCCCCTCCTTCGGCTCCTCGCGCCCGCCGTTCAGGAAGAACGTCACATGGGCGTACTTCTCGGTTTCGGCGATGTGGTACTGGCGCAGGCCCGCCTCGGCCAGCACGTCGGCCAGCACGTCGCTGGGGAACTCCTTGGGGAAGGCCACCGGTGCGGGGATCTCGGGGTCGTACTCGGTCAGGCACGCGAAGCCCACCTGCGGCCACGCTCCGCGCTCGAAGCCGGCGAACGCCGGGTCAACCAGCGCGCGCGTGATCTCGCGGGCGCGGTCGGGGCGGAAGTTGAAGAACACGACCGCGTCGCCGTCGCGCACGCCGCGGTCGGCGAGCGCCACAGGCACGACGAACTCGTCGGTGACGTCCGCGGCGTAGGAGGCGGCCATGACCTCGGCGGGCGTCGCGTCTTTGTGCGGCTCGGCGCGCACGACGGCCCGCCACGCCTGCTCGACGCGCTCCCAGCGGTTGTCGCGGTCCATGGCGTAGTAGCGCCCCGAGATGCTGCCCACCTCGGCCGTGCAGCCCTCGTCCGTCAGCTCGGCCAGGACGCCTTCGAGTTCTTCCAGATAGCCTGCGCCGCTCTTCGGCGGCACGTCGCGACCGTCCATGAAGCAGTGCACTGCGATATGCGCCACGCCGGCCGCCTTCGCGGCGCGCGCGAGCGCGTAGAGGTGCTCGTTGGAGGAATGGACGCCGCCGTCGGACACGAGCCCCATGAGATGCAGCGCCGCACCCGGCCGCGCGGCAGCCGCGAACGCCTCGTTCAGCACGGGGTTCGCCGCCAGCGAGCCGTCGGCGCAGGCGCGGTTGATGCGGGTGAGCTCCTGGTACACCACGCGACCGGCGCCGATGTTGAGGTGGCCCACCTCGGAGTTGCCCATCTGCCCTGCGGGCAGGCCCACGGCCTCGCCCGATGCCTCGAGCTTCGTCCACGGACGGGTGGCGAACAGCTCGTCCAAGCACGGCGTTCGCGCTTGCGAGATGGCGTTGCCCGGCCCCGGCTCGGCCAGGCCGAACCCGTCCATGATGATGAGGCATGCGGGCAGGGTGAGGCTTTCGGCTGATGCCGCACGGGATCCTTCGACTACGTTCACTTCGTTCACTCCGCTCAGGATGACAGGGAGGGGTTACTCGCTTTGCGCGCTCCGCTCAGGATGACAGGGGGGGTTGCAGGTTGTCATCCTGAGCGCAGGCCGGAGGCCGAAGTCGAAGGATCTACGCTTGCGGGAAGATCCTTCGACTCGCTTCGCTCGCCCAGGATGACAAAAGGATGCCTCGCTCGCTCAGGATGACGAAAAGGGCGTTTACAGGCACGCCTCGATGAGCTGCACGAACGATTCGCACTTGAGGCTTGCACCGCCCACCAGGCCGCCGTCGATGTTCGGCTGGGCCATGAGGCCGTCCACGTTGCCCGGGTTCATGGAGCCGCCGTACAGCACGCGCATCGCCTCGGCCGTCTCGTCGCCGAAGAGCTCGGCCAGCGTCGCGCGGATGGCGGCGCACACGGCCTCGGCCTGCTCGGGCGTGGCCGTGCGGCCCGTGCCGATGGCCCAGATGGGCTCGTAGGCCACGACGCACGTCTCCGCATCGCGCGCGTCGACGCCGGCGAAGGCGGCGCGCACCTGGGCGCACACGTACTCTTCGGTGGTGCCCTCGTCGCGCACGGCCAGCGACTCGCCCACGCACACGATGGCGTACAGGCCCGCCTCGACGAGCGCCTTCACCTTGCGGTTCACGTCCTCGTTCGTCTCGCCGAACAGCTCGCGGCGCTCGGAGTGGCCCACGATGGAGCACGCGCAGCCGATCTCCTTGATCATGGGCACGGAGATCTCGCCCGTGTAGGCGCCCGACGCCTCCCAGTACACGTTCTGCGCGCCTACGGCGATCTTCGTCTTGTCGAAGTCGAGCACCGTCTTGGCGGGCTTGAGGTCCACGTAGGGCGGGCAGATGACGATGTCCAGGGACTCGGGCCACTCCTTCTCGTACTGGTTCGATATCTCTTGCGTGAACACCACCGCCTCGCCGACGGTGTTGTTCATCTTCCAGTTGCCCGCCATCATGGGTTTGCGTGCCATTCCGCACTTCCTTTCCGTGTCCTTCGCTTCAAGCGCAAGACGGTATCCAGTCGCTCAAGCAGTCCTGCTCGCTCGGACAGCCCACCGGGCCGTCCGACTCGTGCGGAACTCGCTTGGCGGACACCGTCCCTCGCCCTTCGCTGCGTTAACGGGAAGCGATGCCTCATTAAGAAGGATTGCTTCCCCCTGTTTCTCGCCGTTGTTTACTTCAACGCCTCCACGCCGGGAAGCGCCTCGCCCTGGACGAGCTCCATGGAGGCGCCGCCTCCGGTGGAGATGAACGTCATCTGCTCGGCCAGGTCGAACTTGTTCACGGCGGCCACGCTGTCGCCGCCGCCGATGATGGTGTCCGCGTCGGCGTTGGCGGCCACGGCGTCGGCCACGGCCTTCGTGCCGGCCTCGAACGCCTTCATCTCGAACACGCCCATGGGGCCGTTCCAGAACACGGTCTTGGCCTCGGCCACGGCGTCGGCATAGAGCTTCGCCGTCTCGGGCCCGATATCGAGGCCCATCATATCACCGGGAATGTCATCGACCGAAACCGTTTTGGTTTCGGCATCTTCCGCGAAGCGGTCGGCGACGACCACGTCCACCGGCAGCAGCAGCCGCACGCCGCGCTCCTCCGCCTTGGCGATCATGGCCGCAGCGCGCTCCACCCAGTCCTCTTCCTTGAGCGACGTGCCCACGGCCTTGCCTTGGGCCAGCAGGAACGTGAAGCACATGCCGCCGCCGATGACGAGCGTGTCGCACTTGTCCATGAGCGCGTCGATGACCTTGATCTTGTCCGACACCTTCGAGCCGCCGAGGATGGCGGCGAAGGGGCGGCGCGGGTTCTCCAGCATGCCCGAGAGCGTGCCCACCTCGCGCTGCATGAGGTAGCCCGCGTACGCCGGCAAGAGCGCGGCGACGCCGGCCGTGGACGCATGGGCGCGATGCGCGGTTCCGAACGCGTCGTTCACGTACGCCTCGCCGAGCGCGGCCAGCTCCTCGCAGAACGCGGGGTCGTTCTTCTTCTCGCGCTTGTCGAAACGCAGGTTCTCCACCACCAGCACGGCGCCGTCGCGCAGCGAGGCGGCTTTCGCGCGGGCATCGTCGCCCACCGTGTCGGTGGCGAACACCACGGGCTTGCCCAAGAGCTCAGAGAGCTTCTGGGCGGCGGGACGCAGCGTGAACGCCTCCTCGAAACCCTCGCCCGCCGGGCGGCCGAGATGGCTCATGAGGATGACGCGCGCGCCTTGCGCAACGAGCTTCTCGATGGTGGGCAGCGCCGCGCGGATGCGCGTGTCGTCGGTGACGCCGCCGTCCTTCACCGGCACGTTGAAATCGACGCGCACGAGCACGCGCTTGCCGCGCGCGTCCAGCTCGTCAACGGTTTTGATCTCGGCCATACAACCCTCTTCCACAGACTAATGATACCTATATCAAACAATACCTAAACCGATCCAGGTACGCGCATATTGTAGCCTATTGGCAATGGTGCCGCGTCGATTCTGAAGTCCTATGCGAACTGCGTCCGGTTAATGGAATCACGTCGCCGCATCACACCACAAATCGCTGTCCTTCCAGCCATCGGGAAAGCCCATTCGAGCAAGATTGACCACCGGATATTCCTCTATCAGATCGAACAACCGGGCATTCCATCGCGATTGCGGGGCAATGGTCCCAAGCAGGAAGTGAAGAATAGTCAGCACCGCATACAATTTGTCGTTGTGTTTTCTGACGCAATCCCAGCGTTCGTCTTTTGCGGGAACCTTGGGTTTAAAACCAAGGGTTCTATTCCACAACCGCGCATGGTGCGCGCAAGAGTTGCGTACAGTATTCAGCGTATGTAGCCAACTCTTCAGAACAGGAACCTTTACGCCCAACGTGCTGGCGATGCGTGCCTGCACCTGCTTTGGGGCGCCCTTGTACAGTTTGGCCGTCATTCCAAAGTCAAACACCTCTACGATCACCCAATAAGGCGGCAAGGCATGTTTATCGCCGTACGTGCTCTCATGATGCTTGATAAACTGCTCGCTCGACCGTACGCAGCACGATTGTACGCGACTGATGAAATCAGCGTACTCACCTTCGCCCAACCCGGGTAGGTTCCAGCTTCTCTCATACCCAAACGGACCCTGCAAATGCGCAAGCTCGTAAGCCAATGCAGAACGCACGTAAACCTCGATGCGCTCAATTGCATCAAGCACCTGCAAGCGGAACCTGCGGTCGAAGGTATAGTGCTGCCAGATCTCCTTGAAGCATGTCCCAGGTATAAACCTGCCGTCACGGAGATACGGGTACCAATACCCGCTTAGGCGATAGTAATTCACGCTCTGCAAGCGTCCGACAAGCTGCTGCTCGTCGGCAACCAAGCCCCTGCTTATCAGGAGCCTCGCCTGCTGCGTATAAGCTAAGGCAACCTTACCGTATTCCATGAAGTGCCACCTAGCAGGAACGAAAGAGCCGCCAAAGTGTGCTTCAACGAGAGGCATGGCGGCTTTACTGGAAAGAATTTTATCATGATTCATCTCATACAACAAGGATAACAAGCACTCTAAGCGCAGAATCTCCCTAACGCAGCCTATTTCGCTTACTTTCCAGGCTACCGACCAGTCGACGGGTTGGGACTTCTCGTGCGGCGAGGGCAGATTGCCTACTTTATTTGGTGCGGAAAAGTAAACTACTATACCAATCCACCTGCCACGGATAGCAAACACCCCTGAAATTGTCTCAGATGGCACACGGTCCGAGCATTTGCTTCAGCACTCTAGCCTTGCACAGGTTGCACGGTTCCACCGTATTCCAGAACAAAAGAATGCGGTGCCGATTCATCTGGCACCGCATTCTAAGGCAATTCTGAGAGCGATTACGTTCCCATTGCGTTCGAATCGAGTGTTCCTTGCTCTACAGAAGAATCTTGACGAGATCCTTCACGCGGTTCGAGTAGCCCCACTCGTTGTCGTACCAGGAGATGCACTTGACGAAGTTGCCCTCGCCGCCCAGCACCATGGTCAGCTTGCCGTCGTAGATGGAGGAGTGCGGGTTGTCCACGATGTCGATGGAGACGATCGGGTCCTCGGTGTACTCCAGGATGCCCTTGAGCGGGCCTTCGGCGGCGGCCTTCATCGCGGCGTTGATCTCGTCGATCGTCGCGTCCTTCTCAAGCTCCACCGTGAGGTCGACCATCGAGCCATCCGGCGTGGGAACACGGGTGGCGAAGCCGTCCAGCTTGCCCTTGAGCTCGGGCAGCACCAGCGACACCGCGCGGGCGGCGCCCGTGGTGGTGGGGATCATGGACATGGCGGCCGCGCGGGCGCGGCGCAGGTCCTTGTGGGGCAGGTCGAGGATCTTCTGGTCGTTCGTGTAGGAGTGGATCGTGTTCATGTAGCCGCGCTTGATGCCGAAGTTGTCCAGCAGCACCTTCGCGAAGGGGGCCAGGCAGTTCGTCGTGCAGGAGGCGTTCGAGACGATGCTGTGCTTCTCGGGATCGTACTGGTCGTCGTTCACGCCCATGACGATGGTGATGTCCTCGTTCTTGGCTGGCGCGGAGATGACGACCTTCTTGGCGCCCGCGTCGAGGTGCGCCTTGGCCTTCGTGCCGTCGGTGAAGAAGCCCGTGGACTCCACGACGACGTCGACGCCCAGCTCGCCCCAGGGGAGGTTGGCGGGCTCGCGCTCGGAGAGCACCTTGACCGCATGGCCGTCGGCCACGAAGCCGTCCTCGGTGACCTCGACCGTGTCGAAGGCGCGCCCGTGGATGGAATCGTACTTGAGCAGGTGGGCCATCGTCGGAATGTCGCCGAGGTCGTTCACTGCCACGACCTCGATCTCGGGATCGTTCACCATCGCGCGGAACGCCAGGCGGCCGATGCGACCGAATCCGTTAATGCCTACTTTGATTGCCATGCGTATCCCCTTTCATAAAAGATACTTGGTTGCCCATCGTAACGCGCTGATCATACCACGCAAGCTGCCAACAGGCGCAACCTTGCCGTTCTCTCCCGAGAAAAAGCCGACGAACGGTTCTTCCGCCGTCATCCATCGGAAAACCCCTGCGCGGACGCCGCCGCGAAAGACCCCGCTCCAAGCCCTGGGCCCTCCCCTGTTTCGACGCGCGGAAAACGTCCTGCAAGGACGCCGTCGCCTTTCCGGGACGTCAGCCGCGGACCTCGCGGGCCATCTGCTCGATGCGGCGGACGCGGTGGTAGACGGCCGATTTGGACAGGGGCGGGGTCGCGCGCTCCCCCAACTCCTTGAGCGTGGCGTCGGGGTAGGTGACGCGCAGGCGGATGAACTCCTGCAGGGCGGGCGGGAGGTTGTCCATGCCGTGGGCCTCCAGCACCGTGCGTATGGCGTATATCTGGTCGACCGAGGCGTTGGCGGCCTTCGCCTGGTTGGCTATCTCGGCGTTCGTCATGCGGTTCACGTCGTTGCGCACGCTCTTGATGACGCGGGCGTTCTCCATGGAGAGCGCGCTTTGGTGCGCGCCGGTGAACGCGAGGAACTCCAGGATGGCGGCCCCGCTTTTGAGGTAGACCATGTACGAGCTGCGGCGCTGCATGACGCGCGCGTTGATGTCCTTGCGCTCGAGCAGCTCCACGAGCCCCTCCGCCAAGTCCTCGTTCTCCACGGTGATCTCGAAGTGGAAGTCGCCGCGCGGATCCGACACGAAGCCGCTGCCGAGGAACGCGCCGCGCAGGTAGGCCGCCGTGCAGCACTCCTTCGCCACGAGCTCGTCCTTGATGCCCAGCTCGAGCCCCTCGCCCGAGAGCACCCCCATGTCGCGCAGCGCGTCGGCCAGATGCGGCTGCGCGGGCACCTCGATAAGGTAGTTCGGCGTCTTGTGCAGCACGCTGCGGCGCACGGTGAGCTCTGTCTTCAGGTGGTACAGCTCGTGGAGCAGCTTGATGATGAGGCGCGCCACGCTGGGAGCGTCGGTGGCTATCTCGATGCGGTACGTGCCCTGGCCGCTGAAGAACAGCGTGCCCTCTATGCGCACGAGCGCCGCCAGCGTGGCCTTCTCGCAGTGCGAGCACACGGGAGGGACGCGGGCGAGCTCGTCTTTCACCTCTGCCGTGAACGACATAGCTTCAGCACCCCCGAGAACGCGTCGCGCAGGGCCTGCGGATCGTGCCAGGTGGGGCTCGTCGCGTCCACCAGATCGCGCGCGATGACCACCGGCCCCTGCTGCTGGATGGCCTGCACGTCGCGGTAGCTGATGCGCACCGGGCGGATGCGGCCGGAGAGGTCCGCGTCGTCGAGGTCCGACGTCGAGGCGTGCTCGGGATCGTCCCCGGTCATGGCGCCGAACACGCCCGTGGCCGGGCTGTCGGGGCGCAGCGGCACCGGCGTGTGCACGAGCACGTAGTCCACCAGCCCCCGCATGCCGTGGTCCATGAGCGCCTCCACGTGCTCGCGCGCCGTGAGGCCCCACGTCTCGCCCTGCATGTCGGCGAGCGAGCACACGAACAGCGTGCCGGCCTGCGACGCGCGGATGGCGTCGACCACGCCCGGCACCAGCAGGTTCGGGATGATGGACGTGAACAGCGACCCCGGCCCCAGCACGATGAGGTCGGCGGCGCGGATGGCCTCGAGGGCCGGTTCGTAGGGCTCGACGGGCCGGTCGGCGCGCAGCGCCACGCGGGCGAGCGCCGTGCGGGAGTGGCAGGCCACCGCCTGCCCTTCGAGCTCGCGGCCGTCGCGGGTGCGCGCCACGAGCGTCACGCGGTCGAGCGTGGAGGGGCACACGTGGCCCTGGGCGTCCAGCAGCCGCTCGCAGATGGCGATGGCCTCGGGGAACGACCCTGCGGCGTCCTCGAGCGCCGAGAGCATGAGGTTGCCGAGCGTGTGGTTGCCCGCGAACGGGAAGCGGTACTTGAACGCGCGCGCGAGCGGGTCTGACGGGTCGCCCGCCATGGCGGCGAGGCACTTGCGCACGTCGCCGGGAGGCGTGACGTTCGCCTGCTCGCGCAGCACGCCCGTGGAGCCGCCGTCGTCGGCCATGGCCACGACGGCGCTCGTGTCTAGGCCCATGGACAAGAGCGTGCGGATGGACACGGGGGCGCCGGTGCCGCCGCCGATGACCACGGCGCGCAGGTGCTCGCCGGGCTCGACGCACGGCGGCGCGGAGCCGAGCGCGGCGAACGCGGCGGTGGCGGACGGATCGTGGGTGAACGCGGGCATGGCCATGGCAGGCCGCCTTACGCCCGGGGGTCGGCCGACTCGGGCGCCGCCTTCTGCGGCACGCCAGCGATGCGGCCGTCGGCGCCCTCGGCGAGCGCGAGGTCGCGGTGCGCGATGCTCACGCGGTAGCCCTTCGTCTTCAGGTAGTCGCCCGTCGACTCGGCCAGCGCCACGGAGCGGTGCTGGCCGCCCGTGCAGCCCACGGCTATGGCGAGCTGCTGCTTGCCCTCGGCCACGTAGCCCGGCATGACGCAGTCGAGCAGCGTGCGCCAGCGCTGCTCGAACTCCTCGGTCTCGGGGCGGTAGAGCACGTAGTCGCGCACCGGCTTGTCGAGCCCCGTGAGGGGCCGCAGCTGGGGCTCGTAGTAGGGGTTCGGCAGGAAGCGCACGTCCATGACCAGGTCGGCGTCGAGCGGGGCGCCGTGCTTGAAGCCGAAGGAGTACACGGTGACGGCCAGGCCCTGCTGCTCGGTGCCCGGCGCGAACAGCGCGCGGATGGTGGCGCGCAGCTGGGCCGGCAGCATGTCGGTGGTGTCGAGGACGTGATGGGCCGCCTCGCGCACCTCGAACAAGAGGTCGCGCTCGCGCTCGATGCCCTGCACGATGGAGGCGCCGTCCGCGCACAGCGGGTGGCGCCGGCGGCTGGACTTGTAGCGCGCGACGAGCTTGCCGTCGGCCGCGTCCAAGAACAGGATGCGGTAGTCGATGCCCTGCTCCTTCAGCTTGCCGAGCTCCGCCGAGAGGCTGGCGAAGAAGTCGCGGTTGCGCGCGTCGCACACCACGGCCAGGCGGCGGTGCTCGTCGGGCTGCCCCGGCATGCCCGTGAGCTCCAGCAGGTTCCCGATGAGACTCGAGGGCAGGTTGTCCACGCAGAAGTAGCCCAGGTCCTCGAACGAATGCATGGCCTCGGTGCGCCCGGCCCCGCTCATGCCGCTCACGATGACCAGCTCGGGCATGCTCGCCAAGTCGGCGGTTTCGTCAGTCATGCTGTCGTCCTTCCCTCGTCGGTTCCGCGTCCTGCGCGGCCGCCTCTGCCGCCGCGTCCGCAGCGGGCGACAAGGCTGCCGCCGCGCCCGTGCCGGGCGGCGGGCAGGCCGCCTGCGCGGCGGAGGCGGCTTGCGCCTCGGCCTCGTCGACCTCGCCGCCCACCACGCGCTCGTCTTTCCGCTCCCTATTATACTGCTGAAGCACCCGGTAGAGCTCCTCGGCCACCTCTTCGGGCACGACGCGCGCCTCTTTGATCTCGTCGAGCGCGGCCGCTTTCAGGTTCCTGAACGATTTGAAGTGCTTGAGCAGCGCCTTCTTGCGCACGGGGCCCATGCCCGTCACGTCGTCCAGAATGGAGGCCGTCATGCCCTTGCCGCGCAGCTCGCGGTGGAACGTGATGGCGAAGCGGTGCGCCTCGTCGCGGACCTGCTTCACCAGGTACAGCGACGCCGAGCCCGAGGGCAGCACCACCGGGCCCGTGTCCTGCCAGGGCACGAACAGCTCCTCGTCGCGCTTGGCCAGACCGCACAGCGCGATGTCGTCGATGCCCATCCGCTCGAACATCTCGAGCGCCGCGGAGAGCTGCGGCTTGCCGCCGTCGAGGATGATGAGGTCGGGCTTGCTGCCGAAGCGCTCGTCGGCCATGCGCTCGGGCGCGTAGCGGCGGCCCATGACCTCCTGCATGGACAAAAAGTCGTTCGCCTCGTCAAGCGGCGTCTTGATCTTGAAGCGGCGGTACTGGTTCTTGTCGGGCTTGCCGTTGGTGAACACCACCATCGAGGCCACCGTGTAGGAGCCGTGGATGGTGGAGATGTCGAAGCACTCGATGCGCATGGGCGGCTCGTCCAGGGCGAGCGCGCTCTCCAGCTGCAGCAGCGCGTTGTTGATGCGCTTGTCGTCGTAGTTCGTGCGCACCTTGTAGCGCATGAGCGTGTGCTTCGCGTTCGTCTCGGCCATGCCCACGAGCTCGGCCTTCTCGCCCTTCTGGGGCGCGGTGATGCGCACCAACGCGTGGTACGGGCTGGCCAGCTTTTCGGTGAGCCACGCCTCCATGGCCTCGCGGTCCTCGGGCTCGTCGTGCAGGATGACCTCGTGCGGAATGGACGTGGTGGCGTCGTAGTAGCGCAGCAGGAACATGTGCAAGAGGTCGTCGTCGGGCACGTCCTTGCCGCGATCGAGCACGAACTCGTTGGAGTTGATGATGCGGCCCTCGCGCACCATGAACACGTGCACGCCCGCCACCGTCTCCTCGCGGAACAGGCCCACCACGTCGGCGTCGAGGTTGCGCGCGGACACCGCGTGCTGCTTGTCGGTGAGGCTGTTGATGGTGTCGATGCGCGCTTTGATGCGCGCGGCGCGCTCGAAGTCCAGCTCGGCGGCGGCCTCCTGCATCTCGGCCGTCAGCTCCTCCACGAACTCGCGGTGCTGCCCCGACAGGAACCGCTCGATGCGCTTGACGTTGGCCCGGTACTCCTCGGGCGCGATGGCGCCGCAGCACGCGCCGGGGCCCAGGCCCACGTGCGCGTCGAAGCACGGGCGCGCGTCGCTGCCGAGCAGCGCGAGCGGATCCTTCTCCAAGCGGCGCTTGAGCCCGCGCCAATCGGCGCACGACGCGGCGCACAGGGGCACCACGCGCCGGGCGATGTCCACCATGTCGCGGGCGGCGCGGCTGTCGGTGTAGGGGCCGAAGTACTTGGTGTCGGCGCGGTGCTTCTCGCGCGTGTACTTGATGGCGGGGAACACGTCGCCTTTCGTGAGCGCGATGAACGGGTAGGACTTGTCGTCCTTGAAGTCGGCGTTGAAGAACGGCGCGTGCTGGTTGATGAGATTCTTCTCCAGCACGAGCGATTCGTGCTCGTTCTCCACCACCAGGTAGTCGAAGCTGTCGATCTGGTCGACCAGCAAGGGGATCTTCGCACGCTCGTCCTGGAAGTTCACGTACTGGCGCATGCGGGCGCGCAGCTGCTTGGCCTTGCCCACGTAGATGACCTGGCCGGACTTGTCCTTCCATAAATACACGCCCGGCAGCGCGGGCACGGCGTTCAGCTCCTGCTTGATGCGCGCGAGCTTGGCGGCGAGCGCCTCGTCGGCGCGGGCCTCGGCGTTGAACGCGCGCGCGGCGGTTTCGAGCGACGGCCGGCGGCGGCCCTCGCGCTCGAGGCGCGCGGCGGTTTCGGAGCCGGGTGCGAGGGCATCGCCTGCGTCATCGGCGCCGCCCTCAGCCGCACTGCCGTCGAAGCACGCCTGATCGCCGTCGTCCCAGCGCTCGAAACCGCCCGCGTCGGCGGGACCGAGGCCGTCGTCGGCGAACGGGAAGCCGTCTTCGGGAATGATGTCGGTGGGATCGTCCATGCCGTCAGTATAGCAAACCGCACAGGCGTTCCCCTGAGCGCGCCCCCGCTCCACGCGGTTTGCAAAAGCGGCGCCCCTTACGCCCGCAAAGCTCGGGAGGCTGTCGCGCGGGGAGCTTTGCCGGTGGCAGGCGAATCAAAGGCAACGGCCTTTGCGGGCACAGCGCAACCCGGCCCCTTCCCCGAACCGACCAGCCGAGGAGCCTCGAGGCCGCAGTCAAGGGCAAGGGCCATTCGCGCCATGGTCTTCACCGTCATGTTCGACTCGCCACGCAGCATGCCGCACAACGTCGGCTGCTTGATGCCCATGCGCCTGGCGAGCTCCGCCAACGTCAATCCCTGTCGAGCCGCCTCATCCATGACGGCGCTGCTGAACTCGCCCGCAACGCTGTAAGCGAGCGTTTGGGGGGTTTCCTCGAGCTCGACGCCGAACAGCTTCTCGGCTTCGTAATCCCTGACCATCTTTCAACCTTCTTCCCGAGCGGCTAGCAAAGCTTCGACTAGTTCTGCTTTTCGTTCAGCCTCGTCGATGAGCGCATGCATGTTCCCCGAACCCTGATGGGTCTTTTCGACGGAGAGAAGCACAAGCGCGTTCTGCCCTGATTTCTGGTATGCGATGCCTCTTATCACCGTTCCGAAAACCTTCACTTCGACGACAGGGCCCCTGAGCCTTCTTATCAGACCGATTGCAAGACTGCGTCCGATTCCGTCCCTGTCGATTCGTCGCAATGCTTTGAAAAGGCACAGCGCCGCCTCCCTGTTCTGCCTTTTTTCTGCGAACTTCTGCAAAAACGTTCTACCAGCACCCTTCGGCACCAGTGCGTACAGGCATGAACAGGAAGGTACGCTTTGAAGCTCCCATTGATCCGGATCGAACATACCGCATCCTTAGGTTATATCCTAATACCCTCCGTTTGTAAAGAAAGAAGCGGCTTCCGTGAATGGCCGATTGCATGCCTTCCCCGCACATAGACAACCGCTTTCCACTTCTTTGCGGCTGTCCCCATCAAGGGTTAGGCGACACCAACCAGTTCTGAAAACTATAGGCAGTATAGCATAATACACGTACATTTGTTACTATAATGTACGAAATAATGAAAATGATGCTCGGGTTAAAGGTGTCGATAGAGAGACGAGCGCGAACGCCTTGAGCAAAGCATCTTTCAACGGCGACATTATTTCACGGCGACGTACCGAGCGTAGGCTTCCAAGTCGAGGAGCGGGGCTTCGCCGTCGGCGTCGAAGCGCTGTTGAGCGACGTACACCTGCGCTTTCGACCATGTCGAGGGGGAGCCCACGGCGACGGCCCGCTCGTCTTCCGCGTTCGGACCGAACCCTTCGGTGGCGCACACCACGTAGAACAGGGGCTCGCCCGTCGTCCGGTCGCTCACGTTCAAAGCGTAGCCCACGCCCTCGTCCCCCTCGATCCGATGCGTGCCGTCGTACGAGAACTGCCAGTTCGCGGCTTCCGGGGCGGTCAGATCGAACGAGTAGTACGGCAACTCGAGCGCCCGCTCGGCATCGGCGACCGCCCCTCGCTTCACCGACACGTACGAGACGTACTCCTCGGTGCTGTCGGAAAGCCGACTCTGCTGCCGGTCGAACATCGCGCTGTACACGCTCACGTAATTGCCCTCGAGCAACGGCGTCGATCCGGCGCTCGTCGCGTAGAACGTCCCCTGTGGGCCCCAGGCGTCGGTGAAGCACGTGGCGCTGAACAGCGCCATCCCCGTATCGTTGGACAGCACGCCCGTCGAATAGCCCAAGCCCAGCCCGGGGTCCGGCATGCTGTAATCGTTGGAGTAGCTGAACGTGGTCGTTCCCGCCCACGACTCGGGCAGGTCGATCATGTAGTACGGCGTTTCGAACGCAACGCCTGCGTCGGGCACGAACGGCTGGACGGTCGTCTCTATCGGCGGAGCCGCCACGACGGGAGCTTCCGTCTGCGCAGGGGCCGAGCAGCCTGCGGTAAGCGAGGCCAGAAGGAGCAGCGCCGCAAACGGCACCGCCCGCTTCGCAGCTCCAAGTAACGCGTGAAGCGAACCTTCGCAAGAAGAAATCATGTTCATCAGCTCTTTTCCAAAGACGACGGGGCACCTGCGAGGGCGCACGAAGGGTCGACGTTGCGCAGCAGCGAAGGATCGTCGAAGAGCGGCCGCGCCATCAAATCCCGCGACCGCAACGTATGGTCGGCCCCTGCGAGAAGGTTCTCCAAGAACCGCTGCACGTACGAAAGATCCGGCATGACCCCCGCTTTGGCGTTGCGGTAGTTCGCGCGCACAAGCGCATCGCGGAAGTAGCGCGCATGCCGCTCGAACGGCTCGTTGTCGACGTCGAACCCCAGATCGCGCAAGTACAGCACGGCGAACACCGCCACCGTGCGCGTGTTTCCCTCCACAAAGGGATGCACCTGCCACAGCCGCGACAAGAACCGCCCGAGATGGGCAAGCTGGGCTTCGTCGAATTCGACTCCGTACACGTACGACCGCTCTTCTTCGAAAAGAAAAGCAAGCGACCTCTCGACCAGCGACGGATCGGCGTACACCACGCTGTCGCCGTTGAGAACCGCCTCCCGCTTCTGAAGCGCCTCGGTCTTGAATTCGCCGGGGCGGTACGCGGCCGCATCGAGGTCTTGGAACAAAGCGCGATGCACCAGGGGGAGCATGGCGGGCATCAGGAAGAACGACCCTCGGGTGAGCAGCTCGACGATACGCTGGCTCACCAGGTCGGCTTCGCGGAAACCGTCCATCGCGCTCCCTTCTCCGCACCCGTCATCCGAGCTTTCGCGCACCTGGTAGTACGCCCGCACGAGCCCGCCCGTCTCCTCGATGCCCCGCACGCCCTCGATGTGCTCGCCGGCCAACCCGCGCAGGTACTCCGAGTTCTCGAGCCCGTCCACCTTCTGCAGGCCCATCGCGACGCTCCAGTACGCGCGGCGCACCGAGGCGTCGCCGGACTCGCGAACCGGCTCGTAAGGGAAATCCGAGGGGTTGTCTGCAGTCATGGGCCTTCTCCCAACCATTGAGATCGTCATCCGGGAATCCAGTATAGCAAACGGCGCCTCGAAGCGGGCGGCGCTCAGGCCTCGTCCAGCTTGGCCTTGAACGAGATGGTGCGCGGCGTGTCCAGGTCGTCGAACGCCACCTCGTAGGCGCGCTTCTCGGCGTCCACGGCCTCCACGCGCCCCACGCCGAACACCGCATGCACCACGCGATCGCCTGCCGCGAAGCGCGCGTCGCGAACGAGGTCGGCGATCCAGCGGTCGGCGAGCGCGTAGGCGGCGCGGGCGTCGTCGAGCTCGCGGTCGGCGGGCTTGTTCGAGAACTCGAGCGCCGCCGGGTCGATGTCGAGGAGGAAGCGCGACGGATAGCGCGGCGCGCCCTCGTGCGAGCTCCCTTCCGCCTCGGTGAGGTACAGCCCGTCGCGCGCCCGCGTCATGGCCACGAACGCCAGCCGCCGCTCCTCCTCCATGCCCTGCGGCGTGCTGGTCTTGCGCGACGGGAGCACGCCCTCGCTCATCGAGCAGAGGAACACGTGCGCGAATTCGAGGCCCTTGGCCGCATGGACGGTCATGAGCCGCACCTTGTCCTGCGCGTCGTCCATGGCGTCGGCGTTCGTGAGCAGGGCCGTGTGCGCCAGGTAGTGCTCGAGCGTCACCTCCTCGCCGCACGTCGTCTCGAACTCGTAGACGGACTGCTTCAGCTCGGCCAGGTTGTCGAGCCGCTCCTGGCTGCCCTCGGTGCGCAGCGCGCGCTCGTAGCCGCTTTCCGACAGCACGGCCGCCAGGACCTCGGACACCGGCCGCCCCTCGTACGACGAGCGGAAGCGGTCGACCAGCTGCAGCAGCTGGCGCGCCTTCGTGCGCTTGAACAGATCGTCGTCAACGAAGCGCCCGAGCGCCTCGTACAGGCTGCATCCCAGCTCGTCGGCCTTCTCGCGCAGAAACGCCATGCGCCGGGCGCCCAGGTTGCGCTTGGGCGCGTTCGCCACGCGCGCGAAGTCGAGGTCGTCCTGGTAGGCGACGAGGCGCAGGTACGCCAGCGCGTCCTTGATCTCGCGGCGGCCGAAGAACGGCACGCCGCTGCACACCGCATGCGGCACCTCCGCGCGTAAAAGCGCCTCCTCCACGGGCCGCGACGCGTAATGGGCGCGATAGAGCACCGCCATGTCGCGGTACGCCACACCCTCGCCGTGCAGCGCGAGGGCGCCCTGGGCGATCCACGCGGCCTCGTCGTCCGAGCTCTTGGCGTGGTGCCACACCGTGGTGCCGTGGACCGCGCGCATGGCGACCAGCCGCTTGGGCACGCGCTCGCGGTTCTTCTCGATCAGCGAGTTGGCCACGGCCACCACGCGCGGGGCCGAGCGGTAGTTCTCCAGCATCATGACGGTGCGCGTGCCGGGGAACCGCTTGTCGAAGTCCAGCAGGTAGCGCACGTCGGCGCCGCGCCAGGTGTAGATGGTCTGGTCGGGGTCGCCCACCACGAACAGGTTCTTGTGGTAGCCGGCCAGCACCTCCATGAGCTCGTGCTGCAGGCCGTCGATATCCTGGAACTCGTCCACCATGACGTACTCGAGCCGCTTCTGCCATTTGAGCCGGATGTCGGGGTTCTGCTCGAACAGGCACAGCACGAACACGATGAGGTCGTTGTAGTCCAGCCCGAAGCACTTCTTCTCCTGGTAGAGGTAGCCGTAGAAGATGATGTCGCGCGCGTCCGTCGCGTCGAGGTACTTCTGCCGCAGGCCCTCGAGCGGCATGGCCAGCATGTCGCGGTAGTAGCCCGGGCGCTCCTTCAGCTTCATGATCTCGATCATGTCGCGCGCCTTGGAGAACGTCATGTCCCGCAGCGTGAGCCCGCGCTCCTCGTAGATGGTCTGCAGCATGGCGTCCACGTCGGCGTTGTCCAGCACGAGGAAGCTCTTCGGGTACTGGAGGGCGTGGGAATCCTCCTGCAGCACCGACACGCAGAAGCCGTGGAACGTGTTGATGTAGCCGGTGTCGTTGTCGCCCGTGAGGCGCCGGATGCGCCGCCTCATCTCGTTCGCCGCCTTGTTCGTGAACGTGGCGCACAGGATGTTGCCGGGCATGATGCCCAGCTCGTTCACCAGGTAGGCGAAGCGGTGCGCGAGCGCCCGCGTCTTGCCCGTGCCCGCGCCGGCGATCACGCGCACGTAGCCCTCGGTGGCCGTGACGGCCTCGCGCTGCGCGGCGTTCAGGCGCGGCTCGCCGCTCCCGTCATCGTCGGGTCGAGCGTTCTTTGCACTATCGATCATCTGTTCCATGCGTGCAGTATACCAAAAACGTACGGATGTTTTATACCGCATGCGTGTTTTTCACAGCGGGGTCGTTGCGAGGACCGTCGTCGCGCGAGCCTTTGGCGACGAGCATCGGTTTCGCAACCCCTGCGACGACGAGCAGCGCCGCGCAAACCAGAAGCACGGCCGACACGTCGGGAGCGAACGCGAGCAGGTCGCGCCAGGGAACGCCCCAAGCGAACGGCAACGCGAGCAGGACCAGAGGCGCGACGACGTGCAGCAGGACGGCGCGCACGACGCGCGCGCTCCTCCCCCGCCCGCCAAAGGAGCGCGATGCCGACCCGTCCCCCCCGCCAAAGGAGCGCGATGCCGACCCGTCCCCCCTGCGCGCGGCCCACCGCGGAAGCGTGACGAGCGGCAGGGCGCAGGCCAGCGAAACGCTCAGGTACAGCACGTCGTCGCGCTGGTGCGCCCGCCACACCCAGGCGGCGTCCACCGGCTCGGGGTCCGCGCCCACCGCCGCCGCCACCACGCCGCTCGCCATGTCGAAGAACAGGCCGTCTCCCCCGGCGTGGTCGCTCGCGTCCCCCAGCACCACCACGCCCAGGTCGCGCTCGGGCAGCAGGCACATGCTGGCCACGTAGTTCTCCACCTGGCCGTCGTGCGACAGCACGAGCTCGCCGTCGTCCCAGCAAAACGACGTCCACCCCATGCCGTAGTACGTGTCGCCTTCGGGGTCGGGCACGCGGTCGAGGAACATGCTCGCCACGCCCTCGGGCGACAGCACGCGCGCCCCGTTCGCACCCACGCCGCCGTTCAGGTACATCTGCAGGTAGCGCGCCATGTCCTCGACGCTGGACGCCACGTAGCCCGACGGAGCCGCGCCCCATGCCTCGTCGCTCGAACCGTGCACGAAGCCGTCCGCCACGGGAACGCCGAACCAGGCGCGATGCCCCGGCGCCATGCCGAACGCCGCGGCCCGGGCAGGATCCGCGCTCGACGTCGCCATGCCCAAGGGGCCGAGCACCCGGCCGTCCAGATAGTCGGCGTAGCTTTGCCCCGACACGGCCTCGACGATGCGTCCGAGCAAGTCGTAGTTCGCGTTCGCGTAGGAGAACTCCCCGAACGCGTCACCTGCGCGCGCGTCGGCAAGCGATTCGTAGTACCCGAACCCGCTCGTCTGGTTGAGCAGATCGCGCACCGTCACGGCGGCGGGCACGTCGTAGGCGGGCGCGTAGGCCGACGCCGGGGCGTCGAGGTCGATCGCGCCCTCCTCGACGAGCTGCATGACCGCGAGGGCGGTGAAGGACTTGCTCAGCGAGCCGATGACGAACGGGGCGTCCGGGCCGGGAACGTCCCCCAGCGTGCGAAGGTAGCGGACGTCTTGGCCGTCGACCACGGCGACGGCGACGCCGGGCACGCCCGTGGCGGGAAAGTTCCGATCCAGGTACGCGTCGATGCGCGCGGCAAGTGCGGCGCCTTCCGGCTCCTGCCCTTCGGGAGGCGCCACGTCCCCCATGTCGCCCAAGCCGCTCGGGTCGCCTTCGGCGTCCGACGCGGAAGCGGCGGCATCCGGCTCCGGTTCGGGCTCCGGCGCGCATCCCGGAACCCCCAGGCATGCAAGAGCCAACGCCAGCGCGGCGCACCCTGCCGCGGCAAGGGCCGCCGGCCCGCCGCTCTCCCGTTTCGTTCCCCGTTTCCGCACGAATCGCCGCCTTGCCCTAGAAATTGCTGTACACGAATTGAACGGGCCCGCTCAGGCCCGAGAACAAAACGAACCACGCGAGCAGCGCCGCAAGACCCGCCGCCGCGGCGAACGCGAGCGCGGCGGCCAGAGCCGGGCGCGTCTCGACCGCGCGCCGCGCGCCGTCGACCGCCGCACGGAACCGCTCCATCACGCGCCCCCTTCCGCCACGCCGACCAAAGACGCGCCCGCATCGCCAGCCGCCTCGAGCCCTTCGGCCGAACCGAACGCGCCGCCGCCCAGAAACGCGTCGTCGCGGCCGTGGACGAAGTCGTAGAAGGCCCGCTCGATGCGCACCCAGCCGCGCCAGCCGGGATGCACGGTGTCGCACAGGAAGTACTTCTCGTACTCGCAGCTGGAGAAGTCGGCATAGGCCGCGCCCGCATCGTCGCAGATCGAACGGACGCGCTCGTAGAACACGCTCCGCGTGCCGGCGTCGACGCCCTCGCGGTCGTACCAGGCGCCGTGCATCGGCAGGATGACCACGAGCGGCTCGATGCCCGTCTCGCGGCACACGTCCAAGAAGCACGCGAGGTCGGCGTACTCCTCGTCGGCGTGCGCGAAGTCCTGCCCGCGCTCCGCGTCGTACCGGGAGTTCTCCTGCCAGTACGCGTCGTAGACCCCGTAGGGGTTCGTGGTGCAGGCGGCGTCCCCCGACGCGTCGGCCTGCGCCAGCAGCGCCTCCCAGTCGGGCTCTCCCGTGGGCTCGCCGGACGACCGCACGGCGCTCTTGAGCGGCGACTGCGCGATCACCTGCGGCAGCCGGCTGCGGACGCGCAGGTCCTCCGCGAAGGAGAACGCCGCGTCGTTGGCGGCGTCCGGCACCGAGTCGCGGTTGGCGGCGGCCACGTGCGCGGCGTCCGCGCCGAGCGCCTCCACGCGGGAGCGCACGTAGGCCTTCGTCTCGTCGGACACCCGGGGGTTCGCCACGAACTGCCGGTACAGGGGGTAGGAGAACTTGGAGGCGAACTTGTCCTGGGCGCCGTTGCCCTTGAAGAACCACTGCGGCGACACCACGATCAGGGCCTTCTTGTTCTTGACCTCGCTTCCATAGGCCCCGGCCGCGACGGCCTGCCACAAGCTCTGGTCGTAGGCCTCCCCGATGTAGGTGAGATCGACACCGCACGCGTTCTCGCCGAACACCGCCTGGGGGCACTGGGGCACCTTGTCCTTCGAGATGTAGAACTCGGACGACCCGAACGCCAGGTAGCCGTCGTCGCTCATGGCGGACAGCGTGAACGCGGTGCTCTCGGACTTCACGCCCGAGTAGACGTAGTCGTAGAGCCGCGCCGGATCGTGGTCGGTCGGGCGCGGCAAGAGGAGCGCGTCCGCGCCCGCGAACGCGAGCACGACCGCCAACAGGCCCGCCAGCACGCCGCGCAACAGCAGGCGGCCTCGCTTGCCGTCGCGCGCGCCGCATGCGGCGGGCTCGTTCGATGCGGATGCCGAAGGACTCGAAGCCATAGGGCGCTCCTCCGCCTACAGGCGGATCTCCACCTGGTGGACGATGAGGTTCGCCGTGTTCATCTCGTCGCGCTCCACCTCGGTGGGGGCGATGGACACGCCGAACTCCTCCTCGATGGTCACCAGAAGCTCGATGGCGCCCATCGAGTCCAGAAGGCCCAGCGCGAACAGGTCCTCGTCGCGACGGACGCGCACCTCGTCGTCCTCGCATATATCCTCCAGGATGTCGAGCATCCGCCCCTCGAGCTCCTCGTGCGTGATCTCAGCCATGGAACGCTCCTTTCACGAGCATCGTAACCTGCCCCGAGAACAGGGCGAACCCGAACATCACCAGCTGCAGCGTGACGAACCAGGACGCCGCCCTGAACAGGGGGCTCTTCTTGTGGGCCCGGTAGAACCTCGACTTCTTCTGGAACGCCTCCGTGCCCGCCAGAAGCAGGCCGTGGTACAGGCCGTACAGCAGGTAGTCCGCCGTCAGGCCGTGCCAAGCGCCCATGAGCGCCATGTCGAACACGAAGCCCCAGCACGCCGTGGTCAAGCGGCTTTTGAACCAACGGTGCCGAAGCGCCAGGCGCGAAAACCGCATGAACACGAAGTCGCGCAGCCAGAACGACAGCGTGATGTTCCACCGGTTCCAGAAGTCCTTGATGTCGACCGACGCGAACGGCGCGCGAAAGTTGCGGGGCGTGCGGATGCCGAAGCAGTAGCTGGCGCCCATGGCCATGAGGCTGTATCCCGCGAAGTCGAAGAACAGGTACAGCCCGTACACGTACGCCGTCTGGACCTGCCCGCCCAGCTCCGCGACGAACGGCCCCGAACCCCACGCTGAGGGCGCGTAGAACCGGTGCAGCCACACGGCCACCACGAAGGTGTAGACGACGCCCGCAAGCAGCAGGAGGATGCCGCGCGCCAGCAGCCCCGCGTACTCGTCGCGCGGACGCACCGCGTCCGCATCTTCCAGAAAGCGGCGCGAGCGGTCGATGGGTCCGGACGTGAACACAGGGAAGAACAGCAGGAAGTACAGGTAGTCGAAAACGCCCATCTTCCCGACGATGCCGTCGTGCACCTCGAACAGCACCTGCAGAGCCTTGAACGTGACGTAGGAAACGCCCGCGAACCCGAGCAGGTTCTGGTCGAAGACCGCGCCCACCTTGGCGGAAAGGAGCGGAACGAGCACGACGCCGACGGACGCGTAGAAGCGCGCGTTCGACGAGGGACTGGCCAGAAGCCATCTCGTAGCCAACGTCGCCGCTACCGTGAAGCCCGCCGCCACGGCGAGCCCGGGCAGGTCCTTGCAGAACAGGCACGCCAAAAACGCGGCCGACGCGACCAGGCCGTAGCGCTTGAGCGGCCTTTCGCGCAGGCCGAGGAAGGCCGCGCCCGCAACGGCCGCGGCCAGCAGCATGAAGAAGCTCGGATCGGCGTAGAACGACACGGCGCCCCGCCCCTACGCCTCGGCGAGGGCCTTGCGGTCCACCTTGCCGTTGCAGGTGAGCGGCAGCTCGTCGAGCAGCTTCACCGTGCGCGGGACCATGTAGGAGGGCACGCGATCGGCAAGACCGCGCTTGATGGCCTGCCGCGCCTCGAACTCGTCGCGTGCGCGGGGCTCGAGCACGACGCACGCCTTCAGGTGCGACACGCGGCCGCGACGCACGACGGGCACGACGGCCGCCTGCTTCACGGAGGGCAGCGCGCCGATGTTCTCTTCGACGTCCTCGAGCTCGATGCGGAACCCGTTCACCTTCACGAGCGTGTCGAAACGGCCTTCGCAGTGCAGCACTCCCGCCGCGTCGAGGCGTCCCGCGTCGCCCGTGCGGTAGGCGCGCACCGGCCGACCGTCGGACAGGCGCGTTTCGAAGAACGCCGCGGCGGTCTTCTCGGGATTGCGGAAATAGCCCTTCGCCACCGTGTCGCCCGCTATGACGATCTCGCCCGTTCGGCCCGTCGCGCACGGTTCGCCCGTCTCCCGATCCACGATGCGTATCTCGGTACCCGGGCGCGGCCGGCCCACCGGAAGCGGGGCGGGATCGGCCATCTCCGCCGCGCCGATCTCGCCGTACGTGACGGCCACTGTCGACTCCGTGGGCCCGTAGGTGTTCGCGATGCGGGCGCGCGGGAAGCGCTGCGCGAGGGCCGCGGCCGTGCCGTGGCGCAGAGCCTCGCCGCAGAACAAGAACAGGCGCACGTTGGGCAGAAGGTCCTGGTCGAACGCCTTGTCCGCCAGGCAGAGATCGGCGAAGGACGGCGTGGACACCCACACCTCCGCATTCGACGCGCGCAAATCGGCGAACAGGGCGCGCGCGTCCTCCGCCTTCTCGCGGGGGACGGCGTACAGGCAGCCGCCCGTGGCCAAGGCTCCCGCCACCTCGTACTCGGACAGGTCGAACGAGTACGGCGGCTGGTCGAGGAACACGCAACCGCCGTCCGCGACGACGGGAAACGTGCGCACCCACTCCGCGAAGCGCGCGACGTTGTCGGCGCTCACCTCGATGCCCTTGGGGCGTCCCGTGGAGCCCGACGTGAAGATGACGTACTGGGTCTCCTCGCCCGACACCCAGCACGAGCGGTCGGGCGGGAGCGCGGCAACCGGGCGCCGCGCCTCGACCAGGGCACGCAGGTCGATCGCGCGCTCCACGGGCACGATCGCGCGTAGCGCGCCGGGCACCTCTTCCGCCGCCAGCAGCAGGGGCTCGCCCAACTGGCCGATTATGTCCGCCAACCGCGCAGCCGGCATCTCCACGTCCACCGGCACGTAGGCATGGCCGCTTTTCAGGCAACCGAGGAAGCCCGCCGCCATGAGCGCCGACTTGTGCCCGAGCACCACCACCGGGTCGCGATCCGCCGTTCGGTCGGACAAGGTCGCGGCGATGGCGTCCGACAGCTTCCACAGCTCCCCGTACGTCATCGCCGCCCCGTCGCCCGATCGATACGCCGGCGCATCCGGACGATCCAAGGCCCATCGTTCGACCACCGCCAGCAATTCGTTCTCGCCCGCCATGTTTCTCCGCCTGTCTCTTCGAACCTTCGCCCAAGCCTTCCCTGCCGTCTGGGCGGGTTCAAAAATAGTCGTAGAATATGTGCGTGCCGTAGCGATCACGAACTACGCACATTTTGATAACCAAGTTGGCGCACAAGCCGCACAAAGCCTCTAGAATTCGCCGCGATGCCGCCCGCGCGCCGTATAATCGAGGGAACCCCCGCCGTTTTCGAAACCGCACGGAAGGACGATCCGCCATGCCGCCCACCATCTACATCGACGCGGACGCGTGCCCGGTCACCGCCGAGGCGCTCGTCGTCGCGCGCAAGAGCAGGGTTCCCGTGGTCATCGCGGGCAATTCCACGCAGAACCTGGCGCGCCACATCCGGCGCGGCGATCCGCGCGAGCCGGTGGACGGGTTCTGGGCGGACACGCTGCCCGTGGGCGTGGGGGCCGACGCCGCCGACTTCGCCATCGTGCAGGAGCTCGAGCCCGGCGACATCGTGGTCACGCAGGACATCGGCCTGGCCGCCATGGCCCTCGGCCGCGGCGCGCGGGCCATCGGCGTGCGCGGGCGCGTGTACACGCTGGCCACCATCGACCTGGACCTGCACATCCGCCACGAGGAGAAGAAGGTGCGCCGCCAAGGAGGCCGGACGCGCGGCCCCGCCGTCTTCGAGGACGACGACCGCGAGCGCTTCGTCGCGAACCTCCAACGCCTGGTGGACGAGGCGCTGCGGGATGAGGGATAGGCTAGTCCGAGAGACGCCATTTTCTGAAAAGCGGCCCGACGGGATCGGCGGGTGCGGCACGATCCTTGTCGAGCCACACGGGTGTCGTAACCTCTATCGTGCCGTCCTCGAGGACCTGTTCGGCGGGCACCTCGCCACGAGCCAGCGCGCACGCTCCGCAAACGAGTGCGAAAACGGTTGCGAAGAGGGAAGTAAGGACGAACAAACGCCAGTCTTGCGGCTTTCCGCCCAACGCAGCCGCAACACACAGCGGAGCCACGACAAGAAGCGAGATGACGGAAATCCACATCGGCACGTCGTACACCACGTTCATAAGCTGCAACCCGTTCGCAACCGCCAGCCTATGGCAAACGGCAAAAAATGCAAAGGCCGCGACGTTAGCGCCCAAGCAAAAAACTCCCGCCGCCGCTGCCGCGCGAGCGGCGCGAGATACGCATTCCATCCAATGATCACCTGCTCTCCCAGTAAGCCGACGAGGTGTCGTCGTTGCCCACGATCACGCCGGCGAGGAGCACGTTGTCCGTCGGAAGCTCGGAAAAGCCGACGACGACCCCGTCCATTCCCCATTGCAGACCCTTCATGCCGAAGAGGCGACGGACGTCCGCCCTTTCCCTTACCTGGTACGTCGCGCCGTTCTGCAACACGCCCTGCCCGTCGTCGACGCGGAACGAGAACCCACCGTCTCCAACCTGCGAGGTCACGGTCCCCGTGACGCGGTACACGCTCCCCGTTTCCTCGAACGCGGCCTCCGTCTCGGCCAGCGCCTCGGCCGCCTGCTCTTCCTCGGAGCGCGGCGCCTCGACGCTCGGCGCGGCTTCGGGCGACGCCGGGGTCCCCTCTCCAAACTGCTCGACGGTCCACTCGCCGTTCGCATCGCGGCGCTCTCGACGTCGCGGCTCGGGCAGGGTGTCCAACTCGAAAGGATCGTAACCGCCGCTGCCGTACCACTCGCTTCCGATCAACGCGCCCTTGAACAAAGGCCCCTGGTACTCGTAATAGCTCACGTTCACATCGAGGAAGGCGTCGACCTCCGCGACGGCCCGCTCCCCCTCGAACTCGACTTCGTGCTCGATATCCGAGAAACCGAGCAGGAGGAAAAGGTAGAGTTCCAACATGAGCGTCGCAACCCACACGAGCAGGATGGCGCCTCCTTTCGCGAACTCCCCCAGCACGCTGGCAAGGCGATCCGTCGTCCTCGCCCACCACGTGAACCACGCGGCAACGAACAGCGAACCGCCTACCAGGGGAAAGATGGCGAGCGCCGAAAACGCCCCGACCCGCAGCTGCCACCCGCGCTGCGCGGCATAGGCGGACAATGCGAGCATCGTGCAAACGGAAAGCGCGACGAGCAGCAGAACGAACCAGCGAATTGCGCGCGCCGCCGCGCTGGCAGTTTTGCGCAGGCGCCGAGGGGATCCGCACGGCGGGCTGGCGTCTATGGGGCGCTCGTCTTTTCCCCGCTCGGTCATTCACTCCACCAGGTCGGAATCGGCCAGGGACGAAAGCTCGCTTTGCTTCGCAGACGAACCCCTCGAACCGCCACCATACCCTTCGGCGCATCGGTTATCAACATGCTCCGGGCAAGCACCAAGAGAAACGGACACGTCGCCGAAGACGCGATCTCAAAGATGCGAGCAGACGAAGGAGCGCGCAGCGAGCCTCGGTGCACGAAAACGCCCTCGAAAGACACGAAATTCACCGCTGTGAAGCACTTCGGCCGCTCCAAGCGCGAACCTCGGGCATTCTTTCGGGCTTCCCTTTTCCCTGAGCAGGTCTTTTCTCAAAGAGCTAAGGCCGCAGCCGGGGAAATCGCCGCCCTGGAGCTTCACAGCGGTGAATTTCGTGCTTCGAGGTCGTCGTTTGCCTCATCGGAGTGGCAAACGAAGCCGCCGACGCCGCAACGCGGGTCGGACGGGGCTTTCAACGCTCTGTTTCCGCGCGCTTCGACTCGCCGTGCTCCCTAGCGCTACGACTCATCCTTTGACTGCTCCAATTCCTCGAAGGCGGCTTTCATGGTGGGGTTGTTCCGGGTCAGGCGCTTGATGGTGAGGTCCTGGGCCTTGTTGTTCGCCAGGCGCAGGTTGTTCTCGGAGGACAGCAGGGCGTCCTTCGTCTTCTGCAGGTGGGTGATGGTCTTGTCGATCTCGTCGATGGCCGTCTGAAACTTGCGGCTGGCCAGATCGTAGTTGCGCGCGAAGCCGGATTTGAAGGACTCCATCTGCTCTTCGAAGCGGGTGATGTCGATGTTCTGGTTGCGCACGGCCGCGAGCTCGGCCTTGTACGTCATCGAGTTCAGCGCCGCGTTGCGCAGGACGGATATGATGGGTAGGAAGAACTGCGGCCGGACGACGTACATCTTCTCGTAGCGGTACGACACGTCCACGATGCCCTGGTTGTACAGCTCGCTCTCCGGTTCGAGCAGCGTGACCAGCACCGCGTACTCGCAGCCCTTCTTCATGCGGTCGGCGTCGAGCTTCTTGAAGAAGTCCTCGTTCTTGTGCCGGTGCGTCGACTCGTCGGACTCGTTCTTCATCTCGAACATGATGGACACGATCTCGTTGCCCTCGTCGTCGCACTCGCGGAACACGAAGTCGCCCTTCGAGCCTTCCGAGGCGTCGTTGTCCTTCTCGAAGTAGGCGTGGGGGAACGCCGTGGCGCGGATCTTGTTGAACTCCGTCTCGCAATGCTGTTCGAGCGACTCGCCCACCATCTTGGTTGACAGGCGCGCCTTCATGTCCTTGTAGCGCTCGATCTCGCCGTCCTTGTAGGCGATGATGTCGTCTTTCGCCTTGAGCTCGATGGCCAGCTGCTCTTTGAGGGCGCTCTCGCACTGGCTCTTCTCGGCCTCCTTGAGGGCCACCTGGGCCGCGAGCGCGTCGCGCTCGCGCTCCACGGCCGAGCGCGCCTGCTCCACGGCCAGCTGCTTCTCCGTCTCGAAGGCGCTACCCTGCGCGGCGATGCGCTGCTCGAGCTCGGCGATGCGCGCCTCCTTCTGGGACACCGTCTCGGTCAGCGTCCGCTCGAACTCGGCTTGGGCGACGCGCGTCCTGATCTCCTGCTCGCCGAGGGCGGCCTCCAAACGGGCGGTCAGCTCGGCGATGCGCGCCTCTTTCTCCGTCACGGTTCCCTGGGCCGTCTCCAGGGCCTGGGCGACGGCGAGCTCCACGGCCTGCCGCTTCTCCGTCTCGAGCAGATCCGCATGGCGGCGGATCTCCTTGTCGAACTCGCTGTCGCGCACCTGCTTCACGATGGCGGCGAAGCCGGCCTCGTCGATTTGGAACACCGTTCCGCAATGGGGGCACTTGATGTCGTTCATGCTCGCTGGTCTCCTTCTCCCGTGTCCCTTCGATTCTACCCTATCGTCCCGCGCGCCGGTCCTCCTTTCCAAACGGTGCCCGCCGCTCGCATCTTTTCCGCACACGCCGCAGGGGCCGCTCGAAGCCGAGCATCCGGCGAAGGCGCGACCCTCCTCGGCGCGGCCTTCGACGCCGCCTCGGTCGCCGCTCCTCCCGACACCCCCTCCACCGGCCCGTTTGTTTCAAAACGTTTAAATAATCATTACCGCGATGTTTCGCACCCTATAATAAGCCCATGTGCAAATTCCCCGAAGGAGGTCCCACGAAGATGAGTTACGTCGATCGCGTCATCGAACAGGTGAAGGCCAAGGATGCCGACCAGCCCGAGTTCATCCAAGCCGTCACCGAGGTGCTCAAGTCCCTCGAGCCCGTCATCGAGTCCAACCCGGCCTACGAGAAGGCGGGGCTGCTCGAGCGCATCGTCGAGCCCGAGCGCGTGGTCATGTTCCGCGTGCCCTGGGTTGACGACGAGGGCAACGTGCACGTCAACCGCGGCTACCGCGTGCAGTTCAACAGCTGCCTCGGGCCCTACAAGGGCGGCCTGCGCCTGCATCCGTCGGTTAACCTGGGCATCATCAAGTTCCTGGGCTTCGAGCAGATCTTCAAGAACAGCCTGACCACCCTGCCCATGGGCGGCGGCAAGGGCGGCTGCGACTTCGACCCCAAGGGCAAGTCCGACATGGAGGTCATGCGCTTCTGCCAGAGCTTCATGACCGAGCTGCAGCGCCACATCGGCGCCGACACCGACGTGCCGGCCGGCGACATCGGCACGGGCGCGCGCGAGGTGGGCTTCATGTTCGGCCAGTACAAGCGCATCAAGAACGTGTGGGAGGGCGTGCTCACCGGCAAGGGGCTTTCCTACGGCGGCTCGCTCGCGCGCACCGAGGCCACGGGCTACGGCCTCATCTACTTCGTGCAGGAGTACCTGACCTGCCACGACGACTCCTTCGAAGGCAAGACCGTGGCCGTGTCCGGCTCCGGCAACGTGGCCATCTACGCCACGGAGAAGGCTCAGCAGCTGGGCGCGAAGGTGGTCACGCTGTCCGACTCCACCGGCTGGATCCACGACCCGGCGGGCATCGACGTGGCCCTGGTGAAACAGATCAAGGAAGTGGAGCGCGCCCGCATCTCCGAGTACGCCAAGCGCAAGGAGGACGTGGAGTACCACGAGGGCCGCGGCGTGTGGAGCGTGCCCGTGGACATCGCGCTGCCGTGCGCCACGCAGAACGAGCTGCTCATCGACGACGCGAAGGCGCTCGTCGAGAACGGCGTGAAGATCGTGGCCGAGGGCGCGAACATGCCCACCACGATGGACGCCACCGACTACCTCATGGACAACGGCGTGGTGTTCTGCCCCGGCAAGGCGGCGAACGCCGGCGGCGTGGCCACCTCCGGCCTGGAGATGTCGCAGAACTCCGAGCGCCTCTCCTGGACGTTCGAGGAAGTGGACGAGAAGCTGCAGGGCATCATGAAGAACATCTACCATGCGGCCGACGACGCGGCCAAGGAGTTCGGCCACGAGGGCAACTACGTCATGGGCGCGAACATCGCGGGCTTCAAGAAGCTCGCCGACGCCATGATGGCGCAGGGTATCGTGTAGGTTTCCGCTTCTCGCAACGCGCAGCGGAAAAACAAGCGGCTCCGTCATCGACGGAGCCGCTTTTCATTGCATGGCCGTTGACGACCGCCCGTTCGCCAAGGCGGGAGGAAAAGATCCCGCCGTCGCGCCGCCCGCCCGTCAGCCGCGGCGCTTCCGCTCGAAGCCCTCGGGCCTGTCGCGTTCGAGCAGCGACACCATGCGCTCGACGAGCGCGGCCGGATCGGCGCCGTCCTCGGGATAGCGCACGGCGGCCGAGCGGACTCGGCAGAACACCTTCTTGCCGTCGATGCGCGCCTTCCACAGCAGCGCGAGCTCCAACCCGCGCATGAGATCGCCGAGCGCGCGCTTCTCCACGCGCTCGCGCAGGGCGATGACGAAGCATCCGGCCCCGCTCACCCGCGCGGCGAAGTAGTCGCCCTCGACCACATGGGCGATCTCGTCGCCCACCTCCTGCAGGTAGCGGCGGCGCGCGTCCCAACCCAGCGAGAGCGCGGTGCGCTCGAAGTCATCGACCATGAGGCAGACCAGCGTCAAAGGCTGCGGCTCCCGGCCCTGCGAAGCCTCTTTGCCCAGCCGCTCCACGAACCCGCCGTAGGTGAGCAGTCCCGTCTCGGGGTCGAGGCGACGCTCCTCCTCGAGTTGGCGGCGCATGCGCCGCAGCCGCGAGGCGGCAACGATAACCCCGATCGCCAACAGGGACAGCGCCGAAAAACCGACCGCGAGGGCGGCCGTCCAGTTGAAAGGAACCCACCCGTTCGCCGGCATGATGGACAGGGTCCAGAGCGTCGGCATGTTGAAGGACATCTTCACCGCGTTGGAGAAATCGCGCTCGCCCTCGGATGCGGCGATGACGTCCTTGCTGCCGTCCTGCGGGCTAACCGCCCAGAGCTCGTAGCGGTAGCCAGCGTCCTCCAAGGAGGCGAAATCCAACTGCCCGATGACGTAGTCGGCCTTCAAGGCCATCACGGCCTCGCCGTAGTAAGCGCCGTCGATGTCGATCGGCTGCACGAACAAAAACGCGCTCTCCCCGTTCGCGAGCTCGATCGGCCCCTCCACGACGAAACCGTTGGTGACCTTCGCCAGCGTGTAGAGGTAGGAGAACTCGTTGATGCTCCGGCCCACCATGTCGCCGAACGCGTCTTCGGGATACGCGGCGCGCATCGTCTCGCCCTGCACGTAGGCGACGTAGGCCACCTCGTCGCGCGCGAGCAGTTCGGAGGACGCCTTGGCGAGCCAGGCCTCGTCGTCCGGATCGGCCTCCAACTTTGCGGCCAGATCGCCCACCTCGCTCAGGTCGCCCCGCAGCTTCAGCGTCATGGTCTGCTGGTAGAGCGAGAGCACGCTTTCCGCCTCGCTCCGCCGGAAATCGTAGATCCCGCTATGGACGAACATCGCCATCGAGGCCGACAGCACGCACACGACCAGGGAAAGCGCCGCGACGGCAAAAACGGTGCGCGCGCTCGGGCGCCTCACTTCTTCCCGCCGTCCTGGTACACGCCGTACCCGTGCTTCCCGCGCTGCTTGACGCCGTACAGCGCCTGGTCTGCCTGCTCCATGAGCTCGTCGGCCCCCACGCGGTGGTCCCACACCGACACGCCGACGCTGCAGCCCACCGAGAACACCGAATCGCCCGACTGGACGTCGACCTGCAGGCCAGCCGTCAGGTCCTCCAGAACGTCCCGCAGCTCGTTTTCGTCGTCGAAGTCGGTCATGAGCAGCACGAACTCGTCGCCGCCGTACCGGCCCACCAAGCCCTCGTAGCGCCGCTCGTACTCACGCAGCAGGTACCCGATGCTCTTGAGCGCGATATCGCCGGTCGCGTGGCCGTGCGTGTCGTTGATGGCCTTGAAGTCGTCGAGGTCCACGAAGCACAGCGCGTAGATCTCCTCGTCGTCGGCATTCTCCAGCACGTTCTCCAACCTGCTGGAGAACACGGAGCGCGTGACGGTGCCCGTGAGGCCGTCGGACAGGCCCGACGAGGTCAGCTCGAGGATGTCCTCGATCTCGGCGCCGGCGGGTCGTTCGTCGCTGTACACCTTCTTCTGCAGCTCCTCCACCGACTTCTCGAGCATGCGCGCGGAATTCATCTGATGCAGGAAGTTGCGGTACATGAGCAGGAATCCGCCGGCGAGGATGACGAGGCCGACGACGATCATCGGCAGCAGGTTCGCCATGATCTTCGCGTAGGAGTCCCAGAAGCCGACGACGCACACCGCGTCCCATTTGGTGTCGGCGATGGGCGCCGCGGCGTAATAGCGCACGTCCAGCCCGTCCACGGTCCAGAAGCTCACGGGATTCATCGACAGCAGCTCCGCCTCTATCACGTCGGCCGACATGTCGAACGCGATGTTCTGCCGGATGGGGTCGAGGAAGAAGTCGTCGTACACGTAGCCGCTCGTCGCCGACATGACCTGGCCCTTGCTGCCGATGAGCACCGAGTCGACGTAGGAGTTCGCCAGGCCGTCGTTCAGCATGTCGACGATCTCGTCGAAGTACACGGCCGCGAACAGCGTGCCCGTCATGGCGCCCTGCTCGTCGCGCAGCGGCACGACCACGGTGTAGTTGAGCGTGGAGCCGTCGGCTCCGGCGGCGAAGCTGTCGGTGACCGTGCGCTCGCCGGTGGAGTAGACCTGCTGCATGTAGTCGCGGCTGGCCAGGCTGGCGGGCCCCGTGGCGTCCCACACGTCGATGTTCATGTCGACATAGCAGATCAGGTAGTATCCGAAATGCTCGTTGACCTGGTCGATCATGTTGACCTTGTCCATGATGGGCACGGAGGGGTCGTACAGGGTGGGCTGCTCGGCCAGCGACTCCAGCAAATTGAACGTGCCGGTGATGCGCGACTCGATGCGGGGCTGCGCGGCGGCAAGGGACAAGTCGGCCTCGTGCTTCATGTCGCGCACGGCCATGGCCACCGCCGTGGCGCTGACGACCAGCAGGAACAGCAGGGCGAGGACGACGCCGCACGCGGCCATGCGCCGAAACGAGAACCGTGCCGTTTTCCGCGATGCGCCCATACAGCCCCTAAGCCGCCTCTTCTTGCATATAACGTCAATGAAAGCATTATTGTAACATAGACCCCCCCCCCCCGGTCAGGGCCGATGCGGGAAACGAGCCGAAAAAGGGAGAAGAAAAGGGAACGTAGGTCGCCGCACGAGGTTGCGCAACCGCTAGGCCGCCTGCAGCACCTTCGCCGACACGACGTTGCTGGGCGAGATGAGGATGGCGCCCACCGAGCCCACGGCCGGGGCGTCCACGTAGAACGTGCCGTCGATGGTCTCGCCCATGACGAACAGGTCCTCGTCCTGCGTCGACACGACGATGTCGATGCCGGCCACCCCTTCGGCGTACTCCTTGTCGGGCGTGACGAGCACGATGAAATCGACTTTGTAGCGCTTGAAATAGGCTATCTGCTTCTCCAGCACGATGCTGGACGTGGGCGCGCCGATGCTGAACACGCCGAAGCGGTGACCGCCTTTCTTGAGGATGACGCCCTCGCTGTACGCGCCGAGGTCGACGGTGTCGAGCGAGAAGACCGTGGCCCCCTTGTCCTCGTACCCCTCCTTGGCCTCGGCGACACTGAGCGCCTTCTTCTTGGGAGCGAGCGAGCCGTCGGTCGATCCGGCGACGCCCGAGGAGGTCGCCGCGCCGGCTGCGGGCCCATCCCCGACCGACCCGGCCGCGGCGGCGTCGGCGCCCGCTTCGGATGCGGGTTCGTCGGATGCGGGCTTCCCGTCGTCGGCCCGGGGTTCCTGCGTGGCATCGGTCGAGGCGGCATCGTCCTGGAAGTCGACCGCGTCCGCGGAACCGCTCGTCCCGGCTGCGTCCGCAGCCTTCTTCGAAGCGCCCTTCGCGGACGGCTTCCCGCCGTCGGCGCTTGCCTCGGCCTCCGCCTCGACGGCGGTGCCGGGGTACACGATGGCCGTGTAGCCGTCCATGCTGCCGAACGTGTCGTCGAGGTTCGAGGCCGCCACGTTCCAGGAATGGCCGGCCAGCAGGTACCACCCCAAACCGCACAAGCTCAGGACGATCAGGCCCAAGAACACGACAAGCGCTATTTTCTCGCGAGATTTCACCGACATAGTGCCCATCATTATAGCGTCTCGCGGCGCGCCAGTCGCCGCAACAGGCAACCGACAGAATTTCGACAGCCGCGCCCTTCCTACACGAGCTTCTCGTAGGCGATGCGGTCGGGCGTGGCCTCCCCGGCGTGGGCGATGTAGATGGTGCCGCACTCCGCGTAGCCCCGCTTCTCCAGGAGGCGGCGCATGGGCAGGTTGCCGGGGTGCGTGTCGATGCGCACGCTCTCGCATCCCCGCTCGCGCGTCAAGCGCTCGGCGTTCTCCAGCAGAAGGGACGCGGCGCCGCGTCCCTTGCACGCCGCCGACACCGCCACGCGGTGGACCACGCCGTAGCACGGCTCGCCCGAACGCGATTCCGTGAGCCAAGAGCCCCGGTCGATGAGGTCGTAGTCGCGCTCGCCGGCGAAGCCCACCATGGCCGTGGCCACGACGGAGCCGCCCTCGTCGACCACCACGTAGGAGCAGCCGCACGCCATATCCCGCTCGATGGCGTCGCGATGGGGGTAGCCCCCTTGCCATTGGTCGATGCCGAGCGAGGCGAGGGCCCGGCGGCCGTCGGCGAGGATGTCCATGATGCGGTCGATGTCCGACGCGCGGGTTAGGCGGAATTGCACGGAGGTGTTCGCTTTCTTCTCGAAAAAGGGTCGTTCGGGAAAAGGCGGCGGCCGAAGGCCGCCGCAGGCAGTTCGAAGATCGTCAAGCGGCTCGGCGGCCGGCGGTTCGCGCCGACGTCACCATATGCGCTCGAACACGTCGCGGCGTCTCTCGCGGCCCAGGCGGTCGCCGAGGACGATGGACCCGCACGGCGAGAAGCCGTACTCGACGAGCAGCGCGCGCATGGGCCCGTTGCCCTCGTACACGTCGCATCGGAGGCTGCGCTTGCCCGCCGCCTTCGCGATGCGCTCGGCCTCGCCCAGAATGAACATGCCCACACCGCGTCGGCGCGCCTCGGACGCCACGCACACCCAGTGCAGCGCCGCGTAGGAGGCCTCGCCCTCCGGCGGGTCGGGCGATTCGGTGAGCCAGTGCGCGCCCGAGGAGCGGGCGTAGGCCGCGTCGCCGCGCGGATCGACGGCGAACACGCCGATGATGCGCTCCCCCTCGGCGTCCCCGTCTTCGGAACCGCCCCGTTCGGGGATCGTGACCACGTAGGCCGTTCCCCAGTCGATGGCGCGCATGACGCGGCGCTCCGAAGGGTACTTCTGAGCGCCCTTCTCCTCGATGCCGAGCTCGTCGAGCGCCTCGTGACCGTCCTCCAAGACCTGCTGGAAGCGGACGAAGTCGTCGTGCACGGCGGGCCGCACGCGGTAGTAGCCCAGAAGCGAGGCGCGCCCCTCGAAGGGGGGCAGGTCGTCGGGAGAGCCGTCCAGGCCCCCCTCGCCTTTCGCCGGTGCCTCCTCGCGCTGCGTCACGAGCAGCACCATGACCACGATCATGGCGATGCCCACCACGTCGACGGGCGTGACGGGCGTCCCCAGCCACACGGCCGAGATGACGGTGGCCGACACGGGCTCCACGCAGCCCACGAGGCCGGCACGCACGGGACCGGCGTCGGTGATGCCCTGCAGGTAGAACAGGTACGCGGCGAACGTGCCGATGAGCACCATGGCCGCCATGACGCCCACGAGGTCGGGCGTGACGTGCACGGGGATGTTCCACGGCTGTATGAACACGGTGGCCACCGTGCCGCCCAGCAGCATGGCTAGGCCCGTGACGATGAAGCTGCCCCACTTCGCCAGCGCCTTGCCGGGAATGAGCGTGTAGGCCGCCAGCGCGAAGGCCGACACGACGCCCCACATGAGCCCCTCGGCCGGTATGGCCAGCGCCCCGATGTTGCCCTTCGTGGCGATGAGGAACGTGCCGCCGAGCGCGAACACGAGCCCGAACAGCTCGCGCGGCTTCGGCCAGCGGCGCACGCGCACGCACACGATGAACATGATGACCACGAGGCCCAGGCGCTCGAGGACCGTGCCGGTGCCGGCGTTGGTGTACGAGATGGACGACAGGTAGCTTATCTGGGTGAGCAGCACGCCGAACATCGAGAAGGCCGCGATGCGCAGAAGCGAGCGCTTGTCGCGCAGCACGGCGCGCAGGCTGCGCCAGTTCTTGAACAGGCAGGCGACGAGGAAGATGAGGGCACCCAAGAGCAGGCGCACGCAGGTGATCCAGGTCACCGGCACGCCGAGCTCGCTCGTCATGAGCTGGGCGCACGTGCCCGAGAAACCCCAGCAGATGCCGCCGAGCGCCGCGAACACGATGCCGCGCGCCACATGGCTCTTCCGTGGTGCCGCTTGCGCGACCGCCGTCTGGCCGGCCATGGCTCCCCCTTTCCTCTTCTCGCGGGAACTCGCGTTCCCGTTGCGATCCATCAGCGCATTGTCGCACGGAAGCCCACCCCGGTAAAGGGCTTTGACGAGTCTTTTACCGTGTTTTTGAGCGAGTGCGCAAAACAGCGCGGACGTCGGCGTCTCAACCGTGTCTGGCGCCGCGGCCGCCCGGCGCGCCGGGCGGCGAGACGCGCTGCCGGATTTCGCGCAACCGTTGGTCGAACCTCTCGGAGCTCGAGGGCGCCGGACGCGCGGTCACCGCCGGCGGCAAGGCGGCTTCGGAGCGCCGCTCTCGAGTCCTTTTCCGCCTCGCTTCCTTAAATTTCGCTCAGCTTGGTCAAAAATCACGATATTAGGGGGTTTTGAAACGCCAGGGCACCACGAAGCTCAAACCACGATTTTAGGCGCTTGACATAATCGCAGGCCAGGCGATCGACAAGCCCGCAAACGGAAGGCGAGCCGGAAACGCAGCCTCGCCGAACCCCCTAATAACGTCTTTTTTGACCAAAACGATCCGATTTTCAGGAAACGCGGCAAAATCCGGCTGCGGCTGTAAGCCCAATTCGCGCGACGCGCCTAGAGCATGCGCTCGTAGGCGGCGCGCACCTTGCGCCGCCCGAACACGTCCTTCATGGATATGGTGCCGCACGGCGCGTAGCCGTGCTTCTCGAGCAGCTTCTGGATGGGCACGTTGCGCTCGTAGACGTCGGCGCGGATGCTCTGGCGGCCCCCGGCGCGCGCGATGCGGTCGGCCGTCTCCAGGATGAACATGCCCACGCCCCTCCGGCGCGCCTCGGGCGCCACCGACACCCAGTGCAGCTCGGCGTAGGGCTGGGGCTCGGCGTCGGAATCGGTGAGCCAGGCGGCGCCCGCCCCGCCCGCGTAGCTCTTGTCGGGCGAGAACGACACGGCGAACACGGCTATCATGCGGCCGTGCGCGTCCTCCACCACGTGCGTGGTGCCGTTCTTGATGCTGTGCATGAGGCGGCGCGCCGAGGGGTACTTCTTGCGCCCCTCGTCGATGCCGAGCGCGGCGAACGTCTCGTGCCCCGCGTCGAGCAGCGCGGACACCCGGTCGAAGTCCTCGCGGCGGGCCGGGCGGCTGGTGTAGTATCCCAGCACCGACGCGCGCCCGGCGAACAGCGGCGGGTCGTCGAAGGCGGCGGCCGGCGCGGGGGCTCCCCCCTCCGCCGCCTGCGGGCGCTTCTCGCGCTCGGTGACGAGGAAGATCATGACCACGATGAGGCCGCAGCCCGCGATATCCCACATCGACACGGGCGTGTGCAGCCAGAACAGCGCCAGCACCATGGCCGACACCGGCTCGACGCAGCACAGAAGGCTCGCCTTCACCGGGCCGGCGTCGGCGACGCCCTGCAGGTAGAGCATGTAGGCGCCGAGCGTGCCCACCAGCACGATGGCCACCAGCGCCGCGAGCGCCCCGCCCGTGAGCTGCACCGGGATCGCCCACGGCTGCACGACCAGCGAGGCCGCCGAGCCGCCGAACAGCATGGCGAGCCCCGTGACCAGCATGGCGCCCCACTTCTTGAGCACGCGCACGGGCATGAGCGTGTAGAACGCCAGCGCCACGGCCGACACGAGCCCCCACCCCAGGCCCTCGGGCGGGATGGCCAGCTGGTCGAGCTCCCCCTGCGTCGCGATGAGCACCATGCCGCCGAGCGCGCATGCCAAGCCCAGAGCCTCGCGCAGGCGCGGCAGGCGCCTGCCGCGCACGCACACGTAAAGCATGATGAGCACGAGCCCGATCTGCTCGATGGTGGTGCCCACGCCGGCGCTCGTGTACTTGATGGCGTTCAGATAGCTCATCTGGGTGAGCAGCACGCCGAACACGGCGAACAACGCGATTTGGAGGAGGGAGCGGCGGTCGCGGAACACGGCCACTAGGTCGCGCCAGTCCTTGACCGCGGTGAGGAACAGGAAGAACGCGGCGGCGATGACCATGCGCACGCAGGTGATCCACTCGGCCGGAGCGCCGTAGTCGTGCATGAGCAGCTGCGCGCACGTGCCCGAGAAGCCCCAGCACACCCCGCCCGCCAACGCGCATACGATGCCGCGCGCCAGATGCCGGCCCTCCGTCGTTTCAGCCACGTGCCCCGCCCTTTCGCTTTGGATGATTTCGATGGGCCGGAAAAGGCCGCAGGGCATTGTCGCACGAGCGCGCCATCAGGTAAAGGAGGTATTCGGCAAGATTCCGGTAAAATCCGAAGCGGAACCCCCGACGCCCCGAGCACGCGAAGCGGGCGCAGGGAGGCAGCGCAGAGCGGCGAGCCGAAGGCCGCTCCCCTCTGTCATCCTGAGCGGAGGCCGTAGGCCGGAGTCGAAGGATCTTCGGCAAAGAGGATCTTCACTGCTCGAAGATCCTTCGACTCCGCGCCCGTGGCGCTCCGTTCAGGATGACAAAGGGAGCCGAAGGCCGCCCATGTTGACCGTAGGGGCGCTCTCCAGAGCGCCCGTTCCGGCGAAGCCGGAAAAGCAACCGAGGCCCGCATTCTCGCGCTTCGCGCGAGCGGGCGCTCTGGAGAGCGCCCCTACAGGGGTCTATGAGACATGCGGCTTTCTCTGCAGAACGCTGCCGTTCGCACGAGCACGAAATCTGCCGCCCAGGTCACCCTAGCAGGCGAGCAAGGCGATCCGTGCGAGGGCGCAGCGCGAGAACGAACGCGCAGGTTGACGCTAGTAAGTCAGCAAAGGCGGGCCGCAGCGTCGAGAGGTTCCGCGAGCCGTAGGCCCGCGGAACCTTACAGCATGCGCTTGATGAACTGGCCCGTGCAGCTGCCCTCCACCTGGGCCACTTCCTCGGGGGTGCCCTGCGCCACGATGGTGCCGCCGCGGTCGCCGCCTTCGGGTCCCAGGTCGATGATGCGGTCGGCGCATTTGATGACGTCGAGGTTGTGCTCGATGACGAGCACCGTGTTCCCGGCGTCCACCAGGCGCTCCAGCACCTCCAGCAGCTGGCGCACGTCCTCGAAGTGCAGGCCGGTGGTGGGCTCGTCCAGAATGTAGAACGTCTTGCCCGTCTGGCGGCGCTGCAGCTCGCTCGACAGCTTCACGCGCTGGGCCTCGCCGCCGGAGAGCGTGGTGGCGGGCTGGCCCAGGCGGATGTAGCCCAGGCCCACGTCGTGCAGCGTCTGCAGCTTGCGCTTGATGCCGGGGATGTTCTCGAAGAACGCCAGCGCGTCCTCCACCGTCATGTCCAGCACGTCGGAGATGTTCTTGCCGCGATAGGTGACCTGCAGCGTCTCGCGGTTGTAGCGCGCACCTCCGCACACCTCGCACGGCACGTAGATGTCGGGCAGGAAGTGCATCTCGATCTTGATCTGGCCGTCGCCCTTGCACGCCTCGCAGCGCCCGCCGTTCACGTTGAAGCTGAAGCGGCCCGGCCCGTAGCCGCGCGCCTTCGACTCCTGCGTGCTGGCGAACAGCGCCCGGATGTCGTTCCACAGGCCGATGTAGGTGGCCGGGTTCGAACGCGGCGTGCGGCCGATGGGGCTCTGGTCGATGTTGATGACCTTGTCGATCTTGTCGAGCCCCGTGATCTTCTTGTACGCGCCCGCGCGGCGGTGCGCGCGGTTCACGCGGTTCGCGAGCGCCGGAGCCAGCGTGTCGGTGACGAGCGAGCTCTTGCCCGAGCCCGACACGCCCGTGACCACGGTGAGCGTGCCGTAAGGCACCTCGAGCGTCACGTTCTTCAGGTTGTTCTCCTGCGCTCCCGTGAGCTTGAGCGAGCCGCGGCGGGGCTTGCGGCGCTTCTCGGGCACCGCGATGGTGCGCCTCCCGGACAGGTAGTCGGCCGTGAGCGAGCCTTCGAACTTCACGATCTCCTCGGGCTTGCCGGCCGCCACCACCTCGCCGCCGTGCTCGCCCGCGCCCGGTCCCATGTCGATGACGTAGTCGGCACTGCGGATGGTGTCCTCGTCGTGCTCGACCACAATGACGGTGTTGCCCAAGTCGCGCAGGCGCTCGAGCGTGGCGATGAGCCGCTCGTTGTCGCGCTGGTGCAGGCCGATGGAGGGCTCGTCCAAAATGTAGAGCACGCCCATGAGGCCCGCGCCGATCTGGGTGGCCAGGCGGATGCGCTGCGCCTCGCCGCCGGAGAGCGTGGCCGTGGCCCGCTCGAGCGTGAGGTAGTCCAGGCCCACGTCCACCAGGAAGCGCAGGCGCGCCTTGATCTCCTTCACGATGGGCCCGGCGATGTGCTCGTCCTGGCCCTTGAAGGAAAGGCCCTCGAAGTAGGCGAGCGAGTCGGCCGCGCTCATCTCGGTGACGTCGTGGATGGACTTGTCGCCCACCGTCACGGCCAGGATCTCGGGCTTGAGGCGCTTGCCGCCGCAGGTCTGGCACGGCACGATGGCGAAGTACTCCGACAGTTTCTCGCGCTGGTTGTCGGACTGCGCCTCCTGGTAGCGGCGCTGCACGGCGGCGAGCGCGCCCTCCCACTCGATGTACCAGTACGTCTCGCGGCCGTCCACGGTCACGTAGTCCACGCGCACCTTGTTCTTGCCCAGGCCGTAGAGCAGCGCGTCGGTCGCCTTCTTCGGCATGTCCTCCCACGGCGTGTTCTCGTCCACGCCCATGTGCTTGGCCACGGCGCGCAGCACCTGCGGGTAGTAGTTGCCGGTCTTGAACGGCGCGATGACGCCCTCGGCCAGCGTGAGCGAGGGGTCGGGCACCACGAGCGAGGGGTCCACCTCCTCGCGGCTGCCGATGCCCAGACAGTCCGGGCAGGCGCCGTAGGGCGCGTTGAACGAGAAGTCGCGCGGCTGCAGCTCGTCCATGGAGTGGCCGTGCTCGGGGCACGCGAGCGCGAGCGAGAACAGGTGCTCCCCGGCCCCGAGGCCGCCCGTGGCGCCGCTCGACTGGCCGCCGCCCTCCCCCAGCGGCTCGCCGTCGTCGCCCAGCACCTGCACGAGCACGCGCCCGTCGGCCAGCTTCGTGGCCAACTCCACCGCCTCGGCGATGCGGCTCGTGGCGCTCGCTTTCAGCTGCACGCGGTCGACCACCACGTCGATGAAGTGCTTGATCTTCTTGTTGAGCGTCCGCGGCTCACCGTCGAGCTTCACGATCTCGCCGTCGATGCGCACGCGGCTGAAGCCCTCTTTCTGCAGGTCGGCGAACAGCTTCGTGAACTCGCCCTTGCGTCCCGTGACCACCGGCGCCATGATGATGGCCTTCGCGTCGGGCGCGAGCGCGAGTATCTCGTCGGTCACCTGGTCGGTGGTCTGCTTCTTGATGACGCGCCCGCACTCGGGGCAGTGCGGCACGCCCACGCGCGCGAACAAGAGGCGCAGGTAGTCGTATATCTCGGTGGTGGTGCCCACCGTGGAGCGCGGGTTCTTCGACGTGGTCTTCTGGTCGATGGAAACCGCGGGCGACAGGCCGTCGATGCTGTCGAGATCGGGCTTCGACATCTGGCCCAGGAACATGCGGGCGTAGCTGGAGAGGCTCTCCACGTAGCGGCGCTGGCCCTCGGCGTACATCGTGTCGAACGCCAGAGACGACTTGCCGCTTCCCGACAGGCCCGTGATGACCACGAGCTCGTCGCGCGGGATGATGAGGTCGATGTCCTTGAGGTTGTGCTCGCGGGCACCCTTGATGACGATGGCGTTCTGTCCCATGTTGCTTATCGCTCTTTCTCGTATGGCTCGCGGCCGTGGCGGCGCGCTCCTCGATTCCAGACCGCGTATATGGATACTGGAATACTATCAATTCCGTGCAATCGTTCATTCTAGCGCAGAGCGGGGAATGAATTTGCGAAAACATCCGTTCGTGTTCAAGCGTTCAAACGATGCGCACAATTCGTTCGCTTTCCGTCAGGCGGATGCCCGCGCGGGCGGCGCGTCAGGCGGCCGGAGCCGACCGCGACGCTCCGGCGAGCTCGACCATGTCGTCGAACGGCAGCGCGGGCGCGTACAGGTAGCCCTGGAAGTACGAGCAGCCCAGCGCGACGAGGCGGTCGCGCTGCTCGGCCGTCTCCACGTACTCCGCCAGCACCGTGAAGCCCAGCTGCTCGGACAGGCGCGTGATGGATGCCACGATCTCGGCGTAGCGCTCGTTCTCCATGACGCCCTTGGCGATGGTGCCGTCCAGCTTCACGACGGAGAACACGCTGGTCTCCAGGTACTGGAAGGACGTGCGCCCCATGGAGAAGTCGTCGATGGCCAGCGGGATGCCCGCGTCCGCCAAACGGTGCAGCAGCGCCGAGGCCCCCGCGTCCCAGCGCAGCGCCTCCCGCTCCGTCGCCTCCACCACCACGCGGCCCTCGTCGAGGCCGCGGGCGCGGAACGCGGCGATGATGAAGTCGACGCACGCCTCGTCCTGCAGCATCGCGGCCGTGGCGTTCACGCTGACGTCGAAGCCCGGACGCAGGACGCCGGCGTGTGCGAGCGCCTCCGCCCGCTGCGCGTCGTCGAGGGCCCGGTCGAACACGGCGCGCTCCAAATCGCCGCCGATGCCCGCCTCCTTCGCCAGCTCGATGACGATGGGCGGGTACAGCGAGCCGAAGACGGGGTGCTCGAACCGCAGCAGCGCCTCCGCGCCGACCGCCTCGCCCGACGCGTCGAACTGCGGCTGGTAGCGCAGCTCGAACGTGCGCTCGAGCACGAGCGCGCGCACGTCCTCGGCGAGCGAGCGGGCCACGGCCCCCGGCGAGCCGGGGGCGGCCATGAGCTTCGAGTCGCGGCCCGCGCGCTCGTCCTCCTGGAAGGAGGCCAGCAGCGCGACGTACCCCGCCCGGGCGCGATCGTCGGCCGCCCGCTCGTAGCGGCGCAGGAAGGGCAGGTAGAGCGCCGTGCCCAAGGCGATGCACACCAGCTGCAGCACCGCGCCGGACAAGGACCCGGTGGCCACGTAGCCGCCCACGAGCGGCGGCGTGGTCCACGACACGTCCACGGACACGGGCGGCACGAGGCCGACGGCCATGGCCGCGTAGGACACCGTCATGTTCACCAGGGGAACGACGATGAACGGCACGAACAGCGCCGGGTTCCACACGACCGGCAAGCCGAACATCATGATCTCGCTGATGTTGAAGAACATGGGCACGGCCGCGAACGAGGACAGGCGGCGTGAGCTGCGGCGCTTTCCGAACAGCAGGATGGCCACGAGCAGCGACAGCAGCGCACCGGCGCCGCCGATCGAGGCGAACACGTCCAAGAACGTCTTCGTGACGACCTGCGCGGGCTCGCCGCCCGCCGCGAGCGCCGCCGCGTTGGCGGCCGTGCCGGGCACGAACACGCTCTGGGCGACGCTGTCGAGCATGTTGCCCCCGTGGATGCCGAAGAACCACATGACGTTGTTCATGAGCAGGTAGAGAAGCCCGCTCGCCAACGTGGCCGTGGCCAGCGGGAACAGGGCGCTCACGCCTTGGAAGAACAGCTCCTCCACGCTGTCGACGCCCGCGATCTGGGCCACGGAAACGTTCACCGCCCCGAACAGCACGATGACGACCGCTATGGGCACGAGCCCCGCGACGGCCTGGTTGAACACGCTGTCCATGCCGTCGCCGTACAGCCTTCGAGAGCGCTTCATGCGCACGAGCCGGCAGTACAGCATCGACGACGCCAGCCCGCACACGATGGCGATGAACAGCGAGCGCGTGCTGAGCACCGCCCAGTCGAAGCCCTCGGAGCCGAAGCCCACGAACATGAGGTAGGACGCGAGCGCCGCGAAGGGCGCGCCTTGCACGAAGAAGTCGCCGAAGCGGTCGGCGCAGGCGTTCGCGTAGCGAAGGGCTATGGCCACGGCCACGTACAGGGAGAAGATGCCCATCGTGGCGTTGTACACGAGCCGCAGCACGCCCTCGAGCCAGGGCAGCGACACGAGCATGTCCTGGTACGGCGCGATCGGAAGGTTCAGGAAGATGAGGCAGAACGACCCCACGAGCAGCACGGGTATGGTGAGGATGAGGCCCTGGCGAATGGCCTGGAACGACATGACGTCCTCCAAACGGGCGAACCATTCGTTGACCTTGTTGAACATGCCCGCCCTTCCGCTGCCGCCGACGCCCTCCCCAAAACCATTCCGACCATTGTACCCTGAACGAAACGCCGGGGCGACACGCAAGGAAACGGAACGTTAACGATTTATAAAACGGACGGGAACGACTGGGGATTCAGCATCCCAGCAGGTGGCGCACGGCGGCGACGGGGTGCTTGCCCAGCATGCGCGGACCGGCGTAGCGCATGACGGCGCGGATCTCCTCGCGCTTCTCGGGGGCGTAGCAATGGTTGCCGCACTGCTCGCACGACGTTTTGACCTCCATCTTGCGGCAGCGCTCGGTGCGCAGGACCGCGTACGCGTCGACGGCCGCGCAGGCGGGGCACACGGGCTCGCCGCAGTGCGCCGTCTCGGTGCGGTCGGCCGCCTCGTGGTTGCCGGCGCAGTACAGCGCCACCATCTGGGAGATGGTGCGCTTCTCGCGCGCGCGGCGCTTCGCTGTCTTCGGAGAGTCAACCATGGCAAACATGGTAGCAGAAACGCCGCCGCGCGGCGAGAGGGGTTTCCCCTCGCCGCGGCGGACGGCGCGCCGTGCGGAAAAGCCGGCGCGCGAAAGCTCATTGGGCGACGAGGAACCCGACGAACGCGAGCACGTACACGCCGAACACCGCGTACACCCACGCCCCCATCTTCCCCAAGCCGGCGAGGCCCCGCTCGAGCACGGCGCGAACCCCCGCGACCAGCACGATGGCGAGCGCGATCACCGACACGACCAGCAACGCGTTCGAAAGCACGCCTTCCCCCTATCCGATGAGCTTCTTGCCGAGCGACGCGCGGATGATGCCCTTGCTGGCGAAGTACGTGACCAGCAAATACGCGCCGTACACCACCGCCACCAGCACGCCGGTCATCAGGGCGGGCTCGAACACCGACACGCCCAGCTGCTCGAGCACCGCGTCGCTGATGACGCTCACGGCGCACACGGTGTGCGCCACGGCCAGCGCAAGCGGCACGAGGAAGTACACGAGCACCTGCGCGCGCAGCGACCGGAAGATCATGCGGCGGTCGCAGCCGATCTCGGCGAGCACCTTGTAGCGCGCCAGCGAGTCGCTCGTCTCGGACAGCTGCTGGATGGCCAGCACCGCGGCCGTGGCGATGAGGAACACGAAGCCGATGTAGAGCGCCAGGTACGAGATCATGAGGTTCATGCCGCTCGATTGGACGAGCACCTCCTCGGCCGTGAACGACAGCGTCACGGGCCAGGGCTTCGGGCCGAACGCCCAGCCCGAGGAGGACACCTCCGCGCTGGGGGGCGACGTCTCGGCGAGCATCTGCTCGAGCAGCGCATCGCCCTGCACGCGATCCGTCTTGTACATGATGTCGAGGAAGCTCTGGTCGGGCCGCACGCCCTGGGCGCGCAGGTCGGCGATCACCGAATCGGGCACGATGAAGTTCGCCCCGTCCGCGGCGAACGCCGCATCCTGCGTCGGCTGGCTGCGCTGCTCGCCCGTGGCCGTCAGCATGCGCCCGGCCACCTCGATCGTCTCGCCCTTGCGCGCCGACGCGTCAGCCAGGGCCTGCGTGGCGTCGAAGGCGTTGTTCACGGCGTAACCGTCCTCCCCCACGTCCACCGTGGGCCGCCCCGTCATCTCGGCCAGCGCGTTGAACTGCGAGACGCCGATCACCGCGATGCCCTGCTTGTGCACCGCCGCGCTCTGCTTCTCGTTGCCCAGGTCCTTCCCGTAGCGGTCCATGAGGTCGCCGTAGGTCGTGTCGGAGGTCTGGTACACGTCCACCTGCGCGAAGCGGTCCACCAGCTCGTCCCACACGCCCGAGGAGTCGGCCAGCTTGGCGGCGATGTCCCAGTCGTAGGCCTCGGCGTCCGCGGCGATGGCGGCCGCCTTCTCGTCGGCCACCCGCTGGTAGGCGCGGTCCTCCTCGCTCATGCTCGCGAGCGCCTCCTCGTCGTGGACGCCGCCCGCGTTCAAGTACACGTTCGCCGTGAGCGTGGCGTCGTAGAGCGTGCCGTCTTCGATGTTGCCGGTGAACGCGCGCGCCAAGCCCATCCCCGTGGAGAACACGGTGAGCGAGAAGAACAGCATAACGCACACCACCGACAGCGACACGAAAGCCGTGTTCACCTTGCTGGCTATCTGGCGCGTGGTGAACATGGCCAGGCCCTTGAAGTACACGCCGCGCGTGCGCTCGATCACCGCGAGCACGAAGCCGGCGAGCGACCAGAAGAACAAAAACGTGCCCGCCACCATGAGCGCGGTGGCCCGCCAGAACCCCTCGTCGAACTGTAGGAGGCCGTTGTCGACGAGCGTGACGTACGCCCACGCGATCACGCCGACGGCCGCGACGAACCCGACGAGGCTGATCCAGGGGTTGCGCACGCGGAAGCGCGCGTTCTTCGAACGGGCCGACAGCAGGTCGATGAGCTTGTAGCGCCGGATGGACAGCGTGTTGAACAGCCCCGTCACGGCGAAGATGATCACGAAGCACCCCAGCGTCAGCAGGAAGGCGTCGGTCGAGAACACGAAGCGGTACTGCGTCATCTGGATGTTGAACAGCCCCGCCGTGACGAACGACAGCCCCTGCGACAGCGCGAAGCCCAAGGCCAGGCCCACGACGAGCGACACGAGGCCCACCGCCACCGTCTCCAGAAGCACGATGACCGACACGCTGGACGGGTTCATGCCGAGCATGAGGTAGGTGCCGAACTCCTGCTTGCGGCGGCGGATGAGGAACCCGTTCGCGTACAGCACGAGGAAGCCCAGCACGCAGGCGATGACCACGCTGAACATCCCCAGCATCTGGCCGGTCATGTCGAACACGCTGGCCGACGCCGTGTCCTCGAGGTCGAACAGGATGGACTGGCTCGTGACCGAGTTGAACGCGTAGAACACCGCGACGCCGAACACGAGCGTGACGAAGTACACGCCGTAGTCCTTGACCGAGCGCCGGATGTTGCGGAAGGCGAGTTTAGCGAGCATCGGCCGCGTCACCGCCCAAGAACGTGACGACCTCCATGATGCGGCTGAAGAAGTCCTTGCGGGAGGTGTCGCCCTTGCGTATCTCGTTGAACACGACGCCGTCCTTGATGAACAGGATGCGGCTGGCGAACGACGCGGCGTAGGAGTCGTGCGTCACCATCATGATGGTCGCGCCGAGCGAGGCGTTCATCATCTCGAGCGTCTCGAGCATGACGGTGGCGCTGCGCGAGTCGAGCGCGCCCGTGGGCTCGTCGGCCAGCACGAGCTTCGGGTCGGCCACCATGGCGCGCGCGGCGGCGATGCGCTGCTTCTGGCCGCCCGACATCTGGTAGGGGTACTTCCCCAGCACGTCGGCCACGCCGAGCGTGGCGGCGACGCGGTCGACCTTCGGCTTCACCTGCCCCGTGGGCTCGCCTTTCACCGTGAGCGCGAGCGCGACGTTCTCGAAGCCGGTCAGCGTGTCCAGCAGGTTGGAGTCCTGGAAGATGAAGCCCAGGTCGTCGCGGCGGAACTTCGCGAGCGCGCGGCTGCGCAGCCCCGTGATGTCGCGCCCGTCCACCAGGATGTGGCCGCTCGTCACCGTGTCGATGGTGGCCACGCAGTTGAGCAGCGTGGTCTTGCCGGAGCCCGACGGTCCCATGATGCCCACGAACTCGCCCGGCATCACGTCGAAGCTGATGTCGCGCACGGCCTTGGTCACGGAGTCCTTGGAGCCGTACACCTTCTCTATCTGGCGCACCGACAGGATGGGACGGGAGCCGCCGGCGCTCGGAGCGCAGACGGGCGCTGAGGGGGTTGCGTACACTTCGGTCATTGATGTCTCCTTCTCTTGCGTACGTCCCCATGGTACGGGCCGGCGGGCACGGCAGCCATCGAAGGAACTTACCGCAACCTTACGAAGTTGCAAGGTTCGGCGAAGAGCGGCGCCTTACAGCGCGTCTTTGCGCCTGCGGTCGTGGGGGAACGCGAGCATCACGCGGGTGCCCGCGCCCTCCTCGGAGGCCAGGCCCACGCCCAGGCCCATCTTCTGGCAGAGCATGGCCACGAGGTAGAGCCCCATACCGGTGGCCGAGCCCTGGGCGCGGCCGTTTCGGCCGGTGAAGCCGCGGTCGAACACGCGCGGCACGTCGGCGGCCGGTATGCCCTGCCCGTCGTCGGCCACCTCCAGCACGGTGCGCGCCGCGCTCGTGCCCGCGTCTTCCTCGCGGGCCGAGAACCGCACGACGGCGGCGCCGTACTTCGCCGCGTTCACCACGATCTGGCCCAGGATGAAGGCGAGCCACGATGCGTCGGCGAACACGGTCACGTCCTCGCCCACCTCGACGGAGGGCACGGCGCCCCGTTCGATGAGGTAGCGCGCGTTCTTCTTGCAGGCCGTGCGCACCGCGTCGGCCAGCCCGATCTCGCGTATGGCGTAGTCGCGCGCCAACGAGGTCGAGCGCGCGTAGAACAGCGCCTGCTCCACGTAGGACTCGATGCGGTCGAGCTCGGCCTTCAGCTTCGACGCCGTCTCGCCGTGCAGGTCCGCCGCCATGAGGTGCGCGGCGGCGATGGGCGTTTTGATCTCGTGGATCCACAGCTCGATGTAGTCGCGGTACGACTCGGCCTGCTGGCGATGGAACGACACGTCGTCGGCGGCCGCCTTCCCCACCGCCTCGAGCGCCTCGTGGGCGAGGCGGCCTTCCAGGAAGTCGGGCGCGTCCACGAGCTCGGAGGCGAAGTACGTGCGGTCGAGGTCCTCCACGATGCGCGCGAGCTCGGCGTAGAAGCGGCGGCGGCGCACGTAGCCGATGCCGAGCGCCACAGCGCCGCATGCCGCCACGAAGCACGGCACGAGCACCGTGGCGTCCGGGCCCGTGCCGAGGGCGGCCATCATGCCGGCCACGCCCAGGCAGCAGAGCGCGCCTGTGACGATGGCGGCGAGGTTGTCGCGCAGGTAGGCCGACAGGCTCATGGGCGCACGCCGCCCATCAGACGAGGTAGCCCTGCCCGCGGCGCGTGACCAGGAAGCCCTCCGGCACGCCGATGGAGGCCAGGCTCTTGCGCAGGCGGTTCACGTTCACCGTGAGCGTGTTGTCGTCGATGAAGGCGTCGGACTGCCACAGCTCCATCATGAGCTCCTGCCGCGAGATGATGGCGCCTTTGTTCTCCATGAGCAGGTGCAGGATGCGGAACTCGTTGCGCGTGAGCTCCACCCCGCGGCCCTCGTACTCCACGCGGCTCTTCGCCACGTCGAGCACCACGCCCCCATGCTCGATGCGGGCGGGCGGCTCCGGACGGGCGGCCCGGCGCAGCACCGACTGGATGCGCGCCAGCAGCACGGCGGGGTTGTACGGCTTGGTGACGTAGTCGTCGGCACCCAGGTTCATGCTCATGACCTCGTCGAACTCGTTGTCGGACGACGTGAGCATGACGATGGGCACGTCGCTTGCGCGCCGCAGGTCGCGGCACACGGCATGGCCGCCGTCGCCGGGCAGCTTGAGATCGAGCAGCACGCAGTCGGGGTCGGCGGCGAGCACTTCTTCCGCGATGCGGTCGAATTCCGTGCTGGCGAGCGCCACGTGCCCCTGCAGCTCCAGCAGGCGCATGACCTCGCCGCGCAGCGCCGCGTCGTCTTCAACGACGAATATCCTGGCCACGGGGCCTCCTTCGCGCTCGGTGTGCGCGTCGGGCACGTGGGGCCCGACGCCTCGGCTCTTCCATCATACTATGACAAGAGGGCGCAAGCGCCCTCCAGCCGTAACCATTTCTTCATAGAAGAACCGTCGTCGCTACCCGCGCTTCGCGTAGGTGCGCGGCAGCACGGGGCATCCCGGCTCCACGTTCATGAAGTAGCGCAGCAGAAACGTGAGCCCTGCCACGGTGAGCGCGATGCCGAGGCCCGTGTAGAAGAAGGCGATGAACCAGTCGGGCACCAGCCCCGACATGCGCAGCCCGATGCCGCCGCCCATCATGATGGCCATCATGATATAGCCCTTCTTGTCGAAGAACTTGAGGACGTTCGTCTTGGCCTCCTCGTAGCCGCCGATGCGCTTGGCGTGCTTGCCCACCATCTTCTGGAAGATGCGCGAATGGAACAGCACGAAGATGAGCGCCGAACCCGCCAGCAGCGCCCAGAGCACCCATCCCCATTCGTGCCGGTAGGCCGTGAGCCCTATGTTCGCTATGTTCGCGCCCGCGATGGCCCACACGATGCCCGCCACGAGCATGAGCTTGTTCGTTGTGATCTTCAACATGGCTATCACCTTTCCCCGGCGGCGAGCGCCGCCCTTTCCCTATCGCTTCCGTCGCCGTAGAGGGCCGCGCGCAGAAGCGCCGCGAGCACGCGGCAGTCGGCATCGCCGGCGCACAGGCCGGCCACCATGCTCTCCAGCGCGAAGGCCACCAACTCGGCGGGCTCCACGCCCGCGCGGGCGGGATCGGCCTGCTCATCGGCGCCCAGCACGGCCAGCATGCCGGCGCGGATATGGTCGAACGTTTCCGATTCGCGCATCTTGCCCTCGTCGCGACCTTGGATGGACAGGGCGCTGATCTGGGGCAGCCAGTCGGATCGGAAGGCTGCGAGCGCCGAGCACATGGCGGCGTACACCCGGCTGACGAAGACGTCGAAGCGCTCGCCCTCGACGATGCGGCAGAGGTCCTCGTGGAAGGCGCGCTGCCAGAACGTGCCGATGACCTCCACGAGGAGGTCGTCTTTCGTCGGAAAGTGGTTGTATATCGTGCCCACGGACACGCCGCACGCCTCGGCCACGCCGCGGATGTCGAGGCCCGCCAGGCCGCGTTCCTCCGCCAGCGCGTACGCCGCCTCGGCTATCGCCTCTCGGCCGATGCCCTGTCGCGCCATGGCAGCACCTCCCGTTCGCCTTGTTGAACCCTGTTCATTTCCGAACCCATTATAGCCGAGCCCGAAAACGAAGCAAGCGGTTTATGAACGTCGTTCATAAACCGCTTGCGAATGGCGGGAAAACGGGGGCGCTGGAAGGTCCAGCCAGATGGCCCTTACGCGGCGTCCTGGGACGCGCTCGGGGCGGCTTCCTCCACGCCGTTCTCCACCACGTCGACGATCTCGACCTTCGAGGGCCGGTAGTCGGTGCCCTCGCCCGTACCGTTCATGACGACGACGTCGTCGGCCACAAGCACGGGGTCGTCGATCACGGCACCGGACTCGTCCACGATGTCGACGTCGCCCTTGTTGAACGTGATCTCGTCCTCCTCGGCAACGAACGTTTTCTTGCCGCTGCCGTCCTGAGCATCCTTCATCTCGCCCAGCACGACGGTGATCTCGTCGCCGTTGACGGCCATGACCTGGCCGTAGCGCGCGACGTCGCCCTGGTTGCCGGCGTTCTGCTGCTCGGAGCCGTTCTGCTGTTGCTCGGTCGCGTTCTGCGAGCCGTTGTCGTTCGAGGCGCCGTTGTCGGTGGCGCACCCGTGCAAGAACGGCGTCAAGGCCAGAACGCCGGCCAGAACCATGCCCATCATCCTCATCTTACGCTTGTTCATAATCGTGTCCCTTCGACGCAGGTTTGCCGCGCGGCGTGGCGCGCTGTTTCGGGTACCGATTGTGAGGGACGCGGGGCGCGGGCGCGAGGGGTTCGCGGCAACCGTCAGGCAGCGGTTGCGGCGTTGCAACCTTCGCGCAAGAGACGGGGCTTCAGCCGCGCGGATGGGCGCGGTGGTGCACCTGCTTCAAGCGGCTCGGGGAGAGATGCGTGTATATCTGCGTGGTGGACAGGCTCGCGTGGCCGAGCATCTCCTGCACGCTGCGCAAATCGGCGCCGCCGTCCAAAAGGTCGGTTGCGAACGTGTGGCGCATGTCGTGGGGCGAGAGGGTCTCGTCGAGCCCCGCCGCCCGCAGCGCCTCCTTGAACATCTTGCGGATGGCGTCGGTGGTCATGCCGTTGCCGCGCGTTGACACGAAGAAGAACTCGCTCTCCCGACCTTTGAGCATCTTGGGCCGGCCGAGCAACAGATAGGTTCGCATGGACGAAAGGGCCAGGTCGTGCAGGGGTATGATGCGCTCCTTCGACCCCTTGCCGAACACCTTCACCTGCCCGCGCTCGAAATCGACGTTGGAGGTGGCCAGCCCCGAGGCCTCGGACACGCGCGCGCCGCACGCGTAGAGGAACTCGAGCAGGGCCAGGTTGCGCATGTCGACGGGCGTCTGCGTGCGCGGGTTGCCGGCGGCGTCGCGCTTGCCGTACACGCTCAGCAGCTTCACCATGTCGACCGCGCGGATGACGTGGGGCAGGCTCTTCTGCTGGCGGGGGCCCTGCAGCACGCTCGCCGGATCGCAGTCGGTCACGTTCGTGACGTTGAGCCAGCGGAAGAAGCTGCGCAGCGCCGAGAGGCGCCGGTTGATGGTGGTGCGCGAGTACTGGGCGCGGTCGAGCTCCCCCAGGTAGCGGCGGAGCTGCTTGTGGGTGGCCGCCAAGGGGTCGATGCTCTCGCGCGCCGTCCAGCGCAGGTAGTCCATGAGGTCGATGCGGTAGGCGCGCAGCGTGTGGACCGAGGCGTTGTGCTCGACCCGCATGGCGTCGCAGAAGCCCTCGACAAGGTCCTGCGCGCGCGGGTCGACGGCTTCGGCGCCGTCTTCCGGCGGCAGGGGCGCGTCAGCCATGGAGGGCGCCTTCGGCGGAGGCGGCGGGATCCTCGCCGCAAACCGGGCGGCCGTCCCCGCGCGCGCGGGTCCGTGGCGCTTCGACGGGCGCGAGGCCCCGCTTCGCCAAGAGGGCGCGGTAGCCTTCGAGCGCCTCGGCTCCGCGGGCGGCGTAGGCGGCGTAGCGGTCGCGCTTGTTGCGCACGCGCGTGGCAAGCGGCTCCATGATGCCGAAGTTCACGTGCATGGGCTGGTAGTCCAACGTGTCCGGGCTCGTGGCCCAGGCGAGCAGCGCGCCGAAGGCCGTCTCGCGCGGAAGCGGGGGCGGCTCGACGCCCGTGAGCTCGGCCGCGACGCAGATGGCCGCGTGCAGCCCGGAGCGCACCGCCTCGCAGTACCCCTCCGTGCCCGTCAGCTGGCCGGCCGCGAACACGGGCGCGCCCGGCGCGGCGCTTGCGGGGATCGCGAGGCGCAGGCGCTCGTCAAGCAGGCGCGGGGCGTCCAAAAACGTGTTGCGGTGCATGACGCCGAAACGCGCGAACTCCGCGCGCGCCAAGCCGGGGATCATGCGGAACACGCGGCGCTGCTCGGGGAACGTGAGGTTCGTCTGGAAGCCCACCAGGTTGTAGCACGAGCCGTGCGCGTCCTCCGCGCGCAGCTGCAGCGCGGCCCAGGGGCGCCTCCCCGTGCGCGGGTCGACGAGGCCCACGGGCTTGAGCGGGCCGAAGCGGGGGGCGTCGGCGCCCTTGCGCGCGATCTCCTCGATGGGCTGGCAGGCCTGGAACAGGTCGCGGGACTCGAAATCGCGCAGGACCACGCGCTCGGCGGCCACGAGCTCGGCGATGAAGGCGTCGTACTCCTCGCGCGAGAAGGGCGCGTTCAGGTAGTCGCCCTCCCCCTCCGAGCCGTCCTCGTAGCGGCTCTGGCGGAACAGGAGGCCCTCGTCGAGCGAGTCGGCCATGACGATGGGCGCGGCCGCGTCGTAGAACGCCAGGCGCGCGCCGCCCGCGACGGCGGCCAGGTCGGCGGCCAGGGCATCGCTCGTCAGCGGCCCCGTGGCCACCACGAGCGCGTCGGCGCCGCGCGCGGCGGCCTTGAGGCTCGTCGCCTCCTCGCGCACGAGGTCGATGAGCGGATGGGCCTCTATGCGCTCCGTGACGTCGCGAGCGAACGCGGCGCGATCGACGGCGAGCGCGCCGCCGGCGGGCACGGCATGGCGGCGGGCGGCGGCCAGCACATGCGACCCCAGGGCCTCGAGCTCGGCCTTGAGCATGCCGGCGGCGCTTTCCGGCTTCATGCTCTTGAGCGAGTTCGAGCACACGAGCTCGGCGCAGGCGTCGGTATCGTGCACGGGGGTGGGCTTGCCGGGGCGCATCTCCACGAGGCGCACGCGAAAGCCGCGGTCGGCGAGCTGGAGCGCCGCCTCGCTTCCCGCGAGCCCGGCGCCGAGTATGGTCACGTTTTCAGGCATGCCTGCAAGGATACCAAACCCAAGGGCCGCAGGCGGCGGCGAAGGGGAAAAATCGAGGGATAGCCCGGGACGAGGCAGCTGGAAAGCGAGACCGGGAAGAAGGGCGGCGGGGGAAGAAGGCGCCTTCGATGCGTCTCGCCCAGGGCAAAGGCGCGGGCAAGGAGCCCGATCCCCCTTGCAGCGGCGTGCGAGCCGCCTGCTAGACGGGCTCGCTCATCTCGAACAGGGCTTCGGGATACACCTCTTGACCTCCTGGCCAGCCAAGGGCCATTCCGCCGTCGATGATGCGCACTTGCCCGAAATACCGTTCGTCCCCGAGGAGCTCGTAGGAGCCGCCGCGCTCGATGAACGGAGCAGCGTCGAACAGGCGCCTCTGCCCCGTCTCGAACTCGAGAAGAAGAAGGCTTCCGCCCTTCGGCACGACCCGCGTCAAGTCGGGTTGGCTCTTGTTCATCCCGAGGGCGATCCCGTCCGTCTCAACGAGCTCCCACATGAGCGTCACCGCCTCCCTAGCGCAACGGATCGATCTTGAACGCATCAAGCCCCTCCGACAGCAGCCGCCAATCGGCCTCCAATTCTTCCCGATGCAGGACGACCCATGCGCGCAGCAGGGTGAGCCTCTTCGGCGGAAGGTACCCGTCGAGCACGCGGCCGTCGAAGTCGAGCGAGCAGCTGAATTCGGCGTAGCGCGCATGGACGTGCGGACCGTGATGCCTTCCATCCGATTCATTATACATGATGACCACTATGCCGAAAAACATGGAGATCGTAGCCATGTCGCATCCTTTCGCGCTCCCCTGCTCGGACGGCCCTTATACCGTCCTCACCCCACGGGTCCCCAGCGGCCGTCGGGGTAGCGGGCGGCGATGCCGGCGCGCTCGGCCTCGGCGAGGCCCTCCATGAGCCAGGCGCGCGGCTCGGCGGTGCCGCAAACGTCGCGGGCGAGGGCGTAGAGGTCCTCCATCCCCAACGGCTCGGCGGCCAGCGCGGCGGCGACGGGGTCGCACACCGCGGACCCGCGCGGTTTCGAGGGTGCGGGCGCTTCGCGGCGCCCGGCACTGCCGGCGCCGGGCGCGGGGGCCGCCTTCTCGGCGGCGTCGAGGAGCCCCGCCTCCGTGGCACCGGGCCGCGCGAGACCGCGCGGCGCGCCCGTCGGCGCTTCTCCCGCCGTCCGAGCCCCTTGCCCTTCGGGCGGCCATTGCTCCTGCCTCAAACAGCCGAACAGCGAGAACAACGCGTCCTCGAACGTCTCGTCGTCCACGACGGGCACGGCGCCTTGGTGCAGCAGGCGGTTCGCGCCCCGCGAGGACGCGGCCGTGATGGCGCCCGGCACCACGAGCACGTCGCGACCCGCCGCGAGCGCCTCATCGGCCGTGGAGAACGTGCCCGAGGGCAGCCCGGCCTCCACGATGAGCACGGCGCGCGCGAGCCCCGCGATGAGGCGGTTGCGCAGCCGGAACATATAGGGCCGCGGCTTCTGGCCCCACGGCTGCTCGGACGCGACCGCTCCCCCGCCGTCGACGATGCGCTGGAACAGGCCCGCATGGGCGGCCGGGTACGGCTCGTCACAGCCCCCTCCGAGAAACGCCACCGTGGGCGCGCCCGCCTCGAGCGCGGCGCGATGGGCGGCCGCGTCGCATCCGCGGGCCCCTCCCGAGATCACCGTCACGCCGCGCTTCGCCGCCGCGCCCGCGAAGCGGCGCGCGCAGCCGATGCCGTAGGGCGTGGCCTTGCGCGCGCCCACCACGGCGAGCCCCGCGCGCAGCGCCGCAGGGTCGCCCACCACGTAGAGCTTCTTCGGAGGGTCGGGCGCGCCCGCGAGCGCCGAAGGGTAGAGCTCGCCGCCGAGGGCAAGCTCCGTCCGAGGTCCCGTCAACCGCATGGCCCCACCCCCTCCCGCAGGCGGAACGCGAGCGCCTCGCACAGATGCCCGCGTCCCACCGACGCCGTCTCATCCATGTCGGCGACGGTGCGCGCCACCGCGAGCGTGCGCATGATGGCGCGGCCGCTCATGCGGGCCGCGCGGGCCGCCTCCTCGAAGAACCCCTCGTCGTCGGGCGCCAGCGCGCACGACCGCACGAGGGCCTCGGCGCTTCCGTCGTCCTCGGCCCGCGCCCGGCGCCACGAGGCATACTCGCGCGCGGCCATGACCGCGGCGCGCATGTCGTCCGAGGACGTTCCCCCGCCCGTTCCCAGCACGTCGCGCGGGCGGGTGCGCCCCACGTCGATATGCAGGTCGATGCGGTCGACGAGCGGTCCGCCGACGCGGTTCTGGTAGGCGCTCACCTGGGCGGACGTGCACGTGCAGTCGCGCTCGGCGTCGCCGTAGTAGCCGCAGGGGCACGGGTTCGCCGCCGCCACCAGCATGAACCGGGCCGGAAACGTCACGTTGCCGTCGGCGCGCGTCACCGTCACGCGCCCCGACTCCAAAGGCTGGCGGATGCCCTGCAGCACGGACGGCTTGAACTCGGGCAGCTCGTCCAGGAACAGCACGCCCCGATGCGCCAGCGATATCTCCCCCGGCCGAGGGGGCGACCCGCCGCCCACGAGGCCGGCGGTCGTGGCGGAATGGTGGGGGCTGCGGAAGGGGCGCTCGCCGCCGAGCAGCCGCCCCACGTCCTCGCCCGCCACCGAGTGGACGAGCGCCGCCTCGAGCGCCTCGTGCTCCTCGAGCGGGGGCAGGATGGACGGCAGGCGGGAGGCGAGCATCGTCTTGCCCGAGCCGGGAGGCCCCATCATGAGCACGCCGTGGCGGCCCGCGGCGGCTATCTGCAGCGCGCGCTTCGCCATGTCGTGCCCGGAGATGTCGCGGAAGTCGAGGGCCGAGCGCGCCCGGGAGGGCCTCGCGGGGGACAGGAGCGCGAACGCGCCCGTGCGGAAGTCCGCGAGCGTGCGGGCCGCCCGCAGCTCGAGGCCGTCGATGGCCACGAGCCGCTCCGGCGCCTCCGCGCACACGAGCCGCATTCCCAGATCGCGGGCGCGCAGGGCGTAGGCCAGGAGCCCGTCGACGGGCCGCACCGCCCCTTCGAGCGACAGCTCGCCCGCGAAAAGCGCGCCCTCGGCGATGCGCGGGTCCATCTGCCCTGTCGCCGCGAGCAGCCCCACCGCGATGGGCAGGTCGAAACCCGACCCCGTCTTTCGCAGCGAGCCGGGCGCGAGGTTCACCACCACCCGTTCGTTCGGCATGGAGAAGCCCGTCGCCCGCAGGGCGGCCCTCACGCGCTCGCGGGCCTCCTGCACGGCGGCGTCGGGCATGCCCACCACGCAGAACGCGGGTATGCCGCTCCCCACGCACACCTCCACGTCGACCGGCACGGCCTCCACGCCGCGCAGCGTGGCCCCCTTCACGGCGAATCGTCCGTACACGCCGCTCACTCCGCGACGAACGCGTCGATGTGGTGGCGCACGAGCGCGCGGTCGGGCGACACCAGCACAAGCGACACCACATCGAAACGCACCGGCACGTCCACCACGTCGTAGCTTTGCAGGAAAAGCGCCGCTATGCGCTCGTAACGGCCGCGCTTGGCCGCGTCCACCGCCTCGGACGGCAGCCCCTTGTCGGTGCTCGAGCGCGTCTTGACCTCCACGAACACGAGCGCGTCGCCGTCCCGCGCGATGATGTCGGCCTCGCCGGCCGCGCACGTCCAGTTGCGCTCGATTATGTCGTAGCCGCGTCGGTCGAGGAAGCGCGCGGCGGCGTCTTCCCCGCGCCGCCCGAGCTCCCGGTTGCGCCGGCCCTGCCCCGAAGACCCTTTGCCGGACGCGCGCCTCTTCCGCTCGCCCTTCGCCGCCGTCGGGCCGCGCCCGCCGACCTCGTCGGCTCCGCCCGAGCCGCTTTGCCTGTCGTCCGAACGTTCTGCTTGCGGCCGTTCCCTCACGGCCGCGGCGTCGATCTCTCCCATACGATGCCCCTTTCTTCTCTGAGGGCATCATAGAGCCGCAACCTTGCCGGGGAACCGTCGCGAAGACCTGCCCGGAACCGGCCGAACCCTGCACGCACCTTGCGCGCCCGCCGCGCAAAGCTTTCACGAACCTTGCACGGATCCAACGCGAATCAAGCCGGTTTTCGCCGCCCGATGCAACCTTTATGATAATCGCAGGTCAGAAGGAAGGCCGCAAACGAGGCAAGCTCGCCGCAGCCCGCAACGGGCCGCTTCGCGCGCCGGTGGAAAACGCGGTTGGGACAGGGTTCGAAGCGCATGCGGCTGCGCGGGTCGGACGGCGGAAGAGCCTTAGAACAAGGCGGGCTGCGTGAAGGCGGTGCAGAACGAGACGCGATGGATGGGCGTGAGGCCGTAGCGCTTGATGGCCTCGATGTGCGCCGGGCTCGCGTACCCCTTGCAGGCGTCGAAACCGTATTCGGGGTACTCCTGCGCGTAGCGGCACATGAGCGCGTCGCGCTCCACTTTCGCCACGACGGAGGCCGCGGCGATGGAGGCGCAGCGCGCGTCCCCCTTGACCACGTTGACCTCGCGCTCGTCGAGGCGCAGCGGATTGCCGTCGAGCAGGACGACGTCGGGCCGCACGCCGGCCGCCTCGATGCGCGCCACGGCGCGCCTGAAAGCCGTGACGAGCGACGCCGTCATGCCCGCCGCATCGATGTCGGCCGCCTCCACGTACTCGACGCACCACGCCACGGCCACCCGCTTGACCTCGAGCGCGATGCGCTCGCGCACCTCTGGTTTGAGCTGCTTGGAATCGTTGAGGCCGTCCACGGCGGGTTCGAGGGGGAGCACCACGGCGCCCACCGCGAGGGGTCCCGCGAGGGGTCCGCGGCCCACCTCGTCGAGGCCCACGCACACGCCCGCGCCGCGGCCCTGCGCCAGCTGCCGTTCGTACGCGTAGAGCGCCGCCAAGCGCTCGCGCTCGGCTCGCTCGGCCTCGATGCGGCGCCGCGCCACCTCGACGGCATCGCGCACGCCCTTGCGCACGTCCGCCACGAGCGACCGTTCGAGCACGGCGAACTCGCGCTCGTCCGCCTCTTGCAGGCGGCGTTTGATCTCGGCGACCGTCAAACCCATGGGCTCCGCACGCTCCCTCTCGCATTCGCGCGACCGCCCCCGCGGCCGCGACGCACCTTCTCGTCTCGCCCCATGATAGCAGTTCGCACGCGGCGCGAAAACAACCGCGGAACGCCTCGGCGGGCAAGCGCAGCGAACGCACGCTCGCACGAAGCGCGAGACGGTGATCCCAAGTTGACCGTAGGGGCGCTCTCTAGAGCGCTCGTTCGCGCCCAGCGCGAAAACCACCGCGCAGGTCGCCCCCGGCAGGCGAGCGCAGCGGCGCCTGCCATGCGGCCGAAGGCCGCATAACGGACGCGCTGGTTGAACGGGCGGAAGCGAAGCGTCCCACGCTTCGCGCGCAGCGCGAAAACAGCCGTGCGGGTTGCCGTAGGGGCGCTCTCCAGAGCGCCCGTTCGCGCGCAAGCGCGAAAACCACCGCCCAGGTTGGCGTAGTAAGACAGCGAGAAGCCCCCTCGTGCCGATAATCGACCCGTCTCGCGGCCGAGCGTGCTTCCGCACGCGAGGGCAAGCGAGAAAGGGTCGAGGATCGGTGCGAGGGGGCTTCGCAGCGTCGAGCAGTTCCGGCGGCCGGCAGGCCGCCGGAACCTACTAGCGGTAAGACTTCTCTTTGATCTTGGCAGCCTTGCCGACCTTGTCGCGCAGGTAGTAGAGCTTGGCGCGGCGGACGTCGCCCTGGCGCATGACCTCGATCTTCTCGATCTTCGGGGAATGCACGGGGAACGTGCGCTCCACGCCGATGGAGAAGCTGACCTTGCGCACCGTGAACGTCTCGCGGCTCGAAGCGCCGTGACGGCGGATGACGTCGCCCTGGAACACCTGGACGCGCTCGCGGTTGCCCTCGACGATGCGGTAGTGGACCTTCACGTTGTCGCCCACGTTGAAGTCGGGGAGGTCCTGCTTGATCTGCTGCTGTTCGATGGCGCGAATGATGTCCATGTTCGTTATCCTTCTATGCGTTCAAAATGGATCTCGTAGCGTGTTCTGTGGAAAGACACAATTGGACAGTATACTGCCCCATGCCCGTCGGCGCAAGGAAAAAAGCGGCGCCTTCCTGCAATTTTTCTCAAACCCCGCCGCTTTCCATGCAAAACCCAAATTCGACGCGCCCAACGCTCATCGTTGCGCGCCGCGAGCCGCCCCGAAAGGCCGGGATCGCATGCCCGAGCGAACGAGCCGCGAACGCGCGCCCGCTTCGGCTGCGCGAGGCGGGCCGGCCTCTTCGCTCCGTCCGCCGCCCCCCGCTCGCCCGCCGGCTGCGGCGATATCGGCCGAAGACCCGGGGTCTGCCGCACTACCACACGAGCGTGAGCAGCGCGTAGACGGCCACGCCGGACACGGCGCACCAGAGAAGCGACTTCGTCTTCCACGCCACGAGCGCCACCGCGCCGGCGGCGACGAGCGGCGCCGCGGCCGGCCAAAGGCCCGCGTCGAACATGCCGGGTGAGAGCAGGTCGTTCGCCACCAACGCCGCGAAAGCGGCCGGCGGGATGAATCCGAGCGCCCGCTCCACGCCCTCGGGCAACTGCCGTCCCTTGAGCGCGAACAGCGGCACTGCGCGGCACACGAGCATCGTGACGGCGCAGCATACCAGCACTGCGAGGAAATCGCCCCAGCCCATAGCCTCCATCAGGCGCGCTCCTTCGCCCAGGCGAACGCGAGCGCCGCCGCGACGCCCGCGAGCGCCCCCACCAGGATGGCGGGTCCGCCCAGCCCCGCCGCCTTGCACGCGAACACGCCCGCGGCGGCCACGGCGGCGGCCACGAGGTTCGCCGCCGTGGCCTTCTGCGTGACCAGCAGGCAGATGAAGATGGAGGTCATGGCGAACGACGCGATGGCCAGCGGCACGCCGACGGCGTTGCCCACGAGCACGCCCACGACGTTCGAGAGCGCCCAGGAGCTCTGGGAGAACAGGTTCACCAGCGTGGCGCGGCCCACCGACCAATCGCCCGCCTCGAACCTGGCCGTGTTCACGCCGTAGCTCTCGTCGGTCACGGTGGCGGAGAACAGGAACGCCAGGCGCTTCCTCACGCCCTTGCACGCGGGCGCGAACGAGGCGGAGTACAGCATTTGGCGCGTGTTCACGAGCGAGACGCTGGCGATGATGGACGCGAGCGGGGAGCCCGCAAGCCACATGTTCGGGATCATGAACTGCCCCGCGCCCGAATAGAACAGCGCCGAGAGCAGGAACACCTGCAGCCCGTTCAACCCGATGGAGGCGCACAGGATGCCGCAGGGCACGCCGATGGCCACGTAGCCCAGCATGATGGGCAGCGCGGCGGAAAACGATTGGCGTATGTGGTCCCCGGAAAGCACAGCCATCCGATTATACAAGTTTCCCGCATGCGCGCAATGCCCTGCGCGGCGCCGAAGCGCGCCGGGCGCGCGTCCCTATCGCTCCGCGCGTGCGGCGCCCTTGCGGCGGGTTCGCACGGCGGCGGCAAGGCCGACCGCCGCGCACGCGGCCAGCGCGGCGGCGAGCGCGCCCAAACCGTCGCCCGTGCTCGCGAGCTCCTTCGGTTCGGCGCCGCCTCCCCCGCCGCTCGCCGGCTGCCTGGCGAAGCGCGCCTCGAGCGCGGTGTCGGACAGGACGGACGCGCTGTAGGACGACGCCGACGACACGAGGTTTCCTTCCGCGTCGTACCACCCCGAGAACGCGTGGCCGGGCGCGGGCGTCGCCGTCCACGTGGCGGTGTCGCCCCTGAGCATCGCGAGCGACGAGCGCGCCGTTCCGCGCCAATCGGACACCGCCGCGGTGCCCCCCGACGCCGCCGCAGCCGACACGGTGCGCTCGGTCGAGCCCAACGCGTCCGACACGCTTTGGGACGCGCGGTACAGCGCGCCGTAGGAGTCGGAGCCGCCTTCCCGCGCCGTCGCCGCCTCGCCGTCTTGAGCCGTCACGTACAGCCTGCCGCCCAGCATGGCGGCCGACGACGCGATCAGCCCCGCCGAGCCGTCGCCGAGGAGCGTCCCCAGACTGTCGATCCTCGCGGCCGAAGCGTCGAGCAAAAACGCGTCGCCCGTCAACGAAGGCGCGAGATGGCCGGTCTGGTCGATGAGCGCCGCCCCGTTGCCCACCGGCGCGGACACGCACGTCCTGAAGACGTTCGTGAACTGGAGCCCTTCGACCGCGCGGGCCTCCGAAAACGCGGATCCGTCGTAGGCGACAAGCTCCACTTGAGTCGTTGCCCCCAAACCGAGCAGGTACAGCCGGTCGGCTCCCATCAGGGAAACGATCGCGTAGGGGAACGACGGATCGAGCTCCACCGGATCGACAGCGCCGCTTCGAGGGTCGAATGCCCACAGTCTTTGATCCGCGAACTGGTCGGGTTTCCCCGAATTGTGGACGAAGTACATCGCCGCGTAGGCTCTTCCGTTCCAGAAGCCGGAACTGAGAAGCTGAGAGAACGTGTCGCTCGCCGAACCGGCGTCGAACGACCCGGCCAAGACGGGAGCAGCCCAGGCGTTTGAGACGATGTCGTAGGACATGCACCACACCTCGAGGGTGCGGGCCTCGTCCGTTCCTCCCAATTCGGTGCAGAACCCGTAGAGCTTGCCGTCCGCGTAGCCGTATTGGATCATGCCTCCGCGCGCGACTGAGCCCGGTCCCCTAAAAGGAACGACGGGATCGGCGAGCCTGCGCCACTGCGGTGCGTCCGCCGCCGGATCGTCGCAGACGAACAGGTAGTCGCCGAGGGGCGAGGCGTAGAACAAACGATCCGTCGCGGCCACCAGCGAGCCCGACCCGCCGATGCCCTCGGGCAGGCCGCCCACCCGCTCCAGAAGCGAGGTCGCGCCGGCTTTCGGCAACGCGTAGGCGGCCTTGTGCGCACGTCCGGTGGAGGCGTCGACCACGTCGAAGCTATGGCGCGCGCCGTCGAGGGAAGCCTCCGGCACGTCGAAGGATACGGCGGAATCGCTCCGAGCCGTCAGGGTCACCGGAGCGCCGTCGAAGGACAGCTCGGCGTCGGCCAGCCCCCGGCCGTGCACCGTGACGCGCGTCCCCTCGCACGAGGCCGACCACGTGTTGGCGCTCACGCTCGCGTCGTCGAGCGCCGCTTGGAACGTGAAGCGCCCGCCCGAGGCGATCTTCGCCCGGTCGGCCTCGGTTGCCAAGGGCTCGGTGCCGCCGACCACGCGCCCGCGCAAATCGAGCGGCGTGGCGCTCGGGTACAGCGCCGCCAGCTCGGCGACCGCGCCGGTGACGGCGGGCCCCGCCATGGACGTGCCCTGCATGTCGGCGTAAGGCACCGCTTGGTCGGCGCGCCCGATGCCGAAACCGGCGCAATACCCCGACACCGTCGCAGGCTGGCCCGTCGGAGCCACGAGGGCTATGGTGAAGCCCATGGTCAGGCTCTCGCCGGTCGTGTCGAGCGAAGAGAACGGGCAGGCGTTGGCGATGCGGTAGTCGAGCGTCGCCACGTTGCCGCTGTCGTGCTCGGCAAGCTCTCCCTCGCCTCCCTTCACCGAGACGTAGGTTTCGATTTGGGCACACCCGCCGCCCAGCCCGTCCGCCATGTCGATAAAGGGCGTGACGGCGCAGCGGTAGGCGCCCGGATCGGAGGGATCAAGATCCTTGAAGGGGTTCGCCGTCGGCCATGCCACATCGATTCGGTAGATAGAATACGCTTTCGAAAGCGCGCCCGCGTTGATGCTGGCCTTGAGCGCATGCGTGCCGCTGTTGGTGGAAGAAGGCGCGAGCGTCAGCCGTCCCTGATCGGCATCGGGCAGCTTGACGAACGTCTTCTGCTCGTCATCGTAGCCGTACAGCACGCCGGTCAGGCCCTCGGGCAGGGTCTCGAAGCCCTCGTAGTAGACGAGCTCCCCGCCGCACCGATTCGAGTACAGGGGTTGGAACACCTCCATAGCGCCGCCCCGTTTGACCGTCGACACGATATGGGTGCCCGGTGCCGCCACGTCCACGGCGGTGGCGCTGTAGCTGCTGAACGCCGCGAGCGCGTTCGCCTCGTTGGTGGCGGCGACCACAACGGCATAGGGGCTGTTCAACGTTGAGGTGAGACTCACGATGTCCCCAACGTCCTTGCCGTCGTTGCCCGCTCCGAACACCGAGAGGACCCCCGCCTTGCCGGCCTGGTTCACCAGGTAGTCCAGGACGGGGAACGACATGCCGTTGGCTGCCCACGAGTTGTTGGCGGCAACCACGTTCACGCCCGCGAGCCTTGCCTTGATAAGGTAGTCGTAGGCGCCGGCTACCGCCGATAAGAGTATGCTGCCGCCTCCTTGAGTGCTGACTTCGAGTGCCATGATCTTCGTGTGCTGGGCGATGCCGGCGATGCCGGCGCCGTTGTTCGAGCTGGCTGCGATGATGCCCGCGCAGTGGGTGCCGTGGGAAGACTCAAGGGCGTCGTCCGGCATGGGATCGTCGTCCCGGTTGCCGAAGTCGTAGCCCACATCGCCCGGCAAACCGATGTTTCCGGGATTGTGCCACATGGCTGCCGCGAGGTCGGGGTTCAGGTAATCGACGCCTGTGTCGATGACGGCCACCACGTTGTCGGACCCCGAGGCATTGTCCTGCGCGAGGGCCGTCTCGTAGCCGATGCTCGCGTCGACCGCGCCGCTTTCGGAGCTCGGGCCCGAAAGGCTCTGCTGCAGGCCGCCGGTGTACAGAGGGTCGTCCGGAGAAGGAAGCGACGTCGGCTCCACCACGTAGTTCGGCTGGACGGCTTCCACGCAGTCGAGCGCGGACAGCTCCTCGACGAGCTGGGCCGTCGTCGAGCCCTCCTTCGTCACGAGCGCCACGCGCACGTCGGATCCGCCGATCTCGCCCTCGTAGAAGTCCTCCAAGGCGTAAGCGGGCGCGTCGTCGCTCGAGAGCGGCGAGATCGCGTTGGCGGGCGCGGGAGCCGCCTCGTCGGCGGCGCTCACATCCCACGATTCCTCGAGCGAGAAGCCAGCGTCGGCCAGAGGCGACGGCTCGTCGGAGCGCGAGCGCAAGGCGTTTTCCGGCACCGACCCCGCATGGTAGACGACGAGAGCCTCGCCCTCGACGTAGTTTCCGCTCGACGCGTCGAACGCAGGCGCGGCCGCGCCGCCGGCTTCGACGTCGTCGGCCGCGAACGCGAACCGCGGCGCGAGGCCGAGCGCGAGCACAAGGGACAGCAGGCAGGACAGGAAACGGCTCTTCATGGCGAAACCCCTTCGCTTTCGGTGCAGACGGCCTCATGATACCGTGCGCCGCCCGCACGGCGCGGCACGCGGGAAAGGGGGCGTCACGAACCGCGCGCCATCCGGCACGAACGCCGCACCCCAGGTCGACCGCGCGGGAGCGGAGCGGCCCGCGCTTCGCGCGCAGCGCGAAAACCGCCGTGCGGGTTGCCGTAGGGGCGCTCTCCAGAGCGCCCGTTCGCGCGCCAGCGCGAAAACTGCCGCCCAGGTCGGCGTAGTAAGTCAGCGAGGCCCGTCCTCGTGCCCGAGATCGTGGAGATGGCGGGGGCGAAGCGTACTTCGGTACGCGAGCTCCCGGCATCGCCGCGAGATCGGGCACGAGGACGGGCCGCAGCGTCGAGGGGTTCCGCGGGCCGTAGGCCCGCGGAACCTAATAGTGCAGCGAATGCGGGATGAACAGCTGCTGGAAGAGGTTCTTGGCGTAGCGGTCGGTCATGCCGGCCACGTAGTCGCTCACGGCGCGCAGGTCGTCCCCCTCGGCAATGGCGCGGTACTCCTCGGGCACCTCGCCGATATGCGCGACGTAGTAGTCGAACAGGCTGCCCACGAGGCGGGTTGCCTTGTCCACCTCCGCCATGACGACGGGAGCCGTGTACACGCGGGCGAACAGGAAGGACCTCAACTCCATCATGGCGTTCCACACCGGGTCGCTCATGCGGATGTCGTCGCATGCGGCCGACGTCTCCACCATGTCCATGACGAGCGTCTGGATGCGCGAGGAGTGGTCGGGACCCAGCACGGCGTGCGTCGTGTCGGGCAGGTCGGACTCGGACAGGATGCCCGCGCGTATGGCGTCGTCGATATCGTGGTTCACGTAGGCGATGCGGTCGGCCGTGCCCACGATGCGCCCCTCGAGCGTCTCGGCGCGCAAATCGCCCGTATGGCACAGGATGCCGTCGCGCACCTCGGGCGTAAGGTTCAGGCCCTTGCCGCCGTTCTCGATGAGCTCCACCACGCGCAGGCTCTGCTCGTTGTGCCGGTAGAGCGCGGCCGCCTCGCGCGAGGTTGGGTCGACCCCCTTGTGGCGCGCCAGGCTCTGGGCGAGCGCCTCCTCGCCCGTATGGCCGAACGGCGTGTGCCCCAAATCGTGGCCGAGCGAGATGGCCTCGGTAAGGTCCTCGTTCAGCCCGAGGGCGCGGGCGATGGTGCGCGCGATCTGCGCGACCTCGAGCGTATGGGTGAGCCGGGTGCGGAAGTGGTCGCCCTCGGCGGCCAGGAACACCTGCGTTTTGTGCGACAGGCGGCGGAACGACTTCGTGTGCAGGATCTTGTCGCGGTCGCGCTGGTAGTCGTTGCGCAGGATGTCGGGCTCGGTCGATCGGGCACGGCCCTCGCTCTCGTCGGAGAAGGCGGCGTCGTCGGCCAGCGTCCCGTGCTCGCGCTGCTCCTGGTCCTCGCGGTAGATGATGCGCATGAGGCTTCCTTCCGTTCCGCGCGGCGTGCGGCCGCGCCCCTGAGCCTTCCCGTTCAGTGTAGCATCACGCGCGAACGCTCGAAAGGGCCTGTTCGAGCTCGCCCGGCGCGAAGGCGCCCTTCTCGGTGACGATGCGGTCGACGAGGGCGGCGGGCGTCACGTCGAAAGCCGGGTTCCACACGTCCACGCCGGCGATGGGACGGGGCAGCACCTCGCGCGGGTCGCGCTCCTCGATGGGTATCTGCTCGCCGCACGCCAGCGAGAGGTCGATCGTCGAGGTGGGCGCGGCGACGTAGAACGGGATGCCGTGGTGCCGGGCGAGCACGGCCACGCCGTACGTGCCGATCTTGTTGGCCACGTCCCCGTTGGCCGCGATGCGGTCGGCCCCCACGAGCACGGCGTCCACCCCGCCCGCCGCCATGAGGCTGGCGGCCATGTCGTCGCAGATGAGCGTGCACGGCACGCCAGCGCGCGACAGCTCCCAGGCCGTGAGCCGCGCGCCCTGCCCCACCGGACGCGTCTCGTCGGCGAACACCCGCTCGACCTTGCCCTGCGCGGCCGCCGCGTACACGATGCCGAGCGCCGTGCCGAAGAACGCGGTGCCCAGGCTTCCCGCGTTGCAGTGCGTGAGTATGCGGCTTCCCGGCGCGATCAGCTCGGCGCCGCGATCGCCGATGGCGCGGTTCACCGCCTCGTCCTCGGCCTCCATGCGCTTGACCTCGTCGTAAAGCGCGTCGGCCGCCTCGCCGGGGGCGGCGCCGGATGCCACGAGGTCGCGAGCCAGCGCCACCGCTCGCCGCACGCCCCAAGCGAGGTTCACGGCGGTGGGGCGGGCGTCGGCCGTCTCGGCGGCCACGGGCTCGAGTTCCTCTAGGAAGAACTCCCCCGCTCCGGCGCACCCGCGCGCGACGGCGCGGGCGGTGCCCGCGTTGCCCGCCCACAACGCCACGGCGGCCGCGCCGGCGATGCCGAGGGCGGGCGCCCCGCGCACGGCAAGCGCCTTGACGGCGTCCACCACCGCGCGCCAATCCCCCGTGCGCTCGAAGACGAGCTCGTCGGGAAGGCGGCGCTGGTCGATGTAGACGAGGCGCGCGCGACCGTCGCCGTCGCGCTCGAGCTCGATGGTGCGCGGCAGGTTCTCAAGGTGGAGCGTGCGTTCCATAGCGGGTCCTTTCGGAGTCGATGGGGCCATTCTAACCCAAGAAGCCCACCTCTGAACGCGCGGCCGACGCGCCCGAGCGGGCAATCCGGCGATCTGCTGTCAAACCGCCATCGACATGCACCCGGCCAGATTGTCATCCTGAGCATGCAACAGTCCAGTGGACTGCCGAATGCTCCGCTCGCTCAGGATGACAACGCGCCGGCTTGCGTAATGCCAACGGCGGTTTAACAGCGGATCCGGCGTCTGCAGCACGAAAATCACCGATTCTCTGCAGATGCAAGCTCCTTCGGGAATGCCTCTTCGTCTCCGGATTCTGCGACCTGCTAAAACGCGTCCGTCAAGTGGATGACGCACGGCAAACGGGCTTTTTCCCACCCGCAAACGCAGAGGATCGGTAACTTTTGTGCCAAGAAGGGCCCTCGCCGGCCGCGCACGGCGCGTAATGGCTTCGCTACCGGGCCTTCACGGTTTGGAGGACGCCGCCCGGTGCGAGGTATCGTGAGCCGCAGCGTGTGCGCCGCGCCGCCCCTCCCCCGCCCGACCCCGAAAGGAACCGTCCCATGAGCTCTCGAACCGATTCGCCGCATGCCGAAGCGCCCCGCGCGGAAGCCGTCCCCTGGCACGCCAAGCCCGTCGACGTCGTGCTCGCGGCCCTCGAATCCGCTCCGGACGGCATCTCGGCCGCCGAAGCGCGCCGGCGCCTGGCCCAGAACGGCCCCAACGAGCTGGCCTCGAAGCCTCCCAAGTCGCTCGGGGCCATGGCGCGCGAGCAGCTGGGCGATCCCATGGTGCTCATCCTCGTGGTGGCGGCCGTGCTCTCGGCGCTTCTGCAGGAGTGGGCCGAGGCGGGCATCATCTTCGCCATCGTGGTGGTGAACGCCGTCATCGGCATCGTGCAGGAGAGCCGGGCGCAGTCGTCGCTCGAGGCCCTGCACAGCATGAGCGCGCCCACGGCCCGCGTCGTGCGCGACGGCGCGGAGGAGGTCGTGGCGGCGCGCGACCTGGTGGTCGGCGACGTGGTGCTGCTGGACGACGGCAGCATGGTGCCCGCCGACCTGCGCCTGCTGGACACGGCCAGCCTGCGGACGCAGGAGGCCTCGCTCACCGGCGAGTCCGTACCCTCGGAGAAGGACGCGGACGCGCTCGTCGCGCCCGGCGCCCCTCTGGGAGACCGCGCCGACATGGCCTTCGCCACCGCCATCGTCACGGGCGGGCGCGGCCGGGGCGTGGTGGTGGCCACGGGCATGGACACCGAGGTCGGGCGGATCGCAGGGCTTTTGGAAGGCGACGAGGAGCTCGACACCCCGCTCAAGCGCAAGCTGGCCTCGTTCGGCAAGCTGCTCACCATCGTGGGCGTGGCGGCGGCGCTGGCCGTGGTGGCCATCGGGCTCGCCTACGGCCGGCCGTTCGTGCCGCTCCTTCTGCTGGCGGTGTCGCTGGCCATCTCCGTCATCCCCGAGAGCTTGCCCGCCACCGCCACCATCGTCATGGCGCTGGGCGTGCAGCGCATGGCCAAGCACCAGGCGCTCGTGCGCCGCCTGCCCGCCGTGGAGACGTTGGGCGGGGCCACCGTCATCTGCACGGACAAGACGGGCACCCTCACCGAGAACCGCATGAGCGTCGTGCGCGTGGCGCTGGGCCCCGACCTCGACCGCGTCGCGGCGGCCGAACCCGTCGCCGCGCTCGAGGCGCATCCGGCGCTCTTCGGCGACCTGGCGTTCGTGGCGGCGCTCTGCAACGACGCGAGCTTCGCCGCCGACCCGGACGAGGACGTCCGACCCGTGGACGAGTGCGGCTGGCCGATCGAGGCGGCCGACGCGGACGAGGACGGAGCCGCAGGCACGGGCGGGAGCGCGGGGGCCCGAGCGCGAGGCGGGAGCGGATCCGCCGAGCCCCGCGCGGACGCCGTGATCGGCGATCCCACCGAAGGCGCGCTGCTCGTGCTGGCGCGCGACATCGGCGTGGAGCCGGCCGCCCTGCGCTCCGCCTATCCGCGCCTGGCCGAGCGCCCTTTCGATTCGGACCGCAAGCGCATGGCAACCGTGCACGAGCGCGACGGCCAAATCGTGGCGCTCGTGAAGGGCGCGCTCGACGGGTTGCTGCCCCGCTGCGCCTTCGTCATGGATGACGACGGCCCCCACCCGATGACCGACGAGGACCGCACCCGCGCGCTCGACGTGGCCCGCAAGCTCTCCGACGAGGCCCTGCGCGTGCTGGCGTTCGCCACGCGGACGCTGCCCGCCGTGCCGAACGACGAAGAGGACATCGAGCGCGAGCTCGTGCTGGTGGGGCTCGTCGGGATGATGGACCCGCCGCGCCCGGACGTGCGGGCGGCCGTGGACACGTGCCGCACGGCCGGCGTGCGCACGGTCATGATAACGGGCGACCACGCCGCCACGGCCCGCGCCATCGGCGCGGAGCTGGACATCTACCGCCCCGGCGACCTCGTGGTCACGGGCGGGGAGCTGGAGGACATGGACGACGCCCAGCTCGACGAGGCCGTGCGCCGCGCGAGCGTGTTCGCCCGCGTGTCCCCCTACCACAAGCTGCGCATCGTGCGCGCCCTCAAGCACGACGGCGAGGTCACGGCCATGACGGGCGACGGCGTGAACGACGCTCCCGCGCTCAAGGCCGCCGACATCGGCGTGGCCATGGGCATCACGGGCACCGACGTGGCGAAGGACGCCGCCGACATGGTGCTCTTGGACGACCGCTTCACCACCATCGTGTACGCGGTGCGCGAGGGGCGGCGCGTGCACCGCAACATCCAGAAGGTCGTGCAGTTCCTGGTCGCCGACAACCTGGCGGAGATCGTGGTGCTGCTGGCCGCCGTGGCGCTGAACTGGAACGCGCCGCTCTCGGCCGTCATGATACTGTGGGTGAACCTGGCCACGGCGACGCTGCCGGCGCTCGCGTTGGGCGTGGAGCCCGCGAGCCGCCACATCATGGAGCACCCTCCCCTGCGCGCGGGCACGCTGCTGGAAGGGCCCCTGGCGCGCCGCGTGGTGTTCCAAGGGCTGTTCGTGGCGTGCTTCGCCCTGTTCGCGTTCGTGGTGGGGCGCGAGGCGGGCGGCGACGCGCTCGGACGCACCATGGCGTTCGGCGTGCTGGCGTTCTCGCAGGTGCTGCGCGCCTTGAACCAGCGCTCCACCACCGACCCGGTGTGGGACCGCGAGGGCGGCCGCAACCCGTGGCTCGGATGGGCCGCCGCGGCCAGCACGGCGCTCGTGCTCGTCGTGCTGCTCGTCCCGCCCGTGCGCGAGGCGTTCGGGGGCGCGGCCATGAACGCGTGGCAATGGGCGGCCGTGCTGGGGCTGGCGTTCCTCTCGCTCGTGCAGACCGAGCTCGCGAAGGCCGTCGGCCGCTGGCGGGCGCGGCGCTGACCCCGCGGGAAGCATCGCCCTCGGGCGCAGCGGCGGCGGGCGAGATCGCCGCGACGCGAGACCCGAACGGGGCCGAAGCGCCGCCCCAGCGCCTTCCGCCGCGCGGCAGCCCCTTCGGCACCCGCGCGGCCGGCGCGTCCTCATCCGAGCAGCGTCGGAGTGCGCAGGATGCCCGCGAGCGCCTCGGCGGGCACGGCGAACTCCGGCGCGCCGTCCTTGCCCGGCCCGATCTCGTACTTGTCGAACGCGATGACCAGGCGGTCGTGCTCGTCGATGTAGAAATGCTGGTCGGGGTCGATCGCCGTGAAGCAGTCGCTCGCCGGCCAGATGCCGCCGAGCACGAAGTAGTCGGCCTCGCCTGCTTCCACGCGCTCCACCATCTGCCGCAGCACCTCGGCGCTGACGACGGACACGTAGTCGCTGCCGGGGACGAACAGGTCGGCCAGCTCGAGCACCGCGCCCGTGCGCTTGTCCAGCGTGAACGTGCGCGCGTACTCGCCCGAGCCGCCCGCGTTGAGCACGCCGTCGAAGCGGATGGACAGAAGCGCCCCGTCGTTGCGCACCACGCGATAGGTTACGTCCATCCCGACGTATCCCTGGTACTTGCGCGCGGCGTACCACAGGAACTTGTCGCGCATCGTGGCGACGTACTCTTCCATCCGGCGGTTGATGTCGTCGATGCCTTCGGACAGGGCCCCGCCCGAAGGCCCATCCGGGTCCGCCGCCTCGGGAGGCTTGGGCACGACCGGAACGACGAGCCCCGGATCGCCCGTCTGCCCCCCTTCTCCGCCGCTCTCCCACGAAACCGAACCGGAGGCGGGCGGATCCACCTCGAAGGCGGCCGATGCTTCCGGCTGGGCCGCGTCATCGGGCTCGGATGCGGCGGGTTCGATCCCGTCGGCGCCGGATTCGCCGGCCCCCTCGTTTGCGGCCCCGGAGGACAGGTCCTCCACGCGGGGCACGACGGCGCGAAACCCCGTATCGCCCCACCTGAAACCCTCCACCCTCGACGCGGCCACGCGCGCGAACGGACCCGACCCCAGCACGTATTCCGAGGCCTGCGCCATCATCGGCATGCTCGCGGCCACGCAGAGCAGGACGCAGGCGAGCGGCAGCGATCCCTGCGCCATCCGGCGCGTGGACGTGCGCCTCCTCTCGGGCGCGGGCGCTTCCGTTGCGCTGTCGACAAGCGCCGCCTGCAGCCGGAACGTCCCCTCGTCGCACGAGCAGCGCAGCAGGCCGCGGTACTTCCTCGCCACCGCCCCGACGCTCCTGAGCCCCACGCCGTGCCCCTCCCGCTGCGGCGCGATCGGGAACCCGTCCGCGCCGAAACGCACCGGCTCGGCGCACGGGTTCTCGACGGACACGAGCAGCCGATCGTCCTCGAACACGGCGAGGACGTCGATGGAGCGCCCGTCCGCCTCCGGGATCTCCCGGCAGGCGCGCAGGGCGTTCTCCAGCGCGTTGCCCAGCACCACGCACACGTCCAGCTCGTCGAAGGGGATGGCGGCGGGTATCGAGGCCTTCGCTGTCACGGCGCACCCCGCCTCCCGCGCCTGACCCAAGTAGAAGGCCAGCAGGGCGTTGGCCGCCGGGTTGTCGCAATAGGATTCCTGCTCGGTCGCGCGAAGCTGCGCGCCGAGGCCGTCGATATAGCTGGCCGCGCGCCCACCGCCCTCCTCGCCGACAAGGCCTTCCAGCACCTTGAGGTGGTGGCGCAGGTCGTGCCGGAAGGCGCGCCCCGCCTGCAGCTTCTCGAGCACGCTTTCGTATTCCCCGCGCTGGACGTCGAGCTGCGCCGCAAGCGCCCGCTCGGCCTCGCGCGCGCGCCGTGCCGACGCCGATGCCGCGAGCGTCCGCACCGCGATGGCGAAGACGGAGACGGCGGCCAGGAAGGCCAGCGCCGTCACCGTCGGATCGGCCGCAGCCGCCTCGAAATAGGAGAGCAGGAGGAACACCGCGAGGGCAGCCAGGCACACGGAAGGCCAGGCGCCGTCGCGGTGCAGGGCGCCGGAGCGAAACGGCGCACGGAGCCACCGGAGCACGGCGAAGGCCAGCGCGGCGGCGGCCAGCAGCACGAACCCCGTGTGGACGAGGTCGCCCGTCGGGGACGCGGGGCCCAGCGGAGCCGCCATCAGCAGCTTCTGCAGAAACGCCAGAACGAGGGACGCCATGGCCCCCACGGCCCACACGGCAACCGTCTGGAAGAAGCCCGCGCGCGATAGCGCGTGCACGCCGACGATGGCCGGGAGGTACGCGGTCAGGGGCAGCAGCGTGAGGACGAGCGTCTCGTCCTGCCCGGAAAGCAGCAGGGCCGCCTGCGCCGACGCGATCGCCGCCAAGAAGCCGGCCGCCGCGAGGGCGGTCCCCTTCCGATCGAACCGCGGCTCCAACAGCATGCCGCACACCGCCAAGAACACCGCGAAGCAGATGCCCGCCCAAGGGAAATGCTGCAAGGTGATAGCGCCCATTTCCCGCCCTCCTCCTTCAACCGGCCGGTTCGCGCCGCGCGCCCGATGCGTCCAGTATGGCAAGCGGAAGCGCGAAGCGCAAGCGCCCGCCCCGCAGGCGGCTGCGCCGCAAGCCCGCGAGCGGCCCAAAAGGCACCCGCCCTCCATCGACGTTCCCAAAAAAAGGACTGCCCCTTCGGGCGTTTTCGGTGAGCCGCGACGGCCGACCGAAGCATCGAACTGGGTGCCGCCGCATGCGCCTTGTCGCCCGAAACGGTCGGTTTTCGCTGAAAAACCGACCGTTTCGGGCGACAAGGCTGCCGGGTGGCGAGCAATAAAAAGGCCCGCCCGTTAGGCGGCGGGACTCTTCCGCGTGCTGCACGTGGAGAGTTTGCGCGGCCACGGAGCGCAGCGATCCTTTCGACCGGCCAAGAGCTACTATCGTTTCATCGCTGAAACATTTGACGAGGAGCCGCATGACCGCACAACTAGCGCACGACGAAAGAGACCTCGAGCTCGACTCGACGTTCTTCGTCGCGTTCGACCTCACCCACCGCGCGCTCAAGAGCGGGCTGGCCACCGCGAGCCCGCTCAACGTCACGCAGTACCGCATGCTGGTGAAACTGCTGGCCGCCGGGGAGCGCGGCGTCGCCCAATCGGACCTCGGCGCGCTGCTCGACCTCAAGCCCAACGTGGTCACGCAGGCCGTGAACGCGCTCGAGGAGGCCGGCCTCGCCGAGCGCCGCCGCGACGAAGGCGCCGACGGCCGCGTGCGCACCGCCCGCATCACCGAGGCCGGCACGGCCCATGTGGCCCGGGCGAACGAGTCCATCGTGGAGCGCCTCTACGCGCTCTTTCCCACCGAAGACGCCGACCATCGCGCCATCCTGGAGGCGGCCATCGCGGCCGGCGCTTCCATCGACCCGCCGCTCTCGGCCGACGAGCCCGGGCGCTTCGCCGCCTCGCGCGCGCTCGTGTCGCTGGAGCTGGTGAAGCGGGCGATGGAGGCGACCTTGCGCGAGAGGTGCGGCGCGTCGCTTGCGGAATGCCGCGTGCTGCAGCGCCTCGGCGAGGTGGGCGAGCCGCTGCGCATCGGCGACATCGCGGGCCAGCTGCAGATGACGGCCGTGGCCGTGGCCCGCGCGGTGGACCGCCTAGCCGAGCGCGGCTGGGTCGTTCGCCTGGCCAGCCCGAACGATCGCAAGGCCGTGTTCGCCGCCGCCACCGAGCAGGGGAAACGGAAGCAGCGGGCCGTCGCCCGCACCATCGACGCCCTCGCGCGCGCGCAGCTGTGGAGCCGGCTGGACGACGGGCAGCGCCGTGCCCTGGCCCGCACCTGGCGCGTCGTCATCGCCGACGTCCAGGCGCGCAAGGAGGCCGAGCGCAAAGCCGCCCTCGGCCGGTTGCAGCCTCTTACGTAAGAGCCGCAGTTTGCGTGCGCGAAGTGCCGCGAAGGCTTCCGCGTGCACGAAAATCACCGATGTCCCCCTCTTGCGCCCGCCAGTTAGGGTTTCACTCCCGCAGCCAGGAATCGCAACCTGGAAAAACGCTCCCTGCTGAACCAGCCGTGCGTGCCGCGGCGATCCTTTCAGGTCCCTCGCAGGGGGGCATCGGTGATTTTTGCACGGCGGAACCGCACGCTGTCCGCGCCCGCAGCGGGGAGGGCCCTCGCCTTCCCCGCTGCGGCGTCGGCTACCGAACTTGTTTCTTCGCCAGCGCGTTCGCCCCGAACATGATGACCAGGTTCACGACCACGTCGGCGGCGAGCCACGCGCCCACGACGCCCAGCTGGATGCTGGCCGCGTTGAGGGCCGCGAACGTGCCCACGGTGAGCACCATGACCACGAACCCGCACGCGAGCGCGGCGACCACCAGGTTCCACCCGGCACGCGCCTCGTTCCGCGCCCGCGCGAAGCACGCGCACACCGTCATGGACGCGGCACCCAGAAGCGTGCCGAGGAACGCCGCGAAGCCCACGAGCGCGAGGGCCAGCACCGGCGCGGAGGGCAGCTTCGAGCTCATCGAACCCACCTGCACGGCCGACAAGATGCCGCTTACCACCACGAGCAGGCATAAAAGCGCGACGAGCGCCGTCGCCCATCCCCACAGAAACGCCGATGCGGGCCTGCCCGGCCCCGCCGCGCCGCGCGCGCACAAAAGCCCGTAGAGCGCCGGCCCCGCCGTCGACACGACGAGCGCGAGCCCTGCCGCGAACATGAACGCCACGAACGCCGACCCGGTGAGGATCGAGCACACCACGTCCAAAATGGGCACGTCGGCCGCCGAGATGTAGTCGTAGGAGATCGTGCCCGTCAAATCCATCACCGCCAAGCCGACGCGCCCCACCACCGCCACCGCGGCGGCGAGGCAGAACAGCATCGCGAACGGACGGGCCATGCCCTTCATCTGCTCCTTCACGCTACTCCCCTCCCTTCATCTCGTTCTCCACCGCGAACGTTCCGCACAGGTACCCGCCGCAGAACGCCAGGCTCACGTCGCCCAGCAGCGAACCTAGGATGGGATCGCCGATGTAGCTGTTCTCGCCGCACGCGCCGCCGGCCGTGTGCCACCCGGCGTACAGGCCGGGGATCACGGTGCCCTTGGTCGAAACCACCTGCATCTCGTCGTTGATGAGCAGGCCCGCCTTCGTGCCGTACAGGTTGCCGCCGATGCGGCAGCCGTAGAACGGCGGGTCCTTGATGGCGTGCAGCCACTCGGGCGGCATGGGGTACATAAAGTCGTCCTCGCCCTTCTCGCAGCACGCGTTCCACTTCTCCACGGCCTCCACGAGGATGCCGGGCTCGAACCCCAGGTCGCGCTCAAGCTCCTCCAGCGTGTCGCGCTTCTTCAGCACGTCGGCGTCGATGGCGTCCTGCACGCCGTGGTGCCAGTCGCGGTAGTGCTCGGGCACCTTGTCGATCTGCTCGAGGTCGGGCGTGATGAGCTTGCGGCAGTGCTCCTGCGCGAAGCCGGCCAGATGGTCCTCGTAGTGCGCGTCGAACACGATGTAGGAGCGGTGCCCCGGCGGCGTCATCTGGATGGTGGCCAAATCGCCCAGCGCGTAGATGGCGTTCGCGCCGTCCTCGCCCACGCGGCTGTCCATGTAGCGCAGGCGGTTGCCGCAGCGGTCGACCGTGAACCACGGCTGGCGCGACAGCTGCGTCATGCCGTCGTAGAGGAAGCGCGCCCACTGGCCGCCCTCGGCCTCCCAGTCCACGCCGCCGTCGAAGCTGGCCGAGCTGTTGAAGCCCGACACGTCGGCACCCGCGCCCAGGCCCATGCGGAAGCACTCGCCCGTCTCGCCCGCCGTGAGGTAGCTCGAGGCGCAGCCCATGGCCGCCGTGGGAATGTAGCGCTCGAGGAGCGCCTTGTTGTTGCAGAAGCCGCCCGCCGTGAGGATGACGCCGCGCGTGGCGTGGATGTACTTCTCGTCCCCGTAATCCTCGCGCACCACCACGCCCACCACGCGCCCGTCGCCGTCCTGCACGAGCGCCTCGGCCGGGCTCTGGAAACGGTAGTCCACCCCGTGCCGTTGGCCGAAGCTGAACATGGCGTCGGTGGCGTCCTTCATCTTGAGCACGTGGTGGTCGAGCGTCGAGTTCTTCGGCGCCACGTACACCGGCACCTCGCCGAGGCGCCACTGCACCCCGCAGTCGGCCATCCAGTCGATGCAGTGGCCGCCCTCCTCGGCGATGAGGTTGATGAGGCGCGGGTCGCACGCGTAGTGGTACTCGTCGATGGCCCAGTCGGCCAGCTTCTTGGCGTCGAAGGGATAGGACGGGAAGGCGAAGCGCTTGGACTCCTGCAGCTTCGAACCTCCCAGGATGGCGCACATGCCCGCCTCCTGCGCGTTGCCGCCATGCAGGCCCAGGGCCTCCACGCAGATGACGTCGGCGCCCAGCTCGGCCGCCCGCGCCGCCGCGTTCAGCCCGCCGCCGCCCGCGCCCACCACGCAGATCTCGCACTCGTAGTCCCATTCCGCAGGTACCGCGCGCGGGGGAATGGGCGTCGCGTCGTCGGCCGGGAAGGCCGCGCCGTTGTGCTCGCGGTACGTGCCGTCCGACCACGACGCGTTCGTGTCCGCGCTCGCAGGAACCGCCACCTGCGCGGACCCGTCGGCCGCCCAGTCGCCTATCGCGCCCTCCTGCACGGCGTAGGCCGCGCCCGGCACCGCCGCCGCGGCGGCGGTGCCGCCCACCACGACGGCGGCGCGCGCCAGAAAGTCGCGGCGCGAAAGGCCGCGCGCCGCCCGTTCCCTGTTCTCGCTCATCTCGCTTCCCCTCCCTGGCCCGCTGCCGCCGCGCCGGCTTCCGCCTGCGCGAGCGCGTCGTCGACCGCCTGCTTGATGCCCGCGGTGGTGATGGTGGCGCCGCTCACGGCGTCGATGTCCGATCCTTGAGCGGCCTCGATCAGGGCCGCGAACGTGCCGTCGCGCACGGCCTCGTAACCGCCCCTGCTCTGGCTCTCGCCCTCTTGCGCAGTCTCCAAACACGAGATGCGGTTGTCCTGCACGAGCAGCGTGACGGTGACGAGTCCCTCCATCCCTTTTCCCGTCCCCGTGTACACGCCGTCGCGCAGCTCGCCTTCCGCCCTCTTCTGGGCGTCGGCCGCGATCTCCCGATCCCCCGGGTCGTCCAAGCGCATCGCGAGCTGCTCGGCGCTCGCCGCGTCCTTCGAACCCGTTCCCTCGAACCCGGCGCTGCACCCCGTCAAACCCAAGGTGAGCGCCGCCGCGCCGCATGCGACGGCCGCTGTCTTCTTCATCGTCGTCCTCCTTCTCGCGCGTGATGGCGATCCCCCGGCTGCCGGGCGCCCCTTACCGGGGGCTCTCCCAACCGTCGGGAACCTCGTATGCGTGGCAGGCGTTGCAGTACATATACGACGTTTCGTGCGCGCCGTGGCAGTTGCTGCAGTCGATGGCCGTGCCCTGATGGGACGCGTGCGGGTTCACGCCCGGCTCGCCGCCCCAGTTCTCCGTCGCGGCTGCCACCTCGTCGAAATCGTGGCACCCCGCCCGCGTGCACATCTTCGCGTCGGCCCGCACGCCCACCGTGGACAGGTTGCCCGCCTCGTCGACGGAGAAGTCGCCGCGCACCCACGACAACCCTTCGGCCACCTGCTCCGACAGCTTCGCCTCGTGGCAGTCCAAGCAGGTCGTGCCCGCCTGCTCGTGCGCGTTGGCCATGAGCGTCGCGTCGTCGAAGTAGCCTTCCACGTAGTTGTCCATGGGCTCGTGGCAGATCGCGTTGCAGAAGCTCGGCTGCTCGTGCCACGCCCAGAACCCCGCGCCCGCGCAGGCGACGACGACAACCACCACGCCCACGATGACCGGCCACCGCTTCGTGCGCCTCTTCCCTTCCATGCCCTCCTCCTTTTTTGTTCACTAGTGTTTTGTTTTTATTTCACTTGTGAATCTTATGGGCGGAATACTAGCACGCAATCTTCATAAAATCATTGACGAAAAACCAAAAGTGTACATTGACACCCTGTCAATCGGGGGCGTATTCTGCGCTCATCGACAGGGTCGTCGGACAAGCCGTCCGGCGAAGCGTAAGGAGGGGCGATGAGCGACCAGCGCCGCGAGGAGATCATCGAAGCCGCCCGCCAGCTCTACGAGGAGCAGGGCCTCTCGCGCACGTCGGTGCAGAGCATCACCGACCGCCTGGGCGTGACGCGCACGCTGTTCTACCACTACTTCCCCGACAAGGACGCCGTGACCTCGGCCGTGCTGGACGCCTACGTGGCCGACTACATCGAGGCGCTCGAGTACTGGAACAACGAGCGCCGCCCCGGCAACATCGAGCATGCGCTCGAAAGCGTGGTCAAGTTGCTGCGCTTGGGCGTGTTCGAGAACGACGCGTTCCGCCGCTCGCTCGCCTCAGAGGAGAACGCGGCGCTCTACCTGGAGTTCGTCAACCGCGTGGCCGATCGCGTGGCCTCGTACATGCTGGAGACCACGGTGCGCGACTACGGCCGCTTGCACACCATCAAGGTGGACCACGTCTACGAGACGTTCTACATGCTGGTTCTGGGGATCGTCGGCTACGTCCGGCACCACCCCGAGGCGCAGGACGAGGTGCTGAAGGACCTGATAGCCCAAACGCTGCATATCGTCCGCGGCACCGAGGTTCCGCCCGAGCGAACGGGCGGGGAGGACGCGGGCATCTAGCGCATTCGAACAGCAGGACGACGAGGACGCGAGGGCGCCCTTGGAAACGTGCGCCCTGCCGACGAAGGAGGCAAACGCGGCCACTGCGTGGGAAGTGGCAAGGCAAGCTCAAGAAAGAAGGGGTAACCGACATGTTGTTCCAAGTCTACGGCGAGAACGCCCTGTATCAGTGGCTCGGGTGGGCCATGGTGTTCATCGGCCTCATCCTCATCAACGAAGTGGCCCGGCGCTCGAAGATCGGCGGCACCGTCTGCTTCATCGCGGTGCCGATAGCGCTGACGGCGTATTTCGTCGCCATCTACGCCGGAGCCGCGGCAGGCGCCGACTGGGCGCTCAACAACCCCACCTACGTGCACATGAACAGCTGGTTCCACTACGCGAAGCTCTACGCGGCCACCATCGGCTGCATCGGCTTCATGGCGCTCAAGTACCGCTGGGGCAAGATCGGCAAGTCGCACTGGTTCAAGTGCTTCCCGTTCGTCATCGTGGCCATCAACATCCTCATCGCCGTGGTGAGCGACTTCGAGAGCGCGCTGCGCGCGTTCGGCACCACCTGGGTGTCCTCCGAGGGCGTCACGCTCTACGGCGGCTGGCACAACGTGTTCAACGGCGTGGCGGGCCTCATCAACATCGCCTGCATGACCGGCTGGTTCGGCATCTACGTGTCCAAGAAGAAGCAGGACATGCTCTGGCCCGACATGACGTGGGTGTTCATCATCGCCTACGACCTGTGGAACTTCTGCTACACCTACAACTGCCTGCCCACGCACTCGTTCTACTGCGGCCTGGCGCTGCTTTTGGCCCCCACCGTGGCGGCGATGCTGTGGAACAAGGGCGGCTGGATACAGAACCGCGCGTTCACGCTGGCCATCTGGTGCATGTTCGCTCAGGTGGTTCCCGCCTTCCAGGACTACAGCGTGTTCAGCGTGCAGTCGGTGAACAACCCGAACGTGAACCTGGCAGTCTCGGTGATAGCGCTCCTGGCCAATGTGGCCGCCTTCGCCTACATCATGTACCGCGCCAGGAAGCTGAAGGTGAACCCGTACCTGAACGAGGTGTTCGTGGGAACGCGCGACTACGACCAGGCCATGGCCCGTCGCGAGGACGCCCCGGCGCTGCCGCAGGACCCCAAGCCCCAGGCGGGCGACGAGGCCCCGCAGGGCGCGTAGCGATCGCCCGTTGACGGCAACCCGATACGAAGAAGGCCGGAATCCGCGAAGGATCCCGGCCTTCATGCATTCCCCGACGGAACGGCACGCCCTCGACTCGCGCATAGCAGACGCGGCGGAGAGCAACCCGCGGCCGCCGCAAGACCTCGAACCTGCTAAAATAAGAGGTTGAGCGAACGCACAATCAAACGCTGACTTCACCCCGAAGGAACCGCATGCAGAACCTTCCTCCGCTCATCACCGACCTCGCCCTCATTTTGGCCGTGGCCGCGGTCGTCACCATCGCGTGCCGGCGCCTCAAGCTACCGCTCGTGGTGGGCTACGTGCTGGCAGGTTTTTTGGTGGGGCCGGCCATCGCGTGGGTGCCCACCGTGGTGGACACGGCCAGCATCACCACGTGGTCGGACATCGGCGTCATCTTCCTCATGTTCGGCCTGGGGCTGGAGTTCAGCGTGCTGAAACTCACCACCGTGGGGCGGCCCGCCGTGGTGACCGCCGCCACGGAGATGTCGCTCATGATAGCCCTCGGACTGTTGGTGGGCACGCTTCTGGGCTGGTCGTTCGTCATGAGCCTGTTCTTGGGCGGGATGCTGGCCATCTCGTCGTCGTCCATCATCGTGAAGACGTTCACCGATCTGGGCATCAAGGGGCAGGGCTTCACCGAGCTCGTGTTCGGCGTGCTCGTCATCGAGGACATCGCGGCGGTGTTCCTGCTGGCGGTGCTCTCCACGGCCGGAGCCGGCGCGGGCGCCGAGGCGGCGGACGTGGTGCTCAAGATCGGTCGCATGGCTTTATATCTCATCGTATGGTTCGCGCTCAGCGTCATCGTGGTGCCGAGCGCCCTCAAGCGCATCCGCGACGCCGTGAACGACGAGATCCTGCTCGTCGCCTCCATCGCGCTGTGCTTCGGCATGGCCGCGCTGGCCGTGGGCATCGGGTTCTCCTCGGCGCTCGGCGCGTTCCTCGCGGGGTCCATCCTGGCGGGCACCGTGCAGGCCCCCCGTATTGCCGCTCTGTTCAAGCCTTTGAAAGACCTGTTCGGAGCCGTGTTCTTCGTGTCGGTGGGCATGCTGGTGGCCCCGCAGGCCGTCATCGACAACCTGGGCACGGTGGCGCTTCTGGCCGCCGTGACGGTGATCGGGCGGTCGCTCTTCTGCTGCCTGGGCGCGCTTTTGGCGGGCCAGTCGCTCAGGACCGCGGTGAAGGCGGGCTTGAGCCTGGCGCAGATCGGCGAGTTCTCGTTCATCATCGCGGCGCTCGGCACCTCGCTCGGCGTGACGGCGGGTTTCCTCTACCCCGTGATCGTGACGGTGTCGGTGGTCACCTCGCTCGCCTCGCCCCTGCTGGTGCGCAACTCCGAGCGCGCCTACCGGCTGCTCGTGCGCCTGCTGCCCGCGAGCGCGCTCGCCTTCCTCGAGCGCCGCGAGGAGGCCGCCGAGGACGAGGGCGACGACGAGGGCGAGAACCTGTGGCGCGACTACCTGAAGCGCTGGTTCTTCAAGGCGGGCCTCGTGGTGCTGTGCGCCGCCGCCTCGGTGGAGGTGCTGGTGAAGATGGTCCCCCGCCTTCTGCGCGGCACCGTGCCCGAGCCTCTCCTCACCGGCGCCATGGCGGCGCTCGGCATCCTTGTCACAGGACTGTTCATGGCGAACCTGTTCTACACGGGGCGCAAGAACGAGTTCGGGGCGCTTTGGCTGCGCCGTCGGCGCAACCGCCCTGCCCTCGTCGCCCTCTCGGCCGCCGGCGTTGCGCTCTCGTTTTTCTCCGTGCTGGCCATCGCCTACGCGGCCGGCGCCGACAACCTTGCGTGGATGGTGCTTTTGGGTGCCGCCTGCACCGCGGTGCTCGGACGCTCGCGCACGCTGCACTCGCTGTTCCTCAAGCTCGAGACCAGCTTCACCGGCAACCTCAAAGAGAGCGTGCTGGCCGAGCGGCGTGCGAGCCTCTCCGACGAGGATCACGCGAACTGGGTGGAGAAGCACCTGTACGTGGTGGAGGTGGAGGCCTCGCGCACGCTCAAGCTGCTGGGCGCGCAGCGCTCCGCAGACGTGATGTTCGGCATCGCGCACAACCTGGACCTCATGGCCATCGTGCGCGACGGGCGGCGCGTGGACGCCGACCGCGTCGCGCGCCTGTCGAAGGAGGAGCTGGCCCGGCGCATCAACGACCCGAACGACCCGCTCGGCGTGCGCGAGGGCGACGTGCTGGCCTTCCTGGGCACCGAGGCCGAGGTGGACGCGTATCTGCAGAGCATGCTCAAAGACGGCTTGCTCGAGGAGGATGAAGCTGAAAGCGTCATGCTGGACGCCTATCTGACACGCGGCCCGGCCCGCCTCGACGCCACCTGCTTCGCGCTGGACGTGGGGGCGGGCTCGCCCTTCGCGGGCAAGACCATCTCCTCGATCGACTTCAAGGGGGCCAATGCGAGCTTGGTGGTGGCGCACGAGCACGAGGCCCTCGTGCGTATGAAACCCTCGCGCAACACGCGCCTGTTCCCCGGCGACCGCGTGTGGCTGGTCGGCGACCCCACGCGCGCCGCGGGGCTCATCGAGCAGGCTTGAGAACGAGGCCGTAACCCGAGGCGGACGGCTTTCGCTCAACCGTCAGGCATCCTCCCCGCCAGCTTCGAGGTCGGCGCGGCAGGCGGCGATCGTCTCGGCAAGGCGCTTCTTGTGCACCGTCTTGGCGCCGTACAGGCCGGCGCAGGCGTTGTGGGCGGTGACGTGGTCCTTCGTGACGAGCGTGGTGGTGGGTGCCTTCGTGTACTTGTAGAACAGCGCGTCGTGGCCAACGCACAGCCCCATGACCACGTTGAGGTCGGTGCCGGCCTCGGCCAGCAGGCGCGCCTGCATGACGGGGTTGCAGAGCACGGGCCCCTCCACCCCGTCTTCCAGCACGAGGTCCAGGTCGCTGCGATGGTTGCCCTCCACCTTGCAGGCCACGCCGTACACCTCGAAGCCAGCCTGCTCCAGCAGGCCGCCCAGGATGCGGCTCTCGCCGATGAGCATCGTGCACGTGGCGATGCCGATCTTCCGGGCGCCGACGAGGCGCGCGAACTCGATGGTCTCCTGCACGCGTGTGAGGTTCCCGCACTTCGAGCTCGACACCACCGCCGCCTTCATGATGCGACGGTTCTCGGGCTCGGCGTAGCGGGCGCGCACCTCGTCGTGCAGCGCGGCCGCCGCGCCGCCGACGCACTGCGGCGGGTTCTCGCCCGTTTCGAACTCGCACGCCCGTCCCGAGCAGTTCAAGCAGGAGAAACCCTCGTCTGCGCCCATCCTCGTACCGCCTTTCCCCTCGTTCTTCCGCAACCCGATGCAGCCGTCGCGAAACGCCTTCCGATCTTCCTGCGAAATATACCACGCTTCCGAGCGCGCAGGAACATCGCAGAAGCGATCCGAAGGCCGCCCCCTCCCTGTCATCCTGAGCGGAGCGACCGAAGGGGGCGCAGTCGAAGGATCTTCGGTTGCGCGAGGTTTTCTTTGCCGAAGATCCTTCGACTCGCTTCGCTCGCTCAGGATGACAGGGAGGGGGTGTCTCGCCGTCGAAAGCCGTGCGGTTGGCACTGCGGAAGATCCTTTGACTGCAGCGGTTTCGTCGCCGTCGGAACAGGGAGAGCCCGCGTTCGCGGGCTCTCCGTATCGTGCGTCTGAAAGGCGGTCGGCCTACTTGTCGCGATGGTCGCCCATCTTCTCGGCGAGCGCCGCCTGGCCCGCGGCGAGGCGAGCGAGCGGCACGCGGTAGGGCGAGCAGCTCACGTAGGTGAGGCCGATCTTGTGGAACGTCTTCACCGAATCGGGGTCGCCGCCGTGCTCGCCGCACACGCCCAGCTGGATGTCCGGGTTCGTGGCGCGGCCCTTCGTGCAGCCCATGTCCACGAGCGCGGCCACGCCGGGGTCGACCGTCTCGAACGGGTTGAACGGCAGGATGCGGCGCTCGAGGTAGCGCGGGATGAACTTGGCCTCCACGTCGTCGCGGCTGAAGCCGAACGTCGTCTGGGTGAGGTCGTTCGTGCCGAAGCTGAAGAAGTCGGCCTTCGTGGCGATCTCGTCGGCGGTGACGGCCGCGCGCGGCAGCTCGATCATCGTGCCGATGGGGATGTCCAGCTCCACGCCCTCGGCCTCGCACACCTCGGCGATGACGGCCTCGCACTCGCCGCGCAGCGTCTCGAGCTCGGGCAGCACGCTCACGAGCGGGATCATGATCTCGGGCTCGGGGTTCAGGCCCTCCTTCTTCAGGCGGGCGGCCGCCGTGGCGATGGCGCGCGTCTGCATGGCCGGCAGCTCGGGATAGAGGATGGCCAGGCGGCAGCCACGCAGACCCAGCATCGGGTTCGCCTCGGCCATGGCGTCCACCAGGCTCAGCAGCTGGCGCTTCTCGGCAAGCTCGGCGGCCGGGGTGCCGGAGGCCTCCAAACGGGCGATCTCCACGTCCAGGTCGCGCGGGCTCTCCAGGAACTCGTGCAGCGGCGGATCGAGCAGGCGCACGATGACCGGCAGGCCGTCCATGGCCTTGAACATGCCGTAGAAGTCGCCCGTCTGGGCGGCCAGGAGGTCGGCCAGCGCCTTCTCGCGGATAGCCGGCTCGTCGTTCAGGATGAACGACTGGATGATCTGCTTGCGGTCGCCCAGGAACATATGCTCGGTGCGGCAGAGCCCGATGCCCTCGGCGCCGAAGTTGCGGGACAGCTCCGCGTCCTCGGGGTTGTCGGCGTTGGCGCGCACGCCCATGGTGCGGAACTCGTCGGCCCACTCCAGAATGGTGTCCAGGTCGCCCGTGAGCTCGGGAAGCACCAGCTGCACGGCGCCCAGCACCACGGAGCCCGTCGTGCCGTCGATGGAGATCATGTCGCCCTCGCGGATAACGATGTCCGTGCCGGCCACGGCGGCTTCCTTCTTCTCGGCGTCGATCTTCAGCGCCTCCACGCCGCAGACGCACGGCGCGCCCATGCCGCGGGCGATGACGGCCGCGTGCGACGTCTTGCCGCCGTGCGACGTGAGGATGCCCTCGGCGGCGATCATGCCGGCCAAATCGTCGGGGTTCGTCTCCCAACGCACGAGCACGCACTTGCGGCCGGCCTCGGTGACGGCCACGGCGTCGGCGGCGGAGAACACGGCCTCGCCCACGGCGGCGCCGGGGCTGGCGTTCAGGCCCTTGGCGACCACGTCGTAGGAGGCGTTCTTGTCGAACTGCGGGTGCAGCAGCTGGTCGAGCTGCTCGGGGTCGACGCGCATGACGGCCTCTTCCTTGGTGATGAGGCCCTCCTTCTCCATCTCGATGGCGATGTGCAGCGCGGCGGCGGCGGTGCGCTTGCCCACGCGGGTCTGCAGCATCCACAGCTTGCCCTGCTCGATGGTGAACTCGATGTCGCACATGTCGCGGAAGTGGTTCTCGAGGGTGACGAACACCTCTTCGAGCTCGCGCCCGGCCTCTTCGAGGCCCTCGACGTGCTTGAGGTCGGCGATGGGGCTGGTGTTGCGGATGCCGGCCACCACGTCCTCGCCCTGGGCGTTCACCAGGTAGTCACCGTAGAACTCCTTCTCGCCGTTGGCGGGGTTGCGCGTGAACGCCACGCCCGTGGCCGAGGTGTTGCCCTTGTTGCCGAACACCATGGACTGCACGTTCACGGCCGTGCCCAGGTCGTCGGCGATCTTGTTCTGCTTGCGGTAGAGGACCGCGCGGGGGTTGTTCCAGCTGCCGAACACGGCCTCGATGGCCAGCTGCAGCTGCGCGCTGGGATCCTGCGGGAACTGCACCGCGCCGTCGACGACGAGGCTCGGGTACTCGTCGGCGGACACGTTCTCGGAGAATATCTGCTTGAACTCGGCCACGAGCTCCTTGAGGTCGTCGGCCGAAAGGTCGGTGTCGGAAGCGGCTCCGCGCAGGTTCTTCATTGCCGTGATGGCGTTCTCGAACAGATCGCCGTCGAGGCCCATGACCACGTTGGAGAACATCTGGATGAAGCGGCGGTAGGAGTCCCAGGCGAAGCGGGGGTTCTCGGTCTGGGCGATGAGGCCGTTGATGGACTCGTCGTTCAGGCCCAGGTTCAGCACCGTGTCCATCATGCCCGGCATGGACATGGGGGCGCCGGAGCGCACGGACACGAGCAGCGGGTCGGCGGCGTCGCCGATCTTCTTGCCCATGCGGGCCTCGAGGTCCTCGCGGTAGGCCTGGATGGTGTCGAGCGCGCCCTCGGGCCACGTGTTGCCCGCGTTGGCGTACTCCATGCAGGTCTGGCACGTGATGGTGAATCCGGGAGGCACGGGCAGCCCGATGTTGGCCATTTCGGCGAGGTTGGCGCCCTTGCCGCCCAACTGCGCCTTCATGTGGGTGTTGCCCTCGGTTACGTTGTTGCCCTGTGCGTCTTTGCCGAATGCATAGACTCGTTTGACTTCTTCGGTCACCTTTTTCTCCTTAAACGCGACGTTTCAAATCGTACAGAGTACCGAACCTCGCAGGTTCGCAGGCCTAGCCCATCATATCAGCCGATGGAGGGTGGGCGCGCTCATAGTAACGCAAAATCTCCTGAGCCGTTTCCTCAACGGCTCGATTTTCGGTGTGAACGACAATACAGCCGAGTTTGCGCATGAGCGCCCGCGCCTGCTCCAAGTCCTGGTACACGTACTCGGGATCGGCGTAGCGCGCCGCCACCACGCTGGCGTTGCCCAAGCGTCGCTGGCGGATGCCGATGAGCACCTCGGGGGTGGTCATGAGCCCGAACAGCCGCGTGCGCTCCACGTCGGCCAGCTCGCGCGGCGGGTCGGTGGTGGGGTCGAGCGGGATGTTCGCCACCTTGTAGCCCTGCTGCGAGAGGTAGATGGACGTGGGCGTCTTGGACGAGCGCGACACGCCCAGAAGCACGATGTCGGCCTGGGAGAGCTCCTGCGGATTGCGCCCGTCGTCGTGGGCGATGGTGAACTCGATGGCCTCGATGCGCTTGAAGTAGTACTGGTCGGCCACGTGCAGGCCGCCGGGCTTCGTGGAGGGCTTGCGCCCCGTCATGCGCGCGATGGCCGCGATGGCGTCGGTCATGAGGTCCACCGCCACGATGTCGTCGCGGTCGGCCGCGTAGGCGGAGAGCTGCCGCGCGAGCGAGCCGTCCACCAGCGTGTAGAACACGAGCATGCGCCCGTCGCCCGAGTTCTGGCGGTGGAAGGCGCTGTGCTCGTCGAGGAAGTCCTTGATCTCGCCGAACGAGCGCACTTTCGGCAGCACCTCGATGGCGGGGTTCGTGACCCCGAACTGGGCGGCGGCCGCCCGGGCCACCGCCTGGGCCGTCAGGCCCACCGAGTCGCTGATCACGTGGATGGTGGGAAGGCTTCCCGGGTCGGCGTTCGGCGTGCCGTACGAGACGAGATCGTCCATGGCGCTACTTGCCGCCCTTGGCCATCTTGCCGAAGTCCGCCACGGAGGCGAACACGTCGACGAAGCGGTTCAGCAAACGCAGGCGGTTCGCGCGCACGGACTCGTCCTCGTCCATGACGAGCACGTCGGCGAAGAACGCGTCGATGGGGCCGCGCAGGGTCGCCAGAGCCGCAAGGGCCGCCGCGTAGTCGTCGGACGCGAGCGCGGCCGCTGCGCGCGCCTCCACGTCGCCCACGGCGGACAGCAGCGCGCGCTCGGCATCGCCCATGAGCGCCTCGTCCACCTCGTCGCCCAGCTGCGCGTCGCGCAGGTTGTTGGCGCGCGCGTAGGCCGTGGCCAGGTCGTCGAACGTCTCGCGCTCGTCTTTGCGCGCGGCTTCGAGGGCGCGCACGCGCACGATGACCTCGGCCGGCTCGTCCACGCCTGCCGCCAGCACCGCGTCGATGGCGTCGGGGGAAGCGCCGGAATCGCGCAGCATGACCTTCGTGCGCGTGACGAAGAAGTCGGCCACCTGGGCGCGCACGTCGTCGCGGTCGAAGTCGATGCCGCCGTTCTCGTACGTGGAGAGGGACGCGTCCACGGCCTTCATGAGCGAAACGGGTAGGCCCGCCTCGAGCATGGCCAGGATGCCGATGGCGCTGCGGCGCAGCGCGAAGGGATCCGACGAGCCCGTGGGGCCCTGGCCCACCGCGAACAGGCCGCAGATGGTGTCGAGCTTGTCGGCCACGGCCACGACCTTGCCCACGTCGGACGCGGGCGGCTCGTCGCCGGAGAAGCGCGGGCGGTAGTGGTCGGCGATGGCGCGCGCCACCTGCTCGCCCTCGCCGGACGCCTCGGCGTAGTACGAGCCCATGACGCCCTGCACGCTGGTGAACTCCACCACGGCGTTCGTCACGAGGTCGGCCTTCGCCAGGTACGCGGCGCGCTCGGCGTCGGCGGCGTCCGCCTCGCCCAGCTGCGCGTCGGCGGCCAGGTGCTTCGCCAGCGCCACGATGCGGTCGGATTTGTCCTTCATGGTGCCGAGCGCCTCCTGGAACACCACCTCGTCCAGGCGGTCGACGTAGGTCTCCAGCGGGTGCTTCAAGTCCTCCTCGTAGAAGAACTTCGCGTCGGACAGGCGCGCGCGCACGACGCGCTCGTTGCCGTCGATGATGGTGTCGGCGTGCGCCGGGTCGCCGTTGGTCACGACGATGAACTTGTTCGTGAGCTTGCCCGCGGCGTCGTACAGCGGGAAGTAGCGCTGGTGCATGAGCATGGCGTCCACGATGATCTCCTCGGGCACGCGCAAGAACTCCTCGTCGAACGTGCCCACGAGCACCGTGGGGTACTCGGCCAGGTTCGTGACCTCCAGAAGCGTCTTCTCGGGCAGCTCGGCGCGGTAGCCCGTCTCGGCCTCCGCGGCCGCCACGCCCTCGCGGATGCGCTGTTCGCGCGCCTGCTCGCTCGTCACGACGAACGCGTTCTCCACCACGTCCAGCAGGTCGGCGGCGCGGGCCACCTCGTGCGGACCGGGGGCCAGGAAACGGTGGCCGCACGTGAGCTTGCCGGCCGTGAGCCCTGCGAACTCCACGGGGATCACGCGCTCGTCGAGCAGGGCCACGAGCCAGCGCACCGGGCGCGAGAAGTACTCGCCGCGCGTGCCCCATCGGCACGACTTCGGCCACGATATGCCGGTTATGACGCCTTCCAGCACGCCGGGCAGAAGCTCGGCCACGTCGCGGGCGGGCACGCTTCTGGTGGCGAACACGTACTCCGCGCCGTTCTCCTCGCGGCGCTCGAGCGCGTCCACGTCGAGCCCCTTGCCGCGCGCGAAGCCGATGGCGGCCTTCGTGGGGTTGCCCTCGGCGTCGAAGGCGATCTTGGCGGACGGGCCGCGGAACACCTCTTCCAGCGCCTCGGTGGCGTCGGCCACGCCTTCCACCAGCGCTATCAGGCGGCGCGGCGTGGTGTGGATGGAGACGTCGCCGTGCGGGACGCGCACGGCGACGAGCGCCTCGGGCACGAGCTTCTCCAGCTGTTGCGTCGCCTTGTGCAGGTCGAACGCGGGAATCTCCTCGGTGCCTATCTCGAAGGCGAGCGTGTGCAGGCTGCTCATCGCGCGTCCCCCTTCCCCGCCTCGGCTTCCGGCGCGGACGCCGCGCCCTCCTCGGCGGGCTTCATGCCCACCACGTGCTCCATGTAGCTCGCGCACACGGCCTTGGCCAGCGTGCGCACGCGCAGGATGTAGGCCATGCGCTCCGTGGCCGATATCACGCCGCGCGCGTCCAGCAGGTTGAACGTGTGGCAGCACTTGAGCACGCTGTCGTAGGCCGGCAGCGGCAGGTTGGCCGCCAGCGTGCGCTTGCACTCGGCCTCGCGGTCGTTGAACTCCTGGAACAGGAAGTCGGTGTCGGCCACCTCGAAGTTGAACGCGGAGTACTGGCGCTCGTTCTCCAGGTACACGTCGCCGTACGTGAACGTGACGCCGTCGGCGCCGCGGCTCCACACGATGTCGAACATGGAGTCGACGCCCTGCACGAACATGGTCAGGCGCTCCAGTCCGTAGGCGATCTCCACGGGCACGGGGTTGCACTCGAAGCCGCCCACCTGCTGGAAGTAGGTGAACTGCGTCACCTCCATGCCGTCGATCCACACCTCCCAGCCGAGGCCCCACGCGCCGAGCGTCGGGCTTTCCCAGTCGTCCTCCACGAAGCGCACGTCGTGCGCGTCCACGTCGATGCCGATGGCGCGCAGCGACCCCAGGTACAGGTCCTGGATGTCGTCGGGCGAGGGCTTCATGAGCACCTGGAACTGGAAGTAGTGCTGGGTGCGGTTCGGGTTCTCGCCGTAGCGGCCGTCCGTCGGACGGCGGCAGCCCTGCACGTAGGCGGTGCGCCATGTGTCGGGGCCGAGCGAGCGCAGCGTGGTGGCCGGGGCGTTCGTGCCGGCGCCCACCTCGTTGTCGTAGGGCTGCAGGATGACGCAGCCGGCTCCCGCCCAGTAGCGCTGCAGGTTCATGATGACGTCTTGGAACGTCGGTGGCAGCGACCCCGCGGCCGCCTGCTCGTCCGCGCGCGCGGCGGACTCGGTTTCGGTTGGCATGGCTCTCCTTGTCTTCCCTATCCTCAAAAGCCGCGCGCGGCGGCCTCGATGCGTGGTGCGGTCCCCTCTATCCCAGCAGGCCGAAGTTGCTGAACGGCCAGTACACGAGCGCGGCCCTGCCGGTGAGGGTGCTCTCGTCGATAGCGCCGAAGTAGCGCGAGTCGTTGGAGTTCGTGCGGTTGTCGCCCATGACCCACAGGTGCCCCTCGGGCACGGTGTAGGGGTAGCTTATCTCCACGCCGAGCGCCGTCTTGAGGGGCTCGGAGGGAAGGCCGCGGGTGTAGGGCTCGTCGAGCGCCACCCCGTCCACCACCACGCGGCCGTCCACCAGGTCGACGGTCTGGCCGCCCACGGCGATGCAGCGCTTGATGAGCACGCGGCCCGGGATCTCGGGGTCCTGGAACGTCACGATGTCGCCGGGCGCGGGGTCGCGCAGGTAGTAGCTGACCTTCTCGGAGAACACCATGTCGCCGGTCATGATGGTGGTTTCCATGGAGCCCGAGGGGATCTCGTAAGGCTGGAACACGAACGTGCGCAAAGCCCATGACAGCCCGAAGATGAAGGCCACCATGACGAGCAGGCTGATGATGGTTCTGAGCGCGCTCGACGGGCGCGGCTCGGCATGTTGCCCAGAATCCATGAAGGTCGTCTATCCTTTCCGCACGAGCGCGGAAAGGCGCCCGGATCAAGTCACGAGCGTATATGATAGCGCTTCGAGCCTAATCGCCCGGCGCGTTCGATAAACTCTTCAGAAATTCCCGACCACCGGGAGATAAGGCTCGGCTTCCGGGCCGCGCCGCTCATTCCAGCAGGCCGAAGTCCTGAAGCGGCCAGAACACGAGCACGCCCCGCGTCGTCACCGACGACGCCTCGATAGCGCCGAAGTAGCGCGAGTCGTTGGAGTGCGTGCGGTTGTCGCCCATGACCCACAGGTGTCCCTCGGGCACCGTGAACGGGTAGGACACCTCCACGCCGAGCGCCGTCTTCAGGGGCTCGGAGGGAAGGCCGCGGGTGTAGGGCTCGTCGAGCGCCACCCCGTCCACCACCACGCGGCCGTCCACCAGGTCGACGGTCTGGCCGCCCACGGCGATGCAGCGCTTGATGAGCACGCGGCCCGGGATCTCGGGGTCCTGGAACGTCACGATGTCGCCGGGCGCGGGGTCGCGGAACAGGTAGCTCACCTTTTCCGTGTACACGCTGTCGCCCGTCATGATGGTGCCCTCCATGGAGCCCGACGGGACGGCGAAGGCCTGGTGCACGAACGTGATCTGGAACCACGCCAGCGCAACGACGAATACAACCCACCAGAGCGCGCCGGCGATCATGCGCGGCGCGCTTCGAGCCCCCTCGCGGGCATGCTGGCCGTGATCCAAGGTTTCCGCCTTCCTTCGAGCGCCCGAGGGCTACGATGCCGTCTCTTCCGACAAGTCTAGCAGAAACTCCCGATCGGCATGCGAGAGGTCGACGTTTTCCAACAGGTCCGGCCGCAAACGCGCCGTGCGCTCCAGGCTGCGCTCGTGCCGCCAGCGCGCGACGGCGCCGTGGTCGCCGGACAGCAGCACGGCGGGCACGTCCATCCCCCGATACGTTGCCGGGCGCGTGTACTGGGGGTATTCCAGCAAACCGTCGGCGAAGCTCTCGCCCAGGGCCCCGGTGGGCGCGCCCAGCACGCCGGGCAGCTTGCGCACCACCGCGTCGATCACCACCATGGAGGCCAACTCTCCGCTCGTGAGCACGTAGTCGCCGAGCGAGATCGTGCGGTCGGCCAACGCGTAGGCGCGCTCGTCGATCCCCTCGTAGTGGCCGCACACGAACAGCAGCCGCTCCTCGCGCGCCAGCTCGCATGCGAGGGCGTCGTCGAAGGGCTCGCCATGGGGGGCTAGGAAGATCGTATGCGGGCGCTTGACGGGGCCGGAGGCGGAGGGTAGGTTTCCGGCGATGTCCTCGTAGGCTTCGAAGATGGGCTCGCATTTCATGACGAGGCCGTCGCCGCCGCCGTAGGGGTCGTCGTCGGTGGTGCGGTGGCGGTCGTGGGTCCAGTCGCGCAGGTCGTGGGCCTTGAAGGTGAGGATGCCCTTCTCTTGGGCGATGCGCATCATGGACGCCCCCATGACGGAGTCGTACATGGAGGGGAACGTGGAAAGCGTCTCGATGATCACGGCATGTCCTTTCGCGTCGTTGCCGAGCCTTCGCAGGGGGCTGCATCAAACGTGGGGTTTCGCTTGCCCTACGGTATGACCGTAGATGACATGCGTTTCGGCAACTTTTGGCACGGCGCCTTGCGCGCCGAGCGGCGGCTTCGCCCTACAGCTCCAGCAGCCCGTCGGGCAGGTCGACCTCGATGCGGCGCGCGTCCTCGTCCACGTCGACCACGAACGCGTCCACGAGCGGTATGAGCACCGTGCGGCCCCCTTCGGCCGACGCCACTTCGAGGAGATCCTGCCCCGGCATCTCCCGAACGCCGACCACGGCGCCCACGAGCCCGGCGCGTGCGTCGTGCACGTCCCAGCCGTCCCAAGCACCCTCGAGCGCTTCGAGCGCGCCGTCCGGAAGGTCGACACGTCGCGCGAGGCAATGGCACCCCACGAGCGCTTCGGCAGCGTCGATGCCTCCCACGGCGTCGAACGTCACCACGGCGGACCGCTCGTCGATCGGGGCGACGGACGCCACCCGCGCGCGGCGCGGAGCGTCGAGCACCGGCGGGACGAAAGCCACCTCCAGGCCCTCGAACAGCAAAAAAGGAAGGCCCGCCGCGCCTTGCGCGACGAACCCTCCCTGCAGATTCTTCGTTTTCGCCAGTACGGCGACGTCCGTCCAAGCGCGCATCTAGTCGATGAGCTCCACTTCGACATGGGTGTTCGTGCGCGACGCGGCGGCGCGGGCGAGCGTGCGGATGGCCTTGATGACCCGCCCTTGGCGGCCGATGACCTTGCCGGCATCCTCTTCGTTCACGCGAACCTCCACGAGGATGGAACCGTCCTCGGCGTCGCTCGCCTCGATCTGCAGCTCATCGGGAAACTCGATGAGCGGGCGCACGACGGATTCGACGAGACCTACGATGTCTTCCGTCTGCTCGGCCATGGCGCTTACGCGTTCTCGCGGGCGTTCTTGAGCAGACGCGCCACCGTGTCGGTGGGCTGGGCGCCGTTCTTGATCCACTGGTCGACCTTCTCCAGGTCGAACTTCACCATCGCGGGGGTGGCGCAGGGGTTGTAGCGGCCGACTTCCTCGATGAACTTGCCGTCGCGCGGGCTGCGCGCGTCGGCGACGACGATGCGGTAGTACGGGCGCTTCTTGGCGCCGTGGCGAGCAAGGCGAATTTTGACTGCCATGAAGGTGAACTCCTTTTTGCTTCTTACATCAGGTCCGGGCGGGTTGACGTCGTAGACGTTTCGGCACGTTGGCCGAAGCCCGCAAAACAGCAATTGCTTATTCTACGGCGTGAACGCCCGTTTGACAAGCGGTGTTTCCCGCACATTGTACGCGAACCCCCGCTCATGCGGCATCCCCGACCTCGCGCGTCCTCGAAAAGCCCATGTTTCAAGCGCCGGACGGGCGCTTTGCCCTGGCTTGGCGGGCGGCGGCCACGGCGAGGCGGATACGGTTCTCGCGGTTCAGGGCCGACGCCTCGGGGTCGTAGTCCACCACGGTGACGGGCATGTTCGGGTGGCGGCGCGCCGCCTCGTGCAGGGCTCCGCGCGCGTGCACGTGCCCCTTCAGGCAGCCGAAGCTCTGCAGGTACACCACGTGGTCGACACCCGCGGCCTCGAAGGCGTCGAGCTGGGCGCCGTAGCGCACGTCGTCGACGAACAGGTTGGCGGGGTCGGGCAGCACGGCCCGGCAGCCCAGGCGCTCCACGAACGCGACCAGGCCGTCGTTCAGGTACGCGTCGAAGCACAGCAGGGCGTTTCCCAGGATGCCGATGCGCGGGCGGTCGTCCTCGGCCGACGCGGGTAGCGGCGCGGGAGCGTCGAGGCCGGCGGGCCAGGCGTCCTCCCACTCGATCTCGACCGCGCGGCCACAGGCGCGCTCCACCAAGCGCGGAAGGGCGTCCAAGAGGCAGCGCTCGCACACGCGCGGCACCGAGAGGCGCCGGACGGACGGGTCGGCTTCGACCAGGCGGGCGGCGCGTCCGGCGAGCGAGGCCACGGTATGGCACACGTCGGGGTTCACGCCGACGCGCGCCCGCTCGAGGTCCGCGCGCCCGATGCGCCCGAGCAGCGGAACGCCCCCCTCGCCATCCCGAGAGGAGGCGCAAGGCCGATCCCCCTTGTCATCCTGAGCGGAGGCGCGCAGCGCCGGAGTCGAAGGATCTCCGACAACGGCCGCAACGGCGGTTTCGGCCGACCCTGCGAGACCCGCCGACTCCCCTCCCGTCGTCCGTGCGGCGGCGACGTCCGAAACGCCCTCCCCCGCGGCGCGCAGGTCGCGCGCCTCCACGGCCTCGGCGAGCGTGCGCAGGCGGATGCGCAGGTGGGCCGTGTCGACGATGTCGTCGATCTTGAGGACGGTGAACGAGCGGTGCGCGGCCTCCAGCACGTCGCGCGCCTCGTCGGCCCCGAGCGCGTCGAAGCCGCACCCGAACGACCGCAGGCACACGAGCTCGAGCGACGGGTCCTCCGCCACGAAGCGCGCCAGGCCCACGAGGCGCTTCGCCGGTTTCCAGGGCGGCGAGGCGAGAGCCCCGGCCGAGGAGGCGGGCCACGCCGCGCCGGAACGCGCCTCGCGGGCCGCACGCAAGCGCCCCGCCAAACCCAACGGCGGCAGCACGGCGAGGCCCAGGCGCTCCACCACGCCGTCCACTTCGTGGGACAGCGCGGCGTCCACGTGGTAGGGGCGGCCCGCGAGCACCGCGCCGTGCCGGCCGGGGACGGCATGCACCCATGCGAGCGCCCGCTCCGTCGCCCGGGCGACCGCGTCCTCGAAGGCGCGCTGCGCGGCGAGGCCCGCCTCGAGCGCCCCTTCGAGCTCGTCCGCGCCCAGCGGCGCCCCCTCGGGCGCGATACGGCCGAGAGACGCCAGGAGCTCCGCACGGTCGGCCTCGCTGCACGCGATCCCCTCCGGCCTCACGGCGCCGAGCGTCGGCGCGACCAGGGACACCGCGCCCTCGTGCACGAGCGGGACGCTGTCGCGCACGGCATCGGCGTAGAAGCTCGACACCGGGCAGCGGCTTCCGCGCTCGTAACGGGGCATGAGCACGGCCCGTGCCCCGCGCCCCGCGAGGTCGTAGAAGCGCGCGTGCACGACCTTCGCCGGCTGGCACACGCTCTCGGAGGGGATGGTTTCCAAGCCCTCCGCAGCCGCGGCGCCTTCGTCCCGGCACGGCACCAGCACCGAGAAGCCCAGCTCGCGGAGCAGCGTGTGCCAAAACGGCAGGTTCTCGTAGGCGTTGAGCGCGTCCATAAGCCCCACGCGCGCCTCGGCCCGCGGCCCCGCGCCCGCCACGTCGCCGAAGCGCGCCAGCAGCTTGCGCTCGAGCGCCACGACGTTCGGGGCGCGTCCCGCATCGCGGCGCGGGACGGCCTGTCGGCGGTCTGCGGAGGAGCCCGCGCCGACCGCCGCCCCGTCGAGGAAGGCGTGCGCCCGCTCGCAGCGGTTGCCAGACACGAAGCGGCGCGACCCCTCGAACTCCACCACGGTGAGCGCGCAGGCGCATCCGCATCCGCCGCAGCGCACCGCCGAGCGCTTGGGCGCGAGGGTCCCCAGCCGCGCCGCGTCGACGAGCGAGCTGCGCCCCGTCCGGCCGCCGGCCGCCCGCGCGCGGTCGCGCGCGACGAGCGCCGCGCCGATGGCCCCCATGAGGTGCGCCGTGTCGGGGCGCACGGCCCGCACCCCGGCCACGAGCTCGAAAGCGCGCAGCACGGCGTCGGACTTGAAGGCGCCCCCTTGCACCACCACCGTGCCGCCCAGGCCCGCCACCTTGTCGCACCCGATGATGCGGTACAGCGCGTTCTGCACCACGGAGTAGGCGATGCCCGCCGCTATGTCGGCCGGCATCGCGCCGATCTTCTGCGCATGGCGCACGCGCGAGGTCATGAACACGGTGCATTTCGTTCCCAGGTCCACGGGGTTCTTGGCGCCGAGGGCGGCTTCGGAGAACCGCACGGGCGACATATGCAGCGTATGCGCCGTGCCCTCGACGAACGAGCCGCAACCGCTCGAGCACGCCTCGTTGAGCACGGCGTCGGACACGAGGCCGTCGCGCACCCAGATCGCCTTCATGTCCTGCCCGCCGATGTCGAGCACGAACGACGCCTCCGGGCAAAACGCGCACGCGGCGCGCACGTGCGCCGTGGTCTCCACCACGCCCGAGTCGATGCCGAGCGCGACGCGCAGCAGGTCCTCGCCGTAACCCGTGACCGTGGCGTGGGCGATGTGGACCAGGGCCTCGGCCTTGCCGTAGGACCGCGGCAGCACGCGGTACATATCGCCCAGCATGACGGCGGCCGTTTTGAGCACGTCTCCCTCGACCGGCCGGTAATCGGAATGCACGAGCCGCCCCTCGTCGTCCACGAGAGCGCACTTCACCGTGGTGGAGCCGGCGTCCACGCCCAGATAGAGCGGGCCCTCGCAGTCGAACAGGCGCGTGCGCACCATGCGCTCGGCCGCGTGCCGCCCTTCGAACTCGGCGCGCTCGGCCGCGTCGGCGAACAGCGGGGGCAGGTGGTCCAGGTCGTCGAGCGGATCGGCGGCGCCCTTCACTTGGCGCTCCAGCTCGGTGAGCGAGGCCGTGCGCGGCGGCGTGCCGTCGTCGGCCGCCTCGCGCGCCGCGAGCGCGGCGCCGCGGGCCGTGAACAGATGGGCGTTCGGCGGCTTGATGCCCGTCTCGCGCGTGAGGTCGAGCGCACGGCGGAAGCGGAACACCAGGTTGGGGATGTACTCGAGCGGCCCGCCCAGAAACACGATCGTGCCCTTGAGGGGCCGGCCGCAGGCGAGGCCCGCGAGCGTTTGGCGCACGACGGCCTCGAGCGCGCTCGCCGCGATGTCGGCCGTGCGGGCGCCGGCGTTCAGCAACGGGCGCACGTCGGTTTGCGCGAACACGGCGCACCTCGACGCTATGAGGTAGATGCGCCTCGCCCCCAGCGCGAGCCCGCTCATGTCCGACATGCGCGCGCCGATCATGAACGCGATGGTGTCGATGAACCCGCCCGTGCCGCCCGCGCACGTGGCGTTCATGCGCTGCTCCAGGCCGCCGGTGAGGTAGACCACCTTCGCGTCCTCGCCGCCCAGCTCGATGAACGCGTCGGCCTCGGGGTAAGCGTCGACCACGGCGCGCGTGGTGGCCACCACTTCCTGCACGAACGGAAGACCCAGCATCTCGGCGAGCGCGATGCCGGCCGAACCGGTCACGGCCACCTGTCCGCGCAGGTTGCCGAAACGCCACGCCATGTCGTGCAGCACGCCGGCAAGCGTCGTGCGGATGTCGGAGCGGTGCCGCCGGTAGACGGAGTGCACGACGGCGCCGTCCTCGTCCACGACGACGACCTTGATGGTCTTCGACCCGGCGTCTATGCCGATGCGGTAGTCCATGGATGCTTCCCAGCGGCCCTTCCCTGCTCTTTGATCTTTCGCAAGGATAACGCTTATCGGGCCGTCGCGGAACCGAGAATCTGCACTTGTGAAGAACGCCGGATGGCCACGACGAAAGCCACCGAAACAGGCGATCCTCATGATCGTCTCGTGGGAAAAACCTTATTTCCGCCGTCGAACCGCAATCGCGCGACGCCACGCTCCGATCCGACCGGCCCGGGCCGGATTCCCTAGCCTCAACGACCGACCGCCGCCGTATCCACGCAGTCGCGATAGTAGATGTGGACGTCCTCGTAGCCGCCCATGAACGTCATGAAGCCGCCGGGGATGGTGCCCACGCGAACGAATCCCAGGTCCTCGTACAGGTGGATGGCCGCCGCGTTACTGGCGACCACGGCGTTGAACTGCAGGCCGCGGAAGCCCTTGCGGGCGGCTTGAACCAGCGAGTCCTCCACGAGCGCCCGACCCAGCCCCACGCCGCGCGAGCCGGACACCACGGCGTAGCTCGCGTTGGCGATGTGCCCGCAGCGTCCGACGTTGTTCGGATGCAGGATGTACAGGCCGAACACCTTCCCGTCGAGGTCGGCCACCACGGAAAGCGTCTGCTCGGCGAAGAACTCCGCGGCCGTTTCCAACGTGAGCGGTTCGATCTGCGGAAACGCCTCGCCGCCTTCCACGACCTCGTTCCACACCTTCATCATGCCCGCAAGGTCCTCCTCGCGGTACGGGCGAATCTCAAGACCCATGGCGCTTCCTTTCATCGCAAAAAGACTGCGCCAGTATAGCATCAGCGCAAGCGGGGCGCCACGCAGCGCCCCGCGCAGTGCCCCTCGGCGATCGCCCTTATTCGGCCACCAGCTCGCGCACGTCCACGCGCTTCACCTTGCGAGACGACACGTAGGCTGCCGCCAAGAACACCGCCGCGAGGCCGAGCGTGAGGCCGCCGACCGCGAAAGGGTTCGCGTCGAGGGCGAAACTGGTGAGCCCGAACAGGCCGAACAGCTGGCTGACCAGCCATCCTCCCCCGAGCATCGCGGCCGCGGCGCCGAGCGCGCAGCCGAGGAGCGCGACGCAGAAGAAGCGCAGCGCGAACTGCACGCGCAGCGCGCGGCAGGTGAACCCCAGCGCGCGGTACACTCCCAGATCGTGCCGTTCCGCTGAGAACAGGCGGCCGATTATCAGCGACACGGCCAGGAACACGAGGGCGACCGCGACGAGCGCCATGACGTAGGCCATGGTGACGAACAGGCTCTGGATGAGCTCCACCATGTCGCCCGTGTCGGAGAACAGCCCACTCGGCCGCGCGTCGACCTCCCCACCGAAACGCCGCTCGAGCGCGGCGCGGGCCTCGTCGGCCTTGCCGGGATCGGCGAGGGCGTACTGGTGCGGGGCGCTCGACGCGTCGGGGTCTATCCCCGCCAGCTCGCACACGCTGTCGAACGTGACCACGCAACCGTACCCCGCGTTGAGCATGCTGGACAGCTTTCCGCACACGATGAAGGGGCGCTCGACGCCGTCGTTGCCGGGCACCATGAACTCGTCTCCCAATTCGAGGCCTACGAGCGAGGCGAGGTTCGACCCCACGAGCACTTCGTTGTCGTAAAGCGGCGCCCGCCCCTCCGACATGCCCGTCACCAGCGAGGTGTCGGTGAGGCCCACGAACGACCGGCTCTCGCCGCCCAGGTTCACCATCGTGAACGACTCCTGCCACGACCGCTCGATGGGGCTCACGTCCGCGATGGTGCGCTCCACCTCGTCGAAATCGAGGTCGGGGGACGCCGCCGCCGCGGTCACGTCGCTCTTCCACATGCCGAACGTGCCGTAAGCGGCGTCCGGCTTGTTCAGCGTTCCGCAGATGCCGTACACGAGCACGACGAACGCGCAGAGCAGGAAAGCGCACAGGACGAGGCCCACGTAGCGCCGTTTCGCCGAGACGACCGCGCGCAGGGCCAGCTGCAGGTTGAGCCGGGACCCGGTGACGGGACGCGTCGCGCGGCTCGCGAAGCTGTGGTCCGCCGCGCCGCCGCGCAACGCCACGAGCGGGGAGATGGCCGCGAGCTTGCGCGCGCGGTGCGCCACCACCGCCGCCACGAGCGCCAGCAGCGCGCCCAAAACGCACAGCGCCGCCACGGGCACGGAGTCGTTGTCGGCGAGAACGCCGGTGAGCTGGGCGAAGAACGGAAGCGCTGCCGGCACCGCCGCCATGGCGAGCGCGAAGCCCACCGCGAAGCCCGCCAGGCTCGCACCGCCGTACTCGACGACGAGCACGGCGGCCAGGGTGCGGCGGCCCACGCCCACGGCTTTGAGCGTGCCGTAGTCGGCGTAGTGCTCCTCGATGGACGACGAGATGGCGTGCGTGCAGATGACGAGCGCCACCACGAACAACAGGCAGGCGAACACGCCCATGACCGCCGCCCCTATGATCACCACCATCATGGCGTAGCCGGCAAGCGTCGTCGAGCTGAACATGCCGGAGGTGGAGGCGCCCCACGCCGTGCCCTCGGCGATGGCGCGGGTCAGATCCGACGGCTGGACCCCGCGAGCCCGCGCGGCGTCCGAAAGGAACGCGTTCATCTCCGTGATGCGGTACGCGAACGAGCCCGTGGCGTAGATGTCGATGGGCTCCCCTTGCGCGACGGCGGCCTCGTCCACGTCGCGCGCGAGCTCCTCGTACGTCTCAGGGGCCACCTGGTAGCGCTTGAGTTCCATGAACGCGGTGCCCATCTGGGGGTCCTCGATGAACCCGGACACGGTGAGCGTGCGCGACCTGTCGCCGATGGCGAGCTCCACCGTGTCGCCGACGTCCACTCCGGGCGACACCTTCAGCGTGAGAGGAACGTACACCTCGCCGGGCGCCGGGGGTTCGGGGTCGTCCGCGAACCCGGTGCCGTCGGGCGTGAACAGCCGGCAGGATATCCCCGTGCCCCATGCCTGGTACTGCACGGCGGAAGACGGGTTCTTGTCGATGTCCCGCCCGTCTTCGCCGTGAAACGCGGTGGGGACGACGAGCACGCTGCTCGTGCGCACCTCCCCCACCTCGTCGAGCGCCCGGACGCTCGCCACCGCCTCGTCGGTGAGGCTCGACGCGAGGTCGTAGGCGTACACGTCGCCCGCGCCCGCCTCGGCGAGCGCGTCGGCCTCGCGGGCGTTCAAGTCGACGTACATGCAGATGGTGAACGTGAGGGCCGCCGCCGTGAGCGCCATAAGGAAGAAGATGCCCAAAAAGGAGCCTTTGGAGCGCTTGATGCCCGCGATCGCAAGCGTGCGCATGAGTGCCATGGCGCGCCCCCTACCAAGAAAGCGAGGACAGCCAGGCGTTCACCTGGGCCTCGCGAGCCTTCAGATAGGCCGCGTCGCCTTCGCGGTACGCGGGCAGGTCGAGCTCGCCTTTGATGACGCCGTCCTCAAGGTACAGGATGCGGTTCGCGCGCACGGCGCACTGCACGTCGTGCGTGACCATGCAGATGGACTGGCCCGCGGCGTTCAACTCGCACAGAAGCGAGAGCACTTCCAAGGTGTTCGCGCGGTTGAGCGCCCCGGTGGGCTCGTCGGCGAATACGACGTCCGGGCCGTTCACCACGCTGCGCGCCACGGCGCAGCGCTGCTGCTGCCCGCCCGAGGTCTGGCTGGGCAGATGATGCGCGTCGGCGGCAAGGTCCATGCGATCGACGAGCGCGCTCGCGACGGCGCGCGTGTCTGCGGCGGACCGCCCCTCTTTCAGATAGCCGGGCACGGCGATGTTCTCGAACAGCGTGAGGTTGCTCACGAGGTGCGCCTGCTGGAACACGAAGCCGAAGCGCTGCGCGCGCAGCTCGGCCATGTCCTGCTCGCGCAGGCTCGTGATGCTCGAGCCGCGGTAGAGCACGTCGCCCGCCGTGACCGTGTCCATGCCCGACAGGCAATAGAGCAGCGTGGACTTGCCGGAGCCCGACGGCCCCATGACGGCGGTGAAGTCGCCTTCGTAGAGCGCGAGGTCGACGTTGCTCAGCACGTGCGTCTGCACGCCGTCGGCCGCGTAGCTCTTGGAAAGCCTTTCGGCTTGGATGATGATGGGTTTCATGACAGCCTTTCGAATCGGTTCGTCTCTGAAAGGCATCGTAGCCGCGTCGACATTAAGGAGTCTTTAAGGCTCGCAGGGAAATTCCAGCGTCGCACGCAAACCGGGGTCGGCGTTCTCGAGGCGCGCCGTGCCGCCCATCTGCCCGACCAAGTAGCGCACGATGAACAGGCCGAGACCCGCACCGGGCGCGCCTGCGGCGTTGCCTCCGCGATAGAAGCGCTCGAAGGCGAACGGCAGATCCTCGGGCGGCATGCCGGGACCGTGGTCGCGCACCTCGATGCGATAACCGTCCTCGACGCGCGCCCCGGAAACCTCCACGGGCGAGCCGGGCGCGTACTTGCGCGCGTTCGCGATGAGGTTCTCGAGCACCTGGGCCAGGCGTTTCGGGTCGTGACGCACGACGGCATGGTCGAGACGGCCTATCGCCACCTCGCCCGTCGCGTCGAAATCGGACACGGCCGCGCGCACGGTCTCGTGCAAGGGAGCCTCCTCGCAGGTCACGACGATGCGGTCGAGGTCGGCGAGCGCATGGAGGAACAGGTCGTCGGTGAGACGGGTCACCTCGTCGCACTTGCGCGCGATGGTGCGCGCAAAGCCCGCGCGCTCGGCTTGCGTGCGGGCCAGACCCAACTCGAGCGCCTCGGAATAGGCGCGAATGGAGGCGATGGGCGTCTTCACGTCGTGCGAGAGCGCGGCCACGGTGGTCCTGCTCTGCTCGATCGCGGCCGCCTCGGCGTCGCGGGCGCGCTTGATCTCCTTGCGCATGTTGTCGAACGCCCAGGCGAACTTGCCGAAAGGGTTGCCGCGCTCGTAAGCGAGCGGCGCGTCGAGGTTGCCGCCCGCCACGTCGTCGGCGAACGCCTCGAGGCGCAGGAAGGGGCGCACCACGCTCGCGTACAGGTAGCCGGCCATCGCCCACACCGCCGCGACGCCTGCGGCGAACAGCGCCCAGACACCTGCGACGCCCGACGCGCCGCGAGCATCGGCCGCGGCGCGAAGCGCGTCCTGGGCGTCGGCGAGCGCCGCGTCGACCTGCGCGGCCCCGTCGCCGGAAAGCCCCGACCGAGCCGCGTTCAGCTCCACGACCTGCGCACGCAGGTCGGCGGCCGCATCATCGCCGCCGAGCGCCACGGTGGCCGCCGCGGCCAGGGCCGCAAGCGCGACCGTCACGGCAAGGGCGAACCCCGCCAGCCTGCGGGCGACGCGCCGCGCCTCGCTCGACCTTGCCGCCGTCACGCCGCGCCTCCGCCGCCCGCGTCGAACAGATAGCCCTTGCCCCGCACGGTTTTGAAGTAGGCGGGATGGGCCGGGTCGTCCTCCAGCTTCGCGCGCAGCCAGCTCATATGCACCGAGACCGTCTGCGGCTCCACCTCGGAGAACGCGCCCCACACCTCGGCCAGCAGCCGCTCCTTCGATACGGCCGTGCCCTCGTGCCCCATGAGGTAGCCCGCCAAGGCCAGCTCCTTCGGGGACAAGGGCACGGGCACGCCCTCCTTCGCAAGGATGCCCGCCCCTTCGTCGAGCGTGAACGGTCCGACCGACCTTCCGGTCGACGCCGCGCCGCCCGCACGTCCTTTCGCGCGCCGCAGCAGCGCGTTCACGTGGGACCGCAGCTCGCGCAGGGAGTAGGGTTTCGGCAGGTAGTCGTCGCCCCCCGTGTCGAGGCCCTCGATGCGGTCCGTCTCGCTCGTGCGCGCCGAGGCGAAGATGACGGGAACGTCGCTTGCCCGGCGCAACGCCGCGCATGCCGCGAACCCGTCGTCGCCCGGCAGGTTGATGTCGAGCAGCACCAGGTCGAACACCCGCGCGCCCAGCACGTCGTAGGCTTCCTCGGCGCTCGCCGCGCGTTCGACCGCAAACCCCTCGCTTTCGAGATAGCGCGCCACGATGGCGGAGAGGTCCGCGTCGTCGTCCACGATGAGTATGCTCGGCATGCGGCCGACCCCTTCCCCTTGGTTCGCGAAGCCGCGCGAGTCGACGTCCAGTCGATCCGCGCCCGCTCATTGTAGCAGCACGGCGGAAATGCGAAGCCGTCGAGCCTCCTGTCGGTGCGCATCGCCCTTCTCGGCGAGCCAGAGCTTGAACGGCTCGGCCTTGGGCGAGGGAATGGACTGGACGAGACGCAGCACCTGCTCGGTATTGGCAGCGTCGGTCCGATAGTACTTGCCGTCTTTCGGCGACCGCATTTTCAGTTGGTTACATTCCGTAACCAACTGGCTTCCCTCCTCCTTCAAGCGATGCTTGAGAACCTTACAATAGTTCCTCGGATCAGGGTGCATGCGCGTCACGCCCCCTTTTTTTCATGGGCTCCGCCAAAGAGTTGCGTCAGCGATTCGGGTCTTGCCGCGCGCGAGCGTCACGCAAGGTTCACTTTGCGGTCGAGCAGGTACACGCACAGCGCGTAGCATGCCGCCGCGACGCAGAGCGATCCCGCCCAGCCGAGGCCCGTCGTGGCCATCGCGGCCGCCGTCGAGGCGTACGGCCCCGTTCCTCCGAACGCGATCCCGCTCGCAACCGACACGTTGACGACGGCGCCCGCCAGGCCGATCGCCCAGGAAATGGCCAGGTACAGCCCGATGCCCGCGGCCACCTTGTGCCGCGAGGCCAGAACCGCCCCCAAGGTGAACGCGGCGTACGCCACGAGCAGCGTCATCGCGCCCTGCGTCGCGGCGCTCACCGCGCCCGACAAGGCGGAGGTCCATGCGGACGAGCCGCCGAACACGCTGCCGCCAGCTGCCCGCAGCATCCAATACGGCAGCGTGTCGTTGATGCTCGCGTTCACGAACCCGGTCGCCGCCAGGGACACGGCCAGCGCGCTTCCGAGCACGACGAGGGCGTCGATGAGCAGCCACAGCAAACCGGCCAGGACCTTCGACAGCATGATCTGGTTCGCGGTCACCGGCAACGTGAGGGTGAGGTAGCCCTCGTCGGTGAACAGGTTCTTGTAGAACCGGTGTATGATCACGACGATCGTGGCGATGGTGGCCGAGAAGATGCCGAGCATGCTGAACGCGAGGGCGACGAGCATGGCCACGGCGACAGCCTCCGAAACGCCCGCCGCCGCGCTCGTCCCCGTCCATATCTCGCCCGCGCTGTAGCCGACGAACCCGCACACGCATGCCACCAGCGCGAGCGCCGCCGCCGCGATGTGCAGCGGCACCAGCACGCGGGAGAGTGCCTTCATGTCGTATTTGAACAGCTTCCCTAGCATCTGAACGCCCCCCTGAAGTAGTCGTCGAGGCTCATGCCGAACTGCGCCCGCATCTGCTCGGTGGGCGCATGCATCACCACCGTGCCGTACTGCAGGAAGATGAAGTCGTCCAGCACGCGCTCGACGTCGGCTACGAGGTGCGTGGAGAGAAGGATGGTGGAGTCGCGGTGGTAGTTCGCGATGATGGTGTCCAAAATGTAGTCGCGCGTGGCGGGGTCGACGCCGCCGATAGGCTCGTCGAGCAGGTAGAGCGCCGCATGGCGCGCCATGACGAGAACGAGCTGCACCTTCTCCTTCGTGCCCTTCGACAGCGAGGCCATCTGCGCGTCGACGGGAACGGAAAGCCGCGCGAGCATGTCCTCGGCGAGCCTTCGGTCGAAGTCGGCGTAGAAGTCCTCGAAGAACCGCAGCGTCTCGCTCACCTTCATGCTGGGCGCGAAATAGGGGCGCTCGGGAAGATAGGACACGATCGCCTTCGTCGAGCGCCCCGGCACGGCGCCGCGGACGAGGACGCTGCCGTCGGTGGGCTGCAGAAGACCGGCCGCCAGCTTGATGAGGGTGGTCTTGCCGCTGCCGTTCGGCCCCAACAGTCCCACGACGCGCCCGCGCGGAACCGTCAGGGTCACCGCGCCCAGGGCCACCGTCGCCCCGAAGCGCTTCGAGAGCGCCCGGCATTCGAGCACCGGCTCGAACGGCTGCTCGACGATCGGCGGAAGCGGGCGCACGTTCGCAGGCGGCGGATACGGCACCGGCGTGCCCGGCGCCGGCTGGTACGCGCCCGGCATGGGTCCGCCCGGCACGGGCGGCGCGCCCCACGGCACCTGCTGGCCGTACGGGTAGGTCGGATAGTCCATGCGCATCTCCCTCCAAGCCGATTCGCGCGAAGCGCGAACTCTACCGCGCTGGTCCAGTTGCCAAACCGCCCAGGCTGGCACAGTAAGTCAGCGAGGTCGGCCGTGGTGTGCCAGATTCACGGGATCGCGGAGGCGAAGCGTACTTCGGTACGCGAGCCTCCGCGATCGTGCGAAGATGGCGTGCCACGGCCGACCGCAGCGTCGAGAAGTTCCGCGGGCCGTAGGCCCGCGGAACCCGCCTACTCCCCCATCATGTCCTGGAGCTTCTTCAGGTCCGCCATGCTCATGCCGCCCGGCATGCCGGGCAGGCTGCGGCGGCGACGGCCCTTCTTCCCCTTCTTGCCCTTCTTGCCGCCCATCTCCTCGGCGGCGGGCATCATCTTCTTCATCATCTTCTTCGTCTCGTTGAACTTCTTGATCAGCTGGTTCACGTCGGACACGGTCACGCCGGCACCGGCCGCGATGCGGGCGCGGCGGCTGCCGTTCAGCAGGTCGGGCTTCTCGCGCTCCGCCTTCGTCATGGAGTTGATGATGACCTCCATGTGATCGAGCGCGCGCTCGTCGACCTCGCCCTTGGCCATGGCCTTGTCGCCGCCGGGAAGGGCGCTCACCAGCTTCGATATGCCGCCCATCTTGCGGATCTGGCGGTTCATGTCCACGAAGTCGTTCAGGTTGAGCTGGGCGCGCATCATGCGCTCGGTCTGCTCCTGCTCGATCTCCTCCTGCTGCACCTTCACGGCGCTCTCGATGAGGCTGACCACGTCGCCCATCCCCAGGATGCGCTTGGCCATGCGGTCGGGGTGGAACTCCTCGAGCGAGTCGGGCTTCTCGCCCGAGCTGATGAACTTGATGGGCTTGCCCGTGACCTGCTTGATGGAAAGCGCGCCGCCGCCGCGGGCGTCGCCGTCCATCTTCGACATGATCACGCCGTCGAAGTCCACGCGCTCGGCGAAGGCGCTGGCCACGTTCACCACGTCCTGGCCGGTCATGGCGTCCACCACCATGAGGATCTGATCGGGCTTCGTGGCGCGCTTGATGGCCTCCGCCTCGTCCATCATCTCGTCGTCGACGTGCAAACGGCCCGCCGTGTCGATGATGACCACGTCGCGCAGGTTGTCGACGGCGTCCTGGATGCCCTCGGTGGCAATCTTCACCGGGTCCTGGCCGTCGCCCCGGTACACGCGCACGCCTATCTCGCCGCCCAGGGTCTGCAGCTGGTCGGCGGCGGCGGGTCGGTACACGTCGCAGGCCACGAGCAGCGGCGAATGGTTCTCCTGCTGCAGGCGGTAGGCCAGCTTCGCGGCGGCCGTCGTCTTGCCGGAGCCCTGCAGGCCCACGAGCATGATGACGTTGGGGATGCGGCTGGTGAGCACGAGCTTGGAGTCCGTGCGGCCCAGCAGCTCGGTGAGCTCGTCCATGACGATCTTCACCACGTTCTGCGCGGGCGTGAGCGAATCGAGCACCTCGGCGTTCAGGCAGCGCTCTTTCGTGCGCGCGACGAACGACTTCACCACCTTGAAGTTCACGTCGGCTTCCAGAAGCGCCATGCGGATCTCGCGCATGGCGTCGTTGATGTTGTCCTCGGTCAGGCGGCCTTTGCCGCGCAGGCCGGAAAATATGCCCTGCAGGCGTTCGGAGAGGTTCTCGAGCATGGTTGGTCGGCTCCTTGCTGGCTTCGTTGCTTGCTGGTCATGCATTATACGACAGCGGCGGAGCGAGGGATGCGAAGCGTCGCCTAAAGCCCCGATACTCCAAAAGGCGCGGAGAACGGTTCGCATGGTAGCTCGATCAACAGATCAAGATGAAGTGTCATATTTGTTACTTGTAACATGAAGAAAAATATGACATCGTGTTATAATTACGAGAAGAAAGGGGCTGCCCTATGTCGAACATCGACAAGACCGTCGGGTCGAACATCAAACGCATACGCAAGAGGAGCGGGCTCACGCAAGAGCATGTCGCACAGTATTTGGGAATCGATCAAACGCTTGTAAGCAAGATAGAGAGCGGCCAGCGTTCCGTTGGCGTATCCTCGCTTGAAGCGCTTTGCGATCTGTTCTTCTGCACGCTCGACGACTTTCTCGATGCCGCCACGACCGCGCCTGTCGAGAAAGCCGTGGCATTCCGCGCAGAAAGCCTTGGCACGGACGACTTGCAAGCCATCGCGGCCATCGGACGCATCGCCCGCAACCTCGAGGAGATGGCCGCACTCGAAAAGAGGGCGAGTCGTGAGGCGTAGGGACGACGCGTCGCGCCTGGCCGAGACGTTACGCGCCGACCTCGGAAAAGACAACCTCTCCCCCATCGACGTGTTCGCGTGCGCTCGAGAGATCCCCTCGCTCACCACCGTGGCCTATCCTTTGGGTGAATCCATCAGCGGCATGTGCATCAAACACGAGGATTTCTCGCTCATCGCCTTCAACTCGGCCCAGACGCTCGGAAGGCAGCGGTTCACGCTCGCCCATGAGCTGTACCACCTGTTCTTCGACGATGCAGCCACAGCCGTGATTTGCCCGAAGAGCACGAAGCGCTACAGCGAAACGGAGTGGACGGCCGACGCATTCGCCTCGTACTTCCTGCTGCCCTACCATGCTCTTCGCAACGAGCTGAAAACACGCGGCCTCGCTTCGGAAAAAGCGGCCGACAACGACCATCTGCTGGCGGCCATCGTGGGAATCGAGCAGAAGTTCGGACTCTCGCGCATGGCGCTGCTCGTTCGCCTGCAAGACGAAGGCGTGGTGACGGACGAGCAGAAAGACGCTTTCAGCCGCAACGTCAAGGCAAGCGCTCGCCATCTCGGCTATCCCACGACGCTTTACGAACCGCGACGCGGAAGAAGCGCCCGCATGGCGGACGGCGACTACATCGAGCGCCTCTGCTCCCTGTTCGAGCAGGGAGCCATATCCCAGGGCAAGGCGGAAGAGCTGCTGGCTGACGGATTCCGCGACGATATCAGCGTCGAGACGTTCGAAGACGGCGAGCTCGTTGACTGAGCCGCTCTTCTTCGACACCGACTGCCTTTCCGCTTTCCTCTGGACCGATCGGGGAAGCATCGTCACGCAGCTCTATCCGGGCCGCGTGGTCGTTCCGCAATCCGTGCTCGACGAACTCTCGCGCGTGGCCGCGCCCGCCTTCAAAGAGCGGGTGGCTTCGCTCGCGGCGAGCGACGATGCGAAAGTCCGCGATATCGAACTGGCTTCGCCTGCATTCCCCCTGTACCGAGAGATGACAAGCCGGCCGAAACCCGGATTCAAGGTCGTCGGCAAGGGCGAGGCGGCGGCTATGGCGCTCGCCATCACCGAAAAGGGCATCGTCGCCAGCAACAACTTCCGCGACACCGCTGCCTACATCTGCGCCTACCGGCTCAAGTACAAGACCACGGGCAGCATCTTGGTCGAGGCGTATGAAAACGCACTCGTCAGCGAGGCGGAGGCGAATGCCATCTGGGCCGACATGCTGGCAGAAGGACGCTGGATCGGCGCGCGCAGCTTCACGGAGTTCTACGAGAAGCCCATCGACCCGCTCACGGGCTTTTAACTATCCGGCCGCAATCTCGTGCGCTTTCCGCATCAAAACGCTTGCATCGCCGCCATGTCGCTGCTGACGCAAGCTGCTTCGCAGAGGCTTCAAACGCTTTGGAGGTACCGCCACACGCCCTGGTCGTCCAGCTCGCGGCGCACGAGGGCGCGGTCGGCCAGGTGGTCGAGGATGACGATGCCCTCGGTGACGATGCACCAGCGCTGCACGAACGAGATGTCCTCCCACCTGTCGTGCGGCACGTTCCAGCGGATGCGGCGGATGACCTGCTCGCCGGTGAGGCCCGGCTCGGCGGCCACGATGGCGGCGGCCTCGCGCAGGCGCGCCACGTGGTGCTCGGCCAGCCAATCCACGCGCTCGGCGAAGTCGTCGCGCGGCTCCCCGTGCGACACGAGCAGGCGCTTGCAGCCGAGCGCGCGCACCTTGTCCAGGCTGTTGAGGTATGCTTGCAGGCCGTCGGCCCCGTCGGGGAACAGCGCGATGCTGGGCGAGATGACGAAGAGCACGTGGTCGCCGCCGAACAGGATGCCGGAGGAGGGCTCGAACAGCGACAGATGGCCGGGCGTATGGCCGGGCGTCTCCACCACGCGTAGAGCGTAGCGGCCGACGCGCAGCTCGTTCCCCTCGCCCACGAAGGCCAGGTCGATCCGCTCGGGGTCGAACAGCTGCGGCTCGATGGCATAGCGGGCGAAGCCCGACGCGTCGGCGAACGACAGGCCCTCTCGCTCGAACAGGCGGCGCGTCTCCTCGAAGTAGGCCGCGGCGCGCGTGGCGCGCACGGCCGCGAAGTCCACCTCGCTCGCGCAGACGCGCGCGCCGGCGGGCACGACGGCATCCACGAGCCCGGCGTGGTCGAGATGCAGGTGCGTGAGGAAGAAGGTCGCGCGCCGTCGATCGACGCCCAGCTCGTCCAAGGCGGCTTCCAGCGCGGCCGCCCCCTCGTCGGTGGGCGCCCCCGTGTCCACCACGAGCGCCTCGCCGCCGTCGACCACGACGAAGCAGTTCGTGGCGCTCGTGCTCACGTTCTCGAACGGAACCTTGACCTCGAACACGTCGGGGGCCGCGTGCACTTGGATACTATGCATAATGACATTCTCCTTGCTGGCGCCGCGCGGGATCCTTCGACTCCGGCGGCTTCGCCGCCTCCGCTCAGGATGACAACCGGCGGACGATCGCGCTATCCGCGCTCGTCGAAGTCGCCCACGAGGGCGCGGGCGAAGTCGTGCGCGTCGAAGTCCTTGAGGTCGTCCAGGCCCTCGCCCACGCCGATCTTGAGCACGGGAAGCCCCAGATCGTGGCTCACGGCCAGCGCGATGCCGCCCTTGGCCGTGCCGTCGAGCTTCGTGACGATGACGCCGTCCAGATCGAGCGCGCGGTCGAACTCGCGCGCCTGGGCCAAACCGTTCTGGCCGGTGGTGGCGTCGGTCACGAGCACCGTGTACACGGGCATGTTCGCGCGCTTGCGCACCACGTTCACCACTTTCTCCAGCTCGCGCATGAGGTCTGCCGACGTGTGCAGGCGCCCGGCCGTGTCCACGAGCACGAGGTCGGCGCCCTCCTGCTCGGCGCGCTCGATGGTGTCGTAGCACACGCTCGCCGGATCGCTGCCGCGCTCGCGCGTGCAGATCTCCACGTCCGCGCGCCGCGCCCACACCTCCAGCTGCTCGATGGCGGCGGCGCGGAACGTGTCGGCGCTGCCCAACAGCACCTTGCGCCCAGCGTCGGTCGCCTCCTTGGCCAGCTTGCCCACCGTGGTGGTCTTGCCCGTGCCGTTGATGCCCACGAACAGCACGATGGCCTCAGCCCCGCCGAACACCTCCTCGCCCCCCGGCGTGAACGTGGAGGCAATCTGGTCGTTCAGCATATCGAGCACGGCGTAGGCGTCGGGCAGCGCCTTGCGGGTGGCTTGGTCGCGCAGGTTCTCCACGATGTCGCTCGCCGCCGCACCGCCGATGTCGGCCAGGATGAGCGTCTCCTCCAAGCCGTCCCAGAACTCGTCGTCCAAGTCCGGACCGCGGTCCAGCAGGACGTTCATCTGCTCCTTGAACTTGTCGCGCGAGCGGGAGAGCCCCTCGCTGATCCTATCGAAAAATCCCATGACGGGCTCCTTTCTTGTTCGCCTGAACAGTGTATCCCAAATGCGGCCGCTCGTCAGCGCCGGGGATCCTCCTCCTGCTCGACGTGGATCTTGCGCAACGTGCGCGTGTAGCCCACGAAGGGAAAGAACGAGAACACGAACCCGGCGGCGAACACCACGCACGCCGCGAGGCTCGCCCACGCCCCCGGCTCGTTGCCTTGGGCGGAGAGCCGAGCTTGCAGGGCGAAGAGCAGAGCGGCCGCGAGCGCGCAGACGAGCGCGGCCCAGCCCAGGCCCGCCCGGCTCGCGGCGATCGTCGCCTCCTCCGCGTCGTCGTCGGTGTACAGCGGGACGGTGCCGGCCTCGGCGCGCACGATCTGCCACGCGGAGCCCTGCGCCACGCACTCCCAGCCGGCGATGCGATAGAGCTCGCGCGCTTCCGCCGGGAAGTCGCGCTGGAAGTCCACCGCGTAGTCGTACGCATGCGGCTCTCCCGCCTCGAAGCGGTACAGGATCCCGCACGAGAACCCGGCCAGGTGCCATCCCCGCGCGCTCATGTCGGCGAGCATCGCCATGTCGTGCTCGGGCATGATGGCCAACCCTCCGCACAACCGGTACTTAGCCATGGTCCCCCTCGCCCCTCCCGTTCAGCCGATCCTCCGCGAAGGCGACCAGCCGCTTGCGCCGCGCGAAATCGCGCTCGAGCACCGCGCGGCCCTCGTCGGTGGCCGCGTAGAGGATGCGCTTGTCGTCCTCGGCGGTTTCAACGATCCAGCCCGCCTGTTTAAGCTTCTTGAGCGTCGTGTACATGGTGGCAGGGCCCACCTTCACCGCGCCGTCCGTGGACTCCTCGATGCTCTGCATGATCCGATACCCGTACACCGGCTCGAGCGTGGCCAGCAGGATCAGGAAGATGCTGTCGGAAAGCTCCCCCGTCTCGTACGGGCTCCTCTTCGCCATTTCGCTCCTTCTAGTATATCAATGATGGATAGTATGCTACAATCAGGATGCTTGCAAGCGAACTGTATCTTCGGATTCCCACTATACTCTATCTTGGAAATGGAGCGTCCCATCATGGCTGAAGAGCGTTTGGAAACGACGGCTGCAAGCGAGCGTGCAACTAGAACGAGCTTGCAGGGAGAAAGCTCCCCTTGGAGCAAGGGACGCGGCAACAGGACGTTCCGCATCATCACGTTGGTCGCCCTGCCCCTCCTGTGGATCGGGTTCTTCCACTCCCTTTTCACGGGCAACGAGGGCAACATGTCCAGCCATTCGCTCGTGATACTCATGTTCTCGCTGCTGAACGCGGACGTGCTGGTCAAAGGCGAGAAGCTGCCGAACAAGGTGCTCAACGTCCTGGCGAAGGTCAACTGCGTGCTGCTGTTCCTGTGGGCCGTCGCCACCATCGTCCACGTGCTGGTGAAGTAGCGCGAGGGCGATTTCGCCCTTCGCCGGTTGTTGTCCTGAGCGTGCAGAGCAAGCGCGAAGCAGGAGCGAAGGATGTTTGGCGAAGGCAGCCTCACGCCCTCGAAGATCCTTCGACTCCGGCGGCTGCGCCGCCTCCGCTCAGGATGACAAAGGGAGGACGGCCCCGCTTCCGGAGCACCCCTTCTCATCAAAGCTCCCACAGGACGACGGTTCCCGCCAGGGTGCCAGAAGTTCGATCATGCGCCCCGCAGGTGGAACCAGCCCTCCGCCGGGCCCTTCCCGCAGGTCGAACGACCTATTCCGCATGCATCAGCGCATGTTCAAGCTTCTGGCTGACCACTTTCGTCACGCCGTCGGCCTGCATGGACACGCCGAACAGGACGTCGGCCATCTCCATGGTACGGCGCTGGTGGGTGATCATGATGAGCTGCGTGCGGTCGCGCAGCGTTCCCAGGTAGGCCGTGAGGCGCCGCAGGTTGGAATCGTCGAGCGCGGCCTCCACCTCGTCGAGGATGTAGAACGGCGTGGCGCGGATGCGGTACACCGCGAACAGGAGCGCGAGCGCCGTGAGCGACTTCTCGCCGCCGGACATGAGCATCATCTTCGTGATGCGCTTGCCGCGAGGCTGGGCCGTCACCTCCACGCCCGTGTTCTCCAAGTCCTCGGGATCCACGAGCGAGAGCTCCGCGGAACCGCCGGGGAACAGCACGGCGAATATCTCGCTGAAGTTCTTGTTGACCGCGTCGAACGTGCGGATGAAGTCGTCCTTCATGCGGGCGTCGATGACGCGTACGATCTTGCCGAGGGCGCGCCGGGCTCCGTCGAGGTCGGCGAGCTGCGCGGCCAGGTAGTCGTAGCGGGTCTTCAGGCGCTCGTACTCGTCGGCGGCGTCGGGGTTGATGGTGCCCATGTTGGCTATGCGGCGGCGCAGCTTGAACGCCTGGTCCTCGCACGCCCCGCGGTCCTCCAACTCGGGCAGGGCGAGCGCGTGGTCGAGCGGCGTCTTGCAGTCGTGGACGATGGCGTTCACGGCGGCCTCCACCTGCACCTCCAAGCGGCCCTTGTCGACGCGCGCCTGGCCCATGCGGGCGTTGGCCTCGTCGAACGCGTCGTGGGCCGCGCGCGCGGCGGCGCGGGCCTCGTTGGCGGCGTGGTGCATGCCGCCGGCGGCGTCCTGCGCGGCGTTCGCGGCGTCCTCGAGCGCGCGCGTGCGGCGCCGGGCGCTGTCGGAGAGCTCCTCCATGAGCGCGAGCAAAGGCTCGATGCGCTCCTGCGCCACCACCTTGCGCGCCAGGGCGTCGCGGGCCTCGGCGTCGGCGGCGTCGGCCTGCTCGATCTCCCGCTGGCGGGCGTCCACCACGCGGGCCGTGTACGTCTCGCGCTCGGCGAGCGTGGCGGCCTTGAGCTTGGCCTCGGCCAGGGCGTCGCGCACCTGCGCGGCCTGCTTGCGCAGCGGAACGACGGAGTCCTGCGCCTCCTCCAAACGCGCGGCGCTTTCCTCCAGCTCCTGCGCGAGGGCGGCCAGGCGCTGCTCCAAGGCCTCGACCGACGGGCGCGCCTCGGCCACGGTGCGCTCCGCCTCGGCGCGCTGGCGCTCGATGTCCTCGAACTCGCGGCGCACGGCGGCCAGCTTCTCTTCGGCGCGACGGGCGTCGGCGCGGGCCGCGTCCGTCTTGCCGCGCAGCTCGGCGAGCTCCTGGGACAGGCGCAGGCTCTCGCCCTGGGCCCGCCGCAGGGCCTCCTCCGTCGCGGTCGACGCCTCCTGGGCGCGATCGCGCTCGGCCTCGGCCGACGCCAGGCGCTCGCGCAGGTCGTCGAGGCGCCGCGCGCGGGCGAGCACGCCCTCGGCGTCGTCGGCCGCGGCCGCCCCGAGCGTCACCTTGCCGTTCGGCCACACCACGCAGCCGTCCTCGGTGACGAAGCGCGCGCCGAGGGCGTCGCGGGCATGGGCGGCGAGCGCGGCGTCCAAGCCGTCGCACACCACCACGTCGCCCAGCAGCGCCTCCACGGCGCGGGCGGCTTCGGGCGGGTAGGACAGCCCGTCGACAAGCGCGCGGCCCCCTCCCTGCGCCGCGGCGACGCGGGAGAGCGGCTCCGGCCCCTCGGCGCGCCCGTCCGCGCGGGCGACGAGCACGACCTCGCCCTGCTCGTCGCAGGACGCGAGCGCGGCCGCCACGGCCGAGGCCTGGGCGGGGTCGTCCACCAAGAGCGCCGCCACGTCGCCTCCCAGCAAGCGCTCCACGAGCGCCTCGGATCCCGCGTCCGCCCGCAGCACGTGCGAGAGCGGCGCGAGCGCGCCGGACACGTCGCCGGCGTGGTCGAGCAGCCACGCGCGCGCCGGGCCGGCGGCGGCGCTCGCGCGCTCGACCTCTTCGAGGCCCTTGATCTCGGAGGCCAGAAGCGACGCCTCGTCGCGCGCCTCGTCGAGCGCGGCGCGCGCCTCCTCGCGGCCCGTGAAGGCCCCGCTCACGGCGTTGCGCGCGGCGGCCTCGCGCTCCACGAGCGCCGCCAGCTCCGCCTCGCCGCCGGCGGCGGCCTCCGAGAGCGCCACGGCCTCGGCCTGGGAGCGCTCGAGCTGCAGCTCGAGCTCCTTGCCGTGGCCCTCGATGAGCTTCACGTGCGCGAGCCCGCTCGCCAGCGACTCCTGCGTGGCGGCCAGCTCGCGGCGCGCCTGCTCCTGCGCGCGCTCGGCGACGCGCCGGGCCTCGGTGAGCGAGGCTGCCTCGCGATCGAGCGCGCGGTGGCGCTCGGTGAGCTCGGCGTGCTCGGTCGCGAGCCGTTCCACGTCGGCGTCGGCCCGCTCGCGGTCGGCGCGCACCTGGCCCACCTGGGCGGCCGCCTGCGCGCGCTCGGCCTCGGCCGCCGCGCGCCGCGCCTTGCCCGCCTCCAGCTCCACACGCAGCTCGGACTCGCGTCCCTGCGCGGCGCGGCGCTTCTCGTGCAGAAGCAGCGTTGCCCCGTCGAAGCGCTCCACGGCCGACGACGCGCGGCGGTGGCTCTTCGCCAACTCCCCCGCGTCGGCGCTGTCGCGACGTATCTTCTCCTGCAGCTCCTCGGCGCGCGCCTCCGCCTCGGCGATGGCCGCTTTCTTCTGCGCCAGCTCCTCGTCTATCGCCTGCTCGCGCGCCACCGCCTCGTCCCAGGCGCGCTGCAGCGCCCGCAGATCGTCCACGGCCAAGGCCAGCGTGAGCTCGGAGAGCTCGGCGGACAGGCCCTGGTAGGCCAGCGCGCGCTTCGCCTTGCGCTCGAGGGGCCCCAACTGGCGCTCCACCTCGGCGGCCACGTCCTTCACGCGCGTGAGGTGCTGGTCCATGTGCTCGAGCTTGCGCTCGCTCTTCGCCTTGCGCTGCTTGTGCTTCAGAACGCCCGCCGCCTCCTCGATGAGCGCGCGGCGATCCTCCGGCTTCGACTGCAGGATGGAATCCAGGCTGCCCTGGCTGATGATGGAGTGCGTGCCGGTGCCGAGCCCCGTGTCGTGCAGGATGTCGAGCACGTCCATGCGGCGCGCCACCGTGCCGTTGATCAGGTACTCGCTCTCGCCGGAACGGTACATGCGCCGCGTGATGGCCACCTCGGAGAAGTCCACGGGCAGCGTGCCGTCCGAGTTGTCCAGCACCAGGTCGACCTCCGCGATGCCGACCGGCTTGCGCGCCGACGACCCCGCGAAGATGACGTCCTCCATGGCCTGGCCGCGCAGGTTCTTCGCGTTGCGCTCGCCCAACACCCACAGAACGGCGTCGGATATGTTGGATTTCCCCGACCCGTTCGGGCCCACGACGGCCGTGATGCCCGGTTCGAGCGCGAGCGCGCTGCGGTCGGCGAACGATTTGAAGCCCTTGAGGACCAGCGATTTCAGATACACGGCCTACCCCTGCTTGCGCTGCTTGGCTTGGGCGCGCTCGCTTTTCTTGCGCGCCTTCTCCTCGGCGCGGGCCGCCGCCTTCTCGGCCTTGGCGAGCTTCGCCGCCTCCGCCTTCTCGGCGCGCGTCTCCTCGTCCACGCCCAAACCGAAGAACTCGCCGAGGCGCGCGAGCGTGCTCTTGGCCGCCTGGCTCTCGGCCTCCTTCTTCGTGCGCCCCGTGCCGCGGGCCAGGCCCTGCGTGCCGGCGAACACCTGCGCCACGAACGTGCGGTCGTGCGGCGGGCCCTGCGTCTCCACCAGCTTGTACGTGGGCGTGATGCCGTCTTCCTGCAGCTTCTCCTGCAGGGCGCTCTTGGGGTTCTCGGGCTCCCGCGCCATGTCCAGGGACATGCGCGGGATGAGCGTGCGCTCCACGAACGCCTGCGCGGCCGCTATGCCGCCGTCGAGGTAGAGCGCCGCCACCACGGCCTCGTACACGTTCTCCAGCGCGGAGTGCAGCCCGCGCTTGCCCGTGCCCGTCTCCGACGAGCCGAACACGATGATGTCGGCGAACCCGAGTCGCTCGGCCACGTCCGACAGGCTCGCGCCCGACACGAGGGCCACCTTGATGCGCGTGAGCCCCCCTTCGTCCAGGTCGTGGAAGCGTTGGAACGCGATGGACGCCACGATGGCGCCCAGGATGCTGTCGCCCAGAAACTCCAGGCGCTCGTAGGAGTACTTGACGGACTTGCCCTCGGTGGCCGAGGGATGGGTGATGGCAGAGAGCAGGAGGTGCTCGCCGGTGAACCGGTAGTCGAGTATCTCCTGCGCTCTTTCCATCTTGCGCTGCTGCTCTTCAGTCAATGTCATGAAGGTTCGGCCCTCGATAGGTTGTTTCGTTTGCGTTTGCGTGTCCGATGCGGCGACGGCGCCCTCCGCCTCCCCCTCGAAGCGGGAACCGGACGCACGGAAAGCCCCGACGCAGACGCCGGGGCCAACAGGCCGCTTACTCCATTGTAGCCGAGGACGCGCCCGCCGCCACGGTCTGCGCGATTATTTCAGAAACGCCCGCGCGCACGACGCCGGCGGTGGTGAGCACGCCGTTCTTCACAGCATAGGCGTTCGACGAGCCGTGCCCCACGATGCACGCGCCCTTCACGCCCAGAAGGGGCGCGCCGCCGTACGTGTCGGGGCTCACCTGCGCCATGAGCTCCTTCAGGCCGCCTTTGATGGCCAGCGCCCCCAGCTTCGTGAGCGGCGTCTTCATCATGATTCCCTTGAGCGTTTTGAACAGCGTCTTGGACGTGCCCTCGATGGTTTTCAGGCACACGTTGCCCGTGAAGCCGTCCGTGACGATGACGTCGTACGTGGCCGCCAGGATGTCGCCGCCCTCGGCGTTGCCGGCGAAGTTCGGCAGCTGCTCGCGCAGAAGCGCATGGGCCTCCTGGGCGAACTGGGAGCCCTTCGCCTCCTCCTCGCCGATGTTCAGCAGCGCCGCGCGCGGGCGTTCTATGCCGACGATCTTCTCGGCGTAGATGGTGGCCATCTGGGCGAACTGCACCAGATAGGAGGGCTTGCAGTCGGCGTTGGCGCCCACGTCGCACATGACCACGGGGCGCACGGGCGACGGGATGACCGTGGCCAGCGCCGGGCGCGCGACGCCCTTGATGCGACCCATGACCAAGGTGCCGGCCGCCAGGCACGCGCCGGTGGATCCGGCCGAGAAGAAGCCCTGGGCCTCCCCCTCCTTCACCAGGCGGCAGCCCACGACGATGGACGAGTCCTTCTTCTTGCGCACGGCCTCGGCCGGGTGCTCGCCCATGCCGATGACCTCGGTGGTCGCGCGCGCCTCGCAGCGCTCGTGCGCCGCCGCGAACGGCTCTGCCACGTCGGCCGGCCCGCACAGCACCACGTGCAGGCCCTCGTCCGCGGCGAGCGCCTGGGCCACGCCGTCCAGCACGACGCCCGGAGCGTCGTCGCCCCCCATGGCGTCCACCGCGATCGTAACCTTATCGGCCATGTTCCTCATCCTTCCCCGTAAACTGGAAAAAGCCTCCCGACGCGTCAGCGATAGCGCTGGCGCGTCGGGAGGCTCGTTTTCGCTGCGACAGGCGCACCCAGCGCAGGTGGAAAAGCTAGTCCGTCTCGATGACTTCGCGGTTCTTGTAGAAACCGCAGTTCGGGCACACGCGATGCGGAAGCTTGACCTCGCCGCACTGCGGGCACACGGAACGGGCCGGCGCGCCGATTTTGTCGTTGCTGCTGCGGCGGTTATGGGTGCGGATGCGGCCCATCTTGCGCTTAGGTACTGCCATGATCTATGCTCCTTCTGTAAGCCGAGCGAATCCCAGCCGCTCGTTCTCGCTTAGTAAACACGCGAAACGGTATAGTACCAAAGGTTACGCCGCCGCGCAAGGCCTCATCAGCGCGCTCAGCGTTCATTTCACGCATTTCACTCATTTCCCCCCAGCGAATTCGCCGGACGCTCCAGACGCTTCGCATGCGCGCCGCAACCGCGCGCTACGCGGCGTCGGGGCTTCCGCACATCCCCACGAACAGCACGGCGCCCTGCGGGGAGCGCACCTCGTAGAGGAACGGCCGGTCGAGGTTGAACTCCAGCTCGCCCACGAGCGTTGGGTCGGGCAGCGCCGACATCTCCATGATGTCCACCTTCGTGTACGCGGCGGCCTCCACGCCGTTCTCGTCCAGGCCGATATGGCTCTCCTGCAGCACGCTCGACACGTAGGCGTCCACGTCGGAGAGGTTCGAGAAGTCGGCGCGATCGTCGAACGCCGCGGACATGCCCATGCGATGCAGAGCCGCGATCAGGCCGTACGAACGATCGAACGAGAACTTGGGCACGCGATACGTGATGTAGGCCTCGTCCGTGCCCTCGGCCGTGAACGCCTCCTCGAGCGCCGCCGCGTCGGCCAGCAGGGCGCGCGCGTCGACCCCCTCGGCCGGCAGCACGAACGTCATCTCGCTGCCGTCGGCGAACCCGAGGCTCGCGCGCGTGTAGGCGTCCGTGGCACGGTACTCGCGCGGCTTGCCGAGACGCTGTTCCATGAAGGAGGCGTCCGCATCGCCATCAGCGGCGTGGAACGTGCCCGTCTCGGTGGCGCCGGTTTCGAAGGGCGAGGCCCATTCGCTTTTGAAATAGAGGGCGCTCATAAGGGAGAGCAACATGCCCTCCTGGGTTTCGACCTGCGGCGCGATGGTGCCTTCGGTGGCCTCGGCGATCCAGTTGCCCATGGCCTCGTTCGCGCCGGCCGTGCCGAACCGCGCCGTGTAGAGCGAGGCGCCGAAGTTCCCGGCCACCGCGTCGATGAAGCCCTGCCGGTACTCCGCGCCCTCGCGCAGCCACACCGAGTTCGCCAGCTTGATATCCGCGCTGCTGCCCGCCATGAGCAGGTTTTGGAGATGCCCGCACTGCTCGGCCGCCGCCGTCGCGTCGCCCCCGCCGAGCACGGCGCCGATCTCGTCGGCCGTGTCGCCCGCCGCGCCGAGGCGCGTCATGGCGAGCGCGTAGTACAGGCTGATGGGAGAATAGTTCTCGTTGGCCTCGCCGGGAGTCGCCGAGCCGCCGTCGCCCGCCAGCACCGCCGCGGCGCTGCGGTAGGAGAACCCGGAGAGCTCGTCGAGGAAGGCGGCGTCCACCGGGTTGTCCTCGCGCAGCTTCTCCTGCGCCTCGAAGTCGTCGGGGTCGGGCTTCGCCGGATAGCCCGTCTGCGTCACGCGGGTCGCGCCGTCGAGCTCGTCTCCCGACGCGGAGCACCCCGCGAGCCCGAGCCCGCAGGCGAGCGCCCCCACAGCGAAAAAGACGATGATCTTGCGTAGCGGATACCCCATGGCATCCCTCCGTTCAACCGGCGCGCCGCGCGCGCGTTTGGCGTCGCGCACCAGTATCGCACAGATCGGACGCTGAGTCCCGCGCGTCCGACGCTCGGCGCGATGGCCGCGCGCCGCCCGTGCGGTCGCACGGCAAACGGCGCTGCGCATGAGGCCGCAGCCTTCCGGAGCGTTTGAGCAAAGACGCGCCCCCTCTGACTACCGAACACGTCGGATCTTCCTCCACGGCCGTTCTCCGCTGTTAAACCTGCATTGACATTATGCAAGCCAGCGCGTTGTCATCCTGAGCAAGCGAAGCGAGTCGAAGGATCCCGCGCGGCGGCAGCCGAGGCGCCTCCAGCTGTCGCCGCGCGGGATCCTTCGACTCCGGCGGCTTTCGCCGCCTCCGCTCAGGATGACAACCTGAGCAGGTGCATGTCGATGCTGGTTTAACAGCGGAGGCCGTTCGAAACGCACGGTTTCCGCCGTAATGTTGCGTTCAGCCACGCGCTTGTTATTTCAACTAGAAGGCGAGCTGGGGAAACACGCGCACACCGTCTCATCGAGTGCAACCAAACCCGAAAGGAGTCATCGAAACGCAACATTACGGTGAAAACCGTGCGTTTGACCTGCCCCCGGGTAGCGGCACAGGTTGGCGCAGTAAGTTAGCGAGGGCCAGAGCGGACCGCAGCGTCGGCAGGTTCAGTCGCCCGTCAGGCCGACGGAACCTCCGGGCCGAACTGCATCTCGTAGTAGCGGGCGTACGTGCCGCCCAGCTCCAGCAGCTCGTCGTGGGTGCCCTGCTCAACCACGGCGCCGTCCTCCACCACGGCGATGAGGTCGGCACTGCGGATGGTGGACAGGCGGTGCGCGATGACGAGCGTGGTGCGACCCTCGGAGAGCCGCTCCAACGACGCCTGGATGGCCCGCTCGCTCTCGTTGTCGAGCGCGCTCGTGGCCTCGTCCAAGATGAGGATGCGCGGGTTGCGCAAGAACACGCGCGCGATGGCGATGCGCTGCTTCTGACCGCCCGACAGCCGCGCGCCGCGCTCGCCCACGAACGTGTCGTAGCCGTCGGGAAGCCCCATGACGAACTCGTGGATGTTCGCGGCCCGCGCCGCCTCCACGATCTCGGCGTCCGCGGCGTCGGGCTTGCCGTAGGCGATGTTCTCGCGCACGGTGCCGCCGAACAGGTACACGTCCTGCTGCACGATGCCGATGGCTTCGCGCAGCGTTTCCACCGTCACGTCGCGCACGTCGATGCCGTCGATCTCCACCGCGCCCGAGCTCGGGTCGTAGAAACGCGGCAGCAGCGAGCACGTGGTGGTCTTGCCGCCGCCCGACGGCCCCACGAGCGCCACGGTTGTCCCCGCCGGTATGGCCAGGTCCAAGCCGCGCAGCACCTCGTGCTCCCCGTCGTAGCTGAAGCGCACGTCGCGGTAGCGCACCTCCCCGCGCACGCGGCCGTCCGCCTGCCCGCGCTCAACCTCGGCCGCGGCCAGCGGCAGGGCGCAGGGGCGGTTGCGCACGTCGGGCCGCACGGCCAGCACCTCCATGAAGCGGCGGAAGCCCGCGTAGCCCTTCTGGAACTGCTCGGTGAAGTTGATGAGCTGCTCGATGGGCGACAGGAAGATGCCGATGTACAGCGCGTAGATGGCCAGTTCGGCGACGGCCAGGCCGCCCGTGGCCACGAAGTAGCCGCCGCCCACGATGGTCACGGTGTACAGCACGCCCGTGAACACGGAGTTCACCGCATGGAACGCGCCCATGAACCGATACGAGCTCTCCTTGGTGTCCACGAAGCGCTCGTTCGTGCGGCCGAACTTCCCAATCTCCACGCCCTCGTTGCCGAACGACTTCACCACGCGGATGCCGCCGAGCGAATCCTGCAGGCGCGCGTTGATGTCGGCCATCTTCTTGCGGTTCTCCGTGAAGATGACGCGCTTCTTGTAGTTGCGCCAGAACGCGTAGGCCGCCATGACCGCCGTGGCCGCCAGCATGATGGCCGTGAGCGGCACGTTGATCATGAACAGCAGCACGAAGGAGCCCACGATCTTCAGGATGCAGATAAACAGGTTCTCCGGCCCGTGGTGCGCCAGCTCCGAGATGTCGAACAGGTCGGTTAAGAGCTTGCTCATCATCTCGCCGGTGTTGTTGCGGTCGTAGTAGGAGAAGCTCAGGCGCTGGTACTGCTTGAACAGGTCCATGCGCATGTCGGCCTCCATGCGCGCGCCCATGATGTGGCCCCACGCCGTGATGAAGTACTGGCAAGCCGTGCGCAGGGCGTACAGCAACGCGAACCCGAGCGTTATCCAGCCGAGCGTCGAGAGGATGACCTCGGGCGCCTCCAGGAAGAACTCCTTGGTGAAGAAGCTCAGGAACTGCGGGAAGGCCAGATCGACCGCGGCGAGCACCGAGGCGCACACGAGGTCGAAGAAGAACAGGAACTTGTAGGGCTTGTAGTAGGTGACGAAGCGCGCGAACACGTCGCGCGCCGACACGCGGGGCTCGTCGGCCGAGGGGGCCGATGCGGCCGTTGCAGCCCTGGTTTGGGTTGAGGGGGTTCGTTTCGTTTCCATGCCCATCATTGTAACGCCTACCTTCCCTTTCCGCGCACTTCATCTTCGGCGCGACGGTTCGTCGTTCTCGCCGTGTTCGCTGTGCGCGCCATGCCGGGCGGGCGGTTCGTCCTTCGCCGCCGCCCCATCCTCGGCGCGGCGACCTTTGCGGCGCTTGCGGTCCTTGAGGGCCGTGATGCCGCGGCCGAACATGCCCACGTCAGCGCTGAGCAGGTAGGCGGGCAGCACGGCGAGCGCGGCCCACGGGGCGGCGGCCCAGCCGAACGCCTCCGCCGACAGCAGCACCGCGGCCAGCGGGCAGCGCGCGGCGGCCGCGAAGAACGCCGCGGCTCCCATGGCCGCGGCGAACGAGGGAGCGGCACCCACGGGCCCCGCGCACGAAGCCCCCAGAAGCGCGCCCACGCTGAGCGCCGGCATCACCTCGCCGCCCTTGAAGCCTACGCCGAGGGTGAGCGCCGTGAGCAGCGCCTTCACGGCGAAGTCGAAGGTTCCCGCCTTCCCGGAGAAGGCGTCATCCAGAAGCGCGAGCCCCGAGCCCTCGAAGCGCTGCCACCCGAACGCGAGTACGAGCGCACACAAAAGCACGCCGCCCGCAGCCGCCACGAGCGCGGGATGGGCGCGCGTCCGGCGGAACGCCCGGCGGAGCGCGCGCAGCGACCAGCCGAACGCGGTGCCGGCCACGGCGCTCGCCACGCCTACGAGCACGCAAAGCGCGCCCGCGCTCCACGACGCGCTGGGGATGGCCGCCTCGGGAAGCGCGTAGCCTCCGGAGAGCGGCAGGGCGACGAGCCAGGCGGCGAGGGAGGCGGCGAGCACGGCCGACAGGCGGCGCGCGACGGCGCCGTCGAAGCGCACGAGCTCGAGCGCGAACGCGGCTCCGGCGAGCGGGGCCGCGAACAGGGCGGAGAACGCCGCCGCCATGCCGCACGCCGCCGTCCAGCCGCGGCGGGCCTCCCCCGCCCCTGTCCCCTATACACCTCTGACGCGGCCGACGACCGCGAACGGGGGGGGGAGCGCGCGCGCGATGCGGCAGGCCGCAGGCCAGCCGGGGCGGGCCTCCCGCGGGCCGCGCGCTGCGATGGGCTCCACGCGCACGAGCCTGCCCAGCCCCGACGCGGCCGAGGAGGACATGGCGAGCGCCGTGGCCGTGGCCCCCGCCGACCCGCCGCCGAGCACCGTGAGGAATGTGCAGGCCAGCGCCGCGGGCGCGAGGGCAAGCGGCACGGGGTCGTCGTCGCGCACGTCCTCCACCACCGACCCGGGCTGGGCGCCCAGCGGCAGCCGCAGCAGCCGGAAGATCCCGATGGAGGCCGCGCCCAGAGCCGGCAGGGCGAAGACGAGCCAGGGGAAGCGCGCGGAGAGAGAGGAAGCCGCCGCCAGCGCAAGGGTGGCCAAGGCGGCCGCGAGCGCCCCAGCCGCGCCGGCGGCGAGCGCGAACACGGCGTGCCTTGCCAGCTGCCCGGTCAGGCGGCTCGCGGCGCGCCTCACCGCTTCCGGCCTTCCCGGCGGCGCCCCTCGTCGCGCGCACGGGCGCGCAGGCGCGCGAACTCGCTCGCCGCGCCCCGGCCGAACACGCCCACATCGCGGCTTCCCGCGAAGGCGACGGCCACCGCGAGCGCCAGGTACGGGGCGGCCGCCAGGCCGAATATCTCCGCGCCCATGAAGAGGGCCGCCAGCGGGCAGCGGCTCGCGGCCGCGAAGAACGCCGCCAGCCCGAGCGCGGCCGAGAACGGCGCCGAGGCGCCCGTGAGCCCGCCGAGCGCGCAGCCCAGAAGCGCGCCCACCGTGAACATGGGCATGATCTCGCCGCCCTTGAGCCCGAAACCGAGCGCGAGCACGGTGAGGCCCGCTTTCACCGCGAAGTCCGCGCCGCCCGCATGCCCCGCGAGCGCCCCGCGCAGAAGCGGCATGCCCGTGCCCTCGAAGCCCTGCCAGCCGAATGCCAGCACCATGCCCGCGAACAAGAGCCCGCCCGCCACGGCGGCCTGTGCTGGCCGCCCCACATGGCTGCGCACGATGCGGCGCGCGCCGCGCAGCGCAACCCCGAACACGGTGCCGGCCGCCCCGCATGCGAGCCCCACGAGCACGCACTGCGCCACCAGCGGCCAGGAGAAGGCGGGCACGTCGACACGGGGGATCACGTCGCCGATGCCCGTGATCCGCGCGAGGGCGAACGCGGTGAGCGACGCGAGCAGCAGCGTGGGCACATGGCGCGCCACGGCCCTATCGAAGCGCGCGAGCTCCAGCACGAACGCCGTGGAGCCGAGGGGCGCGAAGAAGAGCGCGCCGAAGCACGCCGCCATGCCGGCGGCCGCCGCGTAGCCGCGCGGGATGGCCGGCCGGCCCGCGCGGACGGGGGCCAGCTTGAACGGACGCCCCACGAGCGCGCCGAGCGATGCGCCCATCTGCAGGGCCGCGGCCTCCTTGCCCACCGAGCCGCCGCCGAGCACCGTGAGGAACGTGCCCGCGAGGATGCCCGGCGTCAGCGCGGGCGGCACGCGGTCGTTTCGGCGCAGGCGGTCGACCATCGTGTCGGTGGCGAGGTGGGCGGGCAGCTTGAGCGCCCGGTACAGCAGCACGGAAGCCGCGCCGAGCGCGGGCAGCAGCAGAAGGAGCCATGGGAAGCGCGCCTGGAGCCGAGCGGCCAGGTCCACGGAGAGCGAGAGCGCGATGGAGGCCGCGGCGCCCACGACGCCCACCGCGAGCGCGAACAGGACGTGGCGCGCAGCCTGCGGCAGGTTGACGCCGCCGCCTGCCGATCCGCGCTCCGCCATGTCCGCCTCGCCTTCGTCCGCCCTGGTTTCATCCGCTCCATGATAGGGATCCGAACAAAGGCGCGCCGCGCGGCGGGGTCGGCGTAACCGCACCGCCACCGCCCCCTTGAGCGCCCGACACCGCGCGCCAGCCGAACGGCCGGCCGCAGCCCGCCGCACGCCCGGCCGGCCCTCACGCCGTCAGCCAGGCGGGCAGGTCGCCCCGGTGGAGGACGGTGAGCTTGTGCAGCGCGCGGGTGACGGCCACGTAGAGCAGGTTGCGGTCGAAGTCGGTGGCGTACAGGCGCCGATCAGCGTCGAGCACCACCACCTCGTCGAACTCGAGCCCCTTCGCCATGGTCACCGAGGCGATGGACGCGCCGCCGAGGTACCCGCCGCTCTCGGGCGCGAGCAGCTGCACGTCCCATCGGTCACGCAGAAGCTCGTGGTAGCGGCGCGCCAGGTCGTCGGTCTTGCACACGATGCCGAGCGTCTTGCGGCCGCCCGCCTTAAACGTCGCCAACGCCTCCTCCATGCGCGCGAGAACCTCAGCCGTGTTCGCGCACCCCACGATGCGCGGCTCCTCGCCGTGGCGCTCCACCGCCTCCAAGCCGGACACGGGCTTCACCCGCCGCGCCAGCGCCATGATCTCGCAGGTCGACCGGTAGCTGCGCACGAGCTTCGCCACGCGGGCCCCTCCGTAGACGGCCGCCACGTCCGCGAGCTCCGAGCGGTTGCCGTCGTCGACCGACTGGTGGAAGTCGCCCAGCACGGTTTTCTCGCAGGGGAACATCCGAGCCACGGCGCGATGCTGCACGGGGGTCAGGTCCTGCATCTCGTCCACCACGAGGTGCTTGACCTCCGCGAAGGCTCCCAAGCCCCGGAAGGCGGCGCGGCACAGCACGAGAGGGCAGGCGTCCTCCCATTCCACCCTCCGCCCGGCCGACAGCTTGAGCAGATCCGCCTCGCCGCGCTCGCGCAGAAACAGGCGGTAGAGCGCGAGCTCGTCCTTCGCCCGCAGCATGCCCGCTAGCTTGCGGCGCACCTCGCCTTTCGCAGGCAGGGCGAGCCGGTCGCGCCCCACCGCGCGGGCGTCGAGGTCCCGCGCCACGTCGCCGGCCACGAGGGCGATCCGCTCGGATACGGGCAGGCCGCCGTAGCGCCGGTAGCGCTCCTCCAGCCAAGCTCCCTGCACGACCCGGCGGCCGAAGGCGATGTCGACCCCTTGGAACAGGTCGTCGGCCGCGCGGGAGAGGAAGGCCTCGAGCTGCCGGGCGAACGCGACCTCGCCCTTGCGTCGCGCGCGGCGGCGATGGCCCTCGTCGGCGTCATCCACGGCCGACCGGGGCGCCTCCACGGCCACCGCGCCTCCCAGCTCCTTTTCCACCGCCTCGCGCAGGCTCAGGTTGACGATGGGCTCCTCCCCCAGCTCCGGCAGCACGCGCGACACGTAGTCGGAGAACACCCGGTTCGGCGAGAGGATGGCCACCGACTTCGACGTCAGGCGCCCGCGCTGGCGGTAGAGCAGGTAGGCCACCCGATGCAGCGCGATGGACGTTTTGCCCGATCCGGCCACACCTTGGATGACCAGGGTGCCGGAGTCCTCGTCGCGGATGAGCGCGTTCTGCTCCTTTTGGATGGAGGCGACGATTGATCGCATCTCGCCGTCCGACGTGCGGGAAAGCTCGTACTGCAGCACGTCGTCGCGCACGCTCGAGCCGCTGTCCACCGCGTGGACGAGCCGTCCTTCCTCCACCGTGATCTGCCGCTTGAGCGCGAGCGCGCCCTCGACGCGTCCCGACGGCGCGTCGAAATGCGCGGGCCCGGGCTCGAAGTCGTAGAACAGGCCCGCCACGGGCGACCGCCAGTCCGACACGACGGCCCGCCCGCCGAAGCTGAACGAGAACCTTCCCACGTAGCTTGCCACGGGGGCGGCCCCCTCGCCGGCCGCGAAATCGACGCGCGCGAAGTACGGCGAGTCGAGCAGCTTGCGCAGGCGCTCGGCGGCATAGTGCGACTGCGCCGCGCGGCGATCCTCCTCGTTCAGCGCAAGCTCGTTTTGGAAGCTCTCGCTCGGGTCGATCTCGCCCCGGTACTCGGCCAGGTAGCGCTTGGCCTCGCGGTACCCTCCCTCGATCCGCTCGTGCAGCCCCTCGGCGCGCTCGAGGGCGTCGCGCAGCAGCTCGAGCGTCTCGGCGAGGCGCGCCCGCTCTTCGTCCACGATGCTCCCATTCTCGAACCTTTCGCCCATCAGACGTCGCCTCCTTCGCGGTCCTCTTCCCGGTATGCGCCGCCGCGAAGCACGAAGCGCTGGACAGGGTAGCCGAACTCCTCCGCTTCCTCGGCCTCCTCGAAGCCGATCTCCTCGAGGCGGCGGCGATGTCCCGTGTCGGCGCGGTCGCCCGCCCGGTACGTCGTTATGGTCAGGTCGCGCCCCGGTGCCGCGGCCCGGACGGCGTCGACGAGCGCCCGCGCCACGCCCGGGGCGCGGCGATGCTGCGGATGCACCGCCAGAAAGTCGATGCTGCCGCGCTCCCTCGTGAAGGCCGCCGCCCCCGCGAGGGACGCCGAGCCCGGCTCGCGCGCGACGAGCGCGCAGCCGCTATCGATGGCGCGGCGCAGCCACGCCTCGTGCTGCCCCTCATCCAGGCACGGGAAGTTGTCCACGGCGAGGCGCAGGAGGTCCATCCACGCCGCCACGTCGGAGGGCGTCGCGCGCTCGACCGTCCAGTCGCCCGCGCCTTTCCCCGCCCACAGCGCCGAGGCGTGCAGGCTGAACGGCAGCTGGAGCGGATAGAACGAGCCACGCGCCCGGAACCGCGCGGGAGGAACCTTGTAGAGCGCCGTGAACGCCGCGGAGAACGTCTGCTGGCTGTCGTAGCCGGCCTCGCGGGCGATGTCCACGATGGGGCGCTCCGAGCGCGCGAGCGCGCACGCGGCCTCCGTCAGGCGCCGCCGCGAGACGTAATCATGGACGGTCATGCCCGTCACCTCGCCGAACAGGCGATGCAGATGGAATTTCGAGTATCCGGCGGCGCGCGCGACCTCGTCCAGATCGAGCTTCCCGCCCAAATGCGCTTCGATGTGCTCTATGGCCCGCTCCACCGCGCGCAGGTTCGCCGACTCCATGCCCCTCCTTCCGTTTCGACCCGGATGCTCCATTGAACCAGAACGGCCCGCGGCGCGTCTCTACTTTTCTTGCTCTGTTGCCGAAATCGGGCGGAACGCGAAAACGCCCGCCGTTTCCGGCGGGCGCGGAACGAAGCCTTCCCTGCCCTCAGCGCACCTCGTAGCGACGCGAGACCGCCCAGGTCACCAGCAGGCCGAGCGCGGTCACTGCGACGAAAAAGACGAAGGGGTTCGCCAAGCTCGCTCCCGGAGTCAAGGCAAACAGCCAAGCCCACCCGTCGGAGACCGCCCGGGGGTTCAGCTGGTTCGACGTGACGATAAGGACAGCGAGGGCAATGAGCACGACCCGACGCGTGCCGAAGCGCATCTGCAGGGCCGCGAACGCAAGGCCCACCGCGGAAGCTGCCGCGCAACCCAGGAACATGAACAGGAAATCGAGCAACGGGCCGTTCTGAGGACCGTGCCCCATCAAGAACAAGGACTGGTTGAGCGCCCACTGAGGAATCACCGCCGCGCACGCGGCCTCAACGAGGGCGAGGAGCAAACAGGCCGCGGCGAAGGACGCCGCCGTGCTCGCCAGCACCTGCGAGCGCGTGAGCCCCATCCGCAGCAGGAACCCCGTATCGCACGCATAGACGGACAGCGCGAGCAGCGGCATGAAGACATAGGGCAAAACCCCCATCGCCGACACCATGAAATGCGCCTCGTTTGCAATGGAAAACATCCCCACAACGAGGACGATGGCCCCTATCACCAGGCAGAACACTGCCGCGCACTGCACGAGCTCGACCGCTTGGTAGCGGATGGCCGCTTTAAGCTTCATGAGGTCACTCCCCTTTCCCGGTCAGTTCCACGAACAGCTTCTGCAGGCTCATGGGAGCCACGTCCAACCGGTCGGTCAAGCGCTCGCGCACGGGCTCGCCCTGCACGTACGCCATCGCCAGGCTGCCCAGCTCGTCGATGCCGAGCACCTTGAGCCCCTCGCAGTACGCCCGCACGTCCTCCGCGCGCCCCGACACGCTGTAGCCGCTCGCGCGCAGCTCGTCGGCCGAGGCCTCCATGAGCAGCCGCCCTTCATCGATGATGGCGACGCGCTCCACGAGGGTCGCCACTTCCTCGATGAGGTGCGTGGCCACGACCACCGTGCGCCCGCGCTCAAGGTAGTCCTCCATCAAAAGCCGGTAGAACAGGTCGCGATGCGCCGCGTCCAAGCCCAGCACCGGCTCGTCGAGCAACAGGTAGTCCACGTCGAGCGAGAGCGCCATCACCAGCTGGCAGATGGAGCGGTAGCCGGTGGAGAGCGCACCCGTCTTCGCCTTCATGTTCAGCTCGAACATCTTGGCGAGCCGCAGCGCGCGCTTCACGTCGAACCCCTCGTAAAAGCGGCCCATGTGCCTGATGAGGTCGTCCACGCACATGGACAAGGGGGTCATCTGCACATTGCCCGTGCAGAACACCTTCGCCAGCGCGCGGGGGTTGTCCGTGACGGGCTCGCCGTCCACGAGGACCTGCCCGCTCGTGGGGATCAGGCGGTTCGACGCGATGCCCAGAAGCGTGGTCTTGCCCGCGCCGTTACGGCCCAAGAGCGCGTGGATCTTGCCGTGTTCGAAGGACAGCGTCACGTCGTCGAGCGCCGTCGTCTTGCCGAAGCGCTTCGTCAGATGCTCGGCTCGCAGCTCACGCATGGTCGTACCCTTTCTCGATGAGGTTGACAACCTGGTCCTTCGTCAGTCCGAGCTTCTTCGCCTCGGCCACGAGGGCCGCCACGTAGCGCTCGTCGAAGGCGCTGCGGCGCTTCGCGCGCACCTTCTCAGCGGCCCCTGCCTGCACGTACATGCCCATCCCCCTTCTCTTGTAGATGATGCCCTCGTCCACGAGGATGTTCATGCCCTTGAGGACGGTGTGCGGGTTGATGCCGAGCAGCGCCGAGAGCTCGTTGGTCGAAGGGATGCGGTCCTCTTCGACGTAGACGCCCGTGAAGACGTCCTCCTCGATCTGCTCGGCGATCTGCACGAACAGGGGCACGTCCTTGGCAGGATCGATGTTCATGTGGCCACGCCCCTCCTCTCGTTCAGCTTTGTTATCTAGTTTGTTAGTTGAGTAACTAACTAGCATTGTAGAGAGCTCGTGGAAGGTTGTCAAGGATCAGAAAGCGGGCGTCGGGTTCGATCCCGGCGCCCGCCGTGCGGTGCGAACGTTTATCTCTCGAAACCTCGCCTTGCGGCGCGCAAGCCTATCCCATGGCCCCTTGAAACACGACGTCCTCGTCCTTGCAAAGATGCTGAACGGCGGTGCGGGCGGTCTCCGCCGCCGTGGGCAAGCCGCCAGGAGGGGTGATGCGCTGCCCGGCGAAATAGACGTGCGCGATTCCCTCGGGCTTCGAAGGATAGCCTTCCGCCTTCCCGCCGGCCGCCATGTTCGACATCCACGATCCCTTGTACGAATGCAGGTAGCGTTCGTAAGTGAGCGGCGTGGCCACGTCCCACACCTCCACGTTGCCTCCAACCTGGGGGTATTTACGCGACAGCGCCGCAATGACCGCCTTGGCCAGCCGCTGCTTCTCCTGCGCGTAGGTGCCGTCGGCTTTGCGTGCAGCCCACCAGTCGTACGTGTCGCCGTCCATGAACAGCGTAAGGGACGTGCAACCTTCGGGCGCGTACCCCTCGTAGGCGGCGTAGTTGTTGAAGGCAAGGGTATCGTGCCGCTGCCCGCCGCAAAAGATCGGCTCGTCGAGGGGGAACCCGACGCTCTCGGGCACATCGGAGAGGTCGGCGCGAATGCCCAGGCTCACGAACGTGTCGAGGATCGGATCGACGTTCTCCCGCAGCCTCTCCGCCCACCCCTCACGTATCGGAGGATCAAACAGCGTATCGATGGCGACGCGGGTGTCCTGCGTCACGATCACCGCATCGAAGGGATGCAGCTCGCCGCCCAAAACGACGCCGACGGCCCGTCCGTCCCGCACCGCCACCTGCTCGACGAGGCGACGGTACTCGATCGCGCCCCCAAGCCCCTCGAAGGTCTCGGCAATGCGCGCGGCCATGGCGAGCGAGCCGCCGAGCGGGTACCCGCCGTCGCCCGACAGGAGCGTCGCAAGAGTGAATGCAAGCCCCATCGCGCTCATCTCCTCGTCCACCATGCTCGAGAACAGGGTGCGCAGAAGCGGGCTCGAGAACCGCTCGGCGAACGTGCGGGTTGTCTGCCCCGCGTAGAAAGGCATGCGCGTCATCGACGGCATCATGGCCAACAGGTCGAGCAGGCCCGTCTTGCGCTTGACGGCCACTTTCACGCCCTTGACGTCGCTGATGGGCATGCTCACTTTCATGAACTTCCGCACGTCCTTGATCAGGCTCTTTATCTCCCGCTCATCTTTGGGGGCGATGTCCAGCAAGTGCGCCTCGAGCCGGTCGATATCGCGGTACAGGCAAACCGTCTGCCCCTCGAACTCGAAAACGAGGAAGGGATCGCGCACATAGACGGGCACATCCGGGTTGAGCGCGCCGATCTCGTTCCACACCGCGTTGAGCGCCGTCTCGGGCGACGAGCCCGTCAGCCAGTGCATGCCGCCCTCGAAGAGGTACCCTTTACGGATCCAGCTGGTGGAGGCCCCACCGGGGATGACGTGCGACTCGAATATGGTCGCGTCGAAGCCGCTCTGGCGCGCGTACACGCCCGCCGCAAGCCCCGCGATGCCCGCCCCCACGATGGCGACGCGCTTCGGCGAAGCGCCCGCGATACCCGCAGCGCCCGCGATGCTCGCCGCTTCCGCCCGGCGCACCGCCGACGCAGCCGCCATTTCCCCTCCCAATGTTTCACATGAAACATTCGTTCGTTTCTTGTTCTCGTTCCCCGTCATGCCCCTACCTCTTCCTCACGATGTCGACGATCCATTCCGGTTCTGGGCACGGCATGTCCGGACACAGGGCCAGCTCCTCGGCGATGCCTTGGATGGCGGCCCAGAACGCGATGGACAGCGCCGTCGGATCGCCCGCGCGAATGGTGCCCTCGCGCTGCCCCCGGCGCACGACCTCGGCCGTGGGCGTGTTCACGTCGAAACCTGCGAGCATCTCCTTGGCGCGCGGGGGGATCGCCTCGTCCAACAGCGCGTTGCCCATGAGCACGAACATGTCCGCCATGAAGGGATCCTCACGCAGGAAGGCCAGGATGCTCTCGGCAGCCTCCTCGAAGAACGCGAGCGCGTCGCCTTCGGCCCCACCTTCCATCATCGCCATCGGCCCTTCCACGCCGAAGCCGACCAGCTCCTCGTAGAGGGCCTCCTTCGACTCGAAGTAATGGAACATGAGCCCCGTGCTCATACCCACCGCCTCCGCGATGTCCCCCACCTTCGTGCCCGCGTACCCCTTGCGCACGAACAGCCGCAGCGCCGCCCGAAGGATATCCTCCCGCCGCTGCTCCCGTTGCTCCTGTCGCGTCACCATTCGCTGAATTTCCCTTCATTGAATATTTATTCAACATAATAGCATACCGGAAAAGGGATGCAAGGATGAATGCAGGCTCCACGTAGCACGGGCGAACCGCGCAAAAGCGCCTTGCTCGCAAGGATGCCCCATGGAAAACGCTTGCTCCGGTTTCCATTTAAGGCATACGGCCCCAACGTCTTCCGAACGTGCTTCTTGCATGATGATTCCCGAAAATCTCAGAGCCTTGCCGCTCGCTTTCCACCCTTCGCCGAGAGGGTCTGCATAGAAAAGGGAGGACCAATTCGATTCTCCCTCCATGACTGTTCGAAACGCACGGTTTTCGCCGCAATGTTGCGTCTGGTCGCGTGCCAGCTTTTTTCACCAGAACTTGAGCTGGGAAAACACGAACAGGGCGCCGCATCCAGCGTAACCGGGCCAGCAAGGAGCCCCCAAAACGCAACATTGCGGCGAAAACCGTGCGTTGGGGGCGCGCTCCGCTGTTAAACTGCCATCGACATTCCGCAAGCCAGCGCGTTGTCATCCTGAGCGAGCGGAGCATTCGACAGTCCGGCGGACCGTCGAACCAGAATCGCTTGCAACGCATCTCTGCTTTTCTCGCTCCGCTGACGGGGCGGCCCCCGGAAAAGAAAATGCCCGCCGTGATAGGCGGGCTCGGGAATCGGTGCTCTGCGCGGTTACGCTCGGCTTCGCCGCTCAGTTCTGGTCGAACGGGAAGTCCTTCAACACGGCGAACGGGTTGGGCGGCACGTCGTCGTCGGCCTCGGCGGCCGGCTCGCAGGCGCAGGGGCCCTCGTTCAGGTTCGCGCCGCACGTGGGGCACAGGCCCAAGCAGCCGTCGTCGCACAGCGGCACGAGCGGGAACTCCAGCAGCAGCGCCGCGCGGATGAGCGGCTCCAGGTCGATAACGTTGTCCTCGGGCAGCACGTCGAACTCGTCGTCGTCCATGTCCTCGGGGGCTTCCTTCTCGGAGTCGATCAGGAAGTAGCCCTCGATCTCGCCCGTCACGGAGAACGAGAACTCGTCGACGCAGCGGGCGCAGGACGTCTTCGCCTCCCCCTCCACGGTGCCGGTCACCAGCAGGGCGTCGCCCGTGTTCGTGACGTCGACCTGCCAGGCCAGCGGGCCCTCGAAGTCGTACAGGTCGGGCCCCGCCTTCATGACGGGCACGGAGAACGTTCCCTCAAAATGAGAGCTCTCCGCAGGCGCGAAGAGCTCGGAAGGTATATGGATGCGCGTCGCTTCCATCAGCGACCTGCGGCAAGGGAGTTGGCGTTGAGGCGGTCGCGGCAGCGGCGCACGTTGTTGAGCAGCGTGTCGAGGCTCGTCTCCACGTGACCGAACACCTCGTCGGCGTAATCCTCGGCACCGGCGCGCGTCTGGCGTTCCAGCTCGCGGGCGTCGGCCAGAATCTGGTCGGCCTGCTGCTGGGAGATGCGGACGATCTCCTGCTCGCTGGCGATGGTCATGGCCTGGCTGCGCGCGTCCTCGATCATGCGGTTGGCCTCAGCCTCGGCATCGTCGAGAAGGCTCTGGCGCTCGCGCACGATCTGGCGCGCTTGCGCGAACTCGCTCGGGAACGTGTCGCGGATCTCGTCCATGATCTCGAACGCCGCGGCTATGTCGACTTGGCGCAAATTGCTTTTGCCGAAGACCGGCTTCGAGTCCTCGAGAAGAATCGAGAGCTCCTCAAGCAGCCCCAAGACTCCTGTTTCGTCCATGATTGTCCTTCCACCCAAGCGTGCTGCGTTTCAAGTGCGTAGGCGCTTCGCGATCGTCTTCCTGCGCGCATGCGTCAAAGTATTCTAACAGGTTTGATCGGATTCCCCAACGCCAATGCACAAAGCGTGCACATTTTACCCGGTCGGAAGCCTCCCGATGCTTTTCGTTGCCGCTTCGACATCTAAAGCGGGTAGAACCGCCGGCCCTATCGGGCGAATTTCGCCTCGAGCGCGCCCTTCACGCAATCAGGCACGAAGCCGTTCACGTCGCCGCGCAGGCTGGCTATCTCGCGCACGATGGACGACGACAGGTACATGTACTGCGGGGGCGACATGATGAACAGCGTCTCGAGCTCCTGGTTCAACTGGTAATTGAGCGCCGTCATCTGGAACTCGTACTCGAAGTCGGTGATGGCGCGCAGGCCCTTCACCACGACGGTGGCCTCCATGCGGGCGGCGAAGTCCACGAGCAGCTCGTCGAAGGGCTCCACGCGCACGTTGGGAAGGTGGCTCGTGGCCTGGCGCACGAGCTCCGCGCGCTCCTCCAGCGTGAACAGCGGGTTCTTCTTGGGCGAGGCGGCCACCGCCACCACGACCTCGTCCACCAGCTGCGCCGCGCGCGTGATGACGTCGAGGTGCCCGCTGGTGATGGGATCGAACGTTCCGGGCGTGAGTGCACGTTTCATAACGGGTCAAAGCTCCTTCGGTCTGAGTATGTCCACGACAGTATCGCCGTACTTCTTGCGCGAGGCAAGCGCGAACCCGCAGGCGGCCGCCGCGTCGTCCGCCTGCGAGCACGCGGCGGCCCCGTGCTCGTACACCACGAGCGCGCCCGGAGCCAGCGCGCCGGCATCGGCGAGGCGGCCCACCATGCCCAGCACGTCGGCCGCCTCGAGCGCGTAGGGCGGGTCCAGGAACACGAGGTCGAAGGGCTGTCTCTAGGGCGGGTCCAGGAACACGAGGTCGAAGGGCGGGTGGGCGCGAACGGGCGGGTCCTTGAGCACGTCGGCGCGATGGACGCGGGCCCGCCGCGCATCCAGGCCGAGCGCCTTCGCGTTGCCGTCCGCCACGCGCGCCGCCGCGCCGTCGCGCTCGTAGAAGTGCGCGCACGCGGCCCCGCGCGAGAGCGCCTCGAGCCCGAGCGCGCCCGATCCGGCGAACGCGTCGAGCGCCACGGCGCCGTCGAAGCCGCCGCGCGCGCTGTTCACGGCGCTCATAAGCGACTCCCGCACGCGGTCGGTCGTGGGGCGCGTGCCCTCCCCCTTCGGCGCCTTGACGGTGCGCCCCCTGAACTCGCCAGCGATGATGCGCATGTCAGCCTCCCTGCACCTCTCCGGCCCGCTTGAACGCGAGCCGCGCCTCCCGTGCGAGCGCGCGATGCTCGGGCGCCTCGAGCCGCGGGTCCTCCTCCAGCAGCGCCCGCGCGTCGGCGTGCGCGGCCTCGATGACCTTGCCGTCGCGCACCACGTTCACCAGCTTGAGCGCCGATGCGCCGTGCTGGCGGTTGCCCAGGATGTCGCCCTCGCGGCGCAGCGACAGGTCGTAAGCCGCCAGCTCGTAGCCGTCGTCGGTGGTCTCCATGGCCGCCAGGCGGCGCAGCGCGGCGTCGGTCTTCGACGCGCTCACCAGATACACCTCGCCGGGCTTCTCGCCGCGCCCCACGCGCCCGCGCAGCTGGTGGAGCTGCGAGAGGCCGAAGCGGTCGGCGTCCTCCACGATCATGATCGTGGCGTTCGGCACGTCCACGCCCACCTCGATGACCGTCGTGGCCACGAGCACCTGCGTCTCACCCGCGCGGAACCGCTGCATGACGTCCTGCTTCTCGGCGGAGGGCAACCGGCCGTGCAGCAGCTCCACCCGATAATCGACGAACGTCTTCTGCTGCAGGAAGGCGGCCTCCCGCTCGGCGGCGGCCACGTTGTCGCCGTCCAGGTCGGCATCGTCCTCGATGCTGATGGCGGCGTAGGCGTACTCGTCCTCGTCGCCCTCGCGGCTCGCGCGCTTGCCCGCCTTCGCGTCGCGGTCCTCCGCGCTCGCGCCCACGAGCGGGCACACCACGTACACCTGCTCGCCGCGCGCCAGCGCCGCGAGCGCGGCGTCGTAGGCGCGGCCGCGATCCTGCTTCGACAGCACCTTGGTGGTGCGCGCCGACGTGTCGTGCGGACGGTGCTTGATGTAGGAGAGCGTAAGGTTGCCGAACAGCGCCAACGCCAACGAGCGCGGAATGGGCGTGGCCGTGAGGTAGAGCGCGTCGGGAGCGTCGCCCTTCGCCAGCAGCTTCGCGCGCTGGTCCACGCCGAAGCGCTGCTGCTCGTCGATGACCGCGAGCGTGCAGCGGGCCGGGCGCACGTCGTCCTCGAGCAGCGCGTGCGTGCCGATGAGCACGTCCACCGTGCCGCCCGCCACGCGCGCGAGCACCGCCTCGCGCTCGGCCGCGGGCGTGGATCCGGTGAGCACCTCCCAGGTGACGCCGGCCGCGTCGAACAGGGGGCCCAGGTTCTGTCCGTGCTGGCGCGCGAGAACCTCGGTGGGCGCCATGAGCAGCGCCTGCCCGCCCGAATCGGCGGCGGCGGCCAGCGCGTGGGCGGCCACGACGGTCTTGCCCGTGCCCACGTCGCCCAGAAGCAGGTGGTTCGCCGTGGAGGGGGCGGCCAGCGCCGCCAGGATGTCGTCGCGGGCCGCCTGCTGCTCGCCCGTGAGCTCGTAGGGCAGCGCCGCGGCGAACGCGGCCAGGTGGGGGCCGTCCGTCACGTGGCGCACGGGTTCCCGCCCTTCCGCGCGCGCCCGCCCCTCCTCCATGAGCATGAGCTCCAGAAACAGCAGCTCCTCGTACACCAGGCGCCGACGCGCCTCGGCCGCCTCGTCCATGCTGCGGGGGAAGTGGATGGCGGAAAGCGCCGCCCCGCGGCTCATGAGGCGGTACTTCGCGCGCAGCTCGAGCGGCAGCGGATCGTACAGGCCCGCCACGTGGGTCAGGCCGTTGCCCACAAGGCGGCGCATCCACGCGCACGAGAGCTTCTCGGTGGCGGGATGCACGGGTATGACCATGCCGGCGGCTTGGCCGTCGCCCCCGTCGATCGCCTCGATGAACGGGTTCGTCATGCGTTTGAACCCGTAGTTGAACTCCAGCTTCCCCGCCACGGCCACGCGCATGCCGACCTTCAGCTGGTCCATGAGCCATGGTTGGCGAAACGCCGTGACCATGAGCGTGCCCGTGCCGTCCACGAGCGTGATCTCCACGAGCGGCAGCTTCGGCTTGGGGCGCTTGAGCTTGATCTCGTGCACGGAGCCCTCGATGGTGCACTGCTCGCCGATGACCGCCGAGGCCACCGTCTCGCGCCGCGACAGGTCGATGTAGCGCCGCGGGAAGTGCGTCACCAGGTCGCGCACCGTGCGCACGCCCAGCGCCTCGAGCGCGCGGGCCCGCGCCGGGCTCACCAAACGGACGCGCCCGACAGATTCGTCGAGCGCGAGCGTGGCTGCCAGTCTGTCAGGTGCGTCGCTATTCAACCGACATGACCACGGGGTACAGGGGCTGGTCGCCGCGGTGGGCGTCGATCTCCAGCTCGTCGTACGCCTCCTCGATGCGCGCCACGAGGGCGTCGAGGGCCGCGTCGTCCAGATCCTCGCCCGCCAGCAGCGTGAGCGTGTCGGCATCCTCGGCGTCCATGCGCGCGAGCAGGTCCATGACCACGTCTTCCACGCCCGATCCCACGGCCTCGATGGATCCGTCGGCGATGCCGATGACGTCGCCTTCGCGTATGGGGTTGTCGTGCGCGTCCTTCGCGTCCTTGATGGCGCGCGTCACCTCGCCGGTGCGCACGTCGGCGTAAGCCTCGGTCATGGCCTCCACGTTCTCCTCGAGGCTCGCGTCCTCGTCGAATCCGAACAGCGCGGAAAACGCCTGCGGCACGCTCGTGGTGGGCACGACGGCGCACGGCTTCTCGGACAGCTCGCACGCGCTCTGCGCGGCCATGATGATGTTCTTGTTGTTGGGCAGGATGACGACGGCGTCCGCGTTCACCTCGTTCACGGCGTCCAGCAGGTCCTTCGTCGACGGGTTCATGGTCTGCCCGCCCGACACCACCACGTCCACGCCCAGGCTCTTGAGGATCTTCGCGTTGCCCTCGCCCGCGGCCACGGCCACGAACCCGATGGGCTTGCGCGCCGCCTCCTCCTCGGCCGCCAGCGCGTCGGTGCGCGCGGCGCTCTGCAGCTGCATGTTGTGGATGTGCACCTCGGCTATCTGGCCGCGCTCCAGCATGTAGGCCAGCACCTTGTCGGGCGTGTTCGTGTGCACGTGCACCTTGAAGTTGGGGTTCTGGCCCACGAGCAGCTCGCAGTCGCCCATGGTGCCCAGGAAGTCCAGGCCCTCCTCCGCGTCCAGCGTGTCGGAGCTCACCAAAAACTCGGTGCAGTAGCGGAAGGCCGAGCCTTCCCAGTCGTTGATCTGCTCGATCTCCACCTTCGGGGCCGTTCCGCGCGCGAAGGCCAGCTCGTCTCCCAGCGGGCCCTCCTTGCCGGTGAGCGCCGCGGCGAACGCATCGAAGAAGATGGCCAGGCCGTAACCGCCCGCGTCCACCACGCCGTTGTCCTTGAGCACGGGCAGCAAATCGGGCGTGCGCTGCACCGAGGCGTAGGCCTCGGCCACCACGGCCTCGAGCGCCTCGTCGGTGGTGAACTTCTTCTTGCGCGCGTGCTTCGCGGCGGCGGCGCTGTCCTTGAGCACGGTGAGGATGGTGCCCTCGACCGGCTTGCGCACGGCCTGGAACGCCACGTCGACGGCGTGGGAGAACGCGGAGTCGATGCTGTCGGCGTCCACGGCCTCGTGCCCGACGCTGCCCTCGCACAATCCGCGCAGGATCTGCGAGGTGATGACGCCCGAGTTGCCGCGCGCGCCCATGAGGGCGCCCGTGGTGATGGCGCGGCGGATGTCGGCGCCGGCGGCGCCGATGGGCAGCTGCGCCAGGTTCTCGACGACGGTTTCCAACGTGAGCGACATGTTGGTGCCCGTGTCGCCGTCGGGCACGGGGAACACGTTCAGGCGGTTGATCTCGTCCTTGCGCTCGCTCAGCGTCTTGCTCGCGGCGGCTATGGCGTTGAGCAGGTCGTTCGCGGTATAGGATTCTGGCATGGTGGGTCTGTCTCTCTCTCGGCGGTAAGCCCCGCGCCGCGCAGCCGCCGCCTTGGCGGTCCGCCCGCGGAGCGCGGGGCTCGTCTTTTTCGCTTCTCTTCGCGCCTACTTGCGCACCTTGACGCCCTGCACGTGCACCTCGACCCCGTCGATGGGAACGCGCGCGTACTCCTTCAAGGCGAACGTCACCTGGTCCACCAGGTTCTGGGACACGGTGTTGATGTTCGTTCCGTACTCTATCACCACGTAGAGCTGCACGTGCACGCCCGCGTCCGTCGTGTCGACCACGACGCCGCGACGCAAGCGCGAGGCGGGCAGGATCTTAGCGATGCCGTCCGCCGCGGACGGCGCGGCCATGCCGACGACGCCGTAGCATTCGAGCGCCGCGTTGCCGACCAGATCGGCCAGTACGTCGTTGGCAACGTGCAAGTTGCCGGGAATCGTAGTGCTCATGGCTGTTTCCTTTCGAAGCGCGAGCGCGGGTTCGCGCGGATGTGAGCCTGACTATGGACGAAGTATACCGCAAGGGCGAATCGGTGTGCGTCGCACCTGCTCGCAACGCCGTCCATACTACACGAAAAATTCTTGTAAGGCATTCGTTTTATGTGCTATAGTATGAGGGCTTTTTTGTCATCAACGGTTTTTCAGCCGTGCGGAAACAAACGAACCTGGAGTGATAACGATGTCTAAAGTTTGCGAAGTTTGCGGTAAGCACCCGGTCGCAGGGCGCAACGTCAGCCACTCGCACCGCGTGACGAACCGCGTGTTCCGTCCCAACGTGCAGAAGATCACGATCAAGGACAAGGAAGGCCACGTCCGCAAGGCCAACGTGTGCACGAAGTGCATGAAGGCCGGCAAGGTCGAGCGCGCCTAACAGGTTCGTTTCCCACCCTGCAAGCGAAAGCCCGCGAACGCGGGCTTTTTTGCGTTGGAGAGACGGCGCGTCAGCCGTCTTTTGCGCGCGGGCAAACGAAGCGCTCGGCGCCCTTTGGGCCGCCGAGCTTCCGAGCATGCGAGGCGGGCGCAGGAAGCTCCCGCGAAGCCGAGTCGAAGGATCTTCGACGGCAAACGGAAGGCGTTCGTCGTCGAAGATCCTTCGACTCCGCGCCTTCGGCGCTCCGCTCAGGATGACAAAAAGGGGTCCTACGGGCGGTACGTCACCTTCGCTATGGGGCTCTCCCACACCGCCACTTCCTTCAGCGAGATATGCGCGGGGAACGTCTTCTCCAGCTCGTAGAACACCACGCGGGCCAGATGCTCGGCCGTGGGGTTGATCTCGTCGAAGGGCGGCACGTCGTTCAGGCAGCGGTGGTCGAAGTTCTCCAGCACGCCGTGCAAGGCGCCCTTGACGTCCTTGAAGTCGTAGAGCATGCCCACTTCGTCCAGATGCTGGCCCGCGATGGTGATCTCCACATCCCACGTGTGTCCGTGCAGGTACTGGCACGGGCCGTCGTAGCCCGGCAGCGCGTGGGCCGCGTCGAAGTGGTCCTTCACCGTGAGCTCGTAATGGCCGCCGCCCACGTGCAGGTGCATGCTGCCCGAAAGCTTTCCGGGACCCTCGTAGGGCACGTTCTTGCGCACGGCGCGCTCGTCGGCCGCGTCCTCGCCGTCCATGATTCCGCCTTCCACCGCAGATCCTTTCATCTACATCACCACCAGCAGGCGCTTGCAGTGCGGGCACGTGCCGAGCGGCGCCTCCGCCTTCAGGTCGATGAGCCTGCCTCCGTCGATGACGGTGCGGCACACGCCGCATCGGCCCTCGGTGAGAAGGCCCACGGCCACGCCGCCCGTGCGCGCGGCCGTGCGGTCGTAGGCGTCGCGCAGCTCGTCGGACAGCTCGGCGGACAGGGTCTCGCGGTTCGCGGTCATGCGGCCGATATCGGCCTGCAGCGCGCCGCCCTCCTGTTGGAACGACGCGATGGCCGCCTTCTCCTGCTTCTCGATCTCGGCCAGCGCGCGCGACACCTGATCCTGCACGCCCTGTATCTTCGCCAGCTCCTCGCCCAGCTTCGTGAGCTCCTCCTCCAGCGTGTTGCGTCGCTTGGCGAAGCCGTTGAGCTCCTTGGTGTGGGCCTCCACGTTGCGGTAGTCGCCGCGGGAGCCGTCGATGGCCTCTTGCACGCGCCGCTGTTTCTCGGCCAGGTCGGCGTCCTCGCCCTCGAGCTTGGACGCTTTGGCCTCGGCCTTCGCGCGCAACTCGCCGACCTGATCGCGCTTCTGCTCGATGGCGCGCTTCTTCTGGCGGGCGGCGAGGATGGTCGCGCGCTGGGGCAGCTCCTCGAGCTTCTTCTTGGCTTTGAGGAGATCGAGGTCGATCTGCTGCATCCTCAGCAGGTTGGTCAGGTCATCGGTGGTTGCTCGCATGTGCTTCCTTCTCTTAGTCTCTCGCGCGCTTTCGCGCCTTCCCCTCGACGCGCGCCTAGACGCGCGTCGTCTCCGGATACGACCAGTTGTCTCCCTGGTCGAGCATGGTGACGAGCTCTCCGGGCACCCCCGCGCCCTCGACCGCCGCGGCCAGCACGGCCGCCAGCGGAAGCTCGCTCGTATCGTGTCCCAACTCCACGACGGCGAGCCCCGCTTGGGACAACGCCAACGCATCGTGGTACTTTATCTCGCCGCACACCAGGCAGTCCGCCTGGTCGCACAGGGCCGCTTGGGCCACGTCGCCCGCCGAGCCCGTGGCGGTGACCACGCGGTCGAGCTCGCGGGAGAAGTCGCCCCACACGCGCGGCTGGCGCGCGTACACCGACGTGCAGCGCGCGGCCAGCTGCCCCAGCGTGAGCGGCCCGTCGCCGGCCTTCACGGCGCAGAGCTGGCCGTAGCCTTTGCGCTTCGAGGAAGCCAACGGAACCGCCACGCTCTTGAACTGCAGGTTGAGCATGCCCGGCAGCACCCGCTGGGCGCTCGCGCTCACGTCGAGCGCCGTGTGGTAGGACAGCAGCGCCACGCCGCGCGCCACGGCCGCCCACACGAGCGCGCCGGGGTTCGCAGCCACCGACGAGGCCGGCGAGAACGCCTCCGGCGGCTCCAGGAAGGCGGGATGGTGCGTGACGAGCACGTTCGCACCCATCGACGCGGCCTCCTCCACGGCCTCCACCGTGGGATCGAGCGCCACGGCGACGCCCTCCACGAGGCGCGCCGGATCGCCCACGACCATACCGGTGCGGTCCCACGCCTCGGCGTCGGCCGCCGGGAACTCCTTGAGCAGCGCGCGTTCCAGCGCGCCCACGGTGATGGTGGTTATCTGCTTGGAGAGCGGCCCCGACGCGCGCTGCGCCAGGCCCCCCTTCGCTTTCTCTTTCTTCGTTCCAGCCATGTCGATCAACCTCTTTCCTGCGAACGGGTGGGCTTTTCGCCTATGGTTCGATGGTAATCTCTCTGCGGTCGCCATCGGCCGTCGGAACCGTTACCGTTCGATAACCGCATTCGTACATGAGCCGGTACGCGGCCTCCACGTCGCGCACGACGTGCGCGGGCGTGTGGGCGTCGGTGCCCACGGTGCACGGCACGCCCGCGCGGCAGAACTCCCGCAGCAGCGCCGGCGCGGGGAACATCTCCCGACACGCGTAGTACGATCCCGAGGTGTTCACCTCCACCATGCGGCCCGAGGCGGCGCACGCCTCGGCCGCGCGCTCGTAGAGCGGCTGCACGTCGAAGGACGGGTAGTAGGCGAACTTCTTGGCCAGGTCGGGATGGGACATGACGTGGAACGGGCGGCTCGACGACACGGCGTCGCACCACAGGTCGAAGTAGCGCGTCCAGATGACGTCGGCGGCGCCCGACTCGTCCCAGCGGTCGCGCTGCCCGGGATCGTCGAAGGGCCACGCGTCCACGAAGTGCACCGAGCCGAGCACGAGCTGGAACGGCTCCAGGTCGGCGGCGGCGATGGAGCGGTCCTCGTCGGCGCCGAGCCAATCCAGCTCGCATCCCGTGATGATCTCGATGCCGGGATGACCCGCGCGCGCCTCGTCGAGCGCGGCCAGGTACTCCCCCATGCGCTCGGCCGGCATGGACAGGTAGGCGCGCGGGTCGAACGCCTTCGAAAGCGGGTAGTGCTCGGTCACGGCGATGGTGGTGACGCCGGCCGCCTCGGCGGCGCACACCAGCTCCTCCACCGTCCCCTCGCCGTGCCCGCAAAACGAGGTGTGCGTGTGCGTGGTTACCAATTCCATACTGCTAGCTCCAATCCAGCACGCCGGCGACGGCCTCGAGGAAGGCGTCGACGGCGGCTTCGGTCGTAGAGCGCCCCATGGATATGCGCAGCGCGCCGTGGGCGCGGTCGTCGTCGATGCCCAACGCGTGCAGCACGTGGCTTGGCTCGAGCGAATGCGACGAGCAGGCCGAACCGCCCGACACGCCGAAACCCCGCATGTCGAAGCGCAGGATGAGCGTCTCGCTCTCGAGCCCGCTCACCAAGACGTGCACGATGTTCGGAAGGAAGTCCTCGCTTCCGGCCTCCACCTCCACCGTGGCCTCCACGGCGTCGAACGCCGCCAGCCCGGCGTAGAGCCTGTCGCGCAGCGCGCGCTGGCGCGCCGCCTCGAACTCCCGCATTTCGCACGCGGCATGGCACGCGGCCGCGAAGCCCACGGCGCCGGCCACGTTCTGCGTGCCGCTGCGCCGTCCCGACTCCTGGCCGCCGCCCAGAAGGTAGGCCTCGTAGGGGGTGCGCGCCTTCAGGTACAGCGCGCCTGCGCCCTTGGGGCCGCCCACCTTGTGGGCCGAGAACGACGCAGCATCCACGCCCCACGCCCCCAGGTCGATCGGCACCTTGCCGAGCGCCTGCACCGCGTCGGTGTGGAAGAGCGCGCCCGCGCTGTGCGCGACGCGCGCGAGCTCGGCAACGGGCTGGACGCTCCCCACCTCGCTGTTCGCGGCCTGCACCGACACGAGCACCGTATCCGGGCCCACGGCGTCCTCGAGCGCGCGCACCTCGATGAAGCCCTGGCGGTTCGGCGCCAGGCGGGTCACGCGGAAGCCCTGCGCCTCCAAACGCTTGGCCGGCGCGAGCACGGCGTCGTGCTCCACGGCCGTGGTCACGACGTGCGGGACGAAGTCGCCCGCGCCGCGCCGCCGGCGCTCGGCCGCGGCCGCATGCGCGATGCCGAAGAGCGCCTCGTTGTCGGCCTCGGTCGCGCCCGACGTGAACACGATCTCGTCGGGGCGCGACGCGCCCAGATCGCGCGCGATGGAACGGCGCGCCTCCTCGAGCGCGGCGAACGCGGCCCTGCCGGGCGCGTGCAGGGAGTTCGCGTTGCCTCCGACGCCCAGGTTGGCGCGGCCGGGAACCTGGTAGGGTTCCATGGCGCACGCCGCCTCCTCGGCGAGCGGCGCCGTGGCGGCCCAGTCCAAGTACACGTAGTCTTCGCTGACGGAAGCGGGCATGCCTTTTACGCCTCCTTCTGCGCGGCGAGCGCGGCCAGCCGGGCCTCGTCGGCCGCCGCGGCGACCTCGGCGAGGGCGCGGGCGGGATCGTCGGCCGCGAAAACGGCGTTGCCGCACACGAGCACGTCGGCGCCGGCCGCAGCCACGAACGGAGCCGTGGCCGCGCCGATGCCGCCGTCGACCTGGACGAGCGGAGACGCGCCCACGGAGGCCGCCATGGCAACCACGCGCGCCACCTTGTCCTCGCTGCCCTCGATATAGCTCTGCCCGGAGAAGCCGGGTTCGACGCTCATGACCAGCACCATGTCGACATCGGCGATGACGGGCGCCAGCACTCCGGCCGGCGTGCGCGGCTTGAGGCTCACGGCGGCCTTGGCGCCGGCCGCGTGGATGCAGGCCACGGCGCGGGCGAGCCCGTCGGCATCCAGCACCTCGGCGTGCACGGTGACGGAATCGGCCCCCGCGTCCAAGAACCAGGGGAGCTGCTCGAGCGGGTTGGATATCATGAGATGCACGTCGAGCGGCAGCGACGTGGTCTTCTTCAGCTGCTTCACCACGGGCACGCCCATGGTGAGGTTCGGCACGAAATGCCCGTCCATGACGTCGACGTGCACGTAACCGGCGCCCGCCTCCTCGATGAGGGCGACGTCGCGCCCGAGGTTCATGAAATCGGCCGACAGGATGGACGGCGCTATCTTCACCGGTTCGAACATGGGGGCACTCCTTATCCGGGCACTGCTGGTCGTACGGGTAGACCTCCATTCTAGCGCAACGCCCCGCGCCCCTACCCGCCCGGCGCGGGGAGGCGAAGAAAACCACACGCGGACGGCCCGTCCGAGATACGACGACCCCCAGCCCGAACGTGGCGCACCGGCTTTGCAACCCCGAGCGTGCCGCACGGGAGCGTTCGGCACAATAATGACCGATTCTTTGCATCGGATCGCCCTCGAGAAAGATCGGGGCCCCGCTCGTTGTTTTGCGACCAGGGAAAATGTCGAAGGACACCCGACGCTCATGCGCTTTCGAGGCCCTTTCCCACCCGCACCTGCAGAGAATCGGTGATTTTTGTGCTGCGGCGAGCCGAGTTGCCGCCCCGTCGTTCGATCTTCGAGAGAGGGTGCGCTGCGGGCGGCCGGATGCCCGTTGACTTGCTCCAGAGGCTTGCCGGGGCGGCGAGAGAAGCGAATCGAGCGTTCGACAGCGCAAACGGCTTCGGCGAGCGCTACAAGGCGAGCAGGAGGCAGAACCCTGCGACGACCGCCGTGAAGGCGGCATCCAGCGCGCGGCGCGGCACGCGGGCGAAAAGCGTCTCGAGGCGCGGACAGACAACCCAGGTCATGAACGTGGACACGATGCCGAACGCGAGCGCGGTCTGCAGGCAGACCTGTCCCTGGAAGTTGCAGGGCAGATCGCGGTAGTCCCACAGGGGCAGCGAGCCGTCGGCGAGCGGCTGGTTGAACAAAAGCCCGTTGGCAAGCTCGATGCCCACGCACACGAGCATGTTCACCGCGAAGCTCGCCGCCAAAGGCGCGACGCCGCCGGGAAGGCGCCGTTGCAGGCGGGCCTTGAGGGGGCGGAGCAGCAGCACGCAGGCCACCGCGCCGAAGCCGTACACGCAGAAGGGGTCGAGCCAGCCGGCCCACACCTGCGAGGCGGGATCGCAGGTGCCGGGGAGGAGGCCGAGGCGCACGAGCGTGCAGTAGCCTATCTCCAGCCAGTGTCCCACCACGCTGAACACGCAGAAGCACAGGGCGAGGTTGCGCCAGAACGCCCATGTGCCCGCACGGCCGAGGCGCGTCGCGCTGGCACCTGGAAGGGCGAGGGGGCTTCGCGGGCGGGTATCCCGAACGCTCGAAAGGGCGGCGGAGCGACCTTGGCTCGCGGCGATGCTCGAAGGGAGGGTGTCTTGCACGGGGATCACTCCCCCGCCGAGAGGACGACCGCGGCCTCTCGGTTGAGGGCGGCCCACGTGGGCACGAGGGTGGCGGCCAGCACGAGCACGAAACCCGCGAGCGAGACGACGAGGCCCTCGCCGAACGCCAGGTTGCCGAGCAGCGGCACGCCGAACGCGTTGGCGACGACCGCGGTCGAGGCGACCGCGCACGCCATGCCCGCCAAAGTCGCCGTGACCGCATGGACGAGCGCCTCGCATCCGGCTGCGGCCATGAGCGTCGCGGGCCTGGCACCGGCCGCGACGAGGAGGGCGACGTCGCGCGTGCGCGACCTCGACGACATCACCACGCTCACTGCCGCGCCGACAGCGCACAAGAGCACCGGGCCGCCCAGCATGATGAAGGACTCGGCCCAGCCGATCGTGCTGATGTCGGCAACGCCTTGGCGTTCCAAATAGTCGACCGAGCAGGCCATAGCCGAGAACAGGCCCGCGACCAACCCGAAGCCCACCATGAGAGGGGTCTCGATCGACGTGCTCGAGGAAAGGGCGTTGCGCGCGATGCGCCTCGCGAGGTACCAGGCGCTCCCACGGCCCTGCGACACCATCGACGTCCAAGCGCCCAGCAGCGCCGGGAAGACGAGGGGAGCGAGGGGGACCAGCGTCGCCACCATGAGGATGGGCACGAACACCGACCAGCTCATGGCGACGTCCGGCGATTCGGTCAGGGCCAAGGACGCCCAGCAGGTACAGGCGAGCATCCCCGCGAACAGCAGGGTGCGCATCCACGTCACCCTCGCGCGCTTTGGCTCCGGCTCGCGCAGCGCGGTCAAAGGCGGCGTCCTCCCCGCGCTGCGAGCGCCTTTCAGCCCCCCGCACAAAAACACCGCCGCCGTCACGATCCAAACCGCAGGCATACGCGCCATGTCGGCAACGGGCACCGCCTGGGCGAGCGCCTCGCGCGAGCCGAGCACCAAAGGAAACAGGGGCTCGAACGTGGCCACCGCGAGCAGCGTGCCGCACGCGGCGCCCAGCACCGCGACCACCTCCAGCTGGACGAGCACCACTGCGCTCACCAGAGCCGGCCTTACGTTCGCCAGCTGCCAGAGCGCGTAGGATCGCCGCTGTGCGGAAACCGTCAGATTGGCGGCCGACACGAGCACCGCCACAGCCGCGATCAGCGAGAACAGGAGCACCGAGGACGCCGCGTTCTGCAAGAACTTCTGCAGCGCACCCGTGCTGAAACCCGCCGTTGCCTGCAGCGACACCACCCATCCGCCGATGTAGCCGCATGCCACGGCCACGGCGAGGGCCCCGATCCACGTGGCGGCATGGTCGCGCAAATCCGAGAACACCAAGCGCATCATGCCGCCTCCCCCAACGCCTCGAGGATCTGGGCCGCCGTCGAGCGCCCCAACTCCCGCGCGATAAGACCGTCGCGAAGCACCAGCACGCGGTCGGCCAGCGAAGCGGCCTCCAAGTCGTGGGTCACCATCACCACCGAGCGGCGCGGACCGTCGGCGATCCCGCGCAGCATGCCCAGCACCTCGCGGCCGTTCTTGGAGTCGAGCGCGCCGGTGGGCTCGTCGGCGAACACGATGTCCGGCCTGCTGGCGAGCACACGGGCCACGGCCACGCGTTGCTGCTCGCCGCCCGACATATCGCCGGGACGGCTCTTCTCGCGCCCGCCCAATCCGACGCTTTCCAGCGCTTCCCCCACCTGCGCCTTCGTGAGCGGGCGGCCCGCCAGGCGCGCGGGCAGCGCCACGTTCTCCCCGGTCGAGAGCGAGGGGATGAGGTTGTACGCCTGGAAGATGAAGCCCACGTGCTCGCGGCGCGTCTTGAACAGGGAGCTGCGGCGCGCGCGAACCAGCTGCCGCCCCATCAGCTGGATGGAGCCGGAGTCAGCCTTTTCCAACCCCGAGAGGCAGTGCAAAAGCGTCGACTTGCCCGAACCGCTCGGCCCCACGATGCCCACCATCTCGCCCGCCTCGACGGCAAGGCTCACGCCGCGCAGGACGTCGACGGTGCGACGCTTGCTCCCCCTCCCCGTGCCAAACGACTTCCTGACCTCGCATGCGACTATCGTGGAGCCCATGAATCCTCCTAAAAAAGACAACGGGACGCCTTCGCATCGAACCGATGCGCTTTTTGCTTTTTGCTTTTTGCTTTTTGCTTTTTGCTTTTTGCTTTTTGCTTTGGATTGCAACCGCCGGCCATCCCCGTAGGGGCGATCTCCAGATCGCCCGCTCGCGCAAAGTACGAGAGGCGGCCCTCGGTTGCTTTTCCGGCTTCGCCGGAACGGGCGATCTGGAGATCGCCCCTACGGGGACAGCCTTCGTTTCAGCGGCGAGGGGACGCCCCGCTAGCCGTCGCTCCGCGCCGTGCGAAGCGCCTTGTACGCGGCGCAGGCGAGGCCGCCGACGGGCCATGCGAGAAAGAACCACCTGCTCGCGGGCGTGAACAGCATCACCAGACCCACCGCCGTCGCCGCGCACATGACGGCCGTGTACACGCTGCGGTCGCGCTTGGCACGACGGGCGCGCACCGCAAGCCCTTCGTCATCCAAGGCCTCGATCTGCGCTTCGTCCATGCGGCCGAGCGATTTCAAGTTGTACCGCTCCACGTCGCAGCGCGACGATAGCAGGCATCCGCGGACGACCAAGGGGGCGCCGATCGCGAGTAGCGCGAAGAAGAGCGCGCTCGCAAGCCAGACGTCGCCCTGCAGCACGATAGCCGCAACAATCGCGGCCATGAGAAGGCAGACACCCGCGACGAGCCCCGTCACCATGGTCGTGCGGGCCTGGCTTTTCTGCTCGGGCGTGTAGAAATCCTCCACGAACGGATGGGCCTTGCGGAACGCGCGGCGCTCGAACAACGCGGGAACGACGATGGCCGCCCCCACCGCCACGCCCACGAACACCAAAGCAACCATGTAGGTGCGCAAAGCGGCCTCGTGCACCAGGAAGGGGTCCGACAACAGCAGCGCCAGCGCGGCCCCCGCCAAAACCGCGAACATCCCGAGGGAGGCTTTCCCCGCGAAAGAGCGCATGGCCTCGTCGTAGCCGCACACGTCCTGCGGAGCCAACGCATCCGGCATGCGCGCGGCCTCGTCGGCCGCGCGGTCGGTCATGTCTCCGCACACCAGCTCGTCGAGCGTGCAGTCGAACATATCGCACAAGCGCAGCAGCTTGTCCATCTCCGGATAGGCGCGCTCCGCCTCCCACTTGGAAACCGACTGGCGGCTCACTCCCAGCAGCATGGCCAGCTGCTCTTGCGTCATGTTGCGCGTTGAGCGCAGGTGCTGCAGGTTGTCGCGAAAGCTCATACGTTCGTCCTTCGTTCGTCGTGATCGGTTGCTCGAACGGTCGGTGCGCCGGTTCCGTTCGCCCGGCGTGCCGCCGATGCCTCCATACTGTGGGCGCGCCGGCCTCCGCGCAACCAACTTGCGGTTTCTTTTTCGAGCAGCTCGCGGCAACCTCCGGTATCGAATCGCAGGTCAGAGGCACAGTATATCGCAGGAAGACGAATTGTTCCCGAAGGCCGGGAAGGTGAGGCGTCTTTGGATGCCCGATGGAAACATACGGTATTCCTCGGTCGTCAGCGACTTTGCAGCAATTGCTGCCGTAGGGGCGCTCTCCAGAGCGCCCGTTCGCGCACAGCGCGAAAACGCAGGTTGGTAGTGCTTTCCGGCTATGCCGCTCAAAAAAGCCACCGCCCCTTACGCGACGCCGGTCGCTCTTCTCTTCCTCGCGCTCCGCCGTCAAGCCGGGGAACAACGCTCCCTTTCCGACCGCGCCGACGAGCGGGTTGTCAAAATGGGCTGCGAACGCATGCCAAGACGGGTTTGCGGCAGAAACAGGCGTCCGAAACGCACGGAAATCACCGCTGTGAAGCGATTCGGCGGCCCCGGGGCGCCCTCGAAGGGACCTCGTCCATCCCTGTCCTGCACGCCACGCCTGTTTCCCCAGCTCGCGAAACGGGCGCTTGCCGGCTGCCCGGGAAACGGGCTTCACAGCGGTGATTTCCGTGCGTTTCGGGAACGATCCGCCGCATCAAACCGCCGTCGACGGACGCGGCCCCCTGCAACAGCGGCCGATAGCGGTCTAGCGTCGCACGGCTTTGGGCGGACTCGCACCGATCCTAGTTAAGCGGCGGTTCTCGCACGAGCATTCAATTGCACGGGGCTTTCCATGCAGGGGCTTTCCATGCAGGGGCTTTCCATGCAGGGGCTTTCCATGCAGGGGCTTTCCATGCAGGGGCTTTCCATGCGGCCTTCCCGGCTCTGCGCCCAAGCGAGCGCATGGGGCTGTATAAAAAGCGCCGTTTTCGCTCGTCGTGTAGGGCAAGGGCTCTGCCCTACGGGGCGACTATGCGAAACGCGTATTTTGACGACTTTCGATACAGCCCCATCGGCCGCTTTTCCGGCTGCGACGAGACGGGCGATCCCGAGATCGCCCCTGCGGAGCGATGCGGGGGGACCGCCGCCCGGTCAGCGGGTGCGCGCGACCGCCGCCCGTCCAAAGGTGACGCCTTGATGCAGATAGGGGCGGAGGGTGCCCGCGAGCGCAGCGGACGCATTATAATGGCACTGTCCTCGACCGAGAGAAGGTGCACCGTGCCCGGCTCGACTCCCACGCACTTCGCCTATCGCACCCCGCTCGGGCGCGTGACCATCGCCTCGGACGGACAGGCCGTCACCGCACTGGCCTTCGGGGAGCAGACGCTGCCGGGAGCGGCGCGCGCCACCGAGCTCACGAACCGCGCCGCGAACCAGCTGCAGGAGTACTTCGCCGGCAAGCGCCGCGCCTTCGACCTTCCGCTCGCCCCCGCCGGAACGGATTTCCAGAAGCGCGTGTGGAAGGCCGTCGCCGACGTGCCCTACGGCGAGACGCGCACGTACAGCGACGTGGCGGCGGCCATCGGCAGCCCCCGGTCGTGCCGGGCCGTCGGAGCCGCCAGCAACAAGAACCCCCTGCCCATCCTCATCCCCTGCCACCGCATCGTCGGGGCCAACGGGTCGCCTGCGGGAAGCGGCAACGACGCGAAGGCCAAGGCGTTTCTGCTGGACATGGAGCGCCGCGCCGCGGAAGGGCGAAGCTGAGCGAGCGCGCTTCAACGGAACCTTTAGTGCAGGCCGAACCGCGCGCCGCACGCGGGCGCGCATCGCTTATAATCGTCAGCGCGGCGCGGCGCGGCGCGCCATGACGGAATCGAGGAAAGGTCGGGCACTGTGGGTAACATGAGCGGGTACGCTTCGAACATCGTGACCGGGCTTTTGCTGTTCCCGCTGATCGCCGCCGTCATCACCCTACCCTACATGGTCTACCAATACCGCAAGGTCGGCTCCATCCCCTGGTTGCGCACGCTCATCGTCTACTCGTTTGTGTTCTACATGCTGGTGGCCTACTTCATGGTCATCCTGCCGTTGCCGGAAGATCGCACGGCCGTCGTGCCCTACGCGGCGCACCCGCAGCTCGTCCCGTTCAACTTCGTGAAGCTGTTCCTGGACAACACGACGGCGTCGCTCGGCAACCCGTCCACCTGGCCGGGCCTTGTGCGCGACCCGAACGTCTACGAGGCCCTCTTCAACGTGCTCTTGCTGGTGCCGCTCGGCATGTACCTGCGCTACTACTTCAGGCGCACCTGGTGGCAGACGCTGATCATCGGGTTCTGCGTCACGCTGTTCTATGAAACGTCACAGCTCACGGGCCTCTGGGGCGTCTACGAGCATCCGTACCGCCTGTTCGACGTGGACGACCTCATGCTGAACACGCTGGGCGCCATGGTGGGCTTCTGGATGATGGGGCCGGCCCTGCGCGTGCTTCCCGACATGCGCCTGGTGAACGAAGAGGCCCGCGAGGACGGTGTGCGCGCGAGCGCGACCCGGCGCGGCCTGTCGTTCTTCATAGACCTGGCCGCGGCGCAGATCGCGGCCGGCGTTGTGGTCGACGTGGCGGAGGCCTTGGGCGCGCAGGCGGCCGTCGAAAGCGCGGGCGCGGGCTGGGGCTTGGCGGTGCAGGCGGTGGAGTTCGCCGCGCTCGCGGTGTTCTTCGCGGTGATCCCCGCGCTCTCGCACGGGCGGACGCTCGGGCAGAGGCTGCTGAAGCTGCGCATCGTGCGGCCGGACGCCTCGCCCGCGCGCTGGTACCAGATAGCCGCCCGCTACGGCCTGTTGTTCCTGCTGGCCTGGGCGCCGTTCGCGTTGCTGTTGGGCGTGGTCGACCTCGACCCCTCCCAGGCGGGCGAGACGAACGCGCTCGCGGCCATCGCCGCGCAGCATCAGGCGGGCATCATCTGGGCATGGCTCGCGTTCATGGCGACGTGGGCCGTCACGCTCGTCGTGCGGGGCGTGCGGTCGGCCGTGAAGAAGAAGCCGTTCGTCATGCTCAACGGCCTGATGTCGAACACCCGCGTGATGACGGAGGCGGGCGCCCGGCTGGTGCGCGAGCGGCGGGCGGTGCTCGACGTGGCCGAGGTGGCCGCGCTCGAGCGCAGGATCGCCGAGGACGGCACGCCGCTTGCGGAGCTCATGGAGCGCGCGGGCGGGGCCGTGGCCGACGAGGTGCGCGCCTGGGTGCCCGATCCGGCGCCCGTGGTGGTGCTCGCCGGATCGGGCAACAACGGCGGCGACGGGTGGGTCGTGGCGCGAAAGCTGGCCGAGGCGGGCTATCCCGTCACGCTCGTGGCGCCCGATCTGGCCGAGCGGCTGCATGCCGAGCCGGCGCGTTCCACGGCGATGGAGGCGTTCTCCGACGCATCGGTGCGGAACCTGCCCCTCTCCGTGCTCATCGCGCCCGACGCCGACGTGCTCGCCGACGCCGTGGACAAGGCGGAGGCCGTGGTGGACGCGCTTCTGGGCACCGGCTTTTCCGGCGACGAGGTGCGCGAGCCGTACGCGAGCTGGATCCGCGCCGCCAACCGCCGCCGCTTCGAAGGAGCCCGGGGCAAGGGCCGCGGGCGGCACCGCAAGCGCACGCACGAGCGCGGCGAGCACGAGCGCGGACGCCGCGCGCTGCCCCCGAAGGTCAAAAGCGCCCCCTTCGCCGTGTCCGTGGACGTGCCGAGCGGCCTTGCGGCCCAAGACGGCGTTGCGGCCCGGCCGACGTTCGCGGCGGACATGACCGTGACCATGCTGGCCTTCAAGCCCGGACTGACGGTTCCCGCGGCGGCACGCTGGACGGGCGCCGTGAAGCTGGCGAAGCTCGGCGTCGACGTTCCCGCGCTGCGCGGCGAGCTGCACGAGGGCGAGGCGTCCTAGAAGCGAACGACCCGGAACGGCCTCATGCCCTTTTTCGCGTCAGGATAATCCCAACGATCGCCCCCGCGAGGGCGATCGGCGCCGACCTCACGAACAGCCATTCGAACGCGTGGAAGGCCGCTCCCGCCACGGCGGTTTCAGGATCGTGGTAGTTCCAACCCAAGTAAGGGCTGTTCAACACAACCAAGATCGCGAACATCGCCACGACGAGCGTGCACGACGCGATCAGCAGCCAGCGAAGCGCCTTTCGCACCGCAAGCCTCCTTCGCGCAAGCTGCAAGCTCACCGTCTCCAGTTTCTCGGCAATCGCTTTTACGTCGTCGGCTTTCGTGGGCGCTGCGGTTTCTCCCAGCAGCGCGCTCGCGGGTGTTCCAAGCGCCTCCGATAGGGAGATCAGCAGGTCGGAATCGGGAACCGACAAACCCTGCTCCCATTTGGAGACCGTCTGCCGCACCACGTTCAGCTTGACGGCAAGCTCCTCTTGCGAGAGGCCTTTCGATTTTCTGATCGCTTTAATGTTCTCGCTGAGCATCAGGGCAAGCTCCCTCCTTCGGTCGTTGCCGCCATGGTGCAGGGAATTGCCCGTTGCCGCAAGCAACGCGTAGTAACATCCGGACGTTCAGTCGTGGCGAGCCGGGGGCATTCAGTCTTGCAGCCGGTACACGTACAGGCCGGCAAGGGAGCCGTCCTCGTAGAAGCTTACATTGAACTGGGCTTTCTGTTTCTCGTAGTCCACGCGCTGGATGACGGTGGCGGCCGAGCGCCCGTCGGGCTCGCTCTGGCCGTACTTCGCGTCCGCGAAGCCCTCGAACGCGCCGAATTGGTCGAGCGCGGCGCCCAGGCTCTGCTCCAGCTTCTCGGCGCTCACGTTCTCGTCGTCCCAGCGAGCGGCCACCTCGCCGAAATCGCGCGCGTTCACCAGGTCGACGATCTCGCGCGCCTGCTCGGTGATGGCGGCCTCGTCGGCCCAGGCGGGCAAGCCCTCCTGGAAATTCTCGTCCGACGAGCTCGACCCGCAGCCCGCCAAGCCCAGCATCGCCAGCGCCGCCACCAGCACAACCGCCGCAAGCATCCTCTTCCTCATGAAACCGCTCCTTCTCTGACCAGAACCATTAGCTGATACGGAACCCGACGAGCTTGCCGTCCTCGGCGATGCCGACGGAGTAGACCAGGTCGTCGTTCTCGCAATGCGCCAGCTGAACCACGATGGCCGCCGCGCCGCTCGCTCCTCCGTCGTAGTGCGCGAAGGACACGTCGCCGTACGACTCGAACGCGCCGATGTCCTGGGCCGCACGGGCTGCTTTCTCGAAATCGGAGGCAGCCGGCACGGGATCGCCGAACAACGCCGCCAAACCCTCGTAATCGCCCGCGACGAACAGGTCGATCGCATCGCGCGCCTGCGCGGTGACGGCGGCCTCGTCGGCCCAGGCGGGCAGGCCCTCGACGTCCTTCGGTGCCTCCCGATCCTCCGCGACTCCCGAGCTGCAACCTGCCAAGCAAAGCGCCAGCACCGCCGCGGCCAGCATGGCGACGAGCAAAAGCCTTTTCCTCATGAGCACCCTCCTCCTCCGAGCCCTGTCGGATTCGCCGACCGCGTCCCCGCCGTGCGCGTTCTCCACCCGATCTCTTCGCACAGGATATCAGAAACGCCTTCCGGCGACGCACGGGGGTGGGCGGCGCGCAAAAAGAGCCCCCCTTCGGATGGGGGGTCCGAAGGGGGGCCATGCAGTGCGCACTGAGGAGAAGGGGAAGGTGCGCATGCTCACGTGCCCGTCGAAAGGTTTGAGAGAGAGGGGGGGGTTCACACGAGAGACGAGACGACGGGTCACTCGAATAGGTTGGAGGGTGTCAGCCGTTCCTTCCCGACTCCAGCTCCTCCTGGGTGCCGGTGTCATTGCGGATGGACGACCCCATGAGGTCGTCGGCCACGTGCTTGTCGATGCCGAGTTCGGCCATCATGCCCTCGACTTCGCCCACGCCTTCCGCCAGGTGCCCGGCCTCGGCCGGGTCAAGGTACTGGAGCAGCGCGAGCAGCTCGCCCATGTGCTCCTTCTCCTCGTCGGCGATGTCGAGGAACACCTTGCGCGCCACTTCGTCGTCGGTGGCCGCAGCATGCGCCTCGTAGAGCATCTGGGCCTCCAGCTCGCCGGTCAGCTCGACGCGCACGGCCTGCACGAGTTCCTGCTTCGTCATCGTGCGCGGAACGTTCGCGACGAACGGGTTCGCTAGCTCGGGCATGGCGCGCTCCTTCCTGTTGCGGTCCGCCGGCATCCGGGGCGGAGGGGGTCGTCGTTTCGGGACGAGATGTACCTTAAGCCACCCGGCGACGCGGCGCAATGCGATTCCCGTTTCGGTAAGGCCCCGGTCATCGCGTTGTCACCGGGGCGTTGGAGAGCAGGCCTTTCTTTCGACGCGGGTCTGCGGTGCCACCCGTCCGCCGGCGAAAGAGCCCCGCCGGCAAGCGGCCGGGGCGAAGGCCGGGGAGCGCGGCGGCGGCGACCGAAGCCGGCGCCTGCGCTATACTGGTGCGGAGACGAGAAGCTGCGACGAGAGGGGTTGGACGGCAATGGAATGGGACGCGGAGCTCTACAACGGGCAGCACGGCTACGTGGGAGCGTACGGCGAGGAGCTGGTGCAGCTGGTGCGCGAAGAGGCCGCCGCGCGCGGCGAGGGGGCCGAGCCGCTGCGCATCCTCGACGTGGGCTGCGGCACGGGGGCGCACCTGGACGCGCTCGGCGAGATAGGCGCCGTCACGGGAGCCGACTCCTCGGCAGCCATGCTGGAGAAGGCCCGCCGCGCGCACCCGGACGCCCGGCTCGTCGAGGCCGACGCCTGCGCGCTGCCGTTCGAGGGCGCGTTCGACGTGGCGTTCTCGAACGCCGTGTTCCACTGGGTGCCCGACCAGGTCGCCCTGCTCAAGAGCGTGGCCGGAGCGCTCGCCGACGGCGGCCTGCTCGTGGCGGAGATGGGCGCGCACGGCAACATCGCCCGTATCGAGGAAGGCTACGCGCAGGCGCTGCGCAAGCACAGCGGCGACTACGCGGGACGCTTCTGCTTCCCGAAGGAGCCGGCGTACCGCCGCTTGTTGGGCATCGCCGGGTTCGAAGTCGAGCGGATGGATGCCTTCGACCGCCCCACCCCGCTCGCGGGCGGGCGCGCCGGCTTGCGCCGCTTCGCGGAGCAGTTCTTCGCGAAGAGCCTGGCCCTGTACCGCGACGCCGAGCGCGCGGCCATCTTGGACGATTTCGAGCAGGCCTGCGAGCCCGACCTGTGGGACGCCGAGGCCGCCTGCTGGGTCGCCGACTACCGCCGCCTGCGCTTCACCGCCCGCAAGGTGCGCTCCGTCCGCGGCGCCGGCGGCATGGACCAGCTGAGCGTGCTGGGATCGTAGCGGGGCGCGGTCGAGCAGGCCCGCAGAACGCTACAACCCGTAGAATTCCGTGGTCAAGGGCCTGCTCGTGAGCGTCTTGGCCACGTCGCGCGGGTCGGCGCCCTCCCACACCACGCTGCGCACCACGTCGGTGATGGGCAGCTCCACGCCGTAGGCGTCGGCGAGCGTCTCGAGCGTCTTGCAAGCGAGCGCCCCCTCCACCACCATGTGCGTCCGCTCGACGAAATCGTCGAGCGTGCCGCCCTCGGCGATCATCTTGCCGAAGCGCCGGTTGCGCGAATGCTCGGAGGTGCAGGTGGCCACGAGGTCGCCCGTGCCGGCCAGCCCCATGCAGGTGAGGGCCTGGCCGCCGCAGCGCACCACGAGGCGGCTCATCTCGGCCAAGCCGCGCGTCATGAGCATGGCCGCCGTGTTGTCGCCGTACCCGATGCCGTAGGACACGCCCACCGCGATGGCGATGACGTTCTTGAAGGCCGCGCACAGCTCCACGCCGATCACGTCGTCGCTCGCGTAGGTGCGGAAGGCCTCGGTGGCGAAGAGCTCTTGGAAGAACGTCGCGGTGCCCTCGTCGGGGCTGGCCACCACGGTGCCCGTGGGGATGCCCCGGATCACCTCGGAGGCGAAGTTCGGCCCCGACAGCACGGCTAGGCGCGCGGCGTTGCCCATCTCGGCCTCGAACACCTCCACGGGCAGAAGGCCGCTTCCCTCCTCGACGCCCTTCGAGCAGACGATCACCGGGAAGTCCGCGTCCACCGCGTCGGCCAGCGTGGCGGCGACCTCGCGCATGACGGACGACGGGGTGACGATGACGGCGGCCTGGGCGCCTCGCAAAACGTCCTCGTACGACGAGGCGGCCGCGACGCCCTCGGACAACGCGACGTCGCTCAGATAGCGCGGGTTGCGGTGCTCGGCGTTGATCGCAGCCGCCACCTCCGGCTTGCGCGCCCACAACCCCACGTCGTGCCCGTTGCCGGCGAGCACCTGCGCAAGCGCGGTGCCCCACGATCCCGCTCCGATGACCGCTACCTTCAAAACGCCACGTCCCTTCTCGTCGATCGCCCCGCAGGGCACGTGCGAAACCCTTGCTCCGCCACGTCGTGGCGGTACCCGAAAGAACCCGCCCTGCATCGCCGCATCGCGGGCGAGGCCTTCGCCCACCGCACGTCACCGCAACGCAAACGAAATTCCTCACCCGCCAACACCGTCGCAACGAAGGCAACCTCCGTAGGGGCGCTCTCCAGAGCGCCCGCTCGCGCACAGCGCGAGAACGCGAGCCCCGGCTGCTTTTCCGGCTTCGCCGGAACGGGCGATCAGGAGATCGCCCCTATGCCCCCCGTCCGCGCCACGCCGGCAGGCGGGGCGTCAACCAGCGTGCTCTTTCTTCTTCTTGTCGCCTATCCTGCTCTCGGTGCCGGCGCGCAGGCGCTTGATGTTCTCGCGGTGCGCCCACACCACGGTCAGGCCCGCGATCGTGCAGAACAACCAGGCGAGCGGCGCGAACGTGACGATGAGGAAGTAGTAGGCCGCGAAGAACGGGCACGCCACCGCCGCGGCGATCGAGCCGATGGACACGCGCTTCGTGGCGACCACGAGCACGATGAATATGAGCAGTTCCAAGCAGGCGCCCACCCAGCCGAACGTCACGAACAGGCAGCCCACGGCCACGGCGATGCCCTTGCCGCCCTTGAACTTCAGCCACGGGCTGAAGATGTGCCCCCACACGCAGCCGAGGAACGCGGCGGCGAGCATGGTGTCGTAGTTGATGAGCGCGCCGGGCGCGAACCCGCCGCCCGGCAGGAAGTTCCATGCGAACACCCACGCGAGGAAGCCCGACAGCAGGCCTTTGCTGAAGTCGAGCACGAACACGGCGTAGCCGCCCACCTTGCCCATCGTGCGGATGGCGTTCGTGGTGCCGATGTTGCCCGAGCCGTGCTCGCGGATATCGGTGTGGTAGAACACCTTCGAGATGATGAGGCCCCACGGCACGGAGCCCAGGAGGAACGCCGCCGCGAACAGCCCGGCGGCAACCAGCAGATCTTGCATCGCCTCTCCCTAGTCTTTCTTCTTGAACTTCAGCTTCACCGGCGTGCCCTCGAGATCGAACGCCTCGCGCAGGCGGTTCTCCAAAAAGCGCTCGTAGTTGTCCGTCACCACGTCGGGGCGGTTCACGAAGAACGTGAAGTACGGCGGCTTCGTGCCCGTCTGCGTGACGTACTTCATGCGCAGCACGGCCTTGCCGTTGCTCACCGTGTGGCCCGACTCGCGGATACCCGAAAGCCACGTGTTCAGCTTGTTCGTGGGGATGGTCTGGCTGAAGTTCTCGTACGCCTTGTCGATGGCCTCCCAGATGCGGTCCACCTTCTTGCCGGTGAGCGCCGAGATGGCGATGACCGGCGCGTATCCCACGAACGTCATGCGGTCGGCGATGCGCTCGCGGATGTCGGCCTTGGCCTCGGGGCCCTCCACGAGGTCCCACTTGTTCAGCACGATGACCATGGCGCAGCCGCGCTCGGCGGCGTAGCCGGCCACGCGCTGGTCCTGGTCGGTGAGCCCCAGCGTGGAGTCGATGACGAGCAGCGCCACGTCGGCGCGGTCGATGGCGCGCATGGCGCGCACGAAGCCGTAGTACTCCACGTCCTGGTCGATCTGGCTCTTGCGGCGCAGGCCCGCCGTGTCCACGATGGTGTAGCGGGTGCCGTCGTGCTCCACGGTGGTGTCGATGGCGTCGCGCGTGGTGCCGGCCACGTCGGACACGATAGAGCGGTCGTTGTTCGTCATCTTGTTCGTGAGCGACGACTTGCCCGCGTTCGGACGGCCGATGATGGCCACGTTGATGGAGGGCTCGTCGTCTTCCTCGGGCAGCTCGACCGCGCGCAGCTCGTTCACCACCGCGTCGAGCAAATCGCCCGTGCCGTGGCCGTGCAGCGACGAGACGGGCCACGGATCGCCCAGGCCCAGCTGGTAGAACTCCCACAGCTCGTCGGTGCGGTTCGGGGTGTCCATCTTGTTCACCACCAAGAACACCGGCTTGTTCGTCTTGCGCAGGATGCGGGCCACGGCCTCGTCGTCGGCGTTGATGCCCGTCTTGCCATCAACCAAGAAAACGACGACGTCGGCCTCGTTCGCGCCGGCGATGGCCTGCGCGCGGATGGAGCCTTGGAAGGCGTCGTCGTCGCCCATCTCGATGCCGCCGGTGTCGACGAGCTTGAACTCGACGCCGTTCCAATCGGCTTCATGGTACGAGCGGTCGCGCGTGACGCCGCGCATCTCGTGGACGATGGCCTCGTCGGCCTGTGCTATGCGGTTCACGAAGGTGGACTTGCCGACGTTCGGCCGTCCGACCACCGCGACGAGTGGCAGGGGCATGATGGCACCTCACTGGTTGGTTTGGTCAGGGGTCGGGCCGCTGCGCCCGACCAGGTCGATGATCTCCGGGAGATAATCAGACGCGTTACAGGATACCACGGACATGCGCACCCCCGCCCGCTTTTCCATATCCTCCAAACTCATGTCATCGAGCGTTACCGCGTTGTCGTTGAACACGACGCGCGGAACGAGGAAGAGGTCGCCGCCGTCCGTCGCGATCCGATCAGGACGGCGCAGCTCCCGCACCGCGTCGGCCATGTCGCAGCCGCACAGGAGGCCCGTCACGTCCACGTTGCCGCCGAAGAAGTCGTTCTCCACGAACAGCGGCACCAGCAGCCCGTTCAGCGGGCCGTTCTCGATGAGCGGGCCCAGGAAGTGGCGCGTGGCGCAGCCGGCCACGTAGTACGCTCGCCTGTCGGCCGCGCGCAGGGCCGCGGCGCACCGCTCGACGAGGCCCGCGCGCTCGGCCGCACGCCAGTCGTCCACGAACGAGCGGATGATGCCCACGCCGTCCTCGAACATGCCGAAGTCGCCGTAATGCTCCGCCGGCGGCAGGTTCTTTAGCAGCGCGGGCCCGTAGGCGTTGTGGTAGAACTCGTCGGCCGGGAAGGCCCACATGCTCCCGCGCTCGGCCAGCGCGCGGCGCTGGAACGGCACAACGAGGTCCATGACGGCGCGCGAGGCCTCGGGGTTGTTGAAGCTGCGGTCGAACACGCTCTGGTGCTTCGTGAACCCCAGCGGCACGATGCACACGTCCAGGATGCCAGGGCGCGCGTAGGCCCAGGCCAGCGTGTCTTCCAGCACGTCGCCGTCGTTCTGGTCGGGCACAAGCACGATCTGCGCGTGGAACTCGATGCCGGCCGCCAGCAGCCGCTCCAGCACGTCGATGCCGTGCTGCGCATGGCGGCCGATCATGCGGCGGCGCACCTCCGGGTCGGCCGCGTGCAGCGACAGGCGCAAGGGCGAGATGCGCTGCTCGACGATGCGCTGCTCGTCTTCGGGCTTCAGGTTGGTGAACGTGACGAACGTGCCGGCGAGGAAGCTCAGGCGGAAGTCGTCGTCGCGCAGGGTGAGCGAGGAGCGCATGTCGTCGGGCAGCTGGCGCATGAAGCAGAACGTGCAGGCGTTGCGGCACTGCCTCACCCCGTCGAACACCACGCCCTCGAACTCGAAGCCCCAGTCCTCGCCCGGCTCGCGCTCGAGCTCCACGACGCCCTCGTCGCCGTCGAGGTCGACGTAGCCGAGCTCCATGACGTCGTCGGCCGCAAGCCAGCGCCAGTCGATGACGTCGCGCACCGGACACCCGTCCACCGCCGTGACGTAGCAGCCGGGCTCGAACCCCGCATCGTCGGCCGGGCTCTCGGGCGCGACGGCGCGCACGAGCGCCCGCGGCGCCTCGCCGCGCCCGCATCCACCCCGCTGCTTCGCCGCCGCCTCGCGGTCTATGTCTTCCGGTGGGTAGATGCCCACGCGTTCCTCCCAAGCTCGCCGTGCGCGGCGTCGTGCGCCGCATAGCTCCGATCAGACGATTCAGTGTATCACGAGCGCGCCTATCGAGCGATTGGCTCAAGGGGAACGCGGAAGGCCTTCATGCGCGATTACGGTCCCCTATATCACGAAAATCACCGCTGTGAAGCGATTTTCGCTAGGGCCGTCCAATCCCTTTCTTTCAACGCCAAGAAACCCCTGGTGAACACGACAAGCGCTTTCGGAAACCGAAGGCCGCATTCACGGCAAGGCGCTCAAACCCGCTCAAAGGGCTTCACGGCGGTGATTTTCGAGCATGCGAACCCGGATTCGCGACAGGAAGCAGGCCCTCGAGGCACAGCGCAGAATGCCGCACGGTGTTTTCCGAAAGCGAACCGCGAAGCCGCCCGAACCCTACCGCGCGCTCGGTTCTGGTTCGAACGTCACCACCAGCGTGCCGTCCTCGTAGCGGGCGCCGACCACGTCGCGGCCGCGCAGGTGCCCGGGCAGCGGGAGGCGGCGGGTCTGGTTCGCAAGCGACACGACGAGGTCGTCGCCGTCCTGGCGCAGGTCGAGGTCGCGCTTGTCGAAGAACGGCGCGACGAGCGAGAGCTCGCAGCCGTCGGCCGACGCGCGCAGCCCCAGCCCGCCTGCGGGCGAGAGCACGGCCTCCGGGTCGACCTCGACGTACAGCTCCGCCGCGGCCTCGCGCAGGGCGGGCTCGCCGTGCAGCTCGCCCTGGCGCAGCATGAGGCGCAGGACGGCCGTGTCCGCGAACGCGTCGCCTATCTCGGAAAGCGACGTGCGCTGCAGCTCGGTCCAACGGTCGAAGTACCCCGCCAGCGCGTCTTCCGGATACAGACGGTTCACGATCACCGCGTCCACGTGGTAGCCGTAGAGGCCGAGCCACGCGTAGGCCCGCTTCGCCTCCTTCACCACGATGCGCTCCGCCGTGGTGACGATGCGCAGGCTGACGCGCTCGGTGTCCGTGAGCAGGGCGCGCAGGCGCTCAAGGCGGTCGACCAAACCCGAAAGCTCGTCGAACAGGGCGTCCTGCGGCAGGGGTATCCTCATGACGCCCTCGATGACGGGGCGGCCCACCTTGAGGGCCTTGCGCTTGAACGGCAGCGCGCGCTCGATGAAGTCGCCGAAGCGCTCGGGGTACTTGAGCAGCGCGAGCGTCTCGCCCGTGGGAGCGCAGTCCACCACGAGCACGTCGTAGGCGCCGCCCTCCTCGATGTCGAGCAGGGCCAGCAACGCGAACAGCTCCTCGAGGCCGGGAAACACCAGCAGCTCGTCGGCCTCGATGCCGCTTTCGGCGTGGCTCGTCATGAGCGTGCGCAGGTAGTCTTGCAGACCGCCCCACGCGGCCCGGCCGACCACCACCGGGTCGATCTCGAGCGCCCACAGGTTGTCGGCGACCTTCTGCGCCTCGCTGCCGATGTCCCGGTCGAAGGCGTCGCCCAAGCTGTGCGCGGCGTCGGTGCTCGCAACGAGCACGCGCCTGCCCTGCTCCGCCAAACGGAGCGCCGTGGCGGCGGCGACGCAGGTCTTGCCCACGCCGCCCTTGCCCGTGTAGAGAACAACCCTCATTGCCAGCTCCTTCTACTCGATGACGATGGGACGCATGCCTGACCGTTTCGCCGGCCGCGACGCGGCGGGGGACTTCCCGGCCCCTGCCTCGCCCGTTGCCGTCGGCGGTTCCTCGAGCACGTCGAGCGCGGCCGCCGAGCAGGCGCGGACGGCCCCTGCGACGGCCTGCCGGGCGCCGACCGGCACGAGCAGCGCAAACGCTTGCGCCTCGAGGCGCTTCGCCTGCAACATCGTCTGGATGAATTCAGCGTTCATTCGGAAGCCTCCTTTTCGAAGTCGACGGCGAGCAGCCCGTCTTCGAGCCTCGCCCGACCCACCTCCAGGCCGGCCAGCACGTTCGGCAAGGGGATGCAGCGGGTGAACCCCCCTATGCGCACCACGAGATCGGCTCCCGTGCGGAACAGCTCCAAGGCCCCCTTCTGCGCGAGCGGCAGGAACAGCTCGAGCCTCCAGCCGTCCTCCGTTTTCGTGTAACGCTCATGCTCGACGCGCGGCGCGGCGCCGAACGCCTTCTCGTCCGGCAGCGCGTCCGCCAGACGGCGCACGCCCTCGACGCCGCAGACGTCGGTGCCGTACCAGGGAACGCGCGCCATCGGCACGTCGGCGAACACGTCCTCGAGCTCGCCCATGCAGCGATGTTGGACGTCGGCCCATTCGGCGAAGAAGCCGTGCGCCGCCTCGCTCGGCAGGACGCGGTTCACGACGACGCCGTCCACGCGGTAGCCGAACAGGTTGAGGTAGAGGTAGTTGCGCTTCGTCTCCTCCACCACCATCTTCTCCGGCAGCGTGACGATGCGCACCGTGGTGCGCTCGCCGTCCTTCAGCAGCTCCTGCAGGTCGATGAGGCGCGCGTACAGGCGCTCGACGTCCGACATCGCGTGCTTGTCGGGCAGCTCCACCTTGAGCACCTTCTTCGACACCGGCGAGAGCACCCGCATGGCCGCCTTGCCCAGCGGCAGCCACTTCTCCACGTACCAGCCCAAAAGCTCGGGGAACTTGAGCAAAGCGAGCGTCTCGCCCGTGGGCGCGCAGTCCACCACGACGGAGTCGTAGTCGCCGCTCTCGGCGAGGTCGAGCAGCTTGAGCAGCGAGAACAGGCCGTCGAAGCCCGGCATCGAAAGCGGCGCGTCGCCTTCGCCCGAAGCGTCGCTCCCCATCGCCATGCCGCCCATCATGGCCGTCGCGCTGCGCACCAGGCCCCCGTACTCCCCCTCCATGATGCGGTCGGCGTCGAGCTCCACGGCGTCCAGGTTATCCGCCACCCGCACGACGTCGGGGCCGATGCGCCGGTCGAGCACGTCGCCGATGCTGTGCGCGGCGTCGGTGCTCGCGAGGATCGTGCGCTCGCCGCCTTCCGCCAATCTCCAGGCGCAGGCCGCCGCAACGCTCGTCTTACCGACGCCTCCCTTGCCCGTGAACACCCGTATGCGCGTCATCTCCGCTCCTTTACTTCTTGTCTCGAATTGTTCTTCTTTCGAACTATTAGTGCGAAGAATGCGGCCCTGCGGCCGCGTTCCGGCAACGCCCTTTCTTTCGGCCTCCAAGGCCGCTGCGCTCATTCGACGGCAATGCGGCGCATGCCCGCCTTCCGCCGGCCCTCGTTCCGTTCGGGCGCCGCCGCGTTCGCGAGCAGCCGGGGCGCCTTGCCCACGATGCCCAGCAGCACGCGGCGCTCGTCGGCGTCGAGGTCTCCCACCAGGCCCTCCACCATGTCGCCGACGTTCTTCACGACGTCCGCGAACTGGGTCCTCCCCTGCTCGGTGATGCGGACCTCCACCACGCGCTTGTCCTGCTCGCTGCGCCAGCGTTCCACAAGGCCTCGGCGCTCAAGCCGGTTCGCGATGCCCGTGGCCGTGTTGAGCGGCACGCCCACGTACTCGGCCAAGGCCGACATCGTGCTCTCGCCCGTGCGATACACGTGCACGAGGGCCAACAGCTCGTTTTTCGAGCAGTCCATGAGAGCGCCCTGCCACCGCTCCGCCGCGAGCAGGTCCTTCGCGGCGTCGAGGAACTCCCAGAACATATCCTCGAAAACGAAAGCCGGAGCTTCGGGCTTCGCCATCAATTACTTCCTTTCTCGAACTATTTTAATTCTGCCACCGAAGTAAAGAGCTGTCAAGTAGCTGCAGCGTTATTTCGCTTGCAGGAGGCAGGCGGCTGTCGTTCGCTCCACGCCATCCCGAACGAGCAGGGCAACTCGAAGCCCCCGGCTTCCGCACAACGTTCTCTCGGTTATTCTCGATTCCCATCTACAGCCTGCACTCAAGATTAAGAGGCCCGCCCCACACCCGAACGCCTACGGTTTCGAAAGTCGAATGCGGCGGCTAGAGAGGGTATTCGCGTTCCGGTCGGCGATAAGCCTGCGCATGGGCATCTGCGGCTTCAGGCAGAAAGCCCTCGTGCACGAACGTCTGGGGTAGATCTCGGAGGGCGGATTCGAGCGCGATCTCCTCGGGCGTCATGGAATCAGCCCGATCTGCGGAGATGTACTCTTGAGCCAGTGCCGGAAGCGGCACTTCGCACACCAATGATGCCGCCGCCGTTGCTGCGATGACTTTGCCGACGCTGCCTTTCATAGATCCTCCGATCCACGGGGGGCGCTTGACGACTTGCATGTCGTGCGAAGCGCGTCTTCGGCCGACTCCCTTCACGGAGTCGATGACCAAACCAATGCCACCGAGCTCGGTGGCGCGATGGGCAACGGAACCAAAAGCTCGGAACCGGAAGCAAAGAGGCGGATCCTGTCGAGCGCCGAGCCATGAGGGACGGCACCCGGGTTCGTGATCGGTCAAAGCGCCCATCGCCTCGAGGGTGATCATATCAAACGGGAGCGCCCGCAACAAGCGCCCGCAAGCTCCCGTCCTGTCGCCTGTCCGGAAAATAGCAGGTCGCCTACCCAGCAATAGCGAAATGGCGAAACGGGCGCGTCGTTCCATCGGCTCGCTGCACAATGCCGAGTTCCGCACCCCGCCCCGTCTCGGACCGCGCCCGTCCGGCAGCGCCGATAAAACGTTGAGTCGCAGTCGTTTTTCGAAGACATTCGTCGCCGCTCGGCTCTGTTACAGCGCGGACCGCTCGCACAATTCTCTAAAAAACAGTCGCTCTTGCTACAAAAAGACGTTTGGGGGTGCGGACAAAAAGTTGGACCGGTTTCCGGTCCGGAAGGGAGTCCGCATCGTGTACTCGAGGGAAGAGAAGGTCGAGATCGTGGAGGCGTTCCTCGCGAGCGGCCTGACCATGGCCGAGGCCGGCCGCAGGCCGGGCTGGCCCGCCAGGGCCACGCTGTCGAGGTGGGCGGAGGAGGCCCGCCGCGGGGAGCTCCCCGTCTCCGCGGCGGTTCCGAGGGGCCATGCGGGCGCGCGCAAGCGCCACGAGCGCTACCCCGACGGGACGAGGGCGCGCGCGGTCGCGCTCTACGAGCGGGGCCGCCGCCCCGCCGAGATCGCGCGCCTGCTCGGGATCGACTGCGGCGCGAGCGTGCGGACGTGGTGGAAGAGGGCGCGGGAGTCTGGTAGGCTTGCGGGGGACCCGTTCGAGCCGAAGCCCCCCGCGGGCGGAAGGGAGGCCCCCGCCGTGGCCGCGAAGAGGAAGAGGGAGGTCCCGCCCGAGGTCGCCGCGCTCTCGGAGGCGGAGCTGGAGAACGCGTGCCTGAGGGCGGTGTTGGCCGATTTAAAAGCGGGAGGCTGGGACCCGGCTTCGATCTCGAACAGGAGGAAGTGCGAGCTCGGCGAGAGATTGAGGCGGGAGACCGGCCGGCCCCTCCGAGAGATCACCCGTTTCTTGGGGATATCGAAGAGCTCCTACGAGTACTGCCGCGCCCGCCTCTCGGCCCCTGACCCCCTCGCGGCGACGAGGGCGCGCGTGCGGGAGCTGTTCTGCGCGAGCCGCGCCCGCTACGGCTACCGCCGCATATGGGCGCTGCTGCGCCGGGAGGGAAGGCGCGTCTCGGAGAAGGTCGTGCGCAGGGTCATGCGCGAGGAGGGCCTGGTCGTGCGCTACGAGCCCAAGCGCAAGAGGTGGAGCTCCTACGCCGGGGAGGCGTCCTGGGCCCCTCCCAACCTGGTGGGCCGGGACTTCCGCGCGGGGCTGCCGAACTTCCTGTGGCTCACGGACGTGACCGAGTTCGGGCTCCCCTCGTTCAAGTGCTACCTCTCCGCCGTCGTGGACTGCTTCGACGGGCGGGTGGCGGGCTGGCGGGTCTCCGAGCGCCCCGACGCCGCGCTCGCGAACTCCTCGCTCGACGACGCGGTCGCCTCCCTCGCCCCCGGCGAGCGCCCCGTCGTCCATTCGGACCGGGGCGGGCACTACCGCTGGCCGGGCTGGATAGCGAGGTGCGAGGCGGCGGGGCTGACCCGCTCGATGTCGGCCAAGGGCTGCAGCCCGGACAACTCGGCGTGCGAGGGCTTCTTCGGCAGGCTCAAGAACGAGTTCTTCCACCACCGCTCCTGGGCGGGCGCGACCTTCGAGTCGTTCTCAGCGGAGCTCGCCGCCTACGTCGGATGGTACAATTCGGACCGCGTCAAGGAGTCGCTCGGGTGGATGAGCCCCGACGAGTTCCGACGCAGCCTCGGGCTGGCGGTCTAGCCGGTCCAAGAAATCGTCCGCACCCCCTTTGTGAACGATTTTTTCGACTGGTTTTTATATAAGTTAAAATATCATTATATAAAAGTCCAGATGAGAAGATCATGTCTTCTATTGTCCTCCAATAAGATCATGCACAAACGTCTTTTTGAAGCAAAAACACTAGTTTCTGCTTCAAATCCGCATTGACGTGCACCCGGCAGGTTGTCATCCTGAGCGGAAGCGGCGCGAGCCGATCGCGTGCGCCCGGGACGGCGATCGGTAAAATGTCCGGAAAGCGACGAGGCTCGCCCGACATGAGAGACCGCCCTACAGCCCCTCAAGCAAGGACGTCACGGCGTCGATCTGCTCTTCGGGGGTGGAGGCTCCGGCGGTGACGCCCACCGTATCGCAGCCTTCGAACCAGGCGGGGTCGATCTCGCCGGGCGTCTCCACGTGATGCGTGCGCGGGCAGGCGGCGGCGCAAATGTCCGCGAGGCGCGTCGTGTTCGACGAGTTGCGCCCCCCGATGACCACGATGGCGTCCACCTCGCCGGCGAGCGCGGCAGCCGCCTCCTGGCGCTGGCGCGTGGCGAAGCAGACGGTGTTCTTCACCAGCGGTTCCACGCCGCGCTCCTCGAGCGCGGCCACGACGGCGTCCAAAGCCTCGGACGTCTGCGTCGTTTGCACGACGACGCCCACGGGGCCTTCGAGCGCATCCGGCAGGTCGTCCGGTCCGGCCGCCACGCTCACCGGGGCTTCGATTATTCTGTTTGTTTACTGATTGGTATAGTGCTGATGATGTTGTTATTGTTTTTTGTTTTTTTCAAGCAGATGACGTCATACGAGATTGCCTCTTGTCTCGTGTGCTCTCATCTTTTTCTCCCTCCCCTCATCAGGCAGTTAGTCCGGTCCGGCCGCCACGCTCACCGGGGCTCCGGCCTCGCGCGCGTACGCCACCAGCCCCTCCACCTCGGGGTGGCCGGCCTCCCCCACCACGACCACGTGGCGGCCCTGCTCGGCGAGCTGCGCCGCCGCCTTCTGCGCCCGGGCCACGTGCGGGCACGTGGCGTCCACGAGCGGCAGGTTGCGGGCCTGCGCCATGCGCTTGACCTCGGGCGTCACGCCGTGGCTGCGGATGATCACCGTGTCGCCGTCCCGCACGTCGTCGGCGCCGTCGACGGCGCGCACGCCGCGCTCCTCCAGCTGGCGCACGACCTGCGGGTTGTGGATGAGCGGTCCCAGCGTGTAGGCGGCCCCGCCGTCCTCGACGGCCTTGAGCGCCAGGTCGAGCGCCCGCTGCACCCCGTAGCAGGCGCCGGCGTACGCAGCGCGGACCACCTTCACGAGGCGTCCTTCGCGTCGATGCCGGCCACGACCTCCTCGGTCGTGTGCTCGGGCACGGGATGCTCCGCGAACACGTCCGTGAAGTCGCGGCCCCCCGGGAACAGCGCGCGCATGTCCACCTGGTCGCGCGGCACGCGCTGGGACAGCGCGAAGCACTCGCGCATGGCGTACCACGTGCAGCCGTCCAGACGGTCCTCCTTCGGCAGGAAGTCGAAGTCGGCGAGCAGGATGGGGTTGCCGTACTCGATGGTGATCTTCGGGAAATGGAAGCGCTGGCCCTTCTGCTTCACCAGCTCGGCGTTGCGCACGGTCATGGGCAGGATGGGCGCCTTCCCCATCTTCGCCACGAACGCGGCGCCGGAGTGGATCTCGGGGGTCTTCGTGCCCTTGCCGCGGCGCGTACCCTCGGGCAGGATGCCCACGATCTCGTCGTTCTTCAACATGCGCGCGGCGCGCTTGATGGACGTGCGGTCGGCCGCGTCGCGCTTGACGGGGAACGCGCCCACGCGCGAGAGTATCTGGCCCACCAGGCCGTGCGCGTTGTCGAACAGACTCTCGCGCCCCATGAAGCGCAGCCACTGCTTCGGGCGCGTGACCAGGTACATGAACGCCACGTCGAGAAACGACGTGTGGTTCGCCACCACCACCACGCCGCTCTTGCGGTAGAACCCGCGGATGCTCTGGCGGTTGTCGACGCGGTAGCGGAAGCAGATCTTGAACACGAACGCGAGAAATCCCCAGATGAGGTTGCCGGCCCAGTGCGGCACCTGCTTATCCTCGGACACCCCGCCGAGCGGCATGTCCCACATCTTCTCGTAGGGAAGGAACAGGCTCATCGGGACTCGACACCTCCGGCTGACGCCGCAGGGGATCCTTCGACTCCGGCCTGCGGCCTCCGTTCAGGATGACAAGCGGGAACCTCTGCTCGCTCGGAGGGGCGTGGGGGGGCTCCTTCTCGCTCAGGATGACAAGCAGGGGCTTCCACTCGCTCGGGGTGGCAGGAGGGGGCTTCCGCTTGCTCGGAAGGGCAAGAAGGTTCCTGCGCGCCGCGTTCGCGCGCCATCGCGCAGATGTCGTCGATGACCTCCTCGATGTAGCGGCCCGTGGAATCGAGATGCACGGCGTCGTCGGCGGGCTTGAGGGGCGACGTGGCGCGCGAGGAGTCGTAGTCGTCGCGGCGGCGGATGTCGGCGAGCACCTCGTCGTAGTCGATGGAGCCCACGCTGCGGTCAACGTTCTGCCGCACGCGGCGGTGCGCACGCTCCTCGGCCGACGCGGTGAGGAACACCTTCACCGCGGCCTCGGGGAACACCACCGTGCCGATGTCGCGCCCCTCCACCACGTAGTCGCCCGCGCGCCCGATGCGCTGCTGCTGGGCGACGAGCGCCTCGCGCACGGAGGGCGCGGCCGACACCGGGCTCACCGCACGGTCGATCTCCGCCGTGCGGATGGCGTCCGTAACGTCCTCGCCGCCTATGGACACGCGCTTGGGGGCTGGGTCGCCCGGCTCGTGGCCGAACGCGATGTCGTGGGTGCGGGCCAGCCGCCCGAGGGCCGCGTCGTCGTCGAGCGCCACGCCGTCTTGCAGCGCACGCCACGCCACGGCGCGGTACATGGCCCCGGTGTCGAGGCAGGAGAAGCCGAGCTTCTTCGCCACGGCCTTGGCGACCGTGGACTTGCCGGCCCCGGAGGGGCCGTCTATGGCGATGATCATCGAGCCAACCTTTCGATGTCGTTCAGGAAACGGGGATAGCTGATCTTGACGGAGTCGAAGTTCTCCACGGTGACGGGGACGGAGCCGGTGAGCCCCGCGAGCGCCCACGTCATGGCCAGGCGGTGGTCGCCCTTCGAGTCGAACGTCACGCCCTCGGGCGCGCGCAGGCCGGGCTGCCCTTCCACGTAGAGGTCGTTGCCGTCGATGTAGGCTTCCACCCCCATGAGCCCGAGGCCCTCGACGACGGCCGCCAGACGGTCGGTTTCCTTGACGCGCAGCTCTCCCACCTCGCGAAACACCGTCACGCCGCGGGCGTGCGCCGCCACGAGCGCGAGCACCGGCACCTCGTCGACGATGGTGGCTATCTTGTCGGCCGGAACCTCGCAGCCGTGAAGGTTCGGGGTGTGGCACGCCGAGATGATGCCGTAGGGCTCCTTGCCCGCCGCGCCCGCGTGGCGCACCGACACGTCGGCGCCCATGCGCTCGAGCGTGCGGGTGAATCCGATGCGGGCCGTGTTCAGGCTCACGTTCTCCACCTGGATGGAGCTGCCCGCCTTGAGCACCGCGGCGCACACGAGGAAAGCCGCCGAGGACGGGTCGCCTGGCACGCGCACCTCGGCCGCCTGGAGCGTGCGGGGGCCGGTGACGCTGGCCGTGCGGTCGGCGGACAAGGTGGGCACGCCGAATTCGGGCAGCATGAGCTCGGTGTGGTTGCGCGACGGCGAGGGCTCGTTCAGGGTCGTCGTGCCGCGCGCGTAGACGCCGGCCAGCAGAACAGCCGTTTTGAGCTGGGCCGAAGCCATAGGGGCATCGTAGGTGATGGCGCGCAGTTCGCGCGTGCCCACCTCGGTGACGGGCAGCGTCTCGCGGCCGCCCGGCTCGAAGCGCGCGCCCATCTTCATGAGCGGCGCGGTGATGCGCCGCATGGGGCGGCGCTGCAGCGACTCGTCGCCCGTGATCTCCACGGGAACGTCCCACGGCGCGAGCACGCCCATGAGCAGGCGCGCCGTGGTGCCCGAGTTGCCGCAGTCGATCGGGCCGTCGGGCTGCTTCGGGCCGGCCGCCCCCCAGCCCGTGATGCCGCCGGCCAGGCTGCCGTCGGGCCGCTTCTCCAACGACACGTGCGCGCCCAGCTTGCTCACGGCCGCGATGGACGAGCGCACGTCCTCGGAATCGAGCACGCCCGACACGCGCGAGGTGCCCTCGGCCATGGCCGAGAACAGCACGGCCCGATGCGAGATGGACTTGTCGCCCGGCACGGTGGCGGCGCCGTGCAACGGCGCGGGCAGCGGTTCGATCACCGCATGGCCGGATGCGGCGGACGGGGCGGATGCGGGGGCTGGTTCATGCGACATGGGTGTGCTCCTTGGCCGAAAGCGGACTGAACGATACCGAGAAACCGGCGTTGATGAGCTGGGCGGAAAGCTGGCCGACGTCGCCCTCGTCGGTGAGCACGAGGCTCAAGACCGCGCTGTCGGCCGTGATGTGGTCGATCTCGATGGACTGGATGTTGCAGCCCACGGAGCTGGCGATGGTGGTGACCTCGGCCACGACGCCGGTGCGGTCCTCCATGGGGATGCGCACCTCCAAGAGCTTCTCGGTGGAGGGCACCCACGCCGCCGGCAGCGCGCGGCGGGCCTCGGCGGCCTCGGACAGAAGCGCGGTCATGCGCGCGCGGTCGCCGGCGGCGAGGGCGTCGGCGAACGAGCCGATGATGCCCTGCATCTCCGCGAGCCCGGCGGACAGCGCCTCGGCGTTGTCGAACGAGATGCCGCACCACAGCTCCGGCGAGCCGGCGGCGATGCGGGTGGAGTCCTTGAAGCCGCCGGCGGCCAGGCGCATGAGCGCCTGCTGGTCGTCGGCGTGGCGGCACGCCATCTGCACGAGCGACGAGGCCACGATGTGCGGCACGTGGCTCACCACGGCCACCGCCTCGTCGTGGTCCTCGCGCGGCAGCGCGATGACGCGCGCGCCCAGCGACGTGACCAGCTCGTGCAGGCGCGGGAAGTGCTCGGCCGGCGTCGACGCGTCGGGGCAGAGGATCCAATGCGCGCCCTGGAACAGGTCGGCGCGCGCGCCGTCGATGCCGTTTTTCTCGGAGCCGGCCATGGGGTGGCCGGGCACGTAGTTCTCGGGGTGCGGCAGCACGGCCGCGGCGACGGCCGCGATGCGCGTTTTCGTGGAGGCGGTGTCCGTGACGATGCCACCGAAGTCCCAGGCGGCCAGGAGTTCGAAATACCCCTCCACCACGTCCACGGGCGCGGCCAGCACCACCAGGTCGCAGCCCTCGCGCACGAAGCGCTCGAAGCCGGGGTCGTCCGGCGTCCACGCGGCGTCGACCCAACCGCGCTCCCGCGCGATGTCGCGCGTGCGCGCGTCCACGTCCACGCCCGCGATCTCCGCATCCGGCTGCGCGGCGCGCGCGGCTGCGGCGAACGACGCGCCCACCAGCCCCAAGCCCACGACGGCGATGCGCGCGAACGCAGGCTGGCCGGAATGTTCGGTATGCGATTCAGTCATGGGACGATGCCGCCCTTTCGTCGTGTCGTGCGCCGGGGACGCGACTTGCGCCGCCTCCCGGCCGCTTCATTCTAGCATTAATGGCAGACCGTTCGGAAGTGGCCCTTTACCTGTTCACGGCGCGCTCGAGCGCGCGCACCTCGGCCGGTTCCAGCTCGCGCCACGCGCCGCGCGGCAGGCCGTCCAGCCCCACGGGGCCGAACGTGTCGCGGTGCAACGCCAGCACCGGATGCCCGATGGCGGCCAACATGCGCCTGACCTGCCTCTTCCTGCCTTCGTGCAGGCCCACGCGCACGACCGAGCGGTGCGCGGCGCGCGCGGAGCACGCGCGCGCGTACTGGTGCGAGGCCCCCTCCGGCGCCTCCGGCGGCACGTCGAGCGCCGCCAGCGCCGCGCGTGCGGCGTCGCCCTCCAGAAGCTCCACCCGGGCCGGCAGCGTGGGACCGTCGTCGAGCTCGATGCCTTCGCGCAGGTGCGCGAGCTGCTCGGCGGAGGGACGCCCCTCCACGAGCGCCGTGTACGCCTTCTCCACATGGCCGCGGGGGCGCAAAAGCGCGTGCCCCAGCTCGCCGTCCGTGGAGAACAGCAAGAGCCCCGTGGTGTCGCGGTCGAGCCGCCCGATGGGGAACAGCCCCGGATGGTCGGCGGCGGGGACGAGCTCGGCCACCGTGGGTCGGCCCTGCGGGTCGGACATGGTGGTGACGTAGCCGGCCGGCTTGTGCAGCATGAGCGTGACGGGGCCGTCGGCCAGGCGCACGACCTTGCCGTCCACGGCCACCTCGTCCACGAGCGGGTCGACCTTGCTGCCCAGCTCCGTGACCACGATCCCGTTCACGGTGACGCGCCCGGCCGTCATGAGGTTCTCCGACCCCCGGCGGCTGGCCGCCCCGGCCCGCGCCAAGAACTTCTGCAGGCGCATGGGAACGATGCGCTCAGGCTGCGGCGCTGTTCGGGATGGCTCCATTCCCTCCCCCTCCTCTCGGGCATCGACGCTTCCCGCAGAAACGGCAACCGCGCGGCAGCGGAGAGAGGCGAGGGCGGTGCCCACCAAGCGAGTTCCGCAGCGCAGCGAGGACTGTTTGAGCGACTGGGTGCCGCCCTCGCCTCTCTCCGCCGCTACTCATCGTCCGTCTCGAACGTCAGGCTGTCGAAGTCGATCTTCTCAACCAGGCCGAGGCCCGACGCCATGGCCTCGGCGAGCAGGCTCTGCGCGGACGCCGACGCGGCGTCCTCGGCCGCCTCGTCCACGCGGGCGAACAGCGGCCGCTCGGCTCCGTCGGCCTGCGCGCCGCCCAGCTGCTCGCCCAGCGTCACCGCCGCCTCGCCCTCGCCGTCGAAGTCGAACTCCACGCCGTCGAACCCGTCGCCCTCTCCGACGCCCGCGCCGTCCATGCGCGCCTCGTTGGACACGTGCACGGGCTCCCGCGTGGCGCTCAGGCGCTCGCGGATGAACGCGCGCGTGTCGTCGTCGGGGGCGAACTGGTCCAGGTCGGGTAGGTCGGCCACCGACCGCAGGCCGAACTTCTCCAGGAAGGCGCGCGTCGTGGCGTAGAGCACCGGGTTGCCCGGCGCGTCGGCCGTGCCCGCTTCGCGCACCAGGCCCTTCTCCACGAGCGAGTTGATGGAGCTGTCCGAGTTCACGCCGCGCACGCTGGCCACGCCGGCGCGCGTGACGGGCTGCGAGTACGCCACGATGGCGAGCGTCTCCATGGCCGCCTGCGAGAGCTTGCGCGTGTCCCACGACAGCACGTACTTCTCCACGAGCTCGTGGTACACCGGATGCGTGTAGAGCCGCCACCCGCCGGCCACCTCGCGCAGCTGCACGCCGCGCTCCTCGTCCTCGAACCGCGCGCGCAAGTCCACGAGCGCCCGCTCCACGTCGGCGGGCTCCACCTCCAACATGTCGGCGAGCGCGATGGTGCCCACCGGCTCGTCGGTCACGAACAGGAGCGCCTCGAGGGCGCCCGGCAACTGGCTTTCCTGCAAACCTTGGAACATGGAACCTTCCTATTCCTCCCCCACCGACGTCAGGGCGTCGTCGCCCGTGAGCACGAGCTCGCCCGACCCCTCGATGTAGCGGATGTCGATGTCGCCGAACTGCTCCTGCTGCTCGATCTTCACCATGGCGCGCTTGTACAGCTCCAGCACCGCCAAAAACGTTACCACCACCACCGGCAGCGGCGTGCGTTCGTCCACGAGCTCCGAGAACCGCAGCCGCTTCTTGTTCTGGATGCGCTGGTGGATGGCCCGCACGTGCACCTCCACGGGGATGGGCTTCGCGGCGATGTGCTCCGATTCCAGCAGGAACACCTCGCGGCGCGCGTAGGCGTTCGCGGCCAAGAGCGCCAGGCCGTCGAGCGTCACGTCCTTCAGGTAGTCGGGCATGAGGTTCAAAAAGCACGCGTCCGGCCCGAACGGGCGCGCGTGCATACGGCCCTCGGACACGAAACGGGCGAGCAGCGTGGAGGCCGCGTTCTTGAACTGCTTGTACGTGAGCAGGCGCTCCACCAGCATGTCGCGCGCCTCGCTGGGGGCGAGCTCGGCTATGTCGTCGTCCACGGCGTCGCGCTCGCGCGGGATGAGGCTTTCCGCCTTGATCTCCAAAAGCGTCGATGCCACGAGCAAAAAGTCGCTCGCCACGTCCAGGTCGAGGTTGTCCATGCGGCTCACCTCGGCCAGGTACTGGTCGGCGATCTGGGTGATGGAGATGGCGCCGATATCCACCTTCTGGCGGCTGACCAGGTAGAGCAGCAGGTCGAACGGCCCTTCGAAGCTGTCTATGCGAACCTTGTACGACATGCCCGCGCCCCGCTATCCGCCGAACGAGAACAGCAGGTCGAACACGTTGCCGGCCGTGACGTCCAGGTATATGCCGATGGGGTTGAAATGCAGCACGTAGGGCACCAGGATGACGGCGATCATGAAGATGGGGAACGCGTAGCGCTGCACCTTGTAGTAGGTGGGCAGGTACTTCTTCGGCAGGAAGAACGCGAAGATGGACGAGCCGTCCAGCGGCGGAATGGGCAGCAGGTTGAAGAACATGAGGTACAGGTTGATGAGCGAGAACATGGGCAGGAACATGGCGTAGAAATAGTAGAAGAAGTCGTTTTGCGCCAGCACGTTCACCGGCAGCACAAGCGAGACCGCGGTGAACACGACCGCGCCCACTATGGCCAGCACCAGGTTGGCCGCCGGACCGGCGAGCCCCACGATGAGGTCGCCCTTGCGTGGGTCCTTGAAGTAGGCCGGGTTGTACGGCACCGGCTTCGCGTAGCCGAACACCGGCATGTTCATGGCCATGAGCAGAAGCGGCATGATGACGGTGCCGAACGGGTCGATGTGCTTGAGCGGGTTGAATGACAGCCGCCCCGCGCGCTTGGCCGTGGGGTCGCCCAGCTTGTAGGCGGCGAAACCATGGCACGCCTCGTGGCACACGATGGCGGGAATGAAGCTGAGTATGGAACAGACAAGGTAGGGTATCGAAATCATAATGCCAATCAGTCTAGCGCAACGGGCCGCACGCGCCGTCCCAGCCGGGGAAACTTCACAAACTCCCGCAGGGGGGCATCAAAGGCACCGCCTCGTCGGAACCGTAGGGAGCTGCATCGAAAGCGCCGCCCTCGCCGCTGAAGACCGTTCTTCTGCCGCTCGCATCGGGGGCTTTTCCGCAGCGGGTGCTCAGAGCGCCTTCCGCCGCCGACGACGATCGGCGGGATCGGCCCCATGATACGCTTCGCGTGCGGTTCCAAAACCGCGAAGAGCCCGGAGGCCCGTTTCCCGATCCTCCGTCCCAGCAGGCCAGCAACGCAAGAAGAAAAGGAGTCGTCGCCATGTCAGACGCACGAACCAACCCCATCCTCGCAGGCCAGACCGCCGTCATCACCGGAGGCGCATCCGGCATCGGCAAGAGCATCGTGCAACGCTTCCTGGAGGCGGGCGCGAACTGCCTGGCCGCCGACCTCAACGAGGAGGCCTTGGACGCGCTCAAGCAGGAGTTCGCCGAGTACGGCGACAAGCTGGACACCGTCAAGGTGGACGTGTCGAGGCGCGAGGATGTGGAGGCTATGGTCGACCGCGCCGTGGACACGTACGGGCAGATGGACATCATCGTGAACAACGCCGGCATCATGGACAACCTGCTGCCCATCGCCGAGATGGACGACGACGTGTGGGAGCGTCTGATGAAAGTGAACCTGAACAGCGTCATGTACGGCACGCGCAAGGCCGTGCGCTACTTCCTGGAACACGAGATCGCCGGCGTCATCATCAACACGGCCTCGCTGTCGGGCCTGTGCGCCGGGCGCGGCGGCTGCGCCTACACCGCCTCGAAGTTCGCCGTCGTAGGCCTGACGAAGAACGTGGCGTTCATGTACGCCGACACCGGCATCCGCTGCAACGCCATCTGCCCCGGCAACACGCAGACGAACATCGGCGTGGGCATGCGCCAGCCGAGCGAGCGCGGCATGGCGAAGGCCACCACCGGCTACGCTGGCGCCACCCGTTCCGGCACCCCCGAGGAGATATCGGCCGCCGCTCTGTTCCTGGCCTCCGACCAGGCCGGCTTCATCAACGGCGAAACGCTCACCATCGACGGCGGCTGGAGCGCGTACTAGGACGCAGACCCGGCGCCCTCGCCTCGATCCCAACGAAACGGCCGCCTCTCCCCAACAGACGGCCGTTTCGCGTTCAAGCCCCTGTGCGACGTTGCGCTACCCCAGCCCCGGCCAGCCCTGTTGGCGCAGGGCCTCGTAGGCGGCCACGGCTACGGCGTTGGAGAGGTTCAGGCTGCGCAGGCCCTCGCGCATGGGGATGCGCACGCAGCGCTCGGCGAAGCGGTCGATGACGGCGGCGTCGAGCCCGCGGCTCTCGCGGCCGAACACGAGGAAGGCGCCCGTACCGTAGCGCACGTCGGCGAAGGAGCGCTCGGCACGCCCCGTGAACAGGCGCAGCTCGTCGGCTCCGTGCGCCTCGAAGAACGCGTCGGCGCACGGCCAGCGCACGAGGTCCACCTCGTCCCAATAGTCGCAGCCCGCACGGGCGAGCTGCTTCTGCGTCAGACGGAAGCCCAAGGGCTCCACCACGTGCAGCCGCGCTCCCGTGCAGGCGCACGTCCGCGCGATGTTGCCCGTGTTCTGCGGAATCTCCGGCTCCACCAGCACGACGTTCAACCTCATGTCGTCCTGAGCGCAGGCGCATGGCGCCTGGGTCGAAGGATGACGGTCGGCGTCAGCAGCAAGGTTTACGGTTGGCACCGCGCGGGATCCTTCGACTCCGCGCTTCGCGCTCCGCTCAGGATGACAAGAGGAGGGCACGACCTTCGCGCTCCGCTCAAGATGACGGCCGTTGCCGCTCACGCCTGTTCCGCCTGCTTCGCCATCTCTTCCTCCAGCTCCTCGGTGAGCAGGAACCACTCCTCCTCGGCGGCCGCCAGGCGCGCCTTCAGCTTGCCGTGCTCGGCCACGGCGTCGGAGCTCGCGTCCTCGTTGATGTAGAAGTCCGGGTCGGCCATGAGCTCCAAGAGCTCCGCCAGGCGCTCGTTGTCGCGCTCCATCTGCTTGTCCAGTTCGGCGATGCGCTTGCGGTGGTTCTTGAGCGCGGCGTAGGCGCGGTTGCGCGCCTCGGCCTCGCGGCGCTTCTGCTCCTTCGTCTTCGGAGAGCTCTCGCGCGGGGCCGTGATCTGCGCGGACGCGGTCGACTTGGCGGAGCCGCCCTCGCCGCGCGCACGTCGGTTCACGTTCACCACGGTCTTGGATCCTGCCTGCGCCTTCGCACCCTTGCCGGAGGCCGCCTTGCCGGCGGCGCCCTCCCCCATGACCTCGTCCACGAGCGAGCGCTCCTCGGGCGCGGGGCCGTCGAGCTGGCCGCTCTTGAACAGGTAGTAGTCGTAGTCGCCGTCGTAGTTGGTCACGCGGCCTGGCTCCACCTCAACGATGCGGTTCGCCACGCCGCGGATGAGGTGCCTATCGTGCGTGATGAACAAGATGGTGCCCTCGAACGCCTTGAGCGCCTGCTCAAGGATGTCGGCGCTCGCGATGTCCAAGTGGTTCGTGGGCTCGTCAAGGCACAGCAGCGGGCGCGGCGCCACGAGCATCTTCGCCAACGCGAGGCGGCTCTTCTCGCCGCCGGAAAGCACGCTCACGCGCTTGTCCACCGCGTCGCCCGTGAACAGGAACGCGCCCAGGAGCGTGCGCACCTGAGATATGGTCCAGCCGGGCGCCACGCGGTCGAGCTCCTCGAACACGGTGTTGCCGGGATGCAGTTCCTCCAGCTGGTGCTGGGCGTAATAGGTCTTCGTCACGTGCACGCCGTAGTCGATGCCGCCCGCGTCGGGGGCCATCGCCCCGGCGATCATCTTCAGCAGCGTCGACTTGCCCGCGCCGTTCGGACCCACGAGGGCCACCTTGTCGCCGCGGTACAGGGTGAAGTCGAAGCCGTCGTACACCGTCTTCTCGCCGAAGCGCTTCACCAAGCCGCGCGCCCGCACCACCTCGTCGCCGGTGCGCGGCGGCTGCTTGAAGTTGAAGTGCACCGTCTTCTTCTCCTCGGGAAGCTCGATGCGCTTGATCTTCTCCAGCTTCTTCACGCGGTCCTGCACCTGCTTGGCCTTCGTGGGCTTGTAGCGGAACTTCTCGATGAACGCCTCCATGTGGGCGATCTCCTCGGCTTGCTTCGCCGCCTCGGCGCGCAGGCGCTCGAGGCGCTCCTCGCGCGTGCGCAGATAGTCCGAGTAGTTGCCCTTGTACAAGTTCACCTGGCCGTTGTCCACCTCGGCCACGCGGTCCACCATGTTGTCCATGAACGCGCGGTCGTGGCTCACCACCACCACGGTGCCGCCGTAGCCGCGCAAGAAGCCCTCGAGCCACTTCACGCTCTCCAGGTCCAGGTGGTTGGTGGGCTCGTCGAGCAGCAGCACCTCGGGGTTGCGGATGAGCAGCTTCGCCAGCGCGATGCGCATCTGCCAGCCGCCCGAGAACTCCGTGGTGGAACGGCGCAGGTCGCCCTCCTTGAAGCCGAGGCCGAACATGACGCTGCGCACCTTGGCCTCGATGGTGTAGCCGCCCAGCACCTCGTAGGCGTCGCGCGCGCGGCCGGCCGCGGCCAGCTGCTGCTCGGTGGGGTTCTCGCCCAGCTCGTGCTCCAGCTTGTACAGGCGGCGCTCGGCTTCGAGCACCTCCACCTGCGACGACATGACCTCCTCGAAGATGGGCTGGTCGGCCATCTCGATGGCCTCCTGCTCCAGGTAGCCCACGCGGGCGCCCTTCGCGAACAGCACGCGCCCTTCGTCGGCGTCCTCCTGGCCCGAGATGATGTTGAGCATGGTGGTTTTGCCGGCGCCGTTCGGGCCCACGAGGGCCAGGCGCTCGTACTCTTCGAGGCGGAACGTCACGTCGTGGAAGAGCTGGCGCCCTCCGAACGACTTCGATATGTGTTCGAGCTGCATGATCATGGTGCGTGCGCGCTTTCCGTGCGTGGGTTTTCCAGGGCGCCCTCGGCATCGTACGAGCCGCTGCCCGTCACCGACGGCATGCGGCGTCCGGTCGGGCGCAACTTGTCTATGATAGCGGAAGAACGCCCTTGCGGCGAAGCGTCTTCGCCGATCCCAGAAAGCGACTACAATGATGCGGTTGCGGCGGCGCCGGTCGAACGCGAACGGCCGTTGGCGGGAGCGGCGGCGCTTCGCCGTGTCCGCGATGCGCACTGCGTGAGGGCGGATCGTCGAACCCCTTGACTTGGAGTGCGCTCCATGTGCTTCAATACGCATACACGGGAAGGAGCCTTCGATGAAGATAGCCGAAGTGAGCAAGCAATACGGGATGAGCGCCGACACGCTGCGCTACTACGAGCGCATCGGCCTTTTGCCGGGCGTCACGCGCAACGCGAGCGGGGTGCGCGACTACAGCGAGCAGGACTGCGCGCGCGTGCAGTTCGTGAAGTGCATGCGCGGGGCCGGTGTGTCCATCGAGGCGCTCATCGAGTACATGCAGCTGTTCGAGCAGGGCGAGCAGACGGCTGCCGCGCGCAAGGCGCTTCTGGAGGAGCAGCGCGAGCTGGTGGAGAAGCGCATCGCCGACATGCAGGCCGGCCTCGACCGCCTGAACGGCAAGATAGCCAACTACGAGGACATCCTCGCCACGGAGCGCGAGATACGCGGCGAGTAGCGCGCATGAGCCACGGCGCGCCAGACCGCTCGACGTCGCCTCGGCGCCAGCCGGCGGCTTGCGGCAAATAGCGGGATCCCCGCGAAGGAAGCGGTCCCCCGTCGCAAGCGCGCGCCGCTCACTTTCCGAACAGCTGCTCGTCCGAAATGGGAGGCGCGCCCTCCGTGCAACGGTAATAGGCCGCCCGCCCTGAGTTCGCGATGACGGCCATGTCGTGGGCGCTGATGAGCTGGGAGCCGTCCTCGACGCTCACAACGTACGCCAAGAGCCCTATGTGGGCGGAGGCGAGCAAGGCGACGTAGTACGGGCGCAGGCGGTCCTTGGGCGCGCGGTCGTCGTCCATCATGGCGTTCAGCTCCCGGCGCACCTGCGCCTGGAGGCGGTCCTTGAAGTACACGTCCCCGTTCTCGCCCATGAGCGGCCCGAGCACGGGACGCAGGCCGATTCCGGTTTCGAACCAGTTCTCCATGCTCTCGAAGGGCTTGCCGGCGCGCTCGTCGCTCGAGGACGCCTTCCGCACGCGATAGAGGCTCAAGCGGTCGAGCAGGCGTCGTTCGATCTGTTCGAGCAGATCGTACGTGTCCTCGAAGTAGCGGTAGAACGTCGTGCGGGCTACGTTGCACCGGCCGGTCAGCTCCTTGACCGTCACCTTCTCGTAGGGCTTGGTACCCATGAGGCCGAGAAAAGCGTCCGCTATGGCCCGCTCGGTGTCGTTGAACGTTTGCAGGGCATCCATGCACAACCTCCTCACACGCGAAAAGCCCTCCTGTCGTTATAGCAGACAGGAGGGCGCGCTGCACTAGAAAATCGGATGCGTCGGATGCTCGTCTTCGTTGACCACGAACACGGTGCGCTCGTCGTATTTCGGCGGTACCACCGGAATCTGCAGATACGAGTCGTAGCGGCCGCCCGTATGGATGATGTGGTCGCCCTTGTTGTCGGCCTCCCATACCAAGGGCTCTATCCAATGCGGATCGCGCAGGTAGCGCCCCGCCACCTGCACGCGCAGCGTCTCGCCCGCATGCCAGATGCGGCTCGTCGGATTGATCTCGATGTCGACCGGCACGATCTCGCCCGGCGCGAGCTTCTGCTCGCGGCGGTGCGCCTGCACGGGTTGGAAGTCGCTCGAAAGCTCGGGGTCGAGCTCGCGGTGCGACACGCGCATCTTGCCCCACGCGCCGGGGTGCGGGGCCGTACCGCCGAACACGGTGACGGGCTGCTCGACGCCCGCCGTCGACAGCTTCTTGAGGGTGACGAACAAATCCATGTCGTCGTGCCCTTCGGCCTCGACCCACAGGCGCAGCATCGGATAGCCGGTCAGCTCGGTTTCTTCCGCGAACACGTAGTCGAACTCGGCCTGCCCCGTTTGCCCGTCGTAGCGCACGTGGGCTTCCGCGCCCAGCGACTCGTCCGCCATGCCCATCGTCGCGGCGTCGAGGTGGAGCCGCTCGTAGCGCGTCCGCGCGAGCGGGAACTCCTTCTCCGGACGGGCGGCGCACCAGTCCTCATCGAAGCGGTCCTGCACGGCGATGCGCACGCGCGGCGTGGACTCCCAGCCGTTTCGAACGCCCTTGCAATAGCGGTCGAAGAACGCCTTCAGCTCGGCGACGCCCTCGCGCGAGTAGAAGTCGGGCCACTCGAACTCGCGATGGGTGCGCAGCCACTTCCGCTTCGACGCCATCTTGCGCCAGCCGATGACCGACCCCCGCAAATGGAAGTGGTTCCATCCGGCGCACACGTAGGCGGGCACCTCGATCTTCGAGAAGTCGGGAATCTTGTCCTCCCAGTAGGCGTTCATGAGCGGGTACTTCTCGGCCATGGCGCCCTGGTCGTCGATGCCGCCCTGCCCGCAGGCTCCCGCCGTGGCGAAGTTGGTGAACTGTATGCAGGGGATGCCGCCCTCGTACAGCGATTCGCGGTACATGTCGCTCATGCCTTCCCACGGCGCGATGCAGGCCAGGTGCGGCGGCTGCTCGGCGGCGATGTGCCATTGGCTGATGGCGAGCGCCGATGACCCGGCCATGGCCACCTTGCCGTTGCACCACGGTTGCTGCGCCGTCCACTCGACGAAGTCGTAGCCGTCTTCGGCGTCCTGCTTGCCGAACTGCTCGTGGTAGCCGCCCGAGTAGCCGATGCCCCGGATGTCCACGTTGACGACGGCGTAGCCTTCGCGGCACCAGTACTCCGGATCGGCCGCCTCGAACTTGGCCAACGCGGACACGGAGCCCTGCGGCACGCCGGGGGTGTAGGCCACGTCGTCGCCCTCGCGGTACTCGTTGCAGCGCTTGCCGTAATTGCTCCAAGCAAGGATGGCGGGCACCCGCTCGTCGGCGTTGCTCGGACGGAAGACGTCGGCGTACAGCACCGTCCCGTCGCGCATCTCAACGCCCACGTCCTGCTCGCACAGGATGCCCGGTGCCGCCTCGTACGCGCGCTGGTCGAACGGGTACGGCTTGCAGAGCAGCCGCTCGTCCTCCGAAAGCCGGCGGTACTCGTCCATGGGCACCGGTCTGAGCTCCTTCGCGTACACTTTTCCGATCGTCTCGCCGCCCATCTCGGTCGGCACGACGAACCGCTCCCTTTCCATCGGCATGGCGCTCTCCTCTCTCTCCTTGTTTCCCTCGCCCTACTGCGGGCCGTTGCCGCCGCCTGCGGGCGGCGTATCCTGGGGAGCCTTCCCCTTGAACACGAGTTTGCCTATCAGCACGTCGCACAGCCACGACAGGGCGAACGTCACCGCGGTGCCCCAAGCGAATACGACGAGCAGGTCGAGGCCGTTCAACGTCCCCGGCGCCACCAGCTGGCCGGCGAGGGGAAACGAGGTCGTCATGCAGCCGAGCGTTTCGGCGAAGCCGAGGAACACGCAGGCCACCGCGTTGAACGGCGTGCCGCCGAGCAGCCCTTTGTGGACGAGCACGATAAGCCCGCAGATCACGAGGTCGATGACGATGTCGAGCGGCACGACGCCGAGCGGCGCGAGGACCATGATGGCCGCCAAGGCGACCAGCCCCCACAGCAGGCCGGCGACGAACGAGACGAGCATGTTGCCCAGATACTTGCGTTCCTGCGGCTCCCGCATGAAGAACAGGATGAGCGGCATGAACGACAGCCAGAACATGCCCTGGTACTGGTTTATGGGAACGAGATCCCACAAAAGGCCGTCGACCAAGCACACGATGCCGGTTCCCAGGCCGGCGACGGCCCCAATTTTGACGATGGTTGATTTAGAAGGCATGGCGAATCCCCCTCCTCGAAAGGTTCTTTACGGCATTCCCAGTGCACTTGGAAATCTGAGAGGAAGATAGGGCCTTCCCCTCCTTGCGCCAGTATCGCAAGGATCGCCGCCGAGCGCGACGACACCGACGCGTAGAATGTCGCGTTTTCGCATGGGCGTGGAGAGGTGAACGAGGTCGGCTCCCCCGGAGCCTATCGGAGAATCAAAAAGCCCTCGGGGATCCGAGGGCTTTGAAGTTTCTGGTGGTCGCTACAGGATTTGAACCTGTGACCCCCGCCGTGTGAAGGCGATGCTCTCCCGCTGAGCCAAGCGACCGTGGGTACGTTGTCGTTTCAACGTGCTAAAGTATTCTAGCGGTTGGCGGCAAGGTGCGCAAGGGCTGATTTTGGCTAATTCTGCCTAATTCTCAATTCCTGCACGAGCCGACCGCGCAGCACCGAATCGGCGGCTCTCCGATCCTCACGAACCGCTGACGCTCAGGTACACCCAGGCTGCGCAGGCGAAGAGGAACGCCACCGTGATCGCGCCGATCACGTAGCCCGACCAGCCCTCGCGGGGGCCCTTCTCCCGCGCCTTGTCTATGAACCGCCCGAGCCCCTCGCTTCTCCTGGCCAAGCGCTCCAGCGGCTCCGCCGATTCCGAGACCACGAAAGCGAGGAAGAACATGATGGGGAACGAGAAGACGAACAGCCCCAACGGACTCCCGAACAGCAGCGACAACCAAAAGCCGTCCAACTCCAGCCCCATCCACTCGACCATGCTCGCACCTCCCCGGTTCCGTTCCCCACCATTCTAGCCCAGGTACGTGCGCTTGAACGACTCCAAATCGACGGGACGGGAATAGTAGAAGCCCTGGGCCGTGTCGCAGCCGATCCGGCGCAGCAGCTCCAGATGCTCGGGCGTCTCGACCCCTTCGCAAACGGTGCGGATGCCCAAATGCTGCGCCATGCCCACGATGTCGCTCAAGATGGACTGGGTGCGGTCGGTCTCGTAGCCTTCGCGCAGGAACTCCTTGTCGAGCTTGAGCACCTGGATCGGCAGCCTGCGCAGCAGGTTGAGCGACGAGAACCCCGTTCCGAAGTCGTCCATGGCTATGCGGAAGCCCTCTGCGCGCAGCGTGTCCATGGCGTTGATGACCACGGCCTCGTCGACCATGAACGCGCCTTCCGTTATCTCCACCTCGATGGCCTCGGAAGGAAGGTCGTGGCTCCGCACGATCTCAAGGAACCGCTCGACGAAGCCGTCCTGCAGCACCGTGGGCCGCGAGAAGTTGATGGACACGGGCAGCGCCCCTCCCCGATCGCCCGGCAGGAGCAGAGGGTACGCCCGACACACGCGCTCCAGCATGTAGAAGTCCAGCTCGGATATGAGCCCGGAGCGCTCGAACGCGGGGATGAACGCGTTCGGCTGCATGAAGCCGAGCTCGCACGACTGCCAGCGGCAGAGGCACTCGGCCCCCGTCAGCATCCCTGTGCGCACGTCGATCTGAGGTTGGAAGTACAGCTGGAACTCCTCGCGTTCGAGCGCGTCGGCCATGCCCTGCACGATCTCCATCTCGCTGCTGAGCTTGGCGCGGAACGCCTCGGTGTAGTAGGCGATCCCCCGTTCCTTGGCGCCCGCCTTGAGCACGTGCGCGGCGTCGCTCACCATGGACGCAACGCCGACGTTCGGGTCGTCGGCCACGTACGCGCCGTAGTTGCACGACAGCGTGCCGGTGAAATGCAGGTCCTCCGCTGCGCGCAGGTCGGCGTCGACCTTCGCGCAAAGCGCCTCGAGCGCCACGGGATCGTTTTTCATCAGCAACGCGAAATGGTCCGAATCCGCCCGGGCGCACAGGCCGTCGCAGGATTCGCGGTATATCTCGTACAGGCGCACGATGAGCTCGTCGCCGGCGGTGCGGCCGAACGAGTCGTTGATGAACCGGAAGTGGACGATGTTGGTGTAGACCACCAAATACGTGGAGGGCGGGGCGGCGGCTATCTCCTTGGCGGCCTGACGGCAGAAGCCCTCCAGGTTGCTTCCGCCGGTCAAAGGATCCGTGTAAAAGATCCTTCGCTGCCTTTTCATGCTGTCGCGCTCGCGCAGCACGATGATCGCGGTGGTGAACAGCACGAGGAAGGCGCTCACGAACAGCATGAGGCGGGATTCGGAGTTCGCGCGCACCTCGGCGGCCTTGACGGCCTTGTCGGCGAGCTCCCAGTGCTCTTGGCTCGCCTGCAGCAGAGCCCCGCTTGGCGCGCCGGACCGCACGTCCTCGACCTCGTCCCTAATGACGCGCCACTTGTCCTGCACGGCACGCAAATCGTCCAAGACGGCGTCGGAGGCAGACGTTTTGAACAGGCGCACCCGTTCGTTGCCGATCAATTGCACGAGCAGCCCGTCGACGCGCTCGGCGATGGCGTCCGCATGGACGCCGGCCATCTCGAGCTTGACGGCCATCTGCGTGCCGCCGCGCACCACGCCGGCGTTGTTGATGATGGACGCGTAGTTCTGCATCTGCGCGAGGCTCGAGATGAGCAGCGCCGCGCCGATGATCCAGACGACGACGCAGGCTGCCGTCACGCCCGCACGCGAGCGCGCGGAACCTCCGGGACCTCTCTCAGAGACCCCCCCCCCCACCGAAGCATCCCGCATGGCGTTCCTTCCATGAGCGAAACCAAGACCGCGGCCGAAAAACGGCGCCGGCCGCTCGTGCGCACGCCCTTTCGCTGACGGGCGAACGCGACATTACGACCATTATATCCCCAGCAAGCTCGATTGCCATATGCTATTTGTGCTGGTCGGCGAATTGCAGGAAGAGAACGTCGTGCCGATGGGCCCTCCTGTCGAAAGGGGCTATAATGGTTCGATCGAGCAACGACAAGGAGCGCGGCCGTGGACAGAACCAACATCGCCGGCATCGTCACCGAAGCCAGCGACAACATCATATACGTCTGCACCATCGACACGAACGAGCTGCTGTACCTCAACGAGGCCGGGCGCACCGTCCTGGGCGTGTCTGAGCGCGAGTACCTGGGAAAGAAGTGCTACGCCGTTTTGCAGGGCCGGGACAAACCGTGCCCCAGCTGCACGAACAGGCGGCTCCTGCGCGAGGGCCGCTGCCGCTTCGAAACGTACAACGAAAGAGTCGGGCGCTACTACACCTGCCAAGACAAGCTCATCGAGGTCGAGGGCGAGACCCTGCGCCTCGAAGTGGCGAGCGATTCGACCGAGGAGATGGAGCAGCGCAGCAACCTGCAGGCGCGTCTCGACGTGGAGCGCACGCTCGTGCGCTGCGCGCGGACGCTTTCGGGCGACACGGAGGGCGGCACGGGCATCGACGAGCTGCTTTGCGTGCTCGGCGAGTTCTACGACGCCGACCGCGCCTACCTGTTCGAATCGACGACGGGCAACAACGTGAGCAACACCTACGAGTGGTGCGCCGCGGGCGTCTCGCCCGAAATCGACAACCTGCAGGAGATATCCTTCGACGACTTCGGAAGCTGGATGGAGAGCTTCGACGCTGTGGGCATGGTGCACATCATCGATGCGGAGCGCACGCTCGACCACGACTCCCAAGAGTACAAGACGCTCGCTCCGCAGGGCATCGACTCGCTGATAGCCGTGCCCGTGCACGACGCCGCGGGCGAGATGATCGCCTTTCTGGGCGTGGACAACCCGCGGCGCAACACCGAGGAGTTCATGCTGCTGCGCTCGCTGACGTACTTCATCCAAAACGAGCTGGAGAAGCGGAAGCTGCTGGACAGGCTGGGCGAGCTTTCGCGCGTGGACAGCCTGACCGGCGTGGGGAACCGCAACCGGTACCTCGAGGTGCTGGACGAGTTCGACGAGCGCCCGCCCGCTTCGTTCGGCGTGGTGTTCGTCGACATCAACGACCTGAAGCTGGCAAACGACACGCAGGGGCACTCGTACGGCGACCTCATGATACGCCGCATGAGCGGCCTGGTATGCGATCTTTTCCCCGATGACGTCTACCGCATAGGCGGCGACGAGTTCGTCGTTTTGGCCGCGAACCTGGAGCGGGAGGAGTTCGAGGCCCGCACGGCCTCGCTCAGGGAGCGCGCGGCGAACGACGACGTGGCCAGCGCCTCGATCGGCGCGGTATGGAGCGACGCCGGCGAAGCGGCGAGCATCCTGGTGAACCGCGCCGACAAGCTCATGTACGCCGAGAAACGAAGGTACCGCGAGAGTCTGGAAGGCCGCCGCACGCGTTAGGGCCGCCCTCGGGGCTTGGAACCGCCTACGCCTTCAGCGTGAACCGCCAGGCGCAGCTGCAGGTGTCGTCGGTCACGTCGGGGTGGCAGCTCAGGCATGCGCAGGCCAGGCGTTCGTCGATGCCGCGGGCGAACGACGGATGCTCCACCTCTCCCACCTGCTTGCAAGGGTGGTAGCCGAGCCCTTTGTCCTTGCGCGCCTGCTGCACGCGGCACGTCTCGATGCGGTAGATCACGGCGTCGTCCTCACGGCACACGGCGCATTCGTTCGCCACCGACTGGAAGCGCAGCGGCAGAGCGGCGGCCAAACCGTCGAGCCCCGGCCGCGCCCCCAGGCCCAGCAGCTTCTTCAAGCGCCGCGCCTCGGTGAGGCCGAAACGCTCCCACGCCTCGCAGTCGTAGCGCATGGCCGCGTCCATGCCGGCGTCGCGCTCCGCCGCCTGGAACCACACGCCGTCGAGCGCGATGGCGTTCTTGGCGTACGCCTCGACCAGCGCCGCCAACTGCTCGCGCGACAGGTTCTCTATCGACTCGTTCATAGAATGCCCCTCGATTCGCTTACTTGCGGTTCAGCAAACGCACATGCCGCCTCATCTGTAGGACCACTATAACGAAAAGACCGACCATAGACAGAGCAACCACCAAAGGAACCGCAGCTTCGACCAAAGCCGCCGCAGCGGTTCCCGCGCACAGACGGCCAACGAGGTTTCCGCCCCATGCGCACAGCAGAAGGAGGGCGATCAAGAACACCGCCACCCCCGATTCTCGAGCCGTCCTTCGGTACTCCTGCTCGGTCGGATCGAGGCTCAGGAAATCACGGGAGCCCGCCAGCAGGCGAAAGCATCGTTCATTGCCCTGGAACACGAAAGCGCCGAACAAGACGAGGATCACGAGGGCGGCGGAAAGGAGCGCCGCCTCCCCGATAGAGAAAAGCGTCATAGCCAAACCTTCTTTTACCGCGACCGCGCAATGATCCTCTAGCGATCAACCAAAATATATGCCGATGAGTTGCGAATCCGCGTTCAGTGAAATCTGGTAAACGACCGTAGCGTTTTCATAGACGGCCGCCATGCTCACCACGGTGCCAGTCACGCCCCCTTGAGTGAGATCGGTTGCATAAGCAGTGCCGAACGACACAAACGCTCCCCAGTTCTCTCCTACAGCCGCACGAGCTTGATCGATCTTTTCCTTGGTCATCCCCTTCGCCATCGTGTCGTCCGACAGCGCATGTAGAGCTTCGAAGTCGTCCGCATCGAGCAACGTCACGATCTCTTTAGCGCGTTCCACGGCGACTTGCTCGTCAAGTCCCGTCGTTGCACCAACCGGCGCCGCCTTAGGAAGCATCCACCAAGCAGCCGCCACAAGCACAGCTGCCGCCACGACCACGGCGGCGGCGATGACCCCGACCATCTTCAGCCGCCTGCGCTTCTTGCCGGCGGCGAGCTCGCGGTCGGACAGGTCCTCGTTGAACTCGCGCGCGACGTCGCGAGGGTAGCCCATGCGGCGCTCGACTTGCTCCCACGTCTCGCCCTCGGCGAGCGCGGCGGCGATGTCCGACTCCAGGTCGCGCACGAACTCGTCGCGGCGCGCCTTCGAGCACGTCAGGCGCTTCGCCACCGCCTTCACATAGGACCGCTGATTCATCGCTCCTCCTCCATGATCGACTCCACGCAACCGTTGAACTCGCTCCAAACCTCGAACATCTCGCCCAAGGCCGTGCGACCCTGCTCCGTGATGGCGTAGTACTTGCGCGCCGGCTCCTTCGCCGTCTTGGCCGCCGTGCGGCTGGTCACCAGGCCGCCGTCCTCCAGCCGGTACAGCAAGGGGTACAGCGTGCCCTCTTTGAGCGACACGGCACCGCCCGACCGTTCGCGCAGCTCGCTGATAAGCTGGTAGCCGTACTTCTCCTCGCGCTCCAAGAGCTTCAGAACCAGCATGTCAAGCGCGCCCTTCTTCATCTGCTGAGCGAACCTTTGCTGCATCGAACGTCCTCGTTTCTGTTATTTAGCAATACTAAGTATAGATGATCTGGCCTTACCGCGCAATAAGGGAAAAGGCCGAACGGCGCCTCCAACATGGCCGCGTTTGCGCCGTACGCGGCCCTTCAACCCTTCAACGCGAGATCGGGGCGCAAAAACCATGCGTTCGCGCTCAAACGCGTGAGTCGGCGCGAAAAAGAAACGCTATACTGGTGGGCGACGTTTTGCCCTTAAGACCACGAAAGAGACGAACCCCATGAGCATCGACAGCTACGAAGCCAGCCGCAAGCGCTCCGACGAGATCCGCGCCGATCTGCCCGAGCATCCCGAGAAGTACACCATGCTGACCGGCGACCGACCCACCGGGCGGCTGCACCTGGGACACTACTTCGGCACCATCCGCGAGCGCGTGGCGCTGCAGGATCTGGGAATCTCCACCCGCATCATCATCGCCGACTACCAGGTCATCACCGACCGCGACACCACCGCGAACATCGCCGACAACGTGCGCAACATGGTGGTGGACTACCTGGCCTGCGGCATCGACCCGGCCAAGACCATCATCTTCACGCACTCGGCCGTGCCGGCGCTCAACCAGCTCATGCTGCCGTTCTTGTCGCTCGTGACCGAGTCCGAGCTTCTGCGCAACCCCACGGTGAAGGCCGAGCAGGACGCCTCGGGCCACGCCCTCACGGGCCTGCTGCTCACCTATCCCGTGCACCAGGCGTGCGACATCCTGTTCTGCAAGGGCAACATCGTGCCCGTGGGCAAGGACCAGATGCCCCACATCGAGCAGACGCGCCAGATAGCCCGCCGCTTCAACGAGCGCTACGGCCACGTGTTCCCCGAGCCTGACGGCCTGCTGAACGACGCCCCGGCCATCCCGGGCCTCGACGGGCGCAAGATGTCGAAGAGCTACGGCAACGCCATCAGCCTGTCCGCCACCGACGCCGAGACGGCGAAGCTCATCAAGAAGTCCCAGACCGACGCCGATCGGAACATCACCTACGACCCCGAAGGGCGCCCCGGCGTGTCGGCGCTGCTGACCACGGCCGCGCTCTGTACCGGCCGCACCGAGGCCGACATCGCTGCCGAGATCGGCGACGGCGGCTCGGGCACGCTCAAGAAGTACGTCACCGAGAGCGTGAACGCCTACCTGGCCCCCATCCGCGCGCGCCGCGAGGAGCTGCTGGCCGACATGGACTACATCGAGGACGTGCTGCACGAGGGCAACCGCGCGGCCAACGAGATCGCGAACGCCACCCTCGACGAGGTGCGCGAGACCATGGGCATGGTGTACTAGGCGGCGAGGCGCGGACGCAACGTGGCGTGGCCTTTTCGACCCGCCCTGCCCCTCGCGCATTTTTCGCATCAGAATCGCGAAACCTTGGCACAACGCCTTGTTTTGAGATAGAATAGCTGGGCGCTTTTCGCGCGGGCCTATAGCTCAATGGCGGAGCAGGGGACTCATAATCCCTTGGTTGCAGGTTCGAGTCCTGCTGGGCCCACCATAGAATCAACGAACGGGGAAACTATCGTTTCCCCGTTTTGCGTCTTGCGACACCCTTAGAAAGTACGGGATATCTTCATCAGCCTCAGCAGCACCAAAGACAGCGCCGCGCCGACGAGGTTGACGCCGACGAGGGCCGCCGAGAGCGCGGGGGCCGAGCCTTCCATCAGCGATCCTACGAGCGGCGTGCCGAAGCCGGCCAGATTTCCCATGAGCATGAACAGGCCGATAGCCGCGCCGACGAACGCGGGCGACGCCGCCGTCTCGGGCACGATGGTGAACCCTACGGCCGGCATGATGGACAAGCAGAGCCCGGTCAGCAGCATGAAGGCAACGATCTGGTCGAGCGTGTACACGTAAGCCCAGCCGAGAACGGCCGCGGCGAGCACCATGCTCGCCGCGAGCAGCACAATGCGCGCACGCAGCGTCCGCACCCGCGAGAGCACGAAGCCCATGGCGAACGCACCCGTTATCATGCCCACGGTGAGCAGGCTCGTGTAGGAATTGGCCTCCGCCACGCCCAGGCCAAGCTGCGCCTGGCAGTAGAGCGGCGCCAAGGTGAGCAGCGAGAGCACGCCAATGTTGTACAGCAGAAACACCAGCGCCACCACCCATGTCGCAGGCGTGCGCAGCCCTTGGGCCAACGAAGGCCGGCGCGCGCCTTCCCCAGCCGGTAGCCGAGGCGCCTCTCTGACCGCAAGCGCGTAGACCACCGCCACGACAACGATGAGCGCCGAGCACAGCCACCAGAGGTTCGTCCAGCTGCCAACCACAGACGGGTCGATGAACAGGTTCGCCACGTTGAGCACGGCCAGCATTCCCAGGTCCATCCAGCACGACCACACGGCCATGGGAAACCCGCGCTTCTCGGGCGGGAACGCCTCGGCGATGATGGCCGGCGAAACAACCCCCGTGAGCCCGTAACCCACGCCCTCGAGCGCGCGGGTGGCCAAAAGCGGCCCGATGTCGACGCACAGGGCCCCCGCCGCGCTGCCGAGCGCCGCGCAAACCAGGCCAAGCAGCCCGATGCGCTTCGGCCCGAAACGGTCGGCCAGCCCTCCCGCCGGCAGCACGAGCACCACCGCCACCACGGTGCAGATGGTGATGAGCCAGCTGCCCGCGCTCGGATCGATGCCCAAATCGGCCGTCAGCAAACTCATAGACGCCGACACCTTGAAAAGGTTCATGACGATGACGATGCCCGCCGCAATAGCCAGCACGCCCATCAACGTCGAGCCCCCGCGTGCCGCCTTACGCCCCGCCCCGCGAGCAGCGGTGGCTCGCACGCGACCGGCCGACACGTCCCCGCGCGACGCCCCTTCGTCTGAAGCACCCATCGTGTCCCCTGTTCCCCTTCCAGCAACTGTCCCTATTCTATACGTTCCGGCCGCATAGCGGCCGCATTCGAACCCTGGGCTTGCCGAAAGCACCGTCCCCACTACGAACCTGCCCCCTGGTTGCAAGCAGTGCGGAACGGAATCGGAACGTACGATGAGTTTTTCAGGCGGCCTTGGCTCCGCAACCGCGAGCAGGCGTTTTCATACCGCCTATCGGCCCTCCCTCAGAAGCTGCTGCAACCTGCCATGTAGTGGGCAGAATTCATATATCGAGGATTCGGGGTTCCAGGGTTATTGGCCGAGGTTTTCGGCGCTAGGAAGGCCGTCTTCCGGCAGGAGCCCTTCCGCAGCAGACCCGTCCACGCCACGCCGGGCCAGCACGATCGCGACGCAGCACGCCGCCGCAAAGCAGGCGAACACGCCGAACAGGGCGCCGGTGGAGCCCACGGCGAGCATCACGGGCGCCAGCACGAGCGAACAGGCGAACTGGCCCAGGTTGAGCATGACGGTGTAGCAGCCCATGATCTTGCCCGACGTCTCAGGCGTCATCACGCTCGAGACCCATTGCAGCACCGTGGGCATGACGATGCCGATGCCCGCCCCGCCCACGCAAGCGGCCACGAGCACCGCCGGCAGGCTCGGAAGGGCGAAGAACGCCGCGAAACATGCCGCGAGCAGGGCGAAACCCGTTACCAGCAACGTCGAGCGCCGGGTGCGCGGAGCAAGGCGCCCTTGCAGAAGCGATGCCGCGGCCATGCAGCTGCCATGAATTCCCAAGAACAGCCCGCTCGTTGACGACGTCGCCCTCAGCTCCTCGATAAAATAGGGCAGCTTGCCGGGAAACGCGAACGACAGCACCTCAAGCAGGAAGATGGTGAGCGCACCGCCCGCCACGGCGGCCAGAACGTCGCCGCGCCGGAAAGCCGGCGCGCCTCCCGCCGAACGACCGGACGCGCCCTCGGCCCCTCCCGGCGCCTCCGCGCGATCGCCCGCCGTCTCTCCTCGCTCCTTCCCGCCGCCATCCTCGCGCAGAAACAACAGCACGCCCACGAAGATGACGACCCCCACGAGGTAAACGAGGAACGGCATGCGCCAGCCGAATTCGGCCAGTACCCCTCCGCCGAACTCGAGCAGCAGGATGCCAGCGCCCATAGAGGCGGACTGCAGCGCCAGCACGCGCGAGCGCGCGGCGCCGTCGTAGCATTCGGAGATGAGCGCCGTCGTGGACACCGTTATGCCCGCTATGCCGATGCCGAGCAAGAAGCGACCGGCGAGGATGGCCTCGATCGAACCGAGCACCGCGCCCGAGAGCCCCGCCGCCGTGAACACGAGCGACGACAGCGCCAGCGTGCGCACCTTGCCGACCCGGTCGGCGAGCGCGCCCACGGCCAGCCCCACGATGGCGATAGCCAGCGCGGGCAAGGTGATGACAAGCGTCACCTCCGTGGCCGACGCATCCGGAAACGCCGCGCTCATCTGAGGAAGGGCCGGGGCTACGGCGGCGCCTCCCATAAGGTTCATCATCGAGGCGGCTAGCAGCACCGCCAGACGACCCTTGTCCTTCGCGGTGCCCCGCGCCGCGCCTTTGCTCGCATTCACGGCGGACCTCCTTGTTGCAAGCGGTTAATTTTCAACCTGGTTCTCGTTATCAACCCGCTCGGAACAGATGCGGCGCACGCTCGCGGCTAGGGCCCGATAAAAGAAAAGGCCAGAAGCAGTTGCCTCTGACCAGGTTTGAAAAATGGCTCCCCGGGTAGGATTCGAACCTACAACCCTCCGGTTAACAGCCGGATGCTCTGCCGTTGAGCTACCGAGGAATGAGCCGTGCGTTTCCTTTTCTCGGAACGCGCAAGTGAAGATTATACCGGATCACAGCCTTTGCGCAAGACCGAATTTCGCGACTTTTCCAAACGGCATCGTTCGGTCCCACGCAACATTCGATCGATGTCGCCTCAAACCACCACGGGACGGCAGAAACGCACTCCGCGACCCCGCCACGAAGCATCGAGCACCATGACCTCGATACCGTAGGCGTCGCGCAGGTTCTCGGGCGTGAGCACGGCGTCGGCGCCGCCCTTCACGTAGCGCCCGTCCCGCAACATGAGCGTCCCCTCGGCCTCGCACTGGAACAGATGGTCGGGAACGTGCGTGGTCATGACGACGCCCATACCGCCCGCGGCGAGCCGTTTGGCAGCCTCCAGCACCTCCGCCTGATTGCCGAAATCGAGGTTTGCCGTAGGCTCGTCCATCATGAGGAAACGGGGGCTCTGCGCCACCGCGCGGGCGATAAGCGCCATCTGCCGCTCGCCGCCCGAAAGCTCGGTGTAAACCCGGTCGGCCAAACGACCGATGCCCAACTGCGCCAAGGCATGGTCGGCCGCTTCGTAGTCGGCGCGTCCCGGTGCGGCGAACGGGCCCAGATGCGCCAGACGGCCCATGACCACCACGTCGCGCACGTTGAACGCGAAGGGCGGCGTGTGGGCCTGCGGCACGTAGGCCACAGCGCGGGCGAATTCGCGGGCAGAGAGGCCGTCCACCTCCCGCCCGTCGAGCAGCACATTGCCGCCCAAGCGCGGCAACAGCCCCAAAACGGACTTGAACAGCGTGGTCTTCCCCACCCCGTTCGGCCCGAGCAGGCAGTGGATGTCGCCCGCCTCGACGCGCATCGAGAAGCCCTCGACAACCCGCCGCCCGCCGTAACCGCACGCAAGGTCGCGCACCTCCAACGTCACAACCACTCCTTCCGACCTTTGACCAGCATGTAGATGAACAGCGGCGCGCCGATGAGCGCCGTGAGCACGCCCACGGGCAACTCGCCCGGCACGATGATGCGCGCCACGTCGTCCACGAGCAGCATGAAGCAGGCGCCGCCCAAAAGAGACACCGGCAGCAGCGCCCGGTAGTTCGGCCCCACGACAAGGCGAACGATATGCGGGATGATGAGCCCCACCCATCCGATCGTGCCGCACAGGCATACCGTGGCCGACGTGAGCAGCGTGGCAGCCAGAATAACCACCGTGCGCGTGCGCTTCACGTCCACGCCGAGCGTGCGAGCCTCCTCCTCGCCGAACGACAAGGCGTTGATACGCCAGCGCATGAGCAGGAGGGCGCCTCCCCCGACGACGAAGATCGCCGCCAAGACCAGCACGTTCGCGTCGTTTCCCGAACGGGCGAAACTCCCCATGAGCCAGTAGGTGATCTGAGGCAGCGCATCGTCGGGGTCGGCGACGTATTTGACGAGCGAAAGCAAGGCCGAAAACGTGGATGACATGACGACGCCGGCCAGGATCATGACGGTGAGCGTGTTGCCGCCCTTGCCTACGGCCCGTGCGACGGCCATGACGAGCAGCACCGCCCCCAGGCCGCAGACGAAAGACAGGCCGTGCACAACGAGCGACGGCAGACCCAGCAGCAACGCGAGCGCGGCGCCCACGGCGGCGCCGTTCGACACGCCCAGGATGTCGGGCGAAACCATGGGGTTGCGGAACATGCCCTGGTAGGCCGCGCCCGAAGCAGCGAGCGCAGCGCCCACGAGCGCCGCGAGCAGGATACGGGGGGCTCGTATGGTGAGCAGCACGACGGTCGCCTTGTCATGGGCGGTGGACGACCCCGTCAGCCAGTCCCACAGCACCCGGCCTATCTCGGGCAGCGACACGTCGTAGGTGCCCACCGTAAGCGAGACGGCTGCCAGGGCCGCGAGCGCGACGGCGAGCCCGGCCATGACCGCCCGCTCGCGCGCTGCTCCCGCTCGAGCGCCCTCGCGCCGCCGCGCGGCGGAAGCCGGTTCGAAAGAGCCCGCCTCCGCCGCATCGTCGGAAAGGACCTCTTCCATCGCCTACGCACCCGCCAATATGGTCTCAGCGTCGCCCTCGCTCAAATCGGCGCGGTAGAACTCCTGGTAAAAGTCTTGGAGCACGTTAACCATGTCGACGTCGGAGAACAGGTCGGGGTAGAGCGCCGTTCCCAACCACGGCGTCATGAGGGCGCCTTCGCCGCTGCGCACGCACCACAGGTACAAACCCGTGGGGCAGGTGACCACGTTGCCGTCCCTCACGGCGTCGACCTCCGCGAGCGCCGGATCGGCCATCACGGCATCCTTCGTCTCGGCGTTCATGGCCACGATGAGCGACGGGTTCCACGCCACGATCTGCTCGGCATCCACCGTGGGATACTGGCCGCTCTTCGCCCCCGTGTAGTCGGCCGCCACGTTTCTTGCCCCTGCGGCGACGTAGTACGCGTTGCTGATGTCGTCTTTCGTCGCGCACGTGTAGGCGCCGCCCGCCATGTTCAGCTGGAGCGTCCCCCGCTTGTCGGCATCGGCGATTCCGGCGGTGCGCTTCTCGGCATCGGACAAGCCGGCCCGATAGTAATCCACAAAGCGCTGCGCGACGGCTTGCTCGTCGGAGCCGAGTATCTCGCCGATGGTGAGGATGCTCTCGCACATGCCGTCCACGCTGCCGATGTTGTTCAGCGCCACGAAGGCTATGCCGGCTTCGTCGAGCTGCGCGCGCTGCTCGTCGGAATACAGGCTCTCGGGTCCGTAAACCACTTGAACTTCCGCCGCCACGAGGTCCTCGACCGAGCTGGCGTCGCGGTTGTCGGGGTTCGACTGCTCGTAGTCGGGAAAGGTGCTTTTGAAGTCGTCGGATATCTGCTTGACGGCCGTGGCGGCTATCTTGCCCGAACCCTGCGTGAGCATTTCGGTCACCTGTGCGAACGCCCCGATGCCCGGGGCAACGCGCTCGACGTCGGCCGGGATTGAGACCTCCGTGCCGTTGCTGTCGCGCACCGTGCGCGTGGTCGGCTCGCTTGCGGCCGGGGCGTCGTCGGCGGGGGCGCTCTGCTCGCCGCCGCCGACGCAGCCGGTCAGGAGCGCTCCGGCCATCATGAGCGCCGTCATCGCGACGGCACCCGCCTGCTTCGTTTTCATAGGAACTCCGTTCTTGTCGATTGGCTAACAAAGCAGATTCATGTTCGCCCGAACGACCATGCCCCGCATCGAACATGCAGGGCGAAACCGGTCGCTCGGCAAGGTGAAAAAAAGGTGACGAACGCCTCACCTCGCAAGGTGAGCCTCCCTCTTTCATGATGAGCGTTGAATTATATTCATTTGAATATGTACTTATATGTATATTATTTTCTTATGAGATATAATAAAGACATGGAATCGAGAAGGGAAAGCAGCGAGCAAGAGAGCATCGCGAGAAAGACGGTGGGCTTGGATGAGTTGTGCGGCGGCACGGCTTTCGTGCTCGTCCTCGTATTTCTCTGGGCCGTTCTTTTTCTAGACGGGGTCCCGGAGGCGTTCGGGGGCGCGCTGCCGCCCCAAGCGTGTCGAACAGCGTGCCTGGCTGGCTGGTGCGGCGGCATCGCGTGCTTCGCCGCAACCCGGCATCGAAGGGTCGCGCGACCCTTCCGTCGCGTCCGGACGCCCGCCGCTCTGCCGGGGGTCTTCGCCCTCGCGCTGTTGGCGACGGGCATCGATCTTCGCGCCATCGCGGCATGCGCCCTCTGGGCCCTGCTCGGGCTGGGGGCGGCCGAGGCGTCCCGAGCAACCATGCGTTTCTTAGTCCGTCTGAGCCCTAAAACCCTCGCGGGCTTTCTCGCGACGTCCTTGGCGGCAAGCGCCGGAATCGGGTTTGCATTGGCTTTCGCACCCCCGGCCGCCGTCGCCGCCGTCGCGTTCGCACTCGTTCCGGCGGCACTGCTGCTCTCGGGCTCCGATCGCGTAGAGGCGGCCGAGGAACGGCCCGCGGCGAAGAACGACCCGTCGGTCGGACGGCCCTCTTTCGGAGCAGATGGCGAGCGGGCGCGCAAGGTTCGACCGCACATCGCGCTGGCCTTCGCCCTGGCCTGCCACGGAGCGTCCTTCGGCTTCGCCGCAGCTTTGGGAGCCGCGGTGTGCGCCGCGCTCGTCGGCCCTGCGGGGGCGTTCGCACCGCTCGCGGCGGCAGGCGGCGCCGCCTGGCTCCTTCGCGGCACCGCGACGAGAAACGGAGCGCGCACGCTGCAGAACATCGCAGCGCTCATGGTCGTGGCGGTTGCGCCCCTGCTGCTGTCGTTCGACCTTGCCGGCGACCCCGAATGGCTCGCAGCGCAAAGCGTGCTGCTCGGTTCCGCGGCCGCGTTCGCTCCTATCGCGGGGGCCCTCGCGGCCACGAGGGCCGAAAGGCCCGCACGCGCTGGCGAAGCGCCCCTGGCGGACTTCGCGGCCGATGCCTTGGGGCTTCTGCTGGGTTGGACGGCATGCACGGCGTCGCTCGACGCCGGCGGACTGCGAGGCACACCGTTCCTTATCATGACGGTAGCGCTCCTTGCCGCCCTCGTATGGTGCGTCGTCGCACTCGGGCGCTTGGCAAGCGACGCGTCCGACCGCATCGATCCCGAGCGCCTTATCGCGCTCGCTTGCGCCGACGTCGCCAAAGAGCACGGCCTGTCGCCCCGCGAGCGGGAGCTGCTGCCCATGTTGGCAGGCGACGCCGACATCGCCTCCATCCATCAGATCCTATTCGTGTCAAAGAACACCGTCAAAACCCACCAGCGCCACATCTACGCCAAACTCGGCGTGCACTCGCGCGAGGAGCTCCGCTCTCTCGTGCAGGCGCAATTGCGCTAAGAGCTGCGGGCAGAACGCCCCCTCCGTATAGCCCCTGGCACCGCCCGCCGGCTAAAACGCCCCGCCGCCTCCCGGCGCGGGCCCTCCCCTGCCTCTGATACGCACCCGACCCCAACCCGCCCCTCCCTCCGTTGTTCGACGTTTCCCCACATGAACGCGTCATACCAATAGGATTACCGCTCCGAGGCGTCGGGTCAGCATGCTGAAAACGCACCCCTCATTATCTATGGGGGACGTTGCTTCACAAATCCTCCTTATTCTGGGCACGTTCGGTATCGAGCCCGCACCGCGCGCGCAAGCTGCGGCGGCCCGCCGGCCAGAGACGACCTGAGTATCGAGACGAGATTCGACGAGAGAACAACGAAAAAGGAGGAAAGTATGGCCGATTCTGCTGAGGCCTCCGTGCAGGAGCATTGGAGCGAGACCAACGGAAAGAAGTACCGCCGCGGCTCGCGCCTGCCGAAGAAGACCGACACGCGCCCGCCCGTCCCCGCAGCCGAGACGCCGAAGGTGCCTTGGACGTGGGAGGAGGACGGCATGACCGTCATCCGCGGCACCGCGCGCTCCGCACCGGGATGCCACAACGTGTGCGGCATCCTGTCCTATGTGAAGGACGGCAAGCTGGTGAAGGTGGAAGGCGACCCGGAGGACCCCTACAACCAGGGCCGTTTGTGCAGCCGCTGCCTGTGCATCCCCGACTACGTCTACCATGAGGACCGCCTGCTGCATCCCATGAAGCGCGACCGCGCCGATCGCGGCAAGGACAAGTTCGTCGAGATCAGCTGGGACGAGGCGTACGAGATCATCACGCGCGAGTTCAAGCGCGTCGTGGACACCTACGGCGCCGACAAGATCGCCATGTGCCAGGGCACGGGCCGCGACATCCACCAGGTCACGCGCCTGAACGCCTGCGTGGGCTCCCCGAACGAGGGCGTGCCCTACTTCGCCGGCAACTCCTGCTACCTGCCGCGCATCGCCTCGATGGCCTGCATGCTGGGCGGCGCCTGCGTCATGGACTGCTCGCAGTTCCTGCCCAAGCGCTACGACGACCCTCGCTACACGGTGCCCGAGTACTGCATCGTGTGGGGCCACCAGCCCTTCTACAGCAACGCCGACGGCTTCTACGGCCACTGGATCACCGACCTCATGAAGCGCGGCATGAAGGTGGCCGTGGTGGACCCGCAGCTCACGTGGCTCGCGGCCCGCGCCGGCGAGGACTGGCTGCGCGTGCGCCCCGGCGGCGACGGCGCGCTGGCCATGGCCATGCTGAAGGTCATCTGCGACGAGAAGCTCTACGACCAGGACTTCTGCGACAAGTGGGTGTACGGACTGGAAGCCGTGTGCGAGCGCGTCGCGGAGATGGACCTGGACGACCTGTGCGAGAAGGCCTGGGTGTCCAAGGACGACGTCCAGCGCGTGGCCCGCACCTACGCCACCTCGCACCCCGCCGCCATCCAGTGGGGCGTGGCGCTCGACCAGCAGACGGGCGGCCAGCAGGCCGCGCACGCCATCACGGCCATGTGGTGCATCACCGGCAACCTGGACATCCCCGGCGGCAACGTCATGGGCGACGCATGCTGGGGCATCGAGCAGCCGAACTGGACGGGCACCTGGGGCTGGGACGAGCTCATGACCGAGGAAGAGCAGTCCAAGCGCATCGGCGTGGAGCGCTACCCCATGTTCGCCGTGGGCTTCAAGAACCTGTCCTCCAACGCCACCATCGAGGCGTGGCAGCGCGGCGAGATCCCCATCCGGGCGGCCTACATCGTCACCAACAACTTCCTGGCCACCATGGGCGCCCAGGCCGAGCAGCAGCTGGAATGGTACAAGCAGATCGACTTCATCGTGGTGTCCGACCTGTTCATGACCCCCACGATGATGGCCCTGGCCGACGTGGTGCTGCCCGCCGCCACCTACGAGGAGCGCGACGGCTTCGGCGGGTTGAACGCCTACCGCATCAGCTGCATCAACAAGGCCATCGAGCCCGTGGGCGACTCCAAGCCCGACAACACCATATTCCTCGAGCTGGGCAAGCGCCTGACGCAGGCCATCAAGCCCGAGAACAACGACATCGCCTGGCCGTGGGACGACGTGCAGGAAATGTGGGACTACGCGCTCGAGGACGGCGGCTTCACGTGGGACGAGCTGCGCGAGTCGACGTGGAAGTACCCCGAGTTCAAGTACCGCAAGTACGAGACGGGCGATTTGCGCCCCGACGGCCAGCCGGGCTTCCGCACCGAGACGGGCCGTGCGGAGATCTACTCCATGGTGTTCCACCACACGTCGTGGTCGGGCCTCGATCCGCTGCCGAGCTACGTCGAGCCGGTGGAGAGCCCCTACAGCGCCCCCGAGGACACCGAGGAGTACCCCTACATCGTGACCTCCGGCGCCCGCGTGCCGCACTTCTTCCACTCCGAGCAGCGCCAGGTGACGAAGCTGCGCAGCCTGCACCCCGACCCGCTCGTGTACATCCACCCCGACACGGCCGCCGAGAACGGCATCGAGGAAGGCGATTGGATCTGGCTGGAGAACAAGCACGGCAAGTGCAAGTACAAGGCCTCGTTCAACGACACCTACGACCCGCGCGTCATGCAGGCTGAGCACGGCTGGTGGTTCCCGGAGCGCAAGGACGCCGCCGAGGAGAACGTGGAAGACGAGCAGAAGGGCCTGTTCGGCGTGCTCGAGTCCAACATCAACAACCTCGTGCCCTTCGACGCCGGCGTCTCGGGCTTCGGCTCGAACTACAAGGCCATGATGTGCAAGATCTACAAGGCCGAATAGCAGCCGGAAAGGAATGAGAGACATGGCTTATCAGGGAATTTTGGTCGACGTCGACTACTGCACCGGCTGCGAGGCCTGCGTGCTGGCCTGCCAGCAGGAGCACGGCTACTCCGAGAAGGAGTTCGGCCTGAAGATCACAAAGCTGGGCCCGCTGCACATCGACGAGGCCAAGAAGGACTACCAGTACGACTTCATCCCCCAGTTCACCAAGTGGTGCGATATGTGCGCCGAGCGCGTGGGCAAGGGCAAGCAGCCCACCTGCGTGCAGCACTGCCAGGCGCAGTGCCTCGACTGGGGCAACGTCGAGGATCTCGCGAAGAAGATCGAGGCCCCCAAGCAGATGATCGTCGCCATCAACGAGGCGTAGGGTCATACATCGCTGGGCGCGCTCCGAGCGGGCGCGCCCAGCCAAGCAAACCGAGCAGGGGAAGGAGGGCAACCATGGCTCAACAGTTCGAGAACGACTTCGGCGGACAGGTCGCTGAAAAGTTGATGCACGTCGACGTGCGCATAGCCGGCGTGAACAAGCGCGAAGTCACGCAGCTGGAGCGCGAGCAGGGCCGCATCGACTGGAAGGACCGCAACTCCGCCAACATGAAGAAGATCGCGGAGCACGAAGTCACCCCGATCTACCAGTAAGGCTTAACCGGTGCCGTCCTGCGGCGGCACCGCACGCACCCGGGCCGTACGAGATGACGCTTGCGAGCCTGCAAGCGAAAGCGCTCCGCAAGCGCGATCTTGGACGAGCCCCCGTCAACCACAAGAAGGAGGAACAATGGCGGAAAACAAGGTCATCGATATCAACATGCACTTCCTGCCGACCGACCTGTTCACCAACGAAGAGGTCCTGCACGGGTTCCTGTACTCGGCGCCCATCGCGTTCGGCATGAAGGCCTACATCGACAAGACGCCGGACGGCGCGAAGGACCAGCTCATCCTCGAGTACCCCGAGGGCAAGCAGATCCTGAACTACGTGGAAGGCGACTACACGCTCGAGACGAAGCTGCAGGCCATGGACGAGAACGGCGTGGACATCGCCCTTCTGCGCATGCCGGTGTGGCAGGAATGGCTCTCGCTCGACACCTGCAAGATCGTGAACGACCAGGCCGCCGAGATGTGCAAGCGCTCGAACGGCCGCCTGTACGCCAACGCCGTCGTGCCGCCGTGGGGCCGCAAGGAGGACGTGGCCGAGCTCGAGCGCTGCATCGACGAGCTGGGCATGGTGGGCGTGCAGCTGGCCTGCTGCTACGGCGACCGCTTCCTCGACGACGACATGTTCAAGCCCTACCTGAAGGTCTTGAACGAGAAGAATATCCCGGCCGTCATCCACCACACGCCCGGCCAGAACGCCTACGCGAACTTCGACGAGTACACGGTGCTCCGCCGCGAGCTCGGCCGCATCCACGCGCAGGCCGCCGCCGTGGGCCGCGAGATCTACTCCGGCATGTTCGACGAGTTCCCGAACCTCAAGTTCATCCACACGATGTTCGGCGGCAACTGGTTCGGCCTGCAGAACATCCTCGCCCCGCACAAGTCGACCAAGAAGAAGGAGGCCATGAACCGCCTGGCCACCAACGTCGACCACGAGGCGTACGACCGCTACCTCACCAACAACCTGTTCTTCGACATGACGCACCCCATGAGCTGGGGCAAGGACCAGCTCGAGTGCGCGGCGAAGGTGTGCGGCGCCGACCATCTGCTGCTGGGCTCGTCGTTCCCGGTGTTCTACGAGTGGATGGCCCGCTCCGTGGAGTCCATCAACGCCATGGACGTGCCGCAGGAGGACAAGGACCTCATGCTGGGCGGCAACGCCGCGAAGCTGTTCAACCTGTAAGGCTCGAACGACTTCCCGCCGCAACCGTCTCAAGGTTGCGTATCGTGCGGCGGGGCGCGCAAAGGGCGCCCCGCCGGAAAACTCATCGACGCCTGCAAGGAGGCGTCTGAAAGAGGGGAAACTATGAGTAATCCTGCTGTTGCTACCGCAGGCGCTCCCGCGGCCAAGCCCGTGGAGAAGACGCCGTCGTACGCGTGGCCATGCCTGATCGTGTCGCTGCTGGCGGCCGTGGGCATCGTGTTCGCCTGGATGTGGCTTCCGGGCATCACGTTCCCGGTGTTCAAGAACTGGCTGGCCGAGAACAACTCGTTCTTCGCGAACCCCGCCAACTTCGGCCTGCTGTCCAACGTCATGGGCCTCGTGCCCATCGGCGCCCTCATCATGGCTCTGCCCACCACGTTCCTCGTGCGCAAGTTCGGCCCGAAGGCCACCACGCTCATCGGCGTGGGCTGCGCGGTCGTGGGCGGCGCCATCAGCGCGGCGTTCGTGGGCGGCAACTTCTACGTGTTCCTGGCCGGCCGCTTCATCCTGGGCCTGGGCCTGTCCACCACCGTCGTAGCCGGTCCCACCTGCGTGTCCACCTGGTTCCCGGATTCCACGCGCGGCCGCGCCATGGCCATCTGGTCCTGCTGGGCGCCCGTGGGCATCTTCCTGTCCAACTTCGTGAACGACGGCGTGTACCACGTGGTGGGCTCCGACATGGGCAACCTCCAGTGGGTGTGGGTCGCCGTGGCCGCCCTGTGCGGCATCCTGTTCGCCGTGGTGTTCCGCGATCCGAAGCCCGAAGAACGCTCGCAGGTGTCGCCTGAGCGCAAGCCGCTCAAGGCCGTCCTGAAGTTCTTCAAGAGCCGCCAGCTGTGGTGCCTCATCATCATGTTCGCCATCTTCAACTACATGAACTACGCGTTCAGCCAGTACCTGAAGACGTGGCTGCAGACCCCCGAGGCCCTGGGCGGCTTCGGTTGGGACGCCACGACCGCCGGCCTCTGGGGCGGCCTGATCGTCGCCTGCGGCGCGCTGGCCCCGCTCGGCGGCCTGATCCTCGACAAGACGCCTAAGTCGAAGAAGTTCCTGTGCGTCGTCGTGGGCATCCTGGGCCTGACCATCTGCTCCGCGCTGGCCTTCCACGCCGAGTTCTTCATCCCGTACGTCATCTTCTTCTGCATCGGCAACATGATGCTGAACGCCTGCTGCCGTCCGCTCGTGCCGACGTTCGTGTTCAAGGGCGGTGCCACCGCCGTGGCGTTCGGCTTGTCGTTCCTGACGCTCGGCCAGTACGCCGGCCAGATCGTCACGAGCTACGCGCTCGCCCCGTTCAACGACGGCCTCACCGCCGCCTCCAACGTGGCCATCAACGCCAAGCAGGCCGTGCTCGCCTCCGGCGGCACCCCGGCCGACTTCGGCCCGGCCATCGGCCAGGCCGTGCAGGAGGCCGTCGCCCAGGGCATCCACGTCGACCCGATGCTGGCCTTCTGGGCGCTCGTGCCCATCGGCGTCGTCGGCTGCATCCTGAGCCTCGGCGTCATGCCCTCCAAGAAGCAGGCTGCTGGCGCCCCCGCCGGCAAGCCCTCCGAGGGCGACGCGGCCGCTCAGCACTAGCCGCTCGCCTCATCGGCCTGCCCCGGCCCAGATCCGGGGCAGGCTTTTCGACAAGGCCGCTGCGCAGCGCTTCGAGCGCAGGCGGGCGGCCTTTCCGCCAAGCCTGTATCCCCGCTTCCCTGGGGAGAAGGGATTAATCATGAGCGAATACAACAAGCAAACCCGCGATGCGGCGGGCGTTGGCGCCGCACATCCTTCGGCCGACTCCGCACGGCCCTCCCCCTCCCCCAACGGTTCGAACCCCGGCATCGACGAGACGAGGAATCGCCAGCGCAAGGGCTGGATCGTGCTGTTCGCCATGCTGTTCTGCGGCATCATCGTCATCATGAACCAGTTCAAGGTTCCCACGTTCATGCCGGCCCTCATGGCCGACTTCCATACCGACCCCGGAACCACCGGCTGGCTCATGTCGGTCATCGCCGTCGCCGGCATCGTCACCGCCTTCCCGTCGGCGTTCCTGCTCAACCGCTTCGGCCCGAAGCGCATCGGCCTGTTCGGGCTGGCCTTCATGGTGGTCGGGTGCGCCGTGGGCGCCCTGTCGCCCACGTTCGCCCAGCTCATCGTCGGGCGCGTGCTCGAGGGCATCGGCGTGGCCATGATGGGCGTGGTGGCCACCACCGTCATCTCCATGTACTTCCCCCGCGAGAAGGCGGGCCTTCCCATGGGCATCTGGAACCTGTGGTACGTCGTGGGCTCGACGCTGGCCTACAACATCGGCGTGCCCGTGGCCCTGGCCCTCACGGGCGACCCGCACAACTGGCACGCGTGGTGGTGGTTCTCCGACGTGCTCGCCCTCGTGGCGTTCGTGGTGTTCGCGCTGTTCGTGAGCGTGCCGCATGTCGGCAAGGGCGTGGCCGCCAAGAAGGAGCGCGAGACGGGCCAAAGGCAGCACCGCCCGGCCTCCATCCTGTTGGAGGGCTTCAAGGTCAAGCGCATGTGGCTGTTCGGTCTGGGCTTCTGCTTCCTCATGTTCACGTCGCTCTCGGTGCTCACGTGGGTACCCACCTACGTGCAGGAGATCGAGCTGAACAGGCTCCTCGCCGACGGCGTGGCGCTTGCCGACGCGCAGGCCTCCGCGGGCGTGTCCGGCGGGTCCATGGCCTCGCTCGGCTTCGCGGCCTCCATCCCCATGGCGCTCGTGACGGCGTTCCTGCTGGGGAAGTTCCAGACCATCAAGGCGCGCAACGTCATGGTGGTCATCGCCGGCTTCTGCGCGTTCTTCTACGTGGGGGCGTTCCTCATCCCCTACGAGTACCTACCCTACTACCTGGTGCTCTTAGGTCTGGAGAGCGGCTGGACGAGCGGGGTGGTGTGGTCGATGGTGCCCGTCACCATGCCCAAGCGCGTCACCATGCCCATCGGCATGGCCATCATCATCTTCTTCCAGGGCATCTCGAACCTGCTGTGCACGCCGGTCGTGGGCTACGTCATCGGCGAGGCCCAGGTGTGGACGAACGTGGCGCCGCTGTGCGCGGTCACGGCGGCCGTCGGAACCGTCCTGTGGATCGTCTACGTGGCCATGAAGCCGCCGGTGTTCGAGGAGGACGAGAGCGAAGGCGGCCAGGCGGACGAGATCGTCGCAGCAGTGGAAGACCGGCTTCCCGCCGCATAGGCAAAAGCGCGCCGCAAAGCCCTGCGCTGCGGCGCGCAACCCGCCGGACGCCGAACGCGGGGCACGAGGCGAAAGCCTACCCGCGCATACGATTGCACGAAGCTAAACGGAGCGAGAAAACATGCGAGAACGGCAAACGAACGAACATCCGACCGACGAGCGCTTCGACGCCGTCACCGGGGCGACCTGCCCGGTCGAGGGCATCGCCGGCGGCGGCGAAACAGACGCCGTCACCTCCGCGACGAGCTTGGCCGACGCGGCGGCGGCGCTCGATCCCGCCGGGGAAAAGGCGCCCCTGCCCGCATGCGCTCCTCCGGGCGTGAGCGCGGCGTCCGCCGAGGACGTGGACGCCGCGACGGGTGCGACGCCGGGCGTGGCGAGCGCCTGCCGCGAGCTGGGCATGGCGTCGGTCGACGACGTCGTGCGCGAGCGCGGCATCAAGCCGCCCGGCGTGGCGTGAGCCCGGCCGTAAGAAGCCGCTGCCGAACATCTGCGGAATCGCGCGCTTTAGGCGATGGCGCAGGTAACAAGGATCCTGAAGGAAGTACCAGATCATGCGGTTCAGCGGCTTCGATCACCCGCCGAACCGCATGATCTGGTACTCGGCGAGCAGGCGTTCGCGCGTGCGCCAATCGTCGAGGTCGATGCCGTATTCCTGCTCTATGCGGCGCACGCGGTACAACAACGTGTTGCGATGCAGGTGCAGCCGTTGCGCGACGGTTGACGGGCGCCGCTCGAGCGCCAAGTACGAAAGCAGCAACGCGCAGTCCTGCGTGCCCGCCGCGCGGTCGGCCTCGCGCAGGCGCGCGGGCACGCTGTGCGACACGGTGAACGACACGAGCTCGTCGTCTTGGCGCTCGCTCGCCAGCAGATAGGCTACGAAGTAGTCGCGGAAACGGCAGGCACCGCCGTCCCGAACGCCGTCATCCGACCCCCCGCCGTCGCCGAAGGCGACGTCTCCCTCGGCGCTGCGCTCCTCGGCCGCCGCCATCTGCAGCGCGATGTCCGCCTGACGGTACGCGTAGCGCAGGTCTTCAACGCGGTCGAGCAGGTCGGACAGCCCGGCCCTGCCGCCGAACTCCAGCGCGTGGCGTCCGATCGCCGCACGAAAGGAATCATCGCGGTCCGCGAGCGAGCGCAGCACGAGCGCACGGTTGTCCTGCAGTCCGACCACCGCATCGGGGAAGAGGTCGAGCAAGCGCAGGCATGCGTTCACCGCCAACTGCCGTTCGTCGTCACGGTACCCGTAATCCACCACCGCCAGCTCGAACCGTCCGTCACGCGATAGGCCCGTCGCACGGAACCACGCTTCCAAGTTGCGGCGCGAAACGGGCATGCCGGCCGCCAGGTCGGCGAGCACGCGAGCGGGGCCTTGATCGAACAGCCTGCTGGCCGGCAGCTCCTTCTTCAAGTTCAGCTCGATGCACGTGCAAAGCAAGGCCAGCTTGTCCAGCAAGCCCTCGGTGAGGGGCCGACGGTCGCAGTGCATGACGAGATGGGCGGCGTAGACACCCTCCACGCGAAAGATGCACTCCACGATGGGGCAGCCTCCATAGCCCTCTAGCACGTGCACGCCCGTTTGCGTGCTCCATCGCCGCGGGCGGCCGTGCCGCCTGAACGAATCGAGCGCCTCCCTGCTGAGCCTGCCCTGCTCGATAGAATCGCGCATCAGAGGATCGGGCGGAAGAAGCCGGCGCGTGTGCGCGATGATGCGGAACCCCGCGTCCGACAGCGCAAGGGAGTTGCCGAGCGCTGGTTCGGCGGCGTCTGCAAGCTCCTGATAGCCCCCGCCCGCGAGCAACGCCTCCTGCATGCGGGCAATCCACGCCTGCGTGTCGGCGAGCTCGGCCGCCGCGCAGGCGGCTGCATGCGCGGGCGTGCAGGAAGCGCGCAGGACGAACAGGCGCTCCGCCGCGGCGTCTGCCACGGATGCGGCCGCGGCGTCGACCGGCTTCGTGGCGGCCGCATCCCCAGCATCCGCCGTCGATGTCGAAGGCTCCACGGTCGATCCGCCCGCACTCAGCGCCCAGCCACCCGGGTGGCGGGCCAGGTACGCGAGGCACGAGGCCTCGTCGCCCACGAACAGCGTCGAGCCCACCGTGGCGCGCAACGCGCCGAGCGCGCAAAGCTCCCCTTCCCCGTCCGCTATGACGTGGGAGAATCGCGGAGACGCGCCTTCGGGGGCGACGAGCACGGCACCGCCGCCCACCCTATCCGCCACCATGTTGCACGTAATTGTCATAATGCTGCATTATAGCGTGTATTCATGTGCATTTTGACATATCTTTGGGTGGGTGCGCATTCTAAGATAATGCCAGGTTTCCAAGGCCCTCCACGATTCCGGGCCTACGCGCATCGAAAGGGGTACGTCCATGAAGCGAAGCGTCACCGACATCAAGCTCACCGTGAAGCCCGTGTTCATCGGCTTCGAGCACCAGTACTACTACGAGGGGCCCTGCCGCATGGCGGGCGGGGACGCCATCAAGCCCGGGTTCGACGCCGTCGTGCAGGGCAAGATGCTCAAGGGCTTTTTGGCCAACGTGGAAAAGTACGTGGCGTCGACGGGCGCGACCGTGCTCGAACCCGCCATCGTGCGCGGCACCGACGACTGGGACATCAAGGACTCCTACTTCGAGGAGATGCTGGCCGACGACCAGAAAACCGACCTCTACGTGGTCATGTCGAACTTCGGCGCGAACCAGATCCTCGTGGAGTTCTGCTGCCGCACGAGCAAGCCCGTGGCCATGAACCCCACGAAGTCGTTCGGCGCCATGTCCACCGCGCCGGCCCAACGGCGCGGTGCCGACATCCTCCCGGCCTTCGACTGGCCGGAGGTCTCGCGCTACTGCTCCATCCTGCGCGCCGAGAAGGCCGTGCGCACGGCCAACATCCTGCTCGCGCCCCGCTTCGACTCCACCACGCCCAAGGCGGGCGGCAACGACTCGTTCACCTGCCTGTCGGATGTCACGCGGCAGCTGGGATGCCATTTCCGCCACGTGAACGTGCACGAGCTCATGGACATGATGAACCCGCTGCCCGAGGAGGGCAACGCCACCACGCCCGGACGCGCCACGCCCAACATCACGCCCGAGGAGGTGGCGCGCTGCGAGGAGATGGCCGACGAGATGATGGCCTCCGCCGACCCCTGCATCGTCGACAAGGGGTTCTTGGTCAAATCGCTCGTCGCTTGGACCGTCGTGCAAAAGCTCATGGACCTCTACGATTGCTCCGGGTTCACCGCGCCGTGCCCGGACGCGTGCTCGACGCGCCGCCTGAACGAGCAGCAGTTCACGTTCTGCCTGGCGCACTCGCTCAACCTTGAGCAGGGCTTCGGAAGCGCCTGCGAGTACGACATCACGTCCGTCGTGTGCATGATCGCCGAGATGGCGCTCTCGAACAGCGCCGCCTACATGGGCAACACGCTGCCCGTCGTGGTGACGGAGGGCCGCATCGAATGGCCGGTGAACGTGCACGAGGAGGACGTGGCCGGCATCTCGCTCGAGGACGCGGCGAACATGTACTCGGTCATCCACTCCACGCCCTGCCGGAAGCTCCACGGCCTCGAGGCGGCAGCCGACGCGTACGCACTGCGGCACTTCGCCTACGACCAGGGCTTCGGCGCCATCCAACGCCACGACTTCACCACCGACGCCGGGCAGAAGATCACGCTTTGCCGCATCTCCCCCAACCTCGACGAGATGCTCATCGTGTCGGGGGAGATCGTGACCGGCACCGGCTTCGACACCGACAACTGCAACGGCGGCTTCGTGTTCAAGGTGGCCGACACGCGCGATCTGTTCAAGAAGCAGATGCGCTTCGGCCTGCACCTGCCGCTCGTGTACGGCGACATCGCCGACGACTTGGAGGAGCTGGCGAAGCGCCTGGGCATGGAACCCGTGCGCGCGTAGCACGCCCCGCGAGGCCGCACCAAACGTGCCCTCTGCGGCGGCGTTTCGGGCGCCGCAGAGGGCACGCGTTGCGGCGGCTTTCAATGCGGTCGCAAAGCGCCGAAGAAGAGGAGATGCGATGCGTCGCGACATCAAAGAGAGGCTGCTGGCGGACAAGCGCGCAGCGGCGGACCAGGTCGACGCCGTCCGCGAGAAGCGCGCCGAGGGGACGTTGACCGCCGAGCTCTTGCGCGAGCACCTGTTTCGGTACGTGCTGGCGAAATTCGGCCTCGAAGCCGCCGAGGCGCCGAGCCGCTCGCTGGAGGACCTGGCGGAGGAGAGCCTCGCGAAAGCGCTCAGAACCGATCCCGACCAGGTGGTCGAAGCCGAGCGCCCGGCAACCTGCGACGGCGCGCGGTCGGTCGACATGAAGCAGGCGCTGCTGATCATGGCGCTGCAGCGCGAGTTCGGCGTGGCGCTCGACGGCCTGCGCGCCGGGCTCGCCGACACGACCGACGAGCTGGCGGATCTGATGTTCGCGGCTTTTTCGGCTTCGGACGACGGGGCCGGGAAATGAGCCGCGACGCGTTCGCGCGCGGCGACTTCCCCCTCCTCGCCCGCACGGTGAACGGCCGGCCGCTCGTCTACCTGGACAACGCGGCCACCCTGCCCATGCCCCGGCTCGTGCTCGACGAGCTGTGCGCCTTCCGCTCGAACAGCTACGCGAACATCCATCGCGGCGTGCACACGCTGTCCGAGGAGTCGTCGCAGCGCTACGACGAAGCGCGCCGCACCGCTGCGGAGTTCGTCGGCGGAAGCGAACCGGAGCTCGTGTTCACCTCCGGCACCACCGATTCCCTCAACAAGGCGGCCGCCATGCTGGCCTCGCGGCTCGACGAGCGGTCGAACGTCGTCATCACCGCGATGGAGCACCACTCCAACATCCTCGTCTGGCGAAGCCTGGCGCGCAGGACCGGCTGCGATCTGCGCGTCGCGCCCGTGGACGGCGAGGGCGCGCTCGACACGGGCGCCTTCCGCACGCTCGTGGACGAGGGCACGAAGATCGTCGCGTTCACGCAGCTCTCGAACGTCACCGGCATCGCCAACGACTGCGCGCTCCTCAGCGGCATCGCGCACGAACGCAGCGACGCCGTGGTGGTCGTGGACGGGGCGCAGGGGGTCGTCCACCTTCCCACCGACGTTTCCGCCCTCGGCTGCGACATGTACGCCTTCTCCGGCCACAAGCTGGGCGCGCCCACCGGCATCGGCGGCCTCTGGGTGCGCGGGCCGCTGTTGGAGACGCTCGAGCCCGCCTCGTTCGGAGGCGGCACGGTATGGGAGGTCACGAGCGACCGCGCCGTCCTCTCCGACGGCGTCGAGCGGTTCGAGGCGGGAACCCCGCCTATCGACGGGGCCGTCGGGCTGGCGAGCGCTATACGCTATTGGCGCGCGCACGACCTGGACGCCTGCCGGTTGCACGAGCGGCGGCTGATCGACCGGCTTGAAGCGGGGCTCGCGAACATCGAGGGCGCGCAGGTGCTGGGGCGAGCGACCGAGAGGACCGGATGCCTCTCCTTCTCCGTCGACGTCGCCTCCCCCTTCGACTGGGCGAAGCTGCTCGACGGCCTCGGCGTCGCCGTGCGCTCGGGGCACCACTGCGCCCAGCCCTACCTCGAAGCGCTCGGATACGCCGGAGCCGTGCGCGCGTCGGTCGCCCCCTTCACTTCAAAGGACGATATAGACCGCCTGCTCGAAGCGCTCGCGAAGGCCTCGCTCGTACTGAAAGGAGGCGGCGTCCGTGGACGTGCGCGAAACCGAAGAGGACATTCTGGCCGACCTGCATGAGCTGGACGACCCCGTTCTGCAGTACGCCTACCTCGTCGCCTGCGCCGGCGATGCCGAGCCCTATCCCGACAGCTTGCGCGACAACGGGCACCTCGTCAGGGAATGCCAGGTCAAAACCTGGATCGACGCACGGCACCATGCCGACGGCACCGTGCGCCTCGTCGGCGACTCGGAGTCCATCGCCATCCGCGGGGCCCTCGCCCTTTTAGAAGAGCTGTTCGACGGCAGGCGCCCCGAAGAGCTCGCAGGCTACCCGTGCGGCCTGCTGGACGACGAGGCGTTCGCACGCCATTTCACGAAAACCCAACTGCGCGGATTGGAGGCGATCGTCAGGAAGATCATCGGCAGGCAAACCGCAACCTAGAGAGGGGCCGCCAGCGCGCTCAAGCGCTTCGGCGGCCGACAGGATGCGCTACGAGCAACTACCAAAGCCGTTCGAACGGCAAAATGAGGAGGAACCATGTCCAAATCGTGTCTCGATGTGAAATTGAACGTGAAACCGGTGTTCTGCCTGTTCTCGCATAAGTACTATTACGAAGGCCCTTGCCGAATGACCGGAGGGGACGCGCTCCAACCGAGATTCGACGACGTGCTGAACGCGAAGATCGTCAAAGGCGTCATGGCGGGCCTGCGCGCCAGCTGCCCCGACGATGCCTGCACGTTGCTTGAACCCGCCGCAGTCACCGCGACCGACGATTGGGACATCGACGACGGCTTCCTCGAGAAGCTCATGGAGGATGACGCGACGGCGGATGCGTACTTCGTCCTCACGCTGTTCGGCGCCGACCGCGTCTGGCGCGAGTTCGGGCGCAAGTGCAAGAAGCCCCTCGTCATATGCCCGAACCAGTGGAACCCTATGAAATCGGCCTATCTGTTCAACATCGGGGCCGAGGTCTACGTGCCCTACGATTGGCCCGAGGTGTCCGATTACCTGAAAGCGCTCAGGGCTCGCAAGGCGCTTGCGGAGGCGAACGTGCTGCTGGTCACCCGATTCGGCGACACCATGGCGCTCGCCGGAGCGGACGACTCGTTCATCTCGCTCGAACAGGCGTCGGCCACGTTCGGCACGAGCTTCAGGCCCGTCAACTTCCACGAGCTCGTCGAGCAGATGAAGCCGTTGGCCGCCGAGGGCAACACGACCACCCCCGGACGCGCCACGCCCAACCTAACCGACGACGACCTGGCCGAGTTGGATGCCTACGCCGACGAGCTGATAAGCGGTGCCGAAGAGTGCGACATCTCGAAGGAGTACCTGGTCAACTCGTTGAAAGCATGGAAGGTCGTCAACAAGCACCTCGATGCGCACGACTGCAGCGGCTGCGCCATCCCCTGCCCCGACCTCTGCTCCACACGGCGGCTCAACGACGAGAAGTTCACCTTCTGCCTGAACCACCAGCTGAACAACGAACGCGGCATCGCCTCCGCCTGCAAGTACGACATCGCCGCCACGTTGACCATGATGGCCGAGCTGTGCCTTTCCGGGCAGGTGCCCTACATGGCCAACACCCTGCCCCTCGTAGAATCGCAAGGCAGCGTTCAATGGATCGACCAGATCCCCGAACAAGACCGCTCCGCCATCGAGGACACCTCGAACCTGTACTGCGTGAACATGTCGCCCATGATGCGCAAGGTCGAGGGCGTCGAGGGGCCGGTCGGCCCTTACGCGATCCGCCACTTCGCCTACGACCAGCAATTCGGCGCCGTGTTCCACCGGGATTTCAACGCCGACATCGGAAAAACCGTGACGCTCGCGCGCTTCTCGGGCGACTGCAGGAAGCTGCTCGTGGTCAAGGGCGAAATCGTCAAAGGATACGGCTACGACCTGCACAACTGCAACGGCGGTTTCGTGTTCCGCGTGAGCGACGGGTACCGCTTGTACAAGGAGCAGGCGAAGGTCGGCCTCATGCTTCCGCTCGTGTTTGGCGACATCACGCGGGAACTGACGCTTCTCGCCGAAACGCTGAAGTTGGAAGTCGTTTCCGTGTAGAACGGGCCTCGTCGCGCCAAGCGCATCGGCGCGACGCCCCTTCGATCCCGTTTGCGTCCGTCCCGCCCCCGAAGGTCGAACCGGGGCGGACGCAAACATGAACAGCTGGTTTTGCGGTATACTGGGTTTTCGGAGATGTTGGGGTCGCGTCCTGCGGAGGTGCTTGGCCAGGGCGCAGCGATCGTGTTCAGTTTCTCCAATGATGTTATGGCCGGGCACCGCAGGGGGGTTCGATGGACGAGGGTAAGGCTTCTTCGAAGCGCCGTATCGGCGCCATGGAACTGTTGGGGATAGGCGGATTCGCCTGCTTCTTCGGATGGATGCTCGTCTCGTACTATTGGCTGTTCGCGGAGTTCATCCAGGAGACTCCCGTGGCCGAGCGCGACGGCATCCAGCTGTTCGTATTCGCCGGCATGGCCTTGGGCTACCTGGCACTGCACCTGGCCAGCAAGAGCAAGAAGTTCAACCCCTTCAAGCTTCCCGCGCTCGTGACCGACGCCGTGCTGGCGCTTCTGCTGCCCCTTGCGGCCCTGTTGCTGAGCTTCGACGTGCCCATTCCCTCCCCCGTGCTGTGCGTCGTCAACCTGTGCGCCGGCTTCGGCGGGGCCTCGCTCACCGTGAGCTGGCTCGATGTGGGAAGCCGCATCAGGGTGCAGAGCTACGCGCGCTTCACGAGCCTGTCGCTGGTGGGCGGCGGGATCCTCTTCGTCCTCGCGGCGCTCGTCCCCCAGGCCGTCCAGCCCGTGTTCTGCGTCGTCTACGCGCTGTTGAGCGTGGGGCTGCTCCGGTTCGCCGGAGAGCGCGGAGAGGGCAACCTCGACGCCCCTCCCGTGGGCTCCTGCAAAGACACTTGGAAATTCGCTTGGGAGATCGAGCCGTCGCTCGTGGCGTTCGGCATCGTGTTCGGCCTCACGTTCGTGTACCTGTTCAACTCCGGGTCGCAGAACGTGCTCGTGGGCCTGCTGTTCGTGATCGTCGGCGCGGGCGTGATCGCGGCGTTGGCGCTTGCGGGCAAAACCGTCGGCATCACCGTCATCCAGCGCGTGCTGCTGTGCATCACCGTGCTGGCGTGCCTGGCCATGCCCTTCGCCACCGAGGTGTTCCAGCTGGCGTGCTCATGCTTGGTCGTGGCCTCGTGGGCCGCGTTCGTGCCCGTGAACTACGCCTTCATCGTGAAGAAGAGCGTGGAGCGCTGGGACACGCCGGTGTTCCGCCAGGCTCCGGCGCGCCTCGCGTTCAGCGCGCTGGGCTTCCTCGTCGGCTGGGGCGTGGCCACGGCCATGACCTTCGTCTACGGAGCCCATTCCGACGCCTTCATGATCGTGCGCCTGTGCATGGCGTTCGTGCTCGTGGTGGTGGTCATGCTGTTCTTCCCCTCGGCCGAGCACCACGCGCCCGACGGCGGCGTTCCCGAAGATCGCGGCGCCCAGCCCGTCGTGCCCTCGAACCTGAGCGAGAAGGAGCTCTTCGAGCGCCGCTGCGCCGCCGTGGCCGAACTCTACCAGCTCTCGCCCCGCGAGACCGACATCCTCAAGTTCCTGGCGAAGGGCCGCAACGCCGCCTACATCCAAAACAAGCTCACCATCTCGCCCCATACGGTGAAAAGCCACATCTACAGCATCTACCGAAAACTCGACATCCACTCCCAGCAAAAGCTCATGGACTTCATCGAGGAGTACCCGGTGGAGCAATAGGATACCTTTCCAGTAGTGTTTCCAAAACAGAACGTTTTCGGGCGAAAATGTTTCTCAATCAGAAAGCGGTTGACGATAGGCAGCTAAGCGCGATCCCGTGAGGCGCCTCTTCGCCCCGGCATTCCCCCTTGTTGTTTTCCGGCTTCGCCGGAACGGGCGATCTGGAGATCGCCCCCACGGGAGCTCCCTCAACCTGCAAACCCCCGCAGGTTGAAACCCCCTCACCCCCACGGACCCTTTGCTCGGCCTACGAGGAATCGGAGGGGCTGCGCGGGCCCGCTGTAGATTCCGCACGAGCCGAACAGCCCTGTGGGCTGTTCGCGCGAGCCAGGACTGACCGAACAGCGGGCCCGCGCAGCCCCTCCGATTCCGGTCCAGGTCGACCCAGCCGAGCAAAGCCCCAGATCACCACCTCATACCAATGTACTGATTCGCAATCTGCATACTCATTACGCGATACGCTCATACCGTGCGCATGCTTTACTCGCACCAACCCTAGAGGGGGCGGACCGATTGGGGCGGACACCCGACAGGACCGCGAATCGAGAGGAGTTGCGATGGTTGAAAACGCAGTCGCGGAGAAGGACCGCGACGAGATCGGCACATCCAAAGAGGAGAACCAGTTCAACTTTGGCGCCGGCAAGAAGCAAGAGGTCGACCCGCGCTGGAAGCATCCGGGCGAATGGCAGTACGAGGAAGACGGCATGATCGTCACCCGCACCTCGGTGTGGTCCGCTCCGGGCTGCCACGAGGGCTGCGGCGTGCTGGTGTACTCCGACAAGGAGACCGGCAAGTTCATCAAGTGCGAGGGCGACCCGGACGACCCGTACAACCGCGGCGCGCTGTGCCCGCGCTGCCTGGCCTTCAAGCAGGTCGAGTTCCACCCCGACCGCATCCTGTACCCCATGAAGCGCGCCGGCGAGCGCGGCGAGGGCAAGTGGGAGCGCATCACGTGGGACGAGGCCCTCGAAACGTGCTACAAGGAATTCCGCCGCATCGCCATGACGTACGGCGGCGACTCCATCCACGCCCTGCGCGGCACCGCCCGCGACAACCAGTGGCAGGTCGGCCGCATGGTCAACACGTTCGGCAGCCCGAACGAGTACGGCTTCCTGTCCGGCACCGCCTGCTACCTGCCCCGCCTTTCGCTCATGATCATGACGTACGGAGGCATGCTCATCGCCGACTTCTCGCAGTTCTCGGCGCTGCGCTATGACGATCCCGAGTGGGTCTGCCCCGAGTGCACCATCGTGTGGGGCTGCAACCCCACCATCTCCAACCCCGACTTCTTCATGGGCCACTGGGTCACCGACGCCATGAAGCTGGGCTGCAAGCTCATCTCCGTCGAGCCGCGCGTCACGTGGCTGGCCGCGCACGCCGACATCCACCTGCAGCTGCGCCCCGGCACCGACACGGGCCTGGCGCTGGGCATGATCAAGGTCATCATCGACGAGGACCTGTACGACCACGACTTCGTCGACCGCTGGACGTACGGCTTCGACCAGCTGGCCGAGCGCGCCCGCGAGCTGTCGCTTGACCAGGTGGAGGAAATGACCTGGGTGCCGAAGGAGAAGATCGTCGCCGCCGCGCGCCTGTTCGCCACCTCCAAGCCGGCGAACGTCGTATGGGGCCTCGCCGTCGACATGCAGAGCCAGGGCACGCCCTGCGCCGCCGCCATCGCGGCGCTGTGGACCATCACCGGCAACCTCGACGTGCCGGGCGGCATGTGCTACACCGCCTCCCCCATGGGCGTCGACCAGCCTTCCGCCGGCGCGTGGGGCATCTACGACCTCATCAACGAGGAGATGCAGAAGAAGCGCGTGGGCTGGAAAGAGTTCCCCATGTACCGCTACGGCCTCACCCAGGCCATGCCCGACATGTGCCTCGAGTACATGGAGGCCGACAAGGTCAAGGGCGTGTGGATCCAAACGTCCAACGGCATCGCCTGCATGAGCTGCGAGGTCGACCGCTGGTACAAGGCCATGAAGAAGCCCGAGTTCATCGCCGCCGTCGACATCTTCATGACGCCGACCATCCAGTCGTGCGCCGACATCGTCATGCCGGTGCAGACTTGGGCCGAGAAGCACTCCGTGCGCGCCCACTACTACTTCCTGTCGGCCATCACCGGCGGCTGCGCCGCCGAGGGCGAGGCGAAGTCCGACTGCGAGATCAACCGCGAGCTCGCCCAGTACTTCGACAACGACGATGAGTTCAACCAGGCCATCGGCCGCCCCGAGGGCAAGCAGCACACGTGGCCGTGGGCTACCGAGGACGAGGTGTACGACGAGATCGTGAAGCCCTCCGGATTCACCTTCCACGAGCTCATGGAGCACGGCCCGGTCTACCAGAAGTACGTGTACAAGAAGTACGAGAAGGGCCTCATGCGCCCCGACGGCCAGCCCGGCTTCAACACCCCCACCGGCCGCATCGAGTTCTACTCCACGCTGTTCGAGAAGTTCGGCTACGATCCGCTGCCCTACATCGAGGAACCCGGCATCGGCCCGGTGACCACGCCGGATTTGTACGAGGAGTACCCGCTCATCATGATCACGGGCGCCCGCACCACCTCGTTCTTCCACTCCGAGCACCGTCAGATCCCCTATCTGCGCCAGCTCACGCCCGATCCGTGGGTGCAGATCCACCCGCGCACGGCCAAGGACCTCAACATCTCCGAGGGCGACTGGGTGTGGATCGAGAACCACCGCGGCCGCTGCCGCCAGCGCGCCCGCCTCACGTTCGAGGTGCACGAGAAGGAAATCGCCGCCCAGCACGGCTGGTGGTTCCCCGAGCAGGACGGCGCCGAGCCGAACCTGTACGGCTTCCGCCAGTCCAACATCAACCAGCTGCTGGCCAACAAGCCCGGCACGACCGGCTTCGGTGCCGACCTTAAGTGCACGCTGTGCAAGGTCTATCGCTGCAAGGAGGAGGAACTGTAATGGCCCGCAACGGAATTCTCGTCGATTACCAGTACTGCACGGGATGCTACTCGTGCGAGGTGGCCTGCCAGGCCGAGCACGAGCTGCCGCTCGAGCAATGGGGCGTGCGCGTCATGCAGAACGGCCCTTGGCCCGTCAAGGACGCGGAAGGCAACGAGACGGACAACTACGTCTACGACTTCATCCCGTCGTTCACGAAGATCTGCGACCTGTGCGCCGACCGCCAGGAGAAGGGCAAGCTTCCCTCCTGCGTGTTCCACTGCCAGGCGAAGTGCATGGAGTTCGGCCCGGTGGACGAGCTCGTGAAGAGCCTGGACGCCAAGCCGCAGCAGTACCTCTGGGTGCCGCCCTGCGCGTAAGGTAAACTATTGACGGATGGGACGGTTCGCCGTCCCATCCCTGCTTCGTTCCACGAACGCAGGTCGAACCGTAGGGGCGATCTCCCGATCGCCCGTTCGCGCGCAGCGCGAGAACGCTGCCCTCGGTTGCTTTTCCGGCTTCGCCGGAACGGGCGATCAGGGGATCGCCCCTACGAGTCATCCTGCGGGTACTTTAAGGGGAAAACATACCAAGGGGGCATCATCATGGCTGAATTGACTGCGGATCAAATAGCCAAGCAAGACAAGGTTTCCGGAAAGGCGTGGGGCATCCTCGCCGTCACGTACCTCGCGAGCTTCTGCGCGCCGCTGTGCCAGTTCAAGATCCCGCCGCTGGCGTCGTGGCTGTTCCCGGCGTTCCACGGCGCGCTCGACTCCGTCACGTTCGGAACGCTTATGAGCGCCATCGCCATCATCGGCGTGGTGCTGGCCTTCCCCGCCGCGTTCATCGCGCGGCGCATGGGGCTGAAGAACGTCATCCTGCTGTCGGTGGCGTGCCTGGGCGTGGGTTCGGCATTGGGCGGCCTGACGAACGACCTCGCCCTGCTCATGGGAAGCCGCCTTCTGGAGGGCGTGGGCATCGGCCTCATCGGCGTGGCCGCCCCGTCGTGCGTGACCATCTGGTTCCCGGAGCGCAAGCGAGGGCTCGCGCTGGGCATATGGGCAACCTGGGTGCCCGTCGGCTCGGTCGTAGCGTTCAACACCGCGCCCGCCATCGCCGGCGCGTTCGGCTACCAGGCGGTGTTCTTCGCCATCGCAGCCGTGTGCGCCGTGGCGTTCGTGCTGTTCGCCCTCGTGTACAAGATGCCTCCGGGCGCCACGGGCGACATGGGCGTGGAGGGCACGTTCAAAGAGTCGCTCAAGTACTGCAAGAACCGCCGCATCTGGATCTTGGGCGCCGTGTTCTTCCTGTTCGCCTTCACCACCATCGGCATCATGAACACCTACTACAACACGTTTCTGGAGACGCAGCTGGGCTTCGACGCGCAGACCGCCTCGACGCTCTCGTCCGTCATCATGTTCCTGTCGCTCATCGTGGCGCCGCTCACGGGCTTCGTGTCCGACCGGCTGCCGCTCGGCCGCAAGTACATCGTGGGCTTGGTGATGATGCTGCTGCTCATACCCACCGGCTTCTTCATGTTCTACACGGGCAACGGAGCCATCGCCGTCATGTGGGTCACCATCGTGCTGCAGGGCGTGGGCGGCGGCATGTGCGGCGGCAGCCTGCGCCCCATGGCCCCCATGCTCATGCGCAACACCGCCATGGGCGCCACCATGGCCATGGCCATCATGCAGCTCTGCCAGAACCTCGGGTCGGCCGTGGGATCGCCGCTGTTCGGCGCCGTCATGTCGCAGGCCGGCTGGCAGACCGCGAGCCTGGTCCTGCAGCTTCCCGCCTACGTGCTGGCCTTCATCCTGTGCTTCTTCATCCTGCCGCGCGGCAAGAACGTGAAGAAGCTCGACGACGTGCCGGCCGAGGAGGCATGGCCGAGCGGGTTCTAGCCGCAACGAGCGGGTGCGGCGTGCGAGCGCTGCGCCGCCCCGCTCGCACCACCCTTGTCGCAGCGCCGTCGAGTTCGAAGGAGCCACCATGGACTATCAAGGACTGAAGGAAAGCATCGACCAGGCGCCGCTGGCATCGCGCGCGGCGCTCGAGCGTCTGCTGCTGTACGTGTCAACGGGCCCGAACGTGTCCCCCGACTACCAGCCGTACCTGGAAGGCGCCTCGTCCTACCAGGACTTCTTCAACGCGATCTACGCCGACGACGGCAAGAAGAACACCTCGGTGTGGGCCGAATGGGCATCCCTCAAGCGCAAGAGCTGGCTGAACCGCTTCGAGCCCGACATCCTGCTGGAGAACCTGCGCCTGAAAAGCGACGGCCTGCCGGTGCAGTTCGGCACGGGCCTGTTCTTGGCCCCCACGGGCAGCCGCGACAACATCGCGAACTTCTACGTGTTCAAGCAGGGCGCGTTCAACGCGGAAGCCGCCGAGTTCGTCACGTCCATCGGCGGCACGTTCGTCTGCGCCGGCTACGAGTTCGCCGGCATCTACGGCGTGTACAAGTACCGCGGCAGCGTGATATTCGAAGAGTGGGAGGCCGACCGCGAGCCGGTGCCCGTCGAGAAGGGCTAGCCGCAAGAAGCATGCCGGTTCTCCCGTAGGGGCGCTCTCCAGAGCGCCCGCTCGCGCGCAGCGCGAGGACGCGGCCCTCGGTTGCTTTTCCGGCTTCGCCGGAACGGGCGCTCTGGAGAGCGCCCCTACGAAACCAAATGCGTGAAAAAGGAAGCCAGCCATGAGCCGTAAGAGGAACCGTCCTCGAAAAAAGAAGGAGGCCCGCCATGAGCCGTAAGAAGAAGATGACGCCCGCGCAGAAGGCGGCGGCACGTTGGGACGAGGCGGTCTCGGCCGCGCCGGAAGATGCGGCCGAGACCGCCGTCCGGAAACCCGACCAAGCCTCTCCCTCCTTCTCGGCGAAAAACGTGCTCGTGGCGGCAGCCGGCATAGTCCTCGTGGCCGTGGCGGGCTACTTCTCCATGGGCGGCATGGCGGGCTAGCCGCAACCGAACAGCACTCCCCTCCTCCCAGAAGGGCCGGCTCCGGATCGTCTCCGGAGCCGGCCCTTCTCGTTTTTCCCGCCCCTTCTCGTTCCCACCCTCCTCTCTGTGGCTTCTCGTTCCCACCCTCCTCTCTGTGGCATTAGAAATTGAAATACCCAATTGCAAAAGTGTCGGACTGCCGACAGGCCTCCGTCCATGCGGCGTGGCTTAATACAGGTAGCGAAAAACAGGTTCCCCCAAGACAAAACCGAAGAGCGCAGGGCGGCTCGCTTTTACAAGCGAGCAGGTCGAACGCTGGAAAAACCACATCGAGCATCGGTTCGGCACGGAAGGCCACCGTGGCGCCTCCCCTGGCGAACGTCGCCCGGACGAAGCATCTCAGCAACGTGCTGTGTGCGATAGAAGGCAGAAGCGTCAGCGGAGGAAAGAGGGTACCATGGGCAGGCCAACAGTGTTTCCAACCGGAACGACCATCTACGACCCCGAGAAGTGCCAGAGCGGCTACACCTTGTTCACCGGGCCGAACAAAGGCGTTCTCCTCATCAACATGAACGGCAAGGCCGTTCGCTACTGGAAGGACTTCCAAGGATTCCCCTGCAAGATGATTCCCGGCGGCCACCTGTTCGGGCATCTGGGCGAGCGCGACCCCGAAGCCGCGTACCAGGACCAGACGGATCTGACCGAGGTCGATTGGGACGGCAACGTCGAGTGGACGTTCAACCGCAACCAGGAAGTTGACGACGGCGACGGCGGCAAGCAATGGGTCGCCCGCACGCACCACGACTACCAGATCGAAGGCAACCCGGTGGGCTATCACGTCCCCGGGCAGGAATCGACCGACGATTTCAACAAGGTGCTCCTCCTCACGCACAACGACGTGCGCAAACCCAAGATCTCGCCGCAGCTTCTGCTGGACGACCGCCTGATCGAGATCGACCGCGAGGGCAACATCCAGTGGGAGTGGAGCACGCTCGACCACCTCAACGACTTCAACTTCACCGAGGCCCAGAAAAACGTCATCTACCGCGACCCCAACACCCAGGACGCGGGCGCGGAGGGCGAAGGCGACCTCTTCCACGTGAACTGCGCCAGCTACCTGGGCCCGAACCACTGGTACGACGAAGGCGACGAGCGCTTCAACCCCAACAACATCATCATGGACTCCCGCGAGGCGAACATGCTGTGGATCCTCGACCATGAAACCGGCGACATCGTGTGGAAGATCGGACCGGACTACACGGCAAGCCGCGAGCTGCGCATCCTCGGCGCCATCATCGGCCCCCACCACACCCACATGATCCCCCGAGGGTTGCCGGGCGAGGGCAACATCCTGGTCTACGACAACGGAGGCTGGGCGGGCTACGACCAGCCCTCGCAGGTGTCGAAGACGGGCCTGAAAACCCAGCGCCGCGACGGCTCGCGCGTGATCGAGCTCGATCCGGTGACGCTGAAGGTGGTGTGGGAGTGCCGCGACACCAACGAGACCGTGGGCTTCCCGTTCAGCGCCCACAACTTCTACTCGCCGCTCACGAGCGACGCGCAGCGCCTGGAGAACGGCAACACGCTCATCTGCGAGGGCACCACGGGCAGGATCATGGAAATGACCCCCGAGAAGGAGCTGGTGTGGGAATACGTCTATCCCGACGTGGGCCCGGCCCTGCTCTACCGCGCGTACCGCATTCCCTACGAGTGGATCCCCCAGCTCGACGCGCCCGAAGAAGTCGCCATCCCCCGCTGCGACAACGCGCAGTTCCGCTTGCCCGGCGCCGAGGCGACCGGCTACGACGAGGCGGAGGTCTCGGTCGAAGGGACCACGGGCTTCCACGCCAACTCGGCCCATTGCGTGGACAAGCTCAACTAGGGCGATTCGGCCGCCGACCGGCGGCCGAGCGAGGCGGCGAACCTGGGGCGGCAGCGCCCGTCGCCCCAGGTTCGCCGCATGCCGAAGGGAAAGAAGGGGAACATGCAAGAAACAAGGTCAAGCCTGCCGAACCGATGGCTCGTGTTCGTCGTCGCGGTGATCGGCTCCATCTGCGTCGCCGTCTCATGGTTCAAAATCACCGGCACGATGGTGTTCATCAAAGGCGAGTACGGCATCGACATCACCACGGCAGGATCGCTCATGAGCATCACCGCCCTGGCCAACCTTCTCATCGCCCTGCCGGGCGGCTCCATCGTCAGCAAGTTCGGCGTGCGCAAGGTGTGGTTGTTCGGCATCGCCTGGTGCCTCGCGTTCAACGTACTGGGCTACTTCGCCCCGGACTTCACGACGCTGGCGATCACGAGGTTCTGCGAGGGCATCAGCGTCGGATTCGTGTTCATCATAGCCCCGGTGATCATCACCGAGGCGTTCCCGGCCGAGAAGCGCGGCCTGCCCATGACGCTCTGGTCCATCTGGTCCACGGTGGGCACGCTGATCATCCTCAACCTGTGCAACGTGTTCACGCCGCTGTTCGGCTGGCGCTCCAACTGGCTGGTTGCCGCAGCGTTTCTGGCCGTGGCCCTCGTCCTGAACTTCCTGTTCTGCAAGGTTCAATCCGACATGGACAAATCCGTCAAAAACGCCGAGGCGAAGCAGAACGGAGCGCCCAAGAAGAAGGGCGCCTGGGGCGCGTGCTTGAGAAACCCCGCTTGCGTCTGCATCTGCATCGTGTTCTTCGCGGCCATCTTCGCGTTCAACGTCTACACGTCCTATTACCCCACGTTCCTGCAAAGCACGCTCGGCATCCCCTCCGCCGACGCGAACTCGATCTCGACCGTGCACACCTACTGGATGATCTTCCTCTGCCTGACGTTCGGCTTCGCGCTGAACAAGATCGCGAACAAGCACCATCCCAAGATATTCCTCGCCCTCACCTTCTTCGTCGTGGCGGGCGGCACGCTCATGTGGAACATGCCCTCGATCCCCTTGGACATCGTCGCCATCCTGCTGTGCGGCACCGGCATGCAGCTCATCGGACCCATGGCCCACAACCTCGTGCCCGACACCGTGGCGCCCCATGCCGTGCCCATCGGCATGGGCATGCTCTCCTTCGCCTCGGGGCTCGGCTCGATGCTGGGCCCGGTCATATGCGGGCAGGTCGTCGACGCGACGGGCAGCTGGGGCCTCATGGCCGTGCCCGTGGGCATCGTGGCGCTTATGGGGATCGCCGCGGCGATCGTCGTGCTCAGGAAAATGTACAAGGGCGGCACCGCGCAGCTTGCCGAGGGCGCGGCGGCCGTCAAGGAAGGAGGAGTGGCGGCATGAGCAAGTTCGAATCGCTCAACACGGCGGCTTTCGAGGAAATCGTGGAGAACGACGGGGAGAAGTGCCTGGTGATGTTCTCCCGCAAGTCCTGCACCGTGTGCCAAAGCGTGCACGCCAAGCTCGAGGCGCTCAAAGACGACTACCCTTCCGTCCCCTTTTACGAAGTGGACGTGGAAGAGCAGCCGAGGCTGATGGCGAAGCAGCATCTGAAGGGCGTGCCGCAGACCCTGTTCTTCGCCGACGGCGAGGCGCGAAGCCGCATAACCGGGGACGCGAGCGAGGATGACTTCGCCGATCGGATCGAAGGGCTGTAACACGTTGATGCCGGCCCGCCCTTCCGTTCGCCAGGGGCGCCATCAGCCATCGCGGGCGGAAGGGACCGGCATCCTGTTGTCGAGGAGAAATCTCATATGGACGAATACTACGACCTGATCGTCATAGGGGGCGGCCCGGCCGGCCTGGCGGCGGGCATCTACGGGGGCCGGGCGCGCCTGAAAACGCTCGTGCTGGAGAAGGGCAACGTGGGAGGGCGCGTGTACGACACGCGCGAGATCGTGAACTACCCTTCCGTCGAGCACAGCTCGGGCCCCGACCTCATGGCGAAGATGGCCGAGCATGCCCGCGCGTTCGGCGCGGACATCCGCCAGCAAACGGTTCGCAGCGTGGACTTCTCGAGCGACGACAAGATCGTGAACGTTCGGAAGGCGACCTACCACGCCAAGGCCGTCGTCCTTGCGACGGGCACGAGCCCGCGCGTGCTGGGCATCCCCGGCGAGAAGGAGTTCGCCGGCCGCGGCGTGAGCTACTGCGCCACCTGCGATGCCGAGTTCTACCAGGACGAGGACGTGGTCGTGCTGGGCAGCGGGGACCAAGCCATCGAGGAAAGCGAGTTCATCGCGAAGTTCGCCCGCAGCGTCACGATCGTCGTCGTGCACGACGAGGGCGTCCTCGACTGCAACAAGCTGGCGGCGGAGCAGGCCTTGAAGAACCCGAAGCTGCGCTTCCTTTTCAACAGCACGATCGCCGAGGTGTACGGGCGCGACGAGGTCGAGGGCGTGAAGGTCAAGGACGTGCGCACCGACGAGGCGCGCGACCTTCCCTGCCAAGGCGTGTTCTTCTTCTGCGGCATGGTTCCGGCGACCGATTTCCTGGGAGACCAGGTGCCGCGCGACCCCCGCGGCTGGCTGCGCACCGGCGACGACATGGACCTCGGCGTAGGCGGCGTGTTCGCGGCTGGCGACGTGCGCCAGAAGTACCTGCGCCAGGTGGCGACGGCCGTGGGCGACGGGGCGGCGGCGGCCACGGCCGCGGAGCGCTACATCGCCGAGATGGAGCAGTTCCGCGCCGACGTCCTCGAAAGCGACGAGCCCGTGCTCTTGGGATTCTGGGATCCGGGCCTTCCCGGCAGCATGGAGGCCCTCGGGGAGCTGCGCGCGCGGAACAGGAGGCTCGAAAAGCCGCTCCGCTTCCTCGAGTTCGACGTCAACCTCAAGCGGGGCATCGCCTCGAAGTACGGCATAGCCCTCAACGAGCAGAACAAGGCCCAGGTCGTCCGCGAAAACGGAAGGCAGGGCTAACCCGGGCGCTACGCCCCGTCCGTCCGATGCCGGCAGGTGCCGGGCCCGATGGAACGGACGGGTGCGGCGCGGCGTTGCGCATCGCCGGAGAAAGGCGCTATGATGGGCGGAGGAGGCCCCGCCCCGCCCGCTCTCGGACAAGGACCGCCCGAACGGCGCCTCTGATGGGAAGGTGATCGTTTTGAACCAGACGGATCCCGAAGTCGGACTGCGGTTCGGGCCCCCCGTGCGACGCTGGAACCTGTCCGACTGCGACATCCTGGCGGAGCCCTCCTTCGCCAGCTCCTGCTTGCGCCATCCCGTGTTCGGCGAGCTCTTCCGCCGCAAAACCTACAAGCTGGGCGAGACGATACGCACCATCGGCACCCCCATCAAGGAGTTCGGCATCGTGGTGGACGGATGCCTCAAGTCGTGCCGCAGCACGGTCGACGGCGACGAGCTGTGCAGCGCGTACTTCGAGAAGGACGACGTGTTCCCCGAGCTCCTCTACTTCACCGGCACGAAGGAGTACACCTACAACCTGTCGGCCGCGAAGCGGACCACGGTCATGTGGCTCGGCGCGCCGTACTTCGAGCTGATGCTCAGAACCGACGACCAGCTGCTGTACCGTTTCATGCTCTACCTGTCGAAACGGGGGCTGAAAAACCAGATGCTGCTCGCCTGCCTGCGCTATCGCACGATACGGGAGCGCGTGGCGTTCTGGCTGCTCGAAATGGACGGCATCGCGCAGGGCGACCGCGTGCAGCTGCCCGCCTCGCAGACGATCTGGGCGAACGAGCTGCGGGTGTCCCGCGCCTCCCTGAACCAGGAAATCAAGCGCATGGAGAGGCTGGGCTATTTCCGCATCAAGGGCCACCAGCTGGAACTGCTCGACCGGGAGGGCCTCGGCAACCTTCTGTGAGGCATCACCGCATAAGGCGCAGGCGCTCTTCCACCAGGTCGATAAGCTCCTGCTGGGCGTGCACGCCCACTTTCTGGTAGATGTGGTAGACGTGCGTCTTGACCGTGTGGTACGAGATGTGCAGGTCCTTTCCTATGCGCTCCGTGCTGTAGCCGCGCACGAGCAGCTCCATGACCTCGCGCTCGCGCGGCGACAGGCGGTAGCGCAGCGTTATGGCGTCGTGCACGCTCTCGACCGCCTCCTCCGACACATGGGCGGCGCCGCCGGCGTCGCTGAACTTCCACACGTAGCGCGTGAGCATGGCGACGATGGCCACGACCAGCCCTACGCACACCACGGGCAGCAGCGCCTTGAGGGCGTCGTCCGTCAGCAGCATGCCGTAGCCGACCGCCCATCCCAGCACGAGCCCCGCGAGCTGCGGATAGCGTCCCGTCGCCCACGACTTCGCCTGCGGGAGCCGGTTCGCGGCGATGATGCTCCGCAGCCGTACGACGTTGAGCACGTCGTACGTGGTGAAGCACATGACCAGCAGGCTGCAGCACAGCACGAGCCCGAACGGGTTGCTGAACGGCAGCAGGAGCAGCAGGAACGCGGCGATGGGAAACAGGAACGTGAGCAGAACGCGCACGGACACGCGGTTCTTCAAGAACACGCTGTACAGCATGAGGAAGATGCCGGGCACGCACAGCGACAGCCAGATGAACTCCAGGCTGCCCGACATGATGCTGAGCGAGATGCCCAAGCAGTACGCGAGGCCGAACACGACGCTCAGCAAGAACAGCTCGCCGCGGAAGCTCAGCAGCGCCTTCACCGCCGCGTTGCCGGCCGTTTGGGAAGGCGCGCCCTCGCCCGTGGCGGACGCCCCGTGCGCGGATTTGCCGCCGACCTTGCGCGCCGATGCGGCCGCGCCGGCTTCGTCGCCGGCGGATGCGGAAGATGCGGGCGTGCTCAGCGGCACGAAAGCCGTGAAGCACACGACGAACACCGTGAGGACGAGCCGCACGTTGTCCTGCAGGCCGAGCAGCAGCAGGTAGAAGAAGCCGGACAGGAAGAGCGCCAGCGAGTTGATGGCGCAGAACCGCCCCTGCCCCGCATCCTGCAAGCCGCTGAACAGGCGCAAAAACGCCGCAGCGGTGCCCGCTCCCATGAGCAGCCAGGCCGCGAAGACCACGGGCGGCACCAAGGGAACCCCCGCCCGAGCGAGCGCGGACACGACGACGATCGACAAGCCGGCCCCGACCGAGAACAGCGCGAGGAACGGCGTGCGCTCGAAGAACGTCGCCGTGCGCAGGCGCGAGACGGCGACCATGAACAACGCAGCACCCAGAAACCCGAACTCCTTCTGCAGGATGTCGAAGCGCACGAAGGCGTCCGAGGAAACGACGAACACGTCGAGCGAGTAAGCGATATACAGCCAGATCCAATAGCACGAAACCGCGACGGTCGGCAGCACGGACCATTCGTGCACGAGCGAGTCGGGAGACGGCCCCCGTCCGCCCGCCAGCCGACGCAGCACCCTTGATGCGCGACCTTTTTCCGTTTGCTCCTTCACCCCGCACCCCCTCCTGCAAGGCCGCCGCGCCGCATGCCGTCGAAACGGCGGTGCCCGACGCGGCGACGTCGGGCGAACCTGAGTCTCTACATCATCGTTTTACCTGATCACACCCACATTCTAACATTTCATCGCGCGTGACTCCCGGTGGCGGAACGCATACCCCGGCACCCTCGTCGAGCACGCGGCGCCCCGCCTCCTGCAACTGCGCGCACACGGTTGCCCCCGTCGTGCCGTCGACGTCGAAGACGTCGCCGCTCGATCGCTCCTCCCTCAACGCGCGCCTCCCTTCCTCCATCGGCGGCCGCCCTCCTCGCGCGCCTCCCGCACGCGTCGGGCGGCCGCCGCCTGCCTTCGCGCCTAGGCGAGCGCCACGAGCGCCTGCTTCGGCTTGGAACCGATCCGACCTGCCAAGTCAGACAGCTTCCCGTACTCCAGGCACTTGGCCTGGCAGTGCTTCACGCAGGTGGGAACACCGCCCGCCTGCGTGCGCGCCGCGCACAGGTCGCACTGGTCCGTGAACGCCGGCTGGTATCCCACCTGCCAGCGCTCGCCGTCCTCTCCGTAGCTCCACGGACCCGCCTCGCACACCGCCACGCCGCATTGCCCCACGGGGAAGCCGTGCTCCACCGCGCACGCCATCTCGCACGAATGGCAACCCGTGCACCATTCGTAGTCAACCAGCAGCCCGTACTCCGCCATGTCACTCGCCCTCCTTCACCTTGTACACCTTGCACAGGTTCGTCTTGTAGTTTCCGCCGAAGCCGCTCTTGCCGTTGCCCCAGGGTATGAGGTTGTTGATGCACAGCTCGCCGATGTCGTACAGGTTCTCCGGATCGCCTTCGGGGTTCCACCAGCCGTGGTCGGCCGCCACGATGCGCGGGTCGAAGATGGGCGTCTCCTTCACGCGGCGCTTCGCGCGCCCGAGCATGTTCTCCACCCACACCCAGTCGCCATCCGCCACGCCCAGCCGGGCGCACGTCTCGGGATGCACCTCGATCCACGGGTCGGGGTGCATGGCCAGAAGCCGCTTCGCCTGGCGGTGCTCCGAGTGGAAGAAGGGCCAGCGACGCGCGCCCGTGCACAGCACGAGCGGGTACTCGTCCAGAAGCTCGGGCGTCGCGATGGGCCCGGGAGAGGGCTCGTCGAACACGGGCAGCGGGTCGAGCCCGGCGTTCTTGTAGTAGGTCGACCAGAGCTCGATGCGGCCCGTGGCCGTGTAGAAACCGGGGCTGCCGTCGGGGCACAGCAGGCCTTTCTCGTGCTTCTTGTACTCGAACGGAAGGTACACGGGCGCGACCTCGCGCAGCTCGGGGAACGTGATGCCCGACGTGGCGATCATCTCGGTGAACATGTCCTCCACGTTGTCCCACGGCCACGCCTCGGGCGCGAGCCGTTTGCCCAACGCCAGGTTGATCTCCATGTCCGACTTGCATTCGCCGATCTGGCACACCTTGTTGATGGCCTCGGCGCGCTGCGCTCCGTCGCCCAGGCGCACGCCGTCGCGCTCGGGGAACATCGCAGCCGGCAGCACCACGTCGTAGAACGCCATGATCGTGGGGGTCATGAACAGATCCGCGCCCGCCACGAAATCGAGTTCGCGGAAGCATGCGGCCACTTCGGTGGAGTTGGCCGACATGCAGGCCAAAAAGTTCGACGTCTGCACCCAGGCGGCCTTGATGGGGTACGGCTCGCCGGTCTTCATGGCCTCGATGGTGGTGTTGGGGTGCGCGGCCTGGAAGCCCAGGCGGAACAGCGAGTACTTGTCCAGACCGAGGCGCTTCTCGTTCTGCTCGTCGCCCAGGAGCTCGAAGCCCCAGCCGCCGCCGTAGTTCAGTATCTCGGGCGGCACGATGATGCCGCCGGGCACCTCGACGTTGCCCGTCACCTGGAACAGCGCCATGATGGCCTGGCCGGCCGGCAGCGCCTCCTTCGTCATGTCCACGGCCACGCCCCACTGCAGCGTCGCCGGCTTGGATGCGGCCAGGATGCGCGCCGCTTTGCGTATGCGCTCGGCCGGCACCCACGTCGTCGTCTCGGCGTACTCGGGCGTGAAGGGCTGCACGTGCTCGCGCAGCTCCTCGAAGCCGTAGCACCAGCGGTCGACGAAGTCGTGGTCGTACAGGTCCTCGTTCACGATCACGTTCATCATCGCCAGCGCGAGCGCGGCGTCGGTGCCCGGACGCACCGGCAGGTGCACCTCGGCCTTCGCGGAGAGCCAGGTGACCTTGGGGTCGATCATGACGATCTTCATCCCGCGCTTCATGAGATCGACCACCCAATGGCCGAAGAACCCGTCCGAGTTGGCGATAAGCGGGTAGTTTCCCCAGATGAACATCGTTTCGGGCAGCTGCCACGCCGGGTTGTCGTAGCGGTCGGGGAACTGCTGGGCGCAGTCGGCGACCCAGAACGCGCCCGTCGTGGCGATGCAGCCGGCCACGCGCGGCAGGTAGCAGGCGTTGCCGGAGAAGATGTTCACGAAGTTCGGCGAGCCGAACGACCAACACAGCCGCGTGATGTACGGCGCGATGTCGCGCCCGGTGCCGCACGAGAAGATGACGGACTCGGGGCCGTACTCGTCCTTGACCTTCGAGAGCTCGGCGGCGATCAGGTCGAGCGCCTCGTCCCAGCCGATGCGCTCCCACCGGTCCTTGCCGCGATCCTCCTTGGCGCGGCGCAGGGGGTGGGTGAGGCGCTTCGGGTTGTGCACCATCTCGGGCAGGTCCAGACAGCGCACGCACAGCCTCCCCTCGTTGAACGGGTTCTCCGGGTCGCCTTCCACCTTCACGAGGTCGCCCTCGTCGTTCGTGTACAGCAGCACGCCGCAACCCAGATGGCAGCCCGGCCCCGACCACGCGCTGCCCCGCGTGACCGTCAAATCGCCGTCCCGATACGTGTAGGGCCTCTCGTGCTCGATGAATCGGTAATCTCGCTCTTCCATGTGGAACTCCTCTCTCGTCTCCCTTGCCTTAACTGTTGTTCGCCGCCGACGCGCGTCGAGGGTCCCCTTGCGCTCGGCGACCGGCTTCGCTCCGGCCTACCGGCCGGCGGCTTCCTCCTCGCCCGCAGAAGCATTGGCGGGCGCTGGCGCATCAGCCGGGTCTTTCAGGAACTTGAGCAGCGCCAAGCAAGCCACGACGCCCACGACGCCTATGCCGACGAGCAGCACGATGGCCGCGCCCCAGCCCGACGTCTCGATGAGCGTGCCGATGGAGGCGTTGCCGAACCCGCCGATGGAACGCCCGAGCGCGATGACGCCGAACGTCGTGCCGATGTAGATGGGCGCCACGGCGGCCGACGGCGCGATGGGCCAGATGACGGCCGGTACGAGCTGCAACACGATACCCGTGACCACCATGACGGCCACGGTGGCCGACGGCGGCACGTTGAACGCGAGCACGGCGATGAGCGCCGTGAGCACCATGCTGGCCACGAGCAGCCAGATACGGCTCTTCAGCTTGACCACCTTGTTGAGCACGGGGGTCATGAGCACCACGCCCACGATCATGCCCACCGTGATGAGGCTCGAGTACAGGTTGGAGTCCTCGATGCTGTAGCCGAGCTCCTGCATGCAGTACGTGGGCGCGAACGTGGACACGGCGTACATGATGAACGCGAACATGGCGAAGATGAGCGCGAGCAGCCACGTCGAGGGCGACTTCATGCCCGCGACGAGCGATATCTTCGGAGCCTTCTCGGCCGCGTAGCCCGCGGGCGCCTTGACGAAGATCAGGTACAGCACGGCCGCGACCGCGAGCAGCGCGGTGGACACCCACCACACGTTCGTCCACGTGCCCGGATCGTCTGCCGAGATGAACAGGTTCGCCCCCGTGAAGATGGCGAGCATGCCGATGGGCACCCACCCGGACCAGATGGCCATGGGGGCGCCGCTCTTCTCGGGCGAGAACCACATGGAGATGAGCGCCGGCACGGCCACGCCGATGAGCGCGAAGCTCAGGCCCTCGACGAAGCGGCTCACCAGCAGAAGCTCGATGGTCGGCGAGAACGTGCCCAGCAGGCTTCCCACCGCCGCCGACAAGATGGCGAACAGGCCCACCTTCTTCGGGCCGAACTTGTCGGTCAAGCCGCCCGAAGGCAACGCCAAAATCAATCCCGTGATCGTGGGCACCGTCATGAGCCAGCCGCCGAGCGCCGGACCGATGCCCAGGTCGGCCATGAGCAGCCCCATGGTGGGCGGCACCTTGAACATGTTGATGGCGATGGCCACCGCAGCCAGAATGCCGACGAGCGTGACGACCCAGCCCGCCCCCGATGATTTCCTTGCATCCATAAGCCCCTCCTTCTCGTGTTCCCTGCGAAATCGCCCGGCGCCTCCGGAAGCGCGCGGTACGGGAAGGACTCTAGGAGCCCTGTCGGAAGGTGTAATCGGGAAAAAGCGCGTATTGAAGGCGCGCGAGCATAGGAAAAAACGTAGTAAGAGCCTGCCACCAGGGGAAAGGCAGCCTATTGGCACAAGAAGGAAGCGATGCGGAAGCCGTTCCTAAGACGCGAGCGAAACCAAACGGGCATCGTCCGCGTCCTGGGAACGAGGGAGCTAGGCGCGCTTAACCAGGAAGCACTGGTGGATCTTGGGGTTGCGCTCGAAGTCGTGGGGGATCGTGGACGCCGTGATGTCCTCGACGGCCACGCCGTACTTCGCCAGCGCCTCCACGTCGGGCTTGAACGTGCGCAGGTTGCACGAGAACACGGCCTCGCCGCCTTCCGTGAGCAGGCGCGTGACGCCGATGAGCAGCTCCACGTGGTCGCGCTGCACGTCCCAGGTGCGGCTGCCCATGGCCTTCGAGTTCGAGAACGTGGGCGGATCCACGAAGATCAGGTCGTAGCGCAGGGGCTTGCGGCGCGTTTCCGTGATCCACGTCATGACGTCGGCGCGCTCGAAGACGTGCTCGGGGCCCGCGAAGCCGTTGTCGGCCATGTTCCGGCGCGCCCAATCGAGATAGGTCTGCGAGAGGTCCACCGTCGTGGTCTCCACCGCTCCCCCGCCGGCGGCGTGCACGGTGGCGGTGCCCGTGTAGGCGAACAGGTTGAGGAAGCGCGCTCCGGCGGCCTTCGCGCCCACGAGCTCGCGCGTGGTGCGGTGATCCAGGAAGATGCCGGTGTCCAGGTAGCCCGACAGGTCCACTTCCAGAAGGTAGCCGTCCTCCAGCACCTGCGTCACGTAGCTGCGCCGCCCGGCGTCGCGGTACTGCGCGCCGCCCTTGTCGCGGCGGCGCGTCTTAGCGAACACGTGGTCGGGGCGCACGCCCAGCGCCACGGGGGCGAGCGCCAGCACGTCGTCGAAGCGGCGGCGGGCCTTCGCGGCGTCCACCGACGAGGGCGGCGCGTACTCGGCGATGTGCAGGTACGTGTTGCCCTCGGCGTCGCCCGCGCCCGCGTACACGTCGATGGCCACGGCGTAGTCGGGCAGATCGGCGTCGTACACGCGGTAGCACGTGACGCCCTCGCGGCGCGCCCACTTGCGGCGCTCCTTGGCCACCTTGAACAGGCGGGACGAGAACTGCTCGGAGGCCGGCTCCAGCACCTCCACGCGATGCTCCGCGCCGCCGGAGGGGTCGGGCACCATGACCACGGCGGAGGCGGCGGGCGGCGCGTCGAACACGAGGGCCTCCACGGCCACGCGGTCGCGCCCGAGCTCCGTGCGCACGGCGGGCTCCGTGCCGAAGCGATCCTCCACGGCCTCGCTGCCCGCCACGGCGAACGCGGAGCCTGCCGGAGCCGCCGTGGCGGCCGCCACGAACGAGGCGGCGTCGGCCTGCGCGCTCGCCTCCGAGGAGCGCTCGCGGGCCCCCAGCACGCTCGCCACGAGGCAGGAAGCGGCCTCGGCGCCGACCCCTTGAGCCGTCGCGGCCGCGCTCACGCGCTCCACCAGAACGGGAACCTCCTCGGCGCCGCCCGCCTCGATGCTCACGGCTTGGCGCAACCCCGCGCGCTTGGCGCGCCCGCGCGCCCGCGATATGGCCGGCGAGGAAGCCGACAGGCCGGCGAAGCGCACGACGTCGAGGTCGGGGCGCGCGGAAGCCGGGCCGTCCACGGCCCCCTGGGCCGTCACGGCGGCCAAACCGCGCTCGAAGCGCTCGTCCGCGTCGTCCAGCAGGTCGGCCCACGCGTCCTCGTCGAAGCCGGCCCAGCCGTGGAAGCCCCAACGATCGCGCGCCAAGCCCGGGGCCAAGTCGCACGCAACCGCGGCCGCCTCCACCACCGCGGCCCCGTCGCCGCAGGCCGGGTCGACGAAAGCGGCCCCGTCCCGCGCCCGCGCACGCCAGTTCGCCAGCGCCAGCAGGCCGGCGGCGAGCGCGCACTCGAGCGGCGCCTCGGCGCCGTCGTCGGGGGCCAGGTAGGTGCGGTGGTACAGCGACGCGCCCGACAGGTCGAGCGACACGGTGGCGCGCTTCTCGCGCACGCGCACGTCGATGACGGCGTCGGGATCCTTCGCGTCCACGTCGGGGCGCGCGCCGCGTTTGTCGCGCAGGCGGTCGCACACCGCGTCCTTCACCTTGAGCGCGGTGAAGCGGGTGTTGCGCAGCTCCTCGTTCATGCCGTGGGCCGACACCGCGATGCTCGCGCCGGGCGCCACGACGTCCTCCCAAGGGAGGTCGAGCACGTCGTCGTAGAGCAGGTCGGCCAAGCGCGCGTCCGCGCGTCCCACCACCAGCATGATGCGCGAGGCCAGCCGCGACCACAGGCACGCCTTGAGCGCGCCGCGCGCGTCGCAGAAAAAGGCGACGCCCCCGCCAAGGGGGCGCACGCGCTTGATTCCCATCTGCTTCAGCTCGTCGGCCAACGGCCGCTCAAGCCCCGCCAAACAGCTGGCGAACAGTTCGAGGTTTTCCACTTCACATTCCTTCGTCCAACCGAGCCGCGCCCCTCCGCTTCATCTGACGACAAACGCAGGGGCCGGAGCGGCGAGGCTTCGAGGCGAGTTCCGCATGGTTGACAGTCCAGTGGACTGTCAACACACTTTCTTTTGCGCCCGAGCGGGCGCGCCTGAGAGCGGCTTCGCCGATCCCAGGCTGCGGGGCCTCCGTGCGAGCCCAGGACTGCCCGAGCAGCGAAGCCTCGCCGCCCCAGCCCCGGACATGTGCGTTTAATCTTCCAAATAATCCTTGAGCTTCGATGAGCGGCTCGGGTGGCGCAGCTTCGCCAGCGTCTTGCTCTCGATCTGGCGGATGCGCTCGCGCGTGACGCCGAACTCGCGTCCGACCTCCTCGAGCGTGCGCGGGTGGCCGTCCTCCAAGCCGAAGCGCAGGCTGATGACCTTGCGCTCGCGCTCGGCCAGGCCGTCGAGCACCTTCGACAGCTGCTCTTGCAGCATGCTGAACGAGGCGGCGTCGGGCGGCACCACGGCGGCGTCGTCCTCGATGAAGTCTCCCAGCTGGGAGTCCTCCTCCTCGCCGATGGGCGTTTCCAGGCTCACGGGCTCCTGCGATATCTTCTGGATCTCGCGCACGCGCTCGGCGGGCAGGCCCATCTCCTTGCCGATCTCCTCGGGCGTGGGCTCGCGGCCGAGCTCCTGCAGAAGCTGGCGCTGGATGCGCACGAGCTTGTTGATGGTCTCCACCATGTGCACGGGAATGCGGATGGTGCGGGCCTGGTCGGCGATGGCGCGCGTGATGGCCTGGCGGATCCACCACGTGGCGTACGTGGAGAACTTGAAGCCCTTCGTGTAGTCGAACTTCTCCACCGCGCGGATGAGACCCAGGTTGCCTTCCTGGATGAGGTCGAGGAACAGCATGCCGCGACCCACGTAGCGCTTGGCGATGGACACGACGAGGCGCAGGTTCGCCTCGATGAGCTGCTGCTTGGCGTCCAGGCCCACCTGCTCGATGCGACCGAGGCGGCGCTTCTCGCGGCGGTCGAGCTCGACGCCCTCGTCCTCCGCGCGGTCCAGCTCCTCCATGGCGGCCATGCCGGCCTCTATCTTCATGGCCAGGTCGATCTCCTCCGCCGCGGTGAGCAGCGGGACCTTGCCGATCTCCTTCAGGTACATGCGCACGGGGTCGCCCGTGAGCATGGTCACGCCGGCGTCGGCGTTGCGCTTGCGCGTCGTGCGGGCCTTGCTCTTGGTCACCCTCGGCAGCTGCACGTCGACGGTCGCTTTCAGCTCCTCTTCGGGAATGCCCTCGAGCAGATCGGCGTCTTCGTCGACCAAGCCGGGGTCCAGCTTGTCGTCATCGAGCGTATCGGCGGCGCCGACGTCGGGTTCGACGTCCAACGCATCATCGTCATCCAGTATCTCTTCGGTATCGATCGGGGCTTTCGCAGCTTGCTCGGTATCAAGTTCCACAGCTTGGTTCTTAGAGGCTTGGGCCACGTGATCTTCCTTTCAAACAAGATGCGCTCGGGCGTGCGGAAGCATGCGCGCCGGGCGCAAAGATACAGCAGAGCACTATACCACAGAATCAAGCCCTTTGTCACGGGTGGATTTCTCCGCCGTCCTCGCCGAACACCATCTTCTCGAACGCGTCGATGGGAACCGGCGCGGAGAACACGTAGCCCTGCACCGCGTCGCAGTGTATCGAGCGCAGGATGTCGACCTGCGGGATGGTCTCGACGCCCTCGGCCACCGTGCCCATGTCGAGCTTTTTGGCCAGCTCCACCACCGACGACACCACGCTGCGGGCGCGCTCGTCGTCGCTGCTGAAGAACATGCGGTCGATCTTCAGGATGTCGACCGGGATGTCCTTGAGCACGTTGAGCGACGAGTATCCGCTGCCGAAGTCGTCCATGGAGCAGAGGAAGCCGCGCGCGTGGATATCGTCGACCACGCGGCGCAGAAGCTCCAGGTTCTCGAACGCCACGCGCTCGGTCAGCTCCAGCTCCAACAGCCGGGGCGGGACGGCGTAGCGCTCGCGCACCTCTTCGAACGCGTCCAGGAAATCGGGCATCTGCAGGTGCAGCGGCGAAAGGTTCACCGACACCGGCAACGGCTCGAGGCCCGCGTCCATCCATGCGCGCATGAGTCGGCACACCTGCTCGAACACGTTCAGGTCCAGCTTGATCACGAAGCCGTTGCGCTCGAAGAACGGTATGAACTCGTCGGGCGGGATGAGGCCGCGATCCTCGCTGTCCCAGCGCACGAGCGCCTCGGCGCCCACGGTCTCGCCCGTCTCGAGGCTCACCTTCGGCTGCAGGTACACCACGAACTCGCCGCTCTCGAGGGCGCCCTCCATGGCGTTTTCCATCTCCTTCTCGCGCAAAAGCCGCTCGTGCTCCGGATCGCTGTAGAACGTGCAGCGGAACAGCCGCCCGGACACGTCGCCGGCCCCCTTGCGCGCCGTGTTGGCGCGGTCGCGCACGGTGACGACGTCCTCGGCCTCCTTCACCGCGTACGAGCCGCAGTTGAGCATGAGCAGGTAGGCCGACTTGCCCTCGCGATTGAACCCGTTCGCCTTGTCGGCGAGGCGCTCGAGCCATGCGTCCACGCGGTCGGGGTCCGTCTCGTCGAGCGCGATGTCGAACACGTCGGAGGAGATGCGCGCCACGCACTCGCCGTCCGCGAGCAGCGACGAGATGGCGTCGTGGATGTGCCTGAGTATGCGGTCGCCCTGCTCCTTGCCGAAGAAGTCGTTGATGAGCTTGAAGTTCCTCACGTCCACGGAAACGAACGAGAACGGCCTGCCCTTGGCGATCTTGGCCGTAACCTCCCGGTCGAAGCGGGCGGCCGTGTAGCCGCCGGTCACCGGATCCTCGTAGGCTATTCGCAGAATCTCGCGGTTCTTTTTGCCCGTCACCCACAAAAGCACGCCCCCGAACGCGGCGAACGCGAGCAGGGCGATCGCCGCCGTGGTGGCGGCCGAGAACGCGGTGTAGTCCGCCAAGGAGCTGGTGTACGCGTGGGGAGGAACGATGGACAGCAGGTACCAGCCGCCTTCCGCAAGCGGCGTGTAGTTCATCTCGCGCGCCTCGCCGTTCACGACGAAGCGCACGTGCCCGCTCTCGCCGGCGGCCATGCCCTGCTGGAAGTTCGCTAGGTCGCCTTCCTCGAACCGCCCTTGCGCAGCCAGGCTCTGAATCACGTTGTCGCCCTTCAAGAAAGCGTTCTCGTTGGAGGCATGCAGGATGAAGTCGCCGCCCGAGGAGACCACGTGCGAGAAACCGAGGCCGCCGGACGTGTCGGTGTTCAGCAGCATCCGCATCCGGTCGGGCGGCACCCATCCCACGACCGCCGCTGCCGCGGGGTCGCCGGAGGCGGCGGGCACCGCGTAGAGCGCGCCTTTCTCGTCGTCGAACACGGGCACGAGCGTTTCGCTCACGCCCTTCTCGCCGGCCAGCGCATGGTCCACCACGGCAACGCCCGTCAGGCACCTGGGCTCGCGGCCCTCCACCGTGAGCACGCCGGCCGCGTCGATCGTCCCGACCCACGCGAAGGGGCCGTTCTCCACGAACGGCGCGATGGTCGCCGCGCGGTCGCCGTCTCCCCCGTCGCCGACGACGGCCAGCTCGTCGCCCAACAGCTCCAGCAACTCCAAGTTGAACGATACGCGCTGGTTCACCTTGAGCGACGTCTGCAGCGTCAGCTCGGAGAGGTAGCGCTCGGTCTCGTCGTTCGAAACAGCCTCGCCGCGCTGCATCGTGACGGCGCAAACGATGCCGGTGACCAACGCCAAAAGCGCCAAGGCGACGCCGAACAGCGCCAGATGGCTGCGGTTTCGGACGGTGCGTTCCATGAAATTCCCCTTCGCATCGGACTTGCGGCCCCCGCGCCCGCAAGATAAACGAATTATTCATTATCCGGTAAAAACCCCTGCGCGCAGGGGAGAATTCGACTTTCAACCGGACGAGGGCCGCAACGGAGCGATCGCGCGCGCCGCGCCGGAACGACCAGCGGCGAGGCGTGCTCGACCGCTCGGAACCGAAACGCCCCTACCCTTCGGGCGGCAGGAAGCCGCGCAGGACGTCGTAGAGCTGCCGGGCGTCGAAGGGCTTCGGGATGAAGCCGTCCATGCCGGCGGCGGCCGCATCGTCGCGGTCTTCCTGGAACGTGTTCGCCGTCAGCGCCACGATGGGCACCGTGCGCGCGTCCGCTCGCTCGAGGGAGCGGATCGCGGCGGCGGCCTCCAAACCGTCGAGCACGGGCATCTTCACGTCCATGAGCACGAAGTCGTAGAAACCCGGCTCGGCGTCCGCGAACAAATCCACGGCCTCGCGGCCGTTCGCGGCGCGATCGACCGAAACCCCCTCCATCTCCAAAAGCGTCGCGGCGATCTCGGCGTTCAGGTCGTTGTCCTCGGCCAGAAGCGCGCGTGTCCCGGCAAGCGAGCGCGGCTCGGCGTCGCCCGAGGGGAGCGGCGCGTCGACGTCGGACGCGTCGCCGAGGGGAAGGTCCAAGGTGAAGTGGAATTCGGAGCCCAGGCCCACCTGGCTGCTCACCCTCAGCTCGCCCCCCATGAGGCGCACGAGGTTGCTGCTGATGGCCAGGCCCAGACCCGTTCCCTGGGCGTTGCGGTGGTTCTCGGCGGCCTGCTCGAACGAGTCGAAGATGCGCTGGTAGTCCTCGGGCCGGATGCCGGCGCCGTCGTCGGCCACGCCGAAGCGCAGCAGCACGCGACCGTCGACGCGCGCCACCTCCTCGATGCGCAGGGCGACCGTGCCGCCCGCATCGGTGAACTTGAAGGCGTTGGACAACAGGTTCGCGAGCACCTGCTGAAGGCGCACGTCGTCGCCCACCACCACGTCGTCGGTCGTGCATTCCACCTTGAACGAGATGCCCTTCTCCTGGGCCTGGATGCAGAACATGCTCTCGAGGCGCGAGGCGAGCGAGCCCAGCCGCAGGGGCGCCACCTCGATGCTCATCTTGTCGTTCTGTATCTTGGACATGTCGAGGATGTCGTTCACCAGCGACAGGAGGAACTGCGCGGAGGTGTTGATCTTCTCGAGGTTGGAGCGGATGGCGGGCGTCGCCTCGCCCGACAGCGACGCCACGTTGGACAGCCCGATGATGGCGTTCATGGGCGTGCGGATCTCATGGGACATGCGCGAGAGGAAGTCGGCCTTGGCCCTTCCCGTCTCCTCGGCTTTCTCCAGTTTGAGCTCCATCATGCGATTGCGCACCTTGGAGCCCGCCACGATGACGGCGATAGCGCCGACCAGCAGGAAGAACACCAGCGACAGCGCCACCACGAGCAGCGGGTTCTCCGAAACGAACGACTCCACCGTCACGCCGCGCCCGCCCAAAGCGACGGCGTTGCGGGACACCATGGTGTCGAGCTCCTCCTCGGTCAGACTGTTCACGGCTTTGCTCAGCACCGAGTACAGCGACGAGTCCACCGGAAGCGGGAGCGCCAGGGAAAGCGAGGTTTCGGCATGGTCGGACGTGGCCGGGGCCACGTTTCCGTAGGAATGCTCGGTGAACAGGCACTCGGCGTACGAGGCGGGCATGCTGGTGACGTCGGCGCGCCCGGAGTTCACCGCGGCGAGGCACTCGGCGTACGAGGGGTAGCGGACCACGGTCGCGTCCTCTTCGTCCTCGCTCGGCGCGCGGCCCTCCAACAGGGCGACCACCGGACCGTCGCCCGCCTGGATGGACAGCTTGTTGCGGAACACCACCTCGTCGAGGGTCGCGTAGCCCTTCGTCAAGGCGAAGCCCTGCGAGGACGCCGTGCGCTCGTCGTCCATGTAGCACCCGACGATGTCCGCCTCTCCCGAAGCCACGAGGTCGAGCGCGGCTTGGTAGCTGTCGGCGTGCACGAGCCGAAACGACAGCCCCGTGCGCTCCGCCAGGCGGTCGAGCAGGTCCTTCGTTATGCACTGGTACGAACCCTCGCGTTCAAAGTACAGGGGGTACTGGCCGGCGACCACCGCGACCCGCACCTCGCCGGCCTGCTCGACGAAGGCGCGGTCGGCTTCCGAGAACTCGATAGGGCCGGCGTACCTGTCGGGAAAGTGCCGGCTGTAGAGCTCGCGGGCGAAGCCGGGATCGGCGGCGTATATCTGCTTCATGGCCTCGTCGAGCTCGGGAAGCAGGTCGCTCCCCGTCGACACGGCCATGTAGTGCGGCTCGCCGTCGAACTCCGCAACCACCTTGCACCCGTCCTGCATGTCCAGGTCGCTTCCGAGCATCAGATCGGCCGTGCCGTTCTCCAGGCAGGTCGCGTACGAGGAGGGGTCGAGGCGCAGCACGGTGCAATCCAGGTCGTTGAACGCGAGGAAGTTCTCCAGGCGGCGGATCTTCTCCGTGGCGTTGCCGTTCACCCCGATGGACTTCCCGTTCAAGGTGCGCAGGTCGAACGAGGACAGGGACTCGTCGTCCATCGGGCATACGAGGATCGACCGGTTCGAGCCCATGCTGAACGTAGAGTAGTCCAGCCGATCCTCGAGCTGCTCGCGGCGGAACATGCCGCCGGCGAGGTCGGCGTCGCCCGCCACCACCTGCTCGACCACCGAGTCGACGTCGCCTTCCACGAACTCGTAGCGCCACCCCGTGTACTTGGCTATCTCCACGAGCCAGTCGTAGAACACGCCGCTGCGCACGCCCTTCTCATCGACCGTGCTGAAACCCTCCGCCTGCGGAAAGGCGACGCGCACGAGGCGGCCGCCCTCGTCCGCTGCGGCGGCCGAGCCGTCGCCTCCGTCCGAACTCGGCGCGGCGACCGAGCCGTCGCCGGAATGCGGGGCCGCTTCTTCGAGGGCGAACGCGGCGGACACGGTGCAGACGGATAGCGCCACGGCGAGCGCGACGCATGCGAGACGAGCAAACCGCTTCACCTCGTACCCTCCCCTTTCGACCTTCCAACGTGCATCCAAGAAGCGTTCAGGATACCATGGGTTGACGCAACGGCCCCTGAGCCGATGGTATTATATAGCCGAACAATCGCCAGCGTCGCGTCTTCGGCGCCGGAGAGGAGCCCCGTCATGAGCGACCGCCGTTTCCGTTTCCCCCACGCGCTCGCATGCGCCCTTTCGACCGCGCTCGCGATCTGCTGCCTTCCCGCCTCGGCGCTCGCGTGGACCGACGACGGCGACTCCGTGCTCGAGCGCGGCGCGGCCGAGCTGGGACTTCCCGACGATCTGCGCCCGAGCATCGAAGCCTCCCATGCGGCGCTCATGGACGAGGACGGAACCCTGTGGTTCGGGCGGGCGGCCGGCGAGCGCGCCCAGATAGCCTCGCTCACGAAGATCATGACGGCCATCGTGGCCTCCGAGCACCTGGACGCCGAGGCGCCCGTGACCGTCACGCCGGAGGCGGCGGGCGTGGGCGAGTCGAGCGCCGGGCTTCTGGCCGGCGACGAGATGACGTTCGACGACGCGCTCAAGGCCGTGCTCACCGCCTCCGGCAACGACGCCGCCAGCGCCGTCGCCCAGGCGGCGGGCGCCGTCATGCTGGGGCAGCAGGGGCGAGCCGGCGACGCCTACGCCTGCGAGGCGGCGTTCGTCGATGCCATGAACGCCAAGGCCGCCGAGCTCGGCATGGCCGGCACGCGCTTCGCGAACCCCCACGGCCTGGACTTCGACGCGTACGACCAAGGGCAGTACAGCTGCGCCCGAGACGTTGCCGTCATGCTGCGGCACGCCATGGGGATCGACCTCGTGCGCGCGAACATCGGGTACGAGCGCGTGGGCATCGCGGTCCTTCGGGGCGGCGCGCCCGTGACCGTTGAGCTGGCGAACACGGACACGATGATCGAGGGCTATGCCGGGACGTGCGCCGCCAAGACCGGCTACACGCTGGCCGCCGGGCCCTGCGTGGCCACGGCCGTGAACCGGGGCGACGGGCACGAGTACTACGCCGTCGTGCTGGCATCGTCGTCCAAGCCGCAGCGCTTCGCCGACTCCGAGGCGCTCTACGACTGGATCTACGCCTGCCGCGACGAGGTGCGGGCCGTCGCGAGCCCCGAGCCCGCAAGCCCGCCCGAGCCCGAGACCGCGACCTTCCAGCTGCTGAACGCCCCCCCGCTCCGTGCGCGCGACGATAGGCGGCGCGGAGGCGGCATGGCCCGTGGTGGCCGAGGTGGCGCACGCCGACTGGACGAACCGCACCGTGGCCGCAACGGTTGCGGGGCGCGAGCCGATGGTGACGCTGCCGAAGGAGGGCGGGCGCCTCGAGCAGGAGGCGTCGTTCCTCGACGTGACGGGCGACGTGGCGCCCGGCGACGTGGTGGGGCGCCTGGCGTTTCGCCGCGACGGAGACGTCGTGTGGGAGGCCGATCTCGTGGCGGCCGAAAGCGTGCCGGCGCCGACTTGGTGGGAGGCGCTCGGCATCGGCGCGCAGCGGTTCTTCGGCGGCCTGTTCGGCATGCCGGCCGTCGCCGAGAGCGAGCTTTCGAACCTCGGGGCCCGCGAGGTGTCCTAGCGCGGCGCCCGATCCCGACCGGTCACAGCAGGTCGTCCGGATCCACGTCCACGGCGACGTTGACGTCGCGCTCCGGCTTGCGGGCGCGGAAGAGGGGCAGCAGCACGCCCGACAGGTCGCCCTCGAGCGGGCACTTCACCACCAGGTGCCAGCGGTACGTGCCGCGCAGCTTCGCCAGCACGCACGGCGTGGCCGGCAGCACGTCCCACCCCTCGCCCGCGAAGTCGCGAACATGGGCCGCCACGCCCTCGTAGAGCGCCGCCGCCGAGCGGCGCACCGCCTCTTCCTCTTTGCCCCACACCAGCACGTTGGCCATGCGCACGTAGGGCGGATACCGCAGCATCTTGCGCTTGGGCAGCTCGTCGCGCAGGAAGAGCGCGCGGTCGTAGGCGGCCGCGGCGCGGATGGGGGCGGCGTCGGCCTCGTAGGTCTGCACGAGCACGCGCCCGGGCAGCGCGGCCCGCCCCGCGCGGCCGGCCACCTGCTCCACGAGCGCGAACGTGCGCTCGGAGGCACGGTAGTCGGGCAGCCGCAGCATGGTGTCGGCGTTGATGACGCCCACAAGGGTCACGTCCTCGAAGTCCAGCCCCTTGGCGATCATCTGCGTGCCCAAGAGCACCGCGGCGTCGGCGGCGGCGAACTCCTCCAGCAGGCGCTGGTGGGCGCCCTTGCCGCTCGTGGTGTCCGCGTCCATGCGCACGATGGGGACCTCCGGCCCCACGCCCGGCGTCGCGTCCAGCAGCACGCGCAGGTCGGCCTCCACGCGCTGCGTGCCGGCGCCGAACTTCTTCAAGTAGGGGCTGCCGCATTCGGGGCACACGGGCGGAGCCGCGATGCGGTGGCCGCAATGGTGGCAGACGAGGAAGTTCCCCCGCTCGTGGAACGTGAGCGACGTGGAGCACGACGGGCATTCCGGCACGAACCCGCACTCGCGGCACAGCAGGAACTTCGCGAACCCGCGCTGGTTCAGCAACAGCACCGCCTTGCGTCCGGCCGAGAGCTCCTCGGCGAGCGCGCGGGAGAGCACGCCCGAGAACATGGAGCGCGATCCGCCGCCGAACTCCACGGCCATGTCCACCACCTGCACGGCGGGCAGCGGGCGGCCGTTGGCGCGCTCGGGAAGCTCCACATGGTGCCAGAGCGGGTCTTTCGCGCAGGCGTACAGCGCCTCGATCGAAGGCGTGGCCGAGCCCAGCACCACGGCGGCGCCGGCGCGGCGCGCCATCCACACGGCCACGTCGCGCGCATGGTAGCGCGGCGCGCTGTCCTGCTTGTAGGAACCCTCGTGCTCCTCGTCGATGACGATGAGGCCCACGTTCGCCAGCGGCGTGAACAGCGCGCTGCGGGCCCCCACCACCACGCGCGCGGCGCCCGAGCGGATGAAGTCCCACTGGTCGTAGCGCTCGCCCGCGCTCATGCGCGAGTGCATGACGGCCACCGTGTCGCCGAAGCGCCCGCGGAAGCGCCCCACCGTCTGCGGCGTGAGCGATATCTCGGGCACGAGCACGCACGCCGTGCGCCCTGCGGCGAGCGCGGCCTCGATGGCCTGCAGGTACACCTCGGTCTTGCCCGACCCGGTGACACCGTCCACGAGCACCACCTCGCCCGCCCCGCGCTCCCGCGCCGCGTCGATCGCGGCGAGCGCCGAGGCCTGTCCGGCCGTGAGCGGCGGCTTCGGCGAGGGGATGAAGCCGCCCGCAGGTTGATCGCTCGCAGGTTGAACCGATGCCGCAGGTTGGCGCAGTGAGTCAGCGAGGGTTTCCCCGGTGCCCGATATCGTGGGGATGGCGGAGGCGAAGCGTGCCTCGGTACGCGAGTCTCCGTTATCGCCGCGAGATCGGGTGCCGGGGGAAGCCGCAGCGTCGGCAGGTTCCGACGGCCGGCAGGCCGGCGGAACCCGTGGAACCTGAAAGCCCCGCATGCGGCGACGGTGCTCGATACGCACGACCCCCTGCTTCTCGAGCGCCTTGAGCGGAGACGACACCGCACCGAACTCGGCCGTCAGCTCGGCAACGCGCAGCTCGCCGGCGCGCAAGGCCTCCACGATGGAAGCTTGCTTGACGGCGTTCTTGCGCGGCTCGAAACCGGCGAACGCGGGACCGGGCAGCACCCAGCGATCATCCACCTCGCCCACCGTCGGCTCTTCCAAGCGCCAATATCCTTCGCGGGCGCGCACCATGCGCGGCACGCCGCCGGGCGGCGTGAACAGCCGCACGCATGACGAGAGCGGCGCCAAGTAGCGTTCGGAGAGCCACTGCGCGCAGGCCGCTCCCTCCTCGTCGAAGTAGGCGTGGCTCACGGCGCGCACGATCGGCTTGACCTTGGAGGGGTCGAGCCCGGCGGGGGCCGAGCCCTCGTCGCAGTCCTCTACGGCCACGACGAAACCCACGGCCTGCCGATGCCCGAACGGCACGAGCACGGCGCAACCCACCTCCACGTCGAAGCCCCCCGCTTCGACGGGCGCGTCGGGCACGGCATAGGTGTAGGGCGCGTCGAGCGCCTGCGTCGGTATGTCCAGAATGACGGATGCGAATTTCATAGCAGCCAGTATACCCCACCCTACGCACCCGGATCGGAGCCGCCCGACTCCTCGACGGCATCGCCATCGGCAATCCCCCTTTGCGCGACAAAGCCTTTCGCGCCGCGCTCGAGCTCGCGCGTATCGCCCACCACGCGGCGCTCGAGTTTCTTCACATCCTCTTCGGGCGGCAGCTCCTCCGGCTTGATGCCGCGCTGGCCGAGGATGCTCCTCACGCCGAGGTTGTTCTGCACGTGCTCGTCGGCGATGGGCGGCTCGCCCTGCAGGTCCTTCCTCACCACGTTGTGGCTCGTCATCTCGGTGGCGAGCTGCTTGGCCGCAAGGGTGACGGACGGCAAGTGGTCGGCCAGCGGCTTCGACTTCCTCACCCCCAATCGTTTCTTCATGTCGGCTGTCGAATGACCGCCGAACAGCGCGGCGTCTCCTTTGGAACGGATGCGGGCAAACCCTGCGCCGTCCACGCCGCGCTCGTAGGCAATACGCGAGAATTCCTTTTCGGTCTCGCTCAGACGATCCCGAAGCGCGAGGCGGTTCAGTTCCGCCATGCGCTCTTCGATAAGCTCTTGCTTGCGCGTCTGCAAGGCGAAGTAGCTTTGGGCGAAGGCGATCTCCTCCTTCCGCGGATCGCCGTTCTGCGCGATGAGGTAGCAGGCGTAGCGCGTGAGCTGGTAATCCCTGACTTCGCGCTTGGCTCCTTTGCCTGCGTCGATCATTTTGCTGACGCTAGCAAAATGATGTTCACCTGCGGTTTTGCTGCTTTCTGCCGATATCATCGCCTTTTTCACCGCGGCCTCGAAGTTGCGCCATTGCGCATACCCCAGAAACCCCATGATATCGCGCGCGTACCAATACTCCACGCCGCTCTCCTCGTCGACGTGGGCCAGATCGTCCAGCGTCATCTTGCGCTCCTCGATGTCGAACCGCTCCATGCGAGTCCTCCCATCCGCCCCTTGCGCGCACGCGACCACGGTCGCGCGATCGCGACGTGCGGGGCATGCTCCGTTTTCTCAGAGGATCTTGCGGACATGGTACGGGCAACGCGGAGACCGCCGCCATCTATGGGCATCCCGAGACGCCGCCTAGCGGGCGGCAGACGGAACGCATCCGCACTGGCTCTTTTCGTTAGAACTCACTATACCATAAAACGAACGTATGTTCCATATATAATAGAAAATATTCGAATCGATACGTCGCATTGCCATCCTACGAGCGAAGGCCGCAGGCCGTCCCCTGTCATCTCGAACGGAGGCCGCAAGGCCGGAGCCGAAGGAGATTCGGCGGCAGGGGGCTTGCCGTTGCCGAAGATCCTTCGACTCCGCACCTCCAGCGCTCCGCTCAGAACGACAACAGAAAACGTCTTGGCACTCTGGCTAAGATGACAACAGGGGCGCTTCGGCGCTCTACCCACGACGAGCAGAGCGAACCTCCCCCAGCCGGAAGGGCGACAGAAAACCGCCCGCTGCATGATCGCAGCGGGCGGCTCGGTTCGTTCCTCTTCTATTCCCCTACGCCAGCCCGCACGCGCGGCGCAGCTCGTCGGCCTTGTCGGTGCGCTCCCAGGTGAACTCGGGCAGCTCGCGGCCGAAGTGGCCGTAGGCGGCCGTCTTGCGGTAGATGGGGCGGCGCAGGTCGAGCTGGTCGATGATGGCGCCGGGGCGCAGGTCGAACACCTCGCCCACCGCGCGCTCGATGACGGCCTCGTCCACCTTGGCGGTGCCGAACGTGTCGATCATCACCGACACGGGGCGCGCCATGCCGATGGCGTAGGCCAGCTGGATCTCGCAGCGCTCGGCCAGGCCGGCGGCCACCACGTTCTTCGCCACCCAGCGCGCGGCGTAGGCTCCCGAGCGGTCCACCTTCGTGCAGTCCTTCCCGGAGAACGCGCCGCCGCCGTGGCGGCCCATGCCGCCGTAGGAGTCCACGATGATCTTGCGGCCGGTGAGGCCCGCGTCGCCCATGGGCCCGCCGATGACGAAGCGCCCGGTGGGGTTCACGTGGATCTCGGCGTCGTCGGATAGCGCCACGCCCTCGGCCTCCAGCACGGGCTTCACCACCTGCTCCACGATGTCGGCGTGCAGCTCGTCGTGCCCCGCGCTCTCGGCGTGCTGCGTGGACACGACCACCTTCTCCACGCAAGTCGGGCGGCCGTCTGTGTAGCGCACGGACACCTGCGTCTTGCCGTCGGGGCGCAAATACGGCAGCGTGCCGTCCTTGCGCACGGCGGCCAGGCGCTCGGCCATGCGGTGCGCCAGGTAGATGGGCAGGGGCATGAGCGTGGGAGTCTCGTCGCAGGCGTAGCCGAACATCATGCCCTGGTCGCCCGCGCCGATGCGCTCGTAGGGGTCGTCGCCGGCCAGGCCGTGCTGGGCCTCCCAGCTCTCGTCGACGCCCTGCGCGATGTCCGGGCTCTGCTCGTGGATGGCGTTCAGCACGCCGCAGGTGTCGCAGTCGAAGCCGAACTTGGCGCGGTTGTAGCCGATGTCCGCGAGCACCTCGCGCACGATGCCGGGCACGTCGACGTAGGCCTGCGTGCGTATCTCGCCCGTGACCATGACCATGCCCGTGGTGGCCACCGTCTCGCAGGCGCAGCGCACCTGGGCGGGATCGGCCGGGCAGCCGTTGGGCGCCACGTAGCCCGCCGCGGCGAGCTCGATCTCCTTGGCCAGGATGGCGTCGAGCACCGCGTCGGATATCTGGTCGCACACCTTGTCGGGGTGACCTTCGGTGACGGACTCGGATGTGAACAGGTAGGTAGAACGATCTTCGGCCATGAGCTCCTCCTTCATCGTTGTAGGCCGGACCACCTTGGCGTATCCGCCAGGTTGGTGTCGGGATCACAGAGCCAACTCTCTCCCCCGACTCTTGATAAAGCAGAGAACCGCGCAAACGGCCGGAATCCCCGCGTAACCTTGCCGATGGTACCTTGAAAGCACGGCGCGCGCAATAGGGAGATTGCCATGCGCGCGCAACCTACGGGAATGCCGCTGCGCGCACGCGGAAACGGCGACGGAGAGCCGCGGCAAGGCCCCTCCCGGCGAGGATTGTCGCCCGAAAGCCGCGGTTTTCCGGGAAAAAACGCGGCTTTCGGGCGACACTCCTACCGCTCGGCGCCACCGCGCGGGAGCAAGGTTGCCCGCCGTCGCCGTTCGTGTGGCGATACGGCAACCTCGACGGCGGGCGCGCGGCGGGCGTGGTACACTTTCTGGTCGAAAAGCATCCCCGCTTCGACCTGCGCAGGGCGCCGAAAAGCGGGGCGTCCCGAAAGGATCGCCATGCCAACCAACGCCGACTACACGCGCGAGTACTTCGACATCATGGAGTCCCTCGGAGGGGACGTCGAAGGCCGCCGCGCCGCCTACGACTACATGCAGGGCTCCACCGCCATCGTGCATCACAAGGTGGTGGCCTGCTCGTTCGTCCCGCGCCTGTTCAACGCCGAAACCTACCGCACCATGAAGGAGACGGCCGAAACCGCGCACCGCATCCTCGTCAAGGTCATCGCGCGCTATCTGGAAGACCCCGCCTACCGCCGCGCGTTCGACTTCGACCCGCGCCTCGAGGAGCTCATCCTGCTTCCGCGCGGCTACGACTCGCTGCTGCCCTTCGCGCGCGTGGACACGTTCTTGGACGAGGACGACTACCGCATGAAGTTCTGCGAGTTCAACGGCGACGGGTCGTCGGGCATGAACGAGAACCGCGAGATCACCCACTCCATCGAGAACACAGCCACGTTCAAGGAGTTCGCAAGCCGCCATCGCGTACAGGGCTGCGAGCTGTTCGAGTCGTGGGTGCGCACGTTCATGGACATCTACGCCACCTACGAGCGCCGGGTGGAGAACCCGCGCATCGCCATCTGCGACTACCTGGAAAACGGCGTGGTGGACGAGTTCCGCATCTACGCCGACCTGTTCAAGCGCGCCGGCGCCGACTGCGTCGTGGCCGACGTGCGCGACCTGCGCTTCGACGGCGAGGTCCTGCGCGACGCGGAGGGCGGCCGCGTCGACGCGATTTGGAGGCGCTGCGTGACCAACGACGTCATCGACCACTGGGACGAGTCCCAGCAGCTCATCGACGCCGTGCGCGCCGAGAAGGTGGCGCTCATCGGCAGCTTCGCCGGACATATCGTGCACGACAAGCAGCTGTTCAACGTGCTGTTCGACGAGCGCACGACCGCGTTTTTGGATGCGGACGAGATATCGTTCATCGAAGAGACCGTGCCCCTGACCGCCTTCTTGGACGACGAGCACGTGAACCTGCCGCAGATCCGCGAGAACCGCTGCGAGTGGATCATCAAGCCTACCGACCACTACGGCGCCGACGAGGTGTACGCCGGCGAGGCGGTGACGCAGGAGGAATGGGAGCGCCTCATCGACCGCTTCGCGAACGGGCGCGCCGGCTACCCGTTCATCGTGCAGCGCTACATCCACCCCTTCAAAACCGAGACGCTGCCGCCCGACGCGGGCATCGACCAGCTGCCGGACGGCGAGGTGCCGCGCGAGCCCAAGCTGTACAACAACCTGAACGGCCTGTACCTGTACGACGGCGAGTTCATGGGCGTGTTCAGCCGCCTGGGGCCCCTGCCCACCATCTCGAAGGACATGAAGGGCATGACCGCCGCGACCATCTGGGTGGACAGGGACTGACGAGCGCGCGGCGCAAGGCACGGCACGGGACACGCGCCCGGAAGGCGACCGCATCGCCTTCCGGGACTTTCACGATGGGGGAGCAGATGAAACTCATGGATCGCATCGCGGCCGCAGTGGCTGCGGCCGCGCTGGCGGTGACGCTTGTGGCGGCGGGCCTGGCCGCGTGCTGCCTGCCGCAAACGACGCAGGTGCTGGCCGAAGCGTTCTCGGGCACCGAGGACACGGCCACGCCGTTCTCGCACGCGCAGCTCGTGCGCGCCGCCGCGGCCACGCGCGACTACACGGTGGGCTCGCACGACCGCGCGGCCGTCATGGGCGTGGTGGCCGCCGTCAACCGCGACGCGGGCACGGCTTTCGCGGACGCGGACGAGGCGGCGCTCGAGACGGCGCCCGACGTGTACACGCTCGACGCCGAGGCGCTCTCCCACTTGGACGACGTATACGGCGTGGTGTCCACCTCGTTCGTCGCGCTGGGGGTCATCGCGCTTGTGGCGCTGGCGGGCTGCGTGTTCCTGGGCGCCCGTTGCGGGCGCCGTGCGCTGGGCGGGGTGCTCGCGCTGGCGGGAGCCGCGGTCGTCGTCATGTTCGCGCTGCTGGCCGTTTGGGTGTGCGTGGACTTCAACGGCTTCTTCGCCGCCTTCCACTCGCTGTTCTTCGCAGACGGCTCGTGGACGTTCTCGTACGACTCGCTGCTCATCACCATGTACCCGCCCGCATTTTGGATGGGAATGGGCGCCGTATGGCTTGCGGTGACGGGCGTGTTGTCTATACTGGCAATCATTGTTGGCGGGTTTCTGAGGCGGTCTGGGCGGGAACATTCCGTGCCCAAACGGTCTTGAGCTCGCGCAAACAGCTCTCTGGGCTGTTTGGCTCGTGCGGAATCTGCGCGCGGAATATTCCCGCACAGACCGCTTGCGCGAACATCGTTGTCGATATTCAACCTGGAGGATCACCGCAGCTATGACTGAGAAGAAGAAAGTACGCGTCCGCTTCGCCCCCTCGCCCACCGGGCGCCTGCATGTGGGCGGGGCCCGCACGGCCATCTACAACTGGGCGTTCGCCCGCGCCACGGGCGGCGACTTCATCCTGCGCATCGAGGACACCGACCCCGAGCGCTCCACCGAGGAGAACGTGGCTGTCATCCTCAACGCCATGAAGTGGCTGGGGCTGGACTGGGACGAGGGCCCCGAGGTGGGGGGAGCTGCCGGCCCCTACTTCCAGACGCAGCGCACGGACACCTACGCCCAGGCGCTCGAGCTCATGAAGGAGCGCGGCAGCGTGTACCCCTGCTTCTGCACGAAGGACGAGCTGGACGCCAAGCGCGCCAAGGCCGAGGCGGAAGAGGGCGGCTACGCGGGCTACGACCGCACCTGCCGCGACCTCGACCCGGCCGAGGCGGCCGCGCGCATCGAGGCCGGCGAGCCGCACGTGTGGCGCCTGCGCGTGCCCGAGAACCGCGGCGCCATCGAGTTCGACGACGCCGTGTACGGCCACGTGAGCTTCCCGGCCGAGGTGATGGACGACATGATCGTCGTGCGCACCGACGGATCGCCCACCTACAACTTCGCCGTGGTGTGCGACGACGCGAACATGGGCGTCACGCACGTCATCCGCGGCGACGACCACCTGTCCAACACGCCGCGCCAGATCCTCATCTACGAGGCGCTGGGCTTCGACGTGCCCACCTTCGCCCACCTGTCCATGATCCTGGGCCCCGACGGCAAGAAGCTGTCGAAGCGCCACGGCGCGGCCTCGGTGGAGGAGTTCTGCGAGCGTGGCTACCTGCCCGACGCCATGGTGAACTTCCTGGCGCTGCTGGGCTGGTCGCTCGACGGCGAGACCACCATCATCGACCGCGAGACGCTGTGCGAGAACTTCAGCCTGGAGCGCGTGACGAAGAAGGACGCCGTGTTCGACGAGACGAAGCTCGACTGGATGAACGCCCAGTACATCAAGGACATGGGGCCGAACGCATGGGTGCGATCGTCGCTTTTGTGGCTGGCGCAGGCGAACATCCTGGGCAGCGCCGTGGCCGCGGGGTCGCCGATCGATCCCGAAGCGCGCGAATCCGCCTTCGACGGCGCGGCCATCGAGTCCGCGCTGGGCGACGTACAGGAGCGCGCGGTCTGGTACTGCGACCTGTACCCGCTCGTCTCCGAGCGCCTGACGCGGTTGGACGAGGTCGTGGACAAGCTGGCCTTCATGTTCTGGAGCAAGAACGTGCAGCTCGACGAGAAGAGCGTCAACAAGGTGCTGAAGAAGGAGGGCGCGCGCGCCGACGAGGCGCTGGCCGCCTGCCGCGGCGTGCTGGCCGACGAGGGCACGGCCTGGGAGGCCGAGGCCTTGCAGGAGGCGTGCCGCGCCGAGGGCGAGCGCCTGGAGATCAAGCCGAAGCTGCTGTTCCAGCCGCTGCGCGTGGCCGTGTGCGGCAACATGGTGTCGCCGCCGCTGTTCGAGAGCATCGAGCTGCTGCCCCGCGAGGACGTGCTCGCGCGCATCGACCAGGTGACGAGCGAGGTGTTCGGTGGCTGACAAGGCCGAAGACACCAGGGCTCCCGGCGACCCCGCAGGGGCGGGCTCCCGGCAAGACGGCGCGCCGGCGGCGGCCGAAGATCCTTCGACTCCGCTTCGCTCCGCTCAGGATGACAACGAGGGCGCTTCGCCTGCCGACGTGGTGACCGCGGGCGCCGCCGCGATTGCCGCCGACGCGTCCGGGGCGCCCTCGCCCACTGCCGCCGACGCGGCTGCGGACGCCCCGGAGCGCCCGCAGCGCATCGTGGTGCTGCGAGACTTCTGCATGCGCGCGCACGGCGCCGACTGCGAGCGGTGCGCGCTGGCCTGCCCCCATGGAGCCATCTCGTTCTCCGATGACGGCGTCCCGGTCATCGACGCCGGGGCCTGCTCGCGCTGCGACATCTGCCTGGGCGTATGCGACGCGTTCTCGTCGACGCGCGTCACGATGGCCGACTTGCACGCCCGCATCCGCCGCATCGCCCTGCGCGGCGAGACCGTGGTGCTCACCTGCAAGGAGAACGTGTTCCCCGGCTTGGAGCCGGCGGCGAACGTCGTGGTGCTGCCGTGCCTGGCGTGCCTGTCGCCCGAGTTCTGGACGCTCGTGCTGGCCGAGAACATCGACGTGGAGATCGCAGCCGACCTGTCCTATTGCGCCGACTGCGAGCGCGCCGGCGACATGGGCGAGCTTCTGTACTCCCACGCCGTGGAGACCGCCGAGGCGTGGAGCGGGCGCCCCGTGGGCTTCACCGACGTCATTCCCGAGAAGGAGAACCTGGTCAAGGACTTGGCGAACCCGGTAGGCGTCGATCGGCGCAGCGCGTTCGCGAACCTGGTGGGCGACGTGGGCGACATCGCCTCCGGCAAGCGCCGCCTGCGCAACTCCGAGGTGCTGCAGGAGTTCTACGAGCGGCGCGAGCGCTCCCGGGCGCTGGCGCGCCTGAACCTGGGCAACGGCACCGAGTTCAACGACTTCGTGCCCGAGGGGCGCACGAAGAAGACCATGTGGCCGAAGCGGCAGATGCTGCTGGAGGCGCTCGACCGCGATCCGGGCATCGCCGAGCGCGTGCCGCTCGTGGTGTCGGAAACCGACTGCGAACGCTGCACGAACGCGCTGGCCTGCGCTGCGGTCTGTCCCACGGGCGCGCGCCGCCCCGACCCGGCCGACGGGACGCTCGCCTACGACGCGCGCTACTGCATCGGCTGCGGCCTGTGCGCGAACGCGTGCCCGGAAGGCGCCGTCGACCTGGTGGAAGTCACGGCGGAAGCGCTGCTGGGAACAGGGGGCGGCGAAGCTGAGGCGTAGCGCGAGGCCGCCGCGCTACGAGCCGGCCCGCGCCGGCAAGTCGCGCTCTCCGGCGAAGAACGCCCGCCTGCATGCGCGCCTGTAGTCTCTGTGCGGTCGAAAAGCGGCGGCGAGCGGCTGTGGTAAGATGGGGCCGACCGCTACAGGCAAGGAGCCTTCCATGACCGATTCCGAGCATCAAAACCCCCCCCTTACGAGCAGCCTCCGCTGCCCGGCTCCGAGCCCCCTGCGCCATACGGCGCCCCCTACCCGCCTCATCAGCCGCCCTACGGGCAGGCCTGTCCGCCTCAGCCCGCGCAGCCGCCCTACGGGCAGCCGGTCTACCCGGCCCAGCAGCCCCCGCAACCCTACCAGCAGCAAAACCCTTTCGCGCAAACGGGCCAAGCCCCGACGGGCCAGACGCCGCCTTACGGCGGAGGCCAACAGCCGCCGTATCCGCCCTACGGCGCAGGGCCGCAACCGCCCGTTCCGCCCTACCCGGCGCAGCCGTACCCCGCGACCCCCCAGCAACCGGAAAAGAAGAAGGCGTGGCCCTGGGTTCTTTCCGGATGCCTGCTCCTCATCCTTTTGCTGGGCATCGGCGGTTGCGTGAGCTGCACCGCCTGCACCGTCATATCCGACGTCGCGAACGACCGGTACGGATACGGCAACCGGTACGACTACCCGTACGGCTACGACTACGGCGATTCCTCCGACGGCGGAACGATCGGCCTGTTCACGCTCTCCGACATCGAGGAGGCGTTCGATGGCGACCCGGGCAAGGTCGAGGACGGACGCTGCACACCGGGCGTGTTCGAAGTCGGCAAGGACATCGAACCGGGCCGCTATTACTTCGAAGGCAGCCAAGACCAGGAAGCGAACTTCTACGTGTTCGACGGCGAGGGCGACGGCTCGTACAGCCTCGGCGAGGCGGTCGTGTACTTCGGCAACTACTTCGCCGATTTGGAAGAAGGCGACGTCGTCGCGTTCGACGCAGCCGACGACCTGCGCTTCTACCCGCTGTCCCAAGCCGACTTCAAGCCGGCCGGCCCCCCGTACGCCAGCGGCTTGTACCGCGTGGGCACGGACATCCCCGCCGGCACGTACGCCGTGACGGTCAACGCCGCCGCAGCCGACGCGGCGGAGCAGGATTGCGCGGCGTTCGTCATGAAGGACCTCGACTTCGACGACGACTCCATCACCGACACGAAGTACGTGGCGCACGGCGGATCGCAGACCGTCACGGTGAAGGACGGCGACTATCTGGAGCTGTACGGCACGACGGCCGCTCCGGCAGCGGAGGAGAGCGCCTCGTAGCGCGAGCCCAACCGACTCTCGAGCGCCGCCGTCCGTCGGGGGCGCTCGCCTCGTGAAACCACCTCGCGCCCGCGCCCAGCCGCAGGCGCCGCACTCCGGAAAGGAACGGACATGCTCCCCGACAACCCCACCCTCGAGCAGATCGAAGCCGTGTTCGCCAACGACCGGTTCGCCACCCAGGCGACCGGCTGCCGCATCGTGTCGGGCGAGCGCGGGCGCGCCGTGTGCGAGATGGAGCTCGCCGACGTCCACCGCAACGCCATGGAGAACGTCATGGGCGGGGCCATCTTCACACTGGCCGACTTCGCGCTGGCCATATGCTGCAACATCGGCGAGGAGCCCACGGTGTCGGTCGACTCGAACATCAGCTTCTTCCGCACCACGAAGGGCACGAAGCTCACCGCCACGGCCGTGTGCGACAAGCCGGGCCGCCACCTGGGCTTCTACACCGTCACCGTCACAGACGACCTGGGCCGCGACATCGCGAAGATGACGGCCACCTGCTACCGTTAGGCGCCCGGGACGTCCGCACCCTACTCGGCGGCACGGCCCCCGTCCACCAGGTTGATGATCTCCTGTTGGGAGTGCGCGTCCAACTTCGCGTAGATGTGCTTCACGTGCGTCTTCACCGTGTTCGGCGAGATGACGAGCTCCTGGGCTATGAAAGGCGCGCTGCGGCCGCGGGCGAGCATCTTCAGTATCTCGGTCTCGCGGCCGGTGAGCCCGCCCTTGCACGCCAGCGCGTCGCAGTTGCGCTCGATGGCCGCGGTCGGCCCCTCCCGGCCCTCCGGCGCCTCCGGCGCGGCCTCCGCCTCGATTGCGGCCGCCGCAGCCGTGGCCGGCGTGTCATCGCCCGCACCGGCCACGGCGTCCTCGAAGCTGAAACGCCGCAGGCCCACGAGGGCGTAGGCCACGAGGGCGAACGCGAACCCCACGGCCACCACGTCGGGCACGAGCGGGTTCACCACGGAAAGCGAGCTCGCGCACGCGCCCACCACCAGCCCGCCCAGCATGCCGCCCGCCACGGAGAGCCGTCCTCCCAGCAAAAGCGAGAGGGCTTGCGAAGGCCGTCGCGCGCCGCACGAGGCCAGCACGATCCAGACCAGCATGGCGAAGCACTCCGAGCCCGCCGCCAGCAGCGTGTTCGACACGTGCACGAGGGCCACCCGCTCGCCGCTGGCCGTCTGGGCCACAAACGGCACCACCAGAAGGCCGGCCAGCACGAGCAGCAAGCCGAAGTGGAACACGACGTCCGTGCGGCTTTTCGCGAACCGCGACGCCGCGATCACGCCCAGCATCGCGGCGGCCACCGCCACGTAGCTCACCCCGGCGCTCTCGCGCGAGCCGTACACGACGAAGGCGGTGTAGCCGCACACCAGCCCCAAGGCGAACATGACCGCGATCAGCACCGAGGCGCGCGGCCGGGAAACGCGCGGGCGATCGTCGCCGCGCTCGTCATCGGCTGCGCGCTGCTGCGCGAAGAACGAGAACGCCGCGCGGCCGGGCTTCCATACGCACGCGAGTGCCACGAGGTACGCGACGACGTAAAGCGCAAGCAGCGCCAAGCGGGTCGGACGGACGGATTCCAGCAACGGAACCAAGACGGAAGACGCGACGTAGACGGCGGCGAACGCCGCGAGCACCGGAGCGAGGCCCTTGGAGGGCTCGAGGCGCGCGAGCGCCGAACCTGCGAGGACGACGGCCCACGCCGTGCCCAGCGACGCCAGCAGCCACCCCGCGAGCGAGGCCGGCGTCGACTCGGCCGCGTACCCCAAGCCGACCAGGCAGGAGCCTGCGGCGAACGAGCCCAGGCCGACCCACGACGCCAACGGGCGGTCCAAGACGGCGGGGCTCCTCCTCGCGAGCGCGAACAGGACGGCATACGCCGCCACGGCGGCCAGCGCGGCGGCGAAGCCCGCGTACGAGGGATACGATCCCGTCGAGGGGACCACGAACAGGTTGAGCGCAAGCGCGCCCAGCACGAGCGCCGCCAACGCGATGCAACATCGCAGCGGAAACCCGCCGAACGCCCTCGCCATCGCGCCGCCCCTTTCGCTCCTTGCCGCCGCGTCCGCCGGGTGCCCCGGCAACGCACGACAGCCATTATAGGCAAAGCGAGCCCGCCGCAGCTGGCGCATCCGATAAGAACATCGCCTTTCCCGCGCGCAGGCCGCCCCCCTACGCGTAGCCGTACGGCTTCCGCAGGCCCACTAGGAAAGCCGTCGTCAGCGCGAGGGCGCAGACCTCCGCCACGATGATGGCGCTCCACACGCCGTCGATGCCCCAGGCCAAGGGCAGCAGCATGACGGTGGACGTCTCGAACACGAGCGTGCGCATGAACGAGATGAGCGCCGACACCTTGCCGTTGTTGAGCGCGGTGAAGAACGCCGAGCCGTAGATGTTGAACCCGCACACCAGAAACGACACCGCGTAGATGCGGAACCCGTGCAGCGTCATGGCGGCGAGCTCGGGGTCGTAGCCCACGAACACGCCCACGAGCGGCCCGGCGAGCAGCTGGGAGGCCGCGAGCATGGCCGCGCCCGTGCCGCCCACCAACAGCATGTTCTTCTTGAACAGGCCTTTGAGCTCGGGCTGGTTCTTCGCGCCGTAATGGAAGCTCACCACCGGCCCCGTTCCCATGGAGAAGCCGAAGAACACGGCCGTGAAGATGAAGTTCACGTACATGATCACGCCGTACGCCGCCACGCCGTCCGCACCGGCCAGCATCATGAGCTGGTAGTTGTACAGCATGCTCACCACCGAAGCCGCCACCTCGGTCATGAGCTCGGAGGACCCGTTCACGCAGGCGGCTCCCAGCGCGCGGAAGTCCGCGAGGGGGCGCGTGAAGCGCAGGCGGCTCGTCTTGCTGCGCGCGAAGAACGCGGCGGCCGCCACGGCCGCGAGCGCCTGGCCGGCCGCGGTGGCCGCCGCGGCACCGGCGATGCCCCAGCCCATCACCGCGATGAACAGGTAGTCCAACACGATGTTCGTCACGCCCGCCGCCACCGTCACCACGAGGCCCATCTGCGGCTTCTCGGCCGCGATGAAGAAGCTCAGGAACACGTTCTGCACGATGAACAGCGGCAGAGCCACCACGAGGATGCGCCCGTACAGAAGGCCCTGGTCCATGAGCGAGCCCTGCGCGCCCAGCACGGCGAGCAGCGGCTCCAGCACGGCCACGCCCACCACCGCCAGAAGCACGCCCGCCGCCACGGCCGCGAGCGAGATGAAGCTGAACAGGCGGTTCGCCCGCACGGCGTCGCCCTCGCCCATCGTCTTGGCCACGAGGGCCGCGCCGCCCGTGCCCAGCATGAAGCCCACCGAGCCCAGTCCCATGGCCAGCGGAAACACCAGGTTCACGGCCGCAAGCGCCTCTTTGCCGGCGAAGTTGGACACGAACAGGCCGTCCACCACGCTGTAGATGGACGTGAATATCATCATGGCGATGGAGGGCAGCGCGAAGCGCACGAGCCTTCCGTAGGAGAAGTGGTCCGAAAGCTTGATGGCCACGTCGATCACCACCCTTCCGGATACGGAAGCGCTTCCGCCTTCGCGCGCAGGTGATCCAGATAGGCGCGGGTGAGCCGCAAGAGCTCCTCGCATTCCTCGGGCGACATCGCGGCGAACGCGGCCTCCTCGGCATCCACCACCGGGCGGATGCACGCCTCCACCAGCTTGCGACCCGTTTCGGTGAGGTGGAGGTGAGTGCCGCGCCCGCGCTCGACGCGCAGTTCCACGGCGCCCACGCGCTCCAGCTTGTGCACCGAGGTGTTCACCGTCTGCTTCGTCATGCCCGAAGCCGCGCACACGTCTTTCTGCAGGCAGCCGTCACCCAAGCCGTCCAAGGCGTACAGGATGTCGAAGGCGCTGTCGGACAGGCCCATCTTCGTGGCGATATGGTGGTACAGCTCGTTGCTGCTCCTATACAGGCTGCCGTACTCGCGGTTGGCGCGAACGATACGTGCGTCCATGGCGGCGCGTCCTCCGTTGCTCGATTCTTAAGTCCGATTTCGTACCTGTGGTATTTAAGTCCGAAACCGGATACGCGTCAAGCGCGTCCATGAAGCATCCACGAACGCATTTGCATCGCTGCGGATACGTCCATGGCGGTGACCGCCCCTTCCGAGGCGCGCGACCCGCGGCAAGCGCTTTCGATGCGCCACGCAGCCGGCGAAGACGAGCTCGGGCCCATCGCGATGCCTTATGCCTGACGGGCCTCCGCGCGGGCGAAGAACGCGGCCGCGTTGTCGAAGAACGCCTTGTCGGCGACCGTGCGCCCGAACTGGCGCGCGAGCAGCGCGTGCAGGCCGCCCACCTGGTCGCAGGGATCGAGCCAGCTGGGCACGTCGCAGCCGTCGTAGTCGCTGCCGAGCGCGAGCACGTCCTCGCCCGCCGTCTCCAGCACGTGGTCCACGTGACGCAGCACGTCGTCGGGCGTGGGATCGGCGTGCGCGTCGCTCAAGAAGTCCCGGCAGAAGTTCAGGCCGACGATGCCGCCCCGATCGGCCAGCTCGCGCAGCTGCCAGTCGGCCAAATTGCGCGGGTGCTCGCACACGGCGCGCGCGTTGGAGTGGGAGGCGGCGAACGGCCGCGCGGCCGCGTCGCACACGTCCTTGAAACCCGCGACGTTGAGATGAGACACGTCCACCACGATGCCGCGGCGCTCCAGCTCGCGCACGCAAGCGCGGCCGAACGCCGTCAGGCCCTCCTCCGTGTCGTTGCCGCTGCCGAGCGCGTTCGGGCCGTTCCACGTGAGCGTGACCATGCACACGCCCGCCTCGGCGAGCGCGTCGAGGCGGGCTTCGGCCGCACCGTCGTCTTCGAGGAACGACGCGCCCTCCACCGTGAGCAGCCCCGCCGTCCTGCCCGCGGCATGAGCCGCATCGACGTCGGCCATGCGCCGCGCGGGCGCGAGGCGGTCGGCACACCGCTCGAGCTCGCGCTCCCATACCACGCGCACGCGCCCGAACAGCCCCCAAGCCACATCGCCGCGCACCTCGTCGGGAACGAACGCCGCGAAGCACTGGCACCAATCGTACGCCGCCGTGCGCGCGAGCGAGATGTGCGCGTCGTTGTCCGCAAGCGTGTCCAAGCGGCCGGCCGGCACGTGCGCGTCGTGCTCCGCGAACCCGCCGGGCACCGACGCGTCCCCGTGGAACGCCAGCCGGTCGAGCGTGTCGCAGTGCAGGTCGAACACCCGCAAACGCGTAGGCGACCCGCCGTGCGCCGCAGCGCCCGCCTCCTGCGCGAGCGCGCCCGCGTCCCGTAGGCGGGCCGTCTCCTCGGCAGCCGCGTCCTCCAACGTCACGAACAGCCCCATGGCAGCGTCCTTTCTCGAATCCGGCATTCCCCAGTATATCCAAACGCTCGGCCTCGGCAGGCGCGCGTGGTAAACTCGTATTTTCGAAGCGGCAAAGAGGACGCACCGGAAAGCTCGGATAGGAGAAGGCTTTGACCCGCATGCCCGTACCGGATATCGTCATCGGCGCGGCGGACCAGGGGTTCGCCGACCGCTACCAAGACGCGTCGCGCGCCATGATCGTCAACGCCGACGGAACGCTCACGATGATCACCACGCCCCAGTACGGCGAGTTCGGCTTTCCCGGCGGGCGCAAGAACCCCGGCGAAAGCGACGTCGAGACGCTCGTGCGCGAGGTTCTGGAGGAAACCGGCTTCCTCATAGCCGAGGAATCGATCGAAAGGCTGTGCACGGTCGAGGTCGTGCGGCAGCACGAGAGGTTCGGAGCGGTCAACCTGCACCAGATGAACAGCTTCTTCGTGTGCGAAGCCCGCAAGGCGGCAGGCCAGCATCTGGACGCTCGCGAGGCGGCTCACGGGATCGATGTGGCGACCGTGTCCATCGACCAGGCGATACGCCGCAACGAGCGCGTGCTCGAGAGCGGGTACCGCTTCTGGGTCGACCGCGACCTGCACGTCCTGCGCGCGCTGCAAGGGCTTCGACCCGACGAGCTGTTTCCCGCGCGGACGTGAAGAGGCCGGCACCGAGCGCGCGTCCCGCCTTTGAGCCCGCCCTAGCCGTCCGCGCGCGGCCCGCACTCCAATTCCGCCAGCACCTCGTCGAGGAGAAGCACCCGCGCGTAACGGCCGTTCCAGATGCGGTCCTCGAAGTAGGCCGTCAGCGCGCCGCCTTCGGCGAAGTCGGAGTCGAACGTCGTCACGGATCCCTTCGGCACCGTAACCTCGTAGCCCAGCTCGAAGGCCACCTTCACCGACACGTCGAAGCAGAACTCCGTCTGCATGCCGCACATGACGAGGGAACGCGCCCCGACGCGCTGCAGATGGTCGTGCAGCTGCGTTTGGCGAAACGCGCTGTTGAAGCGCTTTTCGAACACGCGCTCGCCCTCGAGGGGAGCCAGTTCGGCGCAGATCTCCCAACCGGGCGTTCCCGCCTCCAGTTCGTCGCCGGCCCCACCGTCGTGGCGCACGTACAGCACGGGCACGCCGGCCGCACGGCAGGCGCGGGCAAGCTCGCCGATGGAGTCGACCACCTCCCCCTCGTTGCGGGGATGACGACCGACCAGCGCGGTCTGCATGTCGACGACGATCAGCGCGTCGAAACCCATGTTCGCACCTTCCTCTTACGATCGGATGGCAACCGGTGCCGACGCAGGCGTCGAACCCGGCGGCCGCGAGCTTTCGCGATTGTTTAGTATATCTGCAAGCCCTTTTCGCCCGCGCGCAGGCGGCAACGAACACAAAGCATCCAGGGCAAGCGCGAAGCCGGCCGATCGAGCCCGAGGCCGCGCCCACGCACCCATGCGCTCAAACGCGGGCATGCGGCGACCCGCCGTGGCCAACCAGAGCGCAAACCCGTCCTTGCAGGTTTTCCCTACCGCTGGGGCAGCTGGCGCAGGCCCTCGCCGGCCACGCGGTACACGGTCCAGCCGTCCATGGGCTCGGCGCCCATGGCCAGGTAGAAGTCGATGCTCGGCTGGTTCCAATCGAGGCACGACCACTCCAACCTGCCGCAACCGCGCTCGTTCGCGATGCGGGCCAGTTCCTTCAGCAGCGCCTTGCCCAAGCCGCGGCTGCGGAACTCCGGCTTCACGAACAGGTCCTCCAAGTAGATGCCCGCCTTGCCCAAAAACGTCGAGAAGTTGTGGAAGAACAGGGCGAACCCCGCCTCGATCCCGTCGGCCAGGACGAACAGCACCTCCGCCTTGCCCTTGTCGAAGATCCACTCTTCCAACAGCTCCTCGGTCGCCGTGACCTCGTCGGACAGGTGCTCGTACTCCGCGAGCCCCTTGATGAACTCCAAGATGAGCGCTTCGTCGCCGCGCTCCGCGTACCTGAACGTCGTTTCCATATCCAAACCGCCTTCCCTCGAACGTCCCTCGTCGCCGCCGTCGCGCCCCTACTGCCAGCTCTGCAGCTCGACGACGTTGCCCTCGCAGTCGGTCGCGTACACGAACACGGCGCGCCGGCCGTCCTCGTACTCCGCACGCACGACCTCTCCCAGCTGCCCGCCGCCCTCGCTCTTCATGAGCGCGAGCGTCTGCTCCACGTCGTCCACCTCGAACGCCAGGTGCCCGAAGCCGCAGCGGTTCACCCGAGGGTCGCTGGCCGTCTCCATCTCGTCGTAGGAGAAAACCTCGAGCGTGGGATGGTCGACGCCGTAACCGGGAAGCAGCAGGTGCTCGCCCACGAGATGCGCTCCGGGAATGCCCGTCATGCGGTCGAGCCACTCCCCGCGCAGATCGCGCTCCTCCCCGATGCTCTTGCAGCCGAGCGCCTTCTTGTAAAAGGCGACCAGCCGCTGCGGGTCGCGTGCGATGACGTTCGTGTGCACGTACTTGATCATGCCGCCCCTCCTCGTCCGTCTTGTATCTTCGTCGAAGCCGCAGCGCCGTCCACCGCGGCGGCACCGCTCTCCTCCTTGGGCGGCTTCTCGCCGGTGACCAGGAATATCATGGCTATCATGAGCACGAAGCCCGCCCAGTCGGCGCCCGAGAACGCCGTGCCCAGCCACAGCGCGGAGAACAGCGTGGCGCTCACCGGCTCGATGGCTCCCAAGAGGCTCCCCTTCACCGAGCCCACGATGGACACGCCGTGCAGGTACAGCGCGAACGCCGCGAACGTGCCCACGACGATGATGAGGCCGAACACGAGGAACCCCGCCGCGTCGAGCGTCGGCAGCGCGAGCGACTGGCCGCCCACGAGCCCGCCCGCCAGCCACACCAACGCGGCCGCCACGCCGCCCACGAACATGCCGACGCCCGTGACCGCGAAGCTGCCCCACTCGGCGAAGAGCCTTTTGGGGTACATGATGTAAAACGCCACCGACAGCCCGTTCGCAATACCCCACACCAAGCCCGGCAGCGGCAGCGACAGCGCCGACGGGTCGCCCTGCGTGGCGATGAGCCACGTGGCGAACATGGCCGCCACCAGTCCGACGAACTCCTTCGCCCGCGGCAGCGTGCGCCCGATGACGCAGGTGAACAGCATGACGAACGCGATGCCCGTGCACTGCAGCACCGTGGCCGTGCCCGCGTTCGTGTAGTCGATGACGATGGCGTAGGTGATCTGGCACAGGTACAGGCCCACCGCGCCGAACACCACGAGCCGCCCCGCCGTGCGCCTATCGCGCAGCATGGCCGCGAGCCGCTCGCGCTGCCGCACCGCGAGCACGACGAGGAACAGCAGGCCCGCGCCCAGCATGCGCACGGCCGTGACAAACGGCGGCGTGATGTCGTAGTTCGACAGCAGGAATTGCGCGCACGCCCCCGAGAACCCCCACAGCCCCGCGCCCACGAGCGCGCACACGATCCCGCGCCAGAACCGTTGCTTGAAGAAGCGCGCGCCGACCCGCACGCCCGCGCCGGGCGACTCGCTGCCTTGAACCGAACGCACGCTCATGCCAGCTCCTTCGCCCTATCGGTCCCGCCCTCGGCCAAACCCGCACCGAGAACGGTCCGCCAATTCTTCGGAAACCCCATCGGCACCAGATCGACCGAGGGATACCGGTCCACGATCTCGCACAGCCGCGCGAACCGCTCGGGCCACGCTTGAGGCCACGAGCGCAGATGAAGCTGCCGCAGCACAAGAAAGGTGGGGAATTCCTTCTTTCCGCCAAACGGCCTATCCTCTTGGTAAAGAACAGGTCGCTTGGTCATAAGCCGATTGTAGAATCTACTGTGATGGGCGCAGACGTTTCGCACGTACGTCAAATGCTCGATCCAGCTTTTAAGATAATACGGTTTGGTACCAAATGCCGAAGCAATCCCACGCAGCGCAGACGCTTCTTTCAAATTGCCGTACAGCTTGGATAAGGTTCCGAGAGAAGCCACTTCGACAGCCGCCCATACGGGCAATGCGCCGTTCTTTTCCATATGATGAACGACGAAGGGAACCCCGTCGCGTAAAGCTCGCTTGATCTCTCGATCCAAGCTTCCCAACGAACCTTTGTAACGATCAATATTCTTGAACAGCTCTGAACGTTCGAGCGCATATGGCCCATGCAACATGGCGAGCTGTTGGGCGAATTGAGCGCGGAGCATTATCTCCACCGGCTCGATGGCAGAACTCACCCAATTCCTCAAGCCAGAATCAACCTGCATAACATTCCAAACATCTTGAAAAGCAACATCTTGCCCGAAACGCCCATTCGATTCGAGCGTTAGCCAATAGCCCCGCAGACGATAGTAGTTCACGCTCGTTAAACCCGAAACGGCTTCCTCCTCGCAGGGCACGAGCAACCCCTTGCCGCGAAGATGCGCAACCTGTTCAGAAACGGAAAGGACAGGATTATCGAGAAGATGAAATGACCCCGCCTGGTTCGCTGCGTCGCTGACGCGCGCGTGCGGGGTACTGTTGGCTACGAGTTTACCATACAACGCATCATCGGAAGAAGCCGGCGCGCCGGACAAACAAAACGACCCCGCTTGGTCCGCTTCACCGTTTCCGGGAGAGGCGTGCGGGGTACTGTCGCTTTGCAGTGTAGCACAATCGGCTGCGTCGTCAAACGCTTTTCCGCCCTCGTTCCCCTCATGGCCCATGGCAGCCGTCTCCCCTCCCCGTCGATCAGGAAACGGACCCCGGCCAAGGGAACGATCGCTCGCCTTCCTGCACAGTGCATTCTTAATGCATGCGCCAACTATAGCATGCAGCGCCCCGCGATTCAACGATTCGGGCTGAGCCGCCGGCCGGCGCTGTGCGAGATCCTTCGACTCCGCGCCTACGGCGCTCCGCTCAGGATGACGCACGCTCATGCCAGCTCCTTCAAGAACGCGAACACGGGCGCGAGCAGGTTGTCGTCCTCGTCCAGCTTGAAGTGGCGCAGCGGCAGCTGCAGCTTGCGCTTGTCGGCCAGGTAGCGGCCGCCCGAGCGGCGCAGGCCCGTCATCTTGTCACGCGGCACGTCGATGGGCTCCACCACCAAACGGCCGCCCGTCACCGACACCGTCTTGATGTGGCGCTCGTTCGCGAACGCCTTGATGCGGGCGCGCTCCAGCAGGTTCTTCGCGGCCTGCGGCATGTCGGGACGCTTGCCCGCCAGATCGGCGGCCACGTCCTCCACGGCCTGCTCCGTCGCGACCGACGCGATCTTGCGGTACCACAGCACGCGCTCGTCGGCGTCGGGCACGTAGTCCTCGGGCAGGTAGGTGTGGCCCGGCACGTTCACCGTGATGTCCGAGAGCGCGGGCGGCAGCTGGTCCATGGCCTTGAGGTCGCCCTCGCGCGTGGCGCTGACCGCCTGCGACAGCATCTGCGCGAACAGGTCGAAGCCCACGGCCGACATGTTGCCCGACTGCTCGGCGCCCATGAGGCTGCCCGCGCCGCGAATCTCCAGGTCGCGCATGGCGATGCGCATGCCGCTGCCCAGATCGGTGTGCTCGTCGAGCGCGGTGAGGCGCGCCTGCGCCTCCTCGGTCAGGCTCACGTGCTCGGGGAACATGAAGTAGGCGTAGGCCTGCGTGGACGAACGGCCCACGCGGCCCTTCAACTGGTACATCTGCGCCAGGCCGTAGCGCTGGGAGTCCTCGATGATGAGCGTGTTGGTGTGCGGGTTGTCGATGCCGCTCTCGATGATGGTGGTGGCCACCAGCACGTCCAGCTCGCCGGCGGAGAAGTCCTCCATCACGCGCTCGAGCTCCTCCTTCGACATCTGGCCGTGCGCCACGCCCACGCGCGCCTCGCCGGCGGCCGCCGCCACGCGGCCCACGGCCTCCTCCATGGTGCGCACGCGATTGGACACGTAGTACACCTGCCCGCCGCGCGCGAGCTCGCGCCGGATGGCGGCGCTCACCAGGTCGGGGTCCCACTCGCCCACGTGCACCTCCACGGGGCGGCGCTCGTCGGGCGGCGTGAGGATGAGGCTCATGTCGCGCACGCCCGACAGCGACATCTGCATGGTGCGCGGGATGGGCGTGGCCGACAGCGTGAGCACGTCGATGGACTCGCGCAGGTTCTTCAGCTGCTCCTTGTGACCCACGCCGAAGCGCTGCTCCTCGTCGATGATGACGAGCCCCAGATCGTGCGGGTTCACGTCGCGCGACAGCAGCCGGTGCGTGCCCACGAGGATGTCCACGTCGCCTTCTTGGAAGCCTTTGAGCGCCTCGGCCTGCTGCGCGGGCGTGCGGAAACGCGAGAGCACCTCCACGCGCACGCCGAAGGGCTCGCAGCGCTCCTTGAAGTTGGTGTAGTGCTGCTGCGCGAGGATGGTGGTGGGGCACAGCACCATGACCTGCTTGGAGTCCTGCGTGGCCTTGAACGCGGCGCGGATGGCCACCTCGGTCTTGCCGAAGCCCACGTCGCCGCACACGAGCCGGTCCATGGGCTTGGCGGACTGCATGTCGGCCTTCACGTCGGCGATGGCGGAGAGCTGGTCGGGCGTCTCCTGGTAGGGGAACGCCTCCTCCATCTCGCGCTGGGCCGCCGTGTCGGGCCCGAAGCGGTAGCCCTGCACCGTGGCGCGGCGCGTGTACACGTCCACGAGGTCGAACGCGAGCTTCTTCGTGGCCGCGCGCGCCTTCTTCATGGCGCGCGACCAGTCGGCCGTGTTCAGGCGCGTGAGACGCGGGGAAGCGCCCTCCGGGCCCACGTAGCGCGTCACGCGGTCGAGCTGCTCCACCGGCACGTACAGCTTGTCGCCCTCGGCGTACTCCAGCAGCAGGTAGTCGCGCGCCGTGCCGTCCACGTCGCGCCGCACGAGCTCCTTGAAGTGCGCCACGCCGTGGGCCGCGTGCACCACGTAGTCGCCCGGCTTGTAGGGGAACGTGATCTCGGTGATGTCGATGTGGCGGCTCGGACGCGCCGTGGAGGCGCCCTGCGTGTCCGACACGCTCACCAGCGCCAGCTTCGCCTTCGGGATGATCATGCCGAGCGGGATGTCCACGTCCACCACGTTCACCACGCCGCGGCGTAGGCGGCGCTTGGCGGCACCGGGCGTTTCGAAATGTCCCAATTGGGGACTGTCCCCAATTGGGACATTAGGATGGCAATCTTCTTCAACGTCCAGCGACTCCTGAATCGGCAGGCCCTGGTCCACGAACGCCAGCTTCATGTCCTGGCGGGCGCGGAAGTTCGGCGCGCTGAACACCACCGTGTAGTCGCCGTCCACGAGCGAGCGCAAGCGTCCGTACAGCTTGTCGGGGTGCCCCGCCACCTCCACGCGCTTCACGGGCAGCTCGTCGTCGATCTGCCCGCCCACGCGCATGATGGACACGTAGGTGGCCCGCTGGCCGTCGCCGAAGCTCACGTCGCCGGGCTCGGCGTACAAGCCTTGCAGCGCGAGGCCCGTTCCCTTCGCCCGCCCCGCGATGTCGTCGTGGGCGTGCGCCATGTCGTCGAACAGCGAGCGCGGCTCCACGAGCGCGGTGAGCGCGCCGGGGCGCACGTAGTCGCCGAGCGTCGACGTGGTGTTGTACAGGTAGGGCAAGAGCACGTCCGCGCCGTCGAAGCGCAGGCCGCCGTCCAGCTTCTCCAGCACGTCTCGCAGGGCGGCGTTCGTGGCGGCGGGGCGCTCGAGCTTCTGGCGCGCGCGGGCGAGGGCGCTCTTCGTGGCCGCGAACTCCACGACGGGGTACACGTCGGCGCGGGGCAGCGCGGCGATGGTCTGCCCCGTGGTGGGCACGATGCGGCGGATCTCGTCCAGCTCGTCGCCGAAGAAATCCAGGCGCACGGGATACACCAGATTGCCGGGGAACACGTCGATGGTGCCGCCGCGCACGGCGAACGTGCCGGGGCCGTCCAGCTCGCCGGTGTTGAGGTAGCCGCGCTCCTCGAGGGCGCGCGCCACGTCGCCGAACTCGGCCACGCCCGCCGCCTTGGCGCCCTCTATGTCGGCGAGCTCGCGGCCGGCCTCGAACGTGAGCGGCAGGTGCACGTTCGACCCTGCCGGCGGCAGCATGCGCACGAGCGCCCGCGCGCTCGCCACCACCACGCATTCGCGCCCCGACGCCAGCGCGTGCACGGCCTCCATGCGGCGCGCCACCTGCGCCGGGTCGCTCGGCTTGGGGGCGAAGGGGTAGTCGGTGCGCTCGGGGAAGCGCATGACGCGCTCGTCGCCCAGATACGCCGCCACCTGCCGCGCGAACGCCACGGCCGCGTCCTCGCCCGCCACCACCGCGAGCGTCGTTTGCGGCTTGTGCGCGAACCGTGCCGCCACCAGGAAGGGCCGCGCCGACGAGGCCACGCCCAGCGTGCCGTCCTCGCCCGCGTCCAGCTTGCCCCAGAATGCGTCGAGGCAGCCCGATTTCTCCAGCGTGAAGGTGAGCGAGTCTATGAGCATGGCGGTGTCCTCTTCCGTACGCGAACAGCACGAAAAGCCGCGAAATGCGGCTTCATGCAGGGTTTCTGCTCCCCGTTCGCACACGGACGCGAACGGCGCCGTCGATTCTACCACCCGAAGGTGCCTCGCACGGCGTCCGATGACGCCCCGTGAAGGAGAAACCACAGGCGCGCCGGCGGGATGCAGCCGCGGCCGCATCCCGCTGGCGGGTTTCAGGAGCCGATGAGCATCTCGCCAAGGAGTTCTGCACGAAAATCACCGATGTCCCCCTTCGAGACCGCCCCATCCCTCCGACTTGAATGGCACGCCTTCTCGTCAGCTGGGAAAACGCACGTGCTTGAATGTAGAAACAGCACCGCGAAACGCGCGTACGAGTTTTCAGAGGGGGGCATCGGTGATTTTCGTGCAATCCGGGTGTCGTCAAAACTGCGCCCCGAACCGTCGGGCACACCACCCCATCAATCGCACGCCCGAGCTGCGCTTGATGGCCGCAGAGCCAGATGCCGGAACGCGCCCTCGATGCGCATCGCATCAGGCACCGCGCCAAGCTCGCCGGCGGCAAGCCTCCTCCAGCAAAACTATACATCTTCGGCATATCCGTCTATTTCTTCCGACACGCTGTTTGGTTTATGCTCGCCTTGCAAGCGCACCCGCGAACAAGGAGGCCGCCGTGGACGCACCAGCCGCGCCGATGATCGAATTCAAGGACGTTGTGCAGAGCTTCGGCCGCAAGACGCCCCTCGCCGACGAGCGGCGCGTCGTGCTCGACCACGTGGACCTCGCGGTGCCGCGCGGGAGCATCCTGTGCCTTCTGGGGCCGTCGGGCTGCGGCAAGACCACCATGGTGAACCTGGTCATGGGCGTAACCGTGCCCGTGTCCGGCGAGGTGCGCGTCATGGGCGAGCTCGCGCCCTACCCTGCGGCGCGCCCGCGCATCGGCTTCATGCCGCAGGACGAGGCGCTCTACGACGACGTCACCGCCGAGGAGAACCTGCGCTTCTTCGGCACCATGAACGGCCTGGCGGGCGACGCGCTCAAGCGCCGCATCGACGAGATGCTCGCCTTCTCGCGCTTGGAGCAGGATCGCCGCAAGCTGGTGGGCGCGTTCTCCGGCGGCATGAAGCGGCGCCTGTCGCTGGCCGTGGCCATGCTGCACGAGCCCGACCTGCTGGTGCTGGACGAGCCCACCGTGGGCCTGGACCCCGACCACCGCCGCCGCATCTGGGAGAGGTTCGACCAGCTGGCCGCAGGCGGCGCCACCCTGCTCGTCACCACGCACGTCATGGACGAGGCCGCCCGCTGCGACTCCATCGCCATGCTGCACGGCGGCCGCGTCATCGCCACCGGCTCCCCAGCCGCCATCATGGAGCGCACGAAAACGGACAACCTCGAGGACGCCTTCCTCGCCTTGGAGGACGACGCGGAGGGAGAGGAGGCGCGCCATGCGTAGGACGCTCGCAGTATCGAGGCGCATCCTGTCCCAGTTCGCGCACGACAAGCGCACGCTGGCGCTTCTGTTCGTGGCGCCCATCGTGGTGTTGTGGCTGCTTTCCGTGCTGCTGGGCGCCGACGCCTACGGGCCGCGCCTGGCCACGGTGAACCTGCCGGCCGACTTCCAAACCGCCCTCGAGCAGCAGGACGCGCGCGTGAGCGACGTGTCCGAGCAGGAGGCGGAGGACCTGCTGCGCAACAACGAGGTGGCGGCCGTGCTGCGCATGGCCGACGATTCCACGCTGGAGGTATGGGCCGAGGGCAGCGACTCCACCAAGACGCAGGCGGCCGTGGCCGTGGTGTCCGCCGCGCTGAACGACCTGCAAAAGGACGCCTCCGAGCGCATGGAGGCCGACATAGCCGACAAGAAGGCCGAGATCGAGCAGGCGCAAGAAGACGCGAAGGCCGCCCAGGAGGAGATGAAGGCGTCCATCGAGCAGATCATGCTCGCGCTGCCCGATGCCGCGAAGGCGAGCCTCCCCTCGTCGCTGCAGGACGCCCTGGACGCCTCGTCCGACGGCGCCCTGTCCGTCGAAGACCTCTCTATCGACCCGGCGTCCTATATGCCCGTGCAGGACGTGGAGGTGGAGTACCTCCACGGCAACGAGGACTGGAAGATGTTCGACTTCTACGGCCCGGTGTTCATCGCCATCTTCCTGTTCGCGTTCACGTTCATCACGAGCGGCATGTCGCTGGTGAACGAGCGCAGCGCCGGCACCATGACGCGCTTTTTGGCTACGCCCATCAAGCCGGCGGAGATACTGGGCGGCTACGCCATCGGCTTCGGCGCGCTCTCGCTCGTGCAGACGGCCGTCATCCTCGTGGTGGCGCTCGGGTTCATCGGCTTTCCCAACGAGGGGAACCTGGCGCTCGTGGTGTTCGCCGCCGTGTCCATGGCCATCGCCTCGGTGACGCTCGGCCTGCTGGTGTCGGGCCTGGCCTCCACGGCGTTCCAGGTGATCCAGCTCATGCTGCTGTTCGTGGTGCCGCAGATCCTGCTCTCGGGCCTGTTCGACCTGTCGGGCGCACCCGGCTGGCTGCAGGCGCTCGGCCAGTGCTTCCCCGTCACCTACGGCGTGGACGCCCTGCGCGCCGTCATGCTGCGCGGCGCGGGGCTGGCCGACGTGGGCTTCGACCTGGCCATGGTATGGGGCTTCATCGTGCTGTTCTTCGTGCTGGCCGCCCTCGGCTTCCGCAAGAAGCACGCGAAGCCCATGCGGGGGTAAGGCGCGCAGCCGCCCGACGGCCGCGCTGACACGAGCAGGGAACGTTTTCTCTCGAAAATATGCGGGACGGCCGCCCGTTCGTCCGCGGCGGCGAACGATGGCCAACGTCCAAACGGCCCCGAAACTTCATGGGCCAATGGTATAATCCCTCGCAAATCGCAACGCAACCGAGCACGCGCACGAGGGAGTCCGCTATGAAGATCAGCGTTTCGGAGTTCAAAGTGTTGAAGAAGACGCCGAACTCCGCCTACAACGACATCAAGCCGGAGTTCCTGTTCCACTCCAACAAGCTGGAAGGCTCGACGTTCAGCGAGGACGAGTTGGTCAAGCTGGTCGAACACGGCATCGTCGAAGGCAGCCACTCCCTCGACGACGTCATGGAGACGAAAAACTCCGTGGACGTGTTCGACTACACTATCGACACCTTGGGAGAACCTATCGACCGCCGCCTGCTGTTCGACATGAACGAGCGCCTGTTCAGGGGCACCACCGAGGAAGCGAACGGTTTTTCGGGGCATTACAAGCACATAGCGAACAGAATAAGCGGCTCATCCGTGCAGCTGGCCCTGCCCTCGGATATCCCCACGGCAATGCCCGAACTTTTGAGCGCCAACACACCGGGAAGCATGACGTTCCACGACATCGTCGCGTTCCATTCCCGTTTCGAGCATCTGCACCCGTTTCAAAACGGCAACGGCCGCATCGGAAGATTCCTCATGCTCAAGCAATGCGTCGAGTCGGACGTCGACCTCATCGTCGTCGACGAGGAGTTCGAAAAACCGTACAAAGCCTGGCTCGAAGTCGCGCAGACAACCGGCAACCTCACCTACCTCGAACAAACCCTGGCCGATTGCCAGCGCCGCTTCGACGAAAAGATGCGGCAGCGCGGGGTTGCCCGGCTCATCGACGACCTGCACCGATCGAATCTAAACTAAGGAGGCCCCATGCCGCGAGAGACGATGAAGGCCAAGCGCGAGCGCGCGCTTGCGGTGGCCGAGCGCATGAACGAGCACTACCCTGCCGCCGAATGCGCGCTGCACTATTGGGGCGACCCGTTCCGACTGACCATCGCCGTGTTGCTTTCTGCGCAGACCACCGACAAGGGCGTGAACAAGGTGACGCCAGCCCTCTGGGAGCGCTACCCCACGCCGGCCGACCTCGCGGCCGCCGACGTACGTGACGTGGAGGACATCATCCGCACCATCGGCTTCTACCACACGAAGGCCGCCAACATCATCAAGTGCGCCCGCATCGTGGTGAGCGAGTACGGCGGCGAGATCCCGCGCGACATGGACGAGCTGCAGAAGCTGCCCGGCGTGGGCCGCAAGACGGCGAACGTCGTGCTGAACGAAGCGTTCGGCATCGTGGAGGGAATCGCGGTGGACACGCACGTGTTCCGCATCGCGCATCGCCTGAAGTTCGCGGGCCCCTCCGCCGACACGCCGGCGAAGACCGAGGACGCGCTGCTCAAGCTGTACCCGCGCGAGTGCTGGGGGCCCATCAACCACCAATGGGTGCTGTTCGGTCGCGAAACGTGCATCGCCCGCAAGCCGAAGTGCGCCGAGTGCTTCGTCTGCGACCTCTGCCCCAGCTGCGGGAAGGCGTAGGGGCATCCGGCGTCCCGGCGCTCGAGGCGCGGGCTTCTATCGAGAGCGCCGCGAGCGCCTCGTCCCCGCAGCAAGGCCCGCCGTGGCGACCGCTGCGAGCGCGCCCGCCACGGCCAACGGCACGACGGCGGAGTCCCCGGTCGGGGCGAGCGCCGTGCGCTTCGCTTGCGGCATGCCCACTTGCGTCGCGTCGGCGTCGGGAAGCGGTTGGAGGCCGGGATCGCCGGGGTCGGGCTGGGGACCGGGGTCGGGGATCGGGTCGATCGGAGCCGAGCTCGCGGTCGTGTACGCCTTCAGAACGGCGTTGCCCGCGCTCACGCCCTCGCCTTCGCCGTCCATGTCGTCCAAAGCCAGATCGTACCAGTAATCCTTCCCGCCCGTCACGGCGTCGGCGTAGAAGCTCTGCCCCGGGTCGCATGCCAGATCGACGCTTCCAATGCCCTCGTCCTCGATTTCGGCCGACAGCTGGTACTTCCCGTCCGGATAGCGGATTGAGGACACCACGCTGAACGTGTCGCCCGGGGCCACCTCGAAAGCGTCCTCGCCGAGGTCGAACGTGAAGTGGCCCGCGTTCCCGAGGGTTTCCGACATGCTCCACATCTGCTCGCCGCTGCACGGATCGAGTCGACCGGTGAGCGAGGCGCCGGCAGGGTTCTTGTACACCGCGATATCCACCTGGCTGCCCGCCACGCTGACGATGGCGCCCACCGCCCGAACCGTCTCGTAATCGCGCGCCGTGAATACGTTGGCGAACCACATCGGGGTATCGCTGTCGTACGCAACGTCGCCGAAGCCCGCGCCGTCGTACTGGTAGATGCCGTCGTAGACGTGGTCGGTCTCGACTCCGCGGTAGTCGGCGTCCTCCGCCTCGAAGAACGTCGGCTGGCTGAACGACGTGTCGTAATAGGAAAGGTAGAAGTAACCTTCCTCGCCGAAGCCGGTCCCCCAGCTGTTTTTGATGATCCATGCGCCATCGCCCACAGGCGGCGTGGAGAACTCTTCCTTGGAGAACGTATCGTCCCAGCCGACGATGGAAACCTCGTGGTTCGCGAGTATGGCTGCGTCCTCGTCCGTTTCGGTATAGCAATAGGCGTTCGTTTCGTGGTTCCAGTAGACAGACGACCATCCCGTAGGATCGGCTTGCGCGTCGTCGGCGCAATAGCCCACGCTCAGCACGCCGTTGTCCATGAGGAAGGCCTTGACGGCGTCGACGGCAGCGGCGTCATGGCGGTAGTCCAGCGAACCGTCTCCCTTCCGAACATAGACGTTCGGCCCGGGCAGGAAAACGACGTTTTGCACGTGCAGGTAGGATTCCGTGCGAACGTCGGGGTCGGGCGCGCCCATCCCCGGCTCGCTGCTTTGCGGCGCGGTCGCCTCGTCCACAGCCCCGTACCAGCGCATGAGCGTGGGAGCCGACTTCCATCGGAGTCCTCCGACATTGTACGGATCGCCGTCGGTGACGAACGTGTCCCCGCCAGCCCAGAGGCTCGCATCCTCGCTGTCGTCCGCGCCGTTGTACGCATACCAGACGAGATGACGCTCCGAAAGGTCGACGTCCGGCGCCGCGTGGCCGCTCACGATCAGGCCGGACTCCAGCGAAGAGAGCGCCCCGAAAGCCCAGCAATCACCGTAAGGGTTCTGATTCTTCACGCCGGTGGCGAGGCTCGCGCCACCCGCATTGCGCAAATCGAACTTCTCCGGCAGTTTAGCGTACCGGGAAATGTTCGACCCGGCGTTCAGCAGCGACGTGTCGTACAGACTGAACACGGGTCCGCGTTCGGTTTGAACGACCTCGCCCAAAGGAGCCTTCGTCGAAAGGCCGTCGACGGGGTCGGCGAAAGCGGACGTCAAAGGAAGCGTCGCGGCCAATGCGAAAGCCGTCAGCACGCATGCCGCAGCGCGGAGTTGACGAATGCAGGTTGTTTTCACGGCGTCCCCCTGTCGACGGAATCGCTCGTAGTGTAGCGCCTCCGAGCGAGAGCCGGCACCTTGGAAAACGCCCGGCGCTTCCTCAGCCGGACGAACGGAAGGGACAAGCCGCCGCCGCGTGTACGCCGCATTCGCCCGCATGGCGAAGCATGCGACGCGCTTCCCCGGCGACCTGCGCCCGCGGCTGTGGTAAGGTGTAAGGTTCCCAAAACCTTCTTCGGCGAGAGGACTGCCCATGGAAACCCTTTCCATCATCGGCGCGCGCGAGGGGAACCTGCGCGAGGTGACGCTGCGCATCCCCAAGAACCGGCTGGTCGTGTTCACGGGGGTTTCGGGGTCGGGCAAGTCCACCCTGCTCGTGGACGTGCTGTTCAACGAATGCCAGCGGCTCTACCTGGAGGCCCTGTCGCTGCAGGGCATCCGCAAGCCCGCCGTCGAGCGCGTGAAGGGCGCCTCCCCCGCTATCGCGATCCTGCAAAACGACGCGAACAAGAACCCGCGCTCCACCGTGGGCACGCTCACCGACGTGTACACCGCTCTGCGCATGGTCTACGAGAAGCTGGGCGAATACCCCTGCCCGTGCTGCGGGAAGACTATCTGCGCGGCCGACTGCCTCGAGGAGACCGAGCGCGTGGGCGACGACTTCCACGTGTATATGCACTGCAGCGCGTGCGGGGAGCGCGTTGACAAGATCACGCGCACCGACTTCTCGTTCAACACGCGCGAGGGCGCCTGCGCCACCTGCGAGGGCTTCGGGCACGCGCTCGCGGTGGACCGCGCCGCCGCCGTGGACGAGGGCAAATCGCTCGAGGACGGCGCCGTGGCCTTCTGGGCGGCGAAGTACCGCGACTACCAGATAGGGGTGTTCCGCGCGGCGTGCCGGCACTTCGGCCTGCCCGACCCCGCGAACGTGCCCGTGGCCGCGTTCGACGAGTTGCAGAAGGCCCTGCTCTACGAAGGGGCGGAAGCCGACGCCCTCGCGCGTGCGCTGCCGCGCGCAGAGCCCCCGAAGAAGGTGGCCGAAGGGCGCTTCGAGGGCGTGGTCCCGCAGCTCATGCGGCGGGCAGCCGAGCACGGCGCGGACGCGAGGAACGTGCGCCCCTACCTCGTCCAGGCCCCCTGCCCCGAGTGCGGCGGCGAGCGCCTGCGTGCGCGAAGCCGCACCATCACGGTGGCGGGCACGCGGCTGCCGGAGCTGTCCGGCGCCACGCTGCGAGGGCTCTCGACCTGGGTGCGGAACCTCGACGCCCAGCTGGGCGGCACGCGACGGACGCTCGTGGAGGACTACCTGTTGGACCTGTCCACGAAGCTCTCGCGCATCGCCGCCGTGGGGCTGGACTACCTGACGCTCGACCGCGCCACGGTCACGCTCTCCGGCGGCGAGCTGCAGCGGCTGCGCCTCTCGGCCATCCTGGACTCGGAGCTTACCGGCGTCGTCTACATCCTGGACGAGCCCACGGCGGGCCTGCACCCGCGGGACACGGCGGGGCTCGTGGACACCCTGCGCCGCCTGCGCGACTTGGGCAACAGCGTGCTCGTCATCGAGCACGACCCGGACGTCATGCGCGCCGCCGACCATCTGGTGGACCTGGGCCCCGGCGCGGGCGCCTGCGGAGGGCGCGTGGTGGCCGAGGGGTCGCTGGCCGATCTGGCCGCCGCGCCCGACTCGGCCACGGGACGCTTCCTCGCGCGGAAGCCCGCCTTGAAGCGGGAGGTCCGCACGCCGGACGACCCGCCCTTCCGCATCCGCAACACCACGCGGTTCAACCTGCGCCATCTCGACGTGGACGTCCCCGCCGGGCGCCTCGTCACCGTCACGGGGCCGTCGGGCTCGGGCAAGTCCACCCTCGTGTTCGAGGTCCTGGCCCGCGGCAATGCTGCAGGACCCGAGAACGTCGTGACCGGCTGCGAGCGCTTCGACCGCATCGCATCCGTGGGACAATCGCCCCTTGCGCGCATGAAGCGCTCGAACGTGGCCACGTACATCGACGCGTACGCCCCTATCAGAAGCGCGTTCGCCGGCACGGACGCGGCGCGCGCCCGCGGCCTCGCGGCCAAGGCGTTCTCGTTCAACACGCCGGGCGGGCGCTGCGAGACGTGCGAGGGCATGGGCACCGTCGCGAACAACCTGCTGTTCTTCCTGGACACCGAGGTTCCCTGCCCCACCTGCCACGGGCAGCGGTTCCACGACGACGTGCTGTCGGTGCGGCTGAACGGCCTCTCCATCGTGGATGCGCTGGCGCTCTCGGTGAGCGAGGCGGCCGCCGCGTTCGCCGACCGCCCGAAGATCGCCCGCCCGCTGCGCCTTTTGCAGGACGTGGGACTGGGCTACCTGCAGCTGGGACAGCCGCTCACCAAGCTCTCGGGCGGCGAGGCGCAGCGCCTCAAGCTGGCGAAGGAGCTGCTGACCGCAGGACGCACGCGCACGTTGTACCTGTTGGACGAGCCCACGAGTGGCCTGCACCCGCAGGACGTCGAACACTTCCTCGCGCTGCTGAACCGCCTGGTGGACGGCGGCAACTCCGTCGTGGTAGTGGAGCACAACCAGCAGGTGGTATGCGCGAGCGACTGGGTCGTCGACCTCGGCCCCGAAGGCGGCGAGGCGGGCGGCCGCGTGATGTTCGCGGGAACGCCCGCCGACCTCGTGAAGCACGGCGAGGGCGCCACGGCCGACTTCCTGCGCATGGCGCTGGAGGCTCGATAGCGAACGCGCGCCGCACGCTTTGCGGAAACCTCGCAACGCAAGAGCCTCGCGACGGCGAAAACATCGCATCGTCGAATATTCGCCCCTTGACTTGGAGTATGCTCCAAGCGATATGGTGGATGCGCAAAAACGGACAGCGGGCACCGCTAGCTGATGCGATGCCCGCCCAAACCGCAAGACGGAAATCCAAGGAGGCCCCATCATGGACAACGAGTTGAACGACGTGTTCCCGCGCGGCGAGAAGAACCCCTTCAGCCAGTACTTCATCGGCCAGAGCTACCTGAACATGCTCTCCACCGAACAGGTGGGCGTGGGCAACGTGACGTTCGAGCCGGGATGCCGCAACAACTGGCACATCCATCACGCCGACGAGGGCGGCGGACAGATCCTGCTGGTCACGGGCGGGCGCGGCTGGTACCAGGAGTGGGGGAAGCCCGCCCGCGCGCTTAAGCAAGGCGACGTGGTGAACATCCCCGCCAACGTGAAGCACTGGCACGGTGCCGCCGCCGACAGCTGGTTCTGCCACCTGGCCGTGGAGGTGCCCGCCGTGAACGGCTCGAACGAGTGGTGCGAGCCCGTAAGCGACAAGGAGTACGCCGCGCTGTAGCTGCGAACGCCTTCGCAGACCCTGTAAAAGTGTCAGATATACCTGACACTTTGGCAAAAAATCGGGAAAGTGCAAGGTATACCTGACGCCCAGCCCCACGAGCCGCAAAGCATATCTCGAGAAACAGTCACGCCATTCTCTACATCGCCCCGTCAGCCGCCACCCGCCAGCGCATGATTGGATTGACTCCTCGACCGCTGACAAGCAAGCGCACTTTTTGCAGGCTTCTTCGGCTCATCTCCGAACAACGCTCCGGCCCGATTCCTTGACTTGGAGTGCGCTCCATGGTGTTTAATGATCGTGCAGAGAATCCAACCACAAAGCGGTCGAGCGAAGACGTCGGGCCGTTACCAAGATAGGAGAGTGAACCATGCGCTATCGCATGCTGGGCAAAACCGGCCTGGAAGTGAGCGAGATCGGCTTCGGGGCCGAGTGGATGGAGAAGAAGTCGGCCGCCGAGGTGAGGGCCGTCACGGACGCCTGCGCCGAGGCGGGCATCAACATCTTGGACTGCTGGATGGCGGGGCCTGAGGTGCGCAGCAACCTCGGCGCGGCCATCGCGGGTTCGCGCGACCGCTGGATTATCCAGGGCCACATCGGCTCCACCTGGCAGGACGGCCAGTACGTGCGCACGCGCGACATGGCGAAGGTGCGCCCCGCCTTCGAGGACCTGCTCGCGCGCTTGGGCACCGACCACGTGGAGCTGGGCATGATCCACTACGTGGACGACGTGGAGGAGTACGAGGGCATCATGGCCGGCGACTTCATCGCCTACGTGCGCGAGCTCAAGGCGGCGGGCACCGTGCGTCACATCGGGCTTTCCACCCATAGCCCCCAAGTTGCGAAGCTGGCTGCGCTCTCCGGCGAGATCGAGGCCGTCATGTTCAGCGTGAACCCCGCCTTCGACCTGCTGCCCGCCACGGCCAGCCTGGACGAGGCGTTCACGTTCGACTACGACAACGCGCTGGGAGGCATGGACCCAGCTCGCGCCGAGCTCTACGCGCTGTGCGAGCGCGAGGGCGTGGGGCTCACCGTCATGAAGGGCTACGCGGGCGGGCGGCTCTTCAGCGCCGAGGCATCGCCCTTCGGCGTGGCGCTCACGCCCGTGCAGTGCATCCACTACGCGCTCACCCGCCCCGCCGTCGCCAGCATCATGGCCGGCTTCGACACGGTCGCACACGTGGCCGACGCCTGCGCCTACGAGACCGCCGCCGACGAGGAGCGCGACTACGCGAGCACCCTGGCCGGCGCGCCGAGGCACGCCTACTTCGGCCAGTGCACGTACTGCGGCCACTGCGCGCCCTGCCCCTCCGGCATCGACATCGCCCTAGTGAACAAGTTCTACGACCTGGCGCTCATGCAGAGCGAGGTGCCCGCCTCCGTGCGCGCCCACTACGAGGCGCTCGACGCGAACGCCGCCGACTGCATCGGCTGCCAAGCGTGCGAGTCCCGCTGCCCCTTCGGCGTGGCAATCGCAAGCCGCATGGAGCAAGCGGCGGAACTGTTCGCCTAGCGGACGCTGCGGGAAAGGGCAGGGCGAGGGCCCTTCCACGTAAAACGGGCGGCATCGCAGGATGCCGCCCGTTTTCAACTTGCCGCGTAGCAGGGCCTACAGCGCGAGTCCTAGAACTCCACTACCTTCGGTTCCGTCGTGAACGAGTACGCGGTCGCGGTGCCGTGCTCGAAGCGGAACACGGTCATGAGGTTGTCGTCGACCGTGTACATGCTGCTGAGCGCCTTCTCGTTGGCGTCCATCATCGCGACGCGGGCCTCGCGACGCGTATCCTCGACGACCTCGCCGGCAACGCGCATCCACGTGCCCTTGCTCATGCCGCAGATCTCCACCCGGCCGTCCGCCTTCAGCTGGCGGTACACGTCCTTCTGGTTGTTCGTCACGAAGTAGAGCTTCCCTTCGAAACCGCACACGGCGCCGAACGGGCGGACGCGGGGCTGGCCCCCCTCGTTCGTCGCAAGGTAGAACGTCCCGCATGCCTTCAGGTACTCCAGCGCTTCTTCCATCGTTCAGATCTCCTTTCGTTCAGGCTTGCCTTTTCGCCTGGTTGCAGGCATCATTATGTATCGTAGGATTTTTGAAGCAAGTACGATATTTTTTGATACCGGTATCAGAGAGGAACGTGCGCATGGAGGAGAAGAACCTGTTCGGACGCTGCCCGTACGTCACGGCGCAGAAGGTCCTCACCGGGAAATGGTCCATGTACCTTCTCTATCTGCTGTCGGACGGCCCCGTGCGCTTCAACGAGCTGCAGCGCAGGATGCCCGAGGAGATGACGCACACGACGCTGTCGCGGCAGCTGAAGACCCTGGAGAGCGAGGGCCTGATCGTGCGGACGGAGTACCAGCAGATCCCGCCCAAGGTGGAGTACCGCCTGAGCGGGATCGGCGAAAAGTTCAAAAGCGTTCTGGTCGAACTGGAAACATGGGGCAACGAGTACATCGACTACCTGCACGCAACCGGCGAGAACGCCCGATAGCCCCCGCGCGGCAGAAGCGCGCAAGGAGAAGCGCACGCGCCCCTACAGCGAGAAGAGCCCGAGCATCTGCCAGTACGGCACGGACACGGCCAGGCCCGCCATGCAGATGGCCACGTAGAGCACGCAGTACTTCGCCATGTCGGCGTGGCGCACCATCTGGCCGTCCACCGAGTAGAACGCCGCCAGGTACACCGGGTTCTGGTACAGCGTGAACCAGGGGTTGACCAGCGCGTAGACGGCGAACCCCACCACCCAGGGGTTGATGCCGAGCGACAGCGACATGGGCAGCATGAACGCCATGAAGATGCTCACGAACGCCATCTCCGACACGATGACGAAGCGCAAAAGCACGGTGACGACGGCGATGCCCAGCACGAACGCGTACGGGGAGAACGCGAGCCCCTCCATGACCGGCCCGAATATCCCCACGACCCACTGGTCGACGCCGGTGTAGGCGAACACCGGCGAGAGGCCCATCACGATGCCGATGAAGAACAGCGACTCCCAGTTCATGCCCGAGCGGAACCGCTTCAAATCGAATATCCCGCACGCGAGGCACAGGCAGAGCGCCCCCAGCGTCACCGTCGACGCCTCTATGCCGTGGAACGGTTCGAGCACCCACAGCGTGACGGTTGCCACGATGATGGCGAGCATCTTCTTTTCCTTGGAACTCAAAGGCCCGCGCCCTTCGCGCGCGGCGGGCGATGCCGAGGGCGCGCCCGCGTCGGCGGCCCCGGCGCCTTCGGCGCGCTCGCCCTTCGGCTTGTACAGCGCCACGATGGCGACGAAGTTCAGCACCGACACCACTGCGAACCACGGCAGCGCGCTCAAAAACCACGTGACCATGTTGAACTGCTCGCGGACGGACTCGGGATAGAGCGCCACCAGGGCGTAGCCGATGATGGAAGCGCTGATGACGGCGGGGCCGATGTTGCGCACGCCCACGAGCGCCGCCAGGAACAGGCCGTTCGCGCCGCGCTCCTTGCGGGGGTACCCCAGCGAGTCGCTGATGCCCAAGGCGAGCGGCTCCAGCACGGCGAGCTTGGCCGTCATGCTGGGAATGAGCGGCCCCACCACCGTGCCCGCCGCCATGAGCGCGAACGCCTGGCTTTCGAACCGCGCCGGAAACCGGGTGAGGATGGCCAGGGCGATGCGGTCGACCAGCCCGCTCTCCTTCATGCCCAGGCCCAGCCCGAACGCGGCCATCAAAAGCCACCACGTGGAGCCCGAGAACGCCTCGAACACCCGGTCGGTGGGCACGTTCGCCACCGCCAAGAACAGCACCGCCATAATGAGCGCCGTCACCGTCTCGTGGAACACGCCGGCGACCCACCACACGATGGCCCACGCCAGAATGCCGAGCGTCAGCGACGCCTGCGGAGTCGGGCCCTCGATGGGAGCGAGCGCGACGACGAGCCCCACGCCCACCCCCGCCCACCCCGAGCGCCGCGCCGACGCACTTCTTCCTCGCAGCCATGCCGCCCCGCCCCTCTTCGCTTTCAAACCAACGCGCACTATCCTAATACTCATTGCGGGATCCATCAATCGTCGTGCAGCGGCGCGCCGCGCAGCACGCCGCCTGTCCAGACCCGCCCATCGGCGACGCTCGAGCCGTGCCGCCCCGTCACCTCAGCCGCCACTCGAGTTCCTCGCGCTGGCGGAGCTCCTCTTCGCTGGGCCGTCTGAGAAGCGCATAGGCGACGAGCACCGCTGCTATGGCAAATACGCCTCGCGCAATCCAAATAGCTAGCATGTTCCTCTCCAATCCGCCGTATCGCCCGCCCGGCGCATACCACGCCGAGCCTTTCACGCGTCCAAATCAACCAGCTCGTAGCTCTGGGTGCCCAGGCCGATGGCCTCGGCGTGCTCCAGGATGTGCGGGCCGTTGAGCGACTCCATGCGGCGCACGAGCGAGGCGCCGTCGGGGGCGGCGTACACGAGGTCCACGCAGGCGCGGTCGAGCGCCACGGGATCGGTCGAGGCCAGGATGCCGATATCGGCCATGTCCGGCTCGGCCGGGTTGGAGTCGCAGTCGCAATCCACCGACAGGCGGTTCATCACGTTCACGTAGCACAGGGCACCGCCCATATGGTCGCTCACGGCCTTGACGGCCTCGGCCATGGACTCCAGGAAGTCGTCTTGCGCGGGGCTTCCCCAGCTCGTGCTGGACGCGCCGGCGCTGTGGATGAGCATCTTGCCCTCGCGCGAGGCGATGCCGATGGAACAGTTCTTCAGCGCGCCGCCGAAGCCGCCCATGGCATGGCCCTTGAAGTGCGCGAGCGACACCACGTAGTCGTAGTTCGCCAGATGCGCGCCCACCAAGTCCTCGGAAAGGTGCGTGCCGCCCGTCACGGGCAGGCTCATCGAGCCGTCGGCGTCCATGATGTCCACCTCGGCGATAGCCGTGAAGCCGTGATCGGCGGCAGCCTGCCGGTGGCTCTCGGTGGTGCCGCGTCGCCCGCCGTAGGCTGTGTTGCATTCCACGATGGTGCCGCCCACGCCGTGCACCAGGTCGGCTATCAGGTCGGGCTGCAGGAAGTTGTGCCCGCCCGGCTCGCCGGTGGAGAGCTTCACCGCCACGTTGCCGGCTGGCTGCACTCCCAGCGCCTCGAACGCGCGCACGAGGCCGGCGGCGCTGATGTCCGTCGTGAAGAACACCTGCGGCGCGTCTGCGGCGGAAGGCTGCGGGCGCGCCGCTTCCCCCGCCTGCTCGGGCGCAGCCTCCTGCGGCGCACTCTCGGCCGGAGCCGGTTCTTCTCCGGCGGCGCACCCCGCAAGCGCCCCGCCCGCCAGCACCGCCATGCCGATGCCCGCCGAACCCATCAAAAACGTGCGTCTATCCAGCTTGCCGTCCATGTCGCATCCTTTCCCGAAACGACCCCACCCGCGCGATCACGGCCACGGGGCAGGGCCTTCGCCCTCTCTCGTGCATCCCTTACTTGAACCGCATGGCCAACACGGCCCTCACGCCCGCCGGCCTCCTATTCCGCCCGTTCGAATGCAACGGTTTCGCCGTCGGATATCTCCGACAGGAATTCCAGGCCCTCCACCGTCTTTCCCAGGGGAACGAGCCCTTCCGAATAGCGGAAGTCCTCGTAGAACAGCGAGAGGTTGCCCCACGGCGCGTACAGGGCCAGATCCCCCGACTCGGGGTCGCACGCGTCGGGCGAGCCCTCGAGGTCGAACGGCTCGTCGGGGTAGCCTATCTTCTCGGTATGGTTGAAGTCGTTGAACTGCACCTCGAAGGGTAGCCGCACGTACAGGTCGTCCGCCGTTGGGTTGTCGGCAAGCTCGATGAGAACAGTGCGGTCGGCAAACGTCGCGCGCACGATTCTTGCCGCAGAATCGACGGGAGCAGCGGCAGCGCCGGTGTCATCCTCCGCTTCGGGTTGCTCGTCGGGCACAACCGCAGAAGTCTGACCCGCCGACGAGCTCGGCTCCGACCCCGCCTGCTCGGCCGCGCCCGAGCAGGCGCACAGGGTTGCCGACAAGCCCAATGCCAACAGAGCGAGTGCTATCAATTTCCTCATAGCCGTTTTCCTTTCGCCGGTTCCATCAATCCGCGATCTCAACCGCCATGCTGCCGCACAGCTCGTAAACCTGCGCGAACCACGCGCGGTCGTAGTCGGTCAGACCCACCATCGGGTCCATCACCCGCACCCGCTCGCCCTCGCTTCCCAGCAGCACCACGCAATGCTCCAGGTCGTAGAAGGAGTAAGCGGAAAGCGGCTCGGCGAACCCCGGGTCGCGCAGATACGTCGTCGTCCACACGAGCACGGGGCTCCCGCCGTCGGCCCGCGCCAGAAGCTCGTCGAACGCAGCGCCCGTGGCGTCGACGAACTGCTCCGCACCGCCGACGCGGGCCGCATACGAGTTGCCCGCCGCGACGATCGCCGGCGGAAGCCCCTCGCCCGCCGTGTAGGGGTCTCCCGCGTAGACGTCCGCCGACACGCCGCCGTCGGATGCGAAGGGCAAGTCCGCAGCCACGATCTCGCGGGGATCGGCCTCGTAGTCCAAGGCGCTCAGCACCGCCGCCAGCGAATACGCCTCGCATCCGGCGGGCATGTCCGGGAACTGCAGCAGCTCGAAAACGCGCGACGAATAGTCGGCGGACCCTTCGCCTGCGGAATCGCCGGCCGCACCGGCCGCATCCCCCGAGCCCTCTCCGCCCGCGCCCCACGTGTCCGCCGATACTCCGGCCGTCGCAGCGGCGCCGTCCCGATGCGCGGGCGATTCGCCCCATGCGCTTGTCACGACGCACCCCACCGAGGACAGCAGGACCAACGCGATGGCGAGTGCCAGAGCCGGCAGCTCGAAGCGCCCTATATTTGCTGGTCGCCCGTCGACCATGCGCGCTCGCCCCCTTCCGCGTCCGGAACGTTCTGCGCCATGACGCCCACGAGCGCATGGGGGAGGTACGGTTCCTCCAAATAGGCGATCTCGTCCGGCAAAAGGCGCAGGGCCGCCGCCCGCGCGGCATCCTGCACGTGCCGCGTCTTCGTCGCGCCCGTCACGGGCACCGCGCCCTTCGCCAGAAGCCACACGAGCGCCACCTGCGCCATGGAAACACCGCGCTCGTCGGCCAGCTGAGACACACGCTCGATCACGGGACGGTCGAGCGCCGCGGCGCCGTCGTACTTCAGCCGCGCGTAGGCGTCCTCGCGCAAACGCTTCGACTCCTCGCCGGGGCGCTTCGACAACCGCCCGCCGGCGAGCGGGCTGTACGGCGTGAGCGCGATGCCCTCCTGCCGGCACAGGGGCACCATCTCGCGCTCCTCCTCGCGGAACAGCAGGTTGTAATGGCCCTGCACCGAGACGAACCGCGGGAAGCCCTCGGCGTCGGCCAGCGCGTTCGCCTGCGCCAGCTGCCAGGCGAAGCAGTTGGAGATGCCGACGTGCCGCGCCTTGCCCTGCGCCACCGCGTCGGCCAAACCCTGCATGATCTCGCGGATGGGCGTGCGGTAGTCCCACATGTGGTAGATGTACAGGTCGACGTGGTCCATCCCCAGGTTGCGCAGGCTCGCATCCAGCATGCGCCCGACGTGCGCACGCCCGTCGATGCCCTCGGCGATCTCCTTGTCCGTGCGCGGCGGGAACTTCGTGGCCACCACCACCTCGTCGCGCCGTGCGAAGTCGCGCAGCGCCCGGCCGAGGAACTGCTCGCTCGTACCGCTCTGGTAGGCGATGGCGGTGTCGAAGAAGTTGATGCCCGCGTCGAGCGCGCTTCTCACGATGGCGCGGGAGGCGTCCTCGTCCACCGTCCACGAGTGCTGTCCGCGCGAAGCGTCGCCGAAGCCCATGCAGCCCAGGCAGATGTCCGACACTTCAAGGTCGGTGCTTCCCAGCTTCGCGCGGCGCATGCCCTGCTCGTTCATGACGGTGTCCTTTCTCGCGATACGCGGGACGCGTCCGAAACCTTCGGCGAAGCCTCTCGCACTCCGCGTATCCCGAGTTCGATCTTAATACTTGAAGTTAACTACAAGTCAAATGGTGATTATGTGTACCGGAGTGGTCCGGCTCCCGTCTTCGACCCTAAAAGGGAGGTCGAACGATATCCAATACCTATATCATATCCCTTATAATGCTTTTAAGGCATTTGTGGTCAAGGCCGACGCACGGCGTTGCCGCAGCGCACGACGGAGCCCGTCCAACCCGAAACGAACGCGAAAGAAGGCACCCATGGAACTGCGCGTCCTGCAGTACTTCCTCATGGTGGCGCGCGAGGAGAACATCACGCGCGCCGCCCAACAGCTGCACGTCACCCAACCCACGCTCTCGCGCCAGCTCGCCCAGCTCGAGCGGGAGCTCGGCGTGAAGCTGTTCACGCGCAGCAGCCACAACATCGTGCTCACCGACGAGGGCGTCCTGCTCAAACGCCGCGCCCAGGAGCTTTTGGCCCTGGCCGACAAGACCGTGAAGGAAATCTCCCACGAGGAAGATTCCCTTGCCGGAGAGGTGGCCATCGGCTGCGGGGAATTCTTAAGCATGGGCGAGCTGGCCGAGATCATGACGGCCTTCCGCAGGAAATACCCCTTGGTCGCGTTCGACATGCACAGCGGAAACACCGCTGGCATCAAACGCCGGATCGAGGCGGGCGAGCTCGACATAGGGCTGGTCAGCGAACCGGTGGACGTGCGCACCTACGAGTTCGTGCGCATGGAGCGCACGGAGGAGTGGGGAGTCCTCGTGCGCGACGACTCCCCGCTTGCGAGCAAGGAGTCCGTGCGCCCCGAGGATCTTGCGGGGTATCCCCTAATCGTGTCGAAAAGCGAATCGGCGCAGAACGCCCTGACGAGCTGGTTCGGCGACTGCGCTGCGGACATGGACGTGGCCTGCACGTACAACCTTTTGTACAACGGCGCCATCCTGGTGCGGTCGGGCATGGGCGTGGGCGTGGGCCTGAGGCTGGACGGCCGCTACGACGGGCTGCGCATCGTGCCGCTTGCCCAGAGGTTCAACATGGGCACCATGCTCATCTGGAAGGAGCACCAGGTGTTCTCGCCCGTCACCGCCGCGTTCATCCAGTTCGTCAAGAAGTGCAGGTCGAACGCGCCGTCCGAGGGGATATAAGCCTCGCGGCGCCGTGCGCGGCCGCCGCCAGCAGAACCCCGACCGAGGCGTACTCCGCCGCCGTCAAGCCGAGCGGCACCGCAGGGTCCACGAAGACGAACTGCGAGCTCAAGGTCAGGTACGTGGCTAGGTCGAGCTGCACGAACGACCACGCGCCGAAGCACGCGACGGCCACGAAGGCGATGCGCACGCCCCACGCAAGCGCGCCGCCGCGCCGCGCGAGGGTGCGGGCCGCTCCGACGAGGTGCAGACCCGCATGGATCGCCGCCAGCACGAAACCCCAGTACGAGCACAGAAGGTGCACGACACGGGCCCACCAGGCGCCGTCGAGGGCGGGAAGCCACCACAGCGCGTGCTCGGACAGCACCAAACTCGAAGCCATCTGCCCGACCATGCACAGCGCAAGCCCCAGGTTCACCACCGTGCCCAGCGCGCGCAGCGCGGTGTAGCGTCCCCTGACCAGACCCGTCCACCAGCGCCGGTTCAGCACTTGGTGCACCACGAACAGCGCGAAGGCGGCCATGCCCAACCACTCGTGCGCGAACTCCTCCACCGTGGCCGTGGTCATAAGCGCCACGAACACCGCAGCCAAACAGGCGTCCACCGCGAGGCGCAGCGTGCGGTGCCGACGCCGGCTCGCGCCTCTTCGCGACGCGCCCCGCCCATGTTCGTCGGGCATGGAAAAGCGTTTCGGCAGAGCGGAGCCGCATGCGCCCGAAGCGCTTCCCGCGGAGGCTCGCCGGGCCGTGCGCACATGCGGCGCGGATGCGGCGCTCATCGCCCTATCCCGTTTCGCTCGAGCCAGGCGGACACGTCGGCCGCGAGGCCCGACCCGCCGGAGTAGTGCACCGACAGCCCCTCGCCCAGCGTCGCGTTCTGCGCCAGCTTCGAGATGGCCGACACGCTCTGCCCGAGCCTGCCGCCGCCGTGGCTGCAGAACGGCACGATGGTCTTGCCCGAGAAGTCGTAGCTTCCCAAGAACGACGCGATGGGCATGGGGATGGACGCCCACCAGTTGGGATAGCCCAGAAGGACGGTGCCGTAGCGGTCCATGTCGCCCACGCGCGTCGCCAGCGCGGGGCGCGCCTGGACGTTCTGGTCGCGCTGCGCCTCTTCGAGCACCGTGTTGTAGTCGGATGAGTACGGTTGCTCGCACTCCAACTCCACCACGTCGAAACCGGTCTGCCGCGCGATCTCCTGCGCGATGCCGCGCGTGTTGCCGCTCCACGAGAAGAAGGCCACCAGCACATCGCCGTCGCCCGTCGCCGTCGTCGCCACCTGCGCGCCCAGCACGCCCGTCTTGGCGGCGGCGTTGCGCGCCACGCGGAAGCCCACGCTGGGGCTCGCACCGTCGGCCGGCAGGGCCGCGCGGTAGGCGCTGCGCAGGCTCTTGGCGAAGTCGTTCCAGCCGCCCCCGCGGTTCACGCGCAAAGCTCCCGTCGGCGCGCCCGTGGGATCGATCTGCACCGCCTCGTCGTAGGGGCCGTAGTAATCCCACACCCATTCGGCCACGTTGCCGTGCATGTCGAAGAGCCCCCAGGCGTTCGGCGCGAAGCTGCCCGGCTCGATGGGAGTCTGGCGGTACACGCCCGGACGGGTTTCGAGGCCGCCCTGCGAGAAGTAGTTCTCCTCGATGCCGTAGGGGTAGGTTCCGTAGTAGTTCGCCTCGGTGTCGGGGCTGATGGAGGTCTGCGTGTTGAAGGGCGTGGTCGTGCCGGCGCGGCAAGCGTACTCCCATTCGGCCTCCGTGGGCAGCCGGTAGCCGTCGGCGGACAGATCCCACGTCACCGTCGCCCCGTCGATGGCGTAGGCGGGGGAAAGGCCCGCCTCGGCGGAGAGCGCGTTGCAGTAGGCCGCCGCGTCGTACCAGGTCACGCTTTCCACCGGCAGGCCGGCGCCGGCGTTGGCGCTCGGGTTCGCGCCCATGAGCCGCTCGTAGTCGGCCTGCGTCGTCTCGAAGGACGCCAAGAAGAAGCCGGACACCTCCACCTCGTGAAGCGCCTCGTCTTCCCCGCGCCAACCCTCGTCCGCAGGGCTTCCCATGGAAAACGTGCCGCCGGGGATGGAAACCAGCCCGTCCCGCACGTCGGACGGCGTCGTTGCCGCATTCATCGCATTCGCCTCCTGTTCCGCATCGAAGCCCGAGGAATCACCCGACGACGCCGATCGGGGCGTCCACGACGAACAGCCCGAAAGCCCGAGGACGCCCAGCAGCGCCGTTCCTCCCAGCGCGGCCCCCGCCTTCAAGAAGGACCGCCGGGGCATGGGCAGGCCGCTCATCGCAGCCCCAAGTCGCCAAGCCATGTGTCCACGCGGTCGAGCTGCGAGGCCACCGCGTCGCCGTCGAGCGTGAGGTTGCCGGCAAAGGCCACGCCCGGGCACAGCGCCTCGATGTTGCCCAGCGTGCTCGCCACGCTGCTGCCGCCGCTCGTGCCGAACACCGCGACGGTCTTGCCCGTCAGGTCGTGCTCGGTCACAAACGTTTTGATGATCTGCGGCACGTGGTACCACCACACGGGAAAGCCCAGGTAGATCGTGTCGTATTCGTCCCAGTTATCCACCGAGGCCGCCAGCGCGGGGCGGTAGTCCTCGTCCTGCTCCCGCTGGGCCACGTCGAGCAGCGCGTTGTAGTCGTCCGTGTACGGCTCGGCCGGCTCGATGCGGAAGTAGTCGCTCTTCACCAGCTCGTGAATGCGGTCGGCCACCTGCGCGGTATGCCCCGACCACGAGAACACGGCCACGAGCGCCTGGGAGGACGCGGTAGCCTCGGGAGATGCCGCCGCACCGGTGTCGGTCGGCCGTTCGGGCGCAGCCTCGTCGGCGGCGCTCTGCGAAGCGCGCGGCTCCGTGCTCTCGGACGAGCATCCGGCAAGCGCGCCGCCGAAGAGCGCCGTCGCACCGGCCGTGGCGGCAAGTCCGATAAAGCGGCGACGGTTGATAATGGCAGCTGTACGTTCATTCATGGAACTACTCCTGTCGATTCGAATTTCACGATTTCGGGCCGGTCGGGTTCAGGCCGGGTTCGATCGCCGCAGCCTTTCCACCGAGCATTGCAGGCAGTGGACAAGGGGCTTCGGCACTGGTATGATCCCGCATGCACCTCAAGTTCGATACTAATACTTAAAGCTCGCTTTAAGTCAAATGGAAAAACGGTGAACACTCCGCGAAAGAAGGACGACATGCTCTACACCATCGGCGACGCGGCGAAGGAGCTGGGCATTCCCGCCTCGGCGCTGCGCTACTACGACAAAGAGGGCCTGCTCCCCCATGTGACCCGCAGCAACGGCGGCATCCGCATGTTCACCGAAGACGACTTCGAATGGGTGCACTTCATCGAGCGCCTCAAGACGTCCGGCCTGCCCATCAAGGAGATCAAACGCTACGTCGACCTCTACCTGCAGGGCGACTCCACCATCGAGGAGCGCCGCGAGCTCATCTACGCCCGGCGCGAAGCGGTCGAGCGGCAGATGGCCGAGCTGCAACAGACGCTCGATTTCATCACGTACAAGTGCTGGTTCTACGACAAGGCCCTCGAAGCGGGAACCACCGAGGTGCCGCATTCGATGGACCCTGAGGACATGCCGCCCGACATCCGCGAGATCAAGAAGCGCTGCGGCGTCAACCGATACTAACGGCCGACGACACGCCGCCGAGGGGCGCGCCTACAGCCCCAGCCCCTCGACCCACGTGCGCAGGACCTTGTCGGACTGCCGGCCGTTCAGCATCTTGCCCGGCAGCCACGCGGTCTGGGCGGAACAGCACTTCTTCAGGACGGCCTCGGTGCCGCCCATGCCGCTGCCGCCCGACGTGGCGAACGGCACCACCGTCTTGCCCGAGAAGTCGTAGCTCTCCAGGAACGTCTCGACGATGCGCGGGGCCACGTACCACCAGATGGGAAAGCCCACGAACACCACCTCGTAGCCGTCCATGCCGCGCACCTTGCCCGCTATCTCCGGGCGGGCCGCCGGGTCGTTCATCTCCGCCGAGCTGCGGCTCCCACGGTTGTTCCAGTCCAGATCGGCCGCCGAGTAGGGCTGCGCGGGCACGATCTCGTGCACGTCCGCGCCGATCGCCGCGGCAAGAGCCTTCGCCGCCCGCCGCGTGGTCCCACTGGCGGAAAAGTACGCCACCAACGCCTTCTTCTTCATATCGATTCCTCCCTCTCGTTCTCCAACAGAGCCCGCGCGCTTCATCCCGCGTTGACGCCCTTAAGCCATAGGGTTTTCCCACGAGCCGCGCGTGTCAACGCCCGTCTCGGCCGCCGCCTGCTCCAAAACGGCCAGCTCGTCCTGCGTCAACGCGATCTGCGCCGCGTGCGCGGCATCGGTGATGTGGCGGGCCTTCGTGACGCCGATGATGGGCGTCGTCTCCTTGGCGATGGCCCACGCGATGGCCACCTGCGCCACCGTGGCGTCGTGCGCCGCGCCGATCTGGACCATGACGGCCGTCAACCGCTCGATCTTCGGCAGCAGCGGGTTGTACGTCTCGGCGCGCTGGCTGCCTTCGGGAAGCGGATGCTCGGTGTCGTAGGCGCCGCTCAGCGCCCCCTGCTCCAACACCATGTAAGAGAAGAACTCGATGCCGTTCTCGTGGCAGTAGTCCAGAATGCCGGCATCCTCCGACGAGCGGTACAGCAGGCTGTAGTGGTTCTGAACGGCGGAGACGTGCACGCCCTCGGCGGACAGGATATCCTCGGCGCGCTTGATCTGGTCGAGGTTGTGGTTCGACACGCCCACGCGGCCCACCTTGCCGCTCTTCACGAGCGACACCAGAAGCGGGGTCCAGCGCTCGACGTCGGCAGGGTTGTGCACCCAGTACAGGTCGATATGGTCGGTTCCCAAGCGCTCGAGGCTCGCCTCGCACATGTCCGCCACGGGATCGGCCGAGTCGCCGGCGATCTGGGGCGTGAACTTCGTCGACAAAACGACGTCCTCGCGGGGGTACGCCTGCGCGAGAGCGCCCAGTATCCGCTCCGAAGCGCCCAGGCCATAGGCCACGGCGGTATCCCAGAGGTTCAAGCCGGCCTCCATGCCGGCATCGAAGATGGGCTTCAGGTCGGCCTCTTCCAAATGGTTGCCGAACACCTGGTCGCCACCTATGGCACCCGTGCCCCACGACCATGTTCCCAGCGCGATAGGCGCCGATTTCGCTTCTGCCATAATCTTGCTCCTCGCTTTCCGATTCGTTGCGTTGTCCCTGCTCGCCTACGCGCGCGCCTTGCCGAAGCTCGCGCACTTCGCGATGGTCTCGCCGGTTTTCAGGTAGGTGTAGCCGGGCATCTCGAAGAGCACCGGCTTGAACGCGTCGTAGTCGATCTTGCCGTTCTCGCCCAGGATCTCTTCGTCGGCGTAGGTATGGCCGATGGAGCAGATGAAGTTGTCGAAGTTCTTGGTGTCGTAGACGTCCTCCACCGTGCACTCCATCGTCAGCTTCGCCTCGTCGGCGAGCGGCGCGTCGTCAGCTCCGGCGCTCCAGGCGAACAGCTCGGACTTGTCGGTTTTGGCGCCGCTGACGCAACCCGCGCAGTCGGCCTGCTCGAGGATGCCCTCGTCCACGACGTTGACCGAGAGCGCGCCCGTTTCCTTGATGCCCGCGTTGATGTAGTGCGGCTTCGCCAGGCTAACCAGAATGCGGTCGTGGCCGATCACGCCCACATGCGCCACGAGCGTCCACGTGGGCTTGCCGTCTACCATCGCGCCCACCACCACCGCCGGCGTGGGGTAGAGCGCCAATACCGAGCCAATATCCTTTTTCATGCGATCTTTCCTTTCGCTTGCGCGCCGCTGTCTTCGTGGCGCGTCTCGTACCTCAGATGGTCGATCTTCGTCAAACGGTCCTCGAGCTCGTGCATCGCGGCGAGCGTCTTGTCGCGCCTCCCGTCGAGCATGCGCAAACGCGCCGCGCGGGTGGCCGGACCTTCCAGAACGAGGCGCATGTACTTCTCAACATCCTCGGTCGCGAAGCCCACGTCATGCAGCGTCAGCACCATGCCGAGCACCTCCATATCGTGACCGTCGTAGCGCCAACCCTCCATCACCGCCTTCGCGGCGTCGCACAGCCCCCAGCGCTTGCACTCGTCAAGCACCTCGGGCGGTATCCCGTAGCGCGCGCATACTTCTTCCTTCGACATCCGCCTTCTCCATTCGTCGCAAAAAACAAGGTGCCTCGTTCAGGGGCACCTCAGTTATAAAGCGCGTGGCAAGATATGTCTAATACTTAATTATCATTATGAGAAATGCCTTTGATGCATTTCTTTGCGAAACAGGCGGGGAAAGCCGCGGCGAACGTAAGCGCCCTGCGCGCCGCCTGCTCGAGAGAAGCCGGGAGCGGCAGGGCCGCCGAAGCGGATCGCGAACCGCATTGCGCGCGCTCCCGCGAAAACCTTGAGGAGATTCCAAGATATCCTTGACTTGGAGCATGCTCCAAGGTGTTAACTGTAACCGTAACAAATACGCGAAAGATTGGAGCACATCATGCAACCAGCCATCACCGACGCCGCCCGCGCCTGCCGCGAGAGGATGTCGCCCGGTTACGCCACGTCGTCGTTTCTGGAAACCGATCCCGAGTTCGTCGAGCGGTTCGACAACTTCGCCTTCGACGAGGTTCCGAACACCGAGGGCGCAGGCGGAGACCTTGACGAGCGCACGCGCCTCATGGCCGTCCTCGCCACGCTGTTGGGCTGCCAGGGCTCGGGCGCCTTCCGCAGCTTCCTGCACGCCGCGCTCGAACGGGGCGTGACGCCCGTGGAGGCGAAGGAGATCGTGTACCAGGCCACGGCCTATCTGGGCGCCGGCCGCGTCCTGCCGTTTCTGAAGACGACCAACGAGGTGCTGGCCGAGCGCGGCGTGGCGCTGCCGCTCGAGCCCCAAGCGCGCACCACGCCGGACACCCGCCTCGAGGCCGGCATCCAGGCGCAGGTCGACATCTTCGGCGAGGGCATGCGCGATTTCTGGAAGTCGGGCGAGGGCGACGCCGCCCACGTCAACCGCTGGCTCGCCGGCAACTGCTTCGGCGACTGGTACACGCGCGGCGGCCTCACGCTGGCCGAGCGCGAGATGATCACGTTCTGCTTCCTGGCCGCGCAGGGCGGCTGCGAGCCCCAGCTCACGAGCCACGCCGCCGCCAACATGCGGCTGGGCAACGACCACGCCTTCCTCGTGAAGGTGGTGTCGCAGTGCCTGCCCTACATCGGCTACCCGCGCAGCCTGAACGCCCTGCGCTGCGTGGACGAAGCCGCGAGCCAAGCAGACTAAGCAGCACGGGTGCGCTTCGTGTCCGCGACGACGGCGAGCACGAAGCGCGCCCGACATGCCGGAAAACGATCAATGAGTTTGTCGCCCGCTTCCGACAAAGTTGTGCGCGGGTTGGCGCGCTAGCCCGCTCAGCTTCGCCCGAGGGAGCCCTCCATGGATCTCACGAGTTCTTCGAGGGTCGCCGCAACCGCTCGGTACAGCTCGGTGCCGGCTTGTTCGGATACCTCGAAAACAAAGGAGGCGAGCCATACTCCGAGATGCTCTTCGGCGAACCGCCCCGCCTCGTCGAGGTAAAGATCTCGCTCCTCAACGTTTTCGGCGTAAACTGCGAAGTCGAGCAGATACGCGAGAAAGCAGAGCTCGTAGCTCAGGTGATCCTCGGGTTCGTTGGCCTCCGACGGCTCTGCCGATGCGCTGTCGAACCCGGCGGCTTGGTAGCAAAGCAGCACGTCGTCGCGACAGCCCTGCATCATCTGGCGCGCGCGTCCGAAGTAGATCGACTCGTAGGGGTGCGGGGCCGCAAGATCGCTGCTCGCGAACAGGGACGTGTAGTCCACGGCCGCATCCCGCAAGAAGCCTTCGCCTGCGCTTGATATCGCATCGGCAAGCCGACCAGCGATATCCGTCGAAACGCCCGCAGCCCGCAGCTCTTCGCCGTCGAAGGCATCGAGCCACGCTTGGTCCGGGACGTTCCAAAACGCCCGTGCGAGCCATCTGAGGCTCGAGGCCTGCGCGGCGAGCTCTTCTCCGTTATGCGTATCGTTCATGTTTCATCCCCTCGGTGCTCTTGCCCCTCGTAAAGAAAGTTGTAAAAGGGCGGGCACCCAAGCCTGCAGCCGGGAGCCCGCCGTCGTGAGGTTGCCTTATTCGGCAGGGTTGTGCCACTGGGTGGTCACGAGGTTGTTCATGTCGTCCCAGCGTTTCTTGCTCAGCAGGTAGTACACGTTGGGCTCGTTGCCGGTCTCGGGCTTGAGCTGGTGGACGTAGCCTTCCCAGCTGGAGACGGCTTGGGACACCACGCTGTTCGGGTCGTCAAAATCACCGCAAAAACGCGACTGCGTCAGGCACCCGTCGACGCAGCGAGGGTTGAGGCCTTTTTCAAGACGTTCGATGCAAAGGTCGCACTTGTACGCCCTACCCGTCGGCTTGTCGAAATGAATGCCGCCGTACGGGCAGGCCTCCTCGCAAGCGCCCGATTCGCATGCCTTGCAGGCTTCGGGGTTCGCAATCGACACGATGCCGTTGTCGAGCTTTTCGAGCGCGCCGGAAGGGCACGCGGGCACGCACGAGGGATTGCCGCATTGCTGGCAGATGATCGGCAGGAAGTACTCGTTGGCATCCGGGTACGACGAGTGGTCGACGCTCGTCTGCGTTTCCGTGTGGTAGATGCCCATCGGGGTCTCGTGGTACAGCTTGCAGGCTGTTTGGCAGCCGCGGACGTCGAGGCAGGTGTCGCAGTTGAACACATATCCCATGCGGGTCATGGCTAGGCCTCCTTTGCGATGCCGTAATCGGGCATCATGTCTTCGAGTTCTTCGCGGGTGATCAGGGGGCGGTACTTCTCGATATCCTCCGGAGAGCAGGGATACACCTTGCACAGCATCGAGCGCACGCCGAGCGTTCCGGTTTCAGGGCAGCCGTTGGCAGCGGTGCAAAGCACTTCGGCGTTCCACTCCAACGCGCCGTGAAGATCCTCCTCCACGCCCTTCTCGGGGCGCCACCATGCATGCTGGCTGTACGTGACCTGTCCAGGGCGCATCATCAGCCGCGTGCTCACCCGGCCCATGATGCGGCGCAAATCGCCGCGGCCGTTGGCGTCGGGAGCCTCGACCCACACCCAGTCGCCGTGCTTCACGCCGTATTCCGCAGCGGTGTCGGGGTTCATGAGCACGTCGGGTTGCGGGCTCAGCTGGCGCATGAGGGGCAGTTGGCGGAACTCGGAGTGGAAGAAACCCGGTTGGCGCTTGCCGGTGGACAGCACGAGGGGGTACTCCTCGGCCAGATCGGGTCGGCTCACCGGGGATTCGATCGGCTCATCCCAAACCGGCAGCGGCGAGAACCCGAAGTGCTGGTGCACCGTGGAGAAGGCGTTGATCTTGCCCGTATCGGTGGGGAACCTCCCCGCCACCAGGTGGCGATGGTCGGCCGCGCCGGGCTCGTAGTTCGGCGCGAACACGCGGCGTTCCTCGAGGCATTCCTCGAACGACTTGCCGAAGAACCGGCGGGTGAGGCGGTCGCGCTCCTCGTCGATCGTCTTGGTTTCCCACAGCGTCCCGCGCTCGCCGGCGAAGTAGTGCGACGTCATGGGGTTGAGCGGCTGGTCGTGGTTGTAGCTCGGGTCGATCTTGTCGAGTTCCTCGAAGATAAGCGCCCAATGCTCGTAATCCTGCTTCGCCTCTCCGATGGGGTCGACGGCCTTGCGGTAGAAGTTCTTGTAGGGGGTGGCGCCCGTCGTGCCGAACTCCAGGTAGTTGCGCTCCATCCACGACGCTGCGGGAAGCACGTAGTCGGCGAGCTCGGCGGTCGGGGTCATGACCATGTCGGCCACCACGTGCAGCTGGATCTTGCTCTCGTCCTTCAGAAGCTTGAGCCAGCGCGGCGTGCCCGGGTCGTGCATGAGCCAGTTCGAGCTGATGGATATCATGCCGTGCACCTCGTAGGGCTCGCCCGTCTCGGCCGCCTCCAGCACGCCCACCATATCGGGGACGTTGTTGAGCGCGTCCGCGTTCTCGGGGCGCTGGGGGTGCCACTTGGTCCAGAACTCGTCGTGGAACGCACCGGCGGAAATGGGATGCTCGTAGTAACCGAGCCGCTTGCGCTTCTGGGAGATGTCGAGGCCTTCGTTGTAGGAGATGTCCCACTCCCCGGGGAAGGCCATGGGCTCGACGGGGTAGCATTGCACGAACGACGTGCCGCCGGGGACCTCGAAGTCGCCCGACATGCACTTGAGCATGGTGATGGAGAGCATCCACTGGGACACGTTCGTGGCCATGTACTGGGCGCTTTGATAGTACTCGACCGGATGGGTGGCCGCGATCAGCTCGCAGGCCTCGACGATCTTGTCCGCGGGGATGGTGGTGATCGCCGCCGTCTTCTCGATGCTCCATTCCTTGACGTAGTCGGCCATCTGCTGGAAAGCCGGCTTCATCTGAAGGGTCGTGCCGTCTTTGAGCGTCACGGAATAGGTGCCGAACAGCGCCGGATCGACGTCCTCGGGCAGGCGCGCGGGAGAGAGCTCGGTCGAGCCGATGTTGTCGTTCCAGCGTTTCACGCACCGGTCATAGTGGGCGCGCCCGCTCTTGCCGCCCTCCCATTGCACGGCATCGGCGTCCCACCATGCAAGGGAGCCGCCCTTCGCATCCCAGAACAGGTAGCGCTGGTCGGTGCCGCCGACCTTGACGTCCTTCTCCGTGAGCAGCGCGCCCGTCGCGGGGTTCACGAGGAAGGCCATGTTGGTCCACTCCTTCATGAAGTCGGCGGCGAAGGCGTCGTGCTCGATAAGGTAGTTGATCAGGCACAGGTTGAACGCCAGATCGGTGCCGGGCCGAATGGGCAGCCACACGTCGGCATGGGAGGCCACCGGACCGCACACGGGGTCGAGGGCGACGGTCTTCATGCCGTTGTTGATGTTCATGGTGGTGAACTTGCTCAGGATCGGATCGGCGTACGAGGTGAACTCGTGACCGTAGGACACGAGAAGGCGCGTGTTGGGGTCGGACCCCACCTTTTGGGCGCAGTAGTTGCCGTACTGCACCTCCTCGATGAACTGCGGCAGCAGGCACAGCTGGCACACGCCGTAGTAGTTGTTCGGGGTGCCTATGGTGCGGGCGACCTTGGCCGCGATCCAGCCCATGTCCTGGCGCCCGGTGCGGCCGGGCAGCACGAAGGTCTCGGCGCCGTAGGTCTTCACCAGGTTGTCTATCTTCTCCGCGATCTCCTTTGCGGCCTCGTCCCACGATATGCGCTGCCACTTGCCTTCGCCGCGAGCGCCCATGCGCTTAAGCGGGTAGCGCAGGCGGGTGGGGCTGTACTCGAACTGCATGCTCGCATAGCCGCGCGGGCACAGGTTGCCTATGCCCCCCTCCTGCATGGAGGCCGCCTCGATGTCCACGACGCGCCCGTCGCGCACCGTATAGTACGCGGGGCAGTTCATATGGCAGGCGCGACAATGGCCGTAGATACGCTTCTCTTCGCTCATACACCTTCTCCTTTTCCGTTTTCCCGTTTTTCTCGACGCTTGCTCATTCGGCTTTGCCGGCCGGATGAATCTTCTGATAGAGGGCTCCTGCGCATATGCCGATCAGCGCCAGCAAGGCGAAGATGCCGAGGAGCATGGCGAACGAGGACGGATCGCCGTGCAAAAGGCTCATGAGCGAACCCATGATGGCACCGCCCGCATCGAGCACCATGATGCTCATGCCGGCACCGCCCGTCGCCTCGAGCCAGGCGAGGATCCCCGTCGGCAGCAGAGCGGCCCCTATCGCAAGTCCGATGATCAGCATCTCGGGCGGGTGCAGCTTGGTGATCGTCATCACGATCTGAAACAACCCGCACAAGCAGCCGCCCACGATGAAAGCCAAAACGAATTCCATGATCGAATACCCCCTAAACCGCCGGTGTCACGGCGAACACGTAGATGAGGGCGAAGCACAGCGCGAAGACGATGCCCACGCCCGCCACGTAGATGAGCAGCTTGAACGCCGCCCACGCGCCTTTGCCGACAGAGCCGCCCTCCGCCGTCGCCTGCAGGTACTCCCCCGCGCAAGCGCACGCCAATCCGCAAAACGGCATGATCGTGCCGAAGCCGCCCACGTTCATGAGCTTCTGGTACCAACCGGGCAGGAACAGCAGCAAGCCGAGAAGGCCCACGAGCACCAACGTCAACGGGCCGACGAGCGCCGAGTCGGAGCCCAGTAGCGCAGCGCTGGCCATAAGAAGCAGCTGGCCGACAACCGAGAAGCAACCACCCACCACGAAGGCCAAGACAACCGCCTTCACGGCCCCTGAAACCTTATTCGCCTCCATGCAAATCCCCCTTCTTCTCAAACCGATAGCAGCCTAGGCCGATGCAAAACGTCCTGTTTGCATCGACCACCAGTCTATTGGGCAAGGCCTTGACGGGTAACGTCCATAAAGGTCTAGTCATGCGATTAATTTTCATTGCAAATCAAAAGAAAAGGACTAGACTTGTCCCTAGCACCTCCGGAACGGGGTCTGAGAAAAGGAGAGTCGCCCATGACCATGATCAGGGATTCCTGCAACCTTCCCCACCTCCCCCACGGATATTTCCCCCGGGCCCGGCTCATCGAAATGCTCGATGACGCCCTCGCGCGGCCTCTCCTTGTCGTTGATGCGCCCCAGGGAGACACGGCCACGCCCCTCGTCGTCGACTGGTGCATGCGGCGGCTTCGGGAAGATGCGATCATCGCGGTATGGGCCTCCCTTCCTCGCGAAGGCGAGACCCTCGAAGACCTTGAAAGATCCCTGGCAAGCGCGGTGTCGTTGCTCGGCGGCGACGAGCCCCCCGCAAGCAAGAAAGCCAGCTACGAGAACCGCTGCCTCGCCCATTTCAGACGCCTGTGCGACATGGCGGCTTCCAACGGAAGGCACCTCGTGGTGGTCGTCGACAAGCTGTCGTCCAAAGGGGGCGTAGCAACGCTCGTGGGAAAGATCGCAGACAGCGCGCCCTCCTTCGCGCATCTCGTCGTCATACAAGAAGCGGATGCGGGGATTCCGCTCGCACTCTACCTGGCAACCGGGCGCTGCTCGATCATCGGCTCGGACGACCTGCTGTTCAACCATGGGGAAATCGAAGCCATGGTCACTCGGAGCATCAACGCGGAGCTTCCCGACGAGAGCATCCGCCGCATCGCGGCCCTCTCGCTGGGGCATCTCTTCGCGCTCAGGCTCATATGCCTCGTCCTTGGCCGCGCGAAGAACGTCGACTCCGCTTTCGGCGAACTCGACGAGGGAACCTCGTCCATCGTCGATCAATTCGTGGAATGCGCGCTGGCAACGCTTGACGAAAGCGAGGCCGCATCGGTGGTCGAGCGTTCGTTCCTTCCCGTTTTGACGCCCGAGGCGGATCGGGACATCTTCGGCGACACTCCGTTGGGCGGCATTTCACGGCTTAACCAAACCGGACTCGTGTTCCTCAGGCAGGACGGCGCGATTCGCTTCATACCGCTCTACCTCAAGTGCATCCAACGCCATGCGAAGGCCTACGGCGCCCGTCGCGAGAGGCAGATCGTCGGGCGCGTCATTCGCTGGCACCTCTACCACGACGCCTACGACCTTGCAATCCAGACGGCGCTCGATCACGGCTGCTGGGCCCTGTTCGCCCAAGCCGTCACGCCCATGCCGAAGAGAGGCGTTCGCATGGCGATCCAAGCCGCCTTCCAAAGCTTCGACGTCGAGTCCGGCCCGCAAACCGAAGCAGCAACCGAAACAGACCCCCTGCTGCTTTCGGTGCTCGCCGCGCACGCTCTTTGCAAGGACAACCCGCTCGAGGCCGAGCGGCTCATCTCGCAGGTGGCGAAGGCCGGCGGACCCTACGAGGCCGACGTAGCCGTCGAGATCAAGCGCTGGGCCAGCATGCTCGAGATACTGGCCAAAGGACAGTCCGGCGATGTGGCGGGAGGACTGCGCTGCATGGAACAGCTGAGCCTCGAGGCGGACAACGAGGATGTCAGCCTGCGGGCGTGGATGGCGAAGGGCAGGGGCGCCGTGTATTCCCGAAGCACCCAGTCCGATGCCGCGATCGACTCGTTCGAAGAGTCGATCGCCCTTGCCGAGGAGAAAGGCGACCACCTCGTCGTACTGCTGTCCTCGTATCAGCTGTCCCGCCACTACCTCGGCATGGGGAAACCCTCGCGAGCGGAATCGGTGTTGACGCATGCCTTGTCGGCGGCGGGGCACCTCCCCTCCGACCTGCCTTCTCTCGGGCTTCTCGACATAGGCTTCGCCGACGTCTACCTGCAGAGGCTCGAGACGGAGGACGCCCGGGAGCATCTTCGCCGAGGAACGCGGCAGCTCCGCAGCGGATGCAACGTCGAATTCTACGTCGACGCCCTCATCGTCAAGGCAAAGCTCGAGGCCGTCAACGGCAACCTCGAAAAAGCAAGCGATATCCTGTCCGACGCGGCGCGCCACGCCGCAAAGCATGCCTGCTTCCACGCACAGGCCTTGGCCGAGTGCGAGCGCGTCATCCTGAACGCGCATCGCGAAAACGGGCCGCAAGAGCGCCCGGCGGCACGGCAAAAGCCGCTCGCACGCCAATCCGACGATTTCATCGTGGGCAAGTCCATGGCGCTCGCCCGCATGCGCACCTTGATCGCACAGGGGCGAGACGAAGAGGCTTTGGAAGCGAGCGGCGAGATCGTCGGCCGGCTGAGGGAGGCCCGCCATGCGGCAGGCTTGGTGACGGTGGACATTTACGACGCCCTCGCGCTCGCGAACATCGACGAGGAGCGTTGCCTTGCCGTGCTGCACCATGCGGTAAAAAGCGCCCTTGCGGAGCGCATCCTGCTGCCGTTCGCGCTGGAGCTGCCGTTTTTGAAACCGCTGCTCGAAAGCGCCGGCTTCGCCAAACGGATAGGGGAATCGATCGAGGCGGAAACCGTGCGCGATTTTCTCGCGCGGCTGGGCGTGGGCGTCCTCGACGTCGGGCGATCCGGCGACGGCTCGCCCAGAACGGCCGCCTCGGCGACCGGCCAGCCCCTCACGAGGCGGGAAAAGGAGATCCGCCAGCTTCTGCTCGAGAAGATGAGCTACCAGGAGATAGCAGACCATCTGGGCATATCGAAGAACACCGTGCACGCGCACTGCAACAACATCTACACCAAGCTGTCCGTCAGCGGACGGGAGGAACTGAGGGAGCATGGAGAGCATGCTTGACCTTGCGGGCGGGGTTTTCATCCGGCCGTCCAGTTACTCCCGTGCGCCAACCGGAGCCGTTCGGCCGACATGCGGCTGCTCGGGCTTCAACGCGTCACCCGAAGCGGCGACTCCCGCAATGGTCTCGTCGGCCGGATCCTCGACGCTTTCCTTCAGCGGGTTCTCCTTCAAAAACAGCAGCAGGACGGCTCCTGCCAGCAAGAACGGCGCTAGGTACAGAAAGATGGGCACGAGCGCGTCGTGGTAGGCGTTCTGCACGAGCAGCTGGATGTCGGCCGGCAGCTGCGCCACGATAGCCGGCGTGATGGCGTTGACATCGAGGCCGCCGCTCGTCAGCGCCTCCCCGGCGCCGGCAAGCTGTTCGGCCAACCGTGACGCGAACAGCGCGCCGATCACGGACGCCCCCAGCGTGGCGCCCACCTCGCGGACGTAGTTGTTCGCCGACGTCGCCGTGCCCACCATGGCGTGAGGGAACTCGTTTTGCACGACAAGCACGAGGATCTGCTGACCCAACCCCATGCCGAAGCCTAAGATGAACAGATAGACGTACAGTATGATGGAGCTGGTGTCCACGGCGACGGTGGACATGAGCACGAGGGCGACCGCCGCCACGAAGCAGCTGGCGATGGGCATCCACTTGTAACGCCCCGTCTTCGAGGCAAGGGCGCCTGCGACGGTCGACATCACCATCATGCCGATCATGGTGGGCAGCATCGAGTAGCCCGACTCTGTGGCCGACGCGCCGTTGACGATCTGCAGATACGTGGGCAGATACGATATGGTCCCCATCATGGCCACCATGATGAGCAGTCCTGCGGCCGATGCCACGAGGAAGTTCTTGTTCTTGAACAGCGTCGGCGGCATGATGGGCTCTTCAGCCCGACGCTCGACCAGCACGAACAGCACGAAGCACACGACGCACGCCGCCGCGAGCGCGAGCGCCTCAGGCGAAGCCCATCCGGCACTGCCGCCGCCCACGGTGGTGAACAGCACGAGGCACACGGTGCCGCCCATGAGCAGCGCCGTGCCCAGGGTGTCGAACTTGAACGCTGCGACGTTTCGTTTCGCCTTCGGAAGGAACACGGCTGCGAGCACGATGGCGGCAAGGGTGATGGGCACGTTCAGCCAGAAAATGTAGCGCCAGCCCACCACCTCGGTGAACCAGCCGCCCAAAAGCGGCCCGACGATCATCGACACGGCGAACACCGAGCCCATGACCCCCATGTACATGCCGCGCTGGCGCGCCGGCACCACGTCGGCGATGATGGCCTGCGACAGGATCATGAGTCCGCCGCCGCCCAGGCCCTGCACAGCGCGTCCGGCGATGAGCGCCGCCATGCTGCCGCCCACCGCGCAGACGAGCGATCCCAGCGTGAACAGCGCAAGCGCCGCGATGAACAGGGGCTTGCGACCGACGAGGTCGCCCACTTTCCCGTAGACGGGCATCATGCACGTTGAAGCCAGCACGTAGGCCGTGGTCACCCACAGCATGTGGTCGACGCCCCCGAGGTCGCCCACGATGGTGGGCAGCGCGGTGGACACGATGGTCTGGTCGAGCGAGCTCACGAACATGGCCAGCATAAGGCCGCAGGACACCGCCACAAGGGCCCGCTTGTTTATGCCCCCGCCCTGCTCCGCTTCGGCAACCGGTGCGGCCGCCGCGATCTCGCCGGGCCCTTCCTTCCCGACATCCGCCATCACGCTTGCTTTCTTGCTCATAGCAGCCATAGACTCCTCTTTTCGTCGCTTGTCTATTACTCGACTATCGTCTATTATTTTAGAGACAACGGCAAGCGACAATGCACGCGATGAGTCGCCTATGCGACCGAACGAGGCGAATCGTCGAGAAAAGGATGGAGAGTTGGCGAACACCGACCTGCGCTATCGGCGAACCGAGCGGTTCCTGCTCGAAGCGTTCGACGCGGCCCTGCGCGAGCGTCCGCTCGACAAGATCACCGTCACGTCGCTGTCAACTGCGGCCGACATCAACAAGGCGACGTTCTACCTGCACTACCGCGACATCTACGAACTGGCGGACGCCTACGTCCAGCACGTTGCCGAGCGGCAGGTCGCCGAGACGGACTGCCTCGACGAGTACTTCTCCGAACCCCGACGGTTCGCTGCGAGCATCGTGGCCGACTTCGAGGAGCGCAGAGAGGAGGGCATGCACATCGCGCGCAACGGGCTTTTGCACCGCTACATAGACGCGTACGCCACCGCCATGCATGCGCGTTTGAGCGAGCTCAACCCCGCCGTCGACGACAGGCGCGGAAGCATGACGACCTCTTTCGTGCTGCACGGCATCCTCAGTCTGCTGCCGCTTTGCGAAAACGACTTCCCCCTGGTCATCGAGGTGGCGGGGGACATGCTGGAGGCCCTCGGCGAGCACGGCAAGGCGCATTTCGGGCAGGGTGCCACCGTCGCCAGCACGCCCACCCCCAACACAGGGCCGAAGGCGACGGCGAAGCTCACCAGGTAGACGGCGCAGGGGCGCCCTCGCCAAAAGGAGCGTCACCATAGGGAGGCGAAAGCGCTCGTGTAGCGTAAAGTCGCGCGAGCGCGAGGACCCTCGGCGCTTTGCGATTAGAACTGCTCGCCGATCTTCTCCAAATGCTCGGACAGCTTTTCCTCGGAGGCGCCCGCCAAGCCGATGTTCTCCCAGTTGGCGCTTTTCAGCCCGGTCATGGGGAGGATGATGTTCTTGATGAACTGCTTCTGGATGATGTTGCCCGAGAACTTCGTCACCGCCATGGTCGGCGAGTTGGAGCTGGTGAACACGTCGACCTGCTTGACGTTGGTGAGGAGCGGGGCCAACCCGCGCTGCGTGTACTCGTAGGCGAAGCCGGGCAGGCAGACGCGCTCGACGAACCCTTTGACTATCGCCGGCTGTTCGTTCCACCAAAGCGGGAATACGAACACCAGCCTGTCGGTTTTCCGCAAGAGCTCCTGGTAGCGTTCCACCAGCGAGTCCTGCGTGGTCCCGCCGGTGAAGAACCCCTCCCGCTCCTGCGCGTTAAGAACCGGGTCGAACCCGTCTTTGTACAGGTCGATCACGCGGTACTCGGCGCCGCTTTTCTCGCACCTGTCCTCGATAGTTCTGCGAACGCTCGCCGTCAGGCTGTCTTCCAAGGGATGCGCGTAAACAATCGTAATCATATGTTTCCTCCGCTTCTTCGTTTTCGATTTCCAGTACAATGTACTGTATCGTTATAGTACACTGTACTGGAAACGATGTCAAAGGCCTGACGGGCATCGAAACAGGCGGGAACACAATTTCAGTACAATGTGCGGTAAACTGAAAACGCACCGGGAAGCAAGCGACGCGGACCCTCTTCGACGGACCGAGGCGCCGGAGAAACACGTTGGAGGAGCGAAGGCGATGGCCAACTCAAAGGAAAAGATCATCGAGCAGGCGAAGGCGCTCTTCGAGAAGAAGGGCTATCGGAACGTGTCGTTGAGAGAGATCGCCGAAGCGGCGGGCACGACGATAGGAAACCTCACCTACCATTTCCCGCAAAAGGAAGATCTTATCTTGTCGATGCAGGAGGGGCTGTACGCCGATTACCTGGACGACTACACCGACTCGGCCGACGAGGGCGACGGCGAGATGGCCCTCCGAAGGCTCCTGCAATCGTTTCGCCAGGCGAAGCGTAACAGGGAGGACAACGCGTTCTTCTATCGCAACATTGTCGAGTTGAGCCAGCAGTCGAGCGTCGTGGCCGAGAACATGAGGGACTTCCGGTTGAAGAACAACCGGTTCTACCTGTCCAGCTTCATGCGGATGAAGGAATCCGGCATCATGCGATCCGACATCTCGGAGGCGCAGTACGAGACGCTCGCCTACACGATAGCCAGCGTCTCGTTTCTCTGGAAACAGGACGACGCGTCCTACTACGACGAGGACATGCCCTCGTTCGAACTCGACGACGGGCTGAACGATTTGATCTACCCGTACCTGACCGACCGGGGAATCGCCCTGTACGACGAGATCGCGCAGGCCCTTGGCACCTGAACCGCTCGTTGCGCAAGGGCTTTCCGATGCGGATTATTCGAGGGCGCGCCCTCGACGCTACCCCCGAGCCACGGCGCGGCCGAGCGCTTCCGCTTCCGTCAGCTCGGCATGGCCCGCGATGTCGCCGACGTCCATGACCCCGCCGGCGAGCACCTTGCCGCGATCCGTCCACCCCAGGCGTCCCATCAGGCGGTCGTACCAGTGCACGCTCTCCTCGAAGCCGTCGCCCTCGGCGGCCATGAGCAGCACGGCCTCCTTCACGGGGTTGGCGTAGTCCTCGTTGCACTCCGCCACGGCGAACAGGCGGTCGAACGCGCATTTGAGCTGGCCGGATATCGTCCAATAGTACAAGGGCGAGGCTAGCACCACCACGTCGGCCTCGCGGTACGCGGGGTAGATATCGCCCATGCCGTCCTTTTGCACGCAGGGGCTCGCCTCGTCCTTGCCGCCGCCGAAGCACCCGAGGCATGGACGGATGTCCAGCTTCTGCAGATCGAAGCGCGTCACCTCGGCACCCGCCTCCCGCGCACCCTGCGCGAACGCCTCAACCAACCCCGCCGTGTTGCCCTTCGCCCGCGGGCTGCCGTTCAATACCACGATCTTCCTTGCCATCGTCTTCCCTTTCTCGCCCGAGCAGCGCAGGACGGATTCCCCCGCCCCGCGCACCGCCGCCGTTTTGGCGGCGCGCTTGCTTGACACTCCCTATTTTCGCTATAGTGGAAGCAAGTACAAGTACGCACATCGAAGTGCAGTACTAACCAAAAGGAGAGCGTTGCATGGGCTGCTTCCAAAGCATCGAAGAAGCTAAGTTCGCGGAGACGGGGTTCAGCTACACCCTCTCCCTCATCAACGGCAAGTACAAGATGACCATCCTCTATTGCCTTTTCGAATTCGAGGTCGTGCGCTTCAACGAGTTGAAGCGCTACATTTCCACCATCTCGTACAAAACGCTCAGCTCCTCCCTCAAGGAGCTCGAAGCCGACGGCTTGGTCGTGCGCACCGAGTACCCGCAGATACCGCCGAAGGTGGAGTACCGCCTGTCCGAGCGCGGAACCTCGCTCATCCCCATCCTCGACGCGCTGTGCGAGTGGGGCGACCGTCACCGCGACGACAGCCCCGCCCGCGCGGCCTCCAACAAGTAATCGCCGCCCGAAACGGTCGGTTTTGCGCCCAAAGGCGACCGTTTCGGGCGACGATGCACCCGTTCGACCTCGCACGAGACGACTGCGAAGGCCGACCGGCCGGCCGCGCGCCATACTTCCCCTGCGTCGTAGCCTTGACAATACTTTGATGTCAAAGTATGATGCCTGAGCATCCGACGCATCGAAAGGAGGCCGCCTTGCGCGGCACCGTCAACCAACTGGCACGCACCCTCGCCCTGGCGAACCGCTATCTGGTCGAGCAGCTCGAACAACAGGGGCTGCACGGCATCGCGCCGTCGCACGGCGACATCTTCGTGCAGCTCTTCGCGCACGGCGAGCTGCCCATGAGCGAGCTGGCGCAGCGCATCGGCCGAGACCCCTCCACCGTCACCGCGCTGGTGAAGAAGCTCGCGGCCGGCGGCTACGTGACCACCGCGAAGCAGGCCGAGGACAAGCGCGTGGTGCTCGTGAAGCTCACCGATCGGGGCCGCCAGCTCCAGCCCGTTTTCGACTCCATCTCGAACGCGCTGACGACCGTGCAATGCCAAGGGCTCGATGCCGAAGATCTGGAAGCTTTCGACCGCACGCTTCGCACGATGCAGGAGAACTTCGAAACCGCTCTGAAGGGAGAACCCGCATGAACACCTCACCCGCCCGTCCCCGCCGCTTGGCGGCGACCCTCGCTGCGTTCGCGCTCGCAGCAGTCGCACTCCTCTCGCTTGCCGCTTGCTCGTCGCCAAGCGAAGGCTCCGACAACCCCACGAACAGCGGCAACGGCAAGGACAAAACCCTCACCGTGGCCATGGAGCTTGCCTATCCCCCGTTCGAGACGAAGGACGACGCCGGCGAGCCGAGCGGCGTGTCCGTCGACTTCATGAGGGACTTCGGCGACGCCTACGGCTACGACGTGGTCATCGAGAACACCGCCTTCGACGGCCTTATCCCCATGGTGCAAACCGGCAAGGCCGACTGCCTCATGTCGTCCATCACCATCACCGATGCGCGCAAGGAGTCGGTGGACTTCTCCGACCCCTACGCGAGCGCTCAGCTGGCTATTCTGGCGAACGCCCAATCCGGCATCGGCAGCATCGACGATCTGAACCAGTCCGGCAAGAAGGTCGCCGTGAAAACCGGCTCCACCGGCGACGTGTACGCCACGAAGAACCTGGGAGAAGCCGAGATCGTGCGCCTGGCCGACGAGAGCGCCTGCGTGACGGAAGTGGTGCAGGGCAAGGCCGACGGCTTCCTGTACGACCAGCTCACCATCTACCGCAACAACCAGAAGAACCCGGACACCACCAAGGCCGTGTTCATCCCGTTCCAGGACCCCGAGTCGTGGGGCATCGCCGTGGCCAAAGGCAACGACGAGCTGCTGGGCCAGCTCAACGAGTTCATCGCCAAGAGCAAGGCCGACGGCGAGTTCGACCGTCTGACCGAGAAGTACCTCTCCTCCGAGAAGGCCGCCTTCGACGAACTGGGCTTCAAGTGGTTCTTCGACTTCGAGTAGTCCGCAGCTTCCCCGTTCGAACCGTTTGACGAAAGGCCCGCCGTGCACGTTCTCTCTCTGTTGTCCCGCCCGTTCACGGCGGCGCCGAAGCAAGCGGCGCCGCCGGTCAAAGCCGTCGCGAACTACCTGTTGGTCTGCGTTATCGTGATCGCGGTGTTCTGGCTGTCGCTCGGCATGGCCGGCATCGCCCTCAACTTCGACTTCGTGGAGCAGTACCGCACGCGCATCGCGGACGGATTCCTGCTCACGGTGGAGCTGTCGGCGGCGAGCCTCGTCATCAGCATGCTCGTCGGCGTGCCCGTGGCCGCGGGGCAGGGCTCGCGCGTGCTGCCGGTGCGCTACCTGTGCGATCTGTACGTGAAGCTCGTGCGCGGCACGCCCCTGCTCGTGCAGATCTACCTGTTCTACTACATCATCGGCACGGCTTGGGGCATCGACAACAAGGTGGTGGCCGGCATCGTCATCCTGTCCGTGTTCGCCGGCGCCTACATAGCCGAGATCGTGCGCGGCAGCCTGCTCTCCATCGACGAGGGCCAGATGGAGGCCGCCCGCGCCGTGGGCTTCACGCGCGCGCAAACCGTGCGCCACGTGGTGCTGCCGCAGCTGGTGGCGCGCACGCTGCCGGCGCTCACGGGCCAGTTCGCCACCATCGTGAAGGACTCGTCGCTCTTGTCCGTCATCGCGGTCATCGAGCTCACGCAGACCGTCCGCGAGATCACGGCCACGAACTACAACTTCTTCGGCGGTTTTTTGCTGCTGGGCGGGCTGTACCTGTGCCTCACGCTGCCCATCATGTTCGTGAGCAAGCGCTTCGAGAAGAGGTTCGGCTATGCGCATTAGGATAGAGGGCCTGACCAAGGAGTTCGACGGCGTGCCCGTGCTGCGCGGCATCGACTTCGACGACGACGTCACCACGCTCGCCGTCATCGGCCCCTCGGGCGGCGGGAAGTCCACGCTGCTGCGCATCGTCGGCGGCCTCATCGCGCCCACGGGCGGCACGGTGGAGGTGGACGGCGAGGCGGTGGCCTTTGACGAGCGCGCGCTGCCGGCCTATCGCGCCCAACTGGGCTTCGTGTTCCAGTCGAGCGGCCTGTTCCACCACCTGAGCGCGCTGGAGAACGTGGCCCTGCCCCTGCGCGTGGTGCACGGCGCGCCCGAAGACGAAGCCCGCGAGCGCGCGGCCGACCTGCTTTCGCGCTTCGGGCTGGCGGCCGAGGGCGGCAAGCGGCCCGTGCAGCTCTCGGGCGGCCAGCAGCAGCGCGTGGCCATCGCGCGCGCCGTGGCGGCGCGCCCCAAGATGCTGCTGCTCGACGAGCCCACGAGCGCGCTCGACCCCGAGTACACCAACGACGTGCTCGACCTCATCCGCGACCTCAAGGATTCCGGCACGCGCTTCATCGTGGTCACGCACGAGATGGGCTTCGCGCGGCACGCCTGCGACAAGGCGGCGTTCCTGCACGACGGAACGCTGCTCGAGTACGGCACGAGCGCGCAGCTGTTCGACCGTCCGGCCACCCCGGAGCTGCAGCGCTTCTTGAGCAAGCTTTTGGAATGGAGCATCTGATGGGCGCGCACGTCGCCGCGACGTTTGCGGCGGGCAAGGCGGTCGGGATCGGCCGAGAGCGCCATCGCGAGAACGGAGGCGCCCGATGATAGGCGTGCTGTACGAGTCCGACGAGTGGTCCGACCACAAGCTGGCAGCCGAGATCGAGGCGTGCGGCGCGCCCGCACGCTTGGTGAACATGGAAGACGAAACCGCCGAGGAGGAAGCGCTCGCCTGCGAGATGCTGGTCAGCCGCGTGTTCGCCAGCGCCCGGTTTCGCGGGCACGAGGCGTCGCTCGAGCGCATGCCCCGGTTGATCAGCGCGGCCGAGGAGCGCGGCATCCCGCTCGTGAACCCCGGGCGCGCGCACTTCTTCGAGGTGGACAAGCGCCTGGCAACCGAGGCGCTGGCCGCCGCGGGCCTCGTCACGCCCGTCGTCCACGCCTGCGGCACGCCGGCCGACCTCGACCCGGAGGCCCTCTCCTACCCCTGCGTCGTCAAGCCGAACTGCGGCGGCCGCACCACCTGCACCGCCATCGCGCGCAACGCCGAAGAAGCCCGGGCTTTTCTGGCCGAGGCTCCCGCCATCGAGTTCATCGCGGAAGAGTACGTGGAACCCGAGCTCGGCTTCCTCACGCGCGTCGAGGTGGTGGACGGCGCCTGCGCGCTCGTCGTCAAGCGGTCCGTCGCAAGCAACGGCCTGTCGGCCTACCGCTTCGGCTCCACCTACGCCAGCTACCCCGACGTTCCCCGCGCGGTCACGGACGCCGCGGAGCGCGCCTCAGCCGCGCTCTCCATCGAGCTTGGCAGCTTCGACGTCATCGAGGGCGGCCGCGGCCCCTGCATCATCGACGCGAACTCCGTGTCGAACGTCTCGGAGGACTGCACCGAGCTGCTCGACCTCGACCTCATGCGCGCCCACGCCGAAGCCGTCGCCCACCGCTGGCACGCGCTGCAAAAACCACGTCCCTTGTCATCCTGAGCGGAGGCCGAAGGCCCGAGTCGAAGGATCCCGTGCGGTGTCAACGGTAAGATTTTCAGCTGGCGCCGCACGGGATCCTTCGACTACGCGCTGCGCGCTCCGCTCAGGATGACAATAGGGAGCCTCCGTCACCTCCGCTCATGACATACGAAAGAAAGGAACCCGCCCATGCTCACCATCAAAGACGTCTTCGACCGGTTCGACGAGATAGGCTGCTGCAGCTTCGCCACGCCCGACGGGCGCGGCGGCGTCGAGTCGCGCATCGCCCACTTCTTCGCCTGCGACGACGAGGGGCTGTACCTGCGCACCATGGACGTGAAGCCGTTCTACCGCCAGCTCAAGGAAAGCGGGCGCTTGGCCGTGTCGGGCGAGCATACCGAGGCCAAGGTGGTGTTCGACGAGAACAACCTGCCCCTGTTCAAGCCCGGCTACCAGATGCGCGTCTTCGGCGAGGTGCGCGAGCTGTCGATGGCCGAGGTGGAGGCGAAGGCCCCGCACGACCGCAACTTCAACGTGGCCGTGTACGACATCGCGAAGTACCCCGAGACGCGCGTGTTCGTGCTGCACCGCTTCCACGGCGAGCTGTACGACTACGACTACGCCATGGTGAACCGCGACCACAAACTTTACCGCGAGCGCTTCGCCTTCGGCGGCGATTCCTACGAGGAGCCCGGTCTCTCCATCACGGACGCCTGCATAGGGTGCGGCTCATGCCTGGAAACCTGCTCGTTCAAGGCCATCGTGCCCGGCGAGCCCTACGCCATCCTCGGCGAGCGCTGCGACGAGTGCGGCAACTGCTACCACGTCTGCCCCGCGCACGCCGTGGCGGGCAAGGGCCTCCCGCGCCGCTAAGCGCCCTCGGCCAGCCCGGCCCCATCGGCCCCGGCCCCTCGCCATCCGCTGAACGCGAGCCGCGACGACGCGCCGTCGGCACGACGCGCCGTCGGCCCAGGAAACGCATCCATCGGCTCGAGGCGCGACGCTCGCGGCAAGACCGCGCCTCGAGCCGACCGGCTGCCGCGCTGGCGCCGAACGCCTCGGCGCGGCCGCCCGCGCGCCGCTACGCCGTTCGCCGAACCGACTTGCGCGGCGCGTCCGCTCCGGGTGGTACAATCGAGGTGCCGATCTGCGCCGCACTTCCGACGCTATGGAATCGCACAACCGTTTCCCCACCTGAGCGCATCGGAGGCCGCCATGGTTTCACCTGGAGATATCGTCGTCTACCGCCATCACGTCTGCGAGGTCGCCGCCGTCCGCGAGGCGTACTTCGAAGGCAAGGACTACTTCGAGCTGCACGCGCTGTTCGAGAACTCCCTCAAGCTGTTCGTAGCCGCAGACGAGGCCGAACCGCCCACACTGCGCCCCGCTATGTCGCGCAAGGAAGCGCTCGCGCTCATCGACTCCATCGCCGACGCCGAGCCCATCGACGAGGAAGCGCTCAAACCGGGCGCGAACACGCCCACGCTGCTCGAACGCCGCATCAAAGAGGAGTACGATAAATGCCTCAAGACGTTCGCACCCCAGGACCTCGTCCCCATCATGAAGTCCGTCCACGAGCGCACCGCGCGCCGCACCGGCGCGGGGCGCCAGATCACCGCCACGGACAAGAAGTACTTCGACCTGGCCGAGAACCTGCTGTGCGACGAGCTTTCCGTGTCGCTCGACATCGACCGCGACAACGTGCGCGACTTCCTCGTGGAACGCGTGAAAAAGGCTGAGGCGCGCCGCTGCTGAGAAAAGCCCGTCCCCTTTGCTATACTTGCGGCAGCGCGGCCGCGAGCGCCGCGGCATCCGAGCGAAGGAGCGTCCCATGATCGAGCTGCCCGAAGCCCTGACCCTTGCCCGCCAGATGTCGGACGTCCTGGTCGGCCGCACCGTCGTGGACGCCGTGGCGAACGCCTCCCCGCACAAGTTCGCGTTCTTCACGGGCGACCCCGCCACTTACGGCGCGCGCTTGGACGGCCGGCGCATCGAGGCCGCCAAGGCGACCGGCCCCTACGTGGAGCTTCCCCTGGACGACGGCATGACGCTGCTTCTGCGCGAAGGCGTGAGGGCACGCTACCTCGCGCCGGGCGAGGCCGTCCCCGCCAAGCACCAGCTGCTGCTCGCGTTCGACGACGGATCGCACCTGGCGTGCACGGCCTCCATGTACGGCCTGTTCCTCATAGCCGACACGGGCGCCGACGACGACGAGTACTACGTGGCCGCCCGCAATGCCACGCCCGTGCTCTCGGACGCCTACGACGAGGCGGCGTTCCGCGCCCTCGCCGCGTCCGCGCCGCCAAGCGCGAGCGTGAAGGCCCTGCTCGCCACCGAGCAGCACATCCCGGGCATCGGCAACGGCGTGCTGCAAGACATCCTGTTCAACGCGCGCCTGAACCCCAAAACCAAGGTGAACGCGCTTTCCGACGCCGACCTCGCGCGCCTGTTCCGCGCCATGAAGAACACGCTGGCCGCCATGGCGGAGCAAGGCGGGCGCGACGTGGAGCGCGACCTGTACGGCCAGCCGGGCGGCTACCGCTGCATCCTGTCGGCGCAAACCTGGAGGAACGGCTGCCCCATCTGCCACGGCGAGATCGAGAAGAAGCCCTACCTGGGCGGCAGCGTGTACTACTGCCCCGCCTGCCAGCCGCTCCCTTAGGGAACCCGCCCCCCTCCCCGACTCTACGGAGCGTTCATTGCACGCGGCGTTCGGGTCGCGTATCGTGGACGGCACGCCAACCGAACGAGAGGAAGACCGATGGACACCAAGCGCACCGGAGCGCTCATCCGATCCTTGCGCGAAGAGCGCGGGCTCACGCAGCTCCAGCTGGCCGCGCGCGTGGGCGTGGGCGACAAGGCGGTTTCGAAGTGGGAGCGGGGCGGCGGATGCCCCGACGTGTCGCTTCTGCCCGCGCTCGCCGACGAGCTGGGCACCACGGTCGAAACGCTGCTCGCCGGCGCCCTCGCTCCCGACGAACGCCAAGGAGGCACCATGAAACGCACGGCCTTCCGCGTATGCCCCGCCTGCGGAAACGTTATCACCACCACGGGCGACGCCGAGGTGTCCTGCTGCGGCAGGAAGCTCGACCCCCTTGAGGCGCGCCCCGCCGACGAGGCGCATGCCCTGCGCGTGGAAAGCGTGGAGGGAGACTGGTACGTCACGTTCGACCACCCCATGGAGAAGGGCCACCACCTGGGCTTCGTCGCCGTCGTCGGCTACGACCGCCTGGCCGTCGAGAAGCTCTACCCCGAGCAGGGCGGCGAGGCGCGCCTCCCGCGCCTCGCCGGCGGCGCGCTGTACGCCTACTGCACCGAGCACGGCCTCACAAAGCACCCGGTTCCAGGTCGCTAGCGCGCGGGCGCATCGCTGCGGAGCAAGCGGTTTGCACGACCCCCATCGCAAAGTACGCCGCCGACACCGCGTTCGGCAGGTAAGCCAGCTCGAGCGCGCACCAGCATACGAGCAGCACGCCGGCTGCGAGCGCCCATGCGCGCGCTCGCCGGTCGCGTCGCGCGAACAGCACGGTGGCCACCAGGTTCGCCACCCCGTTCACCAGCAAAAGCGCCAGCCCCGGCCAGAAGAGATCCCGCGTCATGAATGCGGGCAGGGGCAGGGCCTGGATAGCCGACACCATAGCGTTGAAGAGGGAAAAGGGACCTTCGAACAACGCCGGCAACGCGCCTGCGGCCCCGGCCATCATGAAGCCGCCGCACGCTACCGCGCACACGCCGTTGAACGCGCAGATAACCCGCACCACGCGGCGGGCCGCGCTCATACCCGCGTCCCCTTGCCGCCCGCGAGCTCGCGTGCGCAGGCCACCACCGGCGCGACGGCCGCGCGGTCGGTGGCGTCGAAACCGCCGCGCATGCCCTCGAGCATCTCGGCGGCGCGCGGGTCGGTGGCGGCCTGCTTCTCCTGCATCTTGAAGAACAGCTTCATGGCCAGCTTGTTCGGCATGCTCAGACGCTCGTAGGCGAACCCGCCGCGCAGGTAGAACCGCGGCATCCCGTCGAACTCCGGCGAGGGGAACTCACGCCCCATCGCCTCGTCCACCATGTCGGCCCACTCCGCCGGCGTCGCGCCCACGGCGAACGCGACGAACTTCGCGTGCGGATGCTCCTCGCGGGCGCGCCTGAGCCATTTCCCGCCCACCAGCGAGGCCGCATGGAACCACCCGCCGAACACCACCACGTCGAAGGCGCCTGTGTCGAAGCGCTTCTCATCGTCGATCGACACCGCCTCGCATCCTAGGTCCTCCGCGATCCATTCCGCGTAGCGCTTCGTGAACCCCGTCTGCGACGAGTACGCGACCACCGCGTTCATGCCCGCTCCCCCTTTCGGATGCCGCGCCCCGCCACCGTGTGCGCGCGGGCGAACCGCTCCAGGTGGGCGGAGAGCCGCGGCTCGGCCTGCTCCCATGAGAGCCCGGCGTGCATGAGCAGAAACGGAACGCCCTGGAACTCCACCGCCATCTGCGCCGCGTCGTCGGCGGCGAACTCGCCGGTGACCATGAGATGCTCGAAGATGGTGCGCTGCAGCGCCATCGGCTGCTCGACGAACACGAGGCGGTAGACGCGTCCCGCCTCCTCGCTCTCGAACTGGCTGACCACCAGCAAACGACGCAGGCGCACCAGGTACGGGTCCTCGAAGAAATAGCGGAACGACGGCAGCACCATCGCGCGCAGCCCCTCTGCGCCCAAGTCCTCGTAGGGGCCCGCGTCGTCGCCCACGTCGAACATGATGCGGCGCTCGCCGAAGAATCGGCGCATCCGATCCAACGCCCCGCTCACGATGGCGTCGAAGATGGCCTGCTTGCTGGGGAAGTGGTTGTACAGCGACGCGTCCTTGATGCCGACCGCCGCCGCGATATCGCGCACCGACACCGCATGGCACCCCCGCTCCGCGTACAGCGCGAACGCCGCCTCGACGATACGCTCGCGCGTCGAGGCGCCCTGCGCGTTCGCGCGTGCGCCCTTCTCTTTCTGCTCCATGCCCGTTCCTCTCATAACTAGCGATTGCTAGTATAATAACTAGCAATCGCTAGTTATGCAAGGGAAAAGGCTAGGGAGCGCTGAAACCTTTGGGAAAGTTGTGCCGCAAGCGGATTCGACGCGTCTCTCTATGGAAAACCACCATCGACACGCGGGCCGGGTTGTCATTCCGCGTGCGCAGCCTCGAGCATCTCCTTCAGCACCTCCACGTGGCTGCGGCGCTTGCGGGTGGCGGTGCCCAGCAAGCAGACGCTCTGGTACGCGCCGTAGCGGTCGTAGAACTGCGGCACGGCCTCGCGCTCGCGCATGTCCTCGCGGTAGGCGTCGGCGTAGGCGTCCCAGGCTATGTTGCCGTGCAGGTAGCGCTCGAGCATGGTGGGCGCCGGAGCGAACAGCTTGTCGTGCGCGTAGTCGGCATGCAGCAGCTTCGGCACGAAGTACGCCAGGTCGTTCTTCTTCGTGAAGCCGGCCAGCTGGTTCGTGTTCTTCAGACGGGTGTCCAGCAGAAGGTCGACGTCCCAAGACGCCAAAGCGTCGAAGAACTGCTCGGCGGACGTCTCGTAAGCGCTGATGGTGGTAATCCTCATGATGGGAAGCTCCTTTTCGACAGCCTTGCGGCCGCTGCATTTTATCCAAAGCTTACCCGCAGGCTCCCCGCTGCGAATGCCGCACGGCCCCCTTGTGAGAAAACCGCTGGCGTTTCGTCATGCAATCACCACGGCCGCCCACCGCTTCGAGGCGACGCTCGCCGCCGCGAGAAGCGCCCGGTATCGCCGGCTTCTGTTTTTCGCCCACTTCAAGGCGCGTTTCCATTACAATACTCAACGGTAATTTGAAACGCTCGATACACGAGACTCGAGGTAGGGCCGTATGAACACGCAAGAAGCGCTGAGCTCGTTTAATCTCGATCCGCGCTTGTTCTACGACGCCGTCGCCTACAGCACCGACGACTACCTGTACATCATCGACATGAGAACCGACATGGCGCTCGTATCCGAGAACATGCTGCGCGACTTCGATTTGCCCGACCGCCTGTTCGAGGGGCTCATCCCCCGCTGGCGCGACCTCGTCCTGGAGCGCGACCGTCCGAGCTTCGACGAGTCCATCGACGATCTGCTGTCCGGCAAGACCGACGAGCACGACCTCGAGTACCAGGTGGTCAACCGCAAGGGCGAGCACGTCTGGATCGTGTGCCGCGGCTTGCTGATGCGCGACGACCAGGGCGAGCCCGTGCTGTTCTCGGGGGCCATCACGAACCTGGAGCGCAAAGGCAAGGTCGACGCCATCACCGGCCTGTTCATGCACGAGAAATGCCTGCAGGTGCTCGACCGCCTGCTCGCGCGCAACCGCATGGAGGGCGGCATCCTGCTGCTGGGCCTCGACGACTTCTCGCGCATCAACTCCCTCAACGACCATGCGTTCGGAAACGGCGTGCTGCGCCGGTTCGCGCAGTCCACGCTGCGCCTGCTGCCCGACGACGCCACCGCCTTCCGCTTCGACGGCGACGAGTTCGCCATCGTGCTCGACGACGGCGACCGCAACGCGATGGAAGACCTGTACCGCACCGTGCACGCCTTCGCCAACCGCCAGCAGGACATCGACGGCGTGCCGTACTTCTGCACGGTGTCCGGCGGCATAGCCATGATCGGCGAGGACGGCGCCACGGGGCTCGACTTGGTCAAGCACGCCGAAAGCGCCTTGGAGGAAAGCAAGCACCGCGGCAAGAACACGGTGTCGTTCTTCTCGCCCGCCATGTCGAAGGAGAAGCTGCGGCGCTTGGAGCTCAGCGACCGCCTGCAGGCGTCCGTCATGGACGGCATGAAGGGCTTCTCCGTGCACTACCAGCCCCTCGTCGAAGCCGACACGCTGCGCATAGCAGGGGCCGAGGCGCTTTTGCGCTGGAGCACGGAGGAGTTCGGCAGCGTGAGCCCCGTGGAGTTCATCCCGGTTTTGGAATCCTACGGGCTCATCGGAGCCGTGGGGCGCTGGGTGTTCGAGCAGGCCGTCAGGCAGTGCGCAGCGTGGAACCGCGTGCGACCCGACTTCATCATGAACGTGAACATCTCGTATCTGCAGATGCTCGAAGCCGACTTCGTCCCCTTCGTCGAGCGCACGTTGGCCGAAGCGGACGTCGACGCGCAGCGCATCGTGCTGGAGATGACCGAAAGCTACTTCGTGACGGACCTCGACGCCCTGCGCACGACGTTCGACCGGCTGCGCGCCCTGGGCATCCGCCTGGCCATGGACGATTTCGGCACGGGGTACTCCTCGCTCGGCCTGCTGTCGCAATCGCCTGCCGACATCGTGAAGATCGACCGGCTGTTCATCAAGAACATCCACGCCGAGTCGTTCAACCGCGCGTTCATCGACGCCGTCATCGACCTGTGCCACAGCGTGGACATCGAGGTGACCGTGGAGGGCGTGGAGGAGAGCACGGAGCTCGACGCGGTACGCGCCATCGGCGCCGACAACGTCCAGGGCTTCCTCGTGTCGCGCCCGCTTTCGGCCGACGCGTTCGAAGAGCGCTTCCTAGGCCCGGACGGCTCGGAGTCCTAGCCGGCGCTTGGTGCCGAATCGGGCTGCCGGCGCCGCGCGCCTAGGCGCTCGCGCCCGTGCGCGGAACGAGCGGCGATCCCAGGCGGGCGAGCTCGCCCGCCACCGTCTCCACCAAAAGCGGCAGCGCGGCGGCCACCTTCGGCGTGAGGCCCACCGTGACCACGGCCGGCGAGGGGTTCTCCACCTGCATGCCCAGGCACAGCCCCTCCGCCTCGTAGCCCAAAAGCAAGGCCGCGTCGAACAAATCCACGAGCTTCAGGTCGTGCAGCGAGGCCGTGGCCCCCGAATGGCGCGCCATGGCGTCGGGCTCGAAGCGGAACACGGTTCCCGGCTCGGCGTCCGTGCCGTCCACGGCGTCCACCGTGACGAGCACGTCGAAGTCGCGCACGTAGGGCAGCATGTCCATGCTCAAGCACCCCACGTCGAACAGCTCCACGTTGTCGGGCGCCTCGTAGCGCTCCGTCAGCTCCTCGTACACGGCGGTGCCCAGCCCGTCGTCGAGCATGAGCTTGTTGCCCACGCAGAACACCCCGATGCGGCGCGGCGCGGCCGGCACGCGTGCGGCGTCGGCAGTTCTGGCCCGCTCGTCGGCCTCGGCCCGGCCGGCGCCTGCGGCGCTTCCCGCGGCTTCGGCTCGGGCTTCGGCCCGATCGGCGTCTGCGGCGCTTCCGGCGGCCTCGGTTCCGGGGTTCGCGACGCTCGTCTGCTCCATGCCGCTCACTCCCCCAGCGTGGGACGGATGACCAGGTTGTAGTACGTGGCCGCCGCGATCATGGCGCACCCTGCCACGATGCTCACGACGGCCCAGACGCGCTGCCTGCGCAGGTAGACGTCCTTGTCCGCACCGCGTTGCGCGGCGCGGTGCGCTGCGATGGGCTGCCCGATGAGGGAGAAGGCCACCGTGCCCGCCGTGAGCGTGACGAACACGACGGCCGCGACGATAAGCGCGAGCGGGGTGCGCTCGGTCCACGCCGCGTAGAACGTGTTGTCCGCGAACAGCCATATAGGGTAGAACAGGATGGCCGCCCACATGCCGTGGGCCGGCCCCCAGATGGGCGGCAGGAACAGCGCGCCCAGGTTCACGCGGGGCACGCCTTCGAGGAACTTCTCTTCTTGCGCGATCTGCTCGTCCGTCAACTCCGCCAACGCAGTCTCCTTCGCTCTCGTGATCGTCGCCTATTATAGCGAAGCCGGCATCGACCGCGCCGGCGCAGGGCCGAGCGGTTTTCTGTGACGGTTCAGCGCCAAACCGTCAGCCCACGTGACGAACGTGCTATCATATGGCACCATCAAGATAACATTAGCGAATCGAGGAACCCCTCATGAACATTCTCGCCATCGCCGGATCGCTCCGCGCGGCAAGCTACAACCGCCAGCTCGCCGAGGCGGCGGGAGCAGTGCTCGCCAAGCTGCACCCCGAGATCGACTACCGCATCCTCGCCTGGGACGACGTCCCCTTCATGAACCAAGACGCCGAGCATCCCGCCCCCGCCGCCGTGACCCGCGTGCGCGACGAGGTCAAGCGGGCCGACGGCCTGTGGCTGTTCAGCCCCGAGTACAACCACGCCATCCCCGGCCCCTTGAAGAACCTCCTCGACTGGCTCTCGCGCCCGGTGAGCGACACCGAGGGCCAGGTGCTGGCCGGCAAGCCCGTGGCGCTGGCGGGCGCGAGCATCGGCATGAGCGGCGCGGCGCATGCGCAGGACCAGCTCGTGGGCGTGCTCAGCTTCCTGGACGCGCGCATCATGAACCAGCCGCGCCTGGCCATCCCCCACATCGCCACGCAGGCCGAAGACGGCGTGCTCAAGCTGGACGCCTCGGCTCCCTACCTGGAGAAGCAGGCCGAAGCCTTCGTGCGCTTCATCGATCGGCAGAGCTAGGCGGGGCTTCGTCCGACCCGGCGGGCGGCGCCCCCTTGCCGCGCTCCGACAGCACCAGCCCGGCGCACGTCAGCACCACGCCGATGCAGATCTGCGGCGTGAGAGGCTCGCCCAGCACCACCACCGACGCCGCCACCGTGATGACGGGCACGAGGTAGATGTAGGCGCTCGTCTTCACGGCGCCCAGAAGCTTCACGGCGATGCCCCACGTGGCGAAGCACGCCGCCGACGCGCCCACGCCCAGAAACAGCATGTTCGCCGTCATGACCGGATCGACGAACCGCTCGACCCCGAAGTGGAAGTCCAGCAGGAACAGCGCGGGCACCATGAGCACGAGGCCCCAGGCGAACGTGCGCTTCGTCATTTGGATGGTGTCGTCGCACAGCGCCGCCAGCTTGCGCGTGAGCACGGCGTAGAAGGCCCACACGGCCGCAGCCGCCACGGCCAGCACGTCTCCCACGACGCCGCCCGTGCCCAACCCGTCCCAGCTGATGAGCACGATGCCCGCCATGGCCAGCGCGAAGCCGGCGAAGAACACGGGGTGCAGCTTCTCGTCGCGCAGCAGGATCGACGACAGCAGCGCCGTGAAGAACGGGTTCACCGCCACGATCACGCCCACGTTGCTGGCCGTGGTGTAGGTGAGCGCGATGTTCTCGAACAGGAAGTACAGCACCACGCCCGTGAGGCCCGCCGCCGCCACAAGCGCCTCTTCGCGCCAGCCGCCCAGCTTCACGTGCCGCGGACGGCACGCCCACAGCACCAAGAACCCTATGAGGAAGCGGTAGAACAGTATCTCGATGGGCGCGAAGTCCACGAGCAGCACCTTCGTGGCCACGAACGTCGTGCCCCACACCGCCACGGTGAACAGCGCGAACAGGTGCCCGCGCGCCGCCGAGCCGCCGCCTTTGGCCGCGCGCGCGGCCGCTACCGCCTCGCGGGCGCTCACGAGGCGCTCCTTCCGCACGCGGCGCGGTAACGCGCCGGCGTGAGCCCCGTGACGTTGCGGAACACGCGTCCCAGGTGCGCCTGATCGGCGAAGCCCGCAAGGCCGGCCGCCTCCACGGGCGAGCGTCCCTGCTCCAACAGGCTCTTCGCGTGCATGACGCGCACGGCCGCGAGGTAGCGGCCCGGCGTGATGCCCAGCTCCCTTTTGAAGGCGCGCACGAGCGCGTAGCGGCTCGCCCCCGTCACGGCGGCCACGTCCTCGAGCGCGATGCGCTCGGCGTAGCGCTCGTCGATGAAGGCCCGCGCCGAGGCCACGAGCGCGCCCGGAGCCGACGGCCCGCCCGACCCGTCGGCCGCCGCAGCGGCCGCGGCTTCGAGCAAGTCCGCCACGAGCGCGTCGAGCGCGTCGAGGACGGCGGCTCCCCCGTCCGACGCAGCCCGCGCGAACAGGGCGTCCGCCCGGTCGAACAGCGCGGCGTCGCGCAGCACGGGCACGGCGAACCGCGGCGCCTCGGCCTCCGGCACGCCGGCCAGCGCGGCGACCGCGCTCACGGGCACGTTCGCGCAGCGGTACGCGAACGGCTCGTCGTCGAGCGGGTCGCACGCATGGGACTCGCCGGGGTTCACCAAGAACACGTCGCCCGGCTCCAGCACGTGCAGCTCCCGCCCGCCCATGGTGAGAGCGCGACGGCTCGCGTTCAAGGCGCCCACCACGTAATGATCGTGCAGATGGTTGGGGAACGCCCGGATGTTCCCGGCGAGCGAGCACACCTCCACCAGGGAACCGTCCGGGCGCGCGAACGCCCGCACCTCCCGCGCGTCCATGCCTCTCGGCTCCTCCTCCGCCCGCGGACGCTCGGTCCGCCCGCCTTCGCCTCGCATATGCTCCCTCTCTTTTCGCATCGGCCAAGTATAGTCGATGCGCTCGCCGCCGCGCTTGTACGATATTGCGCATCGGCGGGCGGAAGGGCGCGGGACGCCCCGACGGCCGACACGCGGGTCGCGCCGGCGGCGAGCGGCAAACGCGCGGTTCCGCCGACACGCGAAACGCGAGCGCTCCCGCCGCGCAGGCGAAGCCGCGCGCCGTGCGCGAGCCTTCGACGCACGGTGCGCCAACACAGAAAAGGGAGCCCGGTTTCCCGGGCCCCCTTCGAAGCTTCGAAAGCTGCAAACCGTGCGACGGTCGCGCGCCTTAAGCCTTCTTGTGGTGCAGGTCGTCCTCGCCCACGATCACATGGTTCTCGGGATCGTAGACCAGTCCGCCGTGCTCTTTCCAGAAGAACATGAGCAGCGTCGGGGAGATGCCCTCGATGTTCGCCAGGTAGATGTGGATGAACATGAAGCAGATGAAGACGTACATCATGAAGTAGTGGATGATGCGCATCGACATGAGACCGCCCACCAGATCGGTACCGGCAGCCATGAAGCCCCAGTTCATCGTGGGAGCCCACAGGCACAGGCCCGTGTAGAACATCACGATGATGAGGATGGGGATGGCCAGGTAGCTGATCTTCTGCGGAACGCCCAGCTTGGCGCCCAGCGGATGGTCCTTCTTCAGGAACAGGTAGTACTTGATCCACGCGCCCAGCTGGTGGCGGTTGTCAGCCTGCGGCAGCCACGTCTTGTAGTCCGTGACCTGGTAGCGCGTGCCGCCGTCCGGCGAGGACTTCACGAAGAAGGCCATGATCAGACGGACGATGCAGTTCAGGAAGATAATGAAGCCGCAGAACACGTGCACGCCGCGGGCGATGCCCATGAACCCGCCCCAGAACGGGAAGTGGATGCTGAAGCCCGTGACGATCAGCAGGATCATGCAAACCAGGTTGATCCAGTGCGTGATGACGAAGGGCATCGGATGCGCTTCGCGATAGTGTGCCAAGTGCGCCATGTTACTTCACCCCCCAAGGACTCGTGACGGTCTCGAAGCTCTTGCCCGTCGCCGGCTCGGTGATGTGGACCGCGCAGGCCGTGCAGGGGTCGAAGCTATGCACGGTGCGCAGGGCGTTGATGGGCTTCTCGATGTCGCCCACCGGGTTGCCGATGAGCGCCTGCTCCATCGGGCCGCTCTCGCCGTTGGCGTTCTTCGGCGCAAGGTTCCACGTGGTCGGGATGATGATCTGGTAGCCCGTGATCTTGCCGTCCTTGACCTCTTCCGAGTGGTACAGGGCGCCGCGGGGGGCCTCCCAGAAGCCCGTGCCGGAACCGGTGATGGTGGAGGGCTCGCGGAAGTAGTCGCTGTCGCCGCTCTTCACGGCCTCGCACAGCTCCGCGACCCAGTCCTTCATGAGGCCGGCGATGTAGAGCGTCTCGATCTGGCGAACGGCGGTGCGGCCGAGCGTGGACTGCGCCACGCCGATCTGCCCGGGAGCGCCCAGGGCCTCAAGCAGGCCGTCGACCTGCTCCACGATGAACGGCACGTTGCGCTTGTACGCCGCGAGGATGCGGGACAGGCCGCCGGCCTCGTAGGGCTTGCCGTCGTAGGCTGGGCACTTGACCCACGTGTAGCGGTCGTTCACGTCGTACTCGGTGTACTCGGGCTCCGTGACGAAGTACGGGGAGGTGTAGGTCTCCTCGCCCTTGTACCAGGAGTGGCCCATGTACTCGGTGATGAGCTCTTCCTTGACGTCCGAGAGGTTGAGCTTGTCGTCGATGACGCCCATGGGCAGGTAACGGTCGGCCAGCTCCATGCTCTCGTTCTCGAACACGCCCCAGGCCACGTAGCGGCCGCAGCCCTTGCCCCAGTTGAGCGCGTCGATGTAGTACGGCGCGATGGCCAGGGTGTCGGGGATCATCGTGGCCTCGACCCAGTTGTACACCTCGTCGACGAGGTACTTGAGATCGTCGAGCTTCTGGTCGGTGGGCACGAACGCCGTGCCGCCCGGGATGAGCGTCATGACGTGCGGCATCTTGCCGCCGATGATGGCCGAGATCTGGGAGGCCTTGGCCTGCATCTGCAGCGCCTCCAGGTAGTGGGCCGTGCAGATGAGGTCGAGCTCGGGCGGGAGCTTGTAGCCCGTGCCGTCCTCCGCGTCGAACCAGTTGCCCGAGAAGATGGACAGCTGGCCGTTGTCGGCGAAGTTCGACAGGCGCTCCTGCAGGGCCACGAAGTCGCTGTTCATAGAGGTGCCGGCAGCCTGGGCCAGGTCGTAGGCGTCCGCCGCGTTGGCCTTGAGGGCGTTGAGCGGGTTCACGTAGTCCAGGGCCGCCAGGTTGTAGAACCACAGGATATGGCTGTGGAGGAACTGGGCGCCTTCCAAGATGTTGCGGATGATGCGCGCGTTGTTCGAGATCTTGATGCCGTAGGCATGCTCGGCCGCGATGGTGGACGAGTGCGCGTGGGACACCGGGCACACGCCGCAGATGCGCTGCACGATCTGCGCCGCGTCTTCGGGCGTGCGGTTCTCCACGACCATCTCCATGCCGCGGAAGCAGCCGCCCGACACCCAGGCGTCGGACACCTTGCCGTTGGTCACTTCCATCTCGACGCGGAGGTGGCCCTCGATACGGGTGATCGGGTCGATAACTGAACGGGTCATGTAGGCTTACCTCCCTTCTTCTTCATCGGTTTCGACAGGCTTTGCCTGGCTGTTCTTGCTGCTCTTCTCGCACGCGGCCTTGGCCTCGTCGCGCGAGAGGTTGTACTTGCCGATGGACTTGTCGGGATGGTTCTTGTCCCAGGCGCGGACCTTCTCGAAGTCGGCGCCGCCGTCCATGCGGCCGGACACCTTCATGCCGAAGCCGTGCACGACGAGCGCGGCGGCCAGGATGCCGGTGATGCCGAGGGCGATCGTGCCGGGCTGGACCATCCAGTCGCCGATGCGCAGGTCGCGATGGCGCTTGTAGAACGGGGTGTTGACCTCGACCCAGTTGTGGCCGGGATCGTTCGGGTTGGCCTCGCAGCAGCCGATGCAGGGGGAACCCGCCTGCACGCACCAGCTGCGACGGTCGTTCCACAGCGTCACGCCGCAGTTGGACTTCGTCTGCGGTCCGCGGCAGCCCATGGGATACAGGCAGTAGCCCTTGGCCTCTTCCTCGGAACCAAACTGGTAGACGAACTCGCCGTTCTCGAAGTGGCCGCGACGCTCGCAGTTGTCGTGGATCGTCTGGTCGAAGATGCCGGAGGGCTTGTTCTCGCTGTTGAGCGCCGGCAGCTTCTCGAGCAGCACGACGTCGACGAGCACGGACACGAGCCACTCGGGGTTCGCGGGGCAGCCCGGGATGTTGATGACCGGCGTATCGATGCCGGCCTTCTTCAGGAACGCCTGAACGCCCAGGGCGTCCGAAGAGTTCGGATGGGCGCCCATCCAGCCGCCGTTGACGGCGCAAGAGCCCAGCGCGACGACCGCGTTGGCCTTCTCGGCAGCCTCGATCAGATGCTCCGTGCCGGGCTTGTCGGCCACGCGCAGCGCTTGGCCGCCCCAGCCTTCCAGCACGGCGCCTTCGTACACCAGGATGTAGTTCCCGGCCTCGATGGTCTGCTCCTTGGCTTCCTCCATCGACCAACCGGCGGCTGCGGACAGCGTCTCGGAATAGTTGAGCGAGATAAGCTCGAGCACGACGCTCGCGGGATCCGGCGTCTCAACCTGGGCGAACGACTCGGTACAACCCGTGCACGACGCGCCTTCGATCCAGATTACCGGGTACAGCTTCCCCTTCGTAGCGCCGATCACGGATTTCTCGAGGGCCTGCGCTATCTGCGGCGCGGCGAGCTGGGACAGCCCGGCAGCCGCGGCAACGGCGCCGCAAAGTTTCATGAAGCTGCGCCGCGTCACACCGCGGGCGGAAAGCATGTTCTGAAACTCTGAAACCGTGGCCTCTGTTTCCATGTGCACACCTCCTCAGGTGCTCTCGTCTGACATTGCACTATTTAGTATTCTCCCCGAGAAATGTTTTAAATTACGCAACGACGGCGCGAGCGCAACGATTGGCCCGCAAATGGTTCAAAAATGTTACGGAAGCCATTTGTCGTAACATAATTTATGCAGGTTAATCATGCTTTTATGCAAAATCGCGCATATTGGAGCACACCCCCTCGAATCATGCGCGATACAAGGCCGCTCATCGAAAAACAGGAGAATTGTAGGATTCCTGCATAAGAAGCGGCCCACCCCTCGGGCGACACCGCACGGAAGGATATCATAAGACGACGCTCGACGCGACCCGGATTCCTCGGCCGCGTCGACCGCGGAGCACCGCGCGCCGCCGTGCGCGGCGCCGCCAGCCACTGAACATCGCGACCGAAGGACGCCTCCATGCACGCCACCGAACCCGTATTCGCCTACCTCGGCCCCGCCGGCACCTACACCGACGAAGCCGCGCGCGCTTTCGCCGCCCGGCTCGGCATCGACGAGCCGCAGCTTCTGGAGTGCGCCTCGTTCGACGAGGTGTTCGACAGCGTGGACCGCGGCAAGTGCGAGTTCGGCGTCGTGGCCAAGGAGAACTCGCTCGAAGGGTCGGTCACGGCCACGCTCGACAACTTCGCGTTCAAGAGCACGGCCACCATTTTGGGCGAGGAGGTCATCGACATCCACCACTGCCTGGTCATGCACCCCGACGCCAAGCTGGAGGACGTGAACACCGTGGCCTCGCACGCCCAGGGCCTCGCGCAGTGCCGCCGCTTTCTGGCCGAGCGCCTGCCGGGGCGCGCGTCCGTCACCACGTCCTCCACGGCGGAGAGCGCGCGGCTGGCGCTGGAGAACCCGCACGTGGCGGGCATCGCGAACGCGTTCGCCGCCGAGCTGTACGGCGCGCGGGTCGTCGAGCGCGACATCGAGGACCACTTCGGCAACCAGACGTCGTTCGCCCTCATCGGCCGCCAGGGGCACCCCCAGGTGTTCCGCGGCGAGCGCTACAAGACGTCGCTCGCGCTGTTCTTGCAGGTCGACCGGGCGGGCACGCTGAACATGATCCTTTCGGAGTTCGCCTACGCCGGCATCAACCTGTCCATGATCCAGTCGCGCCCCACGAAGCAGGCGCTGGGCGATTACATGTTCTTCATCGAGTTCAAAGAAGACGCCAACTCCCTGCCCGTGCAAACCGCCCTCAACTGCCTGCGCCTCAAGCTGCGCGAAGTGAAGGTGCTGGGCAGCTACCCGGTGGCGTAAATAGGCGTCGCGCTGCGCGCTCCCCCATGCGCCACGGGGGCAACCGCGGGGGGCGCATAGCGCGGCGCGCTTTTAGAACGCGATGAGGCCCAGGTGCTCTAGAAGGATCTTCGTGCCGATGAGGACGAGCACGATGCCGCCGACGATGGTGGCGGGCTTCTCGTAGCGCGCGCCGAAGCGATGGCCCACAGCCACGCCTGCCAGCGCCAAAACGAACGTCGTCGCGCCGATCAGGGCCACGGACGACACGATGTCCACGCGCAAAAACGCGAACGTGATGCCCACGGCCAGCGCGTCGATGCTCGTGGCCACCGACAGCATCACCAGCTCGCGAAGGTCGAGCTTGCCGTCCGCCGGGCAGGACAGCTCCTCCTCGCCGCCGCGAAAGGCGTCCCACAGCATCTTGCCGCCGATGAACGCCAGCAAGACGAACGCTATCCAGTGGTCCACCGGGGTGATGTACTGCTCGAACTGCGTTCCCAGCGCCCAGCCCACCAGCGGCATGAGCGCTTGGAAGCCCCCGAAGAACAACGCGATGACCAGCGCTTGTCGCACGTCCAGGCGCTTCATGCACAGACCTTTGCACACCGACACGGCGAAGGCGTCCATAGACAGCCCCACCGCCACCAGGAACAGCTCGACGAATCCCACGATGCTTCCCCCTCGTTCTCGTCCTATTGCGCGCCCGACCTCTCTTCCGGCCGCGGGCAAAAAAATACCGACGCGGGCGCGTCGGCTGAGTAAAAGCACGGTGCGACGCCTACGCCACACCGCGAGTCTTGTCGTTTAAGGCCGGCCAGCTTCCTAGTGCGAAGCAGCATGTTGACCGAACCGCGCCCGAAGGCGTCGACTACTCCCTCACGGGATTGGGGTATTCTATCACAGCGAATCGCTCGCACACAACTTACTTGTGGTACGAGAACCCGCGATGGTTCGTCGAGGCGATAGTGCCGGAGGTCGCGCAAGACGGCCTCTGCGACTACGGCAACGCCGTCGGACGGTGAGATCGCTCGCGCGCCCAGCCTCATGCTCGATCCCAGGCTCCAGGAAACGAACCGTAGGTGTAATATGATCTCTACGGTCTATTTTGCCGTCAAGCTTGGAAGATGCGCTGAACCTCAAGGAGACTCGGATGGCCAAAGCCAAGGCTTACAGAAGCGCGAGCATCTCGCTTTGCACGATCTGCATCGCGATAGCGATCGCGTCGATCGGAATCGCTGCGTACTGCTGGCTTTCCCTCGAATCCGCGAAGGGCGAAATGAGGGAGGTTTCCGCATCGCTCCAAGAGCGCATCGAAACGCTATCCGATGCGACCGCGGAAGGATCGGCCGCAAGCATGACCATCGGCGGCAACAAGTTCGGCGAGAGCCCTGAGAACTTCTACGAAGCGTACTCGATGATGGAGGATCGATACGAGAGCTTCAAGTCCGACTGGCAGTCCCTGCTTTCGATATTCGGCGTGCTGATAGCGGCCTTCGTCATCATCATCCCCCTGATGAATTACGGGCTTCTGCAGAAGGAGCATATCATCGAATTCAAGAGGAGATCGCAAGAAAGCATTGCCGAGTTCAAGACGGAAAGCGCCGCGGCCATCGGCCGGTTGGCAGACGAGAAGATCAAAGGCATCAATGAGCTTCAGGAGAAGTACGTCCTTCTTTCCAAAGAAGTAGACGAGCATGCTGCCAATCTTGAAGCTCTAATACAGGCTGCTACTGAAATACACGACAGGGGAAACAGACCGACATCCGACTCCGAAACCGAAAAGCCCGCGCTTCTGCATTCCGTTTTGGCGGCAAACGCGTACGGAAGAAGAAACTACGATGTCGCCCTGAAAGAACTCGACAAGGCCATCGAGAAGGACGGGGAAAGCGACGAACTCTTATCGAGGAAGGCGCGCATCCTTGCCTCGATAGGCCGCAACCGGGAGGCATTAGCGATACTCGACAAGCTGGTTCGCGAACATGAAAGCAACGCACTCTACCGCAGCGAGCTCAGCGACGCCCTGTCGGCTCTCGGCAGGCACAAGGAGGCCCTCGATGAGGCGAGGATGGCTGCCGAGATCGAGCCCGGCAGCCCTTATTACCACATAAGGCTTAGCGACATGCTGTTGAAACTCGGGGAAAACGAGGAGGCCCTCGATGAGGCGAGGATGGCCGCCGAGATCGAGCCCGGCAACGCATTTTTCCATATGGAGCTCAGCGAAGCTCTGTCGGCTCTCGGCAGGCACAAGGAGGCCCTCGATGAGGCGAGGATGGCCGCCGAGATCGAGCCCGGCAACGCTGTTCACCACATGGAGCTCAGCGACATCCTGTTGAAACTAGGGGATGACGAGGAGGCCCTCAATGCGGCGAGGATGGCCACCGAGGCCGAGCCCGGCAACGCTTTTTACCACATGGAGCTCAGCAACATCCTGTTGAAACTAGGGCATGACGAGGAGGCCCTCAATGAGGCGAGGATGGCCGCCGAGATCGAGCCCGGCAACGCTTTTTACCACTTCAAGCTCAGTGAAATCCTGTTGAAACTCGGGGATGACGAGGAGGCCCTCGATAAGGCGAGGAGAGCCGCCGAGATCGAGCCCGACCAAGCTCTGTACCGCATCTTCTTGTCAAAATTCTCCAAACGCGAAGAAGACTAGCGGAAGGGCAATCCTAGCCAATGCGAAGGATCTGCAAAGTCGAACGAGGACGGAGAAACCGAACTCAACGGCAATATGAGATTGCAGCCAGCACCTTATTCGATCCCCGCCAGTGCAAAGCCTTTCGCAAAACCGCCTCCCCCAAGGTCTCTTCCAACAAAGCGGAATGACGATTCCCGAACGACTACTCCATTCCAAGTATAGACCGCGCCGCATCGACCTCCTTCGCCATGTAGCGGTCGAGCGCGGCGGCCACGATGTCGGCGATGTACTTGTCCTCCGGAGCCTTGGAGGTCTTCTTCCTCATAGAGAGCGCGAGGCCGTACTCCTCCGGGAGCTCGACGTACATCTTGTAGACCCCCGCCTCCGGCTCCCTGCGCGCAGGGCTCTCCCGGGCCTTCTTGCGCGGAGCCTTCGCGGCCGGCGCTTCCGCCTCGGCGGCCTTCGCCGGCATCGCGCGCCCAGGCGTCGCGGGCTTCGCGCCCTGGACGCCAGGCTCGCGCTCGCGCGTCCCCTGCAGCATCTCGTCGATGGCGTCGGCGACGCCGTACGACCCGTTTATCTTCCTCGCCATGCGGTTCTCCTTTCGTCCGCGGCCCGCTAGGCCGCGCCTTCGGCCGGGGCGCCGAGAAGCTCGACGGCGAAGCGGGCGTAATCTATCAGCTTGAGGTTCCTACGCTGGTCCTTGGCGTGCGACGTGTGGATCTTCGTCTCGAACACCTTCTCGCCGATCGCCCGCGCGTATCCCTCGAGCGCTACATCGTCGAGGACGGGTGCTCGCCCTACGCGGCGCTCCAGAAAGCCCGCGCGAACGGCGAGCTCAAGACCTCGATATGCACCAACACCCTCTACAGCTACATCCGCAAGGGAGCGCTCGGGATCGAGGAATCGCACCTCCTGTACGGCTTCCGCCGCAGAAAGCCGGAGAAGCCGGAATTCGACGAACGCCCGAAATCGAAGGCCAAGCAGCCGGGCGGTGAGTCGATCGAGGCGAGGCCGAAGTCCGTCTTGAAGCGCTCCCAGTTCGGCCACTGGGAAGCGGATCTCGTCGCGAGCAGCAAGAACGGGAAGAAGGCCGTGCTCACCCTGGTCGAGCGAAAGGCCCGCTTCCTCGTCGCCAGCCTCATCGACGACAGAAAGCAAGCCTCGGTGGCCCGGGCCTTCGACGAGATCGAGCTCGCCTACGGGCCGGACTTCCGGCACCTCGTCCGCTCGGTCACCTACGACAACGGCATAGAGTTCCGCGATGCCGATTCGATGTCGAGATCCGTGTACGACCACTTGCGGAACGCGGGGATAAAGCGCATCGAGAAGATCTACTACGCCCACCCGTACTGCAGCGGCGAGCGGGGCAGCAATGAAAACACGAACAGGATGCTCAGGCGCTCGTATCCGAAGGGCACGGTCTTCGATCAGGTGCAGCCCGAAGAGCTGGCGTTCCGGGTCGCGTGGATCAACGACTATCCGAGAGCCGTGCTCGAAGGCCGGAGCGCCCGCGAGGCGTTCGAGCGCGAAGTGAGCAGATGCAGATCCGCGCTCGCGGCGTGACGGATCCGCGGCGTCGGCGCTGAGCCGGCGCCGCGGCAACTTCGCGTCTCGAGCGCCTTCGCAATAGGGGCATCGCCCCGCCGAACACCTACCAGCCGAGCCTCTGCGTACAATTGATGCGGAGGCTTGGTTTTCGACGCGCTCTTTCGATGCCTGGCAAAATATTTTTGCGATTTTTCTGACTCAACCACGCTAATGACACCCATCAGACAACGCTCTGACAAGGCATTTCTTAGCAGAATCGCACCTGTTGCGTTTCCTCTTGACATTTTCACACAGCGAATCGCTCAGGGAAGGAAAACGTCGCCCTCCCGTCGGAAAAAACCTTCCGCCACGAGATCCGCCACGATCCCCTCGAACACGTCCGCGTCCACCTGGGAGCGGCCGCCGGCCAGCTCGAAGGAGTCGAGCCGCTCGGCCAGCTCGGCCGCGCCGATGCCGGGAGCGGCCAGCACGATGCGCACGAGCTCGGCGCGCTTCTGGCGCCGCGAGCCTTCGAACGCCGACTGCCGCGCGTAGTGCGCGCTGCGCCGCGAGGGGTTCGCCACCTGCGTTTTCAGGTGCGCTCCGTAGTCGAGCAGCGCGTAGTACCACGCCCGGGCGTCGTCTTCGGGGCACGTGTCGGCCACGAGCGGCGCCAGCTCCTTGTCGCCCACCTTCTCGCGATCGGGGAACAGCTCGTGGAGGAACACCGTGCGCACGTTCGTCTCGATGTACACGGACGGGCGGTTGTAGGCGAAGGCCATGACGCCGGCCGCCGTGGCCGGGCCGATGCCGGGCAGGCGCTGCAGCTCCTCGGCCGTGTCGGGCAGCGTGCCGCTGCGCTCGGCCGCGCACGCGTCGGCCGTCCTCTTGAGGGCGATCGCGCGGCGGTTGTAGCCGAGGCCCTGCCATTGCGCCAGCACGTCGGCCGTGTCGGCCGACGCGAGCGCGTCTACCGTGGGGAACAGCGCCATGAAGCGCTCCCAGAACCGCCCCACGCGCGCCACCTGGGTCTGCTGGAGCATGATCTCGGACACGAGCACGGCGTAGGGGTCGTCGAGGTTGCGCCAGGGAAGGTCGCGGTAGAGCGCGGCGCCCTGCTCGCGCACGAGCGCGACGAACGCGTCGCGGTCGGGCTCGGCGCACGGCCACGCGGGCCGCGGCTCCTGCGTCAGCGGCATGGGCCCTGCGCGCAGGCCGAGCGCGCCGCGCAGGCGCAGGCGCTCGCGCGCGCCTCCGACGACCCATCGCGAACCGGGCTTCCGTCCCTCGGAGACGGGGCCTCGCCCGCGTCCATGGCCTTCTCGATGGCGGGATGCGTGCCGCCCTGCTCGAACAGGTCCTTGAGCGTGATGGAAGCGAAGTAGCCGTTGAGCAGGCGGTCGGCGCCCTGCCACACCTTGTTGTAGGCGCACTCGGGCTGCTTCTCGCAGTAGTCGGGGTCCATGACGCACAGCGAGATGCTCACCGGCCCTTGGATGGCCTCCAGCACTTCCAAAAGCGTGACCTCGGCCGGGTCGCAGTTGAGCACGAGCCCGCCGTGCGCGCCGCGCACGGTCTTGATGAGCCCGCCCTTCACCAGGTCGTGCTGGATGCTGCGCGCGAACGCGTAGGGTATGTCCTCTTCTTCGGCAATGTCCGATACGGATACGTAGGCGTCGCCGCTCTTGTAAGCGGCCCTCAGGATGCGGCAGGCGTAATCGCAGCGTCGCGTGATATCCATGTATTCTACTCCTCGGTTCCCTTCAGCAAATCGTCAAGATGATCAAGCTCGCGCCTGAAGTCCTTCACGACGGCGTCCTCGAGAGCGCGGTACTCCTCCGAGTCCAGCGGCTGGTAAGCCGCCAGCTTGTCGAACAGGTTGTCTGCGGTGACGGGCAGGTAGCGCCGCGCCACCAGGCTTGCCTTGTACGCTTCCTCTATGGCCTCGCGCGCCGCCATGTATATGTCGTAGCGGGGCATGCCGGCCGAGTAGCGCACGAGGTCCACCCGGTTCACGCCGCGCAGCGACGGATGCTCGCGCGCGATTTCCATCCAAATGTCCACGCGCTCTTCCGGCGTGGGGTAGTCGATGTCCACGATGGACAGCGGTTCCAGCAGGTCGTAGAAGAACGGGTCGATCTCCCCCGCCTCCGCCGCCGAGGCCAGCACGAACACGTCGGGGTTCTCCACCGCCGAGCGTACGAGCCCGATAGCCTCGCGCGCGCCGCGCGACAGGCTGGAGAACATGAAGCCGCCGAACTCGTCGCCGGCGTCGGACATAGGCGACGCCCACAGGTCCAGATCCTCCAGCATGAGCACGCCCGGGCCCTCGAAGGCGTTGCGCGCCGCATTGAGCCGGGGCTGGTTGTCGGCCTGCGCCATGACGCACAGCACCGGCATGCCCTGAAGGTTCTCCTCCATGCGCATGCGGATGGCCGGCATGTCCAGCTCGCCGAGCGTGGCCACCATGAAGCGGTTGGCGTCCTCGCGGGCGGGAGAGCGGAACAGGATGGCGTCGGCGGCCGGCATGCGGTCGAGGCCGTGCCGGGCGTTGAGCAGCTCGACAAGGCTCTTGAACTGGGGGTCGTCCTGCATACCCAGGCCGAAGTCGCGCATGAGCGCCACGGTTTCGTTGTAGCCGACGATGTCGGAGTAGGAGATGCGCTCGAGCGCCGAGACGATGGCGTGCGCGTCGGCGTCCTCGCCCATGGCCTCCTCGTCCGACCGCGCGACCCGCGCGAGCGCGGACGTGCGCTCGGCCGGCTCGTCGCCCTTCTGGTCGCCCTTCGAGCCGCCGGCCTCGCGCCGCCACGAAGCGGCGTCTTTCGCGGCATCGGCCGGTTCGTCGCTCTTGCCGTCGGCGGGCGCGCCCTCGGCGTCGGCCCGGGCGGGCTCCTCCGCCTTTGGCGCAGGCGTCATGACGCCCTTCGAGCGCGGAAGCGTGACATGCTCCACCTTCATGAGGCGCGGCGCGTCGATGCCGAGGAAGTCCTGGGAGATCATGTCGGTCATGTCCTCCAGATCCTCGCGCGTCAGCCCGAACTCCTCCAGCTTGTCCAGCGCCAGGCGCTGCAGCTGCTCGGCGCAGGCGGCCACCTCGTCGGAGGCCAGGAAGGGCTCGAGCTTCTCGAAGATGTACTCCGCGAGCGAGCGCTCCTTCAACTTGCAGGCGAGCGCCCACGCCTGGCGCAGCCCGTCCACGGCCTCGTCGTCCGGGGCGTAGGCGCTGCGAGCGCCCTTCTCGAAAGCGGCAAGGTACAGGTGCATGCCCAGCACGGCGTCGCCCGCAGAGCAGGCGAGCGCGGCACGGCGCAGGTAGTCGGCGGCGGAGCTATTGTCGTATTCGTCGTTCTGGCTTGGCGAATTGTTCGCGTCAACGTTCTCGAACATGGGCCCCCCTCCTTCACAGATATGTAAACATCGCAGGTGAATTGCGCAAATGTATATGGTCAAGTCACATTTTACCGGACTGCGCCGCACGCGCATAGGGCGAAGCGCAAAAACCTCAAATCGTCACGGACCGGTAACAAAACGAGTAGAAGGTAACGAACGGTCAACGCCCGCCGGAAACCCCCAGCCACCTAGCAAGCGCGCCAGCGCGACCATCTCCCCTTCTCACCGCGAGACGCGAGGGTCCTCTCCCCCAGCTTCGTCCAGGGTGCGGCGCGGCGGAAGGGTTCACCAAGCGAGTTCCGCATGGTTAACAGTCCAGTGGACTGTTAACACACCTTCTTCCGCGCCCGAGCGGGCGCGCCGTAGAGCGGCTTTGCCGATCTACGGCTGTGGACGCTTCGTGCGAGCTCAGGACTGCCCGAGCGACTGAACCCCTCCGCCGCGCCGCACCCGTCCCGCAGGTTGAAGCGACCGGGCCCTACCAGTCGAGCACCTTCCAGTGCCGCTCCCGCGCCGTGCGGGCGAGCGGCCGGTCGGGGTCGACGGCGAAGGCGTGCTCGGCGGCGCCCAGCACCGCGCGGTCGGAATGGTGATCGCCGTAGGCGCTGTCCAGCACCCAGTTGCCCGCGCCGAAGCGCTCGTCGCCGAAGCGCCGCACGGCTGCGAGCTTCTCCTCGCCCTCGACGGGCAGGCCCTCCACCTCGCGCGTGTACGTGCCGTCGGGCGCCTTGCGCATACGCGTGGAGATCTGGAACTCGAAGGGGTGGTGCTCCATGGCGCGCAGGATGATGGGCTCGAACGTGGCCGAGATGACCACGACGACCTCGCCCGCGGCGACGTGCGCGCGCATGGCGGCGTCGGCGGCGGGGCGGAACAGCAGCGCGATGCGCTCGTCGTAGAAGTCGGCCAGGAAGCGGTCGACCTCCTCGGCCGAGCGGCCCTCGAACGCCGTGAACACCAAGCCGCGCACCTTGCTCTCGTTCTGCGGCAGGCGCAGCTTGTAGGCAGCCGCCCACAGAAGGATGCGGAAGATCACCCGCTTGCGCAGCATGCCGCGCTCCATGAGGTGCTGCACGAGCAGCACGGGCGAGTTGCCGTTTATGCTCGTGCCGTCGAAGTCGAACACCGCGAGCCGCACGGGCCCGCCGTCCTTGCGCTCCATGGCGGGGCCGGCGAACGGCACGGCGCCGGCCTGTTGTTCTTCCGCGTTCGTCTCCCCCGGTCGGGACATAGGCCATCCTCGTCGTCGCGACGAGGCGCCCCGACGCGAAGGGAGGGGCGGGAAGGACCCGTGCGGCGACGGGCCCTTCCCGCAGTCGCGCTAGTCCTCGATCTCGTCGATTGTCTCAGCGAACTGTGAATTATACAGCTCCGCATAGAAACCGCCAAGTTCGAGCAGTTCCTCGTGCGTTCCCTGCTCCACGATGTCGCCGTCGCGGATGACCAGGATGAGGTCGGCGCTCTTGATGGTGGACAGGCGGTGCGCGATGACGAACGAGGTGCGTCCGGCCATGAGGTTGTCCATGGCCTTCTGGATGCGCTCCTCGGTGCGCGTGTCCACCGAGCTCGTGGCCTCATCGAGGATGAGCATGCGGCGGTCGGCCAGGATGGCGCGCGCGATGGTGAGCAGCTGGCGCTGGCCCTGGCTGATGTTGCTGGCGTCCTCGTTGATCTCGGTGTCGAAGCCCTGCGGCAGCGTGCAGATGAAGTGGTAGACGTAGGCCGCCTTGGCCGCCGCCTCCACCTCCTCGTCGGTGGCGTCGAGCTTGCCGTAGCGGATGTTGTCGCGGATGGTGCCGTGGAACAGCCACGTGTCCTGCAGCACCATGCCGAACATGCTGCGCAGATCGTCGCGCGCGAAGTCGCGCACGTCGTGGCCGCCGATGCGGATGGAGCCCGATTGCACGTCGTAGAAGCGCATGAGCAGCTTCACCATGGTGGTCTTGCCGGCGCCCGTGGGGCCCACGAGGGCCACGGTCTGGCCTTCCGTCACCTTGGCCGAGAAGTCCTTGATGATGGGCTTCGCGGGATCGTAGCCGAAGTGCACGTGGTCGAACTCGACGTTGCACTCCACCTCGCCCGACGTGACCTTCGCCTGGTCGGGCTCCTCCTCGGGCTCGCCGAGGAACTCGAAGATGCGCTCGGCGGCGGCGGCCATCTGCTGCAGCACGTTGGATACCTGCGTGAGCTGCGTGATGGGCTGCGTGAAGTTCTTCACGTACTGGATGAACGCCTGGATGTCGCCCACCGTGATGGCGCCCTGCACGGCCAGGAAGCTGCCCGTGATGGCCACGGCCACGTACCCCAGGTTGCCCACGAAGTTCATGATGGGCTGCATGAGGCCGCTGATGAACTGAGACTTCCAAGCGGAGTTGTACAGCCGCCCGTTCGTCTCGTTGAAGTTGTCGACCGTGCCGTCCTCGCGGTTGAACGCCTTGACGATGGCGTGGCCCGAGAACGTCTCCTCTACGATGCCGTTGATCTCGCCCAGCGTGTTCTGCTGCGCCATGAAGAACTTCTGCGAGCGCTTCACCACCACCATGATGAGCACGATGGAGATGGGCAGGATGACCACGGTGACGAGCGTCATGAGCGGGTTGATGGACAGCATCATGACCAGCACGCCGATGATGGTGGTGACGGACGTGATGAGCTGCGTCACGCCTTGGTTCAGGCTCTGGCCGAGCGTGTCCACGTCGTTGGTGATGCGCGAGAGCACGTCGCCGGTGGAGGTGCGCTCGAAGTAGCCCATGGGCATGCGGTCGATCTTCGACGCGATGTCGCGGCGCAGCTGGTAGCACGTGCGCTGCGAGATGGAGCTCATGATCCAGCCCTGCACGAACGAGCACGCGGCGGAGAGCAGGTACAGCCCCAGCGTGAACAGCAGGATGCGCGCGATGGCGTCGAAGTCGATGCCGCCCGAGCCGTCGATCTTCGCCACGATGCCGTTGAACAGCTCGGTCGTGGCCGTGGAGAGCACCTTGGGGCCGACGATGTTGAAGATGGTGGACCCGATGGCGAACACGAGCACCACGACGAGCGCCACCTTGAAGCGGCCCATGAAGGCGATCATCTTCTTGAGGGTGCCTTTGAAGTCCTTGGGCTTCTCGCCGGGCATCATGCCGTGTCCGGGGCCGTGGCCGCCCATGGGGCCGCGACGCGGACGGCGGGGCTGTGCGACCGTTTGCGGATTCGTCTGCCCGCTCATGCCGCATCACCTCCCGTCAGCTCTTCTTCCGACAACTGGGACATCGCGATCTCCCGGTACTCCTCGCAGGTTTGCATGAGCTCCTCGTGCGTGCCCTGGCCCACGATGCGGCCCTCGTCGAGCACGACGATCTTGTCGGCGTGCAGGATGGTGGAGATGCGCTGGGCCACGATGACCACCGTCTTGTCGGACAGGCGCGCGTGCAGCTCCTGGCGCAGCGCGGCGTCGGTCTTGTAGTCGAGCGCCGAGAAGCTGTCGTCGAACAGGTACGCGCGCGCCTCCGTGGCGAGCGCGCGGGCGATGGCCAGACGCTGGCGCTGGCCGCCCGAGACGTTCGTGCCGCCCTGCGACACGTCCGCCTCCAAGCCCTCCTCCTTCGAGGCGACGAAGTCGGCCGCCTGGGCGATGTCGATCGCCTGGTCCACGCGCTCGACCGGCATGTCCTCGTCGGAGTAGGCGACGTTCGACTCGATGGTGCCGGAGAATAAAAACGCCTTCTGCGGCACGTAGCCCAGCTGGGAGCGCAGCGCGCGCTGGCTCACGTCGCGGATGTCCACGCCGTCGAGGGTGATGGAGCCCTCCGTGACGTCGTAGAAGCGCTCGATGAGCTTGATGACCGTGGACTTGCCCGAGCCGGTGGAGCCGATGAGCGCGGTGGTCTTGCCGGGCTCGGCCGTGAAGCTCAGATCCTCGAGCACGCATTCCTTGGAGTCGCCGTACTTGAAGCTCACGTCGTTGAAGGCGATGGTCGCGCCGCCCGCGCGGTCGGCGAGCGCCGCGTCGCGGGCCTTCGAGGGCTCGGGGTCGCAGATGGTGGGCTCGGTTTCCAGCACCTCGTTCACACGCTGGGCCGCCACGTCGGCGCGCGGCAGCATGATGGATATCATGCCGATCATGAGGAAGCTCATGATGATGACCATGGCGTACGTGATGAACGCGATGAGGTCGCCCGTCTGGATGGTGCCGGTGTCGATGTAGGAGCCGCCCACCCACACGATGAGCACGCTCACGCCGTTCATGACCAGCATCATGAGCGGCATCATGAACGTCATGACGCGGTTCGTGAACAGCTGGGTCTTCATGAGGTGCTCGTTGGCGGCGTCGAAGCGCTCCTCCTCGTAGGGCTGGCGGTCGAACGCGCGGATGACGGGCAGGCCCGTGAGTATCTCGCGCGACACCAGGTTCACGCGGTCGATGAGCTTCTGCACGATCTTGAACTTGGGCATGGCCACCTTCATGAGCACCATGATGAGCACGAAGATGATGACCACGGCCAGCACGATGATCCAGCTCATGGCAAGGTTCGTGCGCGACACCATGATGATGCCGCCGATGGCGAGGATCGGCGAGTACAGCACCATGCGCAGCAGCATGACGGTGACCATCTGCACGAGCTGGATGTCGTTCGTGCCGCGCGTGATGAGCGAGGCGGCCGAGAAGCTCTGCACCTCGGCATCGGAGAACGACACCACGCGGCGGAACAGCTTGCCGCGCAGCGTGGCGCCCACCTTGGCGGCCGTGCGCGAGGCGATGAAGCCCACGGCGATGGCCACGACCATGCCGAGCGCGGCCAAGCCGAGCATGATGAGCCCGATGCGCACGAGGTAGTTCATCTGCAGGTCGGACAGGTTGTAGCCGAGCGATTCGTACTCCTGCTTGGCGGCGGCGATGGCCTGCTGGTCGACGATGGAGTCGCCCATGTCGCCCATCTTCTCCTTGGCCTGGTCGAGCATGTCGAGGATCTGGTCCTTCGTCACCACGCCGGCTTGGTACGCCTGCATGACCTGGTCGAGATCGAGGTCGGGGATCTGCTGGGAGTAGTGGATGGCCACGAGCGGCATGGCCACCATGCGGTCGAGCTCGTCGATCTCCTTCTTGCCCTCGTCGTCGAGCTTGTACGTGCCGTCGGCGGTCTCGGTGTAGGCGTCGCGGAACGTCTGCTCGTCGGCCGCGGGCAGCATCATGGCCACGAGGTCGTGGGTCTTCGCGGTCATCTCGTCGGTGGCCGCGTGCTCCACGCCCGACTGCTGGATGCCCACGTCGACGATCTTCGACGTGTAGTTCGGCAACGACAGGTCGGTGAACGCCTGCACGATGAGCAGGCACACGATGAGCACCACCGCGATCTTGGAGTTCTTGAGGTAGCGGACTATGCGCACGGGGCATTCCCTCCTTCGGAATCGTGCGGGGCGGTGGTTGCGGCGTCGGCGCACCCGTGCGTCGCGCAGCGCCCGTCGGGGCCCGAGGGGGCGCATGCGCCGTCGCCCTCGACGCCGCACGGCGCAGGAAACGCGTCCGCGTGCGTGCGGTCGTGGAACTCCACGACGCGCTTGAGGATGCGCACGAGGTGGGCCATGTCCTCTTCGCCCACGTACGCCATGACCTGCTCCATGTGCTCGTCGCGCAAACGACGCCCCTCGGCGGCGAACTGCCGGCCCTCTTCGGTGAGGCTCACCGTGACGGCCCGGTAGTCGTCGCTCGTGCGATGCCGCTCGATGAGGCCCTTCTCCTCGAGCGCCTTGAGCGTTTGGGACAACGCGCTGGGGGTGGTGTGCGAGATCTCGGCCACGCGGCCCGGGCGTATGGGCTCGCCGCACGCCTCCAGCTTGCCCACCGCCATCATGATGCGCGCCTCCGACGGCGTCACGCCTTCCGGCGTGGGCGGCATGATGCGGTCGTGACGCATGCGCTGCGTGAGCTCGTACAGCTCGCGTTTCATATCCGCGAACGAATCGTCCATGGCTCTCCTTCCCTGCCCTTCGCTTTCCCGTCCTATAATTTAGCTGCTAAACTATATCACTTCGTAATTTTTGCGCAATGGAAATTTTAAGAGCCTGCGCATGCCTTACACAGAACAACCACGCGATCGTAGGATCGCCGTGCGGCTGCAGGATCGCCGTGCGAAGGCGCGCGTCTTGCGCGTGATTTCACCTTTGTTGATCGAAAGGCGAATTTTTTTGAAAATAGGGTATTGCGTCCGCTTGAACTTCCCGGTAGAATAACCGTCGCTGCTTCAAGCACGGGGTGTTAGCTCAGTTGGTTAGAGCGCCGGCCTGTCACGTCGGAGGTCGCGAGTTCAAGTCTCGTACATCCCGCCATTCGAATGCCGAGGTCAGGAGTCGTTTCTACTCCTGGCCTTTTTTGATTTCTTGGATTCCAGAATCACATTTTGGGGGTTATAGGCAAGAAGGCGGGTCTGCTTTGATCAAAATACGCTTTGTAGAAATGCCCTAAAGTACATCTATTTCCCCTTAATGGCACCTAATGGCAGTTTGATTCTGATATATCTCCGGCAAACTTAACAGAGATTGTCTGTATGAATTTTCTTATAATGGTTTTATTTACTTGATCTTAAGAAAATGGATGGTCTCATGTGTTCTGACCCTAATAATCAAGCGTCAAATCACAAGACTGATTTGACGGACTGCAACATACGTGAAATCAATGAAGCCACTTATGATTCAGAGCTGTTAGATTTCCAAACTTTATCTGAAATAGAGGATATTTACCTTTGCGATCTCCACGAAACAGCTTTAGCGCCTCAGTCTATCAATATGTTGGAAGCGTTGCCGTCGAATATCGATAGGCTTGATATGGCGTGGTGCCTTACGACAACGGTAGTAAGCACTTTTATTACTACAAGCAAGCATTTTGCGAAGTGGTTAGAGGGCATCCACGATGCTGCAAGTGACAAGTCCGGAAGCTTTGATGCTATGCAAAAGATTTTGGGAAAGACACTGCACCACAAAGATGACTGGTTGGATCAATACGAAGGACAATGGAATACAAGAGACGTAGCAAATGCGTATGCACAATTTCATAGACTTCTTGGCGGACACGATATTTTTGCGATAGGTGAATCTCTAACTCCCCATAATCCCTTTACAATGATGATAAAGCAAAGGGAAAGCGTCTTGGGCGGTACTTTGCAAGCTACGAGACATTTGATTGCAGACACTTTTTCGAGCCAAGGATTACCCGCACCGTTTTCTTCTTACGTTGATTCAACGGCTGATGATGGCAGATCATGGAATAAAATTATCGATATTGTCCAAGAGCTTTCTATTGAGACGACTGGGAATAAGCAGCAAGCAGAGTCGATATACAGCCATTTATTCACATTAAGAGCGCAAGATTTTATAGGCGGAGGGGCTGCGCTTGCTTTAACTTCTGCTTATCTTCATGCAAGGGACATAGAAGACGCGATACGTAAGACCCAGATAAGATTAATCTCATACTCAATGAGCTTTTTTGCACAGGCCATTGTTGGCGCAACAAGGCAAAATGGCATTCCTTATATCAACTATCCTCTTGGGGGAGCAATGGCAAAAGAACTCGCCAGCCTTATATTTGAAAGCAATAGAAGAACTCAGCTTCTAGATAACAGAGCCCGACATCTACACGAAGAAGTCATTGATGTGATTGATGAGCACAACGTGCTGCAGGATTTACTGTAGCTATTGTTCAATAGGGAGGAATAGGGATGTACGATAAGGTTTTTGTCGGACTTGTTGGAACATTGTGCGGCGCAGGAGGATTTGTTGCTGGAGCACTTGTAAGGCAGCCGGAGATCAACAAACTGCAAAAGCAAGTTCTATGTCTACAAGCAGATGTTGCGGAGCTAAAACAGGTTGCTAGGGAGCAGAATGACGAAATCAAACAACTACTTTTAAACTATAGAGCTCTAGGCATACTTAACTTTAAACAAAAGCGGGAGCTCAAGGGTGAGATTCAAGATGAACTGATTTGCCAATATGCTTCATACGATTATTTGATATTGCTGCTTGATGTAGTGAATACGGGAAAGCAAATGACACCCGACGAAATCAAATTCTATAAGCAATACGGAAAGATGCTGGAAGATAACATCATCGACCAGCAAGAACTTGAAGCTTTGCGACTAATAATGATGGAAAAACATGGACGGGAGATCAATGCCATGAAGGAGTGTAATCTTCAGTCTGTGTTTGACAGGATCGAGCAGTACAACGAAGAAAAGGCCGAAAATCGCAAAGGGCATGGTTTCTTTAGACTGAAGAAATAAACCAAAGATACTGAAAGATATTGCTTTAGCCAAATGATTAACTTATGAAAGGAAGTAGGTAACACGGGGTCAGTTATCCACTTCAAGGGAAAGCAGGAAAATAATTGTTATACCCCTAATGAAGTTAGAGCAATGCTTGGATTGGAACCGTTATTGTAATAGGTTTGATTTTGTATTTTGTATCCGCTGTATCCGCATCGGATCGACCATAGCAAAGTAGGGCCGAATTAGCGTATGTAGCATGCAAGCTAGTATTGGAGATAATCACACTATTGAACGAACTACTCGATTTTCTGCCAACTTCCGAGGAAGCTATTATATACTTTCAAACTTTATTGTCTGAAATGCACAATAGCTTATCGTGGTTTTTCCAGACGATTAGTTACCAAATAAACAATCGAGAGATTGCAACGCTCTTGCTTTTATTAGCGATTGTGGCGTTCGCCTTTTCTAAAGGGAACCCAAGAAAGATGCTTGCAGGCATACACGATGTAATTGTCGCCGCCTCGACACCAAAAATAATCGTGACGGCACTTTTGCTGGTAGCTTGTTCATTCATAATATTCTTGATTGCGTCTCGTGTCGGAATTTGGTCCTCCGACATTTTGTTAGATACTTTACTTGAGGTTGTATTTGTTGGTTTTTCATCGCTGTTTATTGCTGTTAAGGCGCATTCAATAACCTCGATTTTCAGGCAATTTGTGTTACCTGAAGTAAGTATTGGTGCAGCAGTTGCTTTCTATATTGGGATTGAAAGCTTTTCTCTTCCTGTTGAGATTATCTTGCAGCTCTCCATTCTAGTTTTTACTTGTTTTCAAATAATGGGAAAACATCAATCTGACGGAGAGAGCGTTGCGAAACTATCTGGCTGCATCCTCGCTATTATCGGATTAGTGATTTTTGTAACAGCGTCTATAGAATTGATAAGCGAATGGGGCGGTATAGATTGGCTAACCGAACTTGAAGGCATAGCTATGAGTGTTTATTATCCAATCTTGATGATGCCGTTCGCTGTTGCGCTCGGATACTATGCAGCCTATGAAATGCTCGGCATTCGTATAAAAATGAGTTCAAGAAGGATAAACATCGTTAGCAAGGCTCATCTCTATCTTCTCTTGTTTCCATTATTAGTAAACATAAAGCATTTTGGTTACCTCGAGGCCACGAACTATGCAGAATGTCTTTCGTGGAAAGAGCAGGCAGATTTCATAAAAGACTACAAAAAGCGCATCAAAGAATCTGCTGCAAAAGAAAATGCAAAGCTTACACGTATGGAATCCGGCCTAGGTAAGGCAGGTTTTGACGAAGATGGCATTTGGCGGGATTGGGAAAATCTTGAGAAGATAAAAACCAACCTTTGGTCTATTGCAAGCATTCAAAATCGTAATTGGCAAGAGAGACATTCCTATTCAGTAAATATGCAAAAGGATTTTGTTGAAGCCTTCACGCCACATGAATGTACAAGTGGGTCTTATGTTTCAGATGATCGAGAATCCTATGCCTGCTGGATGAGTAATAGGACGGGATTCACTTTTGGTATGGGTGCATCCAATGGAGACTTTCCTCCTATGAAATATGAAGGCACAGCGCCTCCTTCGATGGATCAATGCTCAATATTGAGTTATTTCGTTGATGGCAATGATGAAGCTAGACTTCCGCACTGGTTTAAAGATTTTCATACTGACGATAGTTATCGATAATACTGCTTTTCGCCAAGACAGTATCTAGCCTTTTGGGTCTGGTGCAGCCGTGCTTAACAGTGCTTAACAGTGCTTAACAGTGCTTAACCATGCTTATTCCTGTTTAGACGAGAACTGATGAATACCTAGTTTCGCCAAGCCGATTTAAGTTTGGATTGAAATCATATTGCACGTTCAAAGAAAGCACGACAAGAAGCACCGGTTCAGAACGCATATTCTGTTTCTATTTAAGATACATCGCTACCCCCCCCCTATCCCGAGCTTGCGCGGCGCCGCTCGCCGGGCTCGAGCATCGGGCCGCCTCGTTGCACGGCGCGCGCTCCGCCCTACGCCAGCTGCTCGCCCGCGTGCTCGCCGGGAGTGACCGAATAGACTTCCTCCACGTGGAGGTAGCACACGCCCTTGCTGGTGAAGTCGTAGCCCATGGAGCTCAGTATCTCCTTCACCTGCGCGGCCACGGCCTCGTAGCGCGGGCCCTCGTTTTCGTAGGTCGCGCTCCCCTTCACCTGGAAGCCGCCTTCGTCGTCCCAAACGGACAGGGCGACGTGCGGGTTCTGGCGCAGGTTGGCCAAACTTTTGCCCATGTACTGGTCGGACACCATGACCGTCTCGTCGTCGATCACCTGCTTCATGCTCACCGGCACCACGTTGGGCACGCCGTCAGAGCAGGTGGAGAACGCCGCCGCGTACGCGTTGTTGATCATGTCTTGGCAGGCTTGCGGCATCTTCGCCATGGCAAGCACCCCTTCCGTATCCCGCGCGAGGCGACACCGGAGCCCCGGCGGCCGTCTCTCGGGCCGCGTCGGAACCGCCCCGCGCATCCTTGGCTTCAGCTTACTCCTCGGCAGGTGCCTCGACAACCACTTCCGTGCACACAAGCGGCACGGGGTTCTTCAGGCAGTCCCCCACGGGGCAGCGCTCGGCGGCCAGCGCCGCCAGCTTGCGCGCCGCGTCCTCGTCACCGCACACGAGGCGCACCTTGCAGCGCACCTCCTGTAGCCCGTTGCGGATGTCCGGGTTGCCCATGAAGCCCTCGGGGTCGATATCGCCCTCGACCTCCATGCTGACGCCCTCCAGGGGGATCTGCTGCGCATGGGCGAATATCATGGACGCGATGGACTGGCAGGCTCCGAGCGAGCAGAGCAGGCCTTCCACGGGGTTCATGCCCGCGTTCGTGCCGCCCATGTCCTCGGGCTCGTCGAACGTGATCTCGAACCCTCGGCAACGGGCCTTGACCTGCAGGCCCTCGCCCGTGCTCGAAACCTCGATGCTGCTGGTGCTTTTCATGGCTCCTCCTTCTTCTGTCTACGCGACCTCGTACACGACCACGCTGGGATCGGCGTCCCACGTGGGCTTCAAGCCGGCGACCACGTCGCCGGCGAACAGCGGGCTTTCCAGGTAGGCCCGGGCGTTCTCCATGCTGTCGAAACCGTGCAGCACCTGCACGTCCTCGGGGCGGACGAGCAGCGCCTTGGTCAGCGCGCCGGGAACGGTGTCCAGAAACGGCTGGCGGTACGCGGCGTACACCTGGGCGGCTGCGGGACGGTTTTCTTCGGATATCTTCATGGTGATCTCTAGGTAGGCTTTGGCTTCCATGAGCGGTCCTTTCGCGTTGCACATCGATACGGTTGAACTCGCGCGCCAAGTTTCCCTTACGATACGACGCAGGCTCAAAAACCGGAAGTGGTTAGCAAAATGTTAAGCGACTTAAGATTTTCATAGTCACTTCAATTCAACGATGCATGCGCTATGCTTTACGAAGGAAGAAAGGACGCCCCATGGCACGCAAGCGCAAGCTCGAGAAGGATATCCGCTGCCCGCTGGAGTACGGGCTGGACGTGTTCGGCGGCAAGTGGAAGTCGCGCATCGTGTGCGTGCTCTCCGACGGGCCGCTGCGCTACAGCGCCGTGCGCAGCGAGATGGCCAACGTGACCGACGCCGCCCTGGCGGGCGCGCTCAAGGAGCTGGCCGAGCAGGGCCTCGTGCAGCGCATCCAGTACGAGGAGATACCCCCGCGCGTGGAGTACCGGCTGACCGAGAAAGGCCAATCGCTGCTGCCCGTACTGCGGCATATCTGCCAATGGTCGGGATCGTTCTTCAAAGAGGAGAGCTCGCTCGAGCTGGCCCGCTGCCAGCGCTGCGACTACCGCCCCTAAGGTGCCGACCAGCGCATCGATGCTGGTGGAAGCCGCTATGGAAAAGTAGAGCGACTCAAGTTTTCGCATACGTCTTTCCAACGTTAGCGGGATTTCCTATACTTCGAGGAAAGGAAGGCGCGCGAGGGCGGCGCGTGCCCGTTCTGGGAGTCGGCGGACGGCGCGCCCGTCATCGGCCCCGAAGACCCGTCCAGCGCATTCGCAAGGCAGGTGATCGCATGACAGAGACATCGACTTCGACGACGCACGGCACCGCGCCCGAAGGCGCCGCCGAGCAGGCGGATCGGAAGGCCGCCGCGCCGCCGCGCAAGAATTTCCCCGCCCGCAGCGACAAGGAGGCCTACGCGGCCTGGCTCAAGGAACTGCAGGCTCCCGACCGCTCGAACTGCCGAGCTTGATAACCTCTGCGGCATCGGTCGATGCCGACGAAACAGCACCGCACCCCAGCGCCCGCACCCCGCTTTTAAGCAGGTTGCGGGCGCTTTCGCGTGCAGACAGGGCGGGATTGTCAGGCGCGCTGGTCGATGCGCGTGACGGACACGATGCGCAGAAGCTCGCCGGGGGCGCAGGGGGCGTAGCCGTGCGCAGCCCCGTCGGCGTCCAACTCGTATTCCCACACCTTGAGGGCGTTCCCGACGCGGCGAGCACGCACGGCTCCCTCCGGCGCGTCCCCTCCCCCTGCGTTGTTGTACGCGTCCACGCAGGCGCGCAGCAGCACGTCGGGACGCAGGGAGCCCGTGGGCTTCGCCTCGAGCGTGAACGTGGCCACGGCGCCGGCCACCTGCATCTCCCCTACCAGGAAGTCGGACACGCGCAGCACCTTCTCCTTCTTCTTGCGCACGACGGTCACCTCGTCGGGCACGGGCAGCGCGGCGGGCGCGCAGGACAGCAGCGCGCGGTAGGTGCTCAGCGGGTACGCCACGGAGGCGGCCGGCTCGCCGGCCTCGATGTAGCGGCAGCTCTTCACCATGAGGTCGGGCGGGCTCGCCGCCTGCAGGGCCTCCAGGGCCCCCTCGGGCGGCACGTAGCGGGTGAGCTGCAGGTCGAACACCTCGCGCAGGCCGCCCACCCCCACGGGCAGCGCCGCTCCGAAGGCGATCTTCATATGCGGCGAGAACCCCTGGCTGATGGCGAACGGAAGCCCGGCGCGGCGCACGGTGCGCTCGAGCGCGCGGGCCACCTCCAAATGCGACAGCAGCGCCAGGCGCCCCTGCTTGCAGAACGTCGCCCGCAGGCGGAAGTTGCGGGGATCAGGCACGGGGGGCCTCCTGTTCCTCGACGGCCGCCGGCGCGACGCGGGGGGCGGCCAGTTCGTTGTCGGCACCGAGGGAGGGGCAGGCGCCGCACGCCGAGCACGTGCCGAACGTGCAGTCGGGCGTGGTGCGGCCCTCCTCGGCCAAACGGCGCTCGCGCGCCAGGAAGCGCGTGGACACGCCCGTGGATATGTGCGCCCACGGCATGACGCGATCCGGCGGGTAGCTCGTCTGCGCGACGGCCTCCGGGTCGATGCCCACCTCGTCGGCAGCCGCGCGCCACGCCTCGCCGTCGAAGCACTCCGTCCACGCGTCGAAGCGCGCGCCGCGCCGCCAGGCGGCCTCGACCCACGCGGCGGCCTCGCGCCCGCCCCGGCTCATGACGGCCTCCACGAAGCTCGTGGACGGGTCGTGCCAGTGCACGTCCACCGCCTTGTACTTCACGCTGCGGCGCAGGATGCCCACGCGGCGCAGCGCCTCCTCGGGCGCTATCTGGCCGTCCCACTGGAACGGCGTCTGGGCCTTCGGCACGAACAGGGCCACCGACACGCTCACGCGCACGTTGCCGCGCTGCTCGGGCGGCACGGCGGCCTTCGCGCGGTCGTAGGCGCGGCTCGCCAGGCTCGCGATGCCCTTGATGTCATCGTCGGTCTCGGTGGGCAGGCCTATCATGAAGTACAGCTTGACGCGCCTCCACCCGGCCGCGAAGGCCGCGTCCAAGGCGCCAAACAGGTTGTCCTCGGTCACGTTCTTGTTGATAACGTCGCGCAAACGCTGCGTGCCGGCCTCGGGCGCGAACGTGAGGCCGCCCTTCTTCTGGCCCGCCACGAGCCCGGCCATGTCCACGCCGAACGCGTCGAGGCGCTGCGAGGGCACCGAGATGCGCACGCCCTTGCCCTCGCAGGCGTGGTTGAGGCGCGTGAGGATGTCGGCGATCTGGGAGTGGTCTGTGGACGAGAGCGACGTCAGGCTCACCTCGTCGTAGCCCGTGTCGGCAAGCCCCGCCAGCACGGACGTGACCACGTTGTCGGCCGAGCGCTCGCGCACGGGGCGGTACATCATGCCCGCCTGGCAGAAGCGGCAGCCGCGGGCGCAGCCGCGCAGGATCTCCACGTTCAGCCGATCGTGCACCACTTCCGTGAAGGGCACGATGCACGGCTCCCATCCGGAGCTCTCGGCGAAGCCCTCGAACAGGCGCTTGTCGATGCGCGCGGGCAGGCCCGGCTCAACCGGCTCGACCCACGTGCCCGCCTCCTGGGCCTCCGCCTCGTCGCGCCAACGGTAGAGCGACGGCACGTACCAGCCCGGCTCGTCCGCGAGCGCCCGCAGGATGGCGGCGCGCGGCGCGCCCTCGGCGCGGAGGCGGCGGATGAGGGCGAGCGCCTCGGGCACGGCCTCCTCGCCCTCGCCGATGCTCACGGCATCGAAGAACGGCGCGTAGGGCTCGGGGTTGTAGGCGCACGGGCCGCCGCCCAGCACGAGCGGGTCGCCCTCGGCGCGCGCGTCGGCGCGCAGCGGGATGCCGGCCAGATCGAGCGTCTCCAGCACGTTCGTGGCCGCCAGCTCGTGCGGCAGCGTGATGCCCACCGCGTCGAACTCGGCCACGGGGGCGCAGCTTTCGATGGAGAACAGCGGCAGGCCCTCGGCGCGCATGCGATCGCAGAGGGCGGGCGCGGGCAGGAACGCGCGCTCGGCGGCCATGCCGTCTGCGGCGTTCACCGCGTTCACCAGGATGCGCACGGCCTGGTTCGCCTGACCCAGTTCGTAGGTGTCGGGATACACCATGCAGAAGCGGAAGTCCGCGTCGGGCTTGTACACGCAGCCCCATTCGCGGTTGATGTAGCGCGCGGGACGCTCCGCATCGCCGAGCAGCGCCTCGAGGCGCGGCCAGAGATCCGTCATCGGATTCGACCTTCTTTCGTTGGGATCCGCGCGCTAGCGCGCGGCGGGACGCGCGCCCTTGAGGCGCGAACGGGCGGCGTCGGCCACGGAGCGCGCGGCGCTCTTGGCTGCCTCCGGCGCGCTGACGCCGGCCGCCTGGGCACCCGCCTGCACGACCGACGAGGCGAACGGCACGGCGGAGGTGGCGGCGCGCCCTGCGGCGCCTTTGACCTTCGTCGCGGCCGAGCGGGCAACGCCGGCCACGCGGCCGCCCCGCGTCGGCGCGACGGCGTGGGCCGGCGTCGAGGCCGGCTCGTCGGCGCACACGACCTCGCGGGCGTCTTCCGCCAGCTCCACGGCCTTGTCGCGCGCACGGGCCACCACGCCCGCCAAGCCGGATATGCTGCCGCCCTCCTCGAAGTACTCGATGGCGGCACGGCCCATGGCCTGGGTGCCGGTGTAGCCGATGGCGGCCTTCACGGCCCAGCCGAGCGCCGGCACGAGCGCCACCACCTGGCGCGCCGCCGAGCGCAGCGCGAACGCGCCGCCCACCACGGCGGCGAGCTCCTTCACGCGCTCCATGCCCATGGGCTCACCGTAGGCGGCGGCTATCTGCAGCAGCATCTTCGCTTGGTTGAGCGTCATGATGGGCATGTCGGCACCGGGGATGAACACCACGAGGCCGATGCCGGCGTTCTGCACGGCCGTGGCGTTCACGGCGTCCACGGACAGAGGGCGGCGCACGAACGGAAACGCGAGCGCGAACGCCAGGCGCTTGTCGTGGCACGCGGCGATGATCCACTCGCCCATGCGGCGGTCGAGGGCGGCCGCGGCGCGCTCGTCGAGCACGTAGGGCTCGACGGCGTCGTCGGCAGGCGCGCCCTTTGCATCGGCCCCCGCCGCGGCGGGCAGGGCGCGGGAGGAGCGCGGCGGCGCAGGGGGCGCCACCACGTCGGCGTACGGGATGGGATGGCCTTCGGACTGGGCGATCTCGCGCACGAGCGAGGGCATGGTGGTGGCCACCATGACGGGCACGCCGGCGGCGCGCAGCTCGGCGGCGTGGGCGCCCACCTCGGGCAGCAGCCCCGCCACGATGACGGCCATGTCGTCGCCGGAGTACGGTGCGAACGGACGGCCGTCGAGGTACGTCATGGACACCCGCGCATGCGGGCTCGCGCTGGCGAACGCGCCGCGCACGCGCGCGACCACGTCGCCCGGAGCGCTCTCGTCGATGTACACGCTCACCGACAGCGGCGTGGTGCGCGCCTCGTCGATGTTCGTCGCCTCGTCGATGACCGCCTTGACGTCAACGGGTAGTTGCATAACCGTCCTTCTTCCCGATCGCAGTGTTATGGGCCCACACCGAGCCGACGAGGCCCAGCATGATGAAGTTCATTATCGTGCCCGTTGAACCGTAGCTCATGAACGGCAGGGGTATGCCCGTGATTGGCATGAGCCCGCAGGTCATACCTATGTTCTCAAGTATCTGGAACAGCCACATGCCAACGACGCACATAACGATGAGCAGGCCGAACAGATCGCCGGCGGAACCGGCTATGCGGAAGCTTACCAAAACGAGCGCCACGTACAGCGCCAGCAGCACCGCTACACCGAAAAACCCGAGTTCCTCGGCCAGCACGCAGAAGATGAAGTCGGTGGGCGCCTCGGGCAAGATGCCCAGCGCATGCTGCGAGCCCTGCAGGTACCCCTGGCCGAACAGGCCGCCCGAGCCGATGGCGATCTGGGCCTGCTGGAGGTTGTAACCGTCCCCCGTGGGGTCGAGCTCGGGATCCAGGAACACGAGCAGGCGGCTGCGCTGGTAGTCTTTGAGCAGCTTGTACTCGCCTGTCGAGTTCTTGATGACCTCGTCGAGCGCGAATGCGCAGACCACGGCCACGATGCCCGCCGCCAGCGTGACGAGCAGGAACTTCGGCCGCGCACCGCCCACCACGAGCGCCACGGCGCCGATGAACAGGTACACGAGCCCCGTGCCCAAGTCGGGCTGCGTCATGATGCACAGAAACGGGATGAGCATGATGCCGAGCGCCTTGCAGTACTCGCGCACGTCGTCGAGCCGGCCGCCGTAGCGCGCCATGACGCTCGCATCGAGCAGGATGACGGTGATCTTCGCGAACTCGCCGGGCTGGACCTGCGGGAGCGGACCCAGCTTGATCCACGACTGGGAGCCCATGCCCGCATCGGTGCCGAGGCCCGGGATGTGCGGCAAGAGGATGAGCACGACGTTCACGATGAGGAACAGCGTGGTGAACTCCGACAGGCGCCGGTAGTCGAAACGCCAGAGCGCGATCATGAGCACGGCACCCACCGCCACCAAGGCGGCTTGGCGCGAGAAGCTGTAAGCGGGGTCGCCTTGAACGGCCGAGTACACCACCACCAGGCCGTAGCCCGCGAGCAGCGCCACCACCACGATGAGCGGCAGGTTCAGCGAGGGGAACCTGCGCGAGCGCGTGGCGTCGGCGACGGCCTTGTCGGGCATCTTCACCGAATGTATCTGCGGCGGTTGCGCCATGGTGCCTCCTCCCTAGTCCGTTCGCCCGGTGGAGCCGGACGTCTTGAGTTCCTGCGACTTGCCGGTGGAGCCGGCGACGGCGGCCACGTCGGTGAGCTCGCCCGCGTCGGCCGCGAGCGCGGCGGCCAGCACCTCGATGCCCAAGGGCGCGCCCACGGCCGAGCCGCCGCCGCCCTGCTCCACGACGCACGCCACGACGTACTTCGGGTCGTCGTAGGGCGCGTAGCAGGCGAACCACGCGTAGTCTTCCTTGCCGGCCACCTCGCCCGTGCCCGTCTTGCAGGCCACGGTGGCGGGGTCGAGGCCGAACTTGTCGAACAGCGCGACGAGCTCGGCGTTCTCGGTGGACACGCCTTTGAGGGCGTCGCGCATGATGGCCAGGTTCTCGGGCTTCACGTCGGGCGTGCCGGTGACCACGGGATCGAACGCCCTAACCACCTCGCCCGCCGAGTTCCGCACCTCTTTGAGCAGGTGCGGCTTCATGAGGTTGCCGGTTGCGATGGCCCCGTAGGCCACGGCGATCTGAATGGGCGTCACGAGCACGTCGCCCTGGCCGATGGCCATGTTCGTGTTGAAGCCGCCCTTCCACACCGCTTCGGCGGGAACGTTCCGATAATACTCGGCGCGCCATTCCGGCGTGGGAATGCGGCCCGCCTCCTCGATGTTGCCCAGATCGATGCCCGTCGTCTTGCCGAAGCCGTACTTCGCGATCTCGTCCTGCATGGCGGTGTCGCTGATGGAGCCGCCTTGGGACTTGCTGGCGTCGAAGAACTGCTTGCCGATGTCGTAGAACACGACGTCGCACGAGTTGACCACGCCGCCGCGGAAGTCGAGGATCCCATGGCCGTTGTGGTTCCAGCACAGCTGTGGCTGACCGGTGCCGAAGCCGTCCCACGAGCCCCCGCAGTCCCACGTTTTCTTCGTGTCGGCGAACCCGTAGGCCAGCGCCGCCAACCCCGTGAAGGCCTTGTACGTGGACGCGGCCGGGTACGTGCCCGAAACCGCGCGGTTGAGCATGGGATGGTACGACTCGTCGGTGTTGAACAGCTCCCAGGTGTCCAGCGAGATCGACCCCGTGAACGTCTCGGGCGAGAACGTGGGGTAGCTCGACAGCGCCACGACGCCGCCGTCGCGCACGTCCATGACCACCGCGGCCCCGGCGCAGCCCTTGCCCGTGCCGATGACGCCGTTCTCGGGCGCGATGAGCGCGGCCAGCGCGCGGTCGCACACGTACTGCACGGGCGCCTTGATGGCGAGGTACACGTCGGAGCCGCGCGAGGGCTGCGTCTCGCTGGCCACCTCTTTCACGTTGCCTTCGGCGTCGGCCACGACCGTGCGCTGGCCGTGGTCGCCCGCGAGCAGGTCGTCGTAGACGCTCTCGACGCCCGCCCTGCCCACCGTGTCGCCGAGCTCGATCTCGCGACCGTCGGGGACGGCGGCCAGGTCGTCGGCCGTCACGGCGCCCGTGTAGCCAACGGCGTGCGCCGCGAGCGCGCCGTAGGGGTAGTCGCGCACGGTGCGCGTCTGCACGGCCACGCCGGGGAACGCGTCGGCGTGCTCGGAGATGAAGGCCACGTCGCGCAGGCGCACGTCGCTCGCCACCACGCGCTGGCTCTGCGCGCCCGACGTGGCGTCCTGGATGCGCTGGCGCACCACGTTGTACGGGATGCCCAGCACGGTGGACAGGCGCTGCACCACGTCGCGGTCGTCGGCCACGTCGGCGTCGGCCAGCACGGTGAGCGACGAGCGGTTCTTCACGATGGCCACGCCGTCGGCGTCGTAGATGTAGCCGCGCGGCGCGGGCGTGGGCACCACGGTGAACTTGTTCTTCTGGGCGGCGCTCGCGTACGACTCCGACGACAGCACCTGCATGCTCCACAGCTTCGCGCCCAGCGACCCGAAGATGGCGGCCGCGAGCACGCCCATGGCCAGGAAGCGGGACTTGAGCCCCTCGGAGGCCGCCTTCGACGCGGGCTGCGACGAGTTCACGCGCGGAGCCGGGGCGCCGCCGCCCGCGCGGCGGCCGCCCTTGCCCAGCGACGAGGACACGCCCACGTTGCCCACGGAACGCACGTCCTTCTTCTGGCCGGCGTAAGGCGTCTTCGTGCGGCTGCGCACGACGAACACCACGATGATAAGGGCGATGGCCGCCACGAGCGTGACGGCGGTTGCGATGATGGCGGCGATCACGAGGCGGCCCCTAGCGCAAGCGCGGCGTGCCGGGTTGGGCCGGAGCGGCGCCCGCGAGGACGCGCGCGGCGAGCGGATAGAGCACGAGCCCGATCACGCAGTCGTACAGCGCGCACGGCAGCGCACGGTACACGAACGCGTCGAGGGCGGTGGCGTCGAACCCCAGCGCGAGCAGGAACGCGCCGTAGAGCGCCTCCACGAGCACGGTGGCCGCCACGAAGATGACGAGCGGCATGAACAGCGTATCGTTGTCGAGCACGACGAAGGCCCGCGAGGCCAGAAACGAGATGAGCACGAGCAGGAACGCCATGGCCCCTACGGGGCCGCCGGACACCAGGTCGAACACGAGGCCCAGCACGAACGGGAGCACGGGGCCGGCCGCCGTCGGGCGCACGATGGCCACGAGCAGCGTGTAGGCCACGATGAAGTTCGGCATGGCCGAGAACAGGGCGATGTTGGGAGCCACGACGAGCTGCAGGATCACCGCCACCACGGCGCCCACTGCAACCGCCACGCTGTCGCGCGTCACGTTCATGCCTCGTCGCCTCCTTCCCCGTCTCCGCCGTCGGCCGTTTCGGAACCCGCCGTCTGCCCGCTCGCCTGCGGCGTCGAGCCCAGCGCGCCCTCGGAGTTCAGGCCGCGCACCACGATCACCTCCGAAAGCGAGGCGGCCTTGTCGTTCGGCGTGACCACGATGCGGCCCGTGGCGTTGCCCTTGTCGGCGTCCACCCGCACCACCGTGCCGATGATGAGGCCGCGCACGTAGCTGCCGCCCAGGCCCGAAGTCACGATCACGTCGCCCACCTGGGGCATGTTGGCCTCGTCCACGTCCTCCAGGTACAGCAGGCCCTCGAGCGAGCCGCGCACGATGCCCTCGCCGCGGTTTCTCTGGATGATGGCCGCCGCGCCCGACTGCGAGTCGGTGAGCAGGCGCACCTCCGAGGTGCGGGCGTCGGCCTTCTTCACCTGGCCGACGACGCCGGTCGACCCCATGACGGTCATGCCGCTCTCCACGCCGTCGTCCGTGCCCACGTCGATGGTCACGGTCTGGTTGTACGCCTCGATGTTCTTGCCCACGACGCGCGCGGCCACGCCGTCGATGTCGTAGGTCTGCTTCATGTTGAGCAGCTCCTGCAGGCGCTCGGCCTCCAGCTTGTACTCGTCGGCCTCGGCCAGGCGCTTGCGCAGCGCCTCGTTGCTCTCGCGCAGGCCGGAGAGCGTCGACTCGTCGGCGGTGAGGTTCTCGATGCCCTCGCCGGCCGACGTCATGCCCGCGTCGACCGCGGCGCCCGCGAACTTGAAGGGCGCGGCAACGGCGCCCACGGCGCCCTGCACCGTGTGCAGCGGCCCGTTCTCGCCCTCGCGCGCGTACAGCGTGGCAAGGGCCAAGGAGGCCACGAGCAACACGACGAGCAGCACCCGCTTCGCCGATGCCGATCCGCTCTGTTGGAAGTTGAGGGCCATGCGGTGAGGCGCGCTGCCTTACTTCGACCGCATGAGCGTCTGCTTGAGCGCCGTGGGCGTCTCGAGCACCTTCAGGCACCCGGTCACGACGTTCGTGAGGGCCGTCTCGCTCACCCACACCGGAATCTCCAGCTTGTCGGTGAGGTAGCGGTCCAAGCCCGAGAGCAGGCCGCCGCCGCCGGTGAGCAGGATGCCGTTCTGGATGATGTCGGACGCGAGGTCCGGGTTCGTCTTCTTGAACGTCTCCTTGATGTGGATGACCATCTCCTCGCACGGGCCGATGAGCGCGGCGCGCACGTCCTCGGACTGGATGGTCACCTCCTTCGGCTGCTCGGTGATGACGTCCTGGCCGGAGATGATCATGTCGCGCTCGCGCCCGTCCTCGAACGGCAGGATGGAGCCGATCTTGATCTTGATGATCTCGGCCGTGCGCTCGCCGATCTTGATGCCCAGCAAATCGCGCAGATGCATGGCGATGGCCTCGTCCATGCGGTTGCCGGCCAGGCGCAGCGACGAGGACGTCACGATGCCGCCGAGCGAGATGACGGCCACTTCCGTGGTGCCGCCGCCGATGTCCACCACCATGGAGCCCGTGGGCTCGGTGACGGGCAGGTCGGCGCCCATGGCCGCCGCCATGGGCTCCTCGATGAGGTAGGCCTGGCGCGCGCCCGCCTGGATGGCGGCCTCGAACACCGCGCGCTTCTCCACCGAGGTGGCGCCGCACGGGATGCAGATGACGATGCGGGGCTTGGCCTGCCAGGGGTACTTGCGCACGGCGGCCTTGTTGATGAACGCCGACAGCATGGCCTCGGTCACGTCGTAGTCGGCGATGACGCCGTCTTTGAGCGGGTGCTCGGCCGAGAACGCCTCGGGCGTGTGGTTGATCATGTTCTTCGCCTCATGGCCCACCGCGAGCACGCGGTGCGTGCTCTTCTCGATGGCCACGACGGAGGGCTCGTTGATGACGATGCCCTCGCCCGTGATGGCGACCAGTGTATTGGCAGTCCCGAGGTCGATGGCCATATCCGTGGACATTTGGCCGGTCAGCCCGGAGAACGCGTCTAAAAAGGACATAGAGGCAAACCCCTTGAGTCTCGATTCCAAGTAAACACGCATTCTAGCACAGGCGTTGCTTCGCCGTGGAAAATCCACGAGGGGCACACCCGGCCCGGTGGCCGGTGCGGGCGGCCTCTCAGGCGCGCTTCGCGTCGGCCTCGAAACGGCTCATGAGCTCCTGCTTGTCATGGACGTCCAGCTTCGCGTACACGCGCTTGACGTGCGCCCACACGGTGTTCTCGGAGATGACGAGCTCCTCGGCGATGAAACGGGCCGAGCGCCCGCGCGCCAGGTAGCCCAGTATCTCGGTCTCGCACTTCGTCAGCCCGTACGTCTCGGCGTAGCGCCCGAGGCAGCGCTCGAACGCGGCCTCGGCCTCGCGGGGCGCCGGTTCAGGGGACGTCGGCCCGGCGGCCGCGGCCCCCTCGCGCGCAGGCTCCGCGTCGCCCCGGCCCCGCCGCAGCACCACCATGAGCACGACGGCCAGCGGGTAGATGGCGGCGAACGCCAGCAGCGTGAGCAGCGACAGCCCGTAGTCGGCCGACACCGCGCCGAGCCCCATGCCTATGGCCAGCCCCACGAGCAGAAACAGGCTCGAAGCCACCATGTACAGGCTGGTGAGGAGGTAGCTCGACACGCCCAGGCGCCGCGATTGCTCGACGATGAACAGCAGGAACACCATGCCGCACACGTCGTAGCACGTGATCATGACCGTGCCGGCCACCGGCCCCAGGAAGCCGCCCAGAAACGGCAGCAGCGACAGGATGACCAGCATGCAGGGGAAGCACACCTTGTACACCGACACGGGGTCGAGCCGCTGCACCATGAGCATGGCGACGAGCGCCGTGATGGCCGTGGACGCCGCCAGCGGCACGCCCATGTTCACGTCGCCCACGATGTGCTCGAACGACGATCCCAGCACGGAGGTGTGCAGGATGCCCACCACGCCCACCACCACGGCCAGGCACAGATACGCGTGGAACAGCGTGAAGCGGTCCTTGCGGTCGGCCACGAGCACGCGGCTCTCGGGCGGCGGCCCCAGGCGGCCCTTCGCCCAGGCGAGCACCGCGGCCGACACGAGCAGAAACACCACGGACACCGCCGCCACCGGCAGCGCCGGAACCAGCAGCAGAAGCGACGCGAGCACCGCCTGCACGATGAGCGCGCACACGATCTGCACGATGGCCGCCGACGTGTCGCCCTCGGCGGCGAACGCCTCGAGCCACGCCGCCATGAGCACGGTGAGCGCATAGCCGCAGAGCCCCCCGAGCAGCAGCGTGGCCGCCCAGGCGGGAAGGCCCGACAGGGCCCCGGTCGACCCCAGCAGGAAGCCCGCGCACAGCGCGACGAGGGCGGGCGTCTGGCGCAGGCTCCACGGGGCGATCCTCCCTGCCCGCACGAGCGCGATGATCGCGACGGCGGTGACGATGGTGGCCGCGGTCATGGCGAACATGAACCCGAGCTGCGAGACGAACCCGACCGAGGTGGAAACCGACCCCATGGCCGTGATGTAGGCGAGCGACGTCGCCGTCTTGCACAGGCCGAAGCCCGCCGCCAGCGCGACGGAGAGCAGGGCCGCATCCTTCGTGCGCATAAGCATCCAACCTCCCGGTACCCATTGTAAACGTTCGCGAGGGCCCGCGCGGCGTCAACCGCGATCCGAAACCTTTTGACGATTGCACTCGCAAGCCTTTCATCAGGTGTTTTCCAGAAGATAACCGATAATCGGTGATCTGTTGGGCGCGCGCTGGCGCGAAGTTCGCCGATTATCGGTCACGACAAGGGCGCCCCGGGCGCCCATACTGGCCGCAGGGTCCGGGCAGGACGCGACTCCTCGCGCAGGGCCCGGAGCACGACGGATCGGATCACGGAGGGAGATCGACATGGAACTTGATCGCAGGAGCTTTTTGAAGGGGTCGCTCGCGTTCGGCGGCGCGGCCGCGCTCGGGCTGGCCGGATGCGCCGCGCCCAAGCAGGCCGACAGCGCCAAGAAGGACCAGGGCGGCGAGGCGAAGAAGAGCGTGCCGGACAGCTTCACCGACGGCAAGTGGACAGGCTCGTCCATGGGCCACGACGACGAGCTGTTCGTGGAGGTGACCGTGGCGCAGGGCGACCTCGCCGGGGTGCGCGTGCTGCGCTGCGACGACACCATAGGCATCGGCTCGGTGGCCGCGCCCCTCATGGCGGCGAAGATACTCGAGTCCAAGAACCTGGACGTGGACGCCGTCTCGGGCGCCACGACCACGTCGATGGCCGTGCAGAACGCCGTGAAGGACGCTATCGAGAGCGCCGGCGGCAACGCGAAGGACTTCTCGAAGGGCGCGGTCGCTCCCGCTGGAGGCGCCCCGCAGACCGCCGACGTGGACGTGGCGTTCATGGGCGCCGGAACCGCCGGCCTCGTGGCCGCCACGCGGCTGCTCGAAGCCGGCAAGAAGGTCATCCTGTTCGAGAAGCAGGACATCGCGGGCGGCTCCATGCCCATGACCTATTCGGGCGTGGCCGCCGCCGAGTCGCAGCTGCAGGCGAACTACGCGCTCGGGCGCATGGACGACAACCCCATGTACAACAAGCAGGGCATGCTCGGCGTCATGCAGAAGTACCTGGTGCCGGAAAACGACCGCTTCGGCGGCACCATGCCCTACCAGACGGCCATGTACTCGAACTCGGGGCAGCTCGTGGACTGGATGCACGACATGGGCGTCGGCTTCTACAGCCTGGGCGTGAACAAGGCCTACGGCGTGACGCCGTATCTGGCTCCCGGCTGCTACATGGGCGGCTGCGGCTATGCCAAGGAGTTCCTGGTCGACCGCATCGGCGCGCTGGGCGGCCAGATAGTCTACGGCACGAAGGTGACGAAGCTCGTGCAGGAGGCCGACGGGCGCGTGAGCGGCCTGGTGGCCGAGGGCAAGGACGGCTCGACCTGGACCGTCTCGGCGAAGGCCGTGTGCCTCACGTCGGGCGGCTTCGCGGCGAACCAGGACATGATCAAGCAGTACTACCCCCAGTACGCCGACTACCAGTTCAACTGCGCGCCCGGCTCCACGGGCGACGGCATCGAGCTGGGGCTCGCGGCGGGCGGCGCCGTGGAGTGCATGGGTCGCGAGCTGGGGGCGTTTTTGTCCACCACGAACCAGGCCGGCTCGAACTTCGAGATAGCCTTCCTGTACCAGACCACGCCCGGCATCATCGTGAACGCCTCGGGCAAGCAGTTCGGCAACCTCATGTCCGACAACCACGGCATGCTGGGACGCGGCCTCGTGGACGAGGCCAACGGAGGCGCGTTCTTCTACATCACCGACGAGTCGGGCCGCATCACCACGAACAAGAACGAGGCCTACGCCATGGACACGTACAAGTGCCTGGAGCATCGCGGCGACATGGTGCACTATGCATCCGTCGAGGAGGCGGCCGAGAAGCTGGGGCTGCCCGATCTGGCGGCCACCATCGAGACGCACAACGCCCACGCGCTGGCCGGCGAGCCCGACGAGTTCAAGCGCAAGAACCTGCCCTACCTCGACACGCACGACGGCATCTGGGTCGTGTCCTGCATACCCACGTTCTATCTGACCACGGGCGGCCTCGCCATCGACACGGCCGGCCACGTGCAGAAGGAGGACGGCACGGCGGTGCCCGGGCTGTACGCCGCCGGCGACGTGTGCGGCTCCATCGAGGAGAAGGACGGGCGCCCCTACGCCATGGGCTTCGACGCCGCCATGAACTACGGCTACCTCATGGCCGAGACGGTGAAGGGCGAGATCTAACCGAAACGACCCCCCCTCCCGCCGAACCTCCCCTTCCTTCCCGGCGGGAGGACTTCCCACGCAGGGGCGGCCGCGCGATGCGCGACCGCCCCTGTCGCTTTCTCGACAGGTAGACCGTAGGGGCGCTCTCCAGAGCGCCCGTTCCGGCGCAGCCGGAAAAACAGCCGAGGCCCGCGTTTTCGCGCGAAGCGCGAACGGGCGCTCAGGAGAGCGCCCCTACGGGGGCTATGAAGTATGCGGCTATATCTGCGGGCGCCGTTGTTCGCGCAGGTTGCACCGCGCAGGAGCGAAGCGTCCTGCGCTTCGCGCGCAAGCGCGAAAACTGCCGCCCGGGTTGGCGTTAGTAAGTCAGCGAGGCCCGCCCTCGTGCCCGAGATCGTGGGGATCGCGCGGGCGAAGCGTACTTCGGTACGCGAGTCCGCGGGATCGCCGCGAGATCGGGTGCGAGGGCGGGCCGCAGCGTCGAGTCGTTCCGGCGGTCGTAGACCGCCGGAACCCGAACCGCCTAGTGAACGCTGCAGCTGAGGCAGGGGTCGTAGGCGCGCACGAGCTTCTCTATCTCCCCGCGCACGTCGTCCTCTCCCGCGCCTTCCGCCACGAGCTGCTCGGCCAGCAGGCGCATGTCGGCTTCGAGGTTCGCCACGTTCTGGGCCGTGGGCGTCATGATGGACGCGTGCACGACGCGGCCCTCGTCGTCGAACTCCAGTGCGTGGAACAGCGCGCCACGCGGGGCCTCGGTGAAGCCCACGCCGCGCCCGGCCTTGACCTCGAAGTCCACGGGCTCGCTCGAACCCTCCACGCCGCCCGGCTCGGCCAGCGCGCGGCAGATGCCCGCGCAGCGGTCGAGCGCGTCCACCAGCTCGACGGCCTGGGCCACGTTGTTCATGAAGGGGTTGCGCTCGGGCGGGCGCAGGCCCGCCTTGGCGGCGGCCACCTTGGCGTTCTGGCCCAGGTGCTGCCACGAGGCGTTGATGCGCGCGAGCGCGCCTGTGAAGAAGGGCGACCCCGTCTCGCGCACGCGGGCCAGCAGCGCCGCGGAGTGCGGCATCTCGTACTCCTCCAGGTGCGCGGCCACGTCGTTCGCGTCGAACTCGATGCCGGCGTCCAGGAAGCGCGCCGTGTCGGAGCACTCCACCGGGTAGTAGTCGGGCTCCACCATGGCCAGCATGTCGCCCGCCGTGGTTATGCTCGGCACGGGGAAGCTGGCGAACAGGTCCACGGCCGCCGCCGCGAACGCGGCCGCCTCGTCCATCTTCTCGGCCAGCGCGCGGTACTCCCCCGCCTCCAGCTCGTGGGTGAAGCCGCCCACCACGGCCGTGATGGGGTGGATGCTGCGCCCGCCCACCTTCGTGCACAGCTCGTTGCCGAGCGCCTTCAGGCCCAGGGCCTTGTCGAAGAGCTCCGGATCGGTCTCGGCCAGCGGGAACACGCTCTTCTGGCCCACGAAGTCGGGCGCGGCCAGCACGAACAGGTGCGTGGCGTGGTTCTGCAGGTACGAGCCGTACACCAGAAGCTCGCGCAGGGCCCTCGTGCGGGGCGTGACCTGCACCCCGAAGGCGCGCTCGATGGCCTTGAGGTCGGTGACCACGTGGCTGGCCGAGCAGATGCCGCAGATGCGCGAGGAGATGTAGGACACCTCGCGCCAGCTGCGCCCGCGCACCATGCTCTCGAACAGGCGCGCCGGTTCCACCACGTTCATCTCCACGGTCTTCACGATGCCGTCCTCGATGACCACGTGCACGTTGCCGTGGCCTTCGATGCGGGCGACGTGGTCTACGTGTATAGCGGTTTTCGTCATGCTCGTTTCCTCACTCGCTCGTCTGCAGGGCGGGGTTCACCTGGTTGAACATCTCGAGCGCCTTGTCGAAGTCGGCCACCGGCACGCCGTAGCGCTCGCACGCCTCGCGCGCCGAGGGCAGGTTCGCGTCGGGCGACAGGCCGCGGCACCCGTTGCAGGGCCGCCCCAGGTTCACGCAGCGGGCGCCGCACCCGGCGCGCGTCACCAAACCCAGGCACAGCTGCTGCTTGCCGAAGAAGCAGCTCGTCTCGTTGCGCTTGCAGTCGCCGCACATCGTGCGCGTGGGCACCGCTTTGTTCGAGCCGTACAGCGCGCGCTGGAGCACGTCGACGAAGTCGAGCGAGTCCACCGGGCACGTGCGCACCTCGAAGTCCACGTCGATGACGGCCTGCACGGGGCGCGGCGCGATCATCTCGCCGCAAGCCTCGGGCACGTGTGCGTACACCTGCGCGGGGCGCTCGAGGAAACCCGCCGCCGCCATGCCGGGTATGCCCGCCGTGGTGGCGCACGCGCCGATGGTTATGACGACGCCGGCGCGCTCGCGCAGCTGCCGCACGGTCGCCTCGGCCTCCTCGGTGGTCACGGCGCCCTCGATGACGGCCACGTCGAACTCCTCGGGCATGGGATCGCTCGAGGTGAGCTGCCAGTAGCGCACGTCGATCTGGCCGAGCACGTCCAGCAGATGCGCCTCGGCGTTCGTGATCTGCAGCTGACAGCCGAAGCAGCTGGCCAGCCCCACCACCACGACGCGCGGCGTCGCCGGTTTCTCTTGACAGGCTATGCAGTATCCGCTCATATCACATCGACCCCTGAATGTTCTTGGCTTCCCAGTAGTTGAACACGGGCCCGTCGATGCACACGTACTGGTGCCCGATCTGGCAGTGTCCGCACTTGCCCATGCCGCACTTCATGTGCCGCTCGAAGCTCACGTAGATATGGTCGTAGCTGATGCCCTTCTTCCGCATCTCGTCGATGGCGAAGCGGTACATGACCGGAGGCCCGCACAGCGCCCCGTACGTGTTCGACGCGTCGATCTCCAAGTGCTCGAACGGTTTCGTGACCAGACCGACCTCGCCGTCCCACGTGTCGTCCGGGTGGTCGACGGTCAGGTAGAGGTCGAAGTCCTTGCGGTGGCGCCACATCTCGAACTGCTGGCGGAACATCACCTCGGAGGGGTTCTTCGACCCGTAGATGATGGTGACCTTGCCGAACTCGGAGCGCTCGTCGTGGATGTTGTTGATGAGCGAGCGCAGCGGCGCGATGCCGAGGCCGCCCGCCACGAGCAGGATGTCGTGGCCCTTCATGTCCTCGATGGGGAACCCGCGTCCGAACGGCCCGCGCAACCCCACGATGTCGCCGCACTGCATCTCGTGCAGCACATTGGTGAACGCGCCCGTGCGGCGCACGCACAGCTCGATGAACCCGCGCTTGGTGGGCGAGCTGGATATGGAGATGGGCGCCTCGCCCACGCCGAAGATGCTCACCTCGACGAACTGGCCGGGCTCGTGGTGGAACGCGTCGCGGATGCGGTCGTCGATAAGCCGGAACTCGAACAGCTTCTCCGTGGCCGTCAAGTCCACGATGGACGTGATGCGGGCCGGCCAGGGCCTATACGGGTTGGCGGCCATCATCTCGTCGCCCGCCATCGGGGCGGGCTCGTCGTGGAACGGCCGCACCTGGACGGTGGAAACCGCGCAGCTACTCGGCATCGTCGGCCCCCTTCCTCTCGAAGAACCTCAGCACCTCGATGGGATTGATGTTCGCTTTGCACGCCGTCACGCAGCGCCCGCAGCCCACGCAGAGCATGCGGTCGTGGTTGGCGAGGAAGCCGTTGAGCTTGTGGTACATGCGGTGCCGCACGCGGTTGCGCCCGTCGGCGCGGAAGTTGTGCCCGCCGGCCACCTGGGCGAACTGCGGCGACGTGCACGAGTCCCACGTGCGCTCGCGCCGCCCCGTCTTCCCGTCGGGGTCGAGCGTGTCCTGGATGTCGAAGCAGAAGCAGGTGGGGCACACGGCCGAGCAGGCCGTGCAGGCCAGGCAGCGCCCGCCCAGCTCCTCCCAGTACGGGTCCTTGTGGAACGCGTCCATGAGCATGGCGACGTCCTGGATGTCCGGGATCTCGCCGTTGAAGGCGTCCTGGCGCCGCCGCGTGGCGTGGCGGAACTCGATGCGGTCCTCGTCGGTGGCCACGCGCGGGTTGCACGCCGCCTCCAGGATGTTCGCCGCCTCCACGCTGGATATGCTCACCAGGTACTTGCCGCCCAGATCCTGCAGGAACAGATCGTAGCCGAAGCGCGCCTCGTCGGCACCCCACAGGTTGCAGAAGCACGTGTCGTCGGGCGTGCAGCTCACGCCCACGATGAGCGTGGCCTTGCGCCGCGCCACGTAGTACGGGTCGGGGTAGCGCCCGTCGCGGAACACCAGGTCGAGCCGGTTCAGCGCGTTGATGTCGCAGGCGTGGGCGCCGAAGATGACGCGCGGGGTGATCTCGGCCGCGAAGGCCGCCACCTCGTTGTCGCGCGCGTCGAAGGGGAACAGCGTCTCGGTGGGCGGAAGAAAGTACTTCTTGGGCGATGAGACGGTCGTGTCGTAGCCCAGCTCGATGTCGTCGAACGATTCCACGGCCTCGAACACGTAGCTCCGGTCGCGCTTGACCGGAGCTACCACTTCGTAGGTTTCCATGAACGCCGACACGAGCGAGGGAAGTTCGGAGGCATCGATGACGCGATACAGCATGCTCTCGTCCTTTTCTCGTCTGGTGGCCTGCTAATGTGCAACAGCGTACCCGCCCGGCGGGCTGCCCGCGAGAACTATTCGAAGAAGATGCCGATTTCTCGCTCAGCGGACTCGGGGCTGTCGGAGCCGTGGATGACGTTCTCGTCCATGATGAGGCCGAAATCGCCGCGGATCGTGCCGGGGGCCGCTTCCGCCGGGTTCGTGGCGCCCATGAGCGAGCGGCACTTCGCCACCGCGCCCTCGCCGGACACGACCATCTTCACCACGGGGCCGCTGGTGATGTAGGAGATGAGGCCCTCGTAGAACGGCTTGCCCTCGTGCTCGGCGTAGTTGGCCTTCGCCTGCTCGTCGGTGACCATGCCCAGCTCCATGCGCTCGACGGTGAGGCCCGCGCGCTCGAAGCGGTTGACGATCTCGCCGATGTGGCCGTTGCGCACGCCGTCGGGCTTGATCATGGTGTAGGTCTTCTGCACTGCCATGTGGTTCCCTTTCTCTCTTTGGTATGTTGTCATCCTGAGCGAAGCCGCCCCTGCGGCGGAGTCGAAGGATCCCGTGCGGCGCACGAGCGCAAACGGCCTATCGGCCCGCACGGGATCCTTCGACTCCGGTCGCTTCGCTCCCTGCGCTCAGGATGACAAAAAACAGCGGCGCGTTCGCGTCGCTGTTTTTTGTCAGTTCTGGCTCGGGAAGTAGAGCTCGACGTTCGAGACCTTCCAGCCTATCATGTCGCGCACGAGCGACACCTTGTACTGCACGTCGCCGCCTTCGGCGGTCTTGGCCGTCACGTACACGGTGGAATCGCTCATGGACTTGTCCACGCCGTTGATGGAGGGGTTGGCGTCGGCCACGATCGGCTCCACCATGGTCTTGGCCTTGTCGGTGCCGACCTCCTTGGCGAACACGGTGGAAGCGGCGGCGTCGGGATCGGCGAACAGCTCCTTGACCACGGTGTCCTGCGTCGGATAGCCCCAGCCCTGCGTGTACAGGAACACGGCCGCGCCGAACGCCACCAGCACGACGAGCACGATGGCCACGAGCACCTTCAGCCCCACGTTGCGGCGCTTGCGGTCCTGCTTGGCCAGGCCTTTGGACCATTTCTCCAGCTCTTCGTCGCTCGCGTTGAAGAAGTGGTCGCCCGCCTCGGTGCCGGAGTACGCCTGCTCGCCGTACGCGTCGGCGTAATAGTAGGGGTCCTGCTGCCCGTAGGCGTAGGCACCCTCGTCGGTGTACATGGGCGCGCCGTCGGCCGCCACGTCCAAACCAGACATGTCGGCGGCGGCCACGGCCGGTATGACCTGCGTGATCTCGGACGTGCCCTGGGCCACGGCCGCGATGGCGCGCTGGTAGTCGACGCTCGCGGAGTCGGACAGGTAGTACGTCTTGTCGGCGATGGACTGCTCGAAGGCGTTCACGGCCTTCTGCATCTGGCCGCACGCCACGTAGGCCTGCCCGAGGTTCGCGTAGAGCTTGTTCTTCGTGTCGGGCTGCATGCCGAACTGCAGGGTGCTCTCGTAGGACGCCACGGCGTCGGCCGGGCGGTCGAGCGCCATGAAGCACACGCCCAGGTTCAGCAGCGCCTTCGTGGGGTCGGGGTTGCCCTCGTCCAGCGCCGCCTCGCGAAACGCCACGCCGGCCTCGGCGGACTTGCCCAGCTTCAGCAGCGCGTTGCCCATGCCGCTGTAGGCCTTGTAGGGCGTGTCGTACTTCGCGTCGGACACGGCGATCTCGAAGTGCTTGACCGCGTCCTCGTAGTCGTGCAGCGCCGCGTAGGCCATGCCGAGGTTGTAGTTCACCGCGCCGCACGCGTCGTAGGACGCGTCGGCCGTGGCCTGCGTGTAGGCGTGGATGGCCTCGTTGCAGTCTTTGAGCTTGACAAGGCAGTTGCCTATCTGGTGATAGAGCAGCCCCATCTCGCCCGGAGCGAGCGGATGGCTTCCATCCTGCAAGCACTGCGTGAACGCCTGGAGGGCGTTCGCGTAGTCCTTGGCGGCGTAGGCCGCGCGGGCTTGCTGGAATAGGTCGTTGTTCATCTGCTTCCTTACGTTTGGTTGAGGGCGCCCGGCGGGCAGGCGCCCCGTGCGCTATTCGGCGGCGTTCTCGATCTCGATGTGCTCGATCACATCGCCCACGCGCAATTCGCCGATGACGTCGAGGCCCTCGACCGTGTCGCCGAACACCGTGTAGCCCGAGTCGAGCATGGGCTGGTCGCCCAGGCAGAAGTAGAACTGCGAGCCGGCGGAGTTCGGATCCTGCGAGCGGGCCATGGCCAGCGTGCCGTCGTTGTGCTCGTTGTGCGGGTTCGTGGTGTACTCCTCTTTGATGGAGTAGCCCGGGCCGCCGGTGCCGAGGCCCGCGAAGGGGCTCTTGGCCTTGGCGATGACGTCCTGCGTGGACAGGTCGCGCGTGTTCGGGCAGCCGCCCTGGATGACGAAGCCCGGCACGTAGCGATGGAACTTCAGGTTGTCGTAAAAGCCCTTCTGCGCCAGCTCGACGAAGTTGCCCACGTGGATGGGGGCGTCCGCGCCGTGAAGCTGCACGCGGATCGTGCCCTTCGACGTGGTGATGACGGCGATCTCGTCGCCGGTCGGCTGGTATTCGGGCGTGTACTGCGCCATGATGGCTCCTTTTCCTCACTGCGTTTATGTCACCGCGCGCGCCCGGTCTGCCCGGTCGCGCCGCGTTGGCGAATTACCACATACGATTGAGAATTCTAGCAGGTAACCTCTGGCGAAGGGGAAAAATCGTATAACATTCACGGGCTCGTTGAAGCGCCGGGAAAGGGGCGCGCCCGCGACCGGATGAGGGCGGTCGCGACCCCTTCCCCAAGCGCTGCGGGCGTATGAATCGAGACTTGCCGAGCGTGGGCGACGCCCCCCTATTCCCGTTCGAACACGCTGACGACCTCCACGTGGTACGTCTGGGGGAACAGGTCGACCGGTTGGACGCGGGACAGGCGGTAGCCGGATCGCTCGAAGCGCTCGACGTCGCGCGCCCAGGTGGCGGGGTTGCAGCTCACGTAGGCCACGCGCTCGGGGCCGGCTTGGGCGATGCTCTCCACCACGCCTTCGGCCAAGCCGGCGCGCGGGGGGTCGACCACGAGGGCGTCCAGCTCGCCCAGCTCCGGCAGCTCGCGGGCCGCGTCGCCGCCCACGACCTCCACGTCCACGCCGTTCATGTCGGCGTTGCGGCGCAGATCGCGCACCGAGGAGCCCGCCGACTCGATGGCGACGACGTCGGCGCCCGCCTGCGCGAGCGGCACGGAGAACGTGCCGCCGCCGGCGTACAGGTCGGCCACGAACAGCTCGTCGAGCCCTTCGGGACCGTCCTCCCCCATGCGTCCGCCCAGACCCGCCACGACCTCGGCCACCAGCTTCTCGGCCTGCGCGGTGTTCACCTGGAAAAACGACGGCGCGCTCGTGAGGAAGCGCGCGCCGGACAGCTCCTCGCCCCAGCAGCCCTTGCCGTCGAGCGTTTCGACGCCCTTGATCTTGCGCGCCTTGCCGGGATCGGCCAGCACGCGCACGATGCTCGTGGCCTTGAGCGCGCTCTTGAGCGTGTTGGCCACGTGCCCGCGCGGGAAGGAGCCCGGCTTCGTCCACAGCGCCACCTCCACGTCGCGCGTGCGCACGCTGCCGCGCACCCCCACGCGGAAGATGCCCAGGTCCTGAGACCCCTGGGCGAACCGGAGCGCGCCGCGCAAGGCCTTGGGGGCGCGCTCGATGGGCTTGACGGCCACGGAGCAGGTGTCGGGCGTGGCGATGTCGTGCGTGCCCTCGCGGTGGAACCCCAGCATGAACGCTCCGCGCTCGTCGAAACGCGCGCCCAGCTCGAGCTTGTTGCGGTAGCCCCACTGCCGCTTGCTCGGCGCGCACGGGCGCACGAGGTCGTCGGCGCGTTCTTGCTCGAAGTGCGCCGTGCGCACGAGCGCCGCCGCGACGTTGGCGCGCTTCGCGTCCAGCTGCGCTTCGTAGGCCAGGTGGGCCCACGGGCATCCCCCGCACGCTTCCGCGTGCGGGCAGGCCGGCTGGACGCGCAGGGCCGACGGCTCGTCGAGCCTCGCGAGGCGCGCGCGGGCGAACGCCTGCTTCTCCTCCACGATCTCGACGACGGCGACGTCGCCCGGCGCGCCGCCCTCCACGAAGACCGTTTTCCCGTTGTCGAGGCGACCGACCGCCTCGGAGCCGTAGCCCATGCGCTCGATGGTGATGGCTTGTTCCATGTTCGTGAGATTTCCTTGCATTGTTTTTCCGATTTCAACCATCATAGCGTATAATCTTCCCCCGTGCCCTTGTAGCTCAGGGGATAGAGCGTCTGCCTCCGGAGCAGAAAGCCGCAGGTTCGAATCCTGTCAAGGGCACCAGCGAGAACACCGAGGCCGGGCGCACGCCCGGCCTTTTCTGTGGCCTGGACACCATTTGAACCTCGGTGTCCGCACGCCTACTCGATGTCGGAGAGGATCTCGCCGGGCTCGTCGCCGGCGTCGAGGAATATCTTGCGGGTGACGAAGTTCCACACCATGACGATGAACGTGGCGCCGATCTTCACGATGAGGTAGTGCACGCCCAGAAGCTCCACGCCGGCCCACATGCAGGCGTTGTTGATGACGAGGCCGATGATCGACAGCACCACGAAGATGACGAACTCGCGCCGACGGCTCATGCCCTCCTTGTGCTTGAACACGTAGCGCATGGACGCCACGTAGTTGAACACCACGGACACGGTGAACGAGATGGTGGCGCTCACCAGGTAGTTCACGCCGAACGCCTCGGTGAGCAGCGCGAGCAGCCCGTAGTCGATGGCGAACGCGATGACGCCCACCACGCCGAACTTCATGATCTGAGCGATGAGCTTCTTCACGTTCGCGCCTTCCCCGCCTTCGCCGCATGCCGCGGCCGGGCCTCAGCGCCCTTCGCGGCGCCGCTTTTCCAAAAACCCGTCTATTGTGGCATAAACGCTGCGAATATCAAGGGGTTTGCTCAGATGCCCGTCCATTCCACTTGCCAGGCTGCGTTCCTCGTCCTCGGTGAAGGCGTTCGCCGTCATGGCCAGGACAACCACGGTGCGCGCGTCCGCCCGGTCCATGGCCCGGATGGCGCGGGCCGCCTCGTAGCCGTCCATGTCGGGCATCTGCACGTCCATGAGCACGAGGTCGAACCAGCCTTCTTCCGAGGCGGCGAACGCGTCTGCCGCCTCGCGCCCCGTGGAGGCCGTCTCCACGTCCGCGCCCGCCATGCGCATGAGCTCGACGGCGATCTCCTGGTTCAGGGGGTTGTCCTCGACCACGAGGACGTGCGCGCCGGAGAAGTCGTAGGAGCCGGCCTGGCAGGCCACGGGCGCGGCGGCCTTCGGCTCGACCGGATCGCAGGCGACCAGCCGATCGTCCCCCGCTTCCTCGAACGGCACGTCGACGGCGAACGACGAGCCGCAGCCCGCCACGCTTGCCACGCGGATGCGCCCGCCCATGAGCTCGACGAAGCGCTTCGTGATGGCCAGCCCCAGCCCCGTGCCGCCGTGGCGGCGGGCGATCGACGCGTCGCCCTGCTCGAACGAGCCGAATATCTTGTCCAAATACTCCGGCTCGATGCCGCACCCCGTGTCCTCGACCGCGAACCGCAGCCACAGCCGTCCGTCCTCGCCGTCGTCCAACCGCTCGATGAGCAGCGTCACGCGGCCGCCCTCCGGCGTGAACTTGAACGCGTTACCCATGAGGTTGTACACCACCTGGTTCAACCGCAAAGGATCGCCCACCACGCTCTCGGGCACGCTGCCCTCCACCACCGTGTCGAAGGCGACGCCCCGCTCCGCGGCCTGGGTGCGGAACACCGCCGCGAGCGAGCCGATGAACGTGGCCAGGTCGAACGCCTCGTACTTGATCTCGATCTTGCCGCTTTCGATCTTGCTCATGTCCAGTATGTCGTTGATGAGCGACAGCAGGTGCTCCGAGGACAGCGTCACCTTCTCCAAGCACTCCCGCACCTTGGCGTCGTCGCCGATGCTCTCCAGCGCGATGGCCGTCATGCCCATGATGCCGTTCATGGGCGTGCGTATCTCGTGCGACATGCGCGACAGGAAATCGGTCTTGGCCAGGCTCGCCTGCTGCGCCTCGGCGAAGGCGCGCTCGGCGCGGTCCTTCTCCTCGGCCAGAAGGCGCGTGCTCTTCTTGGCCAGACGGTAGTACACGAGGAAGGCCGCGAGCACGAACAGCAGCACGGCCCCGCCCACGATGGCGGCGTTCACGGTTATGGTGCCGCTCAGATCCCCGATGTCGCCCTCGACGGCGCTGCAGGGCATGACCGAGCACAGGTACCAGTCCGTCCGGTCGAGCGGGCGGAAGTACAGGTACTCGTCGAGGCCGTTCACGGCGATCGGCATGAGGGCGGTGTCGCCGCGCGCGAGCACCTCGCGGACGTGCGCCTCGCCGCCATCCGAGTAGACCACCCGCTCGGAAAGGCAGTCGAACAGGTTGTCCCCTGGCTCGAGCTCGCTGTCCCGGTCGCTCACCACGCACACGCCGTTCCGATCGATCACGACCGTGCGCGAGAAGCCGTCGAACAGCGTGAGGTCGAGGCAATCGCCCACGCCCTTGGCGCTGAGCCCGCAGACGACCGCGACGGCCCGCCCGTCTCCCAGGCTCACCGGCTCCATGCGCTCCTCGAGCACGATGAGGCCGTCGCACAGCGCGACCGTGCGCCCTTCCGCGTACGTAGACGCAACGTGGTCGCCTTCGCCGCAGAAGCCCGTCGCCCCGTCCGCCACGACGTAGCCGCCGTCGTCCGTCTTGAGGGCGAGGAAGGCGTAGTTGTCCTTGCGCGCCTGCGCGGTCAGGTAAGCCGCCGCCTCGCCGCGGCTCTGCGGCGCGACGGCGGCCAAGCCCGTCGCCACGGCCTCCATCTGGCCGAACTTGCCCTCCACGCTGGCGTCGAACCGAAACGCCACCTGCTTGCTCAGCTCGCCCAGATACACGCTGCTCACGTTCGCCACGACGTCGTCGGTGGCCTTGCGCGTGGACACCACGGTGTACGTCAGCAGGATCGCCACCGCCACGGCCACAGCCGCAACCGCCGCGATCGCGCGCCTGCGTTCGCGCGCGCCGAAATGCACGTTCATGCCGAAAGCCACCACCCGTCGTCTTCGTTGGAATCACGGCATTCTATCACCGCCGTTCGGCCGCCCGCTCTCCGTCGGCCTACCGCTTGGCAACGGGTCGTCTACGGGAAGTTTCCAAGCGAAGCGACGGCGCGCGGGAGGCGGCGCGGGGAATGGCGAGAAACGCGGGCGCGACGGCTGGCGTGCGCCCGTCCAATCGGTTAGGATGGTTGCATTCGAGAATCGAGGAGCAATCGTGCAAGAGAAGAAGGACGCGCAGGCCGAAGGGCCGCGCACGGAGAGCGCCGCGCAGGCCGGCAGCGTGGCCGTGCTCATCCCCTGCTACAACGAGGCCGTGACCATCGGCAAGGTCGTCGACGACTTCCGCCGCGCGCTGCCGGGGGCCACGGTGTACGTCTACGACAACAACTCCTCGGACGGCACGGGCGACATCGCCCGCGAGCACGGGGCCGTCGTGCGCACCGAGCGCCGCCAGGGCAAGGGCAACGTCGTGCGGCAGATGATGCGCGACATCGACGCGGACTACTACCTCATGGTGGACGGCGACGACACCTACCCCGCCGAGGCCGCGCCGGAGCTGCTGGCCCCGCTCGTCGCCGACGAGGCCGACATGGTGGTGGGCGACCGGCTGTCCAACGGCACCTACGGCCAGGAGAACGACCGCGCCTTCCACGGCTTCGGCAACGACCTGGTGCGCGCGCTCATCAAGTGGATCTACGGCTTCGAGTTCTCCGACGTCATGACCGGCTACCGCGCCTACAACGCCGTGTTCGCCAAGACCATGCCCGTGCTCTCGCCGGGCTTCGAGATAGAGACGGAGCTGTCCATCCACGCGGTGGACAAGCGCTGGCGCATCGCCGAGGTGCCGATCGACTACCGGGACCGGCCCGAGGGCTCGGAGAGCAAGCTCGACACCTTCTCCGACGGCGTGAAGGTGCTGCTCATGATACTGTCGCTGTTCAAGGACTACCGGCCGCTCGCCCTGTTCTCCTGGCTGGCGCTCCTGTTCTGCGTGCTGGGGCTCGTGGCGGGCATCCCCGTCATCGTCGAGTTCGCGTCGACGGGCCTCGTGCCGCGCCTCCCCTCGGCGCTCTTGGCCGTGGCGCTCGTGTTCGTCGGCGTGATATCGTTCTCGTGCGGGCTCATCCTGGACACCGTGGTGAAGGGCACCCGCAAGCAGTACGAGCTGCAGGTGACCGAGGCGTACCGGGAGCACGGGAGGCGCTAGGGCGCCGCGCGCAACCGGAAAACGGCCGGGGCGGATGGCCGAAGCCCGCTATGGGCCGGTGCGCCGCCTCGCACCATGCCGCCCCTCCTTGCGGATCGCATATTACCCGTTCAGATGCGGAATTTGCAGACATGAATAATCGCGCGAACCCCCGCATAATGAAAAGTTTGACGCGACCCGTCCATCGGCCTGCATGTCGGTTTTGAACGTAATGCATACGTTACGTTTCGGGGTTCGAAGCGCTTTCGGCGGTCGATAGAGGGCAGTGAACCGGGGACCGGCAGCGAAGGCCTCGTCGGACGGCGGAAGGCCGGCCGCTCCAAGCGCATGCCCGAGGTCCGGAAGGCGGCGCGCGATCGGGGCCACGCGCACGCAGGGTCGGCGCGTTCGGGGCTGTATCAAAAGCTCCCGAAATGCTCGTTGGCGATGACCGTTCCGTAGGGCAAGGGCTCTGCCCTTGCCGTCCACCCGAGGAAACGTTGCCCGTCGGTCGGCAGGCAGAGCCCTTGCCCCACACGACGAGCGAAGCGGCGCTTTTGATGCAGCCCCCTTTAAGCCAGAGAGGCGACACGCGCCCGAGCGATGAGCTCGCACAGAACGGGCGCATCCGCGGCGGAAAACCGATAGACGGCGACCTGGGGCTCGCTGCCGCCCTCCTGCGCGCGCTCGACGCGCACGAAGCGCAGCTCCACCTCGTCGAAGCCCTGCGACAGCAACGCGTAGGCGTAGCAACGGGCCTGCAGCGCGTGCTTCTCGCGCACGTGCCCGAGATCCTCGTCGTCCGCGCCGCCGGTCTTGTAGTCCACGACGAGCGCCCTCCCGCGCGGGTCGGCGCCGTGCGTGCACAAGAGGTCGATCTCGCCCTCCATGAGCTCGCCGCCCACCTCCACGGCGAAGGGGACCTCGGCGCGCCGCAGCTCCCAAGCGAGCGTCTCGGCCAACGTTGCGCTGGCGAACCAGCGCTCGCAGGCGGCCGCGAGGCGCGTGCGCTGCGCCGGCGAGAGCGCGAGGGAGTCCGCTATCGCCGCAAGGCGCGCGGCGTCCGGCGCGGCGTCCGTCTCCGCCTCGAACTGGGCGGCGCGGTGGAACGCGCTGCCCAGGCTGGTGGCCTTGTCCGCATCAGCGGAAGGACGGGCGCCCCTCCCGGCGTCGTCGAAGGGCGCGCCGTCGTCGTCGAGGCCCGCGGCGTCGGAAGGCGTCGCGGCGCCGGCGGCCTTCGCGGCGTCGTGCGCGGGCGCGATGGACGTGTAGGAGAACACGTGCTCGCGCAGCGGGTTCCACGGGCGGCGCGGCACGGGGTCGACGCCGGCCATGCGGGGCACGACGAAGGACGCGGGCGCGGTGGAGGGCGCGGGCGCCCCGTCGGTCGCGGGCGCCGCTTGCACGACGATGCGCTCGAACCGCGCCGGCGCGCTGCCGCCGTACTCGAACTCCGCCGTGCCCTCCGGGAAGTCGGCCGCGCCGCAGAGCGCGCCGCGCACGTCGTCCACGAGCGCGGGGTACGAGGGCGGCTTGCCCGCCGCGGGTGCCTTCGCGTCCATGCACACCACCAGCGCCTCGCTCGCCCGCGTAAGGCCCACGTAGAGCTTGCGGCGCGCCTCGGCCAACTCCTCGGCCGCCGCCCGGTCGCGCAGCGCGGCGCGGTAGGCGTCCTGGGTGCACGCCGGGACGCCCCGCCCGTCGCAGACGGGGGCGCCCCCCTCCAGCACGCGACGCGCGGCGGCGAGGTCGGCGTCCTCCTCGTCCGCGAAACCGCCTACGGCGCGCTTCGCGACGTTCGGGAACCCGTCCAGCGAGCCCCCGGCGAGCAACGACGCGCGCGCGGCCGCTCCGCACGTCTCCACCACGAGCCTGCCCTGCGGCGCGGCGGGCCCCGCGAAATCGGCCAGGGCGACGATGGGGAACTCGAGGCCCTTCGACGCGTGTATCGTCATGATCTTCACGACGTCGCCCCCGCTGCCCGAAAGCGCGCCGGGCGCCTCCTTCATCCCCGCCGCGAGCTCGTCGGCGAATGCGCGCGCCGCGCTGGCCAAGCCCAGGTGCCGCTCGCCCTCCAGCTGCTCGATGAGGCGCACGGCCTTGAGCACGTTGGCGGCGCACGCGAGCCCCGCCGCTCCCCCGTCCTCGAGCCGCGCCATCCAACCCGAGCGGACCACGGCGTCTTGCACCACGCGGGAAAGCGGGCGCGTGCGCGCGTCGCGCTGGGCGCGCGCGATCAGGCCCACGGCGTGCGACAGGCGCGGGGGAAGCCCGCCCTCCCGCTCCGCCAGGCGGGCGAAGCCCTTGTCCAGGTCGCGGCGGCGCAGCTCGCCCGTCTCGGCGTCCCGTTCGGTGGCCAGTTCCAGCAGGTCGTCGGCCGAGAGGCGCACCATATCGCTCGTGAGCACCTCGAACAGCGCCGCTGTGTTGGCCGGGTTCGCCAGCGCCTCCGCGAACCGCGCCACCACGCGCACCTCGGGCGCGGCGGCGAACAGCGACCCTCCCGTCACGGCGCACTCGAAGCCCTCGTCGCGCAGCGCCTGGGCGTACGTCTCGGCCCGCGACATCTTGCCCAGCAGCACCACCATGTCGCCCGGGGCGTGGCCGCTCGCGCGCAGCGCGGCGAAGCGGCGGGCGACGGCGCGGGCGCAGGCGGCCTTCGCGTCGTCGACGCCCACGCCGGTGCCGCGCCCGGAGGGGCGCATGGCCAGCACGAGGTCGATGCGCGGTCCGTCGCCGCGATACGTCGACCTCCGCCCGTCGCAGGGGGCGAGCGACATGAAGTCGTCGCCGAACACATGGGGCTGCTCGAACACGCGGTCGACGAACGACAGAACGTCGGCGTGGCTGCGGAAGTTCTTCGTCAGCTCCACGTAGAGGGCGCCTACCTCTTCGGAGCGCATGGTGCGCTTGTGCGCCTCGTACACGTTCACGTCGGCCCCGCGGAAGCGGTAGATGGACTGCTGGGCGTCGCCCACGGTGCACAGGCGGCCGAGGCCGGGCCCGGCGAGATGCGCGATAAGGTCGATCTGCAGCTGGCTCGTGTCCTGGAACTCGTCCACCATGACCAGCTTGAAGCGGTCGGCGTAACGGCGCGCCACGCACGGATGCTCCTCGAAGGCGGCGAGCGTCTTCACCAGCAAATCGTCGTTGTCGAGCTTGCATGCGGCGCGCTTCTTGTCCTCGTAACGTCGCGCCACCTCGCGCGCGAGCGCCAGCAGCTCGTGAGCGCGCGGCCAGGCCAGCGCCAAGGCGACGCTGCGGCACACGTGGGCGTGCACGTCCTGGTAGGCCGCGACCCGCTCCTTCACCTCGGCGCCGCCGAACGTCTTCGGCAAAAACGCGCACGCGTCCACCACGGCCGCGAGGTCGCGCGGGCCGGCGTCCGCGCCTTCCGCCAGAAACGCCGAGAGCGCGTCTACGGCCTCGGCCGCCTGGCCGCGCGCCCGCTCGGCGGCCGCGCTCGTGCCGCCCTGCTCGAGCGCGGCCGCCACGTCCTCGTAGGCCACCAGCAGCTCGCGGGCGAGCGCGGCGGGGCGCGGCGGCTCGGGCCCCAGGTCGACGGCGTCCAAACCGCCGCGCAGGCCCACGGCCTTGTCGAGCAGCGTCTGCAGCATCGAAGCCACCGAGGGAGCCGTGGGCAGCGCCGAGCGCGCGGGGAACTCGTCGAACAGCGCCGCGTACGAGCCGCGCTCGATGATGTCGTTGTCGGCGCCCAGGGCCTCGTCGATGCTCTCGGCCACGAGGTCGGCCCGCTCCGCGTCGCCCACGATGCCGAACGCCGGGTCCAGCCCCAGCTCCAAGGCATGGGTGCGCAGGATGCGCGCGCACATGCCGTGGATGGTGGATATCCAGGCGGCGTCCACCTTCAGGGCCTCCTCGGCCATGCCCTCGGCGCGCAGCGTGCGCTTGACGCGCGCCTTGATCTCGGCGGCGGCCTTCTCCGTGAACGTGATGGCCAGCACCTCGTCGACGCCGCCGGCGGCCGGGCCGCTCTCAGGCAGAAGCGCGTAGGCGATGCGCTGCGTGAGCGTGAACGTCTTGCCCGAGCCGGCGCCGGCCGACACGAGCAGCGGCCCGTCCACGCGCTCGACGCTGGCGCGCTGGCCCGGCGTGCAGGTTTCGAGGTTCACCGGCTAGCGCCTCCTTTCGCACGCGAGGACCGGGCAGAATCCGCACGGATCCCCACCGCGCGGATCGGGGGCCACGAGCCCTGCTCCCATGCTGCGCGCCGCGGCGGCGATGCCCTCTTCCACGCGGTCCACCAGCTCGGCGAACGACGCGGCCCCGAGCTCCTCGCAGGCCGGCCCCGGCACGCCGCAGGCATCCGCGTCGATGCCAGGAACGTCCCCCTCGCCCACGACGGTGCGGTCGAAGGCCCCGGCCACGCGCCCGTCGCGCCCGTAGGACACGTAGAGCGCGCCCACGACCTCCAGGCCCAGCAGACGGCGGACCGCCTGGGCGTACACGAGCGTCTGTACCTTGTGCGGCAGCACGACGCCGCCCGCCGACGGTGCGGGCGACGCCGAGGACAGCGCGTAGTCGGGCGAGAGCGACCCCTTGTAGTCGATGACGACGGCTTGCCCGCGCTCGTTCACGTCGACGCGGTCCACGCTGCCGCGCAACGCGCAACCCGCGTACTCGAACGGCTCCGCGCCGCCGAAGTCGAGCTCGAAGCGCGCGGGCGCGAATCCGGGCAACAGCGCGCTTTCGCGCTCAAGGTAGGCCGCGAGCCTGCGCTCGAGGTCGTGCGTCTCGGCCCGCTCGAAGGCCGTGCGGGGCACGAGCGGGTTGCGGTTGCGCTTGAGCTCGGGCTGGAACGCCAGATGGCGGGCGAACGTCTCGCGCAGAAGCTCTTGCGCGTCGGGCAGGTTTTCCGGCGCCACCTTCGCATGCCCGGCCTCGATGAAGTGCTCGTAGAAGCTCTTGAGCACGCCGTGCGAGAAACTGCCCATCTCCAGCGGGCCGAAGCCCGCGTCGGGCTCGGACAGGCGCAGGCGCCTGAGCGAGAACCACTTGCACGGGCACTCGAGGTAGCTCTCGATGGCCGAAGGCGACAGGGCGGGCAGCGCGGCGCCCGCTGCGTTCGCGGCACCCGCACCCGGCAGCACGACGAGACTGCGGGCCGCAGGCGACACCTCCCCGCTCGCGGGCACGTCCCACGCCACGGCGTCGGAGGGGTCGCATCCCGGCGCGAGGTTCTCGTGCAGGGCGTCCTCGCCGGCGGTCTCGGCGAAGGGCGCGAGCGCGGCGGGCAGGCCCGTGGCCCGGTCCAGGTCGTCGGTGCGTGTGGGATCGGCCCGATAGCAGTCGAGCAGCTCCTCGAACGCGACGGCCGGATAGGCGTCGTCGGCGTCCACCGTGTTGAGCGGGCGCTCGCACACCACCGCGTCGCGCGCGCTCGAAAGCGCGCGGAAGAAGCGGCGCCGCGAGGCGGCGAGCGCGTCGGCGGGCGCGCACAGGCCCAGCTTCTCCATGAGCAGCGTGCCGCCGTTCTCCACGGGGCGCACCGGGTACGCGGTGGCCACGAGGTCGCACGCGAACAGGACGGCGCACGAGCACGGCGGCCGCTCCGCCGCGTCGTCCAAGCCCATGAACAGCACGGCGGGCTCGCGGCCGGCCGCGCCGGCGGCGCCGGGCACGCAGGCGTCCTCCCGCGCCCCCGCCGTCACCGAGGCGCGCTCGAGCAGCGGCAGCGCTTCGACGAGGGGCGTGGCCGCGCGCGCGCAGGCGGCCGCGAAGCAACGGGCGCAGGCGCACGCGGCAAGCTGCTCCGCGCGATACGCCGCGCCGAGATCCGCCCGTCGGAGCAGGTGGCCCTCGAGCGCGTCGAGCGCCCCGTCCACGTCGCCGCCGCCGAGCGCGACGAGCGCGTCGGAGGCGACCTCGCTCGCGGCGCGCAGGTCGGATGCGATGCGCGCGCGGTCGACCGTGCGGTCGCCGCGCCAGGCGGCGTCGAGGGCGTAGGCCGTGCGCTGCGGCACGCCCGAGAACGGGCTGAGTGCGAAGTCGGAGGCCTGGGACACCCGCCACTCCCCGCCGCAGGCGAACCCGACCAGCGCCAGGAACGCGCGGCCGAACCCGGTCTGCGCGAACGTCGCGCGCGCCGCGACGGCCGAGGAAACGCCGCGCCGCGCCAGGCAGTCGGCCGCATCCTCGAACGCCGACGCCGGTTCGCGGCAGGTCACGCACACCGGCAGCGGATCCCGTCCCTGCGCGTCGGCGGCCGCCCGCTCGGCAAGGGCCGCGTCGGCCGCCGCGCGCGCCACGAGCGCGGGCGCGGCGTAGCGTCCCGCCGGCAGCAGGAAGCGCACGGCGCCCGTCGGCGCGAGGGCGTTGCCGTCGGCGGGCTTGAACAACCGATTCAGGAGGGCTTGCAGCTCAAGGGCGCGCGCCGGGTCGCCGTCCGGAGCGCGGCACCCGTCGTCGACGCGCACCACGGGCGCACGCTCGGAAAGCGCCTGGAGCAGGTGCTCCTCGGCGCAGCCGAGCTCGTCGAAGCCGAGCGCCACCAAGGGCGGCGGCGCGGGAAGCGCTCGCGACAGCGCCTCGGCCGCCTCGGACAGCTCGCAGCGTCCGCACGCACGCAGCTCTTCGGCGTAGCGGGCGAGCGCGGCGAGCGTCGCGCGCTCCCCCGCGCTCAAGTCGGTCTCCCGCTCGTCGCACGCGCGGACGAGCTGCGGAAGGGCGTCGCGCGCGAGGGCGGCCACCAGGTCGACCGTGCCGGGCGTGGCGTGCAGGCCGCCTTCGCCGGCGGCTTCAAGGGCGCGCCGCACGAGCAGCGTCCGCTCGGCGGGCTCCACGATGCGCCGCCCGTCGCCGAACAGCTCCCAGCGATCCGCCACCCACGCTGAGAACGTCTCCACGCGCACGCCGAGCGCGGCCGAAGAGCGCGCGAGGGCGCGCCGCACGCGCGCTGCGGCGGCGGGCGCAGGCACCAGCACCACGGGCACGGCGCCTTCGCGCGCGAGCTCCGCCGCGATGCTCGAAGCGGCGCGCAGGGCCGCGTCGGCGTTGTCGGCTGTTTCCATTCGATAGGGCATGCGGCTATTGTACCCGTGCGCGACGCACGCGATGCGCTAGAATGACGGCCATGCAAAAGAACACCTTGAAATACGCGGCCTTCGTTTTCGTGGGCGGAGCCAGCTACGGCGTCATGGCAACGGCTCTGAAGCTGGCCTACGCCGACGGCTTCACCTGGCGGCAGACCGTATTGAGCCAAGGGCTCTTCGGAACCCTCATCTTCGCCGTCGCCCTGCTGGTGCTGGCCCTCGTGGGAAAGCGCCCCGTCCCGCTCTCCCCCAAGCGCATCGCCGCGCTCTTGGGCCTGGGCCTGACCACGTGCACGACCTGCGTGCTGTACAACTTCGCCCTCACGAAGCTTCCCGTTGCGGTGGCCATCACGCTGTTGTTCCAGTTCACCTGGATCGGCGTGGTGGTGCAGGTGGCCACCACCCGAAGGCGCCCGCACGCCGCCGAGCTGGCCGCCGTGGCCGTCATCCTGGGCGGCACCGTGCTGGCCAGCGGCCTTCTGTCGGAGGACCTCTCCGGCCTCGATCCGCTGGGCGTCGCGTGCGGGGCGCTGTCGGCGGTGAGCACGGCGGCGTTCATGTACCTGTCGAGCCGCATCGGCTGCGATCTGCCCTCCATCGAGCGCGGCCTGTTCGTCTGCGTGGGCGCCTGCCTGCTGGGGCTCGTCGTCTGCCCCGACTACCTCGCAAGCGGCGCGCTCCAAGCCGGCATTTGGAAGTACGGCATCGTCCTGGGCATGTTCGCGCTGTTCATCCCCGTCATCGCTTTCGGCATCGGCACGCCGCATCTGCCGCCGGGCATCTCCACCATCATGGCCTCGGCCGAGCTCCCCTGCGGCATCGTCATATCGGTGATCGTCCTCGGCGAGGCGGTCGACGCGTTCCAAGCGGTCGGCATCGTCGTCATCCTCGCAGGCGTGGTGGTGTCGCAGCTGCCGAACCTGCTGCCCGCCAAAGAAGCCGCGAAGAGCGGATAAGGGCAACGCGCCCGTTCGCGTGCATGATGAACAGCGGAATCAGAAGGCGATGAAGTCGCGGACCTTTGCGTCGAGCGCTTCGGCGATACGGCACAGCACGTCGATGGTGACGTTTTTCGAGCCGTTCTCGATGGAGGAGATGTACTGCTTGCTGCCGTTGCCGATGGCGGAGGCCAGATCCTCCTGAGTGAAGCCCCGCTTCTCGCGGTGCTCCCGAATTTTCCTGCCAAGCATTTTTCTCTCATTGATTCCCATTTTCAGAGCATATGCGTTAGAATCATTATGAAGTCATCCCATAGGATGACTTCAAGATACTGAGGCCGCAAGGTGATCGACCCGAAAGGACGCGCCGTTGTCGCCAGGAGAAAACATGGGATTGGAACTAAGGCTCGGCCCAGCACTTGAAGCGCGCGGACTGACCCTGCAAGACCTATCGAATAGAACGCCCTTCGACCTGCCCACCTTGGAGGCGGTCGAACGGGGAGAATACCGCAACTACAGGATTACCACCCTCGAGGCCCTCTGCAACGCCATCGGATGCGAGGTCGGCGGGCTTTTCGCAAGCAAGTTTTAAATTATAACTATTATAGTCATGGACAAAAATCATAGCTGTGGTTGATTCAGCCACGGAAAATATGCGGACCACTTCCCGCCACCAGGCTTTTTGCCCCAATACCCCACTCCTTACGCACATGAAATCGACCACAGGTCCCGATTTTGTCCACTGGTTTTCGGCGTGGCGCTCTTGCCGGTCGTCCGAAGCGACCGGCATACGAGCGCCCATGAGCGAAGCGATGCGGATCGGGTTCCAGGATATTGGGTTCCAGGATGCACGTTTCGCCTTACAAGCCCACAACGCGCAGAGTTTTTGACGAATGCAGACAGCGTGCGAGGCGAAAGCGGTGCGAGAACAACAGCAAGGGACGGACGAGGGCGACGCAGAGCGCAGCGGGGGCGTGGAAAATTCGCTCTTGCAATGGCGCGCTTGCTTTGCAATAATGTTCAGGCTGTTCTCCGCAAGCGGAAACGCGCATCGTCCCCATAGTCTAGAGGTCAGGACGCGGCCCTTTCAAGGCTGAGACACGAGTTCGATTCTCGTTGGGGGCACCAAAACTCGATACCCGGCCACCCGCAAGGGAGCCGGGTATTTTCGTATCGACCGCACTGTGCGGAAGCATTCCCAAAGCTACGCGAATAGAACCAGCGCTGTTCGCGGTTCCGCCTTCGCGTGTTCCGATGCCCAGGCAAGCGCCCAGCGAGACCCGCAGGTTCCACTCGTTCCGTGAAGCCGAGGGGCGCTTGGCGGCGAAACCGCCCGCAAGCGGGGACGTTGCGGTATGATGGAGGGTATGGACATCGACGAGGCGGCAGCGCCGCAACCCGCATACAAGAACCTCGACGCCGCCGACGCGCCCGCCGCGCCTTCCGGCAGAACCGCACCCGCTTCTTCGGACGGCGTCGAAGCGCGCGCCGGAACCGGCGAGGATCTCCAAGCCGCCCCCGCGGGCGGCGACGCGTGCGGCGAAGAACCCGTCAGCCTCGCCGTGGCGGACCCCGAACCCGCGCCCGTGCCGGAGCCGGCCAAGCCGCGCGTCATCGTCATGCACGCCTCGGTGGGCTCGGGGCACCGCAGCGCCGCCATGGCCGTGGCCCAGGCCCTCGAGCTGCTGCGCGACGAGGCGGCGGCGCGGCGGCGGGAAGCCCCCGACGGCGCCGACCAGGACCCGCTCGTCCCCGAGGACCTGGAGGTCGAGGTCGTCGACATCCTGGAATGGGGGCGCATCGTGTTCGACGGCGACCACGCCGCGTCGCTCTTCACGGGCGCCACGCGTCCCATCTACGACCTCACCTGGCGCTTCACGCTCACCGGCCGCCTTCTGTGGGGCGGCGGCACCGTGTGGTCGCGCGTCATGTACCCCTCGTTCACCGACCACGTGCGCGAGGTGCGCCCGCTGGCCGTGGTGTGCACGCACATCACGGCGGCGAACGTGGCCGTGGGCGCGCGCATGCTCTCGGGCGTGGAGTTCCCCATCGTCTGCGTACCCACCGACTACGAGACCGAGGGCCTGTGGCCGCACAGGGGCGCCGACCTGTTCTGCGTGGCGAACGAGTCCATGGCCGAGACGCTGCGCCCGCGCAAGGTGGGCGACGAGCGCATCCTCATCACGGGCATCCCCACGCGCGAGGACTTCCGCCGCACCTACGACCAGCGCGCCACGCGCGAGCGCCTGGGCCTGCCGCTCGACAAGACCGTGGTGCTGGCGTTGGCCGGCGCGCAGCTCCCCCGCCCCTACGTGCACTTCCGCGAGGCGCTCGACAAGCTGCTGCCCTACGTGCACGCGCTCTCCGACATGCACTTCGTGCTCGTGGCGGGCAGCGACGCCGACTACGCGCGCCACCTGCGGCACGAATGCGGCGAGCTGGGCCTTGCGAACGTCACCGTGCTCGACTACGTGGAGGGCATGGCGGCGCTCATGGCGGCGAGCGACCTCGTGATCTGCAAGTCCGGCGGTCTCGTGGTCACCGAGTGCCTGTGCGCGCAGGTGCCCATGATCTTGCTCGGCCGCGCCTACGGCCAGGAGAAGGTGAACGTGCTCATGCTCACCGCCGTGGGCGCGGCCATGCACGTAACCACGTCGCGCGAGCTTCTGGACGCCCTGCGCCACATCGAGAAGAACCCCGAGAGCATCCGCTCCATGCTCGTCAACGGACGGTTCCTGCGCCACGAGTCCGCCGCGCGCGACGTCGCACGGGCCGCGCTGGAGCTGGCCGCCCACCCCAAGAAACCCGACGACCCGCTGCGCAAGAGGCACTTTTTCGGCTTCTACTGGGGCGGGAAGCCCGCGCACGCGCGCTAGCGCGCGGCACCGCGCCGCGCGCCGACCAATCGAAAGGAACGCAAGCGATACCCATGACCGAATTCAACGAACTGGGCCTTTCCCCGGAAACGCTCGAAGCCGTGGCCCGTCTGGGCTACGAATCCCCCACCCCCGTGCAGGAGCAGGCCATCCCATTGGTGCTGGAAGGCCGCGACCTCATCGCGGCCGCCAAGACCGGCACGGGCAAGACAGCTGCGTTCTCGCTGCCCGCGCTGGACGGCCTCGGCCACGCCAAGGGCGGGCAGGGGCCGCTCATGCTGGTGGTCACGCCCACGCGCGAGCTGGCGCAGCAGATCGGCGAGGTGTGCGCCGCCGTGGCCGTGTCCACGCACCACCGCATAGCCACCGTGGTGGGCGGGCTTTCCTACGAGCCGCAGATCCAGAAGCTCAAGCACGGCGTCGACGTGCTCATCGCCACGCCGGGCCGTCTGGTGGACCTCATGGAGCAGGGCGCGGCGCGCTTGGGCGACGTGGAGGTGCTCGTGCTGGACGAGGCCGACCGCATGCTGGACATGGGCTTTCTGCCCTCCATGAAGAAGATCATCGGCGCGACGCCCGCCTCGCGGCAGACGCTTCTGTTCTCGGCCACCATCGACCGCTCCATCATGGGCAGCGTGGGCAAGCTTTTGCACGACCCGGCCATGGTCGAGATCGCGCACAAGGGCGAGACGGCCGACACGGTGGAACAGTTCGTCGTGCGCGCGCCGCAGACGCTCAAGCCGGCGCTGCTGAAAGCGGTCCTCGCCGAGAAGGGCCACGAGCGCGTCATCGTGTTCACGCGCACCCGCAGCCGCGCCGACGCCACGTGCCGCCGCCTGAAGAAGGCGGGCTACACGGCCGAGGCCATCCACTCCGACCGCAGCCAGAACCAGCGCCGCCGCGCGCTCGACAACTTCATGAACGGCGCCACCGACGTGCTCGTGGCCACCGACGTGCTGGCGCGCGGCATCGACGTGGAGAGCGTCGACCACGTCATCAACTACGACCTGCCCACCGTGCCCGAGGACTACGTGCACCGCATCGGCCGCACGGGTCGCGCCGGCGAGGAGGGCTGGGCCATCTCGTTCGTGAGCCCCGAGACGGAAGACGCGCTGCGCGACATCCAGAAGCTCATCAAGCGCGAGATCCCCGAGATGGAGATAACCACGTTCGACGAGGAGGCGGCGTTGGCCGAGTCCGCCGCGCACGCCACGCGCAAGGCGGCGCGCACCGACCCCGAGATCGCCCAAGCGGCGCGCGAGCTGGCGAAGCGCGAGCGCCGCAAGGAGCGCGCCCGCGAAGCGACGGCCGAGGACGCGCAGGCCGCAGGCGCGCGCGGACAGGGCGGCGCGGGTGCGAAGGGCGGCGCCAAGAAGCGCGCGGCGAAGAAGCCGGCCGGCGTGGCGGGCGCGAGCCCAACCCGCCAGCGCCCCGCGCAGAAGGGTCCGAAGAAGCCCGCCGGCAAGGGCGCCGCGAACGCGGCGGGCCGGCCGGCGCAGCCGAAGCAGCAGGCGTCGAAGGCACCGTCCGCGTCCAAACCCGCGCGCGGCGGCGCGGACCTGCGCCCCGGCCGCGCCCACCGCGCCGACGTGGCCAAACGCCGCGGCAAGCAGCGGTAAAGCGACCGGCACGCGGGTGCACGCGCAACCCCTCCGCACGAAGCCTGTGCGGAGGGGTCCTTCGGTCAGAGCCGCCCCACTCGTCGTTCATGAAATCGTCGCATGGACGAATGCAATCGCCGCTTTGCCTCTATGTTAAACCAGCATTGACATGCACCCGCCAGGTTGTCATCCTATGGGACAATAGATGCGCTTTCCGATGATGAGGAGCGTCATTGGAAGAGAAGCCCCGCCCTGCCGGCCGACCCGTTGTCATCCAGGCCCTCGGTGCCTTCGCTCAGGCTCGTCGCCGGCAGGCGGGGCTTCGCCGTGAAAACCGCGCGGGGGCCTTCGGGGATGACTTGATAGGAGCCCGTCGGGGGGCGCCCGACATGCCATAGGATCGTCTCGCCCGGAAGCCTTCCCGCGCAACCCTTTCGGGAGGAATCCATTATGGCAGACGGATGCAGGGTTGTCACAGGGGGCGTCGACACGCACAAGGACGCCCACGCGGCAGCGGTTCTGGACGCCGCGGGCGCGCTGCTCGGCGCGCGGCCGTTCCCCGCCGACGCCGGGGGCTACGCCTCGATGCTCGCGTGGATGCGCGGGTTCGGGGAGGTCTCGGCCGTTGGCGTCGAGGGGACGGGAGGCTACGGGGCGGGGCTCGCCCGCGCGCTCGCGCTCGCAGGCGTTCCCGTCCTCGAGGTCGTCTCGCCCGACCGCTCCGAGCGGCGCCGCCGCGGCAAGGACGACGGGTTCGACGCCGTCCAGGCGGCGCGCGCGGCGCTCGCGGGGGCCCGCTGCGCGCCGGCCAAGTCGCGGGGCCTCGAGGCCGAGGCCCTGGGCGCGCTGGAGGCAGCCTACGAGGGCGCCGTGAAGGCGAGGACGGCGGCGCTGAACGCGCTGCAGGCCCGGGTCGTCTCCCTGCCCGAGGGCATGCGCGCGCCGCTTCGGGGCATGGGGTCCTCCGAGCTCGCCCGCGCCTGCGCCTCCATGCGCCCGGGCGCGGGCGCGACGCCCGAGGCGTCCCTGCGCGCAGCCCTCCGCTCGCTCGCGCGCCGGGCGCTCGCGCTGGAGAAGGAGGCCGGGGACCTGGAGGCGAGGATCGACGCGCTCACGGAGAAGCTCGTCCCCTCGGTGCGGGCGCTCGTCGGCGCCGGCCCGCACGTCGCCGCGAGGCTCCTGCTCGCGGCGGGCGCGAACGTCTCCCGCCTGCGCTCGGAGGCGTCGTTCTCCATGCTGTGCGGGGCGAGCCCCGTCCCCGCCTCGAGCGGCAGGACCAGCCGCCACCGGCTCAGCCGGGGCGGGGACAGGCGGGCCAACTCGGCGCTCTACACCATGGCCATCACCCGCATGGCCCACGACGAGAGGACCCGCGCCTACGTCGCGCGCAGGATGTCCGAGGGCAAGACGAAGAGGGAGGCGATACGCTGCCTCAAGCGCTACATCGCCCGCGAAGCCTACCATGCCATCGTGCGGGACATGGAGGCCCCGGGGATGGCGTGAGAAAGCCCTCTTGACAACATAGGAGCGTCTGAGCGGAGGCGGCGCGAGCCGCCGGAGTCGAAGGATCCCGTGCGGCGCCAGCCTGAAGCGCCTCCAGCTGTCGCCGCACGGGATCCTTCGACTCGCTCTGCTCGCTCAGGATGACAATGCGCTGGCTTGCGCAATATCAACGGTGGTTTAACCTAGAGTGCCTTGCTTTTCGAGCAAAATCGGGCCGAGGGCACCGCTCAGCTTCAGCAGCCGAAGGTCGAGGCCCTGTTTCCCCTGATAACGATTTCCCCTATTCGACGCCGCAAACCAAAAACGATTCCGAATAGGCCCCAATGCCTGAAAAGCGGTGCCCTCGGCTGACTTTTGCTCAGAAACTCGCCTCACTGTCGCATTCAGCGCGTGGGCCAAAGGCCGAGCCGCTCCCTCCCCCACCTCGTCCGCGCGTAGACGCGTGGCACGACCCGGGGCAAAAAGCCGCCGGCAAACGGATGGGTACCCGAACGGTCGCGGTTTCGCACGCTATCGACCGTCCGGTGAAAGCGACCCTATCCCATAGGGTCCTTGTTCTGGTTGGCGGCGACGCGCACAAGGCGGTTGGCCAGCCACACCGCTCCCACCAGCACCACCAGAGCGCTGCCGGCCAGCAGCCATGCTCCCTGCAGCAGCTCTCCCAGCAGGATGAACGCCGAGGCGGCCGCGACGAATATGAGCGCGACCACGCCCACGGCGACGATGGCCGTTCCCGCCACGCGCGCGCCGCGCCCTTCCTCGCGCTCTTTCAGTTCATCGTCCGCCATGGCGGCCACCTTGCCCCTTCGCTCGATTCGTGAACGCTATGGTACGCTTTTCGTGGCCACCACGGCCACGCCGGTTCCGCACACGTCGGCGACGACGACGTCGCCCGCCGCGACCGGCAGCGCGAGGCGCGCGGCAGCGCATGCGGCCAGCACGTCGGCCACACGGTCCTTCGGCACGGGAGCGGACGTCTTCACGCTCACCGGCTCCAAGCAGCCCTTAACAGGCAGCACGGCCGTCACCATGCGCTCGGGCGCCGTGGCCTCGCGCGCCGCGTAATCGGCCCCGCGCTTGCACGTGTTGCCCGTCACCTCGGCCACGCCGCCCTGCTCGTCCAAGGCCACTTCCAGCTGGCAGCCAAGCGGGCAGCAGATGCAGGTGAACGTGGCTATCTCGGTGGCCAGTTGCATTATTCGGCTCCCCCTCCCGCCACGTGCGCGCGGCTCTCAGCCGCCGAGCGGACGGGCGCCGCCGCGTCGACGACGTCCTCGGCGCGGCCCTCGACGCGCACGTGCAGCGAGGAGAGCCCCGCCACGTCGGCGCCCGTAAGCTTGATCTGCACCATCTCGGCCGGCACCGCCACCATGGTCTTGGCCTTCTTCACCGTGCGCGTCGAGCCGTCCGCGGCGACGCCCTCCACGTAGAAGCGCGGCTCGCGCAGGGCACGCGACACGCGCAGCGACAGCGTGAGGCGCTCGTCCGCGCCCGTCGCCCGGTCGATGCGCTGGGGCACCACGTAGCGCACGCCCTCGTCGGGAAGCACCGGAACGGAAGCGGCGGAAGAAGGCGAAAGGCGCCCCGCAGGATCCGCCGCGCCGTACGCCGTCCGATCCTCCCCCACAGCCCGCGAGCCGGCATCCTGCGCTTCCGGCGCAAGCCGTGCGGCCCTCGCCTCCCGCAAGCCGTCGGCATCCCCCTCGCCCGTGCCGCCGGCCGCGCCGGCCCCGCGCGCGACGCGGCGCGCGTAGGCGGCCGCCGCCGCGCCGGCAACCTCGCCCTCCGCCGACGCGTGGTCCACCAAATCGTGCACGTGCAGTGCGTTTCCGCAGGCGAACAGCCCGGGCACGCTCGTGGCCAGGCGGTTGTCCACGCGCGCGCCGCCCGTCGTCGCGTCGAGCTCCGCGCCCGCCGTCTTGGCCACCTCGTTCTCGGGGATGAGGCCCACCGACAAAAGCAGCGTGTCGCACGGCACGCGCCGCTCGGTGCCCGGCACGGGCGCGAGCGTGACGGGATCGACGTCCGAGACGTGCACGGCCTCCAAGCGCCCCTCCCCCTCCAAACGCGTGACCGTGCGGCTCAGGTGCAGCGGGATGCCGAAATCGTCCAGGCACTGCACGATGTTGCGGCGCAGGCCCGACGGGTGCGGCATGAGCTCGTAGACGCCCTCCACCTCGGCGCCCTGCGACGCCAGGCGGCGCGCCATGATGAGGCCGATGTCGCCCGATCCCAGGATGACGGCGCGCCGGCCCGGCAGGCACCCCTGCAGGTTCATGAAGTTCTGGGCGCTGCCGGCCGAGAACACGCCCGACGGCCGGCTGCCGGCCATGTTGAGCGCGCCCGCGCCCCGCTCGCGCGAGCCGGTGGCCAGCACGACGGCGCGGGCCCGCAGCACGTGGGCGCCCGCGCCGCTCACCGCGTGCACCGCAAGCTCGCCCTCGCCGGCGCGCGCGGCGTCCACCGACAGCACCGAGGCGCCGCGCAGCACCTCCACGCGTCCGGTTCCCGCACCGCCGACCCCGGACGCGCACCCCCCGAGCGAGGCGGCCTCGCGCGCCGCGTACTCGGGCCCGGTGAGCTCTTTGCCGAAGCGGTGCAGGCCGAAGCCGTTGTGCACGCACTGCTTCAGAATGCCGCCGAGCTTCGCCTCGCGATCGACCAGCAGCACCCAGGAAGCGCCGCCGTCCGCAGCCGCGCGGGCAGCCGCCATGCCCGCCGCGCCGCCTCCCACCACGACCACGTCGTAGAGGACGTCCGAAGAATCCGCAGACGCCGCCGCCCGCCGCGCGCAAGCGGCGTCCGCAGCCGCCGAATCCGCGGCAGCGCCCGGCCGCGTCGCTCCCGCCCCGGCGCCCGGATCCATCGAGCCCGCAACAGCCCCCTCGCTCGCGGCCCCCGTGGGAGCGCTCCCCAAAGCCCCCGTTCCGCAGCAGGCGGATAGGCGGCCGGAATCGGCCTCCTGCCCGGCGCGCTCCTCCTCGAGCCGCGCCAGCTCCGCGTAGTCCTCCCGTGCGGTGGCGACCAGGTACGACCCCGGCAGACGCTTGTCCAAAACGTCGGGCGGCGTGCCCGTCTCGCGCGCGACGATCTTCGCGATCTCCGGCGAGCAGAACCCGCCGTGGCACCGGCCCATCGTGGCGCGCGTGCGCCATTTCAGCGCGTCGAGCGACAGCACGGGCACCGGGCCGTGCAGCGCCTTCGCGATCTCGGCCTCCGTCACCTCGCAGCAGCGGCACACCACGCGGCCCGCGCGCGGATCGGCCGCGATGGCCCGCGCCCGCTCCTCTTCGCCCATCTCCGAGAACGGCACGGCGCGACGCCGGCGGGGATCGAAGCCCGCGCGCTCGGGCGCGTCCAGCAGCGCCGCCACGTCGCGGGCGACGTCTGCGGCCACGGCGGGCGCCGACGTGAGGCCGGGCGAGTCGAAGCAGGCCACGTTGAAGAAGCCGGGCGCGTCGTCGGGCTGGCCGATGACGAAGTCGCCGTCCGCCCCGGAGGCGCGCAGGCCCGCGAAGTTCGCGATCACGCCGCGCGTGCCGGCGCCGGGCCAGGTACGCCGGGCCTCTTGGAGCACGAACGCGAGGCCCTCGGCGCTCGTGGACACGTCGTCCTTGCTCCCCTGCTCCACGGCGTTGGGCCCCACCAGCAGGTTTCCGTGCACGGTGGGCGTCACCAGCACGCCCTTGCCCGCCCGCGACGGCGCCTGGAACATCGTGTGCGAGAACGTGCGGCCAAGGTCGGTGTCGTACAGGCAGTACTCCCCGCGGCGCGGAACGATGCGCAAACGCCGCTCGCTCACTTGGTTGTTGATCTCGTCGGCGTGCACCCCGGCCGCGTTCACCACGGCCCGGGCGGCCCAGCGCGCGCCCGATGCGGAGGTCACCAGATAGCGCGCGCCCGACGTGGCGCGATCGCCGTCCCGCGGCACCCGCGCCACGGAGCTGACGCGCTCGTTGAAGCGCAGCCGCGCGCCGTGGACGACCGCCTGCTCGATACAGGCGAACGCCACCTCGTACGGGTCGCAGATGGCGCCGGTATCGGCGAGCAGCGCTCCCCTCACGCCCGCATCGACCTGCGGCTCCAGCGCGCGCACCTCGGCCGCGCCCAGCTCGCGCACCCCCTCCACGCCGTTCTCGGCGCCACGGACCACGAGCGCCCGCACGCTCGCCAGCTCCTCGTCGGAAAACGCCAGCACGAGCGAGCCGTTGCGCCGGTACGCGAACCCCAGCTCGTCGGCCCACCGCGCGTACCGGCGCGAACCCTCCACGTTGTAGCGCGCTTTGAGCGTGCCGGGCGCGGGGTCGTATCCGGCGTGCACGATGCCGGAGTTGGCGCGGGTTGCTCCGCACGCCACGTCGTTGCCCGCCTCGAGCACGACGACGTCCAGCCGATAACGGGAAAGCTCGCGCGCGCAAGCCGCGCCGGCGACGCCCGCGCCGATGACGACGACGTCGCAAAGAGGTGCGTTCAAGGTATCCATGTCGTTCAGCTTACTATTTTTCCCCGTTGGGCGAAAGAGCGGATGCAAAATCGCCCGAACACGTTATCGTATGGCAGACGGATTCAGCGAAAGGGTGCTCATGAGGATCGCAGTGGCGAGCGAAGGCTTGGGGGTCGCGCCCCGTTTCAGTCAATGCTCGAGCTACATGTGTTACACGGTCGACCGGGGCGTCATCGTGGAATGCCAGAACATGCCCAACCCCGGCATGTCGACGGCCAAGCTCGTCACGTTGTTCTCCGAGATGGGCGTGGACACCATCATCGTGGACGCCATCGACTACGACGTGGCGAACGTGTTCTGCCACGCGGGCATCGAGGTGATAGCCAGCGCGCACGGCAGCGCGCGCGAGGTGGCGCAAGCCTACCTCACCCGCACGCTCACCGGCGTCGACGAGCTGTGCCATCTGGGCGACTGGGAGCACGACGACGACCTCGACCACGATCTCGCCGAGGCCTAGAGCCTCGCAAGGCCGCCGCTGGCGGCCTTTTTTTCGCCCGCGTCTCGCACTCGCCCCCGCTTCGCCCGTCGGAGGCGAAACCGTCCGGAACCCGGTGCCCGCCGGCGATCCGCAAACCCCTCGCGCCCCCCAAGGGGGACCGCCCCCTTGAGGGATTTCGCCCAACGCGCGCTTCTTCTCCATCCGAACAAAAGCCCCGCCCCGCAGGATCTTCGTTCGCCGCGCCCGCGAAACGGGCCCCTCCCTCGATACAACTTCGTGACACGTTCGTGAGACAATATGCCCCGACGCACAACAGCGGAAAGGAGGGCCGACCGTGGCGCGCATACTCGTTGCCGAGGACGAACGCCCCATCAACGACCTCGTCTGCCGCAACCTGGCGCTCGTGGGCCACGAGGCCGTGCCGTGCTTCGACGGCGACGAGGCCCTGCGGCTCGCCCGCCAAGAGCGCTTCGACCTTGCGCTCCTGGACGTCATGATGCCGGGGCCGACGGGCTTCGAGGTGAAGCGGCGCATGGACGCGAACGTCCCCGTGATATTCGTGACCGCGAAAGACGACCTGGCAAGCCGCCTAGACGGGCTGGGCATGGGAGCCGACGACTACGTGGTCAAACCGTTCGAGATACTGGAGCTGCTGGCCCGCGTGGAAGCGGTGCTGCGACGCACCGACCAGCACCAGCGCACGTTCGAGCACCAAGGCGTGCGCGTGGATCTGGCCACGCGCCAGGCGTTCAAAGACGGCGTGGAGGTGGCGCTCGCACCCAAGGAGTTCGACCTTCTGGAAACGCTCGTGGTGAACCGCAACCTCGCCCTGTCGCGCGAGCAGCTGCTGCGGCTGGTGTGGGGCTACGACTTCGAGGGCGAGAGCCGCACCGTGGACATGCACGTGCTGCGCCTGCGCAAGAAGCTGGGCTGGGAGGACGTCATCCAAACGGTGTACAAGGTGGGCTACCGCCTGAGCACGAGGCGGCGCGCATGAGGTCGCTGCGCTTCTGGCAGAAGGCCTACCTGCTCACCCTGGCCCTGTTCCTGGCGGCGCTCTACGGGGGCGTGGCGTTCATCGGCTGGCAGAACCAGCAGCAGACCATGGCCAGCGAGGTGGAGAAGGCGCGCGGCGAGCAGAGCTTCGTCGCGCAGGCGCTCGCCCAGGACCTGGCCGCCGTCGAAGGCGGCAACACGCGCTTGCAGAAAGCGTCGCTTGCCCGCTCGTACGGCACCTACTACGCGCAAAACGGCATCCTGCTGGCGGTTTCGCAAAACGGCGAGGAGCTCTTCTCCAATCTGCCCGTCGGCGAAGGGGGCGACGTCGCGCTCGCAGCCGAAGCGGGCCGGCAAAGCTGGTCTCTGCGCACGCTCGACAACGCGCCCTACCTGCTGGTCGCATCCGCTTTGCCGGGCGGGCTGGACGACTACACCCTCGTTTGCGGCCGCTCGATGGAGCAGCTGCACGCCACCTGGGCGCGCATGCGCACGACGCTCGTGGTCAGCAGCACCATCGTGTCCGTCGTGCTGGCGGCGGGCCTCTTCCTCGTTCTCCGGCGCTTGGCGAAGCCGCTCGAGAGCTTGGCGGGAGTCGCCGACGAGTTCGCCGCCGGCAACTACGCCGTGCGCGCCGAGAAGCGCAGCGACGACGAGGTGGGCATGTTGGCGGCGAGCCTCAACGCCATGGCCGACGCCGCCGAGCGCGACATCGTCGAGATACGCCGCGTGGCCGAGCAGAACGCCCGCATGGCGGCGAACCTCTCGCACGAGATACGCACCCCCCTCACGGCCATCAGAGGGTACGCCGAGTACCTGCGCATCGCCGAGGCGACGGACGACGAGCGCGAGTCGGCCCTGCGCTACATGATGGAGCAGAGCGAGCGCTTGCAGGGCATCGCGCAGCGCATCCTGCAGCTCTCCTCCCTCGAGCACGACGACGTGGAGTTCGAGCCCGTCGAGCTGGGAGGGGTTGTCGACCAGGTGGCCGGATCCGTGCGGCCCCTTGCCGGGCAGCGAGGCGTGAAGGTGAGCGTGGAGCCCTTTTCCCCGGTCAGCGTGCCGGGCGACGCGATCCTACTCGAGAGCCTGTTCACGAACCTCGTGGAGAACGCCGTGCGGGCCTGCGAGCCGGGCGGGCGCGTGGACGTGGCGATCGAGGCGCGCGGAACATCGGTCGTCGTGCGGGTGACCGACGACGGACGCGGGCTCGCCCCCGACGAGCTCGCGCGCCTGGGAGAGCCGTTCTACCGTCCCGACAAGGCGCGCAGCCGCGAGGCGGGCGGTGCGGGCCTCGGCGTGGCGCTAAGCTATGAGATAGCCCGGGTCCATGCCGCCGAGCTCTCCTTCGCCTCGGAGCCGGGACGGGGAACTGCGGCCACCGTACTTTTTACCGGTTCGTGACAACTCGGTGCCCGCGCCGTGACCGCCGCCCGCGATACTTCGAAGCACCGAAGCGCGCACGGCGCCTCGACCCGAAAGACAAGGAGCGCACCATGAGATCGAAGATAGCGAAAGGCGAATCGTTCATCGTCATCGGCGTAGCCGCGGCCCTCATAGCCATCTGCGTCGCCGGCCTCGGCTCGTTTCTGGCCCATGCCGAAGGAGCCGAGGCCGACACCGTCCACGACGAGGCCCTGCCCACCGCCGACCTGACCCTCACCGACGAGGTGACCGCCCCGGAGGGTCTGACCGTGAAAGTGGACACCCGCGGCATCGACCTGCCCGAAGACGCGGTATCGGCCCAGTACGCCGTCGCTGTGGCGGCCGATATAGCCGAGCGCTTCTACGGCCATGCGGCCACCGGACGCGCCCAGGCCGTGTTGTACGACAGCAACACTACCACCATACCCGACGTCGACCTTATCCATGGCTTGAACTGGAACGTGCTTCTGGAAGTCGATGGCGGTACCGTGTCGGCGACCGTGGAAGCAAACACCGGCATCGACCGCACCTCCGACCTCTCCCCCTTCGACTCGCTCGGTTGGACGCAAGCATTCGATGCCTGGGACGATCAGGTCGCCGACGGTGGCACCATGCATTTCGGCACCGAACAGGAACTTATCGAACAACACAAAAAGGTGCTTGAAGAATACGGGGAAAACTACGGCAAGCCCCTCATGAGCGAGGAAGAGACGGAGTTGGTTCGCGAGGACAAGCGGACGTACGTGCGTGAAAGCATCGCTTCCACCGCCGACTACCCCCATATCGCGCAAGCCGTGGAAATAGCCAACGAACGGGACCTCGGCAACGGCGCGACAGCCGAATCGGGCAGCATCGTCACCAGCGGAGGCGGCGGCCCCCTCGATCAGGAACCGCTCACCTACTACGTCGTAGACGTGGCACTCAGCGACGGCACCCACCTGTTCATGAACATAGGCGAAAAGGACCAACTTCTCTATGGCTTCACCCGCTGCCCCCTCGACTACCTAACGTTCTACTATGGCTAAGGCACCGAATGTCCTGAAAAGTGCCTGTCCCCTTTCAGGACACGGGCATTGCAAGACTTCCGTAGGGGCGATCTCCCGATCGCCCGTTCCGGCGAAGCCGGAAAACCAATCGGAGCCCGCGTTCTCGCGCTCCGCGCGAGCGGGCGCTCTGGAGAGCGCCCCTACGGGAACAACGCGAGAGCACCCTCGCCGAACACCCTCAATGTCCCAAAAGGTGCCTAGCACCTTTTGGGACATTGACCTTCTCGCGCACCGGCAAACGCCCCAACGACACACCCTCACCCCATCGAACGAAGGCCCTGCCCCCCTCCGCAGGGCCTTCGCCTCACCTGCAAGAAGCCCATCCCCGCGTTGTCTTCAACTCGCGCCCAGGGCCGAGGGGGCCGTGCAGTGCGACGAACTTTCGCGAAGTGTGTGAGGAGTACTGCACGGCCCCCTCGGCCCGCCCCGCAGGAAGAAAAAAGCCCCGCGAAATTTCGCAGGGCTTCCAATCCAGCAAGAAAAACTCGGCAGTCAGCCTACAGGGCCTTCTTCGCCACTTCCACCACGGCGCTGAACGCCGCGGGGTCGTTGACGGCCATGTCGGAGAGCACCTTGCGGTCCAGCTGCACGCCGGCCTTCTTCAGGCCGTTCATCAGCACGGAGTAGCTCAGGCCGTTGATGCGGGCGGCCGCGTTGATGCGGGTGATCCACAGGCGGCGGATCTCGCGCTTCTTGTTGCGGCGGTCACGGTACATGTACTGCAGCGAATGCTGCACCTGCTCCTTCGCGGCACGATAGGAGCGGGACTTCGCGCCGTAGTAGCCCTTGGCGCGGTTGAGGACGGTGCGACGCTTCTTATGGGCGTTGACCGCACGCTTGACACGAGGCATATCTGATCACTCCTTATCGATTAGCGAAGCCCGAGGTTACGGGCGATGACCTTCTGGTCGGCCTTGGCCACTTCGGTCTCGTGGCGGAAATTGCGCTTGCGCTTCTGGCTCTTCTTCGTCATGATGTGGCTCTTGAACGCCTTGGAGCGCATGATCTTGCCGGAACCGGTGACGCGGAAACGCTTCGCGGTGCCGCGATGGGTCTTCATCTTAGGCATTGCTCTCGTCCTTCCCTTCAGCTTCCTTCTTCTCGTTTTCCTTTTTCTTCTTCGCCGCCACCGCCGAAGGCAGGGGGGCGATGAGCATGTGCATGTTACGGCCTTCCATCTTGGGCTGGTTCTCGATGACCGCGCTGTCCTTCAAGTCGTCGGCCAAACGCTCGAGGATGGTCAGGCCCAGTTCCGGGTGCGCCATTTCGCGGCCGCGGAACATGATGGTGATCTTCACTTTGTTGCCGCCGTCGAGGAAGCGCATGACATGCTTCTTCTTCGTCGTGTAGTCGCCCACGTCGATCTTCGGCCGGAACTTCATTTCCTTCGTCTCGACCTTGCTCTGGTTCTTGCGGGCCTGCTTGGCCTTGATGGCCTGGTCGTACTTGAACTTGCCGTAGTCCATGATGCGGCACACGGGCGGTTCGGCGTTCGGCGCGATCTCCACGAGATCGAGGCCTTGGTTGTCGGCGACCCGCTGGGCCTCCGACGTCACGTAAATGCCCATCTGCTCGCCGTCGAAGCCGATCAAACGGCATTCGCGGACGGTAATTTCTTCGTTGAGCCGAGGCTCTTGAGCAGCTATCGCGCTCACCTCCCAATCTTTCGCGCTTGCGCGCTTCAATGAAAAACCCGCCGCCTTGGCAGGCGACGGGTCCGCGTTCAGATGACCGGGCCGCGTACGGCCCCGTATTCGGGCGACCCATCAGCAGCCGAAGCGCCGAATCAGGTGGAGGGGTTTCCCCTCGCTTGAGTAAACAACTTGCTTATTCTAACACAGCTGGTTTTCGGCGCAATCGTTTTCGCGCCTTTTTCGAAACATTTTTCGACACCCTTTTCGAATCCGCTCTCGGGGTTCTTCGCCCCCCCAACCCTCTCCAAGCCTTCCCACGATCCCGCCCGGCTCGACCCGCGCCGGAAGGCGGCGCCCTTCGGCTCGCGGGAGAAACCCGCCGCTTCTCCCATCGCGGGTCGCGGGCTCCACGCGGTTTGGTATACTCGCGGCATCAGATGCCCCCGCTTCGGCCCTGCGTCGGAGCCCGCCTTTCGCGACGGAAGGACACCCATGAAGCGCCTGACCCGCATGCTCATGCTTGCCGGAGCCTGGACCGCCTGCATCCTGGGATGCGTGGGCGTGTTCGTGCCGGTGCTGCCCACCACCCCGCTGATCCTGCTGGCCACGTTCCTGTTCGCGAAATCCTCGCCTCGTTGCCATGCGTGGATCGTCTCCACGAAGGTGTACCGCACCTATGTGGCCGCGTTCAAGGAGGCGGGCGGCATCCCCGCGGCGACGAAGGTGCGCATCCTCACCGTGTCGTTCGTGCTCATGGGGGCGAGCGCCCTCATCGTCCAGAAGCCCCTCGTCTGGATCATCTTGGGCTGCGTGGCCCTGTTCCTGATCTACCTCATGTGCGTGCGCATACCCACCATCTCGCTGGAAAACGTGCGCGCGGCCCGAGACGCTAAAGAAGCGGATTAGCCCCTCGTGCGGGGCGCACGGCGAACGCGCACCCCGCACGATCCCTAGTTCTTGTCCTCGTACAGCTCTATGACGGCGCCATCCTTCTCCACGAAGGCCAGGCGCACGCCGGGGCCCGCGTCCATGGGGCCGCAGATGATGCGGTCGGCGTCGCCGGCGTAACCGTCGAGGTCGTCCACCGCGTAGGCCACGTGCCAGCGGCGATGCAGCTCCTCGGGGAAGGGCGTGCCCTCCTCGAACTTGAGGTACTCGACCTTGTAGTCGTAGTCGTCGACGTTCGACACCCAGAACTTCATGGCCTCGTTGTAGGTCATGTTCGGCTTCTTCTCCGTGATGGGGATGCCGATGTGCATATAGGTTGCGGTCATAGCGGATCCTTTCGTCTCCAGGTTGGCGTAGTCAGTCAGCGAGGGCGGGCGTGGTGCCCGAGATTCGCGGGATCGCGCAAGCGAAGCGTACTTCGGTACGCGAGCTTGCGGGATCGCGCGAAGATCGGGTGCCACGCCCGACCGCAGCGTCGACCCGTTCCGTCGGCCGTCAGGCCGACGGAACCATAGAGAACATGTCCATGGCGGCTTCCGCGTCGGCTTGCATGGCGGCGGTCGCGGCGTTGGCCAGGGCGTGGAAGTACTTCGGGTGCGCATCACCGATGAGCGCCTCGACGGCGCGCACGCCCGCATTGCTCATGTAGCTGAAGTAGTTGATCTTGCGGATGCCGGCGCGGATGGCCGCGCGCGTGTCCTCGCGCGTGAGGCCGCTGCCGCCGTGCATGACGAGCGGCACGCCGCACCGCGCGCGCAACTCCTCGATCAGCTTGAAGTCGAGCTTGGGCTCGGCTTGGTAGAAGCCGTGCACCGTGCCCACGGACGCCGCGAGCGCGTCGACACCCGTGTCGGCCACGAAGCGCGCCGCCTCGTCGGGGTCGGTGTAGACGTTGTCCCGATCGTCGTCGGCATTCTCCAACCCTTCGTGGCCCGTCGTGAAGCCGATCTCCGCCTCCACGTCGGCGCCGTACTCGTGCGCCAGCTCCACGGCGCCCAGCGTCAGCGCCACGTTCTCCTCGTAGGGAAGCTGCGAGCCGTCGATCATGACGGCCGAGAACCCCAGGTCGAGTGCGCGGCGCACGTAGTCCATGTCCTCGCCGTGGTCGAGCATCACGCACACGGGAACGCGCGCCGCCTCGGCGCGCATGACCATGATGGGCCCGATCACGTCGATGGACGTCTCCTCCTCGTGCAGCTGGGCGTGCTGGATGACGACGGGCTCGTCGCGCGCCTCGGCCGCGCCGATGGCCGCCAGCAGAAGCTCCAGGTTCGGCGTGTCGAAGGCGGCTGCCGCCCGTCCGCGCTCCTCGGCCCAGGCGAGGACGGATCTCAGGGAAACCAGCAAGGGAGGCTCCTTTCGGGTCGAGAGAGGCCGCCCCGTCGCGCGGCGGCGATGCGGCGATCGCTCGCGCCGCGCGACGGGGGGCGGGTTACTTCTTCAGGTACGGCGTGGTGCAGGGCGCGTTCCACAGGCGCAGCAGCTCGTCGTCCATGCGCGCCATGAACATCTGGAAGCCGGCCTGCTCCTGCACGGTGAGCATCTCGCCCACGAAGTTCGCCACCACCTCGATATCCTGCTTCGCCAGCTCCTTGACCGCGGCGCGGTACACGATGAGCTGCTCCATGAGCGTGGTGGCGCCCGAGCCGTTGATGATGAGCATGACCTTCTCGCCCGGAGCGATGCCGATATCCTTCACCAGCGCGTTCACCATGATGGCGGCCGTCTCGTCGGCGGGCTTCATGGGCTGGCGGCCGCCGCCCTCCTCGCCGTGCTGCCCCATGCCGATTTCCATCTCGTCGTCGCCGAGCTCGGCCAGAAGCGTGCCCGTCTGCGGGTGCGTGGCGCCGCGCACGGCCACGGCCAGGGTGGCCATGTTGTCGGCGAAGCGCTGCGCGACGGCGGCGACCTCCTCCAGGCTCCTGCCCTCGGCGGCCGCGGCGCCGGCAATCTTGTACGTGGGAATGCAGCCCACCAGGCCACGGCGGTCGTCGGCGTTCTCGCGCGTGGCGTTCGACACGTCCTCCTGCGTGACCACGCGCGCCACGTTGAGGCCCTGCTTCTTGCACTGCTTCATGGTCATGTTGCCCGTGAGCATGTCGCCGGCGTGGTTGAGCACGATGTAGAGCACGCCCTTGCCCTTGTCGGCCAGCTTGATGGCGTCGACGCAGGCCTGCGGTCCGGGCGCGGCGAAGATGTCGCCCACCACGTCGATGTCCACCATGCCCTCGCCCACGAAGCCCTCGATGGCCGGCTCGTGGCCGCTGCCGCCCTGCGTCACGATGGTCACGCGGTCCGCCTCGGCCAGCTTCTTGTTGATCACCATGTTGTCCTCGCCCAGCTCGATGATGTCGGGGTTGGCCAGGGCCAGGCCCTCCAACAGCTCGGCGGTGAGGTTCTCGGGGTCGTTGATGAACTTCTTCATCTGCATGGTGCGCTCCTTCGTCTCGTTCTCCGGCTTCGCCGGAGCGGGCGATCGGAAGATCGCCCCTCCATTCAACGTGCAACATCCGCAAGCGGGGAAAAGGCCCGCCTCGAGAATCAGGCCGAGCAGCCCTCCGCGAGCCCGCGGAAGAACAGCGAGGTGGACACGGCCCCCGCGTCGGGCGTGCCGATGGTGGCGTCGCCGTAGCTGCGCGCGCGGCCGAACTTCGAGGCGAAGCCCTCGGACGCCCTCGCGCCGTTCGCGGCCGCCTCGGCCGCCGCCGCGAACACGGCCTCGGCGCCGCCCGGCGACGCCTCGACGGCCTGCGCGGCGGCTACGGCGGGTACGAGCGCGTCCATCATGGTCTTGTCGCCCACCTGCGCGTTCGTGATGTCCTGCATCTCGACCAGACAGCCCGCGAACATGCGTCGCGCGGAATCGGCGGAAAGCTCGTTCTCGTCGTCGCCCAGATCGGCGCCCAGGCCGCTTATCATCGTGCCGTAGAGCGGGCCGGCGGACCCTCCGCGCACGGCCATGGCGGCCATGCCGAGGTCGTCGAGGAAGTCCTTGATGGATTCGCCTTCCCACGCGTCGACGCGTTCGTTCACGAGCTTCGCGATCTTGGTGATGGTGATGCCGTGGTCGCCGTCGCCGAACTTCGAGTCGATGTCGCTCAAGGCGTCGGCGTTGTCCAGCATGAGCCGGGCGCTGGCCGAGAGCATGCGCCCGAACGTTTCGCGGTCGATCATGGGAACCCCTTTCCCGTCGGTAATCGCCTGCGTTCAACTCTACCCGCATCGTTCGGCTTGGTCAATGACGAAGCCGAACGATGCGACGAAAGCCCGCGAGGGGCGCGGGTGAGACGCCCGCCCTCCTCGCGCTCCTGCGACAGACGCGCGAAGACGGGCTCTCTTTCCCGCGGTGTTTGCGCTATCATGGGCAGCGTGACGCTGCGGGCACAGGGGAAGCCCGGGCGCCGTGGATAGAACAGGGGATATCTATGGGAAACGAATTCGCCCTCGGCGCGCGAGACGCGCGCGCCTACCTCGAACGCATCGGGCTCGGCTGGCCCGAGCAGCCCACGCGGGAAGCGCTCGACGACCTCGTCTACGCGCACCAATGCTCCATTCCGTTCGAGACCATCGACATGTACCGTTGCACCGAACCGCCCGACCTCGCGCTCGACCACGTGTTCGACAAGCTGGTCACCCAGCACCGCGGAGGCTACTGCTTCGAGCTGAACGCCCTGTTCGAAGCGCTGCTCGCCAGCCTGGGTTACGAGGTTCGCCCGTGTTTGTGTCGCGCCGTGTGCGGCGCCAAGGTGAAGGACCCCATCAACCACCGCGCCGTGCTCGTGAACCTCGACGGCGAAGAGGTGCTCGTTGACGTGGGTTTCGGCGGTCCGCTGCCCTCGGCCTCGCTCTCTCTGGTCGACGGACGGGAGCAGATCATCCACGGCGAGTCGTTCACCGCTCGCCGCATCGACGATTACTGGTGGGCCGTCGACCGCGTGACCGGGGCGAAGAAGGACCTCTACGGCATCGAGGGGCCGTCCCGCACGCAGACCGAGCTGGAGTTGTGCCTGGCCACCGTGACCGACAAGGACTTCGCCGCGCTCAACCTGGCCTGCTCGCAACCGGGCGTTGAGTTCTACGAGCACCGCATCGCCAACCTGCGCACCGCGACGGGCTACTACGGCATCTGGGACGACACGCTCACCGTCCGCGAGAATGGCGAGAAGGTCCGCACCGCGCTGCCCGACGAAGCCGCCTTCGCCGACGCCTGCGAACGGTACTTCGGTTTCCGCCCGCACGAGGCGTAGGGAGCGCAAGGACGTCGACGCTTCGCGCCGGAAGGCGCGAAAACGGGCGCCCATGTTGTCGGGCGGGAGCGAAGCGACCCGCGCTTCGCGCGCCAGCGCGAAAACAACCGCCCCGGTTGGCGTAGTAAGTCAGCGAGGGCGGCCGTGGCGTCGGCAGGTTCCGGCGGCCGGCAAGCCGCCGGAACCCTAAGCGTTGATGTACACGTAGATGATGCGGACGGTGTCGGCCAGGTTGCCCGACATGTTGGCCGTGGTGTAGTTGTAGGACAGCACGGCCGACCATTCGTGGGCGGCGCCGTTCAGGTCCACCGTGCCGGAGAACGAGCAATTCTCCTTCACGAGCGTCGTGCCGTCGGTGTCGTAGGTGGAGTACACGGTCTTGTCCTCGGGCAGCGTCGCCGCCCCCTCGGCCACGGGGATGCCGGCCTCCTGCAGCGTCTTCTCCACCACGTGCTCGTTCTTCACCGCGTCGGCGAAGCTGAGCGACCCGTAGCCGAGCGCGGCCGTGGAAGCCGAGTAGCCCGCCTGCACGACCTTGCCCTCCTCGTTCAGGCCAAGGTACACCGTGGGGGTGCCCGTGCGCGTGTCGGCCGGCTCGTCGGTGAGCGCCACCGTCACGTTCTTCTTGACGGGGTTGCCCTCCTCGTTCACGTCCTTGGAGCTGGTCACCTCGGCGCCGTGCTTGAGCGCGGCCACGGCCTCGTCCTGGGCGAGGCCGAGCACGGAGGCCAGGTTGGGGGCCTCGGTCTTCTTCGCCGTCTCGGTGGTGGCGTCCTTCGTCTCCTCCTGCTGGATGGCGGTGACCTCCTGCGCGTCCTGCTGCTGCTGCGTTTGCTGGGCAGCCAGCGTCTGGCTCTCGTTGACCAGGCGGAACGTGAGGTAGCCCAGCGTGGCTATGAGCACCACCAAAAGCACGATGACCACGATGAGCACGCGCCGCATGCGGCGCGACTTGCGCATATGGGGCGGAACGTCCGGCTTGTCCTTCTTGCCGTGGCGGCCCTTCGGCTGCTCGGGCTCCAAAGGCGGCTCCTCGTCGAACAGCAGCGGAGGCGCGTCGCGCGGCTCCAGGCTGTCGAAGGCGTCGGGGTACTCGTCGTCCGTGTCGCCCTTGTAGCTGAAGCCGCCGGCATGGGCCGGGCCTCCGGCAGCGGCGGGGGCGCCGCCCACCGGCGCGAACGCCTGGGTGAGCCCGATGGCGTTGTCGCGGCCGTCGGCGGGAGCCTCGGGCTCGCCCGCGACGGGGTCGACGCTCACGGGCGTGAACGCCTCGGTCAGGCCGATGCGCTCGTCGCGGTCGTCGACCGGCGCGGGCGTTTCGGCGTCGAAAGCGCGGTCGGCGGGGTTCGAGGGGGTGCCGGATGGTTCGTTTGCAGCGTGTTTGGGCATCGGTTAACCTTCCTACCAGAAAGACGAGCGCGCGTTAGCGCATGAAGACGAAGTAGTACACGACGGCCACGACGATGAGCGCCAGAGCAACCGCCAGGATGACCTTCTGCACCACGGGCATGGACGTGTCGGCCAGGTCGTCGAGCCGCTGCTCGCGATAATCGTCGGGCTCCGCCTCGTCGTCGCCCGCGTCGGCCTCGGGTTCCGGTTCGGGCGCGGGGTCTTCCGCAGGCGGTTCGTCCTGCTCGGCCGCTTCCGCCTCGACCACGGCCTCCGGAGGCTCGGAAGCCGACGGCTCCGAAGCCGTTCGGACTCCGGCTTCGATGACGAGATCGTCCTCGTCATCGTCCGAAACGGTGATATGGGAAAACGCCTTCTCGTCAGCCACGGTGCAGTCCTTTCATGTCCTGCCGATTATAAGGTACGGTCTATCCGCGCAGGCCCTTGTCCAAATAATATCCATCGGGGGCGAAGCGCTTGCGGTACGTGAGGTAGCTTGCCATGACGATGGCCACGGTGTTCGCCGCGGACAGCATGAGCATGACCACGATCTGGTACTTCGCGGCGGCCACGGGATCGGCGCCCGCCAGCAGCTGGCCGGTCATCATGCCGGGGAACGTCACGATGCCCGCGGCCGACATGTTCGCCAGCACCGGCGTCATGCCCGCCCCGATGGCGGCCTTGAGCGACGGCGCGGCGGCCTCCCCCGGCATCGCGCCCAGCGCCACGAGCGAGAACATCTCGTCGGCGCGCGCGTCCAGGTCGGAGAAGAGCCGGTCGACAGCCACGGCCACCGACGACATGGCGTTGCCCATGATCATGCCCACGATGGGGATCACCTGCCGAGCGTTGTACCACGGATCGGCGTGGATGACGCCCTCCACCACGATGAAGCCGATGGCCGTGGACGACACCAGCAGCGACAAGAACACGGAGAGGGCGAGCCCCGGGATGCGGTTCTTGACGCGCGACGTGGCGATCTGGGTGGCGGCCACCACCATGGCCGCCAGCACGAGCCCCACGAGCCACCACGTTTGGTACTCGAACAGGTACGTGAGCAGAAAGCCCGCGGCCAGAAGCTGCACGAAGCAGCGCACCGACGACACGGCGATGCGCCGCGTCTGCCCCAGCTCCAGCTTCCACGACACGAGGCCCGCCACCAGCATGAGCGCGCTGGCCGCGAACAGCTCCACGTAGCCGATGCCCACGACGCCGTCGCTCACGGCCGCGCCCCCTCTCCCACCGCCCGCGGCCTCTCGGCCTCGAGATCCCTCAAAGCGGCGTAGTCCGCCGGGTCGAAGCCCCGCGCGCAGCCCGCGTCGCCCGAAACGCCCGGGTTGTCGGCGTAGGAAAGCCGCCCGTCGCGCAGCACGAAGGAGCCCGACGCGAAGCCGTCGGCGGCGCGATGGCGGATGCGCAGGCACGTGGTGCGCTCGTCGACGAGCGCCCTCGTCAGGCGGCCGATGGCGCAGGCCGACTCGTCGTCGAGCGCGGCGTCCACCTCGTCGAGCAGCATGACCGCGGGCCGCGTGGCGAAGGCGCGCAGAAGCGCGACGCGGGCCGCCTGCCCGCCGGAGAGCTGCGAGACGTCGCGGCCGAGCTCGACGTCGGCCAGCTCGGCCAGCGCGAGCAGGCGCGCGAACGCTTCGTCGGCGGGCGGACGCTCGCCCGCGTTCACCTTGAGCGTCCACGGCAGGCGCAGGTTGTCGCGCACCGTGCCCGCCACGAGCGAGGCCCGCTGCGGCACGAGGCACACCCGGCGCCTCCATTCCGACGGCGTGAACGAAGACGAGGGCGCGCCGTCCAGGTACAGCTCGCCCGACGCGCGCTCCATCATGAGCGCGCACGCGCGCAGCAGCGTCGACTTGCCCGCCCCCGACGGCCCCACCAGGTCGTAGACGGCACCGGCCGCGAGCTCGAAGCGCACGTCGCGCAGAAGCGGCACGACATGGCCGTCGCGCGCGTAGGATACCGAGAGATGTTCGACCGAAAACAACGCCATGCGCCCATGATATCACCGTTGGCCGCAGCCGTCCGGGCGCGGCCCGCGGCACAGGAAAACGCCTCTGCCGGAGGCTTGCGCGAGACGCAGGGAAGATGAAGGGGCCGGGCTCGGGTCAATGCTTCTTGTTCCACCACCATGCGCCCACGAGCAACGCGCAGAACACGAGGTCGGCGAAGGCTGCGGCGTTGGCGGTGGCGAGCATGAGGGCCCTTTCGACGGGGTTTGTCGATCCACCGTCAGTATAACGGTCGGCGCCGGGCGGGAAAAGGGGGCGAATCGCGCTTGACGCAGACCGACACGCTTCCGTGCCGCAGGTTCCGCGCGAGGAAGCCCGTCCGAACGCGCGGCGCGCCCCATCCGCCGCCCTCGGCCGTCCCGGCCGCCAGCCAACCGAAGCGCTTCCCCGCGCGACGGGCGCCGCCGAGCCGAACGCCCGCGCACTTCGATGCTCGAAGCCAGCTCACGGCATAGAAAGCCCACGTCGCGCGTCGGCGCAAACGCCCCGCCTCCCCTTGCTCGGCGCCCGGAGGCCGCCTCCAGCGCTTCCGGGCGCGCCTTTGGTCGGTTTTTTGCGCCGCAAACGGACAAAAAACGTTTCTATGCGGTAAATTACCTGCTGTACCACGCTCTGTTGTACTAAAGTATACGGATACGCGACGGCCGCCCGAAGGCGCGGCCGGGCGTAGCGAGTCGAAGACTCGAAGGAGGGCCCCGTTGGGAAACGGGGTTTGAGGGAAGGAGACATCCTTTATGGAAAGCAAGAGTTCGTTCAGCAGGCGTCAGTTCATGGAGCTGCTCGGCGTGTCTGCGGCAGGCTTCGGCCTCGTCAGCATGGCAGGCTGCGGCGGCGGTGGCGACGACGCCAAGAAGGAAGGCGGAGACGCCCCGGCGGCCGGCGGCGCGTCCGACACCATCACGTACAGCCTGACGGCCGACCCGCGCGCGGTCGACCCGGCGTACTTCGACGACGGCGAGTCCGCCGTGGTGTCCTGCAACATGTACGAGGGCCTGTACCAGTACGGCAAGACCGACGCGAAGGTGTCGCCCTGCCTGGCCAAGGACCTGCCCGAGATCTCTGACGACGGCCTGGTCTACACGATCAAGCTGAACGAGGGCATCAAGTTCCACGACGGCACCGACTTCAACGCCGAGGCCGTGAAGAAGTCCATCGAGCGCCAGCTCGAGCCCAACCGCAACTCCGACATGCCCTACGCGTCGTTCGTGTTCGGCGAGGAAGAGGCGGGCAACGGCGTCGAGAAGGTCGAGGCCGTTGACGACTACACCGTGAAGATCACGATGCGCGCGGCTTCCGCCCCGTTCGTGAAGAACCTGGCCATGGCCCTGGCCTCCCCCATCGTGGCGCCGAGTGCCATCGAGAAGGCCACCGACGGCCAGGCCATCACCGATCCCGTGGGCACCGGCCCCTACAAGTTCGTCAACTGGACGAAGGGCGCCTCCATCACGCTCGTGGCGAACGAGGACTACTGGGGCGACGCTCCCAAGACGAAGAACCTCATCTTCAAGATCATCACCGAGGGCAACACCCGCATCACGTCGCTCATCAACGGCGAGTGCGACATCATCTCGAGCGTCGACCCCTCCGCGGTCGACCAGATCGTCGACGGCGGCTTCGAGCTGTTCTCCGAGGACGGCATGACCATCAACTACATGGCGTTCAACACCGAGACCGGCAAGTGCACCGACCAGGAGGTTCGCAAGGCCGTCGCCCAGGCCATCAACGTCGAGGAGATGGTGAAGTCCATCTACGGCGACTACGCCACCGTGGCGAACTCGGTCATGCCCCTGTGGATGGCCCCCTACGACAAGGACGTCAAGCAGACGGCCTACGATCCCGAGGCCGCCAAGAAAGCGCTGGCCGACAAGGGCATCACGTCGCTGCAGTGCATCACCTACACCACCGCCCGCCCCTACAACCAGAAGGGCGGCAGCGACCTGGCCCGCATGATCCAGGGCTACCTGGCCGAGGTCGGCGTGGACGTGAGCATCACCGAGTACGACTGGACCACCTACAAGACCAAGGTGCAGACCGACCCGTACGACATCTGCTTCTACGGCTGGACGGGCGACAACGGCGACCCGGACAACTTCATGAACCTGCTCGCCGACACGAACTGGTCCATGAACGTGGCGCACTGGCAGGACGACGAGTACAAGGCGCTCATCGCCGAGGGCCTGGCCACGCCGGATGGCGACGAGCGTGACGCCATCTACCTGAAGTGCGAGGAAATGGTTGCCGAGAAGCAGCCGTGGGTGCTTATCTCCCACTCCAAGAACCTGCTGGGCTACAGCCCGAAGGTCAAGGACTTCTACTACCATCCCACGGGAGTCGCGTTCTTCAAGGGCGTCTCGAAGGAAGCGTAAAGGCTTTTCCCGGCGTCCGAGAGGGCGCCGGGTTTTTTATTTCCCCTGTGCGGCCCGTGCGTCGTATTCTCGTCGCGCACGGGCCGCACTTGCGCTACACTGTCATCCGGTCGTATCGATCCGATGATCTGCACGTCAAAGACGAGTTGGCGTGCTCGAAGCCGGGGGCCACGGGTCTCCGGCTTCGTTCCTGTGTCCGTTCGGATAGCGGCGCAGGGCAGGCAAGAAAGGTGCTCTATGCTCAAATACATCCTCAAACGAATCCTTATGGTGATTCCCGTTTTGCTGGGTGTTACGATCATCATCTTCCTCATCACGCGCGTGTTGGCCCCGGACCCGGCTCCGGTGGTTCTGGGCGAGCACGCAACCCCCGAGGCGATGGCGACGTGGCGCGCGGACAACGGGTTGGACAGCCCCATCTGGATGCAGTACATCAACTTCATCGTGGGCGCCGTGCAGGGCGACCTCGGCATGTCCTACTACACCCACCAGCCGGTCACGGCCGAGATCGCCGCGCGCTTCCCCGCCACGGCCGAGCTCGCCATCTGCGCCATCATCGTGGCGTCCCTTCTGGGCGTGACGCTGGGCGTGCTGGCGGCGGTGAAGAAGAACAAGCTCGCCGACAACGTGAGCATGCTCATAGCCTTGGTGGGCGTGTCGATGCCCATCTTCTGGTCGGGCATCCTGCTCATCTTGCTGTTCGCCGGCATCCTGCACGTGCTGCCGTCGAGCGGGCGCGTGACACCCCTGCTCCAGCCAACCGGAGGAACCGGGTTCTTCATACTGGACACCATCATGCGCGCCGATTGGACGGCCTTGGGCGACGTGCTCATCCATCTGATCCTGCCCACGCTGGCGCTGTCGCTGTACTCCATGGCCATCATCACACGCATGACGCGCTCGAGCATGCTCGAGACGCTCAACGCCGACTACATCCGCACGGCGCGCGCCAAGGGCCTGAAGAAGGGCACCGTGAACATCAAGCACGCGCTGCGCAACGCCATGCTGCCCGTATCGACGGTCATCGGCCTGCAGTTCGGCAGCCTGCTCGGCGGCGCGCTGCTCACCGAGACGGTGTTCGCCTGGCCGGGCATCGGCAAGTTCGCCGTCGACTGCGTGCTGAAGAGCGACTTCCCCGTAGTTCAGGGCATCGTGCTTTTGGTGGCCGTCATCTTCGTCATCATGAACCTGGTCGTCGATATCGTGTACGCCTACCTTGACCCCCGCATCAAGTACGGCGCGAAGGAAGAGGGGTGATATCGATGAGCAAGGACAAGAAGCTCGCCACCGAGCCCGCCGCAGGCGCGGCGCTGGCCGCGCAGCCGGTCAAGGAGAAGCGCGAGAGCATCTGGAAAGACGTGTTCGCCGGCATCGTATCGAACAAGGCTTCGCTCATCAGCGGCATTTTCATCCTGCTGCTCGTCATCATCGCGTTGGTGACGAAGTTCGTGCCGGGCGTGCTGCCCTACGACCCCTACGCGCAGAACCTGAGCGAGTCTTTGATGGGCCCGAGCGCCGCGCACTGGTTCGGCACCGACATCCAAGGCCGCGACATCTTCAGCCGCGTGCTCGTGGGCACGCAGATCACGCTCACCGTGGGCCTGGCCGCCGTGGCCATCTCGCTCACCATCGGCGTGCTGCTGGGCTCCATCGCCGGCTACCGCGGAGGCAAGACGGACACGGTCATCATGCGCGTCATGGACATGATGCTGGCCATCCCCTCCATCCTGTTGGCCATCGCCATCATGGCGGCCCTCGGGCCCGGCATCGAGAAGGCGGTCGTGGCCATCGGCCTGGTGTCCATTCCCGAGTACGCGCGTATCGTGCGCTCGGAGATACTGGCCATCAAGGAGAACGACTACGTGGCCGCGGCGCGCGTGGTGGGCGACTCCAACGCCGCCATCATCTTCCGCCATGTGCTGCCGAACGTGCTGCCCTCCATCATCGTGCGCGCCACGCTGGGCATCTCCACCGCCATCCTGGACGCGGCGGCGCTCGGCTTCCTAGGCCTGGGCGTGCAGCCTCCGGCGGCCGAGTGGGGCGACATGCTGGGCCGCGGACGCAACGAGCTGTTCCGCGCTCCTTGGCTCATGATCTTCCCCGGCATGGCCATCACGCTGACCGTGCTGGCGTTCAACCTGCTGGGCGACGGCATCCGCGACGGCCTCGACCCCAAAGCAAGGAAGAGGTGATCGCATGCTGTTATCGGTGAAGAACCTCTCCACGGAGTTCCCCGTCAAGAAGGGCATCGTTAAGGCGGTCGAAGACGTGAGCTTCGACGTGGACGCGGGCGAGATCCTGGCCATCGTGGGCGAGTCGGGCTCCGGCAAGTCCGTGACGAGCCTGTCGGTCATGGGCCTGCTGGCCGAGCCGGGGCACGTGGCCGGCGGTTCGATGGAGTTCGAGGGCAAGGACCTCGTGCACCTGTCCGAACGCGAGTACCGCGAGCTGCGCGGCAACGACATGGCCATGATCTTCCAAGAGCCCATGACGTCGCTCAACCCCGTGTACCGCGTGGGCAAGCAGATCGTTGAGGCCATCCGCACGCACGAGAACGTGTCGAAGAAGGAAGCGCGCGAGCGCGCCATCGACATGCTGCGCAAAGTGGGCATACCCAGCCCCGAGAAGCGCATCGACGACTACCCGCACCAGATGTCGGGCGGCATGCGCCAGCGCGTGATGATAGCCATGGCGCTGTCGTGCAACCCGAAGCTGCTGATCGCCGACGAGCCCACCACGGCCCTCGACGTGACCATCCAGGCGCAGATCCTCGACCTGCTGCGCCGTTTGCGCGACGACACCGGCATGGCCGTGCTGCTGATCACGCACGATCTGGGCGTGGTGTCCGAGACGGCCGACCGCGTGGTGGTCATGTACTGCGGCCAGGTGGTGGAAGAGGCCGAGGTGCGCACGCTGTTCGACCACCCCATGCACCCTTACACGCTGGGCCTGCTGAAGTCCATCCCCCGCTTGGAGGACGACGACTCGAAGCGCCTGTACATGATCAAGGGCATGGTGCCGAACCCCTTGGAGATGCCCCCGGGCTGCCACTTCTCCGACCGGTGCGACTCGTGCATGGACATCTGCCGCGAGAAGATCCCCGACCTGGTGGATCTGAACGGGCACAAGGTGCGCTGCTTCCTGTACGAGAACGCGGAGGGCGAGGCCAAGAGCGTCTCAGCCATCGCCGAGGCGGAAGCGGAGGCCATCGCCGACGCCGAGGCCGCACGCGACGTGGAGGCCTCCGAGGCCCTGCTTGCGGCCGAAGAGCTGCGCGAGGCCGAGATCGAGGACATTGAGGAGGCGAGCCGATGAGCGAGCACAACGAGCAAGCCGCCGGCGCCCAGGCGCAGGCGGGCGCGGACGGCACGTCCGCGCCCCAGCAGGATATCCTGCTGGACGTCCAACATCTCACGAAGCGCTTCGCCGCCGAGACGAACTTCTTCGGCAAGGCCACCTCGCACGTGCAGGCCGTGGACGACGTGAGCTTCCAGATCCGCCGCGGCGAGGCGTTCGGCCTCGTGGGCGAGTCGGGCTGCGGCAAGACCACCGTGGGCAAGATGCTGGTGAACCTGCTGCGCCCCACGTCCGGCAAGATCATCTTCGACGGCCACGACCTCACGGCCATGAAGCCCGCCGAGCGCAAGGCCTACTGCAAGGACATCCAGCTGATCTTCCAGGACCCCTACGCGTCGCTCAACCCGCGCATGCGCATCGGCGACATCATCGCCGAGCCCATCCTCACGAACAACATCCTGCCGAAGGACAACGTCGAGGATCGCGTGAACGAGCTTCTGGAGTGCGTGGGCCTGGCGAACTACATGCGCAACCGCTACCCCCACGAGTTCTCGGGCGGCCAGCGCCAGCGCGTGGGCATCGCGCGCGCCCTGGCCGTGAACCCGAAGCTCATTGTGTGCGACGAGCCCGTGTCGGCGCTGGACGTGTCCATCCAGGCGCAGGTGCTGAACCTGCTGGACGAGCTCAAGGAGCAGTTCGGCCTCACGTACCTGTTCATCGCCCACGGCCTGAACGTGGTGAAGCACGTGTCCGACCGCGTGGGCGTCATGTACCTGGGCAAGATGATGGAGATAGCGCCGAAGAAGGCGCTGTACGCCGACCCGCTGTCGCCGTACACCCAGGCGCTGCTGTCGGCCATTCCCTCGGTCGACCCCGCCACCAAGAAGGACCGTATCATCCTGGAAGGCGACGTGCCCTCCCCCATCGACCCGCCGCCGGGCTGCCGCTTCGCGGGACGCTGCTTCGCGAAGGTCGAGGGCTGCGACGAGGTCATGCCGCCGCTCGTCGAGGTGAAGCCGAACCATCAGTGCGCTTGCCATCGGTACGACGAAGGCGGGCCGGGGACGGCGGTCGTGGCGTAACGCGACCTGCGTTGTTCAACCTGTTCCGGGGCCGTGCCTCGGATGCATCCAGTCGCTCGGGCAGTCCTGAGCTCGCACGAGGGCCCCGCTGGGGCCCTCGGCTCGTGCGGAACTCGCTTGGTGGATGCATCCGAGGCACGGCCCCTTGCTTTTGAGGTGGACGAGCGGGTCAGGGAGAAGAGGGAATCAACCTGCGGGGTTTTGGTTGGTTGGGGCGTCTTGGGAACTGGCGCCCGGCGCCTCAGTTCGTTCGGAAGCCGGCGGCGCGGAGGTGGGCGGCTAGGTAGTCGAGGAACTTGAGCGACTCGGCGCTGGCTCGGGTGCGGGACGGGGTGCCCACGACGATGCGGCGTTGGAAGTCGGGCTCGGCGAGGCGGACGAGACGGACGCTCGATCGGTCGGGCGAGCCCCAGCTGATCTCCGGCCAGAAGCCCACGCCCTGGCCGAGGCCGATCATGCGCTGCACGACCGAGGGGTTGTCGCTTTCGAACGCCACGGAGGGCTTGAACCCGTGGCGCGCGCACAGATCGTCGCAGATGCCGCGGAAGCGGCGCGACCCGGCCAGGCACACGAACTCGCAGCCTTCCAGATCGCGCAGCGACAGTTCCGGCCCGGCGAAGGGGAAGTCCGCGGGAACGGCCGCGAGGATGCCCTCCACCAAGGACACGGCCGCCTTGCCGCCGCCCAGCGCCGCATCGGCCGAGGCCGTGGCCGGAACGGTGTCCACCAGCACGTCGGCCTCGAAGCCCCGATCGCCCTGCCCTATCTTGAACAGGGTTCCGGGATGCGCCGCACGATAGGCCGTGACGGCGTCGATGGCAATGCTCGAGGCGGACATCAGGCTGATGCGAACCGTGCGCTCCCCCTCCTCGTCAAGGGCGGCAAGCTCGGCCGCCACGCCGTCGAGAGCGCGCACGAGCGGAGCCACGCGGTCTCTGAGCAAGCGCCCGCCCGGGGTGAGGCGGATGTTCCGCCCCACGTGCTCGAGCAACGGGGAACCCAGCTCGTCCTCCAAACGGTGCAGCGAGCGCGAGAGCGCCGGCTGCGCGACATGGAGGCGCTGCGCGCTCTTGGTGACGTGCTCGGTCTCGGCCACGTCGAGAAAGTACCTCAATTGCACCAGATCCATGCCGCACCGTCCCTTCCGCCGTTGGAGCCGTAGCCGTCGATCGTCGCCGAAAAGCGCGCCTTCGACCACCGTCCTGCAGGGCAAGGGCTCTGCCCTTGCCGACAACCTGCGAAAACACACTTTGCCGAGCGGCAAGGGCAGAGCCCTCGCCCTACGGAAAACGCTCCGGCGGCATGCTTTCCGCAGGGCACGTTCGATGCGGCCATCGCTACCGCCGTTTTCGCTATTCATATCATAATTGATATTGGTTTTGTCTGAAACATATATTTGATTGCATCGTTTCTGAATCATATCATCGAAGATGACATCGAGAAGAAGAAAGGTCGTTTCAGCATGGCTGAAATACTCGAGGCGGCGATGCTGGTCTGTTTCGGACTGTCGTGGCCGCTCAACGCGTTCAAGAACTACAAGGCGGCCACGGCCGTGGGAACGAGCTGGCAGTTCATCGCGCTCATCACGGCCGGCTACGTGGCCGGCATCGCGGCGAAGTTCGCGTCGGGGCAGGCCAATTGGGTGCTCGCCGTGTACTTCGTCAACATGGCGTGCCTGGCGGCGAACTGGCTCGTGTACTTCAGGAACCGCCGGCTCGACAAGGCGCGGGCCGACGCGAGAGACGAAGAAGAGGGGCGCTCCTTCGGGCGGGCAACGGTAATCTGATGATGCGGTGAACGGCCCGGACGCCGGCAAGCGGCCGGTCGGGGGTTGTGCGACAATGAGGGAAACTCTTAGGCGCACCTCTCACGAAAGGCGACCTCCCATGGAACTCGAAATCGACGACCAACTGCACGGGTTCACCGTGCTCGCGCGCGAAGACCTGCCCGAGATCGACGGCACGGCGTACACGCTCGCGCACCGGAAAAGCGGCGCGAGGCTGCTCTACCTGGCGAACGACGACGCCAACAAGGCGTTCTCCATCGCGTTCAAAACCCCGCCGGCCGACGACACGGGCGTGTTCCACATCCTGGAGCACTCGGTGCTGTGCGGGTCGGACAAGTTCCCCGTGAAGGAGCCGTTCGTCGATTTGCTGAAGAGCTCCATGCAGACGTTCCTGAACGCCATGACGTTCCCCGACAAGACCATGTACCCGGTGGCCAGCACCAACGAGCAAGACCTGCTCAACCTCATGGACGTGTACCTGGATGCCGTGCTGCACCCGGCCATCTACCGCAAGCCCGCCATCTTCGAGCAGGAGGGCTGGCACTACGAGCTGGCCTCCGACACGGAGGCCGACGAGGGCGATTCCGTGGCGGGCGAGATGGTGGCGAGCACCGAGGCGCAGGACGGCTCCGCCGAACTCGTGCTCAACGGCGTGGTGTACAACGAGATGAAAGGCGCGCTGTCCGACCCGAACTCCGTGCTCTACGACGAGCTGCAAGCGGCGCTGTTCCCCGACACGGCCTACCGCTTCGAGTCGGGCGGCACGCCGCGCGCCATTCCCGACCTCACCTACGAGCAGTTCCTCGACGAGCACGCGCGCCACTACCGCCTGGACAACAGCTATATCACGCTCTACGGCGATTTGGATCTCGACCGCATGCTGGCGTTTTTGGACGAGGAGTACCTCTCCCCCGTGTCGGACGAGGAGGCGGCCCGCGACGCGGAGCGCACGAAGGCCGGAAAGCCGCCGCTCGAGCCCCACGCGCTGGAAGCCCAGGCTCCCGTGACGAACCCCGACGTGGTGAAGGTCATGGACACGGCTCCCGAGAACGCCTGCGCGGGCTTGGGCTACGTCATAGGCGACGTCGCCGAGCGCACGCGCATCGTGGCGGTGGACATTTTGCTGGACGCGCTCATGGGCAGCAACGAAGCGCCCGTGAAGCGGGCGCTGCTCGACGCCGACCTCGCCGACGACGTGCAGGCGTTCCTGGCCGACTCGCTGCTGCAGCCGTTCGCGGTCGTGCAGCTGCGAGGCTCGAAGCCCGGGGCCGCCGAGCGGTTCCGCAGCGCCTTCGAGGACGCGCTGCGCGCCGTGGCGGAGCAGGGCGTGGACCGCACGCTGGTGGAGGCGTCGATCTCGCGCGCCGAGTTCGTCATGCGCGAACGCGAGTTCGGCATTCCCGACGGGGTGGCGCTTTCCATGACGGCGCTGTCCGGCTGGCTCTACGACGACGAGATGGCCACGACCTACCTGCGCTACGAGGACGACTTCGCCTTCCTGCGCCGCGAGCTGGGCAGCGGCTACTTCGAGCGCCTGCTGGTCGACGTGTTCCTGGAGAGCGACCACTGGGCGCTGGCCGAAGTGCGCCCCGTGGAGGGCGGCGAGGACGCCTACGAGGCCGAGCGCCTGCGCGCCGCCGAGGCGGGCATGGGGCCGGGCGACTTCGCGCGCGTGGCCGACGAGGAGGCCGAGCTGCGCCGCCTGCAGACCGAGCCCGACTCCCCCGAGGCCCTGGCCACCCTGCCGCGCCTGTCCGTGGCCGACATCGACGACGCCCCCGAAGAGCCCTCTTACGGGCTGGTGGACGGCACGCCCGTGCCCTGTCTGCGCCACAGCGTGGCCACGCGCGGCATCGCGTACGCCTACCGTTACTTCGATTTGAGCCGCGCGAGCTTCGAGGAGCTGCCGTACGTGAGCGTGCTGGGGCTCGTGCTGGGCAAGCTGGGCACCGCGCGGCACACGGCCGCCGAGATCGACACGCTGGTGAACGGGCGGTTGGGCAACCTCTCGTTCTACGCCGAGGTCAACGAGGGCGAGAACGACCCGCACGACCTGGTGCCGAAGTTCGTTGCGAGCGCAAGCGCGTTGTCCGAGAACGTGGAAGCCACCTGCGAGCTGCCGCTGGAAATCATGCTGGAAACCGACTTCTCGGATACGGGCAAGATCAAAGACGTGCTGCAGCAGCGGCGCATAAGCATGGAGCAGAGCTTCGCCGCGGCGGGGCACGCGGCCGCCATGGCGCGCGCGACGTCGTACTACCTGCCCGCCGGCGTGCTGCGCGAGCAGCTGGGAGGCGTCGACTTCTACCGCTTCCTGAAGGACCTGCTCGCCCACTACGACGAGCGCGCGGGCGAGCTGGCCGAGCGCCTGGCGGAGCTGGCCGAGCGCCTGTTCGTGGACGACGGCTGCACGGTGAGCTTCACGGGCGCCGACGAGGACTTCGAGCGCTTCTGGAAGGCCGGCGCCGTCACGGGCCGCGCGGGCTCCTCGGAACGGCCGCTCGCCGTGCCCGAGCCCGTGGTGCGCAACGAGGCGTTCGTCGTGCCCTCCGACGTGTGCTACGCGGCGCAGGGCTACGACCGGCGCGCCACGGGCGCGCCCTACACGGGCGCCTGGCAGGTGGCGGCGCGGGCCCTGTCCTACGACTTCCTCTGGAACGAGGTGCGCGTGAAGGGCGGCGCCTACGGTGCCGGCTTCGGCGCGACGCGCACGGGCAACCTGCGCTTCTACTCCTACCGCGACCCGCACCTGGACGAGACGCTCGCGCGCTTCGCCGACTCCGCCGCCTGGCTGGCGTCGTTCGAGCCGGAGCCCGAGGCCATGGAGGGGTACGTGGTGAGCACGGTGGCCGGCTTCGACGCGCCGCTCAAGGCCCGCATGCTGGCGCGCCGCCAGGACGGCGACTTCTTCGGCAGCCGCACGCCCGAGATGCGGCGACAGACCCGCGAGGAGATGGTGGGCACCGATCCGCAGGCCGTGCGCGCGTTGGGCGCTCCGCTGGCCGACGCCGTGTCGCGCGGCGCCGTGTGCGCGTTCGGCGGCAAGGACATACTCGAAGCTTCCCGAGCCGGCCTCGCCATGGTGGACCTGCTGAACGAATAGCGCGCTCCCGCAGCCCGCACCGAAAATGCGCTCCAGCACGCTAACGCGCTGGAGCGCATTCGTTTTTCACCGTTCGTTTTTCGCTGCTCGCTTTCGGCCGCCTCTATGCTAAACCAGCATCGACATGCACCCGGCCGGGCTGTCATCCTGAGCGGAGGCGGCGCGAGCCGCCGGAGTCGAAGGATCCCGCGCGGCGCCAGCAGCAAGCGCTTTCGGTTGGCACCGCACGGGATCCTTCGACTCGCTTCGCTCGCTCAGGATGACAATACGCCGACTTGCGGAATGTCAATGGCGGTTTGACATAGAGTCGGCCGCTCTTTTTTTCGGTCACGCGTTTGGCCGCCCGTTTTTCGGCATCCGCACCCTGCGTTCGTTTTACGGCACTCGTTTTTCAAATTCCCCATTCAATCGCTCGCTGCTCAATGCTCGACGTTCGTTCTCGTTCGTTCTCGCTCGTTCCTTCCGCGCCGTTTTTCCGTTCACGGCAGCGGTTCGTTTCGCACGATGTTTCACGTGAAACATTTGTACGCTTTTGATCGCTTGGCGCTCGCCTCTCTGCAAACAAAAGGAACATTCAGGTTTCCGCACCGGCCAATTGAGCTAGAATTAACGGTTGGAACGAATCGGCGCATGAGGGGGTTTCCCGACCTTCGCGATCGACCGGCCGCAAGCGAGCCGGTGGTCCGAAGGCGGCACGCGTTCAGGGGGTTCGCGGCCGTCGCCGCTTGACCTCATGCGCCATAAATGGTAGTAATAGAGTATCAATTAAAGGGAGAGACGGAGAGCACCTGCCATGTTGGAACTGAAGAACCTCACGTTTGAAGTGCCGCTGTCAGAGGGCACCCAGGAGACGAAGCGCATCATCGACGACCTCACGCTCACGATCCCCGACGACCGCTTCACGGTCATCACGGGCCCGAACGGCGGCGGCAAATCCACCCTCGCCAAGCTCATCATGGGCGTCGAGCAGCCCACGAGCGGCCAGATCCTGTTCGACGGCGAGGACATCACGAACCTGTCCATATCCGAGCGCGCCAAGAAGGGCATCGGCTACGGCTTCCAGCAGCCCGCCCGTTTCAAGGGCATGAAGGTGAAGAAGCTGCTGGACATCGCGGCCGGCAAGAAGCTGCCCATGCTCTCGTGCAACGAGTACCTGGCCCGCGTGGGCCTGTGCTCGGCGAACTACCTCACCCGCGAGGTGGACAAGAACCTGTCCGGCGGCGAGGTGAAGCGCATCGAGATCGCCACCATCCTGGCGCGCGACCCGAAGCTCGCCATCTACGACGAGCCCGAGGCCGGCATCGATCTCTGGAGCTTCGACCGCCTGACCGAGACGTTCCGCGACATCCACGAGGCGCGCGACGGGCGCTCCATCGTCATCATCTCGCACCAGGAGCGCATCATCCAGCTGGCCGACGAGATCGTGCTTCTGCGCGACGGCAAGGTGGTGGAGACGGGCAAGCCCGTCGACCTCATGCCCAAGCTCGGCTTCGTAGCGAAGGGCATCCCCGGCTGCACGTTCACCGAGCCGCCCGAGCTGCACCTCACCGAGATCCCCACGACCTGCTAACCCCGACGGCGCGCCGTCGGGCGCGGACCGCACGAACCTGTAAAGGAGGCCATCATGGCCGTTGACCTTTCCCCCATCGACGAGAGCCTGCTCGCCGAGATCGCCAACATACACGGCATGCCGAAAGGCGCCTTCAACATCCGCAAGGACGGGCAGCTCGTCGAGCGCCACTCCTCGGCGAACATCGAGATATCCACGAAGACGGACAACCCCGGCATCGACATCCGCATCAAGGCCGGCACGAAGGGCGAGACGGTGTACATCCCCGTCATCGTCACGCAGGCGGGTTTGAAGGACGTCGTGTACAACACGTTCTACATCGAGGACGACTGCGACGTGACCATCATCGCCGGCTGCGGCATCCACAACGAGAGCCACCAGGCCTCGGAGCACGACGGCATCCACACGTTCTACTGCGGCAAGAACTCCCACGTGAAGTACGTGGAGAAGCACTACGGCGAGGGCGCCGGCACCGGCGAGCGCATCCTGAACCCCGTGACGAACGTCATCATGGAAGAGAACGCGAACTGCGAGATGGAGCTCACCCAGCTGCGCGGCGTGTCGTCCACCGTGCGCGACACGAATGCCGAGCTGGGCGCGAACGCGAAGCTCGTGCTGACCGAGAAGCTGCTGACCCACGACGACCAGGTGGCCACGTCCAACATGAAGATCGAGCTCAAGGGCGATGACTCCAGCGTGCAGGTGATCTCGCGCTCGGTGGCCCAGGACAACTCCAAGCAGATCTTCAACCCGCTCGTCATCGGCGAAGCAGCCTGCCGCGGGCACGTGCAGTGCGACGCCATCATCATGGGCAAAGCCAAGGTCACGGCCATCCCCGGCATCGAGGCCGCCAGCGAGGACGCCATGCTGGTGCACGAGGCCGCCATCGGCAAGATCGCCGGCGACCAGATCATCAAGCTCATGACGCTGGGCCTGAGCGAGGAAGAGGCCGAGCAGGAGATCCTGGAGGACTTCCTGAATTAAGGTCGTTCCGCTGGTGCTAGCCAGCGGAACGACCGACGCTACGAAGGCCCCTCGTATTCGATCTTGCCGCTTTTCCGTCTGTCCTCGCGTGCGAAAGCACGCTCGATCGCGGGATTCGGCAACTCCGAATGCAGGGGGCCTTTTTGCTGTCCCCTGCGCCAATCCAAAGGGAGCGGAAGGCGAGTTCTTAAAACATCCCTTCCCTTTTGGGCCGCGCGCAGGGCGCAAGCAAGCGGAGCATCGGTCGAAATGGACAGAACGGCCCCTTGAACAAACAAGCGCCCGTCGCCTTGCTCGGCGACGGGCGCTTGCGGATCCCGGCAGACCGAGGCGGCCTGCCGCTGCTTGACCGGAATCGTTATGCGGCCTGCGGTTGCACGGCGTTCTGGCCGGCGTTGCTGGCGGGGTCGCCCTCGTCCTCGTCGGCGACCGGCTCGTCGCCGTCGGTTGCGCTGCTCGCCGCAGACGCGTTGCCCTGCTGGGTCGTGGTGCCCGTGCCGTTGGACTTCGTGGACGAGGCGCCGGCCGTGAGCGGCAGCGCGGACGTGTCGAGCGCCGCGCCGAGCCACTTCATCTCGATGACCGACACCATGCCGCCGCCCGTGAGGGTTTCGACCGCGGCGGACACGGCCTGCTTCAGCTCGGTGTTCGTGTCGAGCACTCCGACGCAGTAGCCGCCGGGCTGCTGCATGAGCGCCACGATATGCGCGTCGTACCCGCCGCCGTGCGCGGCGTACATACCGATGATTGCGTCGGCCGCCACGTACTGCACGGTGCCCGCAGCGAGGTCGGAGAACGCGCTCTTGAGGTCGTTCTCGGCCACGAGCGCATCTTCGCCGAACTCGTTGGTGACCTGCCAAGAGCTCGTGGACGACACCTGGGCGGCAATCTTGGGAGCGGACGCCTTCGTGGGAACCGTCGTGTTCGACGTCGTGGAGAACAGCGCCACGCCCTTGGGCAGGTACGCCGCGGATCTCCAGAACGACACGTCGGTTTCGGAGCCGACGCCCATGACGATATCGACCTTGCTCTCCTTGAGCGCGGCTTCGGGATCCGTGCCCACGTCGACGATCTCCAGCTTCAGGCCCAGCTCGTCGGCGAGCGCGGCGGCCACGTCGACGTCGATGCCCACGATCTTGGACGAAGAGGAGGGCGAGCCGGCCAGCGGAGGAGAACCCGCGTTCACTCCCACGCGCAGCGTGCCGGCCTTGCTGATGGTCGGCGACGACACGGTCGGGCTCTTCTCGGGAGGGGTGTAACTTTGCTGCGACGAGCACCCTGCCAGCACCATCGCCAAACAGGCCGCCGCCGCACAGCACGCGAGCGCCTTCATACGCTTCATATCCGGTGTTCCTCCATCCGTTTCTCTCTCAAAGCGCCCCTTTCGACTGACCTAGTCTTTGCCCCCACACTCGCGCACCGGGGCCCAAGCTTGCACCGGGTGCCCTCTCGCCCGTCGCGGCCGTATGCCGCGTTAATAGCCGGGCGGTGCGACTTACCTCTAGGATGCGCCATGATCGCCCACCGGTCGAGCCGGTGCGACTTACGTGGATCCTTTCGACCGCATCTGCCATGGACTTGGGGCAAACGCCCCGCAACTACAGACTCGAAAGAAGCACCGTTCAGTTTACCAGATAGGGAAAACCCTCGGAAGCGCAGCCCGCATAAACGCACGAATAGGTTCGAAGGTAACGCGCGCGCCCTTGCCAGACCGAGGCATGGCAGATTGGAGGAGCGCGGCGCCCGTGCAGCGGAGCGCGGTCGCACCCACAGGAAAACGATCGACGTCGTGCCGGGCCGCCCCGCAAGCGTGCCCCGCAGCCCCCCCTTTTTTAATGGTACGGGCCACACCGGCATCTCCACAAGGGTGTTCGTCGGCAGCGTCAGGTGTGTATAAGAGGCAGCCGCAAGCGTGCCCCGCAGCCCCCCCCCCGGAAGGTTTGATGCGGAATGGCAGGGCTTCCGCTGTTAAACCGGCATCGACATTCCGCAGGCCGACGAGTTGTCATCCTGAGCGAGCGGAGCATTCGACAGCCCGCCGGACAGACGAGGCCCCGAGTACGCGGAGCGGGCGCAGGGAGGCCCCGCGAAGCGGGGACGGAGGCGCTTCGGCTGACGCCAGCCGAAGGCGTCCCGGCTAACGCCGCGGGGGATCTTTCGACTCCGGCGGCTCGCGCCGCTCATCGCTTCACGACGCCTCCCTGCGCCCGCTCCGCGTGCTCGGGAGTGCAACAGTCCACCGGACTGTTGCATGCTCAGGACGGCAACCCGGCCAAGTGCATGTAAATGCTGGCTTAACACCGGACTCGACCTGAAACGCACGAAAATCACCGCTGTGAAGCGATGCTCTTGCCAGTTTTCAACCTGCACCGATCGCCACCTCGGAAAACCCCTGATCAGAGAAACGCGTCGACGCGTTCGCGCATGGCACAAACCTGTTTGGGATGCCTCGAAGCTGTTCAAACCCCTCGAAACGCTTCACAGCGGTGATTTTCGTGCTTTTCGGAGGTCGGCCGCTGCATCAAACCGCCACCTATCCGCTGCCGAGTCAGCGCCGTCATGCAAGGTTCGCGCAGCGCCTGTGCAAGGTCCGTGCGACCGGCGGGCAAGATACGCGCGGTCGCCCTGCAAGATCCGTGCAAGGTTCGGGCGACACGGCGACGGTTGAAATACGGTCGGCGGGCAAGGTTGCGGCGCTATGCTCGAAGGCATGTCATTCCTCGTCGACAGAGCGCATGCGTACGCCGCCGGAGCGGCCGAGGCCCTGGCGGAAACGCTGTGGCCGACCCGCTGCGCCGTGTGCGACGAGCCCGGGGAGGTGCTATGCGACGCATGCCTGCGCGCCCTGCCCTATCTGGACTGGTGGCGTGCCTGCCCGAGGTGCGGGGCCCCATTCGGTCGCGTGCAGTGCAGCGAGTGCAACCCGGTGACGCTCTCGCGCGCAGGTCGGGACATCGTGCCCTTCGACGGGTGCGCGAGCACCGTCACGTTCGAGGCGGATGCCGCGCGCATCGTGCGCACGTACAAGGACCAAGGAGAGCGCCGCCTGGCCGAGCCCATGGCGCGGCTCATGGCGCGGGCACGGCCGCCCGCCTGGGAGCCGGACGCCGTGGCGTTCGTGCCGGCTTCGTCCGCCGCGCGAAGGCATCGCGGCTTCGACCATGCGGAGCTGCTGGCGCGCGGGGTGGCGCAGCGGCTCGACCTGCCGTGCGTCTCGCCGCTCGCCCGTCCTCGCACCCGCGACCAGCGCTCGCTGTCGCGTCGGGCACGCATGGACAACACGGCCGGCCGCTTCGAGGCCCTGCCGGGAGCCACCGTACCCGAGCGCATCCTGCTGGTTGACGACGTGTGCACCACGGGCGCCACGCTGTTCGACGCCACCGACGCCCTGCGCCGCGCCGGCGCCGCACGCGTGTGGTGCCTCACCTTCGCCCGCGTGTGGTAGAACCGGCCCGCGATGCAGAAAGAACGGCCCTCATGAACGACTCGTAGACGACACCGGCTTGACAAGCTTGACCGAAAATCGAACGATCATTATACTTATGCAATACAAAAGTAGGAGCCTCGATATGGATCCAAACATCACCGTGCATCGTCGCGTTCGAGATCGTCATCCGGAACTTGCGAACGCCGACGTGCTCGCAGCTTGGAAGAACGCTATCGCATCTACGCAGAGAACACGGAAGAACCCGAACGAGTACGTTGCCATCGGCTTCGACGGCAACGGGAGGCTCGTGGAGATGGTGGCAACCCGGCTCGCCGACGGCAATTGGCTCATATACCACGCCATGACGCCGCCTTCCGCAAACACGCTCAAAGAGCTGAGGATCGAAAGGAGCTGAGCATGGAATACCGAGCGGACGATGGCACTGTTTTGACCGACGAAATGCTCGACAAGATGGCGGAAGAATACGAAAAAGGCACCTGGCGTGGACACGGAGAGGTTGCCATGGGGCGCCCGAAGCTCTACGACGAGGATATGGAGACGGTGTCTTTCCGCCTCCCCCGCTCTCGCATCCGGGCCGTTGAGGCCGCGGCGAAGCAACGAGGCGAAAGCAAGTCGGATTTCTTCCGCAAGGCCATCGACAGAGAACTCATGAACAGCAGATAGCCTCAGCCGAAGCAGACCGAACGCGGCAGCCTCCGCACCCTGCGAGGCGCCGGCACCGAGCGCCTTCCCCTCCACCGTCCCTCCCTTCGCTGATGAGAGTATTCCGGCTTCGCCGGGATCGGCGACCTGCGCGTCTTCCGCCATCGCGCGCCCTCCTCGAACGCAAAACGGCGGGCCTGCAGGCCCGCCGTACGACGTTTCCGGCTTTCAGCCGATGCGCTACATCGTGCGCTCGCGCTTGGCGTTCGCGGCGGCGTCGGAGAACTCGGCCACGTCCACCGAGATGCTGTGCTGGATGGGCTTCCACTTGCACTTCTTCACCAGCGCGACGAGCGCGATGGGGATGTAGGTGAGCATGAAGAAGGGGAACGTGAACATGTAGAGCACCTTCTTGCCCGTGGGGGCGTGAATGGAGTCCCACTCCACGAACGTGGTGAGCACGCCGAACATGAACATGAACACCAGGTAGTTGAACAGGCAGAAGAAGATGGACGAGAGCGACGAAGCTATCATGACGCCCGTGGACATCATGCCCGTGGCGGCCAGCACGATGATGATGGCGTTGAACAGCACCGAAACCACGGTGAGCAGCATGCCCGGCGCGATGGTCATGAGCATGTCGTAGCAGGCGAAGCGCGCGCCCTTGGGGTTGGCGACGACACCCTTCGCCAAGCGGGCACCGTAGTGCCAGAACACCTGGTAGAAGCCCTTCGCCCAGCGGAAGCGCTGGTTCCACGAATCGCGGAAGGTGGTGGGCTGCTCGTCGTAAAGGATGGCCGTGGGCGTGTAGCTGATGCGCACGCCCTCCAGGATGCTGTTCGTGGAAAACTCGATGTCCTCGGTGAGCAGGTGCCACTTCCAGCCGCCATGCTTCTCGATGATGTCGGCGGCGATGAAGAAGCCCGTGCCCGACACCACGCAGCTCGTGTTGAGCGTGAGGCGCGCCTGGGACAGGAACTTCGCCTCGCGCAGGAACCACACGGCGTAGCCGGCGGAGATCCAGTTCGAGTCGTAGTTCTTGGAGTTGCGGTAGCTGGTGGAGGCCTTCGCGCCGTTGTCGAACGTGGCGTTCATCTCGCGGAAGTAGTTCACGTCGAGCACGTTGTCGGCGTCGAACACGAAGTAGGCCTCGTAGCCGCGGTCGGCGTACTGCTCGCGGATGACCTGGAAGCCGTAATCGAGCGCGTAGCCCTTCCCCACTTCCTTGTCGTTGCGGCGAGGGAACACGATGGCGCCGGCCTCGCGGGCGACGTCGGCCGTGTCGTCCGTGCAGTTGTCGGCGATGACGAACACGTCGATGAGCTCGGAGGGGTAGTTCTGCACCTTGATGGAGTGGATGAGGTCGCCGATGACGGCGCTCTCGTTGCGGGCCGAGATGACGGCGGCGAAGCGGTGGTTCTTCTTGGCGACGAGCTTCTTCGGCTTGCGCGTGAGCACCACGAACACATAGTAAAGCTGATAGGTGTAGCAGATGCTGAACGTGAGAAAGACGCAGAAATTGAAGATGTCGATGAACGATATCTGCGAGAAGAATTGGTCTAGCACTCCGTTTGCTCCTTTTACGGGCCGCCCCGCTTCTGCGGTCGACCGTCCTCTGCTCGCTCGCATGCGCGCCGGCAAAAGGGCTTCGGCGCCCCTTCGCTGCGTGGTGTGTTTGAAATGCGTGTGCCGTTATGCGAGTTCGCAAGCTCGGACGATTATAGCGACTTCGCGGCCGTTCGTCCTAACGGGGAGTCTCTTCGTTGCCGTTTCTTCCGTTTTTTGCGAGGGAAATGCCAAGGATTCACAAACGTTGTGCATACGAACTCCACAAACGCCGTCGCTCACACGTGCGCCGAATGCGCTCGAGACGCCCTTCATCCGTCGCTTTTATGAAACGGACGGCGGCGGGTGCCGCGGCGCTTGGAGCCTGTGCTACGCTTGCGATTACGAGATTCTCCCTTGCTTGAGCATCATACACAGGAGGCACCATGCCCGACAACTACGACATCAAAGACATCGCGCTGGCCGACGAGGGACTGGCGCGCATCATGTGGGCCGACCGCGACATGCCCGTGCTCGCGTCCATCCGCGAGCGCTTCGAGCGCGAGCGCCCGCTCGAGGGCGTGCGCATCGGCGCGTGCATGCACGTGACCACCGAGACGGCGAACCTCATGCGCGCCCTCACCGCTTCGGGCGCGCAGGTGACGCTGTGCGCTTCCAACCCCCTGTCCACGCAGGACGACACAGCCGCGTCGCTCGTGCGCGACTTCGGCATCGACGTGCACGCCGTGGCCGGCGAGGACATGGACGTGTACGAGAAGCACATCGAAGCCGTCATCGCCACGAACCCTCAGATCATCATGGACGACGGCGCCGATCTGGACACGGCGCTGCACACGAAGTTCACCGACAAGCTGGAGCACGTGGTGGGAGGCACCGAGGAGACCACCACGGGCGTCGTGCGCCTCATGTCCATGGCCGCCGAGGGCACGCTCGCCTACCCCGTGTTCAACATCAACGACGCCAACACGAAGCACTGCTTCGACAACCACTACGGCACCGGCCAGTCCACGCTCGACGGCATCATCCGCGCCACGAACCGCCTCATGTGCGGGCGCACCATCGTCATCTCGGGCTACGGCTACTGCGGCAGCGGCCTGGCCCTGCGCGCGAAGGGCATGGGCATGCGCGTGATCGTGTGCGAGGTGGACCCCCTGAAGGCGCTCGAGGCGCACATGGAGGGCTACGAGGTGATGCCCGCGGCCGAGGCCGCGCGCTTCGCCGACGTGTGGGTGACGGTGACGGGCAACTGCAAGGTGGTGGACGCCCCCGCCTTCGAGAACATGAAGGACGGCGCCATCGTGTGCAACTCCGGCCACTTCGACTCCGAGATCAACCTGGTGTGGCTTGAGGAGCACGCCGTGAAGAAAGAGGAGCTCAAGCCGCTGGTGGAGGAGTACACGCTCCCCGACGGCCGCACGGTCATCGTGCTGGCGCAGGGGCGCCTGGTGAACCTGTCGTGCGCCGAGGGACACCCCGCGTCCGTGATGGACATGAGCTTCGCAAACCAGGCGCTGGCCGCCGAGTACCTGTACCTCCACGCCGGCGAGCTGGAGAACAAGGTGTACGACGTGCCGGCCGAGATCGACGACGGCGTGGCCCGCGTGAAGCTGGAAACGCTGGGCATCGAGATCGACACGCTCACCGAGGAGCAGATCAAGTACATGAACTCCTGGGACTTCAGCCAGGCGTAGGAACCGCAGAGAACGCGGAAACCCCGCGACGCCCGCATGCCCCGGCGCCCCGTTCGCACCAGCGAGCGGGGCGCCGCTTTGAACTCGCGGGCAACCAGCAAAAAGAGACAAACCAGCGCGAGCCTCGGCCGAAAACGAGAAGAGGCGGTAGTCCATGGATGTGACGTATTCGACGAGCGAGGGGCGGTTCAATTACCGGGTGGGCGCGGTTGCGGTCGACGAGGGGCGGCTGCTCGTCATGCGCGATTGGCACTGTCCCTACCTCTACCTGCCCGGCGGCAAGGTGGAGCTCCACGAAACGGCGGAGGACGCCGTGCTGCGCGAACTGCGGGAAGAGATGCGGGCGGAGGCGCGCATCGTGCGGCCGCTGTGGCTCAGCCAGGCGTTCTTCACCGAAGATGCCAGCGGAGAGCGGTTCCACGAGCTGTGCCTCTACTTCTTGGTGAGCTTGCCCGGCTCCCTTTTGGCCTCGCATGGCGAAACGTTCTCGTGCGAGGAGAACGGACGGCGGAACGCCTTTTTCTGGCTGCCTTTCGAGCAGCTGGAGCGGGAATACCTCTACCCTTCGTTCATCAAGTCCGCGATATTCGACCTGCCCGAGCACTTGGAACTGGTGAGCGAGGTCGAATGACCCCCTCCGCCAAATGCATCGAACGAAAATCATCGAGCCCGCTGCTAAACCGCCCTTGACATTCCGCAAGCCGACGAGCTGTCATCCTGAGCGAGCGGGGCATTCGGGAATTCAGCGGGCTGCCGAATTCTCGGGCACGCGAAGCGGGGACGAAGGATACCGCGCGGTGCCAGTCGGAGGCGCTTCAGGCTGTCGCCGTACGGGATCCTTCGACTCCGGCGGCTTGCGCCGCCTCCGCTCAGGATGACAATGCCAGGTGCATGTCGATGCCGGTTTAACAGCGGATCGTCGAGATCGGCGGCCATGGCCTCCAAGCGAAAAACGCCGACTAAGGAACAAGGTGCTGGTTATGGGGGCCCAGATACGCCCGACGTTGCGAGCGACGGCCCTCCGTTAGGTGAAAAGATGGTATGATCTGGCCATCCGAGAGAAAGGCGGCCATCGTGAAAATCTTGGGCATGGGCTTTCCGGAGGTACTCATCCTTATCATGTACGTCTTCTTCATCGCGATCTTCGCGGCCGTCGTTTACGCAGTGGTGAAGGCCGCGGTCAAGAAGGCCATCATCGAGGCGCACGACGAGATCGAGGCGCGCGGCAAGCAAGTGTGACGTGCGGCGCGTAGAACCGACCGAGCGGCAGGCGGGGCCGGTCGCGTCGATGCGCGGCGTTAATCGGCGATGACCACGCCGAGGCGCTGGGCGATGCCGGCGGCCTGGTAGAGGTCCATGCGGCAGCCGCGCAACTCCCCCATGCCGTCGGACAGCACGATGTCGGCCAGCTGGCAGGCGGTGAGGTCGATGCCGGAAAGGCTCGTGCGGAAGAAGCTCGTGCCCACGAAGCGCACGTCGTCGAAGGCCGCGCGCTTGAGGCGCGCCTCGGACACGTCGGCGTGCGAGAAGTCGGTCGCTCGCACGGACACGTCTTCGAGCTTGGCCTTCGCGAGCGACGCGTAAGCCAGCGTCGAGTCGCGCGCCTCCACGCGGCGCAGCACGGCCTCGGTGAAGTTCGCTCCCGTGAACTTGCACGAGGCGAACGTGCAGCGCGTGAAGTTCGCCTCGGAAAAGTCGCTGTTGGAGAAGTCGCAACCGGAAAACGCCACGTCGGCGAACGCGGCGCGTGCGAAGTCGCAGCCCGTGTAGCGGCAGCCCTCGACGCGCGACTCGGACAACTCCAGCAACGCGAAGTCGGCCCGCGCGGCCTCGTCGCCCGCGACGTGCGCGTGGGCCACGAAAGGGTCGCCATCGTTCTCGCGCTCGATCCAAGCCGTCAGCGACGCAACCTCGGCCAGCTCGCCGGGAACGGCCGGGTTCGCAGGCTGGGGCCGAGCGTGTTGAAACGGGTCGTGCGAGCGGTCTTGCATGGGCGGCCTCCTTTTCTCCCCGCCATTCTACCCGAAAGCGAAGCCGGGGAGGCAGAGCGCAGGGGTTTCGCACGGCATGCGAACAGGGCGCGCCGGAAACGCCGATGTATCGACCCCGTAGGGCAAGGGCTCTGCCCTTGCCGCTTGACAAGCAACGTTTCCGCAGCTCGGCGGCAAGGGCAGAGCCCTTGCCCTACGGTTAAACCGACGCAATCGCACCCTGCGGCGGTTTTCGGCCCGACCTTTCCTCCTCACGCTCTCGGCATGACGGCCCCTGCGGGGCAGGCTTCCCGGCAAAGGCCGCAGCGCAGGCAGTTCTCCTGCGCGATGCGGGCGCGTCCGTCCTCCCGCAGCGCGACGCAGCCCTGCGGACAGGCTGCGACGCACGCGCCGCAGCCGGTGCAGGCGTCCGTCACCGCGAAGCCGTCGCGCGCGGGCGCCTCGCCCCCGAGCGAAAACGACGCGCGGAAGACCGGGTGGCGGCCCAGATCGAAGTACTCGCCTTGCCCGCGCTCCAGGTAGAACGCCTCTAGCACGTAGCGCGCCTCGCCGGGATAGAGCTGCTCCATGGAGGGGTTTAACTCGAACACGCGGTCGACAAGACGGCGCTGCTCAGCGGGATCGTCCGGGTGCTCCACCGGGCCGCGCAGCCGACACGTGCGGAAGTCGGCGGACTGCCCCACGATGGCGACATAGCGCGTGGCCATGACCTGCGCGTAAAACGCCTTGCCGCGCGCAGCCACGAAGTACAGCCTGTCCTCGTCCACCATCATCACGTCGATGACGCGCACGGCGGGTAGGCAGTCCTCGTCGACGGTGGCGAAGGCCACGTCGCGAACGCCCCGCAGAAAACGCAGGCAGAAGGAGGGGTCGATCCACGCGCCGCCATCATCGACGCACGCGAGTCGATCCAAGGGCACGGCGGAATCGGCCCCGGACCCGCCCGCCTGGTCAGTTCCCATGAAAGCCGTCCCCTCGGTCGCCGTCCGCCCCATCGCCGCCCGTCGCGCCGCTTCCCGCCAGCCGGGGCCACAACTCGGCGATGTCGCCTTCCAAGCCCACGCCCCGGAGCACGCCGCCGTCCGCTATACGCGCGTCGTCGCGGTTCACGCGCACGAGCGGCGCGTCGAACGTCCGCGCCATGGCCTCGAACGGAAGGCGGATGATGCCGGGCGTGTTCCAGCCCACGCCCAGTTCCAGCAGCACGGTGGGCTCGTCGGCCATGCCCTCGACGAAGCGGCGGTAGCGGTCTTGGGCCGCATGCCACTCCGCGTTCTCCACGAAGCGGCCGTCCACGCGCAGGTGCACGGCCATGGGGCCGCCGCACACGGGACAGCGCGGCACGAGCTCGGCGGGCACGAGGCAGTCCTCGGTGCGCGCGAGCATGCTCGCCACGAGCTCGCGGTTCGGGTAGAGCCGGTCGTGGCATCCGCGCGCGCACTGCAGCAGGCCGTAGTCGCCCTGCATGGCGAACAGCCTGTCGGCCGGAAACCCCGCCTTCTCGAACTGCGCGTCCACGTTCGTGGTGACGACGAAGCAGTCCCGTTCCCTCGCGAACGAACGCAGCGCGCGGTACAGCGGCAGCGCCTCGGGCTCGTGGCGGTTGACCCACACGTGGCGCGCCCAGTAGCCCCAGCGCGCTTCCTCGGACGGGAAAGGGTAGAAGCCCGCCGAGTACATGTCGGTCATGCCGTACTTCTCGATGAACGGGGCGAAATTCCGTTCGAACCGCTCGCCCCCGTAGGTGAGCCCTGCCGCCGCGGACAGGCCCGCGCCGGCTCCGACGAGCACGCGCCGCGCGTCGCGCAACAGCGCGGCCGCGCGCCCCACGTCGCCGTCATGCGTCGAGCAGACCATGGTAGATCCTCTCGTCCTCGTCGGTGAACACGTTGAACACGACCTTGAGGCCGCCGGGCGAGTCGGCGGCAACGCCCGCACCGCCTGCGGGCGCACCCGCCCCGCGCGGCGAGCTCGACGCGCCCGCGCTTCCCCGCCCGACCTCGTGGCGGTCGAGCCAAGCCCGCACCGTCGCCACGGCGACGGAGGCCGCCTCGGCCTGCGGGAACCCGAACACGCCGGTGGACACGCAGCAGAAGGCGACCGTGCGGCACCCTCGCGCTGCCGCGGCGTCCAGGCAGCTCTCGTAGCACGAAGCCAGCTCGCGCCGGTCGCGATCGCCGGGCGATCCGTTCGCAACGGGGCCCACCGTGTGCAGGATGCAGCCGGCAGGCAGGTTGTACGCGCCGGTGACCTTCGCCCGCCCGGCAGGCTCCTCGTGTCCCTGGCGCTGCATGAGGCGGGCGCACTCCAGACGCAGCTGCACGCCGGCGAACGTGTGGATGGCGTTGTCGATGCAGTGGTGGCCGGGCACCCAGCAACCCAGAAGCGCGCTGTTCGCCGCGTTCACGACAGCGTCGGCGGCGAGCGCGACGATGTCGCCGCGCCACACGCTCAAGCGCGGGTCGGTGCTCGCAGGAGGGAGGCCGGCGGCGTCCACGATGCCCTTGTCCGCCACGAGACCGCGCAGCAACCGATCCTGCACGGCCAAAAACCGCTCGTCGGCAGGCCGGGGCTCGCGCGTGTTCACGAGCGCCCGGAACCGCGCGAACGCCTCGTCGAACGGCCCGTCCCCGACCGGCTCATCGCCGATCCCCCGCTCTTCGAGCAGGTACCGCACGAGATACGCCACGTCCTCGTCGCGGCTCGCCTCGCCGCGCGGCTCTTCCCGTTTTCCGCAACCCATAACCGCTCCTTTCCGTCGATGCTGAGTATGCGCCTTCCCCGCCAGCCGCACAACGCTCCCAAACCCGGAGAGCATACCGGATGCGAGAACAGGAAAGAGGCGGCACCCGGCGAAGCGAGCCGTCGCCCGCATCGCGCTGCGTGCGACCCGCCCGCACACCGACGACCGGCGACCGCAGGGCGGGCGGCGCGCTTACGCGAAGAAGAAGCCAGCCGTCATGTCGAGGTAGTTGCCGCCCGTGTACGCGGGGTAACGCTCGGCCACGGCCTTTTTGAACGCGTCGGCCGACGAGCTTGCCGCGGCAAGGCGCTTCACGTCCCGCAGGTAGGCGATCTTCGCCCGCGCGTCGTCACGCCCTTCGGGCACGTAATGGCTGGTCAGGAAAAGCTCCGTTCCGTCATCCAAAAGCCCCTCGAGTTGGGCGATTTGCGCGTCGGCATGCGCGGGCCCGGCCACGATGGAGTGGCAGTCGTGCCCGAGCATGTGCAGGTACGCGGCGTTCAGCTCCGGTACGAGCAGGTCGAACGCCTCGTCGTTGCGCACGACGCGCATCTCCACGCCTGCCAGGCTCAAGACATCTCCCTCGATATGCCTCACGACCTGGGGAGCAGAAGCGTCGAACGCGTCCCCGAACGTCGCCGAGAACCCGTCGATGAGGTCCTTGCCGCCGCCCGCGCGCCCGTAGGCCTCGGCCTCGCGCGTCATGAGGGCGGGCACGTCGGGCAGGAAGCTCGCACCGGCCATATGGTAGGCGGCCACCACGCCCTCCACCTCGATGCCAAGCCCGCGCACGTAGTCCTCGAGCTCCTCGATGTTGTCGAAGAAGCACGGGTACTCGATGACGAAGCCCTTGCCGTCCTTCTCCACGACGATGACCTCGTCGTCGATGGGGTCGTTCGTCTGATAGGCGTGAAGCTTGGCGCCGCCGAAGTCGTACACGCGCACCTCGCCCTTGCCGAGGGCCACCGTCTCGAAGCCGTTTGCACTCATGATCGTTCCTTTCTCTCGAACCCCTTTTAGGTTCATTTTTTTAACGTAGGTAACTTTAATATCGTGTATACTGGCAAACAAGTACGATCTTTCCGAATACCTGGTATCCGAAAAGATAGCGCCCCCGCCCATGTCGACGGCGGAACGCGGACGAATGGCAACCGAGGAAGGACGCGGCGGCGCACAGCCGCACGGCATCGTGCCGGGCGAATCGGCGCGATAAAGGCGAAGGAGGCCCCATGGCCCAGGATCTGTTCGGCGTATGCCCCTACGTGACGGCACAGCGAGTGCTCCAAGGCAAGTGGTCCATCGTCATCCTGCATCACTTGGAAGACGGCCCGGTGCGGTTCAACGAGTTGCAGCGGCGCCTCCCCGAGATGACCCACGCCACCTTGGCGAAGCAGCTGCGCTCGCTCGAGGAGTACGGCGTGATCGTGCGCACGGAGTATCCGCAGGTACCTCCGAAGGTGGAGTACGCCCTGAGCCCTTTGGGGGAGGAATTCCGCCCCGTCCTCGCCCAGTTCGAGGCCTGGGGCAAGCGCTGCATCGAGCATCTGGGCGAACGCGGCGCGGTAACGGGGCGGTAACGGCCCGACAGGCGCGGGCATTGGCGGGCCGATTCGCGACGCTCCCCTAATCATCAGGTGAAACGTTTTTGGCGCATGGTAGAATCGCATCCATAGCCAGCCCGGACGCCCCTTTTCGCGCGGCCCCGGGCGAATCGCCCGACCGCTCCCCCGACGTCGACGCCGCACCGGGCGGATCGGTGCCTGCGGCATAAGGAGGTTGCCATGCAACAGCCCTTGCTCCTGTCCACCGGCGAGTTCGCGCAGATGTGCAACGTCAGCCGCGAGCTTTTGGTGCACTACGACAAGATAGGCCTGCTCAAACCCAAAGAGGTCAGAGGCAACGGCTACCGCTACTACTCGCTCAAGCAGCTGTACCTGTTCGACGTCATCAGGTTCTTCATGGACACGGGCATGTCCACGAAGGAGATCAAGGAGTACCTGGACAGCCGCACGACCCAGCTGTTCCTCGACAGCATCCAAACGAGCATCGACCGCATGGAGCTGCAGCGCGACATCCTGGACGCCCGCATCGGCATGATGGAGAAGATGCGCTACATCACCCAGCGCGCCGTGACGTTCCCCAAGGAGCAGCCCCGGCTCTCGTACTGGGACGAGATATGGTTCCTCACCACCGACGTGCGCCGCGAGCGCACGCAGCAGGTCTACGCCCAGGCCGTGAGCGAGCATTCCGACTTCTGCCGCAACACGGCCGGCATGGCCACGTTCCCCCTGGGGCGCATCATCGACATCCCCGACCCGCGCAACCCCGCCGAGTTCTACTACACGAAGCTCGTGACCTGGATATCCCCGCCGAAGAACCCCGAGCGCCTCGAGGGGCGCATCGAGCGCAAGCCGAAGGGCAACTACGCCGTCATCCTGCATCAAGGGGGCACGAGCACGGTGGAACGCTCCTACGAGAAGCTTCTAAACTACGTGGAGCGGGAGGGCTTCGAGATGCAGGGGCCGCTGTACGAGCTGGACATGAACTCGTACCTCATGTCGGACTCCGCGGAAGACTACCTGCTGCACATATCGGTGCTCGTGAACGTCGAGGACGCCGCCGACGCGTTCGCGCCGACGTTCTGACGCCCCTTCCCGGCTTGGACGATCCGGGAAACGCGCAACCGCCCGCGAAGGAGAAGGTCGCGGGCGGCACGCCAAGGAGGAGGTAGGCCGCCCGGGTGGGGTAGGCGGCAGGGTATGGCAGGTTAGGCGCTCAGGCGCTTGGTCTCGCGGATGAGGTCGCGAACCACGGAGGGCTCGGACAGCGTGGACACGTCGCACAGATCCTCAGTCTCCTGCGCGGCTATCTTGCGCAGGATGCGGCGCATGATCTTGCCGCTGCGGGTCTTGGGCAGCGCGGCCGTGAAGTGGATGACGTCGGGCGTGGCGATGGGCCCGATGCTCTCGCGCACGTGCCCGACCAGCTTGGCGCGCAGATCGTCGTTGATGACCGTGCCCTCCTTCACCGTGACGTAGGCGTAGATGCCCTCGCCTTTCACCGGGTGCGGGCAACCAACGACCGCGGCCTCGGCAACTTGCAGGTACGACACGAGCGCGCTTTCCACCTCGGCGGTGCCGATGCGGTGCCCCGACACGTTGATGACGTCGTCGATGCGGCCCGTGATCCAGAAGTAGCCGTCCTCGTCGCGATAGGCGCCGTCGCCGGTGAGGTAGCGGCCCGGCACGGGGAAGTACACGTCCTTGAACGCGGCCTCGTTCTGGTACACGCCCAGCATCATGCCCGGCCACGGCCTTGAGACGACCAGGGTGCCGCCCTCGTTCGGCGCCGCCTCGGTGCCGTCGGGACGCAGGACCTGCGGGGCCACGCCGAAGAACGGCAGGGCCGCCGAGCCCGGCTTCATGTCGACCGCGCCGGGCAGGGACGTGATCATCACGCCGCCGGTCTCCGTCTGCCACCACGTGTCGGCGATGGGGCAGCGCCCCTGGCCGATGGCGGAGTAGTACCACATCCACGCCTTCGACGTGATGGGCTCGCCCACCGATCCCAGAAGGCGCAGGCTGCTGATGTCGTGGCCGTTCACCCAGCGCTCGCCCTCCTTCATCATGGCGCGGACGGCGGTGGGCGCGGTGTAGAGGATGTTCACGCCGAACTTCTCCACGACCTCCCAGAAGCGGTCGTGCTTCGGGTAGCTGGGCACGCCCTCGAACATGAGCGACGTGGCGCCGTTGGCCAGCGGGCCGTACACCAGGTACGAATGCCCCGTGATCCAGCCGACGTCGGCCGTGCACCAGTAGATGTCGGTTTCCTTGAGGTCGAACACGTACTTCATGGTGAGCGTGGCGTACAGCAGGTAGCCCCCGGTGCCGTGCACGATGCCCTTGGGCTTGGCCGTGCTGCCGCTGGTGTAGAGCACGAACAGCGGGTCGTTGGACTCCATGCGCTCCGGCTCGCAGACCGGCGACGCGCCCGCCATGAGGTCGTCCCACCACAGGTCGCGCTCGGCCTCCATCACGGTGCGCTTCTCGATGCGGCGCACCACGATGCAGCTCTTCACCTGCGGGCATCCTTCGAGGGCCTTGTCGCAGATGCCCTTGAGCTGCAGGATCTTGCCCGAACGGTAGCCGTAGTTGGCCGTGACCACCACGCTGGCGCCCGAGTCGACGATGCGGTCCTTCAGCGCCTCGGCCGACAGCCCGCTGAACACGACGCAGTGGATGGCCCCGATGCGGGCGCACGCCAGCATGGCGATGGCCAGCTGGGGGATCATGGGAAGGTAGAGCACCACGCGGTCGCCCTTCTTCACGCCCAGGCCCTTCAGCACGTTCGCGGCCTTGCTCACCTCGCGGTGCAGGCGCTGGTACGTGTAGACCTCCACTTCCTCGGAGGGCTCGCCCTGCCAGATGAGGGCGGCCTTGTTGCGGCGCGGGCCGTCGAGGTGCCTATCGAGGCAGTTGTAGGACGCGTTGAGCTCGGCGCCGCGGAAGTAGCGGACGAACGGCTTGTCGGAGTCGAAGTCGTACTCCTCCACCGCGTCCCACGGACGGTACCAGTCGAGCGTCTCGCGGGCCATCTGGCCCCAGAACGCCTCGGGCTCGTCGATGGAGCGGCGGTAAAGCTCGTCGTAATCCTGGCGGCTCTTCACCAGGGCCTTGTAGCTGAACTCGGGGGAAGGCTCGATCGTTCGCTCGTCTTTGAGCATCTGCCTGATGAAGGCAGCACGGGTGTTGTGCTCCATGGTGGGTCCCTTCTACTCGTCTTGGGGAGGATCGTGGATGCGCGCTTAGGCGACGTTGTCTTCTCGGGTGAGGTCGATGTACACCACGTTGTTGGCGACGACGGGCATGTACATGGCCTTCAAGTGCAATTCGCCGGGGCTGCAGGCGCGCAAGCTCCTGCCCAGGTCCGGACGGGCGTGCATGAGATGGGCGAACGTGTCCTCCAGAAGGACGGTTTCGTGCAGGCCCTGGCACTCGTGCAGGGCGAGGCACAGCGCGTCGACCGTGCCCGAATCGCAGCGGGCGCACCAGTCGAAGTCGGCGATGTCCATGAGCACCACGGCGTACGCGATGAGGTCCTTGTCGCGCAGGCAGGGCACCAGGCGCTCGAGGTCGACGCGGGAAAGGGGCTTGCCGTCCAGCAGCTCGTCGAGGCGCAGAAGCGCGTCTTTCCGCAGGTAGGCGGGTGCGTCGCTGGCGGCGAGGGCCACGAGGGGGAGCGTGTCGGCAAGGCGGGAAACGGCGGCGATCTTGACGGCGCGGGTGGCGTCGTCGTCGAAGACGCGGGCGAGCGGCTCGAGTTCGCGGGCTTCGACGCGCACGGTCTGAGCGAGCAAGGCGCTCAGGGCAACCGGGGGCCGATTGGATGCGGGGTTCGGGTTATGGCTCTTCGTCAGTTCGATGACTCTTTTCTTCGGGTTCATGGTGCGCCTCCTTCTCGTTCAGCTCATGTTGTCTTCACGGTTCGGATCGCCGCCGATCGGTTTCGGCGGGGGTTCGGGCCGATGCCGGGACTCGGAGTGCTCCGGCATCGGTCGCCGTGGGCCCATCATGGGGGTTGCAACGATTACAAGGTCAAGGAAGCGGGCGCACGAACCCCTCCGGCCGGTGGATTTTAGGCCGCGAGCGGAGGAAAAACGGGTGAAAACAATCGCGCCGAAGGGGGCGAAAGCTAGGCGGCGTTGAGTCCCAACTGCATCAAGTACACCTCTTCGCGCAGGTCACGTGCCGTTTCTCGACTGATCTCGCCCTGTTCGCGCAGCGATTGTATCTGCTCGAGCTCCAGGCGCAGGCCCTCGGCCTCCACGTCGGCAACGCGCCGGAGCAGCCCTTCGCGGCCTTCGCGCGAGGGCGGGACAGGGCCCGCGGGAAGGGCGTCGCCCGGTCCGTCCGCGTCCGGACGGCGGCGATGCTCGAGCTCGGCCAGCAAGAGCCGCGCCGCGTCGGCCACAGCCTCGTCGGCGACGCCTTGGCGCGTGCGCAGGTAGTCCGCCGCGCAGGCGGCCAGGTTCTCCGCAAGGAGCCGCTCCTCCTCCCGCTCGCCCACCGCCGACCCGCCCCGACGCCGTCCGAAGGCGTGCCGCGCGACCAACGCCGCACTCCGGCGGCGTCCGTGCGCGGAGGCGGACGCCTTCCCGGCCTTGCGCTGGCGGGCGAGCAGGCTTCGGGCGCGCTCGAGCCGGTCGAGCGCGCCCTCGCCCGCCCGCTGCCCCACCTGCCCGGTTCCCATGGCCCAAACCACGTAGCCCTTCTGCCGCTCCAGCACCTCGGCGCGCAGCTCTGCCACGCGCTCGGCGCGCTCGGCGCCGTCGTCCAACCGCTCGATGCGCTCGACGTAGCGCGACATCACGACGCGGGTGGGCACGAGCCCGTTGGCGTCGGCGCGCGCGTCGAGCTCCGCGACCACGTTGCGCAGAACGGCCAGGGAGGCATCGCGCAACTCGTCGCCCGCGGCGGCGTCGCGCGCGGGAGCGAGCAGGGGCACGACGAAGTTCGCCAGCAGAAGCGTGCACAGGATGACGCCCGACGCCAGGAATATCAGCAGGTCGCGTTCGGGAAAGGGGCCGTCGCCCGCCATGAGCGGGATGGTGAAGGCGATGGAGAGCGTGACGGCGCCCTTGGGCCCCGACAGCGTGGTGACCAGCACGTCGCGCACCTGCGCCTTCGACAGCCGCCAGCCGCCCTCGCCGCCGCTATGGGCGTGGACGGCCTCCATAACCAGAAGCCAGACGAAGCGCACGCCCTCCACCAGCACGGTGAGGACCAGCACGCAGCCCAGCAGCTGCGGCAGGCCCAACGCGCCGCCGTCCCACGTGGGCAGGATGGCGCGGGGCAGCTGCATGCCCAGCAGCACGAACACCACGCCGTTGAGCACGAACGTGAGCACGTCCCACACGCTGGACGACGCGATGCCCAGGCGCGCGGCCGCCGGCGAGGCCTTCGGCGGGAACAGCGTGGCCAGAAGGCCGGCGGCCACCACCGCCAATATGCCGCTCACGCCCGCAGCCTCGGCCACGAGGTACACGATGAACGGGGTGAACACCTCGAACACCACGTGCACCGTCGTGCTCTCGAAGCCGCGGCTGCGGATGGCCTTGATGACGAGCCGGGACGCGAGCCCCAGCACCACGCCGAGCGCGAGGCCGCCGACGAACGACACGGCGAACGCCGACCCCGCCTGCTCCAACGAGAACGCGCCGGTGACGGCGGCCGCGACGGCGAACTGGAACGACACGACGCCCGAGGCGTCGTTGAGCAGCGCCTCGCCCGACAGCAGGGTTTCCTGCCGCGTGCTCAGGCGCACGTCCTTCGACAGCGACGACACGGCCACGGCGTCCGTGGGCCCGAGGGCGGCGCCCAGGGCGAACGCGGCGGCGAGCGGCACCGAGGGCACGAGCCAGTGCAGCGCGAAGCCCACGACGAGCACGATGGCCAGCACGAGCCCCACGGCGAGCGAGACGATGCCGCCCTTGCTGTTCCATAGGTCCTTCTTGCTCGCGCGCCGCGACTCGTCGAACAGAAGCGGCGCTATGAACAACACCAAGAAGAGCTCGGGGTCCACCTCCAGGTCCAAGGGCCCCGCCCACAGCGCGGCGATGGCCGCCCCCAGCGCTATCTGCACCAGGGGAAGCGACACGCGGGGCATCATCTGGTCGAGCACCGACGACGCGAGCACCGCGCCCAGCAGGAGCAGGACGATCTCGAGCAGTTCCATGGCGTTCCTTTCATGCTCCGCGCCCGTGCGCCGAAGCGGCGGACGGGCGCGGAGGGGTTAGCTGACGGGCGGCGAAGAATGCGGGGGCCGCTCCGCCCTGCGCGGAGGGCGGAGCGGCCCGGTCGAAGCCGGGTTAGCAGGCCGCTGCGAGAGCAGGAGCGGATTCCCGGCCGTGCGGATCCACCACCAGCCTCAAGCGGTACTTGGCCGACGCCGGCTCGTAGCCCGCGTCCTGGGCCAGACGCTGCATGACGACGTTGCGGCTCTCCAGGTACAGCGTGTCGATGCCCACGAGCGGAGCCATGGCCGTCCAGGCAGACAGCATCTGGCGCATGTATCCGCGGCCCCGATGCTCCGGCGGGGTGTAGCATCCCACCACGGTGGCGGCCCGCTCCGAGCCGCCGGCCGCATCGACGGTCGGAAGCCGGTCGGCCACTTCTAGCCCGGACAAGGACACCGCCTCGCCGTCGCGCTCCACGAGGGCGAAGAACGCGCGCGTGTTCAGGTTGCGCCTTAGGTACGCCTCGGTCTCGACGCGGAACCGCCGGCAGTCCTCGCTCGAGAGGGGCAGGCCCTGGTACTCGAGCGACTGGGCGCAACGCAGGTCGCACACGGTGCCCACGTCCTCGGGCCGCGCGAGCCTGAACGTGGCGCCCCCGCCGTCGCGCAGCGGGGAACCGTCCGGAGCGCACGGAGCCGCGTCCATCTCGTCCGGAAGGCGCAACACCAGGCTGAGCGCCAGATCCGTCAGCTCGCGGGTCAAGCCGTCCACCGCGATGGATGATGCGGCGACGCTCATCGCGAGCCCGCGTCCCGGCGGGCGTCCGTGCGCCCTTCGCATCCGCCGCGGCCGTCGCGCCCGAACCCGCCGAAACCTCCGCAGCGGGCCGCAGCTCCGAAACCCCCGAACGGCGGGAAGCCCTCGCCGTCGCCGAACGGGCCGTCTTCGCCGAAGAACCGCTTGAACGCCTCCTCGTGCTGGCGGCGCATGTCCTCGAAGCCGCCTTCCGCCTGCTCCCCCATCTGAAGCTCCACCTGGGCGATAATGCGGTCGAGGTACGCGCCGAACGCCGCCTTCTCCTCGTCGGAGAGGCAGTCGAACACGCCGGCCGCCCTGCCTTCGAACGACGGCTGCTCCACGCTGCGGCCCTTCTCGGTGAGCTTCACCACCATCACGCGCTTGTCCTCCTCGGACTGCTCGCGCACGATGCAACCCTTGGCCTCCAGCTTCGACAGCGCCTCGTTGAGCGACGAGGTGCGGATGCCCAGCACGTTGGACATGTCCTTCGTGCTCACGCCGTCCTTCACCTTCAGCAGGGCCAATATCCTGCCCTGCCCCCGCGTCGTGTCGGCCAGGGGGCCGGCGTTGCGGCCCGCGCCGAAACGCCGCCGCATCAGCAAATGCTGCAGCGTGGCCAGCTTCTCGCACAGTTGCGTGTTCGCGTCCATGTATATGCTCCTTATCATTTTGACAGGTACCGGTTGTTTCTTGGTGACCTCATGTTAAACCGGTACCTGTTGAATTGCAAGATATTTCTAACAGGTACCGTTTATTTCTTCACATCCCGAACATAGGGCCAGGTCGAAAAACAGGAAAGGCGACGGATGCCGTCGCCTTTCCTGCAAACTGAACAGTATGAGAGAACCGCGGCCGCTTCAACCGGCCTGCGGATGCTTTTTCACGCTCCTTTTGCCAACCGGCGGTCGTCGTCGCAGGTGAGCATTTTTCACGCAATCGATTTCGATCCGCCTAAGCCCGGGTTCGAAACTCGACAACCGCTGTCGAACACAACTTTTTCCCTATTTATAGCAAGTTATACATACATTTGTTTCTTTTTATGATATGCTATGGGTAATCGCAAGCGCTGCATGCATCCAGCCTCTCCTACGCGAATTCTCCGAGCAGTCCACAGGCACGCGCCTCCTCACGCTTGCACCGCGCAGTCCCGCCATGCAGCGCGCTTACGCGCATCGATCGGCATAGCGCAGCATGGCACCACCGAGAGGAGACCCTATGCCCCACCAACGAATCGCTGAGACGACCGATTGCGAGTTCAAACGCGAAGTCGAAGTGGCACGCCCGAAAAGCTGGCTCAAAACCGTATGCGCCTTCGCGAACGGGCACGGCGGGATGATCGCGTTCGGCATCGATGACGATCACTCCGTCGTAGGGGTGGCCGACCCGCAAGTCGACATCGAGCGTATCGGCCGCCTTGTCAAAGACCGTATCGACCCGACACCAGAATTCCAGCTGGAAGCAACCATTGAGGGCGGCTGCTGCATCGTCGAGCTCTCGGTACTAGAAGGAGACCAAGCCCCCTACTGTTACTCGGCCGATGGCGAGTACCGCGCTTACGTCCGCATGGGAAGTGAATCCTGCCCCGCCTCCGCCGCGCAGCTCAAAGCGCTCGTCATGAAAGGCACGAGAACGCACTTCGACGAACTGGTGAGCGACCTCGAATGCGACAGGCACAGCTTCGACCTGCTGAAGGCGACCTATTACGAACGGCTGCGTAAACCGCTCAAGCCCGAAGACCTCGTGTCGTTCGGCTTGGCGACGGCTGACGGCAAGCTCACCAACGCGGGCGTCCTTTTGACCGATCAATGGCTGCTGCGGCAGAACAGAATATTCTGCACGCGCTGGAACGGATTGACGAAGGCGTCTTCGACAAAGGACGCTCTGGACGATCACGAGTACGAGGGATGCCTTCTGCGTCTGCTAAACCAAGGGAAGGACTTCGTCGAAACGCACAACGAGACCGGCTGGACGAAAACGCCGGACAACCGTATCGAAGAGCCCAGCTACGCCTCCCGCGCGGTGGAGGAGGCCATCGTGAACGCACTCATACACCGCGACTACTTGATAGGCGGTGCGGAGGTGACGATATTCATCTACGACGACCGTCTGGAGATCACGTCCCCCGGCAGCAAAGTCGACGGCCCACTTCCACGCAACGTCGACGTGACGAAAGTGACCAGCCAACGTCGCAATCCCGTCATCGCCGACCTGTTCCAGCGTTTGGGGTACATGGAGCGACGCGGAAGCGGGCTGCGGAAGATCCGGGAGGAAACGGCCCTCTGCGCGAACTATCGAGAGGAGCACCTGCCCGAATTCATCGACGACGGTCATAGCTTCACCGTCGTACTGAAGAACATGAACTACCGGAGAGACTCCGATGAAACACCGACCGATCAAGTCAGTGACCCAGTCAGTGACCCAGTCAGTGACCCAGTCAGTGACCCAGTGAAAAAGCTCCTCGAGGCGCTCGGAAACGACACTCTGGGAACAGCAGAACTAATGAGCCGCCTTTCGCTTGCAAACCGAACCTATTTCAGGAGGAATTACCTCGACAAAGCTCTCGAACACGGCTTGATCGAGCGCACGATACCCGACAAGCCGAACAGCCGCCTGCAAAAATACCGACGCACGGGTGCATGATGCGGACAAAGCACGCGACCGATGAGGCACTATGAAGGGTTTGACGCTTTCCATGATCGCAGCGCTCGTGCGCCCGCCTCGGGCAAAGCCGGGCCCGCCTGCGTCAGCGGCCGCTGTGCGGCGGCTCGACCGGCTCGGCCGCCGAACCGTGCCGCCTCCCGTGCGCTCGCAGGGCCCTGGAGTAGAAGAACGCGAGCACCAGGCCGGCCGCCGCGATGCCCACGGCTATCGTCAGCGTGTGCGCGAACGCCGACGCGTACGCCGACGCCTTCGCGAGCCCCGCCGCCGTGTCCCTGAGCACGTCGGCCGAGAGCACGCCCACGAACAGCGACGATCCGATGGCCGACGCAATCTGGACGGCCGTCGAGTTGATAGAGGCGCCGTGCGGGTACAGGTCGGGCGGCAGCTGGCCGAGCGCCGCGGTCTTGGACGGGGCGACCACGAACCCCGCGCCCGCGTACACCGCGGCCGAAGACGCAACCACTAAAGCGACCAGCAGGCCCTCCGCCGAGAAGAACGCGCCCGCCTGCCCTATCAGCACCAGCACCAGGCCGCCCGGCACGAGCGGCCATATGCCCCATCGGTCGAACACCTTGCCGCCCAAAAACGTGAACGCCGCGTTCACCAACACGGGGCCCAGGAGCAGCAAGCCGGCGAGGAACGGCGTGTACCCCAGCGCGCCCTCGTAGTACAGCGGAAGCAGAATGCTCATGGAGAAGGACGTGAGCATGCCCACCATAACCAGCACGATGCCCGCCGCGAACCTCGCGTGGCCCAGCGGCCGCAGGTTCAGAAGCGGGTCCTTCAAAACGAGCTGCCGCCAGACGAACAGGCCGAGCACCGCCGCGCCGGCGACGAGGGCCGCTATCGACGGAGCCGGATCGTGGGTGACCTCCCCCAGACCGTACATGAGCGCGCCCAGGCCCACCGGGCCGAGCACGACGCTGAGGACGTCGATGGACGAGCGTTCCGCCGCGCGCGCTCCGTGGATCAAAAAGTACCCCGCCGCCAACAGCGCAAGGGACATGACGAGCGGCGTGACGAACAGGGCGCTCCAGCCGAAGCACGTCAAAGCCAAACCCGACGCGGTGGGACTCACCGCCAATCCAACGGCTATGACGCCGCTGTTCAGCGCCAGACGGGTCCCCCTGCTCCCGCTCGGAGAATTCGTCATGATGGCGCTGGTCACCAGGGGGAAGAACAGCCCCGTGCACACCGCCTGCACCAGACGGCATCCGAACAGCGTCGGGAAATCGGGGGCGAGCAGGGCCAGCCCGCTGCCCAAGGCCATGGCTCCGCACCCCGCGAAGAACACCCGGCGCAAGCCGAAGCGCCGGAGCAGGAAGGCCGACAGCATGATGGACGTGGCCGCCACCACCATGTACCCCACGATCAGCCAGTTCGCCACCGAGAGCGTAACGTCGAAGCGATGCGCCACCTCGGGCAGGGCGGCGTTCATCATGCTCTGCCCGAACGACGCGGTGAACGAGCATCCCAGAAGGGCGGGCAGCAGCGCGCCGGAAGCGCCCTTTGCCGACTTGGCAGCCTTGCCCATCCAACCCCTCCTTCGCATTCCGCACCATCCGAACGCCGCGACAAGGCGTCCAACCCCCTCAGTCTAGCGACGGCGCGACGGGAGTGCCGATGCGCTCCGAAGGCGCAACGATACGGTAATCGAACCGATCGGCATCTGGCACAAAACCCATCGTTCGAGATTCGCAGGCGCGTATAATGGGGCGCGTACGCAATGGGTTGCATCGGCGGTGGATGGGAGGGCTCATGGACGTTCACGTCGGCATCGCCCTCGACGCCCTGTCCGTCGTGTTCATGCTGGTTCTGGTGGGAGGCATGTGGGGCTCCCGCGCCAAAAGCGCGTCGAGCAAGCTCTACTTCTCGCTGGTCGTGGCCGTCATCGTCCTTTTGTGCTCCGATGCCGGGTACATGGCCCTGCTCGGCAGCGAAGAGGCGCGAGGCGCGCTGACGGCCGTGAAGAGCCTCTATTTCGTCGCGAACGCCGCCGTCATCTGGGTCTGGGCGATCTACGTCGATTACACGGTGCTCGGAGACCGCACGCGCTTCAACGCCTTCGGAAAGCTGTGCACCGCCATCTTGGTCGTCAACCTCGGCCTGGTCGCCGCGAACGTCGGCACCGGCTGCATGTTCTCCATCACGGAAGCCGGGGCGTTCGAGGTGAACCCTGCGGGCATGTGGGCGTTCACCGCCCTCAACTACCTCAGCGCCATCGTCATGCTGGTCGCGCTTCTCGTGCACAGCGCCGAGATCAGGCGCGGGGTCCTCGTTCGCTTCGTGCTGTTCCCCATGATCCCCCTCGCGGCCGAATCGGTTCACCTGGCCAACCCGAGCTTGGTGCTGACGTGCTCCTACGCCGTCTCGGCGCTGATGGTGTACCAGATATCCCAAAGCAACCTGGTGTACACCGACGAGCTGACGGGGCTCGGCAACCGAAGGCAGCTGGCCGATCGCCTGAGCCGCTGGTTCCACGACGCGCAGAGCGCCGCCGTGTGCGGGATCATGATCGACCTCGACGGCCTGAAGGGCATCAACGACGCGCACGGGCACGGCGCAGGCGACGAGGCACTGGTCTTGGTGGGCGACGCGATCCGCGCGAGCGCGCCCAAGGAGTCCGTCGCGGTCCGCTACGGCGGAGACGAGTTCATCGTTGCGTGGAACGCCGACGAAGGGCCCGAGCCCGAGACCGTCGCCGCGAAGCTCGAGTCCGAGAAGGAAGCGGTCAACGAGCGCCCCCGCCCTTGGGGACCGCTCGACTTCAGCGTGGGGTGCCTGCGAAGCGATGCGGCGACGTGCCCCGACCCTGAGGCGTTCGTCGAGCGGCTCGACGCGCTCATGTACGAGGCGAAGCGCCTCAAGAGGCCCGCAAGCTCCGGCCAAGCCCAGGCGAACTGAGCGACGGGTCTTCGCGCCCGTACCGTGGCGCCCACATCATGTGAGCTATAAATCAATTTACATGCATATCGCATTTTATAGCTTGATTTACGAACTTTTGTACTATATAATAAAGAAAGCAAGGGCGAAGTGCCGGAAGGCAAGCATGCAAACCAGGAGGCGCTTCGCACATTCTCTCGACTACGGCCCGTTACCCCTCAGCCGCCTCCCGCAACATACCCGAACTAGGTAAGGAGCCGGCATGGCAGAATCGAACGAACCCGAACGATACAACGACGGACGGCACGATAAAGGCGCGTACGGTCTGGTCGATGCCGCATTCTATGCGCAGATCCACGAGATTATGGCGAATGCGCGCGGTCGCGCCTGCTCGGCCGCGAACTTCGCCATGGTGCAAGCCTACTGGCACATCGGCGAAAGCATCGTGGCAAAGCAGAAGGGCCTTGAGCGCGCCGAGTACGGCTCGAAGCTGATCCAGCAGCTATCGAAGCGCATGACCACCGACTTTGGCAAAGGGTTCACTGTTGCAAACCTCAAGAACATGCGACAATTCTATGTTACGTTTCCAAAAAGCTACGCACTGCGTAGCGAATTGAGCTGGACGCACTACCGAATGTTGATGCGCGTATCGCAAGAAGAAGCGCGCAGTTTCTACCTGAAAGAATGCGCTCAAGGAAACTGGAGCACACGCGAACTCGAACGACAGATCGAATCCCGCGCTTACGAGCGTCTCATCGGCAAGCCCGCCTTCGCCAGCGATTCAGAAGAAGACTTCGCTCCAAAGCGACCCGGGGACGTCATCCGCGACCCGTACGTACTGGAGTTCCTCGGCCTCAAACAGGACGAATCGTGGCATGAAAGCAACATCGAGCAGGCGCTTATCGACCACTTGGAAGATTTCATGTTGGAACTCGGCCGAGGGTTCGCCTTCGTCGGTCGCCAGAAGCGCATCACGTTGGACGGCGACCACTTCTACATCGACCTCGTGTTCTACAACTACGTCGCACGCTGTTTCGTGCTCATTGACCTCAAAACGGGGAAGCTCACGCACCAAGACATCGGACAGATGCAGATGTACGTGAACTACTACACGCGCGAGCTTATGAACGAAGGCGACAATCCACCGGTTGGCCTGGTCATGTGCGCCGACAAGAAAGATGCCGTAGTGAAGTACACGCTCCCCGAGGGCGAGCGTCAGATATACGTGTCGAAGTGCCTACCCAGCCTGCCGTCGGAAGACGAGCTGCGCATCGAGATCAGGCGGCAATACGACGCGCTGGAAAACACTGCGGGGCGCCCGCTCGACGATAAAGAAGAAGACGGAGATCCCGGCAGTTCGCGGGTTAGCTGAGCAGAGCCAATCGGGCAGGGCCTTGCCGCACCGCCGTTTCCCATCCGAGCAAACAAAGCCATGGGGATCCGCCGCCTCCCGGAGCCCAAAGCGGCGGCCAGCACCGCCCTACCCCTTCCGTTTCGGCAGCTGCAGCGCGGCGGCGGCGTAGGCCATCCAGCTGCGCGGAACCAGACGCGTGGCGAACACGAGCGCCTTCGGCACGATGCCGGGCACGCAGAGCGTCTTGTTCCAGCGCAGCGCCCGCAAACCGGCTCGCGCGACGCGCGGGGCGCCCATCGCCGCGTGCGCGAGCAGCGTCTGGCCGGCGTCGGCCGCGTTCCAGAACTCGGTACGCACGGGGCCGGGGCACAGCGCGGTCACGTGCACGCCGGAGAGCCGCAGCTCGACGTGCAGCCCCTGCGTGAACGTTTGGACGAACGCCTTCGAAGCGTAGTAGGTGGACATGAAGGGACCGGCCACGAAGCCGGCCATGGACGCGACGTTGAGGATGCCGCCCGCACCCCGTTCGACCATGCCGGGAGCGAACGCGCGGCACAGCTCCACCACGGCGGCGACGTTCACCTGCATCAAAGCGCGCTGCCGCGCAGGATCGCTCTCCACGAAGGGCGCGTCGCAACCGAAGCCGGCGTTGTTCGCCAGCACGTCCACCTTAAGCCCCAGCTCGTCCACCGCGGCCTTGACGCGGCCCGCCGCGCCGGGGTCGGAAAGATCCTGCGCCACCACCTGCGTCGCAACGCCGTAAGCGCCCTTCAGCTCCGAAGCCGCCGCGCGCAGCCGCTCCTCGCTGCGCGCCACGAGAACCACGTCGCAGCCGTCCGCCGCGAGCAGGCGCGCCAATTCCAACCCGATGCCGCCCGACGCGCCGGTGACGAGCGCCACGCGCCCTCCGTTCGCCTTCACCGCACCCGCGTCAGCCATGGCCGCCTCCTTCGCTCTACTGCCGCCAGCATAGCAAAACGCACGGGCCGGCGCGCGGCACAACGCGGAAGCGAAACGCAAAGGGAACCATGGCGGTGAAACCGCCGATCCGCCGGTTCTCATGGGCGCGGTAGACGTCCGACGCGCAACGAACTGCTTGATCCCACAGCCAACCTGCCGGTTCGCACGGGCGCGAGGAAGGGCCCGCCCGACGCTCGCCACGCGCGGCGGAGACCGGTCGTCACTTCAGGCCCCTGCCGGCCAGGATCGACCGACGCGCCCGGCAGGGTGCGCGGCGCGGCTAGAGCGCGAGCAACCCGCGACTGACCAGCAGGTAGCCCAGCGCGCACACCCAAAGCACGGCCACCGCCACCCGCACGGCGTTCGGCACGCGCAGGTTCTTGGAGGGCAGCATGAACATGGCCACCAGCCCGCCCAACGCGCCGCCCAGATGCCCGCTCACGGATATGCCCGGCACCAGGAAGGTGTACGCCACGTTGACGGCGATGATACCGAGCATGCCCTTGCTGTACTGCGCGAACATCGAACGGTTGCCCTTGTGCAGAAAGCCCAGCAGGGCGACGGCCACGAACAGGCCGAACACGCTCGTGGAGGCTCCGGCGCTCACGGTGGCCCCGCCGCCCAGGAACACGTCGGCCGCGTAGGACACGGCGTTGCCCGTGATGCCGCCCACGAAATAGAGCGCCAGATAGTTCCCCTTACCCAGCACGCGCTCGAGCACCTCGCCCACGCTGTAGAGCGCCACCATGTTGAAGCCCAGGTGCATGAGGTCCATATGCAGGAACATGGGCGTGACGAACCGGTACAGGTCGGCCGCCGACTGCACCAGCGGAGCGTACATGGCGCCCATCTCCACGAGCACCCGAGTCGATATGCTCACGCGGAAGCCCGACAGCACGGCCTCGACGGCGAACACGGCGACGTTGAGGGCGATGAGGCAGAGCGTGACCATGCGGAAGCGGTTGCGTTGGAGGAATCCGCGTTGGTTCTGCTTCATCATCCGCTTCAACTGCTCGTCGTCGATCACGGTGCGGGCGGGGTTCGGCGCGCTGCTCTGGTCTTCCGGCACGGCTTGCTCCTTGGGGGCGTGGTTGCTTCGCTTGTTCTAGGGCATCCTACCACGACCGCCGCCGGTTCCACGTTACGGTTGAGGCGGTGGCCGCCCCTCCCCCGACCGGCAAAGGCCGCGAAACCACAACCTCTTCACGTGCGCCCCGCCAGAAACGTCGGCGCCCTCTCCGGTGCGGCGAACGCAAACCGCGCGCCTGCGCCGCGCTGTCGGGTACAATGCGGCGTGCGGGCGCGAACCGGAGGAAGCCGGCGCCGAGCAACCCGCAGGCAAGGAGGCGCGCATGGGCGCGATGAGCGACAAGGAGTTCGAGGACGCCGTCGAGGAGGCGCTGGAACGCATTCCCGCGCGATTCCTGGAAGCGCTCGAGAACGTGGCCGTGGTGGTGGAGGACGAGCCGAACGAGTACCACTGGGACGCGTTGGAGGCGCCCGACTCGCTCGGCGCGGCAACGTGCGGCGACGAGCTGCTCGGGCTCTACGACGGCGTGAACCTGCTCGAACGGGCCGACGGCTACGACGGGGACCTACCCGACGTCATCACCGTGTTCAAGGGCCCGCACGAGCGTTGCTTCGGCTCGCGCGAGGAGATCGTCGAGGAGATAGGCAAGACGGTCGTCCACGAGATAGGCCACTACTTCGGCCTCGACGACGACCGCTTGTACGAGCTGGGCTACTAGCGCGGCGGGCGGCGCCTTGCCAATAACAGGGGGAGGGAGCGAGCTTTCGCCCCCTCCCCCGACGCTTCTCAACCGGTCAGTCCCGCTGCGGCCGCACGATGACGGCCTGATGCGGCCGGAGCTTGGCCGCGAGCACGTCCGTCCCATCGACGGCGCTCACACGCCCCGCCTCTGCCAGATGCTCCAGCTCGCTGCGCGAGACGCCCAGCTTCTTCCGCAGCACCTCGGCAAGCCGCACGCCCGCGAAGGACCCGCCGTCGATCTCGACCCGGCAATCCTCGCCGTCGTCGGGCACGGGGCCCTCGACGGTGAAGGACACCGGGCCCCGCCGCGCGCCGTTGCGTTTCAGCAAGCCCGCGTCGAGCGAGCATCGAAGCGCCAGCCGGGCGTCGTTGCCCAGGAACCGGTCCAGTTCCTCGCCGTCGATGCTCCCCGGCCGCGCACGGCTCACCACGGAGCAGTTCCACACCGCGCCGCAGGTCGCGCACCGGTAGATGAGCCAAACGTCCAAGCGTTTCTTCTGGGCGTTCACCCGAAACGCGCCCGTGGACGAGAACGCCGCGTCAGCACCGCATTTCCCACAAGGGCGCAAGGCGGCCGACGCCTCGGCCGGCGCCACGTGCCATGCTATTGTTTTCATAAGGGGTTTTGCCTTCCTTCGCAATCCGATCACATTCGAAAAGGAAGGTGGGCACAGGTGGAACGACGCTGTTGTTCAGCTTTTTCATAAGGAACCTCTCTGATTGTCTCAACCGGAAAAGCCCGCCGAAAGACAACCGCGCGTCAGCGCGGCGACAGGCAGGGCAAGATGTGTCGCGTGGTTTACCGGTTGGGAGGAACGGTCATGAGAGAAGTCCTTTCGAGGGAACGGGCCGCTGCGACCCGGGCGCCATCATAGCGGACCAGACGGCGGCACGTCAACCGCGAGCGGAGGGCCTCCGCCCGCGCCCCATGAGCCTCGAACGAGAAACCCTCGACCCTGAGCGAAAACGAAAGCCGGAGACGGCTGCCCGCCAAAGCCGTCGCCAACGGGTGCCGCCCACCCCCTTCTCCGCCGTTAAACCAGCATCGACATGCACCCGGCCGGGTTGTCATCCTGAGCGGAGGCGGCGCGAGCCGCCGGAGTCGAAGGATCCCGCGCGGCGGCAGCAGCAAGCGCTTTCGGCTGCCGCCGCACGGGATCCTCCGTCCCCGCTCCGCAGGGCCTCCCTGCGCCCGCTTCGCGTGCTCGGGAGTTCGACAGTCCACCGGACTGTCGAATGCTCCGCTCGCTCAGGATGACAACGCGCTGGCTTGCATAATGTCAATGCTGGTTTAACAGCGGACACCCTCCCTTCGGCGCAAAAATCACCGATGCCCCCGTTTGCACCTCTCCGCGCGATCCGACGCGAATCGCGCGGCCAGGGAAAACGACCGGCAAGGCGCCCGGCGGCGAGTGGCGAGGGCCCTTTCAGCCGGAACGCAAGGGGGACATCGGTGATTTTTGCGCGCGACGCCCCGGACCCGCCGTCACACCGCCGTCGGCGCGCCCCCGAAGGCCCTTCGGCTCCGGCGGCCGGGCCGCCTCCGCTCAGGACGGCGAGGGGCCGGGCTCCGGCGCCTCGCGCCTGGCGCGACGGGGCAGCCGCGCCAGGCGCGCGCGGCCGGCCGGCGTCACGCGGTAGGCGTTCTCGGCCTGGCCGCCGTCGGGGCGGAAGCGGCGCTCCACGGCCAGCAGCCCCTCGGCCTCGAGGGCGGCGAGCGCCCTCCTCGCCTGGCACTTGGTCAGGCCGGCCCCGGCGGCCAGGGCCGCGATCGACGCGCGGGCGCGGGGAGGGCGCCCGCGGGAGCGCGCCGCCAGGTGCGCCAGCAGGGCGTCGTCGTCGGCCCGCACGTCCTCGGCGCGCCTCTTGGCCACGGGCCCGTCACCTCCCCTTCCGCATGACGGCAGGCGGGCGAAGCCGGGAGCCGGCCGCGACGAGCGCGAGGGCCGCGACGGCCAGGGCGACCGTCGACGCCGCGCCGAGGGGGACGTCGCCCGTTCGCGTGAGCGGGGCCCCGCCCCGCGAAACGCCCTCGGACGGCGCGCCGGGCCGCGACTCGCCCGGTTCGGCAGGCGTCGAAGGCGGAAGGAGCGGGTCCTCGAGCAGCGCGAAAGCGCCCAGCGACCCCGTGCGCACCGCCACCGCGCCGGCGCCGGCCGAACCCGTCATGAACACGGCCCCTTCCCCGCCTTCGGGCAGCAGCAGCACGTCGGCGGAACCTTCGGATGCGAGCGGCGCGACCGCCCGCACGCCCCCGTCGCCCGAACCGGGGAGGGCGGCGAAGCCGAAGGGCGCCGGCCCTGCTGCGGAAGCGCCTGCGATCCCCCGCGTCGCCTCGACCGAGGATCGCGCCGCCGGAGCGGCGCTGGCGCCCCGCGCGTCGGGCAGCTCGACGGTCAGAACGCCTCGGAACGCGGAAGATCCCTGCGGGGCCCCTTCGAGGGACACGGTCCAGGCGGCCGCCACGCCGCGTCCGCCCGCCGCCTCCACGAGGCGCCGGTAAGCGGCGTCGCCCTGACCAGCGGGCACCACCACGAGCGAGGCGGACTTGTGGATGCTCCCCGAAACCCGCACTCCGGTGGCGGCGTCGGCGACGGAGGCACGGACGTAGTCGGCCTCCGGATCGGATGCGCCGTCGTCACGCACCTCGACAGCCACCGGCGCGGACGCCTCGCGCCCCCACTCGTCCACGACGCGCGCCGTGTAGACATAGGAGCCGGCCGCATCGATGCCGGCGAGGGGGCAGGTGCCCCCTTCCGAGGAGAACAAAGGGTCGTACACCCCTCCGCGCGTGCGCGACCACGAGACGGCAGGCGCGCCCTGAGCCGGCGACCACCGAGATCTACACAAGGAGTATCGTCGGCAGCGTCAGATGTGTATAAGAGCCAGTCCATGTTGCCATCCTCACGTTGCCTCCCGCCTCCGTGCCCGAACCCGCCGCTACGCTTGCGTCGCGGCGATCGTGTAGTGGAGCGTGGCGGCCAGCTCGCCGTCGTCGCCCGTCTGGTTCGAAAGCGGCGAGGTCTTGCCGGACACGGCGAGGGTCTTGCTCGTGGCGGCGGATATCAACCAGTTGGGATGAGTCGACGAGGTCGCTTTCTCCACCTCGAGCAACGTTCCCGAAGCGGGAGTCAGACCCAGATGGATGACACCCGTCTTGCCGCTGGGCGCCGAGTTTAACGTCGCGTCGGAGTTGCTGTCGACATACGTCCAATTGGTCCCCGCCTCCGCCGTCACGTCGGTGACGTAGATGTCGAGTGTGGAGGTGTTCTTGATCGCGTAGGTCGTGGGCACCTGGCCAGTGCCGAGATCGCCGCCGGCAGGCTTGGCGACGATCTTCATGTTCAGCGGCACCTCGGCCGAGAGTTGCGTGGCGTCGGTGGCCACCTTCACGGCAGTGCTCTGTTCGTTGTCCACGAACGCCGTACCGTTCGAGTCGACACTCGGTGTAGGCGCCGCGGCGAACGCAGCAGGGGCGAGGGCCAGCGCGAGCGCCCCGGACAGGGCGAGGGCGCAGGCGGTTTTCAGGGTGGTTTTCTTCGTTGTGCTCATGGTTGTTCCTCTCTCGTTTTTCTACTTCGTTGCAATCGGTTGCCGCCGCTTCCGCCGTCCCGAGCGGGGCGGCCGCGGGGGGGGGGCGCGGCCGGAGGATCCCGCGCGACTTCCTGCTGTCGCCACACGGGATCCTTCGACTCCGCGCCTGGCGGCGCTCCGCTCAGGATGACAACCTGGGGCGACGCGCTCCGCTCAGGACGGCAAACTTCCCCTACCCTGGCGACCACCTCCCGGGGCAGAGGGCGCGCACGGCGCTCATGACGCGCTCCCCACCGAAAGTACGATGCGGGCGGCCGCCGAGCCCACTTCCTCGTGGGTCTGCCGGTCGTACGCGCGGAACGTCGCGGTCGCGTCGTGCATGCCGGGCGCGAGGGCGCGGGAGAGCCCGATCTCGGGGATGTAGTCGCCCGGCGCGATGCCGCCCGACTCGTACACCGTCTCGCCCGTTTCGTCCAGCGCGATGGACACCTTCATGTCGTAGCGGTTGCCGGGCACGTTCTCGATGTTGGCGACGCCGGGGGATCCGGGAGACGCGAAGTCGACCGTCGAGGCGATGGATATGTTGAACATGCCCTCCTCCACCACCCGGTTGAGCTCGGCCTGGATCTCCTCGGGCGTCTTGGTGGGCGCCTGCCCGGCGCGAGCGGCCGCGTCGTAGAACGAGGAGGCGCCCCCGGAGAAGAGCCAGAGCCCCGCACCCGCGCCCAAGAGCGCGACGGCGACGGCCGCGACGACGGCGATGCGCATCCGGCGCCGTTTGGCGGCGGCCATCCGCGCGCCGAGGACGGTGTTGTCGGAAGCCCCCATCTAAACCCCCTCCCCCGAGGCCGCGGCCCCGTCGTCGAACGCCAGCTTGTAGGTGAGCGTGGCGAAGGGCCGCTCGCCGGACGAGTACGCCATGGTGCCGCCCGGATAGGCCAGCGAGAGCGAGAGCGGCAGGTAGACCGGCGCTCCTCCCGCGGAGGCGGCCAGCTTGAACGCGCCCGCTGCGGGCGACGTGCCCACCGCGCCGGCGTCGGCACCCACCGCGAGGCCGTTCACGGTGGCTTGCATCTTGGCGGCCTCTGCGAAGATGCCGCCCGCGCCCTCCGCGAGCCCGAAGGCCACCGACTCCACCGTGGACGCCAACGGCAGCTTCAGGTGCCCGAGCGCCCTCCGCGAGCCCGACGGCCACCGACTCCACCTTGAGCGGGTAGGACGTGGTGCTGGAGATGAAGTAGCCGCCTGCGTCCGGGCGGGCGGGGTCGAGGGCGCTCGGGCACCTGAAGCTGCCGTTGGCGTCCACCACCACCGTGGCGTTGACGGGCACGGCGGCGCTGATGTCCGGGCGCTTCCCCACGGCGTAGAGGGTGACGGTCGCGCCGTCGACGGTCGTGAGGTTCGACACCTCCGCCTTGTCCGCATAGGCCACCGCGCCGCCCCGCTCGGCAGCCCAGCCTGCGAAGACGTAGTTCGCGCGCTTGTACCCGCAGGCGGAAAGGGCGACGAAGGGGCCGTCGTACACGAAGCCGGTCTGGTTCGTCATCGAACCCGTCACCGCAGGCACGGCGCCCGCCTCCACACCGGGATCGAAAACGACCTCGTAGGAGTTCGCCCTCCAAGACGCCTTCAGCGTCATGTCGGAGGTCACGGCGTTGCCGAAGTCCCACGCCTCGGCCGCAACCGTGCCGTCGCCCCGCACGGGGAACCAGCCCGAAAGCCCGTATCCCGCAAGCGCCGGCGCGGCTGGAGCCGCGGCCGTCGAGGAGCCGTTTGCGGCCACCCGCAGCACGCCCGGCTCCTGTCCGGCGGCCCACGAGCCGCCGTTCGCGTCGAACTCCACCAGGTAGTTCTTCACGCCCACGCTCACCGACGCGGGTTTGCTGGCGAAGGCGGTGCCGGTGGCCTGGGCGCGCACCGCGTAGGTGCCGGGCGCCAAGCCTCCCACGGTGCTGCCGTAGGAAGTCCAGCCTCCCGCATCGTTTTCCAAGGCGAGCGAGCCGGCGAAGGAAACGGCGCCGTCGGCGGACCGGGAGTCGCCGGCGTCGACCACCGTCACGGCCGGGGCGTCGGGCCGCGCGGGCAGCGCGAACGACGCCCAGTCGGAGGCGGGAACGGCCAACCCGCCCGAACCGGCGGTTTCCCTGTGCCGAAGGGACAGCGCGCCGCCGGCGTCGATGCAGCCCGTCACCGATGTGTCGTTGGGCAGGACGGGAGCGCCGTCGGCGTCTTTCGCCTCGTACGCCGCCGCGGCGAAGGACAGCGTCTCGGCGCTGAAGTTCGCGGTCACGACCGCGTCGGGCTCGGGAGCCGCCCAGGCCGTGTACGCGGATATCCTGGCGGGCAGGGAGGCGTTGTGGTTCGCGTCGGCCTTCGTGCGCGCGTAGAGGTCGTAGCGCGTGGCCGGGACCAGGCCCGCGAGCGTCGAGGCGTCGTTGTAGCCCGAAGCCGCCGCCGTGGAGTACTCGAGGGCCACGTCGTGCGGCTCGCCCGCCGGCTTCTGCGCCGAGAGCGCGATCGACGTGGCGGCCACGTCGCCGAGCGCCAGTGTGGGAGCGTCGGGCGTGGCCTTGGCCACCACGAGCGACACCGAGCACAGGGAGGTGAAGTAGGTGGACGCGTCGCCGCCGGTCGCGTCTTTGTACGCGACGGCGATGACGGCCTCGTAGGTGCCGGCCGGAAGGTTGTCTTGCGCCGTGGACGTGAGGCCCACGGTCCATGCGAGGGAGCCGCCGCCCGCCACCTCGCCGCCCTGGCCGGTGACGGCGAACACCGTTCCCATGGAAGCCGAGGCCTCCGGCTGGCCCGTCATGGTGACGGTTGCCGTCTTGACTCCGTCAACCACCGCGTCCGGGGCGTCCACGCTCGCGGGCGAGGTGCCGGAGTTCTTCAAAGTGAGCGTCGCGGTCGACGACTCGCCGCGCGCCTCGAAGCCGTACTCCTGCTCCGCCATGTCACTCACCACGGACTCCACCTGCGCGCTCGAGGCCGCGCGCGTGACGGACACGGACGCGAAGGCGCTCGCAGTGGCGGCCTTGCGCACCTCGTAGGTGACGCCCTTCGCCAGATTCGCCGCCGCCGTGCACGCGCTCCACGGGCCGTCCGTCCCGTCGCGGGAGAACACGCGGTACTGGCTGGCGTCCACCTCGGACGACTCGCCGGTGAAGTGGTAGACGTCCGGGTCCGCCGCATCCACGATAACCTGCACGGCAGGCGCGGCGGGGCGGGCCGGAATGGACGCGGAGGCGTTCGCCGCCGAGGCGAACGCGCTGCTCGCGGCGTCGGCCCCTTCCACGGCCGCCATGCGCACCTGCACGTCGCGCCGCGATCCGGTCCAACCCAAACCGGAGAGCGAAACGGGCGCGTCCGTCGTCCCCCGCTGCCACTCCGCCGCGCTGGACGCGCGCGCCTCCACGGCCGCGCCGCCTGCGGCGGCGGTCGCGCCGGGAACGACGCCCTCAACGGCGTAGTCGAACGCGTAGCCGCTTGCGCCTTCGCTCGGAGCAGGCGGGCGCGCGGGAACGACGACGGACTTCTCCACGTACACGGCGGGCAGGAAGTCGGCGTGGGTGCGGTAGGAAAGGGTGGCTCCCCCACCGCCCTCGGCCATCGCGTCGAGCGCCGGAGTCAGCGACACCGCCGAGCCGCCCGTACCCTGCACCCATGCGTCGGGTTGGCCGTCCGCATCGCCGAAGTACCACGTGGCCGCATCGGCGTTGTCCTGCATGCGGTACTCCACCGTGGCGGGCACCACGCCGTCTTTGCCCACCGTCTCGGCGGCGAAATCGACCTCCGGGTCGGGAGCCGCCGGATAGGCGCGCACGCCCGGCGAGGGGGCGCACGTCAGGGAGAGCTCGGCCGTGACCACCTGGTAGGCGCGGCCGGCGTCCACGGCAACCTCCCGCACCTTCAGAGGATCGCCGTTGTACGGTTCGAGGTCTTTCCAGCCGCCGCCGACCGCCTCGCCCGTCAACGCGTCGTACACCGTGTAGCGTTGCGTTTGGCTGCCCATGTTCTTGACGGCGATGGTGGCTCCGTCCTCCGACCGGACGACGCTTTCGTCGTCCGCGCGCAGATCCCGGAAATGCTCGCTGGGCGTTTTCACAACGACGTAGGAGCCCGCGTCGACCTGGTTTTGGCAGGTCACTTCCTCGTAGCCCTTCGGACGGGCGACGATGGCGTAGGAGGTCGAGCGCGCGAGCCCTTCGAACGCCAGCTTTCCGGAGCCGTCTTGGACGGACGTCCAAGCGCGCACCTCCTGCGCGGGCGAGGCCGGGACCCCGCCATCGGACCCGGTCGCCACCAACGCGTACTCCACATCCTCCCGAGCCGGGTTCACGATGATGCGCGCCAAGCCGTCGGGCGTGTTCTCGGCCGTGGCCTGGATGTTTCCACCCGAACCGTCCGAGGGGTCGGCAACGGGCTTGATGGTGACGGACTCGTAGAACGTCTCGTCCAGCACCAAACCGGGATTGAGGTTCGTGCCCATGTCCGCATTGATGGCCGAAGTGGGCACGGCGACCACGCGGTAGGTCTTGCCCGGCGTAAGGTTGCCGAACACAAGCGAGCCCGGCTTGTCGGGCGTGTACCAGTCGGAAGCGCCGGCGCCCAGCTTGTCGTTTACGGAAAGCGTTGCACCGTCTAGCGTGACCATGGGCGAAACCGCCATGGTGGTGGACCCGCGCTCCTCCACGATACCGTAGGAGAAACCCGTTTCCGCGACGGCCGTCATCACCTGCCCGCCGCCGTCGTAGGCCACGTCGTTAGAAATTTCGACACCGGTGCCGGCCGCGAAGGTTATGTTGTCGAGCACGTTGCCAAAGCCTCCGCGCGTCGAAATAACGTTAGCGAACGAGAACACCGTGGCGCCCTGGCCCTCGGGCACCGTGTAGGTTCCCGAATGGTAGCCCCACGAACCGCGCCTGTCTGAGGCAATGTAGATATAATATTGATGGCCGTTGTAGAAAACGGAGTACTCCCCCGTCGTGGGCAGAACTCCCCCGTTCTGCACCTTGAGGGCATTGACGACATCGGCGAAATAGCTCATGTCGTCGCCGTTCTCCTGCACCACATTGTGCCCGTACGGATACTTGAGGACGTCAGCGTACTGATCGACGCTCTTGTCGCCGTACCCTTTGGCGATGCTCTCATCCTCGGTCAAAGCGGGGCCGATGATGACCGCCATGACATCATTGCCGCCCGATCCCCGGCCGGCATGGTCGAGCTTCCATTGGTATATCTTTCCGGGCACCGTCGCGATCTCCTGATACAAGCACGAGGAGGCGTCGGAGGCGAGTTCGGCGACGAGGTTACCGTTGCCGTTCTTGCTCTGGGATAGATTATAGGTAGTGTAAGGTGAGACTTCGAATAGCTTAGCGAGTGACGCGTGAGACAGGTTCGTTGTATTCCATCCGGGAGCGTTCGTAGGCTTAGTGTCCGGATCTTCGAAGTTGCCATTTTCTATCTTCGGCCATAAAGGCCTCGCGTTTTGGGTGGACACGCTTGCATACTGAGCATCGGTGTACACCTTCTGGCCGTTCGAAGTCACCGCCACGTGCGCCGATTCGGCGGTGGCGACCGACCCCTCTTTGTTGTTGGTCACCACCGCATGCACGTAGAGCGTCGATTCGCTGGCGGGCGACGTGAACGTGCAGATGGACGAGGTTTGGCCGGCCATCTCCGTGCCGGTCGAGGTTGCGTCGGGGCTCGTGTACCACTGGTAGGTAAGGTAGCCCCCATCGGAGCTCGATGCCTGCAGGTACAGCTTGACGGTGGCCGATTGCCCGAATATGCCGCCAACTGGGTCTTTCGTGATAACGGGAGCCTGCGCGACCTGCCTGGCCTGCGCGGCCGCATAAGCCGCTTCCGGCTCGGAGAAAAACGGAGCAGCGGGCGCGAGGCCCGCGACAAGAGCGGCAACAAGCAGGATAGAAAGAGCGCGTCGGCCGAACGGCGCGACCGCTACGGAAGCTGCGCTTCCGCAAACCCTTCTACTTGAAAGCCCCCCCCCCCGGCGAGATTTTCAGAATCGGGAGTCATACGAAAAGCGCTACGCGCGTCGGCGCGGAGCGTATGCGTTCTGAGGGCGTTTTTCTGGTGCATGGACGCATCTCCAAGGTTACGTTTTATGAGAACCTCTGCATTATGACACAATGCAACAAACAATTGAACCCCCCGTTCACTGTTGTTCTACCAGCGGTTTCCTATGGATTTCGGCGAACCCCGAGCGGCTTCTCGCGAACTCCCGTACGGCTTTCCGCGTTCCTCGTGCATCTGCCAACGGCCCGCCCCTCGACCCCGATGATTGCGGCCAGACGCGGTCCACGGAGCAACGCCCCGCGCAATCGGCCGGCCGCGGCGAGCAGTATCCCAACGCCTTCGCTGGCAAACCCTCTGCCCCGTCCAAACCGCCAACGACATGCGGCAAGCCTCCGCTCGGCACAGTAATCACCGATTCTCTGCACGTGCGCCATCCTCACAATCGACCATAAATCATGCGAACTGGGCAAACGCCTGACGCGTGCAGGTGCCGACGGACCGTCGAAGGCCCTTTCGTCCCGAAACATGCAGAGAATCGGTGATTACTGTACCAGGTGCCCCAATCCAAGCGAAAAGCGAACCCCGTCGCACGTATCGTGCAAACATGCTGCATTGCCCTTAGCATCTTGCTGCAACAAATGAATTTGACGCGGCATAACTAGTTTACATCCGTAGTGGCTGCGGAAAATAATCATGTCAAAACCCTAGCAAATGTGATAGGGTTTTGACATGACAAAGTTTGATGACATATACGATGCGGCAATGGACAACTATGGGTTGATAACCGCTTCCGAGGCTCGCGACATGGGCGTTGGAGACGAAGAGCTTGCCAGGTATTCCAAAAGAGGTTGGATTGAGCGCCGGGGCCATGGGGTCTACCGGCTCGCGCGGTACGTCCCCCACAGGTTGGACCCCTATGCCGAGGCTGTCGCCCTCGTCGGCCCAGGGTCGGCCGTGTGGGGCGAATCGGTGCTCGCGATGGGCGAGCTTGCGTCAGTGAACCCCGGAAAGGTGACCGTCGCGACCCCCAGGCGCGTCAGGAGGATGCTGCCCGAGTGGATCGAGGTGATCCGGTTGCCGAAGGACGCGCGCATCGGGTGGTTCGAGGGCGTCCCCAGCCAACCGGTCGCCGACGCTCTCCGCGCCTGCAAGGGAACGGTGATGAGGGAAAGGCTCGCACAGGCGGTGTCTGATGCGAAGGGAGCCGGCCTCGTCGGCGCGTCCGAAGCGAAAAAGCTAGTAGAGGAGCTGAACCTATGAGCAAGGCGAGGCCCAATAAGCTCGAGCACAACCGGAAGCCTTGGCTCACAGTTGAGCTTGAAGTGGGTCATAACTCGTTTCGTGCGTAATTTCGCACGTCATTCTGTGTACGAACTTACAAGATTCATTTGGTGCAAAATCCTTAATGCAAAAGGTGTATTTTCCTAAACGGTTTAGGTGTATTTTGCCGAATATCCAGATCAAAGGCGGCCGCGAACCTTGTCCGGCTGCGCGACAAGGTGCTCAAGAACGCGGCGGCGCGCAAGCAGGATACCCCTCCCGCGCGAGCGGAGCCGTGACGAAAGTCGCCGGAACGCCCTTTGTAGGGGCGGGGCTTGCCCCGTCCCCTCAACAGGGAGCGTTTTGCAGGTCGAGCGGGCGGGCAGCAGCCCGCCCCTACGGGACGACCGTCGGGCAAGCCCCGCCCCTTCAACAAGGCACGTCGTCACAGGTCGGGCGGGCGGGCAGCAGCCCGCCCCTACGAAGGGCGCTCCGCGGGCAGGGGCGCCGGCCCGCCTGCCAGGTCGGCCAGGGTCACGCCGTCCACGTAGCGCTCGATGACGTCGTCGAGGCCCGCCCAGAAACGCACCGTGGTGCACGCGTCGGAGCGCGGGCATATCGAGCCTTCCTCGAGGCTCTTGCAGGCAACCGGCGCCGTCGTGCCCTCCACGGCGCGCAGCACGTCGCCCGCGCGCACCGCGTCGGGGTCCTGCGCAAGGGCGTAGCCGCCGCCCTTGCCGCGCACGCTGCGCAGCAGGCCGGACTGCATGAGGGGGCGCGCCAGCTGCTCCAGGTACTTCATCGAGATGTCCTCGAGCTCCGCCACCTCGCGCAGGGGCACCTTCCCTCCCGGCCCCGCCTGCGCGATGCGCACCATCAGGCGCAACGCGTAGCGTCCTTTCGTCGATACCAGCATCCAAGCCATCCTTTCGTCCGTCGGCCCGCCAAAGCTCGGCGCTCTCGATCTCGTTGCAGGCGGGACGCAGCCGCACGCCCCGCCCCGCCGCGTCTTCGACGCAGCCTCGTCCGGCGCCCCGTCACGTTCTCAGCGCCGCACCCGCCGACTCACCGCACCGCGACGCCCCGTCGACGACATTGCGTTCGCGTTCGCGCTGTCGCAGGAACGCAACAAGGACCCGCTCCCTATCGAGCAAGCGCCTCGACGCGTCTTCGGCGCCGTCAACACCCGGCGCCCCGTGCGACCGGCTCGGCCGCGCAACGCTCCGCAACGTCCTCGATGCGGTTACCTGCTCTCAACAACGCCTCGTCCCGCCGCGCGTCGCGGCCGGCCCGGCGCTACGCTGGGGGCGACCGCGCGGCGGCCTTCCGACCGCCGGCGCCGCGTTTGCGGTATATTCTAGTGAAATAGTAGGATTAAGTCTTGACTTTTATCCCACACAATCTATTTTAATCATAGCAAAACTATATGATTATTGAAAGGCATGCGACATGGCAGACGAGAACACCATCAACCAAGCGCCCGGAACGGGCGCCCAGCCCCTCCTTTCCGTTCAGAACCTCACCGCCTCGGCCGACGGCACCACCATCTTGCGCGGCGTCGACCTCGCCGTGGGCGCGGGCGAGACGCACGTGGTCATGGGGCCGAACGGCGCCGGCAAGTCCACCCTCGGCCACGTGGTCATGGGCGACGCCGCCTACGACGTGGAGGAGGGCTCCGTCGTGTTCGACGGCCGGGACGTGACCGACCTCTCCCCCGACAAGCGCTCGCGCGCGGGGCTGTTCCTGAGCTTCCAGGCCCCGGTGGAGATACCCGGCGTGCCGGTGTCCAGCTTCCTGCGCGCGGCCGCCGCGGGACGCGCCGGCGTGGGCGACCTGAAGGGCAAGCAGTTCCGCAAACGCGTGCGCGAGCTGGCCGACGAGCTGGACATGGACCCGGCCTACCTCGACCGCGAGCTGGGCGTGGGCTTCTCCGGCGGCGAGAAGAAGAAGCTCGAGATGCTGCAGCTTCTGCTGCTGGAGCCGAAGCTGGCCATCCTGGACGAGACGGACTCGGGCCTGGACGTGGACGCGCTCGGCGTGGTGTCGCGCGGCATCGACGCCTACCGCCGCGCGGCGGACGGCGCGCTCGTCATCATCACGCACAACACCCGCATCCTGGAGCATCTGCACGTCGACCGCGTGCACGTGATGGTGCGCGGCCGCATGGTGGCCGAGGGCGACGCGTCGCTCGTCGCGCGCATCGACGAGCACGGCTTCGAGCAGTTCGAGCAGGCCGCGCCCGACGCGGCCCCCGGCGAGCGGGCCGAGGAAACGCCCGTCGCCGCGGCCTGCTAGGGAGGCTTCCCCATGGAAAAGAAACGCACGCAGGTCGACGACATCGACCGCAGCCTATACGACTTCGCCGACGACGAGGCGGGGGCCGAGCGCCTGGACGCCGGCCTCACGCCCGAGATCGTCCGCGAGATATCGGCCAAGAAGGACGAGCCCGACTGGATGCTGGACTTCCGCCTGCGCTCGCTCGACACCTACCAGCGCATGCCCGCCCCCGACTGGGGCCCGGCGCTCGACGGCCTGGACATGGACCACATCGTCACGTACGTGAAGCCGAACACCGAGCAGCAAAGCGACTGGGAGAGCCTGCCCGACGACGTGAAGAACACCTTCGACCGCCTGGGCATCCCCCAGGCCGAGCGCGCCTACCTGGCGGGCGTCGGGGCACAGTACGACTCGGAGCTGGTGTACCACAACATGCAGGACACGGCCGCGAAGCAGGGCATCGTGTACTCCGGCATCGAGGAGGCGCTGCACGACCCGCAATGGGAGCCCCTCATCCGCAGCAAGTTCATGACGCTCATCCCGCCCACCGACCACAAGTTCGCCGCGCTCCACGGCGCGGTGTGGAGCGGCGGCTCGTTCGTCTACGTGCCCGCGGGCGTGAAGCTGGACTTCCCCCTGCAAAGCTACTTCCGTCTGAACGCGAAGGGCGCCGGGCAGTTCGAGCACACGCTCATCGTCGTGGAGGACGACGCCGACCTGCACTTCATCGAAGGCTGCTCCGCCCCGAAGTACAACGTGGCGAACCTGCACGCGGGCGCCGTTGAGCTGTTCGTGGGCAAGAACGCGCGGCTGCGCTACTCCACCATCGAGAACTGGTCGAAGAACATGTACAACCTGAACACGAAGCGCGCCCGCGTGGACGAGGGCGGCGCCGTGGAATGGGTGAGCGGGTCGTTCGGCAGCCACGTGGGCTACCTCTACCCCATGTCCATCCTGGCCGGGCGCAAGAGCACCTGCACGTTCACCGGCATCACGTTCGCCGGTGCCGGGCAGAACCTGGACACCGGCTGCAAGGTGGTGCTGGCCGCGCCCGAGACGTCGGCGGCCGTCGAGACGAAGTCCATCTCGAAGGGCGGCGGCATATCCACGTTCCGCTCGTCGGTGGTGGCCACCGAGGCCGCGCGCGACTCGGCCGCGAGCGTGTCGTGCCAGTCGCTCATGCTGGACAGCAACAGCCGCAGCGACACCATCCCCGCCATGGACATACGCTGCAAGCACGTGGACATCGGGCACGAGGCCACCATCGGCCGCATCTCCGACGACACCGTGTTCTACCTCATGAGCCGCGGCGTGTCCGAGGAGGAGGCCCGCACCATGGTGGTGAACGGCTTCGCCGACCCGGTGTCCAAGGAGCTGCCGCTCGAGTACGCCGTGGAGATGAACAACCTCATCAAACTCGAAATGGAAGGGGCGATAGGATAATGGCCACGACACCTGCGGCGCCCGCGAGCGCGGCGCCCACCATCACCTTGCACCACGTGAACGCCATGCCGGCCCCCACGTGGCACCGCCTGCGCGTGAACGAGACCGACGTCGAGCTTCCCGCCGACCTGCGCGCCGAACCCGACGTGCAGGTGGAAGCGCCGCAAGCGCTCCTAGGCGAACCAGGGGCCTTCGAGGCGGCGTTGAAGCGGATGGAGGAGCACCTGGAATCGACCGGCGAGCTGCCCCCTGCGGCCGTGCGGCCGCGCGGCGGGGCGGCGGGAGAGCCGTCGGCCTCTTCGGGCGCGGCGGCCGGGCAGGCCGACGGCGGCGCGAGAAGCGACGACGCGGCGAAGGGCCCCGAAGAGGACCCCGCCCTCGACCTGCCGGCCCTCTCCGCGTTCCAAGCGGCCTCGGCGGCCGTCGAGGCGTCCGGCTCGCTCGAGCGCGCCTTCGAGACGGGCATGGGCCCGGAGGCCTTCGCGTACCTGCGCGAGGCGGCCGGCGAGCCCGTCGTCATCGCCACGGCCCCGGGCCAGCAGGGCGCGCGGGCCGCCGTGCGCGTGCGCGGCGTGGACGGGGCCGCGAGCGCGGCCGCCGTCGACGTGGTGGCCGCCGAGGGCAGCGAGGTGTCGGTGAGCATCGCGCTGGACTCCCCCGAACCCGGAGCGGGCGCGGTGGGCTGCTCGCTGCGCGTGTTCGCCGGGCGCGACGCGCGCGTGAGCATCGCGTCCACGCAGACGCTCGACCCCGCCTGGATCGCGCTGGACGACGCCGGCCTCATGCTGGACGAGCGCGCCCGGGTGGACGTGCGCCACACCGTGCTCGGCGCCGGGCGGTCCTGCACCGGCCTTGCCGGCGATCTGCGCGGCGAGGAGGCGAAGGCCGCGGTCGACACGCGCTACCTGGGCACCGGCGAGCGCGCGCTCGACTTCAACTACGAGCTGCGCCACCACGGCCCCAAAACCGAGAGCGCCATGAACGCGAACGGCGTGCTGGCCGGAGCGAGCTCGAAAACGCTGCGCGGCACCATCGACTTCGTGCGCGGCTGCAAGGGCGCGAACGGCCAGGAGGTGGAGACCGTGCTCATAGCCGACGAGCGCGCGGACAACCGCACGGTGCCCGTCATCCTGTGCGGCGAGGACGACGTGGCCGGCAACCACGGCGCCACCATCGGGCACGTGCGATCCGAGCAGCTGCTGTACCTGGCCAGCCGCGGGCTCTCGCCCGAGGCGGCCGAGCAGCTGTTCCTGCGCGCCACGCTGGAGGAGGCGGCGCTCACCGCGCCCGACGACGCGACCCGCGCCGGCGTCGCACGCCTGGGCCGCGCGCTGTTGGACGACTTCGAGGAGGAGATAGCATGAGCACCGTGTTGGAATCGACGAAGGCGGCCCCGTCGGGCGCCGCGCTCAAGGAGGGCGCCTCGCCGCAGGGAAACGCCTCGCACCGGAGGGGCGCCGCCCCCCAAGAGACAGCCGTGCTCCAGGAGGACGCCGCAACCCTCGGCAAAACCGCCTGCGCCATAGCCGACGCGGCGGCCGCGGCGGCGGGCTCCAGCGCCACGGTGCGCCCGACGGACCCCGCCGACATCGCGGCGAGCCCGTTCAAGCGCGACTTCCCGCTGCTGGCGAACCATCCCGAGCTCGCCTTCCTGGACAGCGCGGCCACCGCCCAGCGCCCCAAGACGGTGCTCGACGCGCAGCGGCGCTTCTACGAGGACATGAACGCGAACGCCCTGCGCGGCCTGTACCGCCTGTCGGTCGAGGCCACCGAGGCCATCGAGGTGGCGCGCGAGCGCGTGGCGCGCTTCATCGGCGCCCCCAGCGCCCGCGACGTCGTGCTCGTGCGCAACGCGAGCGAGGCCCTGAACCTGGTGGCGAAGGCGTTCGCCCCCACCGTGCTGGGCCCGGGCGACGAGGTGTGCATCACCATCATGGAGCACCATTCCAACCTCATTCCCTGGCAGCAGGCCTGCCAGGCGGCGGGCGCGCGGCTCGTCTACCTCTATCCCGACGAGCAGGGCGTCATCCAGCCCGAGGAGATGGACGCCAAGGTCGGGCCGCGCACGAAGATCGTGGCGGCGGCGCACGTGTCCAACGTGCTGGGCATCGAGAACCCCATCGCCGAGCTGGGGCGGCGCGTGCACGCCCACGGCGGCTACCTCGTGGTGGACGGCGCGCAGTCCGTGCCCCATATGAAGGTGGACGTGCAGGCGCTCGACTGCGACTTCTTCGCGTTCTCGGCGCACAAGGCGTTCGGGCCCTTCGGCATGGGGGTGCTCTGGGGCAAACACGAGCTGCTGGAGGCCATGCCGCCGTTCCTCACGGGCGGCGAGATGATCGACAGCGTGACCGAGCAGGACGCCCAGTGGGCGCCCGTGCCCGAGAAGTTCGAGGCCGGCACACAGGACGCCGCCGGCATCTACGCCACTGCCGCGGCCATCGCCTATATGGAGGCCGTCGGTCGCGACGTGATCGAGCGGCGCGAGCGGGCGCTCGTGCGCGACTGTATGGAGAAGCTGGCCGAGCTGCCCTACGTGCACGTCATCGGGCATCCCGACCCCGACCAGCACCACGGCGTGATCAGCTTCAACGTGGAGGGCATCCACCCGCACGACGTGGCCAGCATCCTGGACATGCAGAACGTGGCCATCCGCGCGGGGCACCACTGCGCCCAGCCGCTGCTGGCGTGGCTGGGGCAGGAGTCGTGCTGCCGCGCGTCGTACGCGTTCTACAACGACGAGGCCGACACCGACGCGCTCGTCGAGGGCCTGAAGACCGTTTGGAGGACGTTCAATGGCGAGTAGCATCTACACGGCGGCGCTCATGGAGCACAACGCCCATCCCGACTACAAGTACGACATGGACGCCCCCACCGCCACGCTCGACGGCGTGAACCCCAGCTGCGGCGACGAGCTTGTGCTGGCGCTGCGCGTGGAGGACGGCGTCATCGAGGAGGCCGCCTTCACCGGCCACGGCTGCGCCGTGAGCCAGGCGTCCGCCGACATGATGGCCGACCTCGTGACCGGCGAGACCGTGGAAGAGGCGCGCCGCCTGACCAGCCTGTTCCTTTCCATGGTGAAAGGCGAGGAGCTCTCGAGCGCCGAGCTGGAAGATTTGGACGAGGCCGCCGAGCTGGAGTCCATCAGCCGCATGCCCGCCCGCGTGAAGTGCGCCGAACTCGCCTGGCGCACCTTGGAGCGGATGCTGCACGACGGCGCGCCGCAGGAGGAATAGCACTACGGCAAGCCGGCGAGCATCTATCACCGGCTTGTCGTGGACGAGCATCGCGATTAGTTAGACTTTCAAACTAAATCCTTCTCGATAGCCCAGGGAAGCGATATACTTTCCTGGCCCCTTCGATCCGAAGGGGATGCGCCCGGCCCTGCGCGCCGGCCGTTTTCGTCGAAAGGAACCGCACCATGAAAACACTCGCGAAGATCAGCGACTTCGCGGGAAAGTACATGGCGATCGTCGCGCTCGCCGTCGCGATTATCGCCCTGGTCTTTCCCGACCCCGTGTCCGCCGTCGTCAAAACCAGCTACGTCAACCTGCTGCTGGGCGTGGTGATGTTCGGCATGGGCATGACGCTCAAGCTGGCCGATTTCAAGGTGGTGTTCACCAAGCCCAAGGCCGTCGTCACCGGCATCTTGGCGCAGTTCGTCATCATGCCGGTGCTGGCGTTCCTGCTCACCGTGGTGTTCCAGCTGCCTCCCGAGCTGGCGGTAGGCGTCATCCTGGTCGGCTCGTGCCCCGGCGGCACCAGCTCCAACGTCATGACGTACCTGGCGCGCGGCGATATCGCGCTGTCGGTGGGCATGACCGCATGCACTACTATCCTGGCCCCCGTCGTCACGCCGCTCTTGGTGCTGCTGCTGGCCGGTCAGACGGTCGACGTGAACGTGGTGGACATGTTCCTGTCCATCGTGCAGGTGGTGCTCGTGCCCATCGCGCTGGGCTTCCTCATCAACTACTTCTTCGAGAAGGCGGCGGCCGCGTGCGCAAGCGTCCTGCCGCTCGTGTCGGTGATCGGCATCTCGCTCATCATCATGGCCGTGGTGGCCGCGAACCAGGCGAAGCTGCTCACGGTGGGCCCGCTCATCATCGCGGTGGTAGTGCTGCACAACGTGTTAGGCTATGCGCTGGGGTATCTGACGGGTCGGGCCCTGCGGCTGTCGAAGGCGCAGCGACGCACGCTGTCCATCGAGGTGGGCATGCAGAACTCCGGCCTGGCCACCTCGCTCGCCACCGTGCACTTCGCTGCCATGCCCTTGGCTGCCGTGCCCGGTGCCGTGTTCAGCGTCTGGCACAACATATCCGGCGCCGTGTACGCGAACATCCTCGCCCGCTCCGCCGACAAGGACGAGGACGATACGGCGAACGACGCCGAACGCGCTGCCGCCTAGGGTCGGGCGGCTCCGCCCGCCGTCGTTCGAGCGCAAGGCGTGCCCAACGGCGCGATGAGGCCGTTGCGGTTCCCTGTCCCGGCAATGGCGTCTCGCAACCGGCATGCCGATCCGGCGGCCGAACGCGAAAGGGGGCACCGCCCTTCGGCAACGCCCCCTTCCCCCACGCTACCGGCCGAGAACCGCTGCCGGCGGCCTGCGCCGCTACTCGGCCCAGTCGTGGATCACGGCCTCGATGTTGTTGCCCTCGGGGTCGTGCACGAACGCCGCGTAATAGCCGGGGTGGTAGTCGCGCGGGCCGGGAGCGCCGTTGTCGGTGCCGCCGGCGGCCAGCGCCGCCTCGTAGAATGCCTTGACCTGCTCGGCGTCCTTGGCGAGGAAGGCGACGTGCGCCGGGACGGGCTCGCCGCCCTCGGGAAGCGGCGCCACCCACACGTCGCCCGGCTCGCCCTCCACGTGCAGCTGCAGGCCGCCCGGGTACTCGATGCCCCGCACGTAGCCGAGCGGCGCCAACGCGGCCGTGTAGAAGCCCTTGGCACGCTCGACGTCCTTCACCTTCACGCTCATGTGGTCGATCATCGCGATCCTTTCTCTCGGGGGATGCCGTTGCCGACAGTGTAGCACGCCGCGCGGCGCGCGCCGTCCCCTCCCCGCCGCGCGTGGCACGGCAACCGGGAGCCCGCAGAGCGGTCGGGCCATGCGACGCAGATGGTGCGCAGGAGCGCGCGAAAGCGGGACGAGGCAGGAGGCGGCGCCGAGAACCCCTTCCGGCGCGCTCCGCCCCGTCGTCCGAGCCCTTAGAGGCCCGCCACGTCGCTCCCGCCCTCCTTCGCAAGCGGCTTCTCCTTCAAAAGGAACATGAGCACCAGCCCGATGATGGCCATGGGCACCATGGCCGCGAACATGGGGACAAGCGCGTCGGTGTACGCCCCGCCCAGCGCCCGCTGCAGCTCGTCGGGCAGCATGTGCACGATGCCCGGAGTGATGGAGTTCGCGTCCACGCCCAGCGACTCGGTGCCGCCGAAGCCCGCCAGCTTCTCGGAAAGCGCCCGCGTCAGCCCGCTTGTGAAGATGGCTCCTGCCACCGACGCGCCCAGCGTGGTGCCCACCTCGCGGAAGAAGTTGGTGGCCGCAGTCACCGTTCCCACCTCCGAAGCGGGGAACTCGTTCTGCACGATCAGCACGAGGATCTCGAAACTCAACCCCATGCCGAACCCGAGGATCAGCAGGAACCCGCCCACGATCAGCACCACCGACGTGTCCTGCGTGATGCTGGTCATGGCCACCAGCCCCACGATGACCAGCGCGAAGCTCACGATCATCAGCTTCTTGTAGCGACCGTTCCGGCTCACCAAAAAGCCAGACACCAGCGACGACACCAGGTAGACCACGCTCATGGGTATCTCCATGTAGCCTGCGGTGGTGGCGTTCATGCCGTGCACGATCTGGAAGAACGTCGGCAGGTACGACATGGACGCCATCAGGGCGAACATGACGAACAAGCCGGCCAAGGTGGACAGCACGAACGTGCGGTTCTTGAAGATGAACAGGGGCATGAGCGGGGTCTTGGCCCGGCGCTCCACCAGCACGAACAGCACGGACGTCACCACGACGCCCACGAACAGACCGATGATCTGCGGAGAATCCCAATCGTACTCCACGCCGCCCCACGAGGTGGCCAGCACCAGCATGACCACGGCTGCCGAGGAGAACACGGTGCCCCACACGTCGAACGAGGCCAGCGACTCCTTGTGCCGCGGTTTCGGCAGGAAGAAGACGGCCGCGACCGCAGCGACGATCGAAAGCGGCACGTTGATCCAGAACGCCCAATGCCAGCTGAGATGGTCGGTGAACAGCCCGCCCAACAGCGGTCCCGCCAGCATGGGCAGCACGAAGGCCACGCCCATGGCCCCCATGTACTTGCCGCGGCTACGTGCGGGAACCACGTCGGCGATGATGGCCTGCGCCAAGATCATCAGCCCGCCTCCGCCGAGGCCCTGGATGCCGCGGCCTACGATCAGCATGCCCATGTTCGACGCCAACGCGCACACCACCGAGCCTGCGGTGAACAGCACGAGTGCGAAGATGAACAGCCCCTTGCGCCCGATGAGGTCGCCCACCTTGCCGTAGACGGGCATCACCACCGTGGCCGTGAGCACGTAGGCCGTCGTCACCCACAGCATCTGGTCCACGCCTCCCAAGTCGCCCACGATGGTGGGAAGGGCGGTGGACACGATGGTCTGGTCCAGCGTCGCCGCGATCATGGCCACGATCAGGCCCGCGAACACCGCCAGCACGGAACCCTTGGGAAGCTCCGTGTAGTGCTTCCCATGATGGTGGTCGGTCATTGGAGCGTTGTTCATAGCGCATCCTCCTTGCAGTGTGTCGACAGGTTCATAGCACGGCTCCTTTCTCGATTTTAGTCCGATTTCAGTCTATTTAGTCTGATTTCGGACTATAACAGAGGAGCAGGCAGGTGTGCAAAGATGGCAGTTGCTTCCACAAAAGGCACACGGGCACGCACGTGACGGGAATCCAGCACACCGGAAACGCGTGCGGGCGGCGAGCCGCCGCACCGGGAAAGCTCTTGCAGCCGAAGAGCCGATTCGGTCGCGCAAGCGCACAATGAGTCGGCTCGGCCGTGTATGCAGCCTCGGTCACGCGTGCGGGCCTCGCCCACGAGCGAACGCTCGGCCGCGAGCGAGGCTTCGCCCGAAGCGGCGACGGCGTCGGGCACGCATGCGCCAAAGAGAACGCACCGTGCCCCCTCCCCCTCCCCCCTCCTCCATACATGCAGTTTTGCTGATGAGCGGCCTTTCGGGGCACCATTCCGGCGCGGCAGAGGGCGCAGGTGCCTTACAATCGGGAAAACGTTTCGACCGCACGACGGAAAGAGGGCGCTATGGCAGACCGCACGGACATCACGCTGGGCTTCATCGGATTCGGGAACATGGCGCAGGCCATGGCGCAAGGGCTCGTGGAGTCGGGCGCGCTGCCGGGCGAGCGCATCTACGCGACCGCCGCGCACTTCGACAAGCTGCAGAAGAACGCGGCCGCGCTGGGCGCCCATGCCTGCGAGACGGCGCGCGAGGTGGTGGAGGCGAGCGACTTCGTGGTGCTGGCCGTGAAGCCCTACCTGGTGGCCGACGTGGTGGAACCCGTGCGCGACGCGCTTGCCGGCAAGGCCGTGATCTCGGTGGCCGCCGGCTGCGACTTCGCGTTCTACGAGGGCATCCTGGCGCCCGGCACGCACCACCTGAGCACCATCCCCAACACGCCCATCGCCGTGGGCGCGGGGGTGATCGCCTGCGAGCAGCGCCACTCGCTCGACGACGGCGAGCTTGCGGCGTTCGAGGCCCTGTTCGGCCCCGTCGCCCTCATCGAGTGGGTGGACGGCAAGCTGCTGTCCACCGCCAGCTCCATCGCCGGCTGCGGCCCCGCCTTCGCCGCCATGTTCCTAGAGGCGCTGGGCGACGCGGGCGTGAAGCACGGCCTGCCGCGCGCCACGGCGTACCGTCTGGCCGCCCAGATGATGATGGGCACGGCCAAGCTGCACCTGGAGACGGGCACGCACCCCGGCGCCATGAAGGACGCCGTGTGCTCGCCGGGCGGCACCACCATCAAGGGCGTGGCCTCGCTGGAGAAAGACGCCTTCCGCGGCGCCGTCATCAACGCCATCGACGCCATCCAAGGTTAGGGCGCGGCGCCAGGAACCCGGGCGATCGCGCGTTACGGCCGCGCTTCGTCAGCGTCCGTGCGGCTCGCGTGGAGCGGCGCACGAGCGGGCGCGCTTGTGTTACGATGCAGGTACGAAACCACGCGCGACGCTCCCGCCGCGCGGCCGGCGAACATGGGATCGGCGCCGCCATTCCCTGCGAAAGGACGGCAGACATGCCCATCAACAAGGCGGTGCTCGCCGCCTTCAGCGCGGCCACGAGGCTCCGGCCGAACATCAAGGAGTTCTACGCGACGCAGCGCGCGGCCGAGGACGTGCTCGCCAAGCTCACGCTGCGCGACCCCCGCTGCCGCATCGAGGACATAAGCGCCCCCATGCCCGACGGCTTCGAGGTGCGCCTGCGCGTGTTCACCCCGCTCGACATCGACTTCTCGCTGGTCTCCGGCCTCAAAGTCACCGAAGACTCCCGCGGCACCATCCTGTTCTTCCACGGCGGCGGCTGGGTCAACGGCGACGTGGACTTCTACACCGACGCCTGCACGTCCATGGCCCTGCGCCTCGAGCGGCGCGTGGTGTCGGTGGACTACCGGCGCGCCCCCGAGCACCGCTTCCCCCAGGCCCCCGAGGACTGCTACGAGGTGACCCGGCAGCTGCTGGCGGGCGAGCTTCTGGCCGACGTCGACGCGGACAACGTCGTGCTGTTCGGCGACAGCGCGGGCGGCAACCTGGCCGCCGTCGTGTCGCTCATGGCCCGCGACCGCGGCGAGTTCGCGGTGCGCACGCAGATGCTGCTCTACCCAGTGACGTACAACGACCACGACCCCTCCACCTCGTTCTTCGACTCGGTGCGCGAAAACGGCGAGGACTACCTGCTTTCCTCGCGCGACATCAAGGGCTACATGGAGCTGTACGCGTCGAAGCCCGCCGACCTGCACGACCCCTACTTCGCCCCGCTGCTCGAGCCCGACCTGTCCGACCAGCCCCGCACGCTCGTGATCACGGCCGAGTACTGCCCGCTGCGCGACGAGGGCGAGGTGTACGCGCAGCGCTTGGCGGATGACGGCGGCGTGTCGCAGTGCTATCGTGTGCTTGACGCCGTGCACGGGTACCTGCTGTACCCGACGGTGTTCAACATCGTGAAGGACACGTACCGCATCATCAAGAGCTTCTTGGATGGTGACGAGCTTTCGCAGGAAGGTGAGCCGGCTTGGCTCGAGATACTTGGTACCGCTTAGACAACGTCGGCAAGTTCTACTCGTCGCAGGCGGGCAGCTCCGCCCAGACGGTGTTCCGCTACGCGGCGGAGCTGGTCGACGACGTGGACGAGGACGTGCTGCAGCGCGCCCTCGACAAGACGGTGGACACGTTCCCCGGCTTCAACGTGTGCCTGCGCAGCGGCATGTTCTGGCACTATCTGGAGCAGTCCGCCAAGCGCCCCCTCGTCACCCGCGAGAACCTGCCGATATGCTTCGGGCTGCACGTCCACGCGAAGAGCGTGCTGTTCCGGGTGAGCTGGTACCGCAACCGCGTTAACCTGGAGGTCTCGCACATCGTGTCCGACGGGCGTGGGACCTTGAACTTCTTCAAGGCGCTGCTCTACGCCTACCTGCAAGAACGTTACGGCGTCGAAGGCGTCTTGCCGGAATACGACGGCTCCGACCACCAGAAGTCCGAGAACAGCTTCGACAAGTACTACGAGCGGGACAAGGCCGCCTCCACGCGCGCGCCCAAGGTGTACCGGATATCCGGCTGGCGCGACGTGGCCGACCCCACGTACCTGGAGTACCACCTGCCCGTGGGCTCCATGCTCGACCTGGCGCGATCGCACGGCGTGAGCCTCACGTCGCTCGTCATCGCCGCGGTCATGTGCGCCATCCGCGACGAGATGCCCCGGCGGGAGCGGCATCGCGCCATCCGCATCGACATTCCCGTGGATCTGCGGCAGTTCTTCAAGTCCACCACCACCAAGAACTTCTTCGGCCTGGCGTTCGTCACCTACACCCCCGGCGAAGCGGACGAACCCGTGGAACAGGTGGCCGCGCACGTGCAAAAGCAGCTTGAGACGGCCACGCTCGTCGAGAACCTCAAGCCCCGCATGAACCGCATGATAGCGCTGGAGAAGAACCCGCTTCTGCGCCTGGCTCCGCTGTTCGTGAAGGACGCCATCCTGGAGCTCGCAAGCCGCCTGACCGCGCGCGAGACCACCACCACCGTCTCGAACTTGGGGCGCATCCGCATCGACGAGCGGCTGGCCCCCTACGTTCGCAGCGTCAACCTGCTCACCTCCACCACCGGCATCAACTTCCTTTTGTGCTCGTTCGGCGACGACTTGTGCGTGGGCATTTCCACGGCGTTCTCGAACCCCGACGTCGTCAAGAACTTCTGCCGGTACTTCTCGGCCCAGGGCATCGAGGGGTACGTCAACATCAACAAGACGAGCGAGGAGGTGGCCGAGGACTTGCTCGAAACGAAGTTCGAGGCCTCGGTCAAGCGCCTGGGCGGCCAAGCGCCCGCCCACGACGAGGTGGACGCGCAGAACGGACGGCGGGCGAAGAGGGGAAGCGGGCCCGGTGAAGAGCAGGCGGAAGCGGAAACGGGCGGCCGAAGCGCCCGTCGAGCGAGGGCGAAGGAAAACAAGCAGGCCCACCGCAGGGCGAATGCGGAGAAGAGCGGGCTCGACAGCGAGACTCCACACCGAACGAAGACGAGGATACCCGAACCGTCGGCCCCACATGCGGGTGCGGAGGACGGGACTGCGGACGCGACGCCGCAGGGCCCTTCGGCCCACCTCGCCGACCGGCATGCAGATGTGGAGGACGTCGAACGCGGCAGGCTCCGACCCGAGCCGAAGAAGGACGAACGCCGTCGCAAGAAACCTGCGCGGACGAAGGCGGCGGACAAGAAGGAGGCCCGGTCATGAAACGATGCGGCAAATGCGGCGTCGGGTTCACCGGCGACCTCGACCGCTGCCCGCTCTGCCAGGCCGAGCTCACGGGCGAGGCGGAGCCCTCGGCGTTCCCCAAAAACGAGGTGCGCAAATCGGGGGCCGTGGCGCTGCGCGTGCTGGCCTTCGCCACCGGAGCTTGCTTGCTGGTCATGCTGTTTCTGGGGCGACTCGTGTCGCTGCCGGGCGACATCGTGCTCACCGTGTGCCTGGGGCTCGTGGTGAACTACCTGTTCGTGCGCAACATCCTGGTGCACACCCCCGACTTTCTGCGCGTGGTGGTGCGCTACTTCCTCATAGTGCTGGCCATCGCAGCCCTGTGGTACCTCATCACGCGCAATCCGGTGGTGACCACGTTCGTCATACCTGGCATATGCCTGTTGGCGCTCGTGTTCGACGCCGTGCTCGTGGCCGTGTTCCGAGGCACGTTCGTGTCGGGGTACGCCAAGTACCTGCTGTTCGACGTGGTGCTGGGGCTGATCCCGCTGGCGCTCGTGGCGCTGGGCCTGACCACCTGGGACGTGCTCGCCAATGTGAGCGCGCTCGTGGCCAGCGTGTTCCTGCTGGCGCTGGTCGTGTTCACCCGCAAGCAGCTGGCCGACGAGGTACGCAAGCTGTTCTCAGCGTGACCAACGAGCAAAAGCCTAGAGCAACGATCGATCGTGCACACCGGTCTTCTCGTAAATGCTGCGAACGTGCGTCCTCACCGTGTTGAGGCTGATGCCCAACTCCTCCGATATCTGCCGCCTCGTCTTTCCCTGCTTAAGCAGACGGTAAACCTGTCGCTCGCGATCGGACAGGAGAATTTCGACATCTTCGCACGAGCCCGCACCCGCTTTGTCCGTCGATAACTCGATGGGCATCTCCCGTTCCATAAGCTCTTCAGCGAACTTCCGAGCCTTCCGACGTTCGTTCGTCAGAACCAGATTGCTGTTCGCGGGATGCGCGATCTCGTACACCAGCGCATCGAGCAGGGGCACACCGCGCCTGAATGCATGGACATGTCCCTCGTCAGACGCCTCGTCAAGCGCCTCGGACATCAACGTCACCGCTTCGGCCCTCGATCCCGACGCGAACAGGGCGCACGCAGAGAAAACCAGGCAGTCATGCCCCTGCAGCGCGAGACCCGCCAACAGCGCATTGGATCGCGCGTCGGCCAAGCGTTTCAACGCCTCGTCGAAACGACCTTCGGCCATGTCGATGCGAGCGGCCACGCATGATTCGGCAACCTGGTAGAACGCGTCCTCTTGACATGTTTGGAGACGCGCTTCGTCGAGCACCGACCGCGCCCGCTCAACCTGCCCCATGTCGACAAGGCTCTCCGCAAAGACCGTAAGGATCAAGAGGTTCACCCCACGCGGCACTTTGTCTGTCTTGAGCAGCTCGTAGGCTCCGACAAGGATGTCGTAGGCGTCCTCCATCTCGCCATGTGCCCGCTTGCACTTCGCTAAAACTACGCGGGCCTCCAAATACCCATCGCAATTCGTCGTGGGTCCGAGCATTCGGAACGCCTCGCTCAGATGTTCGAGGGCCTTGTCGACCTCGTCCCAGCAGAGGTACACGCGAGCGAGGGCCACATGCAACAACCCTACCGACCAGGAAGCCCGCCGCTCCTCGTCGCTGCAAGAGGCAAGGGCGCGCATGGCCGTGTTCGACGAAGCGTCGAGTTGTCCTTGCGCGTACTGAAGCCAGCTGATCTCGCACGCGCAAAGCAGCTCGATAGTCCGACGCCCTGCGATCTCGGCGTTCACCCGCGCCCGCATGAAGTACTCATAAGCCTCTTGATATCTACCCAACCGCTGGAAAGCCTCTCCCATATTGTGCATGATCGTACAACGCAAGAACAGTTGCGGGCCCCCGAGGTTGTCGAGCAAGGAAGATCCGAGCTCGATCGTCCTATGGTACTCGCCCGCAAACGCCATGGTGCCGACCTTCACGGTTTGGTACACGCAATTGGCTCCTCGATAAACCGACAGCCCACTGTCGGAAGAGCGAGATTCTGCCTGTTGAAGCCATATTTGAGCACGTTTCGTTTTTCCTGCAATGAAGTTCGCCCACGCGTTGATGAGGAAATACAAATACTCGTCCTCGCGATGGGGATGGGGCAGGCCTTCAAGCCATCGGGGAAGAACCGAGCTGTCGGTATGCGCGAGGATCGCATAGAGATGGCTCGACATGAGGTCAAACGCGCGCGTGTACTCGCCCTGGGCAAGAGCCGTCTTGATCGCAAGCCCGTACCTACCTGCGCTCTCGTACCAATCGACGGCGACCAGTGCCGCCTCCCTCACTTCGAGGGAAGGTACTTCTGAGAACATGATATGGCGAAGCGCGCCCGTGAAAAGCGGATGGTACCTGAACCATGCCTCATCTTCAGGGAAGGTCTCGTCGTCCCGCAGGGGCACCAACACGTTCGCCGTCGTCAGCTCGTGCATAACGCGACCGCCGCGGTCGATTTCCGTCAGCTCCTCGAAAAGAGCTTTGCACAGCCGATCGAGAAGACAAGTCCTGAGCATGGCCTGTTGCGCCTCGTCGCTCAAACCGGGCATGATCTCCTCTTGCAACAAATCGACGATCCATTGGTCGTCTGCCTTGAAATCCTCCAAGGCGAATCCCGACCGCTTTTCCTTGACGGCATTGGACAGCATCTGCAATCCAGCTACCCATCCCAAGGTGAGCTGGTGGGCTTCATGGACTGCGGAGGCGGGAAGCTTCACTCCCTGCTCCCTGAGAAAGCGGATCGACTCCTGCTCCGTGAGCGCTAGGTCGCTCGCTCTCACCTCTTCGACGGAGTCGTTCAATCGGAAGCGGGACAAAGAGATGCCGGGATTCCATCTACCTGCCAGCACGAGATGAACGTTGCCCGTCGCCGAGCCGACAAAGCCTTCCAAAAAGGAAACGACCCCTTCGCTCGTCAGCATCTGCGCATTATTGACCACGCAAAGCACCTGCACGTCTTCGGCGACCGCCCATTCAGAAAACGAATGCGCCCAAGCCGGCCAATCGAAGCAGGGCCCGTTCAGCTCGGCTGACAACTCGGGAAAGGCCGCGCATCTCTCGCCAAGCGCTTCTTGCAGAGCCTCGACTACTCGCCGCCCGAATACGGAAAGATCGCTGTCAAGCACCGTTGCCGGTATCCACGCAGCAACCCATCCGTCGCGAGTCTCGACCTTTCGCGCTACCGAGGCGGCAAGCGTGGTCTTGCCCGATCCGAAAGGACCCGTGATGAGCATCAGGGGTTTTTCCACCCCGCGCATCACCATTGCGTCAAGCCGTGCGACGGACACGTCACCGCCCCGAGCGGCTGGAACCGCATAGCGCGCTGCTTGCCCCATCGAACCCATCCTTCCCCTTGGACGATTAGAGCCGCCCTCGAACGGAGCGCAACCCGTTACGCTGCGTTCGAGGGCGTCGAGCCCGAAACGCTGACGCAAGCCGAGCTCGCCTCCGCTTCGAATCTCACATGCGCGAGAAGCCATTCCGTCGCCTTGCGATGCACGGTCATCTCCCTCAAGGCCGTCATCTGGTCATGTGAGAATAATTCTGGGTTTTTCACACCCAAAGCGCCTTCCCCGGCCAGTTCGTTCAACGTGATTTGCACGTCCTCGTCGGTTATCACGTACCCTAACATGCGAAACAGGCTTTCCAACGCTAAATTCTCGCGAACAAAGACATCGCTTTCCTCCTTTATCCCTCTTCTGACATCCGTCTCGGTAAGGCCAAGGCGGTCAAGGTAATCGTCGAAGGAAACACCCTGCTGAAGCAGATCCCTCCTGAACGCCTGGTACATCCCTTCCGCGTGACGGTCGAGCAGATTCTGGTCGACATCGCCCGTCAAACGGTCCGCCAGTGCAGCGCGAGCGGCCTTTTCGCAAGCATCCCGATAAGCAGCTTGCTTCCGGGACGCCAAATCGACGAAGAGCTTTTCGCGCCAGACGGCCATGCTCTCGTAGCCGAACGTACGGGCGAAATCGTCGTCGGCCTCGGGCATCGTGTGGGACGCCACCCTTCCAATCACGACGTCGAACCGAGCCTTTCTGCCGGCCAGCTCGCGATTCTCGTAATCGAGGGGAACCGTGAACTCGATGGTGGCCGCATCCCCGCTGCGCAAACCGACAAGCCCGTCCTCGAAGGCGCACGGCAAGGTGCGGGAGCCCATCGCGTACAGGTACTTTTCGGCGACGTTTCCCTCGTACGGCCTCCCGTCGATGAAGCTTTCGAACGAAAGCTCCACGAAATCGTCTTCGGAAATAGGCTCGAGCGAATCCCTTTGCACGGTTGCCGAGCGGAAGCGAACCTCGTCGATGCGCGCATCGACGTCCTCCGGGGCAACTTCGGGAGACGTCTCGACGCGCGCAACGAGGCCGTCGAGATCGGACAGGGACAACTCGGGAACCAAGTCCAGAACCACCGAGAACGCGTAGTCGAAACCGGGTGCGACCAATCGGTCGATATCCGCTTTGGGAGGCGCTGCGAGGCGCAGCCCGTTTTCCTCGACGGCTTCCCTGATGGCACGCTCGGCAACGGCGCGCGTGGCGCGGGTTGCCACGGCGCCCTCCACGGCCTTCTCGGGATCGGTCCCGATCTGTCTCTCGCCGAGAGGACGGGTTTTGAGCTGCGCTACGACAGCCCGCGCGCCGTCGATCGCCGCGTCGACCTCGCTCGCCCCCACGACCATGTCCACGCGAATTTTCGACGAGTCGATTTCGATTACCGTGCTCCGAGCCATGTCGTCCTCCCTTGCAGAACCCGATCGCCTTACGGCTCCCGGCCTTTAGATTGCCAAACCGAAGGAGAGCCCTTTAACATGGCTTCGATTGAAATCGCTCCCCTCCCGCACGCCTCAACGCATCTTCGGCAGTTCCGGCAGACGCCGCGCGCCGCCGCGAACCCCGTTTCCTTCCGATACGCGATCACCCCCAGCCCGCACGCCTCGACGCAACGCAAGCACAGGCCGCATCGAGTTCGGTCTATCTTTGGCGCGAAGCAGGCGGACCGATAAAATTCCGGCGAAGACACCGTCACCCTCTCCTTCCCTCCGGGGGGCTCCGCGCACGTCTCGCGACCCCCCCCGGAGGCATGCATGCCCCTACCCCTCGTGGATCGCCCACTCCATCGGCGTGTCGGGGCAGGTTCCCCATTCGGAGCCGTAAGGTCCGTAATTGTCCTCGCGCACCGGGCCCATCGGGGTGAGGGCTCGATCCGCCGGCGGAATGACCACCGGAATGGAATCTTCGATGGGGACCTTCGGCACGATATGCTCGCTTGGGAACGCCTCGTCGCAGCGGTACACTTTCACCAAGAAGCCGCGGTCATGCCAGCAGCCGCATGCCGGGTCCATAGCTTCGGGATCGGAATTGGTCAGCACGTTGGCGTTCGACTCCCAAATTCCTCCGAGGCAGGGTTCGGTCATGGGAAGCTCGGGGAACCACCAGCTAGCCTGCACCGAGACGACGTCGCGACCGATGGAAGTGGTCAGCTTCGCCTTCTGGCGAATGCGACCGCGCTTGTTCTCAATCCAACACCAGTCGCCATCGCGGATTCCCAGATCTTGGGCGGTGCGACGGTTGATGGTGAAGTACGGCCACGGCCACTGCTCTCGCGTGCCCAGCCCTAGTTGGCGAAACTCCGAATGGAACATCGGGACGAAGCGCCCGCCCGTGGTGCAGGTGATCGGGTACTCTTCGGCCATTTTCGGATTGGAGCGCGCGGTGTCGGGCAGCTCGCGGTACTCGGGCACGGGATCGAACCCAACGTCTTGGATGATGGACGAGAACACCTCCATGCGATGGGACCTCGTGGCGAAGCCGCGCTTGTTGCCGTTCGGCAGCACTTCCTCGTGCTTGTTGAAGCGCATCTCGGAGAAGAGCGCACCCTGTTCGACCGCCTCTTCGTACGTGAGGCCGACGCGCGCGACGCGGTACTCGATGGCGTCCTCGTAAGTGGGCCACGGCCAGTATTCCTCCTGCCCAAGGCGGACGCCCAAACCGCGGAAGAAATCGTAGTCGACGTGGCGCTCTCCTTCGGGGACGACCGCACGGTCGCCCAAGATCATGTAGTCGGAGGAATCCTCCGAAGTCGTGCACGTCGGACGCTCCATCCAGTCGGCCGCGGGCATGACGTAATCGGCCAAGGCGGCGGTCGGCGTCATCCAGTAATCAAGCACGACCAGCAGGTCGAGGCTCGTGAGCGCCTCGTGCACCATATGCGTGTCGCCCATCCAGGCCATCGGGTTCGAATGCCACACGATGCACGCCTTCACCGGATACGGATCTCCCGTGATCATGGCGCGGAAACCGATGGGAGCGGAGGCGAGCAGCTGGTGCGTTTGCGGACGGGGGATGCGCCACATCTTCTGGAAGCACTCGTCGATGGGCTCGAAGCCCTCCCAGCCCACCAAGCGGTTCACGTCTCCGCCCAGCAGCTTTTTCCGCGTTTCCGGCTCGACCTTGAACGCCATCTCCATCTCGGACTCGCGCAAGGGGAACATGCCGTTGCTCATAACCGGTCCGGGTTCGCCCACGTATTCGCCGCCGAGAACGTCGACGTTGCCGGTAAGGGCTCGCAGCAAGGTCTTCGCTATCGCCGAACCCGTTGCGTTGTAACCATGCTGATCGCCTCCGCCGATTCCCCAGATAATGACGCCGGGAGTGTTCTCGGCATAGCAGCGCGCCGCTTCGCGGATCTTGCGCACCGGAACGCCCGACACTTCAGAGGCCACTTCGGGCGTGTTCTCGCGTATACGGTCCCATATCTCGTTCAAGGCCGTCTTGGCCGTAATCTCCGACCCGTCCGCAAGCTTGACCTTGAAGTCGGCGCCCCACAGAGCGTTGTCGACGCCGTCGCGCTCGTAGCGGCACTGATCGGAAAGCCATACAACCGGCTCTCCCGCGACCTCATCCCACGCCACGAAATCATCGGCGCTTCCGCCCTCGACAAGGTCGCTCGCCCGCAACAGCTTCTTGGTTTCGGCATGGATTAGGAAGGTCGTGTTCGTCCAATTCTTCAAAAACGCCTCGTCGTAAAGCCCTTCGGCGAGGATGACGTTCGCCCAAGCGATCATGATCGACAGGTCGGAGCCGGGACGAGGCTGCAACCAGAAATCGGCATGGCGCGTCATCTCGATGCCCTCGGGATCCACCACGATGATGCGCGGGCGATCGGATTTGGCGAGCACCTGCTCGTACAGGCGCCATGCAGGGGCCTTGGGGCCGTATTTCTGGTTCGGGTTGATGCCCCACTGCACGATGCAGTTGGAATAAAAGATGGTCGGCGGCAGCGAGAGCTCGATCTGGAACCCGCATATCGCCATGTTAATGGCGTAGATCCAAGTCCAGCAGATTTGACCGGGGTCGAGCAGGTTGCAGGGGTTACCCCACAGGTTCGTGAAGCGGCAACGCGCCCAGAGATGGCCCGAACGGTACGTGCCCTCGGAAATGGCCAGCGTCTCGGGACCGTATTCCTTCTTAAGCTTGTCAAGCTTTTCCGCGATCTCGTCGAGCGCCTGCTCGTAGGGTATCTGCTCCCACTTGCCCTCGCCACGCTCGCCCACGCGCTTGAGCGCGTAGTTGATGCGATCCTTGTGGTAATGGAACTTCATCATGCGCTCGCCGTGCTCGCCCACGCGCTCGCACATCACCGTGTCCTGCTCTTCGTTCGGACGAATTTCCTCGATGGTGCCGTCGGGCTTAACGCCAACGAGCATGCCGCAGTTGCAATGGCACCCCCAGCAGCGGGACTTGACCCACATGACGCCGTCTTCGTCGACATAGCGGTTCTCGTACATCTGGATATGGAGCCCGTCGCTGCGGGTTCCGCGGCGCCCGAGCTTCAGAGGCTGATCATCAGCCTGTTTCTTCGATTGCCGCGCTTCGATTTCCTCAGTCATGCTCTTACCTCCTCTTGTCGTTACGTTCAACCGACGCAACCCCGTTGGCCGTCCTCGGCCACATCTCGGTTCCGCGTACAGCATGGAACCGTTCCGCGCTCTCGGGTATCGCCCCCCAGGGTGAGTTCTCGAACACCCTCAAAGCGTCGGAGCCTTCGGCGCTCTCGGTGCGACAGACGCCTTCGGGGCCCTCGGAGCACCTGGAGCGCTCGGAGCACCTGCCGAGGAAGTCGTCGCCGGCAATGGCTTGGCTCCATCGAGATACAGCGCAAAGTCGCATTTGCAGAACGGGCATTCCTTCAACCTCACGCCTCCCAAGCCTTGTATGGTTTTGCCGCATTCCGGACACTGGTCGACCCCTTGGTCGATCGATACATCAGCCGGCCTAAAGCACATGGGCGTCTCCTATCCGAATCCGCAAGGGCGCGGATCCATTCGCATAATTTAGAATGTCTTGTCTTTCGTCTCGGGGCCAAGCAGGAACACCAGCAAGCCGGGGACGATAACCATGGCGGCGGCTATGTACATCGTGGTATAGACCCCGAAGCTCGTCATCACGCCGGCCAAAATAACCGGACCTACAATCGAACCGAGGCGTCCCCATGAAGTGGCCAAGCCGTTGCCGGTCGTGCGGATGTTTGTTTCATACAATTCCGGCGTGTACAGCGCCAAGCACATGGCGTTGGCATATTTGCCGAATTGGTAAAGAACGCCGAACACGATCAACATGACGAGCGAGACGGATGCCCCGTAGGCTATGCCGAAAACGGATGTGCACAAACCGGCGATGAGGAACGTCTTTTTGCGCCCAAGCTTCTTGGCCGCCCACGACACGAAGAACCAAGCCGGAATACCGCCGAAGATGCCAATGGTCACGAAGCCGGTCGAGGAAACCACGTCGAAGCCCTTCTCCATGAGAATCGTCGTGAGCCAAGTGGTGAGACCATAATCGCTGAACATCGAGATGAACCAGATGAAGAAGCAAAGAACGGTGACTTTGAGATACTTCTTGCTGAACAAGTCCTTGAAAGACGCCTTTCCCTCGACGCGCGGGATGGCAACGACGGGAGGCAGCTCCTTGTGCCTAGCGATGGCCTCTTCCTCGAACTTCGTGCAGATGGCGTCGGCCTCCTCGTAGCGGCCCTTCGCCTCCAGCCACAGCGGCGACTCGGGGCAGACCTTGATGATGCCGATAATGAACAGCGCGGGCAGGGCCTCGGCTAGGTACACGCCGCGCCAGTCGAAGTGCGGCAGGATGAGCACGGTGAGCACGCCGGCCACGGCGAAGCCGACCGGAGCCATGAGCTGGTAGAGCGTCATGTATCGAGGTCGATCCTTGCCGGACACGATCTCGCTCATATAGCTGAGGGCGACCGGGAACTGGGCGCCCAGGCCGAGGCCCAGGATGAAGCGCATGGCGAACAGGTAGTAGATGTTGGGCGAGAACACGAGCGCGAAGCCTGCAACGCCCCAGATAACCATCGATGCAGACATCGCCTTCTTGCGTCCGATCTTGTCGGCGATTCGCCCTGCGGCGATGGCGCCGATGAACATGCCCAGGTAGCAGATGGACGAGTAGTACCCACCCGTGGCGGCGTCCATGCCGAAGTACTCGCGGATGGTCGGCATTAGGAAGCTGGTGCCGCCCAGATCGATACACTCCGCAAACCAGCTCATGAGAATAAAGAAGATGATGAGCGTGGTATGCGGCGAGGTGGGTATGCGATTCATGCGATCCGCAACCGAAAAATGCCCCTTGACGGCACCCGTTGCGCCGGCTGCATCGTTTCCCATAAGATCCCCTTTCTTACTGAAACCGTCTCCTTCTTTCGCCTGCGAGGGTCGCGCGCATCGCCCCGCATGCACACAGGATCGACTTCGGTGGAGAAAAAGGACATAGCCCCCCAGGGTGAAGGGGGAGGACGAGCAATTCGCTTGTCCGCTTCTCTCTCCGATAGTGAAACGCCGCAGAAGCCCTCCCATCAAATGAGCCGCCAAGAGAAACCGGGCTCGCCGCGCGCGACCCCTCCCTGCTGCGCTACAATATCCGCATGGAAGATAACGCTCGCATCCTCGTCATCGAGGACGACATCGATATCAACGACGTGGTGGCCACCTCGCTTCGGAAGGCGGGCTACGCGTGCGAGCAGGCGTTCTCGGGCAGCGAGGCGCGCCTGCTGCTGAAGACGGCGGCCATGGAGGGCGAGGCGCCGTTCGACCTCGTCGTCACCGACCTCATGCTGCCGGGCGCGTCCGGCGAGGACCTCGTGCGCGAGATCCGCAACCGCAGCGACGCGCCCATCATCGTCGTGTCCGCCCGCACCGGCACGAACGACAAGGTGGAGCTGCTGAAGCTGGGCGCCGACGACTACCTGACCAAGCCGTTCGACCTGGACGAGCTGCACGCGCGCATCGCCGTGCAGCTGCGCCACGCCGCCCGCGGCGCCGTGCGCAGCAGCGCCGGGCTGCGCTTCAAGGACTGGGTGCTCGACCCCGAGGGGCGCACCCTCGTCGCCGCCGGCCAGCCGGTGAAGCTCACGCGCCTGGAGTACGACATCGTCGAGACCTTGGCGCGCCGACCCAAGAAAGTGTTCACGAAACAGGAGCTGTTCAGGGCGGCTTGGAACGAGGAATGCTTCGTGGAGGAGAAGGCCGTGAACGTGCACATCAGCAACATCCGCGGCAAGTTGAAACCCACCGGCACCGAGGGCTACATCGAGACGGTGTGGGGTATCGGGTTCAAACTGGCGGACTGACAAGCGGGGCAGCCGGTTTCGCCTTCGTTCAGGATGACGGCAAACGACGTGCGCGATAGCAGAGCGAAGCGAACTTTACCCTTTCTTAACCATTTCCGAGCGGATTGCTGAACACCTTTTCCGTATCGTGGTGGGCATGAGGAAAACGCGACGATACGGAAGGAGCGCAGCGTGAACGTAATCGAGACGCACGGGCTCGTGAAAACCTTCGGCGGCCGAGCGGCCGTCGACCAGTTCGACATGCGCGTGAACCAAGGCGACGTCTACGGGTTCGTGGGACGCAACGGCGCCGGCAAGACGACGGTGATGAGGATGCTCGCGGGGCTTGCCGCCGCAGACGGCGGAGAGGTGCGGGTGTTCGGCACGGATCCGAAGGAGGCGGGCACGTCCCGGCGCATCGGCGCGCTCATCGAGGCGCCGGGCCTGTACGGCTCCATGACCGCCTACGACAACATGATGCTCAAGGCGCTCGCGTTGGGGCTCGTCGACCCGAAGGACAAGGTGCGAAACCTCCTGGCGTTCACGGGCCTGGGGGCCGCGGGCTCGAAGAAGACCAGGCACTTCTCCATGGGCATGAAGCAGCGCCTGGGCCTGGCGCTCGCGCTGCTGGGCGATCCCGACCTGCTGCTGCTGGACGAGCCGCTCAACGGGTTGGACCCCGAGGGCGCGCGCGAGGTGCGCCAGCTCATCATGCACCTCAACGACCAGCGCGGCATCACGGTGGTGGTGAGCTCGCACGTGCTGGAGCAGCTGGGCAAGATGGCCACGCGCTACGGCGTCATCCGCGAGGGCCGCATGGTGCGCGAGATGTCGGCCGCCGACGTCGACCAAGAGTGCAGCGACTTCCTGCGCCTCGACGCGGCGAACCCGACGCTCGCCCTGGCCGTGCTGCAGGAGCGGTTCCCCGCCCTGCGCTTCCAGTCCATGCCCGACGCGTCCATCCGCATGTTCGGCAGCGTCGATGCGGGTGAAGTGGGCTCGGCGCTGAACGAGGCGGGCATCGCCATACAAGGGCTGTACGCCCACAAGCGCGATCTGGAAGAGTTCTTCGTTGAGATGATGGGGGCTGAGTACCGTGGTTAATATCATGAGAATGGACGTGTACCGGCTCGTCCACGGCAAGTCGTTCTGGATATTCCTGGTTATCATCGTGGCCACGGCGGCGCTGGCCACGGGCATGATGAGCGCCGTCACGAGCCCCGAATTCCTGCAGTCGATGCAGTCGGCCAGCGACGCGGCGGCCCGCTCGGGCTTCAGGTTCTCGATCACCTCCGGTCCGGACTTCGACACGAGCGATTACGCCGACGTGAACGCCGCGATCGCCATGCTGTCCGGGGACATCACGCAGATGGCCTATATCGGCAAGCTGTTCCTGAACGGCGGCGCGCTCACCATCATGTTCGCCATCTTCCTCTCCATCTTCCTGGCATCCGAGTTCGAAACCGGCTTCAGCAAGAACGTGTTCACCGTGCAGCCAAACCGCCTGGCGTTCCTCGGTGCGCGCGTGGTGGAGATCGTCGTGCTGGCCGCGGTGTTCGTCGCGGTCGCCCTCGCGGCGACGCTCGCGTCGGCGGCTTTGTTCGGGCTCGACCTCGCCCCCTCCCCCCTGCCCGATTTCCTGCTGTGGGGCGTGCTCGTGACCCTCGTGACCGCCGGGTTCGGCATGATAACGGCGCTGTTCGTATGGCTGACGCGCAAGATGGCCGTGGGTATCGTGGTGGGCGTGCTGCTGTCCGCCGGCCTGGTCACGAGCATCTTGCAAGCCATCCTGCTGCTGTTCCCCGACCTCATGCACCTTGCTGACTTCACGCTGGGCTCCTGCATGGCCTCGCTCGGCCAGGGCCTGAACGTGGCGGGCGGCCTGAGCCCGGTGCACGTGGCCTGCACGGCGCTGGTGTTCCTTGTCGCGAGTGCCGCGCTGAGCGCCTTGGCCCTCCAGAAGAAGGACATCTAGGCTATGGAAATCGCGGTCGCCCTGCTCGCCGTCGCCGTCGTCGCCCTGACGGTCCAACTCGTCCGTTCGGAACGGGAACTGCGCGCCATCGCGCGGTTCCTGGTGGCCCGCGACACGCAGAGCAACGCCCGCGTCACGGTGTCGGTGCACACGCGCGGGTTCGTGCGCCTGGCGCAGGCCGTCAACCGCCAGCTCGACCGCCATCAAGGCGAGCGCATAGCGGCCGAAGAGGGCAAGCGTGACCTGCGCCGCGGGCTCACCTACCTCTCGCACGACATTCGCACGCCCCTGGCCGGCGCGCAGGGCTACGCGCAGCTCGTGGCCGCCGAGGAGGACGAGGCGCTGCGGGCGCGCTACCTCGACGTGGTGGGACGGCGGCTCGACGACGTGGCGGGCCTGCTCGACCAGCTGTACGCCTACGCCCAGGTGCAGGATCCCGACCACCGCATCGAGCGCGAGCCCGTGAACGTGAACGACGTGCTCGCGGAAGCGCTCGCGTCGCTCTACACCGCGTTCAAGGAGCGCGGGTGGGAACCCGCCATCGAACTGGAGAACGATCCCCTCGTGGCCTCCTCGGACGCCGACGCGCTGGCGCGCATCTTCCGCAACCTGGCGGTGAACGCGCTGCGCTACGGCTGCGACGCGCCGAGCATCGTGCAGAGCAGGCGCACGGTCACGTTCTCGAATCGCGTGGCGAACCCCCAGAACGTGAACGTGGAGCGCCTGTTCGAGCGGTTCTACCAGGGCAGCGCCGCGCGCACCGGCGAGGGAAGCGGCTTGGGGCTGGCCATCGTCGAGCAGCTGGCGAAGGCGCTCGGCATAGCCGTGTCCGCCCGCCTCGACGGCGACGCGCTGTCCATTGCGCTGGAGTTCCCCGAGTAGCGCCTCGTCCCCCGGCGCCGAGCTCGAACGCCGGAGACGAAGAGCCGCGTCGCCCCGATAGGCGCGCGACAACCGCAGCCGCAACGGCCGTCGCGGAAAGAAGCGCCGCCCTACAGCCCTACAGGCGAGCGATGAAGGCGGCTAGAACGGCCGCGAACACGCCGACGACGGCGAGGGGCACGGCCCCGTCGACGAAAGAAGGCAACGGCGGCAGATGGAAGTACAGCACGTAGCACACGAGGTTCGCCACCGTGACGAGCGCGATGACCGCGACGATCGCCCAGAACGCTCCCAGAGGCAGCGCGCCCGCGCCCAGCAGCGCGTTCGCCACGGCCAGCTCGAGCGCCGCCCATAGGACGAACAGCAAAAGCTCCGTCGTGACGGGCCGCTGGAAGAAGCGCATGGTGACGAACGCGAGCAGCGCGTAAGCCGCAACGCCGCCCACGGCGAACGCCCACCCAGGAGCCGCGCCGGCGCCCGCGCCCGGCCCCGCGAGCGCGCCGAGGCCCATCGCCAAAAGCACGATCGCCGCGATACCGCACGCAACCGCCCCCAAGATGAAGCCGACGCCCACGGCGTACAGGGCCCCGGTCGCTTTCGGCAGCGCGGGGTTGAAGAACACCCACCACCACGCCAAGTACAACGCCGCGCACACGGCCAGGGCCGCATGGCCCCAAACCAACGTTCCGGGAACGGTGGATTCCATCGATAGCCGCCTCCTACGTTCGTTCACGCCGCGCATCTGCGACACCCTGGACGGCCGATGCGCCGTGTTGGGTTCCGGCTGTCGCCGCGCGCTCACGCCCGGCTCGAGCTCCTTCGCTGTTCCCGTTATACACCACCTCCGGCAGAATATCGGACGCAACGGCGAACCGTCACGATTCCGATCGCCAACGATGCGGATCCTCGCGCGAAGACGTACAATGCGAAAGAGGTCCGAAGACGTTTGGCGAGAAAGGACAGCGCATGAAGATTCTGGTGGTGACGGGAAGCCCGCGCAAGGGATCGAACACCGACCTCATGGCCGACGCGTTCGCCGAGGGCGCGCGCGAGGCCGGGCACGACGTGTGCGTGCGGCACCTGTACGAGCACAAGGTGGGGCCGTGCTTGGCCTGCGAGTACTGCTTCGCGCACGACGGAACGTGCGTGCAGACCGATGACATGAACGAGCTTCTGGCCGACGTGGACGCGGCCTACGCGCTCGTGGTGGCGTCGCCCATCTACTGGTTCGACGTGTCGGCGCAATCGAAGTGCTTCATCGACCGCCTGTACGCCCGCGCCCGCAAGGGCTTCTCCATCAAGGCGTTCGCGTTCTTGCTGGACTCCGGATCGCCGGGCGTGTACGCCGCGGCCGAGGCGCAGCTCGCCGACATCTGCGGCTATCTGAAGTGGGAGAACAAGGGTGCGTTCACCGCTCCGGGCATGGACGGCCGCGGCGCCATCAAGGATACGGGCTATCTGGACGGCGCCCGGGAATTCGGCCGGACGTTCGCGTAGCGTTGACGGCTCCATCTGGGCGCTTTCCGTAGAGAGCCGCTCCGTCTAAGAAAGTTCGTCCTGCGCGTCGGGATGCGCGCCCGCCTCCGCCCTCTGCTCGGCCAGCAACAGGTCGACCATGCGCCCGTAGCTGCGCATGCCGTCGGACTGGTTGTTCGCCTTGAGGTACGCATCGTTCGCGGCGTTGGAGGCGTCCTGCACCGGTCCCTCGTACTGCGCCCAGTGCCGCGCGCGCTGGGCCAGGTCGCGCTGCACCGCAGGCGCGAGGCCGGCCGCGATCTGCGACGCCGCCTGCGGATCGACCTTCCGCAGCGCGCCCATGGCGTTGTCGTACGCCAGCAGCAGCCCGCTGTAGCGCATGAGCGCGTCATCGGACTCCTTGCAGGCCAGATACGCGATGAAGTTGGCTTCGTCCTCGCGCATGAAGCCGCACTGGTGCGCCAGCTCGTGCGCCATGGTCCACGGCACCACGAAAAACGGGTTGTCCACGTTGATGTTCGACTCCATAGTGAAGGGGAAGAACATGCCGCCGATGTTGGCGTACGACATGAGCTTGGAGGCGAGCACGGGCTTCGGCGGCGAGTACAGCGGCCGCTCCAGCACGGGATAGCGTTCGGCGAGCGCGCGCATGGCCTCCACCGATTCGCGCGCGTAGCGCTCGAACTCGCCCGGCTCGGCGGCGAACAGATCGGCGTCGTCGCCGAGCTCCGCCCGCTCCCGTCCCAGGCCCTCGGCAAGCGAGGCGGCAAGGCGCGCGAGCTCTTCCTGCCGCTCGGACGCATCGACACCGACAACCTCCACATCGTAGCCGGTGTACGAGGAGAAGGTGTGCCGATAGTAGTTCAACCCGCACAGCGCGGTGAAGGCGAAGTACAGCGCGCAGGCTATCGCGATCGCCCCCATCGCGGCGCGGTACGCGATCAAACCGCGCTCGCCCTTGCCTCCGACGATCTCGCGGACGTAGTACGCGACGTATCCCAGGCAGAACAGCAAAAACAAGCCCGCAGCCCACTCGGCAACCGAGAAACCCGCGAACGACGGCAAAAACGCCACCACCGAGGACAGCGCGGGGTACACCGTCCTGCCGTACGCCTCCGCCCAATCGGGATGGCCCTGGGCGAGCAAGGTCGCCGCCAGGGCGACCACGCCGAGCGGGATGAGCAGCATCCGCTTGAGCAGGAACCTTCTCGCACCGTTGTCCGTGACGCGACGCCGCCCGCCTTCTCGACGACCCACGGGCTAGACCTCCAGCACGAACAGGTCGTCGGCCTCGTCGTAGAAGAAGCCAGCCGCGCGAAGCAGCGCGCGAGACGCCTCGTTGCCGGCGTCGGGCTGCGCGATAACGCGCTCGGCGTCCGGCTCGGCGGCGATATGCTCGACCAGGAGCTCAAGGGCCGCGCGGGCGACGCCGCAGCGCAGGAAGGCGGCCTCTCCCACCAGGTAGTCCAGACTGTAGGTTCCGGCGACGGGCTGTGCCCCGTTCCAATCCTCGCCGCCGCACGCGAACGTGTAGTACTGGCAAAAGCCCCCGGGCGCGCCGTCGACCTCGATGACGAAGTGGCGGATCCACGAGAACGCGCCTTGGCGGCCCTCCGCCTCTTCGATCCAAGCGTCTGGATGCTCGAACCACGGGCGCACGTGCTCGGCGGCGAGCCACCGCCGCAGACGGGGCACGTCTTCGTCTTCGAACGTTCTGAGGGCGACGTCCACGCGCGTCCTTTCGTCAACTGGGGAGTTCGTTCCCATGATAGCGCAGTGCGGCCTCGGGCATGCCCGAGGCCGCGTTCGCGATGAGCTATCGCCACTGCGCCCGTCTTACAGCTTGCCCACCAGGTCGATGCCCGGATGCAGCACCTCGGAGCCCGGCACCCAGCGCGCGGGGCACACGGAGTCGCCGTGCTCGGCCACGAACTGGCTCGCCTGCACGCGGCGCAGCAGCTCGGCGGCGTTGCGGCCGATGTTGCCCGCATTCACCTCGTAGCAAACGATCTTGCCCTCGGGGTTCACGATGAAGCTTCCGCGCTCGGCCACGCCGTCCTCCTCGATGTACACGTCGAAGATGTCGGCCAGCTTGTGCGTGGGGTCGGCGAGCATCGGGTACGGCAGGTTCTTGATGTTCTCGGAGGCGTCGTGCCACGCCTTGTGCACGAAATGCGTGTCGCAGGACACGGAGTAGATCTCGCAGTCGGCGGCTTGGAACTGGTCGTAGAGGGCCGCCAGGTCCTCCAGCTCGGTCGGGCACACGAACGTGAAGTCGGCCGGATAGAAGAAGAACACGCTCCAGTGGCCCAGCACGTCGTCCTTCGTGACGGTTTTGAAGTCGTCGCTCGAGAACGCCTGGACGGAGAAATCGTCGATCTCGCGGTTGATCATGGACATGTTGTTCGCTCCTTCGCGTCTTCGGCGAGCCGGACGGGCGGTGGGCGGCGACCAATGAAGCGCGTGCCGGCGCGCACCTTCGCATTTCGCAGCGCGTCCGCCTTGCTCGTCGTATTTGTTATCTTGCGCTTACTTTCTCATATTTGATACTGAATGTATATCATTTATAGATTCCTGCCGAAAATCTCCAAAACCAGATTCGGTCGTTTTGCCGGCAGACGACCAAGCAGCCACCTGACCTGCCGCGTAGTACCCACGGCGGTTCCGTGCAAGGTTTGTGCAAGGTTTGTGAGACAAAACCGCTGATCAACAGTGATATGCTGCGGCCCAACAGCAGCTAGGGTCGAAACGAGGCGCCCTTGCTGTTCATTGCACCTGCAGCAAGCTTGACCAACCACTATTTTAGTAGTACTTTAAAGTAGTACTAAAGGAAGGACGGGTATGGACGATATCATCGTGCACCCGCATTCCCTTAAACACGGGCTCACCGAAGAGGATGTCGCGTACGCGTGGAACAACTTCGCAAGGAAGAGGCCTCGAGGCGACGATTACTGGGTGGCTTTGGGTTTCGACGGCAAAGGCCGAGAGGTAGAGCTCGTCGCTGCGGTATTGGCCGACGGCACGTTGCTGCTGATCCACGCGAAAACGCCGGCAACGAAGAAGTTCAAGAAAGAGCTCGGCTACGGAAGGAGGTAGCAACATGGAGTACACGCTGAAAAGCGGCGCGGTGGTGACCGACGACGATCTCGAACGCATCGCCGACGCATTCGAGCGCGGCGAATTCCCCGGCAAGCCGGGTAAGCTCGTGGTAGGTCGTCCTCGCCTTTCCCACGAACCGCTGGAAGTGATCTCGTTCAAGGTTCCGCGCTCCATGGCGCAAACCATCAACCGCGCCGCCGCGGCTACCGGAGAAAGCCGCTCCAGCTTCCTGCGCGAAGCCGCCATGGAAAAAGCCGAGCGCACGTTGGCCGCGGGTTAGCATTGCGAGCATGGCGCGGCCGTGATTATGGCCGCGCAACTCCCCGGCTTTCGGGTTCGACCGTCCCCGTGTGCCGTGATGCGACCCTGCCGTGATGCGACCCGCCCCCCAACCCTCGAGAAAGCCGCGCGAAGCCCCCGCTGCGGCCGAGGCCCGCCTCCCCCGCGCCTGCGCGGGAGCCCGCGGGCGCTACCGCGGCCGGGTTTCCGCCATCTCCTCGTCGTCGGGAAGCTTCGCCCCGATCGGGGCTTGCGCGCAGCCGCCGCACGAGGACGCGGAGCATCCGGAACAGCCGCCGCAGCTGCCGACGCCGGCGCGGCGTCGGCGCACCATGCGCCGCGCCACCAGCGCGACGGCCAGCGCGACCGCGAGGCCGACCACGACGGTCCACACGTCCCCCGCCGGCAGCTCGAGGAACAGCCCTACGCCGCGCACCGCGAGCGCGGCCACCCAGGCCACGGCGAACTGCCCGAACACCATGGCCAGCGCCCAGCGCCCGCCCAGCTCGCGCTTCACCGAGGCGATGGCAGCCACACACGGCGTGTACAGCAGGCAGAACACCAAAAGCCCCAGCGCCGCCAGCGGCGTGATGGCCGCCACCAGGGCCGCCGTCGATCCGAACAGCACCGACAGCGTGGACACCACGCTCTCCTTCGCCATGATGCCCGTGACCAGCGCCGTGGAGATGCGCCAATCGTCGAAGCCGAGCGGCGCGAACACCGGCGCGATCCAGCCCGCCACCACGGCCAGCATGCTGTCGGCCGAGTCGGCCACCACGTTCAGCCCGAAGTCGAACGTCTGCAAGAACCATATGACGATGGTTGCCACGAAGATGATGGTGAACGCGCGCTCCAGGAAGTCCTTCGCCTTCTCCCACAAAAGCTGGCCCACGTTGCGGGCGCTGGGCATGCGGTAGTTCGGCAGCTCCATGACGAACGGCACGGCCTCGCCCGAGAACATGCCGCGGCGTAGCACGAGCGCCGCCAGCACGCCCACGACGATGCCGCCGAAGTACAGCCCCACCATGACGATGGCGCCGGTGGCCGGGAAGAACGCCGCCGTGAAGAACGCGTAGATGGGCAGCTTGGCCGAGCAGCTCATGAACGGCGTGAGCATGACCGTCATCTTGCGGTCGCGCTCGGAGGGAAGCGTGCGCGACGCCATGACGGCCGGCACGGTGCAGCCGAAGCCCACGAGCATGGGCACGATGCTGCGACCGGACAGCCCGATCTTGCGCAGCAGCTTGTCCATGACGAAGGCCACGCGCGCCATGTAGCCCGAGTCCTCCAGAAGCGACAGGAAGAAGAACAGCGTGACGATGGTGGGCAGGAAGCTCAGCACGCTGCCCACGCCGTTGAACACGCCGTCGATGACGAGCGATTGCAGCACTTCGTTGACCTGCGCCGCCGCCAAACCGCCCGCCACCACGTCGGTGAGCCACCCGATGCCGGCGTCCAGCACGTCCGACAACCACGCGCCGATCACGTTGAACGTGAGCCAGAACACGATGGCCATGATGGCCACGAACGCGGGAATGGCCGTGAACGTGCCGGTGAGCAGCCGGTCGATGCGGGCGCTGCGGGCGTGCTCGCGGCTCTCGCGCGGCTTCACCACGCACTCGTCGCACACCTTCCCGATGAAGGCGAACCTCATGTCGGCGATGGCGGCCGCGCGGTCCAAGCCGCGCTCCGTCTCCATCTGGCGCACGATATGCTCGAGCATGTGCTGCTCGTTCGGATCGAGGTGCAGCTTCTCCAGCACGAGCCCGTCGCCCTCGGCCAGCTTGCTGGCGGCGAAGCGAACGGGGATGCCGGCGCGCTCGGCATGGTCGCTCACGAGCGCCATGATGCCGTGCAGGCAGCGGTGCACCGCGCCGCCGTGCTCGTCGGCCGCGCAGAAGTCCTGGTGGACGGGCGGCTCTTGGAAGCGCGCGACATGCAGCGCGTGGTCCACCAACTCGCCGATGCCCTCGTTCTTCGAAGCCGAGATGGGCACCACGGGAACGCCCAGCAGCTTCTCCATCTCGTTCACGCGGATGGTGCCGCCGTTGCCCTCCACCTCGTCCATCATGTTCAGCGCCACCACCATGGGAACGCCCAGCTCCAACAGCTGCATGGTGAGGTACAGGTTGCGTTCCACGTTCGTGGCGTCCACGATGTTGATGATGCCGCGCGGCGGGTCGTCGAGCAGGAACCGGCGGGTGACCACCTCCTCGCTGGAGTACGGCGACATGGAGTAGATGCCCGGCAGGTCGGTGACGTTCGCCTCCGCATGGCCCCGGATGGTCCCGTCCTTGCGGTCCACCGTGACGCCGGGGAAGTTGCCCACGTGCTGGTTCGCCCCGGTGAGCTGGTTGAACAGCGTGGTCTTGCCGCAGTTCTGGTTGCCCACGAGCGCGAACGTGAGCGGTTCTCCCTCGGGAAGCGGCTGCTCGTCGTCCTTGTCGTGGAACTTGCCGCCCTCGCCTAGGCCCGGATGCGGCACGCGCTCGGCGAAGCTGCGGCGCGCCCGGGGGCCGCCGGCGCGCTCGGCTGCGGCGTCGCGCTCGTCCTCCACCTCGATCTTGCGGGCGTCGTCCAAGCGCAGCGTGAGCTCGTAGCCGTGGATGCTCACCTCCACCGGATCGCCCATCGGGGCGTGCTTCACCATGGTCACGTCGACTTGCGGAATAATGCCCATGTCCAGGAAGTGCTGCCGCAGCGATCCCTCGCCGCCCACCGCCACCACCGTGGCGGTCTTCCCGATGGGCAGGTTGTTCAAGGTGCCCACGTCTCGTCTCCTCCGCGGCCGCGGCGAAATCCCCCTGCGCGACCCCGTTAACCATCGTTTACTTTTCGAGAACCATAGTACCGCTAATCGACTCAGATGGCACGAGAAAGTTTCCCAGGGTGAACGATTCGCGTATCAAGGAGCGCGCGTGCGCCTCGTTTCAGTCGGACGGAAGGAAGGCGTCGGCGCCGAGCGCAATCTCGAAGCGCAACCACGACGTGCCGTCGCGGTTTTCCAGGCGGGCTTCGATGGTGCCGCCCATGCGCTCCAGCAGACGGCGCGCGATGGCGAGACCGAGGCCGGAGCTTTCCCGCGTTCGCGATCCGTCCGCCGTGTAAAACGGCTCGAACAGGCGTTCCATCTGGTCGCCGTCGAGCGCGTCCGCGTCGTTGGCGAACGTGACGAGCACCCACCGGCCGTCCTCTTCAGCGGTTTGGAGCACCGATACCTCAAGCGCGGACGTGGCGTACTTGCCCGCGTTGTGCAGCAGGTTCGAGAGCACGCGCTCGAGCGCGTCGGCGTTCGCGCGCGCCCACACGGCATGCTCCGGCGCGGACAGGCGCACGTCCAGGCCCCGCTCGGCGAGCAAGCGGTACTGCCCCGCCACGGACTCGCGCAATATCCGGCCCGCGTCCACGCGTTCCAGCTCCAGCGGGCCGTCTTCGCCTTGCAGGCGCGACAGCTCGTAGAACTGGGCGACGAGCCGCTGGAGCGCGTCGGCCTTGCGCTCCACCGTCTCGAGCGACGCACGCGTCTCGGCGTCGAGCGCGTCCTCGTCGACCAGCGCCAGATAGCCTTGGATGGAGGTGAGCGGCGTGCGCAGGTCGTGGCTGATGCTCTCCACCTGCGCCTTCAGCTCCGCCTCGCGGCGGGCGTACTCCACGCCCTGCCGGCGGATGCCGTCGAGCGTTTCATTGACGGTGCCGAGCAGCGCCTCCATGTCGCGGTCGGGACGAGGCAGCCGCACGATGCGGTTCTCCTCGAGCTGCCCCGCGATGGCGCGCAGATCGCGCTCCACCTGCCGCAGCGAGCGCTTGAGCAGCAGGTAGCGCGCGGCGAACCAGGCCGCGGCGGCAAGCGCGCAGATCAGGGCCGCTATCAACAAGGCATCCGCCATGCGCCCTCCCCTAGCCTACAGCTCGATCTTGCGAGCGCGCCACACACCCACGGCGGCGAACAAAGCCAGGCTGGCGAAACCGGCGATCAGGCACTTGGCCAAACCGAACGGCTTGTCCCAAGGGAAGTCTCCGCCCAAAAAGGCCATATTGACTTCGTTTCCGAAGATGTTGGTCGGTAGCCAGCCGGCGAACACGGCCACCGGATCGATCCGCAAGCCGACGAGCGCGAGCACCTGGGGCACGACGAACACGACGACTATCCAGGCGACGATGGCGGTCGCCGTTTTGGCGAAGTAGCCTTCCAAAGCGACGGCGAGCACAACGGCAGCGACGATGGAGGGCAGTCCGGCCGCAATAGCCGTGAACAGGACGCCCGCCGGTTCGGCAACGGGGCCTTCGAGCAAGAGCGCCGCGCTTCCAATGTAAACGACCAGCACCACTGCCATGGACGCGAGGCCCACCGCAACCGAGACGATGCACTTGCCGACGAAAAGGCTCGTGCGGGAGCACCCGTGAGCGATCGCGTTCTTGCACGTGCCGTTCTTCCGATCGTCAGCGTACAGCAAAGCGACGAGCACCCCGGCCAGGGCGAACAGCATGGTGAACATCCCCAAAAGGTTGCTCAACGAGAAGCGGACGGTCGCGTAGGGAAACGTGGGATCCACGAACGTCATGGCGTACAGAATGACATTCGCCGCCAGCACGACAACAACCAAAGCAACGACGAGCAGGTACGCTTCGGTGCCATGCGCGATGCGGTAGAGCTCGCTTTTCATATAGTTCAGCATCACGCGGCCCCCTTCTCCTTCATTTCCAGATAGTACTGCTCGAGCGACGTCTTCCGACGTTCGAGCTTGTAGACGTCCATGCCCGCCCCACTGGCCAGGCCGCTGTACGCCTCGATGCCGGTCGAGGGGTCGAAGATGCGCACGATGCCGTCGGGAAGCACTTGGTAGCATTCGTGGTGCAGCTCGCGCTCGAGCAGCACGGTGAAGCCCGCGGGGTCCGACACGCCGATGTCGATGCAGTCGGCGCAGCGCTCCTGCAGCACCCGGGCGCTCACCTGCTCGACCAGGCGGCCGCGGCTCAGGAAGGCGTACACGGTGGCCAGCTGCTCGAGTTCGGCCAGGTGATGGCTCGACACCACGACGGTGATGCCCTTCTCGCGGTTGAGCCGTTGCAGGAACGTGCGCATCTCCACGATACCGCTGGGATCGAGGCCGTTCGTGGGCTCGTCCAAAATCAGCACCTCCGGCTCGCCCAAGAGCGCCATCGCCAGGCCCAGGCGCTGCTTCATGCCCATGGACAGCTCGCGGCACCGAAAGCGCTTCGCGTACGCGAGCCCCACCACGTCCAGTACGCGCTCCACGGCGTCCTTGCCCGGCACGCCCTTCTGAATGCGACAGCACTCCAGGTTCTTCTCCACGCTCAGGGCGGGATAGAAGCCGGGGCTCTCGATGATGGCGCCCACCCGCGCCCGCTGCCGCTCCAGGTCGTGCGGTGCGTAGGCGTCGAACAGGCGCAGCTCCCCCGCTGTGGGGAACGCCAGCCCGCACAGCAGTTTGAACAGCGTGGTCTTGCCCGCGCCGTTGTCGCCCACCACGCCGAATATATCGCCGCGCCGCACGCGCACGTCCACGTCGCGCAGCGCGTAAACGTCCGTGCGCCCGTAGCGCTTCGTGAGCCCCTTCGTTTCGATCACCGTATCCATGTAGGTAGGTTCTCCCTCTCTTCCGTCCGACCATGATAGAGGAACCTTACGGCAGCGGCGCTTAATAAGTCCTCAAGAAAGGTTAAGGAAAGCATAAAGGGGCGCCGCCCTCTCCCTCCGTCCCAAACGAGCGGAGCTTTCAGCCGACGGGCGGGGCAGCGTGCCCTCAAGCAAGCGAAGCGGTCGCGGTGAGGTTTCCGCGAAGCAGCGGGAAGGCCCTAGTCCCTTGGCACGAGCGGAAAGCGCGTCAGTTGCCGCCGTGGGCGCTCCTCCGGCCGCGCGCGTTAAGTTCGCCCGACCGACATGCCGCGAGGGCGGGCGAAGCGGAATGCCCAAAAGGATACGCTCCTTTTTAGGGCGTTTCTCACGCCAGCTTGAAGCCGATGCCCCAGACGGTCTTGATGTACTCCCCGTCCGGGTCGACGGCGGCCAGCTTCTTGCGGATGTTGCTCACGTGCACGTTGACGGCGTTCTCCTCGCCGTAGTAGCCGGCTTTCCACACCAGCTCGTAGAGGCGCTCGCGCGAGAACACCTTGTCGGGCGATTCCATGAGCACGCGCAGGATGTCGAACTCGTGCGCGGTGAGCGCGATTTCAACGCTGTCGAGCACCACCCGTCGCGCGGCCGTCTCCAGGCGCAGGGTGCCGCGGACGAAGACCGGATCGTCGGCCGCCGCGACGTCGGCGCTCGCGCGAACGCCTTTCCGGTAGCGGCGCAGCACGGCGCGCACGCGGGCCGACACCTCGTCGGGCTCGAACGGCTTGACGATGTAGTCGTCCGCGCCCAAGGCCAGCAGGTCCACCTTGTCGGAAAGGCCCGCCCGCGCCGACACGACGACGACCGGCACGTCGCTTCCCTGCTCGCCGCGCAGGCGGGCGACGAGGTCGCCGCCGGCCATGCCGGGCAGCATGAGGTCGAGAAGCACCAGGTCGAACTCCTCGCGCTCCAGGCGCAGCAGCGCCTCGGTTCCCGAGAACGCCGAGGCGACCGAGAACCCGTCGCGCGCCATGACCTTGGCGAGCAGGGCGTTGATGTCCGGGTCGTCTTCCACTACGAGAACCTTGCATGCGTCCATGCTGACCGCCCTTTCCCTGCGCGCGCTTCGAACCCGCGTGCTTCGCCGCCTTGCGAAACCGCTCACATTATCGACGAAAACGACCGGCCCGTCGAGAACGGGGAAGGGAACGAGGGCGCGCAAGCGCGTCGGCGACAACAAAAGCGAGCGGATCGAGAGACGAGCGGTGATAAGGCCATAAGGGCGCAGCATCTTCAAACACCCCTGCGGCCATCTGCGACAGTCGGGTCGTCCTAGTCGCGTTCGAGGCCGTTGACGAAGGCGCTCCACTTAGCGAACGACTCGTCGCTCATGGCGTGCTCCATCTTGCATGCCTCCTCGTCGGCGGTGGCCGAGTCGATGCCGAGCGTCTCGGTCATGAACTTGAACAGGAGCCGATGGCGGTCGAGCACCCACGTGCCGTATTCCAGCCCTTCTTCGGTCAAGGTGATGTCGCCGTAAGGCGGCTGATCGACCAGACCCCTCTCTTTCAGAATCGAGAGGGCCTTGCTCACCGACGCCTTCGAAACGTCGAGACTCTCCGCCACGTCGACGGAGCGCACGGCATGGCGCCCGGATCCGCCGAGCATGACGATGGCCTCTAGGTAGTCCTCGCAGGACACGGACATCTTTTCCACGAACATCGTTCCTTTCGTCGCCGACCGCTTGATCCTGGGTTGCAGTGCTGATAGCGGCAGCCTCGCCGCTTTCCGCGTGGGGGGGGGTCGACGAATTCGCTGCAAAACAAAAAAGCGGAGGGAAGAGGGGGGATCTTCCCTCCGCTTGAAAATGCGACGGATGGCCAGACGAGAGGAGCCTCCGCCGCCGGGTCAGCGGACGATGGTCGAAAGCCGGTCATGCAAGCTGCGGGCGGTCGAACCGCTCCCGAGTTCGCTCCTTGCTTGAAAAGCGACTCGCTTTCGATGTAAGTTAGATTAAGCTAACATCATTCCGCCGACAATAGGAGTTAGCTATGACATACATTTTCTCCACAAGTGGCACGGACCCATTCGAATCGTCGCCGGTGCGCGGCGGCTTTCGCGGTAGGCATTCAAGCGGCCTTCCCAGCCGTGACAAGGCAGCCGTGCGATCCCGCCTTGCGCCACGAAACCTCGTCGAACCAGGTGCCCAAGACGGCGCGCATCTCGGTTTCCGAGTAGATGCGCACGTCGCCTTCCCCGCCATGCGGCAAGAACGCGTTCATGACGGCCCGTGCGGGACCGGGCAGCCAGCAGTCGCCCACCACGAGCAGGCCGCCCGCCCGCAGCACGCGCCACGCTTCGAACGCCGCCCGATCGGGGTCGGGGTAATGGTGGAACGAGTCGTTGCAGTAGGCGACATCGAAGAAGCCGTCGGGGAACGGCAGGTGCTCGCTGTCGCCTTCCACGAGCTGCGCCCGGTCGCCCAACCGCTCGCGCGCCCGAGCGAGCATGGCGCTTGAAAGGTCCACGCCGGCGAGTTCGCAGCCGGGAAGCGCCTCGAGCACGAGCTCGGCGAGGGCACCCGTTCCGCAGCCCAGGTCGAGCACGCGTCGAGGCGAACACGCCGCGACCTCCTCCACCACATGCGGGTACAGCCGACGCGCATGACTTCCGCAGACCTCTTCGTCGTAGACGGCGGCTTGCCCGTCGAACGCCCGCTTCGACGCCTCCTTGAGCTCGAGGGCCTGCCGCTCCGCCGCCCGCTTCTGCACGTTCGCCCGTGCCGGAGGCGCCGATTGCTCCCGCGGCACCTCGCCGACCCAGCTCTCCGACGCTTCTCTCGACGGTCGCTCCGGCGTCTTGCCGGCGTCCTGCTCCGATACCTCGCCGGTTCGCCGCTTTTCTTCTCCCATGTCGGCCTCCTTTTCATTGAACAACGTTTAATAACAGGTTCGAAAAATGCCCCGTTTGGGACGGGGCTGCCTATTCGCTCAGTCGTTCGCGCGCAATGCGGTGCACGACTCTGCCTGCGCGCACCATCGTCCGTGCGCGAGTCGAACCCACACGGTCGCTCCACCCGACACGATTATCGGGCTGGGTGTTTCACGTGAAACACTTGTTCGCTGTTTGACTACCCGTTTTTTCATGTACCGTTTTTTCATGTACCCGCCTGCACGCTTCATCCGTGAAATAGTTTTCATCTTTTGTCGCTCGTTTCTCGCTCGTCCCTCACTCGCTTCTCGCTTTCCCGGCCGCCCGCGGGCGCTTCTTTCGCTTCTCGCGGCGCACGTTCATGCGGGCTCGGTTTGCGACTCCATCAGCACCTCCACGTAGTTCCGGATCAGCTCGAGCTTGCGGGGATCGGGCATGCTCCGATCGGACATGAGCCCCAACTGGCCGTACGTTATGAAGTTGACGAGCACTTCGGGATCGCGCACCACTGCCCCGCGGCGGCGCGCCTCGGCCTTGACGGCGGCCAGCAGATGCGGGTACATCCGCTCGCACAGCGCGAACGAGAGCTGCTCGTGGAACGCGCGGTTGCCCTCGGCGTGGAAGAAATCGTGGTAGCGCAGGCCCTCCTCGTCGGCCACGGCGGCGAACAGCGCGTCCATCTTGTCGGCCAAGGTCAGCTGCCCGTCATCGAGGATATGCAGGAATCCCTCCGTGCATTCGGCAGCATACGCTTCGAGCGCGGCGGCGAACAGCTTCTGCTTCGAGTCGAAGTAGTGGTACGCGAGCCCCGGCGTGACGTCGGCCGCCCGCGCGATGTCGCGCATGGAAACCGCGTCGTAGCCGCGCTCCACGAACAGGCGCATGGCCGTGTCGAGTATCTCGAGACGCCGCTCTTCCGGATCTTTCACCGTGCGAACCACCTGCACCGTCCTCCTTTTTTCGCGATCGTTTCCCGGACCGCCTCGCCGCACGTATAACGGGCGGTTCGTCGGCCGCTGCCGGGCGTTCGGCAAACCGCTCCGTGCATCGTCCAGCCGACCGTCCCGCAGTCCCGCGTGTCCCGCACGTCCCGCACGTCCCGCACGTCCCGCACGTCCCGCACGTCCCGCCGAGAGCATTCTGACATACTATTGAACATACGTCAATAAACGTTGTTCAATAGAGAGTTCAGCCGAAGGAACGGAGACGCAACCGCCCGCATCGGTTTCGAAATTGCATTCGACCGCGCTCGAGCGCGTCAGGCCATGCCGGCCTCGATCAGCTCGGCGGCGACGCTGTCGGCCTCGGTGATCGAACGGACGGGGCGGCAGGGGCTGCCGTAGGCCAGCGTGCGGGGCGGGATGTCCTTCGTCACCACGCTGCCCGAGCCGATGACGGCCCCGTCGCCGATGGTCACGCCGGGGTTCACCGTGACGTTCGCCGCGATCCACACGTCGTCGCCCACCGTGATGGGCAGGTTGCGCTCCCAAAGATGCCGCGCGCCTTCGTCGTCCTTGCGCATAGCGCGCTCGCGACCCAGCAGCGGATGCAGCGGCGTGCAGAACGTGCAGCTTGGCCCCACCCACACGTCGCGGCCGAACGTGATGGCCGCGCCGTCCAAAAACGTGCAGTTGAAATTGAAGAAGCAACCAGCCCCCACGAAGATGCGGTAGCCGTAGTCAACCTGCGCGCCAACCGAGAGGACGGCGTCCTCCCCGAACGATCCCAGAAGACCGCCCAGAAGTTCCCGTCGCTCCTCCTCGGACAGGTCGGCTTCGACGTTGAAGCGCCGCATGATGGCGCGCGCCCGGTTGCGATCGACCTCGAGCTCGGGCGCGGCGGCGTCGAACCACTCCCCCGACCCCATCTGCGCGCGGATGCCGTCCGTGCGCTCCATGTGCAGCAGCGGGAACGGACGCCCGCCGCCGTCGGTGGCCGAACGGCCCGCCACAGCGAACCCTTCGTGCTCGTAGAAGCCTTGCGCCTGGGGATTCTGCTCGTTACAGTCGAGGCGGTGCACGTCCCACCGCTCCACCGCGTAAGCGAGCAGCGCGCGACCCACGCCGCGGCCGCGCGCCTCGGGAGCGCAGAACAGCTTCTCCAGTTTGCCGCCTTGGGCGCCCGCGAACGCGACGGGACGGCCGTCCTCCCAGGCCACGGCCAACCGCTCGTCAGCGAGCAGCGCGCCGGGCACATGGGGCAGGATGCCGACCACGTCCTCCTCGGTGAGGAAATCGTGCGTCGCGCGCACCGAGCGCTCCCACACCCGTACGAGCTCCTCGACCAGCTCCGGCGTGCGCTCCCGCGCCTCCGTTATCTCGATGTCCATGTCCGCTTCCTCCCTGCGCCGTCGGACGTCCCACCCGGCGACGGCGTTCGTCCGTCTTCGGCAAGCTCTCCGCACGCGGGTGCGCGTCATCAGCCTCGCGCACGCCCGGCAAGAAGCGCACGTCCGCGGGCAGGCGCCGCCCGCGCCGGCACCCGTTGCCATCGGCTCATTCTAGCGGATAAGGCGCCGCGAGGTCGGCGCGATCGCCCGCCGACCCGCCGCCCGCTCGCATCCCGCACGCCCCGTATGCAGCCGCGTCGACGGCGTCCGCCGCGTCGCCCCACGCACCGGACCCGTCGTCGGGCGCAGTCTCGGGCACGATCTCCTCCACGAACCAGCGCGGATCCTCGTGGAACAGGAACGTGCGGGAACGTCCCACGACCACGTCGTAGCGCACGCCCTCGCCGCCCACCTTGAGCGAAGCGCACCGACGGCGGCCCAGCACGGCCCGCACGGGGAAGCGCCGTCCGTCGTGCCAGATCACGGCGCGCGGCACGACAAGCCCGTCCGTCAGGAATTCCACTTCCACCTCCACGTAGCGCTTCCGCCTGCCCGCAATGCCCCGCACCATACCGTCCTCCCTCCCTTGCGGTTCGCCGCCTCGAACATCCCGACAAGCGCGAGCAACGAACCCCGCGCCCCGCCTCCTCGCCCTGCCCCTTCAAACCCGTTCCGCTGCCAAACCGCCACCGACATTCCGCAAGCCGGCGCGTTGCCATCCTGAACGAGCGGAGCGCAGAGGCACCGCCCTTCTGTCACCCCGAACGGAACGCAAGGTCCCGCCCTTCTGTCATCCTATGGGCGAAGCGAACACAGTGAGCGCAGCCGAAGGATCCCGCGGCGCCAGCCGGAGGCGTCACGGCTGGCGCCGCGCGGGATCCTTCGGCTCCGGCGGCTCGCGCCGCCCATCGCTTCGCGATGCCTCCCTGCGCCCGCTCCGCGTACTCGGGAGCGCAACAGTCCGCTGGACTGTTGCATGCTCAGGATGACAGCCTGGCCGGTGTCTGGGATGACAACCCGGCCGGGTGCATGGCAATGTTGGTTCAACAGTGGAAAACCCGCTTTTCGCGCGAAAACCGCCGGAATGTTGCGCACCGGGTCCACGAAATGCTCGCAACGGCCTCTTCTCGCCCCACGACGCGCGAATCCACGTGCGTTTGCGCAGGTCGCAGTTTGCCAAGATCGCGCAGCAACCAATCGGATGCAACATTCCGGCGGTTTTCGCGCGTTGACGCCTTGGGCGCCTGACGCCGCCCCGGTTGGCGCGGTAAGCCAGCGAGAGCAGCCGTGGCGCCGGAACCTAGAACCATCCCACCGGGTGCACCACGTTGTCGCGCTTGACGTCCAAATCCAGCAGGCTCTCGTCCAGAAGCTCCGTGCCGCGCTGGATGCACGTGTTGCCGAAGCGGCGGCGCAGCTCGTCCACCGCCTCGTCCAAATCCTCCAGCGCGCGCCGCCGCGGGTCGAAGGCCAGCTCCAACTGCTGGGGCGCGTCCATGGGCTCGAGGTTCGAGGCGCGCACGTGCAAGCCGCGCAAAGGCCGCGTGTCGTCGAGCGGCTCGTTCGCCGCGAGCAGGTCCCACGCCGCCCGCGCGATGTGCCCCGTCACGTTCGTCGCGCGCGGCAGCGTGACCTGCCGCCCGTAGCCAGACAGGTCGGCCGCGTCGCGCACGCCGACGGACACCGTGCGGGCGCGGAACCGCGCCTCGCGCAGCCGCTGCGCCACCGATTCCGCCAACTGCCAGATGAGCGCCCGCGCGTCGGCCTCGCAGGCGATGTCGTGCGGCGCGGTCAGGCCGTTGCCGAAGCTCTTCACGGTGCGGTCCACCTCGTTCCGGGCCATGTCGAAGGGCTTCACCGGCGTGGCGTCCTCGCCGCGCGCGAACGTGCGCAGCATGCCGCCCACCTTCCCCAGCCGTCGGCGCAGCAGCTCGGGCGACGCGCAGGCCAGATCGCCCACGGTGTCGATGCCCGACGAGTGCAGCTTCGCCCGCGTGGCGGAGCCCACGTACAGAAGGTCGCCCACCGGAGCCGGCCACACGATATCGCGGTAGTTGTCCGGCGCGACGACGGTGACGGCGTCGGGCTTGCGGTAGTCGCTGCCGAACTTGGCGAACACCTTGTTCCACGACACGCCGATGGACACCGTGCATCCCAGCTCGTCCTTCACGCGCTGGCTGATCTCGCGCGCCACGTCGAGCGCGCTGCGGCTGGACAGCGCGAGCGTGCCCGTGAGGTCGAGCCACGCCTCGTCGAGGCCGAACGGCTCCACGAGGTCGGTGTACTGGTAGTATATCCGGCGCGCCAAGCGCGAGTACTTCTGGTACACGTCGTAGCGCGGCGTGACCACCACCAGGCCGGGGCATTTCTCGCGCGCCTGCCACAGCGCCTCGCCCGTCACGACGCCGGCCGCCTTCGCCTGCGCGCTCTTCGCCAGCACGATGCCGTGGCAGCGCTCCTCGTGTCCGCCCACCACGAGCGGCACCCCGCGCAGCTCCGGCCGCTCGGCCTGCTCGGCGCTCGCGTAGAACGCGTTCATGTCCGAGTGGAAGATCACGCGCCGCCGACCGCGGGCGTCCGCGCGTCCGGCCGCCGCGCCGGCATAGGGCCCCGCGTCCCTCTCCGCCCGCTCCGTCGCGACCGAGCCGCCCCCCTGCGGCTCGGTCGCGACGGAGCGGGCGGAGAGGGACGCGGGTCCCAAGGCCTTGGCCGCCCGGATCGGCGAACCCGACGCCGCCCTGTCGGCACTCGCCGCGCTCTCCGCCCGATCCGCACCCGCCGCCTGGCCCGCCCTTGTCGCCCGATCGACCTTCGCCATGCCCTCGCCCGCTTTCCGCGCCTCCCAGCGCGCCGCCTTCCAGCCGTGCGCGCCGCGCATTCCTTATAGGAACGTATGTTCGCATAAAGAGACAGCCGCCGCAAGCGAACAGACCGTGGAGTTTCAGCTATATTTCATGAAGTTGACCTGCGGAAATATATGAGTTGAAAGCCCTTTATCGCGCGCATTCGGCGCCGCCGCGAATCATCCACGCCACCGCCAGGCACACGAACGCCGCGCCCGCGACCGCCAGCCAGGGCGAAGGCGCGAACGACAGGGCCCCGCACGTCGCCGCGAGCGCGACGAGCGCGCCCTCGCTCCACGGCCGGAGCCCGCCCGCGCCCAGGCGCACCGCGTCCAAACCGCAGCTGAGCAGCGTGGCGGCGTTCAGCAGCACGGCAAGCGCGAGGGAGGCGCCCATCGACGCGCCCGCGGGGATCGCGAACGGCACAACGGCGCACGACAGCAGCGCGACCACGGCGAACGCCGGCAGTGAGTCCAGCGCCAGCAGGGCCAGCGTGCCGAACGGAAGCCGGTCGCGCACGAGGCGAACCCGCATGTCGTCGCGGAAGGCGCGGGTGGCCTCGCGGCGGCCCTGCGGCGCGACGACCAACAGCGCCAGCCAGAACAGCAGCCCGACGGGACCGAGGGCGCCCGTGAGCGCCACCACGCCGAACGGCGTCACCACGATGCCCAGCATGAGCAGGTCGGGAACCCCCTCATGCTGCCGCACGATCGTGAGCGCCGAGCGGGCCAGCAGGACACCGGGGCCCGTCGCGGCGGGCAACCGCAGGCGCGGACCGCGGCGCGCCAGCTTGCAGCGGCGCCGGTAATCGCCCACCACCGTGGGGTCCAGCGGCGAGAACGGCCCGAAGGGTTGCAGGTCGGCGTACAGCGAGCTGTCCTCCACCGCGCGCACGATATCGGCGCGGCGCGCGAGCAGCGCGAGGCCGACCGACTCCGCGCCAACGAGGACGGCCGCGCCCGCGCAGGCGAACGCGGCGGATCCGGGCTCGGCCAGCGCGAGGGGCGCGGCCGCGACGGACAGGACGCCGGCCGACCCCGCGACGATCATGGTTGCGAGCGCGAGCGCCGCGAGCCCCGCACGGCGCCGGCGCACCGCGCGCGGGAGGGCGAGGCGCGCCAGGCCGACCAGCCATCCTCCCCCGATCGCAGCCGCAACCGCCAGGGCCGCGCAGAAGGCGATGGCCAACGGGCTGGCGAACGCGCCCAGAGCCGCGGCCATCCCCGCGCCCAGCAGGTAGCCCGCAAGCGCGGCGAGCACGCCTCCCGCCAGCGCCGCCGCGGCGAAGGCCGTGCCCGCGAGCGCGGCCGAGCGCACGGAGCTGCCCGCGAGGTAGGCGACGTCCGGATGCGAGAACTTGAGCGGCGAGGCGCGCAGCCCGCTGAAGGCGACGGCGGCGAACACGGCCGCCGGCACCGCCAGGGCGAACGGGACGAGCGCGGCGGCCACTGCGGGCCCCAGCGCGACGAACGCGCCCTCCACGGTGTCGATCGCCCAGAACCACATGAGCACGCACACGACCAGCAGCGCGGCGGCCGCGTACAGCTGGTAGGCGCGCTCGCCCAGGCCGCGGTCGTTTTGGATGTCGGTGCCCACGATGCGCATCGTCCGCACGAGGAACGTCCGCGCGTGCCGCACGCGCAGCCAAAGAAGCAACCGAACGTCGCCCACGGCCGCTCAGCCCCTCTCGCGCTCGCCCGCCCCGCGGGGCCGCGACGCGCGCAGGCGGCCGCCGTCCAGATGCAGCAGCAGGTCGGGCTCCAGGTCGGGCACGTCGTGGTGGCAGCTCGCGAGCACCGCCGCGCCGCCGGCGCGCGCCTCGCTCAGAAGGGCGCTCAGGCGCTTCGACGCCTCCGGGTCGAGCGGCCCGTAGGGCTCGTCGAGCAGCAGCAGGTCGGGCTTCGCCGCAAGCGCCAGCACGAGCGCGAGCTTCTGGCGCATGCCGCGCGAGTACGACGACGGGAACTGGTCGCCGTGCGCCGCCAACCCGAGCAGCCCCAGCAGCCGTTCGGCCTCGGGGGCTGCGTCGGCCGCGCGGTTCGCAGCCAGCACGAAGCGGAGGTGCTCAGCGGCGGTCAGGTCGTCGTAGAACGACGGCACGTCGGGCACGAAGGCCACCCGCCGCCGCACAGCGCGGTCCGCGCCGTCGAACGGGCGGCCGAACAGCTCCACTTCCCCCTCGGTCGGCGTGCTCCAACCCGCCAGGCAGCGCAGCAACGTGGACTTTCCCGAACCGTTCGACCCGGTGAGGAAGGCGACCTCTCCCGGTTCGAGGGAGAACGACACGTCGCGCCACACGTCGATGCGCGCGTACCGAAACGCGAGCCCCTCCGCACGCAACGCCGCCGCCCGGCCCTTCGCCTCCCTATCGTCCATGCCCGCTCCTCCGCCGCCCGATCGAACCCGTTCGTTCCAGTATGGAGACGACCGCCGCTTGACGCAAGGGAGCAGCGGTTGACTTACCGGGGCGCCGGTCAACCGGCACGAACCGCGCCCCGCGAACCGTAAGGCAATCGCAAGCTGGCGCCAAGCGCCGCGCAAGGCAGGCCACGTAGACTCGAATGCGAAGGCGACGCAGGCGCGACGAGCACCTCGTCGCAGGAAAGCAACGATGCGGAAGGAGCCTCGCATGGGCAAGGCGAAGGCATTCATCGGGTTGGGAATCGCGCTGACGGCGGTCGTCGCGCTGGTCGCGGTTGCAGGATGGGCGTTCTATGGCGAGAGCGGCCACGTCTACGTCAAGGTGGACAACGCCCGCGTCGCCGCCATCGAGCCGCGCGCGGGCATGGAGCACGAGTACCGCCTGGACGGCGTCGCCGCAGACGGCGCGCAGTCGGAGATCGCGTTCCAAACGTCGCGCGAGCTGCGCGAAGGCGCGTACCTCGACTTGGAGACGAAGCCCCTGCGCGGCGTGATCGGCTGGGAAGAAGTCGCCTACGACGACCTGCCCGCCACCGTGCGGGACAAGCTGCCGCAGGAGAGCTAGTTACGAAGGAATGCCGCCGCGACTGCGCCATCGCATGCCTCGCCCGCGGCCTCCACGCGCAGGCCGCGGGCGAGGAAGGGCGGGAACAGGTCGTAAGCGCCGGCGGGCACGGGACGCGGGTCGGCGGCGGCGTAGTTGGGAGCCGGACGCGCCTGCACGCCTTCGAAGCGGATGGGCACTCCCGGCGAGGAGTAGAAGCTCGCTCCTAGCTGCACATGGAAGTGCAGATGCGGCTCCGAGCTGTTGCCGGAGCTCCCGCACTGCCCGACCACCTGGCCGCGCGCCACGCGGTCGCCCGCGCGCACGGCGACGCTGCCCGCCTTGAGGTGGCATAGGCACGAGAACTCGCCGCCCGCGTGCTCGATCAGCACGTAGTTGCCGCGAATGTCGTCTCCGCCGCAGCCGATCTTGCCGTCGAGCGCGATGCGCGCGTTCGGGCAGCCCTCGTGAGCTTCGGCCACCACGCCGTCGGCGGCCGCGAGGACCTCCCGCCCGTAGCAGTAGTACGACGCGGGATCGGCGGGATCGGCGTCCGGCGGGCAGCTGCGCCCCTCGTCGTCGAGGATGACGAAATCGTAGGCGTAGCGCTGGGTGTACACGTCCCACGAATGCGACGTCTCCTCGTCGACGCCGCCGTTGAGCACCGTCCACGCCCCCGCAAACGGCAGGGCGTACAACCCCTGCGACGCGCCCGTGTCCTTGTCCGGAAGCTTGTTGTCGTACTTCACGGCCATGGCCATGAGACCGGCCACCTGCTTGATCGACTGCACGAGCACCGAATTGCCGAACACGCTCCCCATCGGGCCCTCCTTCCACGCTTGCGATCCATCATAACAGAAGCGCCCGAACGGCCAGCACGTCGCAGGGGGCCGCCCTATGCCGCCGCCAGACGGTCGAGCAGCGGCTTGAAGCGCGAATCGTCGGCACGCGCGACCCAAGCCGCGTTTCGCGTCACGGCAAGCTTGCACTGGCCCTTCATGTCGAAAGCGCCGAACAGGCCGCCCGCCACCCGCTTGAGATCGGGATCCACCGTCGCCGAGTCGGGCACGAGGTCGTAGAGCACGGAGGGGCGGGGGAACAGCAGGCTCTCGCCGTCGTGGCGCTCGAGCAGCTTCGCCAACCGCTCCAGATACGTCGCCGCCCCCGCCTCGTCGCCCGCGCGCAGGCACGCCGTGGCCGCGCCGCCATAGAACGTGGCCGCCTCCATCGGTTGCCGGCTTTCCAGCGCGAAGCCCTCCAATACGCCTTCCGCGGCGCGCAGCAGCGCGGCGAGGTGCGCCGGCTCGTCCTCGTACAGCGGCAGCTGCGTGGCGATGCTCTGCATGACGCTCGTTTCGCCCCAGAACAGGGACTCTTGGCACAGCTTCAGGCATGCCTCGCGCTCGCCCTTCATCTGGTGCATCCCCGCCAGCGCGGCCTCCACGCCCAGCGGTCGCGCGGGCTTCACGCTTTCCAGAAGGGCGATGGCGTCATCCAGCTCGCCCCGCTGGCACTCCGCCATCGCGCGGGTGACCCGCGCCGACCGAACCAACTCCACGTCGTCGGAGCGCGCCTCCACGCGCTCGGCCAATTCGCGCGCACGGCCCATCAGCTCGTCGACGCGATCGGGCTCGGATATCGCCCGCTGCATGCACAACGCCGCCACCTGTAGCAACAGGTTCCAGCAGGAACCGTAGTCGCGCACCAGATCGTCCATGCGCGCGTAGGCGGCGCCGGGGTCTTCGGCGAACAGGTCGCACAGCGCCACGTACGTCTCGCGCACCTCGTCCTCGGTCAGCTGGGGCCGGTAGTCGAACAACTCGTCCAGCGTGAGGCCGAAATAGGAGGCTATGCGCGGCAGCTGTGCCACGTCGGGCATGCTCTGGCCGAGCTCCCACTTCGACACGGCGGCCTTCGTCACGCCCAGATGGGCCGCCAGCTCGCCTTGCGTCACGCCGGCGGCGCGCCGCTCGCGCGCGATGGTCGCGCCCAGGTTGATGTCGTTCATGCCGCATCCCTTCCGCTTCAGCCGTTTTTCCCAGTATGAGGAACCCATCTGGTTGACGCAAGCGAGCATTGGTTGACTTCCCCGATCGCCCGTCAACCACTTCGACACGTTGTGCAGCAGCGCATCCCGGCACCCTAAATCAAGGAAGCAAGCTCTCTGCTCAATAATCCGCTGTTAAACCAGCATTGACATTCCGCAGGCCAGCGCGTTGTCATCCTGAGCGAGCGGAGCGAGTCGAAGGACCCCGTGCGGTGCCAACCGAAAGCGCTTGCTGCTGTCGCCACACGGGATCCTTCGGCTCCGGCGGCTCACGCCGCCTCCGCTCAGGATGACAACCCGACCAGGTGCATGTCGATGCTGGTTTAACAGCGGACTCAATAAAGGCAAGCACAGATTGACGGTTATGAACGATTTTTTCGAACCGGAGAAAATGCCACCTGGGATTATGCCGACAACACCGAATTTTTCGATGCAGAAATCGTTCATAACCGTTAATTCGTGCTTGGCGAGCCTTCGTCACCTCGGGCAACCCTTCCTGCACGACAGGGGCCCGCCGCCCCCTCGCCCTCCCGCCCAGCAGGGCTTGCCTTTCTACTATTCTGTGTTACTATGTACCGGTACTAAGCGTCACTATATACCGACTGCGCCGACAAGCCGAAAGGAGCCGCGATGGACAACCTCACCGAGATGCTGAAAGGCGTGCTCGAGGGCTGCGTGCTCGAGATCATCGGCCGCGAGGAAACGTACGGCTACGAGATCACGCGCAAGCTGAACGCGCTGGGCTTCGCCGACGTGGTGGAGGGCACGGTGTACACCATCCTGCTGCGCCTGGAGAAGAACCGGCTGGTGGACACGTGCAAGAAGCCGTCGGAGGTGGGCCCGCCGCGCAAGTTCTACGCCCTCAACGACGCGGGCCGCGAGGAGCTGCGGCGTTTCTGGACAAGGTGGGAGTTCGTCGCATCGAAGATCAACGAGCTGAAGGAGAGCCGATGAAGAACCCGATCGCTTATTTCAAGAAGGTCGCGCAGGAGAAGCTCGAGTACCGCGAGGCCATGGAGCGTGTGCGCGCGCTGCCCGAGGACTACCGCTACGTGTACGACAAGATACAGCATTATATGTGGAGCCACGTGGCCGGCGACGGCATGGACATGACCGTGGTGCTGGCTGACCTCGTGGACCTGTTCGAGCAGGGCGCCGCCGACGGCAAGGGCGTGCTGGAGGTGACCGGCGAGGACGTGGCGGCGTTCTGCGACGATCTGCTGGCCAACACCAAAACCTACGCGGGCACGAAGCAGGAGGCCCTCAACCGCGCTATCATGGGCAAGCTGGGGAAAGACCGACCCTAGCCGAGCAACCGAGCGAAGGGCCAGCACATGGATGAGATCGAGAGCAACAGGCACGCGTGGGGCACGCTGGCGGAAGACCATTACCGCCACTACAAGAAGCGCATCGAGGACGGGGGCAACCGCCTGAACGTTCACATACGCAGGGAGCTGGGCGATCTGTCCGGCAAGCGGGTGGCGCACCTCCAGTGCAACGTCGGCTTCGACACGCTCGCCCTGGCCGACACCGCCGCCTGGGTCACGGGCGTGGACCTGGCCCCGGAGAACGTGCGCTGCGCGACGAGGCTGGCCGCCGACTTCGGATACGGCAACGTCGATTTCGTCGAAGCCGACGCGTGCGACCTGCCCGCCAGCCTGAACGGCGCCTACGACGTCGCGTTCACCTCCGAGGGCGTGCTGGGTTGGCTCCCCGACCTGAACGCTTGGGCGCGCGGCGTGCGCCGGCTGCTCGCGGACGGGGGCCTCCTCTACGTGTTCGATTCCCACCCCTTCTACCTGGCCTTCGACGAGGTCAAGCTGGGGCGCGGCGAGTACGACCTGGCCTACCCTTACTTCGGGAAAGAGCCCGACGTGGACGACTGCATCGGGGGCTACGCCTCGGACGTGAAACGGGGCGTCAAGGCGTACTTCTGGATGCACACCGTGTCGGACATCCTGAACGCCCTCATCGGGGCCGACCTGCGCATCGACGCGTTCAACGAGTTCCCCGAGAACTTCTTCGATTCGGGCGGCCTCGCGCTCTCCCCCGAGAAAGGCCTCTACGAACTCCCCGGCAACGCCGACAAGTTCCCCCTGACGTTCAGCCTGCGCGCCACGGCCGAGCCGGCGTAGCCCAGTCCCGCGGCCCCGCCGCTGAAAGACCGCGTGGGCTCGATCCAAAGGGAACGGCCCCCGCCGGCACGCGTGTAGCGAAAGCGCGATCGTCAACGCTATCGTGACTTCGACCGTCTTTTAACCGATAATCGAGCAAACGCGACAGAGGGAAGGGGTGCCATGAAGACGGAACGGCTCGTGGGCCTTATGTGCGCGCTCGCGGACGGCGGGCGCACGACCATCGGACAGCTGGCCGAGCGGTTCGAGGTGTCGAAACGCACTATCGCTCGCGACCTGGAGACGCTCAACCGTGCGGGCGTGCCCGTGGTCACGTTCCCCGGCGCAGGCGGCGGCGTGGGCGTGGCGGAGGGGTACCGGGTACGCCGCAGCCTGCTCACCGAGAGCGACGCGCAGAACCTCCACGCCGCTCTCGACGGCCTGCGCAGCATGCAAGACGACGACGAGCTGGCCGCGTTGGCCGCGAAGCTCGTCCCCCTTCCCCCTGTCGAGGCTTTCGAGGGAAGCGAACTCGTGATCGACCTGTCCTCGTGGTTCGCCGACGACGTGGAGCACGGCAAGTTCGAACGGTTGCGCGACGCCGTCCGCACGCGGCGCTGCGCGCGGTTCGACTACGTGTCGCGCACGGGGCGCAGGGTGCGCGTCGTGGAACCGTGCAAGCTCGTCTACAAGCACCCTTCGTGGTACCTGTACGCCTTGTGCCGCGAGCGCGATGCGTTTCGCCTGTTCAAGCTGAAGCGCATGGCATCGCTCGAAATACTGGAGGACACGTTCGAACCGCGAACGCCCCCGCCCCTCGACTTCGCCAGCTTCGGTGCGGACATCCTCCCCGCCTCCGACGACGACCCCGCGGCCCACGACGTGGTGCTCGCTTACCGGGCTTCCGACGAGTTCGCGCTCACCGACAAGATCGACGCCCAATTCCTCCACCGGGCCCCGGACGATGCCGAGGGCGAGGTGCGCCTGCGCGTGCTCGACCTCGCCTGGGCGGCGCGCCTCGCAGCCCACCTCGGAGACCGCGTGCGCGTGGTGTCCCCGCCCCCGTTGGTAATCGAGGCGGAGCGCCTGCGGCGCGGACAAGGCTCCGAAGGCGGCTGGGCGCCCGCCGAATAGAGCGCCCGGGCCCGGCCCGGTCGGGAAACCTATTCGGATGTTTCCCAAGAAATATCACAAGGAACATGACACCCTGTTGTCATGTTCCCTCCCGTACCATGCTTCCCGCAAGCGCATACCGCAACGAAGGGAAGTTGGAACCATGACTGAAGAAAAGAAAGACGTGCTCGTGTTCGTGTTCGAGGGCTTCGCCGACTGGGAGAGCGCCTACGTGTGCACCGAACTCAACGGCAGCGCGCGCTACCGGGTGCGCACCGTCGGGCTCGACGGCGAACCGGTGCGGTCGATGGGAGGCCTGCGCGTCGTGCCCGACTGCACGGTGGCCGACCACCCGCGCGGTTTCGCCGCGCTGCTGCTCATCGGAGGCAACGTGTGGCTCGACGGGAGCAACGACGCCGTGCTGCCCCTGGTGGAAGAAGCCCTCGACAGCGGCGCGGCGGTGGGCGGCATCTGCAACGCCGCCAGCTTCCTGGCAGAGCATGGCTTCCTGGACGAGCGCGCCCACACCGGCAACACGCTTGAGTACCTGAAGCAGTGCGCGCCGCACTATCGCGGCGACGCGCTGTTTCGCGAGGAGCAGGCCGTGGCCGACCGCGGCGTCGTCACCGCGAACGGCGCGGGCACGCTCGAGTTCGCCTGCGCCGTGCTCTCGTTGCTCGAGGCGAAACCGGATGACGACGTGCGGGAGTGGTACCGTTTGCACAAAGAGGGCTTCTATCCGGCCCCGAACGCCGAGCCCCCAGTCGAAAGCCGCTCGAACGACCGGACCTCGGGCGCCTCGTAAGGAGGCCCAGCCCCGCGGCGCAGGCGGCTACGCGCTTCCGTCGGCGAAGAGCATGCGGTCCTTGCCCCGGCGCTTGGCCTCGTAGAGCGCCCGATCCGCCGCAGCGAAGAGGCTCTCGTAGTCGCCCCCGTCGGCACCCGCCAGCGCCGCGCCCACGCTGAGCGTGACCGGGCGCCCCGAAACCTGCAGGCCGGCGGAGGCGCGGTTGAGCCTCGCCCCCGCCTCGTGCGCTTGCGCCGCGTCGACGTTGGGGAGGAAGGCCACGAACTCGTCGCCGCCTATGCGCGCCGCGAACCCCTCCTCTTCGCCCAGCGTCTCCATGAGCGACCTCGCCACGCAGACGAGCAAATCGTCGCCAGCCAAATGCCCGTACGTGTCGTTGACGGCCTTGAAGTCGTCCACGTCGACCACGAAGAGCGCGCCCGTGCCGCGCTCGGCGCACGCGGGAAGCTCCCGCTCCACCAGATCGCTCGCCATCCCCTGGTTGAACAGCTTCGTCAGAGGGTCGCGCCGCGCCTGGTCCTCGAGCTCCTCGAGGCGCCGGCGCTCCTCGGTCACGTCCCTCCAGCTGCCGATGGTGCGCACGGGCCTGCCCTCGGCGTCGCGCAGCATGAGGGCATGCAGGCGGATCCAGCGCCATCCGGGCGCGCGCTCGGGCCGCAGGTGGCGCACCTCCATCGTCGTGGAGCCCCCGGTGCTCAGCGCCTCCGCCAAACGACCGAAATCGTCTGGATGGATGCGGCCCGAGCTGCCCGACGCGGCGTAGCGCGGGTAGCGCCGCTCATCGGGAGGAACGTCGTCGGCGCTTTCCAAGCCGCGTTCGAACTCCACGAGAACGTCCTCCACGATGTCGTACTCGAACAGAACGTCGGTCACGCTGCGCAGGGCGATGCGGTAGCGCTCCTGCTCCAACAGCAGCGCCTGCTCGGCCTTCTTGCGCGAGGTGATGTCCATGAGCAGGCTGCTGATCTTCACCGACCCGTCGGCCGTCTCCATCTTGCGCCCCGAGTCCAGTATCCACACCAGCTCGCCGCTTTTCTTGCGAACGCGGTACTCGGTCTCGTACGTGGACCCCTGCGAGAAGCAGCGCCTCACGTCCGCGAGCGCGCGCTCGCGGTCGGTCTCGTGCACGACGCCGGCCGCCGTTCCGCCGCTCATGCGCATGAACTCGTCCACCGAATAGCCCAGCATGCGCGCAAGGCCCTCGTTGACGTACACGAGGCCGTAGGGCTCGCACTCCTCGCTGACCTTGAGGCCGCCGTTGACGTTGGAGGTGATCAGGTCGATGGTCTCGGTCTTCTCGCGCACGAGCTGCTGCAGGTACTCGTAGCTTTGCCGTCCCGCCTCGAACGGGAAGTAGGTTTCGTCCTTCATGGCCTGGTACGGGTTGGAAACGTGGACATGGCGGATCTTGAGCTCGCCGTCCGCGTCGACCAGCTCGTAAGAGCAGCGTTGGAACTCCTCGAGCACGAGCCCCGAATCGGCACCCGTGCGCACATGGTAGCGCCCCATGACCGTGCAGGACCGATCCCCTACGTTCACCAGGTGGAATTCCTCGTCGAACACCTCGCAGGGCGGCGCGAGCGGCGCGCGTTCCACCAGATACGACGTGATGGCGGCCGAATCGGTGGAGAACTCCACCTCGCCGGCGCCGATCCAGGAGAAATCATCCGTGAAGCGAGCGACCACGTGCTCGATGTCCTTGCCGGAGTAGAACAGCCGCACCGTCTCGGAAACGAATGCGATCGCCTTGTCGAAAAGCGGGTTCATGCCCATCCCCTTCGCTCGCCGTACCGTGCGACGGCGACGGGAACCGTGCCCGCCAAGCGCCTTCGCCGTCGTTTACGCATCCCCATGCGGTAACTTGTCGAAGCACAGTATGGCGCTTCAACCCCACGTTGATAAGCGAGAAGGGCAATCGGAAGGAAAAATCGACAACCGGAGCACCCCGTCAAACAACGGCGCGGAAAGCAGGTTCGCCCGGCATCCGTTAGGGGTGGGGATGCCGGGCGAACCTGGTGTTTCAGACCGAAACTAATATATGATATAGTCTAGTAGTTGTCAATGGCCTCTATTGTATTTTCCCGTGAATAGAGACGAGGAAGCCTGGCTTCGAGTATCATTGATCGCACGACGAAAAGCGCGGCGCATGCGGTGCGACGGTCGCGGCGCAGCGAACGAGGCCGCATGCGGCGCACGAGCCCGCGCGGGAGAGAGAGGGAATGCCATGGAGGCCTACAAGCAGGAGTTCATCGAGTTCATGGTGGAGAGCGACGTGCTGAAGTTCGGCGACTTCACCTTGAAGAGCGGCCGGAAGTCCCCCTTCTTCATGAACGCGGGCGCCTACGTGACGGGCTCGCAGCTGCACCGCCTGGGGCAGTTCTACGCGCGCGCCATCCACGACAACTTCGGGCTTGACTTCGACGTGGTGTTCGGCCCGGCGTACAAGGGCATCCCGCTGTCCGTCATCACCACGATGGCGCTCTCGGAGCTTTACGGCAAGGAGGCGCGTTACTGCTCGAACCGCAAGGAGGTCAAGGACCACGGCGACACAGGCATCCTGCTGGGCTCCAACCTGCGCGACGGCGACCGCGTGGTCATCGTGGAGGACGTGACCACGTCGGGCAAGTCCATCGAGGAGACGCACCCCATCCTCATGCAGCAGGCGAACGTGGAGGTGGTGGGCCTCATGGTGTCGCTGAACCGCATGGAAGTGGGCAAAGGCGGCGAGATCTGCGCGCTCGACGAGGTGCGCGAGCGTTACGGCTTCCCTACCGCGTCCATCGTGGACATGGCCGAGGTCACCGAGCACCTGCTGAACCGGGAATGCCAGGGCCGCGTCGTCATCGACGACGGCGTGAAGGCCGCGCTGGACGCGTACTACGACCAGTACGGCGCGAAACGGTAGGGGCGAGGCCGCAGGCACGGGGAATCCACCTGCGGAAACACCCTTCGTAGGGGCGATCTCCAGATCGCCCGGCGCAGAAACGCACGAAGCGGGGAAACCGCATGGCGGGCGCACGATGCGCTTGCCACGCGGTTTTTTGTCCTTGCGACCCAACGCACCGGGCGATCTGGAGATCGCCCCTACGAAGGGTGCCGCATGCCCAGCGTCAACGGGGCGCCCGAAAGGTGTCGCATGCCCAGCATCAACGGGGGCGTCCCAACGCGCCGCGACCCGCCCGCTTCCGCCCCGGCATCGCCCCCACGCGAAGATCGCCGCAACCCGTTTACAGGTTCGCCACGATCAGCACGCCCAGGAAGGCCAGCACGAGCGCGGTTCCCGCCAAGGCGACGGCGTTGCCCGCGCGCATCGCGCGCTCGTCCGACCGCGCGATGCGCCGCACGAGCGCGTACAGGCACAGGCCCAGCGCTCCGCCCGCCGTGTTGGCCAGAAGGTCGGTGACGTCCGACGCGCCCATGGCGAACGCGAACTGCAGCGCCTCGAAGGCCAAGCTGACGAGCGCGATGGGCGCGAGGCCCCACCACAGCGACCGTCGCCCGAAGAGCATGCCCGCATACAAGCCGAACGGCACGAACGCCAGCACGTTCTGCACGGCCTCGCGATAGTCCAGCGCGCCGTTGATGACCGTGGCTCCCGCCAGCGGCACCAGGTTCACGCTGCGCATCGTGCCCGCCGCGTCCAGCGAGAACTGCATCTTCAGCAGGATGATCCACGCCAGGACCGACAGGTAGACGGCCAGCAGGCATCCCGTGAGCGTCCGGCTTCCCAGAAAACCGCCCGAGCGCTCCATCCGGAACACCGCCGGTTCCACGCCCTCGATTCCCCCGTCGTTTGCAAGCCGCTCCATAGTCCGCTCCTTCTCCGCTCCGTCCCATTGCGCCCCGGCGCGCGCAACCGGGGCAAGGAGCAGCGTACCCCGCCGCCGCGCCCGCAACACCCCGCGCAAGGCATCCGTAGCCGCAATTTCAGGCCCGGTTCAGGAACGCTTAAGATCGGTCGGAGGAGCCGCGGCGGCGCGACCCGAAAACCGCGAGCAGGATCAGCCCCAAAAGCACAGCCGCCGCATTGAACAGGAACAAGGCCGCAGCCCCCGCCGCCTGCAAGACGAAACCGCCCACAACCGGCCCCAAGCCCATGCAAAGGTCGGGCCCCAGGTAAAACGTGTTCGCCGCACGCCCCACCCGGTCCTGGGGCACCCCGCGCACCGACTCGGCCTGCAGGGCGCAGTAGGCGGATCCCTGCCCCACGCCCATGCAAGCCCCTGCCACGACGACGCCCGCGAACGATTCCAAGAACGCCGCCGCCGTCATGCCGAAAGCAGCGAGGAGCATCATGGGCAGGGCGACCGCGCGCACGCCGAACGAGTCGCTGGCCCTTCCCGCCAACGGCCTTGCCGCCAGCGTGGCCAAGGAATAGACGAGGAAGTACAGGGAGGCTCCCTCGATGCCCCTCATATCCCCCACCAGCAAGACGAACGAGGAGGTCACGCCTTGGGCCACCATCAACAGGCCGGCCACTGCGGAAAGCAGAAGCGTGGGGCCGTGGAACCAGGCGGCAAAGCCGCAGCCGGGCCGCGAAGGCGCGGTCGGGACGGCATGCGCGCAAGCCTCGCGGGGCGCCTTGAACAGCACCGCCAAAACGAGCCCCGCGAAGAGCAGCGTCGCCGAAACGGCGAAGGCGCCCGCATAGCCGACCGCGCCGCCGACGAACGATCCGAGCGCGGGACCCAAGGCGCACGCTATCGTGTAGGCGACCCCGAGCCACCCCACGCCGCTTCCCAGCTTCGACGCGGGAACCACCAGCGAAGCCAACGACACGACGACCGTCGACTTGAACGCGAACGCGAACCCTTGGAGCGCAAGGAACGCCGCCGCGAGCGGAACGGATCGAAACAAGGCGCAGCCCAGCGCCGAGACCGCGAACAGCGCGCAGGACACGACCAGCAGGCCTTTCTTTCCCAGCCGATCCGTCACGATGCCGCTCATCGGCCGCATAATCAAAGCCGCCGTGGCCAAAAGCCCCGCCAGGAACCCCGCCACCGCCAAAGAGGCGCCCAGCGAAACCGCGTACCCTGCGATAAGCGGACGCGTGAGGTACAACCCGAACTGCAACATCGTCTCGATGCAGAACAGCTGGGCGAATCGGGGGTTCCACAGCCTTGCGCTCTCCATCTTCAAGCCCTCCTTGACGCAACGGCCCCGGTTCCGCGCCGTCGGAAACCGGGGCCTTGCTCCTTGACGATCTCAGCCGCGCGGGCGACGGACGAAAAGGGCCCAACCCCTCTTCCGCCCGCCGCCGAAAAGCTGCGCGGCGCTTAAGGCAGAAAGATCGAGCATTGCTCCCCTCGGTCGGCCATCTTCCTCGCCAGCTCCTCGAGCGTGCCGTACTCGATGGCGTCGGCCAGGCAGTGCAGCGCGCACGACGGCACGCCGCCTTGGGCAACGCGTTCCTCGCATAGGTTGCACGAGGTCGTGGGCACGGGAACGTACTTGCCCTCCCACGTTCCGTCCGGCTTGCGCCACGGCCCCATCTCCAGCAGCTTGATGCCCCACTGCCCCATGGGCAGGCCCAGCTCGTTGCGGCAGGCGATCTCGCACGTGTGGCAGCCGGTGCAGTACTCGTTGTCGATCATCAATCCATAGGTGGCCATCTCGATACCCCCTTTCAGGCTAGTTTTCGGTCCGGTAGATCTTGCAGGGCAGCGCGCCGTAGTGCGAGCCCAGGCCCAGCTTGCCGATCTCTTTCCATGGCATGAGCGAGTTGATGGACGACTTGCGCACGCTGAACAGCTCCGCGTCCTTGTCTTCGGGATACCACCAACCGTGGTCGCACCCGATGACCCCCTCCTTCACGATGGGCGTGATATCCGCGATCATCTGGCACTTCCCCCAAGGGTTCTCGATGGTGACCCAATCGCCTTGGCCGATGCCGTGCTTTTCGGCGGTGGCGGGATGCAGCTCGACCGTGGCAGCCGACCGTATCTCGCGCAGCGAATCGATCATGCGGTGCTCGGTATGGAACGACGTGGGACGGCGCGCGCCGGTGACGAAGTCGAGCGGGTACTCTTCGGTCCATTCGGGGCGCGACCGCTTGGAGAAGCGAGGCTCCTCGTAATAGGGCAAGGGGTCCTCCCCCAGGTGCTGCTTCACCGTGCTCCACAGCTCCACGCGCCCCGTGGGCGACTTGAAGCCCGGCTTGCTGTCGGCGCGCAGCAGCCCTTTCTCGTATTGGTAATAGGGAATCTCGTAGCGTCCGTACACCCATTCGCGCAGCGTCTCGTACGTCATATCCTCCCCCGTCTCGGGGTCGGCCGTGTAGGGGATGTTCTGTATCTTGTTGTCCAGGTACGCATGCGGGCTCGACCATTTCTCCGGATCCTCGGTGCGATCGGGGTTGATGCGGTGGTCGAGGTCGAGCATGATCTCCAAGTCCGACTTGCACTCGCCGAGAGGTTCCAGCACCTTCGTGAGGGCATGGAACTGCCCGGGCTGGTTGCAGCCGTGGAACGTGACGATACCCTCGTGTTCGAGCGAAGTCGACACCGGCAGCACCACGTCGGCCAGGGCCTGGATGGTCGGGTTCATGAAGATGTCGGTGGCCATCACGAACTCCTTGTGACGGCACGCCTCCATCCACTGCATCGGCTGCTGCGTGATGCACGACGAGATGAAGTTGGAGCTTTGGATGAACAGGAACTCGATGGGATACGGTATGTTCGTGCGCAGGGTGTCCAACGTGCAGTCGGGCTGCGTGGTGTTGATGATGAAGTCCATGGCCGGGTATTGGTCGTGGCCGGCGATGGGAATGGGGTTCTTGTCCTCTTCCTCCACCAGCATGCCCACGCCCTTGCGCCCGGTCGAGCCGCCGTTGAGCATGGTCTGGCCCAGCTTGACGCCTCCGGGATTGTCCAGGTTTCCGCAGATGGCGAATATTCCCCAGATGGCATGGCAAATCTGCAGGGTGTTGGGGTTCTGGTCGGTCTTCAGGCCCACGGAGGCCGTGCAGGGCTTCTGCGCCAGGCAGCGGGCGGCGGCGTAGATGTCCTCCACCGGCACCTCGCAGATCTCGGCGGCCATCTCGGGCGTCATGGTGCAGCAGCGCTCGGCGTACTCGTCGAAGCCGTACGTCCACTTCTCCACGAAGTCGTGATCGTACAGATCCTCCTGGATGATGACCGCGTTCAGGGCCATGGCCAGCGCGGCGTCGGTGCCGGGTCGGATCTGGAAATGGTACGCGGCATGGCGGGCCAGCCAGTTGGCCCGCGGGTCGACGACGATGATCTTCATGCCGCGCTTCATCATGTCGACCGTGCTGTGTCCGAACAGCCCGTCGGGGTTCGACCACAAGGTGTCGCGACCCCAGATGAGCATGTACTTGGGCAGCTCGTAGCGCGGATCGTCGTAGCGGTCCTTGAAGCCGAACGCGCCGTCGTACTCCACATACGCGCAGCCCAGCAGCCAGTCCATCGCGGTTTGGCGCGGTATGACGCATGACCAACCGCCGTTGGCGTGGATGGCCGTGCGGCTGTGGAACACCTGGTTGCAGGTCTGGAACTGGTACGCGCTCGCCTCGCGACCGGTGCCCGTCCACACCGACACCGTGTCGGGGCCGTACTTTTCCGTGAGCTCGCGGTACTTCTCCACGATGATGTCGTACGCCTCGTCCCAGGTGATCCGCTCCCATTTGTCGGGCTGTCCGCGGAACCGTCGGTCGCGCTTCATGGGATGGAGGAGGCGATCCTCGTGGTAGAGGTACTCGGGAAGCGTGAGGCACCGAACGCACAGGCGGCCGTTCGTGATGGGCTGGTCGGGGTCCCCTTCCACCTTCACCAGCTTGCCGTCTTTGACGAAGGCCCTCAATCCGCAACCGACGCCATGGCATCCCGGAGGCGACCATTGCGCCGTACGGTACACCTTCGTGCCGTCCTCGAGCTCCGTGACGCGGGGCGTCTCCGACACGCGGGTCAATTCACTCATGTTCCTGCTCCTCTCTTCTTTCACTCCGCGCTATCGCGGAGCGGTCTTCGATGAAATCCATCGTCGCGATGCGTGCGCCACCGCAGGCGGCGCAGCGGGCGGGGCTCTCGCCCGGCTGCACCTCGTGTCCGCAATCGAGGCAGACCGGCATCGGCATAACGATGCGAAAAGCGAGGTCGTCGCATTTTCCGCAATGGTTGCACACGTAGCAGCGCTCCATCGCCGCTCAGCCTTTCGCCACAGCGGTGTCGGCGAGCCACGCGAGGGCGACCATGCGCTTCGCGGCGCTTTCCACCACGCGACGCTTTCCCGTGCGCTCGAGCAGCACCGGATCGTACGAGCCCGGCCCGAACGCCTCCTCGCAGGCGTGGGCGAGATCCTTTTCGGAAAGCCGCATGCCGCGACCGTCGAACAGGGCTTCGAGGGCGAATCCCTGACGCAGGTTCTCGCCGGATTTGATGAGCATCTGCACGCTCAGCTCTTCTTCGTTCGTCCGCTCTTGCTCGTAGTAATCGTCGATGGTCTGGCCCTTTTCGGCCAGTTCGCGCTCGAGGGCGCGCCTCATGCCCTCCCGCGAGGCCCGGTAGAACGCATCGGGAATGGCGCCTTGCAGGCGCTTCTCCAGTTCGATGTTGGCCAAGCGGGCACGCGTGTCGCGATTGAGGTGCTCCACCTCGGCTTCGAGACCCTGCGCGACGCCGGCGCGAAACTCCGCCACCGACGACGCCTTCGAGATATTCGCCTCGACCCACGCGTCGGTGAGCTCGGGCACGTCCTTGCGCAGCTGCCCCAGCACCGTCACCGTGGCCAGGTAACGGTCGACGTCGTCGTCGGATAGGGCCCGGGGGCGTTCCACCGCGTACTCGAACGTTTTCGTCTGGCCAACCGACATGCCCATAAGCTGCCCAACGAACGCGTCGGGCATGGAGCCGTCCGCCACCTCGAGCACCATCTTCTTGCCGGTGAGGCGCGGCACCGGCTTGCCTTCGCAAAACGTGGCCACGTCGATGCTCACGCAGTCGCCGAACACGACCGGATGGGGGTCGGCCGGCGCGTACTCCGCGCGCGACTCCATAAGCTCCGCAATCCGCGCGTCCACCAGCTCGTCGGTCACCTCGACGTCCTCGACCTCTATCTCCACGGGATCGAAGCATGACAAGGAGAGCCGCGGCCGTTCCACGACGGCCAGGTCGAAGGCGAAATCCTCGTCGGAATCCGGATACGCCGTCACGCGCACGTCCGGCGTGAGCGCCGGCACGATGCCGAGCGCAGCCAGCGCCTCGTTGGTCACGCGGTTGACGACGAAGTCGCGCCGCATCTCTCGATAGGCGTCCGCCGACGTGGCCTTCTCCGCCGCTGCGTCCGCATCCTCCCACGGCGCGTCTTCCGGAAGGCCGTAGTACGCGTTCACGACCTCGTAGAACACGTCCAGTTCCCGGCGCACCGTCGCACCGCACACCACGACCGAAACCCCTATCGCCCCCGTGGCCGGAACGTCCGTCCTCTCGAGTTTCTTGAAATCCATGCTCGCCCCCACCGTCGTCGGATGTCGTCTCACGCCGGGGCGGAGAGCCGCCTCGCGGCAGCCCTGCGCCCCCCCTTGCCCCGCTACGCGCCGGGCGCCTTGGGCGCCGCAGGCGCCGGCCCCGCTACGCGCCGGGCGCCTTGGGCGCCGCAGGCGCCGCGCCCGGCGCCGCAGGAGCTTGGGGCGCAGCGGGGGCTCCGGGGGCTCCGGGGGCGCCCGGAGCTCCCGGCATGCCCGCGATGGGCGGAGCGCTCGGCAGGGAGGCGCCGCACTGGTCGCAGTTCTCGTTGGCGAAATCGTTGACGGCGCCGCAGGCGGGGCACGTCTTGTCCATGCTGATGGCAGCTGGTCTGAAGCACATGGGAATCCTCTTTTCCGTAGTATGGGCGCGCGAATCGAGCCGCGCAGCCCGCTTTACTCGAACAAGCGCATCGACCGGCTACTCGGCGGCCGCGCTTTTCTGGGTCTCGCGCTCTGCGAGGTCGACGGCGATCTGCTCCATCTTCTTAGGCGTCAGGCGGTAGCCGAAGAAGAAGGCCGCGAACGCGATGCCGAAGCAAACGGCCGGGATGATGCAGATGATGTTCACCATGCCCTGCGCCAACTCCGGCGAGGCCTCCATGCCCGACACGAAGCCGATGGCGGCCAGGCCGAACCCGGTGAGCAGGCCGGCCACGGCGTTGGCGATCTTCGGGCACCATTGGAACGTGGACATGATGAACGCCTTGGCGGTCTTGCCGTCGCGCCACTCGCCGTAGGCGATGGCGTTGGACTGCATGCCCATCATGGTTCCGTTCATGAAGTTCATGCCGAAGTAGATGCCGCAGATGCACACGATGAAGGCCATCATGCTCGATGCGCCCACGAAGATGCACACGGCGGAGAACGCGAACGAGATGCCGATGCCGGCCAGATAGGTGGCGCGGATGCCGATCTTGCGAGCGACGGGTTCGGACACGAACGTTGCCGCCAGACCCGTGATGTTGCAGGCGGTGAGCATGACGGCGGCCATGGCCACGTCGCCGAAGGCGTAGGTGAACACGTACATGGCCATGCTCTGGATGGTCATCTGCGCCACGAAGCGGATGATCTCGGCGAACAGCCCGATGATGGCCGGCAGGTTCGTGAGCCAGTACTTGAGCATCTCGCCGATGCCGACCTTCTCTCCGGCGGCGATGGGCGGAACCTTCTCGCCGCGCTTCTTGGCCGCGGCGCGCTCCTCGCACAGCTTCTGCGTGGGATCCATGCCGTCGATGCGCTTGTACATGACCACGAACATGACGATCATGATGATGCCGAAAACGAGCGCCAGCACCGTGAAGCCGGCAGGACCGGCGTTCTGCGCGTTCTCGCCGGCGGGCACGCGGTACACCAGCCCGTTGATGGCCAGGATGGCTGGCAGGGATATGGCGGCGAACAGCACCTTCACCAACATGTTGCCCTGCGCTTTGCGTTGGGAGAGCAGCGTGCGGTCGGCCTCGGTCCGGCTGATGACCGGCACGATGGACGTGGCGGCTATCATGAAGAAGCTCGAGAAGAAGCCGCCCACGATCTGGAAGAAGATCATCCAAGCGGTTTTGGCGCCCATGTCGAGGAAGCTCGGATCGACGAACGTCATGAGCAGGCAGACGAACGTCGCGGGAGGCGCCACCAAAAGCCAGCTGCGGTACTGGCCGTGCTTGAGCCACACCCGCTCGATGATGATGGCGGCGATGATGACGAAGAACCACTCGCCCACGCCCGTGACCGCCTTGACCGTGCCCATGACCGTGGGTTCCAAACCGCAGATCTCGGTGAGGAAGTACGACCAATAATTGCTGTTCATCTGGTTGAACGCCGTCCACGTGAGCATGCCGAGGCCGTAGATAAGGCCCAGCGCCTGCGTGACGTTGTTCTGGATGGCCGAAACCGCCCTCTCCCCTAGCTGTGATGCTTTCTCGCTCATGCGAAACCCCCTTTGATAAGAGTTTGACCTCCGCGGCGCCCCTCCTCGAGACGCCGCGGAGGCGATGACCTTATTGGACCGAGAACAGGACCATGCGCGGCTTGGTCACTTTCCTGGCAAGCTCGTCGACGGGTCCGAACTCCATGGCCAGCGACTGGCAATGATGCACGCAGGCGGGAACCTTGCCCGCGCGCGTGCGCTCGGCGCACAGGTCGCAACGCTGCGTGGGCATGGGCACGTAGTCCCACTCCCATACGTCGCCGTCCAATTTCCACGGGCCGATCTCGGCGAGCTTGATGCCCCACTCGCCTTCCCCGAGGCCCTTCTCCACCTTGCACGCCATCTCGCAGGCGTGGCAGCCCGTGCAGAACTCGTAATCGATCAAAAGACCCTGTTGTGTCATGAGCCCGATCTCCTTTCCCTGTGCGACGACGTCTAAAGGTTGTGATGCTCGGCGTACATCTTCTCGAATTCGGCGCCGTAGCCTTCCGGTGCCGGGTAAACCTTGCAGAGCTGGGTCTTGTAGGACGAGCCGTATCCGCTGGGCCCGAAGTCCCCTTGCACCGTGAGGCAGTTGATGTTGGACTCCCACAGGCCGAAAAGCGTTGGCTCTTCCTTGTCCCGTTCGGGGAACCACCAGCCGTGCTCGGCGCTGACGACGCCCTTCATCATGGTGTCGGTGACGTGCGCCACCTCCATGGCCCTGCCGTGGGCGTTCTCGATGACGGCCCAGTCGCCCTCCTTGATGCCCGCGGCAGCGGCGTCTTCGGGGTTGATGGCGAACATCGGCCACTTGTGGAACTCGCGCATGGAGCGCAGCTGGCGATGCTCGGAGTGGAAGTACTCCCAGCAGCGGCGGCCCGTCGTGAGCACGAGCGGGTACTCGGCGAAGAGCTCGGGCGTGTTGACGGGGCTCTCCGGCGGTTCGTTGAAGTACGGCAGCGGGTCCATCCCCACGTTGTTGTACATGTTGCAGAACAGCTCCACGCGCCCGGACAGCGTGTTGAAGCCCGGGTTGCCGTCGAAGCGCAGCTTGCCCGTCTTGTACTTGTAGTACTCGAACTCGGGGTACACGATCACCTTCTCGCGCAGCTCGCTGAACGTGATGTGGATGGGGACGGTGGCCATGTTGTTCGTGCAGAACTCCAACATCTCGGGCACGTCGTCCCAGTAGAACAGATCGGGGTTCATCTTCTTGCCCAGCTCCAACATCATCTGCTCGTCGCCCACGGCGTCGCCGGTCTGCGTGACCTTCACGATGGAGCGCAGGGGCGTGTACCAGCCGCGCACGCCATTGCGCTCGCACCCCATGGCCATGGGTATGAACAGGTCGCCCACGGCCATGGCGGTGGGCGTCATGAACAGGTCGCACACCACCACGTGGTCCATGTCCCGGTACACGTCGTACACGCGCCGCGCCTGGCCCGCCATGTTGGTGAACGCCGTGGTGGAGCACATGAACAGCATCTTCACCGGATACGGCTTGCCCGTCTCGGCCGCGTCCAAGATGGCCTCGGGGATGGCGTGCCCGCCCTTGCCCACGGCGTTCATGAGGCCCCAGTTGCCGTCGTCGCCCAAGCGGCCTTCGCGGACGCTGGGCAGGCTCTTGGCGATGTTCTCGCGGATGTCAGACTGCACGTAGCCGAAGTTGATGCCCACGAAGCCGCCCGGGTTGTCGATGTTGCCGGTGAGCGCCTGCACCGCCACGGCCGCGTGCGCCGTGCCGTTCGCCCACTTGGTCTGGTCGAACGCCACGCCCCACTGGAGCGTGGTGACGCCGGCGGTGCCGATGAGGCGCGCGGCCTCGTATATCTTCTCAGCCGGGCACCAGCATATCTCGGCGGCGCGCTCGGGCGTCCAATCCTTGACGCGCTCGCGGTACTCGTCGAAGCCGTAGCACCAGCAATCGACGAACTCCTTGTCGTAGAGCTCTTCCTCGATCATCACGTGGCCGATGGCCAGCGCGAGCGCCGCATCGGTGCCCGGACGCACCTGCACGTACAGCCTCGCGTGGGCAGACAGCCACGTAACCTGCGGGTCGACGACGAACAGCTCGGAGCCGCGGCGCATACAGTCGATTATCCAGTGGCCGAAGAAGCCGTCGGCGTTGGCGCGCAGCGGGTTGTTTCCCCAGATTATGAACAGGTCGGGGCGGCGGTACTCGGGATGGTCGAAACGCGCCTCGTTCAACTGCCCGCAGTCGGCGATGAACGTGTCTCCCAAAACCGCGTTCATGCCCTGCATGCGCGGCGTGTAGCAGCAGTTGCCCGCCAGAAGGCCGCAGTTGTCGTTCGGCGTGCCGAAGGCGCCCTGCCCCAGCACGTTGGACTGCCACGTGGCGTTGCGGCCCGTTCCGGCACCGGTGCAGATGGACTTCGCCCCGTACTTCTCGGTGGTGTCCTTCACCATCTCGATGCACAGCTCGTAGGCCTCGTCCATGGTGATCTGCTCCCACGCGTCTTTGCCGCGGTCCTCGCGGGCGCGCTTCATCGGATGGACGATGCGGTCGGGATGGTACACGGCCTCCACCATGGCAAGGCAGCGCATGCACAGGCGGCCGTCCGTCACCGGGGAGTTCGGATCGCCTTCGACCTTGACCAGCTTGCCGTCCTTGTCAGTGTAGAACAGGATGCTGCAGCCCTGATGGCAGCCTGGGGCCGACCATTGGCACGTGCGCGTGACGGTCAGATCCCCTTCTTGGTACTGCCAGTCTTTCTTGTAGACCTGGGGATCGAAGCATTCTCTCATGCAAATCTCCTTTCAGCGTTCTCTCTCGTCTTACTTGACCTGCTCGCCCTGCTTCTGCGCGCGCGCCCATACCCCCAACATGACGAGATTGTCGTTCGAGACGACGTTGTCCTCTCCCACCTTGTGATAGGTCATGCGCGTCTGAAGCTCGGCTGGATCTCGGAACTCATGGCGAATGAAAAGCGCGCCGTCGAGCAGATAGGCCTCCTTCGTCTCCGGCGAATCGATCGTCGGCGCGTACCGAGCGAGCAACTCTTGATCTGCCATATGAACCTTCCTTCCTCGAATCTCCGCGAGGCCCGCAACCCGTCCCCGCCGTCCCCCTTGTCAAGCCGTCTCCGCACCGCCCTGCGGTTCGCGTCCTGCGGTGCGGCTGCGACGCGAACGAGTTTCCATCGTTTGGCCGCCCGGCGCATCTGCTGCTTGGTATTAATGTCGAACACGTGCGATGATCTGGCTTTTTATTGCACGTTCACCTCAATGCGATACTCTGGGTATTAGCTGCGGCGCACGAGCTCCGAACCCCGGTCGCGCTTCTTTTTCAACAGCGTGCGGGCGCCTTCCACCATTACGAGCACCGCGAAGCCGCACCCCGCCACCGCAAGCGACCCCGAGGCCGACTCCGTTCCGAACACGAGCCCTTGCAAGCCGTTGATGACGAGGGGCGACAAGGTCGCGCCGAACGAGACGAACGACACCAGAACCGATATGGCCATGGTCACGACGCTTTTGTCGACCGTCTTCGAGATGTAGTAGATGGAGCTGATCTGCTGCACGCCCGAGCCGAAGCCGAACAGGACGCCGCCCGCAACGACCACGGGAAAGCTGTAGCCGAAAAGGGACACGGCGAGCATGCCCGAAGCCAAGCATCCGAAACCGACGCACAGCGTGGCGGCCCCGAACGCTTTCGAAAGCTTTCCGTAGGCGATGCCCACCAAGAAGGACACGATGCTGACGCACGACGCCACCACGGAAACGTCGGCCGTCGTTCCCAGGCGTCGTTCCTGAACCAGCATGGCGATGTTGGTGTGGAACCCGTACAAGCACATCATGGCGAAGAAGAACAGCGCGAACAGGTAAACCGCCTTCGGCTTGAACAGCTCCTTCAACCCGGCCGCGCGGCTTTTCCTGTCGATCAACCGTTTGTCCAGATCGCCTTCGGGAAGCGCGAACCGGGCAATGAGGAAAACGGGGATCACGCCGAGGTACACTAAAAACGCGTTGCCCCAATGCGAAAGCGCCAGAAACCCCACGAGCAAGGCGACCAGCGCCTCGCCCATGAAATTGAACGCCTGCTTGAACCCCAGCGCGCGGCTTCGCTCGCCGTCGTCATCCCATGTTTGGCAGATGAAGGCGTTCGCCATGGGATGCAGCAATCCCTGGCCCAGCCCCACGCAGGCACTGCAAGCGAACAGTGCGTAGATGCTGGGGGTGCGGAACACGACGGGGATCATGCCGCCGATGAATATGATGGCCAGCGCGAACTCGGCGATGCGCTTCTTGCGAACGTACGAGGACAGAAAACCCGACAGAAGCGTTCCGGGTATGCTCACCAGCGGAGGAACCGAGAGCACCATCTGGATGGCCGTGCGCGGCACGTCGGGGTACGCATCGCCCAACACGCCCAGAATCGACGAGAAGGCCGAGAACACGCTGTCGTACACCGCGAAACCGAACACCGGCACGAGGACCAACGCATGCTCTATTCTGAAGTAGGACAAGAATCTGCGAAGCGTTTCCTTCACGACACCACCCCCTGCGCACGGCGAAAGCACCCTTTCGCACCGCACCGTATGAAGCACCTCGACCTTGGATTGACGGTTCTCCGAAAGCGCGTTTCCGCTCTCGCGCCCCCTCGCGCCGCCGGATCCGCCGTTGTTGTCGAGCCATGATTGCCCCGTATGCGGTTTTTGTCTTGCTACTCAGAGGATTAAATCGACGCCACGGGCCCCGAAACGAAAAAACGTACTCTCGATAGCATGGCGCGCACGATAGAATACGATATATCCGAAACCCATCCAGCAACGCAACGGGAGCGAAGCCTCCCGGGCCGTTCTGCATGCAGGCGTTTCGGACGGGTACGTGGAATCAGGGGGAGGGGACACGCAGCCATGGCCGAAATCACCAAAAACGGAAGTCCTCGCAAGGAGAGCAGCTACAGCGAAAGGGAGTTGGCCGGCATTGCGGGATTCACGCTCTTCTCGGCCTCGGTGCTGCTGGCCGCTTTCAGCCCGTTGCTCGCGACGCCCGGAACCAACACTCCCGTCATGCACGGCCTCACCCACGGCACGATGTTCGCCTCGATGGCGGGATTCTATTTCGTCATCACGCGTTTTATCAAGCGCAGAAACGAGTTTGTTTCTTCGAGGCGCGCCCAAGCCGTCTTCTTGGTCCTGCAGCTTCTGTTGCCCGCCGCCGTTCTGCTTGAAACCGCACTGGAACTCGCCTTCCCCCTGGCACTGCAGTTCACGCTCTGGGCGATCCAAGGTGCGGCGAGCGCCTACTTTTCGTGCACCTGGGCCGACCTCCGCAGCTCGCTTGGCGAAGAGCGCATCCGCTCGGCCAATCTGTGGTCGTTCGGATTGGCAGGTTGCATCGTAACCGGCGTGCTGGCCATGCCGTCCTTCGTCGGCTTGACGGTGTTCTTGCTGCTTTGCGCATGCTCGTTCGCGTTGCTTTTGGCCTCGCCGCCGAGCGGCACCGAGGCTACAAGCGAGCGCGATGAACGCTGGCTTGCCGAAACGAGCAGGTACAGCGCGAACGGGTCCTACATCATGACGGTGGACGGCATGATGTGCGGCGTGATAGCCGGGCTTGTTGTCGCGCGCATCAGCAAAGGCGTCCTGCCCCCTACGATCATGGGCCTGGCGTTCGTTTGCGTGGCGCTCATATTCTTCGTCTTGCACAAAAAGGCCCCCGGGCTGCTGGCCATGGGAAGGGTCCAGCTCGTGCTGCTGCCTTTCTTGATTTGCGGTCTTATCATCTCGGGGTTCCTGCAGGCTCCGTGGAACACCGTCGCCGCTCTCCCGCTTTTCGTCATCCTGTACCTGCTCGACTACACGAACGCGTCGGTTCTCTCCTTGCGCGGCACCCTGCTCTCCATATCGCCCTGCTACTGCTTCGCTCGAGGCCGTATATTCATCGTTCTCGGACAGGCGCTCGGTTGGTTCGCGGGCGCCTTCGTAGCAACGGAGTTCGGAAAAGGATGGCTCACCGTCGCGGCCATGATCCTGATCGTGCTGGTGTGCATCTACATCCCCGTGGCTACCGTCAATCCCGACAAATACCCAATCACCGCAGACGCTCCCGACCCCGCCAAAGACCAAACACCCCCCGAAAGCGCGCAGGGGCCGACCCCCGAACTGGTAATCGAGCAGCATTACAAGCACAAATGCGCCGAGGCAACCCGAACGTACAACCTGACTCCCCGCGAAGGCGAGATACTGTTCTTCCTGGTGAAAGGGCGAAACGCCCGCCATATCGCCGATCAGCTCTACGTTGCCGAGCGCACCATCAAAACGCACACGTACCATATCTACCAGAAGATGGGCATCCATTCGCAGCAGGAGCTTATCGACATCGTGGAGCAGCAAGAAGCCAACGACGACACGGCCGAGAGCTGCCCTCCCATTCTCTGACATCGAGTGTATCGGAAGCGCCCGCGTCGCTGGAGAAAGGCAGGTGAGACGCGGGCGCGTTCTACGCTCTCGGCAGCTTGGCGGCATGCCCGGCAGGTGCGATGCCGGGCCTCATGCTCACGCGCGGCGCGCATGCGATCGGGGCATCGGAGGGTGGGAACGGCGTCTGAGAGCCGCCGCGATCGCTTCGAAAGAGCGGGAAGCGGCGCCGCGATCCGCTGCGCCCGAGGCCTCCTCTCTGCGGTTCGCCGCCGCAGCCGACCCGTCCCGCACGCATCTGACGGCACGGTCGCCCCGATCCTCGGAGCCGCCCGCGCCGCCTTCGGCGCAGCCTTGCGACGTCTCCGGAACCACCTCCTCCACGAACCAGCGGGGGCCTTCGTAGAACAGGTACTTCTCGCGACCGTGCACCGAAACCAGGTAGCGCATGCCCGTTCCGCCCACCCGGGTGGACGCGCGGCGGATGGCTTCGTGCACGCGGTCGATCTCGAACGTGCGGCCGTCGCGCCAGAGTATGGAAAGCGGCGTCATGCGACCGTCCGCGTCGATGCGGGCAACCACGTCCACGTATGTCTTTCGAAACTTCATGCCCCCATGCAACCACGCGCGCCCGCCGCGCGCAATCGACCGCACGGAGCCGTAGGGAAACGAATGCCCCCGCGTTATGCGCGGCCGAGACGGCGCACCGGCACTCGACCCCTCCGGCGTCGCACTCGCGACCGCCTGCTCGATTCCCACCGTCGATGCGCGAGCGCGCTTGCCTTCGCCCGCCGCCTACTTCCGTCTCGAATTTCTTTCCCAAGGAAGTTCTCGCGCACGCTTGCTCTCTCTATGGTTTAATGGTTCGAACGTTTGAACCAAAGGAGCGCCATGAACGAACAGGAATGGATGCGGAACCGGCAGGCCCTTGCCGTCGGGTTCAAGGAGTGCCAGGGCATCATCGGCGCGCTGGGCGACGAGACGCGCCAGCAGATACTCGTGGCGCTGCTGGAGGCCGAGCGGTGCGGCCTGCGCGTGGGCGAGATCACCGCGCTCACGCACCTCTCCCGCCCCGCCGTGTCGCACCATCTGAAGATCCTGCGCGACGCGCGCATCATCACCCTGCGGCGCACGGGCACGATGAACTTCTACCACATAGCGCCCGACATCGCGCAGTGGGCGCAGTTCAAGCAGCTGGTCGACCGCGTGTACGAGCTTGTTCGGCAGGCGAACCTCGAAGGTTACCTGCAAGACGATCGAAACGAAAAGGCGCGATGACCGAAAGCGCAATCGACGGAAGGGAGCATGACGATATGGACGCGAGCGAAAGCAGAGCCGCCGGCGGAAGCACACGCGAAAACGAAACCTCACACGGAACCGAAGATGCCCTCCCGCTTGGAACGGCGAGCGCCGTCGAGGACCTTGCGGTCTGCAGCCTCGAAGAGGCGTTGGAGTGCCGCCATTCGGTGCGCAGCTACAGCGACCGGCGCATCGAGGGCCCGACGCTGACTGCGCTGCAAGCCGAGATAGACGCCTGCAACCGGGAGGGCGACCTGCGCATCCAGCTCGCGCTCGACGAACCCCGCGCGTTCGGCAGCAGCGTGATGGCGCGCTACGGCAGCTTCCGCAACGTGAGGAACTACGTGGCCCTCGTCGGGAAGAAGGCCGACGACCTGGACGAGCGCGTCGGCTACTACGGCGAGCGCATCGTGCTGGCCGCGCAACGCCTCGGCCTGAACACCTGCTGGGTGGCCCTGACGTTCAGCAAACGGTACGTCCGCCGCCTCGTCGGCCCCGACGAAAAGCTCGTGTGCGTGCTGTCCATTGGCTACGGCGACACGCAGGGCAAGCCGCGCAAGTCCAAGGCACTCGAAGACGTGTGCGCCGCAAGCGGACCCCTGCCGGCTTGGTTCGAGCGCGGCGTGCGGGCGGCCCTGCTCGCTCCCACCGCCATGAACCAGCAGAAGTTCCGCTTCGAGTTGCAGCCCGACGGCCAGACGGTGCGCGCGACCACCTCCGGAGGCGCGTACACGGCCGTCGACCTGGGCATCGCGAAGTACCACTTCGACATAGGGACCGGCGCTCGGGATAGCGCGCCCAACTGAAAACTCGCGCGTGGCTCCTTTTCTGCTTCAAAAAGGCGTTTGTGAATGATCTATTTGAAGAATAGTCGAAAACGCAAGTTCCTCAACTGGGCTTTTATTTAATTATATTATCGATCATATACAAAAAGAGCCGATGAGTCGTTCACAAAGGGGGTGCGGACAAAAAGTTGGACCGGTTTCCGGTCCGGAAGGGAGTCCGCATCGTGTACTCGAGGGAAGAGAAGGTCGAGATCGTGGAGGCGTTCCTCGCGAGCGGCCTGACCATGGCCGAGGCCGGCCGCAGGCCGGGCTGGCCCGCCAGGGCCACGCTGTCGAGGTGGGCGGAGGAGGCCCGCCGCGGGGAGCTCCCCGTCTCCGCGGCGGTCCCGAGGGGCCATGCGGGCGCGCGCAAGCGCCACGAGCGCTACCCCGACGGGACGAGGGCGCGCGCGGTCGCGCTCTACGAGCGGGGCCGCCGCCCCGCCGAGATCGCGCGCCTGCTCGGGATCGACTGCGGCGCGAGCGTGCGGACGTGGTGGAAGAGGGCGCGGGAGTCTGGTAGGCTTGCGGGGGACCCGTTCGAGCCGAAGCCCCCCGCGGGCGGAAGGGAGGCCCCCGCGGTGGCGGGGAGGAGGATGAGGGAGGTCCCGCCCGAGGTCGCCGCGCTCTCGGAGGCGGAGCTGGAGAACGCGTGCCTGAGGGCGGTGTTGGCCGATTTAAAAGCGGGCGGCTGGGACCCGGCTTCGATCTCGAACAGGAGGAAGTGCGAGCTCGGCGAGAGATTGAGGCGGGAGAGCGGCCGGCCCCTCCGAGAGATCACCCGTTTCTTGGGGATATCGAAGAGCTCCTACGAGTACTCCCTCGCCCGCCTCTCGGCCCCTGCCCCCCTCGCGGCGACGAGGGCGCGCGTGCGGGAGCTGTTCTGCGCGAGCCGCGCCCGCTACGGCTACCGGCGAATATGGGCGCTGCTGCGCAGGGAGGGAGGGCGCGTCTCGGAGAAGGTAGTGCGCAGGGTCATGCGCGAGGAGGGCCTGGTCGTGCGCTACGAGCCCAAGCGCAAGAGGTGGAGCTCCTACGCCGGGGAGGCGTCCTGGGCCCCTCCCAACCTGGTGGGCCGGGACTTCCGCGCGGGGCTGCCGAACTTCCTGTGGCTCACGGACGTGACCGAGTTCGGGCTCCCCTCGTTCAAGTGCTACCTCTCCGCCGTCGTGGACTGCTTCGACGGGCGGGTGGCGGGCTGGCGGGTCTCCGAGCGCCCCGACGCCGCGCTCGCGAACTCCTCGCTCGACGACGCGGTCGCCTCCCTCGCCCCCGGCGAGCGCCCCGTCGTCCATTCGGACCGGGGCGGGCACTACCGCTGGCCGGGCTGGATAGCGAGGTGCGAGGCGGCGGGGCTGACCCGCTCGATGTCGGCCAAGGGCTGCAGCCCGGACAACTCGGCGTGCGAGGGCTTCTTCGGCAGGCTCAAGAACGAGTTCTTCCACCACCACTCCTGGGCGGGCGCGACCTTCGAGTCGTTCTCCGCGGAGCTCGCCGCCTACGTCGGGTGGTACAATTCGGACCGCGTCAAGGAGTCGCTCGGGTGGATGAGCCCCGACGAGTTCCGACGCAGCCTCGGGCTGGCGGTCTAGCCGGTCCAAGAAATCGTCCGCACCCCCAAACGCCTTTTTGAAGCAGAAACGTCTGAGTTCGCAAGATTTTTGCCGGAGGAGGGAGAAGCCCCCTTTCTCGAAGGGAAACCCGCGGTATTCGCCGGTGAGCACGCGACCGCCGGCGAATACCGCGTGGGCACCTCGCGTTGCCGCCAAAAGGAGATCCGCCGAAAACAACGTCTTCCCAGGTCGACGGAGCTATATCAAAAGAGTCGTTTTCCTCATCGTGTAGGGCAAGGGCTCCGTCCTTGCCGCTCGACAAGCAACGTCTTCCCAGGTCGACGGCAAGGGCTCTGCCCTTACCCTACGGGGCGGTCGCGACGGGCGTGCGTTTGGCGGCTTTTGATAAAGCCCCCTCCCCCATCCTCTTCGAATGCCCCCTCCGGGCGGCCAGCAGGCCGCCCCTATGGAAGTTCTCCGCTCCTCGCCCGCTAAATGCTGAGGTCGCGCCGATCAAAGACCGCAACCGCCACGGCGAACAGCGCCACCGCGCCAACGGCCAGCGCGATCGCACCGCCTGCGGCGGACGCGTCGCCTGCGGCCAAGCCGTAGTAGTCGAACAGCGTCAGCGGGTTGACGTTTTCCAAGAACTCGAACTTGTCGCCCACCTTCGACGCCATCTGCATGAGGAAGAACAGGATGTTCAGGCCGCCACCCACCCACAGGGCTGCCGTCGCGTTCGAGAACAGGCATGCGGACAGGAAGCACAGACCGGCCATCGCCAACCACAGGGCCAGCAGCCCCGCGTTCACCCGCATCAGCGCCTGCATGTCCAGCTCGCCCGGGAACATCGCCTCGGCGAAACCCACTTCGAGCGCCGTGACCACTGCCATGAGCGCCACCAGAATGGTCACCATCACGCCCACCATGGTCAGCGCGATGCGCGTGCGGCTGTTCGGCGTAGCCAGCAGGTACGCCATGGCGCCGCGATCGAGGTAGCGCACCATCAGCTTGTTCGCCATGATCAAGATGAGCACGAGGATGAAGATGGTCAGCAAGAACCCGTACAGGTAGTTCAGCATGAAATCGATGAGGGTGGTAGCCTGCACCGACATGCCGAACGCCGCGAACATCTCGGGCATGCTCTGCATCATGGCATCCAGGCTTTCTCCCAGCTCCGGATCGTACATGCTGACGATTACGCCGATGTACATGGCCAGCACCGCCGCGATGATGAAGCTGACGAACAAATTCGCGCGCAGCTCTTTGGCTAGCAGCGTCCTATTCATGGGAGCCTCCTTTCTCCGCCTGGTCCGTTGCGCCGTACAGATGCATGAACAGCTCTTCCAACGTTTGCTCGCGCGCGGCGAGGTCCACGATGTCGTAGGCGGCCAGGTCCTTCACGAACGCGTCGAGGTTGCCGGCCACGGCTGCCTCCACGCTGGCTGCGCCCCGCTTCTGCGCGTCGGGATGCGCCTGCGCGTAGCGGTCGCGCCCGGCCTCGTCGGCGAACGTCACCACGAACACGCGCTTGCGCGATTTCCGCACGTCGTCCATGCGCTCGACGGCGGCCAGCCTGCCCGCACGGATGAACGCGACGCGGTCGCATGTGCGCTCCACCTCGTCGAACAGGTGCGACGAAAGCAGGATGGTGGCGCCGCGACGCTTCTCCTCAAGCACGAGGTCGATGAAGCGGCTTTGCATGAGGGGGTCGAGGCCGCTGGTGGGCTCGTCCAGCAGAATGATGTCGGGCGAGGTCATGAACGCGCACACCAGGCCCACCTTCTGCTTCGTGCCCTTCGACATCTTGCGGATGCGCCGCGCGGGGTCCAGCTCGAAGTACTCGATCAGCTGGTTCATGCGCGCGCGGTCGCGCAGCTTCTTCATGCGCGCCATGAATTCCAGGAAGGCCGTGCCGGTCATCTCGTCCATGCAGGCGATCTCGCCCGGCAGGTAGCCCAGGCGCTCCTGGATGCGTGCGCGCTGGCCGAAGCAGTCCAGCCCGTCGATGCGCGCCGTGCCCTCGTCGGGGCGGATGAAACCCATGAGGTTGCGCATGGTCACGGTTTTCCCGGCGCCGTTCGGCCCCAGGAAGCCGAACACCTCGCCGCGCTCCACGGCGAACGACACGCCGAACACGCCGCGGCCCTTGCCGTAGTCTTTCACCAGGCTCTCAACCTCGATGGCGGAACCGCGCCCGCGCTCGGCGCACACGCCCGCCATCCCTCCCCCGCTTGCCGTCCGCCCGCCCGTCGCCTCCGCGACACGGGCCTTCGTCGCGCCCTGGGGCGCGCACTCTTCTTTCATCGGTATTCCTCCTTGTAGGCGTAGGCCTTGAGCATGGCGCACCAGTCGGCGAACTCGTCCATGAGCGCGTCGATGTCGATGGGCTTTTTCAAGCAGCGCTGCTGGTGCAGATAGCCGTCGGCCATCCATATCATCATGTCGAGCACCCGGCGCGGGCTCACGTCGTCGCGGAACCGGTCGAACCGCACGTTTTTGAAGAACCGCGAGAACATGAGGTCGACCTGGGCCTGGGTCCACCCATCCATCGTGTCCTTGATGTCCTTGTGCTCCGGGTAGAACGCCCTGATGGAGAAGTCGAGCATGAACGGCGACATCTTCTCGAACACGTCCTTCTTCTTATGTGCCGAGTACTCCATCAATTCGAAGAAGTCGTCGATCTCGTAGAACCCGTCGTCCACGACGAGGTCGGTCATCTTGTCCATCAGGCGCTCCATCAAATACAGGTAGAACTCCTTCTTGTTCTTGAAGTAGAAGAACAGCAGGCCCTTCGAGATGCCCGCCTTGCGCGCGATGGCGTCGGTCGAGGCGTTTTTGTAGTCGTTGCGCCCGAACAGCTCCACGCCCGCGTTGACGATGGCCTCCTGTCGCTCGTCGGGAAGGCTCTCGAATTTCTTACGGTTGCCGCCGTCGCCCTGGTCGGCGAACCGACCCAGCTGAAAGACGGGCATGCACCCGGCAACGTCCGCACCTTGCCCGTTTCGTGTCCTGCGCTGTTCCATCGTGCTCCTCTGCCATAGTAAAACCCGTGCGCGCCGGCTGCGCCGCGGGCTTTGACCGAGCGGTCAACCGCTCCGCAGACCATGCTATACCGTTGACTTTTTTTAGGAAGGCCCCGTCGCAAGATTTTCCGGAATGCCGGCGGCGCGCGTCGACATGCCACGCTCCGTTGCGCCGAGCCCAACCCTGCCGCATCGCACCGGAACCGCCCTTGCCGCACGGGGCAAGACCAACCCGGCACCGAGCGAGGCGGGAACGAACGCCCACCTTGAAGCCATATGCGAAGATTTCCATCTTGCCGCACGCCAAAAGCGAGCTGTGAGATAATGGGCGCTTGCGAATCCGAGCACCAACCGAAGGAGCACGACCATGAACGCAGCGCCCGCTGCCGCACCGCGCATCGACAGCCACGCAGACGCCCGCCGCCTGCTGCAACCCGTCGTGGTGGGCGGCGACATCCTGGCGTACAGCTACGTGCGCGAGTTCCACCGCGCCTACGGCATCGAGCGCACCATCGTGCTGGCAACGCAGGACATCAAGATGCTCTCGACCAGCCGCTTCACCGACTACCGCCTGGAGCCGCGCATCCACGAGCCGGAGGGCCTCTACGACGCGCTCGAGCGCGTGGCGGGAGAGCTGCGCGCCACCGACCCCGAGCGCGCGCTGCTGGTGGTGGGTTGCGACGACTGCCACGCGCGCATGCTGTCGGCCGGGAAGGAGCGCCTGGAGGCGGTGGGCTACACGGTGCCCTACATCGACTTCCCGCTGCTCGATGACATCACGCAGAAGCGGCGCTTCTACGAGCTGTGCGACGAGCTCGACATCCCCTACCCGCGCACGTGGTACTTCGACTGCGGCGACGGGCCCGACGAACTGCCCGTGGACAAGCTGCCCTACCCGCTCATCGCGAAGCCGTCGAACTCGGCGCAGTTCCAAGACGCCACCATCCCCCGCAAGCGCAAGATCTACGAAATCGAGTCGGCAGAGGAGCTGGCGCAGGTGTGGCACGACATCCGCACCTCCGACTACGCGGGCGAACTGGTGCTGCAGGATTTCATTCCCGGCGGCGACGACGCCATCCGCACGCTCACCACGTTCTCCGACGCGAACGGCGAGGTGCGCGTGGTGTCGGGCGGCGTGGTGTGCCTGCAGGACCACGATCCCACCGCGCTCGGCAACCCGCTGTGCATCCTGGGCGAGCGCGAGGAGGCCATCATCGAGTGCGCCAAGCGGTTCCTGGCGCGCACGGGCTACCGGGGCTTCGCGAACTTCGACATCAAGTTCGACGAGCGCGACGGATCCTTCCGCTTCTTCGAGGTGAACACGCGCGCCGGTCGCAACACGTACTATCTGAGCCTGGGCGGCGTGAACTTCGTCACGCTCATCGTGGACGAGTTCATGCGCGGCCGCGCCATCCCCTACCACGAAGCCTACGACGACTTCGCCTATTGCTGCGTACCGCGCTACGTGCTCAGGCGCAGCATGAAGAACCGGGAACGGCTGGCCGAGGTGGAGGGCGCGCTGGCCTGCACGCGCGATCCTTACCCGCTGCACTACGAGGCCGACTCGTTCATGCACAACCTGTGGGCGTACATCATGTACGTGAACCAGATCCCCAAATTCAAGCGCTTCTACTGGGACACCGACGGCAAGCAGCTGAAATAGCGAAAAGCGTCGGAATGGCCCGACGGTTCGTCGCCGTAAGCTCTACGAGATTCGATGATCGACTCCTCGTGAGGCTATTTGGCTAATAATTAAAGCATAACTTTAATTATTTATTGACTTACTTAATCCCACATCATAGAATCTCAGATATCGGCACGTCGATGGCAACCGTTCTCCCTTTAGCTCCGAGAGGTGGTTCGATCATGGGATTCAGCAAGAATCAGGCTCTGCCGCTCAGGCTCCGGATGCGCAGCGAAGGCGATCGGAGCTTCACGCTCATCTCCGTAGGCATAACCGCGTTCGCGCTTGCGCTCGCCATCGGCGGCCTCGTTCGCTCCCTTGCCGATCCGGACAGCGCGCCCCTGTCGTTTTACGACGCTATCGGCAGCGTCGTAGCAACGGGCCTCATGCTCGCCATCGCGATTATTCTCGCGCTCATCATGTGGGATATCTACAAGGATGGCAAACCGTTCACCATGAAGACCGTCTGGCGCCTGCGCGCCATTGCGGTCTTGACCATGCTCGAAAGCGTGGCACCGTGGTGCGCAGCCGCGATCGCCGCTATGATCGCCGGGTCTTTCGCAGATCATGGCAGCTTCTCCATCGACATCAACTTCCTCGGCATCCCCCTGTTCGTTCCCGTGTTCTTCGGATTCTTCATCGCAGCTATCTCGGAGTTCTTCTATTACGGCTGCGAGCTGCAGCAAGACGTCGACTCGATCGCATAGGGATCGCCCATGGCCATCGTCATCAGGCTCGACCGCATGCTCGCCGACCGCAAAATGTCGCTCAACGCGCTCGCCGAGGTCGTGGACATGACGAACGTGAACCTGTCCAACCTCAAGACCGGCAAGATGAAGGGCATCCGCTTCGCCACCATGAACGCCATCTGCCGAGCGCTCGATTGCCAACCCGGCGATCTGTTCGAATACGTCGACGACGAAGAGGACAGCGACTGACCGAAAACACGTGGCCTCCGCGAGCGTTTCGGCGGCATCTTGCCCGTTGATCGTCAGACAAGATGCGTTCGCGGAGAGCCCCCCCCCCCGCTACGGTTCGCATCTGCTACGATGGTCCCCGTTACGCATCGCGCCGTCGCCGAAGGAGGCCCCGTGAACCGACGCATGATCCCCGTGCTCGTCATCCTCTGCATGTTGCCGCTCGCAGCCACCGCCGTGGCGGTTCTCCTGTTCCTGCCGGACGTCGTTCCAACGCATGCGGGCTTTTCGGGGGTAGATCGATGGGGCGCGAAATACGAGTCCTTCATCACAGGGGGAATCGTGACCGCCACTTGCGTGCTGTTCTCGTTCATGTACGCGAAAGCCGAAACGCTCCAACGCCTCGGTATGATCCACGGCACCGGAGTGCGTGGCGCACGCATCGCGCTCGTCGGTTGCATGGCCCTTGTCGACGTCATCTTGCTCGCCTACCTGATATGGGCGGCAGTGACGGGCTTCAACGCGTTTTCCGGCTAGCCTCGCTCCCTCGCCAAGAAGTCCGTGATCGCGGCTCGCACCTCGGGCGAGGCCCAGTACTCGTTGTGGCCGAAGCCCTCATACGTCGCCAGCGTGCACCTCGGCAGCTCCGCCGCCAGACGCTCCGAGCTCGCGCTGGGCACCATCTCGTCGTCGGCCGACGTCAGCACGAGCGACGGAGCCTCCACGTCGCGCGCGAACTCCGCCGACTCCATGCGGAACGCCACGAGCGCGCCGAGCGGACCATGGAACACGTCGAGCATGCTGTTGTACAGGTCGTAGCCGCTTGCGTACGGTGCCATGAGCACCAGGGAATCCACGTCGCGCTGGCTGGCTACGTAGGTGGCCACGCCCGTGCCGATGCTGTAGCCGAACACCGCCATGCGCGCAGGATCCACGTCGTCGCGCTCGGCGAGCGCATCGTACACGGCCAAGCCGAACGCCTTGAGCGACGCCTCGGACGGCTCGCCCTCGGTCTTGCCGTAGCCCGGGTAGTCGAGCACGGCGATGTTGTATCCCTCGAACGCGCCCAGGCGATCGTTGCTCTGGAACCCGGTTAACAGCGGCGCCGCGTTCTGCCCGTTGCCGTAGAAGTACACGACCAGCGGCGCGCCATCCGGCGCGTTGTGGAGCAGCCAGCCCGACAGGCGCCCCGCCCCCGTGTCGAGCGACAGCTCTTCCGCCTGAGGCTGCGCCTGCAGTTGGGCGAACGATTCCTCGTCGAAGTGCGGGTAGAACAAAAGCGACGGCGCGACCACGTACACGGACGCCGAGAACGCCACGGCCGCCCCCATCGCCGCAGCGACGATCGTCGCTGCAACCTTGAGCGCGCCGCCCCGCCTACGCAGCGCGAGGAACGCCGCGAAGCCCAGAGTAACCGCCACGGCCACCGTCCACCATGCGATCAGGCCGAGCGCGCTCACCAGCTCGTCGGACGACGTCGCAATCGCGACCAAGGCCGCGAGCAGCGCTGCGGCGAGCACCGCCCCGGCAACGAGCGCCGCGCGATTCGATTTCATACGACTCCCCTATCGATCAGCCGCCGCAAAACACCCCGGAAGGCACCTACCCCGGTTACGCCCTGAAAGGCGCCTGCCCCGTTTAGCACGCCCTCAAGACACCGGGCGGCGGTAGCCCTCTTCGGTGGTGAGGATAAGGGGGCCGTCCTCGGTGATGGCGACCGTCTTCTCGAAGTGGGCCGACGGCTGCCCGTCGCGCGTGCACACGAGCCATCCGTCCGGCATCTGACGGGTCTTGTACGTTCCCAGGTTGATCATGGGCTCTATGGCCAGCACCATGCCCGCTTCAAGCTTCACGCCGGCGTGGCGGTGGCCGAAGTTCGGCACGTTCGGATCCTCGTGCATGTCGCGGCCGATGCCGTGCCCCACGTACTCGCGCACCACGCCGAAGCCCTCGGCCTCGGCGATGGACTGCACCGCATGCCCGATGTCGCCCAGATGGTTGCCGGGGCGCGCGGCGTCGAGACCCGCCCACATGCACTTCTCGGTCACGTCCAGCAACCGCTGCTTCTCGGGCGAGATGCGGCCCACCGCGTACGTCCAGGCGTTGTCGCCCACCCAGCCGTCCACGATGGCACCCGTGTCGATGGAGATGATGTCGCCCTCCTGCAGCACCACGGCCGCCGACGGAATGCCGTGGACGATCTGCTCGTTCACCGACGCGCAGATGGAGCCGGGGAACCCGCCGTAACCTTTGAACGCCGGAATGCCGCCTTCCAAACGGATGAGCTGCTCGGCGAACTGGTCCAGCTCCAACGTGGACACGCCTGGACGCACGCGCGCGCCCACCTCGCGCAGCACCTTGGCCGAAACGCGGCCGGCTTCCTTCATGGCCTCGATCTCAGCCGGTGACTTCTTGATGATCATGCCGTGTTGCCTATCTCTTTTGCGGGTAATGTCGCCGCCCAGTATAACACTCCCCCCGCCCGCGCACGGCCCTCTCGCGGGCGTTACGGGTGCGCCACGCCCCAGCAACGCGCCCTCCGCGCGCGGCGGACGGCGTTTCGACGCCTGCTAGCATGGCGGGGCACAGCGCGCTTTTCCAAGCGCCGCTATCAAGGTGAACCGCAAGAACAGGAGGCACTGCATGAACCCGTTCGATCTGAAGCCCGAGAAATCGCTGGAAGACATGATGCTCGACTGGAAGGATCTGTCCCCCAAGCCCTACAAGAAGCTCGAGACCGACCCGTACACGAAGGCCCGCATCATCCTCATGAACGGCATCGAGGTGGAGGCCGTCATGTTCGGCCACAACTTCCATCGCAACTGCGAGGACAACGACCTGCGCCGCGACCTGGCGCTCATGCGCCGTATCGAGGCGGGCCAGCAGAAGCACGTGAACTGGCTCTCCCCCTCCGACGAGACGCCGCTCGAAACCACCATCGGCTACGAGCAGCTGGCTGTGGACCTGACGGCGTGGCTCGCCATGCACGAGCCCGACATGTACGCGAAGCAGTGCATGGACTTCGCGCTGCTGGAGGACTTCGACCACCTGTACCGCTACGCCGATCTGCTCAAGATGGACGAGGATCTGCCCGCGCACAAGCTGGTGCAGGACACCATCGAGATCACGCCGGGCCGTCCGACCGTCGCGCACCATCGCCATCCGTTCGACTCCGTGCGCGCCCCGCGCAACGCCAAGACGGCCGACATCCGCACGACGCTCGGCGCGCTCATCCTGACCGCCGGCGAGCAGCAGACCATGAACTTCTACATGAACCTGGGCAACACCCAGCCCGAGGGCGTGGCCCGCGACCTCTACCTTGAGATCGGCATGGTGGAGGAGGAGCACGTGACGCACTACGGCGCGCTGCTGGACCCCTCGGCCACGTGGCTGCAGAACCTGCTGCTGCGCGAGTACATGGAGTGCTACCTGTACTACTCGTTCGCCGAGACCGAAGTCGACCCCTACGTGAAGAAGATCTGGGAGCACCACTTCGAGCAGGAGGTCGCCCACCTGCACAAGGCCGCCGACCTGCTGTACAAGCACGAGAACGAGGAATGGCAATCGCTCATCCCCAACGGCGAGTTCCCCGAGCTTCTGGACTTCCATCCCACGAAGGACTACGTGCGCGAGGTGCTAGCCGAGCAGGCCACGCTCACGGCGAAGGACGAGGAGTTCGTCGAGCTGGACGACCTGCCGAGCGACTTCCGCTTCTTCGACTGGAACAGCAAGGTGAACGGCCGCATCCAGGACGTTCCCAGCCACCGCGTCATCCGCGAGCTGCAGAAGAAGGACGGCGAGGACTACCGTCTCGAGGACGCGGAAAGCCCCTTGCGCGAGCTGCGCAGCCGCAAGAAGGACAACACGGATCTCGGCCGCGTGCAGGGCGCCGGCCACGACCTCGGCCGCGAGGGCGTTCAGAAGGAAGAGCGCGAAGCCGTGCTGGCATAGCAACGAGCAGGGCCCGGCGATGCGCCGGGCCCTGCTTTTCATGGGGCGGCCTGCTGGACGCCCCCTACGCGCCTTCGCCGTCGTCCGCGTCCGCTTCCCCGTCGTCGGGCTTCTTCAGCCTTCCCGCGTCCTTGAGAGCGCGACGCAGGATGAACTCCACCTGCGCGTTCACGCTGCGCAGGTCGTCGGCGGCCCAGCGCTCCACGGCCTCCCAGAGGGCCGGATCGACGCGGAGCGGGTATTGTTTGCGTTTCGCCATAGATCGCACCGCAGGCACCTCGACGAAGCCGTCGGGGCGCCTTCCTTCCTTACTGGTACAGCGTTCCCGTGTTCAGCACGGGCTGGGCGTCGGATTCGCCGCAGAGCACCACCATGAGGTTCGACACCATGGCGGCCTTGCGCTCGTCGTCCAAATCAACCACGTTCTTCGCCGACAGCTCGGCCAGCGCCATCTCCACCATACCGACCGCTCCCTGCACGATCTTCTCGCGCGCGGCTATCACGGCGTCGGCCTGCTGGCGGCGGAGCATGGCCTGGGCGATCTCGGGCGCGTAGGCCAGGTGCGTGAGGCGCGCGTCGTCGATGACCACGCCGGCCTTCTCCAAGCGCACGGCAAGCTCCTCCTTGAGCGCCGCCGAAACCTCCTCGATGTTGCTGCGCAGCGTGATCTCGCCTTCGGGCTCGCCGGGCATCTGATCGTAGGCGTACGTGGTGGCCACGTGGCGCAGCGCCGTCTCGCTCTGCGTGTGCACGTAGGAGTTGTAGTCGTCCACGTCGAACAGCGCCTTGGCCGTGTTCTCGACGCGCCACACGATGACGTCGGCGATCTCGATGGGGTTGCCGCACTTGTCGTTCACCTTCAGGTGCTCGCCGTTGTACGTGCGGGCGCGCAGCGACACCTTCGTGGACTTCGGCGTCGTCTTGCCCGTGCGCGCGTCGATGGTCGTGCCCGCCGAACGCGAAAGGAACGGGTTCGCCCAGTGGAAGCCCTCGTCGCGCACGGTGCCCTTGTAGTCGCCGAACAGGATGAGCACGCGCGCCTGGTTCGGCTGGATGGTGAAGAAGCCCATGAACAGCAGCAGCGGGCCGACGCACACCGCGACGATGCTCACCACCATCAGCACCAAGCCGAACGTCTGAGCCCCCGTGGTGATGGGCACGTCCTCGGGCGGCAGCATCATGGCGCCCGCCACGATGCCGGCGACGCAAGCGGCCGTCAGAACGATCACGAGCAACAGCATGGGCCATCCGCTTTTCGCATGGGCGGTCTTCTCTGCGGACGCGCCTCCGGCCGCGCGGGCGGTCTTCTCTGCGGACATGACGGTTCCTTTCTCTCCCGAGCGAAGCACCCCATGCGCCCGCTCGCACCCCGCACATCATTGCAAGGTGATACAAATATGATATCACATTGAAATCGCAAAATCGAACGCCTTATTCGCTATCGAATAAAACAGCGCTCTGCGAAATGCGAAAACTCCGCGGGATGTCAAAATCGGAATGCCGAAGCGACCGCTGAAGCTGCCTTGGAGCCGCCTACCGGCTCTGAAAACCTTGAGGCCGCATGCCAGCTCAGATGTTTCACGTAAAACATCTGTTCGCCAATGAGGCAAAAAGAAAGGAGCCCGCAGGCTCCCTTCTTCAAACAGTCAGCGTCGAACGCGCGTTCTACTCGCCGGACTCCGTGTAGTTGCGGTTCACGGAGGAATCGACCGAGATGCCGGGGCTCATGGTGGACGACACGCAGACGGACTTCACGTACTTGCCCTTGGCCGCAGCCGGCTTCATGCGCAGGATCTCGTCGTACACGGCGCCGTAGTTCTCGGCGAGCTGCTCAGCCGTGAAGCTGGCCTTGCCGATGATGACGTGCGCGATGCCGTAGCGGTCGGCGCGATACTCCACGCGGCCGCCCTTGAGCTCGTTGATGGCCTTCGCCACGTCGTTGGTGACGGTGCCGAGCTTGGGGTTCGGCATGAGGCCGCGGGGGCCGAGGATCTTGCCCAAACGACCGACCTTGCCCATCTGGTCGGGGGTGGCCACAGCGGCGTCGAAGTTGAACTCGCCGGCCTGGATCTGCTGCATGAGCTCGTCGGAGCCCACGATGTCGGCGCCGGCCTCTTCGGCGGCGCGGGCGGCCTCGCCCTCGGCGAACACGGCCACGCGGACCGTCTTGCCCGAGCCGTTCGGCAGGCTCACGGTGCCGCGGAGCTGCTGGTCGGCCTGGCGGGTGTCGATGCCCAGACGGAAGTCGACCGTGATCGTCTCGTCGAACTTGGCGGAGGACACCTCCTTCACCAGGTTCATGGCCGCGAGCGGCGCGTACGCCTCTTCGCCGATCTTCTCGATAGCGGCGCGGTAGTTCTTGGATTTCTTCGTCATGGTGCTTCCTTTCGTGGTTCGTAGCGGACGCGCAGGGCGCCCTTCCACTGTCTTCTATCGCTCAAGCGGCCGCCCGGTTCGGGCGGCCGCGTTCACGCTTGATCGAACCTGCTGGCAAACTACTCTTCGTCGTCCAGCGTCTTGCCCTGCAGCATGGCTGCGACCTTCTTGGAGGGCACGTACTTGATCTTCATCTCGCGACCCTCGATGCGCACGCCCATGCTGCGGGCCGTGCCGGCGATGATCTCCATGGCGGCCTCGATGGTGTTCGCATTGAGGTCCGGCATCTTGATCTCGGCGATCTCGCGGAGCTGATCCTCCGTGAGCGTGCCCACGGACTGCATGTGGGGGATGCCCGCGCCGCTCTTAATGCCCAGCTTCTCCTTGATGAGGATGGCCGCCGGCGGGGTCTTGCACACGAACGTGAACGACTTGTCCTCGTACACCGTGATCTCGACGGGGATGATGGTGCCGGACTGGTCCTGCGTCTGGGCGTTGAACGCCTGACAGAACTGCATGATGTTGACGCCCTGGGCGCCAAGGGCCGGACCGACCGGAGGAGCCGGGTTGGCGGCGCCTGCGGGAATCTGCAGCTTGATAAAGCCGGTTTGCTTCTTCTCAGCCATGAGAGCTATCCTTTCAGCTGACTCAAATTCAAAATCAATCTATCAACACAGCGGTTGGTGTCGAATGAGAAGCCCCGGTCCACGCGGGCACGCGACGCCGCTTATGTTCGCTCTTAAATCTTGGCGACCTGGTCGAACGAGAGCTCCACCGGGGTCTCGCGTCCGAAGATGGACACGAGCACCTTCACCTTGCCGGCGTCGGGCGACACCTCCGACACCACGCCGTCGAACTCCGCCAGCGGCCCGGAGACCACCTTGACGGACTGGCCAACCTCGATGGACGAGGAGGTCTTCTTCGGGGCGCCGGCGCGCGGCTTGCCCATGCCCATGATCTTGTTGTACTCCTCGCGGGTGAGCGGGGCCGGGTTGCCCTGGCTGCCCACGAAACCCGTGACGCCCGGCGTGTTGCGCACGGCCGCCCAGCTGCGGTCGTCCAGCTCCATGCGGACGAGCACGTAGCCCGGGAACACCTTCTTCTCGCTCTCGACGCGGCGCCCGCCCTCTTTGATCTCCGTCACCATTTCGGTGGGGATCTCGATGGCGAACACGTTGTTCTCGAGGCCCATGGTCTCGATGCGCGTCTCCAGGTTCTTCTTCACCTTGTTCTCGTAGCCCGAGTAGGTGTGCAGAACGTACCACTTCTTCGACATGCCTTATGCCCCCAGACTCGAAATGCCCACGAGCACCGGCGTGATGACGACGTTGTCGAGCAAGGCCACGTACACGCCGAAGAACAGCAGCGCGACCACGACCACGACGCTCCAGCGGAGCACGTCCTGCTTCGTCGGCCACGTCACGCGCTTCATCTCGGAACGCACGTCTTTCAGGAAACCGAAGCGACGCTTCTTGGGCTTCGCCTCGACCTTCTTCTCAGGCTTCTTCTCGGCCTGCTTCTCTATGTTCTTGCCCTGCTTGTCGGCGACCGGGGACTCGGCCTTGTCGGCTTTTTTGAAAAACCGCTTCTTGGGTTCGGTTGCGGCGGCATCGGCCTCGGCGATATCCTTCGCCTCGACAGCGGCGCTCTCGGCCTCGAGGGCCTGCGCCTTCCTTGCGGCACGCGCGGCCGAAGCCTTTGCGCGCTGTGTTTTCGATTTCTTCGCCATCTGATTCCTTCGCCCTAGAAAAACCGGGAAAATCGTTATCCGTCTAAACGCCAAACAAGCAGCCTGATTCCAAGCTGCTCGAACAAGCAACCTGAATGCAAGCTGCTCAAGATTAACAAGCTGGCAGGCCAGGAGGGACTCGAACCCCCAACATGCGGTTTTGGAGACCGCCGCTCTACCAATTGGAGCTACTGGCCTATTGCTTGTCCTACCCTGATAACGCTATCGAGTCTCTTTGTGCGTCGTGTGATGACCGCACCACTTGCAGTACTTCTTCAACTCAATGCGATCAGGATTGTTCTGCTTGTTCTTCTTGGTCGTGTAATTGCGGCGCTTGCAATCGGTGCAGGCCAAAGTGACCAACGTACGCATGAATTCTCCTCTTATCGCTTACGTGTCGAGCTTGATAACGTAATCGGCATACACATGAATTTTCAAGGGCGGAGCCCGCAAGCGCGGGCTCCGCGTTCAGGTAAAACGGTGTTACTTGATGATCTTCGTCACGCGGCCGGAGCCAACCGTGCGGCCACCCTCGCGGATAGCGAAGCGCAGGCCCTCTTCCATGGCGATCGGGTGAATGAGCTCGCCCTTGATCTCCACGTTGTCGCCCGGCATGACCATCTCGGTGCCCTCGGGAAGGTGGGCAACGCCCGTCACGTCCGTCGTGCGGAAGTAGAACTGCGGACGGTAGCCGTCGAAGAACGGCGTGTGGCGGCCGCCCTCTTCCTTCGTCAGGATGTAGACCTGGCCCTCGAACTCGGTGTGCGGGGTCACGCTACCGGGCTTGCAGAGAACCTGGCCGCGAACGATCTCCTCGCGCTTGACGCCGCGGAGCAGGCAGCCGATGTTGTCGCCGGCCTGGGCCTCGTCGAGCAGCTTGCGGAACATCTCGATACCGGTGCAGACCGTGTTCTGGGTCTCCTTGATGCCGATGATCTCCAGCGGGTCGTTCACGTGCAGCGTACCGCGCTCCACACGGCCGGTGGCGACGGTGCCGCGGCCGGTGATGGTCATGGTGTCCTCGACGGCCATCAGGAACGGCTTGTCGATCATGCGCTCCGGCGTGGGGATGTAGGAATCGACCGCGTCCATGAGCTCCCAGACCTTCTCCTGCCACTCTTTGTCGCCCTCGAGGGCCTTCAGAGCGGAGCCGCGGATGATCGGGGTGTCGTCGCCCGGGAACTCGTAGCTGTCGAGCAGCTCGCGAACTTCCATCTCGACGAGCTCGAGGAGCTCTTCGTCGTCGACCATGTCGCACTTGTTCAGGAACACGACGATGTAGGGAACGCCGACCTGACGGGCGAGCAGGATGTGCTCGCGGGTCTGGGCCATGGGGCCGTCGGTGGCGGCGATAACGAGGATGGCGCCGTCCATCTGGGCAGCACCCGTGATCATGTTCTTCACGTAGTCGGCGTGACCGGGGCAGTCGACGTGCGCGTAGTGGCGGGAATCCGTCTCGTACTCGATGTGAGCGATGGAGATCGTGATGCCGCGCTCGCGCTCCTCGGGAGCCTTGTCGATGTTCTCGAAGGCCGTGAAGTCCGCGTGGGCGGAGCCGTGCGTGCCGTCGTTCTCGGACAGCGTCTTGGAAATGGCGGCCGTGAGGGTCGTCTTGCCGTGGTCGACGTGGCCGATGGTGCCGATGTTAACATGCGGCTTGGAACGCTCGAACTTCTCCTTAGCCATGTTTCATCCTCCTTATTAAGGTTCGCTTGCGCGAAAATCAAAACAAAATAATGACGCGTCCGACAAGCGGACGCGGAATAATCAAATGGTAGCGGTGACTGGATTTGAACCAGTGACGCCACGGGTATGAACCGTGTGCTCTAACCAACTGAGCTACACCGCCATGTTTGAAATGGAGCCTGCGATCGGACTTGAACCGACGACCTCTTCCTTACCAAGGAAGTGCTCTACCTGCTGAGCTACACAGGCGACTAGATGGTGGGCGCGCTAGGATTCGAACCTAGGTAAGCATAGCTAACGGGTTTACAGCCCGTCCCCTTTAACCACTCGGGCACACGCCCCTGTTTCGCTCAATTCATGTGTATTTATCAAGCTGCCTGCCGCGTGTTTCGGATGTTCCGAACGCGCGAGCAGATGAATAATACGCTAGGATCATCAACGTGTCAACTACCTACACGCCCCCGGGTGTGTCTCCACGATTCCTCCTTTTTCGTGCGGAAACGCGCGCGAAGGGAGCGCGGACGCCTTCCCCGCATGGAGGTTTCCCCTCGCAAGCCGCAGCTTATCGCTGCGCGCTTGGCTCACCTATATATAGTAGCTATTCCGGTGCCCTCAGGACGCGGAAACAACGGACGGGAGCGGGCGGCGGTGCGATCCTTCTTTATAGTGCGGCTGCACCAGCGCCGCGCCAGAAGAGCCGAGGAAAGCCGCCGCGAGGTTCGTCCGGCGCGAACCCCACAACATGTAGAACGCCGATCCCCAATACCTTGTGGTTGAACATTTCCCCAGTTCCACGGCTTGTTTGCCTTCGCGCGACGACTTCGAAACGCTTGCGCGGCGACCGCTCGGGAAACCCCTAGCGTTGATCTGGACTTATGAAACGCGTTCACAACATTTTTTGCCCATCTGCGCAAACGTGCTATGATTCGCACTGCTTTTGCCCACACATACTACGTGCTCAATTCAGGAGGTTTTTGAATGACGGAGCATACAAACGGACTCAGCAGGCGAGCGTTCATTGGCGGTGCCGTCGCGCTCGGTGCCGCATCGATCGTAGCACCCTCGTCCGCTTTCGCGGCGACGGCTGCAGAGAAGCAGGCCGAGGCGGACGCCGTCCGCAACCAACTCGTCGGCCTCCAGGCGGACCTCGAAGCCGCCGCCGACAGCTACAAGCAGGCGCTCGACGCGCAAGAGGTCGCCCAGGCGGCCATGGAAGCCGAACAAGTCAAGATCGATGAAGCTAACGGCAAGATCGCCGACCTTCAGGACAAGCTGGGAACGCGTGCCCGCAGCATGTACCGCACCGGCTCGTCGAGCTTCCTCGATTTTGTCATGGGCGCATCGTCGTTCGAGGAGTTCACGCAGAACTGGGATCTGCTGAACAAGATGAACGAGAACGACGGCACCATGGTCGACGAGACGAAGACCCTGCGCGAAGAGCTCCAGGCGTCGAAGGACGAATACGCTCGCCAAGAGAAGATCGCCGCCGACAAGGCCGCGGAAGCCAAAGTGATCCAAGCGGAAGCCGAGGCGAAGGTCGCCCAGGCCACCGAGCTGGTGAACTCCCTAGACGCCGAGGCCCAGGCGCTGCTCGCCGAGGAGCAGGCGGCGGCGGCGCGCGCAGCCGCCGAGCAAGCCGCTGCCGAAGAGGCGGCCAGGCAGCAGGCCCAGAGCTCCAACAACGGCGGCGGCGGTTCCTACACCCCTCCGTCCGGTGGCGGCGGCGGGAACAACAGCTACGTTCCCCCTTCGTACAGCGGTGGCGGCGGATCGGTGGGGTCCTACAGCTCTGTGGCCGACTACGCCATGAGCCGCATCGGTTGCCCGTACGTCTGGGCCGCCGAAGGCCCCGATGCCTTCGACTGCTCCGGCCTCGTACGCTGGGCTTACCTTCAGGTGGGCATCTCGCTTCCCCACTACACCGAGTCGTTGTACGCCTGCGCTAAGAACATCGTGCCGGTGTCCCAGGCTCGCCCGGGCGACGTGCTGTACCGTCCCCAGCACGTGGGCATCGCCGTGAGCTACGGCGGATCGCATTACGTGCACGCCCCCACCTTCAACGCGTACGTGCGCGACACGGACGCCCTTTCGTGGGCGGGCTTCACCTGCGCGCTGCAGTTCTAGCCGCATCGTTTCAACCCGGTTTCGCAAGGAGGGCTTCGGCCCTCCTTTTTTGTATAATGGGGATCGAAGCAGCCCGCGGCTCTCGCCGCCCGTGAAAGGAGCGCGTCGCATGAACATCTCCGTGAACCTGGAAAACGGCCTCCTACCCGACCGGTACGGGAAGTACGCGCCCGTCGAGGACACCGTCGACGGCCATCCGTGCGTGTCGTTCCCCATCGAGATAGACGGCGTTCCCGAAAACGCCCGGTCGCTGGCGCTCACGTTCCTGGACTGGGACGCCATACCCGTGGGAGGCTTCTGCTGGATCCATTGGATCGCGTGCAACTTCCCCGCCGACACGCGCCTCATCCCCGAGAACGCTAGCGCCTCGGGCGCCGTGCCGTGCGTGCAGGGCTCGAACAGCGACTGGTCGCCCCTAGCGGGCTCGCACACCGACCCGCGCATCATCCATCGTTACGCCGGCCCGTACCCGCCCGACAAGACGCACGACTACACGCTGACCGTGTACGCGCTCGATTGCGAGCTCGACCTGGCCGAGGGCTACTACTTGAACGAGTTCCGCCGCGCCATCCGCGGCCACGTGCTGGACGAGGCCGCGCTCGAGCTGCCGAGCCGCGCGTAGCCGACGCACGCGAACGAGCAAGGCGCGCACGGTCGTGGAGCCCGCACGCATAACCCACACGCTGGAGCCGGTCTTCGACGCGCGGTCGCGCGTGCTCGTGCTGGGCACGATGCCCTCGCCGAAGTCGCGCGAGGTGGGATTTTACTACGGGCATCCCCAGAACCGCTTCTGGAAGGTGATGGGCGCGCTGTTCGGCGAGCCGGAGCCGCAGGGCAACGCCGCCCGCACGGCCTTCTTGCTCGCGCACCGCATCGCGCTTTGGGACGTGCTGGCCGCGTGCACCATACAGGGCGCCTCCGACGCATCCATAACCGACGCGCGACCGAACGACCTTGCGCGCATCGGCGCCGCAGCACCGCTTTCCGCCGTGTTCACCACAGGCTCGAAGGCGGCCGAGCTGTACCGCCGCCACTGCGCGGGCATGCTGCCGGGCGTGCCGCACGTCGCCCTGCCCTCGACGAGCCCCGCGAACGCGCGCATGCGCCTGAACGACCTCGTCGAAGCCTACCGACCGATTCTGGACGCGCTGGAATCGGATTGACCGCAGCGGCCGCTCCGTATGCCGAGCGAGCCGCGGCGGGCATGTCGACGCACGTCGTTTCCGCCCGTCCCTCCCCAGCCGCTACTTCTCGGCCTTCTCGGGATGGCCGTGCTCCTTTTGCCAGCGGTCCCAGGTCGAATAGCAGATGGCAGCGCGTTGCTTTTGCGAGGGGAACTCGTCTTTCTCGTTTTTCGTGACGGTCTCCATGCAACGGGAGATGTAGGTTTCCTTCTTCTCGTTCGCACGCGGGTTCGGTATGGGCATGGCGCCTCCTTTCGGGAAAGCGACCGGATGCGCATCGGGCGCAACCGGTCGCGCCGTTCGCTTCAAGCGCATCGTAGACGCCTTGGCGCATGCCGCGCCGAGCCCCGCGCCGCTGCGATACGGCGGTTGCCGGACGGTTGACCCGCCGACGTCCGCCGCATGCGGCGGCGCTCCGTCAGGCTTGGGGATACAGGTTCTCCAGCATGTCCACCGCGTGCCCCACCATCTCCTCGGCGGATCCGGGCATGAAGCTCGTCTTCGACGCCTGCTTGCCGCTCTGGTCGAAGCCCTCCTGGTCGGGCAGGTAGCCTTGCACGGAATCGCCGTCGAAGCTGACCCAGCACTGCATGACGTTGTGCGCGTAGGGCGAACCCGCGCGGACGTCCTTCAGCGATTGGATGTTCATCTCGGGCTTGACGCCGGTGAAGGCCACGTCGTCTATGGCGAACACGGACACGTCCGTGGTGCAGGTGGGCTTGCTTTCCGACTGGACGTACTGGAACGTCTTGGGGTCGGAGCCCGCCTTCAGCTTGTCTTTGTCCAGCTGCTTGTACTCGAACTTCTGGTTCTCGTACGCCACGACGTGCGCGTCGCCGGTCTCGATCCCGTTCGCCGCGTCGATGACCGCGACGGCCAAGCGACTTGATGCCACGTCGAGCATGAGGAAGCCCGCAGCGGTGTCGAAGAACCCGGTTTTGTACTCGAGGTCGTCCTTCGGGCCGGTCACGTAGTTGTACTCGGCGCGCACGCTGCCCCACTGGTCGCCCGTGCATCCGGCGAAGTAGACGGCCACGCAGTCTCCGCCGTAGTATTCCTCGACGGCGCGCTCGGACAGTCCGGCGATGTCGCAGGTTATCTGGCGGCCGGCGGGGTCGATCTCGGAGTTCATGGCGTTCTCCAGCGTGCCCGAGGCCATGTTCACGGTGTAGAGGATGGCGATGGGATTGCCCTTGACGTCGTCGAAGCGCACGACCGGCAGCACGTGGTCGGTGTTCCCGGCGTCGTTGGACACCTGGTTCCATCCGGCGGCCGTCTCGTAGCAGCGGTTCGTGTTCGCGTAGGTCACACCCTCGCCGAAGCCGTACTTCGCGTCCTGCAGACTCGCCGTGGCGGCCTCGCACGCCTCCGTGATAGCCGCATCGATGGCCTCCTGGGGAATGTCGTGCGGAGCGCTGAGCACGTGCGGGTTGTGGTACCACTGGCTCGCAGGATCCACGCCGGTGAGCTGTTCGATGAGTTTCTTGTCGGCGTCGATGTTGGCCGGATTCACGTGCTCGATGGAGCTGATGGCGTACCTTTGGTCGTTGAATTCGATAAGGACGATGGAGAAGCGCAGATCGTGCCCTTCGTGCACGTTGGTGTAGTAGCCCTCCGAATGCACGAAGTCGGGCGTGCCGCCCGCCTGGGTGTTGCCCTCTTCGATGGGGCAGTACGCGTCGAGCTTGATGTCCGCATGCCCGGCTCCCACCTTCAACGTGCCCGCTTCCATCTTCGAGAAGTCGACCGCTTTGCCGCTTCCCGAATTCGAGTCGGCCGATCCTTGATGTGCGGGATCCGGAGAACTGCAACCTGCCGCAAGGGCGCCGCCTGCGGCTACCGCGGCCGCCGTCGCCCCGAGCCCTAAGAACTTCCTGCGCGATATGGATTCCATGGTTCGTCCCTTCCTCGTATGGTCCTGCCCGCGCGTGCGGGCAAGCGGCATCGTAAGAGGGAGCCGGTATGAGGCGCATCACCATAACAACCTGAATCGCCTGGCCGAGCAGCTCGCGGGATGGATTATTTTTATCATCCATCGGCGTTTTGCCGCCGGAGCCGAATGATCCCGCGCGGCGAAAGCGGGCCAGGCGTTCGCGCGGGAAATGGGCTCCCCCGTGCAATCGCGGTCGACGCATGCGGGGGCAAGTCGTATACTGGCTGATGGACATGACACCGCAGAGCGAAAGGATGACGATGACAACGTACGCGGACCTGTCGACAGACGAGCTGGGCGCGCGCAAAGCCGAGCTCGAGACCCAGTACGCCGAGATCAAGGCGCGCGGCCTCGCGCTCAACATGGCGCGCGGCAAGCCCGGCGCCGACCAGCTGGACCTGAGCATGCCCATGCTGTCCCTGGTGACGACGGCCGAAGACTGCCGCGCCGAAGACGGAACGGACTGCCGCAACTACGGCGTGCTGGACGGCCTGCCCGAGGCCAAGCGCTTCATGGCCTGCATGGTCGAAGAGGCGCCCGAGAACATCGTCATCGGCGGCAACTCCAGCCTTTCGCTCATGTACGAGACCGTGGCGCGCTGCCTGGACTTCGGCACGCTGGGATCTGTGCCGTGGTGCCAGTACGAGAGTGTGAAATGGCTCTGCCCCGTGCCGGGCTACGACCGCCACTTCGGCGTGACCGAGGCGTTCGGCATCGAGATGATCCCCGTGCCCATGACCGCCGAGGGACCGGACATGGACGAGGTCGAGCGCCTGGTGGCCGGCGACGCGTCCGTGAAGGGCATCTGGTGCGTGCCGAAGTACTCGAACCCCGGCGGCGTCACGTACTCCGACGACGTGGTTCGCCGCCTGGCCGCCATGGAGTGCGCGGCGGAGGACTTCCGCATCTTCTGGGACAACGCCTACTGCGTGCACCATCTTTACGACGACGCGGCCGACCAGGACCAGCTGCTCGACATCGGCGCGGCGTGCCGCGAGGCGGGCAACCCGGACCGCTACTTCAAGTTCGCCTCCACGTCGAAGGTGACCCACCCCGGTGCGGGCATCTCCGCCATCGCGGCCAGCCCCGACAACATCGCCGAGATCAAGAAGCGCATAGGCGTGGGCACCATCGGCTACGACAAGCTGAACCAGCTGCGCCACGTGAAGTTCCTGCACGACGCCGAGGGCTTGGCGGCCCATATGGCCAAGCACGCCGCCATCCTGCGCCCGAAGTTCGAGCTCGTGGTGAGCAAGCTGGAAGAGGGCCTGGCCGACGTGGGCGGCTGCTCGTGGTCGAGCCCGCGCGGCGGCTACTTCGTGTCGTTCGACGCGCCCGAGGGCACGGCGAAGCGCATCGTGTCGCTGGCCAAGGAGGCGGGCGTGACCATGACGGGCGCCGGCGCCACCTGGCCGTACAAGCAGGACCCGCGCGACTCCAACATCCGCATCGCCCCCACCCTGCCCCCGCTGGACGAACTGGACGCCGCCATGGACGTGTTCGTGTGCTGCGTGAAGCTGGCCCTGGCGGAGAAGCTGCTGGGGTAGGCTGCGCAGAAGGGACGGCGCCGCTCCCGCTCCCTCCCCATCGATTCCCCGAAGCGACCCGGTTCCCGCCGGGTCGCTTCGCATTTACCGACTTCCGCGCACCGCGAGCCCCGCCGACGCCCTCGCGAGGTTCTGGCAATTTTGATAGCTTGCTTTTTCTTCGACAACCCCCCTATACTCGAAGCGAAAAACAACGACGAGCACGACGAATCTCTTGGGGACGGGGAACACGACGATGTTGACCCTTAGCGTGTACAGCGCGGACGGAGAGTTCATCCTCACGTGCCAGATGGAGGATATGGCGTCGTTTCTCCATGTCATACACACGGAGTTCGAGCCGCGTTGGGCTGCCGATCCGGACAAGGCCGCCATCAGCGGCAAGATGCTCGTCATCGACTCGATGCGCGGTCCCGACTCGATGACGCCCGCGCTGTCGCAACGCCAGAGGGAGATCGTCGAGCTGCTGTCGCGCTCGTATTCGCCGAAGCAGATCGCCTGCGCGCTCGGCATATCCGAATCGACCGTGCGCATGCACATCAACACGCTCAAGAAGCGCTTCAACGTGACGAGCTGCTACCACCTCATGACGGTGGTGACGGCGCTCGGGCTGTGCGACCCGTTCGTCGACGAACCGCATGAGAAGTCCATCACCGTTCTCTACGATGACGACCACGGCCTGCGCAAGCCGCGCCGTTGGCAGCCGCCCGAGGAGCCGGAAAGCGCGGAAACCTCGCGAAAAGAAGAGGATGAGACGCGGTAGCCGACAGACGGAACGCCGGCTACCGTGCTTGCCTCAGCGGTTAACGTCGAAGTCGTCAGCGCGAAGCTCGCGCGAGGGACTGGTGTGGGGCAGTTTCTCAAAGCCCACCCGCACCTCGTCGAGATCGCGATAGCCTGCCGCCTGCAGTCGCCTCACCTCCGCACCGGAGACCCTCACCTGGTACTTCTCCATTCCATCGACCTTCGCTACCAAAAGCTCGCCCCACATACGCACGGGCAGATCGTCCTTGAAGAACCCTTCGTTGCCTGCTCGCCTCACCACGAGGCCCACCTCCTCGGCACCGAAACCTTCGGCCATGAGGTCGAGGTAGGCCTCCGACGGCAAGCCGACCAGGCACTCTAGGTGATCCATCACCTCGCAGAAGAAGAGCTTGCCCGCCGCGACGTAGCGCTCGTCGGCTTCGCGTCGACCCACCGGGTTCTTCCAGGCGGGTAGATCATTCCTACCGTTTCCATCGTTCACGATACGGCCTCCTTCTCTGCGACGACGCCGATCTCGACGTCAGATTACCTCCCCGGCGTTTTCGGTGCACCGGGCGCCTTGGGGACACTGAAGGCGCCCGGCGCCTTGGGCACCCCGGAAGCACCGGAGGATCCCGGAGCCCCCGGGACGCCGGGAGCGCCAGGGACGCCAGGCGTCCCGGACGTCCCTGGCGCGGAAGCAGAAGGCAGCTCGGTCCCGCATGCAGGGCATACGGTCGTTTCGGGCTCGCAGTCCCGCCCGCATGCGGGGCACTTGCTATCGAGCGACACCGTCGTCGGTCTAAAGCACATCGCCTTCCCCTTTCAATACGCCGCTTCGTCGTCGGTCGCGCAATCGTGCACGACCAGCTTCGACTGGGCGGACAAGCGTTCCACGAAGCGGCGCACGCGCTGGGCCCAGCGGTCGAACACCTCGCGCGCGTCGTCATCCGGATAAAGCTCTTCTTTGAAGTAGCGGCGGAACAGCACGTCGGAGAACGCGGCGTAGTCCTCGCTTCGCATGGCCTGTTCCATCGCGAACCCCGGCGCTATCATAGCGGCCAGGTTTGCGGCCTGGTACAGCTGGTAGAAAGCCACGCGTATCCGCGCCCGTCTGCGCTCGCTGTCCTCCGCCAGCGCCTCGTCCATAAGCTCGCTCGCCCGTCGGATGCCCGCGAAGGCGTCGTCGTAGGTCGTTGCCATGGCGCACCCCCGCCCTAGGCGAACAGCTTCGCCATCGTCTGCCTGTCGGACAGGTCAACGCGCGTCGGCTGCGTCTCGCGGCCCTGCTTCTCGAAGTGGTAGACCCGCACGTCGTCCTCGCCCAGGCCGTCGCGCTCGGCCAGGTCGGCGAGCGTCTGGAGGATATGGTCGGAATGCGAGGTGATGAGCACCTGCTTGCCCTCTTGCGCCATGCCGAGCAGGATCTCGGCCATCGTGCGCTGATAGCGCGGATGCAGGTGCGTTTCCGGCTCCTCGACCATCACGAGCGCGCCCTCCTCGGAAAGCGAGCCCAGCACCACGGTGGCAACCGACTGGTTCACGCCGTAGCCGGAGTTCACGGCGCTCACCCACATGCCACTCTCCACGAGGTCCACCACCACGCTCGGACCCTCCGTCACGTATGGGCTCACCTCCACGCCGAGCTTCGCCAGGCGCGCGGCCATCACGTCGAGCCGCTTCTGCATCTCGGGAAAGCGCTTCGCCTCGTTCAAACGGTACAGGATGAGGTTCGACAGCCACTCCTCCAAGGCCGACGCGTCACCGGCGCGGTTCGAGATGTCCTCGACGGTGGGGTTGCCGGCCAGTAGCGGGTAGTTGTACCGCGTGAAGCCGCGGTTCGACGACAGATAGAGCGCGTCCTCGAACCACTTCATCATGGCTTTCTGCGCGGACAGCACACCCGCGTAATCATCGGTTGCATAGGTGCCGCCACCGTAGCCGCCAGCTGCCAGCGGGAAGAACAGCCTGCCCGACGCCTCGATGACGCCCTCCTTCCGGCTGTCCCATGACCAAGCGCGCTCGCCGCCCCGCGAGAACGACTCCTCCACGCCCTCGGGCGAGGTTTCAAGGCTGTATGCCATCTCGCCGGGACCGTCGTCGAGCGCAACCTCGATGCGCACGGGCAGCGAGGCATCGTGGCCGTACACCACTTCGCGAAAGTCGCCGAGGCGCAGCAGGTAGTCGTTGTAGCTGATCTCCTTGCGCTGCAGGCTCTGCTTGATGAAGGCGAGCGACTGGATCACCGAGGTCTTCCCGGTGGAGTTGAACCCGGTGAGCACGGTGATCTTCGCGAAGTCGAGGTCGACGCCCTTCAGGGCCTTGAAGTTCTCCAGATGAACGCGCTTGAGCATGACGGTCCCCTTTCGATGGAGCGGTTGACGATTACCGTGCGAGGCGGCGGATGTCCGTCGGATGGGCCGGCTTGACCGAAAGCGCGCGCACGGGGCACCACTTCACGCAATCGCCGCACCCCGTGCACACGTAGCCCTCCGCTATCGCAACCACGCCGTCGCGGGCTGCGAAGTTGCCCCGAGCACACCGGCGCACGCACGCTCCGCAGTTGCAGCACGCGCTTCCGCGCCGGATGATGAACGGGGACTCGGTCATTTCGCCTCGGCCTTTCTCTTATGCCCTCGAGCCGGCGCTAGCCGAAGATCGAGCGGAACGGCACGTCGTCGGCGCGGTGCACGTTGCACTGGGCCAGTTTGACGTTGTACACGCCCGACAGCCTGCAGCAGTTGTCGGGATCGTTGTCGGTGCACATGTTGATGTTTGACATGAACCAGCCGCCGAGCCACGGCTCGGATTCGGGCAGCTCGGGGAACCACCAGCCATGCTGCGCGGCCACGGTGTACGGCGACACCGATGCGTCGAGCTTGGCCTTCTGCAGGCAGCGGCCGCGTCGCGTCTCGATCCAGCACCACATGCCGTCGCCGATCCCCAGATTCGCCGCCGTTTCGGGGTGTATCTGGAAATGCGGCTCGGGATAGCGGTCGCGGCACCCGTTCACCTGACGATACTCGGAATGGTAGTACGGCATGACGCGCGAGCCGGCCGTGAGGATGAGCGGGAAGGCCTCGGCCACGTCGGGGGTGGAAATCGGCGACTCGAAGGGCTCCTCGTAGTAGGGCAGCGCCTCCTTCTCGTCGAACAGGTCTTCGATGATGGTCGAGCGCAGCTCCACCTTGCCCGTAGGCGTGCCGAAGCCGTAAAGCTGACCGGTCTTCGGGTCGGACATCTTGTGCCATTCCTCGGGCGAAGGATTGAACACAGGGTCCGTGATGGCGCCGCGCGCCGAGGTGCCCTGCGGCTCGAGCATGGCGTCGTAGGCCTCTTCGGTGGTCTGCCACGACCAGTACTTCTCGCACGTCTCCTCGTCGAACGTGCCCTCGGCCAGCGAGCGCCAGAACTCGTAGTTGTCGCGGCGCTCGTACAGCGGCGGCACGGCCGCCTCGCCCGTGAGGGCCACGCCGGTGATGCACGGACCACCCCCGCCCACGCCCCACAGCTGCGGTCGCTCGAGCCAGCCGGCGGCCGGCAGCACGTAGTCGGAGAGCATAGCGAGCGGCGTCATGGTGTACTCATGGGTTATCACCAGATCAAGCAGCTTCACGCACTCGTATACGTCCTGGGTGTTCGAGAGATTCGAGAACGGGTTCGACGCCTGCGCGATGAGACCCTTCACGGGATAGGGCTTGCCGGTGCGGATAGCCTCGCTCACGGCGCACCAGTTCTGCGCACACGTGGCGTTCTGGCTCAGGAAATAGGGATGGTGGAACACGCGGCTCTGGGCATCGGAGATCATCTGGTAGCTGGGCCATGAGTGGAACGGGAAGCGGTCGGAGCCGAGCTGCTTGTCGCGCTGCGATTTAGGCAGCATCTCGGGCATCTCGAACGTGGCGTGCGGCAGCACGTCGTTGGGAGGCGCCAGGTAGGTCTGGCCCGCCTTGTTGATGCCGATAAGCGCCTTGAGGCATGCCTTGGCGCGGTTGGCCTGCGCCTGGTTGCGACCGATGGCGTCGGTGGCCAGGCCCCAAGGCAGGTACGCGGGCAGGCAGGTGGCGTACATGCGCGCCGCCTTCACGATCTTCTCGGCCGGCACCCAGCAGATCTCGGCCACCTTCTCGGGCGGATAGGCCTGCACGGCCTTCTTCAAGTCCTCGAAGCCGTATGTCCACGCCTCGACGAACTCCTTGTCGTAGAGCTCCTCGTTGATGATGACGTTCATCCAGCCCATGGCCATGGCGCCGTCGGTGCCGGGTCGCAGGCGCAACCATACGTCGGCGTTGGCCGCGTACTCGGTGCAGCGCGGGTCGACCACGATGAGCTTGGCATCGGGATCGTTCGCGAACAGGTCCTGGTAGCCCCAGTGCTCGGGGAAATCGCCGGATTGTGCGGGGTTGTGGCCCCACAGCACCACGCAGCCCGTCTTGGCCGCCGTGAAGGCTGCCGCGAACTGACCGTACGTCGCGCTTTCGTTCGTGTACGTGGGGCACCAGCAGATCTCGGAGCCGCCCATGGCCAGGTTGGGGCTGCCGTACAGGTTGAAGAACCGCCCTTCGTACCACTCGTCGGTGCGGCCCGTGCCATGCGAGAAGATGACCGACTCGGGGCCGTACTCGTCGGCGAGGTAGCGCAGCTTCTCGCCGATCTCGGCGCACGCCTGGTCCCATGTGAGACGCTCCCACTTGCCGCTGCCGCGCGCGCCCACGCGCTTGAGCGGGTAGTTGCAGCGCTTCGGGTGGTCGAGCCACTCCAGCTGGAAGTCCATGCGCTCGCACACCCGGCCTTGGCTCACCGTGCACTCGGGGTCGCCCTCGAGCTTGGTGATCTTGCCGTCCTCCACCGTAGCCCGCACGCCGCAGTTGGCATGCGAGGCGAAGCACAGCGCTCGTTTGTACTCGACGTTCGACATAATTCGCCCTTCTTCCTCTTCGTCGGCGTATTTCGTTTCAGCTGATAGCGAAGATGCGAATCCCTACCGCTCAGGCTAGCTTCGCGCGGTGCTCGGGACAAGCTATCAAAATTGACGCCGTGCAGGCGCGCCCGCGTGGTCGGATGCGGGGAACCGTCCCCGCGCAACGACAGGGCCCGGTCGCGCCATCGCACGCCCGGGCCCTGCGGTCCTTTCCCCCGCCTGCGCGAGGCGCCTCGCCCCTCGAAGCCTACGTCAAAGCCTCTTTTTCGTCCTGTCCTCCATCAGCCGGTCGGCCTTGGGGCAAGGGCGTGCGCAGCACCTTGGAGGCAACGAGCATGCACAAGGGCTCCACCTGGATGGCAACGACGTAGCAGATCACCCAAATAAGGGGCATGGGCGCGAGCAGCCTGTTCGCGAACTGGGCGTCGAATCCCGTCATCATGAACGTGAGAACGAACGAGATGACGAACACCAGCACCGTGCAGAGAAGGACGTCCTTCAGCAGGAACCACCCGAGCGACCCCTCGCGCGCCCCGCACGACACCGCAAAGCCCATGGAAAGGGGAATGAGCGGAACCAGCGCCAAGATCACCGTGCCGAGCACGGTGCCGACGACCACCCCCGTCGCAAACCCCTCGGGCGTCAGCGGCGCGCCGGACACCACCGGAGAAAACAGGCTCATCGTGATCGCAAGGAAGAACGACATGAGAAAGCCCATGAGGGCCCGAAACCCAAAAGTCATCTACAACCCCCTTAAGCTGAGATGTGAGAAGATATCGCCATGGTTCATCGCACCACCCTTTCGCGTGCGTCGATTTCTCCATTCGCACCCTCTATCAGCTGGCTCGTATGATAGGCGCGCGAACGGTGCGGCGACAGCTATCAAACTTGTCAGATACCCCGGTTCGGCCCCCGGTTCGCCGAATCGGCGCGAGAGGCTCGTTACCGTATCGCAACGGCCTCGACGGGGATGGCCGAGGGGTCTACAATCGGGCTTGAGGAACCACCCGACCGAAAAGGAGGCATCATGAACCGAGAGAAGATCCGCGTGGTGCAGTACGGATGCGGGAAGATGGCGAAGCTCACGCTGCGCTATCTGCACGAGAAGGGCGCCGAGATCGTGGGCGCGATCGACACCGACCCGGCGCTCCAGGGCATGGACGCAGGCGAGTTCGCCGGATTGGACTGCAAGCTGGGCGTGGCCATCTCGAGCGACGCCGAGCGCGTGCTCGACGAATGCGACGCCGATATCGCCGTGTTGGAGCTGTTCAGCTTCGTGGAAGACGTCTATCCCATGTTCGAGGCGTGCGCCGCGCGCGGCATCGACGTGGTGACCACCTGCGAGGAGGCCATCTACCCGTGGACGACGGCCGCCGCGCTCACGAACAAGCTCGACGCGCTGGCGAAGGAGACGGGCTGCACCATCGTGGGGTCGGGCATGCAGGACATCTTCTGGATCAACCTCGTGGGCTGCGTGGCGGGCGGCGTGCACCGCATCGACCGCATAGAAGGCGCCACGAGCTACAACGTGGAGGACTACGGCCTGGCGTTGGCGAAGGCGCACGGCGTGGGCCTCACGCCCGAGGAGTTCGAGGCGACGCTCGCCCACCCCGAGGAGATCGAGCCGTCCTACGTGTGGAACTCGAACGAGGCGCTGGCGTCGCTTTTCGGCTGGACCATCAAGAGCCAGACGCAGAAATCCGTGCCCTTCATCGCCAAGGAGGACACGTACTCCGCCACCATGGGCGAGACGATTCCAGCCGGACGCTGCATCGGCATGAGCGCCGTGGTGACCACCGAGACGTTCCAAGGACCGGTCATCGTAACGCAGTGTATCGGCAAGGTGTACGGACCCGACGACGGCGACCTGTGCACGTGGAAGCTGTTCGGCGAGCCGGACACGTCTTTCTCCGTGGCGAAGCCGGCCACGCCGGAGCATACCTGCGCGACGGTGGTGAACCGCATTCCCACGATCCTCGCCGCGCCGCCGGGCTTCGTAACCGTGGAGAAGCTGGAGCCCGTGGAGTACCTGGCGTACCCGATGAACCTGTACGTGGCCGAGGGATGCGACTGCGACTGCTAGCGCCGCGGGAAGGACGCGCGGCACGCGAAGCCGCATGGGGCGCTTGCCGCATGGTACGGCGGGCTCCCGAGGCGCCGCGCCGGGCGGGGCAAGCCCCGCCCCTACGAAGGGCGCGCCACTGACTGTTTCGGCGGCGCGCCCCCTTTTTTCGCCCTCAAAGGTCAAGCGTCGACGCGGCGAAGAAGGTCCTGCGCCACCTGGGGGTAATCGCGCAGCACCCTCATGAGCGTGTCGGCCGTGCGATTTTGAAACACGGTTCCGTTCTCCCAGCGAACCACCGTTTTGGAACCTGCGCCGATAAGCTGCTCGAAACGGGCCTGCGACAACCCGAGTCGCTGGCGCAACAGGCGAATCTCCGCACCCGAAAGCAAGCCATGAGCGGATTTGTAAGCATCGACGGCGCGCCGCTGAACATCGCTCGAAACCCCCTCGCTGAAATAGGTTTCGCCGCATACCGAGCATATCCCATGCTCGACCTTGTCGACCGCGATGCGCTCGCCCTTGACATCCCATTCGACCGGGCCCGTGATCCAATTGACCTTGGCGCCGCATTCCACGCATCGAGCAAGCTTGCCTACCATCCATACCCCCACTCTTTGCACGACATCAAAACGACGACGAGCGACTCGTCAGACACGACGAACTTAACGTAGAACAACCCGTCTGCTTCTTCGTCTTCGAAAGCGCATCGGTACACGTCGGCCCACAACCCACCGTCGCGAGCGGGCGGCAACGATTCGACGAATTCATCATCTGCAAGCGAGCAAAGTATCCTTCGCGCTATCGACGGATCGTATCCATGGTTTCTGAGCCATTGGGTGCTCTTTTTCGTTTCAGCATACGAGCCGTCGAATACCAGCCTCTTCACGGTTCCCAAATCGTACTGCGGCTTGCTTCGTTCAGGTATCATGGTAGCATCACGCTACCATTTATGCAAGAAGCGAAAACGAACCTGACCATGGAACCACCTCCGTAAAGACGTAGGCTGTCCCCAATGGGTTAGGAGATTGTCCAACCACTTTGTTATGAGCTTTTTCAGGGCGACGCGCTCTGATACCCGGAACCACGACGGGATTACGACATGGTCGCCCCTATTAGATGGCGATCTCGTCGTAATCGAAGCCGAAGTCCTCGCGCATCCAAGCGAAGAACTCATCGCAATCGACTACCTTAACAACCGATGATTCGAAATCCCTCTGGTTGCGCGTGACGATGGCATCCGCCCCCATCTCCAGCGCCGATTCGAATATCAACGAATCATCGGGATCCTTCCATGCCGCCGCCAACATCCGATCGACTTCCCGGTCGCTCACGGCATGAACATTCACAAACGTCCGCAACCCTCGCAACTGCTCGAGTACATGGGGAAGCAGCGAGCGATTCCCACCCTCGGACAGAATATAGATCAAATCAGTCATCTGCGACGACGTTATCCAAAGATTGAACTCCCCCACGCGACCCGCTGTCATGAGCAACCGCGTTTTTCGATAATAGGGTTCGCGCTCGTGAAGAAAGTCGATAACGACATTGGTGTCCAAAAGCAGTTTCATACGGCCCATGTCACATCAAGCCCTTTGAGCGAAGCCGCTCCCGTCTCGCCTCTGCTTTGGTCATGTCATCTAAACGCGAGCTGTTCTTCGTCGAAAGGGAATCGACAAAGCGCGCCGCAGCAGCCCATTTCTCCTCATCGCGCAGGCGGACGTCATCAGAAAGCAAGAAGCTCACTCCGCCTTCCTCGATGACCTTGTCGTACATGAGATTGATTGCCTGCGAAGCGCTCAGGCCCTCTCGCGAGAGGATGCTCGCGCCCTGTCGCTTCTTCTCCGCCAGCATCCGTGCCGTTACCATCGAGTCTTCCATAGGCTCCTCCCCTGGTCGCATTTATTGTACAACGTTTTTTGTACAACATCAAGATAGGAAGTGGCGGGTCGCGAGCAAACGGTGCGCTTGCCACACGGCATGGCGAGCTGCAAAGGTGCCGCTCCGGGCGGCCTGCTGGCCGCCCCTACGAAGATCGGTATCGAAAAACGGCTCGGATGCGAAAGAGGCCGCCGGATTGTTCCGGCGGCCTCATTAATGTTTGAAGCGACGTCTTCGCCTACGCCTGAGCGTACAGGTCCTTCAGCTTCAGCAGGTGCTCGTAGCGGTCCATGGCGGCCTGCTCGTTGCGCTCGAACAGCTCGGTGGCGCGCTCGGGGAACTCGCGGGTCAAGCGGCTGTAGCGGGCCTCGTTCATGAGGAACTCCTGGTAGCCGCCCGCGGGCTCCTTGGAGTCCAGCGTGAACTTCTTGCCGGGCTCGGCGGCCGGGTTGAAGCGGAACAGGTTCCAGTAGCCGCAGTCCACGGCCTTCTTCATCTCGTCCTGGCAGTTGGCCATGCCGCCCTTGATGGAGTGCATCTCGCAGGGCGAGTAGCCGATGATGAGCGAGGGTCCGGGGTACGCCTCGGCCTCGGCGATGGCCTTGATGGTCTGGGCCGGCTTGGCGCCCATGGCCACCTGCGCCACGTACACGTAGCCGTAGCTCATCGCGATCTCGGTGAGGCTCTTCTTCTTGATGTCCTTGCCGGCGGCGGCGAACTGCGCCACCTGGCCGATGTTGGACGCCTTGGAGGCCTGGCCGCCCGTGTTGGAGTACACCTCGGTGTCGAACACGAACACGTTCACGTTCTGACCGGATGCCAGCACGTGGTCGAGTCCGCCGTAGCCGATGTCGTAGGCCCAACCGTCGCCGCCGAAGATCCAGAACGACTTCGCGCCCAGGTAGTCCTTGTCCTCGAGGACCTCGGGCGCCTCGGGGCAGCCGGCCGCAGCGGCGGCCTCGAGCGCGGGGACGAGGGCGCGCGCCGCCTGGGCGTTGGCCTCGCCGTCCTCCAGCGTGTCGAGGTACGTTGCGATGAGCTCCTTCGTGTCGGCCGGGGTCTTGTCGTTGGCCGCCATGGCCTCCAGCTTGCCCACCAGGCGCGTGCGCACCGCCTCGTGACCCAGCAGCATGCCCAGACCGTGCTCGGCGTTGTCCTCGAACAGCGAGTTCGACCAGGCCGGGCCGTGGCCGTCCTTGTTCACCGCGTACGGCGACGTGGCGGCCGGGCCGCCCCAGATGGACGAGCAGCCCGTGGCGTTCGTGATGTACATGCGGTCGCCGAACAGCTGGGTGACGAGCTTGGCGTACGCCGTCTCGGCACAACCGGCGCAGGCGCCCGAGAACTCGAGCAGCGGCTGCTTGAACTGGCTGCCCTTGACGCTGGCGTCCTCCAGCTCGGGCTTGTCGGACACGGCCTCCACGCAGTAGTCGAAGACCTCCTGCTGGTCAAGCTGGCTTTCCGTGGGAACCATGGAAAGCGAGTCGGAGGGGCACACGTTCACGCACACGCCGCAGCCCATGCAGTCGAGCGGCGACACGGCCAGCGTGTACTGCAGGCCGGCAGCGGCCTTGCCCTTCGCCGGCACGAGCGTGATGGCCGCCGGAGCCGCCGCGGCCTCGGCCTCGGTGAGCGCGAACGGGCGGATGGTGGCGTGCGGGCACGCGAAGGCGCACTGGTTGCACTGGATGCAGGTCGAGGCGTCCCACGCGGGCACGCTCACGGCCACGCCGCGCTTCTCGTAGGCAGCGGCACCCTGCTCGAACTGGCCGTCCACGTGCGGCACGAAGGCCGACACGGGCAGGCGGTCGCCGTCCATGCGGCCCACCGGCTCCATGATGTCGCGCACCATCTTCACCACTTCGGCGCGGCCCTCGAGCGCGGGCTGCTCGCCCTCGTCCACGGCGTCGGCCCAGCTGGCCGGTATCTCCACCTGCACGAACGCGGTGGCGCCGGCGTCGATGGCGCGATGGTTCATGTCCACGACGTCCTGGCCCTTCTTCAGGTAGGACTTCGTGGCCGCGTCCTTCATGTACTGGATGGCCTCGTCCTGCGGGATCACGTTCGCCAGCGTGAAGAACGCGGACTGCAGGATGGTGTTCGTGCGCTTGCCCATGCCGATCTCGCGGGCAAGGTCGATGGCGTTGATGGTGTAGAGCTTGATGTCGTTGTTGGCGATGTAGCGCTTCGCCTCGGCGTTCAGATGGTGCTCAAGCTCCTCCGGCGTCCACTGGCAGTTGATCATGAACGTGCCGCCCGGCTTCACGTCGTTCACCATGCGGAAGCCCTTGGTGACGTAGGAGGGGTTGTGGCAGGCCACGAAGTCGGCCTTGTTCACATAATAGGTGCTGCGGATGGGCGAGTCGCCGAAGCGCAGGTGGCTGATGGTCACACCGCCCGTCTTCTTCGAGTCGTACTGGAAGTAGGCCTGCACGTACTTGTCGGTGTGGTCGCCGATGATCTTGATGGAGTTCTTGTTCGCGCCCACGGTGCCGTCGCCGCCAAGGCCCCAGAACTTGCACTCCACCGTGCCCGGAGCAGCCGTGTTGGGGCTCGCGGGATCCTCGGGCAGCGACAGGTTCGTCACGTCGTCCACGATGCCCACGGTGAACTCGCGCGCGGGGGCGTCCTTCTCGAGCTCCTTGTACACGGCGAACACCGACGAGGGCGGGGTGTCCTTCGATGCCAGGCCGTAGCGGCCGCCCACCACGGTGAGGTCGCCTCGGCCCTCGTGCGCAAGCGCGTTCACCACGTCCATGTACAGCGGCTCGCCGAGCGCGCCCGGCTCCTTCGTGCGGTCCATGACCGCGATCTTTTGCACGGTTGCCGGCAGCGCCGCCATGAACTTCTCGCTCACGAACGGGCGGTACAGGCGCACCTTCACCAGGCCCACCTTCTCGCCGTGGGCGTTCAGGTAGTCGATGACCTCTTCCACCACGTCGCAGAACGAGCCCATGGCCACGATCACGCGGTCGGCGTCCGGGGCGCCGTAGTAGTTGAACAGCTCGTAGTTCGTGCCGAGCTTGGCGTTCACCTGGTGCATGTAGTCCTCGACGATGGCCGGCAGCGCGTCGTAGTGGCTGTTGCAGGCCTCGCGGTGCTGGAAGAACACGTCGCCGTTCTCGTGGCTGCCGCGCATGGCGGGATGCTCGGGGTTGAGCGCGTGATCGCGGAAGGCGCGCACGGCGTCCATGTCGCACATCTCGGCCAGATCGTCGTAGTCCCACACGGCGATCTTCTGCACCTCGTGGGACGTGCGGAAGCCGTCGAAGAAGTTGATGAAGGGAACGCGGCCCTTGATGGCGGCCAGGTGCGCCACGGCGGACAGGTCCATGACCTCCTGCACGTTGGTCTCGGCCAGCATGGCGAAGCCCGTCTGGCGGCAGGCCATGACGTCGGAATGGTCGCCGAAGATGGAAAGCGCCTGCGTGGCCACCGTACGGGCGCTCACGTGGAACACGCTCGGCAGCTGCTCGGCGGCGATCTTGTACATGTTGGGGATCATGAGGAGCAGGCCCTGGGAGGCCGTGTAGGTGGTGGTGAGCGCGCCTGCGGCCAGCGAGCCGTGCACCGCGCCGGCGGCACCGCCCTCGGACTGCATCTCGCACACCTTCACCTTCGTGCCGAAGATGTTCTTCTGGCCGGCGGCGGACCACTGGTCGACCAGGTCGGCCATCGGGCTCGACGGGGTGATGGGGTAAATGCCCGCCACCTCGGTGAACGCGTAGGATACGTACGCTGCGGCGTTGTTGCCGTCCATGGACTTGAATTCTCTCGTCATACACCTCTCCTTTGAAGGGGACCTGCTCTGGCCGAAAGCTCGCGCGGGAGCGCACAAGCGCTATGCGGTACGCAGGCGCGGACGCGCCGACGGACCTCCACCCATCCTCTCGCTTGACGCTCGCCTTCCCTTGGGAAAACACCGCTTATGATACCAGCGCACTTTAGTCGGCTCGAGGGACGCGGCGGCGGACGGCATGCACGGGGGCGCGGGTGATCGGCGACGGTGCGAATTGTGACCAGACTATGGAGAGCGGGATATGTTATTAAAAAGAGCTCAATTCCTTCCCCAACTCCTCGGCCAATTGGGGAAGCAGCTCGGCCATGGTGGCGTCGATGGTCTTCTTCTTCAGCTGGCATTCCCAGACGACATGGACCTTCCAGCCCATGGCCTCGAGGGCGGCCTGGCTCCGCTCGTCGCGCTCGACGTTGCGCTCGAACTTCACCACCCAGTACTCGACGTTGCTTTTGGGAAGGCGCGGCTTGCAATGCGGGCAGCGATGCCAGAAACAGCCGTTGACCATGATGCAGACGCGCTTGCCCGGCCACGCCACGTCGGGGCGGCCGGGCACCTTCCACTGCAAACGGTAGCCCGTGAGCCCCGCTTCCCGCAGCCGAGCACGCACCAGCAGCTCGGGCTTCGTGTTGCTGCGCTTGTTGCCCTGCATGGACTTGCGCACGGCCTCGCTCGAGGCGGGCGGAGGCGCCACGCGGGCCGGCGCGGGCAGCGCATGGGTCGCCAAGAGCTCGACCCGGGCGAGGAAACGCGCCGGGCGTTCTTCGGAATCTGAGGACTCCCCTCGTGCACGCGCACCAAACGGGGCGTTTACCATCTGCTTACATCTGTCCATACGTCGCATGATAACATGCGTTTCCCCAGTTCATATATTCTCCTACTAGAATAGTAAGAACAATATTGAGCTTACAAGTTCTTTATTTTCGAGCGGTTTTGCACCATAATAGGCGGAGCTGTTGTGCGCGTGCGCAAGCATGCGCGTATGCTCGGGGCAGGAAGGCCCCGTCACCGAATGGAGGGAAACCTATGGAACAGCCTTTGAAAGCACCTTTGTCCCGCCGCACGTTCCTTGCGGGGGGCGCCGTCGCCGCGACGGCCGCTGGTCTCGCGCTCGCCGGTTGCGGCGGAGGCGGCGACACGAAGACCGATGAGCCGAAGAAGGACGCCGGAACCGACGCCCCCGCTGCGGGCGGCACCCTGACGGGCGCTTGCGCCTACACGTCCACGAACGTGAACCCCGTGGGCCTGAACGGCGGCTCCGCGCTCATGCTGGCCGCCACGTGGCATGTGTTCGAGGGCCTCTACGACCTCGACCTGCACACCTACAAGACCTACAACGCGCTTGCCGCCGGCGAGCCGGTGAAGGTCACCGACACCGAGTACGAAGTGGCCCTGCGCGACGGCGCCAAGTTCTCCGACGGCACGGACGTGACCGTGGCCGACGTGGTGAACGCCCTCAAGGTCAACATGGCCGACGCCACCTGCGGCGCGTTCCTGTCGTTCATCGACTCGGTTGCCGAGAAGGACGACAAGACGGTCACCATCAAGCTGAAGTACCCCTTCGCGCTGCTGAAGGACCGCCTGTCCGTGGCGAAGGTGTTCCCCGCCTCCCTCACCGAGGACCAGCTCAAGACCATGCCCATCGGCTCCGGCCCGTGGATGTACGAGAGCGTCAACGGCGACGACGGCGGCACCATCAAGTTCGCCCCGAACCCGAACTACGAGGGCCAGTACAAGCCCACGGCCGACGCCATGGAGTGGAACATCCTGCTCGACGGCACCGCCCGCACGACGGCGCTGCAGGAGGCCACGGTGCAGGTCATGGAGAACGTGCCCGACGCCAACGCCGACCAGCTCTCCGCCGCCGGCGCCACCGTCGAGTACGCCCAGGGCTTCAACCAGGCGTTCTTCATGTTCAACACGCTGAAGGCCCCGTTCGACGACTACCGCGTGCGCCAGGCCCTCTACTACGCCATCGACGTGGACAAGCTCATCTCCAACCAGCTGAACGGCCATGCCGCCCCGGTCACGGGCTTCCTGCCGGAAGAGCATGCCAACTACCACAAGGCCGCCACGGTCTACACGCACGACGTTGACAAGGCCAAGAGCCTGCTCGCCGAGGCCGGCCAGGAGAACCTCGCCTTCACGCTCGTCGTGAACAACAACTGGGTCAAGGACCTCGCTCCGCAGATCCAGGAAGACCTCAAGGCCGTCGGCGTCGAGTGCACCATCGACGAGCAGAAGGTCAACTGGAGCGAGTACGCCGCCTCCGACTCGACGCTCTCCTACGACGTCATGCTCACGCCGGGCGACCCGACCTGCTTCGGCAACGACCCCGACCTGCTCATGAGCTGGTGGTACGGCGACAACGTGTGGACGCAGGGCCGCACGTGCTGGAGCAAGGCCGCCGACGGCAAGTGGGCCGAGCTGCAGGATCTCATGCAGCAGGCGCGCGAGGCCGACAGCTCCAAGCAGCAGGATCTGTGGAACCAGTGCTTCGACCTTCTGGCCGAGCAGGTGCCGCTGTACCCGCTGTTCCACCGTCAGATCGCCACGGGCTACCAGGAGAGCATGATCTCCGGCTTCAAGCCCATCGCCACGACGGGCCTCGTGTTCCTGGGCGCCAGCCCCAAGGCGTAAGGTTTCAGCCTTGTTGGTTTAACGCGTTTCGAAAGGGCCTGCTCCATCGGAGCGGGCCCTTTTCATGGGTAGCGCGGCGAAAGGCGCGACGAGCCGCCTTTCGCCGCGCTCACCTGCACCGTCTTTCTTGCTTCACACCTTATTTTCCACCGGCAAACCGCACGCGGTCATATAGAATAAGGTTGACTGTTTGAAGAGGGGTCATGGCTTCCATGCACGCGAGAACAAACGGTCGCCAACGATAACCGATCAGAGTCCAGAGCGAAAGGAGGGTGCGGTGAACAACCTGCTAAGAATGATCGGGAGACGCCTGATAGCGCTGCCGATCATGATATTCGGTGTCACCATCCTCGTATTCTTCGTCATGGCGCTCTCCCCCATCGACCAAGCGTATTCGGTCCTGGGAGAGAACGCGACCGAGGCGCAAGTCCAGCAGTACCGTGAGGACCACGGGCTGAACGAGCCGATCCTCGTGCAATACGGCAACTACATGGTGGGCTTGGCCCAAGGCGACCTGGGCACGTACGGGGCGAACAACGCCTCCGTGGCCGAGCGCATCGGCCAGGCGCTGCCCGTCACGCTCCAGCTCACGTTCTTCGGCCTCATCATCGGCGTGGTGGTGGCGGTGATCTTGGGCGTGGTCTCGGCGTTGTACCGAGACCGATGGCCCGACCAGATCATCCGCGTGTTCTCCATCGCGTGCATCGCGACGCCGTCGTTCTGGCTGGCGGTGCTCATGATCCTCTTGTTCTCGTCCATGCTGCACGTGCTGCCCGCCTCGGGCCCCCTGCCGGCGCTCACCTCGGATCCCGGCGGTTGGCTCGCCCGCATGGCGCTGCCGGCCATCGCTTTGGGCGTGCCGGTTTCGGGCCAGCTCACGCGCGTCATCCGCACGTCCATGGTCGAAGAGCTCGACCGCGACTACGTGCGCACGGCGCTCGGTGCCGGCATTCCGAAGAGCGTCGTGGTGGCGCGCAACGTGCTGCGCAACGCGCTCATCACGCCCGTGACGGTGCTGGGCCTGCGCATCGGCTACCTTATCGGCGGCGCCGTGGTCATCGAGGTTATCTTCAACCTACCCGGCATGGGCATGGCCATCCTCTCGGGCATCACGTCCAGCTACACCATGCTCGTGCAGGGCGTCGTGCTGGTGGTGGCCATCACGTTCATCATCATCAACATCATCGTGGATATGCTCTATATCCTGATCGATCCGCGTATCAGGACGGTGTGACATGGTTAAACTTCGAGAAAACACAACCGCAAAGATGGAATCCAACCCCGGCAAGGTGCATTTCCGCCGTTGGAAGGCCATGTCCATCGGATCGCGCATCTCGCTTATCGTGCTCGTCCTGATCGTCATGATCGCCGTGCTGGCCAACATCATCGCGCCGCACGACCCGTACGCCATCTTCACCGCCCGCCAGGCCCCCGACGCCCAATTCCTGTTCGGCACCGACGACAAGGGCCGCGATGTGCTGTCGCGCATGATGTACGGCGCGCGCTACTCGCTCATCATCGGCTTGGGCGCCACGGCCTTCGCGCTCATCTGCGGCTCCATCATCGGCGCCATCGCCGCCGTGTCGCGCAAGTGGGTGTCGGAAGTCATCATGCGCATCCTCGACGTGGTCATGTCCTTCCCCGGCATCGCCTTGGCCGCCACGTTCGTCATCGCGTTCGGCAGCTCGGTGCCCTCGCTCATCTTCGCCATCGGCTTCCTCTACATACCGCAGATCGCGCGTATCGTGAGGGCCAACGTGGCGAGCGAGTACAACCAGGATTACGTGCGCGCCGTCGTCGTGTCGGGCGCCCGCGCCCCGTGGATCCTCGTGAAGCACGTCATCCGCAACTGCATCGCCCCGGTCATGGTGTTCACTATCGTGCTGGTGGCCGACGCCATCGTGTTCGAGGCCTCGCTGTCGTTCATCTCCGCCGGCATCCCCGAGCCCACGCCCACGTGGGGCAACATCCTGTCCGACGCCCGCGGCGGCGTGCTTGCCGGCCGTTGGTGGCAGGCGCTGTTCCCGGGCCTGGCCATCATGATCACGGTGCTGTGCCTGAACATTTTGTCCGAGGGCATCACCGACGCCATGGCCGCAGCCCCGAAGGCTCCCGTCAAGGCCGCCGACGACGCCCTGGCCGCCAATCGTGAGGCCGACAAGATGGTCGCCGACCCGACGCTGGCCTACGCCGCCCAGGCCGAAATGCTGGAGAAGCGCCTGGCCCAGCTGCAGGCGGTGGAGAAGACGCGCACCGACCGCTTCGAGGCGCGCACCGACGTGCCGCCCATCCTGGAGGTCAAGGACCTGTGCATCAAGTTCCCACGCCACGGCGACGTGAACGTGGTCGACCACGTGAGCTTCGTGGTGCGCCCGCGCCAGACCATGGGCCTCGTGGGCGAGTCGGGCTGCGGCAAGTCCATCACGTCGCTCACCATCATGGGGCTGCTCGATCCGAAGGCCACCGTCACGGGCGAGGTGCTCTACGACGGGCAGAACCTGCTGTCCATGAGCCAGCGCCAGATGAACGCCCTGCGCGGCCGCGAGATCGCCATGATCTACCAGGACGCCCTGTCGTCGCTGAACCCGTCGATGCTCATCAAGTCGCAGATGAAGCAGCTCACCAAGCGCGGCGGCACCCGCAGCGCCGAGGAGCTGCTGGAGCTGGTGGGCCTCGATCCGAAGCGCACGCTGGGGTCGTACCCCCACGAGCTCTCCGGCGGCCAGCGCCAGCGCGTGCTCATCGCCATGGCGCTCACGCGCGACCCGAAGCTCGTCATAGCCGACGAGCCCACCACGGCGCTCGACGTGACCGTGCAGAAGCAGGTCATCGACCTGCTGAACAAGCTGCAGAAGGAGCTGGGCTTCGCCATGGTGTTCGTGAGCCACGACCTGGCCCTCGTGGCCGAGGTGGCCAACTCCATCACCGTCATGTACGCCGGCCAGGTGGTCGAGCAGGGTCCCGTCACCGACATCCTGTGCCATCCCGTGCACGAGTACACGCGCGGCCTGCTGGGCTCGGTGCTGTCCATCGAAGCCGGCGGCGCGCGCCTGCACCAGGTGCCGGGCTCGGTTCCCAGCCCCAAGGACTTCCCCGAGGGCGACCGTTTCACGCCGCGCTCGAGCCACCCCGACAAGGTCTCGCAGCTGCGCCCCGTGCTCAAGCGCGTGGAGGGCACCGACCACTACTACGGCGAGCTGCCTGACAGCGAGCTCAAACGACTTGGTATCAAGCCCTACGTGCCAGGAGGTCCGCTGCTATGAGCGACGAGAAACTGAACGAGGCCGTCGCCGCGCCGGAGGGCGCGGACGGCGAGCCCACCCCCATCATCTTCCTCGACGACGTGCGCGTGACGTTCAAGACGCGCACGGGTTCGATCCTCCACCCCAACAAGGTTCAGGCCGTGCGCGGCCTGACGCTGAAGCTCATGCCGGGCCAGACGCTCGGCATCGTGGGCGAGTCCGGCTGCGGCAAGTCGACGACGGCCAACGTCATGTGCGGTTTGCAGCAGCCCACCTCGGGCAAGGTGTTCTTCAAGGGCAAGGACGTGACGAAGCGTACCGCCGCCGAGCGGCGCCTGATCGGCCGCGTGATATCGGTGGTGTTCCAAGATCCGGCCACGGCCCTGAACGCGCGCATGAGCGTGCACGACCAGCTCATGGACCCGCTCGTGGTACACAAGATCGGCGACAAGGCCTCGCGCGAGGCGCGCGTTCAGGAGCTCATCGAGATGGTGGGCCTGCCCGGATCGGTGCTCGACGCGCTGCCGGGCCAGCTCTCCGGCGGCCAGCGGCAGCGCGTGGCCATCGCCCGCGCCCTGTCGCTCTCCCCCGACGCCATCATCGCCGACGAGCCCACGAGCGCGCTCGACGTGTCGGTGCGCGCGCAGATTTTGAACCTGCTCATGGATTTGAAGCGCGACCTGGGCCTGTCGATGGTGTTCATCAGCCACGACATCCAGACGGTGCGCTACATCTCCGATCGCATCATCGTCATGAACGCGGGCGAGGCGGTGGAGCGCGGCACGGCCGAAGAGGTGTTCTCGAACCCCAAGGACGCCTACACGAAGCTGCTTCTGGGCGCGGCGCCTTCGCTTTTGCATCCTGAATTGGGGAAGTAACGGCGACCTGCGGCGGGGGGCTGTCGGGGCAGGCGGCGAGGGTGCCGTGCTCAGACAGTCCTCGCTGCGCTGCGGAACTGCGCGCGGCACCCTCGCCGCCTGCCCCGACAGCCCTTAGGTGGGAAACATCGCAACAGGAGGATTCAAAAGCGCCTTGGCTTGGTGAGCGTAAAGCCGAGGCGCTTTTCTTGTGGTCGACCCTTACCGTACGTTGACGGCGGCCATCAGGGGAATTAAAGTCTTGTCGATTATGATTCGCTACAGGGAAAGAGGCTTGTTTTCTATGACTGATTCACCGTTTCGCGGCGTAATCCCCCCGGTTGTCATTCCGCTGACCGAGAAGCGCCAGCTCGACCTGGAAGCGCTCGAGCGCTCCATCAACCGCATGATCGACGCGGGCGTGGACGGCCTGTTCTTCCTCGGCTCCTCGGGCGAGGTGGCCTTCCTCACCGACGCGCAGCGCTACCACGTGCTGCAGGAGGCCATCGCCATGGTGCACGGGCGCGTGCCGGTGCTCACGGGCATCATCGACATGGAGACCATGCGCGTGATCGACCAGGCCAAACGTGCCACGGGCTACGGCGTGGACGCGCTGGTGGCCACCGCCCCGTTCTACGCGCTGGGCGGCCCGAAGGAAGTGGAGCGCCATTTCCGCGCCATTCGCGAGCACACCGACCTGCCGCTGTTCGCCTACGACTTGCCTGTGTGCGTGCACACGAAGCTCGACCCCACCATGCTCGTGCGCTTGGGTGCCGACGGCGTGCTGCAGGGCGTGAAGGACTCCTCCGGCGACGACGTGAGCTTCCGCTGGCTCGTCTTGCAGAACGAGGACGCCGGCCATCCGCTGCAGCTGCTCACCGGTCACGAGGTGGTCGTCGACGGCGCGTATCTGAGCGGCGCCGACGGGTCCGTTCCAGGCCTGGCCAACATCGACCCGGTCAGCTACGTGGAGCAGTGGCGCGCCGCGCAGGCGGGCGACTGGGAGCGCGTGCGCGAGATCCAGAACCACCTGGCCCGCCTCATGTTCGTGACGCGCGAAGTGAAGGCCACCGTGGGCTTCGGTGCCGGCGTGGGCGCGTTCAAGACGGCCCTGTGGCAGATGGGCGTGTTCAACACGAACCAGATGCGCGAGCCCGTGTGCGCGCTCGAGGGCGAGGACGTGGACCATATCGTCGAAGTGCTCAAGAAAGCCGGCCTCATGGACGCCGACGCCCCGACGCGCGAGTCGCATTGGAGCGCCTGCCCCGTCTTCGGCTGCTCGAACTAAGGGGGCGCCGTGGCTGCTGACAACACGCAGAAGCTTATCGAGGCGCGCGACTGGATCCGCCAGGAGCTGGACGCCTGCATCGACTTTTGGCTGAAGCACGGCATGGACCGCGAGAACGGCGGCGTGTACACCTGCCTCGACCGCACCGGCGAGATCTATTCCACCGACAAGAGCGTGTGGATGCAGGGGCGCTGCGCCTGGACGTTCTCCTACCTGTGCCACCTGTACGGCGAGAGGCCGGAATGGATGGAGGCCGCGAAAAGCTGCCTGGACTTCCTGGAAGACCACTGCATCAACCGCGAGGCGGGCGGACGTTTGTACTTCACGGTGACGGCGGAGGGCAAGCCGCTGCGCCAGCGCCGCTACAACTTCTCCGAGGGCTTCTACGCCATCGCGAACGCCGAGTACTACGGCCTGACGGGCGAGGAAGTGCACCTCGAGCGCGCGCGGCGCGCGTACCATATGATTTACGACCTGAACAACGGTCTGATGGAAGATCCCACGGGCCTCGGTCCCAAGACCATCCCCGAGACGAGGGCGGGCCGCGCGCTGGGCGATCCGATGATCTTTCTGAACATCATCGGCATCATGCGCCGCGTGGACCCCGCACACGCCGACGAGTACGACCGGCACGCCCACGAGTGCACCGATCGCATCGTGAACGAGCATTACCGCCCGGAGCTAGGCTGCACGCTGGAAAGCGTGAACCTCGACGGCAAGCCCGAGCTGTGGTACACGGCCGGTCGCGTGGTGAACCCGGGCCACGACATCGAATGCAGCTGGTTCATGATGGACGAGGCCAACTACCGGGGCGACCGGGCGCTGCACGAGGCCGCCGAGAACATCTTCCGCCTGGCCATCGAGGCCGGCTGGGACAAGGAGTACGGCGGCCTTCTGTACTTCATCGACTGCAAGGGCCTGCCCACCGAGGCCTACGAGCACGACATGAAGCTGTGGTGGCCCCACAACGAGATCATGATCGCCGCATCGAAGGCCTACCGCGACACCGGCGACGAGTACTACCTGAACTGGCTTCTCAAGACGTTGGACTACTGTAAAGAGCACTTCGCCGACCCCGAGTACGACGAATGGTACGGCTACCTGCGCCGCGACGGCCTGCCCACCATGCCCCCCACCAAGGGCTCCACTTTCAAGGGCCCCTTCCACGTACCCCGCGCGCTGTCCATGACCGAGCGAGTTTTGACCGAATTGATAGGAGATTAGACCATGAACTACCTGGGTATCGATTACGAGATCAAGAACGTGCCCGTTCTGGACGAGCAGTTCATCCCCTTCGGCGTGTGGGCGCGCGAGTACCTGAAGGGCGCCGCCCAGCCCATCGCCGTGGCCGTGGAGCGCGAGGACGGGCTCATCTCGGTGCGCGAGAGCTTCATCCGCGGCGGCGAGTTCGCCGAAGCCGACTTCCGCTACGTGGAGCGCCTGGTGAAGTTCGAGCTGTGGAGCATCGGCGGCTTCCGCGTCTACCTGCGCGGCTGCGACGACATCGCGGCGAAGCTGGCGGCCGCGTACTCGCCCGAGGGCGAGCGCGCGTTCGACTACGGCTTCGTGGGCGACGTGTACGAGAAGCCCCTCGAGGTGGTGGCCTGCTCCGAGGCCGACTTCCCCGCCGCCAACGAGTCCGCCAAGCAGATCGGCGGCCATATGGAGGGCTGCCGTATCGGCTTCGACGCCGGCGGAAGCGACCGCAAGGTGTCGGCCGTCATCGACGGCGAGTCGGTGTACTCCGAGGAGGTCGTGTGGTTCCCGAAGGTCACCGAGGACCCCGAGTACCACTTCAACGAGATCGTGACGGCCTTCAAGACCGCCGCGTCCAAGATGCCGCGCGTGGACGCCATCGGCGTGTCGTCCGCCGGCACGTTCGTGGGCAACAGCCCCATGGTGGCGTCGCTGTTCATCAAGGTGCCGCGCGAGCGCCGCGACGAGGTGAAGAGCATCTACGACCGCGCGGGCAAGGAGATCGGCGACGTGCCCCTGGTGGTGGCCAACGACGGCGACGTGACCGCGCTCGCCGGCTTCATGAGCACGGGCTCGGGCGACATCCTGGGCATCGCCATGGGCACCTCCGAGGCCGTAGGCTACGTGAACGCCGACGGCAACGTGCTGGGCTGGATCAACGAGCTGGCCTTCGCGCCGGTCGACCTGTCGCCCGACGCCATGCAGGACGAGTGGTCCACCGACTTCGGCGTGGGCTGCAAGTACTTCAGCCAGGACGCCGTCATCAAGCTGGCGCCGGCCGCCGGCATCGAGCTCGACCCCGAGCTCTCCCCCGCCGAGAAGCTCAAGGTGGTGCAGGGCCTGGCGAACGAGGGGCATGCGGGCGCGCTGGACATCTTCCGCTCCATCGGCGTGTACCTGGCGCACACGCTGGTGCTGTACAGCTCGTTCTACGAGATCAAGACGCTGCTGGTGCTGGGCCGCGTGGCCTCCGGCGTGGGCGGCGACCTGGTCATCAGCGAGTGCAACCGCGTGCTGGCCGAGGAGTACCCCGAACTGGCCGAGCAGATCAACGTCACGCTGCCCGACGAGATGATGCGCCGCGTGGGCCAGTCCGTGGCCGCCGCCAGCCTGCCGGCGACGAAGTAGACGGCAACCGACAGAACCGAGCCTTCAAAGGGCCGCTGCACCTCGCAGCGGCCCTTTTTCGCGCCGTGTGCCGATTCCGCGCATTCCTCGTTCGACGTGGCGAAACAAACCCTTCCAAAACCAAATGAAGGCGCTATACTTTACCCTTATACTCATATCCTCCCGTGCGGGACGATGACAAGGAGTGATCGTGCAGTCGCTGCTCTACATCGAGGTGAACCTGCTGTGCCTGCTCATCCTCGTGCTGGTTCTGTTCAAGGTCCGTATGGGGAACGACCTGCGCAATCGGCAGTTCTGGTTCTCGGCCGTCCTGATGGCGAACATCCTTGCCTCCTTCCTCGACATCCTGTGGATCCTGGTCACCAAGGGTTCCATGCACGTGGCGCCGCTCGGCAGCTTCTGCATCAACGCGGCGTACTACCTCATGGCCTCCGTCGGCAGCTTCTGCTGGTTCGTGTACTCGGAGAAGGTGCAGAACTCGCGCTTCGTGGCCTCGCGTGCGCGGATAGTCGCCTGCGCGGTGCCCCTCATGGTCTCGTTCGTGCTGGTGCTGTCGTCCTACTGGACGGGATGGGCGTTCAGCATCGACGCCGACGGCGGATACGAGCGCGGCAGCCTGTATTACGTGCAGTTCTTCATCGTGTACGGGTACGGTCTGGTGACGGCCGCCCACGCGCTTTTGGGTTCGTTCAAGAAGGAGAACTTCGCGGTTCGCTCGCAGTACCTGGCGCTCATGTACTTCGCCATCCTGCCGTTGCTGTTCATCACGCTGCAGGCCCTCGCCCCGAACGTGCCGCTCACGTGCGTGGGCGTCGCCGTCGCCCTTTTGTGGGTGTTTCTGGACATGCAGGAGCAGAAGATATCGCTCGACCCGCTCACGCAGCTGAACAACCGCACCCAACTGGCGAAGCACGTCGCGCAGCGCATGCGCCATCGCGATGCGGGCCAGACGCTGTGCCTGTACTTGGTCGACGTGGACCACTTCAAAGCCATCAACGACACGTACGGCCACGTGGAGGGCGACCGGGCGTTGCAGCGCGTGGCCAACGCCCTCAGGCGCTGCTGCGCGGACGGCTCGGGCTTTCCCGCGCGTTACGGAGGCGACGAGTTCGTGCTGGTGCGGGATTCCGCAAGCCCCTGCGACGCGAAGGCGATCGGCGCGTACCTGAACGCCGAACTCGCGCAAGGCAACGCGGGAGAGCCGGCGGAATACTCCATGCGGGTGAGCGTGGGATCGGCGGCGTACACGGAGGGGGTTCGCACCCTGCAAGACCTCGTGCACCTGGCGGACAAAGAGCTCTACCAGGTGAAGGCGGCGCGAAGCGATTCGTAGCGGGCGCTTCGCAGGTTTGTTCGGAATAGGAGACGAAGGCGGCGAGCGCATGGTGCGCTCGCCGCCTTGTTTTCGTTCTTGCTCGTCACCGCGCCGGGCGCTCTGGAGAGCGCCCCTACGGGGAAGGCCGCTCTCGCCTCCCTCTTAGGACATGAGCGGCTTGCCGCGCAGGATGACTTGCTTGACCTCGAGCGTTTCCTGGTCTAGCAGCACGGCGTCGGCCACGCAGCCGGGCTCGAGGGAGCCGTAGCGGCCCTCCAGACCGAGCGCGCGGGCCGGGTTGGCGCTCGCGGCCTTCACGGCGCTCGCCAGCGGGATGTCCATGTCGCGCACCGCCACGTACAGGCAGCGCATGAGGTCGCTCACCGAGCCCGCCAGCGCCCCGTTCTCGATGGTGGCCACGGGGCCGCGCACCGTGACGTCTTGGCCGCCCAAATCGTAGGTGCCGTCCTCGAGCCCGGCGGCGCGCAGCGTGTCGCTGATGAGGATCATTCGGTCGTCGCCGAACATATTGAACGCCAGGCGCACCATGGCGGGGTGGATGTGCACGCCGTCGGCGATGATCTCGGCCGTCACGTCGTCGCGCTCGGCCGCGGCCGGAATGGGGCCAGGCTTGCGATGATGCATAGGGTCCATGGCGTTGAACAGGTGCGTGAGCTGGCGCGCGCCCAGCTCGAAGGCGTGCGCGGCCGTGTCGTAGTCGGTGCAGGTGTGCGCGAGCGAGATGCGCACCTCCCCCGCCATCTCCTTGATGAACTCGTCGGCGCCCGGCTCTTCGGGAGCGATGTCCACCAGCTTGAACAGCCCGCCGGCGGCCTCCTGCAAGCGGCGGAACTCCTCCACGCCGGGGTTGCGCACGTAGTCGGGGTTCTGCGCCCCCACCTTGCTGGGCGAGATGAACGGCCCCTCCATGTTGATGCCCACGAGGTCCGCCTCGTCCTCGGCCGGCTCGTAGGCGGCCGCCGCCTGCGCCGCGCGCGCGAGCACGTCCTCGGGCAGCGTCATGGTGGCCGGGCACATGGCCGTGACGCCGCGCGACGCCTCGTAAGCGCCCATCTTGTGCAGCCCCGCAAGGTCGCCGTCGCTGATGTCGGCACCGGCGCTGCCGTGGAAGTGCAGGTCGACCAAGCCGGGAATCACGTAGCAGCCGCTCGCGTCGACAACCTCGTCGCCGCCCACCCCGGCATCGCCCGCCTCCGCGAATCGCCCGCCGTCGATCGCAAGAACGCGTTCGGAAAAACCTTCGCCGTCGAAAACCGCACCGCCAACTATGCGCATAGTCCCTTCCTTTCTGTTTTTCACCCATTCTGCCATGTCGCTCGAAGAAGAAGAAGGGCCTCCACCAAGCAAGCAGAGACCCTTCGTGCTATCGTTTCCTCCCGCTTGCAGCCCGCCTTGAAGGCAGGGCGATCGTTCGGATCGACGAACTTTCGCGAAGTGTGCGAGGAAACCCGAGCGACCGCCCGGCTCGCTCGCAGGTTCGGATCCTTACTTGCAGAGCTCGCCGGCCGCCGGGTCCACGATGACGGTGGCGTTGGGATGGAACTGCAGGATGGAAGCCGGCACCTGCGGCGTCACGGGGCCGAAGAAGGCGCGTTTCACGATCTCGGCCTTGTGGGCGCCCTCCACCACCACGAGCACGCTGCGCGCCGCCATGATGGTGCCGATGCCCATGGTGTACGCCTGGCGCGGCACATCGTCGACGGAGTCGAACAGACGGCTGTTGGCCTGGATGGTGCTCTCGGTGAGGTCGACGCAGTGCGTGGCCGCCGGGAACGTGTCCTCGGGCTCGTTGAAGCCGATATGGCCGTTCGGCCCCAGGCCCAGCAGCTGCAGGTCGATGCCGCCCGCATCCTCGATGGCCTGCTCGTAAGCGGCGCACACCGCGTCGGCGTCGGGGTTCGACCCCTCGGGCACGTGCGTGCGGGCCTGGTCGATGTCCACGTGGTCGAACAGGTGCTGCTTCATGAAGTAGCGGTAGCTCTGGTCGTGCTCGGGGGCCAGACCGCGGTACTCGTCGAGGTTGAACGTGGTGACGTCGGCGAAGCTGATCTTGCCTTTCGCGCAATCCTCCACGAGGCAGGCGTACAGGCCGATGGGCGTCGTGCCGGTGGCCAAGCCCAGCACGCAGGCGGGATCGGCCTCGACGAACGAGGCGATGCGGTCGGCCGCCTGGCGGCTCATGTCCTCCGTGCTCTCGGCGATGATGAATTCCATGGGACCTCTCTTCTCTTGCGTTCTTACCGTACAAGCCGCCGCGTCCTCGGAGGCGCGGCGGCGCGGCCCGCAGGCGCTCGAAGGGCGCCGGGCGGGAGTGAAGCCTATGTCCAGAACTGGGCCGTTTCGATGACGTTCTGGTACGCCCACGGGTACACGTCGGAATACCAGCCCGTCTCGGGAACGAAGCACAGAAGCGCGCTGTAGAGCACCGAAACGGCAACCAGCGCAAGCAGCACCTTCATGAACAGGTTCTGCGCGGTCGAGCCCGGCGCAAGGTTCTCGTTCACGATGAACACCAGCAGCACCACGGCCGCCAGGAACATGAAGCTGAAGTCGGCGAAGTAGCGCTGCAGGATGCCGGCCATCTCGGCGTCGAGCAAAGCCACGATCACGCCCGACGCGAGCAGCACCACGATCACGCCCATGATGGTGCGCGTAGAGCGCTGGCGCATGCGCAGCGTGAGGATGCGCTTCGCGAACGGCAGCACCCACAGCACGGGCAGGCACGCCAGGATGCCGCCGAACGTGACCTCCTTGATGGTCTGCCCCATGTAGGTGGTGTCGAACGGCGCCGGTTGGATGTAGGGGAACACGCCCGTCGCACAGGGCGGTTGCAGAAAGTACGCGAACAGGGCGGGCGCAAGGCGCCCCAGCTTCCAGCCGCGCTTCGTCATGTCGTTCACGGTGAGGTTGTAGTTCGCCCCGAAGTCGGTGAGCGAGCCGAAGCGCGCGTAGTTGTACCCCATAAGGCCGGCGGCCACCACCACGTACGGAGCCACGAGGCAGGCGAACTCCCGCGCGCCGCGCGCCGTGAGCAGCCGCTTCTCCGTGATGTACGTGCGCCAGAACAGCGGGAAGGCCAGAAGCGACAGCACGACGAGCTGCGGGCGGCAGCCCACCACGAGCGCCATGCAGAGCGATCCGGCCAAGTACCACTTCTCCGGGCCGGTAGCACGCGCCGCCGAGGCGCGGCCGCGCATCCAGAAGTACAGGCCCCACACCGAGAACGCCAGCCCCAGCATGATGGGCAGCGAGTAGAACGTGGGGAACTTCAACAGGTACAGGATGCCGCAACAGGTGACCAGCGGTATCTGCAGAAGCAGGTACAGCCCCAGGCTCACCCGCTTGAAATGGTAGCGCGCGAAGCGGTCGAGCAGCGCCGAGCAGCCCAGCACGAAGGCGATGCAGGCCAGCAGAACCCCGATAGCCGTGGGGAAGTTGGCTCCGGTGATCAGATAGAACGGCAGGTAGAACAGCACGACCGGCACCACGCCGAAATAGACGTAGTAATGCCCGTCGTGGTAGGCCACGTCGAAGAGATACGGCTCCCCCGTCTCCTTCTGGGCCTCGTCGCGCGCGCCCTTGTCGTACGGGTCGGACATGTCCTGCAGCCATTGCGGCGGCTCTTCCTCAAGGTAAAGCTGGCCGTGGGCCATGGCCTTGGCGAGCTCCGCGTACTGCTGGGCGTTGTCGCCGCCCACCTCGAACGTGTTCACGATGCTGCGGCCGTCCCACGAACCGCTGTTGTAGCTCTGCGTGGCGACGCCCACCAGGTTCGAGCCCATGAACAAAAACGAGGACATGAGGCTGACCTCGATGACCACGGCGGCGATGATGGCCGCCTTCGACTTGCGCGGCTCGTCCACGATATGGATGCGGTAGATGGCCGAACGCGGACGGAACGCGAACGCCAGCAGCAGGATGCCCGCCGTGGCCAAGAAGCGCCCGCCGTTGAAGTCGAACGGATGGCGCGCGTTGAGCACGACGTCGGTGAGCTTGATGGGGTAGCTCACGTCATCGCCCGTGATCTCGATTTTCAGGTTGTCCACGAGGCCCGACGTGTTCAGGTTGATGTACTCGCTCTGGTCGCACAGCGTGGACAGCGACACGTCGGGCACGCCCACCGTGTACTCGGTGGAGTCGAAGTACGTGTGGTGCGCGTCGTCGGTGAACTGGATCTTCACCGTCAGCTCCTGCGCGGGCTGCCGGTAATCGAAGTTGAGCCAGATGTTGTGCACCTCGGTGTTGAGGTTGGAGAACTCCAGCGTGTGGTTCACCGCTGTGAGCTTGTACTGCTCGTCCACCGTCTCCTGCAGGTTGAGCTTGCCGTTCAAGCTGATGGGATGGTAGCCCGCCGACGTGAAGTAGTTGATGTTGAACAGGAACGTTTCCAGCAAAAAGGCCAGCGCGAGGATGGCGAGGATGCTCTTCGCCAGATGGCGCACCGCCGGCCGATGCGCGCGCATGAAGCTCGTGTAGGCGTAGGATATGTTCTGGCGAACCGTGGGCATCAGGGGTTCCGCCGTTCTGCGAACGGCGGAACGGCCCGACGCTGCGAAGCCCCGATGCACCCGATCTCGCCCCTTGTGCGCTTTCCCTCACGTACCTTGCGGTACGCTCGGCCGCGCGGCGGGGCGATCTCGGGCACCTCGGGGCTTCTCGCTGACATTTCTCTTAACCGGCGAAGGGTTACAGGCCCAGCGCAGATTTTACGTCGGCGTACACGACGTCGGGATCGCGGTCGCCGTCGATGGAGACCAGCAGGTCGCAGCCACGGTAGTAGTCGATGAGCGGCGCCGTGGACTTCTCGTACACGTCGAGGCGGTTGCGCACCGTGGCCTCGTTGTCGTCGTCGCGCTGGTACATCTCGCCGCCGCACTTCGGGCAGGTCTCGTCGGCTGCGGTGCCGATGTAGTTGCAGTCGCGGCACATGCGGCGCGACGTGAGGCGCTTGACGATGACCTCGGGGTCCACGTCCACGAGCAGCGCCGCGTCCAGCGGGCGCTCCAGCTTCGAGAGCTCGGCGTCGAGCGCGACGGCCTGGGCGGACGTGCGCGGGAACCCGTCGAGGATGAAGCCCTTCTCGGTGTCCGGATCCTGCAGGCGCTCGGTCACGAGGCCGATGATGACGTCGTCGGGCACGAGCTCGCCGGCGTCCATGTAGGACTTGGCCTTCTTGCCCAGCGGCGTGCCGGCCTTGACGGCCGCGCGCAGCATGTCGCCCGTCGAGATGTGCGGCGTGGCGAACTCCTCGACCAGCTTGGCCGCCTGCGTGCCCTTCCCAGCACCCGGCGCCCCCAACAACACGATATTCATGATGTGATTTCCTTTCGACATACCATCGATGCTCCGTATTGTAGCAAACTGAGAAGCACGCCGATCATATTTCAAGAGAAAGATGGACGAACACCAACGGTTCCGGCCGATCGGGCCTCGCTTCCATCTGCGGACCAACGAGCTTCGCCGGTCGAGACCCCCGCTTTCGGCGGGAAGTCGAACCCGCATCGCACGCACGAAACGGCATCGGATCCGTTGTCGAACCCGCACAACGGGCACACGCCGTAGGCGCGCGGCCGCTTCAGCTCGCATTGGCCGCAATGACGGCACGGATAGCACATCGGGGCCTCCTCACATCTCGTCGCGCTTCCTCAGCAGTTCCTGCTTCGAGTTCACGCCCATTTTCTTGTAGATGTGATAGGTATGGGATTTCACCGTATGGGGCGACACGAACAGCTTTTCTGCGATGGAATTCGTGTCGTAGCCGCGCATAAGCAGGATCAGAACGTCGAACTCCCTTCGCGACAAATCGTAGTCCTCGGCCAAAACCGTGCATTTTGCCAGATCGTCATCGACATGGCCCTCCTCGGAAGACGCTGCGGCCGCCAGCCCCAACCCGTCGGGCAGCGCCTTGATTTCTCCGCTCGCCGCCACCATGATGAACAAGAACACCACCAACACCAGCGGAACCAAGAACAGGTTGTCTTGGGACAATTCAAGGAAGTCGGCCAGCGCCAGGTTCGCCGTACCCGCCAGCGCCATGCCCAGCTGAATGCGTATCCTGCCGCGCGCGATACTCTTGATGGGCGTCAATCGCAACCTGCTTGTAAGCTCGAACAGAAAGCAGAAACTCGACACGTCGAATACGGTGAGGAACATCAGCAACATCAGGTACAGCGCCCATCGTCCCATCCCCGTAACGAACGTGAGCAGCGTCAGCACGACGGCGATGACCGGCAAGAGCGCCATAACGAGCTCGTTAAAGGAGAAAGACCGCTCCGTGAGCACATTCACCAACAGCAGCACCCCTACTCCCAGCCCCAAGGCAAGCCCCGTCAGCGGATAGCTTAGATACACCGGCAGATCGGGTGCCATGCAGGCGTAGATTCCCACACCGAACACCGCGCCGTAGATGACCAGAACGATGCTGCTTTTATGTAGCGACTTGGAAAGCTTACGCGACAAGGGCTGGTCCCCCAACGTGCGCGCAGGCCAGAACTGGTGGGTGAACACGTAACAAACCAACGAGAGGAAGGCGAGCAGCAAAGCCATGTACAAACCCGCCGAGCCGGCCACCAACGTCGTGACCACAAACACCGCCGCTCCGACGACGACCGACATTTGCATGCATCGCTTGGCGCTGTCCATGTCTAGGTAGACGCACGCCTCTGACCAGAGAATGTGAAACACGCCCTGCCACAAGCCGGCAGCGAGCATCAACACCGAGCGCACCCATCCGTCCAACCCGGCACCCGTGGCGCACACCACCACCAACGCAACCAAAACGACGTACGCCGCTACCGCCAAAGGCACTCGGAACCGAAACGAGCGCACCTTGTCGTACAAAGCGTATATGAGCACCTCGAACAAAACGACGCCCCAGAGATAGCACATGCGTCCGACATCGCGCTGGGCGACAGTGAGCTCGTCGAGCGGTGTGAAGATGAAGCTATACGCGAATATGTAGGTTACCGCCCAGCACAGCGCGAAACCCACTACGACAAAAGGCATAAACTGGCCGTATAAGGTCTCTTCGGCGCCTGATTCTGCCTTCCCCTTCATGAAGCCCCCTTGGCATCAACGGAGATTCGATTATATCCAAAACCAGAAAAAGGCCAGCTGGCATCCATCAGACAAATCGTATGAATTGCCGAAGTTGTCGATATGAATTCTTCCTTATCCTCGTTCACCCATAAACAAAAACGCTTGAAAACCCGGTTCACCCGCAAAGTAAGTAGACGCCTGTTGGCGACGCCGCCTACACTCGACGAGCTTCGTCTCCTGTTCGGAGCGGGAGAAAGGGGAAAGCACATCCGATCGGAGGGAAGCATCGTACCGGCGCGGGCGGCGCGCCAAAGAGGACGAAACGAGGGGATGTGAACGTGGACGAGAAGAGATCATACGTATTCGTAGACCACGACAAGCCATGGCGCTACGAGGAGGACGGCTTGACGGTGACGCGCGGAAGCGCTTGGTCCGGCCCGGGATGCCACCTCGGGTGCGGCGTGAAGCTGTACACCGACGAGGAGGGAACGCTCGTGAAAGTGGAGGGCGACCGGGAGAACCCCTTCAACCAAGGCAGGCTCTGCATCCGCTGCCTCGACCTTCCCGAAGTCGTGTACAACGATCGCAGGTTGCTCCATCCTATGAAGCGCGACCGCGCGGATCGCGGGAAGGACGCGTGGCGGCGCATTTCCTGGGACGAGGCCTACGACGAGATCGAAGCGCGGCTGAAAGACATCCGCGAGCGCTATGGAGCCGAATCGGTGCTGTTCATGCAGGGCACCGGGCGCGACATCGCCACGTGGATATCGCGCCTTGCCTGGTCGTACGGCAGCCCCAACTACGGGTTCCCGCTCTCAGGGCTGGCATGCTACCTGCCCCGCGTGTCGGGCATGTACTCCACGACGGGGTCGTTCTGGGTGTGCGACTGTTCGCAGGAGTTCCCCGACCGCTACGACAACCCCGCCTACGAGGTACCCGAGGTCATGGTGCTATGGGGTAACAACCCCATCGTATCGAACTCCGACGGGTTCTTCGGCCATTGGGTCATCGACCTGATGAAGCGAGGCATGGAGATCGTGGTCGTTGATCCGCGCATGACCTGGCTCGGGCGCCGCGCGGCGCTGCAGCTGCCCATCCGCCCCGGCACGGACGCCGCGTTGGCGCTGGGCATGCTCAACGTCATCGTGAACGAGGACCTGTACGACCACGATTTCGTGGATAAATGGACCTACGGTTTCGACAAGCTAGCCGAGCGCGTGCAGGACTACCCGCCCGACAAGGTGGCGAACATCACGTGGATCCCCGAAGAGAAGATCGTCCAGGCGGCACGTCGGTTCGCAACGGCAGAGCGCGCATGCATCCAGTGGGGCCTCGCCGTCGACATGACGCGCGAGGCGCTGCCCGCCATCCAGGCGATCGCCGCGCTCACCCAGATCACCGGAAACATCGACCGTCCTGGAGGCATGATCATCCCGCCCGAGATCCTGTTCTACGGCGGAGGTTTCGGCGCCGACCTGTTGAGCGACGAGCAAACGGCAAAGCGCATCGGACTCGAGAAGTACCCGCTGCTCAAATTCGGTTTCGCAACGCTGCAACCCGACGAGATGGTCAAGCAGATGGAGACGGGAGACCCCTACGCGCTGCACGGCATGTGGATGCAGACCACCAACCCTTTGGCCTGCATGGGAGCCGACCCGGACCGCTTCTACAACGCAGCCAAGGACCTGGATTTCATCGTGGGCGTCGATCTGTTCATGACCCCCACCATCATGGCGCTGGCCGATTACGTGCTGCCCGCCGCCACCTACCCCGAGCGCGACGGTCTGCGCATCGGCGATGGTCCGCAGCGCGGGGAGACCATCAACAAGGTATGCCAAGTCGGGGAATGCAAATCCGACATGGAGATCAACCTCGAGCTGGGGCGGCGCCTCAACCCCGACGCCTGGCCGTGGGCCGACGTCAAGGAGATGTTCTCCAGCATCATCGGCGAAACCGGGTACTCGTTCGACGAGCTGCGCGAAGTCGCACCCGCATATCCGCAATACGTGTACCGCAAGCACGAGAAGGGTCTGCTGCGCCCCGACGGGCAACCCGGTTTCAACACCCCCACCGGCCGCATAGAGCTATGGTCGACCCAGTACGCGGGTGCCGGCCTCGACCCCCTGCCCTACTTCGAGGAACCGGAGCCCGGCCCCGGTTCGACCCCTGAGCTTTTGGAGGAGTACCCGCTCGTGCTGACCACGGGCGCCCGCAACTGGGGCATGTTCCATTCGGAGCACCGCAACATCCCCCGTTTGCGCGCCCTGCGGCCCGACCCCATCATCGAAGTGCACCCTGACACGGCCCTCGACCTGGGACTGCGCGATGGCGACTGGGTGTGGGTGGAAAACCAGCGTGGACGCGCGAAACGGCGCGTGCAGGTGACGCCGGTGCTCTTGGACCCGCGGTTCTGCTCGACCGACCACGCCTGGTGGCTGCCCGAAGACGATCCGGAGGACCTGTTCGGGGTACGCGATTTGGCCATCAACAACTTAGTTCCCTGGACATGCGGCAAAAGCGGATTCGGATCGAACTACAAGTGCATGCTGGTGAAACTCTTCCGAGTAGAGGACGGTGAATAGCCATGGACGGGAAATACGGGATCCTGGTCGATTACGACTGGTGCACCGGATGCCACAGCTGCGAGATGGCCTGTCAGATGGAGCACGGCTTCCCCATCGGACAGAGCGGCGTCCAGGTGTGCACGATGGGCCCCTGGCTCATTGAAGGAGAAACCTGGCAGTACGACTTCGCACCCATCTTCGGCGACCAATGCGACCTGTGCGCCGACCGCACGGCGAAGGGGGAATTGCCGGCCTGCGTGCACCACTGCCAAGCGAATTGCATGACCTACGGACCGCTTGACGAACTGAGCGCCCTGCTGGCCGACCATCGCAAGCAAACGCTCTGCGCCTTGTAGCCCATCGGCAGTGCAGGCTCGACGCGTCCCGCGCATCCGAGCCTGCATCGAAATTCCAAACGAACCATTGCTGGAAACGCGGCTTCAAACGCCGCGCAAGCGAGACGCTGTCTCGAAATCAGACAACAAGGAGGGAAATCGCATGGCTCAAACAGGCATTGCCGCCTTCGGCGTGCAGAACCGCCAGCTGACGCAGACCGAAAGATGGATCTGCTTCAGCGCCCTGTTCTTCTTCGGTTTCACCGCAGCCTTCAACCTGTTCAAAGCCGCTCCGGCTATCGCGTTCATTGGCGCGGACCTCGGGTTCGACGAAGCGGGGCTGGGCTACATTATGTCGTCCTACGCCATCGCCGCGCTCGTGCTCGCCTATCCCGGCATGCTCATCATGCAGAAGATCGGCGTGAAAGCCTCGGTGCTCATCTCTTGCGTGCTCATGCTGATAGGATCGGTTATCGGATCCTTCGCGCCAAACGCGGCGTTGTTCTTGGTGGGGCGCGCCATCGAAGGCTGCGCATATGGCCTCATATGCGTTATCGGACCCAACATCATGCCGCGGTTGTTCCCGTTGAAGAACCAGGGCCTCGTCATGGGCATCTGGTCGCTGTGGATTCCCGTGGGCACCATCATTGCGTTCTTCTTGGCTCCCGTCATTTTCGAATCCGCCGGCTGGCGTCCGATCTGGTATGTGTCGCTCATCATGGAAGTCGTGTCTTTGGTCTGGATGTTCGTCAGCGTGAAGATGCCCCAAGTGCCCGAGAACGAACTCGTCGACGGCGACGTGACGCGGCGTAAGAAGCCAGGAAAGTGCTTTATGTTCGCCGCCATCATGATGTCCGTCGCGTTCCTCGCATGGGTGTACGTGTACGTCGACAACATCAACACGTTGTATCCCACCTTCTTGCAGCAAACCAAAGGCATGTCGGTGTTCGACTCGTCCATGCTGCCGAACTGGATCGCCATCATCACCATCCCGGTGGGCATTCTGTTCGGTGTGCTATCGGACAAGTGGAACGCGCGCAAGTACTTCGTCGCCGTTCCCTACCTGGTAGTCGCGCTGCTCATGTTCTTCTGCGCCTTCACGCCGGGTGAGGACTTGGTGGGTCCCTGGACGTTCTGCATCCTCATGGGCGTCTGCGCGGCCGGCATTCCCATGGGAACGCGCGCCATCATTCCCGTATTGGTGCCCAACCCGAAAAAGACCGATTTGGCGCTTGCGACGATGGCGTTCGCAACCGGCCTCGCCCAGTGCATGGGATCGCTGGCCTCTCTGTCCATCGCTGAGATCGGCTGGACGGCGAACGGACAGTTCGTGCTGGCTCCGCTCGCGCTGATAGCGTCGCTCATCGTGTTCATCTGCGTCAAATCCGACCGCAAGGTGCTGGCCATCCGCAAGCAGGAAGAGGCGGAGCAAGCCGCCGAGTAAACCATCGTCACCGCCGCCTATGCGGCGCGATCCATACGCTTCCCCGGACCGGCAACTCCGTTGGTCCGGGGAAGCGAGAGGCGCGACGAAACGAGAACCGACGAGAGGAGAAGAGGAATGAGCGAGACGAAGTACCATTTGGTCGAGCATGAGAAGCCGTTCAAGTACGACGAGAACGGCTTGCACGTCACGCGCGGCAGCGCGTGGTCGGGGCCCGGTTGCCACATCGGGTGCGGGGTGCTGCTGTACACCGACGACGATGGCAAGCTCGTCAAGGTGGAAGGCGACCCCGAGAACCCCTACAACAAAGGGCGCCTCTGCAACCGGTGCCTCGCACTGACCGAGGTCGTGTACAGCCCCGACCGCATCACCTCGCCCATGAAGCGCGACCCCGCGCATCGCGGCGAGGACAAGTGGGAGCAGATAACCTGGGACGAGGCGCTCGACCTCGTGTACGATCGGTTCACCGAGATCAAAGAGAAGTACGGGGCATGGTCCATCCCGTTCGTGCAGGGCACCGGCCGCGACATCGCCGCTTGGATCACGCGCCTTGCCTGGTCGTTCGGAAGCCCCAACTACATGTTCAACATGTCGGGCATGGCGTGCTACCTGCCGCGCGTGGCCGGCTGCGCCGCCACGACGGGCAACTTCTGGGTGGGCGACTTCTCCCAACAGTACCCCGATCGCTACGACAACCCGGAATGGGAGCCCGCCGAGTACATTATGGTGTGGGGCAACAACCCGCTCATCGCGAACTCGGACGGCTTCTACGGCCACTGGATGGTCGACGTCATGAAGCGCGGCTCGAAGCTCATCGTGGTCGACCCGCGCTTGACGTGGCTTGCCTACAAGGCGGAGTACTGGCTGCAGATCCGTCCCGGCACCGACGCCGCGTTGGCGCTGGGCATGCTCAACGTCATCATCTCCGAGGACCTGTACGACCACGACTTCGTCGACCGCTGGTGCTACGGCTTCGACGAGCTGGCGCAAACCGCAGCCGCCTACCCCGCCGACAAGGTGGCCTCCATCACCTGGGTGCCCGAAGAGAAGATCGTCGGCGCCGCGCGTACCTGGGCGAACGCCCGCTGCGGTATCGTGCAGTGGGGCCTTGCCGTAGACACCACGAAAGAATCGCTCCCGGCCGCCCAGGCCATCGGCGCGCTGTGGCAGATCTGCGGCTTCTGCGAGAAGCCGGGCTGCATGATCGTGCCGCCCGAGATCCTGGCCTACTCCGGCGGGTTCGGCGGCGAGCTGGTCACGCCCGAGATGGACGCGCACCGCATCGGATTGGACAAGTACTCGCTGTTGAAGTTCGGCTTCCAGGTGGCCTCCTCCGACGAGGTCATGAAGACGCTCGAAACGGAGGAGCCCTACAAGCTGCACGGCGCCTGGCTGCAGACGACGAACTTCCTCACCTGCACCTCCCCCGACCCCGAACGCTCCATGAAGGCCTGGCGCACGCTGGACTTCATCGTGGTGGTGGACATGTTCATGACGCCCACGGCCATGGCGCTGGCCGACGTGTTCCTGCCGGCCTGCACGTACGCCGAGCGCGACGGCATCCGCGTGGGCGACGGCGCGCAGCGCGGCGAGACCATCAACAAGGTGTGCCAGGTGGGCGAATGCAAATCGGACATGCAGATCAACCTTGAGCTGGGCCGGCGCTTCAACCCGGAAGCATGGCCGTGGAAAGACGACAAGGAGATGTTCAGCTACGTCATCGAGTGCACCGGCTACACGTTCGAGGAGCTGCAGCAAGCCGCACCCGCCTACATCCCCTTCGAGTACCATCGCCACGAGAAGGGCCTGCTGCGCCCCGACGGCCAGCCCGGCTTCAACACGCAGACCGGCCGCATCGAGCTGTGGTCGACGTTCTACAACAACGCGGGCTTAAGCCCAGTGCCCTACTTCGAGGAGCCAACCGAGAGCCCCGAATCCACGCCGGATCTCTACGAGGAGTACCCGTTCGTGCTCACCACCGGCGCTCGCAACTGGTTCATGTTCCATTCCGAGCATCGCCAGATACCGCACCTGCGCGCCGGACGACCCTGGCCCATCGTGCAGATCAACCCGAAAGCCGCCGAGAAGGTGGGCGTGCACGACGGCGAGTGGGTCTGGCTGGAGAACGGCCGCGGTCGCTGCAAGCGCGTGGTGGAGTGCACCGAGATCATGGACGAGCGCGTGATCATGTCGGACCATGCCTGGTGGTTCCCCGAAGCGCCGGGCGAGGAGAAGGACGGCCTGTTCGGCATGCTCGACCTGAACGTGAACAAGCTGCTCAACTCGTACCTGCCGGGCAAGTCGGGCTTCGGCGCGAACTACAAGTCCATGCTCTGCAAGGTATATCCCGTGAAGGAAGGTGAATAGGCTATGGCTGATTACGGAATCCTCGTCGATTACGAGTGGTGCACCGGTTGCCACACCTGCGAGACGGCCTGCCAGATGGAGCACCATCTGCCGGTAGGGCAATTCGGCATCAAGCTGAACGAGGTCGGCCCTTACGAGTACGCGCCCGACCGCTGGCAGCTGGCGTACATCCCCGTGCCCACCGACCAGTGCGACTTCTGCGCGGAGCGGCTGGGGCAGGGAAAGCTACCCTCCTGCCAGCACCACTGCCAAGCGCAGTGCATCGAGGTCGGCCCCGTCGACGAACTGGCCAAGAAGGCGGTGTCGAAGAAGAAGCTCGTGCTGTTCCACAACTAAGAACGCACGGGCGAAACGACGGGAGGGCCGGCGCCGCGAACGGCGCCGGCCCTCCCTTTACCGAAAGGAGCGGATCATGTCATGCGGATACGCCTGCGTGGGGTGCGGCCGTTGCCGGGGTAAGCCGCGCGAGCTGAACATCACCTCGACCTGCTTTCGCTGCGGGCACGAGAACCCTCCGGGAGCTAGCGCGTGCGAGCGCTGCGGCCTCGAGCTGCCCCGGCTGCCGGGGCCAACGGCGAGCCGCACTTCGAGCACGTGCGCCTCTCCGGCGGATTCGCCTCATGGCACACCGGGCACTCCCCCGGCTTCATGAGCGGGCGCGACTCGCCCTTGCACTTGCCGCAGTTCACGCATGCGTACCCGCAGCTCACAGCGATCCCTCCCTACGCCTTGCTCGCGACGGCGCCGTCCGGCGCGGAAGCCGGAGCGGGCACGCGCCCGGACGCGGGCTCGGGGTCGACGGCGACGCCGGCCTCGATCAGATTCAGCCGGTCCTCCTCGGCGCGCAGCGCCACGACCTTGCGGTCGTCCTTGACCAGGACCAGCACGCAGAACGCCGCCACGAGGGCCAACGGAGCGCACACGTACTGGGCGTTGTCGAACCAGCCGATGCTCGCCACGCTCATGGACGCCACGACCGCCGCCACCTGCGCGAGGCCCGTGACGAACGCCATGGTGCCCAGCGCCATGTCGCATTTGAACGAGTTCGTGCAGAACACCGGCACGATGCCCCTGGTGTAGGTTGGCACGAACGAGGCGCACAGGCCCATGATGACGCAGAAGGCCCACGAGCTGGAGGCATCCGTCCCCGGCGTGAAGGCCAGGAAGAAGAAGATCGCGCCCACCACGACGTAAGCGATCACCAACGTCCACTTGCGGATGGGGAAGCGGCCGGAGATCACGCCCGCGAAGATGCCCACAGGGATGGTGATGATGGCGAGCCAGTTGGGAAGCATGGACGAGTCGAACACCGACATGCCCTTCACGTCCTGCAGAAACGTCGGGTACATGCCGTTGATGTTAACGAGGTACAGGTAGCACCAGAACATGAACACGATGCACACGGCCAACGCGGAACCGAAGAACTGCTTGCCGTGCTTGACCACGACGTCGGCGTTGCCGTCGACGATCTCGTTCTCGTTGACCTTCGGCATCTTCACCAAGGCGATGAGCAGGACGAGCGCGAGCACGCCGAGCGCGAGGGACACGTACCAGACGCCACGCCAGTCGCCCGTCGCGTCGAAGATCATCGGCGCGAGGAAGAACGCGATGATCGTGCCGCACGGAATCCACTGCGACCAGACGCCCACGGCAATGCCCATTTGCTTGCGCGGAAACAACCGAGGAAGGATATTGGGACCGCACACGCAGATGAGCCCGTAGGCAACGCCCTCGACGGCGCGGCCGAACAGGAACATTCCGGAACCGGTCGACAGCGCGCTGACGGCCGTTCCCAGCACCATGATGGCGCACGAGGCGACGACCATGGCCTTGACGCCCACCTTGCGCATGATGAGTGCGCCGGGATATGCCATGATGAGCGCGCAGATGGAGTAGAACGTCATGATAAGGCCCAGGCCGCCTGCGTCCAAGCCGAGGTCGGCGCCGATATAGCTGAGCGTCGGCGATGCTTTGAACAGGTTGCACGAAGCCGTGAAGCCGAACAAGAACAGCGCCACGAACGTCGTCCACCGTTCCCTGTTGGTGGTCTGACGATCGAGGACGCCGAATTGAGCTATTGAAGCCATAAACACCCCTTTTACCCTATGTGATTATCAAGAGAAGAAGCCCTCCTGCCGAGGAGGCCGAGTTAACGGTTCGCTAGACCCTCGGCCCCCTCGCTTTTCCTCATTCGATGCGCGCCGCGCTACTTCTCCGCCAGCGTGAACACCGTTTGGTACTCGTGGTCGGCCTTCTTGAGCATCTCGTCAAGCGGGCCGAACTCCAGGCACTGGGCCTGGCAATGCTGCACGCAGGTCGGGACCTTGCCCAAACCGCGGCGCTCCGCGCAGGTGTCGCACATCTTCGTGGGCGCGGCCAGGTACCCGAACTGCCAAGTGTCGCCCTCGATGGGCCAGTGCCCCATGTCGTGGATGAGGATCCCGCTCTGCCCCACGGGCATGCCGTGCTCCATCTGGCAGGCGATCTCGCAGGAGTGGCAGCCGGTGCACCAGTCGTAGTTGACCAGCAATCCGAAGTTCGCTTCGGCCGGGTTTATCATATCGGCAGTAGACATCTCGTTCGACCTCCTTCTACTTGTTCTTCGTCGCGGCGATGGCCTCGGCAACCCGGTCGGTCAGCGCCTGGCCGACGTAGTTGTCCCTCTGGAACGGGCCGTTGGTGTCGTCTTCCGGCGTGACCTTGTACAGCTTGACGAGTGTGGTCTTGTAGTTCGACCCGAAGCCGGACTTGCCGGGAATGCCGGGCAGCAGGTTGTTGACGTTGAGGTCGTGGGAGTCGTAGAGCTTCTCCGGATCGCCCTCGGGGTGCCACCACGCATGGTCGCAGGCGATGACGCGCGGGTCCTGGTAGAGGTTCGTCACCTCGACCTTGGACTTGCAGCGGCCGTAGATGTTCTCGACCCACACCCAGTCGCCGTCGACCAGGCCGTACTTCTCGGCCGTCTCGGCGTTCAGGTACACGTTGCACTCCTTCTTCAGGTCGCGCATGCGCTGCACCTGGCGATGCTCGGAGTGGAACAGGCTCCACGGGCGGGCGCCGGTGGTCAGCACTAGCGGGTACTCGTCGAGCAGCTCGGGCGTCGAGCCTGGACCGGGGATGGGCTCCTCGAAGTACGGCAGCGGGTCCATGCCGGCGTTGTTGTAGAACGTCGACCACAGTTCGATGCGGCCCGTGGGCGTGTTGAAGCCCGGCTGGCCGTCGCCGCGCAAAAGGCCGGTCTCGTAGCGCCGGTAGCTGAACGGCAGGTACACCGGGTGCTTCTCGCGCAGCTCTTCGAAGGTGAACGGCGTCTGGGCCGTCAGCATGGCGCTGAACATGTCGTCGACGTTGTCCCACGGCCACGCCTCGGGGTTGAAGCGCTTGCCAACCATGAGGTTGATCTCCATGTCGGACTTGCACTCGCCCACCTGGCACACCTTGTTGATGACCTCGCCGCGCTGGCAGCCGTCGCCCACGCGGATGCCGTCGCGCTCGGTGAACGTGGAGGCGGGAAGCACGAGGTCGGACGTTGCCATGATGGTGGGCGTCATGAACAGGTCGACGCTCACGTTGAAGTCGCAGTTCATGAGGCCGATGTACTGCTCGGTGGGGTCGGCGCCCATGCAGGAGAGCACGTTGTTCTGCTGCAGCCAGGTCGCGTGGATCTTGTAGGGCTTGCCGGTGGCCATGGCGTGCCGCAGCTCGTCGGGCTGGGCGATCTGGAAACCGAAGTTGAGCAGCGGGTACTTGTCCAGGCCGATGCGCTTCTTCCACGTCTCCTCGGGGCACAGCTCGCGGCCCCAGCCGCCGGCGTAGTTGAGGATCTCGGGCGGGGCGATGATGCCGCCGGGCACGTCCACGTTGCCGGTGATCTGGAAGCAGGCGGCGATGGCCTGCGAGGCGGGCAGCGCCTCCTTGGTCATGTCGACCGCCACGCCCCATTGCATGGTGCAGGGCTTGCTCTCGGCCAGGATATGGGCCGCGGCGCGGATCTTCTCCTCGGGGATCCAGGTGATCTCGGCGATGCGCTCGGGCGTGTACTCCTGCACGCGCTCGGTGAGCTCGTCGAAGCCGTACGTCCAGCGATCGACGAAGTCGTGGTCGTACAGGTCCTCGTTGATGATGATGTTCAGGAAGCCGAGCGCGAGGGCCGCGTCGGTGCCCGGGCGGATGGCGAGGTGCAGCTTGGAGTGGGTCGACATCCACGTGACCTTCGGGTCGATGACCACGAGCTCCATGCCGCGCTTCATGAGGTCGATGACCCAGTGACCGTAGAAGCCGTCCGAGTTCGCGCGCAGCGGGTAGTTGCCCCACACGAACATGGTCTCGGGAACCTGGTACTGGGGGTTGTCGTAGCGGTCGGCGAACTCCTGCGAGCAGTCGGCCACCCAGAACGATCCGGCCGTGGCCGCGAAGCCCGCCACACGGGGCAGGTAGCACGCGCAGCCGGACAGGAACAGCACGTAGTTCGGGCTGCCGAACGACCAGCACAGGCGCGTGATGTAGGCGGCGATGTCGCGGCCGGTCCCCTGGCCGAACACCACGGACTCGGCGCCGTACTTCTCCTTGATGTCCATGAACGTGTCGACGACCAAGTCCACGGCCTCTTCCCAGGAGATGCGCTCCCACTTGTCCTTGCCACGGTCCTTCGGGTCGCGCTTCATGGGGTAGAGCAGGCGATCCTTGTGGTACACGACCTCGGGAACGTCCAGGCACCTCACGCACAGACGGCCGCCGTTGTACGGGTTCTCAGGGTCGCCTTCGCACTTGACCAGCTTGCCGTCCTTGTCGGTGTACAGCAGAACGCCGCAACCGTCGTGACATCCCGGGCCCGACCATGCGCTGCCGCGCGTCACGGTCAAATCTCCCTCTTGGTACCTCCATGGTTTCTCATGATCGACGAACTGATAGTCGCCGACGAGCTGCGTGGAAACACCGCTGTTGTTGTACCCCTCGATGCCGTGATCTGCCATGTAAGTCACTCCTCTCGTATCCTCGCCTTTGCCTCCCAAGCCGTTCGTCTCGTCCGAACGCCTGGCTCGAAACGCCCTATGCATTTCGTTGCGGCAAACGTAAACCCACCGCGAGAATCCGAACATCGGCCCGCAGGTTGACTGGCCGATGAAAACGCGACGATGCGCATCAGCCCGACCGGCTGATGTTTTGACCTGGTACTATGCAAAAAGACACAAAAGAAAAACCGGTTGTCCGAAGCGCTCGGACAACCGGTTTCACAGCGGCGTTGCCTGTCGACTATTCGGCCGAGGGCCGCCCCGGCGGCACGGGTGGTCGAAACGGCCCGGCAATCATCCCTTGGGTTCTTGGGATGCCTCCCTCTTGAGCTCCTCCGCCCTTTGCTCGACCATGCTGATGAGCTCTTGCTGGGAGTGGATCCCTATCTTGTTGTAGATGTGGTAGACGTGGCTTTTCACCGTGTGGGCCGATATGTAGAGGGCGCTGCAGATGTAAGCCGAGTCGCGGCCCTTCGCGCAGAGCGCGAACACCTCGCGTTCGCGCGACGAAAGGCCGAACGCATCGCACAGATCCTCGCAGCTGCGCCGCCACACCCCCACGGAATCGACGGCGGCTTCGTCTTTGCCCGGCTTCCCCGACCCCGGTTGCCCCCAGTACGAGCAAACCATGACGAGCACCGTCAGCACCACGATGAGCACAAGCGGCAGCGCCTGGGTGACGAGCTGGTTTTCAAGCAAGCCGGTGGCGGCGAGCGACGCGGCAGCCAGCGCCCACCCGGCGAACACGCCGAACGCGTTGCCGAAACGCCCCAAAACGAAGTACCGCGTGAACGAGACGTCCTGGGCCGAGATGGTGGAGAGCAAACGGGACAGCCCCAGCATGTCGTAGCTGGTGAACCCCAGCATGAGCAGCACGCAGCTCGCGTACCGCGCCTCGGCCGGAATCACGTTCGCCAAAGCGAAGGGGGCAAGGCCCACCACCGCGAAGCCCAGCAAGATCAGCTGCATCAAATCGACCTTGACGCGGCGATGGAACCACATGCCGTAGAACATCACCACGATGCCCGCCAGGAACACACCGAACCACACGTACATCGGTGACATATCGCCGCCGCTCGAGTAGAGGCCCGTCAGCAACGCGAACGAGAAGGCCATGCTGTAGAAGAACATCTGCACGAGCGACACGAAGAACGTGCGCCGCGACGGGGAGTCGCCCTCGAACACGCGGCTTCCCGATCCCGGCGCGTCGACGTCGTCGAGCGTGGCGGGCTCGCCCGGTGCGCGCTTCTTCACGTGGACGAACGAGAATGAGACGATCGGCAGCACCGCCATCGCCACCCCGGCCCCGACCGACGCCACGGGCATCTGCGAGGCGAACACGGCCACCAGGCAACTGACGAACAGCATGACGAACATGACGAAGGACGTGTTCTCCTGCCCCTCCTTGAACATCAGATGGGACACGCGGACCAAGATGAAGGCGGCTCCAAAGCCGGCGAGAAACCAAAGCGCGAGCAGCAGCACGAGCGGCAACGGGCCCGCGAGCGCGTTGGCGAGCGCACCGAGGCCGGCGAGCGGGGTCAACACGAACGGCAGCATGCGGCTGAAATCGCGATCGAACAGCGAGCGCCTGCCCGCCCGCACGACGGCGAACCATATGAAAAACGCGGCCGCAGAGCCCAGGAAGGCGGCGCCTTTCGCGTAGAGGGAGTCCCACCCCGAGCCCAGCAAAAGCGGGCTCCAATACAGCAGGAAAATCCATGCCCAGTACAAAGCCGACGACATGATTATCCGCAACGTCTGCGGCTTGATGGCTGAAGCCACGCTCTCCCCCTCGCTTTTTGTCCCCAACGTCGCCGCAGGCGACGCGCCCCCGGCATCGAAACGATGCCGCACGCGACCCGCGGCCGATCGACCGGCCGCGCTCGTGCGATCGCACCTCGTTCGCTTGCACGGGCCCCCAAGCGCCCGACGAATCCTCTCGCCCTCGACCTTACCACACTGCCGCGGCGGGGAAAAGCAACGCTTATGAAAACGAAAAGCCCTCCGCGAGGAAGGCTTTTCGTTGTATCGATCGATCGTAGGACACTCGAACCTACTTGAAGAACCCGTCGTAGTTGTGCATCTTCAACTGGCTCTCCACCTTGCTCATGGTGTCGAGGGCCACGCCGATCATGATGAGGATCGAGGTGCCGCCGAACGCCTGGATGAGCGTGTTGCCGGTGAAGAAGAAGATGATGGACGGGACGACCGCGATGGCGGCGATGAAGATGCCGCCGGGCAGCGTCACGCGGTGCAGCACGTTCTTGATGTAGGTGACCGTGGCCGTGCCCGGGCGCACGCCGGGGATGAAGCCGCCTTGCTTGCGCAGGTTGTCGGCCGTCTCCTCCGGGTTGAACACCATGGAGGTGTAGAAGTACGCGAAGAACACGATCAGCAGCACCGTGAGGATCCAGTTGATCCAGCCCGTGGACATGGCGTTGGCCACGTTCGTGAGCCACTCGATGTTGAAGAGTGCCGCTATCTGCGCCGGGAAGTAGATAAGGCAGCTGGCGAAGATGATGGGGATGACGCCCGCGGCGTTCACCTTCAACGGGATGTAGGTGGACTGGCCGCCCATCATCTTGCGTCCCTGGACCCGCTTGGCGTAGTTCACCGGAATGCGGCGCTGCGCGCGCTCCACGAAGATGATCGCGGGGATGCACGCGACAACCACGATGATGATGAGCGCCGTGATGGCGATGCCCATGCCGAGGTCGGCCGTCAGGTTCACCGACGAGAAGATGGCGCTCGGCACGCGCGACACGATGCTCACGAAGATGATGAGCGACATGCCGTTGCCGATGCCGCGCTGCGTGATGAGCTCGCCCATCCACATGATGAACGCGGTGCCCGCCACGAGCGTGAACACGACGATGATATCCGTCAAGAGCTCGGGGACGGCCGTGCTGAACACGACGCCGTAAGCCGGCGACTTGAACAGGAACAGGTAGCCCACCGCGTTGATGAGGCCGAGGCCCAGCGTGAGGTAACGCGTCACCTGCGTGATCTTCTTGCGGCCCGCGTCGCCCTCCTTCGCCCAGCGGCCCACGGCGGGGATGACGCCCTGCATGAGCTGCATGATGATGGAGGCCGTGATGTAGGGCATGATGCCGAGCGAGAACACGGAGAAGTGCGACAACGCACCGCCCGTGAACAGGTCGAGCATCGTCATGGACACGCCGGAACCCGCGAACGAGTCCGCAAACTCCTTGAACGGGATGCCGGGCACCGGCACGTACGCGCCGAAACGGTACAGCGCGAGGATAGCCAGCGTGAAGAGGATCTTCTTACGCAGCTCCGGTACCTTGAACGCATCGATGATCGAGCTTAGCAAGGCTCTTCGACCTTTCCTCCAGCTGCTTCGATTTTAGCTTTGGCCGAAGCAGAAACCTTGTCGACTTTGACCGTGAGCGCCTTGGTCAATTCGCCGTCGCCGAGCACCTTCACGAGCGCGTCGGCGTGCTTGATGATGCCCTTAGCCTTGAGGCTCTCGCCGTCGACCACGTCGCCGGCCTCGAACTTCTCGTCGAGACGGCTCACGTTCACGGGCAGGTACTCCACATGGTTGATGTTCTTGAAGCCGGGGAGCTTCGGCAGGCGACGCGCAAGCGGGGTCTGGCCGCCCTCGAAGCCGGCGCCCTTGCCGCCGCCGGCGCGGGACTTCTGGCCGTTCATGCCGCGACCGGACGTCTTGCCGGTGCCTGCGCCGTTGCCGCGTCCCACGCGCTTGCGGGAATGCGTCGAGCCCTCTGCCGGCTTGAGATCCTTCAATTCCATGGTTGTGACTCCTTCTTAGTCGCAAACGGGCCTTCGGCCCGCGCTGGCAGCTCGCCGCCAGCTAACTTCCTTAGGCGCCCCGCCTCTTCGCGGCGGAAACGCGATCACGCCGCAGGAGCGGCGATGATTCTCAGTCGAGTATGATAACACGCGCCGCCCGAAGGCGGCGCACCTATCTTGACTATTCTACAGTTCTTCAACCTTCACGAGATGCTTGACCTTGAAGATCATGCCCCGCACGCAATCGTTGTCGACCTGCTCGACCGAACGGCCGATCTTGCCCAGGCCGAGCGCGCGCAGCGTCTGGCCCTGATCGGCCTTGCGGCCGACGGAGCTCTTCACCTGGGTGACGCGCAGCGTCTTCTTCGCGTCTGCCATTACTCCTTCTCCTTCCAGCCGTAGATCTGCGCGACGGACATGTCGCGGCGCGCAGCCACCTGCTCGGGGCTTTCCATGTTCTTGAGCCCCTCGGCGGCGGCCTTCACGATGTTCATGGCGTTGTTCGTGCCAAGCGACTTCGTGAGCACGTCGGTCACGCCGGCGAGCTCCATGATGGCGCGCACCGGGCCGCCGGCGATAACGCCGGTACCGGGCGTGGCCGGCTTGATGAGCACACGGCCGGCGCCGAAGATGCCCATGATCTCATGCGGCAGCGTCTTCTCGGGCGTCAGCGGCACGGTGAACATGTTCTTTTTGGCGTCCTCGGTGCCCTTCTTGATGGCGATGGGCACTTCCTGGGACTTGCCCATGCCCACGCCGACGCGGCCGTTGCCGTCGCCGACGACCACGAGCGCGGTGAGCGCGAAGCGGCGGCCGCCCTTAACGACCTTGGACACGCGGTTGATGTAGACGACGCGCTCCTGGAGCTCGGGAACCCCGGCGTCGTTTTGCTGTTTACGAGCCATAAGCTATAACCCCTTCTAGAATTTCAGGCCGGCTTCGCGAGCCGCATCGGCCAGAGCCTGCACGCGCCCGTGATACAGATGACCGCCACGGTCGAACACGACCTCCGTGACGCCGTTCTCCTGCGCCTTCTTGCCCACGATCTCGCCGAGGGCGGCAGCGCCCTCGACCGTCGCGCCCTTCTTGCCCGTGGCCTTGAAGTCGGCGCCGAGCGTGGACACGCCGCAGATGGTCTTGCGGGCGACGTCGTCGACGATCTGCACGTACATGTTGCTGTTGCTGCGCGTGACGCACAGGCGCGGGCGAGCCGCGGTGCCGGAGACCTTGCCGCGCACGCGGCGGTGGCGACGAGCCAACCCGGCTTGTTTTTTCTGAAGCTTGTTCATGATTATCCCTTCGATCTCAAACCGTGTAGAGGCTCATACGTTAGTCGCCCTTGGCGGCCTTACCCAGCTTGCGGCGGACGTGCTCGCCCTCGTAGCGGATGCCCTTGCCCTTGTAGGGCTCCGGCTTGCGCCACTTGCGAATGTTCGCCGCCACCTGGCCGACCTGCTCTTTGCTGGGGCCGGAAACGATGATCTCGGTTTGGCTCGGGACCTCGAACGTGATGTTCTCCGGCGCCTGCACGAGCACGGGGTGCGAGAAGCCGAGCTGCATCTCCAGGTCCTTGCCCTTGAGCGCGGCACGGTAGCCCACGCCCACGAGCTGGAGCTTCTTGGAGAAGCCGTTCGAGGTGCCCTCGACCATGTTCGCGATGAGCGTGCGGACGAGGCCGTGATAGGCCTTGGCCTCGCGGCTGTCGTCCGGGCGCTCGACGACGATGTCGTCACCCTCGCGCTTGATGATCATGATCTCGGGGAAGCTGCGGGTGAGCTCGCCCTTCGGGCCCTTGACCGTCACGGTGTTGCCGTCGATGGCTACATCGACGCCGGCAGGAACGGTGATGGGCTGTTTGCCGATACGAGACATATCTACCTACCTCCCTTTCCTACCACACGTACGCGATGACCTCGCCGCCAACGCCCTTTTTGCGGGCGTCGCGGTCGGTCATCACGCCGAGGCTCGTCGAAATGATTGCGGTACCCAGGCCACCGAGCACGCGAGGCAGCTCGTCCTTGCCCGCGTAGATACGCAGGCCGGGCTTCGAGATGCGCTTGATGCCGCGGATGGTCTTGGCCTTCTTGTCGCCGTACTTCAGCACGATCTCAAGCGTCGCGCGGGGCTCTCCGTCGACGACGTCGTAGCGCTGGATATAGCCCTCTTCCTGCATGATGCGGGCTATCTCGACAAGCTTCTTGCTCGACGGCATGGAAACCGTCGGCTTGCCGGCAGAATGAGCGTTACGCACGCGCGTAAGCATGTCTGCGATGGGGTCGGTCATGGTCATGGTTCTGTTCTCCTTTGGTCCGTGATGAGCCTCGCGCGCGGTTCGTCGGCGCCCATAACGCCTCCGCCTTCTACGCGGGCACACCCTTGAACGTGACGGGGTCTTGGCGGTTTACCACGAAGACTTGGTCACGCCGGGCAGTTCGCCTTTGTTGGCCAGTTCGCGCAGGCACACGCGGCACAGGCCGAACTTGCGGTAGTAAGCACGGGGACGTCCGCAACGCGTGCAGCGATTGTGCTGACGCGTCGAGAACTTCGGCTCGCGCTTCGCCTTGGCGATCATCGATTTCTTAGCCATGCATTCCTTCTTTCCTATTCCTCGACCCGCGCTCGCGCGCGGGTGCAAGTACCATTCTCGCGGGCAAGCGCTCTACTTGTCCTTGAAGGGGAAGCCCAGGGCGCTCAGCAGCGCGAAGGCGTCCTCGTTGTTGTCGGCGGTCGTGACGACCGTGATGTCCATACCGCGCGTGCGGTCGATCTTGTCGTAGTCGATCTCCGGGAAGATCAGCTGCTCGGTGACGCCCATGGTGTAGTTGCCGCGGCCGTCGAAGCTCTTCGGCGAGATGCCGCGGAAGTCGCGCACGCGGGGCAGAGCCGTGGCCAGCAGGCGGTCGAGGAACTCCCACATGCGGTCGCCGCGCAGCGTGACCTTGCAGCCGATGGCCTGGCCCTCGCGCAGGTGGAAACCGGCGATGGACTTCTTGGCGCGCGTGATGCAGGGCTGTTGGCCCGTGATGACGCGCAGATCGGCGATGGCGGCGTCGAGCAGCTTCGAATCGGAAGCGGCGGCGCCCACGCCCATGTTCACGACGATCTTCTCGAGGCGCGGAACCTCGTTGATGTTCTTGATGCCGAGTTCCTGCTCGAGCTTCGGCACGATCTCGTTTTTGTACTGTTCCTTCAAGCGAGGAGCGGTCATGTGAGTTCCTTTCGATGAATTAAACGCAGGATTTCCGACCCTGCGTCCCTCGCCGCAAAAAGCGGCAGGGGTCATTGTACTTCATTCGACGCCGCAGGTCGCTGAAAAACGACGCTGCGAAGGCCCGTGTCCGCCCTGGCGGGCGGACACGTCAACCTAGTCGATATCCTTGCCGCACTTCTTGCAGACGCGGACCTTCTTGCCGTTCTCGTCGCGCTTCTTGCCCGTACGCGTGGGCTGCTTGCACGCGGGGCAGATGACCATGACGTTGGACACGTGGATCGGCGCCTCCATCGTGGAGATGCCGCCCTGCGGGTTCTGCTGCGTGGGGCGCATGGCCTTCTTGATCATGTTGACCTTCTCCACCACCACGCGCTCCTTCTGCGGAAGCGCGCGCAGCACGACGCCTTCCTTGCCCTTGTCCTTGCCGGACAGAACCTTGACCTTGTCGCCCTTTTTGATGTTCATACTGTTCATATTACGCACACCTCCCCTACAGCGTTTCCGGTGCCAGAGACACGATCTTCATGTACTTCTTGTCGCGCAGCTCGCGTGCGACGGGCCCGAAGATGCGGGTGCCGCGAGGCGCGCCGTCGTTGTTGATGAGCACGGCGGCGTTCTGGTCGAACTTGATGTAGCTGCCGTCGGGGCGGCGCACTTCCTTCTTCACGCGCACGACGACGCAACGCACGACTTCGCCCTTTTTGACGTTGCCGTTGGGCGCCGCTTCCTTCACGCTGCAGATGATCACGTCACCGAGGCCCGCGTAACGGCGCTTGGAGCCGCCCAGGACCTTGATGCACTGCACCTTGCGAGCGCCGGAGTTGTCGGCCACTGCGAGCATGGTTTGCATCTGAATCATTGCTGTAACCTAACTTTCCTCTTACGAGCATGCATGCGAACACGCAGGCTATTTGGCCTTTTCCACGATCTCGATCAGACGCCAGCGCTTCATCTTGGACAGCGGGCGGCACTCCATGATGCGCACCGTGTCGCCGACGCCGGCCTCGTTCTTCTCGTCGTGGGCGTGGAACTTCTTCGTGGTGGTCATCATCTTGCCGTACACGGGGTGCGGCTTGCGCTCCTTGACCTGCACGACGCACGTTTTGTCGTTGACGGCGCTCACCACGGTGCCCTGGCGGACCTTGCGGGAGTTACGATCTTCACTCATGTATATAACCTTCCTTATCCGCGCTCTAGGCGTTCAGCTCGCGGGCACGCATCTCGGTCTGGATGCGAGCGATGTCCTTTTTGACCTGACCCACGCGGGCGGTGTTGTCGAGCTGGCTCGTGGCCATCTGGAAGCGCAGATTGAAAAGCTCCGCGCGAGCTTCTTTGAGTTTCGCCTGCAAATCGTCGGCAGAAAGCTCACGGATCTCTGCTGCTTTCATTTACTCCTGCCCTTCCGTTTCCTTGGAAACAATCTTGCACTTGATGGGCAACTTGTTAACGGCGAGACGGAGCGCCTCCTTGGCGGTCTCCTCGTCGACGCCGTCGATCTCGAACATGATGCGGCCGGGCTTGACGACGGCGACCCATGCCTCGGGGTTGCCCTTGCCGGAACCCATGCGGGTTTCGGCCGGCTTCTGCGTGATGGGCTTGTCGGGGAAGATCGTGATCCACACCTTGCCACCGCGCTTCATGTGGCGGGTCATGGCGATACGAGCGGCCTCGATCTGGCGGTTCGTGATCCAGTGGGCCTCGAGCGCCTGGATGCCCCACGTGCCGTGGTTCAGCCGGGTGCCGCCCTTTGCCTGGCCCTTCATGGAGCCACGCTGCACCTTGCGGTGCTTGACGCGCTTAGGTACGAGCATTTACTTCGCCCCCCTCTCGTTGCGGTCGTTGCGACGGGAACGGTTCGGACGGGAGCTGCCCTCGAGCGCCGGCTGCGGAGCCTTCTGGCCGGGGAGCATCTCGCCGTGGTACACCCACACCTGCACGCCGATGGAGCCCATCGTCGTGGCGGCGGTGCAGAAACCGTAGTCGATCTTCGCGCGCAGCGTGTGCAGCGGCACGCGGCCTTCGCGATACCACTCGCGACGGCTCATCTCCGCGCCGCCCAGGCGGCCGGAGCACTGGATGCGGATGCCCTTGGCACCGCTCTTGCGGGCGGACTGGACCGCCTTGCGCATGGCGCGGCGGAAGGCCACGCGGCCCTCGAGCTGCTCGGCCACGGACTGCGCGATGAGCGCCGCATCGAGCTCGGGGCGCTTGACCTCGACGACCTCGATGGACACCGGGCCGCTGGCAACCTTCTCCAGCTTCTTGCGCAAAGAGTCGATCTCGGCGCCCTTCTTGCCGATCACGACGCCCGGGCGGGCCGTGGTGATGATGACCTTGATCTTGTCGCCGGCGCGCTCGATCTCAATCTTGGAGACGGCGGCGCGGGCGAGGTACTTGTCCAAGAACTTCCTGATGGCCAAGTCGTTTTCCAGGTTCTTGGCGTAGTCCTTGTCGGAGTACCAACGGCTGCGCCAATCTTCGGTGATGCCAAGGCGGAACCCGGTGGGGCTAACTTTCTGACCCATACGGCTTATGCCTCCTCTCGCGGTGCAACGATGATCGTGATGTGGCTCGTGCGCTTGCGGATGCGCGACGCGGAGCCCTTGGCGCGCGGACGGATGCGCTTCAGCGTGGGGCCTTCGTCGACGAAGGCCGTTTTCACGATGAGCGATTCCGGACGCACGTGGTGCTGGTGCTCGGCGTTGGCCACGGCGGAGTTCAGCGTCTTCTCGACGGCTTCCGCCACACCGCGGTTCGTGAACGCGAGGATCTCGCGGGCCTGGATAACGGACTTGCCGCGGACCAGGTCTACTACGATGCGCGCCTTGCGGGGCGAAACGCGGACATAGCGTGCTACAGCTTTAGCTTCCATTGTTTTCACCCCTTCTTATCGCTTGCCCTTGTCGGCGGAGTGACCCTTGAACGTGCGGGTCGGGGCGAATTCGCCCAGCTTGTGGCCGACCATGGATTCGGTAACGTAGACCGGCACGTGCTTGCGGCCATCGTGCACGGCGATGGTGTGGCCCACCATCTCCGGGAAGATGGTGCTCGAGCGAGACCAGGTCTTGACGACGTTCTTCTCGTTCGCCGCGTTCATCTTCTCGATGCGATCAAGAAGGCGCGGTTCGACGAAAGGACCCTTTTTCAAACTTCTACTCACTATTACTCCTTAACGTGCTCGCGCTACTTCTTGCGACGGCGGATGATCAAGCGGCTCGAAGCCTTCTTGGGATTGCGGGTACGATGGCCCTTCGTGGGAACGCCCCACGGAGTGACCGGGTGACGACCTGCGGACTTGTTCTTGCCCTCGCCGCCGCCGTGCGGGTGGTCGACCGGGTTCATGACGGTGCCGCGGACGCTGGGGCGGATGCCCTTCCAGCGGTTGCGGCCGGCCTTGCCGATCTTGATGTTGGCGTGCTCGGCGTTGCCGACCTCGCCCACCGTGGCGCGGCAGGTGATGAGCACGCGGCGCATCTCGGAGGACGGCATGCGCAGGATGGCGTAGTCGCCTTCCTTGCCCATGAGCTGGATGCTCGTGCCGGCGGAACGCGCGATAGCGGCGCCCTTGCCCGGCTGGAGCTCCACGGCGTGCACGAGCGTGCCGACGGGGATGTTGGCCAGCGGCAGCGCGTTGCCCGGCTTGATGTCGGCGTCGACGCCGCTCATGACGGTGTCGCCCACGCGCAGGCCCTTCGGATGCAGGATGTAGCGCTTCTCGCCGTCGACGTAGTGCAGAAGGGCGATGCGGGCGCTGCGGTTCGGGTCGTACTCGATGGTAGCGACCTTCGCGGGCACGCCGTCCTTCTGGCGCTTGAAGTCGATGATGCGGTAGCGGCGCTTGTTGCCGCCGCCCTGATGGCGCGTCGTGATGCGGCCGTTGTTGTTACGGCCCGCCTTGTTCGACAGCGGCGCAAGCAGGGACTTCTCCGGCTTCGACGTCGTGATCTCGGCAAAATCCGAGACGGTTTGGAAACGTCGGCCGGGGCTCGTCGGCTTGTACTGTTTGACTCCCATTACTGTCCTTTCTTCGGACCTTTGCTCGCACGCCTCTCCGTACCCCAAAGATCCCTTGTCGCTTCGTGGGTTCCGATTGCCGCTGCGCCCTGGGGAGGCTTGACGCACGCGACTCCGGTATACCACGCGTCCGGGTGTATCTATCAATGACCAGACGCAACCAAGAATTATAAACCCCTCGGGGTCATCGATCAAGAGTGGATTTGCGCACACAACTTGCGCACAAGTTCGAGAGGCGGACAGGAGGCCTTGCGGAAACCATAGGCGCGGCAGAGGAATGCGGTAGCTGGTATAATCCCCCGCCAAGGGAGGGAATCGAATATGAAACTGCTGGATCGGGTTCACGGCACGGCCGGCATCAGGATCATCGTGGGATCGGCGTTTTTCTGGGCATGGCTCGACGCGCTGTTCATGAGCGTGTTCTTCGTGCGGCCGGAGAGCTTCGGGCTCATGTCGGAGCTGGCGGCGGCGGCCGTGTTCGGGTTGAGTGCGCCGGGGTTCGTCGTGGCGCTGAGGAAGCCGGCTGCGGTCAACGATTTGCTCGCCGGTAGGCGCCTGCCGCTGGTCGCGGCGGCGCTCGGCACCGCGGGTTCGTTGCTGTTCCTGCTGGCGGGCCTCAACCTGGGATGGATCGCGCTCGCGGCGGGCGGCGTGTGCGGCGGCGCGTTCATGGCCGTGTTCCAAACGGCCTGGGGCGCCGCGTACTGCCACGACGGAGCGCGCAGCGCCACGCCCTACGTGGCGGGCGGGTTCGCATGCGCCGTCGTTATCGACACGCCGCTTCTGTTCATGATACCCGAGGCCTCGGCCGTGTTCTTCGCGCTGTTGCCGCTGGCCTCCGGGGCGTTCCTCGTCTCGCTCGAGCCCGACCTGCGCACCTACGCGAAGCCTCGGGATGACACGCCGCGCGCGGCCGGCGGCGTGCGGGCGCACCTCAAAACCCACCTGGGCACCACTATGACGCTTCTGTGCGCCGTGATGCTGGTCATGGGCGGCTTCGGCTACATGCAGCACCTCGTGTCGTTCTCGTCGTTCGCCGGCAACGAGGCGAGCGGCATCCTGGTCCAGGTGGTGCGCGGCGTTGCGGCGGTGCTCATGTTCGCCCTCATCGTGGTGGCGGCGCGGCGCGCGAGCGCCGTGTACCGGGTGGGCCTTCTGGCCATGATCGCCGGGTTCATGATGATGCCCTTTTTGTACGGCAGCGATCTGTTCTGGATATCGGGCGCCATCATCATCAGCGGCTACACGGCGTTCGACCTGCTGATCTGGGTGGCGTTCTCGCAGATCGCCCACGCCCAGTCGCGCGAGCCGCTGAAGACCATCGCCCTCATGCGCCTGCTGAGCGTGCTGTGCACCGTGGCAGGCTTCCTCGCGGGCATCGCGCTCGTGGGCAGCGGGGACTTGGAGGGCGGGTTCGTGGCCGCGGAGACGACGGCGGTGGGGTATCTCGTGGTCATAGCCACCGTGCTCTTGCTGAGCAGCGAGGACATATGGACGCTGTTCGGCCGGACGCCCTTGGCGGTCGAGGCCGACCCACGCGGCCAGCAGGCGCTGCTCGACGAGCGCTTCGAGGCGCTCGGCCTGACGGCCCGCGAACGCGAGATAGCCGCGCTGCTGGCCTACGGGCGCACGCAGCCGTGGATCGCGGAGCGTCTGAGGATATCGGAGAACACGGTGGGCACGCACGTGCGCCACATCTACCAGAAGGCCGAGGTGCACGACCGCCAGCAGTTCATCGACGCCGTGTTTCCCCCGGCGGGACCCCTGTCACCCGATTCGCGTGATAACGGAGATGCCCTCACGGAAGTCGCCTGATTTTCTCAAATACGGTCTTTCGCGCGTTGCGCCCCTTCCCTGGCTGCCCGCATGATGATAGCCGTGCGGGACACGAGTCCCGCGTCCCGCGGCACGTGCGGCAACACGCGGACCGCAGGGGATCCGAGGGTATCGAGGGAAGGGGATATCACCATGGATATCAATCGCAGGAGCTTTCTGAAGGGCGCCTTTGCCACGGGCGCCGTGGCGGCGGCCGCGGTGGCGCTGCCGGGCTGCAGCCCGTCCAGCTCCAAGGAGCAGGCGCCCAGCGCGTCGGGCGAAGCTGCGACCGGCAAGCACACGTGGGAGGTGGCGCCCGCCGCCATCACCGACGTGGCCGAGACGCAGGACTTCGACGTGGTGGTCGTGGGCGCGGGCCTCGCGGGCATCAACGCCGCCGAAGCCGCCGCCCGCAACGGCGCGAAGACGGTGGTCATCGAGCGCAACACCACGTTCTCCGTGCGCGGCGTGGACGTGGGCCACATCGGCAGCAAGTTCCACAAGGAGCAGGGCTTCGACCTCGATCCTCGCGTCGCCGCCCGCTTCCTGCACCAGGCGTCGCACCAGACCACGAACTACGACCTCATCTACGTGTGGGCGTCGCGCTCCGGCGAGGTGTTCGACTACATCGAGGAGCTGGGTTCCAAGAACGGCGTGAGCATGGTGCCCGCGCTGTCCGGCACCGCCAAGTACGGCAACTGGTCCAAGCTGCCCGATCACTGGCGCGTCTACCCCGACGCCGTGTCGTTCGTGCGCGGCGGCGAGAAGTACGATGCGCGCGACGACGGGCAGCCGGTCAACGTGACGCTGGGCGAGCTCGTGTACAACTCCGCCGTGGACAACGGCGCCGAGTTCGTGTTCGAAGCGCGCGCCGAGCAGCTGGTGGGTGACGCGGCAAGCGGCGTCACCGGCGTCGTCGTCACCACGAAGGACGGCAAGCACGTGCAGTACAACGCCAAGAAGGGCGTGATCCTGGCCACGGGCGACATCGGCGGCAACCAGGAGATGATCGACGCGTTCTGCCCCATCTCGAACCGCTCGGACTCCAACTGCTACGCGCCGGCCGGGTTCAACAACGGCGACGGCCTGCTCATGGGCGCCTGGGCCGGCGCCGCCCTGTCGAAGAGCGAAGCCGCCCCGATGGTCCACCAGTTCACGCTCGACACGCTCGAGTTCAACCTGACCTCGTTCATCATGAGCTGGCTGGCCGTGAACGCCAACGGCGAGCGCTACGGCGCCGAGATGCCCTTCGAGCCCATGCTGACGAACGCCCGCATGAACACCCCCGGCAACGTGGCGTGGTCCGTCTTCGATTCGGACTACGAAACCTACCTCATGCAGCAGCAGCCCGAGCGCTTCGACCGCTTCATGGACGGATTGGACGCCGTCATGGAGAAATGGCTGGGCAACGGCAAGCTCGTCAAGGCCGACACGCTGGACGACCTGGCCAAGCAGCTGGACATTCCGGCCGACACGTTCAAGGCCACCGTGGAGCGCTACAACAGCATGGCCGAGGCCGGCGAGGACGTCGACTTCGACGTGCCCGCGCAGTGGCTCGCACCGGTGAAGACCCCGCCGTTCTACGCCACGAAGAACGTGTGCTCCACGCTGACTATCCCGTTCGGCCTCCACGTGAACGCCGACTCCCAGGTGCTCACCGCCGAGGACGAGCCCATTGCCGGCCTGTTCGCCATCGGCAACGTGCAAGGCGACTTCTTCGGCAAGGACTACCCGGTGCACTGCCCCGGCGTGAGCCACGGCCGCTGCGTGACGTTCGGCCAGCTGGTGGGCGAGGCGTGCGCCAAGGACACGACCATCGGCGAGCTCGACTTCGCCTAAACCCGTATTCCGGCCCGGCGGGCGGACATGCGCGTGCGCGCACCCTCCCTCCCCTTCCGAACCCGCAGGCCGGAATCCGCACTTCCCAGAAAGGGCCGCTTCGGCGGCCCTTTCGCATGGCTTCGAAGGTCGCATCCCCTTCGCGCGCCCTCGCAAGCGGCCGCGATCCCTTTCATGCAAACCCGCACCGCACAAAGCCGAAAAGATGCGCGAAAAGCCGGCTGGCTGCGGGCCGCATCGCATCGTGCCTGGTCGTTTATTGCGCGACACCTAGTCGTTAACCGGCCGTTACTGACGGCTTTCCGTTCTCTGATATACATGAGCCTACGTATGTCCCATGCACAGATCGAGGGGCCGTTTGGCCGGCTTCCTAGATCAGGAGGTTACCCATGCTTCAGAGAACAGCGCGTCGATCGTTCGAGACGCACCCCGGGCGCATGCTCGCATGCGCGGCCGCAGCGCTTTTGCTCGCCCTGATCATGGCGGCGATGCCGAAAACGGCTTTCGCCGCGCAGGAAACCCAGGACGGTGTGGCGCTCACCATCGACACCGAGAAGACCGCGTACGTCGCCGGAGACACCATCAAGGGCCGCGCGGTGGTCGAGAACACCAACGACTTCCCCGTTCAAGACGTGAGGTTGACGGTCGATCTGCCGAGCGATCCGTCGTTCACCGTCGTTCCGCCCGAGGCGTCCGCCGCGTTGCTCGCGCCGGGAGAGACGCTCGCCATCGACTTCGAGGCCGTCCTGCCCGTGGCCAACGGCGATGGCGACAAGGGAACCGGCGGATCCGCGACGCCCGCAAAAGCCGCGGCGCTGGCGAACACGGGCGACGGGCTTCCCGGAGCGCTGATCGCCGCAGGGGTGCTGGTGGCCGCCGCCGCGGTCGCCGTGGCGGCGCATCGCCGCAAGGTCAAGCCGGGCGACGTGATGGCGCTTGTGCTGGTGGCGGCCCTCGCAGCGCCGGTCGCGGCAGCCGGCATGCCAGCTGCGGGCAAAGCGTACGCCGACCCCTCCTCGCTGCATGCGACCCATTCCATCAAGGCGATCGACGACCAGAAGGACCTCAAAGCCGCCGCGGTCTACACCATTCCCGCGCCGACTCCCACCACCCAAACGGTTACGTTCCTGAAGACGGACTCCGCGAGCGGCAACCCGCTTGCCGATGCGGAGTTCACGCTTTCCGGCGCGAACGGCACCTTCACGACCGTATCGAGCGCGGAAGGCATCGTGACCTTCCCCGACGTGCCCTTCGGAAGCTACGCCCTGGTGGAGAGCCAGGCTCCTACCGGATACCTGGACGATTCGACGAGCTATGCCGTGGAGGTCGACGCGACCGGCGTGACCATCGACGGGGCGCCCATGAGCCAGTTCTCAGTCGCGAACACGCCGCGGCCCGTGGCGAAGACGCCTCCCCCGCTGATCGACACGATCACCCAAGGAGCATGGATGGTTGACGGATACGGGCTGCCCGATGCGACCGTGAACCTCGAATGGCCAAACGGGAAAGGCTCGTCTCAGGTTACCGTAGGCTCAGACGGCCGTTGGATGGCGTTTGTGCCGTCGTCGATCACCCTTATGCGCGGCGACATAGTCAAAGCTCAACAGACATTGGCCCCTATGCTCCCAAGCGACTTTGCAGAGCAAGTGGTTATCATGCTCACGTAGACGAGGACACAGTGCTTGAGCAGGGAGGACGTCGATGTATGACGCCCTCCCTGCAACCTTGCTCGTGCAGAGCAGCTTCAAGCGGAACGCAAGCTGCGGTATAAAGCGGATCCGCGCTTCTCGCAGTCCTTCCCCTCCAAGATGGTTTCTCGATAATTCCATCTTGGAAGGGAAGGACTTTCTTTCATTCACCCGACAAACAGGACGGCAGGAGTATTTTCGACGGCTTGCCGTAAACCGATCGACTACGTCGCCTTGCCTTGGAACCGGCGCTCAAATATCCGCCGAAGCCATCAGCGTCTCATTGTGGGAAGCCCTGCTTTTTGATAAAATTTCCAAGGTCTTAGCTATTCTTTGTCCACGCGCTGCCGCAGGTAAATCTCATCGTTTTGCATCGGGCGCTCGGATCTTCTACGCTTTCGGCATCAGCAATTCGCTATCTACAAGGAGGCTTTCCGTGTTCGTTTTGGAATTGATGCTGCTCGTTTCCTGCATTGCGATAGCCCTGCTCTGCTTCAAGGCAACAAGAACGCTCGAAGCGATACGGCGCAGCATTGATGATATCGCCTCCGCAATCCACGCCGAATCAGACGAAGGAGCTTGCCCGGAAGCCCTTGCGGAGGAATCCGAATCACTCACGCTCCTCAAGGATGCGTGCCACGACATCGCGCATTCGTTTGCCCTTTCAAAGCGGGAGGAAGAGGTGTTGTCGTATTTCGCGCGAGGAAAGAGCAACGTGGCCATAGCGAAGGAACTCCACATAGGAAATGCCACCGTCAAAACCCATTCCTTCAACATTTATCAAAAACTGGGAATTCACTCTCGCGACGAACTCATAGGGATCGTGGAAGAGCGACTGAACAAATAAGCCGATCGAATCGGCTTCGGAGCGCAGCGCAACCGAAAACACGACGATCGCGCCGACCTCTTCAGATTGCGCCACGCCCCCGCTATCCCGGATATTCATGGCGCAAAAGCCCGTATCAATCAAGCGATCCGCGACAGCCTTTCCGCGCCCGACCCGCTTCAGCAACGTTGGCCATGATGCGTTTGGGTCGCAGCCACGAAGCCCCCCCCCCCCAAACGCTGCGGCGAAGAGCCCCGACGAGCGGGAGGCCTTCGCAAGACCGACCGCCCACCAAAGCCCTTCGCCGCAGCACGGGGCCTCTTCGCGCTCGCTACCTCAGCTTTCCCCGCAGGCCGAAGATCACGGCCAGAAGACCGATGGCGAAGCACGGCACCAGCACGCACCAGCCGGCCATCGTGTATCCCACGGCGTTGATGACGTTACCCATGAACATCGAGCCGAGGAACATGCCCGTGCTCTGGCTGCAGGCGAGCGCCGCCGTGGCTCCGGAGATGAGATGGGAGGGCACGACCTCGGAGCTGGACGCCCATAGCATGGCCGCCACGCCGCCGCCCGTGAAACCGTTGAGAACGATGACGAGAACGTACAAGCGCAGGTCGGTGACCCAGAACACGAGTAAGCCGAACAGCACGGCGCTGGCCATGCAGAATATCAGCACCTTGCGCCGCGACCCTATGGCATCGGATATCTTGCCGGCGATGGGGCTGAAGCACGCGCCCCAGATGGCGCCCGCGCTGACCAGGGCGGTGCCCACCATCAGCGGCGCGTCGATGCTGGTGGTCACGTAGGACGAAAGAAAGCCCTGGCTCGCGATGAACGCCCCTTCCTCGACGAAGAACACGAAGGCGAGCACCCACACGACCTTGTTGCTGAACAGCTCCTTGTAAGAGAACTTCACTTCGCCGGCCTTCTCGGCCGCATCGATGTAGGGCTCCGACGGATCGCGGTAGACCACCAGGAACAACACGAGCACGATAACGTCGAAGACGAGGAGGAACTGCCAGACGCTCAGATAGCTCCCCGTGGCCTCGGCGATGGCCGCGTCGAGCATCGGGGTTATGGCGTTGGCCGCAGCGACCCACATGCCCCACACGCCCAGGGGCAGGCCTCGCCGCCCCTTGGGGAACCACGGCGTGATGGCGGTGACGCCGATGACTCCCATGAGGCCGAAGCCCGCGCCCTCCACGATTCGAGACGCCATGAGCACCATGACCGAAGTGCCCGAAAGCAAGCCGATCAGGTTGCCGACGACGGCGCAGGCCATGGCGATGACGACGGAGCTTCTAACGCCGATCCGACGCACGAACGATGCCGCAGGGAACGCGATGAGCGCTCCCAGGATGTAGAACACCCCGTTGACCCAACCGAGGATATCCGGTCCAAATCCATAAGACTCCATGACCAGAGGCGCCAACCACATGGTCTTGCCCATGTTCGCCGGCATGCAGAAACCCGCGAGGAACACGACCGCGACGACCGCCCAGGCACGACCCGATGTCATGTTCCCTTTCTTGGAAGATCCTTGAATTGCTTCAGGCATGACGCTATCACCCCTTGTTTCATTTGGTTGATTGCGACGGGGCTTCCCTTTGCGGCATTCGCCTGAACGCACTCGTCGTGGCGGGCGAACCCGCCTGCCCCAGGAAACGCCTCTGGAAATTCCCCGATCCGCACGCGCTTTCCCCAAGCGCTGGCACCATGATAGAAAGTACCGCTCCCTAGAAGCAGACCCACCCCGTAGGATTTTACGGGGTGGGAACGGGTGATATAAAGGGTGATGGCCGAACCCGAATAGGCCTACCCGGTGCCTCCCACGCCGCCGTACTCGCACTCGCTGGCCTTGTACGCTTCGGAACGCGTGCGTACGCCCAGCTTGGAATAGATATTCTTCAAATGCGACTTCACCGTGTTCTAGGATATCCCAAACGACACGGCTATCTCGCCACGCGACATGCCGGAGTTGAGCTTGTGCAGGATCTCGCGCTCGCGCTCGGTCAGCGCATAATAGCCCTGCACGCTACCGCTCTTCAGGGCGATGCTCTCGTCGAGCTCGACCTCGCCTCCGAACAAGAGCAAAGCCTCCTTGGCGTAAGCTCGCACCGCGAAAGATATCTTGCGTCCGACAACCAGTTTCAGCAGCAGCTCGCGCACGCAGGTTTTCCCCTCCAAGAAGACGCTCATATAATCGTTCTGCATGGCCAGCTCGAGCGCTTGGTTGAGGTCGACCATGGCCCGCGTCTCATCGCCCTCCTCGGCGCGATACGAGCTGCGCAAGATGAAGAACTGAGCGAGCAGGTACGCGCTGCCGCTTCCCGTCACGCGCTCCTGGTTCGCATCGAGCAGCGCGAGGCACTCTTTCCGCCTGTCAAAGCCCCATAGCACGCGCGCTTTCGCGAACACGCACGGAAGGGAGCGGAACAGATCGGGATCGTCGAGGAACCCGTCTATCTCACGCTCGCTCGAACGGGCGGCCGACATCTCGCCGAACTCCACGGCCAGCGCCGCCTTCAAGGCATGCGCCCGCATGCCCATGTTGCGGGGGACGCACTTCCCTTCGATGAAATCGACCAGATCGGTCATAACGCCCAGCGCTTCGATGCCGCTGCCGCGCACGCGCTCCATGCGCGCACGCACCAGACAGACGTCGACGTACATGTCGACGTTGGCGCTGCGCGACACGCTCTGCAGAGCGCGCTGCATCAGCTCGGCCGCCTCTTCCAGCTCGTGTCGCTCGACGCGGATGGAAGCCCGCACGGCCAGAAACGCTCCGTGCAAGGGAGCGCTCTGGCGCACCGAGGCCAGCGCCTTGCAGGCGGTGGCCTCGGCCCCCTCGAAGTCGCCCAAGCTAAGGTAATGCTGCGCCAGCAGGTACAGGTCGAACAGCTTGTAGAACGAGCTGTCGGCCCGCTCGGCCAAAGAATACGCCTTCAGGTACAGGTCGCGCGCCTGCTTCATCTGGCCCAAACGCTCGCGATTCTCTCCCTCCATATGCATGAGCAGGCATTGGAACTGACGTGGAACGGAAGCCGAATCCTCCCCTAGCAGCTCGCGGATGATGGCGAGCGAACCTGCGCTGTCTCCCTCGAGCGCCAGACATAGCGCCCCGATAAACCGAGACGCCGTTTCCGCCCCTTCGTTTTCCCCCAGGTTGCGGGCGATGGCGACCCAACCCCTGGATTCGCCCACCAGTCCGGCTGAAAAACAGCCCCACGCCGCAACCCAAGCGAGGTAGGGATCGGTTTCGAACTCCGCCGCGGGGCGAGCGAGCAGGTGCTCAACGAGGCTTTCCTGCTCGTCGTCGCGGACGAGCCCAACGGAGCTGGCGATGGTCCCCTCCATGTAGTACGGATCGCAGGTGATGGCCAAGCACCTGGCATGCTCGCATGTCCGCCCGCGCTCGGCGAACCACTCCCCGGCCCTCCCGGCCAACTTCTCTATCTGGCTTCGATGCAAGCAGAGGAGCTTGCTTTGAAGGTAATCGCGAAACAGCGGCGTATAACGCCACACGCGCTCTTCGACGCGGTAATTCACGAACAGGTTCTTGGCCTCCAGCTGCTCGAGCATCACGACGGCGTCGTTGCGACCGGTCACGCGGTCGCACAACTCGGGATCAAGATCCTCGAGAAGCGAGGTTTCGATGACGAACTCGCAGGTCGCGCCATCCAAGCGCGCCATTACCTCCCTTTCGAAGAAACGCCTGCAGTACCCTTGCACCCGACGCCGCATATCCTGCGGGGTCCGGGCGCGTTTACGCGCCAACCCGGCGAACACGAGCAGCAGCGGCCAGCGGCCGCCCTCCTCCACCATAGATCGATAATCGGCCTCTCCCAGCCCTGGCAGATGCGCCGACGCCAACGCGCGAAAACGATCGTCGTCGAACAGCAGATCGCAGGCGCCGAACTCGATGACCGGAGAGTCGAGCAGCAGGTCGTCGGTCCGGGAGGACAGATACCTGCCCGCCACCACGAAACGCATGTTGGAGCCCATGTTGCGGTTCAGGAACACCAGAGTCTCGTCGAAATCGACCGACGAGGCGGTGTCGTAGGCATCCAGAAACACCACGTATTCGATTTCGGCTCGGCATGCCTCATCGGCAAGATTGACGAACTCCACGGCCAGCGCCTCGACGCCCGACTCGAGAGCCTCTGCTTCCGCGAGGCGCGCGAATCGGGCGTCGACGTCGGCGAAGCAATAGGCGAGCGTTTGGAGAAACCGATCGGCACAGGCGTCGTGAGCGTCGAGCGTGACCCAAAGCGGCACCGTCGAATCGCATTCTTGAAACATGCGAAACCATTGCGCCAGCAGCGCGGTCTTCCCGTAACCGGCCGGGGCGGAAAGCAGGCACGCACGCCATGCCGACACGTCTTTCACGCGCTTGGTGATCGACGTTTCATCTACGTACGGCAGAGGGGCGGAGGGTGCTTGGAATTTCCGCTTCAAGAAACCCTCCGGCGTCTTGCGATCAGACACGTTCGGAACCGATTCAAACCGCATTGCACATCCCCCGTTCCGTCCTTCGGACATGCCGTCTATTATACGGGGCCTTGTCGCATCCGTTCAATCAAGCGCCCCGGTCATGTTTGCAGTCGACCTGAAACACTCCGGGCAGCTCGCTTGTCGCTATCGACTGGCCGGGAGGAGCCAGCACAGCCCGCCCGCATTCCAGGCACGCTCCCGAAAACAAGTCCACCCGCCCGCCGCACGAAGCGCAGCGGGCTGAGTTGTTGCAGGCAACCAGATTGTTCGTGCGATCGAACTTCCCGCAGCTGTTGCATGCGGGGCCACGGCAGGGAAAGCAGTTCACCGCCGCGCCCTAATCGACGATCTTTTCGACCTTCAACCAGTATTCCAGCGTCTTGCCGGCGAAAGGATGGTTGAAGTCGACGCGCACGGCATGCTCGTGGGCCTCGACGACGCGCACGGGAATGGGCAGGCCGGAAGCAGGGTTCTTCCATTGGAACACGTCGCCCTCCTCGAGCTCGGCACCGAACGAGAACATCGTGCGCGGGTAGGTCTGCACGCCGTCGGGATCGTAGGCGCCGTACGCCTCTTCGGGAGGGACGCGCACCACGCGTTCCTCGCCCGGAGCCATTTCGCTCAACGCGTCCTCGATGCCGGGGACCACGCTCCCCGCACCGAGGACGATCTTCACCGGATCGCCCTGCGAGCGATCATCGGTTGTCGGCTCGCCCGCCACGCCGCCGCGATAGCGGACGTACGCGCACGCGCCGAATCGCTGGTTGTTCCTCATCGGATGCTCCTTGCCTCGAGGGCGACCGGCATGACCGACGAAAGCGGTCGAAGCCATGCCGGCCAATGATAGGTCTCGCAGTTAATCGACCAAGCCCAACTCGAAATGGTCGTCGTCAGAGCGGCGATGCGCAGCCGTCGACCATGCGTCGTTGGACTCGATCTCAACCGGCGCCGCCACCTCTGCGGGCCTGTTCTTCTTCGTGGCTACGAACTCGCCCTTCGCTTCGAGCGGCTTGTACTGCGGCACCCAGAGCACTTGCTTGCCCTTCGTCGACGCCTTCTTCGCCAAGTCCTCGATCCGTCCGTACGTGATGACGTTCGCCAGGCAATGGTGCACGCACATGGGCTCGCGTCCCTTGCCCGTGCGGTCGGCGCACAAGTCGCACAGGTCGGTGGGCACCGGCACGTAGTTGTAGTTGAACACGCCCGTGCCGTCTTCGATCTCCCAAGGACCCTCCTCGAGCACGTGGATGCCCCATTTCCCCACGGGATAGCCGTGCTCTTCCTTGCAGGTCACCTCGCACGACTGGCAGCCCGTGCAGTATTCGTAGTCGATCAGCAATCCTACTTGAGCTTCCATTACTGGTCCTCCCTCTTGAACTTGTTCCAAACGAGGTCCATATCGGTGTCCAGGCACTCGTCGATTGGCTTCACGTTGCACAGCAGGCACTTGAACGGCGCACCGAAGCCCAACTTGCCGAAGTGGAAGTTCGGTACCAGGTTGTTCACGTTCGACCTGAAGTTGCCGTAGAGATTCGGCTCGCTTCCCTCTTCCTCGGGGAACCACCAGGCGTGCTGCGCGTGGATGGTCTGCTCGTCCACCGTTTCGGTCAGCTTCGCCTTCTGTTTGCAGCTGCCGAACTGGTTCCACAGCTCGACCCATTGGCCGTTGGCGATACCCAGCTTCTTGGCCGTTTTCGGATTGATCTCCACGATGGGGTCGGGGTTCAACTCGCGGCAGAACGGGATCTGACGGTTCTCGGAATGGAAGAACGCGTAGGGCCGGGCACCGGTCGTCAACACGAACGGGTACTCGCCCAGCAGCTCGGGCGTGGCGGCCGGACTGTACTGGGGCTCCTCGTAATACGGCAGCGGATCGTCGTCGAACTGCTGGAAGATGGTCGAGTACAGCTCGATGCGGCCCGTCGGGGTGTTGAAGCCCACCTTGCCGTCGCCGCGCAAGCGTCCGCATTCGTTCTTGCGGTAGAGCACCTCGTCCTGCACGTACACGCTCTTCGCCACGTCGCGGAAGTCGAACTTCTTGCTCAGGCGCAAGTGGTTGATGAAGTCGTCCACCGTCTCGTAGTCCTCCCACCAGTGGGGGTTCAGGCGCTTGCCGATCTTGAAGCACGCCTCGGCGTCGGTGAGCGCCTCGCCCGTGCGGGTTGCCGCCTGCGAGAAACCCTTGATGCCCATGGACGCGCCGTAATGCGTGAACGTGGTGCCGTCGCGCTCGGCAGAGGCGGCTAGCGGAAGAAACACATCGCACGACGCCTGAGCCGAAGGGGTCATGAACGTGTCGATGGTGAAGCAGAACTCAAGCGACTTGAGGATGGCGTCATGCCAGCGCTTCGGTTCCGCCGACGTGCACGACATGAGGTTGTTTCCGCAGTACATTCCGAACTTGATGGGGTACGGTTCGCCCGTCTCCATCGCCTTCAGCATCATATCGGCATGCGCGTTCATGATGAGGTTGCAGTAAGCCGGGTATTCGGTAAGGCCCACCATCTTGCTCGCCAGGTCGCCGACGCCTTTCTCGAAGCCGAATCCGACTTCGTTCAGGCCCGTGGTCGCATCGCCCAGGAGGTTGCCGCCCGGCACGTCGATGTTGCCCGTGATGGCCATGAGGTCCAGGATGCACTGGCCGGCCTGCATGCCGTTGGCCTTCTGGTCGATGGCCAGGCCCCAGGAGATGCTGGCGGGTTTGGCCTGGGCGTACATGCGAGCCGCGGCGACGATCTTCTCTTCGGGGATGCCGCACACCTCGGCCGCCTTGGCGGGCGTCATACCCTTCTCCGGATCGTTGACGCGCGCCTTCAGCTCGTCGAAGCCGTAGCACCAGCAATCGACGTACTGCTGGTCGTACAGGCCCTCGTTGATGATGACGTTGAGCATGGCCATGGCCAGCGCCGCGTCGGTGCCGGCGCGCAGGCGCAGGTGAATGTCGGCGCGGCTGGCGAGCCAGTTCATGCGCGGATCGACCATGATCAAGCGGGTGCCGCGGCGCATCATGTCCACGACGGCGTGTCCGAACAGACCGTCGCCGTTCGAGGAAAGCGGCATCTTACCCCACATGATCAGGCACTCGGGCAGCTCGTACGCCGGGTCGTCGAAGCGCTCCGGCAATGCGCAGGCGTAGTCGATCTCCGGGTACGCGGCGCCGATGATGTAGCTGGAGGCAGCCAGGCGCGGGATGTAGCAGGCGTAGCCCGACTGTGTGTAGCAGTAGTTCGGGGTGCCCAGCATGACGCTGCCGTACGGGTTGAACGTGCCGCCCTCGCGCCCGGTTCCCGTGAAGCACACGCAGCTTTCGCGGCCGAACTCCTTGGTAATGCGGTCGTAGTTCTCCTGAATGATGTCCAGCGCCTCTTCCCAGGTGCAGCGTTCCCACTTCTCGGCGTTGCCGCGGTCTTTCGGGTCGCGCTTCATCGGGTGGATGATGCGCGAGGGGTTGTACAGGTAGTCCATGAGCGTGATGCAGCGCACGCACAGGCGGCCCTGCGTAACGGGGTGGTTCTCGTCGCCTTCGACGCGCACGACCTTCTGATTTTCGTCGGTGTACACCTTCAGGCCGCACCCCGTGGGGTGGCAACCCGGAGCGGACCACGGGGACAGGCGGGTGACGGTGAGCCCATCCTCCTCGTATCGCCACGGCTTGCCGAGGTCGTTCACGTCGGACAACGTATCGAGCTTCACCGCAGGCGCGGCTTTCATCTCATCCATTGACCCCTACCTTTCTTCTCGTTTCAGCGAAACATCTCGTCTGTGGGGAAGCCGCAGCCGACGAGAACCGCAAGCTTCTGGAGAAGATTCTAAGAAGAGCGCGGGAGCGGGTCATGCCCCCTCGGGCGGGGTTGTGGGGGTGAGAATATGGGGTGAGATCGAAAAAAAAACGGGTGAGGCAAGGTGTTTGCCGCGCAAAACTCCGTCATGAGCCGCTCTTCGGAGTAGCCACACCGGATAGCCTTAGTCTACTTTCATATAAATAAAAAGCAGTTCGAAGCCCTCTATCGATTCCTCGTCTCTATTCAAGGCCGGCAACAAGGAACTAAAAGCCTGCTCGCATTCTCCTTTAATTCGCTCGTCGGCATGCCTTGCCTCGATAGGCCCTGCCGCAGAACTCGCATCAGCTTGCATTGCTTAACAGAGGTGAGCCGTATCAGGCGATCAGCAAGAAGGACGCAGCAACCACTCCGCCCTAACGCTCAGGGCGTTCGAAGGGGAGGATGCGACGATCCGGCAGGGCGGACCGTCAAATGCGCTCCGACTCCGAAAACGCCGCTTCTTCCGGGACGGGCGCTAGAGCTTGCTCAGATAGAGCGGCGGCTTTGATGCCAACAAGCGGAATGCGGGACTTCAGCAAGACCGCCCAACCGATGACCGCTAGAAACATGACTCCCGTAATGAGCGTGCCAATACCGAACACATAGCTTGGCCACGGCAACACCGCCATCAGCATACCCACGCTCCCGATGGCAGTGTGGGTGAAGTTGATAAGCGAGGAAGCCGCTCCCGTGTCGCCCTCCTGCTGCGACAGCAAGATATTCGTGCTATAGGGGCGAATGCAGGACTCCGTGAGGGCGAACACGAGGAACGTAATGCAAAATAGCACAGGAGACAGCTCGCCTATCAGCAGCATGACCACCCCCGCAAGCACGGCCACAATCAGCAGGATGCTGGTAAAGCGGCGAGCACTCGTATACTTGGATGCCCAGAGCCAGATGAACGGGCCGCCAGCGGTCAGCAGCGCTGCCACGGCAAAATACACGCTGTACCCCAACTCGTTCAGACCGAAAAACGAGATGTACACGTAGGAGCCAACAGCGATATAAGCCATATACGGCAAATTGCACAGACCCACAATAACGAGAAATACGGAAAACCCCTTGTTCTTGGCCACGGTTCCCAGCTTTCCGATGCTACCGAGCACCGTGCCGCAGTAGCGCTCCCGTTGCGGAAGCGTCTCTTCGAACAGCACGGCGAGCACGATGCAGAGCGCGCCCACCACAGCCAAGGCCCAAAACGTCACGCGCCAGTCGGCTACCTGCAAGATAAGAGCACCCAGAACGGGCGCAAGCACAGGACCCACTACGAACATAACCTGTATGACGGAAAGGACGGCCTCGCGCTTTTCCGCTTTGAAGGCATCTTTCACCACGGCCGTAGACACGGCGCTCATCGCCCCGGCACCGAGTGCCTGAAGAACGCGGAAGGCGATGAGCAGCTCAATCGTGGGTGCAAGGGCGCAGAGCCCGCTCGCTGCAGTATAGCCCGCCACGCCCGCCAGCAGCACCGGCCTTCGGCCGTAGCGATCGCTCAACGGACCGAACAGGAGCAGCCCCACGGCGAAGAACAAGAAGTAGCCCACGAGCGTGAAATTCACAACGCTAGCCGTGGTGTCGAAGTACTCGGTCATATGGGGCACGGCGGGCGTGTACATATCGAGCGAAAGGGGCGTGATCAATCCTGTGATAACAAGCAGGACGATGAGTCCCGCAGGCCCAAGCTTACTCTGCGGGCTGACGAGCCCGAGCTGCATACTTTTGATCATCTTTCGCTTCCTGCTCGGTTCTGAAGATCGTTCGAAAGGGGACCGCACAGCGTCGCCGCCTTACTCGGCACCGGCCAACTTGCGGCCGGTCACATAGCCGAACGTCAGACAGGTGGCACCCAGGTTGTGGCCGGGGAAGTGCGTGGAGTAGCAGTTGTTGTACATGTCGCCCACCGTGGAGCCCAGGCAGTACAGGCCCTCGATGACCTCGTCATCGGCGTTCATGACCTGCATATCCTCGTTGCAGCGGATGCCGCCGGTGGTGCAGAGGAACCAGGGCGTGCACTCGATGCCGTAGAAGGGGCCCTTCTTGATGGGAAACAGCAGGCCTTTCCGCTTGCCGAACTCCTCGTCCACGCCCGTCTCGCAGTAGCCGTTGTACGTTTTGATGGTCTTAAGTGTTTGCCCCTTGGGCAGCCCCAGCTTCTCCACCAGTTCTTCCACCGTGTCGGCCTTGATCATCTTCACGGGCATTTTGCCCGAGCCGTTCATGTTGATGGTGCCGGGGCCGTCGACGACCGTCTGCCAGTAGGCGCGCACGTCGTCGGGCGTGTCGAACACCTTCGGGCCGTCCACGTAGCGGCGGTTCTGCCACTGAGGCTCGTTGGCGTAATCGTCGTCCCAAATGGCGAACGCATGGTGCCCCTTTTGGTGCAAGAGCGCCAGCCCGCCGTGAGAGATGACGTTGTCCTCGTTGTCGTAGCGTCGTCCGTCCTCGTTCACCATGAGGCCCTGGAACGCGCGCACCTGACACGTGATAGAGCGCCACTGGAAACAGAAGATCAAGGGCGCGGGCGTCTCGCTCTTGTCGATGGCTGCACCGATGCGGTACGCCATCTTGTGGCCCGAGCCTTTCCAGATGCCGCCGAAATCGGTTCGGTGCGCTACCCACGGAATGTACTTCTCGAGCATCTCCTTGTCACGTCCGAAGTCACCCGTGGCGATAACCACGCCGTTCTTGCCGTTGAAGCGCACGTAGCCGCCCTCGTCTTTGTCCTTCGCCACTACGCCCACGACCTTGTCGCCGTCTTTCACGAGCTCTTGCGCGACGGTCTCGTAGCGCACGTCGACGCCGGCCTTCTCGCAGTAGAGCGCCATGTTCGCGCACACGTCCTGCTGCGGATTGTCGACGTTGCGCATGCCGTTCGGGCCACCAAGGAACTCGTGCGTTCCAGGAAACTCGCCGTTGATGTTCTCGGGGTCCTCGTACCAATGCTCCAAGACGGGTGTGAGATCATAACCGCCCACGGAACTGGCCGCGGTCATGCGGTCGATGAGCCAATCCATGGCCTCTCCGGAGCGGTTGAAGTGCAGCATCCACTTGCGGCCGTCCACGCGGTAGGAGTGGTAGCCCATCATGCGCTTGTAGCGCCGCGCCACTTCTTCTACCGAGCACTCGTATCCCTTCTCCTTCGCGAGCTTCGAGTTCATGGCGTAGATGGACCCGCCACGCCCCACCACGTGGTCCATGCGCTCCAGCATGACGACCTTCGCGCCCTCCTCCGCCGCCGCGAGCGCGCAGCACAGGCCCGAGAAGCCCGCGCCGATGACGACCACGTCGGCGTCCACCGTTTCCCTGATGTCGCCCTCGGCGATGGGGTCGGGCGCGGTCTCGAATGAGGAGCTGCCGGCTCCTCCTATGTTGTCCTTGCTTAGTTTCTCGTTACTCATGCGTATCCTTTTCCCTCTGCCAGGCACCCTTTCGGTGTAGGGGCTCCCCGCCTTCTCGCCGACAAAATCAAACGGGCCGGAATCCGTTGTGGATTCCGGCCCGCTCTCGTCAATCCACCGACCTGAAGAGCACGAGCGCGTACTCTTTTCTTCGCTTACTTCGATTCCAATCGCTTCTTACATTGCTTGGATTTTATGTTCGTCCGTCCAAGTTTCGGAATCTAGCTCACAGGCGCGATACGGCCCCTTCGTCCAGATCAACTGGCTGAGGAGCGCGAGCGCGCGATTCCAGTTTCATGGTCTTGTGCAAGCCGAACGCGAAGAAGATGATCAAGGCCACGATATAGAAAGGAAGCATAGCGATATAGGGTCCCCAGGTCCATCCGAACGCGGTGATCGCGCTACCCATGAAAACGGCACCGATAAACATGCCGATGTTCTGGGTAAAGGCCAGAAGCGAATTGGCGGCAGGAACATCGTCGGGGTTCTCAACGGAGTTCGGAGCGAACTGCCAGAGCATTCCCGGAACCCAACCTGCGACGATACCGGCGACTATCGCCTCTATGTAATAAAGATTCGGATCCTTCAAAACAAACACCGTTGCTGTCAGTATCACACCGCAGATGAGCGCGATAAGCAGAAGCCATCTATGGCAATTGAGCCGCTGGGCGATTGCGCCGCCAATGGGAGGCGCGATCGCCGCGATCAGACCGAAGATGGAAGCCATGGTGGTGGCAAAAATAAGGCCCGTTCCCAATTGGACGTCGAGATACGTGGTCAAGAAACCGTTGATGGCCATATAGACTGCCTCGTCGAGGAAGAAGATGATGGCCAAGCCCCAAAGCATCTTGCTTTTGTAGGCACGCTTGAACACCGCTTTGCTAACTTTGGGCTTGTCAGCCGTTTCCTCAGGTGCAAGTTCCTTCGGAGGCTTGCGGTAGAAAATCATGAACAGCGCCCAAGCGACAATGTCGTAAACCATCGTGCCCCACCACACGGAGACCCACGGGGCGTTGAGCCCGTCGGCAGCTACGATCCAACCGTAGAGCACCGGGCATATGCACATCGTGATAGGTACCCACGAAGCCCAGAATCCGAGGGGAATGCTGCGTTTCTCCGGTTTGAACCACGGGGCGATGCAGGAGCTGCCGCAAACGCCCATGATCCCGAAGCCTACGCCCTCGAAAACGCGACTGATGAGAAACAGAGGGACGTTTCCAATGGCCAATGCACCCATGATGCAACCGATCACCCCGGTCACACACGCGATGGTCACCGTGCCTTTGAATCCCACTTTATTGATCAATCCCGTCGTGGGAAATGCCATGACGAATCCCATGACGTAGAACAAGGCGATAACCAAGCCAAGCTCAGCTTCGTTGAATCCGAACTGAGACATGACTACAGGACCGAGCGCAGTCACCTTTCCCATGTTGGCGGGAGCGGTAATACCAGCCAACAGCGCGACGATGAGTATCACCCATCCGTATCCGCTCCCCTTGCTTTTTGCTAGTTCGTTCATGAAGTAAACCTCCCTGTTTTTATGAACCGCCTAACCCGTTGAAGCCCTCGTGCTTATATCCCCCTTTCCCTAGAGCCGAATCGTTGCTTTTCGGCCCTCCGCCTTTACCGCTCAAGCGCGTCGGAGCTGATACGCCCCTTGGTCGCGTAACAGCTTCGAAACGCATTGCCCGGTAAAGTCAAAAATAGGAAGGGTTAAGGGAGCCGAATACCTCCGAATCAGATGAAATGGAACGAATTTCGGAAGGTTTTTTCATCCTTTTCGATCCAAGATGGCTCCTTGATCAGGAGATATGCCTATCAAAAACCGCTATGGGGGCATGTTCTGGCGATTTACCGACTCTTTTGCTCGCCCAAGCAAACGGAGAAACCAATTTCGTGGCGCTCGTTATTGCCAAATCGATACTTTCCCGATGCCGGCAGTTTTCCAATAGATAAGGATGCTTTCTTGCATCTCGGCGTTATCCCAGATCAACGCGTTCATACGATTTAGAGGATGCGTCTTGTCCTTCATTTTTGAGGAAAAATGAAACAAGAAATCATTCTTAACGCTTCTAGCTACGCTTGAGCTTGGCACCTACGATCCCCTCATCGCAATCTTCTTTCGAGGGGGTGGTTGGCTTAATACGCGCGGAGCCAACGATCAAGGAGATCAGAGGGGTTGCGAAAGGATTTCTTCGTGAAAGGAGAGAGAATGAGTAATTGGAAATGGCAGGAAGGTGAGTACGAAGTTGTCCGTACTTGCACATGGTCGCCGCCGGGCGAGCATCCCGTTGGATGGAGCGTGCTGCTCTACATTAAAGACGGGAAGCTTCATCATGTCGAAGGCGACCGCAAGAATCCCCTCACCCAGGGGCGCGTTTCGATTAAGTTTCTTGAACTCCCGGCCTACAACAACAGCCCCGAGCGCATCATCTACCCGATGAAGCGCGATCCCCAGTACCGTGGCGACAACTCCAAGTGGGAGCGCATCACGTGGGACGAAGCTTATGACATGATCGAAAAAGAGACTCGTCGCGTCCAGAAGGAATACGGCCCCGAGTCCATCATGACCTTCATTGGCACCGGCCGCGACCTTTGGCACACGGTTCCCAAGATCACGTTCTCCGCGTTCGAGTCGCCCAACTTCAATTACCCGCACAATGGTTGGTCGTGCTACGGTCCTCGTTCCTCCATCTGCGTGTACGTGCTGGGCGCGGGCTACCCCGAGCTCGACTATGCGACGGCTTTCCCCGAGAAGCGCTACGAGGATCCCGACTACACGCTTTCGAAGGTCGCTCTCGTCGTCGGCAAGAACCCTCTCGTTTCCAACCCCGACGGGTTGTTCGGCCACGCGCTCGTTGACATGATGAAGCGCGGAACCGAGCTCATCATAGTCGATCCTCGCGCGACCTGGCTCGCCTCCCGCGCGAAGTACTTCCTGCAGCTTCGCCCCGGAACCGACGCCGCGCTGTACCTCTCCATGTGCAACGTCATCATCGACGAGGACCTCTACGACCACGAATTCTGCGACAACTGGATCTACGGATTCAACGAGTTCGCGGATCGCTGCCGCGAGTACAAGCCCGACGTGGCCGCCGCCATCACCGGCGTGAACGCCGATCTTATCCGCGAGGCCGCTCGCTACTGGGCCACCAACAAGCCCGGTTCGATGACGTGGGGCCTTGCAATCGACCAAAAGTGCAACGGCATCCAGACCGCTACCCTCGTCCTTCTTCTCTGCGCCATCACCGGCAATCTCGATGTGCCCGGCGGCGTGCTGCTCGGCGCTTCCGACCGTGAGGCTCCGACTTCTTGGTGGGGCTGGGACGAGCTCGATCCGGAGATCCAGGCGAAGCGCATCGGCGCTGCCGAGTACCCCGCCGTCTCGACGGCCTGCTCGACGACGCAGCCCGACATGGCAATGGACGCCATCATGACCGACAAGCCCTACCCGATCAAGATGACCTTCACCATGTCCTCGAACCCGATCGCCTGCCCGGTTGCGGATCCCCAGATGGTGTCCAAGGCGATGCTCCGCCCCGACTTCAACGTCTTCGCCGATCTTGTCATGACGCCTTCCGCGGCTGCATACGGCGACCTGTTCCTGCCCGTTGCTTCCTCGGGCGAGAAGGACGGCCTCGTCGGAACGCATTACGGCGCTCTGACCTTGTTCGTCGCAGCTTGCGTCAAGGGCGTTCAGACGGGCGAGTGCAAGTCCGACGACGAGATCATGCTCGATCTCGGTTGGCGCCTCAATCCCTCCAAGTTCCCGTGGAAGGATCTGCACGAGTTCCTCACGTGGGAGCTCAACGGCTACGGCATCGAGGGTACCTTCGACGATCTGGTCAATTCCGAGACCGGCTTCGTCACGCCTCCGTACGAGTACGAGAAGTACGCCTACGGCCTGCAGACCTGGAACGGCGAGCCCGGTTTCGGCACGCCGTCCGGACAGGTCGAGGCTTACTGCCAGCGCTTTGCCGAGTGGGGAGACGATCCGCTTCCGTATTACGAGGAGCCGCCTTACAGCCCGGTCAGCACCCCGGACCTCGCCGAGAAGTACCCCTTCGTGCTCACGACCGGCGCACGCTCGTGGTCGTACTTCCACTCCGAGCAGCGTCATATCGAGCGGCTTCGCGATCTCGATCCCTGGCCGACCACCGAGATGAACCCGGCAGACGCCAAGCGCCTCGGCCTGAAGGACGGCGACTGGGTGTACCTGACCAACATGTTCGGCAAGTGCCGTCAGATGCTGAAGGTTACGCCTATCGTCAAGCCCGGCGTTGTCATGGCGAAGCATGGCTGGTGGTACCCCGAGAAGGGTCCCGACGACGGCGGCGCAGGCCCGTTCGGTGTCTGGGATGCCAACATCAACCAGCTGGTTCCTCACAATTGCTATGGCAAGCTCGGGTTCGGCACGCCTTTCAAGTGCATGATCTGCAACGTTGAGAAGGCCGAGGGCGGTCCTGACTTCGATGCGGCCTGGCCCAAGTCGAACAACTATCTCGAGTTTGCAACCAACCAACGGTGAAAGAAGGTGAACAATATGGCGGAAGACAAGAAGATGGGAATGCTCATCGACTACGAATACTGCACCGGCTGTCATTCGTGCGAAGTGAGCTGCAAGCAGCGCTTTGACCTTGATTCGGACGACTGGGGAATCAAGGTTGCCGAACTCGGGCCATGGCAGCATGGAGAGACCGATTTCGAATGGGACTACATCCCCATGCCCACCGAGACGTGCGATATGTGCAAGGATCGAATCGCCGCAGGAAAGATTCCTCTGTGCCAGCAGCACTGCCAATCTTTCGTTATTGAGGTAGGTCCGGTTGCTGAACTCGCCGCGAAGATGGGTTCGAAGAAGAAGCTGGTTCTTTACAGCGAAACCTGTGAAGCGTCCCGCAAGAAGGCGCTCTTCTAGGCAGTTTCTAGCGACCGTAATCGACCACTCGGACCCGGTCGGCGATCGCGTCGAAGTCGGCGGTTGTGTCGACCGACCGGGTCCTATGCGAAAGGAGGCACCCAATGAGCGGCAAGTTTGTTATCAAAAAAGAGCGATCCAAGTATCGCTTCGATATTCTCGATGAGAGCGGCGAGGTGGTTTTCAAGGGCGCCATTGGCTCGACCAAGGATGCTGTCATCCGCAAGATCAATCTTATCCAGAGCTTTGGAGCGGACCTCGCGAATCACCTCCAGGCCGTTGAAGGACGTAACGATAAGTACGTCATCCGCGGCGAAGAGCACTCCGCAAGGGAGGGAGAGCAGGGCCGCGTAGGCGATGCGATTCCTCTTGGATTTGGCACGGCTCAGGGAACTCGCGACGAGGTGCTCAAGACCAAGGATGTCATTCTGAAGGCGTGTGACGGCGCATCCGTGGAAGACCAAACCGGCGAGTAATTGCCTTTGCGTTTTGCTGGACATTCTTTCTTTGCCCCCGTTTCCGATTGTCCTTGGCATTCAAAATGGCTGCGCAAGGAAAGGATGTCCTCCCATTTTGCTGAAAAGAGAAAGGAAGGCTATGTGCTATAGACCACCGGCTGCGGAAATCGCCGCCGCAGAGGCCCAGGGGCCCAAAAAGAAAGAATGCCCGGAATGCGGTTCCGAGGAGATGCTCACCGCGAAGACCTGCTCGAAGTGCGGGTATAAGTTTCCCCCGATGAAGGTTGCCCCCAAAGGTCCTGGCGCGCCGACTGCTCCTGCGGCTCCGGGCGCACCGTCTGCCCCCAAGGCACCTGGAGCCCCGCAGCCGCCCAAGGGTCCGCAAAACTAGGAGAGGCCATGGCTTATGGGGGATCGATTTCTTCGGGAGGCAAAGATGGAAGATGGGCTGTTTGAAATTACGCAGCGCGAAGGCAATCAGCGTTATCTGGTTGTCTTGAGGGATGCGCAAGGAGAGGCGATCCTCACCAGTCAGCACAGGGAGCTCAAACCTATGTGCTTAAACGAAATCGACTGGATACGAATGTGCGGCCCGGATGATAGTTTTTATGAGAGGATTGACGGCGAGGGAGCATGGTCGTACGTCCTGCACGCTCGCGACGCCCATATCCTTGGAACCGGTCCGAAATTCGAAACGGAGGAAGAGCGGGAGATGGGCATCGAGGCCGTGAAGAGATTTGCTTCCAGCGCGCTCCTGTCCGATCTGACACCCGATATTGATCTTACGATTCGTATTCCAGAAACGCTGAGGCAACATGCAAGAGAGACGGTAGCGCTCGCCGATGCCCAAAAAGCTTGCTTTCGACGCGCCTCTGTCTGATCCGACGCCCGATGTTGATCTTTCTCGCCGCATTCTGGAAATATTTGGGTAGCATGCAAAAGAAACAGTCAAGCTTGCTCAGGGGAGAGATGCGGTAGTCAACGGAAACGAAGCAACTGGCTGTTTCTTTTGTTCTAAACGCTAACCCGGGGGGTAGATAGGTAGTTATCAACGGCGTTGGATACGATTTGTTTTGATGGTGGCGTACTTTAGCGGCGGGAAGTGTGCATCACATGGCAACGAGCTTATTCAATCATTGGCCTTCATCTGATGCTGTTTTGGGAGCGGTCGGCAACGGCACCGCGGTTGTTTTCAACTACGTAGTTTTCTTTGGCGGGCTTTTCACGTCTTCCGATGATGGCCCCGCCGTCCTTCAAACAGCGGGGCCTGCGATGGGAATGGCTTGTCAGGTTTTGACCTACGCGGTTCTTTACGTCTTCTCTGACAAAGTTTCGCGAATCGACTACAAGGTTTTCGTTTTGCTTGCGGTGTGCCTTATGTACGTGCCGCTCATATGCCTCTTTTTCTTCTCCGATGCGCTCATCTTTCCCATGACCGACTTTTTTCTGTACGCGTGTTTCGGCGTCGGGCTTGCCTTGCAGCTCGTGGGCTGGACCGATTATTCATGGTGCGTACGCGGACCGGAGCTGATCGAAATCGCCTTGCTGTTTTTCTGCGCCATCGGTTTCGAGCTTCTTCTGTTTTCCGGCGAGAGCGTTCGTTTCCGCGTGTTCATCTGCTTCACCTTGATTTGCTTTATGGCCCTTGCCTTCATTACCAGTCGCCAAAGCGGTGAATCGCGTATTTTTATTAGCAAGAGCGAAAGCAACGAGTCGGTAAACCTCAACTGCGGATCGCTTCTTTCGTATGCGATCACCGGCTTTGCGATCGCATTGTTATCCGCTTTTCTATGCAAGCATGCCTCGACTGCGCATATGATGTTTGTGTTTGGCTCAGCGGCCCTCGCAGTCGTGATCACGGGTTCGGTTGTCGTGTACTTGGGTTATGGCCGTTTTCTTCTCCAAGGACCCATCGAGCGCGTTACTTTCCCCGAACTCGTTGCCCTTCTTTTGATTTCGCTGTTCTTTGACGACACCGTCAGGCTTGTGCTTATATGGTTCGTCGTCTTTTTGCTTTTGCTGCGAGACTTGGCGCGCGTCGTGAACCTCTACGTGCTCGGTTCGGAGTTCGGCGTTCAGTCCTTGAATCTTTCCCTGAAAGTGTCCTTACCTCTGGCTTTGGGCTTCCTCTTCGGACTCGCCGTCTCGGCTCTCGTTTTACAGCTGTACATGGTCATCGTCGTCGTATTGGTTTGCGCGTTCTCTTTCGCCATGGCTATCGCCCCTTACGGCTCAGACGAACTCACCATGCCGGACAAGAAGCCGGCAAAAACGGCGAAGGATGACAACGAAAAGGGGTACTGGAAAAAAGCTTGCGATCAGATGTCCCAGGAAGCCCATCTCACGCCGCGTGAATGCCAGGTATTCCTTCTGCTCAGCCATGGACGGTCTTCGGTGGTGATTTCGCGCGAATTGAACGTCGCGGTCACAACCGTGAAGACGCACACCTCGAACATTTACCGCAAATTCGACGTTACCACGCAACAGGATCTTATCGACCTTTTAGACGACCGCCGAATCCAGATCAGCAAAATGAACTGCGAGCCGAGGCAGCGTCTATAAAGGGCGTCTATGAAACGAGGAGGCTCTCTATGTGTTTGACTTGTAATCCCTATTGCGGCCGCTGCCATCCGCCCACCAAAAGGAGAGCGGTCGAATGCCTCGATTGCGGAAAAACCAATTCCTTCGATGACGGCAACGTGACGCGAGAGGTTTGCTCCTTTTGCGGCGGACGTTTGCCGAAAATGCGCACAACGCAAACCCGTCGCTGTCGATACAGCGGATTGATCTGCGCCGACCCTTGCGGTCGCGTGTTCGAAAAGCAATCGGACGGTGTTTTCAAGGAGTGCGACAGAAGAGTGCCGCCGCTTGATGCGCTGGCGTTTGCCCGCTCCCTGAAACACGGCCCTTCGGAGTAAGAAAAAGGATGCGACGCGCAGCCGTTGAAACCGGACCGGCTCTGCTTCCGCTTTGCTTTACCCGTGAAGATTGACCAAAAACGAAGATAAGGAACCTACTCCATGAAACTCACTTCTTATGAACCGTTGAACGTGCCTATGCCGAAGATGACGGTGACCGACAAGCAGCTCAACGAGCGCATCGCCTCGATCATGGCCCAAATCCCCACGTACGCGGATAAAGAAGACTCGATAGTCGAGCTGCACGACAAGGTGAACGCCATTGTTACGATGAAGGAAAACGGGAAGCCCATGCAGGGTCTCGAAGAAGCCCATCTCACCATCACCGTGGGCGACGGGTTCTTCCCGCTGGCATTTGCCGAAGGTCTCATCGGCATGAGGCGCGGCGAGAAAAAGACGATTGAGTACCAGCTAGCCGGAATCGGCACCGAAAGCGAAGACGATCTTTCCTCGAACATCGAGGCGATTGTCTCTATCGAGTCGATACGCAAACGCATCGACTCGGAGCTCAACGACGAATGGGTCAAGCGCTATATCCCCCGCTTTTCAACCGTGGAAGAGTTTCGCGACGACGTAGAGGCGAAGCTTGCCGAGGAGACGGACAAGGCGCGCGAGGAATTGCTGCGCGAACGATGCTCGGTGCTGCTCGCGCAGCGCCTCGAGGAACAACCGACCGCCGAGGAAGTGGAAGGTGCGGCGAGAAACGTACGCGCATCGTTTGAAAGAGATTGCATCAAAGAGGGGAAAGAGCGCGCCCAAAAAGCTTCTGAGATGGGCATTCCTGAAGATCAGCTTGATATGGCCTTCCATCAGGCAGGTGCCATGGCCGCAGCTCAAGGCAAAGCAATCGCGGCAATGGCCGATTACTGGAACATCCAACCCACTCAAAAAGACCTCGACGAAACGTTGCAAAAGCACTTCGGCGGCGATCAGCAGGCAAAGGCCAAGTTCAGCACCGAAGAAGGGCGCGAGAAGCTTATCGAGATGGCACGCTGCGAGCTTGCCCTCGATACCGTCGTTGCCGATGCCCTCGTGTTCGAGCGAGAGGAACCTGCCCAAGGCGTTCAACAGCATGCCCCCGCGCATCCAACGTTGAATCCCTTTGCTTAGCGCTCGGCCATAGAAGGCGGCTCGGCCGGCGCGGCCATCGAGGGGGCGGCCGTCTTGGGGAAGAGCTTCCTTCGCGATTCGCGCGGTGCGCTCGCCGCGCGAATCGCGCGCTTCAACGGCGTCGCGCCGGGCGGGCAGCAGCCCGCCCCTGCGGATGCGCCCCGGAGATTATCGCTGGCCCTTGCGCGGCTTGCCGGCCTGACCGCGCGGGGCCGGGCCTTTCGCCTGCGAGCGCCCTGCCCCGCCCTTCGGGCCCTTCGAGCCCGTCCGCGCGTCCGCTCCCTTCCTGCCGCCCTTGCCGGCGGGTTTCGGAGCGACGGCCTTGCCGCTCCCCTTCTTCGGGACGGAGCTCGACGAGGCTCCGCGCGACGTCTTGCCGTCGGCCTTGCGCAGCGTGGAGGAGCTCGACGCCTTGCCGCGCACGCCCTTGCCGGCGGAAGCCCCCTCGGGGCGCACGAGGCATTTCGGGCCGTAGCCCACCAGGTCCATGCGGCCCGCCTTGCGCAGCGCCTCGAGCACGAGGGGGCGGTTCTTCGGGTCGCGGTACTGGATGAGGGCGCGCTGGAGCGCCTTCTCGTGCGGGGATTTCGGCACGTAGACGGGTTGCATGGTGCGCGGGTCCACGCCGGTGTAGTACATGGCCGTGGACATGGTGGACGGCGTGGGGTAGAAGTCCTGCACCTGCTCGGGGTTGTAGCCCAGATCGCGGCAGTACTCGGCCAGCTCCACCGCCTCGTCGAGCGTGGAGCCGGGGTGCGACGACATGAGGTAGGGCACGAGGTACTGCTTCTTGCCCAGCTCCTCGTTCACCTGCTCGTATCGCTTCGCGAAGCGCTGGTACACCAGGTTGCGCGGCTTGCCCATGTGGGCGAGCACGGCGTCGGACACGTGCTCGGGCGCCACCTTCAGCTGGCCGCTCACGTGGTGCTCGCAGAGCTCGCGGACGAACTCGTCGCCGTGCTTCTTGTCGGCCAGCACGTAGTCGAAGCGGATGCCCGAGCGCACGAACACCTTCTTCACACCGGGCAGCTTGCGCAGGCGGCGCAGCAGCTTCAGGTAGTCCGCATGGTCGGCCGCGAGGCGCTTGCACGGGTCGGGGAACAGGCAGCGCTGGTGCGGGCAAGCCCCCGCCTTGAGCTGCTTCGCGCAGGCGGGGGCGCGGAAGTTCGCCGTGGGGCCGCCCACGTCGTGGATGTAGCCCTTGAAGTCGGGCTCGGCCGCGATGAGCTCGGCCTCGGCCACGAGCGAGTCGTGGCTGCGCGTCTGCACGATGCGCCCCTGGTGGAACGTGAGCGCGCAGAACGAGCATTCGCCGAAGCAGCCGCGGTTGCTGGTCAGGCTGAACCTCACCTCCTTGATGGCGGGCACGCCGCCGGCCTGCTCGTACATGGGGTGGTACGTGCGCGCGAAGGGCAGGCGATAGACGGCGTCCATCTCCTCTTGGGAAAGCGGCGCCGACGGCGGGTTCTGCACGATGAACTCGTGGTCGGAGTACGGCTCCACCAGACGCTTTCCCGTGAAGGGGTCGCTGTTGGCGTACTGCACGGCGAACGAGCGCGCGTAGGCCAGCTTGTCGGCCTGCATCTCGGCATACGACGGCAGCGTCTCCGCGTCGTAAACGTGCTCGAGGGAGCTCGCCCGATAGACCGTGCCGTCGATGAACGTGATATCGTCGATGGAAAGGCCGGCGGCCAGCGCGTCGGCGATCTCCACGATGGAGTGCTCCCCCATACCGTAGGACACGAGGTCGGCGCCGGAGTCCAGCAGGATGGATCGCTTGAGCTTGTCCGACCAGTAGTCGTAGTGCGCGAGCCGCCGCAGGCTGGCCTCGATGCCGCCCAGCACGATGGGCGTCTTCTTGAACGTGCGGCGCACGAGGTTCGCGTACACGACGGCCGCATGGTTCGGCCGCAGGTTCGCCGCGCCGCCCGGCGAGTACGCGTCCTCGCGGCGCCGTTTGCGGGCCACGGTGTAGTGGTTCACCATGGAGTCCATGTTGCCGGCCGACACGAGGAAAGCCAGCCTTGGCTCGCCGAGCACGGCCACCGACGCCGGGTCGTTCCAGTCGGGCTGGGCGATGACGCCCACCTTGTAGCCGTGCGCCTCGAGCAGGCGCGTGATGATGGCCATGCCGAACGAGGGGTGGTCGACGTACGCGTCGCCCGACACGAACGCGAAGTCGACCCGGTCCCAGCCGCGTTCGGCCATGTCTTGCCGGTTGACCGGGAGGAATTGCGTGCTCATGGGGCTCCTTGCCGCCGCGCGCGGGGCGCGGGATCGATTCGATTACCCGCCCATCCTAGCGGAAACGCGCGGTATCCGCCACCCGCGTAACCCCTTCCCCACGCACTGTTGACGCCTTCGGGGCGCAGGCGGCGAGCCGGCGGGACCGCCGCTAGACTGTATCGGTTGAAATCCCGCAACGCCCGCCCCCGACCGCAAGGAGAAGGCCATGCACCTGCAAACGTACAGCCAGTGGCGCGAAACGTGCATCGCACTGCACATGATGACCCAGATGATGGGAAAGGTGAAGCTGGAGCTCATGGAGCCGCAGCCCGAATGGGGCCACGTGCTGCTCGACGCGACGCCCGACGGGTTCACCACCGGGTTCGTGCCGCACGGCGCGGGCGGGTTCGAGATCCAGCTGCGCCTGGACGAGCCGGGAATGAGGGCCGTGTCGACGTCCGGCCAGGAAGCGTGCTTCCCCCTTGAAGACGGGGCCTCCGTCGCCGACTACTACGAGCGGTTCACGCTCATGCTCGAGGCCGCAGGGCACACGGTGCCCATCTACCCGGTGCCGCAGGAGATGTTCACGCACGAGCCCTTCTACGCGCTCACCGAACCGCTCGCCTTCGACGCGCAGGCCGCGCGACGCTACTTCGAGCAATGCCTGTTCGCGCGAGGCGCCCTGACGGACTTCTCGTCGGGCTTTCGCGGGAAGAAGACGCCGCCGTCGCTGTTCTGGGGCACGTTCGACATGACCTGCGTGCTGTTCTCGGGCAAGCCCTGCCCCTTTCCCGCCGACGGCGGCATCGTGGAGCGCGTGGCGTTCGACGAGCAGTTCGTCGAGTTCGGCTTCTGGCCGGGCGACGAGCAGGCCGACGACCCCGCGTTCTTCGTGCTGGCCTACCCCTTCCTCGAAGGGCCCATGCCCGACGTGGCCGTTCCCGGCGCGTACTACGACCCTTCGAGCGCCGAGTACTTCCTGAAGATGGAGGACGCCCTGCGCGCCGACGACCCGCACGCCGCGGTCGTGCGGTTCTGCCGCGAGGCGTTCGTGAACGTCGCCGCGCGCCAGCGTTGGGAGCGCTTCGACTGGTTCACCAGGCCGCTGCTGGTGCCGTAGAGGGGCGCGCCGGTCAGCGGGGCATGAGCACGTCGAGCGCGTGCGGCACGATGTCGACGGCGTACTCGTCGGCCACGAGCGGCTCGCCGTCGATCTGCACGGGAGGACGCTCGTCGAACCGCACGCTGAGCGTGCGGACGCGGCGCAGCTCTATCTGCTTGAAGCCCGTGTGCCGGCCGCCTTTCGCCAGCAGGAACACGAGCACGGCCCGCGCGAGGCCGAAAGGCGGGTGCGCGATGCACACGTCGAGCAGGCCGTCGTCGATGCGCGCGTCCGGGCAGATGCGGAAGCCGCCGCCGTAGGTGGGGCCCACCTGCACGGCGAACGTGAACGATTCGCCACCGATGGGCGCGCCGCCGTCGAACGAGGCCGTGTAGCGGCGGCGATCCAGGTGGTGCAGCAGCTGGTCCATGCCGCTGGCCAGGTAGAGCGCCGTGCCGGTCTTGCCCGTGCGTTTGCGCCGCTCCACCGTGTCGAGCGCGATAGCCGCGTCGACGCCGAACGAGAGCGTTTCCACGAAGAACTCCCCGTTGCACCGCCCTACGTCGGCCGGCCGACTCGACGCCGCGAGCAGTTGGGCCGCGGCCTCGTCCACCGAGCGGGCCGACATGCCCAGCGTGCGAGCGTAGTCGTTGCCGGAGCCCACGGGGACGATGCCGAAAGCCGGCCGATCTTCCCGCGGCAGGCGCATGAGCCCGTTCGCCGCCTCGTGGATGATGCCGTCGCCGCCGAGGGCGAGCACCGTGTCGTGCGCGCCCGCGCCCGCCGCCAGGTCGACCGCCTGTCCGGGCGCCTCGGTGAGCGCCACGTCGAGGGCGCCGTCGCCCAAGGCCGCCCGCAGCAGGGTCGCCGCGCGCTGCGCCGCAGCGGCGCCGTTGCCGTTCTGCGCCGTTGGGTTGGCTATGAGCAGCGTCTTTCCCAGGCAGGTCGGCATGGGCGCCCCTTTCGAGCGAGGTTCCGTCGATCCGGCCGATGCCTTCCGCGCAACAGCCGTCGTCGTTCATTATAAAGCGGGCAGGGCGCAGCGGCGACTAGGGGCACGGCCCCAAGCAAAGCCCGCCGCCGCGCCGCTCGGGCTCGGGCGGCGGGAAGCTTCGACGACGCCTTGGGGCGCTACCGCTTCCCCACGCCTCCCACCACGGCTTGCTGCAGCTCCTCGAGGCTGGCGGCGTCCTCGGTCCACTGATGCGAGAGCGTGCCGAGGGCCAGGTCGAAGCCGCACTTCTCCAGGACCTCGGCCACCTCGTCGGGGCCGTTCGCGCCCCAGCCGTACGAGCCGAACGGGATGCCCACGCGGCCCTCCCAGCCGGTCTTGGGCGAGAGGCCCTTCAGGTAGCAGAGGAACGCCGCCACGGTGGGCATCATGCCGTTGTTGAGCGTGGGCGAGCCCACGGCCACGTACTTCGCCGACAGCACCTCGGTCATGATGTCGGATATGTGGTTGGCCTTGAGGTCGAACAGGCGGGCGGGCACGCCGCACTCGATGAACGCCTCGAGGATCTCGTGGGACATGGCCTCGGTGGCGTGCCACATGGAGTCGTACACGACCACGGCGTAGTCGTCGGGCGCGAGCGAGCTCCAGCGCGCGTACGTATCCAGGATCTCGGGCACGTGGCTGCGCCAGATCACGCCGTGGCTCGGCGCGATCATGTCGATGTCCAGGCCGCCGAGCGCCCCCAGCGCGCGCTGCACGTGGCGCGAGTAGGGCATGACGATGTTCGCGTAGTACTTCTTCGCCTGCGCGAGCACCTCGGGCAGGCCCACCTCGTCGTCGAAGTGCTTCGACGAGGCGTAGTGCTGGCCGAAGGCGTCGTTGGAGAACAGGATGCGGTCGGCGTCGGAGTACGTGACCATGTTGTCGGGCCAGTGCACCATGACGGTCTGCGTGAACGTGAGCGTGCGCTTGCCGATGCTGAGCGTGTCGCCGGTTTTGACGGGCACGTAGCCGCGGTCGCCGTAATGGGCCGCAAGGCCGTTCACGCCGTGCGGGGCGCTCGCGTAGATGCGCGCGTTCGGCGCGAGTTCGCAGATGGCGGGGATGGCGCCGGAATGGTCCTGCTCCACGTGGTTCGCGACGACGTACTCGATGCGCGCCGGATCCACCACCTCGCGCACGCGCTCGATGAGCTCGTCGGCGAACGTTGGCTTGCACGTGTCGATGAGCGTGGGATGCTCGTCCATGATAAGGTAGGCGTTGTACGTGGACCCCCGGTCCGTCGTGTAGCCGTGGAAGTTCCGCTCGTTCCAATCGACGCCCCCGACCCAGTACACGTCGGGCTTCACCTCGACCGCATGCAACATGGCGCGCTCCTCTCTCGTTTTTCGCCCAGTATAACCGACGCGCGCGAACGTCCGAAGGTCGCGCGGGCAAATGATAGCGAAAGACCAGCATTAGGGTCGCGCGGAGGGTTGCGAGGGGAAGTGCGAAGGACCAGAACCGCAGTTCTCGCGGACGTTACCGCTGCCGAAGGGCCGCGTAACGCCCGACGCCGACGCGGGCGACGGTGTCGGGCGGACGGTAAGCTGCGAGCGTATCCCGAATGGAAGGAGCACCCTATGACGCAAACCGCAACGCTCGAAACCCAAGCCCCGAAGGCGGGCTACGCCATGGACGACGTGCGCGCGAACGTCGACCCCAAGCCGCAGCTTGAAAGCGACTCGTACCGCGCAGCGGGCAAGCTCGAGGGCAAAGCTGCCCTCGTCACCGGAGGCGACAGCGGCATCGGAGCCGCCGCGGCCATCGCGTTCGCCAAGGAGGGCGCCGACGTGGCCATCGCGTACTACTCGTCGGACGACGACGCGCAGGCCGTGGCCGAGCGCATCCGCGCGCTGGGGCGGCGCGCCCTCGTGTTCAAGGGGGACGTGGGCGACGAAGGGTTCTGCCGAGATCTGGTATCCGGCATCGTGGACGAATGGGACCGCCTCGACGTGCTCGTGAACAACGCCGGCGAGCAAACGCCGTGCAAGAGCATCCTCGACCTTTCGCAAGAGCAGCTCGTGCGCACGTTCCAAACGAACATCTTCAGCATGTTCTACCTGGTGAAGGCCGCGTTGCCGCATCTGCCGCGCGGCGGGGCCATCGTGAACACCACGTCGGTGACCGCCTACCAGGGCTCGCCCGACCTGCTGGACTACTCGTCCACGAAAGGCGCCATCACGGCGTTCACCCGCTCGCTTTCCGAGAACGAGGAGCTGGCGGGTCGCGGCATCCGCGTGAACGCCGTGGCGCCCGGCCCCATCTGGACGCCGCTCAACCCCGCCTCTTACGGCCCGGACAGCGACAAGGTGCGCCACTTCGGAGAAAGCGTGCCCATGGGACGCCCCGGCCAGCCCTACGAGCTAGCGCCCGCCTACGTGTTTTTGGCCTGCGACGACTCGAGCTACATCTCGGGCCAGGTGATCCACGTGAACGGTGGCACCGTGGTGAACGGCTAGCGAGCACCGCCCGCCGGCGAACGCCGGCGGGCGGACTTCCAAGCAGAAGTGGCTCGATGCAAACCGCACCTGCACGGCGGAGCCGTCGCTCCGCATGCCACCGATCCGACAGCCTCCCCCCGAGGCCGCCGACACTCCCCGACGTTCAACTATAACGGAATTGTGCAGGGCGAATGGCACCGAGAAGGGTACAATACTGGTGACGAGGGGAAACCAAGCGGAAGGCTCGACGGCTATCGACCATGGAATGGAACGTATCGGCTGAAGTTATCGCCTTCATCATCGTGCTCATCATCTCCGTGTACTCGCGCAAGAGTCATGCGGTGCCCTCGCCGAAGAACCGCGTGTTCCGACTGTGCCTCGCCACCACGCTGGGCGCTATCGGCACGAACCTGGCCTCCACGCTCATGATCGCCTACGCGCCGCCGGAGCTGCTGCCGCTCACCTATCTCATAACCCTGTGCTACTTCGCGCTCACGCCGTTGCTGGGCACCGTGTACTTTTACTACGCCGTGGCCGTGGTGAGCGAGGCACGGCCGGTCGGACGGCGCTTCGCCGTGGCGAGCTGCGTGCCGTGCGCGGCGTACTTCCTGCTGGTGGTGGCGAACGTGCCCACCGGCTGCCTGTTCTTCTTCGACGCGGCCGGCAGCTACGTGCAAGGGCCGCTCATCGTCACCACGTACCTGGTGTTCTACTTCTATTGCGTGGCCTGCTTCGCGTTGGTGGTGTTCACCCGCGCGCCCATCGACCCCGTCATCAAACGCATCCTGGCCGTGTTCCCGCTCATCGCCGTGGCCGTGATAGCCGTGCAGCAGCTGTTCCCCGCCTACCTGCTGTCGGGATCGGCGGCGGCGTGCTCGCTGCTCATCATCTACCTGTACCTGCAGAACAAGCGCCTATCGGTTGACCAGCTCACCGGCGCCTCCAACCGCCAGGAGTTCCTGTCCATGGTCTCGCTGCTGGACGAGAAGGCCCAGCCGTTCACCGCCGTGCTGGTGTCGCTGTCGAACTTCAAGTTCATCAACGACAAGTTCGGCCACGAGAGCGGCGACCGGTTTTTGCGGGAGTTCGCCTCGTACCTGGGGACTATCGACGACGCGCGGCTTTTCCGATACAGCGGCGACCAGTTCGCCTTCATCATGAGCGATGGCGTGCTCGGCACCCGGGGAGAAGACGGGAAAACGGCCGCTCTGCTCGCGCCGCTGCGGCAGCGCCTGAGCGAGCCGTGGCGCATCGGCGGACGCTCCTACACCGTGGGCGCGGCCATCGGCGCGGTGAGCTACCCCGCCATCGCGCACAACCCCGGCGACGTGGTGGCGGCGCTGGAATACGCCACGGTGGAGTCGAAGGGCCGGGGGCCGAACGTGCCGTGCGTCTGCACGCCGGATATGATGGAGGCCATCCACCGGCGCAGCGCCATCGCCGACGTGGTGCGCCGGGCGGCGGAATGCGGCGGATTCACCGTGAAGCTGCAGCCCGTGTGGTCGGAGAGCGAGCGACGGTTCGTGGCGGCCGAGGCGCTGTGCCGCTTGGACGATGACGAGCTGGGCTCCATACCGCCCGACGAGTTCATCCCCGTCGCCGAGCAGATCGGCGTCATTTCGGACGTCACGCGCTTCATGCTGAACCGCGCCTGCGCGTTCATCCGGGCCTATCGCGACGCGCACCCCGACTCGACGTTCCGCGGGGTGTCGGTGAACTTCTCGGCGGTGGAGTTCATACAGGACGACCAGGCAGAATCGGTGCTGGCCGTCGTGGAACGGCACGGCATACCCGCATCGTGCCTGCGCGTCGAGGTGACGGAGAGCGCCATCATCGCAAACCCCGACGCCGTGCGCGCCTTCATGGAGGACATGCACGCCCATGGAGTGCGCTTCTACCTGGACGATTTCGGCACCGGGTACTCGAACATATCCATGATGCTGGAGCTGCCGTTCGACGTGGTGAAGCTGGACAAGAGCATTCTGTGGTCCGCGACGGAGGACGAGCACCTCACCGAGTTCTTCGGGCTGCTGACGGCGGGGTTCGGCGCCATGGGATCGCAGATACTGTCCGAAGGCGTGGAGACGCAGGAGCAGCGCGCGTTTCTGAACGAGTGCGGCTGCAGCCTCATGCAAGGCTACCTGTTCTCGCGCCCGCTGTCGCCCGACGAGGCCGCCGCCGTCATCGCGGCGAGCGAGGAGGCGCGCTAGGGCGCCTTCGAGCCGGCGCGCGAACCGGCGCGGCATCCGTCGACTCCTTCGAACCACCAGGGAGAAGGATTGCGCGCTGCCCCTATTCTCAGGCAGCGCCGCGCGAGTAGGGGCAGCGGGCGCCGATGCATTCGGCGTTGCGGGCGGCGAACGTGCAGACGATGCGCCCAGGCAGCTCCATGCGCACGCCCAACACCTCGGCGGTGTAGTTCACGCTCGTCTGGATGGCCGTGAACGAGGTGCGCTTGCAGCAGCGCGGGCCGCCGATCTCGGCCAAGCGTCCCAAGATGCGAGCCGTGAGCCCCTGCACCTGCGCCCACGGCTCCGCGGTCAGGGGCGTGGAGCCCGTGACGATGCTCAGGTACATGCCGGCGCTCACGGCCGCGCCGCACGTGCCCCAGAAGCCGCAGGCGCCGCCGGGCACGTTCAGGCTGCGCTCGCGCAGCTCGGCGAGCGCGCGGTCAAGGTCGATCTCGCCACCGGCGTTGCGGTACGCGGCGAGCAGCGCCGCGCCCACGAGCGTGTGGTGCTCGGGGCCGTTGGGGTAGATGGCTTTTTCGGCCATGAGGTCCTGCGCGATTTCGATAGGGTTGCGGGAGTCCGTGGAGGCGCAGCGGGCCATGACCAGGTCGACGCCCTCTTTGCGATGGCAGGCGTCGCATACGTAGTGGCCCTCCCGGCAAACCGCGCGCGCCGCCTCGTGCTTGCCGCAGACGGCGCATGTCACCTCCCGAGCCTCCTCGAAGTACTGCAGCGGTTCCCCGCAAACCAAGCACGACGCCTTGACGGTGGACATGGACCTTCCCTTCTCTAAAGAACACCTTTGCTTGACGAACCCGTAGGGGCGCTCTCCAGAGTGCCCGTTCCGGCGAAGCCGGAAAAGCGGTCGGAACCCGCGTTCTCGCGCTTCGCGCGAGCGGGCGCTCTGAAGAGCGCCCCTACGGGAGAACCGATGCAGCGACATCACGAGGAGCCGGGGACGCGGCATCACGGACTGGCCACGGCGTCGCGGGAGAGGCGAGACCGCGGCAGCGCCCGTCACTCGCCGTACTTGTCCATGAGGCTGCCGCCGCACGAGCTGCCGCAGCCGGCGGCGCAGCTGTAGCAGATCGGGCTCGTGGCCACGGTGCGCACGCCCAGGGGCTCGTCCACGAGGTCGCGCACGTTTCGCGGTCCGTCCAGCGGCAGCCCCAGCACGTGGTTGACCTCGCAGTCGTACAGGCGGCCGTCGAAGTCCACGTTCACCTGCGAGCGGCACATCATGCGCGCCACCACCGCCGCGTTGTAGTTCTCGGCGAGCAGGTTCATATAGTAGTCGAACTTCCCATCGAACTTCAGCTCGTTCGCGAAACGACCCAGCGCGTAGTTGTTGAACGCGAACAGGTTGTCGAACTTCACGTGCTGCTCGCGCTCCAGCTCATAGGCGTAGAACTCCTCCAGCTCGCGCTGGTCGGGCGGCAGGAAGGGGCCGGACACGTTGTAGGCCACGTCGATCTTGAGGGCGGGGTCCACGCCGTACCCGAGCCCGTTCAGCTCGCGCAGCACCTTCACCACGCGGTCGAACACGTTGCGTCCGCGCTGCAGGTCGCAGCCCTGCTCGTTGAAGTACGGCAGCGACGTCACCAGGTGCACCTTGCAGTCGACGTACACCTGCTTGAAGTGGCGGTACTCGGGTATGTCGAGGATGGTCAGGTTGCTGCGCACGATGACCTCGTCGGCCACCTCGCTCGCCGCGCGGACGAACCATTCCAGGTCGGGGTTCATCTCGGGAGAGCCGCCCGTGATGTCGAGTGTGCGGAACCCGCCCGTGGCGAACGCCGCCAGCACGGCCTCCATGGTGTCGCGGCTCATAACCTCGGTGCGGCGCGGGCCGCTTTCCAAGAAGCAGTGGCTGCACGCCAGGTTGCAGCGGTAGCCCACGTTCACCTGCATGGTGGCGAGCTCGGGCGCGCTCTTGAGCAGCTCCTTGTCGTGCACGCGCTGCTCGAACGGCTCGATGCCCAGCTCGCGGCACGCCTCCTCCAAGTCGGCCAGCCCCACCTGCCGCTTGCCGCGCTTGAGCTCGAGCGCCTCCTGCGCCGCCTCGCGGTCGTAGGGGCCCATGTGGCGGTCGCGGTTGCCCGTCACCTCGAAGTGCGCGGCGTAGCGCGAGGCGCGCAGCATCGACGCCATGTTGCCGCTCACGGCGACCGGCCGCCCCTTGATGAAGCGCAGGTCCTCGGTAAGGTCGAAATAGCGCTTGTTCTCGGGCATGGTACCCAGGTAGGTGGTCGTCTGCCCGTAGTTCTCCTCGCGATCCTCCAGGTCGGTGCACTTCACGGCGCGCACCGTGTGCGAGGCGAACCCGATGCAGCCGAGCTTCGTCTCAATCTGGAAGTCGCCCACGTGCAAGGGCTCGGTCTCCACGTCGTAGAACGTCGCGACGCCATGCGCGTCCAGGATGCGCCGGAAGTCCTCGATATAGAGCGCGCCCGATAGGCACTCGCCGCGCAGCACGGGGTCGTCGTAGAACTTGGGCGGCACGCGGCGGTCGGAGAAGATGTCCGAGAAGTACAGCTCGCCGCCCGGCTTCAGCACGCGGCAAATCTCCTTGAACACCTGGTCTTTGAAGGGCGAGAGGTTGATGACGCAGTTGGACACGACCACGTCCACCGACTCGTCCTCGATGCCGAGCGCGGCCAGGTCCTCGATGAAGCCGCAGTGGAACTCCACGTTCGAGCGCGTAAAGCCGAACCGCTCCATCTGGGCCGCTTCGTGGCTCCGCGCGAAGGCGAGCTGCTGCTCGGTCATGTCCACGCCGATGACGCGCCCGGCTGGCCCCACGAGCTTCGAGCAGATGTACACGTCCCGCCCGGTGCCGCACCCTAGGTCGAGCACGGTCGCGCCTTCGAGCGCCGGCGGAATGGGCGAGCCGCACCCGTAGAAGTGCGCCATGATCTCGTCGTCGAGCTCGCCCATGACGTCGATCACGTACTTCGGCGGCGTATGCGACGTGCAGCAGCAAGCGTCGGTCTTCAAATCGTCGCTGCCCTGCAACGTCTTCCCGTAATACTCGCGCACCAACTCGCGAACGTCCCTGCCCTCATCGAATCCCATGTAGAACCCTCTCATTTTTGGTGATTGCCACCTCCGCCCCGCAGTTAAGGTTGCTATCTTCCTTCGTCCGCCATGCCGAAGCATTCCGTGAAGAACACCTGGCAGTCCAAGTCGTACTTGTCGCACACCTCGTCCAGCGCGTCGTCCATCAGGCGCGCGAGCGGCCGCGCCTCGCACACGGCACGCGCGTTGATGATCATGCGCAGGTTTTTGTGCGGCCGCAAAAGCTTCTGCGCGTACTCCACGTCGTAGTCCACGCCGATGAGCGACGCCTTGTTGAAGTCGCCGTTGCCCGAGATGGCGAACGTCTTCAGATGCGGCACGTTGCGCTTGCGCTCGATGAGCCCCATGCGGATGCCCTCGATGAGGTCGTCCACCACCGCGTTGCAGTCGATCTTGCCGCCGTCGTTCGTCTTGAGGTACAGGCGGCGGTTGTACCACGTAAGCTTCGCCTCGGCGTCGGCGAACTCCTGGTTGTGGCGAACCGAGAAGTTCTTGAGCGCCGTCTCGTGCGAGGTGATGAAGTCGGCGAGCTCGGCGATGTTCGTCTTCTTCAAAGCCGAGATCACGATGACGGGAATGTCGGGGCAGGCCATTTTCAGGAAGTCGACGTAGCGGTCGATGTCCGCCTGCTCCAGCAGGTCGGCCTTGTTCAGCACCACGAGGTCGGCCTCTTCCAGCTGCAGCTTCAGCAGGTACACCAGCTCTTCCGGCAGGTTGATGTCGGCCCGCTCCGGCATGATCATGCGCAAACGCTCCGGGTCGACCACCACCGTGAACGGCGACAGCGTGAACTCGTCGGCGCAGTCCTCGGCCAGGCGATGGTACACGTGATCGAGCGCGCCCACGCCGCAGCCGGGGATGTCGGACATCACGAACGCGGCGCCGTCCTTGTCGCGCAGGCGGCGTATCTGGTCGATGGTATTGTCCATCTGGTAGCAGATGCAGCCCGAGGCGATCTCGGCCACCGTGCAGCCCGACGTCTGGGTGAGGTTGGTGTCCACCAGGTTCGCCCCCAGGTCGTTGGCGATGATGGCCGTCTCGCCGTACGTTTTGTTCATGTGCTCGGCCAGGGCTATCATCGTCGTGGTCTTGCCGGCGCCCAGAAACCCGCTCACCACCATGAATCTGATCTTGTCCATGTTCCGCACCTTTCGCGCGAAGGCAGGCGGCTCGTCGCCAAGCCCGCCCGCCTTCGGCGCTCTCGTTTCCTTAACAGCAGCTTACCATGGGCGGCTGGTCGTCCTCGTCGACGACGCCCTCCCAATCCGCAGCGGTCTTGATGATGTGGTCGCCGTGGATATCACCGTAGTGCGCCGAGCGGTCGCCCTTCACGGTGATGACCTTCGCGTAGCGGCAGTCCCCAAGGCCCAGCACCGACACGTTGTCGCATACGTGGCACGACTGGCCGGCCGGGAACTTGATATCCTTGTCGAACAGGAAGAAGTCAGGGTAGTCGGGAAGCGTCCCGTCGTAGACGACCTCCTCCCCGTAGTCCTCGCAATGGTCCGACGTGAGCTCGGAGTTCAGGAGACGACAGGTGATGGTAGCGAACGCGATGCCGGGGAAGAGGGCCGCCTCAGCGTCGGTCACCGGCGTCTTGCGCGTCACCACGTAGCGCGGGTCATGGAAGCCCAGGCCCTGGGCGATACGTCGGAAATCCTCCACAAACAGGGCGCCTCCCAGGCGCAGGGCGACGTTCTCGATCTTGTCCGAAGCCTCCTGCGGGATGCGGCGGTCGGTGAACACGTCGGTGAAGTACCACTCGCCTTGCGGCTTCAGCACGCGCTTGACCTCGGCGACGTAGGCGGCCTTGTCGGGCGAAAGGTTGAACGTGCAGTTGGAGATGACCACGTCGACCGTGCCGTTGGCGAGGAAGGAAAGGTCCTCGGGCACGCCGTGCACCAGCTCCACGTTGCAGGCGTCGTAGCCGAACTGCTTGATCTCCTGGTCCCGGTACTTCTGCGCGATGGCGAGGCGCTCCGCGTTGGGCTCGACGCCGATCACCTTGCCGCCCGGCCCCACCAGCTGGGCCGCCAGATAGGTGTCGCGCCCCGACCCGCAGCATAGGTCCACCACGGTGCACCCTTCCAAGAGCGGCGGCAGCGGAGACCCGAACTCGTGGAACGTGTTCTTGATCTCGGCGGCCACGTTGAAGAGCTTATCCTTCGCCTCCCCCGGCATAGCGTCCTCGGCGTTGCGCGTGCGCGCCGTGGCCTGAGGATCGACGCCCTGCGCCGCCGCGATCGCGTCGTAGTACGCCTGATAGCTTCCGGCCTCGGCCTTGCGGTAGTAAGCATGGTAGTCCATCGTCTCCGCCTCTCTCGTAGCCATTTAGTTGTTTGCAACCTATTAATATATGATATAGTCTATCACTTTGCGACGCATCGCCGCCATAGTCAATTCAGCTCGGCCCTCGGCCACCCTCCGCAAACGGCCATCGACGCGCGCCCGCACGTCGCCCTTCGCCGATTCCCTGCACGATCGCCATCCCTCGAAGATCGACCGATCCCTGTCCTCCTTCCCCATCCGACGCGCCCCTGCCGGATCCGCGCGGTTACGCCGCGCCTCCTGCTATACTGTTCGGGTATACCGGAAGCGGCACCCGCGCTTCGGCCGTCACGTGAATGGGGGTTCTCAGTGGCATCGCATGATTTCGAGGACGACGTCTTCCTCGCGCCCGCGCAAGGGGGCAGCCTGGCGACGGTGACGCTGCCCATGCTGGAAGACTTCCTGTCGGACTGCGAGGTCGTCCACCGCCCGCCCGCCGCGCGCCGCACGTTCCGCTGGTTCGCCGCCGTGTCGCACGAGCAGGTGGCGAGCACGGCCCCGGGCGACCTCGACGACGCGCGCCTGCTGTTCGTGTGCCATCTCCGCATGGCCGGCTCGCTTTTGCGCGAGCGGCCGCGCGCCTTCGCGCTCGCGCTTGCAGACGACGGCGAGGCGGTCGGACCCGACCTCGCGGACGTGGCCGACCGCCTGCTCGTCATCCGCCAGCAGGACCGCTTCTCCTACTTCATCTTCCTCGTGCAGTCCTACTTCATGCGTCTTTTGCTGTGGGAGGGCGAGCTCGACCGCATCGCGCTGCGCCATGGCGCGCTGGCCGAGGCGCTCGATGCCAGCGCGCCGGTCATGCGCAATTTCATGTTCGTCACCGACAACGAGTTCAACCTCATCGCGCGCACCTCCGCCATCGAGCCGCCCGACGCCCTGCACCGGCGCTTGGTGGAAACCGGCTGCCTTTCGCCCCAGATGATCGCAGAGAAGCGCTTTCACCTGCCCGAGAAGGCGTTCTACGAGAAGGAGCCTTCCGAGATCACGCCCTACGCGCGGCTTTCGCACCCGCTGTACCTCAGCCACACCTACTTCGGGTCGCTGTCCATGTCGTGTCACGTCGCGCCGCTCACCGAGGGGCTGAAGGACCTGTTCGGCATCTTGATACGCCATGTCATGCCGCTCTGCGAGCAGCAGTGGCGCTCGCAGGTGCGGCTGAACATCCCGCATTACTTCTTCTTCGAGAAGCTGCTGGAGCACGAGCCCGTGTCGTGCGAGTACGTGGCCACGCAGCGGGAGATGGCCGGGCTTGCGGCCGACGCGCAGTACAAGCTCGTGGTGCTGGAGGCCGACGAGGGGGCCGACCCCGAGAAGGCGGGGCGCGCGGTGCGGGCGGCCGGGCGCCTGAACGGGGGTGACGTGCATTGTTTCGCCTATCGCGCCGAGGTGCTGGCGCTCTGCTACGCGCCGCCGAGCGACTGCCGCCTCGCGCACCGCCGCACCCTGGACGAGCTCGAAGAGCACGTGAGCGGCCCTTTGGGCATCGATTGCGGCGTGTCGGAGATATTCGAGGGCATCGAGAACCTCGATATGGCGTACCGGCAGGCGAAGATCGCGCTCGGGCTGCGCCAGACCATCCGCCTGCAGTTCGCCGCAGCCGAGGATGCCGACCGCGGCGCGTACCTGTTCGGCGACGCGCTCATGTACTTCCTCGTGGACCCGGCCGAGAAGGACGAGCGCTTCATGCGCTTCTGCTTCTCGCACACCGTGGTGGAGAAGATCCATGCCGAGGACGTCGCCAACAACACGAACTACCTGGCCCTGTTCTGGCACTACCTGAACAGCGGCCGCAACGCCACCGCCGTGGCCTCGCGGCTCCACCTGCACCGCAACACGGTGCTCTACCATATAGAGAAGATCCAGCGCCGCTTCGACTTCGACCTCGCCCTCCCCGGCGCCCGCGAGCGCATGCTCCTGGACTTCAAGGCCTTCTTCCTCACCAAGGGCAGCGATTCCGTAGAGCGAGCGATCGTCGGTGCCCGAAGCTCCGAGCAGGAAAGCTAAAGGAGGGGTCGGCGAGGCGCGCTTCCCTGAAGCTATAGCTATATCGAGGACGAGTATTCTCCGCCACGCTCAACCTGTAGTGCCCAGATCGCGTTGCGGCATGCCCGGCGCGAGGCTCGTCGTGCCGGATTGCAGCTCGAGGGAGCCGTCGCAGGCGGCGCAGGTTCGCATGCCCGGCTCGTTCACGTGGCCGCATGACGGGCAGCGGCGCACGAGGATGGCCGGGGGCTTCTCGCCCCGGCAGCGGCCGCAGTTCATGCAGTAATGGCAGTTGCCCATGCGCAGCCCCCTCCTCTCGCTTCACGTGAGAAACCGGGCGGCTCGGCGCCCGGTTCTCTTCGTTCAAGTCTTGCAGCAATCCTTGTTGCTCTTACTCCGTCCGCTCGACGGGAGCAGCCGCCTGCTCGTCGGCTATCTTGCGTGCTACGGAGCTGCGCACGTTCGGGAACAGGAAGAGCGACGCCGCGGCCACAACGCAGAGCACGGCCGTGGCCACGTAGACGCCCTGGTAATACGGCACGCCGTCCACGGCCCCCGTCGCCGCGATGGCGAGGGGCGAGATGATGTAGGACGCGATGAGGAACATGCCGAAGTTCTGAAGCGTGGCCTGGATGCCGCCCACCACGCCGTAGTGCTCGGGCTTCACGCTGGGCAGCAGCGTGGGCAGCATTTTCGTGAACGGCATGACCGAGGCCATGAGCACGGGCTGGATGCAGAACAGCGCCCAGGTGACGGGCCCGTACGGCAGGAAGAACACGAGCGCGAAGCACACGGCGGTGCCCACGAGGCAGATGACGAAGGGCGCCCGCATGTTCTTGAACAGCTTCGCGAACACCACCGGCAGCGCCATGGAAGCCACGCAGGCGATGACCGTGTTCAGCGTGGACAGGTCGCCCGCCACGGCCGTGAGGCTCGGATCGCCCATGAGCGTGGTCACGGCGGCCACCATGTAGGAGCCGTTCACGTTCGTCATGCCGAACACGAGGAACGCCACGATGGCGACGGCCCACACGTGGCCAGTTCCTCACCACCACGCGCAGGTACGTGCCCACCGGCTCGACCGAACGATGCTCGCCGTCGGGGTGCTTGCGGTACACCGCGAACCACGCGACCACGCCCACGCACATAAGGCCGAAGCTGAACCACCAAGCGTCCTGGATGGCGCTCACGCGGGAACCGAACCAGATGGCCAGCGCCGCGCCGGCCGACATGCCGGCCGTGTACACGCCCATGGCGAACGAGTTCGCCGTGCCGGGGAACCACAGGCGCAGAAGCTTCGCGGAGTTCGCGTTGAGCGCCGCCACGCCCATGCCCATGAAGAAGCTCGAGGCGAAGAGCGTCCAGTAGTCGGCCGAGAAGCAGCGCGCAAGCGCGCCCAGAAGCGACACGACGAACGCCGCCGCGAACACCTTGCCGAGGCCCAGGCGGTCGGCCAGCACGCCGCCGGCCATGCAGAACAGCACGCCCGAAAAGTACGGAATGGACATGATCATGGAGAACATCATGGGCTCGCACTGGTACTGCTGCATCACCAGAATCGCCGCGCCGCCCGGCACGATGAACGAGAACTGCAGGCTCACGAGCAGCACCGTCATGCCTATCAGGATGGCCCATCGCCACGGATAGAGTTTCTCTTGCATGTTCGACCCCCTTGCGAAACGAAAAGGTAACACCCGGCGCGCCCCTTGCACGCCGGGCGGCGAGGCCGTTGAGCAACCTCGTCCGAAACGCCACCAGCCGGTCGTTTTACCGACCAGCCGATCCATGGCGCAGATGGTGAAGCGGGCGGGCGGCTTGGCACCGTCCGCCGAGAGAGGGAGCGCGGCGGAAGCGGAAAACCGCACCCGCCGCAGCACCTTCCCGCCGCGAGGCTACTTCGCGAAGATCGCCATCTTGTCCTTTGCAGCCGCCTTCGCCTTGGCGGCCAGCTCCTCGAGCGGGCCGTAGACCATGACGCCGGCCTGGCAGTGGTGCACGCAGGTGGGCAGCTTGCCGGCCTCGACGCGCGCTGCGCACAGGTCGCACAGGTGCGTGGGCACGGGCAGGTAGTCGTACTCCCACACGCCGTCGGAGCACTGGCGCGGGCCGTCGGTGAGGATCTTGATGCCGAAGTCGCCCTTGGGCAGGTCGTGCTCCTTCTTGCAGGCCACCTCGCAGGCGTGGCAGCCCGAGCAGTACTGGTAGTCGATCAGAAGGCCGTATTCGCCGATGTTTGCCATGAGTACCTCCTCCTTACTTGTTCTGGTCGTAGAAGCTCGGCGTGTCGCTCTTGTGCGACGGGCCGTGCGTGTAGCCGTTCGTGGCCGTCACCTGGTAGGTGGGCTGGTCTTCGGGTGCGCTGTTCTCGGGCGTGCAGGGGTACACCTTCGCCATGCCGCACTTGATGGGGGCGCCGTAGCCGCTGTCACCGTTCTCGCACATGGGAATGAGGTTGTTCGGGTTGCAGTCGAACACGCCGAACAGGCTCGGCTCGGCCGCCTCCTGCTCGGGGAACCACCAGCCGTGCTCGGTGGACACCACGCGCGGGTCGAGCGTGGCGTTCAGGCGCACGACCTGGCGGCACTTGCCCATCTGGTTCTCGATCCAGGCCCACTCGCCCTCGTGCAGCCCGTACTTCGCCGCCGTGTCGGGGTGGATGTCGAAGTACGGCACCGGATGCAGCTCGCGCGAGGTGGTGTTCGCCTGGCGCCACTCGGAGTGGAAGAACTCGAACGAGCGCTTGCCGGTGGTGAGCACGAGCGGGTACTCCTCGGCCAGCTCCGGCGTGGCGACCGGGCTGGTGGGCGGCTCCTCGTAATACGGCAGCGCGTCCACGCCCCAGCTGTCGAACAGGCTGATGTAGAACTCGTAGCGGCCCGTGGGCGTCATGAAGCCGGGCTGGCCGTCGGGGCGCAGCAGGCCCTTCTCGTACTTGTAGTAGCGGAAGTCGTTGTAGATCATGCCCGCGTGCTCGTTCTCCAGCTCCTCCATGGTGAAGTCGCAGTTGCCCACCTGCAGGCGCCAGTTCATGTAGTCGCGGGGCTCCTTGACCCACTCCGGCCACGCATCGGGATTGAGGCGGTGGCCCAGATCGATCATGATCTGCTCGTCCTCCTTCGCCTCGTAGAAGCTGGAGCACTTCGTGAGCGAACGGACCGGATCGAACCACACGCGGATGCAGTCGCGCTCGTTGGACATGGCGCAGGGTAGCAGCAGGTCGGCGCAAGCCACGGCGAACGGGGTCTTGAACAGGTCGACCACGCAGATGAACGGCACGTTCTTCATGGCGCGGTAGATGCGCGGGGCGTCCTGGCCCATGTTGGTGATGGGGTTGGCCGACTGGATCCACAGCATGTTGACGGGACGCGGGTCGCCCTTCTCGTCCAAGCCGGTCTCGCACGCCACGAGGATGCAGTCGGACTGGGACGACGCCGTGAAGCCGTACTTCTTCAGATTGTACTTGGAGTTGCCCAGACGCTTCTCGACCATGCCCTCCTTCAGGTACTCGATGCCGGAGTTGTAGCCGAACTCGAGGCCGCAGGCCTGGTCGATGAGGATGTTGCCGCCCGGGTTGTCGATGTTGCCCGTGATGCCGGCCAGACACGCGATGGCGTGGGCCGTGGGGGTGCCGATCTTGGACATGTCCACCGCAAGGCCCCACTGGATGGTGGAGGGGTGCGCTTTGGCGTAGAAACGCGCGGCCTCCACGATGAGCTCGGGCTCGACCCAGCAGATCTCGGCCACCTTCTCAACCGGGTAGTCCTTCACGCGCTCGGCCAGCGCCTCGTAGCCGTACGTCCACTTGTCGATGAAGTCGTGGTCCACCAAATCCTCGCCGATGATGACGTTCATCATGCCGAGCGCCAGCGCGGCGTCGGTGCCGGGGCGCAGGCGCAGCCAGTACTTCGACTTCGAGGCGATCCACGTGAGCTGCGGGTCGATGGTCACGAGCTCGCTGCCGCGCTTCATGGCCTCCACGATCCAGTGGCCGAGAAAGGCATCGGAGTTGCACACCACGGGGTTCGTGCCCCAGATGACGATGCACTCGGGAATCTGCCACTCGGGATCGTTCTCGTAGCGGTCGGGGCGGAACTGGCTCATGTCGGCCACCCACTGGTTGCCCATGACCACGTAGCAGAGCGCCGTGCGGGGCAGCATGCACGAGTCGCCCGACAGGAAGCAGAGCGTGAGGTCGGGGCCGCCGAAGTTCGCGTACTGGTTGTGCGCGATGACCTGCGAGACGTTGCGGCCGGTGCCGATCATGGAGATGATGGACTCGGGGCCGTCCTTCTCCTGGAACTCGCGCACCTTCTGCTCGATGAGGTCGTACGCCTCGTCCCAGCTCACGCGCTTCCACTTGTCCTCGCCGCGCTCGCCCGCGCGCTTCAGGGGGTAGCGTAGGCGCTCCTCGTGGTTCACGAGCTCGGGCAGCTCGAGGCAGCGCATGCAGAGGCGCCCTTGGTTGAACGGGCTGTTCGGATCGCCCTCCACCTTCACGAGCTTGCCGTCGTCGTCGGTGTAGAAGATGACCTGGCAGCCCTCGTGGCAGCCCGGGCCCGACCACATGGTCGTGCGCGTGGCGGTGAAGTCGCCCTCCTTCCAGTGCAGCTTCTTCGGGTACAGGTCCATGTTGTACTCGTTGTTGTACTCCATACCTTGTCCTCTCTTCCCTCGTCTTGTGGGGATCGCCGAACGCCTAGCGAATGCGACCGTTCGTCGAATAGCGCCATTCTAGGGAGGGCGCTTGCGCCCGCGATACGGAGGAACCTCCAAAAAAGAGGGGGACTTTTTGGAACAACCTCTATAGGCTGGCGAAACCGCCGTTTCCTATACTGCTCGTGGATCGGTCCGCGCTACCCGAGCAATGCAGGATCTCAAGAAAGAGAGGTTTGACCATGTGTTTTAGACCTACGGCAGTTGAGCTCAACAAGAAATGCCCCCAGTGCGGGCATTCTTGCGAACCGGCCGCGACCGCCTGCCCCCAGTGCGGCGCCGAGCTGCCCGCCACGGCAGGCGCGCCCGGAGCGCCCGGGGCTCCCGGCGCTCCGGGCGCGCCTAAAGCACCGGGTGCGCCGGGAGTCCCGGCGGCACCCAAAGCTCCGGGACGGAACTAACACCTCTGTAGGGGCGCTCTCCAGAGCGCCCGTTCCGGCGAAGCCGGAAAGGCAGCCGGGGCAGCGTTCTCGCGCTGCGCGCGAGCGGGCGCTCTGGAGAGCGCCCCTACGGGAGGCACGGACCGTCGTCGACGGTCTAGGGGATTCACTATTCAAAAGGAGGGAACATGGCAGAGAAAAGCAAAACCGGAAACGCGTGGCTGAACTTCGTCCTTGTTTTCGTCATGGGAGCCATATTCGCCATCGGCTTCTTCAAGGTTCCGCCGGCCATGGGGAGTCTCATGGAGTACTTCCAATGCGGTTTGGGCGAGGCGGGCTGGTTCATGTCCGCATGCTCGGTCGCAGGCACGGTCATCGCGTTCGCGACCGGCGCCATTCAAACGAAGATCGGCCCGAAGGGCATGCTCGTGGCGGCGCTCGTGTGCATGGCGCTCGACTCGCTCGTGGGCGTGCTCGCGCCGAACGTCGAGGTGTTCATCGCGTCCCGCTTCATCGGCGGCCTTGGCAACGGCTTCTTGGCCACGGCCGGCCCCACGCTCATCGCGCTCCTGTTCAAGGACCCTGCGAAGCGCGGCCTGCCGAACTCCATCTGGGCTTGCTGGACCGCCGCAGGATCGCTCATCATGCTGAACTCCTACGCACTGATCCTGGGCGCTACCGGCAGCTGGCAGGGCGTGTGGTGGGTCTGCCTCGCCATCGTGGTCGTCGGCCTGCTCCTCACCGTATTCTGCATCCGCGTCGACCATGCCGAGGAGATGGAGATGGTCGCGGCGGGCGGCGACGTCAAGCCGTGGGCGGGCCTCACGTCCCTGAACTCCTGGCTGCTGGTCATCGTGTTCGCCTGCTTCGCGTTCATCTTCTCCGTGTGGTCGGCCATGGCGCCCACCTACCTGCAGACGCCGCTCGTGGGCATGGACATGGCCGCCGCGAACTCCGTGTCGTCCATCACCACCGTCACCGGCATCGTTGGCTCGCTGATCATCGGCGTGGTGCTGACGAAGGTGAAGAACCAGCCGCTCGTGCTGGTGGGAACCATGGTGCTGTGCACCGTGGCCGGCGTTATCCAGTTCGTGTTCACCGGCCAGGCCATGATCATCGTGGTGGCCGTGCTCGTGGGCCTGTTCACCAACATCGTGCCGCCCGCGCTGTTCTCGAACGCGCAATGGGCGGCCAAAACCCCGGCCGGCGTCGCATTGGTCATGGCGGCGCTGCCCATCGGCTCGAACTTCGGCGGCATCCCCGCCGCCCCCATCGCCGGTGCCATCGTGGAGTCCACGGGCAGCTGGGCCATGGTGGCCGTGCCGCTCGGCATCGTGGGCGTGATCGGCCTCGTGTGCTCCCTCGTGTTCATGGCGCGCTGCGGCAAATACGCCACCGGCGCCGCCCGCGAGCAGTAGCGGCGCACCGCACCGCTTCGGGCCTTCAAGCACCCGAAGCCCCCCCCCCGACGTCTAGCGGACCTGGAGCAACCCCTGAGAGCCGGGCTCGCTGGAACCAAAACCGCCGCAAGCCGCAAGGCCTGCGGCGGTTTGTCGTCACGGCACCAAGACCGCCCGAAAACCTCGGTCACGCTATACTGGACAAAGACTCAGAAACGCTTGCATCAGGCGGGGGACGACCATGAAAACAAACCTGCACACCATCGAGCACGAACTGGACGGCATCGTCGTCGGCTCAAGCGTCCGATCGAGTTGCAACGACGCCAAACTCGAATACCCCGTCCTCTTCAATGCGGGCGACCATCGCTACTACGACAACAACTTGTACGTGGCCGCCTCGCAAAACCTCGAAGACGCACGCGAGCGGATCAAGGGCTACCTCAGCCGCAATCCGAGCCTCACATTCTCGTGCGTATGCCTTGGAGCCCCGCCCGCGTTCTGCGTCGAAGCCCGCAACTGCGACATCGTCTGGACCGACGAGGACAAGAGCATCGTCGAGGTGTTCAACGCAACGCAAAGGGCCTTTCAGCGATTGTCGGCGTGGGAACGCGAACTCGACGAGATCATCGAATGCGGTGGCAGCCTGCCGGACCTCGTCAACGCAAGCCTTGCCGTGTTCAAGAACGACCTCTGCATCACCGATCCGTTCAGCCGCGTTCTGGCCCATCGCGTTTATCGGAGCAAACGGTTCGCGCGCGAGCAGACCGACCTTATACAAGAAGGGGCTTACCTGCCAAAGAGCATGGTGCTCGACGGCGTTGAAGACGAGCGGAACGGCGAGGACTTCACGTCGCTCCATCCGACGTTCGCCACCATGAGCGCCTTTCGATGCACGGTGCTCAGATCGATCGTCAACATATCGGACGATTACGCGCTCATTCTCTCCGTGCATCCAAATTACCAACCCGTGGGAGAAAAGGACTGCTCCCTCGCTCTCGTGCTGGCGAAAGCTATGAAAAGGCTGGTTTCAACGTTCGGCGCGGCGAAAGGGGACGACCCGCGCTCCCGCGCGCATGACGTGCTGAGGGAGCTCGTCCAAGGAAAGAGCGCGCCCGAAGCCGACGCTGTCCAATGTGCCGTAACGCTGGGATGGAGCAGGAACGCGGAAGAGTACCTTTGCCTCTGCGTCGATTTCGCTCCCGCCATGAACCTGCGCGATTGCCGCGTCATGCGCCCTTCCGCGGCGCTGTGCAACCAACTCGAAGAGCAATTCGACTGTCTGGCTTTCGACCTAAACGGCAGCATCGTCGCCGTCGTGAACCTCACGCGCTCGCAGGAGCGCGAAAACGAACTGCTCGCCGCTATCAAGGCGTTTGCGCAAAGCCGTCGCCTTATTGTCGGATCGAGCGCGCCGTACGTTGGCCTCGACAGCATTCCCGACAGCTATCGGCAGGCAAGGGCCGCTCTGCACGCCGGATTCGCCGAAGAGGGAGCAGGGCTCGTGCGTTTCGGCGAGCGAGCCTTGGATATTGGCCTGGGCTTCATCGTCAAGGAGATGGGGCCGGAGCGTTTCAGCCCTCGGCCCCTTGTGGAAATGGCGCGGCAAAGCCAAGATCTTTATCGAATCCTCGAAGCCTACCTCAAGGCGAACTGCAACTCGAACGCGGCGAGCAAGCAATTGAACCTGCAGCGCAACAGCTTCGTGTACCGTCTGGAAAAAGCCAAGCAGCTGCTCGGCATGGATCTTGACGACCCCGATGCGAGACTGCTGCTGTTGCTGTCCCTGAAACTCGTCGAGCGATACGGCTTGGACAACCGGGCCTGACGATTCCCGGCCAACAACGGCTTGCGTCAACCGTTGGCCGCCCTAGTCCTTCTCCCCCACTAGCTCGATGTCGAACGTCAAGGTTTCCCCAGCCAGAGGATGGTTGAAATCGACGGTGGCCATGCCGGCATCGATTTCGAGAACCTTGGCAGGAAAGCGCAGGCCCTCTTCGGTTACGAAGTAGAACGGCCTGCCCACCTCAATGTCCTTTGCATTCGGTAGAGCGTACATGGGGCTGCGCTCGATCAACTCGTCGCGTCGTTCTCCAAACGCCTCGTTCGGGGACAGCTCGACGCGTCTGGTCTCCCCGACCCGCATCCCCGCCACCGCCTCGTCGAACCCGTGGATGACCGAACCCGACCCGACTGCAAATTCCAAAGGCTCTGCGCCTTCGGTGCTGTCGAAAACCGATCCGTCGGACAACGTGCCCCGGTAGCGGACGATTGCCGTCCTGCCGTATGCGGTCATGCGTTTTCCTTTCTCGAGAGCAAGCTGGCCGGCTCCGCCCAGTTCGACGAGCTGAAACGAAAACCGGGAGGGCGATCGCTCAACGCCCTCCCGGCCTCACCGGCCAGCACGCGGTGAAAGCTACCGGGCAACCCCGGCCTTCGGTACGAAAACCGCGAACTTGGAAGCGCCGTCGAAGCCCTGCACGAGCTCGTCGACCGGGCCGTACTGCATTACGGCACTCTGGCAGTGCTTGACGCACAGGGGCTTCTTGCCCTTCGCCGTGCGCTCGGCGCACAGGTTGCACTGGTCCGTGGGTACGGGCACGAAGTCGTACTGGTACGCGTCGCCGTCGATATGCCACGGGCCGATCTTCTGTATCTTGATGCCCCAGCGATCTACCGGCAGGTCGTTCTCCATCTGGCACGATACTTCGCAAGAGTGGCACCCCGTGCAGTATTCGTAGTTTATCAGCAGGCCGTACGCCTTCTGGTTAGCCATTTACACCAACTCCTCGTTCAGAGCGAAACGCTTCACGATCTCGTCCATGTCGGTGTCGCCGACGATCTCTTCGGGCGCGCATGGATACACGCGGCACATATGCGACTTGCAGTTGTTGCCGAAACCGCTCTCGCCGCAGCCCGCCTCCACGATGACGTTGGCGTTGGAGAGGTACGTGCCGTAGCAACCGGTACCGTCGTCTTCCGGATTGCGCTCGGGGAACCACCAGGCATGGTCGAGCGAGATGGTGGAGGGATCGAGCACGGGCGACACGTTGGCTTTCAGCTGCACCCGTCCCAAATGGTTCTCGATCCAGCACCAATCTCCGTGCCTGATACCGTAGCGCTCGGCGGTTTCCGGCGCGATCTCGAATTCGGGGTTGGGATGCAGGGCTCGCAAGTGCGGGATCTGGCGATGCTCCGAATGGAACGACGCCCACTGGCGGGCGCCCGTGGTCATGATGAGCGGATAGCGCTCCAGGTACTCGTCCTTGTCGAAACGCGCCGGCACCTGGTTGGGGCTGTAAGGGGGCTCGGCGTAGTGCGGCACCGGCCGCTGGCCCCATTGGCCGAACAGCGTGGAATACAGCTCGATGCGGCCGGTGGGCGTGTTGAAGCCCAGCTTGCCGTCGGGACGCTGCTCGCCGGTGCGGAACTTCTCGTAGTGGTATTCCGGATAGATCCAGTTCTCGGCGCGGGCCTCCGAGAACGTCATGCCCGTCTCCTTCATGGTGAAGGTGAAGAACTCCTCGAGCGTGTCGCCGGGCCACATCTCGGCGTTCCACTGACGGCCTAGCTCCCAGCATATCTCCATGTCCGACTTGCTCTCGCCCAGCGCTTGGCAGGCCTTGTTCGTGGTTTGCACGTGGTAGTAGATCGATCGGATGCCGTCGCGCTCGGGATACATGCACACCGGCAGGAACACGTCGCAGCACGCTTGCGCCGTGGGCGTCATGAACGGGTCCACCATGACGTTGAACTCGGCGTTCTTGTACGCCTGCTCCATGCGGGTGTTCGGCTCTTGAGCCGTGCAGGACAACGGGTTCGTGGACTGTATCCAGTTGGCGCGGATCTTGTAGGGGCGGCTGGAAAGCATTTGGTCGATGGTCATGTCGGCCTGCGTGAGCACCACGCCGGAGTACTTGAGCGCCGGGAAGTCCTCGCCGCCGATGCGCTGCCCCTGCTCTTCGGGAGTCAGCGACTCGGCCGGATCGGGCGGGTTCCACGTCTGGATGTTGAAAGGCTGATGCACCGTCACCATGCCGCCGGGTATGTCGATCTGCCCGGTGATGGACCACAGGTCGATGACGGCGGCCGAGCCAGCTAGGCATTCCATGGTCATATCGAGCGCCAAGCCCCATTGCACGGCCGTGGGCTTCTCCGCCATCATGCGGGCGGCGCGCGCGATCTTCTCGGGCGGCAGCCACGTCGTCTCGGCGGCGCGTTCGAGCGTCCATTCCCTCGTGGCCTCGTAATACTCCTCGAAGCCGTAGCACCAGCCCTCGACGAACTCGTGATCGTACAGGTCCTGCTCGACGATGTACTTGCCCATGGCGAGCGCCAGCGCGGCATCGGTGCCGCAGCGTATCTGCAGCCAGAGGTCCGCCTTGGCGGCGAGCCACGTGAGCTTCGGGTCAACCACCACCAGCTTGCTTCCGCGCTTCATGCAGTCGACGATCCAATGCCCCAGATTGCCGTCGGCGTTCGACACGAGCGGGTTGTTTCCCCATATGAAAATGTTCTTCGGCGGAACCCAGCCCTCGTGGTCGTAGCGGTCGTAGTGGTTCTGCGAGCAGTCCGGCACGGTGTAGGTGCCCATGAGCACGTTGGACGCCCCCACACGCGGAACGTAGCAGCTGTTTCCCGAAAGCATGTACGCGTACTGCACCGATCCGAACGCGTACTGCAGGCGCGTCATGTACGGCGCCGTACCGCGGCCGGTTCCCAGATGGAACACGACGGACTTCGCGCCCGACTCGGCCTTGACGGCGTCGAACGTGGTCTTCACCAGGTCGTATGCCTCGTTCCAGGAGATGCGCTCCCACTTGTCAGCTTTGCCGCGGTCTTTCGGATCGCGCTTCATCGGGTACAGCACGCGGTCGGGATGGTACACCGCCTCCTTCAGCGCGATGCAGCGGGCGCACAGACGGCCTTGGTAATAGGGGCTTTCCTCGTCGCCTTCGACTTTGACGAACTTCCCCGTTTCCTTGTCGGTGTACACGATAACGCCGCAGCCGTCATGGCATCCGGGCGCGGCCCACGCCCCTGTGCGCGTTGCCACCAGACCGTCTTCTTCCCACTGCCAAGGCAGATCGCCGCCGGTGTACTTGACCGGCGGCTCTCGGAAGAAGTCGGGACGAACTTCGTTCGCTCCGCCTTGCTCCACTTCCATGTCTATTCGTTTCACCATACCTCGCTCCTCTCTTGTACCGACGCTCCACAAGATACGAAGGAAAAAGTAAGTTTTGAAGGAAGATGGGAGCGCGGGTCCGTGCGCGGAGGGCGCTCCGGTCGGACACCCTGAACGCTGGGAAACTTACCTGCCCCTGCGTACCATTGGCCTTGGCCGACGTTCAGCCGATACCGACGCGCCACGACACCGTCGGCCCTGCGCCGTGGCGCGACCCGTAGAAAGGAGTGCGCCATGGCTTTCCATTTCAAGGAGCATCCCGCACCCAAGAAAACCGTCCTCGACGACGGCACCGAGGTGATCCGCACCTGCGCTTGGTCCCCTCCGGGTTGCCATGCCGTCGGATGCGGCATACGCCTGTTCGTCAAGGACGGCGAACTTATCAAAGTGGAAGGCGACCCCGACCACCAGCTGACCCAAGGACGCCTCTGCCCCCGCTGCCTCGCGCTGAAGGAGGCGGTGTACCACCCCGACCGCATCCTCTACCCGATGAAGCGGGCGCGCGAGGATCGCGGCCTTGACAAATGGGAGCGCATCTCATGGGACGAGGCCACGAAGCTGATCGTGGAGAAGACCGAGGACATCCGCTCCCGCTACGGCTCGGAGGCCATCTGCGTGTACATGGGAACGGGACGCGAGGCCGTGCGCTACGGCTTCACCCTGTCGTCGAAGGTGCTGCGCACGCCCAACAACTGCTATGCGCAATCCGGTTGGTCGTGCATGGGTCCGCGCCAAACGGCCATGACCATGATGCTGGGCAGCGCCTATATCGAGCTCGATTACGGCGGAGGCTACGTCGACGTATGGAACGACCCCGCGTTCGTCGTGCCCGACTACGTGTTCTGCCTGGGAAAGGAGCCGCTCAAGTCGAACCCCGACGGGCTGTGGGGCCATGCGCTCATCGAGCTCATGAAACGCGGCAGCAAGCTCATCATGGTAGATCCGCGCGTGAACTGGCTGGCAACCCGCGCCGACCAGGTGCTGCAGGTGCTGCCGGGCACCGATGCGGCCTTGGTCTTGGCCATTTTGAACGTGCTTGTCACCGAAGACCTCGTCGATCACGACTTCATCGACAAGTGGTGCTACGGATACGACGAGCTGGCAGAGCGCGTGCAGGAGTACACGCCCGAGTTCGCAGCGGCTACCTGCGGCATCGAGGCCGAGGACATCTGCACCTGCGCTCGCAAGCTGGGCTTCGACGGCGTCCATCACTGGAGCCTGCTCATGGGCGTCGCGGTGGACCAGAACCCCAACGGCTGCCAAGTCACCCAAGGCCTTATCGCCATGGCGGCCGTCACGGGCAACCTGGACGTTCCCGGCGGAACGGTCGTGGGCGTGCAGATGCAGTTCGAGATGACCGGCGCCACCGACTTCATGAGCGAGGAGCTGAAGAACAAGTGCATCGGCTGGGACGTGTACCCCATCGTGAAGGTGCTGCTGAACACCACCCACCCCGACATCACGCTGGAGGCCTTGGAAACGGGGCGGCCCTACGAGCTGAAAATGGCCTGGCTCGACTCCACGAACCTGCTGTCCCCCACGTGCTCGGCCCAGCCGAAGCGCTGGCACGACGCCCTCATGAAGATGGAGTTCACCGTGGCCAAAGAGATGTTCATGACCCCTACGGTCATGGCGTTGGCCGACGTGGTGCTTCCGTTGGCAACCTGGGCCGAGCATGACGGCATCGTCATGACGAACCAAGGCTGCCAGATGGGCATCGCCGGCGCCATCAACAAGGGCCTGCAGGTGGGCGAATGCAAGTCGGATCTGGAAATGCTCATCCACTTCGGCAACGCCTTCTACGAGGGTGCCTACCACGAAGAATACCCCTATCGAACCGTGGAAGAGTACCTGACCGAAGACGTGGGCAAGATGGACACCACGTGGGAAGAGCTGTCCGAGAAAGTGGTGGCCACCAACGATATCGGCGGCTACCGCAAGCACGAGCGCGGGCTCATCCGCGCCGACGGGCAACCGGGCTTCCAGACGGCGACCGGACGCGTGGAACTCTGGTCGACCGGCTACCAAGCGCTCGGGGACGATCCCTTGCCTTACTACTTCCCACCGAAGCTGGGCGCCGAGGCGCGCCCCGACCTGGCGAAGGAGTACCCGCTCATGTGCACGACGGGCGCGCGTTACTACGCGTCGTTCCATTCCGAGCATCGCCAGATTCCCAGCCTCCGCCAGCTCACGCCCGAACCGTATCTGGAAATACACCCGGAAGTCGCAGACGAGCTGAACATCAAGACCGGCGACGAAGTGACTATCGAGAACCCTTGGGGCACCGCCCATGAGATCGCCAAGGTGACCCCCGTGGTGCGCAAAGACGTGGTGGCCGCTGCGCACGGCTGGTGGTATCCCGAAGAGGACGGCGAGGAGCCGCACCTGTTCGGGGTGTGGAAGTCGAACGTGAACAGCCTCGTGCCGCATCGCGTGCTGGGAAAGATGGGCTTCGGCGCCCCTTACAAGCAGTTCCCCGTGAAAGTGTATCGCACTCCGGCCGAGGAATGCGTTCTTTAGAAAGGAGGAACCATGGGAAAAAACGGACTGATGATCGACTACGAGTACTGCACCGGCTGCCAAAGCTGCGAGCTGGCCTGCAAGAACGAGCACGGCTTCCCTAGGGGCAAATGGGGCATCAAGATGGTAGAGTTCGGACCCTTCGAGATGGAGGCGGGCAAGCTCGAGTGGAACTACCTGCCCTTCCCCACCAGCTACTGCGACCTGTGCGCCGACCGCGTGGAGGCCGGAGGCATCCCCAGCTGCGCCCTGCACTGTTTGGCGAACGTCATCGAATGGGGTCCCGTCGACGAGCTCTCCCGCAAGCTCGAGGCGAAGGGATCGAAAGCCGTGATCTTCCTTCCTTGAGACCGGCGTTTCCGAGAGCCGGCCGGGTCACCCGGCCGGCTCTTTTGCGTGTACTTAGAGCTTTTCCATCCTAACAAGCAAGCGAGCCCGCATCACGCGGGCCCGCTCATTACGGCAATATCTACCGGCATTGAATCAGGCTTCGGAAGCCTCCTCGGCCGCCTTCATGGCGTTGGCCTTCTTTGCCACGTAGATCAGGCCGACCAGTACGATCACGCCGATGACGATGTCGAAGATCCACACAGAGCTCATGATGGCATCGGCGCCGGCAATGGCCGAGACCGCTTGGTCGATGGGCGAGGCCAAGAAACCGCCGCCGTTCTGGAACACGTAGCTGAAGCCCATGACCGCGCCGGCGACGGCCGGGGCGACGAACGTGGAGAGCAGCATGGGCACGCCCACGGTCATGGTGTTCGTGCCGAAACCGGCCAGCACGATGGCCACGTAGAACAGCGGGATGTTGCCCGTGACGTGGGCCGCGTACCACAGGACGTAGCCCGCGATGCCGATGATCCAGAACACGGGGATGACGTTGGCCTTCATGAACTTATAGCCAAGGCCGAACAGCACGGCCGACGCGATGGCCCCGATGGAGAACAGCGAGAAGATGGTGCCGATGACGGCCGGGTTGTCCACCACGGCGCCGATGGTGGCGCCGCCCAGATTAAACAGCGACTGGCTCATGATGATGCCGCCCAGGAACAGCACCAGCAAAAGCCACCCGGAAACCGGAAGCTTGATCTTGACCTTCTCGCCCTTGGCGTCGGTCGCGGGAACGGCGGGCACGTTCTTCGGCGTCAGCAGGAATATGCACAGCACGAACGGCACGAGCGAGAACAGGTAGATTCCCCAGGCCAGGTTCCACGAGATGGCGCCCAGGATGCCGGCTACGTTGGTGGTCACGATCATGCCGATGTTGAACACGACCGAGGCCACGCTCATCATGGTGGCGCGCACCGATTCCTTCTGGAACATGAGCGTGATAACGCCCAGCACCACGGGCATGAAGCACCCGAGGCCCAGCCCCAAGATGGCGCGCGTGACCAAGATGCCGGCCCACGGCAGCGACGCGCCCAAGAACGCCGGCAGACCGCCCGCGAACACGAGCGCCGTGGCCAGCAGGGCGCAGGCGCGGTAGCTCAGCTTGCGCCCGGCCACCAAGCCGATGACGAACGCCGCGGGAATCTCGAGCAGGTTCGTGATGGACACCATGTAGGAGATGGCGTTCGCGTCCACCCCGTACGTTTCCATGAGGCCCACGGACGAGACGTTCACGGCACTGTGGGTGGGTGCGATGAAGTACATGCACATCAGCGCGACGAACACGCCGATCTGCCCACCGGAGATCTTTGGTTTTTCAGACATGTTGTTTCCCCTTTCAAACTGACGGTAAGGTGCAACTCGAACCCTGATGCGAGTGTAGGAAGAAAAAAGTAAGTTTTGAACGTCCGGCGGTTCTAGGGAACGAACAGCGAGGCCATCTTGCCCTTCTCCCTCATCTTCACCGCGAGTTCCTCCAGCGTGCCGTACGCGAGGGCGTCGGCAAGGCAGTGGTGCACGCAGCTGGGCCGCTCGCCGCGGGCCGTGCGGTCGGCGCACAGGTCGCAGTACGACGTGGGAACCGGCACGTAGCGGTACTCCCAGTGCTTGCCGTCCATAAGCTTCCAAGGCCCCAGTTCCAGCACTTTGATGCCCCACTGGCCAAGCGGCAGGTCGTGCTCGTTCTTGCAGGCCACCTCGCAGGAATGGCATCCCGTGCAGTACTCGTTGTCAATCAGCAGACCGTGGTTCATGACGCGCCTCCTTGTTCAGCCCGCCGTATCTTGCAGGGCATGCTCTTGTAATGGGTGCCGAAGCCGAGCGGACCGTTCTCCTCGTGCGGAACGAGCTGGTTCACGTTCGCTTCGAACACATCGAACAGGTTTTCGGGGTCGGCTTCGGGGAACCACCAACCGTGGTCGCAGCTCACCACGCCCTCCTTCACGATCGGCGTGAGGTGCGCGCGCATCTTCACCTTGCCGAGCGGGTTCTCGATGCGCACCCACGAGCCCTCGGCGATGCCGTGGGCCTGCGCCGTCGCGGGATTGATCTCGACCGTCGGCCACGGGTGTATCTCGCGCAACGTCTCGATCTGGCGGTTCTCCGAATGAAACGACGTGAAGCGGCGCGCGCCGGTCGTGAGCGTCAGGGGGTACTCCTCGGCCAGGTCGGGTCGCGACGCCGCGCTGAACTTCGGCTCCAGATAGTACGGCAGAGGATCGTCACCCAAGTTCTGGAGCACCGTCGAGTACAGCTCTATGCGTCCGGTGGGCGTGTTGAAGCCCGGCTTTCCGTCCGCCCGCAGCAGACCCTTCTCGTATTTCCGGTACTCGATCTCGTACTGCCCGACAACGTGCTCGCGCAAATCGGCGTACGTCGCGTCTACGCCCCGCATCTTGGCAAGCTGGCCGTCGATGAAATCCTCCGAAGAAGCCCAACCTGGCTTTGCGCTGTTCGGATAGAGCCGGCGGTGCAGCTCCAACATGATCTCCAGGTCGGCGCGGCATTCGCCCTCGGGCTTCAGCACGGGGACGATAGCGCCCATCTGGCCCGGCTGCGACGCGTTGTTGTTGGACACGTAGCCGCTCTTCTCGAAGAACGTGGCCGCAGGCAGCACGATGTCGGCCACGCCCATGATAGTGGGCGTCATGAACAGGTCGGCCACCGCCACGAAATCGATCTTGCGCATGGCCTCGTACCAACGCTTCGGCTGAGGCACCATGCACGACAGCGTGTTGTGCCCGAACAGGTACGCGAAGCGTATCTTGTAGGGCACCTCCGTTTCGAGCACGTCCAGCGTGGCGTCGGGGTGCGTCGTGTTCACGATGGCGCTCATCGCAGGATATCGATCGTGGCCGAGAGGTTCGACCCCGATGTTGCCGTAAAGGGCCAATCCTTCGAGCTCCCCGCCGTCGGCCGCTTCCGGGGCGTTTTCGGCCATGCCGGCGAAGATGGGCGGCATGCCCATGAAGCATCCGCCGGGAACGTCCATGCTGCCCGTGATGGCGAACAGCGAGAGCAAGGCGTGCCCGATCTGCAGCGTGTTCGGATTCTGGTCGACAGCCAGCCCCATGGAGAGCGCGGACGGGCTCTGCGCTATACAGCGAGCGGCGGCGCGGATGTCGTCGGGATCGACCTCGGTGATCGCGGCCACCTTGTCCACCGGGTACTCGGCTGCACGCCGGGCCAGCTCCTCGAAGCCGTAACACCAGGCGTCCACGAAGTCATGGTCCACCAAATCCTCTTCGATGACCACGTTGAGCAAGCCGAGGGCCAACGCGCCGTCGGTTCCGGGACGCAGCTGCAGGTGCACCTCGGCGCGGGTCGCGAGCCAATTCACCCGAGGATCCGCCACCACGAGCTTCATACCGCGCCGCATCATCTCGATGATCGAGTGGCCGAACAGCCCGTCAGGATTCGAACGCAAAGGGTCGCGGCCCCACACGAGCAGGCACCGGGGGCACTCCCACCGCGGATCGTCGTAACGGTCGGGGAACCCGACGGCGTTGTCTGCCTCGATGTAGGAGCTGCCCATGGTCCACAGCATGGCCGCCATACGCGGCACGATGCACGACCACCCGCTGTTGGGATGCACGGCGTTCACGGTGCCGAACACGTCGTTCGCCATCTGGAAGTGCACCTGGCTCGCCTCGCGACCCGTGCCGCACCACACGCTCACCGCGCCGATGCCGTGGTTCTCGACGGTTTCCCGGTAACGGGCGATGATGGTGTCGAGGGCCTCGTCCCACGAGATGCGCTCCCACGCGTCGCGCCCTCGGCTTTCACGGGCGCGCTTCATTGGATAGAGGATGCGATCCTTGTGATAGTAGTATTCTTTCGCCGTCAGGCAGCGCACGCACAAACGTCCCTTCGATATGGGGTTCTCCTCGTCGCCCTCCACCTTGATCAAGCGGCCGTCCTTCACGTGCACCTTGAGCCCGCAGCCTAGGTTGTGGCAGCCGATGCCGGCCGAGCAGGTGCGGTACACGCGGGTGCCGTCCTCCAATTCCGTCACCGCCGGCGAAGCGCTCTCGTTAAAATGCAATGTCGGCATGTCTTCCTCTCCTTTCCTCTTTCAGTTCCTCGTCAGCGGGAAGTCTCCCAGGTTCAGGCTCTCCCGCAGGTCGATATCGCGCCGCTCCACCGGTTCGAACCCGTCGACCTCGATAAAGAGGGAGTAAACGCCCTCGTCGATACGGCGGAAAGAAAAATCGCCGAAATCGTCCGTCGCCGTCTGGCGCGTGCTGCCGTCGGGCAAGGTGAGCGTGACCGAGGCCCCTTCGACGATCTCGTTTTCCGCAGGGTCCCAAACATCGCCCGCCAAGAACAGGTGCGGCAGGTTCAAGTAGTAAACGCGCGGCCTGCAACCGGGCTCGGGAACGAACGTCTCCGCCCGGGCAATCTCCTCGGCGAACTCCTCCTCGTCGCCGAAACGCAGGCCGCCGGTGGCGCACAAATCGACGCAGTGCGGCAGCTTCCCCTCGTCAACCAAGTGCGCGCATCCCGTGCACTTTTGCGCCACGTCGAGCTCCTCGTTGTAGAACACGGCATCGTACGGGCAGGCGTCGACCAGTTCGCGTCGTCCTTTCGCGCGCACCGGATCGATGATGACCAGCCCGTCATCGCGTCGATACACCGCGTCGGGGGCTGCGGCCGCGCACTTCGGGTCGTCACAGTGCATGCAAGGCCACGGCGTGTACTCCACGCGCACCTTCGGCACCTGTCCGTGCTCGCGCTCCTTGACCCGCATCCAGAAATGCCCCGTGTTGGGTTGCGGCAGCGAGTACGGCTCCCAGACGTTGCCCACATGCTCGTCCTTGCACGCCACCTGGCATCCGTAGCAACCGTTGCATTTGTCGATATCGACGATGAACACCTTCATCTCGGTTCCCCTTCCCTCGTTACACCTGCACGTTGTCAAGCCATGCGTCCACGATGTGGAGCGGCCCCGTCTCGGGATCGTACGGACGCGAGAAGGCCTCCGGATACTGCCTTGCCAACTCGAACACGTCGACCTTCTCGACTCCCACCAGATAACCGCTCGTCACTTCGCCCGCGCAGTTCTTCGACGCGATGGCCTTCGGCGCGATGAGGTTGTTCGTGCCGCCGCGATCGGACACGCCCAGCTCGATGGGGTCCATGCGCGCGCCATGGTCCTGCAGCACCGCGCCCGGGCGTATGCGCTCGGTCACGTAGACGCCGCCCATGGTCCACCCGCGGTCGTTGTATATCTTCACCACATCGCCGGATGCCAAGCCCAAGTGCTTCGCGTCCGCAGGGTTGACCCATACCGGCTCGTAGGCGTACCCGTCGGGGCCCGCCACCTTGCAGGTCTTTATCTCGCGGAACCAGGCGCAGTCGTCCAGCTGCGAGTGCAGGCGCCAGTGCGGGTGGTTGGAAACCAGCAGGTAGGGATAGCGCTTCGCGCGCTCGGCGCCCAGACGCTCGTCGGGATGCGTCTCGCCCTTCTCGATCCAGCGCGGGTACGGTTTGCGCTCCTCGTCGTCGGGAAATTCCTCGGCAAGCCGGCTGGAATAGTACTCGATGAGCCCCGAGGGCGTGGTCAGGGGATTCGCCTGCGGGTCGATGTAAAACCCGTAGAATCCGGCCGGATCGTCCTCCCAGCCTTCGGCTGGTGGGACGATGTAGCTCTTCTTCTCCAAGAACTCCTCGAACGACAGGTAATCCTGCACTCCCGAGTTCTCGAAGCCGATGCGCATCTTGTCCTCGAGGCTTGCGCCGCCGGTGAGCTCGTCTGCCACGCCCAGCTTCTCGGCCACGGCCACGGCGCACTCCCAGTCGCTCTTCGATTCGCCGAGCGGCTCCACCGACTGCTCTTCGAGCACGAGCGTGTTGTAGTTTCCCGACATGATGTCGCAGTTGATGTCGCGTTCCTCGAATTTCGTATTCACCGGCAAGATGATGTCGGCCAACAGGCAATCGTCCTCCATCCATATGTGCTGGGCCACCACGCACTCGATGAGATCGGAATGGAGCGCTTCGATGTAGCAGTAGCCGCCGTTCCACGAGCTGGTCCACTTCGGCGAGTCGATCCACACCATATGGATGCGCTCGGAGCCCTCGGCCGGGTACTGCAACGGGCGGAACTGGTCTTCCACCGGCACGCCGGCCACCGTGCAGCCGTACCACGTGAGGGGCTTCTCGTGCGTGTAATCGCCCGCCAGCGCCTCGGGCACCAGCGTCTCGGGAACGAGCGAATCGCGCTGGTCGGCCGCGTAGGGCAGCAGCACGGAGAACAGGTTCGGAATGAACCGCGAGCGCGGGATGGGCGTTTGCTGGGGCAGGCTGAACAGCTGGTACTCCATCATCTTCAGCTGGTTTCGCCCGGGATGGCCCAGGGCCTGCATGCCCAGCAGCGCCACCTCGAAGCGCGCCGGCTCGTGCGAGTACGTGGAGCGGATGTAGGAGCCGCCGTTGCCGTGGGCTATGGACACGTTCTGCTTCGCCCACGAACGGGCGAGCGCCTTGATGATGCGGGCTGGCACGCCGCACACGCCTTCGGCCCACTCCGGCGTTTTCTCGATGCCGTCGTCGCCGCCGCGCGCATGGTACTCGAACCAGTCGAAGCCCACCGCATGCGTGTCAAGGTACTTCCTGTCGTACGTTCCTTCTTTGATCCAAGTGTGGGCGATGGCCAGCTGTAGGGCAGCATCGGTGTTCGGCAGCACGGGAATCCACTTGTCCGCGTGGACCGCCGCCCCGTAGTTGACATCGGGGCAAATGTAAATCTGACGCACGCCGATGTCGCGCAGGAAGAAGCAGTAACGGCTGGGGAAGTGGCCGCCCCAGCCCCAAGGCGTCGTGACCACGTCGCAGCCCCAGAACAGCACCGTGTCGGTGTTCTGAGCCACGTCGTAGAACAGGTTCTGCTGGTCTCCCTCGCCCACCGGATCGCAGCCCCAGATGTGCTTCGCGCCCCAGTACCAACCCTCCCAGCTGTCGGGATTGCGGGCCTGCAGGCAGTAGCCGCCCAGGGCGTCCAGCAGGGCGCCTTCGCACCCGCGCGGCCCGTGCAGCGTCTTCACCTGATGATGGCCGTCCGATTGCACGAAGATGGAGTTCACGCCGTAACGCTCGTGAACGCGGCGCACTTCGTCGGCTATGAGCTGCGTGGCCTCGTCCCACGAGATGCGCACGTACTTGGATTTACCGCGGTTTTGCGGGTTTCGCCGGCCCTTCGGATCCCAATCGGCGCGCTTCATGGGATACAGGATGCGGTTCGGCGAGTACACGCGATGCTTCGTGGCCAGCGCGAACGGCGTGATCTCCGATTTCTCGGCGGCCTTGAACTCATGGCCGCGCGCTTTGATGCTCCAACGGGCAAGCGGCTCGCCACCCGCGCTCGACTGGTAGTCGAACGGCCGGATGCGCACGATGCGACCGTCCTTCACATCGACTTCGGCCGGCTCGGAAGCGGAGCACGGACCGCAGAAGCCCATGGTCTTGATACTCGTTTTGATGGTGTTCGACATGCGTTCGTCCCCCTCGGGTTCGCTGATCGGCGCGCGGGCGCGACCACGCCCTTACGAAAAGGAGGGCGTGCAGAGCGCAAGCGCCGCGCAACGGCGTTTTGCTGAATGCGCTAGCGATCCAAAGGAGAGGAAAGGTGCGAAAGCCACCAAGACAGGCGGTTGTCGTTGTGGAAATCGCGCTCCACCAACCTCCACGTGGAGGGAACGGCATCGCCGAGCTCGAGCGCGTCGGGGACGCCACCGTTGCGAAGGAACTGCATGCCGACCCCTTTCTCGAACGAGCTCTCATCGATGCCTGCTTGCAGCAGCCTATCAAGAAAAAAGTAAGTTTTCCCCTTCGAACGAACCCCGTTTCACCTTTCCCCATGACGCGCGCCCAACGTGCCGGTAGAATGGAGGAGAGAGACCGTGCGGGGAAACGGAGCCATCATGCCAAGCCGCCAAGAGAACAAGCAGCATATGGAGCAGCGCCTCTACGACGCGGCCATCGATCTGTTCTGCGAGCTAGGGTACAAGAAAACCACGTTGACCGATATCGCCTCGGAAGCCGGCGTGTCCACGCGCACGCTGTACAAGTACTTCCCCACCAAGGAGTCCATCTTAAGGAAGTTCAGCAGGGAGAACATCCTGTCGCTCAAGGCGTTCGCGGGCGAGCTGCCTGCCGACATGCCCCTCAAAGAGCAAGTCGTCGAAACGATGGTCCACGATTTCAATCTGATGTTCGGCTTGTTCGACGTCAGCTACATCCTGCACTCGGCTCGCGACGAGAGCGGCATGTTCGCCCGCTTCGAGCTGGAGAACATCCTGGCAAGCGAGTCCATCTACTGCAACCTGTTCAAGCAGGAGCAACTGCGACGGGGCATCGAGCCGAACGAGGCGGTGGCCTTGTGCGCGTCCATCGTCATGGGTCTGTACCGCCACTGCAACGACCTCTATCGGTTCCGAAAGAAGGGGACGTTCGACGAGAAGGACCTGCGGGCGTTCTACGCAACCCATATAAACGCCGTATGGGAGTCGCTGCACCGCACGCTGTTGGCCGAGCCCGCGAAAAACGCCCCTCTCGGCAGCATCGACCGACACCTGTTCGGCTCGATGGACGCCTAAGCGAGCAGGGGCGCGGCCCGAAGGCGAAAGCGGGCGCTATCCCCTATCGCAGCATTTCGGCGTGAACAACAGCATCTTCGACTTCGTCTTCATCATGGCAGCCAATTCGTCCACCGTGCCGTAGGTTATGACGCCGTACTGGCAACGCCGGGCGCAGGCAGGTCGGTTTCCCTTGCTCACCCTGTCGGCGCACAGGTCGCACCAATCGGTTGGTATGGGCACGAAATCGTATTGCCACGAGCCGTCGCGCGTTCTCCACGGACCCAGCTTCGTCACCTTGACCCCCAGCGCTTCGGGCCCGAGCCCGTGGGAGGCCATGCAGGCCGTCTCGCACTCCGAGCAGCCAAGACAGTATTCGTAATCGATGAGAAGGGCCTTCTCCACGCTCATCATGCAACCCCCTTTGCAGAGTTGGAGCCCTGCGTTCTATCGTCGTCGCACTTCGAAGGGCAGCCTGCTTCCCGGCGGCGGCGGTTGCTTGGCGCCGCACGCCGGGCAGCGGGGAGCGAACGTTTCCGGCAATTTCTCGCGACAGGCTATGCAGCGCCCCTGACGGTCAAGGCATTTGCCGCAATGGTTGCACGGACAGCACATCGCCCTACTCCGTCACGTCGCCATAGGGATAGCCTGCGTTCTTGTGCGTGGCGAGCAGATACGCCAGCACCACGACGAACAAGGCGATGAACGTGACCGACATCACCTCGAACAGCGCGGCGGTGCCGGTGCCGACCACGCCTTCGACCGCCGCCACGTACACCGACGAGCATGCCTGGCCGGCGAACATGGCCATGGAGAGCGCCGACAGCGCGTAGGTGCGCCGGTACGGGTGCACCAAACCGCTCAACGACGTCTGCAGATACGGGATGATGGTGCCCAGGTACACGCCGTACACCACGGCTCCGGCGAACACGCCCACCGGCGAGGTGGCGAAAGCGAGCAGCGTGAAAGCCAACGCCACGGCCGCCATGGACACGAGGACGGTGTAGCGCTTCAGATGCTTGAACAGGCGCGCGAACACGAGCGACACCACCAGCGCTACGAAGGTCGTCGACGACGAGGCGAGTCCGGCCATCACCGAGTCGCCGATGTCGGCCTCTTGGATGAAGATGGCCATCTTGAGCAGGTACACCATGCTGATGGTCATGGTGACGAACATGAGCAGAACGCCCATCCATGCCCGGGCGCCGATGCGCTTTTGCTCGGGCGGAAGGCTCGCCGCCCTCTGCGCGAACGCCATGTCCTTCTCGGGAGGCACCTTGGGCAAGAACACGATCTGCATGACGAGCACGAACACGAAGAAGATGTTCACGAAGAACGGCACGTGCCACCCCACCACGGCCAGCGTTCCGGACAACGTGGAGAACACCATGGCTATGATGCTGCCCACCGCATTGGCGCCGCCCATCATGCTCGCGCGCTCGTGCCCGGCATAGAACTGCGATATGAGCGTGGGCACGATGGGATACACCAGCCCGCAGCCCAACCCGAAGAACACGCGCGTTGCCAAAAGGATGTCGAAGTTCGGCGCGAACGCCCCTCCGATGCCGCCGATGACGAAGAGCGCCTGCCCTATGGTCAAGATGGTTTTTCGACTCATGTGATACGAGAGTTTCGCCGCTATCAGCGACGCGGGGATGATGCACAACGGCGGCAGCGCCACCAGTAAGTTGACGTTCTCCCCCGGAAACGCCAGCGCGATGACGGCAAGAATCGGCGTCATCTCGGATCCGAGCGCGTTGCTGTCGCAAGCGCACAGCAACAGCGTCGCCTTGGTTCCCAGCTTCGAGCGATGATGGGTTTTCGGTTCAGCCATGAAGTCCCCCTCTTTCCCCCTGCGCCGAAGAGCGACGCGGTTGCCAGTCTCTTCGGGAGCAGCCTAACAAGGTGCCGACTGCCGGTCGAGGCGCTCAGAATATGACGCGCGTAGATCAGACCCAGAGTATGAAGCAACCGTCTGCGCAGATGAGAAAGCTATAGCGAGCCATCGGGCTCAAGCAGGTCATCTTGAGCGGCCTCCACGATGTCGAGCAGCTCTTGCTGCGAGTGAATGCCCAGCTTGTTGTAGATGTTGTAAATGTGGCTTTTCGCCGTATGGGATGAGATGGTGAACTTCTGGGCAACGTAGCCGGCGTTTCGTCCTTGAGCCAAGCACAGCAGCACCTCGGCTTGACGCGACGTGAGGTCATAGCGCGCCGCCACCGCCTCCGTCTTCGCTTGGAGCGGAGCGGCCTCAGCGGCCGCAACGGCCGCACGCGCCGCAGCGAGCTTCGCTTCCCGGAAATACGACAACGGGCCGGGATGGAACACAGCGAAGCTCGTGGTGGTCACCAAGAACACCACCAAGGCGAAGCAGACGAACAACCTCCCCGCCGCATCAACGCCCGGAAGAAAGTTGAGCAGCGTGCCCACCACCCAACCGAACGTGCAGCCGAAACCGTTCAGGATGCGTCCCACCGCGAACGTTTTCACGTAATTCTCGCCGAACAGACGCGAGCTTTTCGACACGTTCGCTATGTCCACGATATCTTGGCAGGCAAGCAGCGCGAAAAGCACAAACAGACACGCCAACTGCAGTTCATGGCTCACGAACGAGAATAGGAAAATGCAGATCAACATGATGGGAAGAAACACCTCGATGAGCATGCCGGCCACATCCTTGGTCCGCCGCACCAAGAACAACACCGCGAACACCGCCGCGCAGGCATTGCCCGCCGCAATCACGTAAACGCTTTGGGGGTAGTATTGAAACGACGTGGCGCATGCTCCCACGAATCCGATACCCACGCTGTACGCCAAAGCAAGCAGTATGGTGCGCATGAACGTGATGCGCTGGTTCTCTTCGGACGGCACGTCCATGCGATCGGCGGCCTCAACCTCCTCGCTACGACCAATCATCCCCTGCGCTTCGACAGCCGGATCCGCGCTTTCGAGCAGAGAAAAAGTCAGCGTACGCGCTGAGCCTAGGAAAGCCAAAAGCACGGAGGCCACCGGAAGCGACGCCATGGCCAAGAAGGCTATCTCGACCGGCATGAACGCCGTGGCGAGGAATAGGAACGCCCCCACGAAGAACGAACCTGCAGCCGAGAAGAACACCTGCTTTCGGTTGAGCAGCGAGAGCAGTTTCGACCACACCAGCAGCAGCGCCGAGCTGCCGACACCGCTCGCAGCCCACAGCAGAACCGCAGTTGAAAAACCCACGCCATCTGGGAAAAGCCCGGCCAAACACGCGACGGGGCAAAGAGCCAGAGAAAGGCAGCGGAGGGCAAGCTCGCCCGCCCTCGATCCGAAAAAGCGCGCGAACAGGCCGAACAGCACGTAGGCGACGAACATGGCAATCGTCATCCCGATGCGCACCACGTGGATCGGCAAGTCGTCCAACGTCCCCGGCACGAACAAGGCGGGACTCCAGAACAGGCAGAATATCCATCCGAGGTAGAATGAGAACCCCAGCACGCACAACAGCGGGATGCGCAGGGTGAAGACGCGGCTCTGAGCAGATCCCCCTCCATCGCCGTTTCCGAAGCGCATGTTCACGTAGCCGTTGAAGCTCCCGGCAGGTCCACGTTCCATAAAAGTCTCCCCTGTTCGACTTTTCCAGATAGGCGAATAGCCTTGCGGAGCAAAGGAGGCTGCAACGAATTACCGTTTGGAGGAAAATACCTGTTCAGAACCTTTTTGGTCATCTTTCAGCCCGGCTTTGCACGCGAAGCCGGTCGGGATCGAACCCAAGCGGCATCGCCGCTCCAGCGTCCGCAGTAGTCTGAGTTTAGCATAGGGCCACCTATGCGCTCCCGGACGCCGCTTTGGTTTTTTCGTCCATTTCGCGCATCGTTTTCGCCATTTTCGCCAAGATCGAAGACGGCCATACGACTGGACGAAAGGCGTGGGCTTAACTATCCCAATCGGGAAAATATAAACTTTTAGGTTTAAATTTTCCCGATTGGTACTTTCTTGCCTTTTTGCTCCTATACTAGGTATCTACATCGACCACGATTTGCTCGAGGAAAGGGTTATATGCACGTTTCTCAAACAGACATCGCCTACGACCCCCAAGACGTCGGACGGGCAATTCGCGCAAGACGCAAGAAGCTCGGATACACGCAAGCCGAAGTAGCCCGCTTCAATCAATGCAGCATTCGTTTCCTCAGCGAATTGGAACGAGGCAAAGAAGGTGCTGGCATAGGCCAGGTCATCCGAATCATGAACAGCTTGGGTTTGGATCTTGCAACCCTCGAGCGAGAGTAGATTTTACCGGCTCCTCCTTTTGCGAGCGAAGCCGTGTGACCGTCACTTCTAGCGCTTGCAGAAGCCAACGATACCACCGTGGTTACACGCCTCTAAATAACTCTTCTAACGTGATGCCGAATCCGTCAGCGATATCAGTCAGCCTTGCCAGGCTAATGTTTCGTCTACCGCATTCAACATCTGCAAGATAAGTCCGCGACATGTTGAGCATCGGCGCGCATGCATATTGCGATAACCCGCGCGCTTCGCGAAGGTCTTTTATCCTCAAGCCAAGTTTAATCTGTTCTGTTGGCGATGTACGCATGGCTTCATGTTTGCCCAAGCGTTTACAGCCACTAGTCCACAATAAGGGTCTATTTATTTCTCGAAGTGATACTGTGTCCATATTGCACGAAATGAACCGATGCGAAAGGATGCCTTGTGTCAGTTTTTCCGAAGAGCCACGTCTGCCCGTTAGCGATCGGGCGCAACAGGTCGCGCTGCACCAACCCGGCGGGGAAGCCGGACACAGCGTGCGACGCATGCCGTACAGAGCTTGCAAACGGACTTGGAGAAGCGATGCTTGACGGGGACATATCCTTCTTCGAAATGCTTTTCGTCGGCCATATTCTCGAAAAGAAGGATTCGTGGGAATGCGCGACGAAGAAGGCACCATCCAATTGGAGCGGACACGAAGCAAATTGAAGGAACAACCCGGAGACTGCGCTATTGGAGCCGTGTCACCGATGTTTGGCGGCGGCTATAGACTATTCATCGCGCTAGACGACGATCGTGAGATATCGGAGGTCTACGATTCGCTGGAAGACGCGATCGGTAGCTACATCGCCAACAAAAGCGTTATCGAGAAACTGACGAAGGGCGCACAACCCGAAGGGTAAGCAAGCAAGCGCACCGGCGCCCTCCGCGCTCCCAAGTCCCGGGATCGAGCCGGTGCCCGCCGGGCGGGGCCTCGTCTACTGGATCGAGCTCGTAGGCGTCGAACCGGCGGCATCCGAGGCAACCGCTTGACAGGTACGAGTTCGCCCCCTGCGGCCGAGACCGCTCATGCAACGAGAAGGCCCGTCGCCGAAGCGACGGGCCTTCTCGTTCCCGCGATTTCCCGCCTCGGTTTTACGCCAAGGCTTGCTCCACGAACTCGCGGGAGAGCTCCGCACCCGGCTCGCCCTCGTACTGCGTCATGAGGAAGTGCGTGGCCTTGCGAATCATCGTGGGCGTCTGGCCCAGATCGCGGGCGATGTACTCGATGGCCTCCGGCGCGAGCACCGGGCTCTTCCCCTCTTCGGTGTAGTCCTCGACGAGACCCTGCACGTACGTCACCAGCCCGTCGGCGTCGAGCGCTTCGATGGATATCTCCTCGAAATCGTCGAGCATGCCGCCGAACTCGGACAGGTCGTACTCGGACAGGGGCTTGGTCGACGAGATGACGGTGTCCAAACCGCGCTGCGCACGCTCGCCCAACAGCAGCTTGCACATCATGGGGCCCAGCTCCGCATCTTCGAAGAACCCTTCGAAATCGTCCAGGAACAGCACCTCGTAGGTGCCCAGATCCTCGAAGAAGCCGTCGTAGACCTCGGCGCGCATGGCCTCGGGCAGCTCTGCGCAGGGGCGGTAGAGCACCCTCTTCGTGGAGAGCAGGTCCTTGTCGAGCTGGCGGGCGCGCAGAAGCGTGGTCTTGCCGGACTCCTTCGGGCCCACGAGGAACAGCTTCTCGGGCTTGTCGTGCTTCTCGGTGATGTCGATGACGCGGTCGAACGCTTCGCGGTTTCCGTCGGTTTTGACGAGCTCGTCCAAAGGCATTCTCATGATATGGCTCCCCTTTCGCCTTAGTGCCTGAAACGCGGTCGATGGAACGCGACGCTGAGGCGCCGCGTTCCGCATAGGTACTGCCAATCATGGTAGCAAGGGGGCGAGGGCAAAGCGAGTATGAAGGCCGAGTCTCATACCGGCAGGGGTATGCCTCTGCGTATGAAAAACCGCCCGCGCCTTCTTAGCGCCTCCCATGTGGAGACCCGGCAGGCGCACCTTTCAGCGAGGCGCGATCCCGCACCGCCTGTCCTCAGCCTTCCGCGCTGCAGCCGAGCTCGTCCGCCGCATCGCATTCGACCGCTTCCTGCAACTCGTCGGCCGGCTCCCCGCCGTGCTTGCGCTTCGCCTCTTTGATGAAGAAGGAGCACACCACCGACACGAGCGCCAACCCGCCCAGCATGACCAATCCGGCGGCCTTGAACGACGTGGCGTCGGCGGCGAGCGCGTAAAGGGACGCGCCGAACGCGATGCCGAGCGTCGTGCAGAACGTGATGAGCGCGAGCGCCTTGTTCGTCATGCCGGGAGGCAGGTTCTCAACCGCCAGCGTGCGCACGCACACCGGGATGCCCGCGCAGGCGATGCCCTCGAAGAAGATGCCGGCCCACACGCCGGGGATGGTGGGCATGGAGTACATGAGCACGACTCCCATCAGGTACGAAAGCCCGAAGGCGATCAGCCACCGCTTGCGCTTGCCCGTCAAGTCCATCGTGAAGCCCACGGCGAACGACAGCACCGACAGGCCGCTGCACACGCTCACCATGGCGTTCGCCGTCACCGCGTCGATGCCGAAGTCCTCCGTCAGGTACACGGGGTAGTACGTGTTCACGCCGCCCGCGCATATCCAGGCAAAGATGAGGAACACGATGCCGATCATCCAGGCGGTCGGCGTTTTCAGCAAGTCGGTCCAAGAGCTCTCCTTCGGCATGACCTTGCCCTTGGCCTCCTCCTCTACGAAGTTCACCTTCGGAGTGAGGTTCATCACGCACACCACCACGAGCGCGAGCACCGACCACGCGGCCGAAAGCACGAGCACCAGGTCGTAGCCGTAGTCGAGCAGGCGCGGGATGACGTTGAGGTCGACGATGGTGCCGATGCCGGCGTAGGCGCCCATGATGCCCATGGCCGTCCCGCGCGTCTTCTCGGGAAACCATATGCCCATCAGCGGAGGCCACGCCACCTGGTACAAGCCGAATCCCAAACCGATGATCACGCGGCAGAGCAGGAAGAACGCGTAGTTGCCCCCGCTGAAACAAGCGAGGATCGAACCCGCCGCCGTGAGGCCGGCCGATATGACGACGACCTTCTTCAAACCCAGCTTGTCGCACAGGCCGCCGGCGGGAAACGCCATGACGACCGCGGCGAACGAGAACACCGACACCAGCATGCCGATGGCGACGGTGTCTATCCCGTAGCGGGGAATGATCACCGAAGCGGCCGGAGGAACGTTGAACATGTTCACCGGACCGGCGCACGCGGAAAACAGAATGACGAACACCACGGCCCACGCGTAGCGAGGCGTCTTGACAGCGCCGTCTCTCACTCTAATCACCTCCCGTAATCGATACCCGAGCCGTCCCTTCGAAACGGCTCGGCTTCGGCGATGCGTCCGCAGGATGGCCTCCGATTCCCGGAGGGAGCGGCATGCGCGACCCGCACCGCGGGCACGACGCCGCACCGAGCGGAACGCTTGCCCCGCAGCGGATGCATGCGGCGGAGTCGGCCGATTTCTGCTCCCCTCGGCATCTGCCGCACTTGATGCAGAACAACCCGCACATAGCCGTCCCTCCTTCGTCGGCGCTTCCGCGCGGTCGGGCCGCGCCTTCCAGCGCGACCCGACCGCGAACCTATCCCCGGCGCACCGCCCTTGGCGTCACTGCTTCGGCGCGAACAGGGCGAAGCGCGTCGTGCCGTCGATCTGCTTCACCAGGTCCTCCACTTCTCCGTAGTGCATGCACCAGGCCTGGCAGTGCTGGACGCACATGGGCATCTTCCCCTTCTCCACGCGGTCGGCGCACAGGTCGCACGCCTTCGTGACCACGGGAAGCCACGTCCACTCCCACTTGTCGGGGCCCTTGGGCTTTCCCTCGTAGGCGTACGGGCCCGTCTCGGACAGCTTGATCCCGAACTCGCCCTTGGGCAGATCCAAATGCTTCTTGCACGCCACCTCGCAGGAATGGCAGCCCGTGCAGTAGTCGTAGTTGATGAGGATTCCCTTCATTGCTCCGCTCCTTTCCCTCGCCTTACGGCTTCATCGGCTCGTACTCGCGGAAGCCTCCCAGCTCCGCAACCTGGACGCCCGGCATGACGTCGCCTTCGCGCACCTTGTAGATCCGGGCGGGTAGGCACTTGATGGGCGCGCCGATGTTGCCGGGGCCCGATTCGTAGGCGTGCGTCAAGTTGTTGGGGTTGTAGTCGAACGCACCTCCGAAATGGGGTTTCGCAAGGTCTTCCTCCGGCTTCCACCAGCCGTGCTCGCCGACGATGACCCGTTCGTCAACCTCGTTGGTGATCTTGGCCTTCTGCATGCAGCGGCCGTCTTCGTTCTCGATCCAAACCCACTCGCCGTCGGCGATGCCCTCCCTCTCGGCCGTCTTGGGCGATATCTTCACCAGCGGCTCGGGGTGGAACTCGCGCATGGTCTCCGCCATGCGGTGCTCGGTGTGGAAGAACTCGTAGGAGCGCGTGCCGTTCACGAAGTAGTACGGGTACTCCTCGAACACCTCGGGCGTCGTGTCCTTGCTCTTCGAAACCGGCGTGTAAACCGGATACTGCGGGATGCCCCACGCCTCGAAGATGGTGGGGATGAGCTCGATGCGCCCGGACGGCGTGTTGAACCCCACCTGCCCGTCGGGACGGAGCATGCCCTTCTCGTGCTTGTAGTAGGTGGCGTTCCACGGGTCGTAGGAGTGCCCGCCGGCCTCGACGAGCGAACGATGGTCGCGGTAGGGGCAGCCGGTTTCAGCCTCGTCCTTGATGTTGCGCTTGACGCCGCCCTCCTCGTCGGTCGAACCGGCGAAGTTGCCCTTGCGCACGTTGCCGTCCTCGTCGATGGCGGCAAGGCCCGTCGTCATGTACTCGTTGGACAGGTCGATGGCCTTCTCGAAGCGCTTGCCCGGACCGAACAGCGCGGGGTTGAGGCGCTCACCCAGCCAGATGGCTATCTCCTCGTCGGTCTTCGCCTCGTAGAACTGCGTGACCTTCTTCATGGCGCGCAGCGGCACCCACCACGTGCGCACGGAATCGCGCTCGCACGAGGCCGCCACGGGCAGCACCAGGTCGGCGAAGGCTACGGCCGAAGGGGTGAGGATGGGGTCGACGTAGACGATGAACGGAATGTCCATCATGTACTTGTACGCGCGCGGCGCCGGCTCCTCGTGCCCGGCGATGGCGTTTTGCGACTGCGCCCAGAACATCTTGATGGGATAGGGCTTGCCCGTCTCCAGCGCGTACGCCATCGCGTCGGGGTTGGACATGCCCACGAAGTCGACGCCCGGCATGTCGATGTAGGCTTTCTTGAACTTCTTGGCCACGGCCTCGGGGCGTCCGTACACGTCCGCCGACGAATAACCGGCGTTCATCTCGTAGGCGTTGTGCACGAGGATGTGCGTGCCGGGCTTCTCGATGTCGCCGCACACGGCCATGATGGCGCACACGGTCTGCACCCAGTGCATGCACGAGGCCGACGAGGCGTCGAACGCGAGGCCCCACTGGATCATGCCGCGGTTCGCCGAGGCGTACAGGCGCGCGGCAGCGCGGATGTCGTCGGCGTCCACGCTCGTGATGGGGGCGGCCCACTCGGGCGGGAACTGCGCGCAATGCGCCTTGAACTCGTCGTAGTACGCCACCCACTTGTCGACGAAATCGTGGTCGATCAGATCCTCCTCCATGATGACGTTCGCCATGGCCAGCGCGAGGGCGGCGTCGGTGCCGGGGTTGGGCGCCAACCAGATGTCGGCGTGGGCGCCCCACCACGTGAGCACGGGGTCGATGGATATGATCTTGCTGCCAAGCTGGTGGCACACCATGAGGTAGTGGCCGATGAACCCGTCGGCGTTCGACTTCAGCGGCTCGTTCGCCCACACGACGATGACGTCGGGGCGCTCCCACTCCTCGGCCGCGTAGCGCTTCTCCTGCGCCTGCGCGCAGTCGACGACCGGGTAGTCGCCCAGGGGCCCGGCGGCGCCGCACACGCGCGGCATGTAGCACGACCAGCCGGAGAAGTAGATGCCGCCGCAGTTCGCCGTGCCGAAGCAGGCGCCGGCGATGAACGGTATCTGCCAGTTGATGTTGCGCCCGGTTCCGTGTCCCACCACGATGGACTCGCGACCGAAGCCCTTGCCGTCGATCTCCTCGACGATGAACTTCTCAACGATGTCGAGCGCCTCTTCCCACGTGATGCGCTCCCACTTGTTCTCGCCGCGCTCGCCGGCGCGCTTCATGGGGTACTTGATGCGGTGGTCGTTGTTCACCATCTCCGGCAGGTCGAGGCAGCGCATGCACAGCTTGCCGTTCACGCAAGGATCGAGCGGGTCGCCCTCCACGTGGTCGAGCACGCCGTCCTTCACGTAGAGCAGCACGCCGCACGAATCGTGGCAGCCGGGATACGTGTAGTTGTAGGTACGGGTGACGGTGAAGCCGTCCTCCTCCCACTGCCATTCGCCTTCGTGGTAGGCCTTGCGGTCGACGTTGTCGAGGAACGCCTGGTAATCGAATGCGGACATAGTTTCTCCTCCTTCTTCCTTGACTCATTCATGAACGGAGGAGGCGGGGTGCGCTCGGCATTCGGCTCGAAAGCCCTCCCGCCTCGCAAACGCGTCGCGAAAACCCGATCAGACGGCAGCCTGCTGCAGGTCGTCGGCCTGGTCCGGCTCGTCGACCGGCTCGTCGCGCTCGTACTCCACCTTGTTCTTGTTGACGACCGCCAGCACGATGAGCACCACGGCCGACACGATGAGGATGACGATGGCCGGGTACCATTGGTAGAACAGGTTGCCGGACGTCAGACCCGCCACGGCCGCCACGGCCGCCAGCCAGAACGGGGCGATGAACTGCCCCACGCCCTGCATGGCCACGTAGAACGACGATCCGTCGGCGGAACGGTGCGGATCCACCACCTTCTTGTTCGCCATGTCCGACCACGCCGCGTTGATGGTGCCGAACGCGATGCCGCACAAAAACGCGCAGGCGAAGAACATGGGCAGGCTCGGGAAGAGCATCGTCACGAGCAGCATGATTCCGTACAGCAGCATCCAGCACGGCAGCGCGATGCGCTTGAGCGCCCGGTACACCGGGATGTACGCGAACCCGCCCAGCATGAGCCCGATGGAGAACCCGGTCATCACCAGGCCCACCGTGGCGCCCGTGCCCAGCTCCAAGCCGACGATGCAGATGGCGGCGTTGTTGATGAACGCGGTCATGGTGCCGATGCAAACCGTCGTCACGACGAGGAAGGCCCAGTACTTCGAGCCAAAGCCCGCGAGGGAGAACTTCTTCTTCCCGCCGTCGGGCGCCGGAGCGAACGATTCCTTGGGCAGTTCCGAGTAGTTGGGCATGAACACGGCGTAGTACACGGCCCACACGATGATGATCGCGTAGAACCAGTACGGAGCCGTCCAGCTGATGTCCGTGAGCCATCCCGCGATGAGGCTGTAGGCGATCCCCCCGACGCCGGCGAACGCGGTCACCAGGCCCACCATCGTCGTGGTCTCCTTGCCGCGCCAGAAGTCGCCGCAGGCCGCGATGGCCATGGCGAACACCATGCCGTAACCGATGCCGAACACCGCGCGCTCCACCACCACGGCCACGATGGACGGGTGGTAGATGGCGGGCATGATGCCGCCCACGAGCGCGAACGCCATGCCCAAAAGCCCCGCCCACTTGTAGCCCATCTTTCGCGACAGGGGCCCGCAAACGGCCGAGGACACGATCATGACGATAGCCGGGATGGTGTTCACCATCTGAACGACGGTCACGTCCGCCTCGGGGAACGCCGCTTGTATGGCGGCGAGCGTCGGCGAGCACATCGCCTGGGTGTTCTGCACCAGAATGAGCGTGAGGACGGCGAACTTGACGGCAGCGCCGTACTTCTTCTTGCCCGTTGCCAATTCAGACATGTTTCTTCAACCCCCTTGCCTTGATCTTTGTCGTTGAGCGATTCGAAGTTGAGGCCTCGAGGCGCACGGTACGCGAAGCACCGGGTGCGGCGCATCGGGAATTAGGGTCAAAACTTGGTTTTCGGAACTCGACAAAAAAGGCTTAGGCGGAACGTTTCTCCTGTTCACGGATGCAATAGGGGCCGCCCGCCTCGATAAGGCGGATAAGGTCGGTCCGCGAGTGCACGTTCGCCTTGTTGTAGATGTTGTACGTATGGCATTTCACCGTGCTCTTGGAGATGTAGAGGCGCTCCTGGATGAGCTCCGCGCTGAACCCGCGCGCGAGGAGCAGCATGACCTCGGTCTCGCGGGCCGTCAGCCCCACTTCTTCCGCGAACGCCTCGCAGCGCCGCGTCCATTGGCCGTGCCGGGCGTCCTCCCCGCCGTCCTCCTCGGGCGTGCCCTCCTCGCTGCCGGGATAGAGGCTCTTCTGGTCGAACACGATGGTGATGACGATGAGCACGATGACGAGGACGGCCACGCTGACGCCGAACGCGCTCCCCTCGAGCAGCCCGCCCGGGAAGGCCACCCAGCCCGCGCACCACCCAAGCGCCACCCCGAGCGTCGAAACCGTCCGGATCTTCCCGACCGTTCGGAAGGGCGCGAGGTCGTCCCGCACGATATGCTCGCAGGTTGCGAACATGGCGCTCGTGTAGGGAAGCAGCGAGACGACGAGGACGGCCGCGCAGAACCACTCCCAGGTCGACTCGGGCATGAACACCATGAGGAGCAGGCAGGTGGCTATCAAAGGGAGCATGAGGTACCTGATGATCGATTCCCTGATGATGAACGCCTTGAGCGAGTCGATCGCCAGGCAAAGGAACAGCGCGAACGCCAGCAGGCAGACGACCCTCCCCGTGGACCCGTTCGATCCGAAGTCCAGCATGCCGTACAGGGCGAACCCCTGCGCCAGCGAGTTGGAGGCCGTGAGTATGATGGAGTTGGGCGTGATGCGCGACCGCTCGTCGGAGTCTTCCGCGGAGACGTCCGCCAGGTTCCTCGCAACGGAGAACGCCTGCCACTGCGCCAGGTAGACCGCAGCCGAAAAAGCGCCGAGGACGGCGACGAAGAACGGGCGCAGCTCGTGCTCGACCGCGAAAACAAGGCCGCAGAGCACCGTGGCGAACAGCAGGGAGAACGAAAGGACGGCGCGCGTCCTCTGCGGGGCGAGCCGGCAGCAGGACTCGAGCCACAAGGTGACGGCGACGGCGCCTCCGAGCCCAGGCGCAACGCAGCACGCGAGCACCCTCGCCGCCTCCAGGTTCGCGCCGAACGCGAGCAGAGGGTCGAGGAGCGGCAGCAGGCAGCACGCCAAGGAGACAACGGCAAGCGCCCTGCGCCGCCGCTGGAGACGATCGGAAAAAAGGCGCAGCACGCCGTAGGCGATGGCGAAGGACACGAGGAACGGCAGCCGGAACTGGCCGACGGCCGATGATGACGAGAACAGCACCAGCGTTCCGAACACCCAGGCGAAGCACAGCGAGGCGCCCGCCATGCTCGCCACGATGGGAACGTTGACGACGAACCGTCCCTCCGACGAGCTCTCCGACGAATCCGCTTTCGCTACGATGGCGCTTTGAATCCCTGTCGCTTTGTCAAACAACGTCCACCCCCATAGACTTGGTTTTGACACGTATCGATGCTGCGGCAGGGCTCAGGGATGCGTCGGCCGCTCGCGCGGCCATCCGCCGCCGCGGCCAAAGTTCGATTGACTCGTTCTCTAGGTCCTCCCCTTGTACGCCCTACCGATGCACCAATAATACCGTAGAAGTCAATCGCCCTAGCTGCGAAATTTCCTGTGTTTCGATGGGAATTCGAACACGGCCCCCACCTTCGAAACCTACCCCACATCGAGAAAGGCGTCATCGGACTTTAGATTCGGTATTGCACCAGGGGCTCGAACGGGCATCAGACTTTTGGTACGAGACGGCCCGTTGACCGGCGCTGCACCCCCGCTGACAAATTCCTTTTGTCACGCCGAACATTTTCGGCGGCTACTCGCGACGCCCTCTCGCCCGGACAATGAAGGCGCACCGAGGGGAAACCAAACTTCGTGCGTTCATCGTTTCCAAAACGAGCGAAAGGAGAGGAACATGACGGAGTGGAAGAGGCAAGAGGGCGAGGAGACCATCTTCAGGACCTGCGCATGGTCGCCTCCGGGGTGCCACCCGGTGGGATGCGGCCTGCAGGTGCACGTCAAGGACGGCAAGGTGACGAAGGTCGAGGGCGACCCGGAGCATCCCATCACCAAAGGCTCGCTCTGCACGCGCTGCCTGGCGCTGCCGGAGTACATCTACCATCCCGACCGCATCACGCACCCCCTGAAACGCGCCCGCGAGGACCGCGGCAAAGACAAGTGGGAGCGCTGCACCTGGGACGAGGCCACCGACCTCATCGCCCAGAACGCCCGCGAGATCACCGAGAAGTACGGCGCCGAGGCCATCTGCGTGTTCGGCGGCACCGGCCGCGAGGGCAACAACTGGTACCCGCAGTGGGCGAACCTCGTGTTCGGCACGCCGAACTCCGTGTACGCCCAGGCCGGCTGGTCGTGCTACGGCCCGCGCATGACGAACACCGCCTTCATGATCGGCGGCGGCTACCCCGAGATCGACTACGCCCAGAAGTTCGAGGACCGCTACGAGCACGAGGGCTGGGTCGCCCCCGAGTGCATCCTCATCTGGGGCAAGGAGCCGCTGCGCAGCAACCCCGACGGCCTGTACGGCCACGCCGTCATCGAGATGGTGCGCCAGTTCGGCACGAAGCTCATCTGCGTCGACCCGCGCGTGACCTGGCTCGGCACGCGCTCCGAGGAAGTGCTGCAGCTGCGCCCCGGCACCGACACGGCGCTGGCCATGGCCTTCATCTACGTCATGGCGCACGACGACCTCGTCGACCACGACTTCATCGACAAGTGGTGCTACGGCTACGAGCAGCTCGTCGAGCGCGTGCAGGACATGCCGCCCGCGAAGGCCGCCGAGATCTGCGGCGTGCCCGAGGAGCAGATCTGGCGCGCGGCACGGCTGTACGGCAACGCCAAGCCCAGCAGCGTGGCTTGGGGCCTCGCCGTGGACGAGAACCCGAACGGCACCCAGCTCGGCCAGTGCCTCATCGCGCTCATGGCCATCACCGGCTTCATCGACGCGCCCGGCGGCACGACGCTCGGCATGGGCGACGACCAGGGCAACGTCGTGCGCGACGGCGGCTCCATCTCCGCCGACGAGAAGGTGGACGACGCCACCGACTCCACGCTCGAGCTGGCGTTCAAGAACGGCATCATGACCGAGGAAACGTGGGGCCGGCGCGTGGGCATCGACAAGTACCCGGCCATGGGCTCGATCCTGTGGACGGTCATGCCCGACGAGTTCCTGAAGGCGCTTGAGACCGAGAAGCCCTATAAGATCCATATGGCGCACTTCATCTCGTCGAACCCCATCGGCACCGCCATCTCCGCCGAGCCGCAACGCTGGTACGAGGCGCTGAAAAAGCTCGACTTCAACTGCGCGGCCGACCTGTTCATGAACCCCACCACCATGGCCTGCTGCGACGTGTTCCTGCCCATCGCCTCCACCATCGAGCACGACGGCATGGTGGTCACGCATTACGGCCTGAACTCGTCGTTCTACGGCGCGCAGAACAAGTGCGTGCAGGTGGGCGAATGCAAGTCGGACGTCGAGGCCATGATGGCCGTGGGCAAGAAGATGTACCCCGACTTCTGGAACCGCTTCGAGACCCAGACCGACTACGACAACTTCCACGTCATGCGCTCGTGGCTGCCCTACGAGGAGCTGCGCGAGAAGGTCACCGTCATGTCCAACGAGCCGTACTACAAGTACGAGATCGGCAAGCTGCGCCCCGACGGCCAGGTGGGCTTCCCCACCAGCACGGGCCGCGTGGAGCTGTACTCCTACATGTACGAGCAGTTCGGCGAGAACCCCCTGCCCTACTACGAGGATCCCGCCTACGGCCCCGAGCGCACGCCCGAGCTCATGGAGAAGTACCCCTTCATCCTCACCACGGGCGCCCGTCGCCAGGAGTTCTTCCATTCCGAGCACAAGCAGGTTCCCAGCCTGCGCCAGATCACCCCGTATCCGCAGATCGACCTCAACCCCGCCGACGCCGCGCGCCTCGGCATCGAAGAGGACGACTGGGTGGAGATCGCCTCGCCCTACGGCGCCGTGCGGCAGCGCGCCCACGTGGTGCCCACCATCAAGGAGGGCGTGTGCCACGCCATGCACGGCTGGTGGTACCCCGAGCAGGACGGCGAGGAGCCCAACCTGTTCGGCAACTGGAAGTCGAACATCAACGTGCTCATGCCCAACAGCGTGAACGGCGTGATGGGCTTCGGCAACACGTTCAAGCAGATGATCTGCTCGCTGAAGAAAGTCGAGGGCGAGGGAGGCCCGAACGATCCCGACAGCACCGGCATCTTCCTGGAGCCCAGCCGCCAGGCCGAGTTCACCTACCAGCAGGTATGGCGCCCCACCGACGAGACGCAGCAGGCTTAAGCCCGCGACACGAAGAAGGAGGTAACGATCATGACGCAGAAAGCCCTGTACATCGATTACGAGTTCTGCTCCGGCTGCCACAGCTGCGAAGTGGCCTGCCGCAACGAGATCGAGTGCGGCATAGACGACTGGGGCATCAAGGTGCTCGAGGACAAGCCCCGCCAGCATGCCGACGGCACGTGGCACTGGGACTACATCGCCCTGCCCGGCGAGCTGTGCGATATGTGCGAGGCGCGCACGGCGGCGGGCAAGCTTCCCGCGTGCGTGCAGTCCTGCCAGGCCAAGTGCCTGGAAATCGGCACCATCGAGGAATGCGCCGCCAAGCTCGCGGCCAAGGGCAAGAAGGCCGCGATCCTCGTTCCTTAGGGCCTATACGGCGCGGTCGATTCGAGATCGGGGAACGCGAGGGCAAGCCGCGCGTTCCCCCTTGCAAGGGAGGTGAGCGAGAGTGGGCAGCTGCGGAGCGTTCTGCTCGTTTTGCGGAAGGTGCGGGAAAACCGTCGAGAAATCGTTCGCCGCACCGAAGCCTTCCGACGTCGCGCCGCCCGGCGTGTCGGCTCGAAGCGCAAAGCGAAAGGCGGTTGCCCGCGATCTCGAAGAAAGCGCGCCGAACGAAACCGAAGGGGAATCTGAAAGCTCTACCCGTACATGAAAAAGGAGGGGATTGTTTTGAGCGAAAACGCAGCTGCGCTGCCTCAGCAGGCCGCAAACGGCAAGCAGGTGAAGAAGCTGGTCGCCATCGTGGTGGCGGCGCTGGTCTTTTTGTTCTTCCAGTTCGTCTGCCCGGTGCCAACCGGTTTGGAAAGGACCGCCATGTCGGCGGTCGGCATTCTGCTCGCCTGCATCATCCTATGGGTCACCGAGGCGCTGCCGTTCATCGTCACGGTCGTGCTGATCTTTTTGCTGATACCGGTAACGGGCATCCTGCCCTACGCGTCCACCGAGACCCAAGCGAGCGTGTTCAACTCGTCGAGCCTGCTCGTGCCCATCTACTGCCTGTTCGTGTTCACGGTTTCCGGCGCCGTCATGTCCACGCCCATCCCGTACCGCGTGGCCAGCGCCGCCCTGAAGTTCGCGGGCAACAGCACCACGAAGCTCATCGTGGGCTTCTCGGTGGCCACGTCGGTCCTGTCGATGTTCGTCTCCGACCTCGCCGCCTCCGCCATCTTCATCGGCATCGGCCTGTCCATCGTCGAGGCGAACGGCGGAATCAAGGGCAAGTCCGGGCTCGCCAAGGCGCTCACGGTCTCCGTCGCGGCGGCGGCCGCCATCGGCGGCATCGGCACGCCCATCGGCAACTCGCTGAACATCCTGTGCATGACCTTGGTCGAAACCTACATGGGCGTGCGCGTGACGTTTTTGGCTTGGTGCGCCGTCAACATCCCGCTGGCGCTGGTGGTGTCCGTCATCTCCGGCCTCTGGTGCTCCAAGGTGTTCAAGATCGAGGAGATCAAACCCGAGGCCCTGTCGGTCGTGTCCGCCAAGCTCGCCGACTACGGAAAGATGACCACCATCGAGATCAAGCTCATCGTCTGGTTCGTCATCGCTTTCGGGCTGATGATCATGAGCACGTGGTTCCCGCAGATCAACTCCATGCTCGTGGCCTTCGCGTTCACGGTTATCGCCTTCGTGCCCGGCATCAACCTGTTGAGCAAAGAGCAGTACTACAAGAACATCCCATGGGAGATCATCATGATGATCATCGGCGTGCAGGCCCTGGCCACCGGCCTGGTGGGCACCGGCGTCGCCGCGTGGTTCGTCAACACCGTGCTGGCAGGCGCGTCGGCCTGGCCCCTGCTGCTCGTCGTGCTCGTCATGTGCTTCATCACCATGATCCTGCACATCTGCATCCCCGTCGGCCCGCCCACGGTGTCGGTCGCCGTGCCGCTCATGATCGCGCTGGCCGCCACCACCGGCGTGAACGGCGCGGTCATCGCCTGCATCGGCGGCATCCTCGGCGGCGTGACCACCTGGCTTCCCATCGACTCCATCATGATGATCTGCTACGAGAAAGGCTGGATCAGCATGGCGGAATGGCTGAAGAAGGCATGGTTCCCCACCGCCGTGCTGTGCGTGCTGAGCGCCCTGTACCTGCCGGCCATGACCGGGCTCATGGGCTACTAACCCCGTTTCCAACCGCGTCGGGCGGCCTCGGCCGCCCGACGACCGAGCCGTTGCGCTCCGCGCACCCAAGGAGGTGGCTATGGGAGACCCCGGCCTCGTCGGCGCGATCGTCGTCGGCATCGCGTTCCTTCTGTTGGCGGCAGCCGTCGGCAGAAGGAAGAACAAGAGCAAGACAAGAAACCAACGGATAAGCGAGTGCTTCGAGGAATACGACCGGAAGATGGAGAAGTTCCGCCGCTAACCCGCGAACGCCGCCCCGCCCCGAAGAGAAGGAGAGCCACCATGTGCTTCAGACCAGCGACCACCTCCGCGCCCGGCAACCCCGGCTCCGCCAATAAACCCGGCCCCTGCGGCGCCCGGTGCACCCGGAGCCCCCGCAGCTCCCGGGGCTCCCGGAACCCCCGCCGCGCCCGGCAACCCCGGCTCCGCCAATAAACCCGGCTCCTCGGGCGCGCCCGGCGCGTAACCGGCGTTCAGAACCGTTCGATTTCAAGGAGAGGGCTCACCGGTGACTACCCTGCAGATAATCTCGATCGTGGTGTTCGTGGCCGTCATGGCGCTGGTCGTGTCGGAGAAGATCCACCGAGCGCTCGCAGCGCTGCTCGGCGCCGTCGTGCTGTTCTGCATCGGCGTCGTCGACTTCGACGCGGGCATGGGGTCGATAGACTTCAACACGCTCGGCGTGCTGTGCGGCATGATGATGTTCGTGGCCGTGGTGAAGCAGTCGGGGCTTTTCGAGTACGTGGCCATACGGTCGGCCAAGCTGTGCAAGGGGAATCCTTGGAGGATCATGGTCGCCTTCGTGGTCATCACGGCCGTCTTCTCCGCCCTGCTCGACAACGTGACCACCATCCTGCTCATCGGGCCCATGACCATCATGTTGTGCCGGACGCTCAGGATCGACGCGACCCCCTTCCTCATAGCGGAGATCGTCGCGTCGAACGTCGGGGGGACCGCCACGCTCATCGGCGACCCGCCGAACATCATGATCGGCTCGGCTGCGGGCCTCACCTTCTTCGACTTCATCCGCTACGACGCCCCCGTCGTGGTGGTCATCCTCGTCGTGCTGCTGCTCGTGTTCAGGGTGCTGTACGGACGCAAGCTGTTCGTCGACGAGGGCGACATGCTCAAGGTGATGGCCCTTTCGGAGCAGGATGCCATCAAGGACCGCCCCCTGTTCGTCAAGAGCATCGCGATGATCGTGGCCGTCACCGCTGCGTTCATGCTCCACGGCGTGCTGCACCTCGAGTCGGCGGTGATCGCCTTGGGCGCCGCCGGAATCATGCTCCTCATATCGAGAAGCGACTTGGAGGTGGCGCTCGAAGGCGTCGAATGGGGCACCATCGGCTTCTTCCTCGGCCTGTTCGTGGTGGTGGGAGCGATGGAGCACACGGGCGTCATCGCGCTCATCGGGGAAGGGCTCGTGTCGCTCACCGGAGGCGACGTGGTGCTGCTCATGCTCGCGCTGCTGTGGGGCTCGGCGCTGCTCTCGGCCGTGCTCGACAACATCCCGTTCGTCGCCACCATGATCCCCATCATCACCGTCATGGCGCAGACGGGCATCGACGTGTTTCCCTTGTGGTGGGCCATCTCGCTCGGCGCGTGCCTCGGCGGCAACGGGTCGCTCGTGGGAGCGTCGGCCAACGTCGTGCTGTCGGGCATCGCGAACAAGGAGGGCTACCCCATCAGCTTCATGGGCTTCACCAAGATAGGCTTCCCCATCATGCTGCTGACGGTTGCCATCGCTACGGCGTACCTGCTCGTGGTCTTCTAGCCGACGGCGGCAGGCGCGTCGCGAAGAGGAAGGACGGCCCGTCGGGTTCGAACCCGACGGGCCGTCCTTCTTGCGCGCTCGCAGGCCGCAGCCGCGTCGCGCGGGCTCGGCTTTTCTTGAGGGCCTAGAAGGTGCCTTGGATGCCTTGGGCGAACTTCGCTATCGAGCGGAAGCTCGCCGAGTTTTTCTGGAACAGTATGTAGAAGTGCCAATTCAGGCGAGGATCCGACAGGGGGATCGCGCAGAATCCCGCAGGAGGGGCCACGGAGAACTTGTCGGAGACGATGCCCGTGCCTCCGCTCCTCTTCACCACGTGGATCATCGAGCTCGTGCTGGGTATGACGCTGACGTTGGCCCGATCGAAGCCGAGCGAGTCGAGCTGCGCGAACAGCGGCGCGTACTGGAAGACCGGCTCCGACATCAGCAGCAGCTTCTGGTCCTTCAAGTCCATCACCGACAGGCTCTCCTTGCGGCCCAACGGCGATGCGGCGCTCGTCAGCGCGAACGAAACCGAGCCCTCCCCCATCTCGAGCACGTCGCAATCGGGGAACTTCCGCTCCATGCACATGATGACGGCGACGTCGGCCTTCCCCGTGCAAACCGATCGGTAGCAATCCTCGCAGCTCATCTCGGACACCCGCAGCCGGTCGGAATGCTGCGCGATGTACTCGTCGGTACCCAGCGATATCCCCGCGAAGAGGTTGGTGCTCACCGCGAGGTTGAGCGTTTGGTCGGTTGCGTCGGGGCCGGCGAACATGACGTGCAAGCCGTCCACCTTCGTGACGATCTCGCGCGCCTCGCCGGCGAGCTGCTGCCCTGCGGGAGTGAGCACCATCTCGTTGCCATGGCGCTCGAAGAGCGCGATGCCGAGCTCGGTCTCGATGGCCTTGATGGAATGGGCGACGTTCTGCCTGCTGGTGAAGCACCGTTTGGCCGCCTGGGCGTAACTGGAGTTCTCTGCCGCAGCCAGCAGATGACGAAGTTGGTGGATTTCCATACCCGGCCCCCCTGCCCCGCTCGTTGTCGACGGCGCCGGCGCCTTCTCGAAGCCCGCGACACTGTCTACCGCTCGCGGAAAACGAGTCGTTTTTCGGCAAAGAGCGCGACCCGTTCCCGCTGTCCCCATGGTTCGATTATAACCGATTATCATCCCGCCTGTACGGGAGGGGGCGAGAGAGAGCGGCCGGGGTTTCCCCAAAAGCAGCATTCGTTTTCGATGGGCCCAACCTCGTTTTTCGAATTCGCCCAAAAGACAGCTCGCGGGGATGCGCCATGCATCCCCGCAATGCCGATCCGATGGCAGAGGCCCCTATTTCGCGTACAGCGCCCAGCGGCCGCCGCCGTCCATCTTCTTGGCCAGCTCCTCGGCCTCGCCGTAGTACATGCACCAGGCCTGGCAGTGCTGCACGCACATGGGCATCTTGCCGGCCTGCGTGCGCGACGCGCACATGTCGCACGCCTTGGTGAGCACCGGCAGCCACGTCCACTCCCAGCGCTCGGGGCCCTTCTCGCCCTCGCGCTCCCAGGGGCCGGTCTCGGTGAGCTTGATGCCGAACTCGCCCTTGGGCAGGCCGAGCTCCTTCTTGCAGGCCACCTCGCAGCTGTGGCAGCCCGTGCAGTACTCGTAGTTGATCAGGATCGCCTTGGTCATGATGAAACTCCTTTCCGCAACAACCGCTACGCTTCGACCTTGGCGCCGGTCTTCAGATCGGTGCGCTCGCCCGTTGCGGGGTCGACCAGTTGATTGGCCATGACGTCGTATTCCATGCCCGCCTTCTGCGCCTCACGGAATCGTTCGATCTCTTCCTGACGAGGTGATTCGACCTTTTGATACCAGGGGAAATTCCCAGTGGCGGCAATCTGCTCATAAGGCATCGTATCGCCCTCCTGCACCGGATATATCCTGCAAATCATCCCTTTGATGGGGGATCCCACGCCGCCTTGGCCCGTGACGAACGCCTTGGTGCAGTTGTTCGGATTGGATTCGAACGTGCCGAACAGGAACGGCGCCGCCGCCTCGGTTTCGGGGAACCACCATCCATGCTCGGCATGGACGGTTTTCTCGTTAACCACCGGGGACACCTTCGCCTGCTGCTTGAAACGACCGTGATCGTTCTCGATCCACACCCATTGCCCGTCTTGGATACCGTACTTTTCGGCCGTGGCGGGGTTGACGAGCACCCGCGGCTGAGGATGCAGCTCGCGCATGGTGGGCAGCTGCCGGTGCTCGCTGTGGAAGAACTCGAACGAACGGCCGCCGCAGGTGAGGACAAGCGGATACTCCTCCATGAGCTCCGGCGTGGACAGCGGGCTCTCCGGCGGCTCGGTATGGAACGGCGTGGTGTTAAGCCCCCAATAACGGTACAGCATGGGGGCGAGCTCCAACCGTCCCGACGGCGTGCCGTAGCCCACCGAGCCGTCCGCGCGGAACATGCCCTTCTCGGCCTTGCGATACGTGGCGTTGAACTCGTCGTACGCATGCCCCACCATATCGGGATCGCGCACGAGCTCGTCCCATGAAGCGGTGAAAAGCGTTTTGCCCGAGTTCTTGGCACCGCCTTGATCGGTGGCCTCCGTCGTCGCAGAGAACGAACCGGTGCCGTCGTGCAGATACCAATTCAACCAGTCGATATCGGTCTCCCACTGGCCGAACACCTCCGGGTTCAAGCGCTTGCCCAAATCGAGGATGATCTGCTCGTCGGACTTGGCCTCGTAGAAGTCGACGACTTTCACCATAGCGCGGCAGGGAGACCACCAGGTGCGCGCCGAGTTGCGCTCGGCGCTCATGGCCACCGGCAAGACGATGTCGGCCAGGGCCACCGACGTGGGCGTCAGATAGGGATCGGCGTTGACGATAAACGGGATGTTTCGCATAGCCTGCAACACGCGCGGAGAGTCTTGGCTCGGACAGGACAACGTGTTGGAGGATTGTATCCACATCATTTTAATCGGATACGGGAAGCCCTCTTCGATGGCCTGGAGCAGACCGTCTGAGCTTGCATGCGCCACGAAGTCGCCGCCTTCGATGGACAGGGCGAAGTTGTTGTTGAGCTTCTTGGCCCGCCATTCGGCCGGTGTCAGGTTCTCGCCCGAAGCGTAACCAGCGTTGATTTCGAACGCGTTGTGCACCAGGATATTGCCACCCGGTACGTCCACGTTGCCGCAGATAGCCATGAGGTCGCACCCGGCAAGGCACAAAGCCATGGCGGAAAGCTGCTGGTCGAACGCAAGGCCCCACTGGATGGCACCGGGCGTGGCCTGGGCGTACAGGCGCGCGGATGCGCGGATATCCTCGGCGTCAAGGTCGCATATCTCGGCAGCCCACTCCGGCGTGGTTTCTTTTACCGACGCAGCCAGCTCGTCGAAACCGGAGCACCAGCAATCCACGTACTCCCGATCGAAGAGCCCCTCCTCGATAATGACGTTCAGCCATGCGCAGCCCAAGGCGGCATCGGTGCCGGGGCGAATCTGCAACCAGTACTCGGCACGAACGCCCCACCACGTCAGGCGCGGATCGATGGAAATGATCTTCGTCCCCATCTGCACGCATTGCACCAGCCAGTGACCCACGTAGCCGTCCGCGTTCGACGCCAGCGGCTCGTTGCCCCACACGACGAGCACCTCGGGGGGAACCCATTCGGGGTTGTTGTAGCGATCCGCATGCGTCTCCGACGCATCCACGATGGGAAAATCGCCGAAGGGCGCGATGCTGCCGCAGATGCGCGGCATGTAGCACGAGAACCCCGTGAACCCGAACGTGGAGATGTTCGGCGTCTTCAAGCCAGCTTGGCCGAAGAACGGAACCTGCCAGTTGATGTTGCGGCCCGTGCCGTGCACGCAAATGATGGCGTTCCCGCCGTCCGTTTCCCAAATGTCCTTCACTCTCGCTTCGATCTCGTCGTACGCCTCGTCCCACGAGATGCGCTCCCATTTGTTCTCGCCGCGTTCCCCCGCGCGTCTCATGGGATACTTCAGGCGATCGGGGTGGTTGAGCGATTCGTCGAGCGTCAGGCACTTGATGCACAGCTTGCCGTTCGTGCACGGGTCGAGCGGGTCGCCTTCGACACGCTCCACCTTTCCGTCTTTCTCGTACAGCAAAATGCCGCAGGACGTGTGGCATCCCGGGGGCGAATAGTGATACGTGCGAGTGACGGTGTAACCGTCCTCCTCCCACTGCCACTCCCTATCGTGATAGGCCGCGCGATCGATGCCGTCAAGGAATTCCTGATAGTCAGCCATGCTCTCTCCTTTCTCTCCTCGTCGTGTGCATTCGGGCAAAGTGCGACCGCACGCCGTCCAAATGCGTTGAACTGCCGTCTTCCGGCAACAGTCCTGGAAACGATCCGACGCCGACCGGTGCCCGTCGGATCGGACGCATAGTAGCTGCCTTACGCGCTCGCGCGCATTGCTCGCCAAGGCTAAAACGGGGTGTTTTGGATGCTTATTTTCGTGCGGTGCCGGCAGGCTCCCCCGCCCGAGGTGCCACCAGCCGGGATAAGGCCCCAGACCTTAGAGGCTGACCGGCGTTTTTGCGGGTATAGCATTTCGAACAGGAAGGAGCCGGCCGTCATCCTCGTGCATTCCTCACTCCCACTGCGCTCGCAGCTTTTTCTTTTGCGTAAGGGCGACGCCTACCAGCACCGCGCATATGGCCAGGATGACGATGCCGACGAAGAACGACCCGACGTAGCTTCCCGTGAAGTCGTAGCAAGCCCCCACTGCGGCAGCACCGAAACAGCCTATGACGCCAGACATGCGCGAATACGACAGGATCTGCGCGAAATACTTTTTCCCGAACAGTTCCGATATGAGCGTCGGAACCGAGATGGTGATGATGACCGAGTTCATGCCGAACACGAAAGCGCATACCATAAGGGGCACTTCCGCCTGCAAAAACGAGAAACCGAGCAGCGAGGCTGCCGTCACGCCGAGGGTGATGTACGTGGACGCGGCCACGCCTATCTTGTCGGTGACCCATCCCATCACGAGCGTCGCCACACTGTAGCCCAATTGGGCCAGCGACAGAATGCCCGCGCCGAACGCCGCCGAGTAACCGATCGACTCAGCGAATCCCGGCAAATGATTGTTGTAGCCACTGAACAGGGCCTCGATGCCCGCATAGAAGAAGATGCACACGAAAGCGAGCGTGACGATGGCCTTCTTGGCCGGCATGCCCTTCGCCGCCGCTTCAGTCGCCGCCATCTCCTCGGCGCGCTCCGCCCCATACGGCTTGAGTCCAAGATCCGAAGGATGAAGGCGGAAAACGAACATCGTAAACGGAAGGACGATGACGCACATGACGAGGGCTATGCTCGGATACGCCATGCGCCAGCCAATAGCCTCGATGAGGTAATTGCCGAACATCGGAAAGAAAAACCCGCCGATGCCCGACCCGCACATGGCGATACCCAAAGCCGTGCCGCGCTTGGCGATGAACCAATTCTCGATGAGCACCGTCGACGCCACCACGAACACGAGCGCACCCGCCACCCCCAAGACGACGCCCGCCACGTACCACTGCCAAAGCTCGCTCATAAAACCCATGGCGGCCTCGGTCGCCGCAAGAACGAGAAAGCACACAGTCAGGAACACGCGGAAATTCCATTTTGGAAGATATTTCGCCACCAGCGGATACGTGAACGTGGTAGCGATGAAGTAGAACGTGAGATAGAGCGCCAACGCTCCGCGGTCGAAGCCGAGCTCGTTGCAGACGGGCACGAAGAAAATGCCACCCGAGTTCATGATGGCCCCCAGAGCCCCGGCCTGAAGAAAGAAGCATCCGATCATCACCCACCATGCGTAGTGGATGCCGTGTGTTTTCTCCGACACGGAAAACACCTCCTTAAACGACCTCCCCCGCCCGGCCAAAGGCAGGGAAGGTCGAGCAATCGATGGTCACTAGTTGGGCATGAACCACATACGTCCCGGCAAATGCAGCCCCGAGTTCCAGGGAAGACCACCAAGAACGATCGGTCGTTTCGCACTCATACGATCAAGCCTCCAATAAAACGTCTTTCTCTCCCAAGCTCATCAAGCTTCCCAATGGGCTTCTTTGACTTTCTTGGCGGGGACGAACGACAGCAGGATGATAACGATGGCAACGGCCGCGATAACGGCGCCGACCAAAAACGAGCCGCTGTACGTTTTCGTCATATCGAAGATGATGCCGATGACCGGAGCGCCCATGGAGCCGCACAAACCAACGCCCATCATGCAGTAGGACAGGATCTTATCGTAGGCCTTCATGCCGAAGTGCTCGCGTGCGAGCATCGGTACGGAAATGGTGACGATAGCGTTGTTCATACCGAAGAAGAACGCCGTTACCATAAGGGCCATTTCGGTGGAGGCCATGGAGAAGCTGATGTAGCAGACGATCAGGATGGCGTACAGGATGACCGTGAGCCAACGCACGCCGATCTTGTCGACCAGTATGCCCCCGACCAGGGAGGCGATGATGTAACCAACCTGCAGGGCGATCATGAGCGTCGATGAGAAGATGAGGGCCTCGGGACCCAGCACCTCGACAGCATTCGCCTGAACGAAGGAGTTGAAGCTGCCCGGAAAAGCCGACAACGTGCAACCCAAGAACAGCAGAACGAAGGCGAGCGTCGGCAACGCGAACTTCAACGGAACGCCCGGAAGGCTCTTGGATTCGCCCATCTCGTCCTCTTCCGCGCCGAAGGCATGCAAGCCGATCTTCGCCGGGTCCTCGCAGAACACCGTGAGCGAGAAGATGAGGATGCACAGCAGCAGGACCGCATTCAGATAATAGGCGCTCTGCCACCCCATGACCGTGGACAGAGAGGTGAACACCAGCGGAAAGAGCGCTCCGCCAACACCGGACATCAGCTGGGCGATGCCCAGGTAGCGTCCGAGCACCTTCTTGCCGAACCATGCGCCCATGAGCAGCGGCGTGGCATACAAAAAGTACATGCCGCCCGTGAGGCCCATGATCGCCCCGATGACCATGAACTGCCAAGTCCAGGTTGCATCGGCGAACGTGAACGCAACGACGCAAAGGGCGGTGACGACAACGTCGAAAGAAATGACGATCTTCGCGCCAAACTTGGGTATAAGTATTCCCGCGAAGAACGTACCGAACAATGCGGCGATACCGTAGCAGGTTATCCACATGGCGAACACGCCCATGTCCACGCCAACCGCGGCGGGAACGATGGCGAAAAACGCAGACGAGGAGTTCAGCACGGTTCCCAAGCCGAACGCCTGCATGACGCAACAGCCCACGAACACGAGCATGGCTCTTTTCTTGCTGCGCGCATCAATATCGGTAGACATAATGTAATCCTCCTTAAATCTGATATTCCCCTTTTGGGTTGCCCTTCGGCACGACAGCGCGTGATCACCCCCTTTCGCCGCGCACCTCCCGAAAGGCCCGTACCGATCGCAACTTTTATGAAACGAACGCAGTTTTCAACGTGCCGTCGGCCTCAACGCCGCAGACGGCAAGCCCCGCGCGGCGGCTTTCGATCCGATGCGAAAGCCGCCTTCGAGCTATGCCCCTACTTCGCGTACAGCGCCCAGCGGCCGCCGCCGTCCATCTTCTTGGCCAGCTCCTCGGCCTCGCCGTAGTACATGCACCAAGCCTGGCAGTGCTGCACGCACATGGGCATCTTGCCGGCCCCCGTGCGCGACGCGCACATGTCGCACGCCTTGGTGAGCACCGGCAGCCACGTCCACTCCCAGCGCTCGGGGCCGTCCTTGCCCTCGCGCTCCCAGGGGCCGGTCTCGGTGAGCTTGATGCCGAACTCGCCCTTGGGCAGGCCGAGCTCCTTCTTGCAGGCCACCTCGCAGCTGTGGCAGCCCGTGCAGTACTCGTAGTTGATCAGGATCGCCTTGGTCATGATGAAACTCCTCCTTACGCCTGCATGGGCTGGTAGTCGTCGCGCCAGCCACCGAGCTGGGTGATCTGTTTGCCGGGCATGACGTCGCCTTCCTGCACCTTGTAGATGCGGCAGCGCGTGCACTTGATGGGGGAGCCGATGCCGCCCGGACCCGATTGGAAGTTGCGCGTGAGGTTGTTCACGTTGTAGTCGAAGCATCCGTTCAGGTGCGGTGCGGCGGCTTCCTCCTCGGGCTTCCACCAACCGTGCTCGGCCGAGACGCAATCATCGGGAATGCCCTCGAACACCTGAACCATCTGCTTGCAGCGCCCCTCGTTGTTCTCCATCCAAATCCAGTCGCCGTCCTGCAAGTCGTAATCGGCAGCCGTCTTCGGCGACACTTTCACGCGCGGCTCGGGATGGAACTCGCGCATGGTGGGAGCCTGGCGATGCTCGGTATGGAAGAACTCGTAAGAACGGGCGCCGTTGATCATATAGAACGGCAGCTCTTCCATAACCTCGGGCGTGGTCTCCCACGTTTCGGGAGCAGGCGTGTACACCGGATACGGAGGGATGCCCCACGACTGGAAAATGGTCGGCACCAGCTCGATGCGGCCGGACGGCGTGTTGAAGCCGACCTGGCCGTCAGGGCGCAGCATGCCCTTCTCGTGCTTGTTGTACGTGGCGTTCCACTCATCGTAGGCGTGGCCGCCCGCCGCAACCAACTGATCGAACGTGTAGGGGCATTTCGTGGTGATGGAAGGACCGCTGTCGTCGGTAACCGACGTGTGTCCCCACTCGTCGTCGGTCGCCGCAGAGAAATTGGCCTTCTTCACCTTGCCATCGGGACCGACAACGGCAAGATCGGTCAACAGGTAATCGTTGATGAAGTCTTCGGCGGTATCCCAACGCACGAACAGCTCGGGGTTCAAACGCTTGCCCAGCCAAAGCGCGATCTCCTCGTCGGACTTCGCCTCGTAGAAGCTCGTCACTTTTTTCATGGCGCGCAACGGCGTCCACCAGGTACGGGCGGAATCGCGTTCCACCGACATGGATACCGGCAAGATGATATCCGCCAAGGCGACCATCGTCGGCGTGATGAAGGGATCGGCGTACACGATAAAGGGTATCTTCGACATGTACTTGTAGGCGCGGGGAACCTGGCCTTCGTGTCCGGCGAACGCGTTGCAGCTCTGGGCCCACAGCATCTTGATCGGATAATCCTCACCCGTCACGGGTATCTTCCCTGCTTCGAGAACCGAAGCCATGGAGTCGCAGTTGGACATGCCCACGAAATCGAGGCCCTCGTCGCCCACCATCCACTTGCGGAACTTCCGCTCCAGCGCGCCCGGGTCGGCGTAAAGGTCTACCGACGAGTAGCCGGCGTTGATGTCGAAGGAGTTGTGCACGAGCACATGCGTGCCGGGTTTCTCTATGTTGCCGCAAATGGCCATGAGGTCGCACACCGCCTCGACCCAATGCATGGACGAGCTGGTGCCCGCGTCGAAAACGAGGCCCCATTGGATGGCTCCGCGGTCCGCCTGAGCGTAAAGGCGGGCGGAGGCCGTGATGAGATCGGCCGGAACGCCGGTTATGGACGCGGCCCATTCGGGAGAGAACTGCTGCACATGGTCCTTGAGCTCGTCGTAATAGGCGCACCAGTTCTCGACGAACTCGTGATCGATGATGTCCTCGTTCATGATGACGTTGAGCCAGGCGAGCGCGATGCAGCAGTCAGTGCCGGGATGGGGCTGCAGCCAATACTCGGCGCGGGCGCCCCACCAGGTGAGCACCGGGTCGATCGACACGATCTTCGTGCCCATCTGCACGCATACGTTCAACCAGTGGCCCAGGTAGCCGTCACCGTTCGACTTCAACGGCTCGTTGCCCCATACCACCAACACGTCGGGGCGAATCCACTCATCGTTTGCATAGCGGTCGGGAAGCGTCTCGGACGCGTCCACGATGGGGTAATCGCCCAGCGGACCTGCCGCGCCGCATACACGCGGCATGTAGCACCACCATCCGGAGAAGTAGATGCCGCCCACGTTGGCGGTGCGGAAACACGCTCCGGCGATGAAGGGGACTTGCCAGTTGATGTTGCGGCCCGTGCCGTGCCCCACGAGAATCGCCTCGCGGCCGAGGCCCTTGTCGTCGATCTCTTCCTTGATGTAGGCCTCGATCGTGTCGAGCGCCTCTTCCCATGAGATGCGCTCCCATTTGTTCTCGCCCCGCTCGCCTGCGCGTTTCATAGGATACTTCAAGCGCTGGGGGTGGTTGACCATCTCTTCCAAGTCCAAACAGCGCATGCACAGTTTGCCGTTCGCATAGGGGTCGAGAGGATCGCCCTCCACCTTTTCCAGCTTGCCGTCTTTGGTGTAAAGCAAAACGCCGCAGGAATCGTGGCAGCCGGGAGCGCTGTAATTGTAGGTACGCGTGACGGTATAGCCGTCCTCTTCCCAAACCACTTCCCCTTCGTGATACGCTTTGCGATCAATGCCGTCCAAGAATCCTTTGTAGTCAGCCATGGACTTGCCTCCTTAATCGTTCTGACGCGGGACGTCGTCATAAGACCGGAGGATACGGAGCTGAAAAACGGCTGTCATCGTACCGTTCTTGGTGTTCCGCGCCGTACCTCATACTTGACGATGCCCCACCTTGGGAAACGCAAAAAAATAAGCCTTTTCGAAAACGCAATAGGTAGGCTCTGCTAAGCCTCGTGCCGCCTAGGGTCGGGCTGTTTACTCCCCGCAACCATCCGCGTTCCACCCGGGGCGAACGCAACGGCGCCGCACGACGGGCACCGCCCTGTCGCAGGATCCACCACGCCGCCGCAGGCGAAACACGGTATCTGGGCGGGAGGGGTGTAATACGGGCTGTCCTCGCAGTACTTGCCGCACCTGCCGCATTGCGTGCATGGATAGCACACAGCCCCTCCTTCTATTTCAGGTCGACCAGCTCGACCCAGTACTCGAGCGTTTTGCCGGCGAACGGATGGTTGAAATCAAGCTTCACCATGTCGGCAGTCGCCTCCGTCACCCAGACGGGCATCTTTCTTCCATCGTCGGGGTTGGTCCAAAAGATCACATCGCCGACTTTCAAGCCGTATCCGTTCTCCACCATGGTCTTGAGATGCCACGATGCGAGCTTCTCCTGGTACTCACCGTATCCGAGCGCGCTGGGAACTTCGATGGTCCGGCTCTCTCCCACTTCCATGTCCACGATCGCGTCCTCCACGCCACGGGGAAGCTGCAAGGTTCCGATCGTGACGGCAAGCGGCTCGCCCGTCGAGCGATCGTCGATCGGCTCCTCGCCCAGCACGCCGCCCCGGTACCGGATGAAAGCGGTTTTTCCAACCCTGTTTGCCTGTCCCATAGTCTCCTCCAGCATTTCCCTCGTGCGATCGGCCGCAATGGCCGCCTATGCTCCCTCGAGCTCCTCGGTCTCGTCGATCTCGCCGACCTTGGTGTCGTGGCGGTGTACGGCGTAGGACGCTTTGCCGGTTCCCTGAACCTCGATATGGGCCGCACGGTGCGTGCTCTTGCTGCTGGGCACGAACGCTCCCTTGGCTTCGATGGGGTTGTACTGGGGCACCATCAGGAACTGCTTCGGCTTGTCTTCAAGCTGTTTGGAAAGCTCCTCGACCGTACCGTAGGCGATGATGTTGGACAGGCAGTGATGCACGCACATGGGCTCGCGCCCCTTTTCCGTGCGCTCGGCGCACAGGTCGCACAGATCGGTGAGCACCGGGAAGTAGTTCCAGTTCCAATGCGTCTCGTCGATCTTCCAAGGCCCGTCGGAAAGCACTTTGATACCCGTCTTGCCCACCGGGTAGCCATGCTCTTCCTTGCACGTAACCTGGCAAGATCCGCAGTTCGTGCAGTATTCGTAATCGATCAGAAGTCCATACGTCGCCATGGTTACACCAGCTTTCCGAATTTTTCCCAGATCAGATTCATGTCGGTGTCGTAGTTCTCGGCAATGGGCTCGATGTTGCACACGAGGCACTTGTTCGGAGCCCCGAACCCGAGCTTGCCGAAGTGGTCGTTGGGAAGGAGATTGTTGATGTTCGAACGGAAGTTGCCGTAGAGGTTCGGCTCGTTGCCATCCTCCTCCGGAAACCACCACGCATGCTGCGCGTGGATCGTTTTCGCATCGACGGTTTCCGTGATGCGCGCCTTTTCCACGCATTCGCCGAAGGGGCTCCACAGGCGCACCCACTGACCGTCGGTGATGCCCAGGTCCTTGGCGACCTTCGGGTTGATCTCCACGATGGGGTCGGGGTTCAACTCGCGCAGGTAGGCTATCTGGCGATGCTCCGAATGGAAGAACGCGGTCGTGCGCGCGCCGGTGGTGAGGATGAACGGGTACTCCTTCATGAGCTCGGGGTTGGCAGGGCCGAACTCCGGCTCCAAGAAGTACGGCAGCGGATCGTCGCCGAACTGGTTGAACGCCGTCGACCACAGCTCAACGCGCCCGGTAGGCGTCGCGAAGCCGGGCTGTCCGTCTTGGCGCATCTCCCCGCGCTCGTACTTGTAGTAGTCCACGGGAATCTGGCACACCACATTCTGGGAGACCTCGTCAAAGTACGCGCCGCCCTCCTTCTTACCCAGACGCAGGGCCTCCATGAACTCCTTTGCGCTTGCGAAATCCTCCCACACTTCCGGGCGAAGGCGACGCCCCAGCTCGTAGCACAGCTCGAAGTCGGTCATGGTCTCCCCCACTTCGATGGCCTTGTGCATGAACCCGGCCGTAACGGTGCAGGGCGCGTAGTGCGTGAACACCGTGCCCTCGCGCTCGGCCACGGTGGACAGCGGCAGGAATATATCGCAGGACGCCTCGATGGACGGATTCATGAACGTGTCGAAACCGATGCAGAACTCGAGCGATTTCACGATGGCGTCATGCCAACGCTGCGGTTCCATGGACGTGCAGCTCATGAGGTTGTTTCCGGCGTAGAAGCCCATCTTGATGGGGTACGGATCGCCCGTCTCCAACGCGTGCAGCATCAAATCGGCATGGGCGTTCAGGATGATCATGCAGTAGGCGGGATACTGCTCGAGGCCGATCATCTTCTTCTGCAGCTCCTCGCCCACGCCTTTCTCGAAGCCGAAACCGGATTCGTTGTGACCCGCGCCCGTACCTGGCAGGATCTGCCCGCCCGGAACGTCCAGGTTGCCCGTGATGGCCATGAGGTCGACGGTCACCTGCCCGTTCTGCATGCCGTCGGTTTTCTGGTCGGCGGCGAGCCCCCATTGGATGGCGGCCGGCTTGGCTTGCGCGTACATGCGTGCGGCAGCATAGATGTCCTCGACCGGCACGTCGCATATCTCGGCAGCCTTCTCCGGCGGCATCTCCTGCACGCGCTCGGCCAACTGCTCGAAGCCGTAGCACCAGTACTCCACGAAGTCGTGATCGTAAAGGTCCTCGTTGATGATGATGTTGAGCCAGGCCATGCCCATGGCCGTGTCGGTGCCGGCGCGCAGCTGCAAATGGATGTCGGCGCGGGTGGCCAGCCAGTTCACGCGCGGATCGATGACGATGAGGCGCGTGCCACGGCGCAGCGTGTCGATGACCGCATGCCCGAAAAAGCCGTCGGGATTCGACTCGAGCGGAGCCTTGCCCCAAACCACCAGGCACTCGGTAAGCTCGTAGCGCTCGTCGTCCCATCGGTTCGGCAAAGCGCCTGCGTAATCCCATTCGGGATACGTCGTGCCCGCGATATAGGCGATAGCCGCCAAGCGCGGCGTGTAGCAGGCGTAGCCCGACTGCGTGTAGCAGAAGTTCGGCGTGCCGAAGCACATGGTGCCGTACGGGGCGAACGTGCCCCCCTCGCGGCCGGTACCTGCGAACACCACGATGGACTCGCGCCCGTAGGCAGCGGTGATGCGATCGTACTCGCCTTTGATGATGTCGAACGCCTCGTCCCAGGTGATCTGCTCCCACGCATCGGCGTTGCCACGATCCTTGGGATCGCGCTTCATGGGATGCAGAAGACGTGCCGGATTGTAAATGTAATCCTTGAGCGCGATGCACCGGGGGCACAGGCGCCCCTGGGTCACCGGGTTGTTCTCGTCCCCCTCGACTCGCACGAGCTTGCCCTCGCCGTCCACGTACAGCTTGAGACCGCATCCTACGGGGTGGCACCCCGGAGGAGACCACGGACTCGTGCGGGTAACGGTGAGGCCGTCCTCCTCGTAGCGCCACGGCTTGCCAATGTCGTTGACGTCCGAAAGCGTATCGAGCTTGACTACTTCGGCTCTTTTATAGAATTCGTCTTCGCTCATGGCCACGTCCTTTCTCCTTCTCGTCTACGGTGCCGAAGGGCACCATTGCGAGGGAGGATAACGTGGCGCGAAGCGGGCTGTCATCGTGGCGTTCTTGGTGTTTGCGCCGATACCCTATACTTGACGATAGCTCATCTGGGGAAATGCAGGAAAATTAGCCTTGGAGACGGCGCTTATAGGTAGAGAGGCACGAGACCCGTTTTATCTAGTATCTGGGACACGAAGCGGCATTCCGCAAGCCGAAAAGTCTTTATTCTTCTCCGTACAGCTTCGTGTCTTCAATAAGGTTGAGCAGCTCTTGGCGGGAGTGCACGCCCGTCTTGCGGTAGATGTTGCGTATATGGGTTTGCGCCGTGCTTAAAGAGATCGACAGGGCTTCTTCGATGTACTTGGCATTCCTTCCCTGAGCCACAAGGACCAGAACCTCGAACTGGCGCTCGGATAGATCGCATTGCTCGCCCACCACTCGGCACCGTTTCTTCCAGAGGCCTTTCGTTTCCGGCATCGCGCTTCCCTCTTCCATGCTAGCCTCGGGAAAGCGCGCTTTGTGGCAATACGATGCGATAAAACCGTAAGCGACGGCTATCGCCGCAGACGCCTGTATGGCGAACAGCATATTCGCAGAAGCCATCCAGGCAATGCCGTATCCGCTCGCGAGCCCAACGGCCACACCCACATAATCGAGCGCACGGGCCTTCCCATAAACGCGTAGAGCCGAAAGATGGGAAATGCGCACGTGTTCTGCCACGGCAACCGTTCCGAACAAGGTGTAAACCGTGAATAGGGCCGATAGGATGCAAAGCGCAAGCAGGCGAAAAACGTCACCGAACAAATACGATGACAGGAATGCGAACATGGTCAGAGGAGGCGTGAGCGGAAACAGGCTTCGCTCGTTCACCATGCCTTTTCGAGCAAAGTTTACCGCCATAAGAAGGGCGACAACCGCAGCGGTGGCCAGGCAAAGCATGCGCTCCGACCCCTCCGCCGCCGAGCCGAGCACGTAGCCAAACTCGAAATTGCTGATCGAAAGCATGAGGGCCGATGTCCACAGTATCTTCGACCGCTTATCCGACTCTCGATTCTCAATCGATTCGGGAAAGACGCTCTCAACCCTCGACTTGATCAGCACGAGCAGACACGCCAAAGAGGTTGCCCAGGTGAACACGATGGCGATACGGGACGCCTCGTCCACCAAGCAGCTTTCCACCATGCAAACGAGGATCCCCGCGCCAACCGCCGCCGAAGCGAACAAGGGAATGATCTTGTGAGGCCGAGCGCATACGAAGCAGAACCAGAGAGAGCAGAGAGCGCCCAAGCCAAAAGCCGCCGCAACGCCCGCAACGATCAGAACTTGCGATGGACCGGATGGAGCCAGCAAGACGAGAACCAAAGAAACCAAGCCCACGAACGCGCCGATGACGAGAATCCCACAGCGGCCAGTAGCCAACGCAAGCGAAGCGAAATGAACCAAAGAAAAGGCCAAGGCCAAAGCGAGTGCGCAGCCAATGCGCATGGCGGCCGCATGCCTTTCCACCGAAGCGAATTCGGGAACGATGAGAAACAGGGCTAAGACCGTTGAGACAAGCGATGCGAAGCCTACAAACCCTATCAACGTATCGAGATCGAGCTTCCTCGACCCCATACGCGACATCCCCTTGGATTCATGCGCCATATCCCCAACCTTCATTCTGGAACTCAGTCCGACAAGTTACAAGGATTCCCCAAGGGAGCTTTCGTCGATGCTCTCGTTTTCAACCAGGTCCATCAAATCTTGGCGCGAATGCGACCCTGTTTTTTGATAAATGTTGTAGATATGGGCCTTGGCGGTGTGGGGCGAGATAACAAGCTGTTTCTGGATGTACTCGGCATTGCGCCCTTTGGCAAGCAAATGGAGCACTTCGGTTTGACGCTTGGACAAACCGTACTTTTCGGCAACCGCATCGCATCTCAGGTGGAAGAACCTCACGCCCGAATCCGCGTTTCCGTATCCTGAATCAACCACTACTTCCCCGTGCGGACCTAATGCGACACGCGGTTCCCGCTTTTGCTCCTCACCGGGATAATAGCTTTGCTTGCTCATCGTCGTCGAAACCAGAATGAAGAACATAACAACGATCGTCACCATCACCGGAAGCGTAACGGAGCCGAACGCCTGAGTGGAGAACGCAACCCAGCCCGCCGCCAACCCGAGCAGCAATCCCGACGACGAAAACAGCCTGCCCCATCCGAACGTCCTTATCGATGACAAATCGCATCGTGCGATATGCTCGCACGTCGCAAAAATGGCGCTGGCATAGGGCAGCAACGAGAACAGGAACGCGAAAACGCAAGGCCACACCCAGAGTTCCTGCGGCAAGAAGAACAAGGGGAGGATGCATGCAGCAAGCACGGGAAGAAACATCTTCCGAATAAAGGACTCTTTGAGGAAAAATGCTTTCCGGGAATCAACGAGGAGCAAAGCGAAAACGATCAGTGAGCCGCCTTGGATGATCGCGGACACGCCGAAGGTGTGCACCTCCGGCGCCAGCAACCAGTACAAAGCGAATCCCTGAGCCGCCGAGCCCATAACGGTAAGAAGGGAGGGCTTCCAGGTGATCTGCAGCCTTTGGTCGGACTCTTTAGCCGGTACAGCGGGAAGGTCGTCCATGAGTGAGAAACGCATGTGCAAGAACAAGTACGTCAACCCCGATAGGAGAGCGTAGAGCGCGATGATGTAAGGGACCAGGCGATTGTCCAAAAAAACCGTCCCCACGTACCACAGAAACGAGAGTGCCAGCATCGCGGCAACCGCCGCCCGTATCTGGGCTTTCATAAGCACGCACACGAACTCGATCCACAGTGTCGTTAGAGCAGCGACGCCAACACCGGCCAAAGCCGCGACCGCATAACCCCAAACTGGCTGAAAACCGGAAAACGCGCCTAAAGAATGGGTCGCCCCGCAAACAAGAGCCGTCACCGCAAGTACGATACGATGGGTTTGGAGCCAATTGGACAACAGCCATTCGACAAAGTACGTCAGCAAAAGTGCGGCGACGAATACAAAATGCAGCATGCCGACGGCCGATGGCGAATGTCCCTCCCCTGTTACAAAATCACTCGTCGTCAGGATCGCGAAAAACCAGGTGAAGCAAAACGACGCCCCCAGAACCCCGGCAATGAGATAGGGATTGACGAAAAGCCATTCGTTCTTTTTTTCGAGTCTCTTGCTTTTCGGTGAGGCCTCTGATGAGTTTGTACGAACCATGGAAACAGTCACCCCCGTTGACGGTTTCATCCACTCGCTTGACGATGCCTTCGCCACCGCCATACCCCGAATAATAGTACGTGCAACAGGGACTTTATTCTGAGACGACAGCGATCTCCCAAGTTTCAGGCATGGCGCATTAGGCTTGTAAACGAGCGTAAGGTCTTAGTGCTTACGCTTTCTCGTCTTGACTTTGACATCTCTCGCGCCATCGCGCTGCGAGAGAGCTTCGATTATATCCGAATACGAGAGTGGGTCAAACGATCAAACCGATTCCTAGCTTATCCCCTCGTCCCTCTTTTCTCAGCGCCGGCAACCACCGCTCTGTCGAGCTGCCGCGTCGCCACAATCTTGAGGGTTGAAAGGTTCTCGATGCTACGGTCCTTTTCGCATCGAAGCGATGCAAGGCAAGAAAGAGCGCTCCCGCCTCTGAATGCCAATGCGGGACGGCGAAAAGGCGTTACGGTGATGCCGTAGCCGAGAATCCGAACTTTCGCCCGCTATAAGCGGCAAGTTGGGGAAACAGCCGATTTTGGTAACTTCTTTTTTTCATTATTCGGATATATCCGATTAATGACCAATAAGCTTCGTTAGCCTTCACGGTATGGATTATTTCAACAAAAGAAGGCAATTAGGGCAACGCATCGCCAAGGTGCGCAGGGCCCAGAACATCTCGCAGAAGCAGCTTGCCCTCATGTCCGACATCAACAAGGGGTATCTCTCCGAGATCGAGAACGGCATCAGCAACATCAGCGTCAACAAGCTCTTCCACATAGCCGATGCGCTCGGCATCTCGCCGAAGGACCTCTTCTCGGACATCGAAGACGACAGGGAAGGCGACCTGACCACCACGTAAAGGCCCCGGAATGCAAGAGAACCGGCCGTAGCCGGTTCTCTTTAGCCTTCGAAAGCTTCCGCTATTCCGCAGCCGGGGCCTCGTTCGGGTCCTTCACGGTGATCTCCGCGTGATCGAGGAGCCACTTGTTCGCCTTGATGCGCTCGGCGGCCTCGCGCAGCGCGAAACCGCGGCCCGACTCCTCCATCTGGCGACGGACGCCCTGCGGGTTCTGCGGGTTCATGGACGCGCACGCCTCCTGCACGTCCTCGTCGCTCACGACAAGGCCCTCGTGGCGGAACACCGCGTCCAGGGCGTAGCCCTGCACGAGCATCTGGCGCGTCTGCATCATCATCATCATGTTGAACTGCTGCTCGCCGCCCTGCTGCTCGACGAACTGGTCCCACGTCATGTTCTGCTGCTCAACCTCGGCGCGCAGGTTGTTCATGAGGTTGCGCGACATGGACTCGTACACCTCGTCCGCAATGCTGCCCTTGAAGCGCTTCGCCAGCTCGCCGGCGGCGAGGTTGCGCTTGTAGTTCTCGTACTCGCCCGACAGCTGGCGGTTCAGGCCGTTGCGGATGTCGTCGCGCATGGCGGCCAGATCCTTGTACATGGGCATGTACTTGGCCACCCACGCGTCGTCGATGACGGGGGCGACCTTCTTCTGGATCTCCTTGACGGTGGCCGTGCACTCGATGGTCTCGACGATCTCGTTGCCCTCGTCGTCGATGCCGGGGCCCTCGAACGTGAACGTCTTGGTCTCGCCCACGTTCATGCCGACGATGTTCTCGTCGAAGCCGTCGGGCATGAGGCCCGCGCCGGTAGTGTAGGTGCGCGCGTCGGTGGTGAGGCCGGGGAGCTTCTCGCCGTTCTCGTAGGACTCCATGGCCAGAAGGCAGCTGTCGCCCTTGCGCACGGGGTGCGGCTCGTCGGCCACGAACTCGGCGTAGCGCTCGGCCACTTGGCTGATTTGCGCGTCGACCTGGCTCTCGTCGACGGACACCTCCTGGACGGTGATGGACACCGGCTCGTAGGACGTGAGCTCGTAGTCCGGCTTCGGCGTGAGGTGCAGGGCGAATTGGAACGTCTGGCCGCGCTTGAGAGCCGTCTTGGGCTCGGGTTGCGGCGGGAACGCGGGGATGACGCCGGTCTTGTCGATGGCGAACGGCACGAGGGCCTCCACCGCCTGGTTCATAACGACCGAATCGAGGTCCTTGATGCCCATGCGCTCCTCGGCGGCCTGGGCCACCGTCTTGTCTTTCTCCGGGCGCATGCCCATCTGCTGGGCGAACGCGAGATGCGCGTTGTTGAGCGCGTTGCTCACTTCGGCCGTCGAGGCGACGGCGTCGATAAACAGCGTGCCGTCGTCGAGTTTCTTCTGCGTGACTTTCATCTTGGTTCCGTCTCCTTCATACGAGCATTGCGGCGCTTGACGCCGGGCGGAGGCGGAAACGGCGTGCCGCATTTCGCGCATCGTTCAGCCCCCGTGCCGTTGACGTATCCGCATGCGGCGCACGTTCCGGGCTTCACCGCCTCGCGGCAGCGACCGCAATGCGTGCAGGGATAGCACACGAGCGTTCCCCCTCCGATCCTTGCTAGCTAGCAATTGTAACGCACATCGACGCTCGTCGCGACGAGATGCGGGCAAATATAGGACGATGACCAAGGCCGCGTCCCGGCAAAAAAGAGGCTGCACGGCAAGCGTTCCGCGAAGCCTTGAAAGGCGAACAAGGTGCGGAAGGCCTATTCAGGGGGTTCGACCTTGGCACCCGCGCGGTGCGTACCGTGCAGCACAGGACGTACTATACGGAATCGACGCGCTTCACGCATTACACCAAGGGGCTTATTTTGACGCGGAGGCCTCATACCGCACGTACCACTTTCCCGTCATCGACCGGGCAAACGCCGAAACAGGGGGTTGACGGCGCGCGCCGAAGCCGCGGAAAGCCGAGTGGCGAAGTCCTCGGATCCGCCGACCGCGCCCGCGCCGCGGCGAAGGGAGGGAACCGCCGGCGAACCCCGCACGCCACCCCGAAAACGGCAAGACCCTCGGCCAGAGAGAAAACCGAGGGTCTTGCGTTCGCCGTTGAAAGAGGAGGTCGACGAAAGGGGTTGCTACTTTCCGGGGGTGCCGGGGGCACCGGGAGGGCTCCGGGGAAGCCGGGAGCAGGGGTAGCCTTGGCACCGCAGTTCGGGCATGCGTCAAGGTTTGCGGCAACTTCCGCGCCGCACTTGGGGCACTTCACGGGGCCGCCCGCATCAATAGCTGCTGGTCTGAAGCACATGAGGAGATCCTTTCTCTTTTACGATAAGACCGAGTGCTGCCGGGCCCGCCAGGTGCTTGGTCTCGCGGGCCCGCGAGGATCGCGTTCGGCGCGCGCGGGGGGCTTGCGCACCTTCATCCAGCCCGACAGAACCGAGCCGATCACACGAAACGAATTCGACCTCTCGCAGGGTACTCTAACAATCAGCTCCGCCCCTCTGCATCCCCTATAAGCGCTTAAATGGTTGAAAAAGCGTAATACCTATGGTCTGATTTACATACTCGACCTGGTGTTTTGCAAACAAGAATAAATCGATTAGAAAGAATTCCCCGTCCGTCGACCATCAAGCGGCAATCCGCCTCCACCACCGAGGGAAGGGAGCCGGCGGAAGGTTCCGCACGAGCCGAAGACCCCGCAGGTCGAATTTCCCCACCCCGCCGAACGTCAAGCAAGGGCCAGCCCTTCGCCTCCCGCCTCCGGCGGGGGCTCGATGCGAGTTCCGCACGAGCCGAAGCGTCCAGCGGACGCTTCGTGCGAGCCCAGGACTGCCCGAGCAGCGAGCCCCCGCCGGAGGCGGGAGGCGAAGGGCGTCACTCGTTGGACTTCAGGCTCTCAACCATGTCGACGCCTGCCAGTTTGCGACGCATAGCCACCATGACGAACACCGTGAACAGCATGGTGAGCGCGAAGGCTATCAAGAAGCTGGCGGGATGGATAACGCGGCCGAACATCACTTGGTCGACCTCGGCCGTCACCACGACGAAGCTCTCCATCCACACGCCCAGCACCAACCCCACCAAGCTGCCGATGATCGACAGCAGCGCGGTCTCGCGGTAGATATAGGCGTCCACCTCGCGCGGCGTGAAGCCGAGCACCTTGAGCGTGGCTATCTCGCGCACGCGTTCGGTGATGTTGATGTTCGTGAGGTTGTACAGCACGATGAACGCGAGCGCTGCAGCGGCGACCACCAGCACCACCACGATCATGTTCACGCTCGAGAGCATGTCGCGGTAGGCGTCGATGGTCTCGTCGTTGTACGCGACGGTCTTCACGCCGTCCAGGCCGCCCAACTCCCGGCTGAGCTCGGCGCGCCGATCCACGTCGGAGGTCGCGATGGCCAGCACGGTGGAGTACGGCGGCTCCTCCCCCATCAACCGCTCGTAGCGCTCGGGCCCGATGAACACGTAGTTGTAGATGTAGTTCTCCATGACGCCCGTGACCGTGGCCTCGTGCGGCGATCCCGTGGCGTTGCCGATGGCGTCCTGCTCGGTCAAGGAGACCGCGTCCCCCACGCCCACGCCAAGCTGCGTGGCGAGCTTCTCGCTCAGCACGACGCCCTCGTCGCCGAGCTCGATCGGGTCGTGCCCCAGACGCGTGCGCATCATCACGAAGCGGTCGATGTCGGCCGCGTTCTGCGGCACGATCACCTGCACGTGCTGGTCGGCATCGTCTGGCCCGGTGGCCAGCATGTTCTCGCGCTGCACGCGCGCATGGTCGCTCACCAGCTGCGAGTCGCCCAGCACCTCGTCGAGCTCCCCCTGCTCCTGGCCCGTCAGGTCGTCTTCGAGAGACACCATGGCGTTGTACTTGGTGATCTTGCCGAACTGGTTGTCGATGATGTCGTTGATGGCGTCGGACAGCCCCAGCCCCGTGAGCAGCAGCGCCGTGCAGCCCGCGATGCCGATGACCGTCATGACGAAGCGCTTCTTGTAGCGGAACAGGTTGCGGAACGTCACCTTCCACGAGAACGAGAGGTGCCGCCACAGGGGCGCCGCCCGCTCCAGCAGGATGCGCTTGCCCGACTTGGGAGCGCGCGGCAGCATGAGCGTGGCCGGACGCTCGCGTAGCGTGGCCGTCGCCGCCGCCCACGTGGCAGCAAGGGTGACGCCCACGCCGAGGCCGGCCGCCAACGCCGCCAAGCCCGCGTCGATGGCCAGGGGAAGCGGCTGCGACGGCACGAAGTAGATGATGCCGTACGCCTGCATGATGACCGCGGGCAGCACCTGCGACAGAACGGCGATGCCCACGGCGCTGCCCGCCACGCTGGCGATGGAAGCGTACACCAGGTACTTCGCCGTAATGCGGGCGCGGCTGTACCCGAGCGCCTTGTAGGTGCCGATGAGCATGCGCTCCTCTTCCACCATGCGCGTCATGGTGGTGAGCGCCACGAGCGCCGCCACGAGGAAGAAGATGAACGGGAACACCTGCGCTATGCTGTCCACCCGGTCGGCGTCGGCGTTGAAGCTGGCCACGCCGTAGTTGGCCGTGCGGTCCATGACGTACCAGGTCGGGTTCTCCAAGTCGTCGATCTGCCTTTGAGCGTCGTTCAGCTGGCGCTCGGCGTCGGCCAGCCGGGAATCGGCCTCGGCCTTCTTGCTCTCGTACTCCGCCAGGCCGCTCTCGTAGTCGGCCTTGCCCTGCGCGAGCTGGTCGCGTCCGCTCGCCAGCTGCGCGGCGGCCGCGTCGAGCTGCTGCTGGGCCGCCGCCAGCTGCGAGTCGGCCCGCTGGCGGGCTGCGGCAAGGTCGGCCGCCCCTTGCTCCGCTTGCGCTGCGGCCGCATCGAATTGGGCCTTCTGCTCGTTGAAGGCGGCCTGCTGCCGGTCGAGCTCGGCCTTGCCGGTATCGAGCTTGCCCTGCTCCTGGTCGAGAGCCGCCTTCGCCTGCTCCAGCGCGGCGAAGTCGCCTTGGTGGTCCTGTTCGAACCGAGCCAGCTGCTGGACGAGGGCGTCCCGTTGCTGCTCGAGGGCCGCCTTTTTGACGTTGTAATCGGGGTCATCCGGGTCGAGCGCCTCGATCTGCGCGTTCAAAGCCGCGATGCCGTCCTGCATCTGCTGTCTGGCCGCGTAGAGCGGATCGGCGTTCGCGTGCCAATCGGCCCACGCTTGCGCCAGCGCATCGGATACCTGCTGCCACTGCGCCCACGCGCTGGCCAAATCCGCCCGCCCCTGCTCGATGGCGGGTCGTGCAGCCTCCACCTGCGCACGGCCGTCGGCCAGCTGCTGCTCGGCGGCGGCCAGCTGCTGCTGCGCGCTCGCGCGCTGGTTCGCCAGCTTCGCGACGCCGTTGTCGTAGCTCGCCTGCCCGTCGGCCAGCTTCTGCTCGTTGTCGGCAATGGCGGCCGCGGCGTCGTCAAGCTGCCCTTTCGCATCGGCAAGCTGCGTCTCGGTGTCGGCCTTCTTCTGCTCGTAGTCGGCGCGCTTCTCGTCGAGCTCTTCCTGAGCGTCGGCGCGCAGGCCCTCGACGCGCAGCCGCTCGCGCGCGGGCGCCAGCGCCTCGATGCGCTCCGTCACCTCCGCCACGCGGTCGTCGTACGCAGCGCTCGAGGAGCGCTCGTCGGCCGCGCCCGCAACCGTGAGGAACGCCTCGGTGTAGGGCAGGTCGTCGGAGAAGTCGCTCTCGGGCACGTACAGGTATTGCTGGATGGACCCGCTGCCGAGCGACGTGGATCCCAGGTTCGAAGACGTCGCGTAGTAGGACGAGCTCACGAACCCGACGACCGTGTACGCGTCGGCGGCCAGCGCGTCTTCCATGCCCTCGGTCGTCTCGGTGATGCGCACCGTGTCGCCGATGCGCGCGTTCTCGGCCACCACAAGGTCGGACGACAGCACGCATTCGCCCTTCTTCGTCGGCCACGCCCCCTGCGTCAGGATGGGCCGGTTGAGGTAGTCCGCGTCGTCCGAGCGGGCGTTCACCCCATCGGAGGTGTCCGACGAGAGCGCTGCGGCGGGCAGCGAATGCACGCGCACCGCGTACTGCTCGTCGCCCACGTCGGCCATGACGTCGGTCTCGTAGGCGCCCATGACCGCCTGCACGCCCTCCACGCCGCGCAGCGCCTGCAGATCGTCGTCCGTGAGCCCGAGCGTCGAGAGCACGCGCACGTCCATGAGGTGCGTTCCGTCGTAGAACGCGTCGGCCGCCAGCTTCATGTCGGGTGCCGTCATGCGCAACCCGGCGTAGAAACCGGTGCCCAGCGCCACGATGGCGGCGATGGCCAGGAAGCGCCCGAGCGAATGGGTGATGGAGCGGGCGACTTCTTTGTTGAACGCGCTTCTCACGGCAGGCGGCTTCCTACCATTCCAGCGTTTCAGCCGACAACGGCGCGTCGTTGACCTCGACGCCGGCCACGCGTCCCTCGCGGATATGGATGACGCGGTCGGCGATGGCCGTGAACGCGGAGTTGTGCGTGATGAGCACGACGGTCTTGCCGGTCTCGTAGCAGGTGTCCTGCAGCAGCTTCAAGATGGCCTTGCCCGTTTGGTAGTCCAGCGCGCCGGTGGGCTCGTCGCACAGCAGAAGCTTCGGGTTCTTCGCCAGCGCGCGGGCGATGGCCACGCGCTGCTGCTCGCCGCCTGAGAGCTGGGCCGGGAAGTTGTCCAGCCGATGCCCCAGCCCCACTTGGGTCAACACGTCGGCCGCATCGAGAGGATCCTTGCATATCTGGCTTGCCAGCTCCACGTTCTCCAGCGCCGTGAGGTTCTGCACGAGGTTGTAGAACTGGAACACGAACCCTATGTCGTAGCGGCGGTAGTACGTGAGCTCCTTCTGCCCGAACGCGCTGATGTCGCGTCCGTCCAGCATGATGGTGCCCGACGAGCACCCGTCCATGCCGCCCAGCATGTTCAAAAGCGTGGTCTTGCCGGCGCCCGAGGGGCCCACCACCACCACGAGCTCCCCGCGCTCGATGTCGAACGTCATGCCGTCGACGGCCGCCACCTCGACCTCGCCCATCGTATACACTTTGCGCACATCGCGGAACTCGACGAATGCCACCGGTCGACCTCTCTCTTCCCTTCGGTTACGCTCGAACCACCATACACCAACGCCCCAGCGCGCGCCAGCGGCGAACGCAGTCGCTCCATCCCGATGCGCTCGCCACGCCGTCGCCTCCGCTCGAACCGCCGCAGCGTGCGATCAGGAGATCGCCCCTACGATCAGCCGACAGCGTGCTCCAAATTCCAAGCGGTTCAGCAAGCGACATGCCCCTAGCAGCTCAACCAGCTCCGTGCGATCACACGGAGGCGCTGGATACCTGCAAGAACGTGCTCGGAAAACAGCCGATGGCAAAAACCCCACGCATCACAGGACAGTGTTTCCTCTTCTGCTTCATTGTGTTACAATGTGTTACAACCAATGGAAAGGAGATCGTTATGACCAGCGCGACCATGACGGTGAGGCTCGATGAGCGCGAGAAGAGCCTGATAGCCGATTACGCGAAAACGTTCGGCACCACGGCGTCGGACTTCATGCGCAGAAGCGCGCTCGAGCGCATCGAGGACGACATCGACATCAAAGCTTGGGAGGCCGCGAAGGCCGAATTCGACGCCAACCCGGTAACCCACTCGAATGACGAGGTCATGCGCGAGTTCGGACTGCGATGAGCTGGAGGCTCGAATACTCCGACAAGGCGTTACGCCAGCTACGTAAGATGGATGCCGGGCAACGAGCCATCGTATTGTCGTGGATGGACAAGCGCATCGACGGCTGCGACGACCCGCGCGCCTGCGGCAAAGCGCTCACGGCGAACAGGGCGGGCATGTGGCGCTACCGCGTGGGCGACTATCGCGTGCTGTGCGAGATACGCGACAACGAGCTGACCGTGCTCGCGATCGAAGTAGGCCACCGCAGCAAGGTGTACGAGAGGTAGAAAAGCGCCGACAAAAAAGCACCCCGCAGGAATCTGCGGGGTGCTTTTTGTTAAGCGATGGTGCAAGCCGAAACGGCCTAGCTGGCGAACAGCTCGATCGTGTCGCCTTCCTTGAGCGTGACCATGGCCTTCTTCCAGGTGCGGGTCTTGCCCAGCTGGTAGCGGACGCGCTTGGGCTTCGGCTTCACGTTCAGCGTGTTCACCTTGACGACCTTCACGTCGAAGATGGCCTCGACGGCCTGGGCGATCTCCACCTTGTTGGAGTCCTTCGCCACCTCGAACGTGTACGTGTTGTGCTCCATCATGTCGTAGCTATGCTCCGTGATGATGGGGCGGATGATAACCTCGCGGGGATCCTTCATTATGCGAGCACCTCCTCGATGTGCTTGAGGGCGTCGGCCGTCACCACGAGCTTCTTGTTGTCGAGGAGCTCGTAGGTGTTGATCTCGGACACCGGGATGATGTTCACCTTCGGGATGTTGCGGAACGACAGGTAGGTGTTCACGTCGTCGTCGGCGATGACCAGCGTCACGCGGCCTTCCAGGCCGAGCGCCTTGCATGCGGCGACGGCGGACTTCGTGGACGGCTTCTCGAACTTGAAGCCCTCGACGATCACCATCTCGTCGTCGGCCAGCTTGGCGGACAGCGCGGAGCGCATGGCCAGCTTGACCTCCTTGTTGTTCACGCGGAACGCGTAGGAACGCGGATGCGGACCGAACACGGTGCCGCCGCCGGCCCACTGAGGGGCGCGGATGGTGCCCTGACGGGCACGGCCGGTGCCCTTCTGGCGCCACGGCTTCTTGCCGCCGCCGCGGACCTGGCCGCGCGTCTTCGTGTCATGCGTGCCCTGACGCCACGCCGCGCGCTGGGAGCGCACGACCGTGTGCATGACCGGCACGTTCGGCTCGATGCCGAAAACGGAAGCGGCGAGGTCGGTGGAACCGGCCTTCTTCCCGCTCGCGTCTTTGATCTCAATCGTGGTCATAGGTGTATAACTCCTTTTGTATCAAATCCCACGTTTACGCCATGCGGACGCGAACGATGCCATTCTTGCCGCCGGGGACGGCGCCCTTCACCAGGATGAGGTTCTGATCCTCGTCGATGCGCACGACCTCCAGGTTCTTCACCGTCACCGTGTCCACACCCATGTGGCCGGGGAGCTTGAGCCCCTTGAACACGCGGGACGGGGTGGCGCACTGGCCCACCGAACCGGGAGCGCGATGGAAGTGCGCGCCGTGGCCGCCCGGGCCGCCGCGGAAGCCGTAGCGCTTCATGACGCCGGCGAAGCCCTTGCCCTTCGACGTTCCGGTCACGTCGACCTTCTTCGTCTCGGCGAAGGCGGCCACCGTCTGCTCGTCGCCCACGCTGTACTCGCTGGCGTTCTCCACGCGGACCTCGCGCAGGTAGCGCACGGGATCCGTGCCCTGCTTCTCGAAGTGGCCCTTCATGGGCTTGTTCACGCGGTACTCGCCGCTCTTCTTGTACTTGCGCACCTCGCCGAAGCCCATCTGCACGGCCTCGTAGCCGTCGGTGGCCTTCGTCTTCACCTGGCAGACCTTGTTGGGCTCGGCCTGGATGACCGTCACCGGGATGACGCGGTCGTCCTCGCCGAAGATCTGGGTCATGCCGATCTTCTTACCGTAGATTGCGTTGATCATTATCGCCTGACCCCCTTTACAGCTTGATTTCGATGTCGACGCCGGCGGGGAGATCGAGACGCATCAGGGAGTCCACCGTGTTCGGGGTGGGCTCGAGGATGTCGATGAGGCGCTTGTGCGTGCGCATCTCGAACTGCTCGCGGGAATCCTTGTCGACGTGCGGACCGCGGACGACGCAGTACAGGTTGCGCTCCGTCGGCAGCGGGATGGGACCGGACACTTTGGCACCCGTCTTCTGCGCGGTGTCGACGATGAGCTTCGTGGACTGGTCCACGATCTCATGGTCGTACCCCTTCAAGCGGATGCGAATCTTCTGATTAGCCACTTACCTTACCTCCGTTATGCTTCAGGTCGCGCGCGCTTACGCGTTCCCGCCGGCCTTGCTGATAATTTCCTCCGCCACGTTCTTCGGCACTGCCTCGTACGAATCGAACTGCATCGTGTACGAAGCGCGGCCCTGCGTCGTCGAACGCAGGTCGGTGGCGTAGCCGAACATCTCGGACAGCGGAACCTTCGCCTTGACGGTCTTGGCGTTGCCGCGGTCGCCCATGCCCTGGATCTGGCCGCGACGGCTGGACAGGTTGCCCATGACGTCGCCCATGTACTCCTCGGGGGTCTCGACCTCCACGGCCATCATCGGCTCGAGGATGACGGAGGCGCCCTTCTTCAGCGCCGCCTTGATGGCCATGGAACCGGCCACCTTGAACGCCGCCTCGGACGAGTCGACCTCGTGGTAGGAGCCGTCCACCAGCTCGACGCGCACGTCCACGACGGGATAGCCCGCGAGCACACCGGAGTTCAGCGCCTCCTGGATGCCCTTGTCGATAGGCGTGATGTACTCCTTCGGCACGACGCCGCCCACGATCTTGTTCTCGAACTCGTAGCCCTTGCCGGCCTCCTGCGGGAACATGTTGATGACCGCGTGGCCGTACTGGCCGCGACCGCCGGACTGGCGCACGAACTTGCCCTCGACGTTCAGGGCCTCCTTCGTGGCCGTCTCGCGGTAGGCGACCTGCGGCTTGCCGACGTTCGCCTCGACCTTGAACTCGCGCAGCAGGCGGTCGACGATGATCTCGAGGTGCAGCTCGCCCATGCCGGCGATGATGGTCTGGCCGGTCTCCTGGTTGGTGGACACGCGGAACGTCGGGTCCTCCTCGGCCAGCTTCTGCAGCGCCACGCCCATCTTGTCCTGCTCGGCCTTCGTCTTCGGCTCGACGGCGATGTCGATAACCGGCTCGGCGAACTCCATGGACTCCAGGATGATGGGGTGCTTCTCGTCGCAGAGCGTGTCGCCCGTGGACGTGTCCTTCAGGCCCACGACCGCCACGATGTCGCCGGCGGCGCAGCCGTCGATGTCGACGCGCTGGTTGGAGTGCATCTGCAGCAGACGGCCGATGCGCTCCTTCTTGTCCTTGGACGCGTTCATGACGTACGAGCCGGAGTCAAGCTGGCCCGAGTACACGCGCAGGTAGGTGAGCTTGCCCACGAACGGGTCGGTCATGATCTTGAACGCCAGGGCCGAGAACGGCGCCTTCACGTCGGAGGGACGCTCGTCTTCCTCGCCCGTGTCGGGGTTCGTGCCCTTGATGGCGGGCACGTCGACCGGCGACGGCATGTAGTCGACCACGGCGTCGAGCAGCTCCTGCACGCCCTTGTTCTTGTAGGACGAGCCCACGAACACCGGGTGGATCTGGCAGGCGATGGTGCCCTTGCGGATGGCGGCCTTCAGCTCGTCGACCGTGAAGTCCTCTTCCATGAGGACCTTCTCCATGAGGTCGTCGTCGCAGTCGGCGGCGGCTTCCACCAGCTCCTGGTGGCGCAGCTCGGCCTCCTCGGCGAACTCGGCCGGGATGGCGTCCATGGGCTCGGGCCAGGTCATGCCCTTGTCGTCGGCCTTGAAGTCCCATGCGGTCATGGTCACGAGGTCGATGACGCCCCAGAAGTTGTCCTCGGCGCCCATGGGCATCTGCGCGGCGACGGCCGGCGCGCCCAGGCGGTCCTTCATGGTGTCGATGGCGTGGAAGAAGTCGGCGCCCACGCGGTCGTACTTGTTGATGTAAGCGATGCGGGGCACGCCGTAGCGGCTGGCCTGGCGCCACACCGTCTCGGACTGCGGCTGCACGCCGGCGACGGCGTCGAACACCGCGACCGCGCCGTCGAGCACGCGAAGCGAGCGCTCGACTTCGGCCGTGAAGTCAACGTGGCCGGGCGTGTCGATAATCTGGAAACGGTACTCCTTGCCGTCCTCGGCACCGCCGGGGTACTTCCAGAAGCACGTGGTGGCGGCGGCCGTGATGGTCACGCCGCGCTCCTGCTCCTGCACCATCCAGTCCATCGTCGCGGCGCCGTCGTGCACCTCGCCGATCTTGTGGGTCTTGCCGGTGTAGTAGAGGATGCGCTCGGTCGTCGTCGTCTTGCCCGCGTCGATGTGGGCCATGATGCCGATGTTGCGCGTGTCTTGTAGAGACAATTTAGCCATAGACTGGGTCCTCCTTAGAAGCGGTAGTGCGAGAACGCACGGTTGGACTCGGCCATCTTGTAGAGGTCCTCGCGCTTCTTCACCGACGCGCCCGTGTTCTCGGAGGCGTCCATGATCTCGGCGGCCAGGCGCTCCTTCATCGTGTGCTCCTTGCGCTTGCGCGAGAAGTCCACGATCCAGCGGATGGCGAGCGTGGTGGAACGACGGGAGTTGACCTCCATGGGCACCTGGTAGGTGGCGCCGCCCACACGCTTGGGCTTCACTTCGAGCGTGGGGCGCACGTTGTCCATGGCCTTCTTGAACACGGCCAGCGGGTCGCCGCCGGTCTTCTGCTCGATGATCTCGAACGCACCGTAGACGATGCCCTCGGCGGTGGCCTTCTTGCCATCCAAAAGAACCTTGTTGATCAGCTGCGTGACCAAACGGTTGTTGTACTGTGCGTCCGGCTGAACTTCACGACGGACTGCTGCTGCACGACGCGGCATGTTTTCTCCTTCTTGGTCCTGCGCGCTTCGAGGCGGCTTTCTCCCCGCCCATTAGGCCGCCGCCCTCCGCCCCCTTTGGGCAGATGCGGCTTTTCGGCCCGCGCGACTTAGCGGTTGCTTACTTGGGGCGCTTGGCGCCGTAACGGCTGCGAGCCTGCTTGCGGTTGTCCACGGCGGCGCAGTCGAGCGCGGCGCGGATGACCTTGTAGCGCACGCCGGGGAGGTCCTTCACACGGCCGCCGCGCAGCAGCACCATGGAGTGCTCCTGCAGGTTGTGGCCGATGCCCGGGATGTAGGCCGTGACCTCCATGCCGTTGACGAGGCGCACACGGCAGACCTTACGCAGGGCCGAGTTCGGCTTTTTCGGCGTGGTGGTGAACACGCGGGTGCACACGCCGCGCTTCTGCGGGTTGCCCTTCAGGGCCGGGGTCTTCTTCTTCTCGACCGTCTTCTTGCGGCCCTTGCGGACCAGCTGGTTGATAGTAGGCAAATCAATTCTCCTTTTGCTACCTGACGGCTTTCCCTGGCGGCCGTCTAGCCGCTCAAAGCCCGCTCGCCTCTCGCTCACGGCGCGAAGGCCGCTCGCTCGGGCGGTCGGGCTTTTCACGGCTATCCGACTCGCCAGGAAAACCCTGTCCTTACCTTTGCTGAAAGAAACGAAAGATATCAGCATCGCTTTCCTGTGCGCTCAGCTGATTCGCACACGAAAACATACGTCCTTCGGGGACGCGAACGAGAACTCTATCATCGGCCCCGCAGCTTGTCAAACGCCACGCACCCGGGAGTATCTATACCCTTTCATCATGTTTTCCCTGATGAAGGATGGGAGGCGAGGCCGAGGGGCGCCGCGCCTCCACGGAATCTCGAATTTATTCCGCCTCTTCGGACGCCTGGGCGCGGGCGCGCAGAAGCGCGATCATGTCCGCCGGGCAGAGGCAGGCGACGGGAGCGTGGCGCATGAGAACCTTGTCCGACGTGACGAGGTAGTCGGCGTCGACGCGCGCGGCCGCGGCAAGGATCAGGTCGTCCTCGAAGTCGTCGTGGAGGTCGCGGTACGTCAGGGCGCGCAGGGCCTCGTTCCGACCCACCGGCACGACCATCGACAGCTCCATGATGCTGCGCATGCTCGACCAAGCCGATTCGCGCACGGCGGCGGCCATGCCCTCGTCGACGACCTTGCCTCGCGCGCGCAGGCACCTTTTCGTCTCTTGGCAAAGGAGGAAGAACAGGTCGGGCATCGTCGCCGACGACGTGTACAGCGCGGCGCCGGCAGCCGTCGCCGCCGCCACGAAGCGCATCGCCTTTTCATGATTTTCCGGATTGCGCTCAAGGAAATAGTCGATCCAAACATTCGTGTCGACGAGCAGCTTCTGCGGCAAACTCACAGCAGTCCCCTTTCGGCAGCCTTCTCGCAGTACGCTTCGTAGCGCAGATCGTCGTAGTAGGCCGCAAGCAGCTCGTCTTCGTCGAGGTCCTCTCGGCGCTTGCCGTCATAGAATTCCTCTTGCAGGTCGCGCCAATCAATCTTGCGCGGCCCCGGTACGGGCAGGCCGTTGTCGATGAAGAAGTTCCTCCAGATGCTGGCACCCTCCTCCACCAGGGCCAGGCGACGCTGCACCTCGGCTTCGTCCGCGGCGTCGCGCGCGGGGCGCATGAACGCGGGGGGCTCGCCCTTCTCCTCGGCGTACTCCCATACCGCGCGCACCACCTGCGAGGGCGACAGCCCCCAGCGGGCGAACACCTCGTCGCCGCGCGCCTTCGTTTCCTCGTCGATGCGCACGTTCATCTGCACGGCCGCCATAGCGCCTCCTGTTCGGTCGAACTGTTGATGCTATATAGTATAGCATATGAGGGCAACAAGGGCGAAGCCTCATAGGGGCGGGCAGCAGCCCGCCCGGCGCGAAAGGCGAAGGCGCGCGCCGGTCGAAACGGGAAGCCCTCGATGCGCTCGCCGCATGGTGCGATACATGCCGAACCGAGCGCGCCGGGGCGGCCTGCAGGTCGCCCCTACGGGTGAATCCGCTGGCCGAAGGCGCTTTCCGCGCCTAAGCTTCGACGCCTTCCTTCACCAGGGACTCCACCAAACGGGCGGTGCCCTCGAGGTCGGCCACGGAAATGTGCTCGTCCGGGGAGTGGAAGGCCGTCATGCCCACGCCCAGCGTGACGGCGCGCACGCCCCGCGCGGCCAGGATGTTGGCGTCCGCCCCGCCGCCGTCGTGGCGGAAACGGGGCTCGAGGCCGGCGGCGCGCGCGGCGCGGGCGGCGGCCTGCACCACCGGGTCGTCCTCGTCGTACAGCACGGCGTCGTAGCTCTTCGTCCACGTCACGTCCACCGAGCCGCCGAAGCGGGCGGCGGCCTGCTCGAGCGCGGCCGTCATGGCGGCCTTCTGCGCCTCGACCCGGTCGGTGTACAGCGAGCGGCACTCCCCCGCCAGCGTGCAGGAGTCGGGCACGACGTTCGTCTCCCGGCCGCCGGAAATCACGCCGATGTTGCCCGTGGTGGCCTCGTCGATGCGGCCGAGCGGCATGGCCTCGATGGCTGCGGCCGCCATGCAGATGGCCGAGATGCCCTCTTCCGGCACCACGCCGGCATGCGACGCGCGGCCGACGAACGACGCCTCGAGCCCCCAGTGGCACGGCGCGCCCGTGACCACCGTGCCGGGGGCGCCGTCGGCGTCCAGCACGTAGCACGGGGCGCCGGCGGGCAGCTCGCCCTCGGCGAGCGCGCCGGAGCCCAGCAGGTGCAGCTCCTCGCAGGTGGTGAACAGCACCGTGACGTCGGGGCGCACGGCCCCCTCCTCCACCACCGAGCGCACGCCCTCGAGGATGGCCGCCACGCCCGCCTTGTCGTCGGCGGACAGGATGGTGTCGCCGGCCGAGCGAACCACGCCGTCTTTCACCACGGGCTCGATGCCCGCGCACGGCCGGACCGTGTCCATGTGCGCCGACAGCACGATATGCCCCGGCGCCGTGCCCGGCAGGTGCGCGATGAGGTTGCCCGTGTCCGACTCCGTCTGCGCGGCCGAATCGTCGAAACGCACGGAGAAGCCCAAAGCCCGCAGCTCGTCGGCGCAGCGCGCGGCCATGGCGGCCTCGTGGCGCGAGGGGCTTTCGATGCGGACGATATCGCAGAACAGGTCGAGCAAGCGGGTGGGGTTCATGAATGGCTTCCTTCTCATCGCGGTTTCGGTTCTGGGACCTGGGGCGCAGCACCGGCGGCCTTGCCGTCTGCGGCGTTCGGCGGCTCGGGTCGCCCTCGGTCCGGCCGCACCATTATAATGCTAGAAGAAGGAGCGCGCCGTCCGTCTCCGGCAACGGGGCCGCGCCGCGCACGACCGACGCGAGGAGGAAGCCATGCTGCGCGATACCGTGAGGTCCTGCCGGAGCTACCGCCGGTTCTTCGAAGAGGAGGCCGTCGATCGGAAGCTCCTGGAGCGCTGGGTGGACACGGCGCGCCTCACCGCCTCGAGCGGCAACGCCCAGCCTCTGCGCTACGCCATCGTGGACGACGAGCGGCGCGACGCCGTGTTCGCCTGCCTGGCCTGGGCGAAGGCTCTGCCCGAGTGGGACGGGCCCGAACCCGGCGAGCGGCCGAGCGCCTTCGTGGTGATATGCCGCGATGCCGACCGCGTGCTCGCCGACACGTTCACCGCCTGGGACGAGGGCATAGCCGCCCAGACCATCATGTTGCAAGCCGCGGAGGCCGGCTTCGGCGGGTGCATCATCGGATCGTTCAAAAAGCGCAGCCTTGTCGAGGCCCTGGGCATCGACGGCGAGCGCTTCCAACCCGACCTCGTGCTGGCCCTGGGCAAGCCGGCCGAAGAGGTGCGCATCGAGCCCCTGCCCGCAGGCGGCGCCACCGAGTACTGGCGCGACGCCGACAGCGTCCACCACGTGCCCAAACGCAGCCTGTCCGACGTGCTACTGTAGCGGAAAACCCAACGAATGCCCGTAGGGGCGCTTCCAGAGCGCCCGTTCGCGCGAAGCGCGAAAACAGCCGCCCAGGTAGTCTGGCAGGCGAGCGCAGCGATGCTTGCTATGCGCCCGAAAGGCGCATAACGGCCGTCCAGGTTGGCGTAGTAAGTCAGCGAGGCCCGCCCTCGCACCCGAGATCGTGGGGATGGCGAGGGCGAAGCGTACTTCGGTACGCGAGCCTCCGGCATCGCCGCGAGATCGGGTGCGAGGGCGGGCCGCAGCGTCGGCAGATTCCGCAGGCCGTAGACCCGCGGAACGACTAAGCCCCCAAAATCTTGGCGGCCACCTGCTTTTTGCGGCTCAGCACGCCGGGCATCCAGGTGCCGCCCTCGCCCGAGCAGTCGATGTTGAACACGCGGTTCACGATGCGGAGGTTGCCCTCGCAGAGGAACTGGCTGCCCTCGGCCAGGATGTCCGTGACCATGAGCAGCACGAAGTCGTAGTGGTGGTCGTCGCGCAAACGGCGCATGTGCTCGCGGATCTCGCCCTCGCGCTTCATGACGGCCGGCAGGTCGACGGTCTCGTGCTGCGCGATGAGCACGGTGGTGTCGCCCAGCAGGAACTCCTTGGAGTCGGCCCCCACGAGCTTGTCCACCGGCATGCTGTCCTCGCCGCCGCGGCACTTGAACACGGCGAGGCCGAACTCGGTGGCGTCCACACCGGCCAGAGCGGCCAGGCGCTCCACCTGCTCGCGGTCCATGTCGGTGGCGGTGGGCGATTTCAAGATCACCGTGTCGGTCATGATGGCCGACAGCAGCACCGCGGCGATAGCGGGCGGCATCTCCACGTCGTGGCGCTCGAACTCGGTGGCCACGATGGTGGCCGTGGAACCCACGGGCAGGTTCAAGAACAGGATGGGGTTGGCCGTCGACACGTCGGCGATGCGGTGGTGGTCGACGATCTCCACGACGTCGGCCTCCTCGATGCCGTTCGCGGCCTGGCGCGTTTCGTTGTGGTCCACGAGCACCACCTTGCGCCGCGGGCGCACCGCCACGTCGGAGCGGGTGACGATGCCGATGGCGACCCGATGCTCGTCCAGCACCACCGCCTCGCGCAGAGCGCTGGCCATGAGGTCTTCCACCGCTTCCTTGAGCAGGCCGTTCTTGTCGAGCTCGAGCACGTCGGTCTCGATGATGTCGCTCACCTTCTGCCCGAGCGAGGCGATGAGGTTGCCGGCCACGGCCATCTCGTTGGCGCCGCCGTCCTCGAGCGCGTCGGTGGCGGCCACGTAGCGCTCAGCTATCATGCGCGTGGTGATGAGGCCCCGGTACGTGCCGTCGTCGTTCGTCACCACGAGGGCGCGCACGTTGTGCTGGCGCAGCAGCCGGCCCGCCTCCAGAAGCGTGGCATCGTGGCCGATGGAGATGGGGTCGGGCGTCATGACGTCGGACACGCGGGCGTGCACATGGCTCACCACCTCGGGAACCGGGACGCCGTTGCGTTCGAGCACCCATGCGCTCTCCGGCGGCAGAGGGCCCAGGCGGGCGGGCAGGTAGCGCGGATAGGGCTCCTTGCCGTTCGCGGCGCGGCGCGCGAGCTCGTTTTTCAAGTACGCGTACCCCACCGCAGCGCAGATGGAATCGTTGTCGGGGTTCTTGTGGCCCACCACGATGATGGGTGCCGCTGTGGCCATTGCCTCGCTCCTTCGCCGCACGACGCCCCGCCCGGGGCGCCTCCGTTCGTCTCTGTCGTATCGGAATTCCGCCAAGGCCCGAAGCCCGGCGACGATGCCACCAGTATAGCGGTGCCCGCCAGGCCCTTGCACCCCCGCAGCCGTTTCGTCGTGGAATCTCACGAAATGAACGGTCTGCGGGGCGCTCGAACCCGCTTTGCGCTACCATGGCAGCGAATGGAGGCTGTATCGAAAGCTGCCAAAACGCTCGTTCGCGTTGACCGTTCCGTAGGGCAAGGGCTCTGCCCTTGCCGTCTACCTGCGGAAACGCTGCTTGCCGAGCGGCAAGGGCAGAGCCCTTGCCCTACACGATCAGCGAAAACGACGCTTTTGACACAGCCCCTCCCGCACGAAGAACCGCGAAAGGACGCGCATGGAAACGTTCGGCTTTTCCGACATCGTCGGCCCCATCATGGTGGGCCCTTCGAGCTCGCACACCGCCGGGGCGCTGCGCATCGCGCGGATGGCGCGCAGCCTCTTGGCCACGGAACCCGTGCGGGCGGCGTTCACGCTGTACGGGTCGTTCGCGCACACGCAGTCGGGGCACGGCACCGACAAGGCGCTCGTGGCCGGGCTCCTGGGACTGGCCCCCGACGACTTGAGCGTGCGCGACTCGTTCGAGCTGGCCCGCACAGCCGGCCTGTCCTTCTCGTTCACCTGCGACCCCGACGCGCAGGTCGATCACCCAAACACGGTCGACATGCGCATCGAGGACGCGCAGGGCAACGTGCTGGAGGTGCGAGGCGCGAGCGTGGGAGGCGGCGCGGCCGTCATCGAACGCATCGACGGCATCGACGTGAACGTCACCGGGGAGCATACGAGCGTCGTCGTGCGCCAGCGCGACGAAACGGGCGTGCTGGCGCACATCGCCGGCTGCTTCTCGGACTGCGCGGTGAACATCGCCACCGCGCGCATGTACCGCACGCGACGCGGGTCGGAGGCGTTCACCGTCATGGAGCTGGACGGCGCCGCGCCCGCCGAGGCGAAGGCCGCCATCGAGCGGCACCCCGCCGTGCGCGACGTGCGCATCGTGCCCGCCGACGCCCCCGCCGGGGCGCACGCGGCGGAAGGCGCTTCTATAGAGCGCGCAGAGGAGCTCTTCGCCGCGCGCGACTTCGCTTCGGGCACGGAGCTGCTACAGCGATGCGCCGAGCAGGGCACCACGCTCGCAGGGGCGTTCATGGCCCGCGAGGAGGCGCTCGCCGCCCTCGACGGGCGGGCCTGCGAAGCCGAGTCCTACGCCGACCGGGCGCTCGCGGTCATGCGGGCTTCGGCGACCGAGCCGCTGCGCGAGCCCGCACCCTCCATGGGCGGGCTCATCGGGGGCGAGGCTCGCGACGCGAGGCGAGCGCGCGAGCGTGGCGGCGCGGTCGTCGACGGCCTCACGGGCGCCGCCATGGAATACGCGCTGGCCGTGCTGGAGACGAACGCGTCCATGGGGCGCATCGTGGCCGCCCCCACCGCCGGTTCGGCCGGCGTCGTGCCGGGCGTGCTGCTGGCGTTGGAGCAGGAGCGTGGCCTGGACGCCGCCACGCTCAGGCGCGGGCTTCTGGCCGCAGGCGCCGTGGGCTACCTCGTAGCCCGCAACGCCACGGTGTCGGGTGCCGAGGGAGGCTGCCAGGCCGAGATCGGAGCGGCCGCCGCCATGGCCGCCGCAGCCGCCGTGGAAATGGCGGGCGGCACGCCGGCGCAGACGCTCGACGCCGCCGCGAACGCCCTCTCCTCGCTTATGGGGCTGGTGTGCGACCCGGTGGGCGGCCTGGTGGAGGTGCCCTGTCAGAAGCGCAACGCAACGGCAGCCGCCACCGCGCTCGTGAGCGCGCAGATCGCGCTTGCCGGCGTGGGCAACCTCGTGGGCTTCGACGAAACGGTGGCCGCGATGGACGCCGTCGGGCGGGCGCTGCCCTTCGAGCTGCGCGAGAGCGCCCTCGGCGGCATAGCCGCCGCGCCGAGCGCCTGCGCCTGGTGCGCGGCACGGGCGTGACGTGCGCTCGGGACGACCGACGACCTTCGCAAGGGCGGGCTGCTGTCTGCCCGGCGCGAACGCTTCCAGCCTGAAAACACAGGTGGCGGGCGCACCGGGGCCTCCTGCAAGACCCTCGTGCGCCCGCCACGCCTTTTCCCACACGCGTCCCATCGTGCCGGGCGGCTAGCAGGCCGCCCCTACGAAGGATGCAAACGCCCTTGCAAAGCCGTCCGCCTTAGCGGTAATCCTCGCCCTGGTCGCCGCCCAGGAGCTTCGACTGCTCCTTCAGGTGACGCGCCTTTTCGGCGGCCGACACGAAGTCCTCGGGCGCTTCTTCGATCTCCAGCAGCTCCACCTCGAACGTAAGGCTCTTCCCTGCCAGCGGGTGGTTCAAATCGAACGTGACCACACCCGCTTCGATCTCCAGAACGGTGGCGGGCATCGGCGAGCCGTCCTCGCCGCTCGCCAGCATGATGCGCTTCCCCACCTTGACGTCGTTCACGGGAATCTGCTCGAGCGGGATCTTGGCCACATGGCCTTCGAGGTACTCGCCGTACGCACCGTACTCGTCGACGACGAACGTCTTCTTCTCGCCGACCTCGTTCATCTCCAGCACGGCCTTCTCGAAGCCGTCGATGGTCATGTCCATGCCCGTCTGGAACTTCATGGGCTTCTCTTCGGTGGCGAAGCCGAAAACCGTGCCGTCTTCGAGCTTGCCCGTGTAGGTGAGGGTTACCGTGGAGCCTAGTTGCATCGTCTCGTTCTCCTTTTTCGAATTGAGCAGTACGTCCGCAACCGGTCGGCCTGCGACGAACCCGCCGCGCCGCGATGGCGCAGGCGAAGCCGAACCGTCGCATCGCCTTCGATTGACGCCGCAGACAAGATAAAGGCCCTGCGGCCGGCCTTGCTGACAAGCCTTGCGACCCTCGTGCGTTCGGAGCGCGCCGACATGAACGCGCCTTGCGACCTTCGGGAAGACAGTTTTTTGACGTTTCTACCGTTCAGCTATGACGAGCGAACACCACTCGCCGGACGACGACCATTGTACCATACCGACCGCGCACCGCCCCCCGCCGCGAAGGCCAATCGAGAGCGTCCGCCAGAATCGCCATCTCCCGCTCCCTGGCGATCACATCGCGAGCATCTTCATCCGCAACGGCGCCAGCGCCTCGTCGTCCGTCTGCCTTTGGCGCATCTCGAGCGTGGCCACGATGCCCTCGCGGTCGCGGGGCAGCACGCCGTCGATGCGGAACAGGTTCGAATCGTGCGAGCCCACGATGAGGGTGTCGCAGGAGAGGTTGGCTATGAACGTGGCCACGTCGCGCATGACCTCGGACTCGGGCGCGAGCTCGAACGTCCCGCTCTCCACCTCCTCGCGCAGCTTGCAGCCGGGATACGGCGTCATCGTCATGATGGTGATGCGCACCGGATGCAGCTGGCTGAACACTTTGGCGGACTCCCGCGCCGACTCCTCGCACTTCCCGGCCCCCGCGAAACCGCCCAGGTAGAACAGCGAGTACTTGATGCCCGCCGCCTCGAGGCGCGGGCATTGCTCCAGGATATCGGCCGCCGTGTGCCCCTTGCGCATGCGTTCGAGCGCAGGATCCCAGCCGCATTCGGTGCCGAGCGTCACGTCCGTCACGCCCATGGCCGCCATCTCGGCCAGATCCGCGTCGCTCTTCAGCTTGACGTCGGCCGTGCGCAGGTAGCCGCCGACTTCGCTCACCGAGGGCAGTTTCTCGCGAACGAGCTCGAGCAGCGGCACGAGCCTGGCGTTGGGCAGGCCCATGGGGTTGCCTCCGACGAACAGGACGCGATGGGGACTGCGCTCGACGGACGCTATCTCGTCGAGATCCTCGATCACGTGATCGAGGGGGACGAGCTGGAATTCGACGCCCTGGTACAGGTTGCAGAACAGGCACTTGTTGTGGGTGCAGCCCTTCGTGACCTCCAGCATGGCCGAGGCGTACTCGTGAGGCGGTCGATGCAGGTGCTTCGGCGTGTGCATGAGGCGCTCCTTTACCTTGAGGCGGCGGCTTGCGCGCCTTCATTGTACCGCCGCGCATCCGGGCGCACAATTCGAGGAAGGTAACGGCTGTCGTCCGGAGCCGCGATGCGCTTGACAACCCTCGGTTGAACCTTAAGATGGTGCCAGAACGGGAATCGACCCCGAAAGCGAGGCAGTCATGGGAGCTTACGAACGCGAGCAGCGGATGATCGCCGAGGGCACGGCGCAACGGGGGCAGGCGGCGCTCGAATACTTCGCCGCGCTGGACGCCGAGCTCACCGAGGAGACCTCGTGCCTCGCGCACCGGCCCGACTACCGCAAAACGCTCTTCGCCCCCGAGAACGACGACATCTACCGGGAGTTCTGCGCCTACCTCGACCTGCCCGAGCCGCGATACTTCGACGCGGTGGAGAACCCCATCAGCATCGAGGGGCACACGGCCGCCGACGTGTACTACGCCATGAAGTCGAAGAACGATCGCATCGTCGCCATCGACGGGGCGGCGGTGTACAACATGCTGGTGAAGCTGCGCACGCAACCCGAGATAGCCAAGCGCGTCCTGGACTTCCGGCCCACCTGCTACCAGGGCGGCTGCGGCATGAAGGACGCCGCGTTCGATCGGGGCTACTACGACTAGCCCGATTCGCTAAGCCGGGTCGGCCGTGTTGAGGCGGATGGCGCAGAGCTGCAGCTCGTCCACCATGTCCATGGTGATCGGCTCGTCGAGGGGCTCGCCCGCCTCCAGACGCTCGTCGAGCGCGAAGCAGGCGCGCACGAACGCCTCGTGCTTTGGCTCGAGCATCCCCCGATCGCGCGCAGCCGCGAACCCGTCCTCGACGTCGGTCGACTTCGCCACGCGCCACAAATGCAGCGTCACCAACCGAACCGACCCGCGAAACCGCCGCTCGACGGGCACTTCGACCATGGGATCCCCTTTCCGCTGTTCCTCAAGCTAGTTTACCATGCAAACGACGCCCGCCGAAAAGACACCGTCCCCGCAGAGGCGGGCTGCTGTCCGCCCGGCGCGGCGAACCGGACAACGAAAGAAGCGCAGCGAGCGCACCACCGCACCCGCGCGACGATTCTTCTTCCATCACCGCAACACGACTGCGACTCATCTAGCCCGTGTACGAACGCAGGACCGGCAAAGAAGAAAGCCCCCTTCCCCCGTCGCCTCGTTGCAGCTAGACGCCCAGCCTTTGCTGGATGTTTTCTTCTGCCGCAGCCTTAAAGGTGCTGCGATGCAGTGGGCCTTGCGGAGTTTTCGCCCAACCAGCCAGCCACACGTGGTCAGCATCCGCTGTAAAACCAGCATTGATATGCACCCGGCCGGGCTGTCATCCCGAGCGGAGGCGGCGAAAGCCGCCGGAGTCGAAGGATCCCGCGCGGCGGCAGCCGGAGCGCTTTCGGTTGGCGCCGCGCGGGATCCTCCGCCCCCGCTTCGCTGCGCCTCCCCGCGCCCGCTCCGCGCGCTCGGAAGTTCGGCAGCCCGGCGGGCTGTCGAATGCTCCGCTCGCTCAGGACGGCAACGCGTCGGCTTGCGGAATATTGATGGCGGTTGGCAGCGGAGGACAGCCCGCCAGCACAAAAATCACCGATGTCCCCGTAGCGTCGGATCCTCCGACGGGACTTTGCCCTATTCGGAATTCCGCGACCTGCGGAAACGCAGTCGGCGAACGAGCGCTTGCGTTGCGAAGGCCCCCGGAGCCCGCTTCGAGCGGGGGACATCGGTGATTTTTGTGCAAAGCGAGAGAATTCCGCCGTTAAACCAGCATTGACATTATGCAAGCCGGCGCGTTGTCATCCTGAGCGAGCGGAGCGAGCCGAAGGATCCCGCGCGGTGCCAACCGAAAGCGCTTCGGCTGTCGCCGCGCGGGATCCTTCGACTCCGGCGGCTCGCGCCGCCTCCGCTCAGACGCTCCTATGTTGTCAAGAGGGCTTTCTCACGCCATCCCCGGGGCCTCCATGTCCCGCACGATGGCATGGTAGGCTTCGCGGGCGATGTAGCGCTTGAGGCAGCGTATCGCCTCCCTCTTCGTCTTGCCCTCGGACATCCTGCGCGCGACGTAGGCGCGGGTCCTCTCGTCGTGGGCCATGCGGGTGATGGCCATGGTGTAGAGCGCCGAGTTGGCCCGCCTGTCCCCGCCCCGGCTGAGCCGGTGGCGGCTGGTCCTGCCGCTCGAGGCGGGGACGGGGCTCGCCCCGCACAGCATGGAGAACGACGCCTCCGAGCGCAGGCGGGAGACGTTCGCGCCCGCCGCGAGCAGGAGCCTCGCGGCGACGTGCGGGCCGGCGCCGACGAGCGCCCGCACCGAGGGGACGAGCTTCTCCGTGAGCGCGTCGATCCTCGCCTCCAGGTCCCCGGCCTCCTTCTCCAGCGCGAGCGCCCGGCGCGCGAGCGAGCGGAGGGCTGCGCGCAGGGACGCCTCGGGCGTCGCGCCCGCGCCCGGGCGCATGGAGGCGCAGGCGCGGGCGAGCTCGGAGGACCCCATGCCCCGAAGCGGCGCGCGCATGCCCTCGGGCAGGGAGACGACCCGGGCCTGCAGCGCGTTCAGCGCCGCCGTCCTCGCCTTCACGGCGCCCTCGTAGGCTGCCTCCAGCGCGCCCAGGGCCTCGGCCTCGAGGCCCCGCGACTTGGCCGGCGCGCAGCGGGCCCCCGCGAGCGCCGCGCGCGCCGCCTGGACGGCGTCGAACCCGTCGTCCTTGCCGCGGCGGCGCCGCTCGGAGCGGTCGGGCGAGACGACCTCGAGGACGGGAACGCCTGCGAGCGCGAGCGCGCGGGCGAGCCCCGCCCCGTAGCCTCCCGTCCCCTCGACGCCGACGGCCGAGACCTCCCCGAACCCGCGCATCCACGCGAGCATCGAGGCGTAGCCCCCGGCGTCGGCGGGGAACGGCCGCGCGCCGAGCAGCGCGCCCGCGGCGTCCAGAACCGCTGCCGCGTGGGCGTCCTTGTGCGTGTCGACGCCCCCTGTGACAACCCTGCATCCGTCTGCCATAATGGATTCCTCCCGAAAGGGTTGCGCGGGAAGGCTTCCGGGCGAGACGATCCTATGGCATGTCGGGCGCCCCCCGACGGGCTCCTATCAAGTCATCCCCGAAGGCCCCCGCGCGGTTTTCACGGCGAAGCCCCGCCTGCCGGCGACGAGCCTGAGCGAAGGCACCGAGGGCCTGGATGACAACGGGTCGGCCGGCAGGGCGGGGCTTCTCTTCCAATGACGCTCCTCATCATCGGAAAGCGCATCTATTGTCCCATAGGATGACAACCCGGCCGGGTGCATGTCGATGCTGGTTTAACAGCGGAGAGGGAATATGCTGTCGAATGCGCCCAAATACGCGGCGAACGCAGGAAGACGCCGAGGCGGCGCAAAGGGTTAGACTGCGGGAGATCACTGGATTCCGCAGCCGAGCTTGCGTTGAATGCGCAGGGAGACTGCAACTCGTTTCCGGGATAACGCTAAGCGCAAGGCCGGCGGTCTTCTCCTGCGGGATTGCCGGAGCGGGGCGGGGCGCGACACCTTATAATGGACGGCAAGAAGAACGCAACCGGCAAGATCATATGGAACGGAGCACAGGTGGGCAACGAGGCGTTGGACGCGGCCCTCGCGGGGTACGCTGAGGTTGGGGAGCGCTATGTGAAGGCGCTCGAGGACAAGGGGCTCGTATTCGCGGAACCCGGCGAAGGCGCCGTGCGCCGCGCCGAGCTGCGGGCGGAGCTGGCGGCGCGCGGCGTGGCCGTGCGCAACGCGGGAGCCAGCCTGAGCACGGGGCACCTCTCCCCCGCCTGCGTAGAGTGCACGGGCAACCGCGGGTCGGAGACGTTCTCCACCACATTCAAATGCCACCGAGACTGCTACTTCTGCTTCAACCACAACCAGCCCGACTACGACACGTTCTTCCGCGAAGGATGCCCGTGGGAGGAGAGCCTGGAGCGCGCGGCGGCCGAGAACGACACGCTGGCCTGCGTGGGCCTCACCGGGGGCGAGCCGCTGCTCGACCTCGAGAACGCCCTGCGCTTCCTCGAGCGTGCGGGCGAGCTGTGGCCGAGCGCCCACAAGCGCCTGTACACCTCGGGCGACCTCCTGACCGAGGAGAGCGCGGCGCGCCTGCGCGATGCGGGGCTGGACGAGATCCGCTTCAGCGTGAAGGACGACGACGAGCCCGAGCAGCAGGAGCGCGTGATCGCCGCGATTGAGCTGGCCCGCCGCCACATCCCCTCCGTCATGGTGGAGATGCCGGTCATCCCCGGCGCCAAGGAGCACATGCGGCAGCTGTTCCGCCGATTCGAGGAGGTGGGCATCGACGGCATCAACCTGCTGGAGTTCTGCTTCCCCTTCTGCAACTGGGACGAGTTCTCCCGGCGCGGCTTCACGTTGAAGAACCCGCCGTTCGAGGTGATGTACGACTACGGCTACTCGGGAGGGCTGGCCGTGGCGGGCAGCGAGGAGCTCGTGCTCGAGCTCATGCTGTGGGCGCTCGACGAGGGCCTGACGTTCGGCATGCACTACTGCTCGCTCGAGAACAAGCATCGCAGCGAGATCCGGCAGAAGAACGAGCGCGCCGCCCACGCGCATCCCTGCGTCGCGTTCGACGAGGGCGACTTCTTCCTGAAAACGGCCAAGGTGTTCGGACCCGACCGCGAGGCCGCGCGCCGCGCGCTCGAGGCCGCGGGCTGCGCGGACTTCATGGAGGATGCCGACGAGCAGTCGATCGCGTTTCCGCCGCGCTACCTGGAGACGGCGCGCGCGGCGAAACGGGCCGACGGCGAACCCGTGCGCCCGATGACGTGCTATCTGGTGTACGAGACCGAGGAGAGCGGCGGCTACCTCATCGACGTCGCACTGCGCGAGGCGTAGCGGCTGGCGGCGCTTGCCGTCCCGGGCGGCGTTACTTCTTGCGCACGTACAGCGAGACGGCGCGGTAGTTCACGTCCTCGTTGCCTTCGACGGTCTCGACCAAGCTGTCCGCCTTGCTGCCGCGGCGCGGGCCCACCTCGTACTCCTCTTCGATCGAAGGCTCGCCGAATCCGGCGTCCGCCAACCAGGCGTAGTTCTCCTGGCGCGTGCGCGCCGCCTGCACGCTGTTGCCGAGGGAGCGGGCGCGCTCGACCACGTCCTCGTCGCGCTCCCGATCCGCGAAGACGGTCTCCATGACCAGCAACCCGCCGGGTTTGAGCACGCGCCCCAACTCCTTGAGCACCAGGGCCTGGTCGTACAAAAGCGTCATGACGTTGTTCACGTAGACGGCGTCCAAGGTGTTCGACCCGATGCCGCAGGAGATGAGGTCCTCGGGGTAGGCTGCGCGAAACTCCATGTTGTTGCGCGCGAGGCCGCTCTTGCGCCAGGCACGCTCCATCCCGCCCCTCGCCTCCTCGAGGTAGGTCGGGTTCCAGTCGATTCCCAGCACGTTGCCGTCGTTGCCCACCATGGCGCTGAGCTTGTAGACGCCCTTGCCCCGGCGGCAGCACAGGTCGAGGACCTTCTTGCCCCGAAGCTCGGCCGCCGGCAGCAGCATCTTGCACACGCTGGTGAAGCCGTCTTCGAACTGCCTGCCGCCGTAATGCCTCTTCAGAGCGTCGGCGAACGCGTCCTCGTCCCGCTCGGCCGCGCGCGCCCCCGCACCGAGGGAGATGCCCGCAACGCCGCCGGCATCGACGGTGCGGGAGTCGGCGAGCTTGATGTTCTCGTTCAGGTCCTCCAGCATGCCGGCGCGCTCGACAAGACCCATGCGCGCGGAGTCGACCCGCAGCTCCTGGTTGTGCGCGTAGTATCGGTCGTTGCCGTAGCGCGCAACGAACCGGGTGGTGGGCTGACGCGTGGCCAGCTCCGCCATGAACACCAGCATCTCGCGGTTGCCGAAGCACTCGTCCACGAAGTCGAAGGCGCGGTCCATCTTGGAGGACGCCGCGTCCGCCGCCGGCTGGATCGCGCCCACCTCGGCCCGGTACGCCCGCTCGATCGTGCGGAAGGCGGCCTCGCCCGCCTCCGTTCCCTCCCGCGCGCACTGGGTTGCGAAGTCCCGCAGCTTGCCCGCCACCAGGCGCTCCCTGCGAACGAGGGAGTTGGAGGCGGTGCCGGATGCCACCTTGCGGGCCAGGGCGTCCTCCCGATCGGCCACCCGCGGCCCGAGAACCGCCTCGGCGGCCGCCCCTTCCAGAAGCTCGGGCTTGGCGTCGCGCAACACGTCGCGCAGCTCCACGGCCACGTCCTCCTTCTCGAGGGCCGCCGCACAATCGCGGGCAAGCACGTCGAGCACGAGGCCGATCAGCGCGACCCGCTCGTCGAAGACGGCCTCGTGCGCGCGCTTCCTGACGGCATCGCTCGCCTCGCCCGCCAGGATCGCGTCCACCTGGTAGTCGGAGCGGTACTTCTCGAACAGCGCGTAGTACACCGCGAACTGGTCGGCCACCTCGTCGTCGCGAAGGAACTGGGCGACCAGCTCCCGGTTCACGGGCTTGCCCATGTCCTCGTACAGGGCGATGATCCGCGCCAGGTCCTCCCAGCCGCGGGCCGTGACGAACGACTTGCCCCCGCCCGGCTTCGACTCCACCTTGTAGAAGCAGTCACGCTTCGCCTCGAGAAACGTGGTGACCGCGGGATGCAGCCCCGTGCTCGACGCGTAGTCCTTCCACGCAGCGTAGTCGGGCTCCACGTCGATCTCGCGCATGCGGTCGAGCGTGACGATGTCGAACTCGTGCACCGAGCGGTTGTACTCGGGCGGGTTGCCGGCGCACACCACCACCCAGCCGTCGGGAACCTTATGCTTGCCGAACGTCTTGAACTGCAGGAACTGGAGCATCGAAGGGTAGAGCGTCTCCGACACGCAGTTGATCTCGTCCAAGAACAGGATGCCGTCGCGCAGGCCGGTTCTCGCCATGTAGTCGTACAAAGCGGCCACGATCTCGGACATGGTGTACTCGGAAGCCTCGTACTCGAAGCCCTCGAACGAGCGGTGTTCGATGCGCGGCAGGCCGAGCGCGCTTTGGCGCGTGTGGTGCGTCATCGAGTACGACACGAGCCCGATGCCGAGCTCGCGGGCAACCTGCTCCATGATGGCCGTCTTGCCTATGCCGGGCGCCCCCAGCAGGAACAAGGGCCGCTGGTGCGCCGACGAGATCAGGGGCGTGCCGGCGTCGTCCCGTTTCAAATAGGCCTCGACGGTGTCCTTTATCTGCTGCTTCGCTGAAGCGATGTTCATTGCGCGGTCTCCTTTCGGCAGGCGTCGGCTACCGCTCGGCCTGGCTCTTCAATCGGTTGATGCCGTTGTCGTCTATCAGTATCTTGCACGCCCAGGGCGGCACCGGGGGCGTCGCCTGGCCCCCCTCGTCCATGAACACGAACGCCGCCTCGTAGTCGGGCGTCTTCTCCGGAAACTGGCCCAGGCCGTCGGTGAAGTAGACGAGGCCCTTCAGGTCGGCCAGCTCGCCCGTCTTGCGCAGCCGGTCGACGTAGTCGAACACCGGCCTGAAATCCGTGCCGCCGAAGCCGCGTATCTGCATGCCGTCCAGCATGCGGTCGACGTCCTTCAGGTTTCTCACCTTGGTGTCCGACTGCACCCTCGCGTCGCACTGGACGATATGGATGTTCACCTCGCTGGCGTAGTCCTCGGAGCTTTTGAGGATGCCGAACGTGTGGGCCACGAACTTCCTCACCAGCTCGCCGCTGACGGACTCCGACGTGTCGATGGCTATGACGAAATCGCGCACGCGCTCCGTTTCCCGGTATTCGAGCGGCTCGATCAGCGGCATGTCCCCGTACAGGTCCATGCCGTAGGTGTAGTAGACGTAGTCGAACTCGTCCATGTTCAGCCGCATCTCCTCGCCTGTCACCATGAACCGGCGCAGGAAGTCGGTGTAGCTGCAGGTGGCGCGGTTCGCGTAGGCGAGGTTCGCCACCAGGCTGCCGGCCTCGTCCCCCCACTCCTTCGAGAAGGTCTCGAGGTTCACCTCGATCTGCTTCGCGACGTCCTCCCATTCCCGCTCCTCGCGCTCCGCGTCCTCCTCGGTCGGCCGGGGCGCGTCGCGCTCGCCCGCCCCGTCGCCGTCGGTCGCGTCGTCTCGGGCGCCCTCGTCGGCGTCGTCAGCCGCGTCCGCCTCTGCCTCGGCCTCGGCCTCTTCCGGTTGCGCGTCGCGGCCTCCCCCGCCGTCTGCGGATTCGCCGTCGAGCGTCTCGGTCCGAAGGGCGTCGAGCTCCGCGTCGGGGTTCGCGTCGTCCTGCGAAACCTCTTCGGGAGCGGCGTCGTCCGCGTCGCCCTGCCCCTTCGCCTTGTTGTTGGCGGGCCAGGCCCCATGGTCGTCGCGCTCGAACAGGGCGCGCCACTCGTTCAACACAGATCGGCCCATGCCGCGGTACTGCTGCCCGTCGGGCGTTTGCATCAAGCCCTTCACCAGGCCGTACACCTTGCCGGGAAGCACGTGGCCCACGAGCATCCGCATCTCGCTCAGCGCCTGGTGCCGCGCTGCGTCGTCGGTGCAGGCGAACCGGCTGCCGCACAGGTCCATGGCGGCGTTCTCCACGACGATGTCGCAGGCGAGCCCCCACGCCTCCCGGTCGTCGTGCCCCTCGTCGAACGGATGCCGGAAGACGCAGTGCAGCACCAAGTGCAGGTAGTCGCGCACCGATTCCTCGAACGACTCCCGGAACCGGGCTATCACGCGCGGCGGATCGTAGACGACCTGCTTGGCGTCGGTGGCCAGGGGGTAGCGCGCGCCCACGCGCAAAGGCGCGAGGTCCATGCGCCACAGCGCGAGGTCCAAGAAGCGGAACTTGAGCATGAGCTGCACGCGGCACTCGTCGACGATGTCCGCGGCCAGGCGGTCTTCCTCCTCGCGGCGCTTGAGCTTGGCATCGGTCGTTTCGGGAACGGGCGTCATCACGGCCTCCTACAAATCGAAGTCCGGCGCGGCCTGCTCGAAGCGCAGGCGCCGCGCCTCGAGCAGGTACCCCGTCATGGCGGCGTCCTGCAGCGCGGCGACGCGCTCGATAACGGCGTGGACGTTGTCGATGTTGAGGTACCCCAGGTCCATCAGGGCGTCGAAGGTCTTCCGGTCGTCGTGGCGGGCCACGTCGACGCATATCTCCTCGATGCCGCACCTCAGCGCCCGGTCGCACATGCTGCGGTTGACCGGTGTGAGGAACACCGGGTCGAGCAGGCGCTCCACGATGCGCACGGCCTGGTCGTAGATGCGCAGCCCCCGATCGCTTTCCGCGTCGAAGCTGCTGCCGTTGATGATGGCGTTGTCGTAATGCTCGAAGAGGACCGCCGCGTCGACGTGGTCGGGCACGCTCAACGCCAGCATCATCTGCTGGACGCCGCGATCGGTGTCGGGGAAGCGGATGTCGAAGCTCTCGTGCCCGGAGACCGGTTCCACCAGGTCCAGATGGATGAGCTCGACCAGGCCGTCCACCGCCAGCCCCCGCATGCCGACGTTCGTTATGCGATCGGACAGGTACAGCTCGCGGATGCCCGCGACCCCGTTGAAGGCGTAGGGCGCGATCTCGTCGACCTCTTCGGGAATGCGCACGACCGCGACGTCCCCCGTGCAGAGCACCACGCGCGAGCGCCCGGTGCCCGTGCGTTCGAGCAGAAGGCCGGGTACCCGGTAGAAGCGCTCGTTGCCGGCGTCGACCGCCACCTCGCGCAGCGACGGCTCCTCCGCGCCGTGGTGGGCCCCTCGGGTGACGAGCGCGTTCGCCCCCAGGCGCGCGAGCGCAGCCGGCAGCCGCAAGCTCGCGAGGCCCGTGTCGAGGAACGCCTCGTCCCCGATGCTCCGCAGGCTGCTCGGAACGTCGACGCGCACGAGGTTGCGGCAACCTTTGAACGCCGCCTTGCCCACGGCCTCCAAACCTTCCGGAAGGACGGCTTCGACGATGCCCGCGTGGTTGGCGAACGCCGCCTCGTCGACGGCGAGCGTGCCCTCCCCCACGACGTAGCGGCGCGCATCCTGATCCATCATGCGCGTCAGACGCCTTCCCGACCCGTCCTTGCGGTACAGACCTCCCGCCTCGTCGAGTTCGAGGCGGGATCCCGCGGCTATGGAGAACGTCGCAGCGGCCCCCGCGTAGGTAAGCCCGGTTCCGGCCGCAAGGGGGTGTCCCAGCTCCTCGACGGATGAGGGCAGGCGCAGCTCGCGCAGCGCCGTGCCCGTGAACGCGTTGGCGCCGACGGACGCAAGGCCCTCGCGCAGGCGCACCTCTTCGAGGTTGGAGCAGTTGAAGAAGGCCTTCTCGCCCACGCGCCGCAGCGACGAGGACGCTTCGAACGAGGAGATGCCCGTGCGGGACAGGGCGAAATCGCCCAGAAGCTCAAGGCTCTCGGGCACCTCGACGCGCTCGAGGCACCCGAACCCGCTGAAGCCCTTCTTGGCCACGGCCCGGCATCCGTCGCCTATACGGTACTCCGGGCCGGGCACGGCGAGCGCGACGAGCACACGGCCGTCGCGGCGGTACAGGGCCCTGCCGTCCGTTGTCAAGAACGGGTTGGACCGGTCGACCCCGATGCGTTCGAGCCTGCTTTTCGCGAACGCGCCGGGCTCCACCTCCTCCGCCGTCGCGCCCACGCGCAGCGTTCGAAGCCCCGGCAGGTCGAAGATCTCCGGGCCCAGCTTTGCCAGACGGCCGGGCAGCGTCAGGTCCTCGACGTTCGGACAACCGCGAAACCAGTCGGAATCGAACGCCGCGAGTTCCTTGGAGAGAACGACCTTGCGCAGGCTTTTGCCGCCGCGAAAGGCGCAGGGCCCGACGGAGATCACGGAATCGGGGCAGGTCGCCTCCTCGACGGTCGGCAAGAACGCGCACGCGTCGGCGGCGAGGGCGACGACCGGCTTGCCCTCGATCTCGGCCGGCACGTCCAACCGGGGGCCGCGCGTCTCGCAGCGCTCCACGCGCACCTCTGCGCCGTCGAGCACGACGTAGCGCCACACGGCACCCGCCTCGTCCACCCGCTCGCGAACCTCGGACGCGCGAGCGGCCTCGATCGCGGCCACCGCCTCGAGCTGCGCGCGACGCGCGCGGGCGCGCTCTTCGGCCTCCAGCGTGCGCCAACGCGACGACACGCCGTCGCCCAGCGCCATGGGGGTGAACCCCCCGAAGCAAACGTCAAGCTTGCTGGTATCCAATGAAATCCCTGCACCCATATCGGCAAATCCGCCCGTCGGCCTCTCGGCGTTCCGCAAGCAAGCTCTTCCCGCCGCGCGTGAGTCGGTGTTCGGGAATATTATACCCTAATTAGAATAATATCGCACGAACCATTGAACCCGTGCGCGCGAGATGCTAGCTGGCCTACCGGGGCGCCCCTGCGGCATCGACCTTGCGGCGCGCGGCCAGCTCGTCGGCGAACATGATGCAGTAGCGCAGCCCCTTCAGCGTGACGTACAGGCAGGCGATCTCGTGCTTGCCGCCGTGGTTGAACACGTCGTACGTCAGGTACTCGCGCTCGATCATCGGCTCGTAGATCGGGCTGCCCTTCACCTTCTCCATCAGCAGGTTCGTGGATTCGCGTCCGAGCTCGTCCTGCTTCAAGGAAATGTTGTACAGGATGTCCTCCTGCTCCTGCGTCAAGCGGCCCATTTCCTCGATCTCAGCTTTGATGGCATCCTCGGTTCCCATAAGCGTTCGTCTCCTTGTGCGGTTCGATGTCTGCGTATTCGATGATTCCCATAGCCCCCAATACGGTGCCCGTAAAGCTTTCCCTCCCCTCTGGCAAAGCGCTGCGGGCAATGCAGTGCTGGCTATTCTAAAAGAGGACCCACTTCGAACAACAAGCGAGTCCTCTCTTATGCTCTGCACAAAGCTTTTTTCTAAAAGCTTAGCTCACAGGCTTGATGTCCTTGAAGCTGCCGCCGAGACCAAGCTCGCCAGCGCCTTCGTTGCCCGTGGCCTTCGTGGAGGTGTAGCCACCCCACGCGCGGCCGACGAACTTGCCCTTCACGAAGAACACGTTCAGCTTCAAAAGATCGGGCTTTCCGAGGCCGTACTCAGCCAGCGCCTCTTCCTGGGACTTGCCCGCGTCAAGCAGCTCGTTCAGCTTTTCGGCGGCACCCGCAGGATCAAGGGCCATAAACTCATCATGCGTCATCTTTACCCTCCTTCTCTAGTCAACCACGCAACGCCGTGGCCACCGGTTAGCGACCTGTGACCACGACGTATCATATCACAAGCGATTACAGCTGGAACAACACCATCGGGCGGTCGAACTCCGCCATCTTGGCCTGCATTTCCTCCAGCGTGCCGTAGTACATGGACGCGGACTCCTCAACCTGCACGGCCAAGGGACGCTGGCCGGCCTTGTCGCCGCCCGTTCCCCAGTGCTCGGAGAAGATGGACGTCGGGCAGGGGATGTAGAACCACTCCCACGCGTCGCCGTCAGAGCCTTCGCCCTTCTTGAACGGGCCGACTTCCACTTCCTTGATCCCGAACTGATCGAGGGGAAGGCCGAGCTCTTCTTTGCAGGCGATCTCTGCGGCATGGTTGCCGGAGAAGTAGGTGTAATCAACGAGCAAAGCGTATTTCTGGTCTGCCATTTTCGCCACTTCCTTTCGAGTTAGTCTTGGTCCAGGCTACGGACGCGGCGGACGTTGCACATGACACCCTTGTACGGGGCACCGAAACCGAGCTTGCCAACGTTGAAGTGCGGCACCAGGCTGTTGAAGTTGGACTTCCACACGCCGAACAGGTTGGGCTCTTCGCCGTCCTGCTCGGGGAACCACCAACCATGGGCGCAGTTCAGGATGCCGGGCTTCATGACCGGGGTGATCTCCGCCTTGAAGCGGGCCTCGCCGAACATGTTGTACACCTCGCACCAGTCGCCATCGGTGATGCCGTACTCTTCAGCGGTCTCGGGGTTGATCTGAACCCACGGCCACGGATCGATCTGGCGCAGCGACGGAACATGACGATGCTCGGAGTGGAACGAGCTGTAGCGACGCGAGCCGGACGTGGTGATCAGCGGATACTGACCGGCGAAGTCGGGCTTGCTGATGGGGCTGTAGTTCGGCTCCTCGTAGTACGGCAGCGGATCCTCGCCCCAGGATTCGTACAGAATCGAGTAGGCTTCGATCTGGCCCGTGATGGTGTTGAAGCCGGGCTCGCCGTCGAAGCGGAGCAGGCCCTTCTCGTACTTCTCGTACTCGAAGCCATGGGCGCCGGGCTGGTAGAGGCCTTCCTCCTGGAACTGCTTCCAGTCCATGCCGAGCTCCTTCAGCTGGTCGCTGTAGAAGTCCTCCACGGCAACCGCCAGGGCGTCGAGGTCGAGGGACTTGCCGTCGGCCGGCTTGTACCACGGCCACCAGGACGGGTTCAGGCGCTGGCCGAACATGAGGCAGATCTCCACGTCGGACTTGCACTCGCCGACCTGCAGGGCCTTGTTCATGGGGCCCATGAACACGGTGTTGCGGCCGTAGTGCGTGAGCACGATGCCGTTGTGCTCGGCCCAGGTGGCCATCGGCAGGAAGTAGTCGCCCACGGCCATGGCCGTCGGGGTCATGGTGAGGTCCTGAACGACCACGAACTCGAGCTTCTGCAGAGCCTTGTGCCAACGCTTGGGCTGCGCGGAGCACGTCGGGGTCAGGAAGTTGGAGCTGTTGAACCAACCCATCTTCAGGGCGTAGGGCTCGTCGGTCTCCATGGTGTTCAGCGTCTCGTCGGGCTGGGTGGTGGCCATGCCGGTGGACAGGCCGGGCCAAGCCGCGGCGCCGATGCGCTTCGACCAAACCTCGTCGTCCATAGCACCGCGCTGCTCCATGCGCCACTTGCCGAGCAGGGCAGACGGAGGACCGAGGGTCAGGCCGCCGGGACGGTCGATGGAGCCGGCCAGGGCCGCCAGGACGATGAACGCCTGGGACAGCTGCACGCCGTTCTTGTTCTGGTCGAACGCGAGGCCCCACGCCCAGCCGATCGGGCGCTCGGTGCCGATGATGTGGGCGACGCGCTTGATGTCCTCGGCGTCGACGCCGGTGATCTCGGCAACCTTGTCGACCGGGTACTCGGCCGCGCGGGCCTTCATGTCGTCGAGGCCGTAGATCCACTTCTCGGCGAACTCCTGGTCGTACTCCTCGTTCTCGAACATGAGGTTCATGATGGCGAGGGCCAGGGCCGTGTCGGTCTGCGGGCGGACCTGCAGGTTGATGTTGCCGTCATGAGCGCCCACCCACGTGATGCGGGGGTCGATGGAGATGATCTTCGTGCCGAGCTTCATCAGGTCGACGAGGCAGTGGCCGAAGAAGCCGTCGCCGTTGGAGGGCAGGGGCTCCTTGCCCCAAACCACGATCCACTTCGGCACGGTGTAGCGCGGATCCTGGTAGCTGCCCGGCAGGTGACCGGCGTAGTCGAGCTCGGGGTAGCCGGCGCCCAGCACGTAGTCGGCGATGGAGCAGCGCGGGCCGTAGCAGGACCAACCGGACTGCGTGTAGCAGCAGTTGGGCGACTGCAGGACGGAGAACGTCAGCGCGTAGTAGAAAATGCAAGCCTCACGGCCGGTGCCGCCGAAGCAGACGATGGACTCGGGGCCGTAGGTGTTCTGGAAGTAGCGAACCTTGTCGCAGATGGTGTCCAGAGCCTCGTCCCACGTGGTCTGAACCCATTTGTCCTTGCCGCGGTCCTGCGGATCGCGCTTCATGGGGTGGATGATGCGCGACGGCGCGTACGTGTACTCGCGCAGGGCGAGGTTCATCGCGTTCACGCGACCGGTGGTGATGGGGTTGTCGTCGTCACCTTCGACGCGGATGAGCTCGCCATCCTTCGTCACAACCTTGACGCCGTATCCAACCGGGTGGCTTCCCGGAGGAGACCACGTGTTGCTGCGGGTTACGACAGTCCCGTCTTCCATGACGGTTTGCCACTGTTTGCCGTATGCCATATTCTCCTTCTTTCTACACTATCACTCGTGTTCGGTAGAAGCATCTCTGCGCTTGTCATCGCGCGAAACCTCGTGTGGATCCTCGTGCCGGGGACCACCCCCTTCCCTCGAGTGCGGTGCCCGTCCCCTTGCGGGCACCGGCTTCTGCTTTTCGTCCGCTTACGCGGTAGGAGGCTTGGGAGCGCCGGGGGCCGCGGGGGCCTTCGGGGCGCCGGGAGCGCCGGGGGCGGCAGGAGCCGCAGGGGCGCCGGGAGCCGCGTTCGGCAGCGGCTTCTCGCCATTGATATACGGCGTGAAGTCCGCCTTGCAGAACGGGCAGGCCTTCAAGGTAACGCCGGCCATCATCTGAATGGTCTTACCGCATTCGGGGCACTTGTTCATGCCGCCGCTCGCACCTGCATCTGCTGGTCTGAAACACATAGGGGATCCTCCATCTCGATTCTTCGGCCGGCTTTGGCGGCGCCGCGCGCCGCCTATCTCCGACCCCTTGCCGTAACGGTCGCCAAAGGGCTGACGGGATACAGCTTAGTTGCCGCAGCGGGTCGAGCATCGAATCGCAAGGACAATTTTGGGGATCATACCATCGTCCTTGGGGGTTGATTTTCATCAACCCCCTTGAGTACGAAAGAGCATAACGCCTGATCATCGCTATTTTTCATTTCTCGTCGCAGGCGCATGCCCAACCCGTCGAAGCTGGGGGAAACACCGCTTGGCACCCCCTGCCCAACGGCCCCTGCGGTATAATCTTGTTATGCACAACGCGCTTTTAAAGGGGGATTCTTTGAAGAACAACAAGGTGTACCTGCCCGTGGACGCCATCGCGCGCCACGAGGACTTCGACGTGTGGTACGAGGACGGCGACACGTTCCTCAGCATCAAGGGAACCTGGTCGAGCGAACGCGACAAGGCGGTCATCTTCGGCCGCATGGGCGGCGAGATGGGGCACATCAAACCCGACCACAAGGCCCTCACCTACTACCTGAAGCTCGAACGCTGGGAGTACGTGTTCCACACGCTCCACCTCTTCAAGCATTACTACGTCAACGGGATGAAGTGGCAGATCGACGGATCGCTCGCGAACCCGCCGTTCGACTTCGTCAACGAGGAAGACCACACGAAGGAAGTGCACGTGCAAACGGTCAACTTCAAGGGTCACGGCGAATGCTACGAGATCAGGGCCCGCGACGTCGCCAAACTGCGCATAGCCGTGGCGGCCGTGATCGCCATGGGCATCAAAGAGGAGTACAAGGGCCTGAGCGAGGGCCTGAAGGACCCCGACGCCTCCAAGCTCAAGAAAGCCCAGAACTGGCTCTTCGCGGACAAGGGCATCCGCTACGAGGACCTGCCCGACCTGGACGAAAAGCCGCTCGAGCCCGCCGAATAGCTCCGTAGGGGCGATCTCCCGATCGCCCGTTCCGCCGCAGGCGGAAAATGCGGACTCCGGCAAGGATCGACGACGGAAGGCCCCCGGAACGGCGCGAAACGCGCCTTCCGGGGGCCTTCCGCGTTTCGGGAGCTGGAAAGCGCACCTTTTGCAAGCGCCCCTCCCCGCTCCGCACGGGCCACCCTCGCTGGAGGCCGCCCTCGCCGCAGAGAAGCAGTTGCCTTTCTCCCCGCCGCCCCAAGGCGGCGGAAAACGAAGAAGCCCCCGCGTCCTTGTTTCCAAGGAGCGGGGGCTTCGCAAAGCTCAGAGCTTCGAAGGCGGCGTTGCCGGGCGGTATCGCCAGGCGCAGCGCACCTTGCAAGGGCGCGTTAGTTCTTTGCGGCCTTGTTCTTCGCCAGCTGGGCGCCGCCGAAGACGAAGAAGTACACGAACGGGAGCAGCAGGCCGATTGCCATGAGCGGCAGGGCGTAGGGCTGCTTCGCCCAGTTGGGCACGATGAGCGGGCAAGCGATGCAGAGCACGGCCAGGATGGCAACGATGATCAGCATGATGATGAAGCGCGTGTTGCCGTCCCGCTCGGAGGCACCGAGCTTCTCTTCCTCGGCCGCGAGCTGGTCCATGGACTTGCCGGCGGTCTCCTTCACGAACAGCACCGTGCAGACGAAGCCGAGCGCGAACGGAACGATGAGCACGAGCACGACCGTCGACCAGTTGGTGGCGCCGGTGGCCGTCTGGAAGAACGCCATGCCGGCGATGCCGCCGAGCACGATGGAGGAGGCGGAGCCGCCGAAGCGGGCGAACGCCTGGCACCAAGACGTGCCGGTATTGCGGATGGCCGTGGGATAGCTCTCGGGCATGAGGGGCTGGACGGCCGTGATGGCGTAGTTCAGCGCGAAGCCGAAGAGCAGCATGAGGGCGATGCACAGGCCCATGTTGTTCGGGGCCACGAAGATGGAGCACAGGATGATGGCCACGATGCAGAACAGCCACGAGAACGCCAGGTTGCGCTTGCGGCCCACCTTGTCGGACACGAAGCCCACGCAGATGTTCGAGGCGATGGCGGCCACGTTGTTCCAGGTCTGCAGCGCCACGGAGTCAGCCTGCGAGTAGCCCAGGCCCACGAACCACGTGGGGATCCAGGCGTTCATGCCGTACACGCAGAACTGGCCCACGAAGTAAGCGGCCCAGATGGCGCAGGTGGCCACGATGAACTTGCTCGAGAACAGCACGTTGGGGCCGGTCTTGGCAGGCTTCGGCGGGACGATGAGCAGAGCAGGATCGTACTCGTGGGACGTGTGGCGCGTGGCCTGCTCGATCTCGGACAGGCGCTTGCAGGCCATCTCCTTGTTGCCGGAGTTGGCGTACCAGTGCGGCGTCTCGTGCATGGCGAAGATGAGCACCACGCCGTAGAGCAGCGGGATGGCGCCGATCAGGTAGCACAGGCGCCAGTTAGCGTACATCGTCGCCGTGCCGCCGTCGGCCAGCACGTAGGTGACCTGGTTCGTGAAGTCGCCCAGCAGCGGCGTGGCCGCGTTGCAGATGGGGTTGGCGATGAGACCGGCCAAAACCCAGCCGACGACCATGAAGGCCATGCCGAACGTGACGAAGATGCCGCGCTGCTTGGAGGGCATGCTCTCCGAGAACACCGTGGTGACCACGGGGATGCAGGAGCCCACGCCGAAGCCGGCGATCAGGCGGAACGCCGCGAAGAACCCGAGGTCGTTCGCGAACGCCTGGGGCAGCGTGAACAGGCCGTAGAACATAACGGCGGCGATCAGCGTCTTCTTACGGCCGATCTTGTCGGACATGATGCCGCCGACGGCGCCGCCGAGCACCATGCCCAGCAGGCCCCAGGTGGTGAGCGAGCCCATGAGCGCGCCCGGGTTCGCGTCATTCGGCCAGAACGTGTGGGCCACGAACAGGTTCGTCGAGTTGACGATCATGAAGTCGTAGCCGTCGAAGATCATGGCAAAAGCGAGGAGAACGAAAACAACCCACGTGTGCGAGCTGATACCAATGGAGTCGATAACCTCCGAGATGGTAAACTCCTTTTTATCCATGAATCCCTCCTTCAATGTGATTTTGTTCGATGAGAAACCAACAGAACATGTGCTTTTGAAACTACCTTGATGATTTCTTGTTTCCCCTGCACAGTAGTAAGACCGGAATCGCAGCGTGCCTGCAGGAAATTACGGACGCCCCCGTGCTGCACAAGCAACGGGCGCTTCCATAGTTTCGATCGCCCTTACCCCAACGGCAATCGCAACCAGCCTCCAAGACCGCGTCTCAACCAGAAGAACCGACCGTGCGCTTCCTCCCTTCCGCGATTTCTACTGCCTCTGTTTGATCGCTTCTCCTACCACAGAAGCTGACGAAATCGAGCATAAGCAACGGCAAAGGGATGATTGTCGAATCAGGGGGACGTTTTTGGATGAGCCCCATCGTCCCGAGAGGTTGATTTTCATCGTCCCGAAAACGACGATAAACCCATTAGACCTGATGGGAATACTACGACGGGATTATTGCATTTGAATCGAGGGGGAGAAACGTTTATAGTTAAACGCACCGGTCGGATCGGCGTAGCGCAACGACGTCGACCTTCACAGAACGGCGTCAGCAAAACCGCGCCCCGGCCGAGGAGACTGTGTCCGATGATCGCATCGACAGGGGAATGCGAGGAAGCATGGCTATCACCTTTCCGCGTATCAGCATAACGGTGGATGATGACCGGGGTATGGGAACACAAGGCGAGCTGAGCGTGCTATCGCTCGGCTTCGGCATACACCAAGCATGGATCTACACCGCCATGTTCGGCACGAACTCCATTTTCGAGGCCCAAGCACCCACCATATTCTCGAACTTCGCGGAATCGCCCGTATCGCTCGTGTTCCTCATATCCATCGTGGTGTTCGGGCTTTCGCTGCTGTTCGCCGCTATCACCGACCAGAAGTTCCTGCGGTTCTACACGGCCAAGCGCGTGCTGATGGGCGCGGCCGTGCTCACGGCCCTGGGCACGTTCGCCGTGTTCGCCTCGTCGGTTCCCGGTGCCGTGGGGATCGTCGCCACCGTGTTCGCCGGCGTGGCCACCGGCATCGGGTCGGCGTTGCTGCTGCTGTTCTGGGGCACGGCCTACTCGCACTACGGCGCCGCCACCATCGTCATGAACACGGCCGTGGCCATCGTCATAGCCGTGGCCATCTACTCCGTGGCGCTCCATGTGATCCCCACGCCGTTCTCGGGCATTCTCACGGCCTGCCTGCCCCTGCTGGAGCTGCCGCTGCTGTGGCATCTGACGCCGGTGAGCTACGCCGTGCGCCACGCCATACCTATCTTCAACCCGCTTCCGGTGCGCAAGGGCCCGTTCTCGCTTCGGTTCGCGCTGCCCGTGCTGCTGTTCGGCTTCGCGCTGGGCGCGCTGCGGTCCATCTCCACGCAGGTCATCCTGCCGTCGTCCGACCTCACCACGCAGCTGCTGGCCCTGTTCGCCGGCGGCGCGGCCACCGTGCTGCTGCTGGTGACCACGTTCTCCATCGACAAGCGCAGCCACTGGGACTTCCTGTTCCGCCCGCTCATCCCGTTCATAGCCATCACGCTGTTCTTCCTGCCCTCGCTGGCGCTGGAGAACTCGATGATAGCCGCACTCGTGCTGCTGACGGGCTACATGTGCTTCGAGGCGCTCATGTGGGTGTTCTTCGGCGAGCTGTCGCAGGAGTTCCGCCTGTCGCCCATTTTCGTGTTCGGCGTGGGGCGCGGCTGCTTGGCCCTGGGCTCGCTCGGCGGATCGCTGTCGGTGGTGGACCCCACGTTCCTGGATTCGCTCACGCCGTTCGGCGAGGCGGGCGGCGCGGTGCTCATCATGTTCGCCATGGTGGTGGCCTACGCGCTGCTGCCGCGCGTGCGCGACATCAAGCGCATCATCATCGCGGGAGGGCGCGATTACAGCGCCATCGAAACCTTCAACCGCCAGATCGAGCAGGTCACGTGGTCGGCGCGGCACAGCGACGACGAGGCGGAAGCGGCATCGGCGCCCCTGCCCGGAGCGTTCTACGGGACGACGGAGCACCAGCCGGACGCGGCCGTAGGCGCCACGAGCGCTTTCAGCCAGGCCGCCGTTCCGGGATGGCGCGGCGGGAGCATCGGAGCGACCCCGCCGTCGTCCTTGGCAACGTCGCCGAGCGAGGACAAGCAGCAGGCCGAGCCGGTTTCGGACGCCGAGCGCTCGCGCAAGAGCGGCCGGTTCCGCTCGCAGTGCGAGGTCATCGCCGACCGCTACCTGCTGTCGCACCGCGAGACCGAGGTCATGTTCCTGCTGGCCAAGGGACACAACGCCGCCTACATCCAAGACAAGCTGTGCATTTCGAAGAGCACGGCCAAAACGCACATCAGCCACATCTACCGCAAGCTCGACATCCACAACCAGCAGGAGCTGCTGTCCATGGTGGACGAAGCACGCGATGAGCTGTAGCGACGAGGCGCAGTTGGAAGAACGGAGCGGCTCCGAACGGCGCGCCGGAATGCATGCCGTTATCAGGGACGCGAAGGATCCCGTGCGGCGTTAGCCGCGACGTTTCCCGCTAACGCCGCACGGGATCCTTCGACTCCGCTCCCTGCGGTCGCTGTGCTCAGGATGACACGACGGTCGAAAACGCGCGTTTCAACGTTTCGGATACGGCCCTATCCGTTGATCTTCACGATGGGAGCGTAGTCCTTGAGCAGCTTCTTCGTCTGGCCGGACTTCGCGAACTTCACGTAGAGCGTGTCGCCGTCAACCTTCGTCACCTTGCCGCGGCCGAACGTCTTGTGGTCCACGGCGTCGCCCGTGGCGAACGTCATCTTCGCGGCTTCCTTCTTGCCCGCACTGGGGCGCGCGTAAGCCTCAGGCCGGCGATCGGTGCGACCGGACGGCCCCGACGCGCTCGAGCGCCCGAACACGCGGCCCTCCCCCGCCTCGGTGCCAGAACCAGCGATGCCGCGACGGCTGCCGCGCTTCTCCCAGCCCGTACCGGAGAAGCCGGCCGAGCCCACGCCGGACGATTGGCGCAGCTCGCTGGGTATTTCCTGGATGAAGCGCGACACCGGGTTCGCCGACGTCTGGCCGAATATCTGGCGCTGCGAGGCACAGGTGAGGAACAGGCGCTTGCGGGCGCGCGTGATGGCCACGTAGGCCAATCTTCGCTCCTCCTCGATGCCGGCCGCGTCGCCCACGCTGTTCATGTGCGGGAACAGCGTCTCCTCCATGCCGGCCACGAACACGCAGTCGAACTCGAGGCCCTTGGAGGAGTGCACGGTCATGAGCGTGACCGCATGCCCATCCTCGGCCACCGTGTCCAAGTCGGTGCGCAAGCGCACCCATTCGATGAAGTCGGCCAGCGAGTCGCCGCGCAGAACGCGCACGGGCGAACCTGCATTGGCGTCGGTCGATGCCGTTTGAGATCCTTCGACTCCGGCGGCTTCGCCGCCTCCGCTCAGGATGATAGAGGGCTCCCCGGCCGCAGGCGCTTCGTAAAGGGCATCTTCGTCGTCGTGGGTGTCCACGAACTCGTCCACCACGCCCAGGAACTCCTGGATGTTCTCGATGCGTCCGCGCGCCTCGTCGGTGTTCTCGGCCTGCAGGGCCCCGATGAGGCCGCTCTTGTCGATGACGGCCTCGATGACCTTGCGCAGGTCGCCGCCGTACGTGCGGGCCTCGTTCACCAAGCCCACGAACTCCGCCACGGACTGGCGCGTGGACGCGCGCAGCTCCGGGTCGACGATGGCCAGCTCGGCGCCCTCCATGAACGTCATACCCATCTCGCGCGCGAACTGCTCGATGCGCTCGATGGTGGTTTTGCCGATGCCGCGCCGCGGCACATTGATCACACGCTTCGCCGCGATGTCGTCGGCCGGGTTCACGATGAGCGTGAGGTAGGCCATGACGTCGCGGATCTCGGCGCGGTCGAAGAAGCGCGTGCCGCCCACGATGCGGTACGGCACGCCGGCGCGCAGCAGCATGTCTTCCAGCATGCGGCTCTGCGCGTTCGTGCGGTAGAACACGGCCATCTGGTTGTACGACAGGCCGGCCGCGCGCTGCTTCTCTATCTCGCCGGCTATCCAGCGGCCCTCGTCGCGCTCGTCGGCGGCCAGGTACACGCTGATCTTCTCGCCGTCCTCGGCGGCCGTGAACAGCTTCTTCTGCTTGCGGTGCTGGTTGTTGGCGATAACGGCGTTCGCGGCGGCCAAGACGTTGCCCACGCTGCGGTAGTTCTGCTCGAGCTTCACCGTGTGGGCGCTCGGGTAGTCCTGCTCGAATTCCAGGATGTTGCGCAAGTCGGCACCGCGCCACGAATAGATGGACTGGTCGTCGTCGCCCACCACCATGATGTTCTGGTGGCCTTCCGCCAAAAGCTTCGTGATGGAGTACTGGGCGTGGTTCGTATCCTGGTACTCGTCCACCATGATGTAGCGGAAGCGCTGCTGGTAGGCCGCGCGCACGTCCTCGTGGTTCTTGAGCAGCAGGTAGGCGTACAGCAAGAGGTCGTCGAAGTCGAACGCGTTCGCGGCCTTGAGGCGCTCCTGCAGGCGGGAGTACACGCGCGAGGCCACCTTCCCCACCGGGTCGCTGGCCTGCTTCTCGAAGTCGCCGGGGACGACGAGCTCGTTTTTCGCCGTGGAGATGCGGTTCATGAGCGCGTTCACGGGGAAGCGCTTCGGGTCGATGTCCAGCTCGGCCATGATCTCCTTGTACAGGCGCTTCTGGTCGTCGGTGTCGTAGATGGTGAAGCTCTTCGTGAAGCCCAGGCGCTCGGCGTCGGCGCGCAGCATGCGCACGCACATGCTGTGGAACGTGGACACCCACATGCCGCGGCAGCGCGGGCCCACCAGTCCGTTCAGGCGCTCGCGCATCTCGGCCGCGGCCTTGTTCGTGAACGTGATGGCCAGGATCTCCCACGGGGCCACATCGTGGTTCTCGATGAGGTTCGCGATGCGGTACGTGAGCACGCGCGTCTTGCCCGAACCGGCGCCGGCCAGCACGAGCAGCGGCCCGTCGATGGTGATGACCGCCTCGCGCTGCGGCCCGTTCAGAGTTTCGATGTCGATTGGCATGGGGAGTCCTTTTGAGAGCAGGTTGATGCACAAGCACGCTGGTTGGCGTAGTGAGTCAGCGAGGGCCGTTCCGGTGTCTCAGATTCGTGGGATCGTGCAAGCGCCGCGTACTTGAGTACGCAAGCTTGCAGGACCGCGCGAAGATGGGGCACCGGAACGGCCCGCAGCGTCGAGTCGTTCCCGGCGGTCGTAGACCGCCGGAACACCTTACACGATCTTCTTGCCGAACACGGCGGCGATCTCGCGCAGCTTGGCCACGAGCACCTCGAACTGGGCGGGCGTCAGCTGCTGCGGACCGTCGGACAGGGCCACGGGCGGGTTGGGGTGCACCTCGATCATGATGGAGTCGGCCCCGGCCGCCACGGCGGCGTAGGCGAGCGAAGGCACCAGGTCGCGCTGGCCGGCGGGGTGCGACACGTCGATGCACACCGGGCACAGCGACTGCTTGTGGATCACCGGGATGGCGGCGATGTCCAGCGTGAAGCGCGTGGCCGTCTCGAACGTGCGGATGCCGCGCTCGCACAGCACCACGTTGTCGTTGCCTTCCGCCGTGAGGTAGTCGGTGGCGGCAAGCCATTCGGCGATGGTGCCCGCGAAGCCGCGCTTGTACAGCACCATCTTGTGCGATTCGGCGGTGACCTGGCCGATCTTCTTCAGCAGGCTGAAGTTCTGGAAGTTGCGCGCGCCCACCTGCAGGCCGTCCACGTAGGAGTGGACCAGCTCGCAGTGAGCCGAGTCCATGACTTCGGTGAGCGTCTTCAGGCCGTGCTTGTCGCCCGCGTCCTTCATGATCTGGAGGGCTTCCTCGCCCAGGCCTTGGAACGAGTGCGGGTTCGTGCGGGGCTTGAACGCGCCGCCGCGGATCCACGTGAGGCCGAGGCCCGCGACGCATTCCGCCACTTCGTCGAACTGTTCGACCGACTCGACAGAGCACGGACCGGCGAAGATGGTGATCTCGTCGGTGCGGGTTCCGAGGTCGGGGATGGGGGCAATCTTCACTTCGCTCATACGGACGGGGTCTCCTTCATGATCTTGAGAATGGTGGCGTAGATCTCGCGCAGGTTCTCGTTGTACAGGGGACCCTCGTTGTAGCTGCTCACCTTGGCGAAGATCTCCTCTTCGCGCTTGGCGTCGTACAGGCCCAGATGGGCTCCGGGCTTGAGACCGCGAATGACCAGCGAGTGACCGGCGCGCTTGTTGAGCAGCGCGACGATCTGCTTGTCGATATCGTCGATCTTGGCACGATGTTCTTGAATCTCCGCCAGGGAGCTGTTCTCGTCAGACATCGGCTTTCCTCTCATGACTCATATGCGATAACGAGCTTGGCCAAAACGCCGAACGGCAACCGGCCCTCGTGTGCAGACCATGATAGCAAAAGCGACGCGCCTGATTGGCGCGCCGCTCAAATTCATACGGAAGTTGGAGGGGATCGAGACGCACCGCTCCAAGTCGCCCCGCCCTTCCTTCGGCGAGAGGCTGGCTGCACGGTGAGCGCCCGGGACGGAATCGCCGCCGTAACCGCGCGGGCCTACGGCAGCATGCCCATCGACTCGAACACGAAGTAGCCCAGCACCAGCACGCCCACGACGATGCGGTACCAGCCGAACACCGTGAAGTCGTTCTTCTTGATGTAGCCCATGAGGAACTTGATGGCTATGACCGACATGACGAAGGCGGTGACGATGCCCACCACCAGCACCACGATCTCCGTGGAGGTCATGGCGATGCCCGCGGCCACGAACTTGATGGCCTTCACCACGCCCCAACCGAACATGACGGGGATGGCCAGGAAGAACGTGAACTCGGCCGCCGCCGTGCGCGAGCAGCCGCACAGCATGCCGCCGATGATGGTGGCGCCGGAGCGGCTCGTGCCCGGAACGATGGCGAGCACCTGGAAGAAGCCGATCTTGAGGGCCGTTTTCCAGTCGATGTCGTCCACGTCGGTGATCTTGAACACCTGCGCCTCGGCGCGCTCGGCAAGGCTGCCCGCCGACAAGCGCGCATGGCGGCCGCGCGGCGCCTCGAGGGAAGCCTCGGCCTCGCGCAGGCGACGGCGGTTGCGACGCTCCAGCACGATGAAGATGATGCCGTACAGGATGAGCATGGCCGCGACGGTGACCTTGTTGTAGAAATGCTCGTTCACCCAATCGTCCAGCGCGAAGCCGAAGATGGCGGCGGGAATGCATCCGATGACCACCATGCCCCACAAGCGCCACGTGCTTTTCTTCTCCACGCTGGTTTTGCGCGGCGAGAAGGGGTTGAGCTTGTGGAAGTACAGGATGAGCACCGCCATGATGGCGCCCAGCTGGATGACCACCAAGAACAACGCCAGGAACTCGTCGGACACCTGCAGCTTCACGAACTCGTCCACGAGGATCATGTGGCCGGTGGACGAGATGGGCAGCCATTCGGTGATGCCCTCCACAATGCCGAGGAGGAATGACTTCAGTGCTTCGATAATCATGCGCGCGTACTTCCTAGTTGTTCGTCGGGATTACTGTTTGTGCTGGTAATGGTCCTGCAGCATGGCGATGGCCAGCAGGGCGACCGAAAGGCACAGCCCCATGAGCACGTAGGCGGGAACCTCCTGCCCGAGCGCGATCGTCGCGAACGCGACCACGGCGATGATGAGCGCCGCCAGCTTGCACAGATACGAGATGCGCCGGTTGAACGAGGCGTGCAGATCGCGCCTGCGCTGCTCGTCGAGCTCGTCTTGGGTCAAGGGCTTTCGCACGCGACGGGCGCGCGCGTTAGCGGCGTCGTCCGCCGGCAGCGCAACCCCCGTCGACGACCCCGCCCCCTCGACGCCCATTGGCGCCGGCTCGAGCCCGTCCGTATTCTCGCTCTCGTTATCCATGCAGGTGATTGTACACGACGGAATGCGGCAGGTCGAAGAAAACATAGGGGGGACACGAACGGGAAGGGAGGTGGAGGAAAGCGCGTGCCGAGAGCACAGGGGGCTCGGCCGCTATCGCTCCCCCCCTCAGCATGCCTGCCGCTGGCGGCCCTGCACGCGCGAGCAAACTTCTTGTACAATGGGAACACGATCGAAGGAGGACCTATGGCCGACAGAGACGAACGACGAGCCCAAGCAGCGAAGCATCTCGCCCTCATGAAGGGGGCGTTGGCGAGCGAGACGGCCGCGACCGTCGCCGCCGCGATGATCTACGAGGACGGCGAGGGGCGGGAGCTGCCCCTTCCGGAGGCGGCTTTCGAATCGACCGAGACCTCCGTCACCACCGCGTTCGCGCCTGCCGCCCTGCGCGATGCCGTCGGCAAGACGGCCGTAGTGGATCCGACGGCGTTCACGCGCCCCGGCGGGAACTACGAGGACGGCGCGTTCGGCCCGGAGCAAATCTTGTGCTCGGAGAGCAACCTCTACCCTATCCTTTGCGGACTCAAAGACGCCTATCACGACGGCAATCGCGGCTACCAGCGCGGGCAGCTGTTCACGGATCGCGCCCTCTACCTGCCCGACGTGGTGTTCTCGCACGACGGCACCATCCGCAAGGCCGACGTCATCGCCATCCCCGAACCGAACCGCGCCCGCGCGCTCGAGAACCATCGCTCGGAGCGGGAGTGCGACCGATGCTTGGCCGAGCGCATCGAGGCCATCCTGCGCATAGCCGCCGCCAACGGATGCGAGACGCTGATATGCGGCGCCTTCGGCTGCGGGCGCGAAGGCTTCGACCCGCAACAGGTGATCGGCCTGTTCAAAGACTGGATCGGGGCGCACCCGGGAGCCATCGGACGCATCGTGTTCGCCGTGCCCCGCGCGCACGCGAGCGCGTTCGACGAGACGTTCGGCAAGCCAGCGGTCGAAGAAGTTACGCCGATTGTTGCGGACGAGGACGAGGACGGCTTCGACGTCCGGGGCATCGAGCTTCCCGAAGGCGTGACGCTGCGCTAGGGGCCGGACGCGGGCGCGAACGCCCACGGGGGTGGGCGGCATGCGTCAACCGACGAAACGTCGCGCGTGCCGCACCGCCCGAGCCGATCGGCCAGCCTACGCGAGGCCAGGCTCGCCTTCGTCGTTGGCGACGACCGCTTGCGTGCGCCCCTCCGGCAGCCGGCGCGCGACATGCCGGAACACCGCCCAGAACACGACGCCCTTCGCGATGGAGGTGAGGGTGAGCGCCCACCAAACGCCGTCGAGGCCGAGCGGCGTGGAGCTCAACAGCAGCGCCAGCGGAATGCGGGAGCCGGTGAGCGCGACGCTGATGATGCTGCAGAGCCTCGTTTTCCCCAGGCCCGACAGCGCGCCAACCGTCATGAGCTCGATGCACATGAACGCTTCCCCGATGCCGATGACGAACAGGTACGACGACGAGATGCCCACCACGTCGGGCTCGTGGAAGAACACCGTGGAGATGGGTCCGGGCAGGAAGATGAACAGCGCCGACACCGCGAGCGCCCACGCGCCCACCGCCGCGAACGCCAAGCGGTAGCCGCGCCTGATGCGCTCCGGGCGGCGCGCGCCGAAGTTCTGCGCCGCGAACGCGTTGAGCGCCGAGCCGGCGGCTTCGGCCGTGCACCAAGTGAGCGACTCGATCTGCCCTCCAACACGCTGGACGGCCACCGCACCGCTGCCCCAAGCCGCCACCATGCGCGTGAGCACCATGGAGATGACCGCGTACAGCGCGCTCTGGATGGCGGCGGGCAGGCCGATCTTCACGATGCGCGACAGGTGGACGGCCCTGGTGGGCTGCAGCAGGCGCACGCGGCGCAGCACGTTAGCCGCTCCCCTATCGCGCACGATGCCGACGATCATGAGTCCGGCGACAACCAGCTGCGCGAACACGGTGGCGACGGCCGCGCCCAGCACCCCGAGCTGCGGCACGGGGCCGAGCCCCAGGATGAGCAGCGGGTCGAGTGCCATGTTCACGACAAGCCCGGCCGCGTTGGCCTTAAAGGGCGTCTTCGAGTCGCCCTGCGCCGTGAGCAGGCCGGTGAGCGTTTGCGAGAGGTAGATGAACAGGACGAACCCGCCGCAGAGGCGCAGGTACAGCGCCGCCTCCTGGGCGACGTGCGGATCGTCCGGGACGAGGATGCCCACGAGGCCGTCGGCGAAGGCCAGGGTCACAGCCGAGAACGCGAGCGCAAGGCCCACGGCGAGCTGCAGCGCGCCGCGCGCGTACTGCACGGCCTCGTCCGGCCGGCGGTTCCCGAGCGCCTGCGCCATGTTCACCTGCCCGCCCATGCGCGCCATGACCACGATGGCCGAGGCGAGCCACGTGTACATGCCCGCCACGCCCACGGCGGCCACCGCGTTCGAACCGAGCAGCCCGATCCACGCCATGTCCGTGATGTTGTAGGCCGTTGCGAGGAAGGCAGACGCCATGATGGGCAGCGCCAGACGCGCGAGCGCCGAGCCGATAGGCTCGTTCACCAGGTCGATCTGTCGTTGCTTGGGTTGGGACACGATGTTCGCTTCGCTTGGTTGGGGGTTTGCACGCAAAGAACGCGCCGGGCAAGCCGACGCGCAGGGGCCATTATACGCGACAAGACGGCCGAAAAGGCGACAACCCGCAGTCGCGGCGAGAACCGGGTTCTACCGTTCCGCTCAAGCCGCCTTCCTCGTGCAAAACACGTGCAGGACGGTTCTCGAACGCCGGGCCGGTTTTGTTTTCGTGTAAGATGGCACCGAACAAAAGATCGCTGGGCGCTTCCGACTTCCCGCCCGCACTCGAAGGAGCAAAACATGGCTGCAGCACCATCCGACCAGAAGGTTATCGTCGTCGATTTTGGGGCCCAGTACGGGCAGCTGATCGCCCGCCGCGTGCGCGACCTGCACGTGTACTCGGAGATCGTCCCGTGCGACGTGAGCGCAGCGGAGGTGCGGGAGCTCGCGCCGGAGGCCATCATCCTGTCAGGAGGCCCGGCCAGCGTGTACGCCGAAGACGCACCGTCCATCGACCCCGGCATCTTCGAGCTGGGCATTCCGGTGCTGGGCTTCTGCTACGGCCAACAGATCATGGCCGTGACCTTGGGCGGCTCCGTGGGCCACACGGAGAAGGGCGAATACGGCGCCGCTTCGTTGACGAGGTGCGACGAGGGCGCATCTCTGCTGTACGGTGAGACACCCGTCGAGCAGACGGCGTGGATGAGCCACCGCGACGCCGTGGCGCAAGCGCCGGAGGGCTTCACGGTGACGGCCTCGACGGACACGTGCCCGGTAGCCTCGATGGAATGCGCCGAGCGGCGGCTGTACGCGACGCAGTTCCATCCCGAGGTGCGCCACACGCCTCATGGCGACGAGCTGCTGAGGAACTTCCTGTTTGACATCTGCGACCTCGAGCCGTCCTGGACGATGGACTCCATCATCGAGGACTCGGTGGCGGCCATCCGCGAGCAGGTGGGCGCGAACCGTGTGATCCTGGGTTTGTCGGGCGGCGTAGACTCGTCGGTGGTGGCCGCGTTGTGCGCACGCGCCATCGGCAAGCAACTCACCTGCGTGTTCGTCAACCACGGCCTGCTGCGCAAGAACGAGCCCGAGGAAGTGGAAGAGGTGTTCACGAAGCAGTTCGACGTGGACTTCGTGCACGTGCACGCCGAGGACCGTTACGCCGCGCTATTGGCCGACGTCGTCGAGCCCGAGCAGAAGCGCCGCATCATCGGCTCGCAGTTCTGGAAGGAGTTCTTCTCCGTCGCTCAGGATCTGGACGGCGTGAAGTTCCTGGCCCAGGGCACCATCTACCCCGACATCATCGAGAGCGGCGCCCGCAAGACCGGCGGAAAAGCGAGCACCATCAAGAGCCATCACAATTTGATCCCGTTTCCCGACGGCGTGTCGTTCGATCTGATCGAGCCGTTGGACCACTTCTTCAAGGACGAAGTACGCGCGCTGGGCACGGCTTTGGGCCTGCCCGACCACATCGTGCATCGCCAGCCCTTCCCGGGGCCGGGCCTGGCCATCCGCATCATCGGCACGGTGACGCGCGAGAAACTGGAGATCCTGAAGAACGCCGACGCCATCGTCCGCGAGGAGCTGGACGCCTACAACGCCCGCATCTTCGAGGAAACCGGCGACCGCAACAGCGAACGCAGCGTGTGGCAATACTTCGCCGTGCTCCCCGACATCAAAAGCGTCGGCGTTATGGGGGATGAAAGGACGTACGCGTACCCGATCATCCTGCGAGCCGTGGAGAGCTCCGACGCCATGACCGCCGACTGGGCCAAGCTGCCGTACGAGGTGCTAGCAAGGGTGTCCGGCCGCATCGTGGCCGAAGTCCCAGGAGTGAACCGGGTCGCTTACGACATCACCAGCAAGCCCCCCGCAACAATCGAGTGGGAATAGCGCTTATACAATAATGCAATTTCGAGTTTGATAGTTGCAAATCGAACTGATTTTTTAAGCAGTTACGGGCAACTCTAGATATCTCAAATCGTCACGCGAACAGCAACTCAGCAGCTATGAAACGAGAGAGCAATGACACACTTCAACAACGCCCCCAGCTCTAATTGTCTAGAAGCTAATCTTGTCTCTGAGGCACAAGCTCTTCCTTTTGATCGCAGAAAAAAGATGATTGAACAGCTTGGGGAAATAGAACTCCAAAAACATCTTAAAGAACTGTTCTCCGCGATGGACTCCAATCTAGAAGTGTCGATTACACATGGGCCTGATGAATACGGCAAGGATTTAGTCCTCGTCCGGCACGACCCCATCAGCACCCAAGCTCGGGCAGTTGTAGTTAAGTGTGGGAGTATTACGGGCAAAGCTAATGGGCCTATAGACACAATAAAGAGCCAGGTGGGCATGGCTTTAGACCATCCCTACTCTCCTGATGGCATTAAGCAGATTAGTATTTCCGAAATCATTATCGTAGCGAGCGGAAATATCAGCACAAACGCAAAAGAACGTCTTGAGAGAGAATTCCAAAAATTCCCGATATTGTTTTACGATCTCGCAACGTTAGTTAAGCTGTTCACCGCGCATTATCCCCGCGTTTTTTTTGGAGGCTATGAATACGATTATCTTTCCCGGGAAATCGTGCGCTTAGACAACGCTCACATGTTCGCCAATCGTAATTTAACCCTTAGTCAGGCTTTTATTGAGCCGACCCTGCAAAAGGTCAGTCTAACAACCGGAAAAGCCCAAGCCCTAACAGCGAAGAAGAGCATTGTAAAAATGGCGGATCTTCCTCGGTTGATCAAAAGAAAAAGACGATTGACCCTCATTGGGGAAGCAGGATGCGGAAAATCAGCTCTTTTGAAAAAGCTCACAATTGATGAAATGAGAAGATGCCGCGATTCGCTTTTCTCGAGTTCTTCTGAAAAAGCGCCAATATACTGCGAAGCAAAGAGCTTGGTCGATTGCGGCGACAGTTCGAACTTGCTCGATACCATGAAATCACTTGCTTCTTTTCCTGAGTCTTTGTCAATAGGTACTATCTATGTTGACGGAATGGATGAAGCTAGGGCTAGTGATCGGACGGATTTAATCTCGCTTTTAAACATCTTGTCCGAAATCGAGGATATTCCTATCGTAATATCCTCCAGATGCGGAGACTATTTCGAATCAGCAGAATGGGATACATACGAAATCAGCGCGATGAAAACCCAGCAAGCTCTTTCTTTGTGTGAAAAAGTCCTTGATGATCAAGCTATCATCAATTCTCTCAAAACAGGAATACATCAGATACAAAATAGCTTCGATTTAACTCCATTGGCTGTGTTCTTGCTCGTCGACATCATCGAAGAGCATCAAGAAATTCCCGCTTCTATAGCTGAACTTTATGAACAATACGCTGATAGCGTCCTAGGAAAGTTCGATAAAGACAAAGGTATCGAAGTGCTCTTTGAATATGAACTAAAGAAGAGGTTTTTAGGGGAATTGGCATACGAAATGTTTGTAAAAAAAGAAGTCGACTCAATATCCATGAGTGATTTCTGGGGTTTTGGACAGAACTATTTTACAGATTATGACTGGCCCTTAGATAATTGGGAAGCTATGATTGAAGAACTGAACAGATCTTGCCTTATCGTAACTAGCACAATCGATCAAATGCTACAGTTCAAACATCGTTCCTTCTTAGAGTTTTTCGCATCATATCACCTACACACAAACCCCGACGAAGATATCGACACGATTGGTCGAGCTATAGAGCTCTACTTTGATTCCTTCTGGACAGATGTAGCTTTCTACTATTTTGGCCTTCGGAAGAGCATGACGCTATCAGTACTTGATAATATTTTTTCATACGAGAAAGACGATCCTTTCTCGCTGATATGCAAGATGCGTGTCGGAAGACTAATGCAAGCGTGCTGGCATTCAAAAATTGATGTAAAGATTGATGGACTTGCAAGATCGTGCAAATACGCAATCCCCATTAGAGAATCTTTTTTAAGCTATATCGAAGAGGAGAACCCGGATACTCCGCCCATCATTTCGGACATTATTCTTATTTCCATATCTCTAGAATCGTTCAACAGTGTATTTTTGAGTGCCCAGATAGTGCAGATACTTTTGGACTCAAAGCTTGATAGTGAAACCGTAATCCCTCTTCTCTGCCTTTTTGCGGGTGCCTCAACACTTATTGATCTGGACACTAAAATGACACTCACTGAAAAATTCATGAAAGTACTACAAACCTTTGACAACAAAGAGCTAGAAGGGAGGGGGCTTTTTTACTTATTATATGCAAGCGATGATGAGGGAGAAGTCCAAAAAGCCATCAAGCGAAGGCTTCGGGTCTTCGCAAAGAAATACCCATCGATTATCAAAGGCTTATTACCGACGCCACGGTAGCGGTACTATATGCGAAAACTTTCCTTCATTTGCGTCAGCCACCTCACCACAGGCGTAGCTTGTGAATTCCCTACGCTATTCACAAGCCACCGGCAGAGCCGATGGCTTGTGAATAGGCGGACCCAGAAGGGTCAAAAATGCCAGTATGCGGCTGAAAACCGCGATGGATTCTTGTTTTCAATAACGAAAACGCCCTTTCGGACATCAAATAGAACATCTATCTCGAATGTCTCGCCGTTGCTCTTGAACGCATACACGTTGGGCAACATTTTGCCGTCAAGACCGAGCAGCTTGAGCATACATTCAGTCAGCTTCTCCGCAACGGCCTACCCATTCGGCATCGAAGATCTGTGTAGCAATTCGATAAGCCCTTTGATCATGCAGCCCCCCTCTTTTTGAATCTAAGCCATTACCTCGCAGAATTGAGCTTACTCTGTGGCGCGTCCGGAACTCCGTCATAAGACAAGACAGAAAGAATCTGATCGGCCTCTTTCACAGTTCCGAGCACTTCTTCAGCTAATCAATTGGTGTCCGTTGCACAATTCACCAATCAAAGAACTCGCCGTACGGAACAACCTTTGAAAAACACTCAACCGCGCCATCATTAAAAGACGTCACCCGACCCAAACTTCTTCGTTAACTCCGCAGCTTACAAGACCCATCTAAATGGGATTTGCATGTTTCCCAATCATCAGCAGTCCAATGTAAGAATAAAATGTTCTGATTGAGATGTGGGAATACGGATAACTGCTATTACTGAACGCGGTACAGGGAAGCCCTTTTGGAATCCAGTCGCCAGACAAGTTGCATACATTGTTCGACCGTGTCGACCGCGTTACCCTCGGAAACTGAATATACTCATTCGATAGCCCGAACAATAAGCCATACCCTTCAAGCAAGCGGGAAAGCTCATCATAAGTCAGGCCGAAAAACTGCTCGTGTCATCACTTCGTCTTCACACCGGGTTTCGCGATCAATGACACCATAATATGTACTCGCCGCAATCGGAAGTTCCAGGTAAGAGTTCGACTCTTTATAAGTAGCCGCTGCGTAGTACCCTTCATCCACAAAGCTGTCGAGGTAAATCCCTCCGCGCTTCAAGCGATAAAAACCATGGATATCTGCCGCCACGCTCTCATCCGTCGAATGCTTGCCTTCGTGTTTGTACGAACAGCAGCCGATACCCATTGATAGGCAATCCTTGAAAGCCTCCCCGGCATAAGTGAACACTTCCCCTCGTTCAGAAATATACGTTTTTGGGAAGCCCAGGGTTACAACAACGTCTGGCCCTTTAATCGGAGCAGCGCTTTCTTTTTCATACAACTCGTTCACTGCATCCTCTTCACATTCGCAACGATTCAACGTTAGCTCAAATAGAATTGGGGCGTTAACCAATTATCGAAATGATAAACATCCCCGGGAGAAACAAATTGATCCGAGAACAGAGCCCACTCCAGATCCTCGTCATCTCTAACGTCAGATGCCCACTCGTCCCATCGATCCTCCTCGTCGGATCCATCCGGACACCATTCCGCCAAACAGATCCTCGACTCCTCAACAATTAGGTAGAGCGCCAGTTCGTCTAAAACCGTATGAGCAGTGAAGCCTTGTGCGAAACGAGCTTGCTTTCGATATTTTTCAACCACGCATAAAAGAGCAAAAACGAATTCATAGTCGTATCGAGTTTTGAATTGCTCAGGTAAATCACCGTCTAGCCATGATGCGCCCAATTCACCGATATGGGTGCCTCGAGGTTTTGAAGACAGCGCCAAAAGATCCTCTTTTAGATAATCAAGGAGGAGATCGCTACCAACGACAAAGGACACGGCCGCTTTTCTTCCATACAGCTCGTTGAGCCAAGCTGGCCATACCTCGTCCGACTCGTCGATCGTATCAAGATAAGAGGCGGTCTCTTTCTTTTCTCCCTTTTCGTTATCGGGCAGTCCGAGCCAGCCAAGAGCCTTGCAAACCCCTAATACCTTGTCGCTTCGAATAGACGAACCCGATTCGTATCGGCACCATGTTTTCGTTCCCACCCCCGCTTTTAACGCAGCTTCTTCAATGGTCAAACCCAGAGCGATCCTCTGGGCGCGAATTGACGCGCCCAGCTTTGTGCTCCCTGCATTGGTTCGCGGCGGCATGGTAATCCTCCTTTAATAACATGTCATTATATTGTCAGTATAGTATATCGATGGTCTTTGGACAAGGCATGAAAAGCGACCAGATAATTAGTCGCCAATCTGCCCGACCTACCTGCCGCGATTCTTCTGCCTGCGCCTTTGCCGCTTGAGAGCGAATCGGCGCTCGGCTTTGACCTCTCTCGCTCTTTCTGGGTGGCGCTCATGGCCTGCTGCACCCTGGCACCAATGTCGGTTGCCACGCAGATCGTGTCTTATTCTTCGAACCCGCCTTTTGGCCGCACGCTCGCCGTCTCTTGGATACCGACAGCGGGCAAGCAAGCTGTCTGGACGAACCTTTTGACGGTTTGCCCGTGATGGAGCAGATGATACATATTCGTATCGAATCGGGTGTCCCTCGAATTGGGCACAAAAGGATAAACCTAATGAATTTACGCCGCTCCGTCTCGTCCCCTAGTTGGTTTTGGCGCACCAGCTCTATACTGACTGCAACGCACAACGAATCTGCCGCCCTCTCCCGATTGGAGCGCGCGCATGGGCGAACCCCTTGGCAATACCCCAAAGTACGCCATCGTAGACGGACGCGAGGCAACGCTCGCCGAGCGTATTCCGCACGCCTCCGCCAGCGCATCCGTCATCGTGTACACGGATCAGTCGGGAAGCCGCTTTTACGCCACGTAAGTAGAATGGCAGCGCGGAGGCGAGGAGTTCGCGCACCGGGCAGCCGAGCGGGGCATCGCCACGTCCGAGAGCTCCGCGAAAGACAAGCTCACCCTGTTCAAGGAGTTGTTCAAAGGCCGTAGCGACGTTCACGCGTGCGGATTCGCAGAAAAGACGGCGGCATCGGATACGCCCCCGTCTGCGCGAACGAATGGAAGGCGGGCGTCTGCCCCAAGAAGGCGAACCCCCGGTCGGAATGCGCGAATTGCCCCGAGCGCTTGTTCACGCCGTTGAACGACGGCGCACTCGTGAGGCGCTTAAACGAAGGACGGAACGGCTTCAAGGACGTCGTCGGCCTTTACGTGCTCGACGAGAGCAGCAAGACCTCCGTGCTCGTGGCCGATTCCGACAAGGCAGTCTGGCAGGACGAGATCACCGCATACCGACGCACGGGCAAAGAGCACGGCTCGACGTCGCAGTCGAGCATTCGCGCTCCGGCAACGATGACCATGCCTGGGCTTTCTTCGCCGAGTCCGTCGATGCCGCCCTCGCGCGAAACCTCGGCAGCGCCCTCATCACCGCAGCCATGGGCGAGACGGGCGCGATCGACTTCAAGGCGTACGACCGGCTTTTCCCTGCCCAAACCACCGTCCCCGAAGGAGGGTTCGGCAACTTGATCTCGCCGCCTTTCCAAGCTCAGGCTCAACGGCAAGACAACAGCGTGTTCATCGACGAGGGTTTCAAGACGCATCCCAACCAGTGGAGACATCTCTCCGGAATCGAGAAAATAGCGAGCGGGCCGACAGTAGAAACATGGAGCAGAGGAGCAAGCCCCCCCCCCCCGGTCGATAACTCCGGCAATCCGCGGTTGCTCCTGCGCAAGATGCTCACGAAGACTTCTCTTCTGCTACCTCCATTGCGAAGATGAAAGCGCTCCTTTTGGCAACCAGAATTCTTCCCCGTCGCCAGATCAGAACCCTGCAAAAGGCAGGATTAAGATGAAAAATTTCATCCACTTGCGAAATCGATAAGACGTGATGAGGCAAAGTCCCTGCCGTCAAAGCTATACTTGCAGGAAACGCGCACCGCTTAACTGCTTGCCATTCAAGAATGCGTCAAACACTTCATCGGCAGGCAATGCCCACATGCACACGTGATTCGAAAAGGGCGCCTTTTCATTAGAGAGCACTTCAGGAAATGAAACACGGGCAAGTATCTTTGGCTCAGGCTCCTCGGTCGGCACAACGAACGAGTTCGTGACGGCGCAAAAACCATGATCGAGTACGAAGCGGCGATATGCCGACTGGTACAAGAACTGCTTAGTCACAGATTCCACTCCAGGCTGTGAGGTTATTTTGCGCGAAACAGCCGGCACATAATACTTCGCATCGATTATACGAAAAACCCGTCCTTTGCAGCTTGCGCCGAATGCAACTGTGTCAGGAATTAGGCTATCGACCTTTTCGCATACCTGCCAATCACCGTCATCCTGCGGTCGTTCCCAGAGCGGATGCGGGACGACATCGATGAGCTTCATTTTCTGTCGTTCGAGCCACGGCTCAACAAGGTCGATGCCCAACGCCCCAAGCTGCGTATCAAGTAGATCGTCGAAAGCGCACTTGCAGGCAAGCTCCCATGCTCGATGAAAGCTGCCCGTGCCGAAGCACAGAACGGTCGCAGAAGCAGCAGCGAGGTCGCGCCCGCCAAGATAGAGAAGCATGAGGTCCAAGATCTCCTGCTTCCAAGTTACGAATTGCACACTCCGCTCGCGCTCGAGCATCCATCGCAGCGCCTCGGGGCTCCCAATATTCTCAACTTCCTCCGAGGAAAGTCCCACCTGGCCGAAAGCGAGCAGGTCAAGGATTCCACACTCGGCGAGAAACGTCGAGCACTCAGTCAGCACTGCTCGATGCAGGCGCATGACCAAATCAGCTTCGTCGCAACTCGTTTTGCGCGTATCGTATTCGGCGTATATTGGGCTTCCTTGCACGATAACGGGAACGCGAAGGTTGATAGTGCGAGCCCAGTCGATCTGACCCGCGCCGTTGAGCTCGCGCCCGACTTCATAGTGCGTGTACAGCCCGCTCTCGTCGTAGAGTTCAAGTAGACGAATCATTACTGACAACAGGTTACCGGCACCTTGCTCGGTCGTATCGATATCTTTTGACTCCATGCGTCCGACCTTGCGTACAACAGCCAGAAAACGACGCAACTCCCTATCTGCAGGCTCATTCGACAAGAGGTACTTTGGATAACTCACAAACACCCAAGTATCCACGATCGCTATACCCACGTAAACGAATTGATAGAGCTCATCAGAGGCGGTTTCCGCCCCGTCATCCTCCTCCGCAAGCTCCACGCGACGCTTCACGATTCCGCGTTGCAGCAAGAGCGAGAGGACGCAAGCCGCGGTATTGCCGTCGGTCCTCATCAGTCCGGCGAGGGATGCCAGCGAGTACGACTTGCGCTCGCGGACTAACACTCGACGCATAGCTAATCCTCGAACCCTTCCGTATCGCTCTCTGCCGGGGCGAGCATGCAGGCAATGTCGATGTCTTTAAATATCCGCACGCCTTCCTCGTCGAACTGTTCGCATAGCTCAGAATAAGAGGCGGTTTCGTCGGCAAAAAGTCTCTTGCGCTTCAACTTGCCAGCATCCTCGAAAAGGTACAGTAGCACCTTTTCCTTGAACACATCAGCGAACCGACCGCTCTTGAGCGCAGCCGGAGAAACGAAGTACGGTCCCAGCATTTTATCCTCGTTGATGTCGGCTCTTTTCATTAGGTCGTTTATGTTGCGACGTAGTTCGTTCCAGAAGATACGCTCCTTACCAACCTCGACAACGATATCGGCGATCCCAGAATCGCCTTCGTTGATCCCAATGTAACGGAAGTCCCAACGTCGTCTGAAAGCGGTGTCCATCGGAAAAACACCCTGATCAGCGCTGTTCATTGTTGCCCACAGGTAGAGGTTTGGTGGAAGTGAGAGCCGTCTCGCCTCTTTCGTCAGCCGGCCCTGTTCAGACAACAGGCAAACCGGATCCACGATATGTCCGCTTGTGGCGTACTCGGGTAAAAATACACGAAAATATTCGCGAAGCTCTGCGGGCACCGCGATGTCATACTCGCTGCGTCCGCTATCGCTCCGGTCAAGGAGTTGGAACAAATCACCGAATACAGAAGCAGGATTTGCCCGGTTGATCTCCTCAATGATGAGCAGATAAAGCTCATCCGGGTTCTGAACTGCATTCATATACACATCGAGGAAGGGGCCAGGGACGAAACGGTACGAGATTTCAGATTTCATTGAGGCTGGAGCCTCGTCCCCTAAGGGAGCAGCAATCTGACCAAAAGGCTTAAAACATCCTACAAATTGCGCGTAGGTGTAGTCAGGATAGAAGGTCACACGACATATGTTCTCACGTGCAAAGTTCTCGTTAGCAAGCTTGTTGAGCTGGAAGGATTTACCCGTTCCGGGAGCACCGAAGAAGATGAAATTGCGTGGCTGACGGATTTCGGAAGGCCCGCCATGAGCAACACAGGAAGCATTTTCGCCACGCCCACTCAAGTTTGCGAGGAAGACGAGCGGATCGCTATATCCCGTGTAGGTGTCACTGTAGTCAAACGACAAGTGGCGCATAAGGTCCGACACGCTCTTTACGCTTTCTTGGTAGTTAAAAGCGGAAACTCCAAGGTAGACGTCTCGGTAACGTCTCAAAACATCGAGCGCATAGTCGGGCAATGAGTCATCATCCGCCAGGAGTATCGTATCCTCGATTCTCCGAGCGTACTCAAGCTTGAAAAATTGCTGGTCACCCGTCACTGCATCTTTCTGTGCAGTCACCCCCGGCCTCTTTGATAGACCGCCCTCAAAAACGAAATCCTTCGGAATGAAAGTAGTGACGCCATTTTCGCTGCGATCTACATCGAGCCACATGGAGCGTAGCCAGTAGTTCTCGGTCGTAAGCGGAGAAACACTGATAGAAGCCGCCATGTTCCGGCCACAAGTCTTTGGCAGCATAAAGGCCGCCGCCATGAGAAGATTCGGATTTACCTTGTCATGAACCCCCAGCTTCATGCTTTGGCTGCCTGCGCCGCGAGGCGATACGATATAGGACGCATTGCCCCCATCGCTCAGGTCGATTAGACTATCGCGCACACGCAAAGCAAAGCTTGCGTTCAATCCTTCGAGCTCGCTAGGCGATGCAACTATACCAGCAGTATCAATGATTTTCCCTCCAAGAAACGCTTGCCCCCCGCCGCTGTTAGCGTTGTACTCGTAGTGAAATTCAGAGTCATGCCCTGAGTACGTCTGATAATCGTCAACCTTCACGAAGTACGACAAGACAATCATCTCCTGTTTTTATTGCATTCGTCGAATTTGAGCACCCGCGACGCAACATATTTCGCAAGTGCAGGTGGCACGGCATTCCCAATTGCAAGCTCCACGCTACTCTTCGGCCCAAAGAGCTTAAATTCCTCAGGAAACGACTGCAAATAGCTTCGCTCTTTAGTCGTAAGCGCGCGCACGCCATCTTTGATCGCCGCTGCGTCGGCATGATGTTTCTTGTAGTTGTCCGGTATCGGCCTATTGATGCCGCGAATTGTTGCCGAGGGCTCATCGATCGAAAAGACTCCGCGACGCGCATAGCTCCTTGGATGCATATAGTAGTACTGCGTATCGAGCTTATTACCAAGGTAGTCGCGAACCGTCATCTGCTTTTCGGACATCCCCTCGATCAGCGCTTCATCGAAGAATCCGTCCTCGGAACCAAGATGGCCCACCAAGATGAAACGCTTTCTAGCCTGAGGAACCCCACATCGACTGGCATCAAGCACTTGCGAGGTTAAACCGTATCCCGCATCGTTGAGCATCTTTTTCATCTTCAGGAGTGTGTCGAAACGCTCGATATTGTAGACATTTTCGAACACAAGCCACTCTGGGCGCACACCCACAACGATCTCCGCAAAGCGAGTTGTTAGATTGGCCCTATAACCCTCCTCGCGTTTCCCCGCGATGGAATAGTCCTGACACGGAGGACCCCCCATAATTAAATCGGGCGCAAGCTCCTTAATAGCATCGGTCACATCATCGTCCCAAAGATCCTTCCGATATACAGGGTGATCGAAGTTCGCACGATAAATCTCGACTGCGGGCTCCCAGTTATCGTAAGCCGCAAGCACCTCGATCCCCGCTTGTTCGAAACCGAGCGACATGCCACCGCAACCCGAAAAGATATCAACCGCCTTCATTGCCTCTTACCGCCCTTCGCCTCTATGTACGCCCTAAGCGCAGATGCGACGAATTTTGCGAAATTGACCGGAACAGCATTGCCGATCATCGTATTAACATCTGACTTTCCGCCAAAGAATTCGAACTCTTCAGGAAACGTCTGGATGTAGCTGCGTTCTTTCGGTGTGAGTATTCTTGTCTCACTCACGGGTGCTGAGTCCTTTGGGTTTCCCTTGTAGCCAGGAGGAATTGGGCGGTCAATCGCCCGTATCGTCATAGACGGTTCGTCGATGCTGAACACGCCGCGACGGCTATAGTTGGTGGGTACACGAAAGTAATGATCTATGCCTAGCGAGTTGCCAAGATAGTCACGAATCGTCATAGGTTTGTCAGCCAGGCCCATATCGAGCATCTCGGCAAGGAAGTCATCTTTCTCACCGAGGCCTCCGATGATGAACATGCGTTTGCGCGTCTGCGGAACGCCGCAATACGCTGCGTTAAGAACCTTGCAGGTGATACCGTAGCCGGCCTCTCGGAATGTCTTGCAGACCCTTTTAAACGACTGAGTGTTCTTAATAGTAGCCACGTTCTCCATCACGAACCATTGCGGTCTAGCCTTCGAGACTATGGTTGCATAGGCAACCGAAAGAACCGCTCTTCCACCGTCCTCGTCCTGATGACCCGCAGTTGAGAAATCCTGGCATGGAGGACCACCAAATATGACAGCCGGTGCGAGTTTCTTCACTTGCGCAACGGACGCTTCCACATCCGACAAGTCTTGTTGATAGACTGGATGATTGAAGTTTTTGCGATAAACCTCAATAGCAGGAGTCCAGTTATCGAAGGCGGCGAGGACGTCAAACCCTGCCTGCTCGAAGCCGAGCGACATGCCACCGCAGCCAGAGAAGAGGTCTACGGCCGTCATGCGTATGCTATGCTTTTTGCCAGCAGTCAACACTCATACCTTTCTGTTAAAAACATGGCCGCACAAAGCGCCCGGCCCTGCCCTATGCGTAAGTTATTTATTCTACCAGTTGCTCCGCTACGCCCACCAGACGCTTTCCCGTCAGCGTTCAATCTCCTAGATCCGCGCAGGATTAAGCTCGGCCAGATTGCCGCTGTATCGGAATCATTTCCGAGTCAATGTTGTCGAAGCAGCTGCACGACCTGGCCGTTGACAGCTTCGTTAAACGAATCGATTAACGCGAGCTTATCTAATTCGCGCGCCAGAGTGGAAGCTTTCTCCGGTCTGGCGTACACTCGAACAACCGACAGCGGTAACCCGAGAACGGAGCCATCCTATGAGCTTTTGGTCATCGGCAAGCAATGCCTCAGTGTGGCGAGGCTACGACTATTTCAAACAGGGAAAGGTCGACTCTTACGAAAAAGTTGCCGATGGGATTTACGAAAGCTTCATCGAGGGTTCGGCGGCCGAACCCTACCACACCGTCATCAACATGAATCATCCCAAGAAGTCGCACTGCGACTGCCCGTTCGCAAAAGACCGGCGCGTCATCTGCAAGCATATGGTCGCCCTGTGCTTTACCGCGTTCCCCGACGAAGTCGATGCTTTCATGCGCGAAGTCGAAGAGTCCGAAAAGGAAGCGGAACGCCAGGAGCAAGAGCACCTCAAAGAACTCGAACGCTATGTCAAAAGCCTGAAGAAAGAAGAACTTCAGAAGGAGCTCTACCGGGCCCTTCTGGAGCTCGAAGAAAGAAACAACCGCTATTGGTGACCGGAATTGGAAGTTCTGCAATGCGTCGAAAGGCATCGCGAGTGCAAGCGCGTGCTCGAAGAACTCCGCGCTAGAGTCTCTGCAGCCCCTACCCCCGAGCCACCTCGGCGAACGCCGCGATGCGCTCTTCCTCGGTGCGAGAGAGCGACCGGAGCATGTCGGCGAGGCCGTCCGCATCGCCGTTCGCGAGCATCGCAAGATATTCGGCGCGGCGCTCGAACGGCACCACGATGGGAGCGAGGCCCGCTCGCAGCAACCCGCGATTGATGAGTATTCTGCCTGTGCGGCCGTTGCCGTCCTCGAAGGGGTGGATGCGCTCGAATCGCACATGGAAGCGCGCTTCACGCTTGAACGGATCGGCTTCTTCGTCGCGGTTGTACTCGTACACCAGCCGTATCATGAGCTGGTTCACCTGATACGGCTTCGGAGGAATATGCTCGGTCCCTCGGATGAGCACCGAAACCGTCCGATAGCCGCCTATCTCGTTGATGTTCTTGTTGATGGTTTGAGCGATCTCTTTGACAAGCCGCTCGCTCAAAGGAGCCCGCACGTCCCTGAGAGCCGCATCCAACGCGCATTTATGGTTGATAACCTCGTACAGCTCTCGCGCAGTCGCCGTCACCTCCAGCGAGTTGTCGTTCCAAAGAATCGCGTAGGTTTCAGCATACGAAAGCGTGCTGCCCTCGATAGCATTCGAGTGATAGGTGCTCCTCGTCAAGAAATCCTCGAAATACTCCCTGTTACCCCGCATGAAAAGCGATTGGATCCACGACGCACGCCTCCTCTCCATCACGTTCGCACACACTATACCAAGAGAGTGCACAGAAAGATGCCCACCCTCTCCAAACGGCGGGAACTCGTCACACGAAGAGATACGCGATGGTTCGCCCCATCATGTAGAACGAGCTGGCCCCGCAGTATCCGTCGCCCTCGGTAACCGAGGGCGACCAAGACCTGACGCCCGACCTCGCGTTCCTTCATGGTAGAATTCTTGCCAAACGAAACCGACGCGACTCCCAAAGGGACGACGTCATGGAAAGAAACCTATTCCTAAGGGGAACATCGTGATCAAAGAACTTATAAAAGACGAGGCCATCCTCTCGCAGGCGTGCGCCCCTGCCACGGCTGATGACGCGCAGGTGGCAGATGACCTTGTGGAGACGTTGACGTCGATGGAGGGGGCCGCTTGCTTGGCAGCTAACCAGATCGGCTCAACGACCTGCATCATCGCTTACCTGGACGACGACGATCAGCCGCACGTTATGTACAACCCGCGGCTTTTGCAGGCGCTGGGGGCGTTCAAGGCGGTCGAGGGGTGCCTTTCGTTAGAGGCCGAATCCAAGGTGACGCGATATGACCGCGTCAAGATCGCCTACGACGAGCTGGTCGACGGCGAGCTCGTTGCCCGCAAGAAGGACTTCACCGGATGGACGGCGCAGATCATCCAACACGGCATCGACCACTGCAAGGGCAAGTTGGTCTAAACCTAATGGGTAAGAGGCCGATCGCAGCCGAACGTCCCTTGCCGCCTAAGCCCAACCGCATTCCGCGCGCCGACAAGGGCCCGAACAAGGCGTCGGGTCACAAGGGCGGTATCAGCCGGCAGGGCTCGAAACGGGGATAAGCTCACGCGATTGGTTTCTGCATATCGCTGGTAGCAAGGGCTTGTCGTATGGCTGCACCCTTATAAGCTGAAGGGGCTGCATCGAAAACCCCGCCAGAACGTCCTTCGCAGAGGCGGGGCTTGGCCCGCCCATTCAATCAGGTGCGTATTCCCAGGTCGAGCGGGCGGGGCAAGCCCCGCCCCTACGAAACGACCACCAAGACACGAGTTGCACGGTGTTTTGACACATTCCTTCCAAACACACGCGTGGACGAAACTTCGCTCCCGTTCCGGAAGTCATGAATACCTGCGGCGAACGCAAGCTCGGCGAAAATTTTCTCACGTCAGAACAAGCACGCCTCGATCAGGTCCTTCCTGCGGAGGGTTGCGAGCCACTCTTGAGGAATCGACTCCGCGCCGTAGACGATGCCCGCCAAGGCGCCGGCCACGCAGGCGGTCGTGTCGCTGTCGTCGCCCAGGTTGACGGCCATCAGCACGCAGGCGGCGTAATCGTCCGTGTTCAGCAGGCACCACAGCGACGCCTCCAGCGTGTGCACCACGTACCCGCTCGATTCCACCTCGCAGCGCCGCAGCTCGCCCGCGCGACCCACGCGCGAGAACTCCTCGCCCTCAGGCGCGTTGCGCTCCACGGCCTCGCGTGCGGGCACGCCGGCGGCGAGGTCGCGCGCGACATGCACGAACGACACGCACGCGTCCACGGACACGCGATGGGCGTGCGTTACGGCCGACGCCTCGGCGACGTCGCGGTCGCTCGCATCCGCGAACGCCAGCGGCGCGATGCGCATGAGCGACCCGTTGCCGTTGCTTCTCACGTCGACGCATCCCTTCCCCTCGGCAAGCGCCTTGGCCGTGGCGTTGCCGATGCCGAAGCAGAAGCCGTCGGGCGTGTAGCGTCCGTCGCGCATCCAGTCGCAGAAGCGCCGCCGCAGGTCGTCCACACGCACCTTCCCATCGCACTCGCGCAGGCTGTCGCAGGTCGCCAGCAGAAGCGACGTATCGTCCGACCACGTGCCCGCCAACTGATCGTGCGCACCGCCGCCCACCATGCCCGTACATGCGAACTCGCCGCGTCGCCGAAACTCGTAGGGCACGCCCAAAGCGTCGCCCACCGCCGCACCGTACACCGCATCCCGCAACGTTCCCGCCATCCGCCGCCTCCGCTCCACCGCGCGAGCAAACCCGCGCCTGCCTTCGCGAGAAGTATAGCGAAGTTCGGCTGGACCCGTTCAGCGTCGCAGCGGCGGACAGGAACCCCGAGCGACTGAGGCGTCGCGGCAATGCCCGGACTCCATGAAGCGAACCAGCGCCGCGTGCCGAGCGTCGTAGGCGGCCAGCAAGTCGACGACCACCTCGCCTTTCGCCCCGATCGCCTCGAGCGTCCTTCCGTCCTCGCCCCGCTTCCATTCCCGGTACCTGGCCATATCGATCCGATCCTCGTGCAGCTTCTCGATCAGCGGACTGCGCGCGTTCTCCATTCCGACCACCTTCCCTCCAAACGATGCCCTCTTCTTCTCTTACTGGGCAGTATGCCATGGAAAGAATTTCTAGCTGTACCGTAAACGGGACAGTTGAACGCAAGCCAACCTACTGATCGACTTTCCGTCGAATTGGGCAAGCGAAGAATCCGACAGGCCACGAACCGTCGAGCTTCCTTGACGCCGAAGATCCTTCGACTCCGCGCCTTCGGCGCTCCGCTCAGGATGACAAAAGGGGCCCGACCTTTGACGCCCCACCCAGAACGACAGAGTAGACCGACCTTCTGCTTCCGCTCAGGTGACAGGGTAAATCGACCTTTGGCGCTCCACCGGGAACGGCGGAGTAGATCGGCTTTCGGCCTCCGCTCGGGATGGCGAGGGGCACCGCAAGGCTGCACGCTGCGGTCAGGATGACAAGCTGAGGGCGGCCTTCGGCGCCGTCGCATCGCGCGAACGCTTCAATCGGGTTCGCCTTGCACACTCCCGTGCGAGAATCCGATACAATGCACAGCGATATCTTTGACGCGACGCACGACGGAGAACCCGAGGAGAACCTTTGCAGATCGACCCGAAACAAACGCCCGAAAAGCCGTCGGCAGGTCAGGCGGCGTGCCCGCCGCCGAACAGCCCGGCCCAAGCACCCGGCGAGAACGCTGGCGCTAACGCCAGCACCAGCGCAGCGCCCCCAAGCGAAAGTCCCTCCGACCAGACCGACGACCCGATCTTCGCCGCAGAGCAGCGCCACCTCTCCGAAACCTACGGCACGCTCCAAGCCATCGGGCGCAACCTCGTGCGGCAGATGGAGAAGGCGCGCCAAGAGGCGGCGGCCGACAAGAAGGCCATGGCGGAGGAGCTGGCGCCCAACCTGGCCACCTACGCCGACGCCATGGAAACCTACGCAGACTTCGCGGCCATGAACCGGGTGATCGACGGCTACAACCTGGCGCAGGACGCCAACGCCGAGGAGCTCGCCAAGGTCCAACTGCTGCTGAAGCAGCCGTATTTCGCGAAGGTGGTCCTGCAGTTCAAGCCCGACCAGGAGCCGAAAGAACTCTACATCGGCAACGCCGGCATCTCCGACGAGAACTACCGCCGGCTCGTGGTTGACTGGCGCTCCCCCGTTGCGGAGACCTACTACAACCAGGACAACGGCCGCACGTCCTACCAAGCCGACGGGCGCACCATCACGGCCGACCTCAAGCTGCGCCGCCAGTTCGACATCGAGGAGGACCGCCTGCGCGCCTACTTCGACACGAGCGTCGCCATCCAGGACTCGCTCTTGCTCGCGTCGCTCTCCAAGCGGCGCACGGCGCAGATGCAGGCCATCACGGCCACCATCCAAAAGGAGCAGAACCTGGTCGTGCGCCACGAGGATGTGCCCGTGCTGCTGGTGAGCGGCATCGCCGGCAGCGGCAAGACCAGCGTGCTGCTGCAGCGCATAGCCTACCTGTTCTACCAGAACCGCGGCAGCCTCGACCCCTCCGAGGTGTTCCTCGTCACGCCGAACCCGGTGTTCCGCCACTACATAGACAACGTGCTGCCCGACCTGGGCGAGCGCAACCCCGAAACCCTCACCTGGGACGAGTTCGCGAAAGGGCTGCTGCCGCCCGACCGCGGCAGCGGGGACGTGGGCGTGCCCCTCGAGGCCCTGGCGCGCATAGACGAAGCCGTCGCCTCGTTCGAGTTCGACGCCAACGACTTCAAGGACATCCGCTGCGCCGACACCCGGCTCGTCTCCGCCGACCAGGTGCGCAAGGTCGCGGCGAAGTTCGGCCGCATCCCGGCCGGCCCGCACCGCGTCACGCTCATGCGCGAGGAGCTGCACGCGCGCCTGGAAACCCGCCTCAAGCAGATGGCGGCCACCGACGAGGTGCTCGACGAACTCTCGGCCCTGAGCACGGACGAGCAGCTGCGGATATTCCACGAGCTCATCGCCCCGGCCGACGAGCAGGAGGAGCGCGCCCTGGCCCTGCGCTTCCTGAACGACCGCTACGCGGACGCCTACCGTGCCGTCGAGCGCGACGACTGGCTGCGCATCGACCGCATAGGCATGCGCCTGCTGAACGCGCCCGGCCTCGCGCCCCTCGAATGGCTCTACCTCAAGATGGCGCTCACGGGCCTGGGCAACCCGAACGCGAAGTACGTGATGGTCGACGAGGTGCAGGACTATACCGCCGCGCAGCTCGCCGTGCTGGCGCGCTACTTCAGGCGCGCGCACTTCCTGCTGCTGGGCGACCCGAACCAGGCCATCGCGCCGGACACGGCGTCGTTCTACGACGTGCGCGCCGTGTTCTCGGCCGCGCGCGGCCCCGTGGAGGAATGCCACCTCATGACGAGCTACCGCTCCACCCCCGAAATCACCGCGCTGTTCGCGAGCCTGCTCGATCGCGAGGAGGGGCTGCGCATCTCGTCCATCCAGCGCGCCGACACGGCGCCGACCATCATCGCGTGCCCCGACGAGGCCCGCTACGTCGCCGAGCTGCGCCGCGCCGTCGAGCAGGCGCGCGGCGAGGAGGGGCTCACGGCCGTCATCGTGCCGTGGAAGCACGAGGCCCGCCGCCTGCAAACGCTGCTGGGCGACACGGCGCCCGCGCTCGTCGGCGAGCACGACGAGCTGCCGGACGGAGGCGTGGTGCTTATCACGCTCAAACTGGCGAAAGGCTTGGAATTCGACCAGGTGATCGTGCCCGACGCCAGCGCGCGCACCTTCCCCGATGACCCGCTCGCGCGCCGCCGCCTGTACACCACCGTCTCGCGAGCCACCCGCAAGATCACCATCCTCGCCCACGGCGAGCTCACGCCGCTGCTGGACGGCAAGGGGGCACGCACCTAACCGAGCGCCGCAAGGGCGGGCTCGTCTCATAACGGTACCCATGCGCGACGTTCAACGCGCGCGACGACAAGAAGGAATGCGAATCATGGAAGAGAAGAACACGGCCGCCGCCCCCAAGGGCAACGTCAAGGCGCTGCTGCCCATCGGGGTGTTTCTGGTGCTGTATTTGGGGCTCGGCATCTTGTTCGAGTACGGCATGGGCATACCTATGGGCTTCTACAACATCCCCGTCGTGGTGATATTCCTCGTCGCGCTGCTCGTGGCGTGCTTCCAGAACCGCAAGCTGCCCTTCGACGACAAGCTGTCCATCATGGGCCGCGGCATGGGCGACAAGACCATCGTCACCATGGTGCTCATCTTCATGGTGGCCGGCATCTTCGTGGGCACCGTGGGCCGCGACAGCGCCGAAAGCGTGGCCTACCTGCTGCTTTCCGTCGTTCCCGTGCAGTTCGCCGTGGCGGTGCTGTTCGTGGTGAGCTGCTTCGTGTCGCTGTCGATGGGCACGTCGGTGGGCACCATCACGCTGATCACGCCCATCGCCGTGGCGGTGTCGTCCGCGTCCGGCTTCAGCCTGCCGCTGTGCGTGGCCAGCGTCATGGGCGGCGCCATGTTCGGCGACAACCTCTCGTTCATCTCCGACACCACCATCGCGGCCTGCCAGGGCCAAGGCTGCCAGATGAAGGACAAGTTCCGCGAGAACTTCAAGATCGCCCTGCCGGCGGCTATCGTTTCGCTCGTCATCATCCTCGTGCTGTCGTTCGGCGCCGACCTCGGCGGCAGCGTCGTCCACGAATACGACCTGATCCAGCTCGTCCCCTACCTTATCGTGCTCGTCGGCGGCATCGTCGGCGTGAACGTGTTCATCGTGCTGCTGCTGGGCATCCTGTCGGGCTCCATCATCATGGTGGCCACGGGCGCCACCGCCGCCACCGACCTGCTGGCCAACATGGGCTCGGGCGCCGCGGGCATGTTCGAGACCACGATGGTGGCGCTGCTGGTGTCGGCCATCTGCGCGCTCATCCGCGAGTACGGCGGGTTCGTGGCGCTGCTCAACGGCATCAAGAGCCTGTTCAAAAGCAAGAAGGGAGGCCAGCTGGGCATGGGCCTTCTCGTGGGCGCCATGGACATCGCCACCGCGAACAACACCGTGGCCATCGTCATCTCGAACCCCATCGCAGCCGACATGGCGAAAACGTACGGCATATCGAAGCGCAAGACGGCATCGCTGCTCGACACGTTCTCGTGCGTGTTCCAGGGCATCCTTCCCTACGGCGCTCAGATGCTCGTGGCCATCTCGGCCGCCACGGAGCTGGGCTTCGCGGTGTCGGCGTTCCAGATCATCCCGTTTCTGTTCTACCCGTTCCTGCTGCTGATCAGCTCTCTCGTGTTCATCTTCCTGGTGCCCGAGAAAAAGAACGCGCCGGCGACGACCTCGTAGACGCCGCTCGTGCAGCCACTCGTGCAGAAACCGCGAATCGCACGGCCGCCTCGCCCCAACCGCGCGCCGGGAGCCTTATACTGATATCTTTGTTGGCACAACAGGCAAAAGGCAAGGCGAAAGGCTACCAATGGGCGGATTCTTCGGGGCCGCATCACATCACGATGTGGTGCTGGACGTGTTTTTCGGCGTGGACTACCACTCGCATCTGGGGACGCGGCGTGCGGGCATGATCTTCCATGACAGCGAGGTTGGTTTCCAGCGCGAGATCCACTCGATCGAGAACACGCCGTTCCGCACCCGCTTCGAGGACGACCTGCCCGGGTTCCACGGTTGCAGCGGCATCGGCTGCATCAGCGACACCGACCCGCAGCCGCTGCTCGTGCGTTCGCATCTGGGCACGTTCGGCATCACCACCGTGGGCGCCATCAACAACGCCGAGCAGCTGGTGGAAGACTACTTCGAAAGCGGCGGCAAGCAGTTCATGGCCATGAGCTCGGGCGCGGTGAACACCACCGAGCTCGTCGCCGCCCTCATCAACCAGAAGGGCAGCTTCGTCGAGGGCATCAAGTTCGCCCAGGACGTCATCGAGGGCTCGCTCACGCTGCTCATCATGACCAGCGACGGCACGATCATCGCCGCGCGCGACAAAGTGGGCCGCCTGCCCGTGCTCATCGGCAAGAACGGCGAGGGCTTCTGCATCTCGTTCGAGTCGTTCGCCTACCACAAGCTGGGCTACGACGACGAGTACGAGCTGGGGCCGGGCGAGATCGTGCGCGTGGACGCCGACGGGTACGAGACCATCTCCCCTGCGGGAACCCAGATGAAGATCTGCGCCTTCCTGTGGGTGTACTACGGCTACCCCAACTCGAACTACGAGGGCGTGAACGTGGAGGTCATGCGCTACCGCAACGGCGCGATCATGGCGCGCGACGAGGCGGCCGCGGGCGGCGTGCCCGACGTGGACTACGTGGCCGGCGTGCCGGACTCGGGCGTACCGCACGCCATCGGGTACTCCACCGAGAGCAAGGCCCCCTTCGGCCGCCCGTTCATCAAGTACACCCCCACGTGGCCCCGTTCGTTCATGCCCACGAACCAGGACGTGCGCGACCGCGTGGCCAAGATGAAGCTCATCCCCGTGCCCGAGCTCATCCGCGACAAGAGGCTCATGTTCGTGGACGACTCCATCGTGCGCGGCACGCAGCTGCAGGGAACGGTGAACTACCTGCACGAATGCGGCGCCTCCGAAGTGCACATGCGCTCGGCCTGCCCGCCCATCATGTTCGGCTGCAAGTACCTGAGCTTCTCGCGCAGCCGCTCCGAGATGGAGCTCATCGCCCGCCGCGTGATCCAGGAGCTCGAAGGTGACGAGGGCCAGCAGCACCTGGACGAGTACGCCGACAGCTCCACCGAACGCGGAGCGTGCATGCTGAAGTCCATCTGCGAGAAGATGGGCTTCGACTCGCTGGGCTACCAGTCGCTCGACGGCATGCTGGAGGCCATCGGCATCGACCGGGAGAAGATCTGCACCTACTGCTGGTCGGGGAAGGAATAGCCCGCCCGGCGCGCCGCGTCGGACCCGAGGGGCATGCGTTGCCGCCCCTCCCGGATGCCTCGCATTCGCGCGCGAGCGGCGTAGAAGCCGCGCGCTCCGGTGCGAGACGGGTGGCGCGCCGCGCGCCGGAGCAGTCCTACAGGAGGCTGTCGTGAGAACGTTCGTCGCTTTACAGCTGCCAGAGGGCTTCGCCTTCGACGTGGCAGCCCTTGCCCGCCGCCTGAGCGCCTCGGTCGAAGGCCGTTTCCTGCCGAAGGAAACCTACCATCTCACGCTCGCCTTCCTGGGAGAGATCGACGAGACGGGCGTCGCCGCGGCGACCCAGGCCGTCGACGCCGCCTGCGAGGCGGTTCCGCCCGTCTCCGTGAGAAGCGACGGCCTGGGCAAGTTCGGCCGCGCGAGCGACGCCACCCTCTGGCTGGGCATCGCGGCCGACCCTGCGCTCATGAACCTTGCCGCCCGGCTCTGCGACGAGCTGTCGGTGCGCGGCCTCGCCTTCGACGAGAAGCCGTTCAAGCCTCACGTGACCCTGGCCCGACGGGCCCGCATTCCGAAAAGGGACCTGCCGCCGCTCGCGTTCCCGCGCGACGACGAGGCCGTCGCCGTCGCCCTGTTCAAAAGCACGCTGGAACGCGAAGGGGCCGTGTACAAGCCCCTGCACACCGTGGAACTCGTCGGGTAGCAGGCACCCGCCAACCGCGAACCGTCCTCGACGGTGTCGCGCAACGATTTTCGATGCGGCTTTTTCGCCAAGAACCCCCTTTTTATTCCAGCTGTCCCCTTTTCGGTACACATGAACCTGCCTTCGGCGTATATCCTGCACAGCAGCGAGAACGCGCGTCGTGCAAAACGCACCGGCGCGAGCCGAGGGAAAGGAAGAGGACATGGGAGAGGCCGCACGCTGGGAAAAGACGGCGACGGAAGCCGTGATCCTGAAGTTCGACCCGAGCGCCGCCTGTCAGGTGAGCGTGGTGCGAACCCCCGCGCCGCGGCACGCGAAGCCCGCTCCCCCGCGCCGTCGCAGCTTGCGGGGCCGCGGGTACGGCCTCTCGAAAAGCGAGCTTGCCTGGGCACGCGGGGCGGGCATCCTGCTGGCGGCCGTATCCTTTGCCGTCGTGCTGCTCTAACCGCTCGCTACTCGTACGCTTCCAGTATCCCCCGCAGATAGTCCCGGTACTCCCGCGCGAGCGACTTCGGCTTCTCGATGCGCAGGCGGTCGCCGAACTGCGCGAGCCACCCGAAGAACGCGGGGCTCGCAGCGACCGCCACGTAGATGCGCGCCAGCCCTTCCCCCGCAGGCAGCGACTCCACGTCCTCGCCGAACCGGTCGATCACCGCCCCCATGGCCTCGTCGGTGGCCAGCAGCGTGGCGCGCACCGGCTCGCCGTCGTACATGCCAAACGCGCGGCTCGCCATCTCCTCCACGTCGAAGCCCGCGACGCGGGCGTTCCGGCACGCAGGCTCGTCCGTCACCTCGATCTTGTCCATGCGGTCCACGCGGTAGCTGGGAAACCCGTCGTGCTTCTCGTTGTACGCCACCAGATAGTAGTAGCCGTCGGAGTACACGAGCCGCACGGGCGTCTCCACGTAACGCGCGCCGCCGTGCTGCATGACCCGCCGCTTCGCCGCGTCGTACTTGAAGTAGAGAAACGATATCTTCCGACGCCGCGCCATGGCCTCCTGGATGCGGTCGACGTTCGCGAACACCGACTCGTTCTGCGTCTTGATGCGGCCCTCCACGTGCAGGCGCTTGTCCAGCAGCTTGCGCTGCCGCGCGGGCGCCAGCCGTTTCACGCTTCGCACGAGCGCGTCGCTTTTGCGCTGCGTGAGGAAACGGGAGCTCTGCACCGCGTCCACCAACAGCAGCAGCTCGGGAAAGGCGAACTCGCGGCTCACGACGGCGTACTCCACCGGCTGGCGAGAAAGCGTGCGCACGTCCAAGCCGAACTCGCGCAGCGCCTCTAGGTCGCGGTAGACGGACTTGCGCTCGGCCGAAACGCCCAGCTCTTCCAACCGTTCGACGAGCTGCGGCATGGTGAGCCCCCGCTCGGCGTCGGTCTCTTCCAATAGCATCCTCATAAGGTACAGCAGCTTGAGCTTCTGGCGATTGACCGGCATAGGAGGTCCCTTCGACGGGGCGGCATAACGGAACACCAGTGTATCAGCTGTACCCCTTTCGGTACAGAAAGCAAAACGGACGGGCCGAAGCCCGTCCGTTGCCGCCAAACCGACTCGCCCCGTAGGGCGCGCCCTGGCTCCCTACAGCATGCTCGCGCGCAGCTCCTCGGCGGCGAGCGGCGACAGGTACGCGGGCGGGATGTCGAACAGCGTCTTGCAGCCCGTCTGCCCCTCGCGGGCGAGGCGATGCGCCGCGCGGGCGCAGGCCACGAGCACGCTGCCGGTGAACTCGGGGTTGGAGTCCAGCTTCAGCGAGTACTCCACCACGTGCGCGTGCTCGCCGCCCGTCCCCGTCACGCCCGAGCGGATGACCGAGCCGCCGTGCGGGATGCCGGCGTGGTCGCGGTCGAGCTCCTCCTGCGTGACGAACGTCACCGTGGTGTCGTAGTCGGAGAAGTAGTTCGGCATCTCCACGATGGCCTTCTCGATGGCCGCCTTGTCGGCGCCCTCCTTCGCCACCACGAAGCATTCGCGCGTGTGCTTCTGACGCGTGGTGAGCTCGGGGTTCTCGCCGGCCCGCACGGCGTCGAGGGCCTCGGGCACGGGCACCGTGTACTGGCGGGCGTCGGCCACGCCCTCGATGCGGCGGATAGCGTCGCTATGCCCCTGCGAAACGCCGCGCCCCCAGAACGTGTAGTCGCGCCCCTCGGGCAGAATGCTGTTCGCGTACAGGCGCGCGAGCGAGAACATGCCCGGATCCCAGCCGGCCGAGATCACGGCCACCTTGCCGCCCGCCTTCGCCTCCACGTCCACGTTCGCGAAGTGGACGGGGATGTTCGCGTGGGTGTCGAACGAGTCCACCACGTTGAACAGGCTCGCGCACGCCGGCGTCTGCTCGGGCAGGTCGCTCGCGCTGCCGCCGCACAGAACGAGCACGTCCACGTCGTCCGCATGGGCCGCCAAGTCGGCGGCGGCGTACACGGCCACGCCGTCGGTCAAGGGCTTCACGGTCGCCGGGTCGCGCCGGGTGAACAGCGCTGCGAACTCCATGTCGTCGTTCTGCCGGCAGGCCAGCTCCACGCCTCTGCCCAAGTTCCCGTAACCCAAAATGCCGATGCGCGTTTTCGCCATGTGCAGCCTCCTGTTGCGATGGTATCGGTTTTTCCAGATGTTCGACCCTCGAAGATCCCTCGACTCCGGCGCTACGCGCCTCCGCTCAGGATGACAAGGAGTGAATAGCTATCCTACCAAGAACGAAGCCGACACGCGCTCGGAACGAGAGACGAGCAAATTAAATCCAACGCTCCCCCTTGCCAAGCGGACGAGCCTTCGCGTGGAACGCCGAGGGCTACGCCCGTGCGGCGCGCCAAGCCTCCACGAGCTCGCGGGCGGCGGCTCCGGGATCGGGCGCGGCGCACACCGCCGACACCACGAAGAAGCCGTCGACCCCCGTGCGCGCGAGGGCGGGGATGTCCGCGGCCTTCACGCCGCCGCCCACCACCACGGGAAGCGGGCTCGTGCGCGCGAGCTCCGCCAAGTCGGCCAGGCTCCTGGTTATCACGTTGCCCGCCGCGTCCATGCCGCAGTCGGGCTTCGTGGCCGTCTCGTGCAGAGGCCCCGCGCCCAGGTAGTCCACGCAGCCCGTGTCGACCGTGCGCACGTACTCCAGCATCTCGTCGGTGCGCGCCGAGAGGCCCACGACGCCGTCCTCGCCCAGATACCTCCGGCACACCTCCACCGGCACGTCGGACTGCCCCACATGCACGCCGTCCACCTTGACGCCGGCCGCGCGCGCCGCCAGCGCCACGTCGAGCCGGTCGTCCACCAAAAGCGCCACCCGCTGGGCCGCGCCGACGCGCTCGATGGCGCCGGCGGCCTCGCGCGCCACCTCCATCAGCTGGCGCGCCGAGCATTCCTTCGAGCGCACCTGCACGCAGGTGAACCCCGTCGCCAGCGCCGCCTCAACCACGTCGCCCACCGGGCGGCCGGCCGTGTTCTCGGGGCCCAGCACCAGGTACGCCGTTATGTCCAGGTTATTCCGCATGGCCGCCCCCGCCCAGGATGTCGTCCACCTTGCTCACCTTGCGCTCCATCATGCCGGTGTGGCCGGGACGCACGTCGGCCTTGAGCACAACCTCGGTGCGAATGCCCTTCTCCGCCAGCACGAACGTAGCGTCCTTCACCACTTGGAACACCTCGTCCCACTCGCCCTCGATCTCGGTGAACATGGAGTTCGTCCGGTTCGGGAGGCCCGACGCGCGGATGACCCGCACGACCTCCGCCACCTCGGCTGCCAACTCGTCGCCCACGCCCAACGGGGCGATGGCCACCGCCACCAACGTGTTCATACGCCTCACACCTCTCTGATATCGAACGGATTGCCTGCGACGTCCGCCGCCGACGCCTCGTAGAGCTCGTCCAAAAACGCCGCTTGGAAGCTTCCCGGCGCCTGCACGCGCCCGGCCGCGCGCGCACCGGCCAGGTTGTAGGCCGCCGTGGCCGCGAGCGCCGCCGCGAGCGGCGAGGCCACGGCCGCGTACACGGCGGCCACGCCGCCGAGCGAGCACCCGAAGCCCGTCACCTTCTCCATGAGCGGCGACCCTCCGCGCGACGTCGCCACGACGGCGCCGTCAGTGACCAGGTCCACCGCCCCGGACACCGCCACGGCCCCTCCGGTCCAGCGCGCCAAGGCGACGGCCGCGCCCTCGGCCGCATCCACCTCGTCGGTGGAGTCCACCCCGCGCACGCGCGCCCGGGCGTCGCCGCCGTCGAGTTCCCACAGCCCCGCCAGCGCGATGACCTCGGAGGCGTTCGCCCGCACGACGGCGGGCCTGCACGCCTTCAGCTCCTTCAAGATGCCGGTGCGCAGCGACCCGATGCCGATGCCCACCGGGTCGAGCACCCACGGCTTGCCCAGCTCGCGCATCGCCCGCGCGGCGCGCGGCATCGTATCCTCGTGCACCGGCAGCAGCGTGCCCATGTTGAGGTACAACGCGCCGCCCGCCTGCGCCAGAAACTCCGCCTCGTCGGGCAGGTACACCATGGCCGCCGACCCGCCGGCCGCCAGCTGCGCGTTGGCCACGAAGTTCACGCTCACGGCGTTCGTGACCGAGCCGACCAACGGCACCTCCCGCCGCGCCGCGTCCACCGCCGCGGCCACCTGCCGCTCAAGTTCCGCTTTCTCCACCGCTTCCGCTCCTTTCCCGAAAACAAAAGACGCCCACCGTTGCGGCAAGCGTCCTCGTATTCAAAGCATGCTCCCTACACCAGTGTTAACTGACAGGTTCAAAGGATCAGGCTCTCGCCTTCTCAACGCCCGCGGGCCGCGCCCGCTCGGTTCTCCTGCATAAGCTATTCAGTTGGCTCCATGGTACCACGACGCAGGCGCGCGCGAACGTCGCGGCGGCGGACGGTATATGGAGGCGGAAAACCACCTCGCCGTCGGCGCGCATCCATGAGACAATAGCCCGTGCAGAAAAACCCCAACCCAGGAAAGCGAACCATGCCAGAATTCATTTACCAGATGCATCAGGCCCGCAAGGCGCACGGCGACAAGGTCATCCTCGACGACGTGACGCTGTCGTTCTACCCCGGCGCGAAGATCGGCGTCGTGGGGCCGAACGGCATGGGCAAGTCCACCCTGCTCAAGATCATGGCCGGCCTCGAGGAGGTCACGAACGGCGAGGCGCGGCTCACACCGGGCTACTCCGTGGGCATCCTGCTGCAGGAGCCGCCGCTCGACGAGGACAAGACCGTCCTCGAGAACATCAAGCAGGCCTTCGGCGACATCTTCGCGAAGGTGGAGCGCTTCAACGCCATCGGCATGGAAATGGCCGAGCCCGACGCCGACTTCGACGCCCTCATGGACGAGATGGGCAAGCTGCAGACCGAGATCGACGCCGCGAACGGCTGGGACTTGGACAGCCAGCTCTCCCAGGCCATGGACGCGCTGCAGTGCCCCGACCCCGACGAGCCGGTCACGCACCTCTCCGGCGGCGAGCGCCGCCGCGTGGCGCTCTGCCGTCTGCTGCTGGAGGCGCCCGACCTGCTCTTGCTCGACGAGCCCACGAACCATCTGGACGCGGAGTCGGTGCTGTGGCTCGAGCAGTTCCTGCGCACCTACCAGGGCGCGGTGCTGGCCGTGACGCACGACCGCTACTTCCTCGACCACGTGGCCGAGTGGATCTGCGAGGTGGACCGCGGCAGCCTGTTCCCCTACAAGGGCAACTACTCCACGTACTTGGAGACGAAGGCCGCCCGCATCGAGGCGCAGGGCCAAAGCCAGGAGAAGCTGGCGAAGAAGCTGAAGAGCGAGCTGGAATGGGTGCGCTCGAGCCCGAAGGCCCGCCAGGCCAAGAGCAAGGCGCGTCTGGCCGCCTACGAGCAGATGGCCGCCGAGGCGCGCGCGAACAAGAAGCTCGACTACAACGAGATCCAGATCCCCGTGCCGCCGCGCCTGGGCGCCAAGGTCATCGAGGCCGAGCACCTGCACAAGGCGTTCGGCGACCGCGTGCTCATCGACGATTTGTCGTTCAACCTGCCGCCCAACGGCATCGTGGGCGTCATCGGCCCCAACGGCGTGGGCAAGTCCACCCTGTTCAAAATGATCATGGGCCTGGAGCCGGTGGACGGCGGCACGCTCGACATCGGCGAGTCGGTGAAGATCAGCTACGTCGACCAGAACCGCGAGGGCATCGACCCGAACACGAAGCTGTGGGAAGTGGTGTCCGGCGGCAACGACTTCATGATCGTGGGCGACACCGAGATCCCAAGCCGCGCCTACGTGGCCAGCTTCGGCTTCAAGGGCTCCGACCAGCAGAAACCGGCCGGCGTGCTCTCCGGCGGCGAGCGCAACCGCCTGAACTTGGCGCTCACCTTGAAGCAGGGCGGCAACCTGCTCTTGCTCGACGAGCCCACGAACGACCTGGACACCGAGACGCTGGTCAGCCTTGAGGAAGCGCTGCTGGCGTTCCCCGGCTGCGCCGTGGTGACGAGCCACGACCGCTGGTTCCTCGACCGCGTGGCCACGCACATCCTGGCCTGGGAGGGCACCGACGAGAACCCCGGCACCTGGACCTGGTTCGAGGGCAATTTCGAGGCCTACCAGGAGAACCGTCTGGAGCGCCTGGGGCCCGAGGCCTCCAAGCCCCACCGCCTGCACCGCAAGCTCACGCGCGACTAGACAGGCAGAGGCGAGTGCGGCGGCCCCGCCTGCCGCCGCACTTCATGGCGCACGCCAACCCATCTCCCCACGACGACGCGAAAGGCGACCCTGTGATCAAGCCCATCATGAAAGACCTGTTCGTCCTTCGCCAGGCCTCGGCGACCGCAACGGCCGACGACCTGCAAACGGCGTGCGACCTGCGCGACACGCTGGCGGCCCATGCGGATTCGTGCGTGGGTATGGCGGCGAACATGATAGGCGTGTTGAAGCGCATCATCGTATTCGACGAAAACGGCACGACGCGAACGATGCTGAACCCTGAGATCGTCGAAGCTTCCGGTCCATTCGATGCTGAAGAGGGCTGCCTGTCCCTCGACGGCGTGCGCACGACCACGCGCTACCGGACCATCAAGGTGCGCTTCCAAGACGAGCAGCTACGCGAGCACACGAAGTCCTACCGCGGTTGGACCGCCCAGATCATCCAGCACGAAGTGGACCACTGCAACGGCATTTTGATCTGAGCTTTCGGCGAACGAGCGCGGTGATTTTCCTTGGCGTGCGGCCGCAGCGTCGACGCAGGCTCCGCTTTTTTACACGTTTTCGGGCGCAATGTTGCGTATGCAAGTCCGCTCGCATACGCTCTTCATAGCGAAGACGCTCCTTGAATACGATAATCCCAGGTCGCGAATTAGCTCGGAAGAAGATAACCTCTCTTCACCATACGGAACGCCAACATACGGCCTCCCAAATGTAACATTCCGGCGAAAAACGTGCGAAAACTCGACGCTCCGCTGTTAAACCAGCATTGACATTCCGCAGGCCAGCGCGTTGTCATCCTGAGCGAGCGGAGCATTCGACAGTCCGGTGGACTGTCGAACTCCCGAGCACGCGGAGCGGGCGCAGGGAGGCCCCGCAAAGCGGAGACGAGGGATCCCGTGTGGTGTCAACTGGAGGCGCCTCGGCTGTCGCCGCGCGGGATCCTTCGACTCCGGCGGCTCGCGCCGCCTCCGCTCAGGATGACAACCCGGCCGGGTGCATGTCGATGCTGGTTTAACAACGGAGCTAACGTGCAATCATGAAGAACGGCAAGTGTGCGCCGACAGCACGCCGACCTAATCCGCGGCGAGCGCTTCCTCGACGCGGTTCATCTTGGGATCGATGAGGCGCGGACGGACACGGCGGTACCAAGCGTACGTTTCCGCCAGGCCCTCTCGCAGGTCGATGGCCGGGGCCAGGCCGAGGCGCGCGGCCCGGATGACGTCGAGCAGATAGGTACAGTCCCGGAACGGGAAGAACTCGCGCGGCTCCATGACGCCCCGGTAGTCGACCTCCTTGAAGCGCGGCTCCACGTCCATCGCCGCAGCGGAGGCCTCCACAAGCGCCGGCCAGCCGACCGGTTCGGGGTGCGCGCAGTTGAAAGCCTCTGTCTCGCCGTCGGGCGCGCGCTGCGCGATGCCGACAAGGAGGTTCACAAGGTCGTTGATATGCACGAACTGGGTTGTCGTACCGCCCTTCGGCACGGGCACCACCTCGCCTCGTTCGAGGCGATCGAACAGGTACGCTTCGCGGTACAGGTTGTTGCCCGGGCCGTACACGTAGGCGGGCCGCACGATGGACAGAGCGAAACCCTCCCGCGATCGTTGCTCCCGCAACAACTCCTCGGCCGCCAACTTGTCCGTTCCGTACCGTCCCCACTGCTCGTTCTCGCCCTTCGGCGCGTCCTCGGAGAGTGGCGCGGAGGAAGGTTTGTACACGGCGCCCGAGCTCAGGAACACGTAGCGCGTTTCCGAATCGGGGCGCAGTGCCTCGAGCACCGGCCTAACGTCGGCGGCACCATAGCCCGACACGTCAAATACCGCATCGAAGCGCTTCCCTTCCAGCTGCCGCAAGCTCTCGGCGTCCCTGCGGTCGGCTACGTAGTGCGCATGCAGGCCCTCGTAGTCCACCGGAAGCCTGCCGCGCGTGAGGATGGACACGGCGTGGCCGCGCGCGACCAGCTCCATCGCCAATGCGCGGCCGATGAACTGCGTGCCGCCGAGCACGAGCGCGTTCACGCCCTCGCTCCCCCGTCCGCGCTGGCCGCCTCGCTCGATCCTTCGGCATCGCGCGCACCGAGCGACTGCGCTGCGCGACAGGAGGCTGCCACCCCGCCGAACGCCTCGCCGGCCAGCTCCCTTTCGGCTGCATCGGGCGATTCGCTCAGACCGCCTGTCCCGACGTCCGCGCGCGCCGTCGTCCCGCTCGCAGCGCCCGCCTTCTCCACCTGCACAGCGCACACTTTGTACTCGGGGGCCTTCGACACGCGGTCGAGGGCGGCTATGGTGAGCCAGTTGCTGTTGCCGTCTTGGAAGTGGAAGGGCATCCATGTCTGGCCGGGGTTCGTCTTGGAGGACACGCGGGCCGTGGTCTCGATGGCGCCGCGCCGCGACGACACGCGCACGCGGTCGCCGTCGGCTATGCCGCGGGCGGCGGCGTCGGCGTCGTTCAGCTCGATGAACGAGCTGCCGGACATCTCGTCCAAGCCCTCGGTGCGCCCGGTCATCGCGCGGGCGTTGTACTGGTACAGCACGCGTCCCGTCATCATGACCAAGGGATACTCGCCGTCGGGCAGCTCGGCGGACGGGCGGTAGTCCGGCGTGGAGAACGCGCCCACGCCCTGCGCGAACTCGTGCTGGTGCAGGATGGGCGTGCCGGGGTGCTCCGCATGCGGGCACGGCCACTGCAGGCCCCGGCCGGCCGCCTCGTCGCCGTCGAGGCGCGCGTGGCTCACCCCTCCGTAGGACGGCGTCACCGATGCGATCTCGTCCATGAGCGCCGCGGCGTCCAACCGCGGCTGCGCGCAGCCCATGCGGTTCATGACCTCGGTGAAGATGTCCGTATCGAGGCGCGCGCCCGCCGGACCCTCCACCGCCTTGCGCACGCGCTGCACGCGCCGCTCGGTGTTCGTGAACGTGCCCTCCTTCTCCGCGTAGCTGCGGCCGGGCAAAACGACGTCGGCGTACTTCGCCGTCTCGGTGAGGAACAGGTCGTCCACCACCAGGAACTCCAGCGCCTCCAGCGCGCGGATCACGTGATGCGTGTCGGGGTCGGTGCGCACGGGATCCTCGCCGAACAGGAACAGGCCGCGCACGCGCCCCTCCAGCATGGCGGGGAAGCACTCGGTGGCCTTGAGCCCGCGCTCGCGCGGCAGCGACGCGCCCCAAGCGCGCTCGAAACGGCGCACGGCCTCGGGATCGGCGATTTTCTGGTAGCCCGGCAGATCGTCGGGCCCCGCCCCCATGTCGCAGGCGCCCTGCACGTTGTTCTGCCCGCGCAGCGGGTTCACGCCGCCGCCGGGCTTGCCCAGGTTGCCGGTGATCATGGCGATGTTCGACAGCGCCATGACGCCGTCGGTGCCGGTGGAGTGCTCCGTCACGCCCAGGCAGTACACGATGGCGGCCGCCCCCGCCGAACCGTACATCTTCGCGGCGGACACGAGGTCGCGCTGGTCGATGCCGCATATCTCGGCCACGCGCGCGGGCGTGTAGTCGCGCACCGTGGCGGCCAGCACCTCGATGCCCTCCGTGCGCTCGCGCACGAACTCGTCGTCCACCAGGCCTTCGGCCAGCAGGATGTTCACGATGCCGTTGGCGAACGCCACGTTCGTGCCCGGCCGCAGCTTCAGGTGGATGTCCGCCTGCGCGGCCAGCCCGATATCGCGCGGGTCCACCACGATGAGCCGGCAGCCCCGCTCCACGGCGGCGCGCAGCTGCATGCCGATGACCGGATGTGCCTCTTCGGGGTTCGACCCCACGAGCATGACGACGTCCGCCTTGCGCGTCACGTCGTCGATGGAGTTCGTCATCGCTCCCGAGCCAAGCATGGTCGCCAGACCGGCGACGGTGGGAGCGTGTCAAACACGCGCGCAACAGTCCACGTTGTTCGTTTGGAAGGCGATGCGCGCCATCTTCTGGAACAGGTAGATGTCCTCGTTCGTAGAGCGCGAGCAGGCGAAGGCCGCGAGCGACCCGCCGCCGTGCTCGTCGCGCAGCTCCGTGAAGCGCCGCGCCACGAGGTCGAGCGCGTCGTCCCACGTGGCCGGCTCGAGCTGGCCGCTGGCGGCGTTGCGCACGAGCGGCGTGCGCAGCCGGTCGGGCGCGTCGACGAAGTCGAAGCTGCTCGAGCGCCCCTTCACGCATAAGAGCCCTTTGTTCGACGGCCCCGGCGCGCCCTCGGCGTCCACGATGCGGCCGTCCTTCACCACGAGGTCCAGCTGGCAGCCCACGCCGCAATGCGGGCAGGTGGTGCGCACGCGCTCCATCTCCCACGAGCGGTAGGCGCCGCGGCGCTTCTCGGTGAGCGCGCCCGTGGGGCACGCCTGCGCGCAGGTGCCGCACGACTCGCAGTCGGTGGCGCGCCACTCCTCGCCGAATGGCGCCTCGATGGCGGTGCGCACGCCCCGCTTGCCCGTACGCAGCGTGTGGTTGCGCGCTGCGGCGTTGCAGGCGCCCACGCAGCGCTGGCAGCGGATGCACAGGTTCGGGTCGAAGGAGAGGAACGGGTTGGCGTCCAGCACGGGCCGCACCGGGCGCGGCTCGGGGCGCTCCGGCCCCTCCACGCCGTACTCCCGGCAGAGGGCGGCCAGCTCGCAGGCCCCGTTCTTGTCGCAGACGAGGCAGGGGGCGCCCATGCCCCGCCCGTGGTCGGCCATGAGCAGCTCGAGCGCGATGCGCCGGTAGGTCGCCAGGCGCGGCGAGTCGGTGGTCACGGCCATGCCGTCCCACACGGCGGTCGAGCACGACGGCACCGGATGGTCCACGCCCTCCACGTCCACCACGCACACGCGGCACGCGCCAACGGCGCTCACGTCCTTCAGGTAGCAGAGCGTGGGGATGCGGATGCCCGCCTCCCGTGCCGCCTCCAACACGGTCGCGCCCTCCGGCGCCACGAGCGCCGTGTCGTTTATCGTGATGCTAGGCATACTGGCTCCTGCCTCCCTCGGTCGATCCGCAGCCGAAGACGTCGCAGCGCAGGCAGCGCCCGCACTCCTGTTCGACCTCCTCGCGGCTCATGCCCTCTTCCACGTCCAGGAAATCCCGCTTGCGCTCGCGGGCCGGGCGTTCCGCCAGCTCCACGCGGCCCTTGGGCGCGCGGTCGTTGGGCGCGGCCGCCGGGGCGTGCGCGTCGCAGACGAGTTTGTGCGAATACCCTAGGTAAGCGTCGATGTTGCGCGCGGCGACCTTGCCCGCGCCGATGGCGCGGATCACCGTGGACGGGCCCGTTTGGCAGTCACCGCCCACGAACACGTTGCCAAGGCCCTCGGCCGCGAGATGCTCGTCGGCGTCGAAGCGTCCCCAGGTGGTCTTCATCCCGAAGTCCTCGAACGGTCCCGCCTCGATGTCCTGCCCCACCGCGACGAGCACGATGTCGGCCTCGATGCGGCGCGGGGGCTTGTCGGCCGGCACGGGGGCCGGACGGCCGCCGCGCACGGCGCCGATCATTTGCGGCTGCGTGACGAGCGCGGCGCAGCGCCCGGCCCCGTCCACCTCGATGGCCGCCGGCGCCTCGAGCGCGATCAACTCCACGCCCTCGGCCACGGCGCTCTCCACCTCGGCCGGCAGCGCCGTCATGTCGCACCGCCGACGACGGTACACCACCGACACCTCGGCGGCCCCGGCGCGCACGGCCGTGCGCGCGCAGTCCATGGCCACGTTGCCCCCGCCCACCACGGCCACCTTCTTGCCCGTGAAGTCGGGGTAATCGCCGTCGCCGATGGCGCCCAGCAGCTCCACCGCCGACATGACGCCCGCGGCGTCCGCGTTCTCCATCTTGAGCGTCTTGCCCGCCTGCGCGCCCACGGCCACGTACACGGCGTAGTAGTTCTCGGCGATCTCGGCCATCTCGCGCGCGCCCACCGGCGTGTCGCAGAGCGCCGTGATGGAGCCGGCGGACAGGATGCCGCGGATGTCCTCGTCCAGCCGCTCGCGCGGAAGGCGGTAGGCGGGAATGCCGTAGCGCATCATGCCGCCCAGCTGGCTGCGCGCCTCGAACACCGTCACGCGGTGCCCCATGAGGGCGAGGAAGTAGGCGCAGGTGAGCCCGCTCGGCCCGCCTCCGATGACGGCGACGTTCTTCGCGGTGTCCACGCCGTGCGCGGGCGGCGCCACTCGGTCGGCGGGAGCCTGGTCGACGGCGTAGCGCTTGATGCCGCGGATGTTGACGGGCGCGTCCAGAAGCGTGCGGCGGCACCGCGTCTCGCAGGGATGCTCGCACACGAACGCGCACGCCGTGGGGAACGGGTTGTCCTTGCGCACCAGGTTGACGGCCCCGGCGTAGTCGCCGCCCGCCACGAGCGCCAGGTAGCCGGGCACGTCCACGTGCGCCGGACAGAGCGTCTCGCAGGGGACCGTCTGCCCCACGCCCTCCTGGCACGCGCCGCGCTCCACGTGGCTCGCGTACTCGTCGGCGAAGGCGTCCATGCCCTCGAGCACGGCGTTCGCCGCCTCGTAGCCGATGGCGCAGTCGGAGGCGTCGCGGATCATCTCGGCCAGCGCGCGGGCTTCAACGAGCACGTTCTCGTCGGCCTCGCAGGCTGCCACGCGCTCGAGCAGCGCCGCCAGGCGCGGCAGGCCGTCGCGGCACGGCACGCACTTCCCGCACGTCTGCGCCGCTCCCGCCTGCAGAAGCGCGAGCTGCGCCACGACCGGGCACGTGCCCGGCGGCATGGCCTCCACGCGCCGCGCGTATTTCTCCACGTAGGCGGCCAGGCGCTCGTCGTCTTTCGCCCTGGGCGCCACCGATAGCTTCGCCAATGACCCTCCCCCGCTCGCATGCGATCACTGCATCCCCGCATCATAGCAGAGCGCTGCGCAATGGGAGCGGGCCGCCATCAATTCTCGACGGCGGACACCGCGGCCTTCATAGCGCGCACATAGGCGGCCACCGGTTCCACGCAAGCGCGGCCGTGCTCGGCGACCAGGCGCACGATGGCGCTGCCCACGATGGCGCCGTCCGACACGGCCGCCATGGCGGCGGCCTGCTCGGGCGTGGCGATGCCGAAGCCCACGGCGCACGGGATGTCGGGCCGCGCCCGCCGCACGCGCTCCACCAGGGCCGTCACGTCCGTGGCGATGTTCTCGCGCGCGCCCGTCACGCCGAGCGACGACACGCAGTACACGAACCCTTCGGCCTCGCGCGCTATCATCTGCACGCGCTCGTGCGACGTGGGCGCGACCAACGACACGAACGCAACGCCCTCCGCACGGCAGGGAGCCGCGAACTCCTCCTTCTCCTCGAAGGGGATGTCGGGCAGGATGAGCGCGTCCACCCCCGTCTCGGCCATGCGGCGCGCGAACCGCTCCGCTCCGAAGGAGAACGGCACGTTGGCGTACGTCATGAACGCGAGCGGCACGTCCGTGCGTTTCCGCACGCGCTCCACCAGCTCGAACACCTGGTCGGTGGTCACGCCTTTGGCGAGCGCCCGCAGGTTGGCGGCCTGGATGACGGGCCCTTCCGCCGTGGGATCCGAAAACGGGATGCCCAGCTCCACCAGATCGGCCCCGGCCTCGGCCATGGCCACCACCAGCTCCTCGGTGGTTTCCAGATCGGGGTCGCCGCAGGTGACGAACGGCACGAACGCCTTGCCGGAGGCGAAGGCGCGCGCGACGCGGGCGGCGCCCGACGCGGCGGCGGACGCGCCTCCCGGCTGGGCGGCCGGCGCTTGGATGCTACTCATGGAGGTCCTCCCCTCGATAGCGGGCTATGGCGGCGCAGTCCTTGTCGCCGCGCCCGGAGATGTTGATGACCATGATCTGGTCCTTGCCCATGGCGGGCGCGAGCGTGCGCGCGTGCGCCACCGCATGGGCCGACTCGATGGCGGGGATGATGCCCTCCATGCGGCTCAGGTACTCGAACGCCTCCACCGCCTCGTCGTCGGTGACGGGCACGTACTCGGCGCGCCCCGCGTCGTGCAGGGCCGCGTGCTCGGGCCCCACGCCGGGGTAGTCGAGCCCGGCCGAGATGGAGTACACGGGCGCGATCTGGCCGTGCTCGTCTTGGCAAAAGTAGCTCTTCATGCCGTGGAAGATGCCGAGCCGCCCCGTGGCGATGGTGGCGGCCGTCTCGAAGCCGTCCACGCCGCGCCCGGCCGCCTCGCAGCCGATCAGGCGCACCGACGGGTCGTCGATGAAGTGGTAGAACGCCCCGATGGCGTTCGAGCCGCCGCCCACGCAGGCCAGCACCGCGTCGGGCAGGCGCCCTTCGCGCTCGGCCAGCTGCTGCTTGATCTCGCGCGAGATGACCGCTTGGAAGTCGCGCACGATGGTGGGGAACGGGTGCGGGCCCATGACCGACCCCAGCACGTAGTGCGTGTCGTCGATGCGCGTGGTCCACTCGCGGAACGTGGCGGACACGGCGTCCTTGAGCGTGGCCGTGCCCTCGTCCACCGGGTGCACCTGCGCGCCCAAAAGGCGCATGCGGTACACGTTGAGCGCCTGGCGCTCGGTGTCCTCGCGGCCCATGAACACCTCGCACTCCATCCCCATGAGCGCCGCCGCGGTGGCGGTGGCCACGCCGTGCTGGCCGGCGCCCGTCTCGGCGATGAGGCGGGTCTTCCCCATCTTCTTGGCCAGCAGCGCCTGGCCCAGCACGTTGTTGATCTTGTGGGCGCCGGTATGGTTCAGATCCTCGCGCTTGAGGTACACCTTCGCGCCGCCCAGATCCTCCGTCATGCGCCCGGCGAAGTAGAGGCGCGAGGGGCGCCCCGCGTAGTTGTTGAGCAGGTCCGCGAGCTCTCGGTTGAACTCCGGGTCCTCCTGGTAGTGCGCGTAGGCCTCTTCCAGCTCGCCCACGGCGTTCATCAGCGTCTCGGGGATGTACTGGCCCCCGTGCACGCCGAACCTTCCTTTGGTCATCGTTGCTCCCTTGCTCTCGTCGTTTCCGCTTCGGGCGCGTCCGCGCCGTGCGCTTCGGCTACCGCCCGGGCGATCTTCTCGGGGTCCTTCGCCCCGTTCGTCTCGACCCCGCTGCTCAAATCCACGCCGAAGGGCCGCGCCGCCTCGACGGCCCGGGCGATGGTGCCGGACTCGAGCCCTCCCGCCAGGAAGAACGGCCGCTTGCAGGCGCGGGCGAGCTTCCAGTCGAACGTCCGCCCGCTGCCCGCGCCGCTGTCGAGCAGCACGCGATCGGCCGCGCTCGCCTCGGCGCGGGCGACATCCGCGGCGCTCGCCACGCGAAAGGCCTGCACGAGCGGTTTGTCGGTGAGCGCGCGCAACGCCGACACATAGGCCGCGTCCTCGCTTCCGTGCAGCTGCGCCGCGTCGAGCGTGCCGTCGTTCAGCAGCTCCGCCACCGTCGCCGCCGGCGCGTCCACGAACACGCCCACCGCCTGGATGCCCGCGTCCAGACGCGCCGCGAGCGCGCGCACCTCGGCGGGCGACACGCTGCGGCGGCTGGCGGGCACGTCCACCACGAACCCGGCAAAGTCGGGTCGCGCCGCGTTCACGGCGTCCACGTCGGCCGCGCGCACGAGGCCGCACACCTTGATCCGCGTCATGAGCCCTCCCCTCGCAGCTCGTCCAACGCGGCGCGCTTGTCGGCGGCGCGCATGAGCGCCTCGCCCACGAGCACCGCATCCACGCCGTCCTCGCGCAGGCGCGCCACGTCGGCGCACGTGCGGATGCCGCTCTCGGCCACGAACAGCGCCTCGGGGCCCGCGAGCGCGCGCAGCCGGCGGCTCGTGTCCAGATCCACTTCGAACGTGGCCAGATCGCGGTTGTTCACGCCCACCACGCGCGCCCCGGCCGCAAGCGCCCGTTCCACCTCGCGCTCGGTGTGCGCCTCCGCGAGCGCGGACAGCCTCAGCTCGTCGCAAAGCACCCGGTAGGCCGCCAGCTCCCCGTCGTCCAGGATGGAGCAGATGAGCAGCACGGCCTGAGCGCCCAGGGCCTTCGCGCCGTACACCATATACTCGTCCACCACGAAGTCCTTGCGCAGCACGGGGATGTCCACCGCCCGCGCGATCTCGGCTAGGTACTCGTCGCGCCCTTGGAACCAGAAGGGCTCCGTCAAGCACGACACGGCCGCGGCGCCCGCCGCCTCGTAGTCGCGCGCGATGTCCACATAGGGGAAGTCGGGCGCGATAAGCCCCTTCGAGGGGGAGGCGCGCTTCACCTCGCAGATGAAGGAGATGCCGGGCCGCGCGAGGGCGCGCTCGAACGGGAGGGCGTCCGGCGCCCGCCCACGCGCCGCAGCGAGCGCGTCGGGCGCGGACGACGCGCTTCCAGACGTCGCGGCAGCCGCCCGCTCGGCCGTCGGCCGCCCCTCCACCGCCCGCTCGGCCGCCAACCGCTCTTCGGCCGCGCGGCGCACTTCGGCCAAAGGCCGCACGCGCTTCTCGTCCTCTACGCGCTCGCGCGTGCACGCGGCGATCTTCTCCAGAATGCTTTCCGCGCCTGCAACGAACGGAGCACCCGGCCCGCCCGCGCCGCGTGCCGCGTCGACCGCTTCGAACGACTCCGCGCTCATCGGTTGCTCTCCCGCGCGAACTCGTCGAGCTTCGCCAGCGCCGCCCCGGAGTCGATGAGCTCCTCGGCCCGGCGCACGCCCTGGGCCATCGTGTCCGCAACGCCGCCGATGTAGAGCGCCGCGCCCGCGTTCAAGCACACGGCTTGACGCTTGCCGCCCCGCTCGCCGCCCTCCAAGATGGCGCGCGCGATGGCCGCGTTCTCCGTCGGCGTGCCGCCGACCAGCTCGTCTTTGGCGCAGCGCTCGTAGCCGAAGTCCTCCGGCGCCACCTCGTAGGACTGGAACCAGCCGTCGCGTATCTCGCACACGCTCGTGGGCGCGGACATGGATATCTCGTCCAGGCCGTCCTGTCCGAACACCACCATGCCGCGCGCCACGCCGAGCTTCGCCATGACCTGCGCGAGCGGCTCCACGAGCGCCTGCTCGTACACGCCCATGAGCTCGCGGTTCGCGCCCGCCGGATTCGACAGCGGGCCTAAGATGTTGAACACGGTGCGTATGGCCAGCTCCTTGCGCACCGGAGCCACGTACTTCATGGCTATGTGGTAGTTCTGCGCGAACAAAAAGCAGATGCCGATGTCGCCCAGAAGCTCCGTCGAGCGCTCGGGCGGCACCGCGATGTTCACTCCCAGCGCCTCCAGCACGTCGGCCGCGCCGCACTTCGACGAGGCCGCACGGTTGCCGTGCTTGGCAACGGGAACGCCGCCTGCGGCTATGACCATGGCCGACGTCGTGGAGATGTTGAACGAGTTCGAGCCGTCGCCGCCCGTTCCCACGATCTCCAGCACGTCTTGGTCGTGCAGCAGCTTCACGCAATGCGCGCGCATGCCGGCGGCCGACGCGGTTATCTCGTCCACCGTCTCGCCCTTCATGGCCAGCGCCGTCAAGTACGACGCCGTCTGCACGGCGCTCGTCTCACCGCTCATGATCTCGTTCATCACCTCCTCCGCCTCGGCGTAGGTCAAGTCCTCCTTGCGGGACAGCTTGAGAATGGCTTCCTTTATCATCGTGCTCGACTTCCTTTCCGGTTCGTCGTTTTCCTCTGCCTTACGCCCGCCCGGCCAGCGCCAGGAAGTTCCCGACGATGGCGTCCCCGTGCGGCGTCATCACCGACTCGGGATGGAACTGCACGCCGAACACGGGCAGCTCGCGGTGCTCCACGGCCATCACCTCGCCGTCGACCGTGCGCGCGCTCACGCGCAGCGCGGGCGGCAGCGTGTGCCCGTCCACCGCCAGCGAGTGGTAGCGTGCCACCGGGAACGTGCGGGGCAGGCCCGCGAACAGCGCGCTCTCCCCCGTCGCCTCCACCGGCGACACCTTGCCGTGCATGAGCTCCTTCGCGTACCCCACCGTGGCGCCGAGCGCCGCGCAGATGGCCTGGTGGCCCAGGCACACGCCCAAGATGGGCACCGTGGCCGCGAAGCGCTCGACCGCCGCCATGCACACGCCCGCGTTCTCGGGGCGGCCGGGGCCGGGCGAGAGGATGAGGGTGTCCGGCTCCAACGCCGCGATGCCGTCCGCGTCAATGGCGTCGTTGCGCACCACCTGTATGTCGGGGCGGACGGCTCCCGCCATCTGGTAGAGGTTGTAGGCGAAGCTGTCGTAGTTGTCCACGAGCAGGATCATCGCAGGCCCCCTTCCGCCGCGGCGAGCGCGTCCACCACGGCGCGGGCCTTGTTGCGGCACTCGGCGAACTCGGCGGCCGGGTCGCTGTCGGCCACGATGCCCGCGCCCGACTGCACGCACACGCGCCCGTCCTTCTTGTACGCCAGCCGTATGGATATGCACGTGTCCATGTTCCCCGTGAAGTCCAGGTACCCCACCGCCCCGCCGTAGATGCCGCGCTTCGCGCCCTCCAGCTCCCGGATGATCTGGCAGGCGCGCAGCTTCGGCGCGCCCGAGAGCGTCCCGGCCGGCAGGATGGCGTCGAGCGCGTCCACCGCGTCGCGGTCGGCGCGCAGACGGCCGCGCACCTCCGAGCCCAGGTGCATGACGTGCGAGAACCGCTGCACGGCCAGGTGCCGCTCCACGCGCACGCTGCCCAGCTCGCTCACGCGGCCCAGATCGTTGCGACCCAGGTCGACCAGCATGTTGTGTTCAGCCAGCTCCTTCTCGTCGGCCAGCAGGGCGCGCTCGTTGGCGGCGTCCTCCTCGTCGGTCGCGCCCCTCGGGCGCGTGCCCGCCAAAGGGAACGTGCGCAGCATGCCGTCCTGCAGCTTCGTCAACGTCTCCGGCGAGGCCCCCGCGATCTCCACGTCGTCGCTCGAGAAGTAGAACAGGTACGGCGAGGGGTTCGTCGTGCGCAGCACGCGGTACGCGTCGAACAGGCTGCCTTCCGCAGCGGCCGTTAACGGGTTCGACAGCACCACTTGGAAGATGTCGCCCTCGCGTATGTAGCGCTTCGCGCGCTCCACCATCTCGCCGTACTCCTGCTGCGAGAAGCGCGGAGCCAAGGGCTCGCGCAGGCGCAGGGGCGGGAAGTACGCCTTGGCGCCGCTCTCCAGCAGGGCCACCGTGTCTTGCAGGGCGGCGTGCGCCCGCTCGTAGGAGGCCTCGAGGCCCTCGGGGTCGTCCATGCGCACGCCGCCCACCACGAGCAGCTTCTGGCGCGCGTGGTCGAACGCGATCACCTGGTCGAACAGCATGAGGTCGACGTCGCGGAAATCGCGATCGGCCAGTTCGCCCGCGCGCAGGCGCGGCTCGGCGTACTTCACGTAGTCGTACGAGAAGTAGCCGACCAGCCCGCCGGCCAGAGGAGGCATGCCCGGCACCTGCGGGCTCTTGCAGCTCTCGAGCACCGCGCGGATGGCGCGGCCGGGATGGTCGGTTTCCTCAACCGTCTCGCGCAAGGGAGCGCCCTCGCGGCCCTCGCGTATGCGCAGCGTGCCGTTCGTGCAGGTGAGCTCGAGGGTGGGGTTGCACCCCAGAAACGAGTAGCGGCCCCACGCGCCACCCTGCTCGGCGCTCTCCAGCAGAAAGCAGTGGCAGCTCGCGGAACGCAGCGTGCGCATGACCTCGACCGGCGTGAACCGATCGGCCATGAGCTCGCAGCACACGGGCACGCGACGGTAGTCGCCGCCCGCGGCGATGGCGCGCACCTCTTCGAGCGTTGGGTACATGGCCGGCACCTTCCTTCCGTCTTGGTCGGGAGGGCATGAAAAAAGCCCGTCCTCGACAAAACCATCATTGCCAAGGACGAGCTTGCTGCCCGCGGTGCCACCTTGTTTCACGGCTCGCGCCGTGCGCTTTGCGAGGTACCTTCATACCTCCGGCAACTGACGTATGCCCTCACGTCGCGAATACTGAGCCGGCGGAAACCCGTTCCGCCGCCGTTCACCGCGCCCTCCGTGGTCCATTTGGCAACCTGCGTTCGATCCGGCTCTCAGCCACCCGGACTCTCTGTGCGTGCACGGCTGCTTTGACTTCCACTTCAGCGGTTTCGTTCAAAACTGGAGGCATCATACCCCCGCCCCCGCGCGTTTGTCAAACGAAAGAACAAGCGCGATGTGCATTCGACGCGCGTCCTTGACGAACCTCCGGCCTTGCAGTAGGTTCGATGCCGCACGCCGTCAAACCACCGAGAGGAAGGCTTTCCCATGGCCAGAGCCGTCGACAATCGCAAAGTCGCCATCATCGGATGCGGATTCGTGGGCTCCGCCACGGCCTTCGCCCTCATGCAGAGCGGGCTGTTCACCGAGATGGTGCTCGTGGACGTGGACCGCGAGCGCGCCGAGGGCGAGGCGCTCGACATCGCGCATGGCATGCCCTTCGCCGGCCCCATGAACATCTACGCGGGCGACTACGACGACGTCGCCGACGCGGCCATCGTCATCGTCACCGCCGGGGCGAACCAGCAACCGGGCGAGACGCGCCTCGACCTCGTGCACAAGAACGTGCGCATCTTCAAGTCCATCGTCCCCGAGATCGCGCGACGCGACTTCCCCGGCATCCTGCTCGTGGTGTCGAACCCCGTGGACATCCTCACCCACGTGGCCCTGAAGCTCTCGGGGCTGCCCGAGAACCGCGTGATCGGCTCGGGCACGGTGCTTGACACCGCGCGGTTCAAGTACATCCTGGGCGAGCATCTGGGCGTGGACCCGCGCAACGTGCACGCGCGCATCATCGGCGAGCACGGCGACAGCGAGATAGCGGTGTGGAGCACGGCGAACGTCTCGGGCATCCCCGTGAACGACTTCTGCGAGCTGCGCGGCCACTTCGAGCACGAGGAGGCCATGGAGCGCATCGCCGAGGACGTGAAGAACAGCGCCTACGAGATCATCGCGAAGAAGAAGGCCACCTACTACGGCATAGCCATGTCGGTGAAGCGCATCTGCGAGGCCATCGTCCGCGACGAGAAGCCCATTCTTCCCGTGTCGAACTACCAGCACGGCGTGCACAGCCTGCACGACGTGGTGCTGTCGATGCCGGCCGTGGTGGGCAAGGACGGCATCGAGTACCAGGTGCCGGCGCCGCTGTCGGAGGGCGAGCTGGCGAGGCTGCACGAGTCGGCCGACGCGCTGAAGAAGGTGATGGCGGAGTTGGATTTGGGGTAATTCGAGAAGCGACTTGCACGCAAGACAGGCTCGCCCATGTGACAGAAGCTCGGCTAAAGCGATCCGCAAGCGCCCCCCATCTTCGCTCGCCCGCACACCCCAAGCGCAGGCGCCGCCGGAACGCGCCGAGCCGCCTTTTGCACAAAAATCACCGACGTCCCCATCTATGCATCCCCCTGCGAACAGTCCTAAAGTTTGCGATCTGGGCAAACGCCTCGCAAAACCAGACAGCGGCAAACCGCGAAGGGCTTTCTACGGGCTTTCAACCCGGAAAACAAGGGGGCATCGGTGATTTTTGTACCAACCGGAGCGCACCAAGGTGATTCTCGGTGCCAACGCGCAACTAGAAGGCTCGATGTCGTTCGACGCGTCGGTCGAGCACCTACCGCCATTTCGTCCTAAGCTCCCAGAAGGCCACGGCGCTGGCGGCCGCCACGTTGAGGGAGTCCACGTCGTGGTCCATGGGGATGCGCACCGTGTAGTCGCAGGCCGCGATGGTGGAGGCGGCCAGGCCGTCGCCCTCGGTGCCCAGCACGAGGGCCAGCTTGTCGCAAGCCTGCAGGCGCGGGTCGTGGAGCGGCAGGGAATCGTCCGACAACGCGAGCGCGGCGGTCTTGAAGCCCAGCGAGCGCAAGAGCCCCACGCCCTCGGCAGCCCAGTCGCGCTTGCTGCCGATGCGGGTCCACGGCACCTGGAACACCGTCCCCATGGACACGCGCGCGGCGCGGCGGTACAGCGGGTCGTGGCACGAGGGCGTCACCAGCACGGCGTCGATGCCGAGCGCCGCAGCAGAGCGGAACACGGCGCCGATGTTCGTGTAGTTCGTCACGTCCTCCAACACGGCCACGCGCCGCGCGTCCTCCAGCAAGTCCTCAACGCGCGGCAGCGGCGGACGCTCGAACGCGGCCAGCGCGCCGCGCGTCACCTCGTAGCCCGTCACGACGTGGAACTGCTCGCGCGTGGCCACGAGCACCGGGAACGCGGGGTCGGCCGCGCACAAACGCTCGATGAGCGGCTGCGTTTGCGCGAGCCATTTCTCCTCCAAAAACAGCGAAACCGGACGCACTCCGGCGGCCAGCGCGCGGTCGATCACCTTCGCAGACTCGCCGATGAACAGCCCGTGCTCGAAATCCGGGCAGTCGCGCAGCTGCGCGTCGGTCATGCCCGAGTACACCGCGAGCCGCGGGTCGTCCACACCGTCAAGGCGGATGATAGGCAAAGCAGGACCTCCTTTTCGTCGGCAGCCATGGTAGCACGCGCCGAACCGGCACCGCCCCGAAAGCCCGCGCGGCGCGCAACCCTCGCGAGCCCGCGACGCCTCCGAATCATCGAGCGGCAGCGACCCGGCGGCTCCGGCAGCATGCCGACAGCCCTCCAGGAACCCGCCGCGTCGCAGACGCCGGCAAGAGCAAGGCCCAACCCCTCATATCGCACGAACGGTGCAGCTCGCCCCTCGGGGCCTACGACAATGCGGCGGCAACGGCGAATCCGAGCGCGGTCGCCCCCAGCGCCGTGGCGTACGAGACCGCCAGGTAGCCGAAGCAGCGCCGGTAGTCACCCTTCATGAAGTAGCCGACCGCCTCGTAGCACATGGTGGACATCGTGCTGAACCCTCCCAGAAACCCCACGCAAATCATGGTCTGCACCAGGCTGTCCATTACGACATGGGCCACGATCCCGATGGCGAAGCACGCGACCACGTTGATGCCGAGCGTCGCCCACGGCAGCTGCTCGGGCAGATGCGGGCCGACATGGTCGGTGCACCAGGCGCGCGTCACGGCCCCCAGCGCACCGCCCAAGCCCACGGCGAGAACCGCGGCGATCATTTCGCGCCCCTTTCGCCTTCGCGCCTCGCCTGAGCCCGCTTCGCGCGCAGCCGGCGCAGGCGAAGCTGGGCGAAACCGCGGCTGCAGTAGACCCCCGCAAGCGCGGCCAGAAAGCAGCCGATCGACGTGACGGCAACGTACAGGGCCGCCGTGAGGTAGCCGCCGCTCTGCCACAAGCCCAGCGTCTCGTTGGAGAACGCGGAAAGCGTGCTGAACGCTCCCAAGAAGCCCACGCCCATGCCCCGCACCAGGGAAAGCGACACATGCAGACGGCGCCCGACGTAGCTGTAGACGATCACGAGCACGAAGCACGCCGTCACGTTGATGGCGAGCGTGCCCACGGGAAAGCCCGACTGCCCCACCACGTTCTCGAGCGCGAAGCGGATCACGGCCCCCAAAAAGCCCATGCCGCCTATGAGAAGGTAATATCGGAGCACGACGGCTTCCTCGCCCGCCCTGTCGCCCTACGCCGCGGCTTGCTTGATGGCCGCCAGCAGATCGTCGAACTCCTCGAACGCGGGGAGGTCGGGGTTGTCGGCCTTGATGGCGTCGGTGCTGCGGAACAGGAAACCGGCCTTGCTCGCCTTGATCATACCCAGATCGTTGAAGCTGTCACCGGCGGCGATGGTGTCGAAGCCGCACGATTGCAGCGCGCGCACCGTGGTGAGCTTGGACTCGGGGCAGCGCATGCGAATGCCCGCGATCTCGCCGTCGGACGTCATATCCAGTTCGTTGCAGAAGATGGTAGGCCACCCCAGCTTCTCCATGAGGGGGCTCGCGAACTGGGTGAACGTGTCGCTGATTATGATAACCTGCATCTGCGCGCGCAGCTCGTCCAAGAACTCCTTCGCGCCCGGCAGCGGGTCGATGGTGGCGATGGTGCGCTGGATCTCCGCCAGGCCCAGACCGTGCTCCTTGAGCGTGTCCAGGCGGAACTTCATGAGCTTGTCGTAGTCGGGCTCGTCGCGCGTCGTGCGCTTGAGCTCCGGGATGCCGCTCGCCTCGGCGAACGCGATCCATATCTCGGGCACGAGCACGCCCTCCAAATCAAGGCAGGTCACATACATGGGCACAACCCTTCTCTTCAACGTCGTTGCCTGAATGCAGCATACCCGAGCATCCCCGTCGGGGAAAGCCCGAAACGCCTGTTTCCCGTCGCTCGGATGTCCACACCGAGAGACGGCGAACGGTCTCGCCAATCGCGAGGTTTCGCGCACTCAGCCTTGCGGGACCTCGGCCACAACTTCCACCTCCACGAGCGCGCCCTTCGGCAGCCGCGCCACCTCCACGGCCGAGCGGGCCGGGCGTCGGGTGCCGAACCATTTCGCGTACTCCTCGTTGAAGGCGGCGAAGTCGTCCATGTCGGCGAGGAAGCACGTGGCCTTCACCACGTGGTCGAAATCGGTGCCGGCCGCCGCGAGCAGGGCGGCCACGTTGCGCATCGCCTGCGCGGCCTGCTCCGCCGCGGTGTCGCCCACGAGCTCGCCCGTGACCGGGTCGAGCGCGATCTGCCCCGAGGCGAACAGCAGCCCCCTCGAGACGACCCCCTGCGCGTACGGCCCGATGGCCGCCGGAGCTTCGGATGTTGCGATGGCCTCCATAGGCGTACCCCTTCCGTCGTGACGCCGGCGTCGCTCCCGCGCAAAGCGGCGAGAGGCGCGGACGTCGAGAAATCCCCCGCCATTCTAGCGCATCGCGAGCTGCACGGGCGTGAACATGCCGAAGGCCGATGAACACGTGCCCTATGCAGCCACTCCATAGGGGGGGCTGCATCAAGAGTGCCGCTTCGCTTGTCTTGTAGGGCAAGGGCTCTGCCCTTGCCGCCCAACAGGCAACGCCTCCGCAGGTTGACGGCAAGGGCAGAGCCCTTGCCCTACAGGGCAGCCTCGGAGGGCACATGTTTTCGCGACTTTTGATACAGCCCCGTCGGCCTGCGAAAACGTTCCTTACCGGGCGGCAAGGTCAGAGTCCTTGCACTACGAATACCTTGGCGGTGCTTTTGTGGCAGCATCATGCTTGGAATGGCAAGGATGCGGGCAATAACGTCGCGGTTGCTCTATAATCGTCTGAACGTTCGCGCACCGTCGATGCAAAGGGGGCCCTGTGGCCGCTACCGTCAAAACGCTGATCGAGAACAACGGCGATCTCTATTGGGGAACGCGCCACGCCGACCCGGGATACCACTACGGCCTGTCGCTGGACGTGGTGGAGAACGGGCTGGTCGCGCGCATCGTGTACGTGATGAGCGACCTCGACGACAACGACGAGCCGCTCGTGACGCCCGAGACGCTGGTTTCATGCTACCACGTGGATGACCTGCCGGAGCACGGCATCGTCATCAGCGACCTCATGGAAGAAGACGACGACGCCGTCGGTTGGTACTGCGTCGAAGAATCGTTCTTCGACAAGGACGACGTGGAGGCGCTGCAGCGAAGCAACGCGCAGCTCGGCGGCTATCTCGACATCGTCCTGCAGATCATGACCATCTCGGCGGACGAGATTGCGGCCGGCATGCCGTCGCTGGACGAGGTCACGTTCTTCGACCTGCTCGCCGAGCTGGAGGGCATCGCCGAGAACATCGACAACGGCAAGCTGAAAAAGCCCCTGCCCTTCACGTTCCACCTGATCGGCGACGCACTACTGGGCTGGCAGTTCGCCGACGAGGCCGACTGGCGCTAAGTTCGGGGCGGACAGGGGCGCTTCCTTGGTCGGACGATCTCCGTAGGGGCGCTCTCCAGAGCCCCCGCTCGCGCGGAGCGCGAGAACGCGAGTGTTGGTTGGTTTTCCGGCTTCACCGGAACGGGCGCTCTGGAGAGCGCCCCTACGGGGGCAATGGAGGCCCGCAGCTCACCCCGGATGACAACGGGAAGAAGGGCGATCGAACGTCCTGCTTTCATGCTGGCGCGGTTCCTTCCTTTTATGTTACTATAGAAGTATCATTTATGGGCACGAGCCGGAAACGAGATCGCAAGGGAAGCGAGCCATGATCGACAAGGCCATCTTCGCGCTGCCGGGGATCAAGCGCATCCTCGGGCTGCTGGCGGCGTTCGCCGTGCTGCAGGCGTTCGCGGTGCTGGGGCAGGCGTGGTCGCTGTCCACGGCCGTGACGAACCTTTGGCTCGGCGACACGGTGGCAGACCAAGCCCTGCTCGTGGCCGTGTTCTTCGCGTGCTTCGTCGGCAGGCAGGGCGTGCTCTACGTGCAGTCCGGCATGCTCGACCGCTACGCCTACGAGCAGGCGAACGCGCTGCGTCAGGCGCTGCTGGGCAAGGTGTTCACCACGAACGCCCGGCTCGTGCAGACGCACGGCACCGGCAGCGTGACGGCGGCGGTGCTCGAGGGCGCCGACCAGGTGGAGACGTACTTCAAGCTCATCCTGCCCAAGATCACGGGCATCGCCCTCATCCCCACCATCCTGCTGGTGGCGGCCTTCGCGCTCGACTGGGTGTCGGGGCTCATCATGTTCGTGGCCTTCCCCTTCATCATCCTGTACATGGTCATCATGGGGCACACGGCCAAGGAGAAGGCGTCGCGCCAGCACCGCACGTTCGAGATCATGTCGAACCACTTCATCGACACGCTGCGCGGCATCGACACGCTCAAGCTGTTCGGCATGTCCAAACGCTACGGCAAGAGCATCTACGAGGTGAGCGAGCGCTTCCGCGAGGCCACCATGCGCACGCTCAAGGTGGCGAACCTCTCCAGCCTGGTGCTCGACACGTTCGCCACGCTGTCGGTGGCGGCCGTGGCGTTCATGCTGGGTTTCCGTTTGATCGACGGCTCGGTCACGCTGTTCCCCGCGCTCGCGCTGCTCGTGATCGCGCCCGAGTACTTCCGCCCCATCCGCGAGTTCGCGGCCGACTACCACGCCTCGCTCGACGGCAAGAACGCGCTCGCCTCGATACGCGCGCTCGTGGACGCGCCCGACGACCCGCCCGACGAGCTTCCGCTGCCCGTTTGGAACGAGAGCGCCCACCTCGCGCTCGTCGGCGTGGGCTTCTCGTACCCGGAGTTCAAGGCGCTCGAAGGCGTGTCGCTCGCGGCCGAGGGCTTCCAGAAGATCGGCATCATCGGCGCGAGCGGATCGGGCAAGAGCACGCTGGTGAACCTGCTGGGCGGCTTCGCGTCGCCCGACGAGGGCTCCGTGAGCATCGACGGCGTGCAGACGGGCGGCTTCCGGCAGGACGCATGGCAGAGCCAGGTGGTCTACATCCCGCAGGACCCCTATATCTTCCACGCCACGCTGCGCGACAACATCGTGTTCTACCGCCCCGACGCCACCGACGCGGAAGTCGCGCGGGCCGTCGAGGTGGTGGGGCTGGACGAGCTGATGAGCGAGCTGCCCAAGGGGCTGGACACGCGCATCGGCGAGGGCGCGCGGGCGCTGTCCGGCGGGCAGGCGCAGCGCATCGCGCTCGCGCGCGCGTTCCTCGACCGCGGACGCAAGGTGCTCCTGTTCGACGAGCCCACCGCGCATCTGGACATCGAGACGGAGATGGAGCTGAAGGAGCGCATGCTGCCGCTCATGGAGGGGCGCCTCGTGTTCTTCGCCACGCACCGGTTGCATTGGATGCACGACATGGACTCCATCGTGTGCATGGAGGACGGGCGCGTGGCCGAGCAGGGCACGCTGGCCGAGCTGAGGGCCTCGGGGGGCGCGTTCGCGCACTTGGCCGCGCAGCTGGAAGGGGGCGCGCGATGAGCCGGAACGCCGCCCGTCAGGCCGACCGCTGGGTCATGCCCTTCTTCAAGCGCTACTGGAAGGCGCTCGCGCTGGCGCTGTTCCTGGGCGTTGCCACGTTCGGGTTCGCGAGCGGGCTCATGGTGACGTCCGGCTTCCTCATCAGCGCGGCGGCCGAGATGCCCGGCAGCATCCTCATGGTGCACCTGCCCACGCTCTTCGTGCGCATCTTCGGCATCGGCAAGCCCATCCTGCAGTACCTCGAGCGCCTGACCAGCCACGACTGGGTGCTGCGCATGACGAGCAGCCTGCGCCTCAAACTGTACGAGACGCTGGAGGGCGACGCCGTGTTCTTCCGCCGCAGCCACCGCACGGGCGACATCCTGGGGCTGCTGGCCGAGGACATCGGGCATCTGCAGAACCTGTATTTGCGCGCGGTGTTCCCCACCGTGGTGGCGTGGCTCGTGTACGCGCTGGCCGTGATCGCGGTCGGGCTGTTCTCGCCGTGGTTCGCGCTGGCCTTCGCGCTCGTGCTGGGCGTGGAGGTGTTCTTGGTGCCGCTCGTGTCGATGCTCGCGAACCGCGCGCGCGTCGAGCGCCGCAAAGCCATGAAGAACGAGCTGTACGGCGAGCTCACCGACAACGTGCTGGGCGCGTCCGACTGGATATTCGCGCGGCGCGGCGCGGAGTACCTCTCGCGCCATCAAGCCGCCGAGCAGGCCATGCGCGACGAGAACGCGCGCCTCGACCGCTTTGCCCGCCGGCGCGACCTGGCGTCCACGGCGGTGTTCGGCATCGCGGCGGCGTGTCTGCTCGTGTGGGCCGGCGGCTACTTCGGCGGCGCGCCCGGCGGGGCGTCGAACTGGATAGCCGCGTTCGTGCTGGGCTTCTTCCCCCTCATCGACGCGTTTGCGCCGCTGCCGGCGGCGGCCACGGAGGGATGCGTCTACCGCGATTCCGTCCGCCGCCTGAACGAGCTGCCGCAGGCGGCCGAGCAGAGCGAACCCGCGCCCGACGTGGAGGCCCCCCTCGCCATCGCCATCGACCACGTGGCGTTCAGCTACCCCGGCTCTGCGCGCGTCGTGCTCGACGACGTGAGCCTGACCATCCCGCAGGGCCAGAAGGTCGCCGTCTTGGGGCGCAGCGGCTCGGGCAAGAGCACACTGGCCTCACTCATCCGCGGCGACCTGGCGCCCACGTCGGGGAGCGTCACGCTGAACGGCGTGCCCGCGAGCCGCTTCGGGGACGACATGGCGAAGCACATCGGCGTCATCCAGCAGCAGACGTACCTGTTCAACATGACGCTGCGCGAGAACCTGCGCATCGGCAACCCCGCCGCCACCGACGACGAGGTGTGGGAGGTGCTCGCCCACGTGGGTCTGGCCGACCTGGCCCGCCGCCTGCCCGAGGGCCTGGACACCCTGGTGGACGAAGCCGGCATGCGCTTCTCGGGCGGCGAGCGCCACCGCATCGCGCTCGCCCGCGTGCTGTTGCAGGACACGCCCGTCATCCTGCTGGACGAGCCCACGGTGGGCCTGGACCCCGTGACCGAGCGCGCGCTGCTGGATACGTTCGTCGAGAACGCCCAGGGCAAAACGCTCATCATGATCACCCACCACCTGCAGGGCGTGTCGGCCATGGACCGCGTCGTGTTCGTGGAGAACGGCAAGCTGGAGATGGAGGGCGCTCCCGCCGAGCTGGAACGCACGAGCGAGCGCTACCGCCGCCTGCTGGCCTTCGACCGCGGGATCGCGGCGGGGTAAACGAGCGGCGCGGGTAGCGGGGGAAGCAGGCAATGCCCTCCCCGGACATTCACGCGTTCGGAGGGATTCCGGCGACTCGGCTTCGATTTCACGCGAACGGATGAATCGCCGCCTACCTGCAAGAAGGCCGTGCGCGTCGGTTCTACCTCATTGACCAATTATGTACATCATATTAGCCCAATGATGAGGCACCTAACCAGATCGATGAGGCAGAAACCGTTAGCGTGCGAAACCTGAAACCCACGGACGCGCGGTTCCCGCCGTAACCAATCCGCGTTTCGCAACATTACGTTGCTTTACGCCGAAGCACGCGCCGTGGTTCAATGGGGCGGCGGCCGAGCCGGCCGACGAGTCGCCCTCGCCCCGACGAAAGGACCCCTCATGGCCATCGGAGAGACCCTCGCGCGCATGCGCAAGGAGCGCGACCTCACGCAGGAGGACGTGGCGCGCAAGCTCTACGTCACCCGCCAGGCCGTCTCGCGCTGGGAGAACGGCGAGACCGAGCCGAGCGTGGACATGTGCAAGCTCATCGCCGCCACATTCGACATGCCGCTCATGCAGCTGCTGGAGATGCCCGACGGCGACTACTGCCAAAGCTGCGGCATGCCGTTCTTCCAGGAAAGCGACCACGGCAGCGAGGCCGACGGCGGCCGCTCGGACGACTTCTGCTCGATGTGCTACCAGGACGGCGCGTTCGTGGGCGACGAGTCGATGGGGGAGCTCATCGAGGAGGCCGCCCCTGAAATGGCCGAATCGTGCCACATCACCCGTGACGAAGCCGTCTCGTTCATGGGCGCTCTGCTCCCCCACCTCAAGCGCTGGAGGTAGAGGCGCACCGCAATCCCGCTTTCTACACCACCTGGTGCCGCCTGAACGCGCGGGCGGCTAGGGGCACGCACGCCGCCAGCACGAGGGCGTAGACGCACGCAAGCAGGCCCACAAGGTCGATCGCAAACGACCCGACCGGATACGATACGAGCGAGTTGAACAGCACCTGATCGTTCAAGCCGTTGATCGGGAACAGGTACAGCGCGTGCAGCAGCACGGCGTTGCCGCCGGAGGGGATCATGCCCGTGAGGAAGACGAGCACCGCACAGGTGGCGAAGATGGCCAGCTGGGAACGCAGCTTCGACGACAACAGCAGCGTGAGGCCGGCGAATCCGAGGGTCATGAGGTAGGCTATCCCCACCGCCGTCCAGGTCGCCTCGGCCATCGTAAGGTCGTACGGGATGGACAGCGACAGCACCTGCACCGGCAGATCCCCGCCCTCGGCGCCGAAGAACGCGAGCGCCGCGCCCATGATGACGAGCGCCGCCAGCGCGAAGTAGGCCGTGGCGAACGCGAGCGCCGCCACGATCTTCGCCGCCACCAGCTTCGAGCGCCCGTAGCGCGACGAGAGCAACACGGCGTCGGTGCGGTCTTGGTACTCTCCCGAGAACACGGGCGTGAGCGCGATGCAGACGGCCACCATCGCGAACGCGAAGAACCCGAGGCACGCCAGCACGTCGCTCCACCCGCCCGCGTAGCCGTAGGCCAAAGGCTCGCCCACCCCGTCCTGCTTGTCCATCCAGTACGCTCGTTCGGCGTCGGAATACGTCCACGTACCGCCCATGCCGTTGTCGAGCGTGCGTTGCAGCTTGCCCGCGACGGCCTCGTAGAACCCGCCGGCGGCGCCGTCGTCAAGCTGCGCCGCCACCTGGTACGACTCGAGGGCTCCCACCTTCCACGGCGAGAGCAGGTAGGAATAGTAGGAGTCGTAGATCGCGCGGAACTCGTCTTCGTCGTACGCTTGCTTCATGAGCGCGTACGCCGCGTCGTCGCTCAGGCCGGCCACGTCGGCGGGATCCACCTTCGAGAACGCGAGCGCCTTGTAGGCGGCCACCTCTTCCCGCACGCGCTCGACCGTCAACACGCCCTCGTGCGCGGCGGCCTTCTCCTTCTGGTGCGCGATGGCGGCGGCGCCGTTCAGCACCTCGCCCGCGTCGGACGCCGTCTTCGTCTGCACGATGTTGAGCGTCATGATCCCGCACAGCATCACGAGGATGCCCGCGCAGGCGATGAGCGACGTGCGGCGCACGAGCAACTTCTTGAACTCGAACTTTACCAGATCAAGCATGGTATATTCCTTCTCCCACCAGTTGAATAAAAGTCAGCGAGAAGCGTCGAGGTGCTCGAGATCGCCCCGTTTCGCGGCCGAGCGTGCTTCGCACGTGAGGGCAAGCGAAAAAGAGGCGAGATCGAGCGCATCGACGCTTCGCAGCGTCGGCACGTTCCGCCGTCCGTCAGGACAGCGGAACCACCTCGTCGCGGAACACGTACAGGTACACATCTTCCAGCGTGGGATCGAGCGCCCTCGCGCCGGCCACCGGAGCCTCGTCGGCCACGACGCGCGCCACGGCGTGTCCGTCCGCGGCGTAATGGACGTTGCTCACGCAGCTGGTCGCCGCCAGCTCGTCCGCCTGCCGCACGTCCACATGGCACTCCCACACCTTCCCCGCCACCGAGGCCACCACATCCGTTGGCGCTCCCTGCATGATGAACGCGCCTGCGCGCATGACGAGGATCTCATCGGCGATGTACTCGACGTCCGACACGATGTGCGTGGACAGGACGACGATCTTGTCCTGCGCGAAGCTGGCGATGAGGTTGCGGAACCGCACGCGCTCCTTCGGGTCGAGCCCGGCCGTGGGCTCGTCCAGCACCAGCACCGCAGGGTCGTTCAGCACGGCTTGCGCGATGCCCAGGCGCTGCTTCATGCCGCCCGAGAACGTGCGCACCTTCTGCCGCGCCACGTCGGCGAGGCCCACCGTTTCCAGCAGCTCGAGCGAGCGGCGGCGCGCCGCGCGGCGATCGAGCCCCTTGAGCGCCGCCAGGTAGCACATGAAGTCGAGCGCCGAGAAATCGGGGTAGTAGCCGAAGTCCTGCGGAAGGTAACCCAGCCGCGCGCGGTACTCGTCGCCGAGCAGGCGCACGTCGCGGCCGTCGAAGCGTATCTCGCCGGACGTGGGGCGCAGCACATCGCACACCATGCGCATGAGGGTGGTCTTGCCCGCGCCGTTCGCCCCCAGAAGGCCGTACACGCCGGGCGTCAACCGGGTCGACACGCGGTCGACCGCGATCTTCGATCCGAACTGCTTGGTCAGACGGTCTATCGTCAGGTCCATGCCATGCTCCTTGTCATCGTAGGGTCATCGAATTCCGGGATTCGCCGGCACCGCCGGGCTCATCGGGGAGCCGACGCGGGGGCGAACACGTCGAGGCCGCCCTCGATGCCGCGAATCCACGTGCGCACTTCGCGCGCGGCCCAGCCGAGCGAGGCCGCCGCCACGAGCGCCCATGCCCACGTCGACGCCTGGGCGTACGCATCGGGGACGAGGTAGAACGCCGCATACGTGCCCGCGATCGCCAGCAGCGCCCACGCGCACGACAGCGGCAACGCCTGCGACGAGGGGCAGCGGCGCGCCACGAGCAGCGCGCCCGCGCACGAGAGGAAGTAGGGAACGCACGCGTGCACGAGCGACGCGAAGGGATCGGCGCCGAGCATGACGGGCGCCGCAAGCGCGATGGCGGTGACCGTCACCACGTCCGAACACCCCAGCACGATCAGCCGCGCCAACGCGACCGCGCGGCAGTCGAAGCGGCAGGCGTACTCGAGCTCGGCCACGCGGTGCGCAGCGCTGGCCAGCAGCTCGGGCAGGCCCACCAGCACCGTCGCCGCCGCCAGCATGCCCGACGCGACCGGGAAGCCGTGCGCCATGCCGCTCGACGGCAGGCAGAGGACCGCCATGACGGCCACGAGCGCGAGCTGGGCCGCCCATACGCGCGGATGGATGAAGCGCGCCTGGGCGGCGACGAACCCGGCGAACGTCGCCCCGCGGCCCCGCTCGCCCGAGGTTGCGCCCGCCGCGGCTTCCGCGCCCGCTCCCGACGGCTGCTCCGACGCCACCGCCGCGCGCACGGCGGCGAGAACCGCCGCCTTCGACGCGTCGTCCGGCGCGCCGCGCTCGGCACGGTAGTGCGCCCGCAGCAGCCGCTCCATGTCCCGCTTTCCCACGTCGCTCATGCCTCGTCCTTTCCTTCCAGCCCTCGCCGCAGCTCCGAGAGCGCCCGGTTGAGCCGCCGGCTCACCGCGAACCGCGAGACCCCCAGCACGTCCGCGATCTCGCCCACCTTGAACCCCTGGCCGAAGCGCAGCTCCACTACGTCGCGCAGCTCAGGGGAGAGCGCGTCGACCAGCACGCCCACCTCGCCGCCCCCGATCGCGATCGCCGGATCGGCGTCGGGCGAGCCGTCGGGCACGTCCGCGTCGAGAGGCCCGACGGGAAGCCGCCGCACCCGCGCGGCGTCGATGCAGAGGTTGCGCGCGATGGTGAACAGGTACGCGAGCGGCTTGCCCTCGCGCGGCGAGCGCCCACTGCGCACGAAGCGCAGGAACGCCTCCTGCGCCACGTCTGGTGCGTCGTCGTAGGACGGCGCATGCCGTCGGCAGTACGCCAGCACGTCGTCGTAATGTTCTTCGACCAAGCGATCGAACGCCTCGCCGTCTCGCAGCCTGCTCTTCAAGCCCCGCTTCACCTCCTCTACCCTCCCTAACGGAAGAACGGGGCCACATGTGCGGCCCCGCGCGAAAAACCTGAAACGTTTTGGAGAAGCGCCTCCCAGAATACTGCACCTTCTTGTCGCCACCGGGCAAACGGGCAGGACCAGTCATGCGGTGGCAGGGCTGTGCGCCTCCACGCACGAACCGCTCGCCTACGCCCGTTTCACCGCGCGCATCTCCACGTAGCCGGCAACCGGATCGGGCTCGTACTGCACGCGGGGGTTGTCGTCGTCCCATGCGTGGCCGATAGCGGCCGGGTCGTAGCGCTCCATCGCGCGCTGCACGGATCGTACGGCACCGAGGAAATCCTCCTCGCGGAAGGGCTCGCCCCGAAACGAGAGGTAGGTGGCGGCCGGCAGATCGACGACGTCGAAACCGTCCGGCACGGGGCCGTCGAATCCGGCGGGCATCTCCGCGCCCTGCACGTAAACGGACGTGCCAGCCGGGCGGAGGTGCGGCGGCAACCACAGGCTCACCGGCTCGCCGCCCAGCTGCTCCATGCTCGTGATCAGGCCCCACACCTCGCTGCCCACCTCCTCGCCGTACGAGAAGTAGTCGAACGCCCGCACGCCGCGCTTCAGCACCACGCGCCGCGCCGGCTTCTCCACCACCTGCACCAGCACGGTGCGCGCCTCCCCCGTCGAGGCGGGCTCGTGCGCGTGGCGCAGCTCCTCGAACTTCACGCCGTAGGGGATGAACAGCCCGATGGGCACCGGCTCGGCCGCGTAGGCGCCCGGGTTGCAGCCGAACTCGCGCAAAAACGCGCGCTGGTAGCCGTCCACGCTGCCGAAGCCCGACTCGAACGCGACGTCGGCCACGCGCCGTCCCTCCTCGCGCAGGCGCGCGGCCGAATGCGAGAGGCGCAGGCGGCGCTGGTAGTCGGCCGGCGTCATGCCCGTGTAGCGCTTGAACAGCCGGTAGGAATGCCACGGCGAGAACAGCGACACGGCGGCCAAGTCCTCGATCGACACGTCGTCCTCGACGTGCGCCTCAAGGTGGTCTTGCATCCGCTGCACCGCCAGCACCTGGTCGTTCACTCCGCACCGCCCCTTTCAACCGTCGCGACCCCACTCTACCGTACGCGCCCGCACGTGCTCGACCGTTTTTGCCCTTTTCCCATCGTAAGAACCGAACGGCCACGGCCGTGCACGCCACGGCCAGTGCGACCAGACCACCATGCTCATATCGCGCACGTTCAGCTTGAACTCGATGCCGAGCAGCGTGGCGAACGCCTTGAGTTCGATGCCTTCAGCAACCACCGAAACGCACGAAAATCACCGCTGTGAAGCGATTCGACGGCCCCGACGCGTCCTCGAAGGGCCCTCGCCCGTCCCCGCCTCGCATGCCGCGAACGTTTTCCCAGCTCGAAAAACGCGTTCGCGCCGACCCTCAAAGCCGCGAGCTTCACAGCGGTGATTTTCGTGCGCTTCAAGGGCGATCCGCCGCATCAAAACCTTCGTCGACGCGCCACGCGTCCTCTGCGCGGCACCCGACGGCGATCCGGTGCCGCGCGGCTCCGAACGGCCCAGGCCGATTTCGGCTCGACGGCGGGCTCGACGGCGCGGCATGAGCGTGCAACCACGGGGGCTTTTGACGCAAGCCCCAGGCACGTGTCAAGCGACCACTTTGCCGCACCACATCAGCGCTTGTCCAGGAACCGCTCCCACGCGCCGAGCTCGGATTCGGCCTGGGCCTTTCCGCGTGCGAAGTTGGCGACGAGCTTCGCCTGGTCGCGCTCGGTGTTCGCGACGCCCTGGTCGTTCGCGTAGAACACGTAGGCGCTGCCCTCGGCCTCCAAACGCGCGAGCAGGTCGAGCTCGGCGTTGTAGCGTCGAGCCCACGTGTCCAGCGCCACGCGCATGCGGGGGCGCCTCCAGAAGAACGCGTCGTAGAGGCGGTTGGGGCGTTCGGGTCGGCGGAAACCGCGCGGGCGCGTGCATACGACGAAGAACCGCCGCAAGCCGTCGGCCTTCGCGCGCGGCAGCATGATGCCGGCCCCGTCGCCGATGCCGCCGTCGTACAGCGCACGGCCGTCGATGCGCGTGGGCGGGAACACGATGGGGTAGCTCAGCGAGGCGCGCACGCGCTCCATGAGCGCCTCCTGCGTGGGAAAATCTCCGCGCGCGAAGTACGCCGTTTCGCCGCTGTCGCGATCGACGGCCTGCAGCGTGAGCCGCGCCGGGTTCGCCTGGAACGCCGCGAAGTCGAATGGCAGCGCACAGCCGGTTCGCGCCTCGCCGTCGCCGCGGCGTAGCGCCCCGAGGCCGTCCGCGAACGCGAGCGGCGCGAGCCACCACCGAAACGAGGGTCCCACGAGGCACGCGGTGAACGACGCCTTCGCGCGGCGCGCATCGCGCGACAGGTAGTCCACCGCGTTCGTCGCACCCGCGGACAGGCCGTACACGTCGTCGAAGTACAGCCCGTTCTCCAGCATCACCGAAAGCGCGCCCGCCGAGTACGAGTTGCGCATGCCGCCGCCCTCGAACACGAGCGCCACGCCGTGCACGGTGCTCTCCATCGTCGCTCCTCCATCCCTGCTCGCCCGCCGCCTAAGCGCCCGCGCGAGCTTTACAGGGCCGCGATCTCCTTGCGCACGGCCGCTATGTCGGGCTGCGGGCGCGCGAGAACGCGATACAGCCTCTGCACTTCGTCGCGCAGCTCGATCTCGCGCGGTTCGCTCAGCGCGAAGAACGCCACGCGCAGGTAGAGCTGCAGGTCCTTGGCGCTCTCGAGTTCGTCGACGGGCTCGGCACCGTGGCTCTCGCGATCGTCCGCGAACGAGGTCAGCAGCCCTTTCGTCACACGGCGCATGCGCACGTAGCTCTCCATGCGCGCGTGGCGGGCGGTGATCTGGGGAAGGAACAGCGCCGTGCACACCGCCAGCAGCTCGGCGCATGCCGTGAACCATTCGGGCAGCGAGCCCATCTCCATCGGGTGCCTCCTTCCGCAGCGAACCGTTGCAGCCTATCGGCCCCATGGTATCGAAGGCCCGTCCGTAACCCGCCACCCGAACCGCAAGCGTCAACACGACGTTGGGATCGCGTGAGAAGGTCGGAAAGGCGCCTTGGCCGCCCAGCCCCGAGCATCGCGGGGAGCACCGCCGTCGCCAGTATCGTTTGATGTGCATGGGGGCCTACCATGGATGCGAAGCCCCGGCGAAAAGCCGGCCGCACCGTCGCCCGCCGAAAGGAGCCGAACATGCAAGCCACGAACGAGATCAGGAACATCCTGGCGAAAGGGCAGGCCGTGTCGGGCGCGAACCCCCTCGCCTTCCTCGACGGCGTGTTGAGCGGAGACCCCTTGGAGGCCCTTGCCGGAGGAGCGGGCACCGCCGACTCGTCGGCGGCGTACGCCAAAGCCGGCAAGCTGCGCACCGAAACGGAGGTCGTGCCGCTTTCCGTTCCGTTCCCCGAGGCCGTGGCGCAGGTGAAGAACGCGGCCGCTCGCCTGGGAAAGGATCTGCTGACGCTGCGCGAAGCCCCGACCGCGTTCCCCTTCGTCGCCTACTTCAGCAAAGGCATCCTGGCGAACCCGGCGGTCGTGGTGGTGGAGGTGCGCCCGGAGGGAGGCGGCGCGCAGGCCGTCCTCACCGCCTTCACGACGAAAGCGGGGCTCGTACAGGGCTATTCCTGCTCCAAAGCGCTCGCGAGGTTCGCGAGCCTCTTGCGTTGACGCGGGCGGCGCGGCGTCTCCATGCGAGAACGTTACAGGCGCAGATCGTAGTAGTGCTCACCGTTCTCGACCTTCCCCGTGAAGGAGAAGCCGAACGAGAGGTACAGGTTCTCGGCGCCGCCTATGGTCGCGGCACCGGGCGGTCGATCCCCCGTGCTTCAGGGGCGCGCCAGCAGATCCCGGCTGGTTCGGGCGATGCGGTCGGAAAGGACAACGGGATCTTCACGGCGCAGCGCGGCCACCTCGGCCAGAGCGCTCTGCAGCAGACGGGCGAACTCCTCCGGCGGAACCGGCGCGCCGCTGACAGGCGGTTCGTCGGTTTCCAGCAGCAGGCGCTTGGCGGGAACGGCCTGCGCGTAGGCGCGGCCGCGTTTCGACGCCAGCATATGGGGGCCCACCGAGAAGCAGCAGCCGGCGCGGATGGCGCGCTGCAGCTCGTCGGACGTGCCGGAGAACCAGTGGAAGATGCAGGTGTTCTCGGCTAGCGCGCCCGCGCGCTCCAGCACGTCCAGCACCTTGCCCGCCGATTTCACGGCATGGATCGAGAGCACCTTGCCGCCCTCGGCGGCGCAGGCGCGCGCGATGCGCTCGAACGCGGCGATCTGGGCGTCCCGCGTGGAGGCGTGCGCGGTGCCGAAGTCGAGGCCCACCTCGCCGACGTACCGGGATGCGGCCGCGTTGGCCGCCGCCCGCTCGGCCGCGTCTTCGCCCGCCGGCCCGGCCTCCACCCACCACGGATGCAGGCCGGCGCCCACCCGCACGTTCCCGCACGCGCCCAGCAGGTCGGCGGCGCGCCCGTAGCCTTCGGGCGTCACCGTCACGGACAGGCACCCGACGCCCCGTTCGGCCAACCCGGCCGCCAGTTCGGCGGGGTCTTCCGCGAAGTCAAGGTGGCAATGCAGGTCGAACAGCCCCTCCGCCGACTCCGCAGGAGATCCTTCGACTTCGGCCTTCGGCCTCCGCTCAGGATGACAAGCTGGGGCGGCCTTCGCGTCGTCGCTTCGCGACGCCTCCCAGCGCTCGCTTCGCGTGCTCGGGGCCTCGACAGTGCGCTGGACCGTCGAATGCTCAGGATGACAAGCGGCGGTCGTCATCGCGCGCTCCCCGCGTCCGCATCCACGCCCGCCAGCTCGCGCAGGACCTCGCCGGCGATCATCTGCCCCATGATGGGCGGCACGTACGACGCCGTGCCCAAATTCGACCGCTCGCGCCGGGCAGCCCCCTCGCGCACCGGCACGCGCACCGGCTCCTCGCACGAGTACAGCACGCGCAGGTGCCGGATGCCGCGCTTGCGCCCCTCCTTGCGCATGATGCGGCAGAGCGGGCAGTTCACCGTGTCGTACACGTCGGCCGCGCGGAAGCACTCGGGACGCAGCTTGTTGGCCGCGCCCATGCTGCTGATCAGGCGAATACCCTGCGCGTCGGCGTACTGCGCGATGGCCAGCTTCGTGGATACGGTGTCGATGGCGTCCACCACGTAGTCGACCCGGTCGCGGTACGTGCCCAGCAGCTCGGGCACGTTCTCGGCCAGCACGAACGTATCGAGCGGCTCCACGCGCGCCGACGGGTTGATGTCGGCCACCATGGCGCGCACCACGTCGGTTTTCTTGCGTCCGAGGGTGCTGTGGAAGGCAATGGCCTGCCGGTTGATGTTGCTGGCCTGCACCACGTCGTGGTCCACCACGACCAGGCCGCCCACGCCGCCGCGCGCGAGCGCCTCCACGCAGTTCGAGCCCACGCCGCCCAAGCCCAGCACCATGACGGTGGAGGCCGCCAGGCGCTCCACGCCCGCGCGCCCCATGATCAGTTCGAGTTTTGACGTGGCCCCGTCGCCGCCTGCAACCATCGGCATCCTTTCTGTCGGCCCCCATGGTAGCATTGCGCGCCGCCCCGCGCGACCGGCGCGGCGCCGTGCGCGTCAAACGGATACCCCCACTCTTCGCACGTCTTGCGCGAAGCGCTCGGCGGCGAGCCCCGCCCCTTCGAACATCGCCGCCTTGCCGGGCAGGCGCTCGTTCGCGAAACGGCACAGATCGGCCGGAAACGCGCAGTCCGTATCGAAGGGGAACGCCAGCAGCTTGTCCACCAGCACGTTCAGGAAGGCCACCGGGCGGCGGCCGTGCGTCCGCGTCACCTCGGACGCGCCGGCGAAGAACAGATAGGCGCCTATCTCGCGCTCGCCGAACCCCGATGCGGCCAGCGCGCGGCGAATCGCCTCAACCGCCACGTCCTCCCATGCGCGCCAGTCGGCGGGCTGCATGCACGCGGCCGCCACGAACCGGTTGCCCGCGTTCGCCAGGAGCAGCACGTCGCGCCCGCCGAGCGTCACGCGGTGCGCCTCCCAGCAGAAGAAGAGGTCGTCCACCTCGCCGTACGGCGGACGCGGCAGGCGCAGGAACCGTTGCAGCGGTATGGTGATTCCCAGTTGCATCCTACCGCCCCGCCTGCAGCCATGCTTCCCAGGAGTCGGCCTCGCGCTGGGCCTGGGCGTAGCCGCGCTCGTAGGCGTCTTGCAGCTTCGCGTAGTCCGTCTCCCGGTTGGTCACCGTCATGCGCTCGGGGTAGAACACGCATGCCGAGCCCTCGCGCTCCAAGCGCTCGATCTCGTCGAGCAGGGCGTTGTACGGGCGCCATCGCTCGATGGAGCGCTCGGCCACCAGCGGATGCTTGCGGAACGCCGCGCGGAACAGCGCCTGGACGCCCGGCCCCAGAGGCTTCTTGCGGTAGCCGCGCTCCTGGGAGCGGATGATGAAGAACCGCTCGAACCCGTCGCGGCGCGCCGCGTCCAGAAGGATGCCCCAGCTGGTTCCCAGGCCGCCGTCCAGGTACGTACGCCCGTCTATCACCGTGGGCGGCATGAACAGCGGCATGGTGGAGCTGGCGCGCACGCGCAGCATCATGTCGCGCATCGTGGGGCAATCGGTCTTCGTCCAGGGCACCGTCTCGCCCGTGTCCCATTCGAACCCCTCGATGTGCACGTCGGCCTCATTCGCCGCGAACGTGTCGAAGTCGAACGCCATCACGGCATCCGTTCCCGCCAGCTCCTCGGCGATGCCCCCGTACAGGTAGGGCGCGTTGAAGAAGCCGTCGCCGCGCAGGAAGCTGCGCGCACCGCCGAAGCGCGGGTCGCGCACCAAGTCCACGAACGACGCCTTCGTCCGGGGGATGTCGCGCGAGACGTAGTTCACCGCGTGGCTCGACCCGGCCGAAATGCCGTAGGCGCACCCGAAATGCAGGCCGCGCTCCAGAAGCGTGACCACCGCGCCCGCCGTGTAGCTGGCGCGCATGCCGCCGCCCTCGATGATGAGCGCGACGTCGGGAATGTTGACCGTCAAATCCTCCATACGGTTATTATAGCCATCTGCGGCGAAATGCTCGGTAACGGATTGCACGGACGCCGGCGCCGAGCCAAGGACTATACTGGAGAGCAAAGCGGGCGGCGCGCCCGCAGGGACGAACGCGCGAGCGAGAGGAATCGAACATGGACAAGCCGATCCTGTACTACTGGGCCCCGTGCCCCACCTGCTCCATCCTGACCCACTTCGCCGAGGAGCACGGCATCGAGCTGGACAAACGCGACGTCGAGCAGGAGGAGCCCTACCAAGAGCTGCTGGAACTGGGAGGCAACGCCGACCTCATCCCCTACCTGTGGGACGGAGAGAGGCTCGTCAACGGCAACGACGAGTGCATGGCGTACCTGACCGAAAAGTACCTCTAGGGCGAAACCGGCTACGCGCGATCAACCGGCAAGGCGGTTCCCGCCTGGGTCGCCGCCTTGCCGGACGACGCGCCGGAGGCGGAACCGCCCGTCGAGCCGGACGACGAACCGGATGACGAGCCCGATCCGCTTCCAGACTGGTTCGAGCCCGATTGGCCGGAGCCGGACGACGATCCGTCCGAGCCCGGTTTCGAAGCCGGATCCTGCGAGCCGCTGCCGGGCTGGCCGCCTTCCGTCGAGCCGCCTTCGCCTTGGGATCCGCCGGACGGGTCCGTGGAGCCGGAAGAACCGGACGATCCCTGGCCGTTCCCCGCGTTCGAGGGCGCATCCCCGTTCGAGGAGCCGTTCGAGGACGCGTCCTTCGCCGGATCCTTCGACGCCTCCGGCGCGGCGTCCTTGGACGCATCCGGGGCGCTCTCCGCGTCGCCGTCCGCCTTCTGCTCCTGAGGGGCGACGATGGGCGGCGTTTTCGCGCCCACGCCCTGCCCCGTGGTGGCAAGGTCGATGACGACGGCGGAGACGGCCACGGCGGCGATGGCCGACACGACGGACACGACGACCACCCCGCGCTGCACCTTCTTCTTGCGATCGCGGCGCTCGCGTGCCTTGCGGACCGACGGGTCGCCCTGCAGGGCGGCGTCGTCGGCACGCGGCGTGCGCATGCGGCGCGCTGCCGATCCGAGCGGAACGGCCGGCTCCGACGCGGCGCCCAGGCGCGCCGTCTTTGCGGCGTCCGCCGCCGTGCGGCCCCTACGGGCCGTCGTCGCAGGGTTTTCCGCTTCCTCGGACGGCACGTAGCCGGTCTCGCCCGGCTTCAACTCGCGCAGCTTCTCGGCCGACGCGGCGAGGAACTTCTTGTACAGCTGGGACGCCACGGCCGACACGACGGAGCCCACGCCCACGCCGATCACCGATCCGTAGATGCCTATCTGCGAGGCCAGCAGCATGGAGGTGACGGCCGCGAGCGCGCCCGCGACGACCTGGGCCATCGACAGGTCGTCGAACAGCCCGCCCAGCTTGCCCTTTCCGTCCGTGCTCCGCGCCATGCCGCATCCTCCTTGTCCGTCTCGCATCGGCTTTTCGGGGCGCTTGCCCCTCTCGAACATACCGCATCGGCGCGCGACGGCTTCTTTTTTCACCCAATTGCTACCGGTCGGCCACAGAATGCCTGCAAGCGATTCTCAATCTGTTCGCATGCCCAGGTGACGGGCATGACGGCCGCCAGCAAGACGAAGACTCGCCTCACACGCCGCGCGAGAACGGGTCCACGTACAGGCGCATGCCGTCGGGCAGGCGGACGAGGCCCGCCTCCTGCAACACGTCGGCGAACGGCGTGGAGAGCACGGGCAGGCCGTTGAACGACTCCACCGCCAGCTTCTTCCGCGCGCCTTCCGCCCCCTCCCGCCGGGCGGCGCGCGCCGCGTGCGCGACGAGGGCGGCCACGGCGTCGCGAAGCGCCTCGGGATCCTCCGTGAACGACAGGATGGAGCGCAGCCCCGCCGTGGCGTACAGCGCGAGTCGGCCGCCGCGCACGCACACGAGGCTACCCGGACGGCGCGAGGGGCGTGCGGCCGGCTCGTCGCACGCGGCCGGGGCGCCGGATGCAGCAAGGGGCGGCCACGGAACACCGCATCCGAACAGGCTCGCCGGATCGTCCGCGGCGAGCACGACGGTCTCGGTGCCGCGATCCGCACGGCTTTCCCCTCGCTCGGCCGCCTCGTCGCCCCCGGCATAGGCGCGCAGCACGTCCACCGTCTCGCGAGCGGCGAACTGGGCCGGGCCGAGGCCCTTCACGAACACGCCCCGCAGCACGTCGCCCGCGTCCTCCATCTGCCGTAGCACGGGCATGAGCGCGCCCAAGCCGCCGGACGCGCCGGCGAGCGCCGCCACGTCACGCGAGAGCACGCCGTAGCGGTCGAGGATGGATTCGACCAGCGCCAAAGCGCGCACGGTGTCGTTTTCCGGAGAGGGCGCGAGCAGCGACCAACGGCCGGAGCACACCGCCGCCGGCGCGCCGAAACCCTCCGAGGCAACGCGAGCCGCGCCGCTCCCAGCCGCCGGCGCGACGGCGTAGCGACGCCCCGATCGCCGGCTGCTCGCGCGCCGCTTCGGGGCGGGACGCTGGCGCGCGGCCGAGCTTCCGGTGTCGACGGCGCGAACCGGTGCGAACGTGTCGTTCGTGGCGCGCCCGCTCCAAGCCAGGTCTAGGAGCGCCTCGGCCACGGCAGCCTCGCCGACGCGTTCGGGCTCCATCCTGCGTCGCACGGCATCGGCTATCTGGCGGAAGAACAGGCCGTAGCCGCTGCCGAGCGCCTCCACCACCGCTTCCTCCACCGACGGGCCGGAGGCGGTGGCGTCGACGACGGCCTCAAACGGGGCGTCCTCCGCATCCGGGCGCACGGGAGCGAGCGGCGAGTCCGTGGGGTAGAAGGCCACGAGCGTCGATGGGGACGTCGCTTTCCGCTGCGCGGACCGACCGCGCGCCCGGCCGTCGTCCGCCGCGCCGTCGCCCTCGCGGCGGGCACCCGCCCACACCACGTCGCCCGAAGCGATGAGCTCGTCGAGCATCGAGGGACGGTAGTCGCGCACGCGGCTGGGGAACACGGAGCCCTCCCATGCGGCAGCCGGCAGGAACACGCCCTCGAACTGGGCGATGACCTGCGCCACCCCGTCGACGCCCTCGAGCGCCGCGCCGTCGCCGACGCCCTGCAGGTCCAGCACGTAGCGCACGTAGGCGTCCGGCGGCACCGCGCGCACGGCGGCGCGCGCCTTCGCGAGCGAGAGCGACCGCAAGCGCCGGAACACCTCCGCCGACACCCAGCTGCGCTCGCCTTCCCCGCCCGGTGCCTGCCCGAACCGACCCTGCACGAGCTTGCCCTGCGCGGCCAGGCGGCGCAGGCTCTCGCGCGCCACGGCGGGCCCGATGCCGAAGCGGGCCGCCGCCTCCTCGTCGGCGAAGGGTCCGTGCGTGCGCGCGTAACGCGCGAGCAGGTCGTCGAGCGGCGCGCGATCGTCCGCAGCATCGAGGAACGCGGCCGGAACCCACGCGGGCACGGCCGTGCCCAGCGCCTCGCGCAAGCGACCTGCGTCCTCAACCGCCGCCCAACGCTCCGCGCCGCCGATCGTGGCGAGGAAGGCGCGCTTCGCCTCTTGCAGCTCCTCGAGCACGGCGAGGGCCTCGACCGGGGTGGCAGAAGGAGCGGCAGTAGCACCGTCATCCCGCACCTCGTCTGCAGCCGCTGTTTCCCCAGCCGCTGCGTCCCTGAGGCTTTCGGCTGACGCCGCACGGGATCCTTCGACTCCCTTCGGTCGCTCAGGATGACAAAGGGAGGCTTCGTCCGCAAGATGACCAATAGGGTATTCGTCTGTAGGATGGCCGCCGGGGTGTCCGCCCGCGAGGGAGCCGTTGGGAGTTTTGTCCTCATATTGGGCGGGAGTTTCGTCCGCGCTCGCCGCCTCTCCGATGCTTTCCGGCTGCGCCGGAACGGGCGCTCTGGAGAGCGCCCCTACGGAGGCATTCATTCCAGGGATCTCTATTCCGAGGGCTTTCGTTCCGGGGATCTCCATTCCTAGGGTTTCCGCTTCGGGCTGCGAGCCAATGCTTTGCGGCGGTTCCAGGCGCAGCGCCACTTCTTCGGTGGACAGCGGGCCCAGCACGCGCAGCAGGTCGGCCGCACCCTCCGCGCCGCGGGCGCGGCGGTCTGGCGCCGTGCGCTGCAGCTTCTCCTCCACCTCGGCCACCACCTGCGCATCCAGCAGCTCCGCCATGTCGGCCGAGCCCAGAAGCTCGCCCAGCAGCGCCGGGTCGAGCGACAGCAGCGACGCCCGGCGCTCCGCATGCGGCAGGTCGCCCTGGTACAGGTGCTCGCCCACGTAGCCGAACAGCAGCGGCCCGGCGAAGGGCGACGGGATGCTCGTCTGCGCCTCCACCACGCGCACGGCGCCGGCCGCGAGCCCCTCCATGAGCTCGTGGAGCGCGCCCAGGTCGTACACGTCCTGCAGGCACTCGCGCGCCGTTTCCAACAGAATAGGGAAGTCGCGCTCGCCGCGCGCCGCCTCCAGCAGTTGGCCCGCCTTGAGACGCTGCTGCCACAGCGGAGCGCGTTTGCCCGGCTGCGTGGGCGACATGAGCAGGGCGCGCGCCGCGCACTCGCGGAACCGCGCGGCGAACAGGGCCGTCTTGTCCACCCGGTCCCGCACGACGCGCACGAGCTCGTCCGGATCGAACACGAACAGCTCCGCGCCCGGCAGGCGCGTCTCGGTCATGGGCACGCGCAGCAGGATGCCGTCGTCGGCGGCCATGGCCTGCGGATCGAAGCCGAGCGTGCTCTCCACGCGGTCCTGCACCGCCATGGCCCACGGCTCGTGCACGCGGCGGCCGTAGGGCGAGTGCAGCATGACGCGCCAGTCGCCCGTCTCGTCCTCGCACCGCTCCACCACGAGCGTCTTGTCGTCGGGCACCGTGCCCGTGGCCTCGCGCTGCGCGCGCACGAGGGCGGCCAGGTTGCGCTGCGCGTCCTCGTCCAAGCCGTCCGCCGCCAGGCGCTCGCGCAGGGCGGGGTCGAGGCGCGACGCCGCGTCGGCCAGCAGGTCGGCTTCTCCCGCCGGCTCGTCGTCGATGCCCGCGGCCAGCGCGCGCAGAAACGCGCCGCGCGCCCGCCCCGTCTCGGCGGGACGGCCCACGCCCTCGCCGTGCCAAAACGGCAGGCGCGCCGAGCGGCCCGGCGCCGGCTCCACGATCACGCGGTCGCGCGTGATCTCGCTGATGCGCCACGAGCTGGTGCCGAGCGCGATGATGTCGCCCACGCGCGACTCGTACACCATCTCCTCGTCCAGCTCGCCCACGCGTCGACGCCCTTCGTTGCCGTCGCCCTCCGGCAGCACGACCGAGAACATGCCGCGGTCGGGAATCGTGCCCGCCGCCGTCACGGCCAGACGCTGGGCGGACGGGCGCGGCGTGAGCGCGCCGCTCTCGCGGTCCCACACGATGCGCGGCGCGAACTCGGCCAGGTCGGCCGAGGCGTAGCGGCCGGACAGCATGTCGAGCACCGAGTCGAACGCGCGGCGCGGCAGCTCCGAGAACGGCGCCGCGCGGCGTACCGTTTCATACCAGCCGTCGGCGGTCGCGCCGCCCATGGCCACGGCGGCCACCGTCTGCTGCGCCAGCACGTCCAGCGGGTTGCGCACGAGCGCGGTGGCCTCGATGGAGCCGGCGCACATGCCCTCGGCCACCACGGCGGCGTCGATGATCTCCGTGCGCGTGCGCGGGTAGATGGAGCCCGCCGAACGCCCGCCCACCCGGTGGTTCGCGCGGCCGATGCGCTGCAGGCCGCTCGCCACGCTCGGCGGCGCGGCCACCTGCAGCACCAAGTCGATCGAGCCCATGTCGATGCCCAGCTCCAGCGACGAGGTGGCCACCACGCACGGCAGCTCGCCGCTCTTCAGCTCGCGCTCCACCTGCAGGCGCTTCTCCTTCGACACCGAGCCGTGGTGCGCCTTCGCGATGATCTCGGGGGCTCCCTGCGCCAGCTCGCTCGTGGAGCCGAGGTCGGAGCGGATATGCGACGACGCCCCGCCGTCGGCGTTGCCGCCGGGCGCCAGCAGACCTTCGCGCTTCGCGTACAGCTCGTTCAGCCGCGCGGTGAGCTTCTCGCACAGCCCGCGCGAGTTCACGAACACGATGGTGGTGCGGTGGGCCAGCACCTCGTCCAGAATGGACGCCTCGATGAGCGGCCAGATGGACGACGATCCCGCGCGGCTGTCGGGCGTGGCGCCCTTCGCCGACGATCCCGCCAGGTGAGCTCGCAGCGCCCGGTCCGACTTCCACGCCTCCTCGGCCGGCGCGCGCCGCGGGCCCCCGCCGCGCCCGCCCCGCGCACCGCCCGCGCCGTGCGCGTCGGCGCCCGGGAACGTCGGGATGGCGGTCATGTCGCGCACGGGCACCACCACCCGCACGTCCAGATCGGGCCGCCCCTCCGCCGCGATGACGCTTACGGGGTGCGGCCCGCCCAGAAAGCGCGCCACCTCTTCGCGCGGCCGCACCGTGGCCGAGAGCCCGACGCGCTGCGCCGGCTGTTCGAGCAGGTCGTCCAACCGCTCGAGGCTGAGCGCCAGGTGGGCGCCGCGCTTGTTGCCGGCCAGCGCATGCACCTCGTCCACGATGACGGTCTCGACGGTGCGCAGCGTCTCACGCGCCTGCGACGTGAGCATGAGGTAGAGCGATTCCGGCGTGGTGATGAGGATGTCGGGAGGGTTGCGCAGAAGCGAGCGGCGCTGGTCGGGCGTGGTGTCGCCCGTGCGCATGCCCGTGCGCACGCTCGGGGCCTTCGCGCCCTCGGCCGCAAGCCGCGCCGCGATGCCCGCGAGCGGCGCCTGCAGGTTGCGCTCCACGTCGGCCCCCAGCGCCTTCAGCGGCGACACGTACAGCACGCGCACGCCCTTGGCGGGCTTAGCCGACGCGGTGCCTCCCACATCCTCTGCCGCTCCGCCGTCCGCAGCACCGCCAACGTCGGACACGCTGCCCGCACCCGCCTTCTCGCGCATGAGCGCGTCGATGGCGAACAGGAACGCCGCAAGCGTCTTGCCCGACCCGGTGGGTGCGATGACCAGCGCGTTCTCCCCGTCCTCGATGGCCTCCCACGCCCGTTCCTGCACCGGCGTCGGCCCGGGAAACGCCTCGAGGAACCAATCCCGCACCGCCCCGGTGAACCGGTCGAGAGCGGCGTGGGGCAACGCGTCGTTCGCAGCGTCCATGGTTCAGGCCGCTCCTTTCCGTAGGCGATCAAGCGACATCGTCCATCTTACCGCAAGCGCCGCGCCCGAAAGTCCCCGCATCCCACCCGTTGCGAAACGCCCGCCCCGCGCGATCAGAACTCCAGCAGGTCCTCCATGGTGCAACCGAGCGTGCGGGCCAGGGAGAACAGCTTCATGGCGCGAGCGCCGTTGATGTCCTTCGCCCGCTGCTCGTATTGCTGGATGGCCCGCAGCGACACGCCGGACGCTTCCGCCACCTGCTCCTGGGTCATGCCACGCGCTGCGCGAGTCGCCTTGAGCCTCGTGGGCCTCGTCTTGCGCTCGATCAGGGCCTCTATCCCGTCGGCGGCGCGCTCCTCCGACGCCTCGTGCAGCGGCCCGTACAGCTGCTCCAGCTCCTCCACGCCGACCGCCGCGTGCAGCGCCGAGAACGTCCGCCCCGACCGCCACTGAACGTAGGCGAGCATCCAACCGTACCAGTACTCCGGCGCACGGTCGAGGGGCGCATGCAGCGTATCGCGATCCACGGCAAGCGGCAGACCCGCACGCTCGCACGTCAACAGCACGAGTTCGATGCCCGAGACGCCCGCAACGTAGCGCGGCGATCCGCCTCCGAACGCATCGGCCACCCCGGTTTGCACGAACAGGTCGAAGAAGCGCTGAGATCCCAGCCGCGGGTCGCGCGCCGCGTAATCGAACGCCTCGGCCAAAGTCTCCATGGCGTCGCGTAGATACGACTTATCGTAGGCGCTCATCGTCGGGCCCCACTTTCCCTAAAACGATATCGCGCAAGTACAGGCCCTCGATGCCCTGCTGCCGCACCTCGGTGCGGTACCGGGCCCGCGCGCTGTCGTCGCGCAGCTTGCGCTTCGGGTAGTATCGAGCGCTGGCAACAGGCTCGGCGGACACGAACCGGATGCACTCGAAAGCGCGCGGGCTCTTCAGCATCACCTGCTCGCCCAGATCACCCAGCCTCATGGCGCTCGCAAGCTGCTCGACCGACAGGGCGTTGTTGAGGAAAGCCCGCGCGAAGGAGAAGTAGCTGTCGTCCGCGCGGTAGCCCACGATCACGTCGCATGCCGACACGTCGACGGCGAACCGCTCGCGCAGGTACGCCGAGCCCTGCCGCGCGACCGGCAGGCTTGTATCGACGATGCGATTCTCCAAAAGCAGCGCGAGCCAGTGGAGCACCCCGTACGCGTCGGACGCGAGGTCGATGACGGACAGTCCGTCCGCATCGAAGTCGTAGCGATTGACGTACCCGTCGGCGTCGGCAGCCGCGCAGGCCCACTCCCGAGCGAGCTCGGCATGCTCGGTGCAGTAGAAACCCCGGCCGTAGTCGTTGTAGGATCGCCCCCTGCCAAAAACGGGGCGCTCCACGATCTCACTCGAGCCGTGGTAGAGCGTCGCGAACCTTTCCATACGCAACTCCTATCTCTTAAGAGATAGTTTCACTATAACATAGATTCAGCATGCGTCGCGAGCCGAAGAGTCGCCATCCCCTCGCAGGGGCCATCAAAAGAGGCGAATGTGCGCTCCTTGAGGTCGCCCCGTAGGGCAAGGGCTCTGCCCTTGCCCTACGGGGCTGGCGAAACGATCTTTTCGATACAGTCCCTCTACGAGGTTGCCCGAGCCCGTCGGCTACGGCACGATCTCGAACCCTTCCGCGTCCAGCTCGGGCGCACCTGCGGCGCGGCGGCGCTCCACCAACCAGCGCGCGGCGGGGATGGACGCCAGCAGGGTCGCCCCCATGACCACAGACGCCACGATCACCATGATCCACACGGGCGCGAACGACAGGTACGCGTCGAACATCACGCCCGAGATCACCGCGCCTGCCGCCGCACCCAACAGCTCGAACGCCGTCACGATTCCCGTGACGGTGCCCAGGTCCTTCTTGCCGTACTCCTTCACCACCATGATGGGCGGCGCCACCGTGCCCATGCACGTGGCGAACCCGAAGAACAGGCACGCCAGGATCGGGCCCCAATCGGTGGCCGGGAACAGCAGCATGACGCCCGCCAGCACCGACGTGAGGGTGCCCAGCACCGTGCCCGCCCGCATGCCGAAGCGGTCATAGATGGCCCCGAGCGCGATTTTCGCCACGATAACCACGGCCAGGTAGAACGACCACACCGAACCGGCCCACAGCACGGAGTGCCCGCCGGACACCACCTCCGTGCCGCCCACCGTCACGCTCGTCATGTTCGCGATGGAGTTGGTGATGATGCACCCGTTCGTGACGCCCATGGCCACGAAGCCCACCACCAGCAGCCAGAACGCGGCGCTATTGCGCAGCGCCTTCCAACCCACTGACACCGTGACCGGCTCGTCGGGCGAGCGGTCGGCCTTCTGCTGCTCGACTTGGCCCGCGCCGTAGGGCTCGAGCCCCTTGTCGCTCGGGCGCGTGCGGAACGCAACCACCGCCAGCGGCAGCGCCGCCACCAGGCACACTACGGCCAACAGCAAAAACGCCGCGCGCCAACCGGACGCCTCGATCATGGCGCTCGTAGCCGGAGAGAGGATCACGCCGCCTATGCCCGAACCCGAGAGAGCGATGGACACGGCCAGGCCGCGCTTGAGCGTGAACCAGTTCGAGATGATCACCGACACCAAAAGGCGCGTGCCGGCCACCACCACCATGCCGGCTACCACGCACAGCGCGTACAGCTGCCACAGCTGCGTGATGAACGACAGCCCCACGAGCACCACCGAGCTGGTGAGCACCGTCACCGCCCCCAGCACGCGTGCGGAGCACTTGTCCGTGAGCTTGCCGATGACGAGCGACGCGAACACCGCCACCACCGTGGTGATGGAAACGCCCGTGTTGAACTGCCCCACCGTGAGCCCCAGATCCTGCACGATGTGCGTCTGGAACAGCGGGATGCAGTTCACGAACACCGTGTAGCACGTGGCCATGATCAGCAAGCCGCCGATAACGATCCACCACCCGTAGAAGAACTTCCCCTGCTTGCGTGCCGCCGCCTCTGCCATGTTCCATCCTTCGCTTTCCGGCACCCGCTTCTGCGAGTGCGCTTCCCTGTCCCGCCTTGCCCGCCGACCGCGTCCGCTCGTCGGGCCCGGCTACTCCCCTAGCTGGTCCAGATGGCGGATGAGCTCGGTGTAGAACCCCACGCCGCGCTGGTACGAGTCCACGTCCAGGTTCTCGTCCTGCCCGTGGACGCGGGAGCGCTGGTCGCCCTTGAACAGGAAGCCCGCGAAGCGGTACGTACGCGGGCAGACGCGCGCGAAATGGCGCGCGTCGCTGCAGCCGGACTGCACGTAGGGCGCGATGCCGGCCGCAGGGTACACGGCGTGGATGACGCGGCGCAGGTAGTCGAACGCGGGGTCGTCCTCGAACGGCGAGACGGGCGAGGGCTCGCTCACCTCGAACAGCGAGAACTCCGTTCGGTCGTCGAAGCGCGCTTTGATGCGGGAGAAAGCCTCGTCCACCGTCTCGCCCGGATCCACGCGCACGTTCACCGTGGCGTGCGCGTGCTTGGGAATGATGTTGTGCGCCGGCGCTCCTTCGAGCTGCGTGAGCGCGTAGGTGGTGCGCACCATGGCCGCCGTCTCGGCGCCGCCCTGCATGATGCGCGCGACGACGGGCCGGAAGAGCCAGAGGTTGCCGAACACGATGCGCAGGGCGAAGCCGCCATGCGCCGCCAGCTCCCGGAGCATGGCCGCCACCGGCGCGGACAGCTTCGAGGTCGGCGGGTTCTTCTGAAGCGCGTCCAATCCCGCCACGAGCTTCGCCGTGGCGTCCTCAAGCGAGGGCGTGGCAGCGTGGCCTCCCTCGGAGTTCGTGGTCACGCTCGCGTTGAACACGCCCTTCTCCGACACGCCCACGACGGCGAACTGGCCTTTCACGCCCAGAGGCGGGTTGTCGATGACCGCGCCGCCCTCGTCGAGCACCATATACGGCACCCGGCCCGCGTCCCGCAGGCGCTCGACCATGTGGGGCGCCGTGTCGCCGCCGTCCTCCTCGGTGTTCGACGAGAAGAAGTACACGTCGCGCGGCGGCACGTAGCCTTCGGCCAGCAGGCGCTCGGCGGACTCCATGAGGGCCGCCCACACGCACTTCGTATCAACGGCCCCGCGCGCGAACACCCTACCGTCCTCGACGTCGGCGGCGAAGGGGTCGTGCGTCCAGCCCTCGGGGTCGGCCGCCACCACGTCGTGGTGGGCCATGAGCACGACGGGGGCGAGCTCGCGGTTCGCGCCCTTCCACAGAAGCGAGATGCCGTAGCCGTCCACCAGCTCCAGCTCCAAATGCTCGAACACGCCGGGGTACAGCCGGCGCAGCTTGGGCACGAACCCGTCGAAGGCCGTGCGGTCGGCGTCCGGATTGCGCAGGTCCCACACGGTGGCGCTGCGCAGCAGCTCGCGGAAGCGCTCGACTGCGGCGTCGTCGCCGCGATCGGCGCTTTCCGGCAGCGGATCGATGACGGGCGTGGGCTTCAAGCGAGCCGCGTTCGCCACGAGGACCACCGCCAAAACGACGACGATCGCCAAGATAACCATGAGTGCAACCATGCCCGCCCCTTTCCGAGCCGTGCCGGCGAACGCAGGCACCGGCCTCTGCGAATTCGCCGCCTCGCGCATGGAAAACCAAGCGGAAGGCCGGCGACGAGTCGCTCTGCTGTCGGCCATTATAAGCCTCTTGGGGGCGGGCGCGTCCGGCTTTAACGAGTCGAAACAAAGGCAGGGGAACGCGACCCGCGAGGGAGCTCGGCTGCGCGGGGCGAAGCCGCGCGTTCGCCATGCGGACGTGCAGGCCGCCCTCCATGCGGCGCCGGGCCTTGCGCTACAGCGCCGCCAGCAACCCCAGCGCCACCACGGCGACGCCGCTCAAAAGGTTCGCGGCGTCGTTCGTGACCCAGGCGTATCCGGACACCAGCGTGTAGCCCGCCGCTCCGCGGGCGGGCGCAGCCTCCACCAGGGCCCCGTCGCCCTCGGCAAGCGCGGCGTCGCCAAGGGAGCCGTCCCCCAGCGCAGCCGCGCCGGCCCCGGCCAGAGCGCAGGCGCGGGCGGCGGCACCGGTCCCGGCCGCTCCGCCCGATGCGTTGCCGCCGCGGGCACGGTCGCCGGCATCCGCCCCCGCTTCACCCGGCGCCCGGTACTTCGCCTGCAGCAGCGCGCCCAGGAAGCTGTCCACCACCGAGCCTGCGACGCCGCACGCGATGATGAACAGGAACGCCTCGGGCCCCGTAGGCACCGCGAAGCCGAATGCATGGAACAGGAACATGGCCAAAAAGGCCGAGGTCGCGGCGCCCACAACGGTGGCCGCCAGCCCAAGCGGGCTCACGCCGCCCGAAAGCCCGCGCTGCATGGGCCGGCGCGTGACGATGCTCACCGGCGGCTTGCGGCTGTACGTGCCGATCTCGGACGCCCACGTGTCGGCCGTGCTCGCCGCCAACGCCCCGGCCGACACGATGAGGAACCACGCCTCCCCCGTCGCCGCGTAAGCCGCCGCGCACGCGAGGAACGGCACGCTGTTCGCCAGCACCTGGCGCAACTTGCGAGGACCGCCGCGCTTCTCGCCCGCCCGCGCTCCGCGCACCCGGCGCATGAGCCTCGACGCCACGTTCGAGCTGCCGAAGAACCACATGAGCAGAAGCCACAGGGGCCAACCGCCGAACGCGAAGGCCAGCGTGCCCACGCCCACGGCGCCCAGCGTGCCCGGCACGGTGAGCAGCCCGAGCCTCAACGCCGCCAACGCCACTGCGCCCGAGAGCAGCAGGCCCGCAAGCAGCGGCGCGTAGCCCGTCGCCGGCAGGAACAGCGCCGCGTACAGCCCCGTCACGCCCAACGGCACGCTCAGGTTGTCGAGGCCGGCCGGCGACGCCGCCTCCAGAAACGCGGCGAGCGCGGCCAGTCCCAGCGACACGAGCAAGACAAGGCCCGAGACCCCGGCCGCGAGCCCGGCGCCGCCCGCAGCGGTCCCCGCTCCCGCAGCTGCCGCGAACGACGGCACGGCGCCCTGCCATCCTGCCGACCCTGCCGCCAGCAGCACTCCCGCGCACGAGGCGAAGCTCGCCGCGAACATCACGGCCGTGCCCACGAGCGACTTCCCGCCGCCCGCCCCCGGCAGTGCGCGGCGTCCGAACCGCTTGCCCAGCACGGCCGCGAACCCGTCGCCGAACGCCATGCAGAACACGCCGAGCGCACCCACGTACGGCGCGCCGACGCCGAACGAGAACAGCGCGAGCAGGGTGAGCGACACGGCGTAGTAAACCGTGCCGGGCGTGTCCTCGCCCTCGCCGCGCGCCATGAACGCGAGCTTCTGCCTGCGCCAGGCCAGCGCGTTCACCACGATGAACGCGGCCGGCAGTGCGGCCGCCCACCACGGCGACGTGAAGAACAGCGCCGCGACCACCCACCAGCCTCCCAAAGCGATGTGCACGAGCTTGCGCGTGCCCTCCTCGCCCATGCCGCGCCGGGCAAGCAGGCTCGACGCCCCCAGCACCGCCAGCACGTACAGCACCGACAACCCCATGCCAACCGCGTTTCGCATGTCCGTCACCTGCCTTCCCAGGCCGCAGCCGCGCCCTGCGCATCGGCGAGCAGCGCACGCGCCTCGCCGACGAGCGCCGTCGCGCGTTCCTTCGGAACGACGTTGCGCCTCTCCAAGCAGCTATAGCCGTCGGCGCGCACCTGATCCATGATGCCGCGGTACAGAAACAGCGACGAAAGCGTGGGCAAGCGGCTGTCCTCGTCCAGCCGCAGGATGTCGCGCTGCATGGGGCGGTAGAGCTCTTCGGAACGCCGTGCCACGCGCTCCCATGCCGCCCGGAACGCCGCACCCGCCCGGCGCGCCGCCAGGTCATCGCGCGTGCAGCCGGCGTCCTCTAGCACGGAGGCGGGCAGGTAGACGCGTCCGGCATCCCGATCCTCGCCCACGTCGCGCAGGATGTTCGTCAGCTGCATGGCCACGCCCAACGCCACGGCGTCCTCCCGCAGCGCATCGTCGACGGGCCGCCCGGAGCGCAGCAGCGGCAGCAGCATGAGCCCCACCGAACCCGCCACGTAATAGCCGTAGTCCTCGAGCTCCTCCATGTCGGCGGGCTGGCGGAACGCCAAATCGCGCCGCTGCCCCTCCAGCATGTCGAAGAAGGGCCCCTCGTCCATGTCGAACACGGAGAACACCGCGTCCAGCGCCCGCCACAACGGCGCGCGCGGCACCGCGCCGGCGCAGAACCGCTCCAAGTCGCGCTGCAACCCGTCCAGCCGCTCCTTGCTGGCATCAACGTCCACGCAATCGTCCGCCGCGCGGCAGAACGCGTACACGGCATACACGCCCTTGCGCTTGCGCGGAGGCAGAAGCGAGAACGCACGATAGAAACTGTGAGAGTTTCGTCTGATCACATCCTCGCACCAGGCGAAGTCGTCGGCACGCGCCTCGAACGCGTCGCTCGGGGCCCGCATCACGCACCGCCTTCCCCGCCGCCGGGCGCCCCCGAACCGACGACGGCGCCCTCCGAACGGTTCGCCGCCGGGACGCCGGCCGCTGCCGTAAAGCCGGTGGCGGCTCCGGCAGGCGTCGGGCCGCTCGCAACCGCACCGACGCTCATTCCGCCCGTCGTGCCTTCGGCGGCGGCCGCCCCGCGCGCGGCCACCACGGCCACCTGGCCCGCCACCGCCCGATCGGCCGCCGTCGTGGCGCGGTCGTCGGCCACGAGCTCGTCGGCCGCCAGCTTCGCGCTCAAGAGCACGATGGGCACGCCGGCTCCCGGATGCGTGCTGCTGCCGCAGAAGTACAGCCCCTCGCAGCGCTCGGCCTTGTTGTGCGGCCGCCAGTAGTTGCTTTGCCGCAGCGTGGGCCGCAGCCCGAACGTGGCTCCCCGGTAGGCGTTGAACCGCTCGGCGAAGTCGAGCGGCGTGTAGACGCGCTCGAACGCGATGTGGTCGCGCACGTCCTCGTACACCGTCTCGCGCTCCACCAGGTCAAGCACTTTGTCGCGGTACGCGGCCACCTCGTCGGCGTCCCAAGAGGGGCCCTGTTCCGACGAAGGCGGTACCGGCACCAGCACGTAGAGCGTGCTGCCGCCCTCGGGCGCGAGCGACGGATCCAGCGACGTGGGCGCGTAGCAGTAGAACGACGGATCGTCCGGAAAGCGGGCACCGTCGAAGATGTCGGCGATGTTGCGCTCGAAGTCCGGCGCGAACCTGATGGAGTGCACCGTGTCGTCGGGATAGCGTTTGTCCAGCCCCAGGTACAGGATGAAGCACGAGCACGAGTACTCCATGCCTTCTATCTTCTCGTCGGTGTAGCGCCCGCGCGCCCGCTCGTCGCCCACGAGCTCTTTCATGGCGTACGGGAAGTCCGCGTCGCACACCACGCAGTCGGCGCGCACCAGCTCGCCGTTCGCAACCACGCCCACGGCGCGCCCGCCCTCGACCGCGATGCGCTCCACGGGCACCGACGTGCGCAGCTCGCCGCCCAGCTCCTCGAACAGGCGCCCCATGCCTTCGGCCATGGCGTACATGCCTCCGGGCATGAACCACACGCCGTACAGCAGCTCGATCATGGGAATGATCATGTACAGGGAGGGCCCCTCGTACGGGGAGATGCCGATGTAGAGCGTCTGGAACGCCAGCGCCTTGCGCAGGCGGTCGTCCTTCACGTAGCGCGACACCGACGAGTACGCGTCGCCCAGCGTGTGCAGCCGGAAGCCCGCCAGGAGGCTCTTCGGGTTGTAGAAATCGGCCGGTCCGCGAAACGAGCGCTGCAGGAAGTTGTCCTTGGCTATGCGGTAGCGCTTGTACAGCAGCGCCAGGTACTCGAAGTAGCCCTGCGCGTCGTCCTCGCTCACGCCCTCGAGGCCGGCCGTGAGGTCGGACAGGTCGTTCGACAGCCTCAGCCGCTCGCCCGGGCCGAACGATATCTCCATGAGCGGCTCGACCTTCCGCATGGGTATGTAGTCGTCCGGATCGCGACCGGCCAGCTCGAACACCTCGCGGTACAGCGCCGGCATCATCACGATGGTGGGACCGACGTCGAAGGTGTACCCGTTTTCCCGAATGCGGCTCATCTTGCCGCCGACCTGCGGCTCCTTCTCATACAGAGCAACGTCGTACCCCGCGCACCGCAACCGGATGGCCGCCGCCAGTCCGGCGACCCCCGCTCCCACCACGATTACCCGTTTCATGCAACTCCTTAGCCGCAACCGATATGCCATCCGGTTATGGTACGGGTTGCCGCATAGGTGTGACCTACGCGCCCACAATTATGGGACAAGCCGTTTCACCCACGTCAAACGGCTGTTGCCGAGCCGCCGGACCACCTCGGCGAAAGCCCGCGCGCACCTTGCGCGCCTCGCGCTCCCTTTCGAACGAAGGCGGGGCAACCGCTCCGGGGGTGCCCCGACACGGCTCTCGCCCCGCCCGCAAAGCCCCCGGTCGGAATTATTGTCTTGCCGGAGCATGCGGCCAAGAGCTCCGGCGGCCGGCTCGAAAGCGCCTTTCGGAACCCTTCGAACCCATACGTCGGGGTTCTTGTGCGCAACGGGCCGATTCCGCTGTGGGATCGCGGCCGAAACGCCTCCGCGCAGCGACCGACAGCAACCGGGCGCCGCGCAGCCTCGCACAGGCCTAGGTTCAATTTGGTTTAGCAGCGGAAGGTGGGTTTGCGGTGCAAAAATCGCCGATGTCCCCGTTGCTTGAACCTTCAGCGCGGTCGTCGCACCCAGACTGGATTCCGCGAGCTGGGAGAACACCGTGATTTTGCCAAGGTGCGTGGTCGAAGGGGTTTTAAGGGCCCCGCGTTGGGGGGGACGTCGGTGATTTTTGCGCAGAAACCGATCAAGCTCAGCCTTCCGCCGTTAAACCAATATTGGCATTCCGCAAGACAGCGCGTTGTCATCCCGAGCGAGCGGAGCATTCGACAGTCCAGTGGGCTGTTGCATGCTCAGGATGACAACCCGGCCGGGTGCGTATCGATGCTGGTTTAACAGCGGAGGACACTTTCGGCAAAAGCACCCCGCCAATACGGGCAAACGCCGCATCCCGCGCGCGAAGCGGAGCGGGCCGAACGACCGGAAAAATGCCGGTGTTCGCAGACAACGCGAGCACACCGACCAAACGTCAAAGACGCACCCGTCGGCGACCCGGTCAGCCTTCCGCAAAAGCCCCGATCAATGCCCGCGATGCTTCCGCTTGCGCTTCAGCGTGCGCAGCTCGAAGGCACGGCGCTCCTCGGCCTCACGGAGTTCGCGAGTGTCCGACCGGCGCTCGTCCTTGCGCTCCTCGTAGGCCGCCGACAGCGCCTGCTGCGCTTTCGTGCCCACGCCGCGCCGGGCGGCCTCGAGCGTCTTGCGCGCCTCGCGCTGGGCGCGCTTCGGATTGCGCGCGCCGACCGGTGCCGACCCGTTTTCGGCCGCGTCCCCTTCGTCGCGCATGCGGAAATCCAGGCGGTCCCAGTGCCGGCACACGAAGGCGAGCACCTCCTCGTCCTTCGGCTCGGGGCCGAACACGAAGCGGCACGCCCCGTAGCGCGAGCCGTCGCGCTGCTCGCATATGCCCACCCAGAATTGGCCGTCGTGAAGCACCGTCAACGTCGATGATGTGTTGACCTGCATGAATCCTCCTTATGTCGTTGTGAACGAACGAAGAAGGGACAACCAAGGAGGCAGGTTACTGACGGAAGGGGATGCTGCGTGCCCGAAGCGCTTCGCCCACCATGACGACACGCTCCGGGCGGTTTGCACCGCCCCACCGCACCCCGACTACCCGACGGGGTCGTGTTTTCATCTTCGCAGGGGCAGTATAGCACGGTCGGCTAAAGGACACGTGCCCGACGCGCGGAATCCGCCGGGCCACGCCGAACGCGCGCCTACGCGCCGCCCGTGCGCCTTCCCATCCGCCCGAATCGCAGCGAGAGCGTGTCCTTCGGGCACGTGTCCGCGCACGCGCCGCACTGGATGCACTCGGCATCCGCGATGGCCCCGCCCTGCAGCAAAGCCTGCACGTCCAGGCTCATAGGGCACGCCTTCGAGCACTTTCCGCATCCGATGCACGTCTCCGGCCGCGCGTCGACGTGCAGCTGCAGTGCGCGCATCGCGTGCCCCAGTTTCCCGCCTAGCACCATGAAAGGCGCCATCCAGCAGATGCAATGGCACATGGCCCGCCGTCCCAAAAACAGGTTGGGAACGAAGAACAGCGCCACGATGCCGAAGTAGATGCCCAACCCCAGCGGGTTGTTCAGCGACACGCCGCCCGGAATGCCGGCCAGCGGGTCGATCGTCGAGAAGCCGCCCGCCATCCAGGCGCACGCCACGATGGAGGCGAGCCACGGCACCCAGATGACGTACTTGATGCGCGTGCGCCACCCCAGCCTCGCCGGCTTGCCTACCGCATCGGCCTCTATCTCCTGCAGCCCGCCCGCCGCGCACAGCCACCCGCAAAACGCGCGGCGAAGCACGAGCGCCGACGCGAACTGCAGCAAAAACACGAGCATGCTGCCCACCACCGCTCCCGCAAGCGCGCCTTCGATGACGAGCACCGGCGAGAAGTAGAATATGGTGATGGGAAACAGCAGGAACGACACCGTCAGCGCCAATCGCCGAGCACGCTGGCGCTTCCCCGTCGCGCGGCGGATGCGAGCGCCCGTCGCGGGCCTTCGCGCCTCTTCCGCAGAACGCGCCATCACCCTCACCGCGCCTTCGCCAGAAACGCGAGGGAAGCGGCGTTCAGCCGGTCGCGCATCTTGTCAACGTCGAAGCCGGCGCCGTTCGCCAGCATGGCCGCCAAGCCGTGCGTGTAGATGATCATGTCCAGGTACAGGTCGCGGGCCGCATCCAAATCGAGGTCGCCCATCTGGGCGATGCACTCCTCGACGCCGTCGAGCGCCACGCTGGCGAACAGATCCTCGAAGCTGTCCGGCTGCAGATGGGGCGACAGGTACAAAAAGCGGAACAGGTTCGTCTCCGTCTGGGCGAGTCGCAAGTGCGCCAAGCCGTTCGCCTCGAAAGGGTTGCGCCCATCGCCCTCGTGCTCGCGGTTGTAGCCCGCCACCCAGGTGCGGGCGTGCTCGTACAGCGCCCTCACCAGCCCTTGCATATCGCCGAACAGGCTGTAGATGGGCTGAACGGAGCAGCCGGCCCGATCCGCCACCGACCGAGCGGAAAGCGCCGACTCGCCCCGCTCCCGCACGATGGCGAGCGCGGCATCCAGCACCTGCTCCTGCGAAACCCTCTGCTCCGGCATGGCCCCTCCTATAGATTGCACTTGTTATATTACGTATGTAATATATAGGCGTTCGAAGCCGAAGTCAAGCGCGCGGCGCCGCCTCCCCCGAATATGGCATCATGGAAGGCGTCAAGCGAAACCGAGGAGGGCCGCCAGCATGCCGAACGACAACCCCATCGAGCGAGAACACCCCAACGACCCGCTGCACGGCGTGACGCTGGAGGCGATGCTCACCCGCCTGGTGGACGAGTACGGTTGGGACGACTTGGCCAGCCGCGTCCGCATCAACTGCTTCGCCAACGACCCCAGCATCAAAAGCTCGCTCAAGTTCCTGCGCAAAACCCCGTGGGCCCGCAAGAAGGTGGAGGACCTGTACAAAGCCACGCTGCGCTAAACTCGCCGACAACGCGCGAAGCCCCTGCCGGCAATGTGCTCGAATCCCCTCCGGCACCGCGCCGTCTCGCCGGCCCGAAGAAAAAACGCGACCCCTCCGCGTCAAGCAGAGGGGTCGCGTTGCGTTCGCAAAGACCGGGCGTTCGCGCTCCGTGCCGCCGCACTGCGAAGCCATTAAGTCGCGCGCTCTCGCACCGGGAGCGTGCGACTGCGTCTTACCCGTTCGCCGGCCGGATGTCCTCCAGTGGCATGGGCACGTCGGGCATCTCCTCCGGCTCGCGCGGCGCGCCGACGGCCTCTTCGTGGCCCGGCAGGATCACGTTCATCAGAATGCCCACGACCGAGCCCACGGCCAAACCCGACAGTGAGATGGTGATGCCGCCCAGCGGCAGCACGATGGCGCCCGCCGCACTGTAGGCGATGCCCAGCGACAGCACCAGGATGAGCGCCGTGATAAGCACGTTGCGGCTCTTCATGAAGTCCACGTGGTTCTCCACCAGGTTGCGGATGCCCACGGCCGATATCATGCCGTACAGCACGAGCGACACGCCGCCCACCACGCACGCCGGCATGGCCGCCACCACGGCCGCGAACTTCGGCGAGAACGAGAACACGATGGCGAAGCACGCCGCGATGCGGATGACGCGCGGATCGAACACGCGGGTCAGCGCCAGCACGCCCGTGTTCTCGCCGTAGGTGGTGTTCGCCGGCGCGCCGAAGAGCGACGCCAAAATGGTGGCCAAGCCGTCGCCCAACAGCGTGCGGTGCAGGCCGGGCTCGGCAATGTAGTTGCGGTTGCACGTGGAGCTGATGGCCGACACGTCGCCGATGTGCTCGATCATCGTGGCGAACGCCAGCGGCATGATGGTGATGATGGCCGTGATGGCCAATCCCGCGTCGAAGTTGTCGCCGAACAGCGCGAACACGGTGTTGTCCCACGCCACCGGCAGGCCGATCCACGGCGCCGCGGCCACGGAGGCGAAGCCGACCTCGCCCGCGAACGCGGCCACGATATAGGACACGACCACGCCCAGCAAGATGGGGATGATCTTGATCATGCCCTTGCCCCAGATGTTGCACACCACGATGACGGCGATGGCCACCACGGCGATGAGCCAGTTGGAGGAGGCGTTCGTGATAGCCGAGCTGGCCAGGATGAGCCCGATGCAGATGACGATGGGCCCGGTGACCACGGGCGGGAAGAAGCGCATGACGCGGTCGGGGCCGAACACGCGGAACAGCGCCGACAGCACCAGGTACAGCAGGCCCGCGCACGCCACGCCCAGGCACGCGTACGGCAGCAGGTTCGCCTCGCCGTTCGGCGCGATGGCCGCGTAGCCCGCGATGAACGCGAACGACGACCCCAGAAACGCCGGCACCTTCCCCTTCGCCAGGAAGTGGAACAGCAGCGTGCCCAACCCCGCGAACAGCAGCGTGGCCGAGACGGAGAGCCCCGTCAGCGCCGGCACGAGCACCGTGGCCCCGAACATGGCGAACATATGCTGCAGGCCGAACAGCGTCATCTTCGGCACGCCCAGCGGGCGCGCATCGTACACCGCGTCCGGACTGTCCTTGGCCCCCATGGTCGGCGTCGGTTTATCGCTCATTGGCAAACCCCTCTCGCATCGCACTCGGCACGGCCCGTCCCCTGACGGCCGCGTACGCAAATCTACGACATTATCCTACAAGCAGATACCGATAGGGGCGAAAACCGAGAAGAACGCCCCGCATTCCCGTCGGAAGGCGGAGTGCCGGCCGCGGCCGCTACGAATGCCGGGCTTTGAGCGTTCGCACCGTCGCATCGATGGCGTCGATGGCCAGCGCCAGCAGCACGAGCCCGCAGAACGCCACCTGCACGTTCACCAGCACCCAACGAACGGTCCCGCCCACGTCGTCGCCCGTCGACTCCAGTGCCCCGACCAGAGCCTGCCCGTCGATGATCTGGTAGTTCGACAGCCAGAACACCACAAGCGCCGCCGCCACCACGTCCACCACCAGCGCCACCGCCAGAAGCCGCATCGAGTAACGGCCTTCGACCAGCTTGAAGCTTTCACCGGCCACGCACAAAAGCGTCCACGCGATGATGACCCAGGCCGAGGCGCGGATGGCCTCCACATCGAACGGGTTGAACGGCACGCCGTCCCCGCGGTGCGATAGCGCATTCAGCACGTCAGGGAACAGCAGGAACACGGCCGCGAACACCACGGAGAACACGATGCCCGCCACAGCGTCGCCCCGTGTGGACGCCTTCGTCTCGCGCGGCACCGGCGGCAGGTCGTCGAGCGACCCCATCACCTCCACTTCCACGCCCTTGTGCGAGAACACGGCGAACAGCACCGTCACGAACGAGAACGCGAAGGCCAGCGCCGTGACCAACGTGCCCAGCCAGCCGAGACCTTCGATCAGCACGCCCCCGGAAGTCCCTGAGGCCAGCGACAGCACGCCCGCCACGGCAATGCCGCCGGTCGTGCAAGCCAGCACGATCTTCAGCACGAACAGGTACTGCGAGTAGTACGGCTGTCCGATGAGGCACTTCCCCTCCCCGTCGGTGTACTTGCGCACCATCTCCCCCGGCGTGCCCAATTCGGTGAGCACCACGCGAACGTCCTTCGCCGTGGGCGGCAGCGTGCCGCAGCGCTCGTCGAGCATATCGGATATCAGCGTGCGCAGCTCGTCGGCCACGTCCGCGCGCTGGCCGGCGGGCAGGTGCCGCGTGACGGCGTACAGGTAGCGCTCGATCAAGTCGTTATCGTGTGCCATCGTTTCGTTCCTTCCCTTCGCCGTTGCCGGCCTTTTTCGCGTTTGGCGCCTGTTCGTGCGATTCGACACCAGCGGGGCCATCGGCCTCTTCTCCCGCGCGAAGCAACGCGTTCACCCCGCCGCACAGCACGTGCCACTGATCCTCCACTTCGCGCAGCACCCGCAGCCCCTCGTCGGTGGTTCGGTAGTACTTGCGCGGCTTCGAGCCGCCGTTGTCCCATTCGCTCGTCAGCAGCCCTTGCGACTCAAGGCGGCGCATCAGCGGGTACAGCGTGTTGGCCTCGATGGGAATGCCGTGGTCGGCAAGCGTTTTCACCAGCGCGTACCCGTAGGCGGGCTCGCGAAGCTGGCTGAGCACCAACATGACCAGCGTGCCGCGCCGCAGCTCCAGCACCATGCTCGAAACCGTGTCTCCGCCCCCCATGCGCCCCTCCTTTCCTTTACTGTGTGTTGCACACTATATCATATATCACACGTTAGTGTGCGGCGCACAGTATATTAATATCGTAGGCCTTGAGGAAACGGGCAATGAAGCACAGTTGGCGGACGGAGGCAGGCGAGCTGAACGGTCCTCGGAGGAGAACGGGGCAAGCGCGTCGGCTTTCAACGACGGGGGCATCGGCGCTTGCGACTTCGAAACCGCACGCGACGCCGTCGCCGGAAGCGACACCAAGTGGGCTGCGGGCGGTGGCGCGGCGATCGTCGGCGGAGGTCCTTCCGGCTTGTGCCGCACGCGCGGCGGCGGGCGGCTGCACCGAGGCTCGCCCTGCGAGCGCATCCAAACGGGCGCGGCATTACGCAGGTGGGCATGGCTACCGGCACGTTTCGCGACGGCAACGAACGGGCTGCGGCCCACGCGACGCGCGAAAGGCGCGGCTCCGCTGCGCTACGCTGGCTGCATGAGCATAGAGCAACGACACGTCTCCCGCCCTGCAGGGCATCCGGCGAAGCCTTCCACGGCTCGCCGTTTTATCGTGCTCGGACGATGGGCCCTCGTAGCGGCGGGCATCGTCGCCATCGCCCTGGGCTTCGCGGCCGCCTCGCCTGTGGTGCGGTTCGCGGCTTTCGCTGGCCTGAGCTTCCTGTTGGCGAACGCGCTTTGGCAGCACATGCCGCTTTCGCAAGCCTGCGCCGCCGCAGCGGCAATCGCCATCGTCTTCGGTGCAGCCGTTGCGCTGTACCGGCTGTTCGCATGGGGAATGGGCCTGGAAAGCTGGCTGCCCGACGCCCTCGGCGCGGTGGTTGGAGCCCTCGTCGCCCACCCCGCTCTCAAGCGCATCGACCACATCTCCCCCGACGGTCTGTAGCATCCCGCAGGCGTCGAAACCCAACGCCTTGGCCTCCGGAAAGCCCAGCGCCTCTGCGTCTGCACAAAAATCACCGATGTCCCCATCAAGACGCCCGCCAAAGACCTCCCTTACGCGCCCGCCTCGGCATACCAAACGCGTTTTCGCAGGTCGCAAAACTCCAAAAAGCAACGCGACCTTCTTGCGAGCGTCCTAGAAGGGGGACATCGGTGATTTTTGTGCCACGAGTGCCCTTCTCCGAGGGTGCAAGCGGCTCGTCGGCAACGGCTCAAGCGCATAAGCCCGACCCCGATTTGCGGAGAGCCCAGAGCCCCGCTGTTGAACCAGCAAACCAGCATCGACATACACCCGGCCGGATTGTCATCCTGAGCGGAGGCGGCGAAAGCCGCCGAAGCCGAAGGATCCCGCGCGGCGCCAGCCGGGGCGCCTCAGGCTGTCGCCGCGCGGGATCCTTCGTCCCCGCTTCGCGGGGCCTCCCCGCGCCCGCTCCGCATGCTCGGGAGTTCGACGGTCCGCCGGACTGCCGAATGCTCCGCTCGCTCAGGATGACAACTCGTTGGCCTGCGGAATGCCAATGGCGGTTTAACAGCAGAGCCCCCTTACCCGAAGAAATCATGCGTTTCGTTGACAGAAACTTGGAAATTGCCCGTCACAAGCGGCTTTGGAAAAAGAACCATCTTCATCATGCCCCATGCACGCCTGCAGCATCTCCGATGCACTGGGCGCGATCGACCAACCGGCAGACTCCGGCAGAGCGCCATTTTCCTCATGCGCGCATGAGCGCTGACAACATCTTCGACGCACCGGGCACAACCAACCCACCGCAAGACTCCGACAGTATCGAGCGCCCAAGCAACCGCCCGTCCATCGGGCGAAATGCCGGGAGTTCGCCCCTACCTGCCTCTCGAACGGCGTTGCTTTCCGCTATAATCTCCCCACGAGAAAAACCGGCTCGCGCCGGGTCGAACACGAGGAGGTCCCGCATGGATTCGAACAAGCGCCCCGAGGATATGGAGCGAATCACCACGCCCGAGCTGGCAAAGGCGTTCATCGACGAGCAGGTCGACGCGATCCGCGCCCAGGTCGGCGACCAGAAGGTGCTGCTGGCGCTGTCCGGCGGCGTGGACTCGTCGGTGGTGGCGGCGCTGCTGATCAAGGCCATCGGCAAGCAGCTCATCTGCGTGCACGTGAACCACGGCCTCATGCGCAAGGGCGAGAGCGAGCAGGTGGTGGACGTGTTCCAGAACCAGCTGGACGCGAACCTCGTGTACGTCGACGCGACGGATCGCTTCCTCGAGCTGCTCGACGGCGTGGCCGAGCCGGAGGCCAAGCGCAAGATCATCGGCGCCGAGTTCATCCGCGTGTTCGAGGAGGAGGCCCGCAAAGTGGGCGACGAGGTGAGCTTCCTCGCGCAGGGCACTATCTACCCCGACATCCTTGAGTCCGATGGCGTGAAGGCGCACCACAACGTGGGCGGCCTGCCCGACGACCTGCAGTTCGAGCTGTGCGAGCCCGTAAAGCTGCTGTACAAGGACGAGGTGCGCGTCATCGGCCGCGAGCTGGGACTGCCCGAGTCCATGGTTGAGCGCCAGCCCTTCCCCGGCCCCGGCCTGGGCGTGCGCTGCCTCGGCGCCATCACGCGCGACCGCCTGGAGGCGCTGCGCGAGGCCGACGCCATCCTGCGCGAGGAGTTCGCCGCGGCCGGCCTCGAGGGCAAGGTGTGGCAGTACTTCGTAAGCGTCCCCGACTTCCGCGCCACCGGCGTCCGCAACGGCGTGCGCGCCTTCGAGTGGCCCGCCATCATCCGCGCGGTCAACACGGTGGACGCCATGACCGCTGAGGTGCCCGAGCTGGATTGGGCGCTGCTGAAGAAGATCACGGCGAGGATTTTGGATGAGGTGCCGGGCATCTGCCGCGTGGTGTACGACCTCACGCCGAAGCCCATCGGGACAATCGAGTGGGAGTAAGACAGGCTCTTTAATGAGATTGGCAGGGTGCTTCAGGATGTGCTGAAGCACCCTGTTTCATATATTCACTCGAACGTCGGGATCCCAGGCAAGAGAGGTAACCGCCAGACAGAAGCTCTGTCTAAAAATGGAATCAGTTCATTGGGCAGTTTCAGTTGCCAGCGCATTCAGAACGAGGATGATATGGAGCTTTTATACATCTCCGTGCTAGACGACGGAGTAGAGTTTGAATTTATCCCGAAAGACACTTTGAGCCATCCTTTGGACTTTTTAGAACGCATTGCCGAGTTGCGTGATGAGCACGCTTCAATCGCAGCAGCAAGCGATTTGAATGTAACCGAAGTATACGGATTCTTCGGCCATGAAGACGATGTTGACAGGTTCAAAGATTCTCTTCTTAGGAGGTCTTTCGGGTTTTCAATGGATTCGGCGATTCGTGGCGACTTTGACGATGATTCTGCGAACAGTTCTCCCTCTCATACGATTGACTACGACGAGAGCTTCGAGCTCTTCCTTGATCTGTGCGTTCCAATAGCAAGAGCTATGACGCCGTGGTCAAAAGCGAGCTATCTTCAAATATACGACGATGAAGCGAAGTTCAAGTTATTCGTAATGAGCTCAGGAGATGGTCTTCCCGGAAAGGATGAGTGCCTGATTGCGCTTGAGCAATTTGCAGATGCCTGGATAGATCAGGAAGAGCCTGTTCTTTTCAAGCGCCAGGTGCTCACAACCTCGTTTCTTCTCAACCCACTTCGCGGAAAAAGGATCGTGGCGCCGTTTTTCAATCCTATCGAGCACGAATGGGAGTTGCTTCTCGAGGGTGCAAGAAGGATTAGTTTGGCTGAAGGAGCACTCCCCATCAGTCAACAAACCGACTCATCCGTGGTTGGCCGATGGACAGAGGTCGACATAGAGCAGATCGTATCGAATCCAGCAAACAGCTATGGGGTAGACATCTTGCCACACGAGATTGCGGACGAATGGTTCAATGCCCTCTTGTATTGCTGCGCCATCTCGGTTTATGTTCGAAAGTGGAGTCTGGAAGAAGCGCGAAACGTATATCGTGGTTGCTTGGCAATGCTGCAGGAGAGGCTTCCTTGCGAGGCAAGCGAGACTGCCGTAGATGAAGACACTTTTCTCCAAGCGTTCTTGGCATCTGCCGAAAGAGCCGCTTCATCTTTGAGGGGCATAGAGGAATCGTCTTTGACAAGGCGTTTTGCACTTGAAATGCCTTCCAGGGTCTACCAATTGAATGCTATTGCGCCAATTTTGCATCAGAATCTTCCGAACGGTCTGACTATGCCAATCAAAGCGCAATCCTTCAGCCATGAAAGGTTCCGCGAACTGCTCACAATTTGCAAAACTTCGACCGTCTCAGATAAAGGTATTGCCCTAGAAAATCTGGCTGCCTATATGTTAAGCGCTGTAGAAGGATGGTTGCTGGCGGGTCGAAGGGTGAAGGCAGACGATTGCGAGATAGATCTTTGTTTCGTGAATGCCTCACTCGACCAGAGCGCTTGGGACATGGGCGCTATTTTGCTTGCAGAGTGCAAAAATCGACTCGAGATCACGGGAGTTTCCGTTTTGCGCAACCTCTCTTTCGTTATGGACGCGAAAGGCTGTAAAACAGGCCTGATTATATCGATGTCAGGTTTTAGCAAAGTGGCTATTGAACAATCGACCAGGCTCGCATGCCAAGGAAAGAGCATTCTCATGATCGACGGGAGCGATCTCAATGCTATAGCAAACGGCGTTCATCCATCTGACCTCATGAACAGAAAGTTTTACACTTTGCAAAAAGAAGTTGAGGATGATCTCGGTTTGTTGTATTGAGTACAAATTCGCGCAAAAGTTCCGCAACCTTTTCAAGAACAACAATCTTGCCCGCGCTACAGCGCATTCAGCAGTGCGGAGCAATCGCGTTGGCAACGCTATACCTGATAAGAAGCCCGAATACGATTCGCAGGCTTCTTTGCTTCAATATATCCGGCAGGGCGCACCGCCTCCGAACGCCGAACGTGGTGGCAACTCGCGAATGTAGTGTTCAGCGGTAATATTCCACCATTCGGCTCGTCATCTGCTAGAATCCTTTCGCTAACCCCATCGCAAACGAAGATCGCCGCCGAAGAGCGCCTGCGCTTTGATAGCGCCGCGCCCAGCTGAGGCGTCTCGTCTGCCGGGAATGCACGACGAGACGAGCCCGACACCAGAAGAGAAGACCATTGCAGCGCGACAAACTCAAACCCATCCTCATCAGCATCATCAAGCACACCGACAAGGAGGAACTGAAGAAGCAGCTCCCTCGAGATGTGGTGTCGGGGATCATGGTGGCCGTGGTGGCGCTGCCCCTCTCCATCGCTTTGGCCATCGCCTCCGGCGTGAGCCCCGAGCGGGGGCTGTACACCGCCATCGTCGCCGGGTTCTTCATCGCGCTGTTCGGAGGAAGCCGCGTGCAGATCTCTGGGCCCACCGCCGCCTTCGCCACGATCGTCGCGGGCATCGTCGCCGCCGACGGCATCGAGGGCCTGGTGGCGGCCACCCTCATCGCCGGCGTGCTGCTCATCCTCATGGGGCTGTTCAAGCTGGGGGCCATCATCCGCTTCGTGCCCTATACCATCACCACGGGCTTCACCGCGGGCATCGCGGCCACCTTGGTCATCGGCCAGGCGAAGGACTTCCTCGGCCTCACCTTCCCCGAAGGCGCTCCGACGGTGGAGACCATGGACAAGCTGCAAGCCGTCGCCCAGAGCATCGGCACGCTGAACTGGCAGGCGCTCCTGGTGGGCGCGGTGTGCCTGACGATCCTGTTCGCCTGGAACCGCGTGAACGACAAGATCCCCGGCTCCCTGGTCGCGCTCGTCGCGGGTGTGGCCCTGGTGGGCGTCTTCGACATGGACGTGCTCACCATCGGCGACCTGTACGCCGTCAACGGCGGCCTGCCGGAATTCCATCTTCCCCATCTGAGCATGGACCTGTTCCGCGACCAGCTGGCGAACGGCATCACCATCGCCATCCTGGCCGCCATCGAGTCGCTGCTCTCCTGCGTGGTGGCCGACAGCATGATCAGCTCGCACCATCGCAGCAACATGGAGTTGATCGCCCAAGGCGGGGGCAACATCGCGTCGGTGCTGTTCGGCGGCATCCCGGCGACCGGCGCCATCGCCCGCACCGCCGCCAACGTGAAGAACGGCGGCCGCACCCCCGTCGCCGGCATGACACACTCATTGGTCCTGCTCATCGTGCTGGCCTTCTTCATGCCCTACGCCGCCTTCATCCCCATGCCAACCATCGCGGCGATCCTGCTCCACGTGGCGTACAACATGTCGGGCTGGCGCAACTTCGCGCATCTGAGCAAAACGTCGTCGAAGGGCGCGGTGGCCACCCTGCTGCTCACGTTCGGCCTGACCGTCGCGTTCGACCTCGTGACCGCCATCGCCGTGGGCATGCTGATCACCGTGGTCCTGTTCATGAAGCAGGTGAGCGCCGAGACCGAGGTCAAAGGCTGGAAGTACTACGGCGACGAGAACTCCGAGGTCACCCACCTGCGCGAGCTTCCCAAGAGCGTCCGCGTGTACGAGATCAACGGCCCCATGTTCTTCGGCATGACCGACCGCATCGGCGACATCTCGGTGAAATCGTTCACGAAGTACCTGATCATCCGCATGCGGGGCGTGCCCTCGCTGGACTCCACGGGAATGAACGCGTTGGAGAACCTGCATTCGTACTGCCAGGAGAACGGGGTGAGCCTCATCTTCTCGCACGCGAACGAGCAGCCTCTGCGCACCATGCGGCGCGCCGGATTCGTCGATGCGGTGGGCGAAGACCATTTCCGCGCCAACATCGACGACGCCATCGCCTTCGCGCGCACGCTGCTCGAGGAGGAAGGCGAAACGGGGAGACCGAGGGCGAAGTCGGTGTTTTAGAGGCAACGGGGGCGCGGCGGGCCGACGGCTGGAGCTTCGACGATCCCTGTCGCTTCGCCGGCGATGCGACATACGCGCTATCGCACCCTTTTGCAGAGACCGCGTCGAAACGGTGCTTCGACGCGGTCTCTTCGGTTCTCGTTCGCACCGCCACCGATCAGGCGCCGCACAGCTCTCACGCAGATCCGCTACCCCGCCCGACGTTCCATCTCCTCGCGCACGAAGCAATCAACAACATGGTCGTTCACCATGCCGATGGACTGCATATAGGCGTACACGATGGTGGAGCCGACGAACTTGAAGCCGCGATTCTTGAGGTCTTTGCTGATGCGATCGGAAAGTGGCGTGGTCGCGGGTACGTCTTCTTGGGTTTTCCAATGGTTCACGATGGGCTCGCCGTCTACGTATTCCCATATGAACGCATCGAAGCTTCCGAACTCCTCGACCACGTCCAGGAACAGCTTCGCGTTGACTACGGACGCCTCGATCTTGCGTCGATTGCGGACGATTCCCTCGTTCGCCATGAGCTCCTCGATCTTCGCCTCGTCGTAGAGCGCCACCTTGGCAGGATCGAAGCCGTCGAACGCCTCGCGGTACGCTTCCCTCTTCTTCAGAATCGTCAGCCACGAGAGGCCCGCTTGCGCGCCCTCCAGAACCAGCAGCTCGAACAGCTCGCGCTCATCGTGGGTGGGCCTCCCCCACTCGTTGTCGTGATAGTCGACATATATCGGGATATTGCCCGCCCACGAGCACCTGATCCTCCCATCCACTGCAACAAACCTCGCTTTCGCTGCGCAACGCATCAGCACCGGGCCAACAGCCGCCTCTCGTGCAACCCGCGCCGCTCGCAGGAGAATACGCCCGCGCTCGTGGAACAACCGGAAAGGCTTACACCCGCACGAAAGACGCAGCCCGCTCTTTCCCAAGGAAATGCACTGCCATCGGGGAGGATTCTATCACGGTCTGCCAGACGCATCTAGGCGCACATTGCCGAAGCGCCACCGCCAGGCCCTCAGAAGGCTCCGCACGTTGCCCGGCCGTTCGTCTTCACCGTCATGCAGCTTGCGGCCTCTGCCGGTCCAGGTTTCAACGAACCGGCTGAGGCTCCGAAACGCGTCAACCGCGCATTTGCACAGTCGTCTGAACGGAATCGCTCACGAGTTTTCCGGGCTCGGTCTGCGTTGCAGAGACAACCTCGCCCCAATTCAATGCGCCGCGGACAAGCACCCACCAGTACCCATCGACGCCGACCACCGCCGTTATCGTCGAGTTGTCCGGCCAGGTGACTGTCACCGTCGAACCGGACACCCCGGTGCCCACAACCAAAGAGTCTCCCGCCCTGATCGTATTGATCACCGGAGGCGCGCTCTTCTCCATCTTGGCGTTGCGCACGGAGAACTCGGCCATGGGCGCGCCGTCGATGGTGACGCCGGACGCGCCCACCTCCACCACGTGGACGGTCGGGTCCGGCTGGTAGCCTGCCGGCTCCTGCGTCTCCTGCAGGTCGTAGGTGCCGTATCCCACACCGGCAAAGACGACCAGCCCGGCGTCGGTCGAAGTGGCGGTGAGCGCAGCCCCGCCCGACTGGTTCCGCAGAGAGAACGCCGCTCCGGCCAGAGGCTGGCCAGTCGCATCGTCCACCTTCGAGAACGACACGTCGAAAGCCTGCGACGGGAGGACGTACACGCCCGTGGCGCCCAGGGAGAAGTCCTTGCCGAGCACCTTGATGCTCTCAGCCGTCGAGACGCCTGACGGTGCGGCCGATGCCTGGACCGATCCGCCCGCCGCGAAAGCGGGAGCCACGAGGAGCGCCGCAAGCAGCACCGACAAGGTGCCGAATCCGCCCCTGCCCTTCTTCCGAAGGATGACCGCCGCGAGCGCCGCCAAGGCGGCGAGGCCGATCAAGCCGATAGCCAGAAAGGCGGTAGGATCGGCCGTCTTCGCCAGGCCCCCGCCGCCGCTAGTCGCGTCCGCGTCGCCGCCGGGACCGGCGGAAACGGGAAGCTTCGCTTGGAAGTCGATTTCAAGGGACTCGCCCGGGCCGATGCTCGCGACCGACACCGGCGCTTCCGTCGTGGTGAATTCGATCTCCTCGGGAAGGTCGATCGACAGCCCCGCCTCGCTCACGGCAAAATCGTTCCCGTTCGTGAAGACGGCCTTTCCCGTGATGGTGTCGCCGGCCACGTACGCGGCTTTGTCGGTCGTCAGATCGAGCGTCATGCCGTCTTGCCCCACCTGGCTGGCGAAAGCGGTGCCCGGGGCCAAGAGCAGCGCCATGACTAAAAGAGCTATGATCAGGTTCCGTGCTGCGTTTCGTGTTGCGGTTTTGGCGCCCATATCCACTCCTTTTCAGGTTTCTATGAGCGCACCGTATCAAAGCCCTTTCAACGGTTGCGAATTTGTCACGAATGCGTTTATTCGAAGCGCACCGGAAGTATCTTTTTTACCGACGGGCGGAAAACACCGTGCTTCATCGTTGCAACGATTATGCAACGCAAGCGTTTTCGTTGTATATCGCAGAAACGACTCCGCCACCGTTGAGGTCGACAGGCTGGAATATGGGAGGCTGATGCTGGAAGACAGCAACCAAACTTACGACGAGCTTCCTGCCGAAAAGCAAAGCCTAACCTTCGACCTGCTGGAAAGACGCTTGCGAGACAAGATCTGAATCGGGCGACTGGACGGCGACGTCATGAAAACGCTGGAGCTTCTCACTGTTTCCAACGGCTACACCAACGCTGCGGCCCTGCTCGCCGATTCAAACAATTTCAAGGGAGTGGATATCGTCAAGTTCGGCACCAGCATCGATGAGCTGATGATCGCGAAATCTTCGAGGGCGTCTCCACCATCGCTCAACTCGAAAGAGCGGTCGACATGTTTCGCAAATACTACCGCTACGAGCGAGTTGACGGCAGCGAGAGGGTCGACGTTGAGCTTGTGCCTGAAGAGGCTTTCCGCGAGGCCGTCGCCAATGCCATCGTCGCAATTGAAAATAGAATCGAGAACGGGATTCAGCAAGGACAAGACGATTCGCATTCTCAACGTCTTGCTAGGCAAAGGTTCGCTTGCGAAACAGGGAGACGGTCGCAGCACCCGTTATTCTCGCCTTTGAGAAATTCTTTCTTACCGAAACGTCATCTTATATGTCAGCGCGGCGCTCTCCCTCGGTTCGAGCGTGCGCACGCCGGGTTTCTCGGCCAGCTCGCGCGGGGAGAAGCGGGCGTCGGGCAAAGCCGACCACGGCTCGATGCACAGGTAGCGTGCGTCATCCTGCTCTGCTTTCGTCCAGATGCCCAGGTAGGGGAAGTCGGGGGACTCTACGGTGACCGAAAGGCCGTTCTTGGAGCAAGCCAGCGTCGCGACGCTGCCGGGCACGTTCTCCAGCACGACGGTGTCGATGCCCAGTTGCTCGGGCGTCTTCGCCAGGCGGCCGTCCTCCAACGACACTTCGATCTTCGGCAGCGTGAGGATGCCCGCTTCGTCCATCCCGAACATCTCGATCTTGTCGAACCCCTCGAAACGCACGTGGTAGTCGCTCATGTGCTCGCCGGGCAACAGGCGCGTCGCATAGGCCTCGTGGCCTCCCAGCTCGAACGGCATCGGCCGGACGCCCGTGTTCTCCACGGTATGCGTTTTGACAAGGGTGCCGCCCTCAAGCGAGAAATCCACGGTCAGACGAAAGTCGAACGGGTAGACGGCCCGGGTTCCCTCGTCGGAAGCCGTCTCGAAGCGCACCCGCGTGCGCGACGCCTGCGAGGCGGCGAACGCACGATCCCGGCAAAAGCCGTGCGTCGGCGCGGCGATCCTGCGGCCGCCGAGCTCGTACTCCCCGTCCCGCAAACGACCGATCAGGGGAAACAACAAGGGCGCGCGCCGCCCCCACACGGCCGGATCGCCCGACCACATGCGCTCGACGCCATCGCGCACAACGCTCTGCAACTCCGCGCCCACCGACGAGATGCGCACGGCAAGCTCGTCGTTCTCTAAGAAAAAGAGCGTCGCTTCTCCCACAGACTGTCCTTTCATTGGTAAACGTCCCTAGTTGCGTATCAACCAAGAAAAATCGACGTTGCCGCCCTATGTCATCCTGCTAGAGCTAAAGCAAGGATTCTTGTATAAGCAGGGTGTTCGGAACATCATTGTCTTGCGGTTTATTCAGGTTGACGCTAAAAAGCGGAAGATGAACTGCTGTGAAGTGCTTCCCCAAAAACTCAAGAATGAAATGTCTTTGAAGCTCATACATTTCGCCATCAAACCCACCGGCAGAATTTTTGTGCCCCTCTATATCAAGATACAAATGCCGCGGCACGTTAGGACATTCTTCCTGAGCCTTGCTCAACAATTCGACGATTATCCTTGCGGAAGTGGCGAAGTCTTCGTCCTCATAAACGCAGTGATAAATTGCAACCCCTCCATTTTCAGGCTTCGAGCGCATTACCGTTTCGCTTGACTGAGTCTCAAATGTTTCGAAGATGCTGAGTTCCCCTCGTTTTCTTTTCTCCATCAGGTCGTACCAATGGTTTCGCATTTCCCGTATTTGCTTCCTCTTCTCTGGATTGCCGCCATACAGATCATGACAGCGAGCGCAGAGGGCGACTGCATTTTCGATGTTGTCGGATCCCCCTTCACATTGGGGAACAATATGGTGAACTTCTACAAATTCTCGATGGCATATCACACAATGGAAGCAGGCTTTTTCCTTCGCTACCAGCTTCGTTTTTTCAGAAAAGGCCATATTTCACACCGCTCTTTCCCGTATTCATTTCATTAGCATCAAAGCGACTGCCAGCAATGGGCAAAGAAGCAGCTTGCGCAAACAGTCCGTGCAGGAAGCACGCAATCGGGCCTCTTTTGCAAGCTGAGCACCGACTCGACTCCCCTACTTCCCGCACTCCGCGATCTCGCCGCGCCGGTACGCCGCCAGCAGGCACTCCAAGTCGGCAATCTGCTGCTTCAGCTCGGCGCCGATGTCGGTGTCGGCCACCAGGGTGCGCTTGTCCAGGCTCTCCACCACGCTGCGGGACGAGTGGATGTCCAGCTCGTTCACCACGGCGGCGCGCATCGACTCCAGCGGCTCGTGGGCGGCCAGGACGAACCCGTACGAGTTCGAGATCAGCGTGTAGCCCGCGATGCCGGTGGTGGGCTGGTAGGCCTTCGAGAAGCCGCCGTCGATGGTGAGCACGTGCCCGTTGCACTTCACCGGGTCCTCGCCGTCCTTCACCTTCACGGGAATGTGGCCGCACACGATACGCGACGCCTCGAAGTCCAGCCCGAAGTCCGCGAACACGCCGGCCATCACGCGCTCGTCGTCCAGATAGGTGTAGAACGGGTTCTTGACCTCCTTGCGCGCCTCCTTCTCGGCGATGAGGTACAGCTCGAACGTGGCCATCTTGCTCTTCGCGAACAGGGGCGACCCCTCTCCCAGCCACATATACCACAAGAGGTCGCGGCCGCGTTTGCGCATCTCGGGGTCGGGGTCGAAGAACGCCGCGCGCACGTAGCGCTCCATGACGTCGTAGAGCGCGCGTCCCTTGTACTTCTGGCCGAACACGTCCGTCTCCATGAGCGACCCGTCGGCGTTCAGCGGCACGCACGCGTGGAACAGCAGGTTGTTGTTGTACACCTTGTACAGGCTTCCCGCCTCCAGGAAGAAGCGCATGTGGCGCTGCAGCTTCTCGCAGCCGGTGAACGCCTGCTCGAGGCGCTGCATGACCTCCTCTTCCTCGGGCGTCAGCCGGTAGGGATCGGCCGGGTCCACCGTGGGGAACACCGTGTCGGTGAGCGCGTACTCCGTGCCGTCCAGCATCACGGTGCCGCGCTCGTAGTGGATCTTGTCCAGCAGCTTGCGGTCCTGCAGGCCGAAGCCGGGGTTCTCGTCGATGAGCCTGCCCTCCACCTTGAACTGGATGATGGCCATGGCCTTCTGGATCTTGACGTTCATCTCCAGCTCCTGCGGCGGCAGGTCGGGGTTGCCCTTGAGGCCGAACGCGACGCAGGGGTCGTCGGCGTACGCGTCGAGCGCGAACGAGGCCAGCGGCAGGATGTTGATGCCGTAGGCGTCCTCCAAGATGGACAGGTTGCCGTAGCGCGCGCAGTTGCGCACGACGTGCGCGATGCAGCCGCGCTGGCCGAGCGAGGCGCCCATCCACACGATGTCGTGGTTGCCCCACTGAATGTCGAGCGAATGGTAGCCGCGCAGCGCCTCCATGATGACGTCGGGGTACGGGCCGCGGTCGTAGATGTCGCCCACGATGTGCAGATGGTCGATGGCCAGGCGCTGTACGAGCAGGCACAGCGCCTCGATGAGCGCGCCCACGCGGTCGGTGCGGATGACGGCGTCGATGATGGCGGCGTAGTAGGCCTTCTTGTCCGCGCCGTGGCGGTCCTCCGTCATCAGCTCCTCGATGATGTAGGCGAAATCGCGCGGCAGCGCCTTGCGCACGCGGGAGCGCGTGTACTTCTGGGCGGCTCGCTTGCACACGGCCACGAGGCGCGGCAGCGTCTCCTCGTACCACGCCTGCGGGTCATCGGTCTGGGACAGCACCAGTTCCATCTTCTCGCGCGGATAGTAGATGAGCGTGGCCAGCGAGCGCTTTTCCTCGGCGCTCAGGGTGTCGCCGAACACGTCGTCGATCTTGAGGCGGATGGAGCCGGAGCCGTTGCGCAGGATGTGCGAGAACGCCTCGTACTCGCCGTGGATGTCCGAGGCGAAGAACTCGGTGCCCTTGGGCAGGTTCAGGATGGCACTCAGGTTGATGATCTCCGCCGAAGCCTTGGCGGCGGTGGGAAACGACCGGGAGAGAAGTTCCAAGTACCGCTTTTCCGTCACATCCATGTCCAGCCTCCTTGCAGGGTACCGTTCAGCACGTCAACCGTTTTATAGTAACCGCTCGAACGCCGCGCAGGGCGATGCCGCATCCAAACGGCACGAATAGTCGACGGAAACGAAATTTCGATGACTCGCGAAGTCGTGCTAGACTGACCGCAACGATGACCTGAAGTTTGGAGACGCCTATGCTACGAATTCGGTCCAAGTTCCTCCTCTGCGCGCTCTCGCTCGCGCTCGCTCTCTCCCTCACGCCCGTCGTCGCACTCGCCGACGAAGACTCCCCGGCGCCTGCGCCCATCGAGGCCGCGCACGTGGAGCACGAGGCCGTCGTGTGCTACTACCCCGACGCGCCCGCGCGCAACGGAAGAATCGCCCCCTTCGGAGCCGATCTCCTGTCGAGCGCCCAGGCACTCGCACAGGTGCCCAAGGAAGCGGTCGAGGAAGCCGTGGGCGGCGACCTGCCCTCGAGCGGCGAAAGCGCCTCCGCCGGCGCGGCGGCCATCGGCCTGCTTTCAAACGACGGCTTGAACGGCGGCTACGTCATCGCCTGCGTGCGCGACGAGTCCAAGACCACCGAGCAGCTGATAGCGGAGCTTTCCCAAGACGAACGCGTCGTGTTCGCCGAGCCCAACTACCTCGCCGAAACGGCCACCCTCGAAGACGAGCAAACGAAGGATCCTGCCGAGGAGGCCGAAACGGAAGCAGCGGAGGGCGCCGAAGCCGCGGAAGATGCCGACGACGCCGAAGCCGCAAGCGAACCGGCGAGCCCGCCGGCCGAGAACACCGCTATAGCGGCGAACTCCACCGAGGCCCCGAACGAGGCCGGCGAGCTCGCCGGCGCACCGCACGAAACCCCCTATCGTGACATGACCGGCTACCAGTGGGGCTACAAAAACACCGGCCAGATCAACGGGGCGAGCGGTTTCGACATGGGCTACGCCGAATGGAACTCCAAGACTTACGATGGCGTCAAAGCGCCCAACGACCCCGTCATCGCCGTCATAGACACCGGTATCGACAACACCAACGTCGACCTGGCGAACAAGATGTGGAGCCGCCCCGACGGGCTCAGCCTACCCGGAGGCAAGCACGGCTACGACTACTTCGCACCGGGTAAGGACGGCACGGGCGACCCCGACGGACACGGCACCCACTGCGCGGGAGCCATCGCCGCCGAATGGAACGGCGTGGGCACCTCGGGGCTCTCCGAGCGCGCGCAGCTGATGGCCATCCGCGGCCCGGGCGTCGTCTCCGGCTACGTGGCGTCGTTCGGTTACGTGCTGCAAGCCAAGCAGCTGGGAGTCAACCTCAAGGCCACCAGCAACTCGTGGATCATGGCCGACGTTTCGCGCGCGATGGACGTTGTCATCACCGCACTGGGGCAGGCGGGCGTCATCAGCATCTTCGGCTCGGGCAACACCAACGCGAATCTCGACACGCTCGGGTTCATGACCAGTACCTTGGCGCACAATCCGTACGTCGTGGTGGTGGACGCGTCCACGAACCGAGGCGACTTCGGCAGGTTCAGCAACTACGGCATGAGGACGACCGACGTGGTGGCGCCCGGCCAGTCCATCTTGTCCACGTACTCGTCGAGCCCCAGTTCAATCCAGTACCTGCCGGAATTCGATGCGGCGCGCGCCCTGTACACCGGGTTCGAAAGCGGAGAAGAGAACGCCTGGACGTTCCACGAAGGCGACTCCACGAGCGGGCGGGCGCCGGCGACGACGACCGCCTGGTCCTACGAGGGCTCCCAGGCCGCGACGGTGAACATCGTCGATGCCGAGCAGGGCGCAACGCTCGTGAGCGACGAACGGGACATCAGCTCCGTGGGAGCCTCGGTCGACGGCGACACGAAAGCCTATTTCACGCTGCATGCCCTGGCCACGGGCGGCGTCGAAGGGTCGGAAGCCGACATGCCGGTTGCGGACGTCTACGTCCGCAACACCGCAGGCGGCATGAGCGCCGCCGCGCGCGCCGGCACCGCCACCGTCACCAAGGACACCTGGACGGCGGCGTCGTTCCTGCTGCCCGACGACACGGACTTCAAGAACTTCCAAGTCAAGATCGTATGCCATGTGGGCGCGATCAGCACGCTCGGAAGCTTCAAGGAAAGACCCAACGTCACCGGAACCGCCGTGCTCGACGCCCTGGGCGTGGGCCTGATGGGCAAAGACGACTCGCAGTTCGCCTACAGCACCGGCACCTCCATGGCGTGCCCGACGGTGGCGGGAGCCGCCGCCGTCATAGCCGAGCAGAACCCGAGCCTCGAAGGCGAGGCGCTGGCGGCCACCATCAAGGGATGCGTTGCAGACTACCCCGCGTTCGCCGACCGGTGCTCGAGCGGCGGCATGGTGGACCTGCGCTATCTCGGCAACCTGAAACCGGTGGTCAACGGCGCGACGGACAACGGAAGCACCGTCGAGGTGGAGGGCTATTTCTTCGGCGACGCCCCCGCCGTCGCCTTCGACGGCGTCCCGACGACGTGGTCGAGCCGTAAGGACGGGCCCGACGGCAAAACGACCCTTACCGTGGCGAAGCCCGCAGGATTCGCCGGCGGCCAGACCATGGTCTCGGTCGCGCAGGCGAACGGCCGGGAGGGACACGACTTGTTCGAGGTGGGCCGCGCGACCGACGTGACGTACTTCGACAACGCGAACCTGCCTCTCCCCCTGGAGATCGAAGGATGCGCCGACTGGCAGCTGTGCGGCTTCGGAGCGTACGTCTACTGCATTCCCAGGAACACGGTCGCCAACATGGACACGGCCGTTTACGATTCCATCCAGCGCTTCGACGAATCCACGAATTCGTGGAGCTACGTCGCGCTCCCGGAGAAGATGAGCTGCATGAGCGCAACCGACTGGAACGGCGAGCTCGCCGTGCTCGGCTACACCGCCGATTCGAGCAAGCTGTACCTGTACGACGGCTCCGCTTGGAAGCTCGCCGTCTCGTTCCCCGAAAACGATCCCGCGTCCGTGCTCGTGCTCACCACCATCGGCACCGACGGCAAGGACCTCTACACGTTCGGCGGCATCACCGCAAGCGGCGAGACCGCCGCCATCAACCGCATCGACCTCGACGCGAACTCGTTCGAGCACATCGGCGACCTGAGCGACAAGCGCCACGCCGCGTCGGTCGTCTATTCCGAGGGAACCTTCCTCGTGACCAACGGGTACAAGCTCGACGTCTACATGACGGTCAACCAGCTCGTCGACCGCGTGCGCATAGCCGACGGCGTCGTGACGTCCGAAGCCGTGCCCATTCCCACCGGCGTCACGCAAACCGGCGGGCTGGCATGGGGCACCGGCGCCGTGGCGGGAGGCTTCATCGCAACCGGCGCCCTCAACGCAACCGGCTCGGCCGACACCTACACGTACAACCTGCAAGCGAACGCCTGGAGCGATTTCGACAAACGCGCGAGCGACTCCCCGCTGGCCTTGGTCCAAGGAACCGTCCATCGAGGCAAGTTCTACGTGCTGGCGTCCATGAACACCAACCCGCAGAACTACGTGTTCGCATCCACGGCGGTGAACGCGAGCCCCAAGCCCGTCGACCCCAGCCCCGTCGTCCCGGACGCGTTGGTGAAAACCGGCGATCCGCTTTCGGGCGCGAGCGCGACGCTCGCCCTCGCAACGCTCGCATGCGCCAGCGCCGCCGCCATCGCCCTGGGGGCGCGCAAAAAGGAATCGAAACGCTAGCGAGCCCTCCCCCACCCGAACAACCGCCGCATCCGCGCGCCCTTCCGCGTTCTCGAACAACGCCGAAGGGCGCGCGGCGCGTCTTCTCGACCTTAAAACAACGGAAGACCGAGGGCGTTTGTTTGACCTGCAACAATGAAAAGCTGGGATCATGGGGTAGAATGCTAGAGAGAATATAGCATTACCCGCGACGACGTTCCCGCCCGGGTCGCCAGCCGGCCCCGCGCGGGAATCGCGCTTCGCGGCACTCCCGTTCGGATCGGCGGCGCCGCAAACGGGGAGACGACCAGCACGAGAACGAGGACACGAATGAGCGAAACCAACGCGACCGGGGAAGCGACGAGGGCCTCCTCCCCCGCAGATCCGACGAACGGCGACAGCGAAGGCAGAGCCGAAGCGCCCGTCGACCCTCACGAAGCCATACGCTTAGCAAGGGAGATGAACGAGCAGCTTCTCTTCCTCGGCGACATCTCCCGGTACCTCCTCGTAGGCAAAGATCCGAACGAAGCCATCCACCAAGCGTTACGGAGGATACTGGAACACTTCGACGGCGAGCGATCCTACATTTTCGAGTTCGATGACGAGCGGCAGGAATCGGACAACACCTACGAGGTGTGCGCCCCTCGCATCGCGTCGGAGAAACAGAACCTGCAGGGCATACCCTATCGAATGCAAAAGTACCTTTTGGAGGAGTTTCGCAACGGCCGCGTGGTTTGCGTTGAAAACGTGGACGACCCTTCGTCCGTAGGAAAAGAAGAGCAGGAGATCCTCCAACAGCAAGGCATTCGCAGCGTCTTCCTCGCCCCCTTGTGGAACGACGGAGCGCTCATCGGCTACACGGGAGTAGACGACCCCAAAAGAAACGCCCGCCATGTAAGCACCCTGGCCGCCATCGGCGACTACATGGCGGCCATGCTCGCAAGGCGCGATCACACGCTGCGCATGAAGAAGGACAACGAACTCATGCAGCGCTTGATGAACGACACGCCGGGCGGCTTCGTTCGTCTGAAAATGCTCCCCGGCGGCAATGCGGTCCCCGTGTTCATCAACGACGGCTTTTGCGAGATCATGGGCATGACGCACGAGGAAGCCATGGCGCTCTACACCGAAGACGCCTACGCCGGCGTGCACCCCGACGACGTGCCCGAGCTTCAACGGGCGGCCATGAAGGCCATGGAGGAAGACGCCATGTTCTCGGCACGCGCCCGATTCCTCCACAAGGAGAAAGGCTACCTGCAGTTCCAAGCGTTCTACCGCACCACCACGGACTCCGACGGAGTTCAGTACACGAACGGCTACTACGTGGACATGACCGCCGAAACAGAGCAGGAGGAGCGCCGCAAGGAGCTTCTCGACAACCTGCCCTGCGGCGCCATCATCTTCGAAATCGGCGCGAACGGCGTTATCGACTCGCCGCATATCAACAAACGCTATATGGAGCTGGTCGGCCGAAGCGAAGAGGGTCTGCACGCGCACGATTCCATCCAGGGCATACACCCCGACGACCGCGAGCGCCTCATGCGGTGCATCAACGAGGCCATCCGGCAGGACTGCGACATGGAAACCGACATCCGCGTGCTGAGGGGCGGAGGCGGCTACATCGCGTTCCATTTAGTGGGCCGCATCGTGGAAAAAGAAGCGCAGAAAACCGTCATGTACACCACCTACGCGCCCATCGACGAGGAGACCCGCTCGCTCAGCGTCGCGCTGGCCGATCAGCGCCGGGCCGAGCAGCTGGCCCGGGACACCAACGAGCAGCTTCGCTTCCTCAACGACGTGTCCCGGTGCCTGCTCACGGGCGACGACCCGAACGACGCCATCCATTCGGCGCTCCGCAAGACGATGGAGTACTTCGGCGGAGATCGGGCCTACATCTTCGAGGCGAGCGACGAGAAGCGCGAGACGTCCAACACCTACGAGGTGTGCGCACCGGGTGTCGCGCCGGAAAAGGACAGCCTACAGCACGTGCCCTACGATCTGCAGGAATACGCCCTGAGCCAGCTGCGAAAGGGCAAGAGCATCTACCTCGACAGCGAGAGCACGATAGCGAACAGCGGCATCGACGCCGACCGCATCATCACGAGCCAGGGCATCGACAGCATCATCCTCGTTCCGCTGCAAGCCGGCGTGCGTCTCGTGGGGTTCATGGGGGTGGACAATCCGAAGCGGCACGTCACCCACATCAGCCACCTCATGGGCCTGGGCGACTCGGTCACGGCCATCCTGCAGCGCCGCGACAACGAGGAGCAGATCCTGCGCGACAACCGCATCATGCGCGACCTCATGAACGACATGCCCGGGGGCTTCGTGCAGCAGCGGGTGAGCCCCGACGGCAGGACGGTGCCGATATTCATCAACGAGGAGTTCTGCCGCATGAGCGGCATGAGCCACCGCGAGTGCGTCGAGTTCTACAGCACGGACGGTTTCACCGGCGTGCATCCCGACGACAACGAGATGGCGAAGCGCGCGTTGGAGGACCTGATCGCAACGCGGGAGACGGTGACGCTGCGCCTGCGCCTCGTGCGCGGCGACGGCAGCTATGTGCCCATGCAGGTGTTCTACCGGGTGACCGACGACCGCGACGGCAACCTGCTGCTGAGCGGCTACTACACCGACCTCACCGACCAGCTGGCCCTGGAAGAGCGCGAGATGGCCGAGCGCGACGAGCTCACCGGGCTGTTCAACCGAACGAAGCTCGCGCACATGCGCATCGGCGCGTACCGGAAGCTCGCGTCCTGCGGCGTCCTGTTCTTCGACGTGAACCGCCTCAAAATAGTGAACGACACGCAGGGCCACGCCCAGGGAGACGTGCTGCTGCGCGTCGTCGCGGACGGCATCCGCTCCCTCGCCACCGACCGCATCCACGGATACCGCTACGGCGGCGACGAGTTCCTCGTGGTGGCGTGCGACGGTGCGGAATCCGAGCTCGAAGGGCTGATCGGCCAATGGGAGGCCAGCATGGGCGAGCTGGCGAGCGAAAGCGGCATCGCCGTGACCGCCGCCGTGGGAACCGCCTGGAGCGAGGCCCCGTTCTCGCTGAACGACCTGATACGCCAGGCAGACCAGGAGATGTACGCGAACAAGCACCGCGACAGGAACGATACGCGCTAGCGCCGCGAACGCGCTGCGGGGCCGGACGACCCGTCCGAGCCCGTCCGCCCGACCAAAAAAGGCCCTCGGAACCGTTGTCGGATCCGAGGGCCTTTCGCCGTTGCGGGGTTGCGCGTTCGTTACGCCAGCGGCGGGGTGCCCTCGGCGTTGCCGAAGATCGCGTCGATCTGCACCAGGGCGTCCATCGGCAGGGCCGAAGTGCCCACCACGCGGCGCGCGGGCACGCCGGTGAAGTAGCGGGCGTACACGTCCTCGATGGCGGCGAGGTCGTCCAGGTTCCTCAGGTAGACGTTCGCCTTGACGGCGTCTTCCATCGTGTGCCCGACGTTCTCGATGATGGCCTTGATGTTCTTGAGCGCCTGCTCGGCCTGCTCGGTCACGCCGCCGGCCACCAGCTTGCCCGACGCGGGGTCGACGCCGACCTGCGCCGAAATGTTGTTGTAGTGCGAGAAGGCCACGGACTGCGTGGACAGCGGGTCGAGGGGGGCGTTCGGCGTGTTGTTCGCCTCGATGATGAGGCCGTGACGGGCCTCCACCTCCTGCGGCGGCGTGCCGTCGCCGTGGGACACCACGGCTTCGATCTGCACGAGGGCGTGCATCGGCAGCTCGGCAACCTCCACCACCGTGCGGGCGGGAACGTAGGCGACGGCTCGCGCGATGGCGGAATCCGGGAAGAAGCGCGTGTACACCTCGTTCACGGCGTCGAGGTCGGAGAGGTTCTTCAGGAAGACGGTGACCTTGACGATGTCGTCGAAGGGCACGTCGATGCTCTCCAGGATGGCCTTGACGTTCTTGAGGCACTGGGCCGTCTGCTCGGCCACGCCGCCCACCACGATCTGGTTCGTCTTCGGGTCGAGGGGCAGCTGGGCCGTGACGTTGTTGTAGTGCGAGAAGGCCACGGTTTGCGTGGACAGGGCGTCGAACGGCGCATTGTGCGTGTTGTTCGTGTACTTGACCAGGTCGCCCGCCTGCGGCTCGTTCGGAATGGTGCCCTCGCCGTTGGTCAGCAGCGCCTCGATCTGCACGAGGGCGCCCATCGGCAGGTCGGCCACGGCCATGGCCGTGCGCGCGGGGACGTAGGTGGGGAAGAACGCGCGGAACACCTCGTCGACGACGTCCAGGTCGCGGATGTCGCGCACGAACACGGTGAGCCGGGCGACGTCGTTCAGCGAATGGTCGATGCTCTGGGCGATGGCCTCGAGGTTCTCGAAGCACTGCTCGGCCTGCTCCAAGACACCGCCTTCGACGATCTCGCCGGTCTTCGGATCGATGGGCAGCTGGGCCGAGATGTTGTTGTAGTGCGAGAATGCCACGGTCTGCGAACGCAGAGGGCTTATCGGGGCGTCGTCGGTGTTCCTTGCCAATACCACGTTGTCGCCGCTCATGTAGTACCTCCCTTGTGTAGTGCTCCGCTTAACGATACCTGCAGCCAGGCCGCACCGGCCTGCCTTCCCCTCTGGGCCGCTCCATCGAGCCCCGTCCGTGGGAAGGCTGCATTATATCGTTTTGTGCACATGCACAAAACAGGTTTGGCGTGATTTCTTTTCTCGGCGAAAACGGGCGATGAGCCGTTCGCCGGAAAATATGGAAGCCCCTGGGGACGCCATGCAGAAAACGGGCGCGAAGGCCGCGTTTCATGCAGGATTACCGCACCTACCGCTCACCGATTAACGAGCCGCGCGATCGCCCTCTCCGCAGAAAGCCCATCAAATCAAGGCCTACCCCACCAGCTTGGAGGACTCCACTTGCTCCACGTACCAGTTCATGAACTTCGCCAGCGGCTTGCGCAGCACGAGGCCGATGAGCGCGGCGGGAAGCAGGAACAGCAGCAGCAAGCCCATCTCGATCCAGAAGTCGTTGCCGTACGCGCCGAACATGGCGGCGCGCATGGCGTTCACCACGTGCGTGGCGGGCAGCCAGGGGCTGAGCCCCTGTATGAACGGCGGCAGCAGCTGCAGCGGGAACGAGCCGCCGCAGCCCGTCACCTGCACGATCAGCAGCAGCACGGCGATGGCCTTGCCCAAATTGGCGAACGCCGCCACCAGCGCGTAGATGAGGAAGGTGAACACCAGGCCGGCCGTCCAGAAGCACAGCATGAAAAGCATCGGATCAGCCACCTGCACCTGCAAAAACAGCAGGTTGCCCAGGCCCATGAGCGTGGTTTGCGCAAGCGACAGGAAGGCCATGACGCCGAAGCGGCCGAGGAACAGCTGGTGCGGCTTCGGGTCGGCCAGCTCTTCCCGCGCGCGCCCCGAAACCGTCGGCTTCACCACCACTAAAATGAGCAGCGACCCGATGAACAGGGCGAGCGTCGTGTAGAGCGGGGCCATGGCCGACCCGAAGTTGTCGACCGGGAACACGGCGACGCGCTCGATGCCCACCGGGGCCGCAAGCGCCTTCGCCAGCATCTGCGAATCGGAGCCCAGCACCTGGCGCAGCAGCTCGGTGTCGCCGGTGGCCAGCGCCTGGCTGATGCCGTCGGCCAGCTCATCCAACCCGGCGGCGGCGTCGTGCAGCTTTTGGATGACCGCGTCGATCTTGTCCGCCGCGCCCCCCATCAGGCTGCTGGCCGACCCGGCCGAATCGGACAGGCCGGAGCCTGCGGAGCGCAGGTTCTCCATGCCGGCGCCCACGTTGGCCGCGAGAGAGGCCGCATCGTCGGCAAGCTGCTGCAAGCCCGGCTTCAGATTGGCGTCGAACTCGTTTTTGAGGGCGGCGGCGTTTTGCTGCGCCTGGGCCGCCAACTGCTTGATCTCCGCGCGCTCGGCCTGCGTGTCGGCGTTGCCCGCCTCCAGCTTGTCGGCGGCGCTCCGCAGGTTGTCGCGCATGCCGGTCATGAGGTCCACGGAGGCGTTCAAACGGGACAGCGCGGCATCGACGGCCGGCCGGTACTCGTCGGGCACGCTCTCGCGCAGTGTTTCGAGCTCGCCGGCGATCGCCTTGCACTGAGCGATCTGCCCGTCGAGGACGTCGGCCTGGCTGCGCATCTGCACCGCGCATTCCCCCGCCCCCGCCGAAGCGGTGTCGAACAGCGCGTCGACGGAGCTCGACACGGCTCCGAAGCCCTGGCCGCTGCTCTCGATGGCGTTCGAGAGGTCGTCGAGCGACCCTCTGAGCGCGTCGACCATGGTTCCGGCCGACGCCGCGCCCTGCGACGCCGCGCCCCCCATGCCGTCGATCTGGCCCTGGGCCGCGCTCACGAGCTTCGCGGAGTCGCAGATGAGCGATTGGGACGCCCGCGCGAGCGACGCGTACAGCCCCAGCACCGACGCCGTCCGCTCCGTCTGGTCGCCCATGCTGCGCACATGGTTCGCAACGTCGGCGATGCGGCCGTCCAGGCCGGACTCGTCGGCGTACGTGGTGAGCGAGGTGGCAATCCCCAGCGCCACCTCGGAAAGCGTTTCGGCGAACACCTCGTTCACCTGGTACGAAACCGAGTCCGCCCCCTTGTCGGTGATCTTGGGGGCGATGGCGCTCTTCTTCTCGTTGGAATAGTAGACGATCTTCGCGTGCTGCACGTCGTCGGAGTAGAAGGTGAGCATGTCCCGGCTGAAGCTCGCGGGGATGACCACCGCCGCGTAGTAGCGGCCCGACTTCGCGCCGTCGACGGCGTCCTGCTCGGTGGTGAAGGTCCAGTCTATCTCGTCGTTGGCGCGCAGCGCGGACACCACCTGCTCGCCCACGTTCACGCGCAGGGGCACCAGGTCGCTCTCGTAGCCTTCGTCGACGTTGGCCACGGCCACGGTGAGGTTCCCCGTGTTGTCGAACACGTTCCAGCACGCGATGACGTTGTACCACGCGAAGATGGACGGCATGACCACGAGCCCCACCACGATGATGACGCTCATCGCGTTCGAGAACAGGTGCTTGAAGTCGCTGCGGACGAGGTGCCAGACGTTACTCATGAGCGGCGCCCCCTTCCGCGTCGCGGGCTGCGCGGGCACCGGCCTCCGCGTCGGCGCCCGCGCGCTCCATGTCGTTGCGCGAGGCGCCCAGCTCGAGCAGCCCCGCCTCGGTCATGCCGTCGAGCCTCATCTGCCGCTCGAAGCTGGCACGCAGGCTCTCCACCACCACCAGGAACACGAACACGGCCACCAGCCACACCAGCCACGCGGTGAGCAGCCACACCTTCTCGGTGGGCGTGAGCGCGAACACCACCGTGAGCGCGACGGGCACCGCCAGGCCCAAGGCGACGGAGCCGCGGATGAGGCGCGGGTACCACCGCGTGAAGCGCTCGTAGCGCATTTGCAGCTCCTCGCGGTACTCGTCCCGGTCCGACAGCGCGCGGAACAGCTGGGAGAAGCGGTAGGGGCGTGCGGGTATCTCCACGTCCTCGCCGTTGAAGATGCCGCTTTGCCGAACCTGCCCGGCCACCATGCGGTTGACGTTCGCCATCAGGGGGCGCAGCAGGATGCCGAACGCCATGGCCAGCACGAAGAAGAGGGCGAGCGTGCCGATGGCGTCCGCGTAGTGCGAACCGTAAAAGCCGCAGATGGCCTCGCGCATGGCGCTGATGCCGTACGTGAACGGGAAGAACGGGTAGACAGCCTGGAAGAAGCTCGAGGTCATCTCTATGGGGTACAAGCCCGTGGCGCCCGGGATCTGCGCGAACACGAGCACGATGCAGACGCCCTTACCGATATGCTGCAGGGTGACCGAGAGCGCGTAGATGATGCTCAGGTACGAAAGCGAGGCCACGACGGCCGCGAAGAACAGCGCCGCCGCGTTGGCGGCCTGCACCCCCAGCACCAGCACGCCGGCGCAGCAGATCACCGCCTGCAGCACGGCCATGGCCGCGAGCAGCAGGAAGCGGCCCAGGTAGCGCTGCGTGACGGTGAGGTTGCGAATGCCCTCGCCGTCCACCTCCTGCTTCATGATGACCAGCAGCATGAAGGCGCCTATCCAAAACGTCAGGTTCATGAACAGCGGGGCCATGGCCGAGCCGTAGGCGTTCAGCTCGTAGAGCTGCTCGGTGACGAGCTCGGTGGGAGAACCCATGAAGTCGGCGAACCGGGAGGCGTCGAGCCCGTCCTCGCCGAACACCTTCATCAGGGCGTCGGACTCGCCGAGCGCCAGCACGTCCGCGCGCACGGTGTCCATGTCCCGTTCGAGGTCGCCCAGGATGCCGTCGGTTTGGCCGAGCGCGTCCTTGGCAACGCCCAGCGTGGAGGAAAGCTGGTCGAGCACGAGCTGGGCCTGGTCGATGAGCAGGCGCTGGTTCGACACGGCGGTCGCGAGCGACGCCGACGCCGTGCCCAGCTGCGCCAGGCTCTCGTTCACGGCGGGGATCGTGGTGCCGAACAGGCTGTTCGAATAGGCCTCGGCGCCGCTGGCCGCTTGCTGCACGGCGGCGTTGAGCGCGTCGCCCGCCTGCGACACGGCCTGCGTGGTGTCGCCCGCCTGGTCGTTGAGCGTGCCGAGGCCTTCCAGCGTTTTCTGGGCGTCGGCGGCGTTTTGGTCGAGCCTGTCGGCAACGGCCAGCATCGCCGCTTTGGTCGACTCGTCTGCCTGCGAAGCCGCCAGATCCCTCAGGTACGCGGCGAGCGCCCGGCTCTCGTCGACCACGGACTGCGCCTGCGCCAGCGTGGCGCCGATGCTCCCCTGCGCCTCGCCGGCGGAGCCCACCAGGCCGGCCACCGCCTCGTTCGCCTTCGACGACGCCTGCGAGACCGCGACCAGCCCTTGGCTCACGGCGGGCATGGCCGCCGCGGAGAAGTCCGACAGCTCGGCGCGCATCCGCGTCGTCAGGTCGGAGATGGTCGAGAGCGCGTCGCTCGCGGTCCCCACCGCCGTGCGCGCGCGGTCGAGCGACCCCTTCGCGTCGCCCACCTTGCCCTGAGCCTGGTCGGTTGCCGACGATATCTCCGCGAACGCGCTGCGCGCATCGCCCACCGCCTGCACGATTTCCGCTATTTTGGAGACGGCTTGGGAGCGCGACGCGTCCAGAGCCTCGCGCGACTCGCCGAGCGCCTGGTCGATGGCGTCGGCGGCCACGTCGCTCACCGTGGACACGAACGTGGAGTTGATGGTCTCGTCCAGCGTGCTGGCGCCCGTGTCGGTGATCTTGGGGGCCACGGGCCCGGCCTTCTCGTTCACGTAGTACTCCAGCTCAGGCTGCGTGAAATCGCCCGTGGTCAGGGAGAGCAGCTGCTCGGTGAAGCCCTCGGGGATGACGAACACGGCATAGCTCTCCTCCGATTCGAGCTCGCCCATCGCCTCGTCGCGGTCGGTGAACGTCCAGTCGAGCTGGGTGTTGGCATGGAGCTCGTCCACGATCATGTCGCCCACGTGCAGCTCGCCGGTCAAATCGCTCGAGCCGCCCTCGTCCTCGTTCACCACGCACACGCGCAGGTTGCCCGTGTTGTCGTAGGGGTTCCAGAAACCCACGACGTTGTACCAGGTGTACACCGAGGGCAGCACGAGCAGGGCGAGCACCACCACCAAAGCCGGAGGCACTTTGAGCAGGCGCAGGACATCGCGCTTGAATACGCGCCAAACGTTTCCCATGCCCGCCGAAACCCCTTCCCCGCACCGATAGAAATACCGGTCAATGATACTCCTACCGGGAGGACCCGTCAGGCAAGATTGACGGATTGGCGTGTTTTGTCAATCCGCAACAAGGGTCGTGATCGCAGGGAAAGGGGCGAGGACCTCCTCAGCGCCCCCCGAATCCGAACGTCGAGCGCATGAGCGCACCGTAGTCGAAGCCGCGCATGCTCAGCACTTCCTTGACGATGCGGTCGTTCTCCTCCAAAACGACGGCGTACACCACGAAGTCGTCCCACACCACCAAGCTCCCCCGGTCGGCCTGCGACAGGCTGGTGAAGTCGTGCAGGAAGTTCCTGACGCCCGCTATCTGCTCGGCCGCCAACTGCCCTTGCTCCGTGCGCCGAACGCGCACCGTGCTGCTCGAGGAGACGATCATCGACACCAAAGCCGCCACAGGCAGGACGAAGATCGCGATGGCCGCCAGCGCGAACAGCAGCATCATGCCCAGGTTGCCGAACTCGGCCATGTCCGACGACAGGTAGAGCGCCTCTTCGTAGGCGTCCTGCGTCACGGGGGCGGCATCGAGGAAGGCGTCCATCGCGTCGAAGTTGAGCAGGGAGCCGGCCAGCACGCCCCAGATCATGAGCAGCGCGAAGGGAACCAGGCATCCGCCCAGGCACCCGCGCAAGCAGCCTTTCTGCGCCGAGGCCCCGCCGCCGCCTTGGGCCGCAAGGTAGCCCTCCTCCACCGCCTCCTGCGTGGCCAGCGCCTCCCACCGCTCGAGCCCCGCTCGATCGACCGCCTGGTCGGCCAGCAGGTGCAGCAGCAGGGTGTCGCTCGGCTTGAGCGAAGGATGCTCGAACGTCACCACGCGCACGGCGTCGCCTTCGAACGCCACAACGCCGTCCATCGCGTACCTGAGGACGAGCGCCGCAACGTCTTTCTGCGGCTCGATCCGCAGGTCCATCAGCAGGCTGATGGCGGTGGGCGACAAGCCCGCGAGCTTCTCGCGGTAGTAGTCGATGCCCTCGGTCACGCCGAACGTGGCGTTGCGCAGGGTGGACTTGCGTATCGACCCGCTCACCGCACGCCATACGAACACAAGGGGAATCGAGTACAGGGCGGAAGTCGCCAGCATCGTAACGACGACGACCGCCAACGTTCCGTAGTCGCCTCGGAAAAGCGCCGTCGAGCACAGGCCTCCCGTCGCCTCGCAAACCGCCAAAAGCACGAGGAACAAGATCAAAGGAAGGGCGAGGGACAAACGGTCGATAAAGCGCCACCTGCGCACGCGTTGCGTGTAGAACCGCTCCACCTTCTTCATGTACCGCCCCGTCCCCAAAAGCGCTTTGTCATCCAGCGCATTTTATCCGGTGGATGTCGACGGGCGGGCGCGATCGGCGCCCGGACGCTCCGTTTTTTGCCAAACCGTTACCTGGCAAACGCGGCCTGCGGAGCCGAACACGCCCGCGCCTCGCTAGATCGGCTCGATACCGAGCACGACCAGGATGCGTGCCATGATGTCGGCCAACGTCGAATCGTCCACCGAACCCACCAGCTCCACGGACGCCTGCCGCTCGCGCGCGCCGAGATCCATGGCGCGGATCGCCTCGCATTGCGCATAGCCGTGGATTTCGTTGTCGTCAGCAAGACGCACATGGAGGGGATACCCGTTGTCCGTCGAAGTCACCGGAACAAGCACGGTGAGCGCCGACATGCGGTTGACGTGCCAGGGGCTCACCACGATAGCGTAATGACGTCCGGCAGGCTCATGACGCGTCGAGGGATCGAAGTTGATGCTGACGATATCACCCTGTTCGTACATCATCGAGCCCACGCGTCCCATTCCGCACCGACAAGATCGTCGCTCGGCCACGCGTCACCGTTCTCGAGGCGCGCCCCTTCGTAGCCCTCGAACAGGCTATCGAACGTGACGCCACGCGCAGGCTCCACGCAGCGATGCTGCCGCTTCTGGGGAACGATCTCTATCCTGCCGCTCCGATTGACCTCGAAGCTCACCTGATCGCCTCGCCGCAAACCGGCGCTTCTGAGAACGTCGCGCGGAATGCGCACCGCTTCGGAATTCCCCCAAGGAGCTATCGTCGTCGCCATGCCGCACCTCGTTCGTTTCGTATCTACTAGAGTATCTACAATCAAAGTACGCCCTCAGGGGTCAAAAGTCAACAAGCACGGCTCGCCCCCTGCTGTCATCCTATGGGACAATAGATGCGCTTTCCGATGATGAGGAGCGTCATTGGAAGAGAAGCCCCGCCCTGCCGGCCGACCCGTTGTCATCCAGGCCCTCGGTGCCTTCGCTCAGGCTCGTCGCCGGCAGGCGGGGCTTCGCCGTGAAAACCGCGCGGGGGCCTTCGGGGATGACTTGATAGGAGCCCGTCGGGGGGCGCCCGACATGCCATAGGATCGTCTCGCCCGGAAGCCTTCCCGCGCAACCCTTTCGGGAGGAATCCATTATGGCAGACGGATGCAGGGTTGTCACAGGGGGCGTCGACACGCACAAGGACGCCCACGCGGCAGCGGTTCTGGACGCCGCGGGCGCGCTGCTCGGCGCGCGGCCGTTCCCCGCCGACGCCGGGGGCTACGCCTCGATGCTCGCGTGGATGCGCGGGTTCGGGGAGGTCTCGGCCGTCGGCGTCGAGGGGACGGGAGGCTACGGGGCGGGGCTCGCCCGCGCGCTCGCGCTCGCAGGCGTTCCCGTCCTCGAGGTCGTCTCGCCCGACCGCTCCGAGCGGCGCCGCCGCGGCAAGGACGACGGGTTCGACGCCGTCCAGGCGGCGCGCGCGGCGCTCGCGGGGGCCCGCTGCGCGCCGGCCAAGTCGCGGGGCCTCGAGGCCGAGGCCCTGGGCGCGCTGGAGGCAGCCTACGAGGGCGCCGTGAAGGCGAGGACGGCGGCGCTGAACGCGCTGCAGGCCCGGGTCGTCTCCCTGCCCGAGGGCATGCGCGCGCCGCTTCGGGGCATGGGGTCCTCCGAGCTCGCCCGCGCCTGCGCCTCCATGCGCCCGGGCGCGGGCGCGACGCCCGAGGCGTCCCTGCGCGCAGCCCTCCGCTCGCTCGCGCGCCGGGCGCTCGCGCTGGAGAAGGAGGCCGGGGACCTGGAGGCGAGGATCGACGCGCTCACGGAGAAGCTCGTCCCCTCGGTGCGGGCGCTCGTCGGCGCCGGCCCGCACGTCGCCGCGAGGCTCCTGCTCGCGGCGGGCGCGAACGTCTCCCGCCTGCGCTCGGAGGCGTCGTTCTCCATGCTGTGCGGGGCGAGCCCCGTCCCCGCCTCGAGCGGCAGGACCAGCCGCCACCGGCTCAGCCGGGGCGGGGACAGGCGGGCCAACTCGGCGCTCTACACCATGGCCATCACCCGCATGGCCCACGACGAGAGGACCCGCGCCTACGTCGCGCGCAGGATGTCCGAGGGCAAGACGAAGAGGGAGGCGATACGCTGCCTCAAGCGCTACATCGCCCGCGAAGCCTACCATGCCATCGTGCGGGACATGGAGGCCCCGGGGATGGCGTGAGAAAGCCCTCTTGACAACATAGGAGCGTCTGAGCGAAGCGAACACCGTGAGCGAAGTCGAAGGATCCCGTGCGGCGCCAGCTGGAGCGCTCACGGCTATCGCCGCGCGGGATCCTTCGACTGCGCTCACTACGTTCGCTCCGCTCAGGATGACAAAGGGGCGGCGCCTTTGCGCTCCGCTCGCTCGGATGGCAAGCGCGCGTCACCTCACCGGGGCGTAGTCCAACTCGGCGGGGATGTCGGTGGCCTCCAGCTTCATGATGACGGGGCGCAAGCCGTCGTTGCAGCTGACGATCGCCTTACCTGGCTCGCGCATCCAGTCGTCGAAGTAGAACGCGACGTCGCCCCCGCCGTGGGCCAGCGCGAACACGTACTGGTACACGGCCTTCCACGCCTCGTCGCAGAAGCCCTCCGGCTTGGCGTAGTCGGCAAGGAACTCCTGCCCTGCGGTCATCATCGGACACGCCTTCAGGCCGGGGGCGCCGTATTCTGCGGCCAGCTCCTCGTCCAGCGTGGTTTTCAAGACGGTGATCCTCACCTTTGTCATAGCCATTGCTGCTCCTTCCGCGCGTGATGTTCGGCTTTCGCCCTCTCCCCGTTATACTGTGTGACAGACCGCGAAGATAGTACGGTCTTTCAGGATAGGTACTTTCTCGAAAGGAAGCGGAGCATGAGCATGGAGCCTTACGCGGGCAACCTCTCATCGCTTGCCGACACCCCGTTCGGCTACACCCTGTCGATGATCGGCGGGAAGTGGCGCCTCGTTATCATGTATTGGCTCGTGGAATGCGAGACGATGCGGTTCAACGAGCTCAAACGCAAGATCGGGCGCATCACCGACAAGACGCTCAGCCGCCAGCTGAAGGAGATGGAGGCCGACGGCCTGATCGTGCGCACCGAGTACCCCCAGATACCGCCGAAGGTGGAGTATCGGCTATCCGAGAAGGGCCTCTCTCTGTACCCTCTGATGGAGGCCATGTGCGCATGGGGCGAAAAGAACGGCGCCGGCCATCGCGTATAATGCCGAACCGAACGCGAACCCCAAGAGCAGGAGCAACGACCGTGCCTTCCATCCAAGCAACCATCGCCCAGGAGCTGAACCTTACTGCCGCGCAGGTGGCGGCCGTCATCGGCCTCATCGACGAGGGGAACACCATCCCCTTCATCGCCCGCTACCGCAAGGAGGCCACCGGCGGCGTGGACGACGCCACGCTGCGCGGCCTTGACGAGCGCCTGACCTACCTGCGCAACCTCGAGGCCCGAAAAGAGGAGGTGCTGCGCTCGATCGAGGAGCAGGGCAAGCTCACGGCCGACCTGCGCGCGAAGATCGAGGCCGCCACGGTCATGCAGCGCGTGGAGGACCTGTACAAGCCGTACAAGAAGAAGCGCGCCACCCGGGCCTCGAAGGCGCGCGACGCCGGGCTCGAGCCGCTGGCGCTACTCATCCTCGCGCAGGGACGCAGCTCCAAAGACCCGCTGGCGCTCGCCGCCGACCTCGTGAACGCGGAAGCCGGCTTCCCCACCCCCGAGGCCGCGCTGCAGGGCGCCCAGGACATCGTGGCCGAGGTCGTCGCAGACGACGCCGAGCACGTCGCGACCCTGCGCGCGTTCACCAAGCGCAACGGCGCGCTGTCCGTCGAGGCGGCCGACGCCGCCGAGAAAACCGTCTACGAGGCGTACTACGATTTCTCCGAGCCGCTGACGCGCATCCCCAACCACCGCGTGCTCGCCATCAACCGCGGCGAGAAGGAGGGCAAGCTCAAGGTGAAGGTGCGCGCCGACGCCGATGCGGCCGTCGAACAGCTGGAGCGCCGCATCGTGCGCGGCACCGGCCCGTTCACCGCGCCCCTGAAGGCCGCCATCGCGGACGGCTACAAGCGCCTGATCGCGCCGTCGGTGGAGCGCGACCTGCGCGCCGAGCTCACCGAGCGCGCCGAGACGGACGCCATCCGCGTGTTCGCCAAGAACACCGAGAGCCTGCTGCAGCAGCGCCCCGTGCGCGGCGCGCGCGTCATCGCGCTCGACCCCGGCTACCGCACGGGCTGCAAGGTGGCCGTGCTGGACGAGTACGGCAAGCTGCTCGACCACGCCACCGTCTACCCCACCCCGCCGCGCTCCCAGGTGAAGGAGACGCAGGCGCGGCTGGCGGAGTTCGTGCGGCGCTACGACGTCAACGTCATCGTCATCGGCAACGGCACGGGCAGCCGCGAGACCGAGGAGGTGGTGGCCGACCTCATACCCCAGCTGGACCGGCCCGTGCGCTACACCATCGTGAACGAGGCCGGCGCGTCGGTGTACTCGGCGTCCAAGCTGGCGAGCGAGGAGTACCCCGACCTCGACGTCACCACGCGCGGCGCCATGAGCCTGGGCCGCCGCCTGCAGGACCCGCTGGCGGAGCTCGTGAAGATCCCGCCCCAATCCATCGGCGTGGGCCAGTACCAGCACGACCTCAACCAGGCGGCGCTCGAGCGCGCGCTCACGGGCGTGGTGGAGAACGTGGTGAACCGCGCGGGCGTCGACCTCAACACCGCCAGCCCGAGCCTCTTGGGCTACGTGTCGGGCGTCAGCGGCGCCGTGGCCCGAAACATCGTTGCTTACCGGGAGGAGCATGGCGCGTTCGCCGACCGCAAGGAGCTCAAGAAGGTGCCGAAGCTGGGCGCGAAGGCCTTCCAGAACTGCGCGGGCTTCCTGCGCATCAGCGACGGGAAGAACCCGCTCGATGCCACGAGCGTGCACCCTGAAAGCTACGCCGCGGCGAAAGAGCTGCTCAAGCGCGCGAAGGTGAAGCCCGAAGCGCTCGCGAACGGTGGCGTCCCCGACATCGCGAGCCGTCTCGGCGACCTGGACGCGCTGGCCGCCGAGCTGGGCGTGGGCGCGCCCACGCTGCGCGACATCGTGGGCGAGCTGGAGAAGCCGGGCCGCGACCCCCGCGACGACGCGCCCGAGGTCGTGTTCAGCGAGGGCGTGCGCGACTTCGACGACCTCGCGCCGGGCATGGAGCTCACGGGCACCGTGCGCAACGTGGTGGACTTCGGCGCATTCGTGGACGTGGGCGTGAAGCAGGACGGCCTCGTGCACGTGTCCAAGATGGCCGACCGCTTCGTCAAGCACCCGAGCGAGGTGGTGGCCGTGGGCGACACCGTCACCGTGTGGGTGACCGGCGTGGACAAAGATCGCGGCAAGATCTCGCTCTCCATGGTGAAGGGCAAGGCGTAAGGCCCGCCCCGCAACGGCAACCCTTCAACAACGGCAACCCCCGTAGGGGCGATCTCCTGATCGCCCGTTCCAGCGAAGCCGGAAAACCAACCGGCACCCGCCTCGCGCCCGCAACGCAAGAGGGCGATCAGGAGATCGCCCCTACGGAAGGGGTTCGACCGGAGAAGCGCCTCGGCACTTGTTGACGCGATCCCGTCCATCGGCGAACGAAGCCTTCATTCGCCGGCCGCCCCTCACATCAGGTCGTAGGGCATGCAGCGCTTGACGACGTAGAACACGAGCAAGATCGGCAGGGCCACCGGCGAGAACACGAGGGCGCAGGCAAGCGCCGCCACACGCGCTACGTAGAAGGCCGCCCTCCGCCAACCGGTGCGCAGACGCGTCTCGCACGTCATGCGCACGAAGCCGCCGCCCAGCGTGCGGCCCTGCCGAAACCAGGGCACAATGCCCTCCACCGTCACGAACACGGCCGCCATGAGCGCGCGCTCCCACCCGCTGTCGTCGGCCCACGCAGGCAAACCCATAGCCATCAGGGCAAAGTTTGCCGCGAGCAATATAATGACCAGCAGCGCTCCCGCAACCATCATATCGATCCAGAACGCCACGGTGCGGCGCACGAAGCCGGGTCGGTTCGTAACGTGCCCCTCCCGGGCAAGCTCGCCCGGCGGCAGCAGGCGGGCGGCGAGCGCGGCGAGACCCCACCCTGCGGCGGCACCCCCGGTGTTGCATATCAAATCGCACACATCGAACATGCGATAAGCGAAAGGATACACGCCGAACAGGCCGGTGAGCTGCGCCGTCTCTATCAGAAGCGAGGCGCAGAACCCCAGCGCCAACGCCGGTACCAGCCTCCAGCGCAAAAGCCGCCCCGCCAGAAAGCCCAGCGGCACGAAGAACACCACGTTCGCCACCATGTCGGGCAAAGCCCTGAGCCCGTCCTTAGCCACGTCGTCGAAGAAGCCCAACGGGTTGAAGCGCGGCTCGATACCGTAGGTGATGCCGGGGCCGGATGCGCCGTCGGGAAGCGGGTAGAGCGTGAAGCATCCCAGACCCAAAACGTACAGCACCGCAAGATAGGCCGACACCGCTGTAGCCGCGCGCATGCGACCGTCGCGATGGTACAAATACGCCAAGATGGGCAGCGTGAGCGCCATCGACGCCAGGGGCCACAGCGCCACCGCCGCCAAGAAGCTCTCGCTGAACCGCCCGAGAAACTGCGATAGGTACCCCACTGCGCCCCCTTTCCCAAGACACGGTGCCTGTCCTCACGCATTCCAGTATGGCGCGGCCTCCTTGCGGCAAACTTGCCCATCGCTTACGGCACGCTTACTTCTTCGTAAGGCTCGCGTGCGGCTGCTTTCCCGTCTCGCGGCGGAGCGCTCGGGGCGCTACAATGGGAATATGGAAACCAATCGACACCCGCATCCATCCGACCAGCACGGCCCCGACCGCATCCAGGTGCGCGGGGCGCGCGTGCACAACCTGAAAAGCATCGACGTGGACATCCCGCTCGGGCGGCTCGTGGGCATCGCGGGCGTGTCGGGGTCGGGCAAGTCCTCCCTCGCCCTGGGCGTGCTGTACGCCGAGGGGTCGCGCCGCTACCTTGAGGCGCTTTCCACCTACACGCGGCGGCGCCTCACGCAGGCGGGCCGCGCGGCGGTGGACGAGGTGCTGCACGTGCCCGCGGCCCTCGCGCTACACCAGCGCCCCGCCGTGCCCGGCGTGCGCAGTACCTTCGGCACGTCCACCGAGCTGCTGAACAGCCTGCGCCTGCTGTTCTCGCGCGTGGGCAGCCACGTGTGCCCGAACGGCCACCGCGTGCCGCCCACGCTCGCCGTCGCCGCCGAGCGCCCCATCACGTGCCCCGTCTGCGGCGTGGAGTTCTTCGGCCCCGGCGCGGAGGACCTGGCCTTCAACAGCGGCGGCGCCTGCCCCGAGTGCGACGGCACGGGCATCGTGCGCACCGTGGATAGGGACTCGCTCGTGCCCGACGAGACGCTCTCCATCGACGAGGGCGCCGTCGCGCCGTGGAGCACGCTCATGTGGGACCTCATGAAGCAGGTCGCGCGCGAGATGGGCGTGCGCACCGACGTGCCCTTCAACCAGCTGACGCCCGCCGAGCGCGACATCGTGTTCAACGGCCCCGCCGAGAAGAAGCACATCTTGTACAAGGCCAAGAAGACCGACACCTTCGCCGAACTGGACTTCACCTACTACAACGCCGTCTACACCGTGGAGAACGCGCTGGCGAAGGTGAAGGACGAGAAGGGCCTGAAGCGCGTGGCCCGCTTCCTCAAGCAGGGCACCTGCCCCGTCTGCCACGGCACGCGCCTGTCCGAGGCGGCGCGGCGGCCGCAGGTGGCGGGCATCAACCTGGCCGAAGCGTCCGCGAAGACCCTGGGAGAGCTGGTCGCGTGGGTGGATGACGTGCCCGAAGGCCTCGCACCCGAGATGCGCCCGATGGCCGCGAACATCGCCGAGTCGTTCCAGCACACGGCCCGCCGCCTCGTGGACCTGGGGCTGGACTACCTCGCGCTCGACCGCGCGGGCTCCACGCTCTCCACCGGCGAGCGTCAGCGCGTGCAGCTGGCCCGCGCCGTGCGCAACCGCACCACCGGCGTGCTGTACGTGCTGGACGAGCCGTCCATCGGCTTGCACCCGTCGAACGTGGACGGCCTCCTGGACGTCATGCGCGACTTGCTCGCCGACGGCAACTCCATCGTCATGGTGGACCACGACACGCGCATCCTCTCCGCCGCCGACCACATCGTCGAGATAGGTCCCGGCGCGGGCGCGGACGGCGGGCGCGTGATCGCGCAGGGCTCCGTGGCCCGGATCGAGGCTGACCCCGCCTCGCGCATCGGCGGCTTCCTCTCCGGCGCGCAGTCGGTGCGCGTGCGCCGCCGCGCGGCGGCGGAGCACGTCTTCGACCTCGGCTGCATCCGGCTGGCCACGGACGCGCTGCACACGGTGAAGCCGCTCGAGGCAGACATCCCGCGCGGGCGCTTGACCGCCGTGACGGGCGTGTCCGGCTCGGGCAAGACCACGCTCGTGCTGGAGAGCCTCGTCCCGGCGCTCAAAGCGCATGCGAGCGGCACCAAGCTCCCCGCCCACGTCCGCTCGATCGAGGCCGAGGGCATCGAGCGCGCGAACCTCATCGACGCCTCGCCCATCGGCATCAACGTGCGCTCCACCGTAGCCACCTACGCCGACGTCCACGACGAGCTGCGCCGCGCCTTCGCGCGCACGCCCGACGCCAAGGCGGCCGGGCTCAAGGCTGGCGACTTCTCCTACAACACGGGCAAGCTGCGCTGCCCCGAATGCGACGGCACGGGCTCCATCAGCCTGGACGTGCAGTTCCTGCCCGACGTGGACATCACCTGCCCCGTGTGCGGCGGCTCGCGCTACGCCCCGGAGGCCGACCGTATCCGCCGGCCGCACGCCGACGATCCGGTGGATATGGTCTCGCTGCCCGACCTCATGGCACGGAGCGTGGACGAGGCCCTGGAGGCCGTGGCGGACCTCAAGAAAGCGCGCGCCCGCCTGCAGACGCTCCACGACCTGGGGCTCGGCTACCTCACGCTGGGCGAGGCCACGCCGGCGCTGTCGGGCGGCGAGGCCCAGCGCCTGAAGCTGGCCAGCGAGATGGGGCGCGAGCAGGAAGACGCCGTGTTCGTGTTCGACGAGCCCACCATCGGCCTGCACCCCCTGGACGTGCGCACGCTGCTCGAGGTGTTCGACCGCCTGGTGGAGCAAGGCGCGACGGTCGTGGTCATCGAGCACGACCTGGACGTCATCGCCAACGCCGACTATGTGGTTGACCTCGGCCCCGGCGGCGGCGCCCTCGGCGGCCGCATCGTGGCCGTCGGCACCCCCGAGCAGGTGGCCGCGAACCCCGACAGCGTCACCGGGAGGTACCTGTAGGGCCAAGCAAGCCGACCGACACCCCGAGTGAGCGAGCCCCTCCGGTTGCCATCCTGAGCGGAGGCCGAAGGCCGTAGTCGAAGGATCCCGTGCGGCGACAGCCGTGACGCTTTCGGCTGGCGCCGCACGGGATCCTTCGACTACGCTCACTGCGTTCGCTTCGCTCAGGATGACAGGGGGGGGTGCTCCGCTCGCTCAGGACGACAACGGGGAACCTACCTCGATCTCCGCGATGTCGTCGAAGGCGATGCGGGTGCGGACGACGGTGACGGTGCGCCCCGCGAGGTCGATGTCGGTCACCAGGCCGCGCGTGGCGACGTACGCCTCGCCGTCGTAGTGGACGACGCTCGCCATCTTCCGGCGCTCCACGTGCGAGAGCTTCCGCGACAGCTCGAGCGCCTGCTCGTCGGTCAGCTCGCGCCTCGGCTCCACCGTGCGCTCGCGTTCGCGGATGAGGTCGTAGTAGCCTTTGAGCGCGGCGAAGGGCATGAACTGCTGCGCGCGGTCGGCGCGGGGGCGGCGCTCAGGCATGGTGCCCTCCGATCTGCTCGTTGCGCTCGCGCGCCGTGGCCTTCTCCTTCAAGCTCGTGCCGCGCAGAAGCGCGTTCTTGCCGAACCTGCCCTTCACGGCCAGCACCGCTTTCTGCAGGTTGCGCTCCTCGGCCTCGGCCGCCGCGTCCGTGAACAGATCCATCGTGGCGAATTCCTCGGGCATCACGCCGCCGAAGCCCACGTTGATGCGGCGTATGGGCACGCCTTTGCGCGCAGTCTCCTCGAACAGGTCGAGGAAGCGCGGCATGAGCTTGGAGTAGAGGTTCGTGCGGTCGGGTTGCCGGCGCGTGCCGCCGGTGTGGGGGCCGCCGCGCCTGCCGCTGGCCGGGCGCCTTCCGTGTCCGCCGTCGAAGTACGCGTCGGGCTCCTCCTGCGCGCCCGCGTCCGCGCCGCGTTCCTTCGCATACCCCACGTACAACGATATCGAATCGGCCACCAAGCCCTTGTCCACCAGATCGAGCACCAGCTGGTCCACCATCTCCTTCAGCACGTCCTTCGCCTCGTCGTAGGTGTAGTCGCAGGGAAGCACCTGGCCGTTCATGAGGGAATGGGCGCTCGGCTCGTAGGCGTGGATGTCGGCGATGGTGCACGGCTCGACGCCGTGGGCGTGGTCGATCAGGTACTCCGCGTTCACGCCGAACTCGCGGTACAGCACGGCCTCGCTCATCTCGCACACGCCGCGCAGGTCGCGCACGCCGTACTTCGCCAAGCGCTTCGCGATGCCCGGGCCGATGTTCCAAATGTCGGTGATGGGCCGGTGGGTTTGGATGGTGCGCTCGAACTCGGCACGGTCGAGGAAACCGATATGGTCGTCCGCGTGCTTCGCCGTGATGTCGAGCGCCACCTTCGCCAGAAACAGGTTCGGCCCGATGCCCGCCGTGGCGCGCACGCCCGTCTCGGCCAGCACCGCCTCCATGAGCATGACGGCGAACTCCTTGGCGTTCACCTGGTACAGCGACAGATACGGAGTCGCGTCGATGAAGCATTCGTCGATGGAATAGGGGTGGATGTCCTCGGGCGACACGTAGCGCAGGTAGACGGAGTAGATGTCGGCCGACACCTCCATGTAGCGCTGCATGCGCGGGCGGGCCATGACGTACTCCACGCACGCGGGGATCTCGAACACGCGGCAGCGACTGGAAAGCCCCAGCGCCTTCATAGACGGCGTGATGGCCAGGCAGATGGTCTTCTCGGTGCGGTCGGGATCGGCCACGACGAGGTTCGCCGTCAGCGGGTCTAACCCGCGGTCGACGCACTCGACGCTCGCGTAGAAGCTCTTCAGGTCTATGCACACGTACGTGCGCTCCATGAGGCCAGCCCTCCTTTCCGCTCCCTGAGTGCTCCCTCCTGTCATCCTGAGCGAAGCGCCGCCAGGCGCGTAGTCGAAGGATCCCGCGCGGCGCCAGCCGTGACTATTCGAGCTGGCGCCGCACGGGATCCTTCGACTCCGGCGGCTACACCGCCTGCGCTCAGGATGACAGAACAATACAGCACACTTGTTCGCTTAGTATAGCATGTTCGACGCGAAGACGCGGGAGCCCTATCGCTTTCCCATCGAGATCGGCTTCGTGGCGGGCCCGTCGACCACGGCGCCGCTCTCATCGAAGCGCGAGCCATGGCAAGGGCAGTCCCACGAGTTCTCGACGGCGTTGCGCGAAAGGCTGCATCCCATGTGCGAGCACCGCTTTCCCGGCTTCACCAGATTCGCCGCCGAGGTGCCCATGTTGGAGAGCAGCTCGCCGTTCAGCATGGAGCGTTGCGGGGAGAACAGCTCCTCGACCGGGCTTCGGCCCTCCACGATCAGGCCGGTTATGGCTTTCGCCGCAACATACGACCCGGTCATCCCCCATTTGCTGAACCCGGTGACCACGTACCAGTTGGGGTTCTTGCGCCGATGCACGCCCACGTAGGGCATGCCGTCGAGGCTCATGCAGTCCTGCGTGGCCCACGCGCAGCACTCGACATGCCCCGGGTACGCCTCGTCCGCGAAGGACCGGATCGCACGGTAGCCGTCCTTCGGCCCCGGGCCGTTCCCGGTGCGGTGGCCTCCGCCGCCCACCAGCAGGCAGTCCTCGTAGGTGCGGAACGAGAAGCCGCCGCCTTCGCCGATGAACATGCCGTTCACGGCGGGGACGCCCTGCAAGGCGATCGCGTACGAGCGCTCCTGATGCAGCTTCATGAAATAGAGCCCCGGTATGTTGACCAAGGGGTAGTGGGTCGCGAACACGATGTGGTCCGCCGTGATGGAACCGCCCTGCGCGTGCGCCGTGGAACCCGATACGTCCGACACGAAGACGTTCTCGTACACGTCGACCGCCGACATGAGCGCGTAGAGGAGCTTGAGAGGGTTGAACTGCGCCTGCCGCTCCATCCCGAGCGCCCCCTTGTTCGCTATCGGCACCGGCGCGCTCGGCAGAACGTGGTGCGGTATGCCCAGCCGCTCGTACGCGACGAGCTCCCGCTCCAGGCCCTCCGTCGAGTCCTCGGCGTACACGTACGCGGTCTTCTCCTCGAAATCGCAGGGGAAGGTGCCGCTCAGCTGCCGCAGGCCCGCCACGGCGGCTTGGTTCGCCTCGTAGTACAAACGCGCGTTCTCGGGTCCGTGCTCCCTGATGAGCCGGTCGTACACGAGGTTGTGCTGCGCGGTGACCTTGGCCGTCGTGTTCTGCGTGACGCCCGACCCTACGCGCCCTTGCTCTGCCACCACGCACGAGCATCCGGCCCGGCCCAGCAGGTAGGCGCACAGCATGCCCGCCATGCCGCCGCCTATCACCAGCACATCGGCGGCGATGTCCCGGTCGAGCGTTTTCGCCGCCCAGTGGGGCCTCGGGGTTCGCGCTGCCCAGAGAGAGGTCATGATCGGCCCTTTCGCTTCGCCATCGTCTATATGTCCGACGACGATAGCCCACCGCGACGACGGCAAACCGCTCGAAGGCGAAGCGTAGGCCGCTCATTGACGAAGGGTTGCCCGCGCGAAGCGCAGAATCCCCAAGGGAAACGATCCCCCCCCCACAACAGGGAACCCCCGTAGGGGCGCTCTCCAGAGCGCCCGTTCCGGCGAAGCCGGAAAACCAACCGGAACCCACGCTCTCGCGCTCCGCGCGAGCGGGCGCTCTGGAGAGCGCCCCTACGGGAGAACGGCGCGGAACCGCTTCCTCGAAAGACAGCGCGAGGACACGCCCTCCGGCCAAGCCTTTACTCCAAGTACGCGCCGGTCTGGCGGCTCCACAGGTTCGCGTAGGCGCCGCCGGCCTCGATGAGCTCGGCGTGCGGGCCGTCCTCGGCCACCTTGCCGCCGTCGAGCACCACGATGCGGTCGAGGCTGGCCACGGTGGACAGGCGGTGCGCCACCACGATGCACGTGCGCCCGCGCATGAGCGTGGCCAGCGCGTCCTGCACCAGCTGCTCGCTTTCGGAGTCGAGCGCGCTCGTGGCCTCGTCCAGCACGAGCACCGGACAGTCGGCCAGAAGCGCCCGCGCGATGGCGATGCGCTGGCGCTGCCCGCCCGACAGCTTCACGCCGCGCTCGCCCGTGACGGTGTCGAAGCCCTGCGGCAGCCGCTCGATGAACTCCAGCGCGTTCGCCTGGCGCGCCGCCTCGCGGATCTGCTCCATCGTGGCGTCGGGACGACCGTAGGCGATGTTCTCGGCGATGCTGCGGTGGAACAGCAGCGCCTCCTGCGGCACGTAGGCTATCTGGCGGCGCAGCGACTGCTGCGTGGTGTCGGCGATGTTCTGCCCGTCGATGAGGATGCGCCCCTCCTGGATGTCGGACAGGCGCAGCAGCAGCTTCGTGAGCGTGGTCTTCCCCGCGCCGCTCGTGCCCACGAGGCCCACGCGCTGGCCTCCGGGGATGTGCAGCTCGAAGCCGTCGAACACCTGCGTGCGCGCCTCCCCGTCGGTGTACCAGAAGTCGATGTCCTCGAAGTCGATGGCGCCCTCGCGCACCACGAGCTCGGGCGCGCCGGGCGCATCGTCCACGAGCCGCGGCTCGTCCAGGATGACGGTCATGCCGCTCGCGTCGCCGAACGCGCGGTTGAAGCGCTGCAGGCCGTTGTTGATGAAGTTGAACTGGTTCGTCACCGTATAGGTGTAGGTGAACATCACCACGAGCGTGCCGGGCGTGATGCCGTACCACGCGTTGCCGCCCGCGATGAACACGGCCACCACGCTCATGATGGCGATGGTGATGCACGCCGTCACGATGCCGCGCGTGAGCGACGCCCACATGCGCTTCGAGTCGCGCGCCACCACCTCGCGGTTCGCCTGGTCGAACAGCCCGCGCTCGTAGTCCTCGCGTCCGTAGGTCTTCACCGCCAGGATGTTCGCCACCGAGTCGGACAGCTCGCCCGACAACTGGTTCTGCGCGCTCGCCGCCTGCTCGTTGAGGTGCAGGATGCGCTTGTACATGTAGTACGACACGCCCGCGTACACCGCCAGCAGCACCATGAGGATGGCCACGTACACCGGCACGCGCGGCGCGAGGATGGCGCAGGTGAACACCACCGAGCAGATGACCGGCAGAAACGGGAACGTGATGGTTTCCAGCAGCAGCTGGTAGGCGCTCATGAACTTCGTGGTTTGGCTCACGAGCGTGCCGCCGAAGCGGTTGGAGTGGAACGACATCGACTGGTTCGACAGCGCGTCGAACGACATGGTGGCCAGGTCGTACGAGGCGGCTATCTCCAGCCGGTACATCGTGTAGTCCTGCACCTTGCTGGCCGCCTGGCCGGCCACGTTGATGAGGATGAGCGCGGCGATGTACGGCCCGAACACCGAGAACACCTCGTCGGGCGCCACCGAGCCCGCGCTCACCCGGTCCACCACCAGGCTCATGACGTAGGGATTGCCGTACGACAGCAGCGCCACGAACAGGAACGTCGCGGTCATGAGCGCGGCGAACAGCCCGAGGTGCTTACGGGTGACCAACCAGAAGTAGTGGAGCGTGCGACGCGTCGTCGACGCGGCAGCGGTTCGTGCCATGCGGGATTCCCTTCTCTTGCATCCGCTTGATTATGCCACAACGAAGCGAGGCCCGGGGCAACGCCCGGGCCTCGCAACGCGTTTCGACCGCAGGGGCCTACCGCGTCTGGTCCTCCTCTTCGTTGCCGAGCTCCTTCGCGGCGGCCTTCTGCTCCTCGTTGAACCGGTCGGCGCTGCGCTTCTCCGCGTCCGTGGCCTTCTTGAACTCGGTGGGCTGGTTGAGCACCACCTGCGGGTACGGGATGCTGATATCGTACTTGTCGAAGATCAGCTTCATCTCGCGGTTCAGGTCGCGCTCCAGCTGGATGCGATCCGTTTCGGCGCACTGCACCACGATGCGGATGTTCACACTGTTGTCGCCCAGCGACACCACGCCCTTGTAGAACGGGCCGTCGATGATGGCCGGCAGGCGTTTGCGCACGAACGGCAGTTCCTTGGCCAGAATGTTCTCCACGCGCTCGAGCGACTCGCCGTACTCTATCCCGACGTCGCACGACGCGTAGGACGTCTCCTTGGTCATGTTGATCACGTTGCTGATGTCGCTGTTGCGGATGACCTTGATGTTCTGGGAGCCGTCCTCCACCTTCGTGGTGCGCACGCCTATCTCCACCACGGTGCCGCGCCAGTCGCCCACCTTGATGATGTCGCCCACGCGGAACTCGCCCTCGAAGATGATGAACAGGCCGCTCAAGATGTCCGACACGAGCTCCTTCGCGCCGAAGCTGATGGCGATGGACAGGATGCCCGCCGACGCCAACAGCGTGGTGGTGTCCACGCCCACCAGCATGAGGCAGTAGTACACCATGCCGATGATGGTGGCGTACTTGATGAAGCTGCCCAGCAGGCGGCACACCGTCTCGCCGCGGGCGCCCAGCACGGTGGCCAGCAGGTTCAGCAGCTTCTGCACCACCGCCACCACGGTGAGGGCCACGCACACGAACATGAGGCACGCGGTAAGGGCGAACACGTTCAGCCCGCGTTCCCACTCCCCGCCCAGGATGTAGGAGAAGATGGAGTTGCTGCCGAAGAAGCGGTCTTGGAACACCACGGCCACGAACACCACGACCACCGAGATACCCACGAGCCACTTCACCACCGCCGCCGTCTTCTGCTCGGCCGTGCGCTCGTTCCACTTGAACGAGCGGTCGAGCCAGCGGCTGGCGGCCGACTCGGTCTTCGCCATGCGGCCGCTCGGCATCTTCACGTCGAACATGCGGGCATCCGCATCGACGGGTGCCTTGGCCACGGTGATGCTGCGCCGGGGCTCGAACGCCAGCAGCAGGAATATCACCGCCAGGCACACCAGCGCCACGCCGCCCGTGACAAGCGTCAAGGGCACGCGCTCGGCCATGAGCTCGCCTTCGGCGCCGGCGATGTAAAGGTAGTAGTCGTCGGTCTCGGCCGAGGAGGCGTAGTACTGCACGCCGTCGATGGTCACGTAGTCGCAGTACCCGTCTTTCAGCTGGTTCTCCGTCATGCCGTGCTCGAGCGCGTCCTTGCCGACGAGCCGTTGGTCGGGGAAATAGGCGAACGTGCCGTCAGCCTTGCTCACCGCGAAGGCGAACCCGTCGGAGCCGGCCTTCACGCCGTCGAGCACGCTGTCGATGCGCACCGTGGACAGCAGGTTCTCCAGCCGCGTCGGGCGGACGCTGATCTGCACGAGGCCGCTCGCGTCGCCCTTGGCGTCGTGCAGCGACACGCCGATGTACTGGCGCAGCTCGCCGGTGATGTCGTCGGCCCGCGGCTCTTGGACCACCGCGTCGGCGCCCTGGAGCAGCTTCCGGAACTCGAAGGACTGGTCGTCGGGGTTCTCGCTCAGGGTGAAGTTCGTGTACGAGGAGCTGGTGGCCGTCATGAAGCCGGTCTCGTCATAGACGTACAGGTACTGGATCTGGAGCACGTCGCCGAGCTTCTTCAAGTCGTCGCTGTTCGCCAAGGCGGGGTTGCGGTCGAGGATGTAGCCCGCCACCCGGCACTTGCTCAGGTAGCGCTCGCCGTATTGGTCGCTCAGGTCGTCCATGCGGTCGTTCGCGCGCTGGATGGTCTCCACCATCTCGTCGGCGCGCTCGTTGTTGGCGACCGACTGCGACGAGAGCGCGAACAGCGTCTGCATGTAGAACGACACCAGCAGGATGCCCAAAAAGCCCACGAGCGACAGCACGGCGGCCTTCCTGCCGATGACCTTGTTGTAGCGCAGCGGCCCTATTTCGCGGTAGTTCTCGGAATCGTGCCCCTGGCGCTCGCCCTCGCGCATGACGAACACGCCGTACATGATGACCACGCACATGACCGCGAAGAAGATGAACAGGATGACGCCCACCGTGATGTTGCGCGTGGCGGCCATGTCGCTTTCGGGCACGGCGCCGATGTAGTACGTGTCGCCGATCTTGCTCACGTGGCAGTACAGCGACTCGCCGTCCAGCGTCATCCACGAGAAGGCGCCGTTCTCCAAATCGGTCGCGTCGATCCCCTTGTCGATGGCGTCGGCACCCACCAGGTTGCTGTTCGGGTGGTATTCCACCAGGTAGTCCTGCGCCGACACGGCGAACATATAGCCGTGCTGGCCTATGGCGATGTTCTTGAGCACGCTTTCGGTGGAACCCGCGATCTGCGTCAGCTCGCGCAGCTCCGCGGGGTTCTGCTCGATCACCACCATGGTGGAATCGTCGATGCGGGCGGCGTAGTAGCGCATGAGCCAGTCTTGGTCGGGCAGCTCTATCTCCACCGCCTTCGACGGCTTCCCGTCGTCGAACACCGTGCGCAGCTGGTTGAAGCGGGCGTAGGTGAAGTTCGCGAGCGTGTCCCGCGCCTGCGCGATCAGGTTCCCCTCGCGGTCGACCACCATGACGTTGTCGACGCCCAAAAGGTCCTGGTACTCGGCCATCTTGGCCGGCGTGGCCTCGAACCCCGTGTTGTTGTTCGCCATATAGGCCACACTCTCGGCCTTCGACTGGAATATGGCGTCGTACGTGGCCGTGTTCTGCTTGACGCCATCGTCGGCGTCCACCAGCAAATCGGGGAGCGCGGCCGCCTCCTGTTGCATTTCCTGGGTGTAGCCGTCCAACGACAGATCGGTCTGCATCGTGGCCAGCAGCACGCCCATGGCGGCCATGCTAACCGCCGCGACCGCGACGAGGACGGCGATTTTGACTTTGAGTTTTCTCGACATATGCCCGCGCCTCCCCGTCAGTCCCACTTGTCCGTCAACGCGGCGACCGTGCCGTCGTCGATCATCGCCTGAACGGCGTCGGAAACCGGCTTGCTCAGCTCGGAGTCTTTCTGCGTGGCCACGCCGTAGCTCTGGGTGGCGATCTTGAAGCTGAGGACGCTGCGGTTGTCGTTCAGGTACGTATGGGCGATGCTGCCGTCCATGCACGCGGCGTCGATGGTGCCCTCCTCTAGCGCCCGGCTCAGATCCCGATACGAGTCGAGCTGCACCAAGCGGAAGTTGTCGAACACCGTTTCCGCGTGATCCTCGGTCTGGGACACCACTTCGCCCGACGTGAAGCCCACGTCCGTCAACCTCTGAGCCAGCTGCGGAGCCGTGTTCGCTCCGGACATGGTGGCGATCGTCCCGCCCTTGAGCCCCTCGATGCTGGCGACGAGCGAGCTGTTCTCCACCATCATGATGGACGAGTCCTCGTAGTACGCCGGCGAGAAGTCGAAGTTCTTCTCGCGCGACTCCGCGATGGAGTAGCAGGCGATCAGGCAATCTATGTCGCCGTTCACGAGCATGTCCTTGCGGTTCTCGGGCAGGACCGTGACGAACTCCACGTCCGCGTAGCCCAGCCGCTCGCCCAGCTCGTTGGCGATGTCGATCTCCAAACCGTAGTACTTGCCCGTGTCCTCGTTGAGGTACCCGAAACCCACCACGTCGCTTCGCACGCCCACGCGCAGCGTCCCGTTGGCCGCCGTTCCCTTCCCGCCGTCGCCGGCGCATCCGGCCAGCCCCGCGAGCGCGCACGCAAGCGCAAGGGCGACAAGCAGGAACGCCACGCCCCTCGTCTTGCCAACTCTGCCCATCCTTCTCCTCCGATCCGCAAGAACCTTTGCCCCGTCTGCCGCGCGTCCGAACAAGCTTTCAACACGCGCGGGGCCCCTTGAAAGCAGCTACGACCTGCTCCGGCGCTTTTGAGCGCGATTCGGTCGCCTATGTGTCGCCAAAACAGTAAGTATGCCAAAACGGGAAGAGGGCTAACATAGACGAGCGCGGATTCAATTTATTATTAAGGATTGACTATTCGGCTTTTAAGTCGCAGGTCAAAGGCATGCAGGCGCAGCGAGCGAGCCGCGGCGAACCGAGCCGCCGGCAACGCAAAGCGGCCCCGGCAGGGATGAACCCGCCAGGGCCGCTTCCGCGTTCAGGTGAATGCGCGCCGCTATGCCTCCAGGCGCTTGGCCACGGCCAGGATGAAGTCGCGGGTGCTGAGCTTCTTCGGGTTCGGCAGCGTGGTGATGAGCGCGAGGTCGCCCGTCATCTCGCCGGCCTCGATGGTGTCGAGCGTGGCGCGCTCCAAGCGGTCGGCGAACGCCACGAGGTCGTCGAGGCCGTCCAGCTCGCCGCGCTTGCGCAGCGCGCCCGACCACGCGAAGATGGTGGCCACCGAGTTCGTGGACGTCTCCTCGCCCTTGAGGTGCTTGTAGTAGTGGCGCTGCACGGTGCCGTGCGCGGCCTCGTACTCGTAATAGCCCTGGGGGCTCACCAGCACCGACGTCATCATGGCAAGCGAGCCGAACGCGCTCGAAACCATGTCGCTCATCACGTCGCCGTCGTAGTTCTTGCACGCCCAGATGAAGCCGCCGTCGGCCTTCATCACGCGCGCCACGGCGTCGTCGATGAGCGTGTAGAAGTACTCGATGCCGGCCTCCTCGAAGCGCGCGGCGTACTCGGCGTCGTATATCTCCTGGAAGATGTCCTTGAAACGGTGGTCGTACTTCTTGGAGATGGTGTCCTTCGTGGCGAACCAGATATCCTGCCCCAGGTCGAGCGCGTACTCGAAGCAGCTGCGCGCGAAGCTCTCGATGGAGGCGTCCAGGTTGTGCATGCCCTGGGCCACGCCGGGGCCGTCGAATTCGTGCACGAGCTCGCGGGTCTCGGTGCCGTCGGCGGCGGTGTACACCAGTTCCACCGTGCCGGGACCGGGTATGCGCATCTCGGCGTTCTTGTACACGTCGCCGTAGGCGTGACGGGCGATGGTGGTGGGCTTCGTCCAGTTGCGCACGCACGGCTCGATGCCCGCAACCGTGATGGGCGTGCGGAACACCGTGCCGTCCAGGATGGCGCGGATGGTGCCGTTGGGGCTCTTCCACATCTGTTTGAGGTCGTACTCGTCCATGCGCGCGGCGTTCGGCGTGATGGTGGCGCACTTCACGGCCACGCCCAGGCGCTTCGTGGCCTCGGCCGAGTCCACCGTCACCCGGTCGTCGGTGGCGTTGCGATGCTCCAGGCCCAGATCGTAGTACTCGGTTTTCAAATCGATGTGCGGCTCCAGCAGCTCGTCCTTGATCATCTGCCAGATGATGCGCGTCATCTCGTCGCCGTCCATCTCCACCAGCGGCGTGGTCATCTGAATTTTCGCCATGGTCGCCCTTTCGTCCTCATGCGGCCGCCCCCAACCCTCCAGGCACGGCAGACCCGTTTTCTCGTACCCGACCATGATACCCATCGAAGAGCCGCACGATACGCGTGGAGAAGCGATTTACAGCGCAAAGCCAAAAGGCGGCGAACGAGCGCGTCAGAGCCCCGCCCGGTCGTCGGCGGCCAGGGCCATGTAGCCGTCCTCGAGCGTGGGCTCGACGGGCTCCGACCCGGCGGGCGGCGCGGCGGAAACGATGCGGTAGCGCGTGCCCTGCGCCGTGGTGGCGGCGTTCACCACGACCGCGCCCGACGGTGGCGCCATGAGGGGCGGCGTGAGCCAGGTGCGGCCGTGAGCGCCGCCCGTGAGGCCCGCCGTCGCGCCGTCGTAGCGCAACCGGCCCGATCGCAGCACGCACACATAGGGGCAGGTCTGCGCCACGTCGTCCAGAATATGGGTGGACAGGACCACCGTGCGGTCGCCGCCCAGGGTGGCGATGAGCGTGCGGAAGCGCATGCGCTCCTCGGGGTCGAGCCCGGCCGTGGGCTCGTCCACCACGAGCAGGCGCGGGTCGCCCATGAGCGCCTGCGCGATGCCCACGCGCCGCCGCATGCCGCCCGAGAAGCCGCCGATGCGCCGGCGGCGCACGTCGGCCAGCCCCACGCGCTCGACGAGCTCGTCGGCCTGGCGGCGGCGCTCGCGCTTGTCGTCCATGCCCTTGAGGACGCCCACGTAGTCGAGGAATTCCGGCGGCGTGAGGTTCGGATAGGGCTCGATGTCCTGCGGCAGGTACCCGAGGGCCTTCTTGAGCGCGCGGCGGTTGCGCGGCTCGGCGATGTCGCGGCCGTCCACCAGCACCCGCCCGCGGGTGGGGCCCACGATGCCGCACAGGATGCGCATGAGCGTGGTCTTGCCGGCGCCGTTGGGGCCGATGAGCCCGATCATGCCGGAGGGCAGGTCGAGCGTGAGATCGTCGAGGGCGCCGGGCTTCTTCGGGAAGTCCTTCCCCAGGTGGTCGAGAGAGATGAACATGGTGATCCTTTCCGTGAGGCGTGAGGCGAACCGCGTCAGCGGCGACGGTACGTGCGCCTGCGGGCGATGGCCCCGGCGACGGCCAGCAGCGCCGCCGCGACGGTGAACTTGAGCACGAGCAGGGCGAGCGCTTCGAGAGGCGTGGCGGACGCCGCGGCAGATTCAGGGTAATCGAGCAACGGGGTGCTGCCGAAGAACGCCTGCGCAAGAGGGTCGGCGGCGATATGGAGTCGCAAGCTGCCCGGCTCCGTGGAAACGGGAACGAACACGGTGAGGAAGAGCACGCCGAACCATGCGACGATCGCCGCGATGCGCGCCACGGCGCGCGGCAGCAGAGCGCCCGCGAATGCGGACAACGACGCAGCCATAAGCGCCGCCGGCAGCACCACGCCTGCGAACAGGACGGCCGATTGCAGCACCGCCCATGCGTTTCCGTGCAGCATCTGGCCTCCCGCGCAGAACAGCAACACGCCCGCGGACGGCAGCGTCATGACGAACAGCGCGCCCGCCACGCGCGCAGCGGTCAGCGCGACCGGATGCACGGGAGCAGAGGACTCGACTTCGGAGACGCCGAGCCGTTCGGACTCAGCCGACAGGTCGGTGAAGGCCGCCGCGTACGCGATGGGCGGCAGCAACGCGAGCATCTGGGCCGTCAACGCGAGCGCCGCAGGATTGTCCGTCTCGAAAGAAAGACCCGGATTCACCGTGATCGTTATCGACAGCAGCGCCAGCAGCAGCGACACGATCCACACCGCGCGCTGCCGGGCGGCCATGCGGGCGTGGGTTCGCGCGAGCGACAAAAACCTCATCGCGCACCTCCCAGCTTCCTCCATGCGTACTCGGGCGAGCCCAAGGCGCGCCATGCGAACGCGCCGACCGCAAGCAGCACCAACAGCGGCAGGCCGCGCTGAAGCGTCGGCATCGACGCCATGTTCGGATCCCATACCAGCGCGAAGAACAGCCAGACGAGCGTCACCACGAGCGTCGCCGAGCGCGCGGAACCCGCAAGCGCCGCCGCGTACGCGACCAGCACCATGATGGCCGCCTCGCCCGCCGGCGAAAGCGCGCTCGCCCAACCGGCGTCCTCGTACACCACGCCCAAAAGGTGCAGCGGCGCGAACAGCGCGAAGCCTCCGGCGGCCGACGCCACCAGCAGCACGGCCGCGCGCATCGTCTGCACCGTGCGGAACCCCGCCGGCGTGGACGCGTGCAGCTCCACGAGCGCATCGCCCGTGAACGCCGCTGCGGCGCACAGGCCCACCGCAGCGGCGTACAACGGCATGAGCCCCAGCAAAGCGAACGTGGCCGACGCCGTTCCCGCAGCCAGCGCCCAGCACGAGCCCGCGAGCGCGATCAACGCCGCCGTCGCCAACGGCACGGCGATTCCCACGCCCTTGACGCGCCGCGCCTGCGCGCCCAGCAGCGCCCACGACGCGCCCGCCGCCGAGCGGCGTCCTTCATTCGAAGCATCCATGCGAAACCTCCTCGGGTCCGTCTCGTTCCGTCCGCGCGTCACGCCGACTCCAAGCGTGCAAGCGTCGCCCGCCGCGCCGTGGCCACCGCCGCCGCCAGCAAGGCGCAGCCCGCGACCAAGACGACCTCGGGCCCGATCACGCTCTGGAGCCCGGCGAGCGCCGCGGCGAAGCCCCCGTCGGCCGCCGCGCGCCCGACCGGCACCGCCACGGGCACCAGCAGCGATCCCACGACGCCCGCCGCCCACGGCGAGCCCGTCCACACGGAGGCGAACGCCGAGACGCCCGCGACGGCGGCCAGTGGCGCCAGCCACGAGGACACCACGGCGCCGAAGTCGAGCGGCGCGCCCCACCAGGCGAACGCCGCCGACGCCGCAAGGCCGGCGAGCGCATCGACGCCCAGCACCACCGCCAAGCGCGCGAGCAGCACCGTCTGCGGCCCGAGCGGCATGGCCAGCGCCAGCGCGTCGGCCGCGTCGATCGAGAGCGCCGCCGTCACGGTGATCGCCGCGCCCAGCAGCAAAAACGCCGAGAACCACCAGGCAGCCTCGCCCGCTGCGCCGACGGAGGCGACGAAGCACGCCGCAACCGTAGCCGCTGTGGCCACGACCAACGCCGCGGGCAGCACCGCCCGCGGGATCACGCGCACCTGCGCCGCGGCCAAGCTCGCGGCGAGCTGTGCGCTCTTGCGCGCCGACCAGGCGGGCGCCTCGAACGTCGACGGCTCCTCCTCGATGCGCGCCGCGATGCGCGCGAACGGGGGCACCCCCGCCGCGAGCACGCGCTCCTGTCGGCGCAGCGCCTCCTTCACGGCGGCGCCCGCCGCCTCCGGCCTGTCCGCTTCCACGCTCATAGCCGCCCTCCCAACATCTCCTGCACGAGCGTTCGCGCGCGCGACACGCGCGACTTCACCGTGCCCACCGGCACGTCGGTCACCTGCGCGATCTCCGCATACGGAAGCTCGTGCAGCCAAGCCAGGCGCACCGTCTCGGCCAGCGCGGGCGGCAGCGCGTCCAAGGCGGCCACGATCTCGTCCACCCCCGCCTGTTCCATGAGCGCGTCCGACGGGCCGCCCGCTTCGTCGGCGAGCAACGTCGCGCCCTCGTCGAGCGGGCACTCCGTCGGGCGGACGCGCCGCATGCGCGCGCACGCCTGGCGCTTCGCGATGCCCAGCAGCCACGTGAGCACGCGGCTGTCGCCCCGGAACGCCGCGGCCGAGCGCCAGCATCCCAGCCACACGTCGGCCGCCACCTCCTCGGCGACGCCGCGGTCGCCCAAACGCGCCGAGACGAACGCGAGCACGGCGGGCGCGTACAGGCCGTACAGGCCTTCCAGCGCGCTTTCGTCCCCGCGCGCGATGCGCGCGAGCGCCGAGCGCGCCAGCGTGTCGTCCGCGTCCTGCCCGCCCATGCCACCGCCTTTCCGTCGCTTTGCGTATCGGTCGCCTGCAACCCCTTAGTAGCGCCGAAGCGCCTTCGGGTTCACCAGTATGGGATATTTTTCTTGCAGAAGGCGCCGCGCAGCCGAGCCAACCCGCCCGCAGGCGCAAAGAGGGCCCGAGGCAGGCGCTTCGAACCCGTCGGCAGCCCTCCACCGCGTTTTCCCCGAACCATGCGACAAGCGCGCACGCTCCGGCGCGCGCTTGCGCGAAGGCCGGCCGAGCGCGATAATCGAGGCTCCCCTACTTTCCCCGACAGAACAGGGAGGCCGCCCATGAAGGTGCTCGCCGTCAACGGAAGCCCGCGCAAGAACAGGAACACGGCAACGCTTCTCGAAGCGGCCCTCGAAGGCGCGACGTCCGTCGGCGCGCAGACCGAGCTCGTGCACCTGCGCGACCTGAACGGCAAGGGCTGCGCCAGCTGCTTCGCCTGCAAGCTGAAGGACGGCCGGTTCGTCGGGCGCTGCGCCCTGCGCGACGACCTCTCGCCGGTGCTCCAGCGCGCCATGGAAAGCGACGTGGTAATCCTCGGGTCGCCCATCTACCTGGGCGGCATCACCGCGGCGGCGAAGGCGTTCCTCGAGCGCCTCGTGTTCCCGTGCTTGTCCTACGACACGCCTGACCGCACGTGCTTCGAAGGACGCATCGCCACCGGCTTCGTCTACGCCATGGGCATGCCGCACGACCGAGTGGAAGCCGTCGGCTATCCACGCCTGTTCGAGGAGAACAAGCGCTACCTGGAACTGCTGGGCGGCCCGTCCGAGTACGTGATCTCGGCCGACAACTACCAGTTCGACGAATACGCACGTTACGCGGCCTCGAACTTCGACGAGCCCCACAAAGCCGCCGTCCGCGCCGAACGCTTCCCCCGAGAACTCCAAGCCGCCCGCGCCATGGGCGCAAGGCTGTGCAAGCAAGCGGAATAGCCCCGCCCGCCCCAAGCGCAAGCCGCAAGCGGCACCGCCGCTACTCCCCCAGCTCCTCCGCGAATCCCACGCGGAAGTTCTTGAACACGGCCTCGCCTTCCTCTTGCGTGGCGTCCAAATCCACGTCCGCCACGATGCCGAAGTCGTGGTCGCCGGCCTCGTCGCTGAATATCTGGCGCACGTGCCACACGCGGTCGGCCTTCTCGTCCGCCTCGTCGATGGAGAGGTAGGCCATCGAGCGGGCGTCCGCGTCGATGGCGATCTCCTCGTGCTCCTCGTAGTACGCGTCGAGCGCGCGCTGCCAACGCGGCTCGCCGCAGCCCCACTCCGCATCCAACTGGCCCAGCTCGGACACGCGTCCCCGCGCCGCCAGCCGCACGCGGCGGAACAGCGCGTTGCGCACGAGCACGGTGAGGCCGCGGCGGTCGACCACTACCGCGTCGCCCGCCTGCGGCGGTGCGGCGTCCAGCAGCGATCCGGCGCTTTCCCATTCGTCCACCAGGCTCGAGTCCACCGAACGCACCACGAAGCCGAGCCATGCCACGATGTCCTCCAAGCGCTCGTCGCGCCGCTCGGCCGGAATCGTGCGATCGAGCACGCGGTACGCGTCGGCCAGGTAGCGCAAAAGCGTTCCCTCCGACCGAGCGATCTTGTAGCGGCCCACGTAGGTCTTGAAGTCCGACACCGTCTCCACCATGTCGCGCACCACCGACTTCGGCTCCAGCTGGAAGTCGCGCGCCCAGGGCACCTCCTCGCAGTAGCGCTCGAACGCGGCGTCCAGCAGATCCTCGAGCGGACGCGGGTACGTCACCTCGGCTATGCGCTCCATGCGCTCGTCGTACTCCACGCCGTCGGCCTTCATCTCGGCGATGGCCTTCTCGCGCGCCTGGCGCTCCTGCGCGCGCAGCACCTGGCGCGGGTTCTCCAGCGTGGCCTCGGCCATGGAGATGACGTCGAGCGCGTAGCTCTCGTCCTCGGGGTCCAACAGCTCCAGCGCCGCCAGCAAAAACGGCGACAGCGGCTGGTCCAGCGCGAAGTCCTCCGGCAGGTCGACCGTGGTCACGTATTCCACGGCGCCGTCCTCGCCCTCCAAGCGCTCCACCACGTCGGCGTTGATGAGCGTGTCGAATATCTCGTCGGCGCGCACCCGCAGCGCCGCCTTCTCCTCGTTGGTCTGCGCCGAGTCCGCTATCAGCTGCCGCACCCGGCCGTACGCGTCGCCGCCCTGCACCACCTCGGACAACACCATGGAGTGCGTGATCTTCATGCGCGGCTTCAGCGTCTCCGGCACGGCCTCGATCAGCCGTTCGAAGGTCTGCTTGTTCCACGTGACGAAGCCCTCGGGCGGCTGCCGCTTCTTGATCTTGCGGATCTTCTTCGGATCGTCGCCGGCCTTCGCCAAAAGCTTCGCGTTCTCGATGTCGTGCTCGGGCGCGAGCGCCACCACCATGCCCTCGGTGTCGAAGCCCGAGCGTCCCGCGCGCCCGACGATCTGATGGAACTCTCGGGCGCGCAGCCGGCGCATGCGATGCCCGTCGAACTTCGTGAGCGCCGTGAGCACCACCGTGTGGATGGGCACGTTGATGCCCACGCCCAGCGTGTCCGTGCCGCAGATCACCGGCAGGAGCCCCTGCTGGGCCAGCTTCTCCACCAGCAGGCGGTAGCGCGGCAGCATGCCCGCGTGGTGCACGCCCACGCCGCTTGCCAGCAGGCGCTTGAGCGTCTTGCCGAACGCCGTGGTGAAGCGCGTGCCCTTCACGGCTTCCTTCACCTGCTCGCGCTGCTCCTTGCTGGCCACGCCGTAGCTCGACAGCGACTGCGCCGTGGCCAGCGCCGCGTCCTGCGAGAAGTGCACCAGGTACAGCGGGGCCTCGCCTTTGCGCAGTGCCAGCTCCACCGTGCCCTCCAGCGGCATCTCCACGTACTCGTAGGCCAGCGGCACGGGGCGCGGCGCGTCGGCCACCACGTCGACGTCCACTCCGGTGCGCTCCTTAAGCGACGCGGCGATGTCGGTCACGTCGCCCAGCGTGGCGCTCATGAGCAGAAACTGCGTCTTCGGCAGCGTGAGCAGGGGGACCTGCCACGCCCAGCCGCGGTCGGCGTCGCCGTAGAAGTGGAACTCGTCCATGGCCACGCAGCCCACGTCGGCGCGCTCCCCCTCGCGCAGCGCGAGGTTCGCCAGTATCTCGGCCGTGCAGCAGATGACGGGCGCGCCCGCGTTGATGTGCGCGTCCCCCGTGATCATGCCCACGTTCTCGCGCCCCAGCAGCTCCACCAAATCGAAGAACTTCTCGCTCACGAGCGCCTTGATGGGAGCCGTGTAGTACGCGCGGCGCCCCGTGGCCAGCGCCATGAAGTGCATGCCCAACGCCACGAGCGACTTGCCCGACCCGGTGGGCGTGCCCAGGATGACGTGGTCGCCCACCATGAGGTCCATGAGCGCCTCTTCCTGGTGAGGCCACAGCTCGATGCCGCGCGCGGCCGTCCAGTCGAGGAACCGGTCGAGCGCCGCATCCGGCGTCAGCCAGGGCTCCGGCTCGGGCTCGCCCTCCTCGGGCTCCCACCACGTGGGCGCCAGCCGCCCGAGCGAGCCGTGCGCGAAGGCCGCGCCCTCGGAGGACTCCGTCGTTTCTTCTGCTGAGCGTTCAACCATGCGGGACAACCTCCGGGGGTTCGAAATCACGTCGAATGCGTATTCTACTCGCAACCGCCGCCGTGCGCCGGGGCAAGGGCAAAGTTCCCAGCTTTTGCGCCGAACGCCTCCACCGCCGAGCCGCAACGCCCCCTCCGCTCAGGACGATAGGGGGAGGTTGCGCGGTTCGCATGCTGGTATAATCGTGCATCGAACAAAACCAGGGCGGGCGAAACCCCTCCCTTCCACCTCGACCAGGAGGTCGACCATGAGCTTCGCACTGAACCCCTACACCGCGCCCGACTTCGCGAAGGCCCCCTTCGCGGACGCGCCGGACGCCGTCATGGAGCCCGCCCCGAAAGACGGCGTGGCCCCGGAGGGCTACCACGCCCTGAGCGTGTACCCCGAGTACTTCAAAATCGACGGCGAGTGGCTGCTCGCCGAAGACAGCCGCATGGACTGCGTGCCTGTCTACGAGGACGGGAAGGTGTTCGTGCGCGAGTTCCGCCACCTCGAGCAGGGCGACCTCGTGGTGTGCGGCCGCACGGAAACGGGCGCGCACGGCATCTACGTCCACACCGACGGTTTCTGCCCCGCCGACTGCGGCACGGAGGCGCCGGAAGACGCGGGGCGTCGCGCGGACAACTTCGCCTTCCGCTTGGGACGCTCGCGGGAAACCGCGTTCTCCCGCGAATACGACGAGCTCTACGAGCTGTTGAAGTACGAGCGCGAGCACGGCTACATCGTGTGGGTCATGGGGCCGGCGTTCTCTTTCAACGGCTTCTCGCGCACCGCCTTCTCAAAGATCGTGGACGCGGGCTACGCCGACGCCGTGTTCGCCGGCAACGCGCTGGCCACGCACGACTTGGAGGGATCGTACTTCCACACGGCGCTCGGGCAGGACATCGAAACGCAGGAGAACCGCCCGCTCGGCCACTACAACCACCTGGACACCATCAACCGCGTGCGGTTCCACGGCTCCATCGCCCGGTTCATCGAGGAGGAGCAGGTGACGGGCGGCATCATGTACGCATTGGAGAAGAACAACGTGCCCTACGTGCTGGCCGGCTCCATCCGCGACGACGGCCCGATGCCCAGCGTGATCAGCAACGTCTACGAGGCGCAGGACGCCATGCGCCACCACCTGCGCAAGGCCACCACCGTCGTGTGCATGGCCACCATGCTGCACTCCATCGCCACCGGCAACATGACGCCGTCCTACCGCGTGCTGCCCGACGGCACCGTGCGCCAGGTGTACTTCTACTGCGTGGACATCGCCGAGTTCGCCGTCAACAAGCTCACCGACCGCGGGTCGCTGGCCTCGCGCGGCATCGTGACGAACGTGCAGGACTTCATCGCGAACGTGGCGAAGGGCCTGGGGCTGTAACGGACACGGCCCGGCCGCCCTCGAAGCTCGACTGCGGCCGCTTGCACGGCTACCCGAGCGGCAGCGCCAGCTGCTCGGGCCCGCCGGGTTCGTCGAGCGGGGGCCAACGATGCCGCGCCATGTCGATGGTCTCGTCGTCCACGAAGGTCACGCCCTCGTCCTCCAGAAGCTGCCGCTGCACGCGATGCCCGCCGAACGCGTAGGTGGGCGCGAGGGTCCCCTTGGCGTTCACGATGCGATGGCACGGCAGGTTCCACCCGCGCTGCACGCGGCTCATGGCGAACCCCACCTCGCGCGACGCCTTGGGATACCCCGCCAGCTCCGCGATGGTGCCGTACGTGCACACCGACCCCGCCGGCACCCGGCGCACCTGCTCGTACACGCGCTCGAAGAACACGTCGTCCATCTCGATCATCCCCGAGCCCGCCGCCTCCGCATCCCGCACGACGCACCACCCCCTCGCCCGCCTCCATCAACTCCAAAGCACCCCGAAAAGAGGCGGGACGCCTTTTAAGACGAAAGAGGCCGGCACCTTCTAGGACACCTTTTCGCAACCATGATACCCCAACCCGCCGCCCGCGCCCGGCCTCCCCACTCTAACCCGATTGGACACCTCTCGGTTTGCAGCGCAGAGCGGTCCGAGCCGACATCGTTGCCGCACGAAAACCGAGGCACAAGACACGAAAATCACCGCTGTGAAGCGATCCGAACGCCAGATTCGCTTCCGAAGAGCCTCCAACGCGTCGCCTTCTTGCTTCCCATGAGCATTCCCGCAGGTCGCGGCAACGCGAGCGAGCCATAATCCGCGCGCATGGACTTCACAGCGGTGATTTTCGTGACTCGGGAGGCTTTTCCACTGCAGAAGCAAAAAAGAGGCGGGCCGAAGCCCGCCTCCCGGTTCGTGCGTTCTGCGAGGTGCGCTAGGCGGCAGCAGCCTCCTTCGCAGCCTTCTTGCCGGGGATGAGCGCCGCGATGCACGCCAGCACCGCACCGACCGCGCCGACGATCACGAGCGGAGCGCTACCCACGTTCCAAGCGCCCGCATCCAGATACAGGATGGCGCGGATACCCTCGCTCATGAAGCGCTGCGGGGCCCACGGGTACACCCAGTCCTGCCAGAACGCCGGAAGGGCCTCGAAGGGGAACGTGCCCGTCATCATGCCCAAGGCAAAACCAATCACCGCCAGAAGGGCACCGAGCCCCGTGGAGATGTTGAACGCCCCGATGAACAGCAGCATCACGCAGAAGCTGGCAAGCCACATGAACGGCACGATAGCTCCCATGGGCGCCTCGATGCCCGCGACCCACAACAGCATGCAGTACGCGCACAGGCTGACGATCAGCGAAGCCGCAACGGCGTAGGCCGCTTGGATGCCGATGGACTTCCAGCGCTCGGCGCTCGGCTCGCCGGGCTTCTTCTTGAAGATACGGCTCAGGAACAAACCGGTCATCATCGAAACCATGAACAGGGGCATGATGGCAAGCTGGAGCGACACCATGCCGGACATCGGATTCGCCGACGCGGCGTCGTCGCCGGCTGCGGAGCCGGTGTGGATGGTCTCGACGTCCACATCGACGCCCATCTGCTGGAACATCGACGAGATGCTCGTGCTCATCTGGCTCGCCACCAAGGGGCTTTTGGCCTTGTCGATGATCACCTTGAGCGCCGGGGCCTCCACCTCTTCGGCTTCCGTCGCGGTTTCCGACTGCCCGGCAAGCGCGGCCAGAGCGGCGGCCTGGTCGGAAGAGCCGGCCTGCCCCGCAGCGGCCAACGCCGCCGCCTGGTCGCCGCCCGCAGCGGCAGCCCCGCTTGCAGCCGCCGCCATGGCCGCCGCTTGATCGCCCGTGGAAGCGTCGCCGCCCGCGGTCATCGCCGCCATCGCGGCGGCCTGGTCGCCCGCGGCAGCGCCGCCGGCGGCGGCAGCCGCTGCTTGGGCTTGCGCTTGCGCGGCCATCAGAGCCTGGGCCTGCGCCAGCGACGCCTGCGTCTCGGCCTGCTTCGCTGCCATCTGCTGGGCGCTGAAGTCAGCGGGCACGACCAGCGCGCCGTAGTACTCGCCGTTCTCGAGCGCCTCGTCCAGCTCCTCTTGGCTGCCCACCTTCGTCCAGGCGATGGGCGATTCCTCGCCGTCCTCCGTCGCCGTCGAGGACGTTATGCCCTCGATCATGGTCTCACCGGCGTTCATGGTGCCCTGCGGCGTCTCCACGCCCTCGTCGAGCGAGAGCACGGCGAACGGCAGCCCTTTCATCTCCATGTTCGCCATAGGGTAGAACATGACGGACATCACGCACGCCACCACGATGCCAAGCACGAGCGGCACCACGTATTTCGCTTTCCCGAGTCTCTCGAACATCGGAAGCCTCCTTCTCACCTACCGGCGGGCACTTGACCGGCCCTCCGGCATCGCTTATCCTTAGGAAGTCATTTTATTGGTCGATATGACTAATTAAAATGGATAATATTGTTCTTGTTGTCTAGTTTTGAGGTGCAGAAATGCCACGACCGCGCAAAGACCAAGAAGGACCCAGCGCCCGCGAGCGCATGGAAGAGGCGTTCTGGGAGGCTCTCACCGAGAAGCCCTACGCCAAGATCACCGTCGGCGAGATCGCGCAGCGGGCCCATGTTAACAAGAACGCGTTCTACTACCACTACGACGGCCTGCAATCGTTGGCCGAAGAGGCGCTCGACCACATGCTCCCCCGCGAAGTCGCCCGCATGCTCCTGATGCGGGGCGGGTTGCCGAACGAAACGGACGACGCCCAGATAAGCGCCTTGGCGAACGAGCCCGGACTCAGGAAACGCCTGAGCCGGGCATTGCTCGTCGTGGGCAAGCACGGATCGAGCGAGCTCGTGGCAACGCTCAAAAACCTGGTCATGCAAACCTGGTTCGACCTGTTCAACGTCGACGAATCGCGCTTAAGCAGCGAGGCCATGGTGGTGGTCAGGTTCACCTTGGGCGGCCTGCTCGAGGTCATGAGCGACGAAGCCTGCCACGGGAAGAACGCCAACCCGATACAAACCATCCTCGGATCGGGCATCGCGGGAACCGCTTCGGCCAAAGTCGTGGAAACGCTGCGGGCCGCCGCGAGCGATAATCCCCGCGGCCCGAAGACGTCCCCGCAAGCGGAAGGCCGCTAGCGCACGCCCGCCTCCCGCGAAACGCCACGCGCGTATGCGGGCATCCATGCAGCATGTTGCGTATTTTGCCGTCCACCGCACCGCAGCCGCAGCTCGCACGCAACGAACGGCCCTCGAAACGCCACGAACGCCCGAAGCGCCGCCCGTGCGGCGGCGTCGACGAGAGACGTTACGGTATAATCACGACGATTGCGGGCGAGCGGCCGAGGGGGCCCTTCCCGCGTAGCACCGGTTCGCCCCACACGGTTTGGAGTCACCGCCCATGGCAAAAGATTTCAGCAACCCGAAGAAGCTCGGTTTCATGCGGCTTCTCCAAGTGTTCTTCGCTTTCAACGTCATCGTCACCATCGCGCTGCTGGTGTTCCTGGTGAAAGGCAACTACGAGCTGGGATTCGAGGACATCCTCGACTTCGTCAACCTCATCTTCGACGGCATCAGCTTCTGGCTCATTTGGCAGCGCAAGCGGCTGGCGCGTTACTTCATCATCGGATTCAGCCTGTTCAACATCGTTCTCGGCACCGCCTTCAACATCGCCACCGGCGTGTTCAACCCCGCGGACCAGCTGCTCGCCTGCACGTCCGACATCATCCTGCTCGCGTACTTCCTCACGTCGCGCCGCGCGAAGGCGGTGCTCACGAAGCCTTTCAACGCCGAGGTCAAGCAGCAGGAGCTCTCGAAGGACATCAACTACTACCAGCCCAAGACCTGGGCGTTTTGGCGCAACCTCATCATATACTTCTGTGTGTTCAGCGTGGTAGGGCACTGGATGGAAGCGGGCTACTGCACGCTCATCCGCTTCGGTCTCATTCCCGGCATCTACGATCCGAACTCCCAAATCTGGTCGGACTGGCTCTACCCCTTCCTCGTCTACGGATTCGGCGCCGTGGCGTGCGTGCTGTTGCTCTACCCCGTGAAGAACTTTCTCGAGAAACACATCGGCAGCCGTGTGGTACCGCTCATCATCAGCTTCGTCATCAACGCGCTCGTGTGCACGCTCATCGAGCTGGCCATGGGCCTCATGCTCAACCAGCCCGGGCCCGACGGCAAGCTGCCGCTATGGGACTACAGCGACATGTTCTGCAACTTCATGGGTCAGGTGTGCCTGCAGAACGCCGTGGCCTTCGGCGTGGTGGCAACGCTCATGACCTGGGTTATCTACCCGGCGCTCGAGGGCTGGCTCGCCAAAGTGCCCCGCGACGGCATGAACATCGCTTTCATCGCCGTGGTCGTCGGATTCTGTATCCTGTTCTTCCTGTACTGCATCAACGTGCTCATTCCCGGTGTCGAGGTGACGGCGGACGATGACACGGGCGAGAGCACGATCGAGTTCTCACGCCAGTACGATTCCGATGCGGGCGCCTAGGGCCCTCGGGACCGCTTAGCCCATGCCCCTCCTGTCGAAAGAAGACGAGCTTCACGGTTACTCGCCGGACTCCTTCGCGTTCTGGCGCAACCTGGCCGTGTACTTCTGCGTGTTCAGCGTGCTCGGCCACTGGATGGAGATCGCCTACTGCTCGTTCATGAACCTGTTCGGCATCGTGGATGCCGACTCGCTCGTATGGGACGACCCGATGTACCCCTTCCTCGTGTACGGGGTGGGAACCGCCGTGTGCGTGATCGTGCTCGTGCCCCTCAAAACGAGGCTCGTGGAGCGGCGGCGCACCCTGGCGGGCGCCGGCGTCCAGTTCTTCATCGTCACCGTCGTCGTCTGCATGCTCATGGAGCTGTGCATGGGCTTCATGCTGAACCAGCCGAACGCCGCCGGCGTCTACCCGCTCTGGGACAACTCCCAGCTGCCGCTCAACGTGCTGGGCCAGGCCTGGCTCGTGAACGACGTGGCGCTGGGCGCCGTGGCCATGCTCTACACCTGGGTGATCTACCCCCTGTGCCAAAAAGCGCTGGCGAAACTGCCGCTGCGCGTGATGAACCTGACGGCGGCCGTCGTCGTCGGAGGGTTCGTCGTGCTCTGCGTCGTCAAATTCTCGTAAGGCGCGCTGCCGCCTGTGCGAGGCTTCCGTAGGGCAAGGGCTCTGCCCTTGCCGCTCAGCCAACAACGTTTCCGCAGGTCGACGGCAAGGTCAGAGCCCTTGCCCTAGTGGACGGTTGCCAAGGACGTACGATTCTACGCCTTCGGCAACCGTCCCGGTCTTCGCATCGTTTCGGGCCGACCGGCCCGCCGGATCAGTGTCAACCGGTAAGGCCGTAGTTTTCCGCCAGCTGGGCGGATTTGACGCGGATGCCCTTCTCGTTGACCGTCCAACGCTCGAACAGCACCGTGTTACCGCTTGTGAACACATCGTAGATGCCGTCGAACGTCAGGCCGCCGCAGGTGAAAGCGCCTTCCAAGGAGGTGAAGTACGCAGCCGCGTCCTCGTTGAAAGCCCCGTCCTCGAACGCGAGGACGCGCGCCTTCTTCCCGTGCCCGCCCAGCGGCACGAGCATGGTGTTCCCGGAAAACTCCACCGGCAGCCCGCGCCCCGCGAACGGCACATGCTCCACCGCCTGGGCCGGTTCGAAGCGCTCGACCCATTGCTTGCCGTCGTGCCGGGCCCATGCCGCCCACGCCTTCGTGAAGCGCAGGGCGTCGTCGCCGTACAGCGCCTCGAAGAACTCGCGGTACGTCGACGCTCCGTCCAGATGCTCGCGGAACTCAGGCCGCACCCCTCCCCCGATGGAAACCAGCGAGAGCACGCGGGCGCACCCTTTGCGCTGCCGCTCGTCCAATCCGTTAATCTGTTCCTTCAGCTCACCGTAATCCATGTCTTACCTCGTTTTCCCCCTGTTCGCGCTCAAGCGCGCCTTCGCGAACCAGTATAGCGCGTCAAGGTGCGCGCGGCGTCCGAAAGCAAAGAACCCCTCCGACCGTCCGTCGGAGGGGTTCGAAGCATGCCGATCAGCGCATCGGCGGCTGCTGGTTCGGCGGCTGGCCCGGTCCGCCCGGCCAGCCTGCGGCGCCCGCCAGCTCGAACGGCATGGGATCGTCCTGTCCGCGCCATGCCGGCACGTCGAACTGCCTCGTCCAATAGCCCAGCGCACGGGTGATCATCGCCATGACGAACATCGCCAGCACCATGGATGCGAACCCTGCGAGCAGCACCAGAACGACGGCCACGCCGCCGATGGCGAACACCATGCTCACGATGGCCGCGTCGGGTCGGCTCGCGTTGATGTTGAGGTTGCCGCCCGTGACGGCGAAGCCGACGGCCATGCACACGAACACCACCAGAAGCGTGATGATCGACACCGCCACCGTCACGGCGATGCCCATCAGAACGGCCATGCCCAGGATGCGCAGCATGCCGTTTATGTCATGGCGCAGCATGCTCCAAACCTTGCCGAACTGGAAGCCCGCCGACAAGCGCCCGTAGATGCTCATACGCATGGAGCCAACCCAGTAGAAGCACACCGCGAAGAAACTCGCCGCTATCGACAAGACGAAAAACACCAGGCCGACCAAGCCCGACGCCATGCCGAACGGAAACGACAGGAACCCGGAACGGTACCCCCAGCCCGCCCAGAACCCGAAAGAGCCCCCGGTCAGAATCGATCCGATGATCTCGACCACCCACGGCAGCAGCGAACATGCGAGCCCGATGACCAGCACGAAGAACCCGCGGCTGTACAGCCTACCGTCCTCGTTGCCGAAAATGCGCGCGGGCAAGGGAGCGTGGACGCCCCATGCCATGTCGCGCGCCCATCCGTACAGATAGCCCGCCACCACGATGGCTCCGAACACGGGAATGAGGCTCACCAGACCCAGCAGCAACAGCTTGCCGAACCATCCGGGCGAGCTCTTGATGTCGTTCCAAGCGGCGGAGAAGTATCCTTGCATGGCGGCCTCCTATCCGGACGGCTGCACCTCCGTGCAGCCTTTCGATTCACGTTCCACCAGTTTACGCGGTTAACTATACGCATGCTCCAAAAAACGAGAAAGAACCGTTGCCGACACGTCAGCAACCAAGAAACGTCTTCGGCGCGAAGCCCGCGTTACGACGAAAAGGGCCCGCTGCAAAAGCAACGGACCCCTCCAAGCGACCGCATGGTCGCGATTCAACCTGCAGCGATAAGCTACTTGAGGGTGACGGCCGCGCCGGCTTCCTCGAGCTTGGCCTTGATCTCCTCGGCCTTGTCCTTGGCCACGCCCTCCTGGATCGGCTTCGGCGCGCCCTCGACCAGCTCCTTGGCCTCCTTCAGGCCCAGGCTCGTGATCTCGCGGACAACCTTGATGACGGCGATCTTGTTGTCGCCGAAGCCCTCGAGCACGACGTCGAAGTCGGTCTTCTCCTCGGCGGCGGCGCCACCCTCGGCAGGAGCGGCGGCGGCCACGGCCACAGGGGCGGCGGCGGAAACGCCAAAGGTCTCCTCGATATCCTTCACCAGTTCAGACGCCTCGAGCAGGGACATCTCCTTGAGGGCCTCGATAATCTCTTCGCGAGTAACAGCCATGTTAGCTTCCTTTCAAAGCGGTCGGGCCTTCCCGACCGGTGCTTGTACAACTTTCGGTTAGGCAGCGCTCGTCACGCTGCCAAGCTGCGGGTTAAGCAGCTTCTTTCTGGTCGGCCACGGCCTTCGTGACCTGGGCCAAACCGCTCGGCACGCCGTTGAGCGCCACGGCAAGGCCGCGGGCAACACCGGAAATGGCGCCGGCGATCTGAGCCAGCAGCTCTTCGCGGGACGGAAGCGATGCGATAGCCTCCACCTGTGCGGCGGAAACCTGCGCGCCTTCCATCAAGCCGCCCTTGATCTCCAGGTTCTGGTTGGTCTTGGCGAACGTCTTCACGGCCTTCGCGGCAGCGGCCACGTCGTCGCCGGCGAACACGAACGCGCTCGGGCCTTCCAGCAGATCGTCGAGCGTGGGCAGGTCCGACTCCTCCAGCGCGATGTGCATGAGGGTGTTCTTGTACACCTTCAGGCTCGCACCGGTCTCGCGAATAGCCACGCGCAACGCCTGGATGTCCTTCACCGTCAGGCCGCAGTAGTCCACGACCCACACAGCGGAAACGCCGTCCAGGTCCTCTTTGATCTTGGCGAGCATCTCTTGGTTCTTCACGTTGGGCATGTAGTACACCTCCTTCTTCTCAAACTCGGGTTCCGCCCCTCGCGGGTGGGATCGTCGCCTGAGAAAAAGGAACGACCCCCGCCGTCTCATGACAGCAGGGGTCGTCTAAGCGCGAAACTTATACAACCACCTCGGCGGGCCGCATCGTCTGCGATTAAACCTTTCGGTGCCTGCTGTCTTGGGCAGCGGAACTATCTTTCATCGTGTCGCCTCCGAAGAGGCAACTGCTATATTTTGCCATCAATCCGAAAAATGTCAACCGCCGCACTCAAAACAACACGCCAAGCCCCCGTAGGGGCGGGCAGCAGCCCGCCCCTACGGCGTCATCGTTGCCTGCAGGCTCTTCCGGGCAATCGCCCTACGCGGCGTTACCGGCCGCGTCGCCCGTGGCTTGGGCCTCCTTGGCCGCAGCGGCCGCCGAGGCGCCGTCCGCTGCGAGGATCTCCTCAACGGGGTTCGTGGGCTCGGCCTCCACGTACTTGAAGGCGATGGGATCGCCCTCCTTGTACCCCACGATCTCGATGAGGCCCGGAAGCGCGAAGTCGTAGATGTTGTCGCCGTCTTCCAGCTTCACGTAGAAGTGCGAGTTGCCCTCGACCACCGCTTGCGCGATGTGCACGATCTTGCCCTGGGCCTCCAGCACGCCCAAGGTTTCGGTATCGCCCGTCGACACGCCGTTGGTGGCGAGCAGGGCCTGGTAGGACTTCTGGCATTCCGCCACCGTGTCGCCGATAGCCACGTACTGGTACTGCTTGATGTTGATCATGGCGAACTTCTTCACGAGGCCCGCATCGTCTTTCAGGGCCATGAAGTACGTCGGCTCGTTGGACACGTTGATGAGCAGCGGGAACGTGGACTTGTAGCGCAGGTTCTGCACCTGGCCCTCGGCCGACTGCATGGCCGACGCCTCCGTCGCGCCCGGCACCGAGTAGAAGTGCGATTCGGCCGAGCGCTGGTTCACCAGCACGAAGCCCACGATGGAGTTGTCGGCGGTGGCCGAGGTCACGCCCGTGTACACCCACACGTCGTCGTCCTTCGCGATGTAGTTGTAACCCAGCGAGCCGTCGGTGCCCGGCGTCGTCTGCACCACGCCCGCCTGGCCGAACACCGAGTTCAGCCAGCCGTCCTTGTACTTGCCGCTCCAGTTGTACTGCTCGATGAGCAGCTCGGCCGGATACGCGCGGTCGACCCACTGCGGCACGTCCTCGATGGCCAGGTCCTGCGTCTCGCCCGTCGTCGCGTCGCACAGCACCACGCGGTTGATGGTCGTGCCGCCGAACAGGCCGATCGTGCGGGTCTGCACCGGGCAGATCCACCACGGGTGGCCGTCCTCGTCGATCTCGAACGACTTCTCGTCGAACATGTAGAACGGATAGCTCAGCTGCACGTGGCGGTCGATGTTGCGCACGAGCGGCTCGGACTGCGAGTAGTGGATGGGGCTGTCGCCCAGCTTCACGATCTCGGCGTCCTGCGTCGTCATGTTCACCAGCGCGTAGGCGGGAATGCCCGCCTCGCGGTTCGTGAACCACTTGAACAGGTCGGCGTAGCCCAACGGGCTCACGCGCACCGGTGCGCCCTGGTAGTTGATCTGGCTGTACAGCGGCGATATCTCGAACTGGCTCACGAACTCGGGGATGGAGCCCATCTCGCGGTTGCCCAGAAGCACGGCGGAGTCGCGGTCGATGATGGGGATCTCCGAGTAGTTGACCTCTTTGATGTCGTTGGCGAAATCGAGCGTGTCGGTCTGCAGCACGTTCGCGTACTTCTCGGCGTTGCCGGGGAAGATGGACAGCGACATGATGGCGCCGATCACGCCGAGCACGGCCACGGCCACCGGCACGTAGCTCGCGAACTTGAACGCCTTGGCCTTGCCGGGGTTCGCCTCGACCTTGCCCGTGCCCGCCTTGTAGCTGTGCGACTTGCTCCAGAACACCAGGAACAGCGGCAGCAGAATGAACACGGCCACGAACATCCACGTGTCCGTGCTGTGGATGTTGATGGGCGGATGGAACCACCAATAGGCGGCCAAGCCGATGAGCACGATCACGATGGCGGCGATGATGAGCGCCTTCTTGCCCCAAGCCGCCATGCGGTCCGCGAACGGAACCTCCATGTGCACGTGGGGAGGCTTCGCGCCGCCGCCGTTGCCGCCGGAGCGGCCGGCGCCGTCCGACGGCGCCTCGGCATCGGCGTCGAACCGACCGTCGACGTTGACCCCTGATTGCTTGAGCGCCTCGAGCAGCGCGTCGATTCCGGATGTCTGTTTCACGGCATCCCTTTCCCGTAACCTACGATTGCCTAAAGTATCTATTATACGGCAAAGCGCCCGATTACCTCGCGCAATCGGGCGCCAACGTTACTTTGCCCTTACAATAAACTTCTCAACACGTACGGCAGGATGCCCCCGTTTTCGTAGTAGCGCCCTTCCGTGGGCGTGTCCACGCGCACCGTCGCCTCGAAAGCCACCGTCGAGCCGTCGGCCCGCTCGGCCTTCACGTCCACCACGCGCGGCTCGGGCAGCCCGGCCGAGAAGTCGACCTGCCCCACCGTGTAGCGCTCCGAACCGTCCAGCCCCAGGCTCTCGGCGCTTTCCCCCTCGGCGAACTGCAGCGGCAGGATGCCCATGCCGATGAGGTTGGAGCGATGGATGCGCTCGAAGCTTTCCGCGAACGCCGCGCGGATGCCCAGAAGCGCCGGCCCCTTCGCCGCCCAGTCGCGCGACGAGCCGCTGCCGTACATCTTGCCGGCCACCACCACGAGCGGCACGCCGGCGGCCTCGTAGTCCGTGGCGGCGTCGAACAGCGGGCGCACGTCGCCTTCCAAGAAGTCGCGCGTCCAACCGCCCTTCTTCCCCTCGGCCAGCAGGTTCTGCAGCTTCACGTTGGCGAACGTGCCGCGCATCATCACCTCGTGATTGCCGCGGCGCGCGCCGTACGTGTTGAAGTCGGCCGGCTCGACGCCGCGCTCCTCAAGGTAACGCGCCGCCGGGGAGTCGGCCGCGATGGAGCCGGCCGGCGAGATGTGGTCGGTGGTGATGAAGTCGCCGAGCCGCGCGAGCGCGCGAGCGTCCTCGATGGGCTCCGGCGCGGACGGCTCGCGCTCCATGCCGTCGAAGTACGGAGCGCGGCGCACGTAGGTGGAGGCGTCGTCCCACGCGAACGTGTCGCTCGGCTCGCTTCCCAGCGCCTGCCAGGCCGCGTCGCCGTCGTACAGCCCGCGCGCGCCATCCTCGTACAGCTCGCGGTTCACCTGCGCGTCCACGAGCGCGTCGATCTCCGCGTCGGTCGGCCAGATGTCGGCCAGATGCACCGGCGTGCCGTCCGCGCGGTGCCCCAGCGCGTCGTGCTCCAGATCCACGTCCATCGTGCCCGCCAGCGCGTAGGCGATAACCGTGGCGGGCGCGGCCAGATAGTTCTGCGACACGTCGGGCGAGATGCGCCCCTCGAAGTTGCGGTTGCCGGAAAGCACGCTCGCCAGCTCGATGTCGTCGGCCACGGCGTGCAGCTCGTCCAAGATCGGGCCCGAGTTGCCGATGCAGCTCATGCAGCCGAAACCGCACGTGTAAAAGCCCAGTTGGCGCAAGCCGTCCAAGAGCCCGGCGCGCTCGAGCAGAAGCTCGGTGGCCTTGCTGCCCGGCGCGAGGATGGTCTTCACCCACGGCTTGGGCGCGAGGCCCGCCGCAGCCGCCTTCTGGGCCACGAGCCCGCAGGCCAGCATCATGCGCGGGTCGGTGGCCGTCGTGCAGCTCGTCACGGCCGCGATGGCCAGCGCGCCGTGCGTGAGCTCGTGCGTCGCGCCCGCCAGCTCCACGTCCACCGTCTTCGCGCGATCGAGCCCGCGCTCGTCGCACACCGCGCGGAATCGCTCCTGCGCGCCGACAAGCGGAATGCGGTCGTGCGGACGCGAGGGCCCGGCCAGCGAGCGCTCCACCGAGCCCAGATCCAACTCGATCACCTCGGCGTACGTGCGCGCCGGAGCCTCCGGGTCGTTCCAGAACCCCTGCGCCTTCGCGTAGGCCTCGACGAGCGCCACCTGCTCTTCGGAGCGACCGGTCAAGCGCAGGTAGGCGAGCGTCGCATCGTCCACCGGGAACAGCGTGCACGTGCTGCCGTACTCCGGCGTCATGTTCGAGATGCACGTGCGCTGCGTGGCGTTCAGGCTGTCGAGACCCGGTCCGAAGCACTCCACGAAGCACCCCACCACGCCCTTGGCGCGCAGCATCTGCGCGAACGTCAGCGCCACGTCCATAGCGCACACGCCGTCGGCCAGCTCGCCGGTCAGGCGCACGCCCACCACGCGCGGCACGAGCGTCGTGATGGGCTGGCCGAGCGCCGCAGCCTCGGCCTCGATGCCGCCCACGCCCCAACCCAACACGCCGATGCCGTTCGCCGTGGGCGTGTGGCTGTCGGTGCCCACGAGCGTGTCGAAGTACGCCACGGGCCTCTCGCCGTCCGCGCGCGCGACCCCCGCATCGTCCGACGTCATCACCACGTGCGCGAACTGCTCGATGTTCAGCTGGTGGCAGATGCCCGCCCCAGGCGGCACGATGCGCACGTTGTCGAAGCTCTGCTGCGACCATTTCAAGAAATCGTAGCGCTCCTTGTTGCGCGAGAACTCCAGCTCCATGTTGCGCTCGAGGGCGCCCGCGCAACCGGCCTCGTCCGCGATGACCGAGTGGTCGATCACCAAATCGCAGGGGATCTGCGGGTTGATCTTCGCCGGATCACCGCCGAGGGAGGCACACGCCTCGCGCATGACGGCGAAGTCCACGAACACCGGCACGCCCGTGAAGTCCTGGAACAGCACGCGCGCCGGCGAGAACTCCACTTCGCTGCCCACCTCGCCCGCGTTGCCCGCGGCCACGATGCGCCCGGCGAGCTCTTCGGCCGCCTGCTCGTCGCGCACGTTGCGCAGCACGTTCTCCAGCAGCACCGTGAGCGCGTAGGGCAGCTTCTCGGAACCCGGCACCCCCGACACGGGGAAGTAGGTGTAGCTCGCACCGTCCACGTCGAGCGTGGCGGCGAAACGGTTCGTCTCGTCGGTCATGTTTGCTCCATTCCGCCGCGCGAGGCGGCTGCCGTGCGCCGAAGGGCGGGCGATCCCGTCCCTCGGCGCCTTCCTCTCGTCTTCGCTAGTCGAGCGCCGCAACGAGCGCTTCGGTGAACTCCGTGCAAGTTGCCGGCGCCCCAGCCGAACCGGACGCACGGCGTATGTCCCCCGTCAAATGGGCGCCCTCCGCGTACACCGCGCATACGGCGCGCCGTATGCGCGCGGCGGCGTCGACCTCGCCCAGGTGGTCCAGCATCATGGCTGCAGACATGATCTGGGCGGTCGGGTTTGCCTTGTTCTGGCCCGCGATATCGGGCGCGGATCCGTGAACGGCCTCGAACACGGCGTATTCCTCGCCCACGTTCGCTCCGGGAGCCAACCCCAGGCCGCCCACGAGGCCGGCCGCGAGGTCGCTCGCAAGGTCTCCGTACAGGTTCGGGAACACGATCACGTCGAACTGCGTCGGGTCCATCACCAGGTTCATGCAGCACGCGTCCATGATGCGCTCGTCGAACGCCACGCGCCCCTCGTACTCCTTGGCCACGCCGCGCGCCACGCGCAGGAACAAGCCGTCCGAATGCTTCATGATGTTCGCCTTGTGGGCCGCCGAGACCTTCTTCCTGCCGTGCTCGAGCGCGTACTCGAAGGCGTGGCGCACGATGCGTTCCGAAGCGGTGACGGAGATGGACTTGATGCTTATGCCCGAATCGGGCCGTATCGACCCCGCGCCCTCCTCCTCGCACAGCTCGATGAGCCTGCGGGCGCCCTCGGACCCCTCTTCGAACTCCACGCCCGCGTACAGGTCTTCGGAGTTTTCCCGCACGATGACCAGGTCGACGTCGTCGTACCGACCCCCGGCACCCGGCAGCGACTGCACGGGGCGCAGACACGCGTACAAGTCGAGCTCTTTGCGAAGCGCCACGTTCACGCTGCGAAAACCCGTGCCGACCGGCGTGGCCACGGGCCCTTTGATGGCCACCTTGGTGCGTCTGACGGATTCGATGGTTTCCCGAGGAAGCGGCGTGCCGTGCGTTTCCACGCAGGCCGCGCCGGCCGGCGCCACATCCCAAACGATATCGACGCCGCTCGCCTCCACCACGCGCTGCATGGCGGCCGACGTCTCCACGCCGATGCCGTCGCCCGGAATGAGCGTCACCTTATGCTGTGCCATATGCTCTCCTTTGCCGAATCCCCGTGCGCCGCAGATCCGGGAAGGCGCGGCGAAAAGCGGGCCCGAAAGGCCCGCCGCGTATACGGAAAAAGGTCAGCTCGCCTGCACGTTGTCGACGATCTGCTTGGCACGTCGCTTGAGCGCGCCCTTGCCGTTCTCGGCGTCGAACTTCATACGGTCGCCCAGCTCCTCTTTCACCTGGACGGCAAGCTTGCCCGCGGAGAAATCCACCACCGCAACGAGCATGTCCTGGAACTCCATGTCGCCATGCCAGCACTGGATGGCCTCGTCGATCAAGGGCCAGGTCTTTTCGGAACGGTTCTCGGTCGTAGCGCCCAACTTGCACAGAAAGCGCATGGCCGCAAGGCGAACCGGGCCGCTCTCCTCGTCGAACAGGGCGGCCTCGGCCCCCGCCACGGCCTTGTCGCACGTGCGGGAATCGTAGTCGACGAGCGACGTGAGGATGTCGAGGCACTCCCAACGCGTCTGGGCTTCAGGGCGATTGAGCGCGTCGACGAAGGCGGACCCATGGGGAACGAGCGATTCGGGAGCCCCCTTGGCAACGATGGCAAGAGCCGAAGCGGCGTTCTGGCGCGCGCGTCGCGACCCTCCCGACAGCGCTTCCGTCAATTCCACGAGCTTGGCCTCGTCGCGCATCGCCAACTCGGCCGTTTTCGCCGCCTCTTGTGCCTTGTCGCTCACCAGACGTTCCTCCGTCCCCGTATGAAAGCATGCAGGTAGAATGCTCCTCGCTCCATTATACTCTCGGCCCGACCGGCCCCCGTTCCCCCGCGCAGAATCAACACGACCCCTCCCGGGAGCGCGACGGCGCGGAGGGGCGGGGA